>NZ_CP046515.1:0-2785000 GCF_023921145.1 Clostridium sp. 16K-1-R1
ATGGATGCCCAACTAAATAATCTCTGGGAACAAGCATTGAACATAATAAAAGGAGAAATTTCTGAAATAAGCTTTAATACTTGGATTAAAAGCTGCACTCCTATATCAATTTCAGATAATATATTAAAACTTTCTGTTCCTAATGAATTCACTAAAGGGATTCTAGATACAAGATATAAAGACTTATTAATTCAAGCTTTAAAGATAGTTACATCTAGAAAGTTTAAAATAGAGTTCTATCTTGAGTCTGATTTAGAAGAAGAAAAAGAAAATGAGGAAAAGCAGAAAGAAGAGAAGAAAGAGAATACAAATGATGTCGATGGATCTATAGTTGTAAGTGATGAAATGTCAGCTACATTAAATCCTAAATATACTTTCCAATCCTTTGTAATAGGTAATAGTAACCGCTTTGCTCATGCAGCATCTTTAGCCGTTGCAGAATCACCAGCAAAAGCTTATAACCCATTATTTATCTATGGAGGAGTAGGACTTGGAAAAACTCACTTAATGCATGCAATAGGACATTATATTCTTCAAGAAAATCCTAAAGCAAAAGTAGTTTATGTATCATCTGAAAAATTCACTAATGAACTTATTAATGCTATTAAAGATGATAAGAATGAAGAGTTTAGAAACAAATATAGAAAAGTCGATGTTTTATTAATAGATGATATTCAATTCATAGCAGGTAAAGAACGTACTCAAGAAGAGTTCTTCCATACCTTTAATGCTCTACATGAAGAGAATAAACAAATTATACTATCATCAGATAGACCGCCTAAGGAAATTCCTACATTAGAAGACAGGTTAAGATCTAGATTTGAATGGGGTTTAATAGCAGATATTCAACCACCTGATTTCGAAACTAGAATGGCAATACTAAAGAAAAAAGCTGATGTTGAAGGCTTAAATGTACCAAATGAAGTTATGGTATATATAGCTACTAAAATTAAATCAAATATAAGAGAATTAGAAGGCGCACTTATAAGAATAATAGCTTATTCCTCTCTAACTAATAGGGATGTAAGCGTTGATTTAGCTTCAGAAGCACTTAAAGATATAATATCTAATAAAGAAAGTGCTCCAGTTACAGTAAAAACTATTCAAGAATCCGTAGCAAATTATTATAATTTAAGAATAGAGGATTTAAAATCTCAAAGAAGAACTAGAAATATAGCTTATCCTCGTCAAATTGCTATGTATTTAAGTAGAAAACTTACAGATATGTCTTTACCTAAAATAGGTGAAGAATTTGGTGGAAGAGATCATACTACAGTAATTCATGCTTATGAAAAAATTTCTGAAAATTTAAAGACTGATGAAGGTCTCCAAAGCATGATTAATGACATTACTAAAAAGCTTACTCAAAAGTAATTAACAAAGTACATAATAACTGTATATTATCTGTGGATAACCTGTGAATTATTATGTTTATTATTTTTTGCCTGTTATTTTATTGTGGATAATTGTTCACAGTAATCTACAGGTTATCCACAAGCAAAAAATCCCTGTAAGCCTTGGTATACAAAGGTGTCCAGGTTTTATCCACAAATCCACAGGTACTATTACTATTATTATTATATTTATTATCTATTAATATATCTATTATGCAAAAATTCACACTGTGTATAACTTATGTGAATAAGTCCTAAAAGGAGGGTTTTTATTTTGATATTTACATGTGACAAAAATAAATTACAAGAATCTATAGCTATAGCTCAAAAAGCTATAACTGGAAAATCAACAATGCCTATCTTAGAAGGTCTATACATAGAAGCTTCTGAGAACATAGTAACTATAATAGGATCAGATAAAGATGTTAGTATAGAAACTAAATTTGAAGCTGATGTTACTGAACCAGGGAAGTTAGTTGTTGATGCTAAAATATTTGGAGAGATAATAAGAAAGTTACCTAACGATAAAATTAAAATAGAAACAGTATCAGAAGAAGCTATAAGAATAACTTGTCAAAAGTCTGTATTTGATTTATTACATATGAATGCAGAAGATTTTCCAAGCTTACCTAAGATAAACGAGAACATGATATTCTCAATAAACCAAGGAATTCTTAAAAATATGATAAAAGGAACTTCTTTTGCCATAGCTCAAGATGAAACTAGACCTATTCTTCAAGGTATATTATTCGAAATTAAGGACTCTAAATTAAACTTAGTAGCTTTAGATGGATATAGATTAGCAATAAGAACAGAGAATATAGATACTAACAATACAATTAATGCTGTTATACCAGGAAAGACACTTAACGAAGTGGCTAAGATATTAGAAGATTCAGAGGAAATAGTCAACATAACATTTACTCCAAATCACATATTATTTAATATGGGAGATACAAAAGTTATTTCTAGATTGCTGGAAGGTGAATTCATAAAGTATGATGCCTTATTACCAAAAGAACATAAGTTACAAATTGAAGTTGATAAACAAACTCTTCAAAATGGTATTGAAAGAGCATCTCTTATGGCTAAGGAAGGAAATAGTAACTTAGTTAAGTTTGATATAACTGATGAAAATATAGTAATCACATCTAATTCTCAATTAGGAAAAGTTAGAGAAGAGGTTACTATCAAATTGCAAGGAGATGAAATTCAAATTGCATTTAACTCAAAATACTTACTAGATGTTTTAAAAAATATGGAAGAGGACAAAATAGAATTAAGAATGACAAGTAGCATATCTCCATGTATTATAAGAAATAAGAACAATGATTTATGTGAATATTTAGTTCTACCTGTTAGAATAGCAAGATAATTTAAATTAGATTTTTATAACTATGGTGAGTTTAGTATTGCTAAACTCACCATAGACTATTTTTTTATTTTATTTTTTTGAAAGGAGAAACAATGTAATTTTTAAATATACATTGTGTGTATAATTATGCAAGAAGTAAAAATTAATACAGAGTTTATAAAGTTAGATTCATTTTTAAAATGGTGTGGAGCAGTTAGTTTAGGATCAGAAGCTAAAATGTTCATAATGGACGGAGAAGTTTTAGTAAATGGTGAAGTATGTACTCAAAGAGGAAAAAAATTAAGAGTTGATGATACTGTAGAGTTCAATGGGGAAATTTATAAGTTAATTTAAAGATACATAGCCTAAAGAACATAAGAATATGGTATAATTAAATATAGGTGTTTTTATGTATATAAAAAGTTTGCAATTAATTAATTATAGAAATTATGAAAATTTATCAATTAAGCTTTGTCCTAATGTAAATGTCTTTATAGGTGATAATGCACAAGGTAAAACCAATGTAATAGAAGCTATATATTATTGTGGATTTGCTAAGTCACACAGAACTAATAGAGACAAGGAGCTAATAGAGTGGAATAAGGACAGAGCTTTTATAAGGTTAGATGTTCATAAGGATAGATTAGACAAAATCATAGATGTGAATATTTTAAAAGACGGAAAAAAAGCTATTAGCATAAATTCAATAAAGATAAGTAAAATTGGAGAATTAATTGGAACATTTAACGTAGTTATGTTCTCTCCAGAAGATTTAAAAATAGTAAAAGAATCTCCTGGAATAAGAAGAAGATTTATTGATATGGAACTTAGCCAATTAAACAAAAGGTATTATCATAATTTAGTTCAATATAATAAAGTCTTACATGAAAGAAATTTAGTTTTAAAGAATAAAAATATAAATGAGGAAATGTTAGACATATATGATATACAATTGGCTCAATATGGAGAGAATATTATAAAGACTAGATTAAAATATATAGAACAGTTAAACAAATATTCTAAAGAAATTCATAAAGAGATAACTTCAGGAAAAGAAGAAATTGAATTTAAATATATTTCCACTGTAAAAGATTTAGATAATATTAAAGATTCTATGATAAAACTATTAGAACAAAATAGAAAAAAGGATATAGATAAAAGAGCTACATCTATAGGTCCACATAGAGATGATTTTAATATATATTTAAATAATATAGATGCAAAGATTTATGGTTCACAAGGTCAGCAAAGAACTAGTGTATTAACAATAAAATTTGCATCTTTAAAAATAATAAAAGAAATAACAGGTGAATATCCTGTGTTATTATTAGATGATGTATTGTCAGAATTAGACTTTAATAGAAAAAGATATGTTTTAACATCAATAAAAAATATACAAACAGTAATAACATGTACGGGAATAGAAGATCTAACCAGTTATTTAGATGAAAACTCAAAAGTATTTAGAGTTATAAATGGACGTATTCAATGTTAAAGGAGGAGTATTTGTGTTTTTACACTTAGGAGAGAATGTAGTAGTTCCAGTTAAAGATGTTATAGGAATATTCGATATACAAACTGCTATGTATAGTTCAGATACTATACAATTCTTAAGAATGGCTGAAGAGGATGGCTTTGTTGAAAGAATTACAGATGAAAAGCCAAAATCTTTTGTTATAGCTGAGATAGATAAAATGAGTAAGGTATATCTTTCACCTATTTCATCATCTACATTAACAAAGCGTACAGATATTAATTATAATCCTTAAATTTTTGAATTAAGATAAATTTGAGGTTATTACTAAAGATTTATTTTTAAAAGATTTTATAAAAATAGGATTGCCACATTTATTTTGGGAAGGGTTAACCCATAGCCTTTAAATTAATAGCTCTTAAATAATGTTTACATTAAGTGTGAGGATTGAAGGAATTTCGACTAAGTTGTTTGAGATTATTCACGGAAGACCCTATAAAAGGTAAATTGCTGCTATATAGGAGGAGTTATATGTTGGAGCAAAACAATCAAAATTATGATGCAAGTCAGATTCAAGTCTTAGAGGGACTAGAAGCTGTAAGAAAAAGACCAGGAATGTACATTGGTAGTACTAGTTCAAGAGGTCTTCATCATTTAGTTTACGAAATTGTTGATAACAGTATTGATGAAGCATTAGCTGGATACTGTAAAAATATAAAAGTATACATACACAAGGATAATTCAGTTACTGTAGTTGATGACGGAAGAGGTATGCCAGTAGGAATTCATCCAAAGATGGGAAAACCAACTGTAGAAGTTATAATGACAGTTCTACATGCTGGAGGTAAATTCGGAGGTGGCGGATACAAAGTATCTGGTGGATTACATGGTGTTGGTGCATCTGTAGTTAATGCTCTTTCAGAATTATGCGAAGTAATTGTAACAAGAGATGGATATGTTTGGAAACAGTCTTATAAAAGAGGGGCTGTGCTTACAGGTTTAGAGAAAATAGGAGAAGCTGAAGGTAGTGGAACTAAAGTTCACTTTAAGCCTGACCATGAAATATTCGAAGAAACTGAATATGATTTTGAAATTTTATCACAAAGACTTAGAGAATTAGCTTTCTTAAATAAGGGAATAAACATAACTCTTATTGATGAAAGAGAAGATGAAGTTAAAGAAGAAGTATATCACTATGAAGGTGGTATAAAATCTTTTGTAAGTTATCTAAATAGAAATAAAGAGGTTTTACATGATGAACCAATTTATGTAGAAGGTCTTAAAGATGGAATTGCTGTAGAGGTTTCTTTACAATACCATGATGGTTTCAATGAAAATATCTTTACTTTTGCTAATAATATAGACACTGTTGAAGGTGGTACTCACTTAGCAGGATTTAAAACTGCTTTAACAAGAGTAATGAATGATTATGGTAGAAGATTTGGTCACTTAAAGGAATCAGATAAGAACTTATCAGGAGATGACATAAGAGAAGGTTTAACTGCTGTTGTTTCTGTTAAAATATCTGAGCCTCAATTTGAAGGTCAAACTAAAACTAAATTAGGAAATAGTGAAGTTAGAAGTGCTGTTGATTCAATTTCAGGAGAAGGAATTTCTACTTTCTTAGAAGAAAATCCTGAGGTTGGTAAAATTATAATAGAAAAAGCTTTATTAGCATCAAGAGCTAGAGAAGCTGCAAGAAGAGCTAGAGAACTTACAAGAAAATCAGTACTTGAAAGAAGTTCATTACCAGGTAAGCTTGCTGATTGTTCATCAAAAGATCCAAAGGAATGTGAAATTTACATAGTTGAGGGAGACTCAGCTGGTGGATCTGCAAAGCAAGGAAGAGATAGAAAATTCCAAGCTATATTACCTTTAAGAGGTAAAATAATGAACGTAGAAAAGCAAAGATTGGATAAAATCTTAGGTTCAGATACTATAAGATCAATGGTAACTGCAATTGGAGCTGGTATAGGACCTGAGTTTGATATAGAAAAAATAAGATATAATAGAATAATAATCATGACTGATGCTGACGTTGATGGTGCTCACATAAGAACTCTATTATTAACATTCTTCTATAGATATATGAGAGACTTAGTTGAGCAAGGACACGTTTATATAGCGCAACCACCACTATATAAAATTTCTAAAGGAAAACAAGAGAGATATGCATACTCAGATGCTGCTGCAGATGAAATAATAGAAGAGTTTGGTGGAAAGGATAGTAGTGTAAATGTTCAAAGATACAAAGGTCTTGGAGAAATGAACGCAGGACAACTTTGGGAAACTACTATGGATCCAGAATCAAGAATATTATTAAGAGCAGATATTGAGGATGCTATGGTAGCTGATGAGATATTTACAATTCTTATGGGCGATAAAGTAGAGCCAAGAAGAGAATTTATTCAGAAGAATGCTAAAAATGTTAGCAATTTAGATATATAGTACTAATATGAGGTGAAGTACATGAGCTTAAATGAGGGAAAAGTAATACCCATAGATATAAATAAAGAAATGAAAAAGTGCTACATAGATTATGCTATGAGCGTTATTGTTGGTAGAGCATTACCAGATGTTAGAGATGGTTTAAAACCAGTTCACAGAAGAATTTTATATTCAATGCAAGAATTAGGACTATATCCTGAAAGAGGATATAGAAAATGTGCCAGAATAGTTGGGGAAGTTTTAGGTAAATACCACCCACATGGTGATTCATCAGTTTATGATGCATTAGTTAGAATGGCACAGGATTTCTCTTTAAGATATATGCTTGTTGACGGACATGGTAACTTTGGTTCTGTTGATGGAGACTCAGCAGCGGCAATGAGATATACAGAAGCTAAAATGAATAAAATAGCTTCTGAAATGCTTAGAGATATTAATAAAAATACAGTTGATTTTATTCCAAACTTTGATGGTGAGGAAAAAGAACCAGTTGTATTACCTTCAAGATATCCTAACCTTTTAGTTAATGGTTCGTCAGGTATAGCTGTTGGTATGGCTACTAATATACCACCACATAACTTAGGTGAGGTAATTGATGGAACTATAGCTCTTATAGACAATCCAGAATTAACAAGCTTAGAATTAATGACATACATTAAAGGACCAGATTTCCCTACAGCAGGAATAATAATGGGTAAATCAGGAATAAGAGCTGCTTATGAAACTGGAAAAGGTAGAATAGTAGTAAGAGCTAAAGCTGAAATTGAAGAGGAAAATGGAAGACATAAAATAATAGTAACTGAACTTCCATACCAAGTTAATAAGGCTAAGCTTATAGAATATATTGCAGATCTTGTTAAGGACAAAAAAATTACTGGAATATCAGATTTAAGAGATGAATCTGATAGAGAAGGTATGAGAATGGTTATAGAACTTAAGAGAGATGCAAATCCAAATGTTACATTAAACCTTTTATATAAACACACAAAAATGCAAGACACATTTGGAGTTATAATGCTTGCTTTAGTTGATAATCAACCACAAGTATTAAACTTAAAACAAGTTTTAGTTCACTATATAAACTTCCAAAAGGATGTTATAACTAGAAGAACTCAATTTGAGCTTAATAAAGCTAAAGAGAGAGCTCACATATTAGAAGGATTAATAATAGCCCTTGATAATATTGATGAGGTTATAAATATCATAAGAAGTTCTAAGACTTCAGAAATAGCTAAAAACACACTTATTGAAAGATTTAGTTTAAGTGAAAAGCAAGCTGCTGCAATCTTAGAAATGAGACTTAGAAGACTTACTGGTCTTGAAAGAGATAAGATTGAAAATGAGTATAATGAGCTTATGAAGTTAATAGATTACTTAAATGCAATCTTAGCTAGTGAGGAAAGATTATTAGAGGTTATAAAAGAAGAGCTTCTAGAAATAAAAGCTAAGTACTCAGATGAAAGAAGAACACAAATAGAAAAACAAGAAAATGAAATAGATATAGAAGACTTAATACAAGAAGAGGATGTTGTAATAACTCTTACTCACACTGGATATATTAAGAGAATATCTTCAGATGTTTACTCAGCTCAAAAGAGAGGTGGTAAGGGAATACAAGCAATGACAACAAAAGAAGATGACTTTGTTGAAAATGTACTTGTAACATCAACACACTCAAACTTATTATTCTTTACAACTAAGGGTAAGGTTTATAAGATAAAAGCTTATGAGGTACCAGATGCAGGAAGAACTGCTAAGGGAACAAATCTTGTAAATATATTACCATTAGAAGCAGATGAAAAAATACAAACTGTTCTTTCATTTAAGGATGTTCAAGAAGATGGATACTTATTTATGGGAACTAAACTAGGAATAGTTAAGAAAACACCATTAAAAGACTTCAAGAATATAAGAAAGAATGGATTAATAGCATTAAACCTTAGAGAAGGTGACGAGCTTCTAAGAGCTAAAATAACATATGGAGACGCAGATATTATATTTGTAACTCAAGACGGTAATGCTATAAGATTTAATGAAACAGATGTTAGACCTATGGGTAGAACTGCATCTGGAGTTAAAGCTATAAGCTTAAGAGAAGGCGACGTTGCTGTTTGTATGGATATAGCTGTAGAAGACGAAAAATTACTAGTTGTCAGTGAAAATGGTTATGGTAAGAGAACTAACCTAGATGAATATAAAGTTCAAAATAGAGGTGGAATAGGTCTTATAACATATAAAGTATCTGATAAGACTGGTAAAGTAGTTGGTGCTACTGTATGTAAAGAAGATGATGAGCTTATGCTTATAAATAACCAAGGGGTAGCTATAAGAATAAATGTAAGTGATATTTCAGTTACAAGTAGATCTGCAATGGGAGTTAAACTTATGAGGACTCTAGAAGATGAAGCTGTTGTAACTATTGCTAAAATCTCTGGAGATACTAATGAAGAGGAAGATACAAATATAATTGTAGAAGAAGTAGCTACTGAAGTTAAGGATGAAGAAAACTAATAAGTTTTAATGAAACTCTGGTGCTTTTAGCATCAGAGTTTTTTTATTTTTTAAATTTTTCTATTAAAATTTATATTTTTTAAGTTAAATAATAAAATATAAATAAAATTAAATTAGATTAAAAAGGGTTTTATTAGGCAAATTATTATATTAAAATACCTAAAAAAACTTATAAATAGCAAATAAATAGTATAAATATAATATAAACTTTACCAAGTGTATCAATAATTGAATTTTTGAGAAAAATAAAGAAATTAATAGAAAATATAATATAATTTTATAATATAGCATATAAACTAAATGTTTATGTAACCTTATGTGATAAGATATTACTTGTCGCTGACGAACAGCAACAAAACAAAAAACAAAACTTAGCAAATAAGTTAAAAAAGTTTTTTGAAGAAAAATGTTGACAAAGTTCGAAAGTGATGATAAAATAAAGAAGTCGCTTGAGAGCGATAAAGAAATGGTCTTTGAAAATTAAACAGAAGATATTAACATAAACCAGCAATTCTTTTATAAGTAATATGAGTATAGATTAAACTTTTAAATTGAGAGTTTGATCCTGGCTCAGGATGAACGCTGGCGGCGTGCTTAACACATGCAAGTCGAGCGATGAAGTTTCCTTCGGGAAACGGATTAGCGGCGGACGGGTGAGTAACACGTGGGTAACCTGCCTCATAGAGTGGAATAGCCTTCCGAAAGGAAGATTAATACCGCATAACGTTGAAAGATGGCATCATCATTCAACCAAAGGAGCAATCCGCTATGAGATGGACCCGCGGCGCATTAGCTAGTTGGTGGGGTAACGGCCTACCAAGGCGACGATGCGTAGCCGACCTGAGAGGGTGATCGGCCACATTGGGACTGAGACACGGCCCAGACTCCTACGGGAGGCAGCAGTGGGAAATATTGCACAATGGGGGAAACCCTGATGCAGCAACGCCGCGTGAGTGATGAAGGTTTTCGGATCGTAAAGCTCTGTCTTTGGGGAAGATAATGACGGTACCCAAGGAGGAAGCCACGGCTAACTACGTGCCAGCAGCCGCGGTAATACGTAGGTGGCGAGCGTTATCCGGATTTACTGGGCGTAAAGGGAGCGTAGGCGGATGATTAAGTGGGATGTGAAATACCCGGGCTCAACTTGGGTGCTGCATTCCAAACTGGTTATCTAGAGTGCAGGAGAGGAGAGTGGAATTCCTAGTGTAGCGGTGAAATGCGTAGAGATTAGGAAGAACACCAGTGGCGAAGGCGACTCTCTGGACTGTAACTGACGCTGAGGCTCGAAAGCGTGGGGAGCAAACAGGATTAGATACCCTGGTAGTCCACGCCGTAAACGATGAATACTAGGTGTGGGGGTTTCAACACCTCCGTGCCGCCGCTAACGCATTAAGTATTCCGCCTGGGGAGTACGGTCGCAAGATTAAAACTCAAAGGAATTGACGGGGACCCGCACAAGTAGCGGAGCATGTGGTTTAATTCGAAGCAACGCGAAGAACCTTACCTACACTTGACATCCCTTGCATTACTCTTAATCGAGGAAATCCCTTCGGGGACAAGGTGACAGGTGGTGCATGGTTGTCGTCAGCTCGTGTCGTGAGATGTTGGGTTAAGTCCCGCAACGAGCGCAACCCTTGTCGTTAGTTACTACCATTAAGTTGAGGACTCTAGCGAGACTGCCTGGGTTAACCAGGAGGAAGGTGGGGATGACGTCAAATCATCATGCCCCTTATGTGTAGGGCTACACACGTGCTACAATGGCTGGTACAGAGAGATGCAATACCGCGAGGTGGAGCCAAACTTAAAAACCAGTCTCAGTTCGGATTGTAGGCTGAAACTCGCCTACATGAAGCTGGAGTTACTAGTAATCGCGAATCAGAATGTCGCGGTGAATACGTTCCCGGGTCTTGTACACACCGCCCGTCACACCATGAGAGTTGGCAATACCCGAAGTCCGTGAGCTAACCGCAAGGAGGCAGCGGCCGAAGGTAGGGTCAGCGATTGGGGTGAAGTCGTAACAAGGTAGCCGTAGGAGAACCTGCGGCTGGATCACCTCCTTTCTAAGGAATACATCTTAGGACAACTAAGATGACAATGAATTCTGGATAATATCTCTGTTTAATTTTGAGAGACTATCTCTCAAAATTGTTCTTTGAAAATTGCACATAATTTAATTTATAGAAACAACAAGCCAAATTGGCAAAACCAATTTCTATTCTTTGTAAAATGAGAACTATAACTAATATAGGTCAAGCTACAAAGGGCGCATGGTGAATGCCTTGGCATCAGGAGCCGATGAAGGACGTGATAAGCTGCGATAAGCTTCGGGTAGGCGCACATAGCCTGAGATCCGAAGATTTCCGAATGAGGAAACTCACATGGGAAACCCCATGTATCATTAAGTGAATACATAGCTTAATGAAGGTAACCCAGGGAACTGAAACATCTAAGTACCTGGAGGAAGAGAAAGAAAAATCGATTTTCTTAGTAGCGGCGAGCGAAAGGGAAAGAGCCCAAACCGGAAACTTGTTTCCGGGGTTGTGGACATAACATAAAAGTGGAGGCTATTGTAACTGAAGAGAACTGGAAAGTTCCACCGTAGAAGGTAATAGTCCTGTAAGTGAAACGAGAAGACCACGAGTTATGATCCAGAGTACCACGAGACACGTGAAACCTTGTGGGAAGCAGGGAGGACCACCTCCCAAGGCTAAATACTACCTGATGACCGATAGTGAAGCAGTACCGTGAGGGAAAGGTGAAAAGAACCCCGGGAGGGGAGTGAAATAGAACCTGAAACCGTGTGCCTACAACCGCTCAGAGCCCCTTATGAGGGTGATGAGGTGCTTTTTGTAGAACGAGCCAACGAGTTACGGTATGTAGCAAGGTTAAGTACTTAAGGTACGGAGCCGAAGGGAAACCGAGTCTGAATAGGGCGACTAGTTGCATGCCGTAGACCCGAAACCGGGTGACCTATCCATGGCCAGGTTGAAGCGAGGGTAAAACCTCGTGGAGGACCGAACCACGTTGCTGTTGAAAAAGCATGGGATGAGCTGTGGATAGCGGAGAAATTCCAATCGAACCCGGAGATAGCTGGTTCTCTCCGAAATAGCTTTAGGGCTAGCGTCGAGTATGAGTAGTGGAGGTAGAGCACTGAATGGGCTAGGGGGCATAGCGCTTACCGAACCTTATCAAACTCCGAATGCCACATACTTTGAGCTCGGCAGTCAGACTACGAATGATAAGATCCGTGGTCAAAAGGGAAACAGCCCAGATCGTCAGCTAAGGTCCCAAAGTGTAAGTTAAGTGGGAAAGGATGTGAGATTTCTAAGACAACTAGGATGTTGGCTTAGAAGCAGCCATTCATTAAAAGAGTGCGTAATAGCTCACTAGTCGAGAGATCTTGCGCCGAAAATGTAACGGGGCTAAACTTACCACCGAAGCTACGGGCTTGAACTTATGTTCAAGCGGTAGGAGAGCGTCGTAACCGGGCTGAAGTCGTACCGTAAGGAGCGGTGGACTGGTTACGAGTGAGAATGTTGGCATCAGTAGCGAGATGTGGGTGAGAATCCCACAGGCCGAAAACCTAAGGTTTCCTCAGGAAGGTTCGTCCGCTGAGGGTTAGTCGGGACCTAAGCCGAGGCCGAAAGGCGTAGGTGATGGACAACTGGTTGATATTCCAGTACCACTACCATCGTTATTATCGATGGCGTGACGCAGGAGGATAGTGTGTGCTAGCTATTGGATGCTAGTCTAAGCGTTTAGGCAGTGAGAGTAGGCAAATCCGCTCTCATAATGCTGAGGCGTGATGGGGAAGGTTCTACGGAACCGAAGTACATGATTCCACGCTGCCAAGAAAAGCGTCTAGAGAGAGAAGTAGTGCCCGTACCGCAAACCGACACAGGTAGGTGAGGAGAGAATCCTAAGGCCGGCGGAAGAATTACAGTTAAGGAACTCGGCAAATTGACCCCGTAAGTTCGCGAGAAGGGGTGCCTACGAGAGTAGGCCGCAGAGAATAGGCCCAAGCAACTGTTTAGCAAAAACACAGGTCTCTGCTAAAGCGTAAGCTGATGTATAGGGGCTGACGCCTGCCCGGTGCTGGAAGGTTAAGGGGAACACTTAGCGCAAGCGAAGGTGTGAACTTAAGCCCCAGTAAACGGCGGCCGTAACTATAACGGTCCTAAGGTAGCGAAATTCCTTGTCAGGTAAGTTCTGACCCGCACGAATGGCGTAATGACTTGGGCACTGTCTCAACTGTAAATCCGGCGAAGTTGTAGTGCGAGTGAAGATGCTCGCTACCCGCGATTGGACGGAAAGACCCCGTAGAGCTTTACTGTAGCTTAGCATTGAGTTTTGGTATTGTCTGTACAGGATAGGTGGGAGACTAGGAAATCAGGGCGTCAGCCTTGGTGGAGTCAACCTTGGGATACCACCCTGACAGTACTGAAATTCTAACTGGCGGCCATGAATCTGGTCACAGGACATTGTTAGGTGGGCAGTTTGACTGGGGCGGTCGCCTCCTAAAAAGTAACGGAGGCGCCCAAAGGTTCCCTCAGAACGGTCGGAAATCGTTCGAAGAGTGCAAAGGCAGAAGGGAGCCTGACTGCGACACCCACAAGTGGAGCAGGGACGAAAGTCGGGCTTAGTGATCCGGTGGTACCTCGTGGGAGGGCCATCGCTCAACGGATAAAAGCTACCTCGGGGATAACAGGCTGATCTCCCCCAAGAGTCCACATCGACGGGGAGGTTTGGCACCTCGATGTCGGCTCGTCGCATCCTGGGGCTGAAGTAGGTCCCAAGGGTTGGGCTGTTCGCCCATTAAAGCGGCACGCGAGCTGGGTTCAGAACGTCGTGAGACAGTTCGGTCCCTATCCGTCGCGGGCGTAGGAAATTTGAGAGGAGCTGTCCTTAGTACGAGAGGACCGGGATGGACTGACCTCTGGTGTACCAGTTGTTCCGCCAGGAGCACAGCTGGGTAGCTAAGTCGGGAATGGATAAACGCTGAAAGCATCTAAGCGTGAAGCCAACCTCAAGATGAGATTTCCCATAGCGTAAGCTAGTAAGATCCCTTGAAGAACACAAGGTTGATAGGTCGGGGGTGTAAGCATGGTAACATGTTCAGCTGACCGATACTAATAGATCGAGGGCTTGACCAAATATAGTAAATTAAATATGTGCAATTTTGAAAGAACAAAAACTTTCAAAAATATGTTGACAAATTATTAGAGATTTGATAACATATACATGTCATCTGGTGATGATGCTCTTTAGGGTAACACCCGTTTTCCATTCCGAACACGAAGGTTAAGCCTATTGAGGCCGATGGTACTGCACGGGAGACTGTGTGGGAGAGTAGGTGGTTGCCAGGTAATATGGATCTTTAGCTCAGTTGGTTAGAGCAACCGGCTCATAACCGGTAGGTCCGGGGTTCGAGTCCCTGAAGGTCCACCATTTTTGGGGGTATAGCTCAGTTGGGAGAGCACCTGCCTTGCACGCAGGGGGTCAGGAGTTCGAATCTCCTTACCTCCACCAGAAACTCTAAACAAATGTTTAGAGTTTTTTTATTTTTCTTAAATATATTCAAATCTAAAATAAATCTATTGATTTAACTAATCTTAAAAGTTTTCCACAAAATTTTAAAAAGAATAACAAGTTATCCACACAAAACAAATAAGTTATATACATATAGAGAGTATTTAGTGGATAAATATTTTAACGGAAAGATAATATATAATAATTATCTTTATATGGTATAATTTACAGTATTAATATCTTTAATGAGAATAGAAGGTGAATACCTAAAGATGTCGTATAGAATAAAGCAATTTTTATGGGCTATTTCTGCAAATTTTAAAGAGTTAGATTATAGTTATGTAAGATCAATCTTAAATGATTATGAGTTTAGTTTATTTAAGAGATTGAAAAAAGGAGAACAGTTACATTCTATAAAGGTTTCTAAAGATTGTGTTAATTTAGCTAAGAGTAAAGGGATAAATTCAGAGAGTGAATTAAAAATTTTTTCTAAGCTAGGATTATTACATGACATAGGAAAATTATATTATCCTTTAAATATAATGACAAAGTCATTTTTAGTGTTAGGTAAAAAAATATCTAAAAATAGAATAAGTAAATTTCAAAATATAAAACCAATATATATTTATTATAATCATGGTGATAAGGCATTTGATTATCTAAGGGAAGATGATTATGATAAGGAGTTTGTAGAAGCAATTAGAGGACATCACTCTATTAAATCTAGTAAAAACATATTGCTATGTATATTAAAAGAAGCTGATGATATGAATTAATTTTAATAATAGGTGCATAGTTTTTAAATAAATTTTATTAAAGTTAATATTCAGTATAAATTATGTTGAAATAATTTCAATTTATATTCTGTGGAGTTAAATAATTTACTTTAACTTTAATTATAAGGATAATACTTCATATAAATTTTATGTCTAGAAAATAAGCTATAATCTAAAGAATATTCTATATAAACTTATATTATTTTAGTTAAAGATTTATATAACTTATATTGCTTAGATTAAAACTCTATATAAATTATATTATTTAGATTTAAGACTTATATGAATTTTAGTTTTAGTGAAGTTTTATTTTATATATGAAATGTCAAAATTTAAGGAGGGGAAGTTTTGAAAAATAAGATACTTAATACAGTTCTTATTAGTATCTTACTTCTAGTTGTAGTTTTTTTCGTTTCAACTAATTTTATTATTAATGTTCAATGGTTTAAGGAAGTAGGATATTTAAATGTATTTTTTACTAAGCTTATAGCTATATGTAAGTTATTTGTACCTATATTTATTTTATATTTTTGTGTAATAGCTATATATTTATTTACTTTGAGAAAAAGTATTAGAAGCTTGGTAGGTGATACTAAGTTTAAGTCAGTTAAGAAGTACTTTTTATTATCAAATTTAGTAATATCAATATTAGGAGCTGGAGCTACTGCCACAACTCAGTGGTATAAAATTCTTCAATTTACTAATGCGGTTCCTTTTGGAGAAGTAGATCCTATTTTTAATAAGGATATATCTTTTTATGTTTTTAAATTACCTTTAGTACAGTCTCTTTTTAGTACAGCTATTTCCCTAATAATTATTTTAGTTCTTATAACAGTTATTATATATTTAGCTTTAGGATTTAAAGATAAAATTTATCAAAACAAGGATAACGTTATAAATATAAATAGTAAAACTTATGGAATAAGAAAGTTTGCGGGAAAACAACTAGCAGTTTTGGCTTCAGTATTATCACTGCTTATAGGGTGTAGCTATTTATTAAAGTCATATAATTTAGTTTATAGTACTAGAGGAGTATCCTATGGAGCTGGTTATACAGATGTTAAAATAACAATGATATTTTATAAGGTTATAGCTGTAGCTTGTGTAATATCTTCAATAGTAGTTTTTATTTCAATTTTAAAGCTTAAATTTAGACCTATTATAATATCAATTGCATCAATTGCTGTACTTATTGTTTTAGAGCCTGTAGTAGCCATTTTTACTCAACAGTTTGTAGTTAAACCAAATGAAATGGAACTTGAAAAACCTTATATTTCATATAGTAATGAAATAACTTCAGATAACAGTGGAATAAAAGAAGCTGCTGATTTATTTAATAAAGCTATAGAGGCTCAAAAAAATGGTGACTGGGCAACTTATGGAGAGTTTATAAATAAATTAGGGGATATTCTAAACAAAATGTCACAAGAGTAAATTAATTATTAGTTCTTAAAAAATAACTAAGGACTAGTTAAAAATTTTATATTGTAATTTATATAAAATAAATTTGAGTATTTTAAGTAGATTTTTCTAATTTTAATTTATTAAGATTTTATAGAAATTTACTTGAATACTCTTTTTTTATATTGCTATAATTTTAGGAATGATTACAATAGTATATATATTTTATGATATAATTTTTAGTGGAATATATCTAAGAGCTAGGGGTGAAACATATGGATTATGATGTGTTGATATTAGGTGGAGGAATCATAGGATGCTCTGTTGCATATGAGTTATCAAAGTATAACTTAAATATAGCTCTTATAGAGAAGGATTTTGATATTGCAGATGATGTTTCCTTTGTTAATACAGCAATTGTATATGACGGTTCTGAATGTAAGGACAATTTAATGAGTTACTTAGAGAATATGGGAAACATGATGTTACCTGAAATAACTAAAAAATTAAATGTTCCATTTAAGAGGGTAGGACATTTAACTATAGCTGATAATGATGAAACAGTTAGAATAATTGAAGAGAACTATAAGAGAGCTAAATCAAGAGGAATAAATAATATTTATTTAATTGATGAAAAAAGAGCAAGAGAAATAGAACCTAATTATAAAGGTGAAATAAAGAAAGCTATGTATTCAGAAAATATAGCTGTTACAAGTCCATATGATTTAGCTATAGGATTTGCTGAAATAGCTTATGATAATGGAGTAAGCTTTAGACTAGAGGAAGTAGTTTTAGATATTCAAAGTATAGCTAAAGGCTTTAAAGTAACTACAAATAAGAATAAATTTACTTGTAGATTTGTTATAAACACAACTCCAAGTGAACATTATACTATAGATCAAGATAAGGATTATGAACAAAAAAATGCTTTAAAAACATATTATCTATTATTAAATGATGAAATAAAAGAGAAAACATCAAATATAGTTGTTAAATTAAAAAATGAAGAGGAGTTTATAATTCAAAAGAATACTGTTAATGGGGATACTTTAATAGGAATAAACTCAAATAATTCATTAGGATTTATGAAATCATTAAAAATAGCTAAAGAGATGATAAATAGCATTAGTAGAAAACATGTTAAGGATATTTTTTATGATAATCATAATCAGGATAGACTAATTATAGATGATAGTAGAAAAAATAAGGGATATATAAAGGTTATGGGTAATCACTATGGAGAGGTTACTATAGCCCCAGCTGTATCTAAGATAATATGTGATGAGATAATAGATAAATTAAATTGTAGTTTAAATAAAAACTTTGTAGATAAAAGAAGGGAATTCTATCGTTTTAGAGAATTATCTAATGAGGAGAGAAATGAACTTATATCTTTAGATAAGAGGTATGGAAAGATAGTATGCCTTTGTAATGGTATTAGTGAAGGGGAAATTGTAGACTGCATAAGACGTCCACTAGGGGCAAGAACTGTTGAGGGTGTAAAAAGAAGAACAGGTGCTACCTTTGGAACTTGTCATGGAGCTTACTGTATAAGCAAAATAATAAATATATTAGCAAGAGAGCTTGAAAAAAAGCCAACAGAAATAGTTGAGGATTCAAAGAATTCCAAGGTTTTGGCATCTAGAATTAAGGAATTTGATAGAGTCTAAAGGGGTGGTTTAATGCATAAAGATATATTTACTAGTGTGGTAAGAGTTAGAGGATCTAAAAAATATAATGTAGTTCCTGTAAAAAGTAATAAACCAGTTGAGATATCTAAGTGGATTGATTTTTCAAATGTTTTAAGTAGATTATACGTTGGAGTGCCAACTAAAAGTGGAAATGTGGTATGCAAAAATATAATGAATACTGGCGTAGACATTATATGCACAAAAAATCTACCAAAAGATAGTTAAGAATTGACAAAAAGCAAATATTAAAGTATATTTTTTATATATTATGTTTAAATTAATAATAAACCGTTGATCAGGCTAGTAATGTTATATATTGCTTTCAGAGAGCTAGTGGTTTTGGTGTGAACTAGTACAATATTTTCATGAATCCACCTGTGAGGGACTGTGATGAGCAGTACGGAATTAACCGTTAAAGTTTTTAAGAGGATAAAATCTTTTTTTGATTTTATCAATTAGGGTGGCAACGCGGAGTCTTTTCGTCCCTTTTTATAGGGAATGGAGGCTCCTTTTTTATATATTTTTTTAGTTAATAAAATTTTAAATATAAATAAGGTTCTTGAAAGGAGAATGGCAATGTTAGATTTAAAAAAGTTAAGAAGTAATACTGAAGAAGTGAAAAAAGCTTTATCTAATAGAGGAGAAGACTTTGATGTAAATGTTATAGACGAAGTTATAGCTTTAGATGAAGAAAGAAGAAAAATTTTAGTTGATGTTGAGGCTTTAAAGAAACAAAGAAACGAAGTATCAGCTGAAATTCCAAAGAGAAAAAAAGCTGGAGAAGATGTTACAGAAGTAATGGCTGAAATGAGAGAAATAGGGGATAAAATAAAGGCTGATGATGCTAAAGTTGCTGAGTTAAACGATAAAATTAACTACATCATGCTAAGAATTCCTAATATACCAAACCCAGCTGTTCCAGAAGGGGAAACTGATGAGGACAATGTTGAAATAAAAAGATGGGGAGAACCTACTAAATTCAACTTTGAACCAAAAGCACACTGGGATTTAGGAACAGATTTAGATCTTTTAGACTTCGAAAGAGGTGGAAAGGTTGCTGGATCAAGATTTACAGTTTACAAAGGAATGGGTGCTAGATTAGAGAGATCTATAATAAACTACTTCTTAGATAAACACACATTTGAAAATGGATACACTGAAGTATTACCACCATACATGGTAAATAGAGATAGTATGACTGGTACTGGTCAACTTCCAAAATTCGAAGAAGATGCTTTCAAAGTAGAAAACAATGGATATTTCTTAATACCAACAGCTGAGGTTCCTGTAACTAATATGTACAGAAATGAAACTTTAGAGGGAGATAAACTTCCAATAAAACATGCTGCATATAGTGCTTGTTTCAGAGCAGAAGCTGGTTCAGCAGGAAGAGATACAAGAGGGCTTATAAGACAACACCAATTTAATAAAGTTGAGTTAGTTAAGTTCTGTAAACCTGAGCAAAGCTATGAAGAATTAGATAAATTAGTTCAAGATGCTGAATCTGTATTACAAGGTTTAGGATTACCATATAGAATAGTTAGAATATGTAAAGGTGATTTAGGATTCACTGCTGCATTAAAATATGATATAGAAGTTTGGATGCCAAGCTACAATAGATATGTTGAAATTTCAAGTTGTTCAAACTTTGAAGATTTCCAAGCTAGAAGAGCTAACATTAAATATAAAAATTCTCCAAAGGAAAAACCACAATTTGTTCATACATTAAATGGATCAGGGGTTGCTATTGGAAGAACTGTAGCTGCTATATTAGAAAACTATCAACAAGAAGATGGATCAGTAGTTATACCAGAAGCTTTAAAAGAATATATGAGATGTGATTTACTAAAATAATTACAGTTTCTTTTAGAAGAAATATATAATTAGATTTATGGTTATATATTAAAATAAATAAGTTTAGTATAGAGTTAAAAAACGGTATTTTAATACCGTTTTTTTTATTTTTGTGTCAAAAAATAAATCATTAACATAGTATAAATTAGGTGAAATAAAAGTGAGGTGTAATTATTATGGATAATTGTAAATATAACTATAAATGTAATTGTGAATGTAATTGGGATAAATATGAGGATAATTGTCATAAATGTAGAAAGTTAGAGAAAGTAGCTGAAGAGTTAACTAGAGAATCTGCTGAACTTAATGAAGCAGTTGAAGAAAAACTTGAAGGTGTAAAATATATTCAAAAAGAAATTGATGAATTAGAAGAAAGATTAGAATGTTTAAGAAAAAAACAAAAATCTTTATTCTGTGAAGCAATGGAACTAGATAGGGAATTAGACAAAACAGTTTTTGAAGCTTTTAAACACTTATTTGCTACAATTGAATGCTATAAAAAATGCAAAAATAATGAAAGACCTGAAAGACCAGAAAAACCTGACAAACCAGGAAGACCTGGATGTGGTTGCAAATATTGCTGTAAGGATAGATAATAAACTTATTTTTGTATAGGTTTTAAATTTTATATAAAAGATACTGTATTTAAATCAAATATAGTATCTTTTATTTTTATTTTTTTATAAAAAAAGTATTGACATAAATTTAAACCGTTGATATAATAATTATCGTACCGCGGAGAGATGGTCGAGTTGGTTTAAGGCACCGGTCTTGAAAACCGGCGTGCGTGTGAGCGTACCATGGGTTCGAATCCCATTCTCTCCGCCATTTTTTTTATAAAAAATAAAAATGGGATATTATGGAGAATTACTCAAGTGGCTGAAGAGGCTCCCCTGCTAAGGGAGTAGGTCGGGCAACCGACGCCCGGGTTCAAATCCCGGATTCTCCGCCAAAGCATCTAGTTTTACTAGGTGCTTTTATTTATGTTTAATGTAAAATAAAAAATAATTTGAAGAGACATTTACTTTATAGAGTATTTTAGATAAACTTCTTTATGTAATTAATAAGTCTTAAAAAAACAGGTTTAAGCAAAATATTTTTATAATTTATTAAATACAAAAATTGTTAATATAAAATTTATAGATAATATAATCTTGTTTGTAGTTAAAAATGTATAATTTAATTATATGAATTTTATTGGGAGGAGATATTTTGAAAGGATCATCAGGGCCAGTTAGACCTAAAAAACCAAAAAGATCAACAGCATATACACTATCTTTATATTTAGGATGGAGTAGTATTTTTGCAGCACTATACTTTTTTATTGTAGGATTACCTTTTTCAATTCCTGGTATTATTGCTGGTTACATAGCTTTTAAAAAGCACAATGAAGGTAAATTACCATTAATATTAAATATAATAGGATTTCTTTTAACAGTATTTACTTGGGTATTATTTATGAAGATACCATTAAAATAATTATTAAGAAAAAAGATACTATAATGGAATAAAAAATAGTATCTTTTTTTATAAAAAAATAGTTGACATATAAAATGAAAATGATATAATAATAAATGTGTCAAACATGGAGAGATGGTCGAGTTGGTTTAAGGCACCGGTCTTGAAAACCGGCGTGCGTGTGAGCGTACCATGGGTTCGAATCCCATTCTCTCCGCCACAAGTGGAGAATTACTCAAGTGGCTGAAGAGGCTCCCCTGCTAAGGGAGTAGGTCGGGCAACCGGCGCCCGGGTTCAAATCCCGGATTCTCCGCCAAAAGCATCTAGTTTTACTAGATGCTTTTTTTTGCTTAATTTTTATTTCTTTTAGAGAAGTCATGTTCTCTAAGACATTCCTTAATAAATAGCTTAAGCTTTTCATTATCTTCATTTAAAAGTTCAATAAAAGCTTCCTTAAAAACCTTTTTAAAAAATCCAGTAAGTAATATATAAATAATAAAAGTAAAAAATATAAAATAAAGAAATGTACTCATATAGATTTCCCCTCCTTAATTAAAAAATATTATACCATAAATTTGAATTTAAGTAATTAAGAGTAATTAAAATAAAGAGTTTTTATGAGATTTTATTAATTTAATATAATATTATTCTTAAGAAGAAGTAATTAAGTTATATTTATCTTTAATTAACTTTAAATTAGTTAGCATAGAGAATATATCAATGTAAGAAAAATATAAATATATATGAAGCAGTATTTTATGGAGTTATGAATGAAAGTTGAAAAACTAAATGATATTAAAAATAATTCTAAAGAAATTATTTTTAATAGTAATTCTAAAATAGTCTTATTTAGTGATTGTCATAGGGGAGATGGAACATATAAAGATAGTTTAGCTCCTAATATCAACATTTATCTATCAGCTATAAGGTATTATTATAAAAATAAATTTACTTATATAGAAGTTGGAGATGGTGATGAATTATGGAAGTTTAAAGATATACAAGAGATATATGATATGAATTATGAGATCTATGAAGTTTTAGAAGAATTTAAAGAAAAAAATAGACTTTATATGATATATGGAAATCATGATAAGGATAAGAGTAAAATAAAGTTTTTAAGGAAAAACAAGAGAAGAAATAGATTTAATCACTCTGCTTCAGATTTTTATAGTACTTTAGAGATATATGAATCTTTAGTACTAGTGCATGAAGAAAGTAAAAAAGATTTTTTTGTAATTCATGGTCATCAAATAGACTTTTTAAATAATGAATTAGCCTTTTTATCAAAATTTTTAGTGAGATATGTCTGGGCTATTTTAGAGGCTTTTATGGGATTTAAAGATCCTACAAGTCCTGCAAAAAGTAATAATAAAAGAAATTTATTTGATGAGAAAATAAGTAAGTGGGCAGAGGAAAATAAAACTAGAGTTATTTTAGGACATACGCATAAAACACTATTTCCTAAGAGTAGGAATGAATCAACATACTTTAACATAGGGTGCTGTGTATTACCTAGAACTATTACAGCTATAGAAATTGAGAGGGGCGAGATTTCACTTATAAAGTGGACAATAAAGGCTGATGAAAAGGGATCACTTTTTGTTGGAAGAGATATTATAGGTGGACCTATTAGAATAGAAAATTATTAAAGAAAAAACTCTAATGTTATACACAAAAAACATTAGAGTTTTATATTTTCTGTTGATAATTTCAATTTTTATGTTAATAAATTATATTTTAATTATCATTCTTTCCCTTAGCTTTTACTTCTTTATGGTGTGCTTTTTTCTCTTTTTCTTCTCTCTCTTGCTCTTCAAGAAAACATGCCATTGGATTGCCAAGCTTAGTTTCAATTTCAGCTGTAGTATCCATAAATTTTTTGAAAGTATCACCTATTTTCATTTAAAACACCCCTTATTGGTTAATAACCATCTTTATGATTATTTATGATTTCACCATTATTATATAATGTATTGTAATCTATTTCTATAATAAAATACCTTATATATTTTTTTTGTCATATTGCTATTTAAAAGGCATAATTAAGTATAAAATGTTATTATAAGAGGTAATAATTTGGAAATATATAAATAAATTTCGAGGTGTAAATATGGGCTTAAAAATTATATATGGAAGAGCGGGTACTGGTAAAAGTACTTTTTGTATAAATCAAATAAAAAAGAAAATAAATAATTCACCTACCAATAAATTAATTTTAATTGTTCCAGAACAATTTACTTTTCAGACTGAGAATAAAGTGTTAAATGCCATAGGAGAAAGGTATGTTTTAAATGCTGAGGTTCTTAGTTTTAAAAGACTTGCTCACAATGTTTTTAATGAGTGTGGAGGAGCAACTAGAACTATTATGGGGGATGCTGGTAAAAGCATGCTTATTTTTAAGGTACTAGAAGATTTAGGGGATAATATGACTGTGTTTAAAAATGCTTCTAGACAAAAGGGTTTTATAGACATAGCATCAAAAACAATAACTGAGTTTAAAAAGTATAATGTTAATAATGAAGTTTTAGATTTAACTATTAATGAAATAGAAGATGAAAATCTAAAAATGAAGATGGAAGAATTAAAGGATGTTTTTAATGAATTTAACTCAAGACTTCATGAGGGATATGTTGATGAAGAGGATCAACTTTTACTATTAAATGAGAAGTTAGATGGATGTTCTTTATATGATGGAGCTGAGATTTGGATAGATGAGTTTAGTTCCTTTACTCCAAATCAGTTAAGTGTTATAGGAAAATTATTAAAAAGAGCTAAAAGTGTTAACATAACTTTATCCATAGATGAAGTAAATTCACCTAAAGGGGAAAGTGATCTTTTTGTTGCTACAAAAAATACAGAAAAAAGATTAATGAATTTAATACAAGAAGAAGGAATTGCTTTTAATGGATATATTAATTTAAATGAGGATATTTCCTATAGATTCAAAGAAAATAAGGAATTAGCACATATAGAAAGGCAACTCTATGCATATCCTTTTAAACAGTATAGAGGGAAAAATAATAGTTTAAGGCTTTATAGAGCAAATAATAACTATGATGAAATAGAGTTTGTAGCTAAGGATATATTAAGACTTGTTAGAGAGAAGCAATACAGATTTAAGGATATTTCAGTAATATGCAGGGATGTAGATAATTATGAGAAGGTTGTATCAGCTATTTTTGCAGAATATGAGATTCCTTATTATATAGATAAAAAGATAGATATAGCTAGTAATCCACTTATTGTTTTTATAAATTCAGCAGTAGATATAATAAGCAAGAATTGGACTTATGAAAGCATGTTTAAATATCTTAAAACTGGACTTATTAAAGAGTTTAGAGGGGTTGAAGGAGCAGAGCTTATTGATGAACTAGAAAACTATGTATTGGCCTATGGAATAAAGGGTAAAAAGTGGATGGAAGAATGGGTTAACTATAGTTCTAGCATTTTAAAAGAAGAAGAGGTATCAGAGGAAAATAAGCAAAGATTAGAAAGATTAAATGATATTAGAGAGACTATAGTAACTCCTTTAGATGAGTTTAATAAGCAGTGTAAAGGAAAGAAAACCTTAAAGGAATTTGCCACAATTTTATATGAATTTTTAGACTCTAAATTAGATATTATGGATACCATAGATAAATATGTTGAGTATTTCAAGGAAAATGATATGGCAATTGAGGCAAAGGAATATTCTGAGGTAAGAGATATTTTCATAGATGTTTTAGAGCAAGCAGTTGATGTTCTAGGAAATGAAGTTATGAATTTAGATGAATTTATGAAAGTATTAAATATTGGATTATCTCAATATGAAATGGGTTTAATTCCTGTAGCCTTAGATCAAGTAAACATAGGGGATATAACAAGAATAAAAAGTAGGGGAACAAAGGCTTTATACATTATAGGAGTAAATGATTGGGTGCTCCCTTCAGCTAGCAAAGAAGAAGGAATATTATCAGATAATGATAGAGAAATTTTACTTGAAAAAGGGATTTCACTAGCTTCAGATACTAGAACAAAAATCTTTGAAGAGCAATTTTTAGTTTATACAGCCTTTACCATAGCAGAGGAATACTTAGTTGTTACTTATCCTTTAGCAGATTTTGAAGGTAAATCTCAAAGACCTTCTATTATAGTTCATAGACTTAAAAAGATACTTCCAAATGTAAAGGAAGAAAGTGAAGGCTTTAAATTAGTAAATGATAAGTATGATAAGATTTCTGCTAAAATTCCTACTTTAAATGAGCTTATGATAGCAATTAGAAAAAATTATGATGGTGCTGAAATAGAGGACTATTGGAAATATGTTTATGATTGGTATTTAAGAGAACCTAAGTGGAAAGAAAGAATAGAGTATGTAAGGAAGGGGCTTGAATACACTAATTTAGAAAATAATATTTCCAAGGAAAAGGCTAAAAAGCTTTATGAAGATAATAAAAATAAAATTTCACTAAGCGTTTCAAGATTAGAGAGATATGCCCAGTGTCCATTTGCTTACTATATACAATATGGATTAAAAGCTAAGGACAGAAAAATATATGAGTTTACAGCACCTGATTTAGGTAGCTTTATGCATGAAATATTAGATGAGTTTACCAATGAAATTAAAGAAAAAGATTTAAAGTGGAGTGATTTAAGCAAGGAGAATTGTAGAAACATAATAAATTCTTTAGTTGATAATCAGGTTAAAAACAATAAGTCATCCATATTAAATAGTTCAAAGAGATATTCTTATTTTACAGATAGATTTAAGAGAATTCTTACAAAATCAGTTATGGTAATTAGTGAACAAATGAAGAGAAGTGATTTTGAAATTTATAAAAATGAATTGGCTTTTGGATTTTCTAAAGATGTGAACTCAATAAAACTAGACCTTCCTTCAGGAGAAAGTTTTTATTTAAATGGAAGAATAGATAGAGTTGATAAATTAAATTTAGATGGTGAAACATATTTAAGAATTATAGATTATAAAACTGGTTCTAAAAAGTTTGATTTAAATAAATTTTATAATGGACTCCAAATGCAACTTTTAGTTTACTTAGATGCACTTATAAATAATTCAGAAAATATAGTTGAAAATCAAGCTATGCCAGGCGCAATACTTTATTTTAGAATAGATGACCCTATATTAAAGTCTAAGGGAGATTTAACAGAAGAAGAAATAAAAAGTGAGGTTTTAAAAGAGTTAAAATTAGAAGGTCTTTTACTAGACGACGTAAAAGTTGTTAAGGCAATGGATAATACTTTAGAACCTGGAACACACTCTCTTATAATACCTGCAAATATGAAAAAGGCTGGGGATTTAGGGAAAAATAAAGCTTTAATAACCATGGAGCAGTTTGAATTATTAAGAAAGTATGTAAATGAAAAAATGATTGAGATATGCCAAAACATGATAGAAGGTAAAATTGATATAGAACCATGTAAGGAAAATAAAAATATAGTGTGTGATTATTGCAACTACTCACATATATGCCAGTTTGATTCTAGTTTAGAAGACAATAGATATAAAGTTATTCCAAAGAAAAAAGATGAAGAGATATGGAAGAGTATAAATGAAAAAGTAGGTGGTGAAGTAAATGGGGACTAAATGGACTGAAGAACAAGAATTAGCTATAAATACTAGAAAATGCAACCTTTTAGTAGCGGCTGCGGCTGGCTCAGGAAAAACTGCTGTATTAGTTGAAAGAATTATAAAAATGATAACAGAGGGAGAAAATCCTGTTGATATAGATAAGTTACTAGTTGTTACATTTACTAATGCTGCTGCTTCTGAAATGAGAGAGAGAATAGGTGATGCGATATCTAAAGCTTTGGAGAAGGATCCTAGTTCTGAAGTGCTTCAAAGACAATTAGCTCTTTTAAATAGAGCTAGTATAACAACTATGCATTCTTTTTGTTTAGAAGTTATAAAAAATAATTTCCACTTAATAGACTTAGACCCAGGGTTTAGAATAGGAGATCAAACAGAATGTGAACTTATAAAGCAAGATATTTTAGCTGACCTTTTTGAGGATATGTATGCTAAGGATGATGAGTGCTTTAAAGATTTAGTTGAGGCTTATGGTGGAAGCAAAAGTGATGATAATTTAAATAGCATAATATTAAAATTCTATAATTTTATAATGAGTGGTCCTTGGCCAGAGGCTTGGTTAAATGATAAGGTAGAAGAATTTAATATAAATTCTATAGAGGAACTTGAAGGTAAGAAGTGGATAGAGGTATTAAAGGAAAGTATAATTTTAGATTTAAATAATGCCTATTCAATGCTTACTCAAGCTAGGGATATAGCTGAAATGGGGGGAGGACTTGAGCCTTATTTAGTCAATATATATCCTGAAATAATTCAAGTTGAAGAGCTTAGAATTGCTTTAAGTGAAGGAATAGTAAAGTTTTATAATAAGCTTATGGGAGCAAGCTTTGGAAGACTAAAATCAGTTAGAAAAGCTAGTGTTGATGATGAAAGAGCCTTAGAAAAAACTAAAAGCCTTAGAGATGAAAGCAAAAAAATAATAGAAAATTTAAGGGATAATGTTTTTGAAACTTCTTTAGAAGAAGCTGTTTTAGGCATGAAAAAGATGTATCCATTAATGAAATGTTTAAGTGGTTTAATAATTGAATTTTCTAATAGGTATAGAGATAAAAAAAGAGAAAAGGATATTTTGGATTTTAATGACTTAGAGCATCTTTGCTTAGAAATATTAATAGATAAAGATGAAGATGGGAATATAAAACCTTCACAGGTTGCCTTAGAATTTAAGGATAAATTTGAAGAAGTTTTAGTTGATGAATATCAAGATAGTAATACCATTCAAGAAACTATTGTAGGAATGGTATCAAGAAGAGATGTAGAAAATCCTAATGTATTTATGGTTGGAGATGTTAAACAAAGTATATATAAGTTTAGACAGGCAAATCCAGAACTTTTCTTAGAGAAATATATTAATTATAGAGAGTTTGAAGATTCTAATAGAAAAATAATGCTTTATAAAAACTTTAGAAGCAGAGAAGAAATTATAAATGGAGTAAACTATATCTTTAAAACATTAATGAGCAATACTGTAGGAGAGCTTGAATATGATGAAAAAGAGGCTTTAAACCTAGGGGCATCCTATGGGGAGTTAAATGAGGAAAATGTAGAGAAAGAATATATAGATGAAATAGAAAATCTAAAGGTAGCTGGTGATATAGAGCTAAACATATTAAATAAAGCAGGTAACAAGGATTATAGCAATGAGGATGAACTAGGAGAAGAGGAAGAAGATTTAGATAGCATACAGTTAGAAGCTAGAATAATTGGCAAAAAGATTAAGGAGCTAATGAATCCTGAAGATGGAAGTCACTATATGGTTTTTGATAAGGATTTAGGAAAATATAGAAAGATTAAATACAAGGATATTGTTATCCTGCTTAGAGCAACTAAAAATTGGGCAGAAACCTTTGTTGATGAGTTAGGAACCTATGGAATACCTGTTTATGCTGACACAGGAACAGGATATTTTCAAACTATTGAAATTAGAACTATATTAGCCTTATTACACATAATAGATAATCCAATGCAGGATATTTATATACTATCTGCTTTACGTTCACCAATATTTTCATTTACATCTGAAGAATTTGCAGATTTAAGATTATTAAATAGAGATAAATACTTCTTTGAAATAATAAAGGAAGTTGTAGATGGAACTTATGATGAAAGTATATCTAAAGATTTAAAAGGAAAGTGTAAGTACTTCCTAGACTATTTAAATAAGTGGAGAGAAAAGGCAGCTTATATGCCAATAGATGAATTTATTTGGTTCTTATATTCTGATACATCATACTATGGGTATGTTGGAACAATGCCAAATGGAGTTCAACGTCAAGCAAATTTAAGAATACTATTCCAAAGAGCAAAGCAATATGAATCAACTAGTTTTAAGGGATTATTTAATTTTATAAACTTCATAAATAAACTTAAAAAGTCTTCTGGAGATATGGGAAGTGCAAAGATTCTTGGAGAAAATGAGAATGTTGTAAGGATAATGAGTATTCACAAGAGTAAAGGTCTAGAATTCCCAGTTGTTATATTAGGTGGAACAGGAAAGCAATTTAACAAGATGGACTTAAGAGAAGATATACTACTTCATGAAACCTTAGGTATAGGAACAAATTGTATAGATGTTAAGAAGAGAATAAAGTATGATACTCTTCAAAAGCATGCTATAAAGAAAAAATGTGAATTAGAAGTTTTATCAGAAGAAATGAGGATACTTTATGTTGCCTTTACAAGAGCTAAGGAAAAATTAATTATAACTGGTGCTGTATCAGATTTAGAAAAGTCTTGTGAAAATTGGTGCAAAGCTTCAGCTTCTTCAGAGGATAATAGAATAAACCCTGGAAATGTTTTAAAGGGGAAGAGTTATTTAGATTGGATTGGCATGGCTTTAACAAAGCACAAGGATGGAGATGCCATAAGAAATATTGGTAATGGAGATATAACTTTAAATTTAGATGATAAATCTAATTGGAGTTTTAAAAGCTTTGATAGAAGTGAGCTTTTAGAAACAAATAACAATAAAAAACAAAAAAATAATATTGATATTTTTGAAAGTAATAATTGGATTGAATCTAAAAAAGATATAAAAGAAGTTATAGAAATAAGAAATAGACTAGGCTTTAAATATAAATATATAGAGTCTTGTAATACTCCTTCAAATATTTCTGTAACTGAATTAAAGAGAGCTCATCAAGATGAAGAGTTTATGCAAGAAAGTTATAATATTATTGATAATGAAAGTAGTGAAGAAAATAAAAAAGAAAAAATAAAAAGAAAACCAAGATTTATGGAGGAAAGACAGGAAGAATTCTCAGCAGCTAAGAAGGGGACTATAACTCACTTTGTAATGCAACATATTGATTTAGATAAGGTAACTTATATAGATGAAATAAGAGAAGAAGTTCTTAAAATGGTTAAAAAAGAACTTTTAACAGAAGAAGAAGGAAAAGTAGTAAATGTATTTAAAATACAAAAATTCTTTAAAAGTGAATTAGGACAGAGAATGTTAAGCTCATATAAATCTGGCAAAAAGGTATATAGAGAATTACCTTTTATAACTGAGATTCCAAGCAGTATTATAGAAAAAAATCTTGATCCTAAAATCTATGGAGAGGAAAAAGTAAGATTACAAGGTATTATAGATGCCTTCTTTGAGGAAGAGGATGGATATGTTCTTTTAGATTATAAAACTGATTATGTTAAAGAGGGAGAGGAAGAAGCCTTCATAAATAAATACAAAATTCAAATTAACTTATATAAAGACACATTAAATAAAATTTTAGGGGAAGAAGTTAAGGAAGCTTATCTGTATTCCTTCTATCTTGAAAAAGAATTAAAAATAAGCAAGGAATAATTTCCTTGCTTATTTTTCTATGTTTAGGATTAAACTTGCTTATGGTGTCAGGTGCCTTAAAGTTAAAGCACCTGTTTTCAAAGTTTTAGAGTGCTAAATTTAATTATATAAATAAAATTGCTTACTAAGGTTTAGTAAGTCTTCCTTATTGTTTAACTCTGGTGTTTGCATTACATTTTCAAGAAGAAAATTTAATATAACACCTATATTTTTTCCAGGTTTAAAATTAAGTTCGGTAATTAAGTCATTTCCTGTTATGGCTAAGTCCTTAATAAATATGGGTTCTTTTGAAGCTAATATATCAGAAACTCTGTTTTTTAATATATCTATACATTCAGTATCATATTCATCCATATAAGATAAATATGATTTTTGTAAATCTAATAAATCAAAGATATTTTCAGTTCCAACTGAATTTATAAGTAGTTTTAGTTTTTTTCTTGTCATATTACATGAAATACTATTTATATTTTCTACTAAGTTGCAAGTATCGTTGATTGTATTATTATCATATTTAAGTTTCTTTAATATAGTTCTGCACTTCTCAACTGCATTTTCAGAATTAAAAACCTTATAGAATAATCCTGCTAATCTTACATGAAGCTTTTTAGGAAGTGAATTTATTAATCCATAAGTATCATGAATATCATCATATAAATCATAGCAATTTATTATTTTTAAATTCTTAAATTCCTTAACTAAAAAGTCAGAAAATCCTAGATTTCTAAGAAGCATAAGACCTCTATCAGGATCATTGCTTAGAATGATTTTAGTGAATTCGCTTTGAATTCTTTCCATGCTTATATTTTTTACTAATTTAAAATTCTTTCTTATAGATTCAGCAGTTAATTTTTCTATTTTAAAGTTTAATTGACAACTAAATCTAATTGCTCTAAGCATTCTTAAGGCATCTTCAGAGAAGCGTTTATCAGGATCTCCAACGCATCTTATTAATTTGTTTTTTAGATCCTCTTTTCCATTAAAACAATCCTTAAATCCTAAATATGGGCTATATGCCATTGCATTTATAGTAAAATCTCTTCTTGATAAATCTTCTTCTATATTAGAAACGAACTTTACGTCTTTAGGCTTTCTATTATTTAAATATTCCCCATCTACCCTATAAGTAGTTACTTCATAAGGAGTTTTGTCGATTAAAACTGTTACTGTTCCATGTTTAATACCAGTAGGGATAGTTTTATCAAAAAGCTCTTCTATTTTTTCAGGGAATGCATTGGTTGTAATATCATAATCTTGAGGTTTTTTATTTAATAAAGAATCTCTTACACAACCACCAACTATAAAGGCTTCAAAACCATTAGAGTTAAATTTCTCTAAGATATATTGGACATTGTTAGGTAATTTCATTAACAAGTCACCTCCTAGTAGTTATTTTATCAATTAATATAAAATTTAGCTATAAATAGAGTACTTATTTGTTTACAAAAAATAATAATATGCAATAATTAAAATAGAGATTAAAATGGAAAGAAAGGATAGACTTATGGAAATACCGGTAAAAAAAATAGGTGAGTTCGTTAAAGGAGAAAGAGTCGAAGGTTTTTTTCTTTTAAAATCAGTTACTTTAAAAACTACTAATTCTGGTGGAAAAAAATATTTAGATTTAGTTTTAAGTGATAAAACTGGTGATATATTAGGTAAAGTGTGGGAGATTAAACCTGAGCATGAAGAGTTAAAAAGCAATACAGTATTTAAAATTAGAGGTACGGTGAATAGTTGGCAGGGAACTTTACAGTTAAAAGTGGAACATGCTAGCAAAGTTACTGAAGAAGATAATATAAACTTAGATGATTTTGTTCAGAGTGCGCCATATACTAGCGATGAAATGTTTAATACTATAAAAGATACTGTTGATAATATGAATGATATAGATATAAAGAACATTCTAAATAGAGTTTTAGAGCTTAATAAGGATAAACTTATGTACTATCCAGCAGCAAAGTCAAATCATCACTCTATAAAAGGTGGACTTTTATATCACATAACAACTATGTTAAAGTTAGCTGAGAATATTTGTGGAATATATGATTTCTTAAACAGAGATTTAGTTTATGCAGGGGTAATACTTCATGATATGGCTAAAATCAAAGAGATGTCTTCTAATGAAATGGGAATAGTTGATGAATATACTTTAGAAGGAACTTTACTTGGGCATATTACTCAAGGAATAAAGGAAATTGAGGTAATAGGAAAAGAAGTTAATGCTGATAGTAAGATTATAATGTTACTTCAACATATGGTTTTATCACATCACTATGAGCCTGAATACGGAAGTCCTGTTAAGCCTCTTATACCAGAAGCTGAGATGTTACATTATTTAGATGTAATGGATGCTAGAATGTACGATATGAAAAAAGCAATTAAGGAAACTAAGGAAAATGAATTCTCAGAAAGAATTTGGTCTTTAGATAGTAGAAGAATATACAATCATGGAATGTATGAAAAAAATAATTAAAAAAACAGCTCGTAATGAGCTGTTTTTTATTTTAGTAAATTATTATTTTTGAACCATTTTGTACATTATCATATAACCATTTAGAATCTTCAACTGATAATCTTATACATCCATGGGAAGATGGCACCCCTAAGGTTGGATCTGATACTGTGGTTCTGTCAGAATCAAATGGGATTGAGTGAAATAAATAGTTCCCCATAAACTGAACATAGTATTTACCACCTTGTCCGTATTTAGGTGAGAAAAACCAAGGAGCTCTATTTTGTACAGTAAATACTCCTACAGGAGTTTCTTTTCCTTCAATACCTGTTGAACAAGTAAAGGTCTTATCTAAAGTCCAATCATTTTTTGAACCTTCATAGACATAAGTTTTTTGTTCAGCTATATTCACAAAAACCAAATAATTAGTGTTACTAGTTATATCAAATTGGTTTATTGTATCTTCATTTAATTTTTTATAATATTCCATAACAGGAGCAGTTCTAGCTGTAGCTTTATCTATATTCTTTTGGCTATAATCTTCAAGATGCTCCAATCTAAGCTTTTCTAATTCATCTCTTTTTTCCTGTAATTTTGGATCATCAGGGAGAAAATTTATTTGAGAATCTAAATACTCTATTCCTTTTGAATATTTTTCATTAGATATATATTCATCTACAGTTTTTAAAATAGGTTCTCTTATTTTATCTAAGCAAGTTTCTTCATATTCTAGTGCTTGAGGTTTACAATCTGAAAGATTATGTACACTTTTAAAGTAGTTTAAAGCTTCTAAATAATTTCCTTCATCTAGCTTAGAAATTCCAATATCAAAAGAGTCCTTTGAATCTTTTATTAGAGGAAGTGTGTTTTTAAAATTTAAGATTTCCTCATTAGACGTATTTAAGGATAATAGTCCATTTAAATCTTCTACAGTTTCTTCTTCAGATATATCGCCAGAATAATACTCATTCTCTATTTCTGATAGTTTTTCTGTAATTATATCTTCTGATGATTTAATAAAAGTTTTTTTCAATATAATATTTTTTGTTCCATTATTAAAACAATAGGAGGCATCCTCATAATTATTTGATGATAAATCCTCTTTAAATTTGTTTAAGTTATTTGAGTATGAGAAAATAAAGTATGAAACAACTATAATTAATAATACGGATATTGCTGAAGAAATTGAAATTAAAAGTTTTTTATTTTTCATATTTTACCTCGATTAAATTTAGTAATTTAATTTAATTATGGACAATAATGCCAACATTAATCATTATAGGATATTTTTACTTATTAATAAATGACAACTATTGTATTTTTTTTGTGAAACAGTCATAATATTAGTATAAAGTAATGGTTTTAACAAAATATTAACAATTTTTATATAAGGTGGTGTTGAGCATGAAGAAAGTTCATGAAAGGTTTTTAGAATATGTAAAAGTAGATACTAAATCAGATGAGACAACAAGGGTTACTCCTAGTACAAAAGGTCAATTAGAATTAGGGAAAATCCTTGCAGAGGAATTAAAGGAAATCGGAGTAGATGAAGTAAGAATAAGTGATAAAGGATATGTATATGCTTGTTTAAAGAGTAATTGTGATAAGGATATTCCGAAAATAGGATTTATTTCACATATGGATACTGCACCAGATATGAGTGGAAAAAATGTTAATCCTAAAATTGTTGAAAATTATGATGGTAAAGATATTGAACTTGGAAATGGATATACATTATCACCAAGTTTTTCACCAGAACTTCCAATGTATAAAGGTCAAACTTTAATAACTACTGATGGAACTACTCTTTTAGGCGCTGATGATAAGGCGGGGGTAGCAGAAATAGTAACAGCTATTGAATATTTAATAAATCATCCAGAAATAAAACATGGTGATATTAAAATAGGATTTACTCCAGATGAAGAAATCGGAGAAGGAGCAGATCACTTTGATGTTGAAGGCTTTGGAGCAGATTTTGCTTACACATTAGATGGTGGAAGAATAGGTGAATTAGAATATGAAAACTTTAATGCTGCAAGTGCTAAGGTTCAAATAATAGGTAAAAATGTTCACCCAGGAAGTGCTAAAGGAAAAATGATTAACTCTATTTTAGTTGCTCATGAATTTGTTTCTATGCTTCCTTTAGATGAAGTTCCAGAAAAAACAGAAGGATATGAAGGTTTCTCATTCTTATTAGATATACAAGGTGAAGTAGAAAAAACTTCATTATCATTTATAATAAGAGATTTTGATAAAGAAGGCTTTAAAAATAGAAAAGAAAGATTTAATGAAATAGCTAAAGAGTTAAATAAAAAGTATGGAGAAGGTACTGTTACAGTAACTTTAAAAGATCAATACATGAACATGAAGGAAATGATAGAACCTAGAATGCATATTGTAGAAACTGCTGAAAAAGCAATGAAACAATGTGGAATTGAGCCAATCAAAAATCCTATAAGAGGAGGTACTGATGGGGCAAGATTATCATTTATGGGACTACCAACACCAAATCTATTTACTGGTGGAGAAAACTTCCATGGAAGATATGAATATATATCAATAAATTCAATGGAAAAAGCTGTTGAAGTAATACTAAACATAATAAAAATTTATGCTGAAAAATAAGATTAAATAAAATAAACCTATAAATATATTTAGATAATTAATCAAAATATATTTATAGGTTTTAATTTTTTATTTATTTTAATAATTTATAATAAACTTACTTTATTAAGGTTCTTTTGTATCCCCTAAAAAGAAGACAGCTAATGTTCCTATACCTGTGTGAGAACCTATAACTATTCCTATATAATCTATAAGTATGTCTTTTACAGTATATTTTTCTCTAATCATTTCTGCTAAAGTCTCTGCATCTTCAATACAATCACTATGAGCGATAAAAATTGTTTGCTCATTAGGGTTTACAATACGTTTTTCAAGCTCTTGGAATAACATTTTTAAAGATTTTTTTCTTCCCTTAGCCTTAGCAAAGTTATGAAGTTCACCTGCATCATTTACATATAGCATTGGCTTTATACTTAATAAGCTACCAATAGCCGCTGCTGTAGACGAAATTCTTCCCCCTCTTTTTAAATGATCTAAGCTATCTACTGTAAAGTAATGACATAACCTATTTTTGTTTTCTTCTACCCAAGAGTAGATTTCATCTATAGATTTTCCATCCTTTTTCATTTGAGCAGCATAATAAACTAGTAATCCTTGACCTAGGCATGCAGCTCTAGTATCTACTATCTTTATATCAGCATCAGGATATTTTTCTAATAATTCCTCTCTAGCAATAAGTGAACTATTATATGTTCCGCTTAGAGCTGATGAAAATGCTAAGTATAAAATAGAGATCCCTTGTTTAACATATTCTTCAAAGGCTTCAACAAATCTAAATGAGTTTACTTGGCTTGTTGATGGCATGATACCTTCTCTTAATTTATTATAGAAAGCTTTTGGAGTTAATTCGCTATCAATATTATCAATATATTCTGTATTATTAATATTACATATAAGTCCTAAATAATTAATATCTAAATCTTTTACCATGCTTTTTGGCAGATCAGCTGCCGAATCAGTAAATATAACAAATTTTTTCAAAATAAATTTTCCTCCTTTTCTTAATAGAGTTATTCTAAATAAGTATAATATTTAATGTAAAAAATATCTAGGGTATATAATACAAGAATGAGCCATAAATAGTATATTTAATAATAATTTAAGTTTTGGGAAGAATATGTAATATCTTGATTTATTAATGAATATATGATATTATAAGTCTGTTAATATGCGGTGGTAGCTCAGCTGGATAGAGTAGTCGGCTACGAACCGATTGGTCGGGGGTTCGAATCCTCTTCGCCGCACCATAAGCTTGTAACTTTAAGTTACAAGCTTTTTTATTTATATGTATATAATTTTAATATGGAATAAAAAAATTTACTTAGGTGAAAATAATTATAAAATGAGCTTAATTCATCAAGAATTTTAGTCCGATTATCTTATAAATAAGATAAAATAATATGCTAAAGGTGATAATATGAATTATGATTTTATAATTACGATTTTAGATGAACATAATGAATCAAGTATTTTATTAGCAGAAAAGTTAAAGCCTAAAGAGATAATTTATCTATATAAAAAGGATGAAGAATTAAAGGTTTTAAATTCATTGAGACAGTTTTATTTGAATAAATTTCCTAATTGCAATTTTAGTGATGAAAAATTAGGGAAGGATACTATTTCATCCATAGAAGAAATTATAAAGAGAATGAAAAGTAAAAATACAGCTATATGTTTAAATCAAGGGGATAAAAAAGATATTTTAATAATGTATACCCTAGCATTAAAACATAATATAGATGGATTCTTCCTTGATATACCTAAAGAGGAACTTTTAAAGTTAAATTTAGAAAGTGTACAATGTGAAAAGTGTAATTTCGTAGATTTGGATGTAGAAGACATCATAGACAGTATAGGGGCTTCTATTGTTGTGGATTCAACAGAAATTTCAGAGATAAATATTATAGAGACTATGACTAACTATATAGCTGATAATTTAGATCTTTGGAAAAAGTATAAAATAAGGTTAAGTGATAATTCTGCTTTTATCCATGATGAATCAAATCCTAGGAGCATAAAAATAGATAAGGAATTATTGAGCAGAGAAGAAGTTATGCTTCTTGATAAAATACTTAACTTTTTAGAGAAAAATGGCCAAATAAAAGTAAAAGAATTAGATCAATGCTTAAAAGTTACATTCCAAAATGAATTTATAAAGGGATTTATTTTTAAAAGTGGAACATGGCTTGAAGTTTTAACAAAAAATATTATTGAGGAAATAAAAAGCATTGATGATATAAAAAGTGGTTTATTATTTCTTTGGAATGATAAAGAATCTAGAGTTAAAAATGAGCTAGATGTTGTTGCCATAAAGGATTCAGTGCTTATTTGTGTTTCTTGTAAGGATTCAAAAAAATATGATGAAGTTGCCTTAAATGAATTAAATGTTTATTCTGAGCAATTAGGAGGAGAAAATGTAATAAAAATATTAGTAGCAACACACCCTCCAATTAAATCATCTATTTCAAAAAGAGCTAAAGAGATGGGAATAAACTTAGTTGTTTTTGATGGCAATAAAAAATCATTTAAAGAAGAATTAGAAAAAATAATAAAATAAAATTTTTATTTGGGATAAATAAAGAAAATAGGGAGAAAATAAATTTAAATTCTCCTATAATCTTATTTTATAAAAAAGGAGCTTAATTATTAACATAATTAAGCTCCTTTTTAACTATTTATGACCAATAGTTTCACCCATATTAACTTTAGTTTCAAAACCTAATTTAGTTTGTTCAACTATATCACTATCTATTTTTATAGTATCTTTCTTAAAGAATAAGATAGTAGTTGAACCACCAAACTTAAAATATCCTTTTTCCTCTCCTTTTTTTACTCTCTTTTCAGGAGAATATGTTTGAAGTATTGTACCAACACAAGTAGCACCAACTTCTACATGAAGAATTTCACCAAAATTATCAGAGTTAAAAATAGACCATTCTCTTTTGTTCTTGCAGAAAAGTTCAGATACATTATTAAGAGCTATAGGATTAACTGAATAATAAAAACCTGAAATTTTCTTGCTTTCACTACAAGTTCCACTATCTACGAAGTGAAATCTATGATAGTCAGTTGGGCATAATCTTAGTATAAGACAAGTTCCACCTTCAAATTCTTCAGCTACTTTAGGATCATCTATTAATTCTTTTAAAGAATATGTATATCCTTTTATCTGAACAACTTTATCAAGATCTATATTTTCAAATGCAGATAATCTGCCATCTCCAGGAGAAATTAAAATATTCTCACTATAATCAATAGGTCTAGCTTCAGGAGTTAGAGTCCTTGCAAAGAAATCATTAAAGTTTTCAAATTCATCTATATTTTTATTGCAAAGAGACATATCAATATTAAACTCATCAATAAAGGCTTTAATTTTTTTCTTACTTAAAGAAGAATCGCAAAAATTTCCGTAAAGTTTTGAGAACATCTTCTTTTTAATAAATAATTCTAAGAAGCTTTTTCCTATAGGAGATGCATAAGACCAATTTATATATTTAAGACCAGCTACTTGCTCAACATCATAAGCTTTTGTTTTCCTGTTATAAATTTTTATCATAAATTATAATCTCCCTTTAAAAATTATGTTAAATACATATATTATATTATTATATATATAAATTCAACTTGTAAACAAGAAATTACAAATTTATATTATTGATTAAATAAAATAAGTGGTATATGATTAAATTGTTTTAAGAATAAGTGTTGGAGTTGGTAGTATGAATAGAACTAAGAAAGCTATTTTTGAAGCAGCTATAAACGTTTTTGCTACTTCAGGTTATAATGGATCAACTGTAGATGAAATTGCATCTAAAGCTAATGTTGCTAAGGGAACACTTTATTATAATTTTAAAAGTAAAGAGGAAATTTTTAATTTTGTAATTAGTAAAGGCTTAGAAATTTGGCATGAAAAATTAACTGATATAGAAAATTTAGAAGATGAGCCTATAGAAAAATTAAAAAAACTTTTTAAAATGCAATTTGAATTATTATATGAAAATAGAGCATTTTTTAAAATGGTAATGAGTCAGCTTTGGGGAAAAGAAACTAGGCAGGATGAACTAAGAAATAAAATAACTGAGTATATTGAAGGAATAGAGAGAATACTAAAAGAAGCTATTTCCAAAAAACAAATAAGAGAGTGTGATATTTCCTTACTAGCTCACAGTTTATTTGGAAGTCTTATATCAACATCCCTATATGAATTAAGTAGAGATAAAGAGTTTAATGTTAATAAAGTTATAGATGAGATTACAATTAACATCTTAGATGGTATAGTTATAAAATAAGCTTTGTTGACATATATTAGTTAAAGAGTTAAAATTATTATAAAATTCAAATAAGTCTCCATAGTTCAATGGATAGAACAATCCCCTCCTAAGGGATAAATGTAGGTTCGATTCCTACTGGGGATACCACTTATTAAATAGAAATGGCTTAATTACTTAGATTAAGTCTTTTTTTATGCTTAAAAAGGGACAATTAGGGGACAAAAAGTTTATTTGAGGTATTTTTAAGTGAAATAAATGTATATTTAAGCAGTATTTATGAATAAATTATCAAGTAATTCAGCCGTATTATCTTTCATTTCTTCCATGATATGAGTATAGGTATTTAAAGTAGTAGTAATATCATTGTGTCCTAGTCTATCAGAAACTATTTTTATATTCTCACCATTTAATATTAATAAAGTAGCATGAGTATGTCTTAAGCCATGTATTGATATTTGAGGTAGTTTATCTTTATACTTGTTTACCTTCTTAGTAAAGTCCATTGATATATTTCTAGGATTACACATTTCATTTTCTCTACTTAAAACTATAAATTCGTTAGGATCCTTTAGATTCTTTTCAAATTCTCTTAATAATACCTTTGGAATAGATATAGTTCTATCACTCTTAGTAGTCTTTAAATTTTCAGTACATACTAATGTATTAGTAGATTTGTCAGCAATCACTTGTCTAGTTATATTTAGATAACCTCTTCCAAAATCAACATCACACCATTTTAAACCACATAGTTCTCCAACTCTTACACCAGTTAAAGCACATATTAAAACTGGAAAGTATAAATAAGTATCTTTGATTTCATTAAGGAAAAAATCAAGCTGCTGCTTACTCCAAAATTCTATTTTAGGTTTTTCTATATTAACTTTCTCTATATCTGTAGGTAAGTAAGTTATTAATTTAAGTTTTTTAGCATACTTTAAACAGTTGCTAAGAGCCTCTATTACTTTCTTAGCTGATGAAGGCTTTAAAGGGTTATCTTTAGTAAGTAAATGATTATAAAAGTTCTGTATAGTAAGCGTATCTAGTTCAGTTAATTTATAGTTGCCTAGAAGAGGTATTATATAGGTTTCTATGCGACTTAAATAGTTATTCCTAGTATTTATACCTATTGATAATACTTTATGGTTATAGAACCAATCTAGGATAAAATCCTTAAGGAATATATCTTTTGATTTAGGTAATAAAAAGCCATTATCAACCTTAGAACTATATTCATTAACAAACTTTTCAGCCTCTTTTTTAGTTTTAAAACCTTGTTTTTTAACTCTTATTCTTTTTTTAGTAACTGGATCATTGCCTAAGGAAATAACAACTTGCCAATTACCTTTTGATATTTGATTATAACTTGCCATGATATTTCCCTCCTTGATATTGATAATTTATTTTCTACCACTTATGGCAGAATAGATAGCTGAATAATGGTAAAAGTTAATTCAGCTATCTAAACTTATATTATTTATTTTTAGCTTTTAATTTTTTAGCCTCTTCTTTTTCTAGTTGTTTTATACTCTTTTTAGGTGTTGGAAGGTCTTCAGGCATAGTACCACCTAAATCTCTTATTGTTTGTCTAACCTTTTTACCAACTTCATAATGAGCTTGATTTGCTTTTTCTTTTCCTCTAATTTTTTCTCTTCTTAGTTTCTCTTCAGTTTGAGTTGCACGGAATAAGTTCGCAGCAAGTTCTGTACTTCCCATATGATCAAGTATTTTTTGGCTTTTCTTTAATCCTTTTTTTGTATGAATATCTCTAGCATTTAACCCTCCATATAAGCCCATATATCCATTGTTTTGAAATATAGCATAATCAAGGTTAGTTTCTACACCGGATATCCTAGCAGTATCTACTAAATTCTTATTATGTTCTTTTAATTCATTTCTTATGGCTAGTCTTTTCTTACATTCTGAAAGATCTTCAAAGTTTTCTTCTATTTCTTGTTTTCTAGTTTGTACTGCAAAATAGGTTTGTCCTAAAGCAACTACTTTTTTTCTAGCGTCTGCATTTTGAACTATAAGATAACAAGCATATCTTGATAATTTTATATCTTCAATTTCTCTTTTTGCTCCAGATCCTAATAGGACCATTTTCCTGACGTCGGCAAAATGGTCAGAAATAAAGAAATCGCTATTGTTGCATGCTTCTTTAGCTTTTTCTATTACTTTCTTGAAATTTTCCCATTTAGAATATTGAAGAACCTCTAATAAATCTCTTCCATACCAAAATTCTTGTCCATATTCATTTATATGTTTTATATCTTCAAAGATTAAAGTATTATAGTTGGTTATTTCTTTCATATATTTTCCTCCCATTTTTAAAAATTTTTAGGTCAATTAAAATGACCATGGATTTAAATTTGTGTAGTGGCATTTAATTTAAACACTATAAGTAATATTAAAAGTTAGTCATTGAATGACCAACACTTAAGTATTCGGAGTTTTTGGAGTCCCTAAAAAGGGATTTAAGCAATATATAGAGTTTAGTATCTACAGTTTTTACAGTCCTTAAAAAGGACTATTGCGAGTTTTGCGAGGCCCTAAAAAGAGAGATAAAATTACTTCCTTTAGGTTAACCGATAATATCGGGTAAGCTAATGCAGCTATTCTTTGTAGCAGCTATAAAAGTCAGTTGTTTTTATTGACTAAGATTATTAATTTAACTTTTTGAACACCCTAAAAATGGTTATCTGACTTTTCTGATTCACTAAAAAGGAGTTCAAAAGACAATATTAATGACTATAGGATTAATAAATATATAACGCTCGTATTATTAGTACGAGTGATTAAGTCAAAAAGTTAGTTGGTGATAACAACTGAGTTTAAAACATGGTCATTGAATGACTACGTTTAGGATTTAAAATGAGTGTTATTCATTTAGGTATTCGGCACTTTCGGCACCCATAAAAAGAGATTCAAAAATAGAAATTCCTATAAAGGGGTCGTGAAACACGACGGCTTTTATTAAATTTGCTATATAAATAGGTCAGCCGAGTTTTCGGCTTACCTCATAAGCCTTCTAATAATTTCTATAATATAAAGTGTTTAATGCTATGAGGAAGTTTTACTAAACGCAAAATTGCGTTCAGCGTTCCTATATGATAAAGTGCTTAATGCTTCATGGATAGGATTAATGTTCTTAACCTTATTAATTTAAAAGTTACTGGTGAAGAGGTATGCTGAAAAGTCAGCAATTCTTAAAATATAACTTTTAATAAATCAGAGGTAGGTACGAAATTTGTACTAAGCTTTTACCAGGTAAATTATATTTATTTAGTTTGCCCAATCCAAAAATGGACTGGCTAGAGATATTAATTCATAATAAATAGGAAAACTCAAAATTGAGCTGCCAAAATAATTCTCTACCTATGAAAAGAACAGGAAAATTCCCATTATCCAATTAATTCACCCATAAGTGGGGGAAAGTGCAAAATTCGCACTATCAAGATAAATAATCGTAAATAGCTATTATCTAATAAATTACATTCCCAACAAGTTGAGAAAACGCAAAATACGTTCTCACAAAAGTGTGCGAAAATACTAAGCTACAAAATGAGCTTAGTTAAAATATTATTCCCATTTAAAGTGGGAAGAGGTGAGCCAAACTTTCGGCTAACCTTCGTACTTAGGACGAACCCACAAATGGGTATGCTGACTTTTAAGCACTACTTAAAGTTCTAAATCACTCTAAAGGATTTAGAAATCTCTAAGTTTCTTCAAAGCACTTAGAAATATATTAGGGTTCTTCTAAAGAACCTTTAAATTTTTCGGAAATTAAATTCCGAAGTCAATTAAATTGACCACGAATTATAACGGTCGTGTTTAACGACCTATACTAAGTTTAAAATAACAGTGATTTAAAACCACCGTTATTTAGTAAGAATAACTAACTATAAACAGATACTATCGGTTTTAAAGTGATAAGTATAAATTCCCTTTTCTCTATTAACTTTATTAAGCATTATTGATATAATATATTTGAAGACTAATATAGAAGTCTTTTATATCCTGTATGTCTTAAGTAAAGCTCCTTTATTATAAAGGGGCTTTTATTTTGTTCATGGTTTCTTTATTTAAGATACCAGTTATAAAATAGATTTCAAATGTCCTTATTTAGGACTTTTAAAATAGGTTCTCTAATCTCATTTGGTAAGCTCTTTAAGTTAGATGTTAATTTAATTGACTTCCAAAGTTTCATTGTGAAACCTTAAATCTCTATAGGTTCAATAAAGACATTTAAAATTCAGATGTCGGTTTAAACGACTTCCGAATTTCAGAATTTGTTAAAACTCAATCGATAGCAGCGATTCACTTTTCTAACTCAATTCTTAGAAAGGTTCTGTTTTCCTCTCCTCACTTCAAATGGGAAATTCCTATATAGTTAGGAATAGTTTATTTTGAATCATTTAAAGAGTTGTCCTCAATATCTTTAAATTCAACAATTAAGTTAAGAGGGTTATCAGGGTCTTTCTCGATAATTAATAGATCCTTTTCAAGGAACTGTTTAAACATAGCATTAGCAAAAGTATTTGCAAGATTTTCATCAAACTCAATTTTAATAGAGTGTACATCATCTATTCTCTGTATAAAGTCATACTGGTTTACCATTGGTTTAAATATATCTAGAAACTTTTCATAAAAGTAAGTTGCAAATTGTCTATCATAGTTGCCAATCTTACTAAAACGCTCTTCAAGTAGAGATATTACAGAATCAGAACTTGAGTCATTTTTTAGTCTATCAATAATTTCGTTTCTAAGATTTTCTTCAACTAAATAAGCGATATTAATTTCCAGTGCGTTAGCTATTTTTTTTAGAACTTCAATAGTTGGCTTTCTTTTATTTAACTCATAATTTGAAAGAGCATTTCTTGAAATTCCACTTTTATTTGCTAATTCGGTTTGATTTAACTTTTTTTCTTTTCTATAGAATTTAATTCTATCACCTATATTCATAAAATCACTCCTTATATAGATATATAATAAAATATTTACACACGAATGTAAACAAAAAAACTTTAAAAAGGTATTGACTTCACACAAATGTGTGCATATAATAAAAATATAATTTATTGCATACGTTTGTGTGCAAAAAGAGGTGAGTATATGGAAATAAAACTTAAAAGAATTGCTAAAGGTTGGACACAAGAAGATTTATCAAAAGAGTCAGGCGTTTCAAGAAATACAATAGTTAAACTTGAAAAAGGTGATATTGATGGAATTAGGTTTGGAATTATAAAAAAGATAGCAAAAACACTAGACACAACAGTCCAAGAGCTATTCTTTTCAGATGAAGAATAAGAAGGAAACTATGGAGGAATATTTAAAAGCACTTCTTCAAGTTTTAAAAGAGCTTGAAGAATAGAGGAGGGAGAGAAGTGAGTAACATACTAAAGATTGAAGAGGTATCTAAAAGAATAGGAGCTACAGTCCCATATACTAGAGAACTATGTAGAAAAGGAATTATTAAAGCTAAGAAAGTAGGTAAAGAGTGGAGTGTAGACAGTAAAGAGGTAGATAGATATTTAGGTATTACAACCAATGAAGAAGAGCTTAAGAAAGAGATTTATATTAAGGAGCTAGAAAGTAAAGTAAAGCATTATGAATTTGTTTTAGGTGCTATCAAAGGCAACATAACTAATATTGAGTTAATGCTAACTAATGGAGTAAGGAAGTGATTTAATATGAGCTTTAAATTATTTAAGAAGTATTTAGAGCTATGTAGAGAAACTGGCAAGGAGCCTAACTGGAAAGACTTAAATATATTTAGAGGTATATTTGCTTAAGATAAAAGGAGGTGCTTAGAGTGGCGGATAAGGAGGTGTTAAATGAATTTAAAAACAATAGGTTTGATTATTTTAACGCTATAATGGACAATAAAACACCGATAGAAATAAACAGAGTTGAGAAAATGGTTTTGATTTCTTTAATAAGACATAACAACTGGAAAACAGGTATATGTAATCCTACTATAAAGACTATTCAGAATGAATGGTTTTATAAAAGTGATAGAGAAGTAATCGAGGCATTAAAAACTTTGAGAGAAAAGAATTTTTTTACAAAACAGACTATTAAAAGAAGAAATTATTATAAATTAAACATAGCATTAATATTAAAAGATTACCTACAAAATGACAGTAACCCACAAAATGTAGGTAACCTACAAAATGAGGGTGATAATATCCCACAAAATGTAGGTAATGATTACCCACAAAATGAGGGTACTAACATAAAAGAAACAGAAAAAGAACATAAAAATATATATAGTTCATTAGAAAATGAACTTAATACTAAAGAAGTAGAAAAAGATTTAATAAATAAAATAAATAGTAAATATCCTAAAGAACTTATAAAAGAAGAATTAGAAAAACTTAAAGATAAAGACATTAGTAAGTTAGATTTATTAAAGGAGTTAGATAAGAATTTGAAATCTAAAAGTAAAGATAATAGTAATCAAGATATAGAGGAAATATGGAGTTTATATCCTCTAAAGAAAGGTAAAGCAAGTGCTATTAAGAAAATACCTAAATTATTAAAAGAATATGGAAAAGAACAAATAGTCAGATGTATTGAGAGATACGTTGAAGAAATAAAGAAAGATAATAAGTCAAAAGAATTTATATTACATGGTTCAACATTCTTTAATGGGAGATATATGGATTATTTAGATTGTAATTATCAAGAAGATATTACTACTAAATCAAAAGAAGAACCAAAGTTAAAAAATAATACAAGTAACTTTGATTATTAGGAAGGAGCAATAAACATGGAGAATAAACAATTATTATATTCCTTAGAATCAGAAGAGGCTATCTTAGGAACTGTTACGGCTAACAATAAATATATACTTAAGGTTATAGGAGAATTAGAAGATAAGGACTTTTATAATAGCAAGAATCAAATGATTTATAGAGCTATGTGTAGCCTTTATAGTAAGGGAATACAATTTGATGTAGTTGTACTATCAGAGAAGTTAAGTAATGAGGTTAAGAATGGAGCAATAACACTTACAGATATAGCAGAAAAAACAAGCCATGTAGACTATGGAACACTATCAAGTCATGTAAATATAGTTAAAGAAAAAAGTCGTGAGAGAGAGCTCGTAATGGCTTGTCAGAGAGTTATTAGTAGTGAGGGTAATGTTAATAGTAAAGTAGATTACTTACAAAATAAGCTTTTAGAAGTTAATCAATCCAATAGAAAGGATAAGATTTATACAATAGGTGAGGCTATGGAGAGGACTTTTGAAAAGATTGAGAAAGCTTATGTTAGTAAAAAGGGCTTTGCTGGAATAGGTACAGGCATAAGAATGATAGACAATGTTACTAATGGATTAGATAGAAAAGACTTTATAGTTTTTGGAGCTAGACCAAGCATGGGAAAGACAGCCTTTTCACTTGCATTATTAGAAAACATACAAGCAAATGTACTTTATATCCAATTAGATATGAGTATTGAAGGAATGGGACAGAGAGTATTATCAATGAATACCAATATTGAAAATGGTGTTATAGCAAGAGGTAAGTTTAGTGATAATCAATTAAAATCAATAACTAATGTAATGGATAGGTTGTTTAGAAAGAAAAATATATTTATCTATGAACCTTCATCAATAACAATAAATGAAATAAGATTAGTTGCTAAAGAGGTTCAATTAAAGCATGGATTAGATGTAATAATAATAGATCACATAGGAAAGATAAAATCAACTTCTAAGGGTACTAAATACGAACAAGCTAGTTTTATATCAAACTCATTAAAAGCAATGGCTAAGGAGCTAAATGTTGCTATGATTGGATTGTGTCAGCTTTCAAGAGCTACAGAGCAAAGGTCAGATAAAAGACCTCTTCTAAGTGATTTAAGGGACACAGGTTCTATTGAAGAGGACGCAGATGTTATTGGATTACTTTATAGAGATGGATATTACAAAGCGAGAGAAAACAATGAAGATATAAAAGATGATGTTTTAGAAATTAATTTTGCTAAGTGTAGAAATGGTAGAACTGGAGTAGTTAAGTTTGATTACAATTTACCAACTCAAAGATTAACTGAAAAGTTCGGGAAATAATTAAATATAGGAGTGCGAGATATGGAGTTAAAAGAAAGAATTAAACTAATTGCCATACTCTATGAAAAATCAGATAAGAAGACAAAAATATTAGTTGGCGTTTTAATGAGTGGAAAAGGCAATAATAAATAGATTTTAGTTTACATATTTCAAGGAGGATAATGGCTCGTATAAGCACTTATGAAAATTTAACCTATGTCCACATTAAATAATAGACAAACCTCTTCTATGAGGTGAATAAGTGGATAAAAACACTATAAGAAACATAGATGATATAAAAAAAGACTAATGTAAAGATACATACATTAGCCTTAAGGGTTAACATGATACCCTAGAAACTCGCAATTTCAAGGTATCATGTTAGCTCCAATAAATCAAGAGGTAAACATAAGAAATATTGGAGGAATTTAAAAAGTGAATATAGTTAGAACAATAAACGGATTTAATTTTTATTTTGAAACATTAGATTTTCAAGGGGATAGCAAGAAGTTTTATATTACTCTTCATGCTGATAGTTCTTTTAAAAGTTTTGATATAGTAATAAACAAAAATTGGATAGATAAAGTTGGTTTTGAAGAGGCTATAAAGTACGTAAGTAAGGTTTGGGATAATCCTTTAGGAGCAACTAAGAAAACACTTGGAGGTTTATGGAGAATAGATTTGAAACTTAAATATTACAGAAATAAAGCATTAGAGAATGAGTGCAAGAAGAAAATTGAATTAATAGGTAATATCGAAGATAAGATTGTAGGGGGATTTAAAAAGCTAAATGCTATTGGACAAGTTAGAGTGTTAGCACTTTTAGAGAATTTAATAGGAATTAATGAATATAGAGCATAGATTAAGAGGGTATCAAATGAGTAAGATAATTATAAGCTATCAAACAGTTGAGGAAAGAGAGCAGATCATTAAAGCTTTATCAACTGGGGTTAAGATAAAGAAGATTAGTAAGCCTTATAGAAAAGGACTTTATAAGAGAATATATATTTATATAGAGTAGGTTACTACCAAAAAGGGCGTAACCTAATATTAAGGGGTTCGACATTAAGTCGAGCCTTATTATTTTAATAAAGTATTGAATATAAATTTATTTTAGTTTAAAATCTATTTACATTACTGTAATTTTTGTCTACTGGTAATGAAAGTATTCTAGTATTAATTAAATTAGTTTTAGATTGCAATTTATAGAAACTTACATTATCAAACACCTAAAGGTTAGTATTAACTAGCCTTTTTTATTGTTTTAAATAAGGAAAAATGGTATAATTAGATTAAGAAAAAGAATATTTTAAGTACCCTACCTATAAGGTGGAAGGCGTGTTATATAGCCACGGGAAACAATTAATCAGTATATGAATACTGGTGTTGTTCTCGTGGCTTTTTTGTTGATTAAAAAACAGAGAGGAGCATTGAGGGTGAATGATAAAGCAAGAGAAGAAAGAAACGCATATTTAAGAGCATGGCGTAAAAAGAACAAGGATAAAGTGAAAAAATATAATACTACTTATTGGGAAAATAAAGTTTGTAAAGAAGAAAGGAAGTAATGAAAATGAGTAAGAAAAGTCAATTATTAAGTTTAATTAAAAGTTATAAGGATAGTCAAAATAATGTGTATGAAAGCATACTTGAAGTAAATAAAAATAGCGAATTAACACCACAAGGCAAGGAAAAAAGAATAAATGAGATAGTAGAGCAATTTACACCAAAGGTAATTAATATTCATGATAATGTAATGAATTTAATAAATGGAGCTATAGAAGATTTACAGAAGAAATGGAAGGCTAATAGTAGTGGAAGATTATCAGATACAGGGTATCAAGTTGGACTTGCTAATACTATAAGCATGATAGAAAAAGGAGTTATAACAGATTCAGAGGACTTTAAAAATATAATTGAGGTTTACAAAGATGATTATAACGCTTTGGCAACTATAAGAAAATTGATAAATTCAGAGAGAGTTGATTTATTAATTTTAATTCCAAAGGACAATAGGGAATATATCAAAAAATCTTTAAATGATTTAAAGAATAATATTGATAACTATATAAGCCAATATCAAATACAAAATGATATGAACTTAGTATTTAATGGAATGATTAATTTTATAGAAAACAGATTAAGAGATGATCTAAGTATTATTAGTTGGGAAGAAATGAGTAATCAATAATATGTTAAAGAGAGGTTAAATACCTCTTTTTATATATTATTTGGCACTTAAAAATGTAATGTAAGCATTGAAATTACAAGAGTGAAAGGAAGGGGGTACCCCTATGGGTGATGAAAATAAAAAAATAAGATTAAGATTGAACTCACCAAAAGATATAAGAAAAACATTAGCCAAAATAACTAATATGATAGTAAACAATGAAATAGATTCTAAGAAAGCTAATACTATAATTTATTCATGTAATTCGATATTAAATAGTATAAGAGCTGATGAGCTAGAGAAGAAAATACAAGAGTTGGAGAGCTATATAAATGATGATAAATAAGAGATTATTAAAGATAGAAAAAATATTAAAAAAGAAAAATAAAGGTAAGTTATTTCCTAGTTTTATTATTAAAACATCAGATGGAATATTTAAGGCTAAGGAAAAAATGTTATTTCTTTGTGGTGATACTGATTTTGAAAAGATAGAATCAATAGAAAATACTAATTTACAGGTATATGATTTTAGTAATTATAAAATAAAAGACTTATTATTTTTAAATAGAATAGATAAACCATATCCAATAATACATGAGGGTGAGAGCAATGACTAATGAGGAGCTTGTTGTATTATATCAGCAAGGAGATAAAAGAGCTTTAGATGAGCTTTTAGAAAATAATGATAAGTTAATATACAAAATAGCCAGTAAATTCTATTCAGATAAAACGAGTTCTATTGAGTTTGATGATTTGCTCCAGGAGGGGAGAATAGGATTTATATTAGCTTGTAGTAAATATGATATTGAATATATAAAGAAAACTAAGTTTATTACATATGCTTTTTATTGGATCTATCAAAAAATACATAGATTTATTACTACATACAATACTAATGAGGAAATAAGTCTTAATACACCAGTAAGTGAAGAGAATCAAGATGAACTAATAAATAGTATAGAGAGCAATAGTGATGAGATAAAGGATAGAGAAGAGGAATTATATCTAAGTGAATTAAGGCTTGAATTAGAGGAGGTTATGGACAAGTATAACACTCTTAATGAAAGAGAAATATTAAAGCTATATTATGGGTGGGATACTGAAGAGTTAAGCATAGAACAAATATCTGATATATTTGAAACATCTTCAAGTGATATAAAAAATACAAAGGCAAGAGCTATAAGAAAGTTAAGAGGTAGTCAATGGTTTAGAAACCAATATCAAAGAAGATATTCAGAAGATATAACCTTTATGAGAGTATTAAGAAATTTAGATTATGGTATAAGTATTTAGTAATTAATAGGAGTATGCATTATGAGTGATGAATTAAGAAATGAGATGTTAAAAAGAGCCGAGCAAATGGGATTAACTAAAAAAGACCTCTTCATAAAAGAAAAGAATCTACGTAAGTTTATTAAAAGTGATCTTGACCATTATAAGCTTATAGTTGATATAGAAAAAGATTTAGGTTTAGTCCAATGTAAGAAAACTGATAAGAGCATAAGGAAGATTAAGAAACCAGTAATTATTAAGGTTGATTTATATACTGTATTCAAGTTCTATGTTAATTTAGGTCATGTATTTAGAGATAAAAATAAGAAGGTTTATTCCATGGAAGAGGTAGAGCAACTACTAATTAATTACTATGAAAAGAACAATATAGAATATAAAATTTAAAGCATTTACGTATAGTGTAAGTGCTTTTATTATTTAGGAGGATTTATGACTAAGGAACAAAGAGAAAATATTAAAAAATTATTAAGCAATTATAAAACTATGAAAGCTCAAATTGAATGTATTGGTTATGAGATGATTGTAACTAAATAGTGTAGAGAACTTAAAAGATTTTAGAAGTATAAAGAGCTATATAAATAAAGTAATGATTAGATTTGATTTATATAATTAGAATATATAGTATATATTTAAATTTCTGTACATAGTTTTAATTGGATATTATAATAAAATAAGAAATATTTTAGGAGGTTAGTTGTGTTAAAGAGTATTGAAATAAAAAAATTATTTAATATATTTGATTATAATATTAATTTAGAGAATAACAAATTAATAATTATAACAGGTCCTAATGGATATGGAAAATCAACTATATTAAAAATTTTAGAGGCTGTAAATAAAGTTAATCTGAGTTATTTTTATGATATAAATTTTGAAGAAATTACTTTGAATTTTAAAAATAATGAAGAAAAAGTAAAATTAAAAAAAGTGAAAAATGAATTAATTATAAATGAAGAAAATATTAGTGTTATATTAGAAAATTTATTTAATAAAGAATTTGATGGTATAACTATTAATAATAGAAGATACATTGAAAAGAGAATATTAGAAAGAGAAAAGGAATATGGAAATGAATATTTTAAAACTTTAATAAACAAATATTTTAATGTAGATAGTTTTGAATTTAATAGTATTATAGATAATGATATTAATGTTGTTAGTGGTATAAAAATACTTTATGACAATGCAGAGGAAGTTTATTTTATAAAAGAGCAAAGACTAATAAAAAAATTAAGTAATGATATGGAATATAATGATGTTGATTATAAAAAAAGACATACGAGATATGTTGGCTCTAAAATAAATAGAACAACAGAAGTAATAGATAATATACCTAGAAAAATAAAAAGTATAATCAGTGATTTATCTCAAAAATATTCAAAAGAAGCTAATATAATAGATAGTAGTTATCCAGTAAGATTATTTGCAACAAATGTTGGTTTAACAGAAAATGAATACAAATCAAAAATAATAGATATTAGAAAGAAATTTGATAAACTAAATGTATATGATATTTCTGAAGTTAAATTTGAAAAAGATATTAAGTTTAAAAAAGAACACGCAAAGGCATTAAAAATCTATTTTGATGACTTTGATAAGAAATATCAAGTATATGAAGGTATGTTAGAAAAATTTGATTTGTTCATGGATATAATAAATACTAAATTAGCATTTAAAAATATCAAAATTTCTAAAGAAAAAGGTTTGTCTATAGTAGATATGCAAGGAGAGAAAGTTAAGTTATCAATGTTATCTTCTGGTGAAAAACAAATGATAGTGTTATTTTATAACTTAATATTTGAGATTAATAATGAAAGTTTATTATTAATAGATGAACCTGAAATATCTCTTCATATAAGTTGGCAACAAGAATTTATGAGTGATGTATTGAGAGTTTTAGAGAAAAAAAATATAAATGTTATAGTTGCGACACATTCACCACAAATATTGAGCAATTATTGGGAAAATCAAATAGATTTGGGTGAAATAGATGGGGAATAATTCTATAAGGAGCACAATAACTAAGAAAGATATTATTTCAGAGATAAAGTTATTTTTAAGTGCTAATAAAACAAAGAAAGTAATTATAGTAGAAGGACAGGATGATTATAAATTTCTTAGAAAATTTATAAAAAATGATGTATTATTAAAAGAATCATTTACAGGAAAAGAAGGTGTGCTATCTATAAAAAAATTTTTTGAAGAAAAGAATAATGTTATAGGGATAATAGACAAAGACTATGATGATGAATTAGATACCAAAGGAATTTTTTATTATGATTTTTCTAGTATGGAAATGATGATTAATAGTGAAATAGAATGTTTTAAAAATGTATGTTGTGAATGTTACATTAAAGAAGTAAATGAAGAGGAGCTAAGAGAAGAAATTCTTAATAGACTTATAAATATAAGTCTATTAAGAAGATATAATGCTAAAAATAAATTAGAAATTAATATAAATAAAATACCTATACATAATATATTGTTGGAAGATAATACTGTGTGTAAAACAAAACTTTTTCAAATGGTAGATTTTAAAAATAAGGGAAATGAACTGTGGAAAGCAAATAAAAATATTATAAGTAAATATATTGATGAATATGGAAAAAAGAAATATACTTTGGAAGAATTGTTGGATATTACAAGAGGCCATGATTTTGTTTATATGCTTAATGTATATTGTTCCAAAATCAGGGGGAAAGATTATGGTATAGATACAATGCAAAGTTTTTTAAGATGTTCATTTACATTAGAGCATTTTAAAAATACAAAAATGTGGACAAATCTAAAAAAATATGGCGATAAAGAAAAGTTATATTTTTTTAATCAATAAAAGATTTATAAAAATATAATTAAATAAATTATTTGAATTAGAATATTCTATTTATTAATAAATGTGTAATAAATTTAATTTTTATATTAAAGGGACAAAAAGGGGACAATTAGTAAACACAAAAGAAAATACAAGTGATTTTATAGGAATATTTAATCACTTGCAAATATAGTATTTAAGTAGGTTTATAGATGTTTTATAAGTGCATACATATTTATAAAAATGTATGGAAATATTCCTACTGGGGATACCATGGTTTTAACTGTGAAGGAAAAACTCCATATTTATATGGAGTTTTTTAAATATTATTATTTAATATGAAATTTTTGTATAATATAATAATTATATAGGAAAATAAAAAAAAGAAGAAAAATATATAGAATAATAGGAGGGGTTTATTTGGACCCATATACGTTTCAAATTGTGCTTCTTATTATCTTGATAATTTTATCAGGATTTTTTTCAGCCTCAGAAACAGCTTTAATGGCTTTAAGCAGAATAAGAGTAAGGCATATGGTTGATGAAGAGATAAAAGGAGCTAAGTTATTAGAAAAATTATTAGAAGACCCTAATAAATTATTAGGTGGAATCTTAATAGGAAATAATATAGTTAATATAGGTGCATCATCCTTAGCATCAACACTTGCGTTTAGAATATTTGGTGATGGTGGAGTTGCCTTAGCTACTGGAGTTATGACAATATTAGTATTAATATTTGGAGAAATAACACCTAAATCCTTAGCTAAGCAAAATGCAGAGAAGGTTTCTTTAGCCGTAGCTCCTATAATAAATATAGTGGTTACAGTTTTCAAACCTCTTGTTTGGTTATTTTCTTCAGTATCATCCCTAATAGTAAGATTATTAGGTGGAGATTTAAATAAAAGTGAGCCATTTATAACAGAGGAAGAATTAAAAACAATGGTTGATGTAAGTGAAGAAGAGGGAGTTCTTGAAGTTGAAGAAAAAGAAATGATATTCAATGTTTTTGAATTTGGAGATCTTCAAGTAAAAGATATAATGGTTCAAAGGGTAAATGTCATTGCAGTAAATGTTACAGCTACCTATGAAGAAGTATTAAAAGTAATAAAAGAACAACAATTTTCAAGAATACCAGTTTATAATGAATCAATAGATGATATTGTTGGAATTTTAAATGTTAAAGATTTAATTCTTTTAGATAGTGATGAGGAAAATTTCAATGTAACAGAATACATGAGAGAACCTTTTAGAACCTTTGAATTTAAAAAGATAACAGAACTATTTGCAGAGATGAAAACAACTAGAAATCACATAGCAGTAGTACTAGATGAATATGGTGGAACAGTTGGTATTGTCACTATTGAGGACTTAATAGAAGAAATCGTAGGAGATATTGAAGATGAATACGATGAGAGAGATAAAGATATAGAAGTTATCAAAGAAAATGAGTTCGTAGTAGATGGTAGCACAAGACTTTCTGACTTAAGCGATATGATAGGATTTGAAATAGAATCTGAGGAATTTGATTCTATTGGAGGATATGTAATAGGTTATTTAGGAAGAATGCCTAAGGTTGGAGAGGAAATAAAAACTAATGACTTTAGAGTTATTGTTGAAGAATTAGATAGAAATAGGGTAAAAAAGGTTAGAGTTTACACATATAAACGAAAAAAAGAGGAGAGTTAAGGGTGCTTAGTTTAGCTTTGGAAGAGGCAGAAAAAGCAAGAGAAAAGGGAGAAGTTCCTGTAGGAGCTGTAATAGTAAAGGATGGAGAAATCATTGCAAGGGCTCATAATTTAAAGGAGACCTTAAAAGATCCAACAGCTCATGCAGAAATTATTGCCATAAGGGAAGCTTGTAATAAACTAAATAATTGGAGACTTCATGGTTGCGAGATGTATGTTACTTTAGAGCCTTGTCCTATGTGTGCTGGAGCTATTCTTCAAAGTAGACTTTCAAAAATTTATATTGGTACCTTTGATGATACAACAGGAGCGGCTGGTTCTGTAGTTAATATTCTTCAAAATCATAATCTAAATTATTTTCTTGAAGTAGTTTGGGAGAATGATGAAAAATGTAGTAAAATATTAACAAAATTTTTCAAAGATAGACGAGGGTAAGTAATGATTTACTTACCCTTTTTATGTTATACTGAGAATACAAATATTGGTGGGGGTGTATTATGAGCAAATTAGATATGATGGTAGGATATGAAATGAATTTCTATGAAAAGAAATTTGAAGAAAATATAAAGAAATTATCTTACTATATGCATAGATGTTTTAATGAAACTATAGGAGAAAAAGTAGCAGGAATAGCTATAGAAGAAAATCTTTTATATGCTTGGTCATATTACTTCGTTACAATAGCTGATGAAGATCCTAAAATGGGTGACAGAATAATGATGGGGCTTATAAATCACTTTAATACATTATTAGAAGATGAAAATGTAAGAATAAATGGTAAAGAAGGGGCAAAATTAATGATAGATCCTTCTTTCTGTAGAGTATGGTTTGGTACAAGTTTAAATGTTATGTTAGTTAAAAAATATGGTGAAGAGGACTATAAAGAAGTTTTCAACTATATAAAAGATAACTACTTACAAAAAGAATGTAAAATAAGATCACTAAAGGTTTCATAATATTTTTAATCAGTAGGTAAAGCTTTACTTACTGATTTTTCTTTATGTGCTATAATTAATAAAAATTTATGATGTTTTTATATGATTTTATCTAAAAAAATTAGTGTGAAAGAAGTGTTTTTATGAAAATAAATAAAAGATATTTAGTTGCCTTTTTAATCTTATTAATTATTGAGGTTTTTATTGCACTATTTGTACATGATAATTTTATTAGACCTTATATAGGTGATGTTTTAGTTGTAATAGTTATATACACATTTATAAGAGGAATAATTGGAAGAAAAATAAAAAATTTACCCATATATATTTTTTTATTTGGTGTTTTAGTTGAGGTTTTACAATACTTTAGAATAGTTGAGTTATTACATCTTCAAAATAGTAGATTTTTTACAATACTCATAGGTACATCCTTTGATGTAAAAGATATTATATGCTATTTTGTAGGAACTTTAATTTTAATCTTTTGGGAAGTTATCAATAAAGAGTAATGATTTTTAGTGAGCTCAAGTTTTGGGCTCACTTTTTTTACATAAATAAGAATAGGATAGCATATTATTTATAGAGAATATTATGTAATAGTATTAGGAGGATCCTATTGTGAAGGAAGACCAATTTAACATAGAAACTTTAATAGTAGCAATATTAGTAATGTTAACAATAATAAACATAGATGTGGTTCATGTAACAGAGGCGCAGAGCGTAAAAATAGAAATAGAAACTGAAGAGGATATACCAATAGTTTCAGATGTTTTTATAACAGTAGATGATGCTAAAAAATGGGCACAAGGAAAAGGAGCCACTAAGGAATTTGTTGAACTTGCTGATTTATATTGGGAATATTCAGATGAACATGGGGATGTTAATCCAGCTTTAGCGTATGTACAAGCAGCTAAGGAAACTGCCTATGGTAATTTTGGAGGAGTATTAGATGCTTCATATCATAATCCATGTGGGTTAAAAACAAATAAGGGTGGGAGCGATAAAGACCCTAAAGCTCATATAAAATTTAAAAGTTGGAATGAGGGAGTAAAGGCTCATTTGGATCATTTAGCATTATATGCAGGGGCAGAAGGATATCCAAAGGCTGAAACAAAGGATCCTAGACACTTTGCTTCAATATTTGGGAAAGCTAATTCAGTAATTGATTTAAGCAAAAATTGGGCACCAAGTCCTACCTATGGGGAAGAAATTCTTGGAATGTACAATGAGATGATGGAAGGGGCAGGAAATAAAGACATAGAGGTAATGAATATATTTTAAGTTAGGAAAATTATATAGAGATTTAGATATAAAAATTGGGATATAAAAAGCTTATAAAAAAGTTTTTTATATCCCATTAATTTATATTCTATTAATTTATATAATTAAATTTTAAGTTCCACAATATGTTACATAAGGAGTGTCACTTTTCTCAGGTAACTTAGTGTACTTTTCTAAATCTTTAGAATAACTATAAGGATTCTTTAGTGCTTCTAATAGATTATCCATAAAAGTAAAATCACCTTTTTCAGCATTTTTAAGAGCTTTTTCAACTAAGTGATTTCTAGGAATTATATAAGGATTATTATTCATCATTAAATTCCTTACTTCTTCCTGTGGTCTATTTTCTTCTTTTAATCTATTTTGCCAAAGAGCATACCAAGTTTTGAATTCATCACTACTAAATACTTTTTCATCTTCAAATTTATTAAGAGTTAAAGATACAAAGGTATTAGTAAAATCTGCTTCATATTTTTGCATTGTGCTTAAAAGCCCTTCAATTAGCAATTCATCATTTTCTTTTTCTGTGAAAAGACCAAGTTTAGCTCTCATTTTATTGAACCAATATTTTTTATAGAGTTTAGAAAAGTTTGATATGGACTTTTTAGCAATATTAACAGCCTCATCTAGGTTAGGGGTTAGAAGAGGAAGTAGTGCTTCTGAGAATCTAGCTAAGTTCCATAAAGCCATGTTAGGTTGATTTCCATAAGCATATCTACCAGCATAATCAATGGAACTAAATACTGTGTTTGTATCATAAGTATCCATAAATGCACATGGTCCATAATCTATAGTTTCTCCTGAGATTACCATATTATCAGTGTTCATAACCCCATGAATGAATCCAACACTTTGCCACTTAACTATAAGTTCAGCTTGACGATTTATTACCTCTTCAAGAAATAAAATATATTTATTTTCACTCTTAGCTATATTAGGAAAGTGTCTTTTAATAGTATAGTCAGCAAGACTTTTAAGATCTTCTAAAGTGCCCCATTGAGATGCATAAGCAAAAGTTCCAACTCTAATGTGACTAGAAGCTATTCTTGTTAATATAGCACCTTGTTCAAATCTTTCTCTTAAAACTTCCTCACCAGTACTTACTACAGCAAGGCTTCTAGTTGTAGGAATTCCAAGACCATGCATACCTTCACTTATTATATATTCTCTAAGCATAGGTGCAAGGGCAGCCTTTCCATCTCCACCTCTTGAATAGATTGTTCTACCAGACCCTTTTAATTGAACATCATATCTTTTACCATCTTTAGTTACATGTTCTCCTAATAAGAGTGCTCTACCATCTCCTAGCATTGTAAAATGACCAAATTGATGACCTGCATAAGCCTGTGCAATTGGTACAATTTCTGGGAAAGTTTCATTTCCTGCAAATATATTAAGACCAAAATCGCTGTTTAAAACTTCTTCATTAAGTCCAAGTTCTTCAGCAAGAGAAGTATTAAACTTAATAAGTTTAGGATTTTTTGAACCCTTTGGATTTTGTTCACTAAAGAATATATTTGGAAGAGTTAAATAAGTGTTTTCTAAGTTAAAACCTGTTTTTGATTGAAAATTTTTATTATCCATATTAAAATCCTTTGCCTTATAATTTATTTCAAATTTTATTCCATCCCTTATATTATGTGTAAAAATTCTTATTAAATTAAAAAACAATATTTAAATTATTATAGCACTAATAATTGTAAATTTTCATATTAAAAATAAGTTTAACAATTTAGAGTGGGTAAGGTTAGATATGTTTAATTGAAATTTGAATTGTATTCAAAAATATTTTAAAAAATATTCAAAAATTTAGTGAGCTTATGGTAATTATATGGTATAATTTCAGTGCAAGTGTTAATCGTTATCAAAAAAGGGGAGATTAATACTTGAAAAAAATTAACGGGGGATATAAAAATGAAAAGAAAGATTTGTAAGGCACTTATTTGTGCCGCGCTAGCAACTAGCCTATGGGCTGGGGCATCAACTAAAGTTTACGCTTGGGATGGAAAAATTGATGGAACAGGAACTCATGCTATGATTGTAACTCAAGGGGTTTCAATATTAGAAAATGATCTGTCCAAAAATGAACCAGAAAGTGTAAGAAAAAACTTAGAGATTTTAAAAGAGAACATGCATGAGCTTCAATTAGGTTCTACTTATCCAGATTATGATAAGAATGCATATGATCTATATCAAGATCACTTCTGGGATCCTGATACAGATAATAATTTCTCAAAGGATAATAGTTGGTATTTAGCTTATTCTATACCTGACACAGGGGAATCACAAATAAGAAAATTTTCAGCATTAGCTAGATATGAATGGCAAAGAGGAAACTATAAACAAGCTACATTCTATCTTGGAGAGGCTATGCACTATTTTGGAGATATAGATACTCCATATCATCCTGCTAATGTTACTGCCGTTGATAGCGCAGGACATGTTAAGTTTGAGACTTTTGCAGAAGAAAGAAAAGAACAGTATAAAATAAACACAGCAGGTTGCAAAACTAATGAGGATTTTTATGCTGATATCTTAAAAAACAAAGATTTTAATGCATGGTCAAAAGAATATGCAAGAGGTTTTGCTAAAACAGGAAAATCAATATACTATAGTCATGCTAGCATGAGTCATAGTTGGGATGATTGGGACTATGCAGCAAAGGTAACTCTGGCTAACTCTCAAAAAGGAACAGCGGGATATATTTATAGATTCTTACACGATGTATCAGAGGGTAATGATCCATCAGTTGGAAAGAATGTAAAAGAACTAGTAGCTTACATATCAACTAGTGGTGAAAAAGATGCTGGAACAGATGACTACATGTATTTTGGAATCAAAACAAAGGATGGAAAAACTCAAGAATGGGAAATGGACAACCCAGGAAATGATTTTATGACTGGAAGTAAAGACACTTATACTTTCAAATTAAAAGATGAAAATCTAAAAATTGATGATATACAAAATATGTGGATTAGAAAAAGAAAATATACAGCATTCCCAGATGCTTATAAGCCAGAAAACATAAAGGTAATAGCAAATGGAAAAGTTGTAGTAGACAAAGATATAAATGAGTGGATTTCAGGAAATTCAACTTATAATATAAAATAATAAAAGTAAAAAAATAATTATTGGTTTTGGTGGTATTTACAAAATAAAAGCTTAGGAAAGATAAAGTCTTTCTTAAGCTTTTATTTTACTTATTTTTAGAGATTTAGGGATTATTACTTTAAGTAATAATCCTTTTGTTTTAAGAATATAATCAATAAGAATATGGTTTCTATATTAGGAGGATTAAATGAAAGTAGATATAATTTCAGGATTCCTAGGAGCTGGCAAAACTACTTTAATAAAAAAGCTTTTAGATACCTTAGTAAAGGATGAAAAGGTAGCTATTGTGGAAAATGAATATGGAGAAGTTGGAATTGATGGAGATTTACTTAAAGATAGAAGAATTGAAGTAAAAGAAATTAATTCTGGGTGTATATGTTGCACCATAAAGGGTGACTTTAAACAAAATATTTTAGACATAATATCAAATTACAGACCAGATAGAATCATAATTGAACCTTCAGGAGTAGCTAATTTTTCTCAAGTTCTTGAATCTATAAAAGAAGCTCATATAGAGGGCTTAAGAATAAATATGAAAATAACCATGGTTGATGCTCAAAATGTTCATATGTATATGAAAAACTTTGGAGATTTTTATAGAAGTCAATTAGTAAATGCAAACACAATAATATTAACTAGAGTAGAAAAACTTTCTGATAAGGAAATTACTCATGTTTGTAATGAAATAAAAACAATAAACAATAAGGCTAACATTATAACCACTGAGTTAAGTAAGTTAAGCCCAGAAAGAATAATTCAAGTTTCAGAGAAAAAAGTTGAAAATTTAATAGAGAATATAAATAAAAAGCCTAAAAGAATAGGTTTAAGAAGAGTTTCTGCACCTGAGTTTTTTGAAAATTGGGGAGTGGAGACACCAAAAACCTTTGAATATTCTGAGTTAGTAAAAATTTTAAATGAATTTCAAAACAACAAGCATGGTGAGGTTTTAAGGGCAAAGGGGATAATAAAATCTAAAGATAATAAGTGGTTTAAATTTGATTTTGTACCAAATGATATTTCTATTGTTAATTATAAAAGTGATTATACAGGCAGAGTTTGTGTTATAGGAAGAAATTTAAATAAAGATAGCATAGATAAATTATTTTCTTAAAAATAAGGGGGAGGGTTATGTGAAAAAATGTTCAGTTGATTTAATAACAGGTTTTTTATCATCAGGAAAAACATCCTTCATAAATCACATTTTAGATGATTTTTCTAAGGAGGAGGTTTTAGTAATACAATGTGAGCGTGGACAGGAAGAATTAATAAATTGTAGGAAAAATATTAATGTAAAAAAGTTTTATAGCATGGATGAATTAAAGGAAGAGGATTTAATAAGAAGCTTAAAGTTTTATGCGCCTAAGAGAGTTTTTATTGAGTGCAATGGGGTTAGTGAAACTAAAAAGTTTATAGATAAAGTTACAAATAGTAAGCTTAAGGAATATTTAAAGATTGGGATTATAGTTAATTTAATTGATATGACAACTTTTAATATGTTTTTAAAGAACATACCTTCAATGATAATACCGAACATATCATTAAGCAATCTTATTGTCTTAAATAAATGTAATGAAATAAGTGAAAATGCTTTAAAAGAATATAAAGATATGATAGAAAGATTTAATCATAATGCCCATATAGTTAATTGCATAGGTAAGGAAGAAACTAATATGAACTTTAATAAAGAAAGACTTATAAACAGGATGATGGGATAAACATGGAGCTTTTAAATAAATTTTCTATAGTCTTTTCTAGTATAGTAATAGAAGCACTGCCTTTTATACTTATAGGGGCAGTGCTAGCTTCCTTTATGCAAGTTTATATTTCAAATAATATTTTTAATAAAATCATATCTAAAAATAAATTATTAGGATCAATTCAAGCTGGGATAATAGGAGTTTTTTTACCTGTTTGTGAATGTGCCACAGTGCCTATAACAAAGGGATTATTAAATAAAAAGGTACCTTTAAATGTGGCTATAACTTACATGTTGGCTGCTCCTATAGTTAATCCACTGGTTATATTATCAACATATTATGCTTTTGATGGAAACATAAAGGTAGTATTGTTGAGAGTGGGCATAGGCTTTTCAATAGCTGTCATAGCTGGGCTACTTATGCTTTGTTTAAGTGGAGAAAATAATATTTTCATAGATAATGGTGAGGGAGAATTACAAGGAAAATGTCTTTGTGGATGTTCAGAAATAGATGATAATTCTAGTAAACTTATAAGGCTTTTAAAGCATACATCCCTAGAGTTTTATGAAATAGGGAAATATTTTATAGTTGGAGCAACTTTAGCAGCCATATTTCAAACCTTTGTACCAAGGGATATTATTTTTTATTTTGAAAATAGTGCAGTGTTATCAATAATAATCCTTATGGCTTTTTCATTCTTAATTTCCTTGTGTTCAGAGGCAGATGCCTTTGTTGCCAGTACCTTTATGAATAGATTTTCTTTAGGATCAATAACTGGATTTTTGATTATAGGGCCAATGATAGATTTAAAAAATACAATAATGTTATTTTCTATATTTAAAAAATCCTTTGTAGTTAAACTTTTATTTGTAGTATTTTCACTTTGCTTCATAGCTTCAGCTTTGATATTTTAAGGAGGAACCTTTATGAGAAAATTTAATTTTAGTGAATTCATATGGTTTCTTATATTATTTTGCTTTGGATATTTAATAGTAAAAATGTTTATGAGTGAAAAGATTTTTTTGATTATATCAAGAGATATGAAGGCATATGTCATTTTGGCCATAATATTATTATTTTTGATTTTAGTTATACAATTTTTCAATATTTTTAAAACCTCAACTAGAAGGAGTTTTAAGGGTGGATATTTAATTTTTATTTTTGCTTTAGTTATTTTAAATATAGCTAATGGATTAAATATTAATCAGGTATCCTTAAACTTAAAAGGAGTTAAATTATATCATGATAGACATAAAGAGAGTGAACATAATCACCTGCACTCTGATGAAAAATTAAATAGTAATGAAGCTTTAGTATTTACAGAGAAAAATTTTCATAGTTCCTTAGAAGAATTAATACTTCATCTAGAAGATTTTGTAGGAAAAGAAATTTCTATAGAAGGGCTTTTATATGTTAGTGAATTATATGAAAAAGAAGAATTTGCAATTACTCAAATAGATATGACTTGCTGCATAGCTGATTCAGTGTACTTAGGAGTATTATGCAAGGGCGATTTGCCAGATTTAAAAAATGGAAGTGAAATAAAAGTTAAGGGATTAGTTGAATCTAAAAAGATTAAAAATAGTGCAGGAGAAGAAATTGAAATTCCATTTATAAATGTATTTTACACAGATACATTACAGTAAATTTAATCAATAAAAAATTAAAGAGACTTTTTAATAAATTAACTTACGTATGAATATATCAATAAAAATTAATACTAGCTTAAAACAGGATTCTAAATATAAAACTAAATAGATAAGATAGAAGCTTAATAATAAGACTGTTATATTACAGATTTTATTATTAAGTTTTTTTATAATATTTTTATTTAAATGCGAATGATACATATTTACTTAATAATTTTACTGTAGTATTATTATAAAAAATTAAAAGGAATGGGAGAGGTTAGATGAATCCAGTAGCATTTTCAATTGGTAGTTTTGAAGTAAGATGGTATGGCATAATCATAGCATTAGGAATTTTAATTGCAATGACCTTGGTAAGTATTAACGCAAAGAAAAAGAATTTAAACTTTGATGTTATCTTAGATTTATTTTTATGGTGCTTTCCTTTTGCTATTATAGGGGCTAGAGCATATTACGTGCTTTTTGAGCTTGAAAATTATCATAGCTTTTGGGATATGATAAACATAAGACAAGGTGGCTTAGCAATTCATGGAGGAATAATAGGAGCTTTCTTAACTGCATTTATTTATTGTAAGGTTAAAAAAGTAGATTTTTTAGCCTATGCAGATATTGTGGCTCCAGCTTTTATATTAGCCCAAGGAATAGGTAGATGGGGGAATTTCTTTAACCAAGAGGCGCATGGTGGACAAGTAACTAATGAGTTTATTAGTAAATTTCCTGAGTTTATTCAAAGGGGTATGTACATAAATGGAGCATATTATCATCCTACATTCTTATATGAAAGTATATGGGATATATTTGTGGCCATTTTATTGATGATAATTTTATATAATATTACAGATAGATATAAGGGAGTAGTTATTTCTGCTTATATATCTTTATATTCTCTAGGAAGATTCTTTATTGAAGGGCTAAGAACAGATAGTTTATATTTTATGAATATTAGAGTTGCTCAATTAGTTAGCTTACTAGGAATTATTATTGGAATTGTGGCAATAATAATTATTGTTTCAAGAGGAAAGAAAAAGAGAAAAGGTATATTTATAAATTAGATTTATATGAGAGTTGTATCAATTTTATTTAGAAGATATTATTTTTAATTTTCTTTTTAAGCTTTGATACAGCTCATTTTTAAATAATTATATTAAAATAAATATAAGGTAAAAATATTATTTAAATTAAAATTTCTAATTTATACTAATTTTATTCATACAAGTATAATAATTATAATTAAATTTTCAGTATTGAATTGGTTAGACTTATATGTTAGAATGAAAAAGTATTACAAATTAATATTTATTATGGAGAGATGTCCGAGTGGTCGAAGGAGCACGCCTGGAACGCGTGTGTAGGGGAAACTCTACCGAGGGTTCAAATCCCTCTCTCTCCGCCATGCCGTGCTAGATGGGGAGTTAGCGGTGCCCTGTAACCTGCAATCCGCTACAGCAGGATCGAAGTCCTCATAGAGGCTCTAACTTGTGGAGTCTGCCCTATGTAAGTGGTGTTGAGAGTTGGGCCCCACGCAATGGAAACCTGTGAACCTCGTCAGGTCCGGAAGGAAGCAGCGATAAGCAGTCATTTTCATGTGCCGTGGATACGTCTGGCTTGAGCTAACTACATAGGTAACGTTCATAAGTTATTGTCGAAGTGAGGTGCACGGTTTTATTATGTAATTAAACTTTTAACAGAGTATGTTAAAAGTTTTTTTTATTTTGTAAAATTATGTTTTCTATATGTTCACGAAACATTAATAAAAACTTTTATACTTGTTGGTATAATTATATAGACATACTTATGACAAAAATGTAATTTTACGGAGGAAGTTATGGGAAGAAAACTTTTGGTAGGAATTCTATGGGTAACTTTATCGCTTTTCGTTCTTGGATGTAGTACAAGCGGTGAAAAAAATACAATCAATATTCCTATAGAAAAGAGTAGGGAAGAAGAGAAAAGTAAAGACGAAGAAGAGTATATAGATAAAATTTCATCAACTATTGTTAATATGAGCGTAGATGGTTCTATAAAACATATGAGAACAGTATCTGAAACTGGTAAATTAAATAATACTATGATTGAACAGTTAGAAAGATCAAATAATTTTTTTAAATGTTTAATAGAGGACCTTAAAGGGGTAAAGGTTCCAGAAAAATTTGCTTCATATAATGATGATATAATAAATAATTTAAATAAGGCTAAAACTTCTTTAGAGGCTATGAAGAATTCTCATGATGAAGAAACTATAAAAAGTAATGCAAAGATTTTTGTAGAAAGTAATAAGGAAGTATCTAACTTAGTAGATAAAATATTAGTTTACTATGCGGGATGCTAAACTAATAATATTAAATTGCCATAAATAAGTTAATATTTAAAAGCTATTTTATGTTATTCATAGGTTTTTCAAAGTTTTTTTAATATTATATCATTAATTCCTATTGACTTTTTATGGTTTAACAATTAAAATTCTATTAAGATAATAAATTGAAATTTGGAGAGTATTGAGTATGAAAAATTTAAACTTAACTAGAGCTTCAAAATTAAATACCTTTTACTTTAGCTATTATAGTTAAGTTTGCGTTTATGATATATAAAAGATTCATAGATGCAAACTAGGTTTGTATCTATGATGGCTAAGTTTAAAATGCATGTAGAGCCACATAGATAAACACTATGTGGCTTTTTATTTAAGGCACTAAGGCCACATAGTTTTACACTATGTGGCTTTTTTATATGAAAAATATAAATTAATTAGATTGGGGTTGTAAAAAATGAACAAAAAGAAAGATATATTAGTAATAGGATTTGCCTTATTCTCTATATTCTTTGGGGCTGGAAACCTAATATTTCCTCCATATATAGGATTAACATCAGGAAGTGAATGGTTAATTAGTTTTTTAGGATTTATAATATCAGACGTAGGAATAATATTTTTATCAATAGTTGCAGTTTCTAAGGCTGGATCTTTCCAAGGGGTTGTTGGAAGAGCAGGTAAAAAATTTGGTATTACCTTAGAAATTTTAATGATGTTATGCTTAGGACCTATATTAGTAGTGCCAAGGACTGCAGCAACAACATTTGAAATGAGTATTTCTCCACTTTTAGGGAATATAAATCCATATGTATTTTCAGTAATATTCTTTTTAATAGTTTTTGTGCTAACAATAAAGCCTAATAAGGTTATGGATATAATCGGAAAGGTTCTAACACCATTATTACTTATATCATTAGCAGTATTAATAATAAAGGGAATTATAAATCCTATTGGAGATTTAGAAAAAGTTAATTCAGGTAAGTTATTTATGACTGGGATTACTCAAGGATATCAAACAATGGATGCTTTAGGAACTGGAGGAATTGTAGCACTTGTTATGGCTTCATTTGCAAGTAAAGGCTATAAGGATAAAAAAGAAAATAGAATGCTTACAATAAAATCTGCCTTAATTGCATGTATTGGACTAGCTATTGTTTATGGAGGATTAACATTCTTAGGGGCTACATCTTCAACTTTATATGATAGCAGTATTTCACAAACAACATTACTTATGAATATAACTAATGCAATTTTAGGGTCAACAGGTACTATTATGTTAGCAATAGTAATAGGACTTGCTTGTCTTACAACGGCTGTAGGATTAACTTCTGTTACGGCTAAATACTTTGAAGATGTATCTAACAAAAAATTAAAATACAAATATATAGTAATAGCAATATGTGTATTTAGTGCATTATCTTCTAATTTAGGAGTAGATAAAATAATAGAAATTGCAGTACCTGTATTAAGCTTAATTTATCCAGTTTCTATATTATTAGTAGTAATGAGTATATTTGAAAAATTCGTTCCAAATAATGTAGTGGTAAAGGGAGCTACTTATGCAACTCTTTTAATAAGCTTACTTACTGTAATTGATAGCTTAGGAATAAAATTTGAATTTGTTCATAAGTTACCTCTTGCAAACCTAGGATTTAACTGGGTTGTTCCAGCTATAGTTGGAGGATTAATAGCAGGGTTAATATTTAGAAAAAGAGAAGTTGTATCTTTAGAAGAATCATATTAAGTAATTAAATAAAAAGTTATAGAAAAAAGGTAAAACTCCATTAAGTAGATATTTCATATGTCTACTTAAATAGGGTTTTTACTTTTTATTAAGTCATTAGGAATAAGTATTATAATAACCTCTAAATAAATTATAGCTAAGGATATATTGAAGATTATATCTTTTTATAGTTAAAAAACTTAAACTTATTACCATTCTCTTCATAAATAGAACTTTCATAAGTTTTTATCCATTTAGAATAATCTACTTTAGGGAAATAAGTATCTCCTTTATATTCCTTTAAAACTTCAGTTATATATAATTTTGAAGTATATTTTAAAAGCTCAGAATATATTTTTCCACCACCTATTACAAATATTTCTTCCTTACTATCTTTATACTCTTCAATAAGCTTATTTAAATCATTATAAATAATTACGTCCTTATGATTATAAGAAAAATCTTTCTTTGTAGTTAAAACTAAATGAGTTCTTCCAGGTAAAACAAAAGGAAGAGATTCAAAGGTTTTTCTTCCCATTAATATTTTTTTACCCATAGTAAGTTCTTTAAATCTTTTTAAATCAGATGGAATATTCCAAGGCATTTTATTATTAACTCCAATGATATTATTAATACTTTTGGCAACAATTATAGAAAACATATAAAAAATCCTTTCAAGGTTAACATAAAAATATTATTAAGATAATTATATATTTATTTTTAAAAAAGAAAATATTAATCATGATATAATGGTTTAACTAAGAAAAATATAAAATAAGTGTGATAGGTATTATGGCTTGTTTTGATGTATAATAATTATATGTTAATACAGGCTTAGAGAGGTGAATAATTTGGCATATAAAGCTTTGTATAGAGAGTGGAGACCACAAACCTTTAATGATGTTGTAGGTCAAGAACATATAACCACTACATTAAAAAATCAGATAATAAATGAAAGAACAGCTCATGCATATTTATTTTGTGGTACTAGAGGAACTGGTAAAACCTCTACAGCTAAGGTAATGGCTAAGGCTTTAAACTGTCTAGATTTAAAAGACGGAGAGCCTTGTAATCAGTGTGAGATGTGTAAAAAAATAAATGAAGGATTAGCAATAGATATAACTGAACTTGATGCAGCTTCAAACAATGGGGTAGATAACATAAGGGATATAATTGATGATGTTCAATACCCACCTCAAGAAGCTAGATTTAAAGTTTACATAATGGATGAGGTTCACATGCTTTCTATTGGGGCAGTTAATGCTTTTTTAAAGACTTTAGAAGAGCCACCAAAGAATGTAGTCTTTATTTTGGCTACAACAGATCCTCAAAAATTACCTATAACTATATTATCAAGATGTCAAAGGTTTGACTTCAAAAGGATTAGTAGAAAAGATATAACAGGAAGACTAAGAAAAATAGTTACTGAGCAAGGTATATTCTGTGATGATAAAAGCTTAGACCTTGTTGCAAGAGTATCTGATGGAGCTATGAGAGACTCTTTAAGTATATTAGATCAAGCTATTTCTATAGGAGATGGTAAGGTAGATTATGATGAATTAGTTTCTATGTTAGGTCTTGTAACTAATGATAATTTATTTAAAATAGTAGATTCTATAATAAAAAGAGATATAGAAAGTGCTATGGAAATAATAGAAGAATTAGTTCTTACAGGAAAGGATATGACTCTTTTCATAAAGGACTTAATAGTTCATTATAGAAACTTGCTTATGATAAAGGTAACTTCAAATCCAGAGGAAGTTTTAGATACTGCTGAGGAAAATATAGAAAAACTTAAAGTGCAAGGTGCTAAGTTAAAGGTTGAAGAAATCATGAGATGCATAAGAATTGTGCAAGAATGTGATGAAGAGGCTAAACTTAGTAAACAGGCTAGAGTTTATTTAGAGCTTGCAGTAATAAAAATGTGCAAAATAGAGTATGATACATCTAAGGAAGTTATGCTAGCAAGAATAAATAAGTTAGAACAAGCAATAAGAAGTGGAAATACACAGGTTAATACTAATTTAGAAGAGGTTAAATCACAAGTTTCAAATGAGACTTCAAATAATAAAACTTTAAATAATAAACAACAGAATGCTATTAAAAGTTCAAATAATTATGAGGTGGTAAATGAAAATTCAACCCTAACACCAGAGTATTTAAGAAAGGTTTGGAAAGATATACTTGAAACCTTTAAGAGTAGAGGAAAGTATATGGTTTATATAGCCTTAGCAAAGGGTATAAGCAAAGTTTCTTGTAACAAAGGTGTTGTTGAATTTAGATATACTTATGAATATAGACATAATAAAGAAAGACTTGAAAAACATGATTTCTCTAAAATAGTAAATGATATATTTTCAGAAGTTTTAAAGGAACCTGTAAGAGTTGTATATAGTGTAGAACAAGGAACAGAAGAGGAAAAAGCTGAGGAAGCTGATTTAGAAGCTAGACTTTCAGGGATTATGGGTGATGGTCTAGAAATAGTTGAAGAATAGAATAAAATTGTAACCAAATAATAATGATTAAGCATATAATCTAATATTATAGTAAATTTTTCAAAAATACTATATAATATTAAGGAGTTAATTTTTAAGGAGGATGTAAGTATGGCAAGAGGTGGATTTCCAGGCGGAATGGGAAACATGAATAATTTAATGAAGCAAGCACAAATGCTTCAAAAACAAATGCAATCAATGCAAGAGGAAATCGAAGCATCAGAATTCGAAGGCTCAGCTGGCGGCGGTGCAGTTGTTGCAAAAGTTAACGGAAAGAAAGAATTAATCGCACTTAATATAAAGCCAGAAGTTGTAGATCCAGATGATGTTGAAATGTTAGAAGATCTAGTTTTCTCAGCTGTTAAGCAAGCTTTAGAAAAAGCTTCTGAAGAAACTTCAGAAAAGATGGGTAAATTAACTGGTGGAATGGGAATGCCAGGATTATTCTAATAGAAATACTTATTAAATTTGAAAACTCTGCTGAAACTTCTCAGCGGAGTTTTTTATAAATAGAGAGAATTTAGTTTAAATAATAGGAGGAAAAATAATGGAATTTTATCCAGTAGCTATAGAAAAGTTAATTGAAGAGTTTGCTAAGTTACCTAGTATAGGAAAAAAATCAGCTCAAAGGTTAACTTTACATATTTTAAATTTGCCAAAGGATGAGGTAGAGGAATTTGCAAATGCCTTAGTAAAAGCTAGGGGAACTATTAAATATTGTTCTGTATGTGGTAACTTTACAGATACAGATCCATGTGCAATATGTTCAAATCCTAATAGAGAAAAAGATATAATATGTGTGGTTGAACAACCTAAGGATATTATGACAATGGAAAAAGTCAAAGAATTTAATGGTTTATATCATGTTTTACATGGAACTATTTCTCCAATGCAAGGAAGAGGACCACAGGATATAAGAATAAGAGAATTAGTAGCAAGAATGAGCGGAGATGTAAAAGAAGTTATTGTAGCTACAAACCCTACTATTGAAGGGGAAGCTACAGCTATGTATATTTCAAAGATATTAAAGCCATTAGATGTTAAGGTTACTAGAATAGCAGCAGGAATCCCAGTTGGGGGAGATTTAGAGTATGCAGATGAGGTAACTTTATCTAAAGCCTTAGAAGGTAGAACTGTTATATAAAGATTAGTTATGCCTTGTGATTATAACTAATAGCTAAATTACTTTATAATTTAAAATACAGTATTAAATATTTATAACAGTAATTAAACAATATAAATATAAGGGAAATTAACTAGTTAAAATACAACATTAAATCTTTATAACACCTGAATATAACTTGGACATTTTGGTAATAATTCCAAAAGAATAAGTTGGAGGTGTTAGTTATGGATAAAAAGAAAATTTCTGATTACTTAATAAAAAAGATAGATTATTCAAATCAAGACGAGGAAATATTAAAAGCTATTGAGCAAACCATACTAGAAATGGAGGTTGCAAGATCAGCTTTTCAAAATGCTTGTGATGATAAACTTATAGAATCTTTAATATATAAAGAGCAAGATATTAACGCTAGATATGAATACCTAATAAGAGAAGCTAAAAAAAGAGGTATAAAAGTTAGTATGGAACATATATTTAAGAATGCTAGGATAAGTATAATTTAAAAAGGTGGTAGATTTATGGATATAGGAGCGTTATCCTTAGATGATATAATTCTTTTAATTATAGGAGTGCTTGTTGCAATATTAATTTTAAGATTAATATTTGGATCAATAGGGAAAATAATAGGCTTGGTTATTAATAGTGTCTTTGGGGCTATACTACTTATGATTGTTAATTACTTTGGAGCTTATTTTGGCATAACTATAGGAATAAACTTATTAACTGCTTTAATAGCAGGTATTTTAGGAATACCTGGAGTAGTTTTAATGATATTATTCCAAGTTTTTGTTAGATAAATATAAGAATTTATAAAAATAAAAAAACAGGTGAAATCACCTGTTTTTTTATTTTTAGATGGGAGGAAACTTGCAAAGTAAGCAAGGAATGTATTAAGCACTTCTTCCTTTTCTAAGGAGAGGAGTAGTCAAAAAATGAAGAAGCAATTAATCACTCTTTATATTAATATATGTTTTTAAATAAAATTTGCTACTTAAAGAAATAAAAATCATAAAAATATATTTATAAAAGTATATTTATAGAGAATTTATACTTTAGTGAATGGAGAATTTTATGAAGAGTAATAACTTAATTCTAGATAAATACAAGTCTAGAGGGATTAGAGGATTAATAGTTTTAGGAATAGCTTATTTCTTTTTAATGAGAAATTACAGTATGATAAGATACTTTTTTCAGGCAAGGCAAGGGAATTTAGATATTTCCATAATAAATAAATGTTTTTCAATGGGGAATATAGATAAATTTTTATTATTTTTATTTTTAGTTTGGAGTGTTGGATTTTTATTTGAGGATAAAGAAAATGAGTTAAAGGAAACTTTAGTTGTGGGAGAGGAGAATACAAAGAAATATTTCTTTTCTAAAGCTATTTTAATTTATGGAGTTTCTCTAATGCCTATACTAATTAACATATTTATAAAATTAATTTTTTATATACCATATAGAAATTCTTTTAGTTTAGATAAGCTTATTATAAGTTTTCTTTATTTCATAACATTAGGATTATTATTTACTTCAATAATTTTTATTATGAATTTAATTGTTAAGGATAGAATGTTTGCAGGAATCTTCCCAATATTTTTTATGGAAGGTCTAATTTTAATCTTTTCAGTAAGTGAGCTTTTAATTAGTGATAAACTTATTTGGGTAAGAAACTTCTTAAATTTTATTGGTGAGAAAGTCTTATTAATTTTTAATTTATTAAATTTAGATTTTCAGATAAATTCTTTTTCTTTAGGAAGACAGCTTACATTTATAATAATTTTATCCTCAATTTCAGTACTGCTTATTTATATTTCAAGCTTAATTTTAAAAATAATGAATTTAAAATATTTAGATAGACCATATTTTTTTGAAATACCTAGATATTTTATTTATATTTTTATGAGTGTATTAATTGGATTTGTATTTGTAAATGCCATAGGATATTTAATTATAATGTTTATTCCAAGTGTAAGTTATGTTAAGGGAACCTTTATGGTTAACATTGCATCTTTAATTTCTATGGTTTTATTATTTGTTTTTTTAGAGATTTTATATAGAAGAAAGATATTAAATAAGGATTTAATAGAAGATGATATTGAAGTATGCAATGAGATTCAACCTTGTATAGGTGATTATATTGAATTTGATGAAACTACAGGGTTTTTAGATAATAATAATACAATTGATAAGGAAGAAAATTTTAATAATAGTTTATAAGATAAATGAGAATTAAACAAATAGAGTAGTCTTCCTTTTAAACTTACAATTTAAATAAATATAATATTTATAAGAATCTTTTTGTTTTAAAGAAAAGATTAAAAGTGATATACTTTTAACTGTATGTAAGAGAGGAACAGGAGGTTTGTTATGGCTGTTGGAACAAGTATAAATTGTAAGTATTGTATAGATTTTAAGAATGATAGATGTGATGGAACAGAGAAAAATTGTCTCTGTAGACTTTGCCCTAGAAATTTAGGACAATGTATATGTGTAAAATACTGTAGAGAAACAGAGTCAGTTTTATTTTGGAATGATGAAGAGGAATAATTTAGTATAAAAAAACTTTCTTAGAAAATACTAAGCATATAGTATTGTTCTGAGAAAGGAGAATTTGTATGGCTATTAGTGAAGAATTTATAGATATAGCAGAAAATTGTGTTGATTATTCAGCTAGACATAGAGAAGCAGTATCTTCAATGAATTCTTGTAAAAGCTGTTTAAATTGCAATGAGTTTCATAGTGGAACTTGTGAAAAGGAAATGGAGAATAAATTCAACATTTTACAGGATATGATTTAATTTATATTTGAAAGACCTTAATCAATATTTTTTTGATATAGGTCTTTTTTTATTTCTAAAAAGGCAATTTATAATTATTTTTATTTATTTTTGTATCACCAATGAAGAAAATTTATTATATACTAATAAATAAAATAATTGTTAAGGTAAAGGAGGGGATTACATGCATAAAAAGCTATTTATACCAGGACCTGTGGAGGTAAGAGAGGAAGTATTAGAAAAAATGGCTACTCCTATGATTGGGCATAGAAGTAAAGAGGCATCTCAATTACAAAGAAGAATAAGCGATAATTTAAGGAAATTATTTTTTACTAATAATGAAATACTTTTATCAACAACTTCAGGAAGTGGATTAATGGAGGGAGCTATAAGAAGTTGTACTTTAAAGAAGGCTGCTGTATTTTCTGTGGGGGCTTTTGGGGATAGATGGTATGAAATGGGGATAAGTAATAATGTTCCTGTGGATAAATTTGAAGTTACTTGGGGAAAAAGTATTAATGTAGATTTAATTGATTCAGTTCTTAAAACTGGACAGTATGATTTAATAACAGTAACTCATAATGAAACATCTACAGGGGTTATGAATGATTTAGAAGCAATAAGCAAAGTTATAAAAAAATATCCAGATGTTATATTCTGTGTTGATGCAGTTAGTTCTGCAGGTGGAAGTAAAATAGAGGTGGATAAACTTAATATAGATATATGTATTACTTCTTCACAAAAAGCTTTAGGGCTTCCTCCAGGAATAGCAATATGTACATTTTCAGAAAGAGCTAGGGAAAGAGCAGAAAAAGTTAAGTTTAGAGGAACATATTTAGATTTATTAGCTTTATATAAATATATTAAAAAGAAGGATTATCAATATCCATCAACGCCTTCTATTTCACATATGTATGCTTTAGATTACCAATTAGATTATATATTAAATGTAGAAGGGCTAGAAAATAGATTTAATAGACATATTGAAATGGCTAAAATAGTTAGAGAATGGGCAGAAAAATATTTTGAAATTTATCCTGAAAAGGGGTACTATTCAAATACTCTTACAACTATAAAAAATAATAAAAATATAGATATTGGGGCTTTAAATAAGGAACTTGGAAAAAGAGGATTTCAGATATCTAATGGGTATGGAAAGCTAAAGGATAAGACATTTAGAATAGCACACATGGCTGACTGCCAAGTTAAAGATATAAAAGAATTATTAAGTAATATAAATGAAATTTTGGAATTGGAATAAATTTAAGCCCACACTAATTAGTGTGGGTTTCTTTTATACTAAATAATTTATTAAGGGGGCTATTTTAATATGTTAAGAATACTTTTAAATGATGGACTAGATAAAAAAGCTATTAGCAATTTGGAATTTCTAGGTTTTGATGTTGATACTAATCATTATGATATAGAAGATTTAAAAGAAAAGATTAAAAAAGTAGATTGTATAGTTATAAGGTCTGCTACAAAAATTAGAAGAGAATTAATAGATGAAGCGATTAAAGGTGGAAAGTTAAAATTAATTATAAGAGGTGGAGTTGGGTTAGATAATATAGATGTTCAATATGCTGAACAAAATGGAATTAAAGTAAGAAATACTCCTAATGCAAGTTCTTCATCAGTTGCAGAGATTATATTAGCCCATATGTTCTCTTTAGCAAGGTTTTTAAATCAATCTAATATAACTATGAAAGCTGGTTTTTGGAAAAAGAAAGAGTATGTTGGTGTTGAGCTTGAAGGAAAAACTCTTGGAATTATAGGTATGGGAAGAATAGGATCTGAATTAGCTAAGAAATGTACAGCTTTAGGTATGAAAATAATATACTTTGATCTGATGGATATTAAGAATATAGACAATAATTATAGAAAAGTAGAATTTGATGAGTTATTAAGAGAAGCAGATTTTATTTCTATAAATATTTCTGGAACTAAGAGTATAATTGGAAGTGAAGAATTAAAGAAGGTTAAAAAGGGAGTGTTTATAATAAATACTTCTAGGGGAAAAGCACTAGATGAGGATGCAATAATAACTAGTTTAAATGATGGAACTTTAGGGGGAGTTGGACTAGATTTATTCTTAGAAGAGCCAAGTAAAAATTTAGAATTAATAAATCATCCTAAAGTAAGTTTAACTCCTCATATTGGAGCTTCAACAAAAGAGGCTCAGATGAAAATAGGGGAGGAAGTTATAAATATAATAAAAGAAGAGATGTATAAGTAAAATTTAAAATATATAACTCTGTAGATTTAAAGATTAAACTTTAGATAAAAAAGAAAAAAGCCTTATTTTATATATGAATATAATCTAATAATAATTAAAATAGGGATTAATTTTTAGAGGGAGCGTGAGGAATATGGTTAATATAAAAGCTTTTAAAGCTTTAAGACCAAGAAAGGACTTAGTAGAAAAAGTTGCTGCATTACCATACGATGTTTTGAGTAGGGATGAAGCAAAAGATGAAGTAAAAAACAATGAGTTTTCATTTTTAAATATTGATAAAGCTGAAACTTATTTTCCAGAAAATATTAGTGAGTATTCTGAAGAGGTTTATAAAAAAGCGGGAGAGAATTTGGAAAGATTTATTCAAAATAATATTTTTATAAAAGAAGAAAAAGATTGTTTATATGTTTATGAGTTAGTTTTAGATGGAAAGGCCCAAAGGGGAATTGTTTCATGCTTATCTGTTGATGATTATTTAAATAACACAATAAAAAAACATGAATTTACTAGAGCTAAAAAAGAAGAAGATAGAGTAAAACATATAAAAGCTTGTAATGCTCAAACAGGACCAATATTTTTAACCTATAGAGATTCAGAAAAAATAAGTAATACAGTTTCAAAAATAGTTTTAGAAAAGCCTTTATATGATTTTATTTCTGATGATGGAGTTTTGCACAGAGTTTGGAAAATAGAAGATAAATCTATTATAGATGAAATAATAAAAGAGTTTAAAGAAATTAATTCAATATATATAGCAGATGGACATCATAGGTCAGAAGCAGCTGTAAAAGTATGTTTAGAAAGAAGAGAAAAGGGAGAATGCTTACCTGAGGATGAATGTAATTATTTCTTAGGAGTTTTATTTCCTAAAACAGAACTTACAGTTATAGATTATAACAGAGTAGTTAAAGATTTAAATGGATTAAGTGAAGAGGAATTTTTATTGAAATTAGAAGAAAAATTTCAAATAACTAAATTAAATAAGGAAGATACTCCCAAACCTAAACATAAAGGTGAGTTTGGGATGTATATTAATGGAGATTGGTTCAAATTAGAGTATAAAGAGAAAAATGAAATTTCACTAATAGAAAAAACAAAAATTGATTTAGTGAAAAATTTAGATGTTTCTATACTTCAAGATAATATTTTAGAGCCTATATTAGGAATAAAAGATGTAAGAAATGATGAGAGAATAGATTTTGTTGGAGGTATAAGGGGTCTTAAAGAATTAGAAAGAAGAGTATCAGAGGATATGAAAGTTGCCTTTGCTCTTTATCCAACAAGTCTAGAAGAGGTAATGAAAATTTCTGATAAGGGGTTAATAATGCCACCAAAATCAACATGGTTTGAGCCTAAGCTTAGAAGTGGAATATTTATTCATAAAATATAAAAAGGGATATTATCCAAAATATAATAAAACTTATTTTGGATAATATCCTTTTATATTAAGCCATTTTTAAAATCATTGATTTTAATATTGAAGTAGAGTTTTTAACTCCTATAGCTGTAAACTCAGCGAAGTCCATATGTGCTCCATTATTTGCATTATCAGATATTGATCTTATAACAAGGAATGGAATATTGTTTAAGTAACAAACGTGAGCTATACTTCCACCTTCCATTTCACAAGCAGAAGCTCCAAATTCCTCTTCTAACCATTTAACCTTTTCTACACTAGCAACAAATTGGTCACCAGTAACTATTCTTCCAGTGAAGCTCTTTATTTCTTCATTTTCTTTACAAGCTTCTTCGCAAAGGTCAACTAATTCTTGTGAACATTTAAAATCAAAGGTATCTAATCTTGGTATTTGTCCTATAGGATCTCCAAAGGCAGATGTGTCCATATCATATTGAACTAATGAGTTACCTATAACAACATCACCAGGATATATTTCCATGCCTATACCACCAGCAACACCAACGTTTATAACCTTATTAACTTTGTATTCACTTATTAATATTTGAGTACAAACGGCAGCATTAACCTTACCTATACCACATACAACGGCTACAACCTCTTGACCCCAAAGCGTACCTTGGTGGAAAGTCATATTAGCCTTAGTTTCTTTAGATTTTACTTCCATGTCTTTTAAAAGAATTTCTAATTCTTCGCTCATAGCGGCGATTATTCCTAAAGTCATTTTAAATTCCTCCTCAAATTAAATTCATAAAGTTATTATATATTAAAAAAAGATCATATCATAGAAATTTAGAAAGTAAATCAATAATAAAAGCACACTTTAGCCTTTTATTATTGATTAGAATTTACTTAAATTAGGGCTTAATCCAAGAAATTTTATATGAATTTTCTAGAGGGAAGTAAGTTTTTAAAAGAATTATATGTTAATATAAATGAAAAACTTTATTTATATTAAGTAGAATGTATATAATATTAATGAATTTGTGTGTTTATTAAGTATAAGAATAAACATTATAAGTTTGAGATATTTATTTTAGAACATATTATAGAGGATTAACATAGGGGAAATTTTATTAACTTAAGAAGGAGAGAAAGTTTATGTTACAACATTCATTGTCAAGAACAGAATTACTAATAGGTAAAGATGCTTTAGATAAATTAGCAAAGAGCAAAGTTATGGTATTTGGAGTTGGTGGAGTAGGAAGCTTTACTGTAGAAGCTTTAGCTAGAGCAGGAGTAGGAAACTTAATTTTAGTTGATGATGATACTGTTTGTTTAACAAATTTAAACAGACAAATACATGCTACATATAAAACTATAAGTAAAAACAAAGTAGAGGTTATGAAGGAAAGAGTTCTTTCGGTAAATAGAAATTGTAATGTGGAGACTATACAAGTTTTTGTTACTCCAGATAACTTAGAAGAAATAATACCAGATGATGTAGATTATGTGGTAGATGCCATTGATACTGTTTCAGCTAAGATAGCTCTTGCTGTTTATTGTGAACAAAAAGGAATAAAACTTATGAGTTCAATGGGAACTGGAAACAAATTAAATCCAGCAGAGTTTAAAGTAGCTGATATATATAATACAAAGGTATGTCCGCTAGCTAAGGTTATGAGATATGAACTAAGAAAAAGAGGGGTTAAGAAATTAAAGGTTGTTTATTCAGAAGAAATGCCTAGAAAACCAAAGGTTGAAGATGTAGTTACTTGCAAAACAGGATGTGTTTGTACTGGTGGAACTAAAAAATGTTCAGCTAAAAGACAAATACCAGGAAGTGTATCTTTCGTACCTCCAGTAGCTGGTATGATAATAGCATCAGAAGTGGTTAAAGATTTAATAAAAGAATATATTTAATATAGAGAAATTTGGGCTTTATCAAAATATGATAATAAAAATTATTTTGATATAAGCTCTTTTTCTATTTATAAAGCTTTTAATTTTAAAATATAAAGAAGTTTTTAATTATGTAGAGTAAGTATACATAATTAAGCACTATTCAATGTTTTTATGGTATAATTTTTATGTTTTTGTTTTTTATAAATAACTACTCTAAATTTTATGTTTTTTATGGTTTAAAGTAGTATATTTTAATAATATAGATCTAATAAAGTTTTATTTATTTTAAATAATAAGGAGAAGTAATAATGAACAGTAAAAAGCAAAATTATGTTGCATTAGCTTTTCTATTTATAATGATGATTTTAGCAGCTATAGTTGAAAATACTAAGGGTATATTCATACCAGTATTTAAACAGGAATTTGGAGTTAACGATAATACTATAAGTAACTTACTTATTTCTACTTCAGCTGCTTATATGGTATTAACATTTATAGGTGGAATGCTTTGCGAAAAGTTTGGACAGAAAAAGGTATTTTTAGCTGGATTGATGGTGATATTTTTATCACTTATATTTTTATCTTTTACAAAAAACTATTTAATGTTATATACAGGAATGGTAATAAGTAGTGCTGGTATAGCAATGGTTGCAATATCATGTAATACAGTTCTTCCTATATTAGCATTAACGGCACAAAACGTAATAATGAATGTTATGCATGCTTGCTACGGGTTAGGCTCTTCAGTTGGACAAGGATTGTTTGGTTCATTAACTGCAAGAGGAGTTAACTGGAGAACTATGTATTTCTTTGTAGGTTTAGTTTACTTAGCAGTATTCATATGCTTTATATTCGTTAAAATACCTAGAACAGAAATAGTTAAAGAAAAAGATAAGATGACTATAATAGAAGCTTTATCAAATAAGGTAATAGTTGCCTATATGCTTGCCTTAGGATTATATGTATTTACAGAGCAGGGTATATCAAATTGGTTCGTAAATTACATGAAGTACGGTTATAATATAAATGAGCAAAAGGCAGGAATGTATTTATCACTATTTTTTGCTATATTCACCATAGGAAGATTATTTGGTGGATTTGTAGTAGAAAAAAGAGGATATTTCAATATATTATATAAAACATTAATAATAGGAGCTGCACTTTGTATCTTAGGTTTACTTTTAGGTAGAAACGGTATGGTGATAATATCTGTATCAGGATTATTCTTCTCAATAACATTCCCAACTACAGTTTTAACTATTAGTAAGGTTTTTGATAAGAATGTTGCATATATTACAGGTATTGTAATAACATCAGCTAGTTTAGTTGGTATGATTCTTAACAAGGCTATTGGATTGTTAAATGAAAGTGTTGGACCAGATAAGGCATTTTATATTATACCTGCAAGTGCAATTTTATCTGCCATTTTAATGTTCTACTTATACTTAAATACTAAGAAGAGGCTAGTAAAGTAAAAAATGTAAATTGGAGAGTAGAGTATGTCTTTTGATAAGAATGTATTTATAGAAGCAATAAGAGGAAATGATAGGGAATACGTTGTAAAAGATAAAGTTGGCATAATACTAGGTAGATTTTTCTTGAAGGATTTAGATAGTAAAAATAAAAAAGTTGATGTTAAATTTAAATTTTACAAAGAAGATAACTATAAACTTATGAAAGAGACTTTAAGAAAGATTTTAAAGGTTTTATTTGCTGAAAAAGACATATATAAAATTAATCTTTTTGTTTCGGATATAAAAAACTTTAATGCTTATTTAGATTTAGGTTTTATGCTTGAGGGTATATTATCAGATAATGTATGTAATAATGGTATTCAGAAAGATGAATATATTATGGGGATAAATATAAATGACTTTAATGATAAGGTTAAATTAGTTCAGTTTCAATTAAATACTGAAAGATTAGCCCTTAGAAATTTAACTCCAGAGAATACAGAAGAAATGCTTGATTATTATATAAGAAATGAAGAGCATTTAAGACAGTATGAACCTACTAGAGATAGCGGTTTTTATACTTATGAAGGACAAAAAGAAATTTTAACAGAAAGTTTTAGACAGTTTATAGATGGAACTTCAATTGATTTAGGTATATTTAAAGATGAAAAACTAATAGGAAAAATAAAATTATCTAATATAGTCTATGGAATATTAAGAAATGCCTTTGTTGGATACTCCATAGATAAGGAGCATCAAGGAAAGGGCTATATGAAAGAAGCACTTAATACAGTATGTAGTTACGCTTTTGAAGAAATGGGTTTACATAGACTAGAGGCTTCAACCTTAATTGAGAATTCTAGATCTCAAGGAGTATTAAAGGCTTGTGGATTTAATGAATTAGGTATTAGTGAAAAATATTTATACATTAATGGTGAATGGAGAGATCATAAAATATTTTATAAGGTGAACGATGACTTATAAGGTTTAAGGAGGAACAATATTGTCTCTAAATACGAAAAATAATCTTTACAGAGAGATACTAGATAGGATAGATAGAGGAGGAAATTGGGAAATGATAGTTGTAGATGGAGTTGTTGGAGTAGGTAAGAGTACTTTAATGAACATCTTAGCAGAGAGAGGGTTAATAGCTTATGAGGAACCTGTGGTGGACAATCCTATATTAGAAAAATTCTATTATGATAGGAATAGATATTCTTTTCCACTTCAAGTATTCTTTTTAAATAAAAGATTCAAGCATATAAAAGAAGCTGGACTTGTAGAGAATTCAGTTATGGATAGAAGTATATATGGAGATGTTATATTTGCTAAGATGCTATGTGAAAAGGGCGAAATGACAGTTGAAGAGTTTGAATTATATAAGGAGCTTTTAGAAAATATGCTAGAGCATGTTAAAGCACCAAAGTTAATGGTATATCTAGAAATATCAGTAGATGAAGCTATGAAGAGAATTCAAAAAAGAGGTAGAGATTACGAGCAAGTAGTTGAAAGAGAATATTGGGAAAAGCTTAATAATGAGTATAGAGAGTATTTTGAAAACTATAATGTCTCTCCTATATTAAGAATAAATGTTGATGAGTTAGATTTTGAAAATGTACCAGAAGATAGAGAATATGTTTTAAATCTTATAGATGAGAAACTAAGCGAATTAGAAAATAATAAATAAGTTTATTTAAAAGAAGAGGATATTTAGTTATTCTCTTCTTTTGTATATTATTAAAGTATTTTTTTATTTAAGTTGAGTAATTATATGAATATTTTAAAGAAAAAAGGGTGATTATGATAAATGATTTATTATTAATTTAGGTTTTTACAAGGGTTAAACATACAAAACTATCCATAAATGAATAGTAATTGAATATAATATCTATAAACTTTTCCTAGTGTGTCAATATATGATATACAGAGAAAATGAAAGGATTTAAAAGATTAGTTTGGATGTTTTTCAAAAACTAAAGCAAAATTTAAATTAAATTAAAGAAATGGTGTTAAGATAATACCTGTCACTAAGGACGGGCAACAAAAAAAGACAATAAGTTGAAAGAAAACAACTTAAAAAGTTTTTTAAAAAAAGTGTTGACAAAGTTCGAAGGTGATGATAAAATAAAGAAGTCGCTTGAGGGCGACAAAGAAATGGTCTTTGAAAATTAAACAGAAGATATTAACATAAACCAGCAATTCTTTTATAAGTAATATGAGTATAGATTAAACTTTTAAATTGAGAGTTTGATCCTGGCTCAGGATGAACGCTGGCGGCGTGCTTAACACATGCAAGTCGAGCGATGAAGTTTCCTTCGGGAAACGGATTAGCGGCGGACGGGTGAGTAACACGTGGGTAACCTGCCTCATAGAGTGGAATAGCCTTCCGAAAGGAAGATTAATACCGCATAATGTTGAAAGATGGCATCATCATTCAACCAAAGGAGCAATCTGCTATGAGATGGACCCGCGGCGCATTAGCTAGTTGGTGGGGTAACGGCCTACCAAGGCGACGATGCGTAGCCGACCTGAGAGGGTGATCGGCCACATTGGGACTGAGACACGGCCCAGACTCCTACGGGAGGCAGCAGTGGGGAATATTGCACAATGGGGGGAACCCTGATGCAGCAACGCCGCGTGAGTGATGAAGGTTTTCGGATCGTAAAGCTCTGTCTTTGGGGAAGATAATGACGGTACCCAAGGAGGAAGCCACGGCTAACTACGTGCCAGCAGCCGCGGTAATACGTAGGTGGCGAGCGTTATCCGGATTTACTGGGCGTAAAGGGAGCGTAGGCGGATGATTAAGTGGGATGTGAAATACCCGGGCTCAACTTGGGTGCTGCATTCCAAACTGGTTATCTAGAGTGCAGGAGAGGAGAGTGGAATTCCTAGTGTAGCGGTGAAATGCGTAGAGATTAGGAAGAACACCAGTGGCGAAGGCGACTCTCTGGACTGTAACTGACGCTGAGGCTCGAAAGCGTGGGGAGCAAACAGGATTAGATACCCTGGTAGTCCACGCCGTAAACGATGAATACTAGGTGTGGGGGTTTCAACACCTCCGTGCCGCCGCTAACGCATTAAGTATTCCGCCTGGGGAGTACGGTCGCAAGATTAAAACTCAAAGGAATTGACGGGGACCCGCACAAGTAGCGGAGCATGTGGTTTAATTCGAAGCAACGCGAAGAACCTTACCTACACTTGACATCCCTTGCATTACTCTTAATCGAGGAAATCCCTTCGGGGACAAGGTGACAGGTGGTGCATGGTTGTCGTCAGCTCGTGTCGTGAGATGTTGGGTTAAGTCCCGCAACGAGCGCAACCCTTGTCGTTAGTTACTACCATTAAGTTGAGGACTCTAGCGAGACTGCCTGGGTTAACCAGGAGGAAGGTGGGGATGACGTCAAATCATCATGCCCCTTATGTGTAGGGCTACACACGTGCTACAATGGCTGGTACAGAGAGATGCAATACCGCGAGGTGGAGCCAAACTTAAAAACCAGTCTCAGTTCGGATTGTAGGCTGAAACTCGCCTACATGAAGCTGGAGTTACTAGTAATCGCGAATCAGAATGTCGCGGTGAATACGTTCCCGGGTCTTGTACACACCGCCCGTCACACCATGAGAGTTGGCAATACCCGAAGTCCGTGAGCTAACCGCAAGGAGGCAGCGGCCGAAGGTAGGGTCAGCGATTGGGGTGAAGTCGTAACAAGGTAGCCGTAGGAGAACCTGCGGCTGGATCACCTCCTTTCTAAGGAATACATCTTAGGACAACTAAGATGACAATGAATTCTGGATAATATCTCTGTTTAATTTTGAGAGACTATCTCTCAAAATTGTTCTTTGAAAATTGCACATAATTTAATTTATAGAAACAACAAGCCAAATTGGCAAAACCAATTTCTATTCTTTGTAAAATGAGAACTATAACTAATATAGGTCAAGCTACAAAGGGCGCATGGTGAATGCCTTGGCATCAGGAGCCGATGAAGGACGTGATAAGCTGCGATAAGCTTCGGGTAGGCGCACATAGCCTGAGATCCGAAGATTTCCGAATGAGGAAACTCACATGGGAAACCCCATGTATCATTAAGTGAATACATAGCTTAATGAAGGTAACCCAGGGAACTGAAACATCTAAGTACCTGGAGGAAGAGAAAGAAAAATCGATTTTCTTAGTAGCGGCGAGCGAAAAGGAAAGAGCCCAAACCGGAAACTTGTTTCCGGGGTTGTGGACATAACATAAAAGTGGAGGCTATTGTAACTGAAGAGAACTGGAAAGTTCCACCGTAGAAGGTAATAGTCCTGTAAGTGAAACGAGAAGACCACGAGTTATGATCCAGAGTACCACGAGACACGTGAAACCTTGTGGGAAGCAGGGAGGACCACCTCCCAAGGCTAAATACTACCTGATGACCGATAGTGAAGCAGTACCGTGAGGGAAAGGTGAAAAGAACCCCGGGAGGGGAGTGAAATAGAACCTGAAACCGTGTGCCTACAACCGCTCAGAGCCCCTTATGAGGGTGATGAGGTGCTTTTTGTAGAACGAGCCAACGAGTTACGGTATGTAGCAAGGTTAAGTACTTAAGGTACGGAGCCGAAGGGAAACCGAGTCTGAATAGGGCGACTAGTTGCATGCCGTAGACCCGAAACCGGGTGACCTATCCATGGCCAGGTTGAAGCGAGGGTAAAACCTCGTGGAGGACCGAACCACGTTGCTGTTGAAAAAGCATGGGATGAGCTGTGGATAGCGGAGAAATTCCAATCGAACCCGGAGATAGCTGGTTCTCTCCGAAATAGCTTTAGGGCTAGCGTCGAGTATGAGTAGTGGAGGTAGAGCACTGAATGGGCTAGGGGGCATAGCGCTTACCGAACCTTATCAAACTCCGAATGCCACATACTTTGAGCTCGGCAGTCAGACTACGAATGATAAGATCCGTGGTCAAAAGGGAAACAGCCCAGATCGTCAGCTAAGGTCCCAAAGTGTAAGTTAAGTGGGAAAGGATGTGAGATTTCTAAGACAACTAGGATGTTGGCTTAGAAGCAGCCATTCATTAAAAGAGTGCGTAATAGCTCACTAGTCGAGAGATCTTGCGCCGAAAATGTAACGGGGCTAAACTTACCACCGAAGCTACGGGCTTGAACTTATGTTCAAGCGGTAGGAGAGCGTCGTAACCGGGCTGAAGTCGTACCGTAAGGAGCGGTGGACTGGTTACGAGTGAGAATGTTGGCATCAGTAGCGAGATGTGGGTGAGAATCCCACAGGCCGAAAACCTAAGGTTTCCTCAGGAAGGTTCGTCCGCTGAGGGTTAGTCGGGACCTAAGCCGAGGCCGAAAGGCGTAGGTGATGGACAACTGGTTGATATTCCAGTACCACTACCATCGTTATTATCGATGGCGTGACGCAGGAGGATAGTGTGTGCTAGCTATTGGATGCTAGTCTAAGCGTTTAGGCAGTGAGAGTAGGCAAATCCGCTCTCATAATGCTGAGGCGTGATGGGGAAGGTTCTACGGAACCGAAGTACATGATTCCACGCTGCCAAGAAAAGCGTCTAGAGAGAGAAGTAGTGCCCGTACCGCAAACCGACACAGGTAGGTGAGGAGAGAATCCTAAGGCCGGCGGAAGAATTACAGTTAAGGAACTCGGCAAATTGACCCCGTAAGTTCGCGAGAAGGGGTGCCTACGAGAGTAGGCCGCAGAGAATAGGCCCAAGCAACTGTTTAGCAAAAACACAGGTCTCTGCTAAAGCGTAAGCTGATGTATAGGGGCTGACGCCTGCCCGGTGCTGGAAGGTTAAGGGGAACACTTAGCGCAAGCGAAGGTGTGAACTTAAGCCCCAGTAAACGGCGGCCGTAACTATAACGGTCCTAAGGTAGCGAAATTCCTTGTCAGGTAAGTTCTGACCCGCACGAATGGCGTAATGACTTGGGCACTGTCTCAACTGTAAATCCGGCGAAGTTGTAGTGCGAGTGAAGATGCTCGCTACCCGCGATTGGACGGAAAGACCCCGTAGAGCTTTACTGTAGCTTAGCATTGAGTTTTGGTATTGTCTGTACAGGATAGGTGGGAGACTAGGAAATCAGGGCGTCAGCCTTGGTGGAGTCAACCTTGGGATACCACCCTGACAGTACTGAAATTCTAACTGGCGGCCATGAATCTGGTCACAGGACATTGTTAGGTGGGCAGTTTGACTGGGGCGGTCGCCTCCTAAAAAGTAACGGAGGCGCCCAAAGGTTCCCTCAGAACGGTCGGAAATCGTTCGAAGAGTGCAAAGGCAGAAGGGAGCCTGACTGCGACACCCACAAGTGGAGCAGGGACGAAAGTCGGGCTTAGTGATCCGGTGGTACCTCGTGGGAGGGCCATCGCTCAACGGATAAAAGCTACCTCGGGGATAACAGGCTGATCTCCCCCAAGAGTCCACATCGACGGGGAGGTTTGGCACCTCGATGTCGGCTCGTCGCATCCTGGGGCTGAAGTAGGTCCCAAGGGTTGGGCTGTTCGCCCATTAAAGCGGCACGCGAGCTGGGTTCAGAACGTCGTGAGACAGTTCGGTCCCTATCCGTCGCGGGCGTAGGAAATTTGAGAGGAGCTGTCCTTAGTACGAGAGGACCGGGATGGACTGACCTCTGGTGTACCAGTTGTTCCGCCAGGAGCACAGCTGGGTAGCTAAGTCGGGAATGGATAAACGCTGAAAGCATCTAAGCGTGAAGCCAACCTCAAGATGAGATTTCCCATAGCGTAAGCTAGTAAGATCCCTTGAAGAACACAAGGTTGATAGGTCGGGGGTGTAAGCATGGTAACATGTTCAGCTGACCGATACTAATAGATCGAGGGCTTGACCAAATATAGTAAATTAAATATGTGCAATTTTGAAAGAACAAAAACTTTCAAACATCTGGTGATGATGTTCTTTAGGGTAACACCCGTTCCCATTCCGAACACGACGGTTAAGCCTTTAGAAGCCGATGGTACTGCACGGGAGACTGTGTGGGAGAGTAGGTGGTCGCCAGGTCTTATGATTTGCTAGCTCAGTTGGTAGAGCACGTGACTTTTAATCACGGTGTCCAGGGTTCGATTCCCTGGCAGATCACCAAAAACCTCTCTAATAAGAGAGGTTTTTTTTGTATATAAAAATATATTATATAAATTAGTGGTAAAATAATTTATACTTAAGTTAGTTAAGTAAGAATGTAAAAAAGAGTTTTAATTATATTTTTATAGTATTTGGGAGGAGAGTAATGAAAGGAATAAAGAAAATATTATCATTAGGTTTGCTTTTAGTATTTTCATTTTCAATGGTATCTTGTGGTGGATCAAAAGAAAATACTTTAGAGGGTACAGTAGTAGTAACAAGTAAATATCCTGATGAAGTTAATAGTTATATAGCTGAAGAATTTAAAAAAGAAACTGGAATATCAGTTAAATATGAAGTAAAAGATGAAATAAAAGAAGATGATTTTAAAAATTCTAATACTGATATTATATTAGGTGGAGATAATGAATTATATAAAAAAATGGCTTCAGATAATATTCTTAAAGGATATAAAACAAGTTGGTATAGTGATGTAGATGATAATTATAGAGATAAAGATGGATATTGGTATTCAATATTTAGAAACCCTATGGTAGTTGCTTATAATAAAGCTAACTTAGCAGCAAATCTTGTACCAAAGAGTTTATCTGATTTAAAAAATGGGAATTTAGCTAATAAATTATTAATGGTAAATTCTAATAATGATTATACAAAGTATTTTATATCTGCTACAGCTTCTTATTTAAGTAAAGAAGGAAATAATGATGATAATATAGGAAGTACTTTCTTACAAGGTGTAAAGTTAAATGTGGCTACATTTTTTAATAATTACGAAGAATTATTTACAGCTTTAGACACTAAAGAAACTCCAATAGGAATTTTACCTTTAGATGTTTTAAATAAAAAAATTAAAGATAATGCTAATATAACAAGAATTGATTTTCAAGAGGGTGTACCTGTTATAACTGAATGTGCAGGTATATTAAAATCAGCTCCTAATCCAAATGCTTCAGAACTATTTATGGAGTTTGTAGCTGGGCCAAAGATTCAATTAGAACTAGCTCAGAAATTTAATATAATGCCTACATTACCTGTAGCAATAAAATATTCTCCTGACTGGATTAAGAATTTTAAAACTTTAGATATAGAAAATAATGTTGTTCTTGAGAATGAAGATAAATGGGTTCAATTCTTTAATGGTGTTGTTAAACCAGAAGTACCTGCCAAGACAACTAACAATCCTGTTATTAAAGGTAAGAAGAAATCTTAATACATATTAAAAAAGAGATATTATGTTTAAAACATAATATCTCTTTTATATTTAAAGTGTGAATTGTAAATAACTTATTCGTATTTAAATTTAATGATAACTTCTTTGATTTCTCCTTTAGAGTTAGTTCTAACCTTAAAGTCTTTGATATCTTTAAATTCATTGTTAATTTGGAAGTTAAGTTCATTTATAGTAGCTTTGGCTTTTTTAGCTAAATCACTATCTTCGATAACTTCAAATCTTTGCTTTTTAGTTGTAATTTCCTTGTTTCTATCATCAACTACAACATAGTATTTATCGCCTTCTTCAATTACAACATACTCTTTACCAAAAGTTAGGCTTGAGCATAATGAATTATCTATACATCTTACTAGCATAGCTACTCTCCTCTCAATTAATATATTAAATTCTCTACACCTTTAATATATCACAATAAGAGGCTTTGTCCATTATAAATGGATAATTAGATTAAATTTGTGATATCTTACAAATATACTATTTCTTAAGTTTTAATATATTTACTAGTAAATCATTTTTAGCAAAAATAAAGAATCTTTTTACTGAAGCAAGATCATCTTTTAAGGTACTAGTGCTATCATCTTTCCAGTAATCATTAAAGTATATGCATAAGATGAAAAATAAAATAGCCAAGTTTATATATATATCTTTAAAATCAGCTATAAATAAATTGCTTATACCTATGAAGTCTAAGCTTCCACCATAAAACACTTTATCTATTAAAGAACATAAAGCACCAGCCATTATAAATACTATACACATATCTGCATTAAAATCTTTATGGCCATTATGGACATAATATCTATAACATTCAAAGAATATTATTAATGCTATTAAATTTAATATTATAAGGAATCCAAAGTCTAATCCAGTTCCAAAGCGAACATTTAGCCAAGAGCCATCTGTATTTATAATTGGTTGGAAGGTTAAAAAATTACCTATAATATTAAAATGATCATTGAAAAACCATTTATGTATAATAAATTTTATTCCTTGATCTAAAATCATTAGAATCATAAATATCCATAGCAATGTTTTTTTGTTAAATCCATCTTTATATTTATTTACTAAAACATATACGAGATATCCTACTAATGCAAAAGGAATTATTAAAAACAACATCATAAGAGTTTCAGAATTATTTTCAATTCTTCCAGTTAAAAACTCAAATAAGAAATAAATCAACCACATTATAGGCAGTATCCCTATAGTTACCCATTTCTTTTTATTCATTATTACCTCCCTATAAGATATACCATTAGAATATTTAATTAAAATAACAATAACTTTTATAAATATTAAAGAGATATCTATAACTTTAGTCTATAATAGTGTCATTAATTAAACTAAATCAATTTTAACATAGTTAATTATTACAATTAAAGAGGATATATAGAATTTTAAAAGAATATATAAATTATCACACATAATAAATGACGAGGTGTTTTATGACAGATATTATAAGAGAGTACTATAATAAAAATAGTAAGAATGAATGGCTTAGATTAAATGATCCATATAATAGATTAGAATTATTTAGTACTATGTATATGATAAAAGAGTATTTTCCTCAGGAAGGAAAAATATTAGATATAGGCTCAGGACCGGGAAGATATTCAATAGAACTATTAAAAAGAGGATATGAAGTTAGTTTAATGGATTTATCAGAAAAATCTATAGATATGGCAAAGAGAAATATAGAAAGTATGGGATTAAAAGCAAAGGATTATATTTGTGGAGATGCCTTATATTTAGACTTTATAAAAGATAATACCTTTGATGGAATACTTCTTATGGGTCCTATGTATCATGTTCAATCAAGGGAAGATAGAATTAGAATATTAGAAAATTGCATGAGAATATTAAAACCAGGTGGGATTATATTAATAGCTTATATAAATTCCTTAGGAGTATTAAAGGTAGGTCTTTCAGACTTTCCACAAGAGTATAAAGATATAAATAAGATATATGACTTATTTGATGAAAAAGGATTTAGTGAGGAAGAATCTTTTACTGAAACATATTTTACTGTTCCAGAAAAGGCTATTTCTGAGGTTAATGAGGTAGGTTTTAATATATTAAGTAGAGCAGGGGCTGAAAGCTTTTTAAGTGGACAAGCTTTTTATATGACTAAATATTATTTAGAGGACAAGGAAATATACTTTAATTTATTAAAGGTTGCAACTGAAAAATGTGAAGATGAAAGATTTAGAGATTCAACAGAACATCTTATAATAGTTGCTAAAAAATAATAGTATTTTAAAGGTTAAATAGTTTATTTATATAAAATAGTAACTATGAGAATTAATTTAAATCTATGGCTTAAAAGCTCTAGTAGCTATAAAATATAAAAACTAAAAGGGAAAAGAGAGTAAATTACATTAAAAAAACAACAATAATAATATAGTTGTTTTTAGATGAAAAGAGAGGAGTAATTTTTATGTTAACAATTTTTGCAGTTTCAGATTCCATAGGAGAAACAGCTCAGCAGGTAGCCATGGCTGCTGCTAGTCAATTTAAGGATAATGCTGAAGTTAAAAGAATTCCTTATGTTAAAAGCTTAGAAGATGTAGAGGATTTAATGAAAACCATTGAGGATTGTGAAGCATGTATGATTGTATCTACCATAATAACTGTTAATGTTAGAGAGTATCTAACACAAAAATGTATTGAGAAAAATATAAATATAATAAATGTATTAGGTCCAATAATAAATGTAGCTTCAACAATATTAAATAAGTATCCAGATTATAATCCAGGTGCTATGTGGAATACTGATGAAACTTATTATAAGAGGATAGAAGCTATGGAATTTGCTATGCAGTATGATGATAGCAAAGACTATAGAGGATTAAAAAATGCTGATGTAGTTCTTGTTGGATTATCTAGAACATCTAAAACTCCACTATGTATGTATCTTGCTAACAAGGGAATAAAGGCAATAAATATTCCACTAGTTCCAGAGGTAGGTGTACCAGAAGAATTATATGAAATTGATAAAAAGAAAATATTTGGACTTACAATAAATCCACTTCAACTTATAGAAATAAGAAAAAGAAGATTAGATAAGTTTCATAGAATATCAGCAGATATAGAGTATGCTTCTGATTCAAGAATATTAGAGGAGTTTGAATTTGCAGATAAGATACTTAGAAAAATAGGATGCAGAACCATAGATGTAACTCAAAGAGCTATAGAAGATACTGCTTTAATAATAATGGAAAAGTTAGGTGTGAAATAATTTTTTATAAACATAATTATTTTAAAACACAAAATTTAATAGGGATAAATATAAAGCTACTAGTATTTTTTATTAGTAGCTTATATTTTTATTATTTTAAATAAGTGATTAAATTAATGTTACATAAATAAAAAATAGTATTTTTAAATTTATTAGTATATTAGTTTGCATTATGTTTTGGAATTATTTTGAATATATTATATTAGAATGTAAATAAGAACTAAATATACTAATCCAGGTGTATCAATATAAGAATTAATAAGAAAATAGATGAAAATAAAAGAATTATAATTATAATTTAGAATTTTTAATGTTAATAAATAGTGAATAGAATTAATATCATGGTAAGATAAATCTCGTCGCTGAGAGACACACAAACAACTTAACAAAATAAATTAAAAGTTTTGAAAAAAAGTTGTTGACAAAGTTTCGAAGTGATGATAAACTAAGGAAGTCGCTTGAGGGCGACAACGAAATGGTCTTTGAAAATTAAACAGAAGATATTAACATAAACCAGCAATTCTTTTATAAGTAATATGAGTATAGATTAAACTTTTAAATTGAGAGTTTGATCCTGGCTCAGGATGAACGCTGGCGGCGTGCTTAACACATGCAAGTCGAGCGATGAAGTTTCCTTCGGGAAACGGATTAGCGGCGGACGGGTGAGTAACACGTGGGTAACCTGCCTCATAGAGTGGAATAGCCTTCCGAAAGGAAGATTAATACCGCATAACGTTGAAAGATGGCATCATCATTCAACCAAAGGAGCAATCCGCTATGAGATGGACCCGCGGCGCATTAGTTAGTTGGTGGGGTAACGGCCTACCAAGGCGACGATGCGTAGCCGACCTGAGAGGGTGATCGGCCACATTGGGACTGAGACACGGCCCAGACTCCTACGGGAGGCAGCAGTGGGGAATATTGCACAATGGGGGAAACCCTGATGCAGCAACGCCGCGTGAGTGATGAAGGTTTTCGGATCGTAAAGCTCTGTCTTTGGGGAAGATAATGACGGTACCCAAGGAGGAAGCCACGGCTAACTACGTGCCAGCAGCCGCGGTAATACGTAGGTGGCGAGCGTTATCCGGATTTACTGGGCGTAAAGGGAGCGTAGGCGGATGATTAAGTGGGATGTGAAATACCCGGGCTCAACTTGGGTGCTGCATTCCAAACTGGTTATCTAGAGTGCAGGAGAGGAGAGTGGAATTCCTAGTGTAGCGGTGAAATGCGTAGAGATTAGGAAGAACACCAGTGGCGAAGGCGACTCTCTGGACTGTAACTGACGCTGAGGCTCGAAAGCGTGGGGAGCAAACAGGATTAGATACCCTGGTAGTCCACGCCGTAAACGATGAATACTAGGTGTGGGGGTTTCAACACCTCCGTGCCGCCGCTAACGCATTAAGTATTCCGCCTGGGGAGTACGGTCGCAAGATTAAAACTCAAAGGAATTGACGGGGACCCGCACAAGTAGCGGAGCATGTGGTTTAATTCGAAGCAACGCGAAGAACCTTACCTACACTTGACATCCCTTGCATTACTCTTAATCGAGGAAATCCCTTCGGGGACAAGGTGACAGGTGGTGCATGGTTGTCGTCAGCTCGTGTCGTGAGATGTTGGGTTAAGTCCCGCAACGAGCGCAACCCTTGTCGTTAGTTACTACCATTAAGTTGAGGACTCTAGCGAGACTGCCTGGGTTAACCAGGAGGAAGGTGGGGATGACGTCAAATCATCATGCCCCTTATGTGTAGGGCTACACACGTGCTACAATGGCTGGTACAGAGAGATGCAATACCGCGAGGTGGAGCCAAACTTAAAAACCAGTCTCAGTTCGGATTGTAGGCTGAAACTCGCCTACATGAAGCTGGAGTTACTAGTAATCGCGAATCAGAATGTCGCGGTGAATACGTTCCCGGGTCTTGTACACACCGCCCGTCACACCATGAGAGTTGGCAATACCCGAAGTCCGTGAGCTAACCGCAAGGAGGCAGCGGCCGAAGGTAGGGTCAGCGATTGGGGTGAAGTCGTAACAAGGTAGCCGTAGGAGAACCTGCGGCTGGATCACCTCCTTTCTAAGGAATACATCTTAGGACAACTAAGATGACAATGAATTCTGGATAATATCTCTGTTTAATTTTGAGAGACTATCTCTCAAAATTGTTCTTTGAAAATTGCACATAATTTAATTTATAGAAACAACAAGCCAAATTGGCAAAACCAATTTCTATTCTTTGTAAAATGAGAACTATAACTAATATAGGTCAAGCTACAAAGGGCGCATGGTGAATGCCTTGGCATCAGGAGCCGATGAAGGACGTGATAAGCTGCGATAAGCTTCGGGTAGGCGCACATAGCCTGAGATCCGAAGATTTCCGAATGAGGAAACTCACATGGGAAACCCCATGTATCATTAAGTGAATACATAGCTTAATGAAGGTAACCCAGGGAACTGAAACATCTAAGTACCTGGAGGAAGAGAAAGAAAAATCGATTTTCTTAGTAGCGGCGAGCGAAAAGGAAAGAGCCCAAACCGGAAACTTGTTTCCGGGGTTGTGGACATAACATAAAAGTGGAGGCTATTGTAACTGAAGAGAACTGGAAAGTTCCACCGTAGAAGGTAATAGTCCTGTAAGTGAAACGAGAAGACCACGAGTTATGATCCAGAGTACCACGAGACACGTGAAACCTTGTGGGAAGCAGGGAGGACCACCTCCCAAGGCTAAATACTACCTGATGACCGATAGTGAAGCAGTACCGTGAGGGAAAGGTGAAAAGAACCCCGGGAGGGGAGTGAAATAGAACCTGAAACTGTGTGCCTACAACCGCTCAGAGCCCCTTATGAGGGTGATGAGGTGCTTTTTGTAGAACGAGCCAACGAGTTACGGTATGTAGCAAGGTTAAGTACTTAAGGTACGGAGCCGAAGGGAAACCGAGTCTGAATAGGGCGACTAGTTGCATGCCGTAGACCCGAAACCGGGTGACCTATCCATGGCCAGGTTGAAGCGAGGGTAAAACCTCGTGGAGGACCGAACCACGTTGCTGTTGAAAAAGCATGGGATGAGCTGTGGATAGCGGAGAAATTCCAATCGAACCCGGAGATAGCTGGTTCTCTCCGAAATAGCTTTAGGGCTAGCGTCGAGTATGAGTAGTGGAGGTAGAGCACTGAATGGGCTAGGGGGCATAGCGCTTACCGAACCTTATCAAACTCCGAATGCCACATACTTTGAGCTCGGCAGTCAGACTACGAATGATAAGATCCGTGGTCAAAAGGGAAACAGCCCAGATCGTCAGCTAAGGTCCCAAAGTGTAAGTTAAGTGGGAAAGGATGTGAGATTTCTAAGACAACTAGGATGTTGGCTTAGAAGCAGCCATTCATTAAAAGAGTGCGTAATAGCTCACTAGTCGAGAGATCTTGCGCCGAAAATGTAACGGGGCTAAACTTACCACCGAAGCTACGGGCTTGAACTTATGTTCAAGCGGTAGGAGAGCGTCGTAACCGGGCTGAAGTCGTACCGTAAGGAGCGGTGGACTGGTTACGAGTGAGAATGTTGGCATCAGTAGCGAGATGTGGGTGAGAATCCCACAGGCCGAAAACCTAAGGTTTCCTCAGGAAGGTTCGTCCGCTGAGGGTTAGTCGGGACCTAAGCCGAGGCCGAAAGGCGTAGGTGATGGACAACTGGTTGATATTCCAGTACCACTACCATCGTTATTATCGATGGCGTGACGCAGGAGGATAGTGTGTGCTAGCTATTGGATGCTAGTCTAAGCGTTTAGGCAGTGAGAGTAGGCAAATCCGCTCTCATAATGCTGAGGCGTGATGGGGAAGGTTCTACGGAACCGAAGTACATGATTCCACGCTGCCAAGAAAAGCGTCTAGAGAGAGAAGTAGTGCCCGTACCGCAAACCGACACAGGTAGGTGAGGAGAGAATCCTAAGGCCGGCGGAAGAATTACAGTTAAGGAACTCGGCAAATTGACCCCGTAAGTTCGCGAGAAGGGGTGCCTACGAGAGTAGGCCGCAGAGAATAGGCCCAAGCAACTGTTTAGCAAAAACACAGGTCTCTGCTAAAGCGTAAGCTGATGTATAGGGGCTGACGCCTGCCCGGTGCTGGAAGGTTAAGGGGAACACTTAGCGCAAGCGAAGGTGTGAACTTAAGCCCCAGTAAACGGCGGCCGTAACTATAACGGTCCTAAGGTAGCGAAATTCCTTGTCAGGTAAGTTCTGACCCGCACGAATGGCGTAATGACTTGGGCACTGTCTCAACTGTAAATCCGGCGAAGTTGTAGTGCGAGTGAAGATGCTCGCTACCCGCGATTGGACGGAAAGACCCCGTAGAGCTTTACTGTAGCTTAGCATTGAGTTTTGGTATTGTCTGTACAGGATAGGTGGGAGACTAGGAAATCAGGGCGTCAGCCTTGGTGGAGTCAACCTTGGGATACCACCCTGACAGTACTGAAATTCTAACTGGCGGCCATGAATCTGGTCACAGGACATTGTTAGGTGGGCAGTTTGACTGGGGCGGTCGCCTCCTAAAAAGTAACGGAGGCGCCCAAAGGTTCCCTCAGAACGGTCGGAAATCGTTCGAAGAGTGCAAAGGCAGAAGGGAGCCTGACTGCGACACCCACAAGTGGAGCAGGGACGAAAGTCGGGCTTAGTGATCCGGTGGTACCTCGTGGGAGGGCCATCGCTCAACGGATAAAAGCTACCTCGGGGATAACAGGCTGATCTCCCCCAAGAGTCCACATCGACGGGGAGGTTTGGCACCTCGATGTCGGCTCGTCGCATCCTGGGGCTGAAGTAGGTCCCAAGGGTTGGGCTGTTCGCCCATTAAAGCGGCACGCGAGCTGGGTTCAGAACGTCGTGAGACAGTTCGGTCCCTATCCGTCGCGGGCGTAGGAAATTTGAGAGGAGCTATCCTTAGTACGAGAGGACCGGGATGGACTGACCTCTGGTGTACCAGTTGTTCCGCCAGGAGCACAGCTGGGTAGCTAAGTCGGGAATGGATAAACGCTGAAAGCATCTAAGCGTGAAGCCAACCTCAAGATGAGATTTCCCATAGCGTAAGCTAGTAAGATCCCTTGAAGAACACAAGGTTGATAGGTCGGGGGTGTAAGCATGGTAACATGTTCAGCTGACCGATACTAATAGATCGAGGGCTTGACCAAATATAGTAAATTAAATATGTGCAATTTTGAAAGAACAAAAACTTTCAAAAATATGTTGACAAATTATTAGAGATTTGATAACATATACATGTCATCTGGTGATGATGCTCTTTAGGGTAACACCCGTTTTCCATTCCGAACACGAAGGTTAAGCCTATTGAGGCCGATGGTACTGCACGGGAGACTGTGTGGGAGAGTAGGTGGTTGCCAGGTAATATGGATCTTTAGCTCAGTTGGTTAGAGCAACCGGCTCATAACCGGTAGGTCCGGGGTTCGAGTCCCTGAAGGTCCACCATTTTTGGGGGTATAGCTCAGTTGGGAGAGCACCTGCCTTGCACGCAGGGGGTCAGGAGTTCGAATCTCCTTACCTCCACCATTAAAGCTATGAACTTTGTTCATAGCTTTTTTATTTTGTAAATAAGAGTATATTTCTATCTAAGATATTGATAATAGTATATTTAGGATCAATACAATTACTATTTATAATTAAATTTCATAGTGCTTATTTAGCAAAACCTTAAGATATTGTTGTAATTTTAGAGTCATTTTTAAAAGATGACTCTAATTTTTCATATTCATTATAATATTATAAAGGTTAAAAAGCTCATAATATAGGGAAAAAATAAAAAGTTTAATACAATTAAGCATATATTTGAACAATAATTAAGTAAATATATGTAAACTGAGTTTAAAGTATTTTTACAAAAAATAATGCATAAATACTTATATTTTATAGAAAATAATCATGTTTTTATTTATAATTATTTATGAAAGTTAAATTTTGATTATTGTTATAAGTTTTATATTAAGAGAATCTAAGGGCTAGTAATAAGTTCAAAATAAAGTAATAAGATAATATTCTATAAGTAGCATTTTATTTATATATACTTTAAATTATACTTATTAAAATAATTTTTAAACTTTAGCGATTTAAAGTTATATAGTTATTTTTATTAGAGTTTCTTTAAATAATTAAAGTTCTATTTATGTTAATTTACATAGAACTTATATTACAATGAGCAAAGTAAGGGATTTAAAAATTTTAATTGGGGTTATATATACTATATAAAATTATTGAAATAGTACAAACTAATTTTTATATAGTGAAAATTAATGTTTTGGATTTATTCGCTTTTAGGAGGATTAAAAATGGGAAAACCTAAATTAAAAAAGGAAATAGGATTGTTTACTGCTACAGCTTTAGTAGTTGGTAACATGATGGGATCTGGGATATTTATGCTTCCAGCCAGTTTAGCTAGTGTATCTGGTCCTGGTTCAACTATAATGGCATGGTTATTAACGGGATTAGGTTCTTTGGTTTTGGCATTAACGTTTGCTAACTTAGGTTCAAAGATTCCAAAGACAGGAGGAACTTATGAATATTCTAGACTAGCTTACGGAAACTTTATGGGATTCATGACTGCATGGCTTTATTGGAATGGATCTTGGATTGGAAATGCTACTATTTTTATAGTTATTACTACTTATTTAGGTGAAGTTATAACAAGTTTAACTAATTCACCAATAATAGGTTTCTTATTCTGTTCGTCTATCTTATGGATTTGTACATATATAAATATAAGAGGAACAAAGTTGGCAGGTAGAGTAGCTTCAGTAATAACTGTTTTTAAAGTTTTATTATTTATATTCTTCATAGTTGTTGGATTAATTTACTTTGATCCGTCAAACCTAACACCAATGTTTCCAGAAGGAAAGGGTGTTTCAACTATTCCTGTAGCAGCATCTTTAACTTTATGGGCATTTATGGGCTTAGAAACTGCATCTGTAGCAGGAGGAGAAATAAAAGATCCTGAAAAAAATGTTAAGAGAAGTACTATATTAGGTATGTTAATTAGTACTGTTTTATATATATTAATAAGTGTCGTAGCTATGGGAGCTATGAGTCAAAGTGAATTAGCTTCAAGTACTGCTCCTATTTCTGATATAATAGTTAAAGTTTTAAATTTAAAGAGCTTAAACTTCTTAAATATAGCTATAGCTATTAGTATTTTAGGAACAGCTATGGGATGGCTATTATCAACTGCTAGAGTAGGATATGCTGCTGGAGAGGATGGAATTTTCCCTAGTGTATTTGCTAAGGTACATCCTAAGTATAATACGCCACATGTAGCCTTAATAATAGGTAGTATATTTATAAATATTATATTCCTAATGAACTTTACTAAGGGTTTAGCAGGGGCATATAGCTTTATAGTTGTATTAGCTACTTTAAGTTACTTACCAATATATGCGATTTCAACTATTGCAGAAATAATACTTATGGTTAAAGAGGATAAAAAACCTACATTTAAAAAACATTTAGGTTTAATAATAAGATGTTTAATAGGTTTTGTTTTTGCAATTTGGGCAATATATGCTTCAGGAGCTGAAATAGTAATGTATGGATTTATTTTAATATTACTAGGAGTTCCGATTTATGGATATATGAGCATAAAAAAACACTTCCGATAAATTGAATTTTGATATTTAACAAATTTGTTATGTAATATTAGTTAATTTATTATATAATAAATATAAGTTTTGAAATTGGGGTTATATTATTTATGGTACAGAAATTTGCGTGGGGAGTGTATTGGGATGGCAAAAGTAGAAGCTTTAGAAGAGGAATTAGTTGAATTAAAACTTAAAAAAAGAAATTTCATTTTAGCCAATAAAGATACAAAAGAGATTGATAATCTTATAAAAAATTTAGAAGAAGAAATTATGAGAATTAAATCAAATAATTGATATTCAGTAGCTATGAAAGAGAAATTACTCTTTCATAGCTTTTTTGTTTAATAAAAAAGAAAGTGTTCTCAAAGAAACTTTTAAAGTGAGAGTAGTAAAATTTGCTATCATAAGGCTTAATATGGATGGGGCAGGTTCTTATGTAAGAAAAATATTATTTTGTTGTATAAAATTTATTTAACGATATGAAATTTTTAAATATTGTTTTGGAAAAAAAATACATTTAATATATTAATGGGTTTATTTTTTAGAAGATTATTTTAGAATAATTTAATTAAATAATTAGGTTTGAATTTGTATAAATAATATTTTTATTTATATCTTAAGAAGGGTAAGGAGATTTGTTATGACTTTAGTAGAGGTAAAAGATGATAAATTAGAGATAAAACCTGTTAGGTTGAGAAAAGAAAAATATAAAACACAATTAAAAAATAAAATTTTTAATGAAGATGATTTATATTTATTTCATGAAGGGCGAAATTATAATGCTTATAATTTTATGGGAGCTCATTTTACTAGTGAAAATAGAAAACGAGGGGTAAGATTTACCCTTTGGGCTCCAAGGGCAAATAATATTTTTTTAGTTGGAGATTTTTCAAACTGGGAGACAAAAGAAGAAAATAAACTTGAGAGAATAAATGAAACAGGGCTTTGGAGCATTTTTATACCTAGATTAAAAGAGGGAATTAAGTATAAGTATTATATTGAACAAGAAGATGGAAAAGCAGTATTAAAGGCTGATCCTTATGGAATTTATTCAGAGGTAAGACCTAATACTGCTTCTATTTTATGCGAAAAAACTAAAATAAGATGGTCAGATAAAAAGTGGTTAAATAAAAGAGAAGAAACTAATTATTTTGAAAGTCCTATTAATATATATGAATTACACTTAGGCTCATGGAAAAGAAAAGATGAGGATGAGTTTTTATCTTATGATGAACTGAGCATAATTTTACCTAAGTATATTAAGGAAATGGGATATACTCATGTTGAATTTATGCCATTAAATGAGCATCCATTAGATGCCTCTTGGGGATATCAAGTTACAGGATATTATTCAGTAACAAGTAGATATGGAGATATTAAGGGATTAAAAAGGTTAATAAATGCCCTTCATAAAGAGGATATAGGAGTTATTTTAGATTGGGTACCAGGTCATTTTTGCAAGGATGAACAAGGATTATATATGTTTGATGGTACACCAACTTATGAATATGAGGAAAAGTGGAAAGCTGATAATAAGGGCTGGGGAACTTTTAATTTTGATTTGGGAAAACCAGAAGTAAAAAGCTTTTTAATTTCTAATGCTTTTTACTTTATAAATGAATTTCATATAGATGGATTAAGGGTTGATGCTGTTTCTAATATGCTTTACTTGAATTATGGAAGAAATCATGGAGAATGGGTTCCTAATATATATGGAGGAAATGAAAATTTAGAAGCTATTCAATTTATAAAAGAGCTTAATGAGGCTATAAAAACTTATAGCAAAGGGGTAATTACAATTGCAGAAGAATCAACATCTTGGCCTAATGTGACTAATGATACTGAATATGGTGGCTTAGGATTTGATTTTAAATGGAACATGGGATGGATGAATGACACTTTAGAATATAATGAGTTAGATCCTATATATAGAAAGTATCATCATAATAAATTAACTTTTCCTATGATGTACAATCATTCAGAAAAGTTTATATTACCTATATCTCATGATGAAGTTGTTCATGGGAAAAAATCTCTTATAGATAAAATGCAGGGAGATTATTGGAATAAGTTTGCTAATTTAAGAGCGTATATGGCATATATGTATGGTCATCCAGGGAAAAAACTTATGTTTATGGGATGTGAATTTGGACAGTTCATAGAATGGAGAGAATATGAAGAGCTTGAGTGGAAGTTAATTGATAAGTTTGATATGCATAGAAAAACTAATAATTTCTTTAAGGATTTAAATAACTTTTATAAAAATAATTCTGAGCTTTGGGAATTAGATTATGATCAAGAGGGATTTCAATGGATTGATGCTGATAATAATGAACAAAGCATATATATTTTTATAAGAAAAAGTAAAAATATAGAAAAGTATAAAATATTTGTATGCAATTTTACTCCAATGGTTTATTATGATTTTAATATAGGAGTTCCTGAAAAGGGAGTTTATAGAGAAATTTTCAATACAGATAAGAAAGAATATGGTGGCTCTGGACAAGTTATTAAAGAAAATTTATTCTCAAGAAAAGGTTGGTGCCATAATCAGCCATATACTTTAACCATAAAGGTTCCGCCAATGGCAGTTTCTGTTTTTGAAAGAATAATTGAAGAAAATAAAACAGAAGAAAAGATAGTAAAAGAAGATAAATATATTTAATAAAAGATAAAAGGGAAGATATTTTATTTGGAGGGGTTTAAATTGATAAAAGTTTTATTTGCAACATCAGAGGCAAATCCATTTATAAAAACTGGGGGACTAGGTGATGTAATGGGAGCATTACCTAAGGAGCTTAAAAGAAAGGGAATAGATGCTAGAGTAATTTTGCCTAAATATAGTGCTATAAAAGGAGAACTTTTAGATAAGCTTAGTTTTAAAAAATGGTTTATGGTTTCTGTTGGTTGGAGAAATCAATATTGTGGAGTATATCAGTGTGAATATGATGAAGTTATATATTATTTATTAGATAGTGAGTTTTATTTCCACAGAAATAGTTTATATGGTGAAGGAGATGATGGAGAGCGATTTGCCTTTTTTGATAGAGCTGTTTTAGAAACTTTAAAAGAGATTGATTGGTGTCCAGATATTATTCATTGTAATGATTGGCAAACAGGAATGATACCAGTTCTTCATAAATTAGAGTATTCTAAAGATCTATTTTATAAGGATATTAAGACTGTGACTTCAATTCATAATCTTTTATTCCAAGGTAATTTTTCAGCAGATGTTTTACCAGAGCTTTTTGGATATGATTATGAACCAGTGAGAAATGGAAGTTTAGAATTTTATGGTGGAATGAGTTTTATGAAGGGAGCTATAAATTATAGCGATAGGATTTTAACTGTAAGTGAAACTTATGCTAAGGAAATTCAAACTCCTTACTTTGGAGAGAATTTGGATGGCTCATTAAGAGAAAGAGGATATGCACTAAAAGGAATAGTAAATGGTATAGATTATGATGAATTTAATCCTAATAAGGATAGTTTAATAGCTAAAAATTTCTCAGTGGAAACTATAGAAGATAAAGTGTTAAATAAATTAGCTCTTCAAAAGGAATTAGGGTTACCTATAAATCAAGATATACCTATGATAAGCATTGTATCTAGGCTTACAAATCAAAAGGGATGCGACTTAATAGTTAATATAGCAAATAGATTACTTCAAAGAAATGTGCAATTAGTTATATTAGGAACAGGTGATTATAATTATGAAAATCATTTTAAGGGATTGCAAGAGCTTTATCCAACTAAGGTATCTGCAAATATAAAGTTTGATAATGGATTAGCTCATAGAATATATGCATCTTCAGATATTTTCTTAATGCCATCATTATTTGAGCCTTGTGGACTAGGACAACTTATAGCATTAAGATATGGAGCTATTCCAATAGTTAGAGAAACAGGTGGATTAAAGGACACAATTCATTCATATAATAAATATACTGGAATAGGAAATGGCTTTAGTTTCACAAATTATAATAATAATGATTTAATGCATGTTATTGAATTAGCTTTAGAAACATATGATGATAAAGAGGTTTGGAGATCATTGATTATACAAGCTATGGATTCTGATAATAGTTGGAATACGTCAGCAGAAAAATATAAGGAATTATATGAAGAATTAATAAAGTAGTTTTAATCAAGTTTGTAGGAGGCGAGTAGATGCTATCTATAAATAAGGAGAGTTTTAAGAGAGATTATAAAAAAAAGTTCTTAGAACTTCATGGTATAGAACTTGAAGAGGGAAAAAATTTTCATAAGTATGAAGCTCTTGGATGTTTAGTTAGAGATTATATTGCAGAAGACTGGGTAAATACTAAAAAGAAATATGAGGATTCAAAGCAGAAACAAGTTTATTATTTCTCTATGGAATTTTTGTTAGGAAGACTTTTAGGAGATGCCTTACTAAACTTAGGTATAAGAGAAACATGTAGGGAAGCTTTAAAGGAATTAAATATTGACTTAGAAGAACTAGAAGAGTTTGAAAGTGATCAAGGGTTAGGTAATGGTGGATTAGGTAGGTTAGCAGCATGCTTTCTAGATTCAATGGCTTCTTTAAGTATAGCTGGACATGGATGTGGCATAAGATATAAATATGGATTTTTCAATCAAAAAATAATTGATGGATCACAGGTAGAAACTCCAGATAGTTGGCTTAAGAACGGAAATGTATGGGAAGTTAAAAAGCCTGATAAATCAGAAATTGTTAAGTTTGGTGGAAATATTAAGTGTGAAAATATTAATGGTAGATTAACTTTTACCCATGTAAATTATGAGCCAATTTTAGCAGTTCCTTATGATACTCCTATTGTTGGATATGAAAATAATGTAGTAAATAATTTAAGGTTATGGAGTGCAGAACCAGTAGATAATGAATTCGATTTTTGTTATTTCAATAGAGGTCAATATTTAAAGGCTATAGAATACAGAAATTCTATTGAAGCCATATCACAGGTATTATATCCTGATGACTCAATGTATGAAGGGAAACTTCTTAGATTAAAACAGCAATACTTCTTTGTATCAGCAGGACTTCAGAGTATAGTTAGACATTATAAGAAAAATGGTGGAAAAATAGAAGAGTTTGATGAATATATTGCTATTCATATAAATGACACCCATCCAACCTTAGCAATACCAGAGCTTATGAGAATTTTATTAGATGAAGAGGGTCTTTCATGGGAAAGTGCCATGAGAATAACTACAAACACAATATCATATACAAATCATACTATTTTATCTGAAGCCTTAGAGAAATGGCCAATAAATATGTTTAAAGAGCTTCTTCCTAGAATATATATGATAGTTGAAGAGATGAATGAAAGATACTGTGCTGAACTTTGGCATAAGTATATTGGTCAATGGGACAAGATTTCTAAGATGGCTATAATAGGAGATGGCTTTGTTAGAATGGCTAATCTTGCAATAGTAGGCAGTCATAGTGTAAATGGTGTAGCAAAATTGCATACAGAAATACTTAAGAAAAAAGAGATGAGTGATTTTTATTATCTTTATCCAAGTAAATTTAATAATAAAACTAATGGAATAGCACATAGAAGATGGCTTCTAAAAAGTAATCCTGAACTTACTAATCTTTTAAAAGAAACAATAGGAGACAGCTTTATAAAACATCCTACAGATATGGAGAACTTTGAGAAGTATATTGATGATGAGTATGTTTTAAAAAGATTAGGAGAAATAAAAAGAAAAAATAAAGAGAATTTAGCTAAGGTAATTTTTGATAATCAGGGAATTAAAGTTGATCCAAATTCAATTTTTGATGTACAAGTTAAGAGAATACATGCATATAAGCGTCAGACTTTAAATTGTTTGAGAATCATGGAGCTTTATAATAGATTGTTAGAAAATCCAAATTTAGATATAGCCCAAAGAACCTTTATATTTGCAGGTAAAGCTGCCCCTGCATACTATTTAGCTAAGAATACTATTGAATTAATAAATGCTGTTGCAAAGAAAGTAAATAATGATAAAAGAATTAATGATAAAATCAAAGTGGTTTTCTTAGAAAATTATAGAGTTTCTCTTGCAGAAAGGATAATTCCAGCTACAGACTTAAGTGAACAAATCTCAACTACAACTAAGGAAGCTTCAGGTACTTCTAATATGAAGTTTATGATGAATGGTGCTATTACTATAGCTACCTTAGATGGAGCTAATATAGAAATAAGGGATGAAGTTGGAGATGACAATATTGTTATTTTTGGATTAACAGAAAATGAAGTTCTCGATTATTACTCAAGAGGTGGATATTCAGCTTGGGATGTAAGAAATAATGATAATAGACTAATTAAAGTTACAGATGATTTAATAAATGGAGTTTACTCTAAGGATAGAGACAAGTTTAGAAGTGTATATGATAATTTATTAACCTATAATGATGAATTTTTTGTACTAAAGGATTTTGATTCATATTTGAAAGCTCAAGATAAGGTAGATTTGCTTTATAGAAATAATAAAGAGTGGCAAAGAAAATGTGGAGTAAATATAGCACATTCAGGTATATTTTCTTCAGATAGAACCATAGCTGAGTATGCTACAGGAATATGGGGTTCAAAAGTTATATACAAAAACCTATAGAAATTTATAACAAAGTATAATCCATAAAGCACTTATATTAATACTATATATTAATATAAGTGCTTTGTTTTATTAAGTAAGAAAGGGGTATTGCCATGGGAAAAGCTTATATTTATCATGATTCTCAAGATACCTTTTATAGGGAACCTTTTGGAGCTGTTTCTGTAGGTTCTAAGGTAAGTTTAAGATTAGAATGCAAAGAGTGTGGAGAAGTTTTTATAGAGGTAATAAAGTTTGATGGAAGTAGATATTCAATACCTATGACAATTGAAGAGCGAAGAAATGAATGCATAATTTATAAAGGAATTATAGACACTACAAACTCCTTAGGAGTAATAAATTATTACTTTAAATACATTAAGGACGGATTTACTAAGTATTATGGAAATAATGATGAATGTTTAGGAGGAGAGGGAAAGATATATTATGATTTTCCTAATTATTATCAAATAACAGTTTATGAAGATAATAAAATTCCTAGTTGGTATAAGGAAGGTATTATTTATCAAATATTTGTGGATAGATTTTTTAATGGGAATAAGGATAGTGTGATATTTAATAAAAAGAAAAATAGCTTTATATATGGTAATTGGTATGATGAGCCAATGTATATAAGAGATAATAATGGAAGTATTAAACGGTGGGATTTTTATGGAGGTAATTTAAGGGGAGTAATTGAAAAATTAGATTATATAAAATCTTTAGGTGTAAATATTATATACATGAATCCAATCTTTGATGCTGTGAGTTGTCATAAATATGATACTGGAGATTATGAAAATATTGATAAGATGTATGGAACTAACAGTGATTTTAAGGAATTGTGCCAAAAAGCTGAGGAAAAAGGTATAAGGATAATATTAGATGGAGTTTTTAGTCATACAGGATCAGATAGTAGGTACTTTAATAAATACGGAAACTATGGAGAGCTTGGAGCCTATGAATCTAAATACTCTAAATATTATAAGTGGTATAGGTTTTATGATTATCCTAATAGTTATGAATGTTGGTGGGGTTTTGAAAATCAGCCTAATGTAGAGGAATTAGAAAAGACATATTCAGATTATATAGTTAATAGTGAAAATTCAATAATAGCAAAGTGGCTTAGATTAGGAGCAAGCGGATGGAGGCTAGATGTAGCAGATGAACTACCAGATGAATTCATACAAATGATTAAGGAAAGGATGAAAAATGAGAAAGAAGATAGTGTGCTTATAGGAGAGGTTTGGGAAGACGCTTCAAATAAGGTTAGCTATTCAAAAAGAAGAAAATATTTATTAGGAAATGAATTAGATTCTGTAACAAATTATCCTTATAGAGATATAATTTCTAATTTTTTAAATGAAGAAATAAGTTCAAAGGATTTTTATAAAGTGATAATGAGCATAAAAGAAAATTATCCAAGAAAAAATTTTTATGCAAATATGAATCTTCTAGGTAACCATGATACAGAAAGAATACTTACAGCATTAAAAGAAAATTTAAATAAGTTAAAATTAGCTCTATGCCTTCAAATGACCTTACCTGGAGTTCCCCTAATTTATTATGGAGATGAGGCAGGACTTTTAGGAAATAATGATCCTGAAAATAGAAAGACCTATCCTTGGGGACGAGAAAATAAGGAAATATTAAGTTATTATAGCTTTTTCGGAAACTTTAGAAAGAATGAAGAGGTTTTAAGAAAGGGAGATTTTTATATTTTTAAGGATACACCTGAGGATATCATTGCTTTTAAGAGAGTTTATAAAGAGAAAGAAATGATAATTATAGTAAATAGGAGTAATTCTAGAAAAACCATAACCTTAGATAGCGAGAAAGGAAGATATAAAGATAAATTTTCTAAGGAAGAATTTTATGGTGATGGTAGCATTACTTTAGAAGTAGAAAGAGAAAATTATAAAATTTTAACTAATTAGAGGTATTTTCTAAGTGAAAAAATCATATTAATCCAATATATGGAGGTGGATAATATGATAAGAACAATAGTATGCCAAAGAGAAGGATGCAATGGAAATGCTTTTTATATAAATAGTCATGATGGTGAAATGAGTGTTGTATGTAAGGAGTGTAATAGTGAGTATAAATATGAAACTGAGAATAATTCACTTTTGATGTTATCTACTTGCTCAAACTGTAATAATGATACTTTTAAGGTCTTTAAAGATACTGAGAGCAATAATATATATGCAAAATGTATTGTTTGTGGTAATCCACCAGAAAATATTTTTATTGATGCTGATGGAAATCAGGTATCTTATGAATCTAAAATTTTAAATGACATAAAGGACATGGTTTATAGAGTTGAGCAAAGAATAAGCAATCTTGAGAGAGAGGTTGAGAGTTTAGGAAGTGGTCAAGTATTGATAGAGCAATCTATGGCATATATAAATCAATTTTTATCAGAAAATAAATAAGGTCTTAAATCAATTTGGGTACTAGAAAGGTTTCTAGTACTCTTTGTTATTAAAAAAAATAATAAAATTTAAGGCTATTTAAGAATATTGTTTTAAAATATTTAATTAATTTAAAATAATTATTTTTTAAGATTAAATTTATTATAAATTAATTTTAATAACTATTAAATTTAAAGTTAAATTATGTTATAATTTCAATATCCATTTAATGGGATATAAGGGGTAAATTGGAGGGGAGACTTGTGTCAAAAAAAGAGATAGTTGCAATGATATTAGCTGGAGGTCAAGGATCGAGATTAGGAGTGTTAACTAAGAATTTGGCTAAGCCAGCAGTTCCTTTTGGGGGAAAGTATAGAATAATAGATTTTCCTTTAAGTAACTGTTCTAATTCAGGTATATATACTGTTGGTGTTTTAACACAGTATAAGCCTTTAAAATTAAATGAACATATTGGTATTGGTGATACATGGGATTTAGATAGAAGAGATGGAGGGGTAAGTATATTGCCTCCATATCAAAAAGAAAAAGGTGGAGATTGGTATAAGGGTACTGCCAATGCAATCTATCAGAATATTGAATTCATAGAAAGATATGATCCAGAATATGTTCTTATTTTATCAGGAGATCATATTTATAAAATGGATTATGATAAAATGCTAGAAATGCATAAACAGAAAGAAGCTGATGCTACTATAGCAGTAATAAATGTTCCTATGCATGAGGCAAGTAGATTTGGAATAATGAATACAAATGAAGATTTATCAATATATGAATTTGAGGAAAAGCCAGAGCATCCAAAGAGTACAAATGCTTCAATGGGAATATATATTTTTAATTGGAAAGTTTTAAAGAAATTTTTAGAAGAAGATGAATTAGATCCAAATTCAAGTAATGATTTTGGAAAAAATATAATTCCTAAAATGCTGAATGCAGGTAAAAGGCTTATAGCTTATCCATTTAAGGGTTATTGGAAAGATGTTGGAACTATAGAAAGTTTATGGGAAGCTAATATGGATTTATTAAAGCATGAGGATGAATTAAGTCTTTATGATAGTGAATGGAGAATTTATTCAGCTAATCCTGTTAGACCTGCTCAATTTATTGGAAAAGATGCAGAAATAAAGTCTTCCTTAACTGTTGAAGGATGTATAGTACATGGTAAGGTTGAAAACTCAGTTTTATTCCAAGGGGTTTATGTAGGAAAGGGAGCTATAATTAAAGATGCAGTAATAATGCCAAATACAAGAATTGAGGATGAAGTTGTAATAGAAAAAGCGATTATAGGTAGTGAAGCTATTGTTGGTAAAGGATGCAAAATAGGCGATGGAAATAAAATTTCAGTTATAGCATCTAAAGAGGTTGTAGTAGGCAATAAAGAAATAATAGAAGAATGTGCTATGGTGAAGTAAGAAGAGGTATATGAGAGGGGTAATAGTTCATGAATAATTGCATAGGTATAATAAATTTAGATGAGAATGAAAGCAGAATTGGAGAATTAGCAAAAAATAGGCCTTTAGCAGCAGTACCTATAGCGGGAAGATATAGAATAATTGATTTTATACTTTCTAATATGACTAATGCAGGAATAGAATCTTTAGGTATTTTAAGCAAAAATAAATCTCGTTCATTAGTAGATCACTTAACTAATGGAAGACCATGGGATTTACACAGAAAAAGAGATGGATTAAGAGTATTTAACTTTGGTGAAAGAGATCCTTATTATGACGATATAACTAATCTTTATGAGAATTTAGATTTTTTAACTAAAAGTAGAAGAGAATATGTTATCATGTCACCATCATATATGATTTGTAATATAGATTTAAAAGAAGCTTTAGAATATCACAAGAAAAATGACAATGATATTACAGTAATATATAAAAAAGTTAAAGATGCGGATTCTAATTTTATTGATTGTGATGTTTTAAATTTTGATGAAAGTGGTTTTATAAAAAGTATAGGAAAAAACTTAGGTAGAGAAGAAGAAAGTAATATAAGCATGGAAATGTATATATTAAGAACAGATCTTCTTATAGAAATAATATATGAATGTATAAGAAGAGGTTCACATAGAAAATTCAAGAGTTATTTAAGTGAATTCTTAGATGAAATGAAGGTTAGTGGATTTGAATTTAAAGGTTATTTAAGCTGTGTTAATTCACTAAAATCTTATTATAAGGCTAATATGGATTTATTAGAAGAGAAGGTTTATAAGGAATTATTTATAGATAATAATCCTATATATACTAAATCTAGAGATGAAGGACCAACCCATTATACTAAAAATAGTGAAGTAACTAATTCGATAATAGCAAATGGTTCTTATATTGAAGGGAAAGTTGAAAACAGTATAATTGGAAGAAGGGTTTATGTAGGACCAGAGGCGGTTATTAAAAATTGTATTATAATGCAAGAAACTGTTATAGGTGAAAATGCCCATTTAGATAAAATAATAACAGATAAGGCAGCAGTAATAAGAGATGATGAGAAAATAGTAGGTCTTGAATACTGTCCTATGGTTTTAAGCAAACCTAATGTAATATAAACTTGAAATAAATCATAGCATCCTTTAAATTTAATTTATACAAAAGGAGAAGAGGAGATGCTATGGAGAATAAAAGAAAAAGAATAATTGCATGGAGTTTAATGATATTATGGATGGCTTTTATATTTTTTATGTCTAGTCAGCCAGGAGAGGTTTCTTCTAAGCAAAGTAATTTTGTAGTTGTTCTACTTGATATGTTTGGAATGAACTTAAATAGTCGTTTCGGTGAATTATTAACTTATATTATAAGAAAGGGAGCACACTTTACTGAATATATGATACTTTATTTCTTAGCTTTTAATCTTTTAAGATTATATATAACTAGAAAGAAGGCATATATATATTCCTTAATTATAGTATTTGGATATGCTTGTAGCGATGAATTCCATCAATTATTTGTAGAAGGAAGAAGTGGACAGTTTAAAGATGTTCTTATAGATACATCAGGAGGAATTTTTGGAAGTTTATTAGCTATTTTAAAAAATAAAATTTTCTCTAATAAAGCTTAAAATGGAAAAAATAAAATATATGTATTTTAAATGCAAAAATGGCCTATATTAAAATAACTTTTAACAAAACTTACAAACAGTATGAAGAGAAAACTTGTAATTCTCTGAATATGTTTGTAAGTTTTATTATTCTAATACAGCGCCTTTTTCTAATTAATAATTTTTTATAATAATGCTGAGAAAATTCTAGTAACTCCCTCTATAAACTTGTCAAACTTAGTTGATTTTTCATATTCTTCAATTTTAAAATGTCTAGATTTAAGTAAATCTTCAAAAAACAGAGCATCTAACTTACATGTTATGTCCTTATCATATATAACAGTATTTATTTCATAATTAAGTTCAAAACTACGTATATCCATATTAGCTGTTCCTAAAGTGCATATTTTTCCATCTATTGTCATTGTTTTAGAATGTATAAAAGAACTTTTATCATAAAAATAAACTTCAATTCCACAATCCATAAGTTCAGCTAAATAACTTTTAGATGCCTTATTTACCATAAAGTGATCTGATTTTTCAGGAAAAATAATCTTTACGTCAACTCCACTTAAAGAAGCTATTCTAAGAGCTTCTATTATGCTTGATGGAGGTACAAAATAAGGAGTAGTTATATAAATATTTTCCCTTGCAGTCATAATCATTTTTAAAATGCTCTGCATTATTGCAGGAAATGTTGAATCAGGTCCGCTTTTAACTAACTGCATTAAAACTCTTTCCTTAGCAACTATATTTTCAGGAAAATATTTATCAAATTCTTTATCATAAAAAGTATAACTATTATTAGCTTTTTCTATGGTTATGAAGTCATCTAGGAAAACTGCTTGCAGTGCTAAAACAAAATCACCTTTAATCATTAGGTGGGTATCTCTCCAATAACCAAACTTTTTGTTTCTCCCTAAATATTCATCTCCTATATTAATACCACCTAAAAAACCTACTTGCCCGTCTATAACAACTATTTTTCTATGATTTCTATAGTTAATTTGAGTATTTATTACTTTAAGAAGGGGTGCTAAGAAGTAAGAGTACATAACAACTGAGACCCCTGCTTTTTTTAAATCTTTAATGTAGCTTCTTTTTAAGCTGCTTGAACCAACTTTATCAATAATAAATCTAACCTTAACTCCTTCTAGAGCTTTCTTTATCAATATATCTTTAATTTCATTGCCTATTTCATCACTATTTACTATATAGTACTCAAGATGAATATGATGCTTAGCCTTAAGAAGTTCCTCTTTTAAATCTTTAAACTTTTCAACACCATCCTTATATATCTTTATATCATTATTAACAAAGATAGGAGAATCACTGTTAAAAGCTAAAAGCTCCATTAAAGGGACATATTGTTTTTCAGGATATTCATCTAAAATAGGACTTATTAAGTCATTAATTTTAGGATTGATTCTATCATTAAGTTTATTTCTTTTCCAATTACGTCCTAAGAATATATAAAGTATTAATCCTATAGGAGGCAATAGGGTTAGTATTAGTAACCATGCTATTGTTTTTTCTGGTTGTTTTCTTTCTAGTACCACAATTATGACAGACAAGATTACATTAATTATAAATGCCAAGTATAAAAATGTTGTTGTATAGTTTATAATAATCCCTCCCTCATAAATAAAATACTAAATCTTATTGTAACATTAATTATCTCAATAACTAATACTTTCTAAACAGTTTTACATAAAATATATTATCAAAATGTAATTATAAACTATATAAAATATTATAATCTACATATTTATTATTGAAAGTAACAAATCAATATAGTATTAATAAAATTTAAATAGTTAACATCAAAAAAGATAAAATTTATTTTAGACTAATAATTTTATTTTTCTTTAACAAGATAAAGTGAGAAAATTATCAAAAATATAACCAAAATATTAATATTGTGTTATATAAATGTGATTATATTGAAATTTTAACAATAAATGATATAATAAATTAAGATAATAATAAAAATAAGTTGTTTTTGTTGGGGGTTTATAAACAAAAATAAATAACTATTAATAAAAGGGGGGCATATATATATGAAAGCTGTAAAAGAAGTAAATCAGAAAAAAAGCGGAATTTTAGGCTTCATAGAAACAGTAGGTAATAAATTGCCGCATCCAGCTACTATATTCGTAATATTATGTGCTGGTGTAGTAATTTTATCTCATGTTTTAGCATCAAGGGGTGTATCTGTTACATATGAAGGAATAGATAGAGCTACAAATGAAATTAAAGAGATAACGGTTTCTGTTCAAAGTTTGTTAACTCCAGATGGAATAAGATATATTTTTGAATCATTAATAACTAATTTTACAAGCTTCGCGGCTTTAGGTACAGTTTTAGTTGCAATGTTAGGGGTTGGTGTTGCAGAAGGAACTGGTCTTATAGGAACTGCATTAAGAAGATTAGTGTTAAAAACTCCAAAGAGTTTAGTTACAATGGTTGTTGTATTTGCAGGAGTTATGTCAAGTATAGCTTCTGATGCTGGTTACGTTGTTCTTGTACCATTAGGTGCAGTAATATTTATGAGTTGTGGAAGACATCCATTAGCAGGTATAGCTGCAGCCTTTGCAGGGGTATCAGGTGGATTTAGTGCAAATCTTTTCCCAGGACCTGTTGATGCTTTATTAGCAGGTATGACTACAGAGGGTGCTCATATGTTTGATCCATCATATTCAGCATCACCAGTAGGAAACTGGTACTTTATAATGGCTTCAACAGTTGTAATAACTTTAATAGGAACTTTAGTTACTGAGAAGATAGTTGAACCTAGATTAGGTAAATATAGAGGAGAACTAATAGCTGGTGATGAAGATGCTATGAAACCTCTTGATGAAAAAGAAAAAAGAGGATTAAAATTTGCAGGTTTATTTGCTTTATTAGGAATTATATTAATAGGAGCTTTAGTTGTTCCAGCTAACGGTATATTAAGAAATCCTAAAACAGGAGAAATATTAAGCTCACCATTTATGAACTCAATAGTTGTTTCTATCGCATTTGTATTCTTACTAGCAGGTGTTGGATATGGAATAGGTGAAGGAAAAATAAAGAGTGATAAAGATATAATTGGTGAAATGGGCAAGACAATGTCTACAATGGGATCATATATAGTATTAGTATTCTTTGCAGCTCAATTTGTAGCTTACTTTGGAAAAACTAATTTAGGTACTGTAATAGCAGTTAAAGGAGCTGACTTCTTAAAAGCAACAGGAATTCAAGGTATTCCTCTATTAGTAGGATTCATACTTGTAACAGCATTTATAAACTTATTCATGGGATCAGCTTCAGCTAAATGGGCTATAATGGCTCCAATATTTGTTCCAATGCTTATGGGAGTTAATATAAGTCCAGAAATGACTCAAATGGCATACAGAATAGGTGACTCAACAACAAACATTATATCTCCACTTATGACTTACTTTGCGTTAATAGTATCATTTAGTGAGAAGTATGATAAAGAGTCTGGAATAGGAACAATGATATCAACAATGGTTCCATATTCAGTTTGCTTACTAATAGGATGGACAATCTTATTAATGCTTTGGTATGTATTTAAATTACCTTTAGGACCTGGAGCAGGAATAGTTATATAATATATGAATATAAAAAGTTATACATTATATAAGTTAGAAGTATTATTTATAAAGATAATATAAATATAAAAAAATATAGAGTAATTTTAGATAGAGTATTATGATATAGGATTTAATATATAACTATTAAATCCTATATCTTTTTTTATGTTTAAATTTAAAAGGGTAGTTATTGATAGTTAATAATCTAATGTTATAAGTTGAAAATAAAAAATAACTTATATTTAAATTTAGTTATAGTTAAATTGAGATTTTACTATAACTAAAAGTTATATTTAGTTTTTAATATGGAATTTTCTAAGTGAAATTTTGGTTGTAAGCTTAAATAAATAGAGTATTTGTGTCCTAAATGTAGTAATTATCAAGGAATAGGATTTATAAAAATGGAATGTTTGGAATTAAGTTGAATTAAAATAAAGAACACAAAACCAGGCGTATCAATATAAAGAAAATAAAGTATTTTAATGAAAAATAGAGTATTTTAAGAATAATTGTCGTAACTAATGAAATATATAGTAAGTATATATTATCTAACATGGTAAGATAAATCTCGTCGCTGATAGACACACAAACAACTCAACAAAACAAATTAAAAGTTTTGAAAAAAAGTTGTTGACAAAGTTTCAAAGTGATGTTAAACTAAAAAAGTCGCTTGAGGGCGACAAAGAAATGGTCTTTGAAAATTAAACAGAAGATATTAACATAAACCAGCAATTCTTTTATAAGTAATATGAGTATAGATTAAACTTTTAAATTGAGAGTTTGATCCTGGCTCAGGATGAACGCTGGCGGCGTGCTTAACACATGCAAGTCGAGCGATGAAGTTTCCTTCGGGAAACGGATTAGCGGCGGACGGGTGAGTAACACGTGGGTAACCTGCCTCATAGAGTGGAATAGCCTTCCGAAAGGAAGATTAATGCCGCATAACGTTGAAAGATGGCATCATCATTCAACCAAAGGAGCAATCCGCTATGAGATGGACCCGCGGCGCATTAGCTAGTTGGTGGGGTAACGGCCTACCAAGGCGACGATGCGTAGCCGACCTGAGAGGGTGATCGGCCACATTGGGACTGAGACACGGCCCAGACTCCTACGGGAGGCAGCAGTGGGGAATATTGCACAATGGGGGAAACCCTGATGCAGCAACGCCGCGTGAGTGATGAAGGTTTTCGGATCGTAAAGCTCTGTCTTTGGGGAAGATAATGACGGTACCCAAGGAGGAAGCCACGGCTAACTACGTGCCAGCAGCCGCGGTAATACGTAGGTGGCGAGCGTTATCCGGATTTACTGGGCGTAAAGGGAGCGTAGGCGGATGATTAAGTGGGATGTGAAATACCCGGGCTCAACTTGGGTGCTGCATTCCAAACTGGTTATCTAGAGTGCAGGAGAGGAGAGTGGAATTCCTAGTGTAGCGGTGAAATGCGTAGAGATTAGGAAGAACACCAGTGGCGAAGGCGACTCTCTGGACTGTAACTGACGCTGAGGCTCGAAAGCGTGGGGAGCAAACAGGATTAGATACCCTGGTAGTCCACGCCGTAAACGATGAATACTAGGTGTGGGGGTTTCAACACCTCCGTGCCGCCGCTAACGCATTAAGTATTCCGCCTGGGGAGTACGGTCGCAAGATTAAAACTCAAAGGAATTGACGGGGACCCGCACAAGTAGCGGAGCATGTGGTTTAATTCGAAGCAACGCGAAGAACCTTACCTACACTTGACATCCCTTGCATTACTCTTAATCGAGGAAATCCCTTCGGGGACAAGGTGACAGGTGGTGCATGGTTGTCGTCAGCTCGTGTCGTGAGATGTTGGGTTAAGTCCCGCAACGAGCGCAACCCTTGTCGTTAGTTACTACCATTAAGTTGAGGACTCTAGCGAGACTGCCTGGGTTAACCAGGAGGAAGGTGGGGATGACGTCAAATCATCATGCCCCTTATGTGTAGGGCTACACACGTGCTACAATGGCTGGTACAGAGAGATGCAATACCGCGAGGTGGAGCCAAACTTAAAAACCAGTCTCAGTTCGGATTGTAGGCTGAAACTCGCCTACATGAAGCTGGAGTTACTAGTAATCGCGAATCAGAATGTCGCGGTGAATACGTTCCCGGGTCTTGTACACACCGCCCGTCACACCATGAGAGTTGGCAATACCCGAAGTCCGTGAGCTAACCGCAAGGAGGCAGCGGCCGAAGGTAGGGTCAGCGATTGGGGTGAAGTCGTAACAAGGTAGCCGTAGGAGAACCTGCGGCTGGATCACCTCCTTTCTAAGGAATACATCTTAGGACAACTAAGATGATAATGAATTCTGGATAATATCTCTGTTTAATTTTGAGAGACTATCTCTCAAAATTGTTCTTTGAAAATTGCACATAATTTAATTTATAGAAACAACAAGCCAAATTGGCAAAACCAATTTCTATTCTTTGTAAAATGAGAACTATAACTAATATAGGTCAAGCTACAAAGGGCGCATGGTGAATGCCTTGGCATCAGGAGCCGATGAAGGACGTGATAAGCTGCGATAAGCTTCGGGTAGGCGCACATAGCCTGGGATCCGAAGATCTCCGAATGAGGAAACTCACATGGGAAACCCCATGTATCATTAAGTGAATACATAGCTTAATGAAGGTAACCCAGGGAACTGAAACATCTAAGTACCTGGAGGAAGAGAAAGAAAAATCGATTTTCTTAGTAGCGGCGAGCGAAAGGGAAAGAGCCCAAACCGGAAACTTGTTTCCGGGGTTGTGGACATAGCATAAAAGTGGAGGCTATTGTAACTGAAGAGAACTGGAAAGTTCCACCGTAGAAGGTAATAGTCCTGTAAGTGAAACGAGAAGACCACGAGTTATGATCCAGAGTACCACGAGACACGTGAAACCTTGTGGGAAGCAGGGAGGACCACCTCCCAAGGCTAAATACTACCTGATGACCGATAGTGAAGCAGTACCGTGAGGGAAAGGTGAAAAGAACCCCGGGAGGGGAGTGAAATAGAACCTGAAACCGTGTGCCTACAACCGCTCAGAGCCCCTTATGAGGGTGATGAGGTGCTTTTTGTAGAACGAGCCAACGAGTTACGGTATGTAGCAAGGTTAAGTACTTAAGGTACGGAGCCGAAGGGAAACCGAGTCTGAATAGGGCGACTAGTTGCATGCCGTAGACCCGAAACCGGGTGACCTATCCATGGCCAGGTTGAAGCGAGGGTAAAACCTCGTGGAGGACCGAACCACGTTGCTGTTGAAAAAGCATGGGATGAGCTGTGGATAGCGGAGAAATTCCAATCGAACCCGGAGATAGCTGGTTCTCTCCGAAATAGCTTTAGGGCTAGCGTCGAGTATGAGTAGTGGAGGTAGAGCACTGAATGGGCTAGGGGGCATAGCGCTTACCGAACCTTATCAAACTCCGAATGCCACATACTTTGAGCTCGGCAGTCAGACCACGAATGATAAGATCCGTGGTCAAAAGGGAAACAGCCCAGATCGTCAGCTAAGGTCCCAAAGTGTAAGTTAAGTGGGAAAGGATGTGAGATTTCTAAGACAACTAGGATGTTGGCTTAGAAGCAGCCATTCATTAAAAGAGTGCGTAATAGCTCACTAGTCGAGAGATCTTGCGCCGAAAATGTAACGGGGCTAAGCTTACCACCGAAGCTACGGGCTTGAACTTAGTTCAAGCGGTAGGAGAGCGTCGTAACCGGGCTGAAGTCGTACCGTAAGGAGCGGTGGACTGGTTACGAGTGAGAATGTTGGCATCAGTAGCGAGATGTGGGTGAGAATCCCACAGGCCGAAAACCTAAGGTTTCCTCAGGAAGGTTCGTCCGCTGAGGGTTAGTCGGGACCTAAGCCGAGGCCGAAAGGCGTAGGTGATGGACAACTGGTTGATATTCCAGTACCACTACCATCGTTATTATCGATGGCGTGACGCAGGAGGATAGTGTGTGCTAGCTATTGGATGCTAGTCTAAGCGTTTAGGCAGTGAGAGTAGGCAAATCCGCTCTCATAATGCTGAGGCGTGATGGGGAAGGTTCCACGGAACCGAAGTACATGATTCCACGCTGCCAAGAAAAGCGTCTAGAGAGAGAAGTAGTGCCCGTACCGCAAACCGACACAGGTAGGTGAGGAGAGAATCCTAAGGCCGGCGGAAGAATTACAGTTAAGGAACTCGGCAAATTGACCCCGTAAGTTCGCGAGAAGGGGTGCCTACGAGAGTAGGCCGCAGAGAATAGGCCCAAGCAACTGTTTAGCAAAAACACAGGTCTCTGCTAAAGCGTAAGCTGATGTATAGGGGCTGACGCCTGCCCGGTGCTGGAAGGTTAAGGGGAACACTTAGCGCAAGCGAAGGTGTGAACTTAAGCCCCAGTAAACGGCGGCCGTAACTATAACGGTCCTAAGGTAGCGAAATTCCTTGTCAGGTAAGTTCTGACCCGCACGAATGGCGTAATGACTTGGGCACTGTCTCAACTGTAAATCCGGCGAAGTTGTAGTGCGAGTGAAGATGCTCGCTACCCGCGATTGGACGGAAAGACCCCGTAGAGCTTTACTGTAGCTTAGCATTGAGTTTTGGTATTGTCTGTACAGGATAGGTGGGAGACTAGGAAACCAGGGCGTCAGCCTTGGTGGAGTCAACCTTGGGATACCACCCTGACAGTACTGAAATTCTAACTGGCGGCCATGAATCTGGTCACAGGACATTGTTAGGTGGGCAGTTTGACTGGGGCGGTCGCCTCCTAAAAAGTAACGGAGGCGCCCAAAGGTTCCCTCAGAACGGTCGGAAATCGTTCGAAGAGTGCAAAGGCAGAAGGGAGCCTGACTGCGACACCCACAAGTGGAGCAGGGACGAAAGTCGGGCTTAGTGATCCGGTGGTACCTCGTGGGAGGGCCATCGCTCAACGGATAAAAGCTACCTCGGGGATAACAGGCTGATCTCCCCCAAGAGTCCACATCGACGGGGAGGTTTGGCACCTCGATGTCGGCTCGTCGCATCCTGGGGCTGAAGTAGGTCCCAAGGGTTGGGCTGTTCGCCCATTAAAGCGGCACGCGAGCTGGGTTCAGAACGTCGTGAGACAGTTCGGTCCCTATCCGTCGCGGGCGTAGGAAATTTGAGAGGAGCTGTCCTTAGTACGAGAGGACCGGGATGGACTGACCTCTGGTGTACCAGTTGTTCCGCCAGGAGCACAGCTGGGTAGCTAAGTCGGGAATGGATAAACGCTGAAAGCATCTAAGCGTGAAGCCAACCTCAAGATGAGATTTCCCATAGCGTAAGCTAGTAAGATCCCTTGAAGAACACAAGGTTGATAGGTCGGGGGTGTAAGCATGGTAACATGTTCAGCTGACCGATACTAATAGATCGAGGGCTTGACCAAATATAGTAAATTAAATATGTGCAATTTTGAAAGAACAAAAACTTTCAAACATCTGGTGATGATGTTCTTTAGGGTAACACCCGTTCCCATTCCGAACACGACGGTTAAGCCTTTAGAAGCCGATGGTACTGCACGGGAGACTGTGTGGGAGAGTAGGTGGTCGCCAGGTCTTATGATTTGCTAGCTCAGTCGGTAGAGCACGTGACTTTTAATCACGGTGTCCAGGGTTCGATTCCCTGGCAGATCACCAAAAACCTCTCTTAATTAGAGAGGTTTTTTTGTATATAAAAATATATTATGTAAATTAATATAAAAATAATTATAGTAAAATAAATCATAATTTAATAAAGTTTCATATAAATTCGACTAGAGTTCAGAATATATTAATATTTAACAGGATTCTAGTCGACTTTATATATTAGTAAAAATAAAAGTTTTAATATATAATTATATGTAATGAATAAAAAAGTATATATTTTTAAGTTACTTTTTTATAAATATGGAATGACTTTAAATAAGAGTTAATATAAATTTAGTTAGCAGTAATAGTGTGGTATAGAGGAGAATATTATGATAAAAAAAACGGAAAAAGCATATGAGGTAAAAAGAGCCTTCAACAATAATATAGTTTTGGTTGATGATGATGAAAAAGAAATTATATTATTTGCTAAAGGTATAGGCTTTAATTGTAAAAAAGGTTCAATAATACCTGAGAATACTAATATAGAAAAAATATTTACTATACAAGATGAGAATAATATTGCTAACTTTAGAAGAGTGGTTGGAAGTAATGATGAGAAGTTTATTGCTTTTTGTGAAGAATTAATATTAGAGATTTCAAGAGATTTTAGTGAGGAATTAAACGAGATTATACATATAGGTTTAATAGATCATATTTCTTTTGCTATTGAGAGAATGAAAAAAGGAGAGATTTTAAGAAATCCTTTTTTAGTAGAAATAGAAACTCTATATCCTAAAGAGTTTGAGGCTGCAACTAAAATGGTTAAAAAGCTTGAGGATTTTACAGGGGTAAGTATAGTTGATGATGAGATTGGATTTATTGCTATGCATATACATTCGGCAAGAACAACAGGAAAGATTTCTCATACAATAAAATTTACCTATATAGCAAATACTGCTGTAGAATATATTGAAGATGCTTTTAATATTGAAGTAGATAGAACTTCATTATCTTATGCTAGATTTATAAGTCACTTAAGATTTGCTATTGAAAGACTTATAAATAATACTCCGGTAAAAAATGAATTACTTTCTATTATAAAACTAAAGTATCCAGAATCCTTTAAGGTTGCTGAAGAAATAGGAAAAGCTATAAATGAAGATTTTTCTCTAGAAGTTGCAGAAGATGAGATAGGGTATTTAGCCTTGCATGTAGAGAGAATAAGAAAAAATGAATAAATAAAAAAGCTGACTTTTAAGTCAGCTTTTTATTATTTAACTTTATAAGTTAAAACAGTATCATTTCCAGCAGTAACTGTTTCACCTATAACAGGTTTCATATCTTTTACCATATCAGGATTTGTGATTAATACAGGAGTGTGTAATTTTAAGCCTTTTCCTAATATAAAATCTCTATCTATTTTTAATATTGGTGTACCAGCTTTAACTTGTTGTCCTGGTTCAGCTAATCTTTCGAATCCTTCTCCTTCTAGAGAAACTGTATCTATACCAACGTGAACTAATAATTCAATACCATTACTTAAAGTCATAGCGAAAGCATGGTTAGTTTTGAATACTAATGATAATTCTCCATCAGCAGGAGCAACAATAGTATCTCCAGTTACTTCAATAGCAACTCCATCTCCAGCCATTTTTTCAGCGAAAACTTGATCTGGTACTTGTGATAAATCAATAGTTTTTCCAGTTGCAGGAGCAATTAATTTTAATTCTTTTTTAAATAATCCAAACATATTTATTTTCTCAACTTATTATATTAAGTTAAGAAATTCACTTCCTTTCTATATATAGAATCAAATATAAAAAAACAGGCATAAGTCTATTAGAACTTATGCCTGATTTAACAGTAACATGTTATGATTACATTATATATTCTTTATTTTTATAAGTCAACACTATATTTATACAATATCATTTGAAGATTTGTATTTATATGTAATAAATTTAGGAAGCGTGAGAAAGATAATATTATAGTGATTATAAAAAATATGTTTATCTTAAAGTTGACACCCTAAAAAAGATATAGTAATATTTAAATGCAAACATTACAGATGTAATGTTTAAGAGATTATTTTAAGCGTGTAACCATAAATTTTGGGCATTAGCTGAAAAGAATTACTATGTTCTTTTCAGCTTTTTTTATGTGTGAATATAATTGTATTAATAGGACAATTTTTAGCTAAAGGGGAAAGGATTTCAAAAGGAATTTCTATATAAGCATTTTATGATTAAAAATATAGATTATAAAATGCTTATATAGGTATTCAATAGGAATAGATAACTTTTATATTTTATTTTTAGAATACCTAATGCTTTAAAGAAGTTAAATTTTTTAAAGTATTACACAAACTTAAACTAAATGAAAAAAACTTATAAGGAGGAATGAACAAATGAGTAAAAAAGGTTCAAAAGTTTTAGGCTTTCTTCAAAGAATAGGTAAATCTTTAATGGTTCCTATAGCAGTAATGCCAGCTTTAGGATTATTATTAAGACTTGGAGATAAAGACTTATTAAATATCCCTTGGATCAGCGCTGCTGGTGGAGCTGCCTTTGGAGATAATATGGCAATGCTTTTTGCTGTAGGTATAGGATTTGGACTTTCAGATGAAAATAATGGAGTTGGAGGATTAGCAGGTCTTTTAGGATTTTTAGTTATGAAAAATGTTGCAACTTCATTTGATCCAAGTATAAATATGGGAGCTTTTGGTGGAGTTGTAGCCGGAGTTGTTGGAGGACTTTTATATAATAAATTTAAAGATATTAAAGTTCCTCAATTTTTAGGATTCTTTGGTGGAAAAAGATTTGTTCCAATAATAACATCAGCGGTATGTCTTATTTTAGGGGTATTCTTTGGATATACTTGGCCAACATTCCAAGCTGGATTAGACGGATTTGCTAATATAATGGTAGCGGCAGGTGCTATTGGGGCTGGAATATATGGAATATTAAATAGATTATTAATACCAATTGGATTACACCATGTAATGAACACAGTAATTTGGTTCCAATTAGGAAGCTTTACAGATCCAGTTTCAGGTCAAATTGCAACTGGAGATATTGCAAGATTTTTAGCTGGAGATCCAACAGCTGGGGTTTACACAGCAGGCTTTTATCCAATAATGATGTTTGGTTTACCAGCTGCATGTTTAGCAATGTATGTTTGTGCTAAGAAGAAAAACAAGGCAGTGGTTGGGGGAATGTTCTTATCATTAGCATTAACAGCTATAATAACAGGTATTACAGAACCAATAGAATTTGCTTTTATGTTCTTATCACCAATACTTTATGTTATACATGCAATATTAACAGGTATATCATTAGCAGTGGCATATGCTCTTAATGTACATCTAGCATTTAGTTTCTCAGGTGGATTAATTGACTATATTTTATACTTTGGAAAAGGTCAAAATCAATTAATAATATTATTAATGGGACTTGTTGCATTTGTAGTTTATTATTTCTTATTTATGTTCTTTATTAAGAAGTTTAATCTTAAAACACCTGGTAGAGAAGATGATTTTGATGATGAAAATGAAGATACAGAAACTAATTCAAAAACAGTATCAAAATCAGAAGACAATCCATCTAAGGGTGGTACTTTAGCTGAAAAGGCAGAAGTTGTTTTAGAAGCTCTTGGAGGAAAAGAAAATATAGAAGTTCTAGACAACTGTATAACAAGATTAAGATTAACTTTAAAAGATGCTTCTAAAATAGATGAAGTTACTTTAAAAAAGGCTGGAGCTAGCGGAATAATGAAATTAGATGGAAAGAATGTTCAAGTAATTATGGGAACTTTAGCAGATCCTTTAGCTAGCCAAATGAAAAAATTACTTTAATAATTAAATAAAAAATTATACTTATAAAATAAAAGCTATAAACCATTTAGTGGTTTATGGCTTTTTATTTATATATTTAATAATAGTAAAAGGTCGTCTATAGTTAATTCAGAACGAGATGTTAATATAAGATTATTTAGTAGAAAATAAGCAAACTTATCTGAGGATATAGGGGGATTAATTTCTCCCTTTTCTATATGAATTTCAATTAGCTTTTCTAAAGTTTCATACATTGGCTCTATAACATAGTGATTTTTAGAGGTATGCTTAGCCATCTCTGAAAATATAAGTCTATAGTTTTTTAAGAAATCATTTATATTATTAGAAATAAAAATTAGTTTTTCTTTAAATGAAATATCTTCTTCTATTATTTCATTAGATATCTTTAAAATAGAAGTCCAATCATTAGATAGTATATCAATAACAAGTTGTTCCTTGTTTTTAAAATAGTTATAGAAGGTTCCAGTACCTATATTACATTCCTTAGTTATATTTCTTATATTTAAATTTAAATATCCATTAGACAGCAATTGTTTTTTTCCTTCAGTTAATAAATCTTCTTTTACATTTTTTATAATTTTAGGCATAAGAAGGCCTCCTTCATTAAAGAACTATATAGAAATTATAGTATTTAAGATTATTAAATTCAAATTTAAAGTGTTTTAAAGAAAAGATTGAATTAAATATAGAGAAAATATAAGTATAATTTTATCTAAGTAATATCTATAAATTATTATATTGGTGTATATATTTAGATAAATTTAAATAAAAAAAGAGTTTTTTTATTTAGTATAAGAATAATATAGTAAATATTATACTTAGAATAAGAGTATTTATAGGAATATTAAGGGAAATTTCAATTTAAACTTTACCAGGTGTATCAATATAAGAATTACATAGTATTTTAATGAAAAATAAAGAATATTAACAATAATTATGTAAAATAAACATCTATGTAATTAGAATAAGTTATGTAACGTGGTAAGATAAATCTCGTCGCTGAGAGACACAGAAACAACTCAACAAAACAAATTAAAAGTTTTGAAAAAAGTTGTTGACAAAGTTTCAAAGTGATGTTAAACTAAGAAAGTCGCTTGAGGGCGACAACGAAATGGTCTTTGAAAATTAAACAGAAGATATTAACATAAACCAGCAATTCTTTTATAAGTAATATGAGTATAGATTAAACTTTTAAATTGAGAGTTTGATCCTGGCTCAGGATGAACGCTGGCGGCGTGCTTAACACATGCAAGTCGAGCGATGAAGTTTCCTTCGGGAAATGGATTAGCGGCGGACGGGTGAGTAACACGTGGGTAACCTGCCTCATAGAGTGGAATAGCCTTCCGAAAGGAAGATTAATACCGCATAATGTTGAAAGATGGCATCATCATTCAACCAAAGGAGCAATCCGCTATGAGATGGACCCGCGGCGCATTAGCTAGTTGGTGGGGTAACGGCCTACCAAGGCGACGATGCGTAGCCGACCTGAGAGGGTGATCGGCCACATTGGGACTGAGACACGGCCCAGACTCCTACGGGAGGCAGCAGTGGGGAATATTGCACAATGGGGGAAACCCTGATGCAGCAACGCCGCGTGAGTGATGAAGGTTTTCGGATCGTAAAGCTCTGTCTTTGGGGAAGATAATGACGGTACCCAAGGAGGAAGCCACGGCTAACTACGTGCCAGCAGCCGCGGTAATACGTAGGTGGCGAGCGTTATCCGGATTTACTGGGCGTAAAGGGAGCGTAGGCGGATGATTAAGTGGGATGTGAAATACCCGGGCTCAACTTGGGTGCTGCATTCCAAACTGGTTATCTAGAGTGCAGGAGAGGAGAGTGGAATTCCTAGTGTAGCGGTGAAATGCGTAGAGATTAGGAAGAACACCAGTGGCGAAGGCGACTCTCTGGACTGTAACTGACGCTGAGGCTCGAAAGCGTGGGGAGCAAACAGGATTAGATACCCTGGTAGTCCACGCCGTAAACGATGAATACTAGGTGTGGGGGTTTCAACACCTCCGTGCCGCCGCTAACGCATTAAGTATTCCGCCTGGGGAGTACGGTCGCAAGATTAAAACTCAAAGGAATTGACGGGGACCCGCACAAGTAGCGGAGCATGTGGTTTAATTCGAAGCAACGCGAAGAACCTTACCTACACTTGACATCCCTTGCATTACTCTTAATCGAGGAAATCCCTTCGGGGACAAGGTGACAGGTGGTGCATGGTTGTCGTCAGCTCGTGTCGTGAGATGTTGGGTTAAGTCCCGCAACGAGCGCAACCCTTGTCGTTAGTTACTACCATTAAGTTGAGGACTCTAGCGAGACTGCCTGGGTTAACCAGGAGGAAGGTGGGGATGACGTCAAATCATCATGCCCCTTATGTGTAGGGCTACACACGTGCTACAATGGCTGGTACAGAGAGATGCAATACCGCGAGGTGGAGCCAAACTTAAAAACCAGTCTCAGTTCGGATTGTAGGCTGAAACTCGCCTACATGAAGCTGGAGTTACTAGTAATCGCGAATCAGAATGTCGCGGTGAATACGTTCCCGGGTCTTGTACACACCGCCCGTCACACCATGAGAGTTGGCAATACCCGAAGTCCGTGAGCTAACCGCAAGGAGGCAGCGGCCGAAGGTAGGGTCAGCGATTGGGGTGAAGTCGTAACAAGGTAGCCGTAGGAGAACCTGCGGCTGGATCACCTCCTTTCTAAGGAATACATCTTAGGACAACTAAGATGATAATGAATTCTGGATAATATCTCTGTTTAATTTTGAGAGACTATCTCTCAAAATTGTTCTTTGAAAATTGCACATAATTTAATTTATAGAAACAACAAGCCAAATTGGCAAAACCAATTTCTATTCTTTGTAAAATGAGAACTATAACTAATATAGGTCAAGCTACAAAGGGCGCATGGTGAATGCCTTGGCATCAGGAGCCGATGAAGGACGTGATAAGCTGCGATAAGCTTCGGGTAGGCGCACATAGCCTGGGATCCGAAGATCTCCGAATGAGGAAACTCACATGGGAAACCCCATGTATCATTAAGTGAATACATAGCTTAATGAAGGTAACCCAGGGAACTGAAACATCTAAGTACCTGGAGGAAGAGAAAGAAAAATCGATTTTCTTAGTAGCGGCGAGCGAAAGGGAAAGAGCCCAAACCGGAAACTTGTTTCCGGGGTTGTGGACATAGCATAAAAGTGGAGGCTATTGTAACTGAAGAGAACTGGAAAGTTCCACCGTAGAAGGTAATAGTCCTGTAAGTGAAACGAGAAGACCACGAGTTATGATCCAGAGTACCACGAGACACGTGAAACCTTGTGGGAAGCAGGGAGGACCACCTCCCAAGGCTAAATACTACCTGATGACCGATAGTGAAGCAGTACCGTGAGGGAAAGGTGAAAAGAACCCCGGGAGGGGAGTGAAATAGAACCTGAAACCGTGTGCCTACAACCGCTCAGAGCCCCTTATGAGGGTGATGAGGTGCTTTTTGTAGAACGAGCCAACGAGTTACGGTATGTAGCAAGGTTAAGTACTTAAGGTACGGAGCCGAAGGGAAACCGAGTCTGAATAGGGCGACTAGTTGCATGCCGTAGACCCGAAACCGGGTGACCTATCCATGGCCAGGTTGAAGCGAGGGTAAAACCTCGTGGAGGACCGAACCACGTTGCTGTTGAAAAAGCATGGGATGAGCTGTGGATAGCGGAGAAATTCCAATCGAACCCGGAGATAGCTGGTTCTCTCCGAAATAGCTTTAGGGCTAGCGTCGAGTATGAGTAGTGGAGGTAGAGCACTGAATGGGCTAGGGGGCATAGCGCTTACCGAACCTTATCAAACTCCGAATGCCACATACTTTGAGCTCGGCAGTCAGACCACGAATGATAAGATCCGTGGTCAAAAGGGAAACAGCCCAGATCGTCAGCTAAGGTCCCAAAGTGTAAGTTAAGTGGGAAAGGATGTGAGATTTCTAAGACAACTAGGATGTTGGCTTAGAAGCAGCCATTCATTAAAAGAGTGCGTAATAGCTCACTAGTCGAGAGATCTTGCGCCGAAAATGTAACGGGGCTAAACTTACCACCGAAGCTACGGGCTTGAACTTAGTTCAAGCGGTAGGAGAGCGTCGTAACCGGGCTGAAGTCGTACCGTAAGGAGCGGTGGACTGGTTACGAGTGAGAATGTTGGCATCAGTAGCGAGATGTGGGTGAGAATCCCACAGGCCGAAAACCTAAGGTTTCCTCAGGAAGGTTCGTCCGCTGAGGGTTAGTCGGGACCTAAGCCGAGGCCGAAAGGCGTAGGTGATGGACAACTGGTTGATATTCCAGTACCACTACCATCGTTATTATCGATGGCGTGACGCAGGAGGATAGTGTGTGCTAGCTATTGGATGCTAGTCTAAGCGTTTAGGCAGTGAGAGTAGGCAAATCCGCTCTCATAATGCTGAGGCGTGATGGGGAAGGTTCCACGGAACCGAAGTACATGATTCCACGCTGCCAAGAAAAGCGTCTAGAGAGAGAAGTAGTGCCCGTACCGCAAACCGACACAGGTAGGTGAGGAGAGAATCCTAAGGCCGGCGGAAGAATTACAGTTAAGGAACTCGGCAAATTGACCCCGTAAGTTCGCGAGAAGGGGTGCCTACGAGAGTAGGCCGCAGAGAATAGGCCCAAGCAACTGTTTAGCAAAAACACAGGTCTCTGCTAAAGCGTAAGCTGATGTATAGGGGCTGACGCCTGCCCGGTGCTGGAAGGTTAAGGGGAACACTTAGCGCAAGCGAAGGTGTGAACTTAAGCCCCAGTAAACGGCGGCCGTAACTATAACGGTCCTAAGGTAGCGAAATTCCTTGTCAGGTAAGTTCTGACCCGCACGAATGGCGTAATGACTTGGGCACTGTCTCAACTGTAAATCCGGCGAAGTTGTAGTGCGAGTGAAGATGCTCGCTACCCGCGATTGGACGGAAAGACCCCGTAGAGCTTTACTGTAGCTTAGCATTGAGTTTTGGTATTGTCTGTACAGGATAGGTGGGAGACTAGGAAACCAGGGCGTCAGCCTTGGTGGAGTCAACCTTGGGATACCACCCTGACAGTACTGAAATTCTAACTGGCGGCCATGAATCTGGTCACAGGACATTGTTAGGTGGGCAGTTTGACTGGGGCGGTCGCCTCCTAAAAAGTAACGGAGGCGCCCAAAGGTTCCCTCAGAACGGTCGGAAATCGTTCGAAGAGTGCAAAGGCAGAAGGGAGCCTGACTGCGACACCCACAAGTGGAGCAGGGACGAAAGTCGGGCTTAGTGATCCGGTGGTACCTCGTGGGAGGGCCATCGCTCAACGGATAAAAGCTACCTCGGGGATAACAGGCTGATCTCCCCCAAGAGTCCACATCGACGGGGAGGTTTGGCACCTCGATGTCGGCTCGTCGCATCCTGGGGCTGAAGTAGGTCCCAAGGGTTGGGCTGTTCGCCCATTAAAGCGGCACGCGAGCTGGGTTCAGAACGTCGTGAGACAGTTCGGTCCCTATCCGTCGCGGGCGTAGGAAATTTGAGAGGAGCTGTCCTTAGTACGAGAGGACCGGGATGGACTGACCTCTGGTGTACCAGTTGTTCCGCCAGGAGCACAGCTGGGTAGCTAAGTCGGGAATGGATAAACGCTGAAAGCATCTAAGCGTGAAGCCAACCTCAAGATGAGATTTCCCATAGCGTAAGCTAGTAAGATCCCTTGAAGAACACAAGGTTGATAGGTCGGGGGTGTAAGCATGGTAACATGTTCAGCTGACCGATACTAATAGATCGAGGGCTTGACCAAATATAGTAAATTAAATATGTGCAATTTTGAAAGAACAAAAACTTTCAAACATCTGGTGATGATGTTCTTTAGGGTAACACCCGTTCCCATTCCGAACACGACGGTTAAGCCTTTAGAAGCCGATGGTACTGCACGGGAGACTGTGTGGGAGAGTAGGTGGTCGCCAGGTTCAAAATGTTCCTCGGTAGCTCAATGGTGGAGCACTCGGCTGTTAACCGATAGGTTGGAGGTTCGAGTCCTCTCCGAGGAGCCATTTTTTTTATTTAAAAAGAGTTATTAAAGAAGATATAAATGTCTTTTTTAATAACTCTTTTTGTATTTCTCAAAGGAATTTAATAATTTATGTTGAATTATTAAAGTATAAAGAAAGTGTTAACATATAGTTATTAATAGTAGAAACTTAAAATCTAAGTTTAATATAGTTGATATTTTTCTTTTAAAGTATGGGGAATTTTTAGGAAAAATCATTAATCTTAATATATAAAAAATACTAAATATAATATTTTTTATTTGAAAGGAATATACTTAGGTATATAAGTTTTTTATAAAATTTTTATTACCCAAAATCAATATTAGACATATTCAAAAACACTTTTAGAAAGCAAATGAGTATAAAGTGAGTTTAAGTTTATCTTATATATAAAAATAAAGTTAAGAGTTTTTATATATTTTGATATTTAACTAAAAGAGTATATTTAAGTAAACATTATATTTAAATTTAATTTTTAGTTATTGCATAAGGGGATTTGATAAAAGTAGAAAGTAGTACATGCTTTTATATAATTAAGTTATTAAATACAAAGTGTATGCATACTTTAAACAGATTACTAATACTAATTTTTCTAGAAAGGTGGTGAATGCTACTTATATGTTGATATGTAAACAATATCAACGGTGTAGCAGAAGATTATGAAGGAGCATAAAATTGAGAATTTAAGAAATATAGGTATTATAGGACATAGTGATTCAGGTAAAACTGCATTATCAGAAGCTTTACTTTATTGTACAAAGACTACTGATAGATTAGGAACTTGTGAAGATGGAAATACAATAAGTGATTATGATCAAGAAGAGAAAAAAAGAAAGATATCACTAGCCTTATCTATTATTCCTTTTGAATATGATGGAACTAAGATTAATATATTGGATACTCCAGGTTATTTTGATTTTGTTGGAGAGCAAATAGAAGGGGTTAAGGCTGCTGACTCTGCAATTATAACTGTATGTGGAGTTACTGGCGTTCAAGTTGGAACTGAAAAAGCCTGGGAATGCTGTGAAAAAGAAAAATTACCAAGAGCCTTTTTTATAAATAAATTAGATAGAGAAAATTCAAATTTTGATAAGGTATTAGAAAATATAAGAAATATTTTTGGAAACAAAGTAATTCCTACTCAATATCCATTAGGAAAAGAAAAGGAGTTTAAGGGAATTGTAAATCTTATAACTGAGGAAGCTTTTGAGTATGATAAAAAATCAGGAAAAATAAATAAGATAGAAATACCTAATGAAGTAAAAGATAAGGTTAATGAGTATAGAACTTATTTAATGGAATCTGTAGCTGAAACTGATGAGGAATTACTTGATAAATATTTATCTGAAGGAGAGCTTACAGTTGATGAAATCTATAAAGGACTTTCTATTGGATTTGAAGAAGGAGATATAGCTCCAGTTATGTGTGGAAGTTCAGTATCAATAGTTGGTATGAAAAGCCTATTAGATTCAATTAAAGGATATTTCCCATCACCAGATATAAGCAAAGCTAAAGTTGCTATTGATAGCAATAATAAAGAAATATTAGTTAAGTCAAATAAGGATATGCCATTTTCTGCATTTGTATTTAAAACAATTGCTGATCCTTTTGTAGGAAAGCTTTCAATATTTAAGGTGCAAACAGGAGAGCTAACAACTGATAAGATAATTATAAATTCAAAAAATAATAAGGTAGAAAAAGTTAGTTCCTTATGCTTTTTAAGAGGTAAAAGTCAAATACAAACAAATAAAATAGGTGCTGGAGATATAGGAGCTGTTACAAAACTTCAATATACTTCAACTGGTGATACTCTTTGTGAAAGTAACTTTAAGATTGCTTATGAAGGATTTGAGTTCCCAGAGGCAGTTATGACTATGGCAGTATTACCAAAAAGTAAAGGTGATGAAGAAAAAATTTCTCAAGGACTTTCTAAACTTCTAGATGAAGATCCAACATTTAAGGTTTCTAGAGATCAAGAAAACGCAGAAACTTTAGTTTCTGGTATTGGAGAGACACATATAGAGGTTTTAGCTAGTAAATTAAAGAGTAAATTTGGAATTGATGTAATTCTTAAAGATCCTAAGATTCCTTATAGAGAAACTATAAAAGGTAGTTCTGATGTACAAGGAAAGCATAAAAAACAATCTGGAGGCCATGGACAATATGGAGATGTAAAAATTAAATTTGAGCCTAGAAGAGATGGTGAGCTTGATTTAGAATTTGTGGATAAGGTTGTTGGAGGAGTTGTGCCTAGAAATTATATACCAGCAGTAGAAAAGGGATTAAGAGACTGTTTAAAGAAAGGGGTTTTAGCAGGTTATCCTGTAATAGGAATTAAGGCTACATTACATGATGGATCATATCACCCTGTAGATTCATCAGAAATGGCATTTAAGGTAGCTGCTTCATTAGCATATAAGAAAGGTATGGAGAATGCAAAACCTGTTATATTAGAGCCTATTATGAAGGTAGAAATAATAATTCCAGATGAATACATGGGTGATATAATTAGTGATATAAATAAGAAAAGAGGAAGAGTAATTGGAATGGAACCAGAAGGTAATAATGAAAAAGTTATAGCTGATATTCCTTTATCAGAAATGTTTAAGTATGCTACTGATTTACGTTCAATGACTCAAGGAAGAGGAAGCTTTAGCATGGAATTTGAAAAATATGAGGAAGTTCCAAGTACAGAGGTAGATAAAATAATAGAAGATGCAAAGAAAATAAAAGAAGCTAAGGAAGCTTAAAGAATTATATGTAGAAATTTGGGGAGTACCATCTTAAAATTTAAAAAGATGGTACTTTTTATGTATACAAGGAAAAAAATGTGGTTAAATTAATAATGTTAAAGGTATTATTAAAATTTGTTTAAAAAAATAATTTAGAAAGAATATATTGATGATATAAAACTGATGAATAAAAAAATATATAATAGAATATAAATCTTTTAGGAGTATTTTATCTTATTATAATTAAAAGTTAAGAGGTACTTTCTAAAAGTTCAAGGCTTTAATTTAATTAAAATTATTAGTAACTGAAAAATATCTTAAATTAAAGTGAAATAATGCAAAGATTAAAAATAATTAAATCTTTTGAAATATGAGAGGGTTTTTATATTTATATATCTAATTATATATTTAGAGATAATATCTTAAATGAGGTGTAATTTATGTGCAATTATAGAATGGATATAAAGGGTAAAATAAGTTTAAGTGATTATAGCAACATCTTTGATTATATAAATATTGTTGATGTATGTGATAGATTTATGATTTATATGGAGTCTTTAGATGATGATAATATAGGTATTATTTGTTCTATGCTTAAGGACAATAATTTTAATATAAAAAATCAAGGATACGACAATCAGGGGATTTACTATATAAATGCTAAAAAAATAGGTTAGTGAAAGCAAGCCATAATAGTATTTTTTATATAAATAATTGTAAAAGTATATAATTTAAAAATGGTATAACTTTAAATGTGTAAAGGTACGTACATTTATGTTATAATGTACTTTGTGTTAAATAAAATTATTAATAAGCTATAATTTAAGTTGTCATATAATAATTTAACGAAGTGAATTCTAAAGGGCAACTTGTAAGAAGCACTTATAGTTGAATTAATCCATAAGGAACATGGGGGAGGATTTTTTAAATGAAGAATTACGTTGTTGGAATAGATCTAGGGGGAACAAAAATTAGCTGTGCTCTTGCTGATCTAGAAGGAAATGTTAAAGCTCAACATACAACTCCAACTAATGCTCATGAAGGAGAGCAAGCAGTTTTAGATAGAATTATAGGCTGTGTTGAAACTGTAATATGTGAAGGAAAAGTAACTATTGATGAAGTAGAAGCAATAGGTATTGGATCACCAGGACCACTAGATGCTAGAACTGGTATAATAATAACAACTCCAAATTTACCTTTCAAAAACTTCAACTTAGTTTCACCATTAAAAGCTAAGTTTGGTATTCCTGTTTACTTAGATAATGATGCTAACGTAGCTGCTATAGGTGAATTTATGTTAGGTGCTGGAAAAGGTACTGAAAATATGATTTATATAACTGTAAGTACTGGTGTAGGTGGAGGAGCAATCCTTAACGGTAAAATTTACAGAGGAAGTACTTCAAACGCATTAGAAATTGGACATTCAACTGTTGCACCTGGAACTGTAAGATGTAATTGTGGTAACATGGGATGTCTAGAAGCTGTATCATCAGGAACAGCTATTGGTAAAAGAGGAAGAGAGGCAGTTGCTACAAATGTAGAAACAAGCTTAAAAGATTACGACAATGTAACTTCATATGAAGTATTTGTTGAAGCAGCTAAAGGTGATAGAGTTGCAAAATCAATAATAGATGAAGCTTTAAACTACTTAGGAATTGGTGTTGCAAATGCAATAGCAACTTTTGACCCAGACATGGTTGTTATAGGTGGAGGAGTTTCAAAAGCTGGAGAAGTTGTTTTTGAAACAGTTCAAGAAGTTGTTAATGAAAGATGTTTTAAAGCTATGGCTGAGCATTGTAAAATAGTTCCTGCTGGATTAGGAACTGATGCAGGAGTTATTGGAGCAGTAGCTTTAGCATTATTAGAGTGCAAATAATAAATTTATATAAATAAGTTAGAAGTTTTTACTTCTAACTTTATTTTTTTATATATTTTGCTAGACAAATATAATGTTTACATAGTAAAATGTTATAAATTTATAAACTCGCAAATTTAAATAATTAAATACTAGAAAAAAAGGTTATTTTGTGATAAAACTATATTGAAAATGGTAAATTAAGTATGAAGTTAGGTCATAACCACATATTGTGATTATTATAAAGACATTATATAAGTTCATTATATAATGTCTTTTATACTATAAATAACTTCTATACTATAAAACACAATGTTTTAGATAATTATGACTATATAGGTAAAAGTAAGATTTTAAAAAGTATTAAGGTTTCATTTGTAGAAAATAAAAAAATTTTAGAAATTTAAAAATAACTATTGCTAAATAATAATTATTATTATATAATAATGACATAAGGTTGATGAGGAAATACATCAACAAAGAAACACTTAAATAAAGACTTTTAAATTATGATATAAATTGAAATTAGATAAATTGTTTGTTTTGTAGGAGGAATAAGATTATGAAAAAATTTGTTTGTACAGTATGTGGATATGTTTATGAAGGAGAAAAAGCACCAGAAAAATGCCCAGTATGTGGAGTTGGAGCTGACAAATTCGTAGAACAAGGAGAAGACTTAGCATTTGCAGATGAGCACAGAATCGGAGTTGCTAAAGGTGTAGATGAAAGAATAATCGAAGGATTACAAGCTAACTTTGTAGGAGAATGTACAGAAGTAGGAATGTACTTAGCTATGTCAAGACAAGCTGATAGAGAAGGATTCCCAGAAGTTGCAGAAGCTTACCAAAGAATAGCTTTTGAAGAAGCAGAACACGCTGCTAAATTCGCAGAAATGTTAGGAGAAGTTGTAGAAGCTGATACAAAAGCTAACTTACAAGCAAGAGTAAATGCAGAGCATGGAGCTTGCCAAGGTAAAAAAGATTTAGCTACTTTAGCTAAACAATTAAACTTAGATGCAATCCACGACACAGTTCACGAAATGTGTAAAGACGAAGCTAGACACGGAAAAGCTTTCGCTGGATTATTAAACAGATACTTTAAATAAGATATAAAAATTACACGCTTTATAAATTAAAAATTTAATTACTTCCTTATTAGAAGAGATGCCGTAAAGGTATCTCTTTTTACTTATGAATAAAAAGTTTTTTATTATGATATTTTTAATATAAGGTATATAATTATTACAGAGTTAACTGCTTATGATTTTAAATAATCTTTTTAAGTATAATTTTCTTAATACAAATAAGTAAATAACTATTTTTATTTTGCAAAGATAATAGATGGTTATTGGTTAAAGATGATTGTCTTAAAGGATTTTTAAGCATAGATAAAATTTATGTATAAACAAGAGGAATAGAAGGGAGAAGTATTTTTAATATGAAAATATATTTCACAAGACATGGGGAAACTTTATGGAATCTTGAGCATAGATTTCAAGGATGGAAGGATTCTGAGTTAACTGAAAATGGAGTTAAAAGAGCAGAGTTATTAGGAAAGAAATTTAATGATATTAAAATAGATAAGATTTTTACAAGTCCTATAAAAAGAGCAAAGAGAACTGCATACTTAATAAAAGGTGATAAGGATATTGAGGTTGAAGAAGTTGAAGGATTAAAAGAAATAAGTTTTGGAAAGTGGGAAGGAATGACCACTGAAGAGATAAAAAGTCATGATGAATACGTAAATGAATTAGATAATCTATTCAATAAACCATTTTCTTATAAGAGTTTTGAAGGAGAAAATATAAAAGATTTTACAGAAAGACTATTTAAAACTGTAGATGATATAGTAAAAAATAATGAAGATAAGGACATTTTAATAGTTACTCATGGAATGTGTGTAAGATATTTAATAGGATACTTTAAAAATGAATTTGAGGAAAGCAAAATAATAGATTATCCTATATTTCATCAAGCTAGTTATAATGAGGTTGAATGGAATGGAGAAAATTTTGAAGTAATTACTTTGAACAATATTGACCATTATGAATATGATAAATAATATAAGAAGTTTAAATAATTTAATGAATAAAAATTCTAAAATTACACAACTTAATAGTAGACTTGTGCTACAATCTTAAATCTAAAATCTAGTGATTTTTAAATCTACCTTCTTCGATTCTTGGGAAGAGGGGAATAGATTTTAGAAGTAAGATTTTTAAATATTGAGGTGCTTTAAGTAGCACCTCCCTAATCTAAAAGTTATAGCTAAATCAAAATATTAGCTTAAAAGTTTAATGTAAAATGGATATTTAGCTTACTGTAGCTTAGAAAGTAGCAATAAAGTTATAGAAAATTATGCTTTTAGATAATTTATGAGCACATTAAAAATAGGGATACAATTATGTATCCCTATTTTTTTAGTAAATTACTTTTTCACAAATTTTTAAATCTACATTATTATCATTAAAGTATTCAATATATTCATCACTAGGTTTTGCATCTGTTATAACACAATTTAAATCATTAATTTCACAGAAAGTCATTAAAGAAACATGATCAAATTTTGATTGATCAGCTAAAAGGAAACATTCAGCACTTCTAGAGATTGCAGTTTTCTTTATTTTAAATTCTTCTTTAGTAGAATTAGTAACTCCTCTTTTTAGTGAAATACCAGTACAAGCCATGAAGCATTTATTTATATTATAACTTTTTAATATATCTGTGCTATGTAAGCCTGTAAAAGATTGAGTTTTTCTGTTAAGAATTCCTGATAAACAAATTATATTTAAGTTATTGTAGTGAATTCCTTTGCATATAGCTGTAACGCTATTAGTGAAAATAGTTATATCTTTTTTATCTTTTAGGAAATCGATAATATTAACTGTTGTTGTACCAGAATCTAAAAAGATGCTATCTCCATCTTCAATAAATTCAGCAGCAGCCTTTCCTAAAGCTAATTTTGAATTGCTATTTTTAACATTTCTTTCTTCAAAAGATACTAACTCTTGATTTTCATTAACCGTCACTCCACCATAGACTTTTTTTATGGTTCCTTTTTCAACTAGAACACTTAAATCCCTTCTTATGGTATTTTTTGATACATCAAACACTTCACATAGTTTGTCAATTGATACGGTTTTGTGATTAATAATGTAATTTTCTACTAGGTCTATTCTTTTTGAACGCATATCTTTCCCTGTTGCCCGTAATATTCTATCAATAATATTAAGTTTAGTTAATTAGTGAGTATAAAATTTAATCTATTTATAATATATAGAGTTTATACTAAAGGTATTGCTTTAATTTCATGATTAACAAATAAAAAATACTAAGAAGATAATCAATATAAACTAAAATTAACTCAAAATATTATATGTGATTAATCTGGATTTAGTACAGCAATTTATTGTAATGATACCTACTGCAACAAGTGTTCATCTCCTTTCATAGGCTTTGTGATTCTATTATAAACGAATTTTTCAGTAAAAGGAAGAGCAATTGTGAAAATATATGGGTAACTTTTGGTTATATTTTTCGTAAATTATGATTATATTTGTAGTAAATATATGAAAAAGTTATTGACATGTTATGGTTAAGTTGGTATTATTAAAACATAAAGAAAACAAACAGAAAACAAATAGTAAACGTTAACTCATGAGAGGTGATTAAATGGCGAATCAATTTATTATGCCAAAACGTATTATTTCAGGTGAAAATGCTTTAAATGAAAGTAAAGCGTATTTAAAGAGTTTTGGTAAGAGGGTTTTAATAGTTACTGATAAAGTAATGACTGATCTAGGTAATGTAAAGGTTTTAACAGAGGTATTAGATAGTGAGAATATTGAGCACGTTTTATACAATGAAATAAATAGTGAACCTACAGATACTATGATAGAAAAAGGAATAAAGCTTTATAAAGAAAATCAATGTGATTTTCTAATTGGTTTAGGTGGAGGGAGTCCAATAGATTCTACTAAAGCCATTGGAGCTATGATAACAAACGAAGGTAAGATATCTGATTATATGGGGAGAGAAATAGAAAAAGAACTTCCACCCTTTGCTGTAATACCAACTACAGCTGGAACAGGTTCAGAAGCTACTCAATTTACAATAATTACAGATACTAAAAATGATGTTAAGATGCTTTTAAAAGGAGCTAACTTATTACCAAACTTAGCAATAGTAGATCCAAGATTTACAATGACAGCACCTGCTAAGATAACAGCAGCTACAGGATTAGATGCTTTAACTCATGCTATAGAGGCTTATACATCTAGAAAGGCACAGCCACTTTCAGATAGTTTTGCAGTTTCAGCTGTAAAAAGAATATTTAAGTACTTACCTATAGCTTTTGATACTCCAAAGGATTTAAAAGCAAGAGAAGAGATGTCAATTGCAGCTTTAGAAGCTGGAATAGCATTTAATAACTCTTCAGTTACAATAGTTCATGGAATGAGTAGACCAATAGGAGCTTTATTCCATGTACCACACGGATTATCAAATGCAATGCTTTTAGAAGCTTGTTTCACATATGTAGTAGATGGTGCTTATGATAGATTTGCTCAGCTAGCTAAAGAAATAAATATAGCTAATGATAATATGAGTAATGAAGAGGCCGCAAAAGCATTTATAGATGAAGTGGTTAAATTAATGGTTAAATTAGAAATACCAACTTTAGAAGAGTTTGGAGTAGATAAAACTAAGTTCTTTGATAATATAGAAAAAATGGCAGCTGACGCTATGGAAAGCGGAAGTCCAAGTAATACAAGAAAGATTATTGAAGTTGATGATGTGATAAAAATCTACAATAATCTTTGGAGGTAATAAATTATGGCATTAGTAAAGATGACTGAGCTTTTAGATGCTGCAAGAGAAAAAAATTATGCAGTTGGAAGTTTCAGTATAGCAAACATGGAAATGGTTAAAGGTGCTTTAAAAGCAGCTGAAGAAATGCATTCCCCGATGATTCTTCAGATTGCTGAGGTTAGATTAACTAATTCCCCATTAGAATTAATCGGACCTTTAATGGTAAGCGCTGCAAAAAATGCTAAGGTGCCAGTAGCAGTTCATTTTGATCATGGCTTGACCTTAGAGAATATAGAAAAGGCTTTAAAGATTGGGTTTACATCAGTAATGATAGATGGATCTCATTTAAGTTTTGATGAAAACGTTAAGATAACTAAGAGGGTAAAAGAATTAGCAGATAAATATGGAGCGGCTATAGAAGCTGAAATTGGACAAGTTGGCGGAAGTGAAGATGGTAGTGAAGATATAAAGATGAAAGTAACTAACGTAGAAGACGCTAAAAGGTTTGTTCAAGAGACTAAAGTTGATGCTTTAGCAGTAGCTATAGGAAATGCTCATGGAGTATATAAAGGAACTCCAAAACTTAGATTTGATGTATTAGAGAATTTGAGAGAAAACATCGAAACACCATTAGTTCTACATGGTGGATCAGGAATAACACCAGAGGACTTTAAAGAGTGTAAAAATAAAGGAATAAGAAAAATAAACATTGCAACTGCAACCTTCAATTCTGTTGAAGAGTCTGTAAGAAAATTATACGTAGATAATGAAAAGAAAGACTATTTCACACTTCAAGCTACAGAGGTTCAGGGAGCTTACGAGAATGTAAAGAAGCATATGGATATTTTTGAAAGTGTAAATAAGGCTTAGGAGATGGGTTAGTATGAGATATATAGAATTTGATGAGAAAAGAAAATTTGATATTGTCCCAGTAGGGAGAGTAGCAATAGATTTTAATCCTACAGATATTCACAAACCATTATCAGAAAGTAGGAATTTCAATAAGTACCTAGGGGGTTCTCCTGCAAATATAGCAGTTGGACTTGCTAGATTAGGAAAAAAGGTTGGATTTATAGGAAAAGTTTCAGATGATAGATTTGGAGAGTTTGTAGTAAATTACTTCAAAAAAGAGGGAATAGATGTATCTGAAATAAGTAAGGCTAAAAATGGTGAATCTTTAGGATTAACATTTACAGAAATATTAAGTCCTACAGAAAGTAGTATTTTAATGTATAGAAATGGTATAGCTGATTTACAATTAGACGTTGATGATATTGACGAAGACTATATTAAAAATACAAAGGCTATAGTTATTTCAGGAACTGCTTTAGCAATGAGTCCTTCAAGAGAGGCTGCATTAAAAGCTTTAAGACTTGCTAAAAAGAATGGAACAGTTGTTATATTTGATGTTGATTACAGAGAATATAATTGGAAAAACAAAGATGAAATAGCAATTTACTATTCAATAGTAGGAAAAGAAAGTGATATCATAATGGGATCAAGAGAAGAATTTGATCTAATGGAAGGCTTAATAGCCAAGGATAGCACTGATGAAGAAACTGCTAAAAGATGGTTAGATTATGGTAATAAGATAGTAGTAATCAAACATGGTAAAGATGGTTCTACAGCTTATACTAGAGATGGAAAAGCATATAGAATAAAACCTTTCCCAGTAAAACTTTTAAAATCCTTTGGAGGTGGAGATGCTTATGCATCAGCATTTATATATGGCATCTTAGAAGGATGGGATATGATGGATGCTCTTGAGTTTGGAAGTGCCTCAGCAGCAATGTTAGTTGCAAGTCATAGTTGCTCAGAAGACATGCCAACAGTAGAAGCTATTAAAGAATTCATAAAGAAAGAAAAAGAAGAGTATGGAGAAATGGTAGCTAGAAGCTAAGGAGGTTATAACTATGGTAGAAAATATAGGTTTTTCAGAAGATGGGAAAAAGATTGTTACAGAAATTAATGGTAAGCATAGCAGTATGCTAATGGATATAGAAGTTATAAAAATGAAAAAAGGTGATAAAATAGTAATTTTAGAACCTAAAAAGGAAGTTGCAGTACTTCTTATGGAAGGTAAAATAAAATACCTTTGGGAAAATAAAGAGGTTGAAGCTAGCAGAAAAAATGTATTTGAAGAAGAGGGATTCTGTCTACATGTTTGCAAAAATGTAGAAGTTAAAGTTGAGGCATTAGAAGAGGCTGAGATATTAATTCAAAAAGCTGAAAATGATAAAGAATTCTTAGCTAAGCTGTATAGACCTGAGGATGTAATAATCCAAGAATCATCTTTAGATAAATGGGATGGAACTGCAGCTCGTAAGATAAAAACATTCTTTGATTACAGTAATGCACCATATTCAAATATGGTTAATGGGGAAATAGTTTCTTATCCAGGAAGATGGTCAAGCTATATTCCACATGAACATCCACAACCAGAAGTTTATTATTATAAATTTGATAAGCCACAAGGCTTTGGAGTTTGCTTTATAGGCGATGAAGCTTACAAAGTTAAAGATGGTGGATATGCAATAATAGAAGGTGGATATACACACCCACAAGCTACTGCTCCAGGATATAGAATGTATTATTGTTGGATGATAAGACATTTAGATGGAAACCCTTGGACAGATAGAATTGATGATCCAGCTCATGTTTGGTTATTAGATGAAAAATAGGAAGGATGAGAAGTTTATGAGAATGACTACAGGCCAAGCGCTAGTAAAATTTTTAGATAATCAATACGTTTCTTTTGATGGTAAAGAAGAAAAATTTGTTGATGGGATATTCACTATATTTGGACATGGTATTGTAGTTGGATTGGGAGAAGCTTTATATGAAAATCCAGGTGAACTTAAAGTTTATCAAGGAAGAAATGAGCAAGGTATGGCTCATGTTTCAACAGCTTTCGCAAAACAAAACAATCGTAGAAAAATAATAGCTTGTTCAAGTTCAGTTGGCCCTGGATCTGCTAATATGGTTACTGCAGCAGCTACAGCAACAGTGAATAATATACCATTATTATTATTACCAGGAGATTCATTTGCTACAAGACAACCAGATCCTGTACTTCAACAGATAGAACAGTCCTATAATTTAGGAATAACAACAAATGACGCATTTAAGCCAGTTTGTAAGTATTGGGATAGAATAAATAGACCAGAGCAACTTATGTCAGCAATGATAAATGCTATGAGAGTATTAACAGATCCTGCTGAAACAGGTGCTGTTTGTATAGCATTACCACAAGATGTTCAAGGAGAAGCTTATGACTTCCCAGAATATTTCTTTAAGAAAAGGGTTCATAGGATAACTAGACCTCTAGCTGTACAAGAAGAGTTTGAAGAGGCATTAGATATAATAATGAATAAAAAGAAACCTATAATAATTTGTGGTGGTGGAGTTAGATACTCAGAAGCAGGGGAAGCTTTAGTTGATTTTGCAGAGGAGTTTAATATTCCAATATGCGAAACACAAGCAGGTAAGAGTGCTATTAAATCAAGTCACCCATTAAATTTAGGTGGTATAGGGGTTACTGGTAACCTTGCTGCAAATATGATTGCTAAAGATGCTGATTTAGTAATTGGTGTTGGAACAAGATTCTCAGACTTCACAACTTCATCAAAATCATTATTTAAGAATCCAGAAGTTGATTTTATAACTGTAAACGTATCAAAATTCCATGGTGAAAAAATGGATGCTCACAAGATAATAGGTGATGCAAAGGTATGTATAGAAGAATTACAAGCTATGTTAGAAGCAAATAACTATGAATCATCTTATGAAGATGAAATAGTAAATGCTAAAAAAGCTTGGAAAGAAGAGATGAAGAGATTAACAAATATTAAATATGATGAAAACTTTGAAGCTTTAATAAAACCTAAGAGAGAAGGATGCATAGAAGAGTTTAGTGTATTAACAGGAGGTTTAATCACTCAAACAGCTGCTTTAGGAGTTATTAGAGAAACAATAGATGATGATGCCATAGTAGTTGGAGCTGCTGGAAGTTTACCAGGAGATCTTCAAAGAATGTGGGAAACAGATGTTAGAGATTCATACCACATGGAATATGGATATTCATGTATGGGATATGAAATAGCAGCTACATTAGGAGCTAAGTTAGCAGAGCCAGAAAGAGAAGTTTACTCAATGGTTGGTGATGGAAGTTACTTAATGCTTCATTCAGAGATGGTAACAGCTATGCAAGAGCAAAAGAAGATAAATATACTTTTATTTGATAACTGTGGATTTGGATGTATAAATAATCTACAAATGTCAAATGGTATAGGAAGCCTTGCTACAGAGTTTAGATATAGAGATGAAAATGGTAAGTTAGAAGGGGGATTAATCCCTATAGATTTTGCTAAGGTAGCTAGTGGGTATGGATTGAAAACATATTCAGTAAAAACTTTAGCTCAATTAAAAGAAGCTTTAGAAGATGCTAAAAAGCAAAAGGTTTCAACTTTAATAGACATAAAGGTGTTACCAAAAACAATGACAGATGGCTATGATGCATGGTGGCATGTTGGAATAGCTGGAGAATCAAAAATTGATGGTGTAAATAAGGCGTTTGAGAACAAAGAGAAAAATTTAAAAGCCGCTAGAAGATATTAAAATATTTAAAGCAATTTTACTTTATATTATTTTGAAAATAAATTTAAATTTTAAAAGATGATGGAGGAAATGGTCATGATTAATATTGGTGTTATTGGAGCAGGAAGAATAGGAAGAATTCATGCTCAATCTATTCAAGAAAAAGTACAAGGAGCTCAAGTTAAAACTATAGCAGATGTATTTGAAGAATCAGCTAAAAAAGCTGCTGAGGAATTTAAAATTCCAAACTATACAGGAGATTACATGGAAATCTTAAACGATCCAGAAATTGATGCTGTAATAATATGTTCATCAACAGATACTCACTCAAAAATATCAATTGAAGCTGCTGAAAGAGGTAAACACATATTCTGTGAAAAACCTATAGATTACGATGTTGCTAAAATTGAAAAAACTTTAGAAGCTGTTAAAAAAGCTGGAGTAAAATATCAAGTTGGATTCAATAGAAGATTTGACCACAACTTTGCTAAATTAAAAGAACTTATAGAAGAAGGTAAAATAGGAAATCCACACATAATAAAAATTACTTCAAGAGATCCACAAGCTCCACCAATAGAATACGTAAAAGTTTCAGGTGGTATGTTCTTAGATATGACAATTCATGATTTTGATATGGCTGCATTCTTAAGTGGAAGTAGAATTTCAGAAGTATATGTACAAGGTGCATGTATGGTAAATCCTGAAATAGGAGAAGCTGGAGATGTTGATACAGCAATTATATCTTTAAAATTTGAAAACGGATGCATAGGTGTAATAGATAATAGTAGAGAAGCTGCTTATGGATATGACCAACGTGTTGAAGTATTTGGTGGAAAAGGATATGTAATGGCTGATAATGACTCAGATACAACAGTTACAATAGCTTCAGTTGATGGTATCGTTGGAGAAAAACCAAAATATTTCTTCTTAGAAAGATACATGGATGCCTATGTTAATGAAATGCAACAGTTTATAAACTGCTTAGTTAATGATACTGAAGTTCCAGTTGGAGCTAATGAAGGATTATATTCAGTTTTAGTTGGACTAGCTGCTACTAAATCATTAAAAGAAGGTAGACCAGTTAAAATAGAATACTAATATTAAAAATGAGAATTAAAATGGTATAAAAAATTAAAGGTATAAATAAGTTTTGGTCAGAAGAGCTAAATGGGAGTTAGCTTTTCTGACAAATACAAAGGTAATGGGGGAATAGAGAATGTTTAATTCAAATGTAAAATTAGGAATAGCACCAATAGCATGGACAAATGATGACATGCCAGACTTAGGAAAAGAAAATACTTTCGAACAATGTATAAGTGAAATGGCTTTAGCAGGATTTAAAGGATCAGAAGTTGGAAACAAATATCCAAGAGATGTTAAAGTTCTTAAAAAAGCTTTAGAATTAAGAGATATGGAAATAGCAAGTGCTTGGTTCAGTGCATTTTTAACAACTAAACCATATGAAGAAACTGAAAAAGCATTTATAGAACATAGGGATTTCCTTAATGCTATGGGAGCAAAGGTAATCGTAGTATCAGAACAAGGACATAGCATACAAGGTCAAATGGAAACACCAATATTTGATGGAAAATATGTTTTAAATGAAGAAGAGTGGAAAACACTTGCTGAAGGTTTAAATAAATTAGGAGCTTTAGCAAAAGAAAAAGGAATGAAGCTTGTTTACCACCATCATATGGGTACAGTAGTACAAACAACTGAAGAAATAGATAAATTAATGGACTTAACAGATGAAAATTTAGTTTACTTATTATTTGATTCAGGTCATTTAGTTTACTCAGGTGAAGATGCTTTAGAAGTATTAAAGAAATACGTAAATAGAGTAAAACATGTTCACTTAAAAGATATAAGAAAAGAAAAAGTAGAAGAAGTTAAAAGAGACAAGTTAAGCTTCTTACAAGGAGTAAGAAAAGGAGCATTCACAGTTCCTGGAGATGGAGATATAGATTTTGAACCAATATTCAAAGTTCTTGATGATAATAACTATGAAGGATATTTATTAGTAGAAGCAGAACAAGATCCAGCAATAGCAAATCCATTAGAATATGCAATAAAAGCAAGAAAATATATAAAAGAAAAAACTAACCTTTAATAAATTTGGTCAATAATGAATTTTAGGTAACAGCATAATTAAATTATGCTGTTACCACAAAATAGGGTAGGGGGAGAATTTATGTTCATATTTTTGAGTTTTGCAATATTCTTAGTAGCTGTATTCGCTATTGCTTGGTATAAAGCTAAAGGCACTGATAATACAGAAACAGCAACAGGATATTTCTTAGCAGGAAGAGGATTAAGCGGTCCTGTAATCGCTGCAACAATGATACTTACAAATCTTTCAACTGAACAGATCATAGGTCTTAATGGTCAAAGTTATGCTACCAATATGGGACCAATGGCATGGGAAGTTACATCATGCGTAGCACTTATAACACTAGCTCTTATATTCTTACCAAGATATTTAAAAGGTGGAATCACAACAATCCCAGATTATTTAGAAGAGAGATTTGATAGCACAACTAAAAGAATAGTTTCAATTTTATTCTTAGTTAGTTATGTTGTAACTTACATACCTACAGTTTTATATTCAGGTGGACTAGTTTTAAATCAGATTTTTGGTATATCAGATTTATTAGGAATAAGTACATTCCAAGCTGTAGCATTAACTGGATTTTTATTAGGGGTAGTAGGTGCTATATATACAGTTCTTGGAGGTATGAAACTAGCAGCATTCTCTGATACTGTAAATGGAATTGGCTTATTAATCGGAGGTCTTTTAGTACCTATATTAGGAATATTATTACTTGGAAATGGAGATTTTGTTGGAGGATTTGAAATAATAATTGCAACTCCAGAAAAGCTTAATGCTATTAACCCAGCAAATGCACAATCACCATTAATTCCATGGCCTGTATTATTCACTGGATTATTATTTAATAACTTATTCTATTGGTGTACAAACCAATCAATAGTACAAAAAGCATTAGGAGCTAGTAGTTTAAAAGAAGCTCAAAAAGGTGCTATACTTGCAGGATTAATTAAGGTTTTAACTCCAGCAATACTTGTATTCCCTGGAATCATAGCTTTTGCTAAATATGGAGATGCATTACCAAATGCGGATATGGCATATCCAACATTATTGCTTGATGTATTACCAAAACCTTTATTAGGAATATTTGCAGCAATTTTATTTGGAGCTGCCATGAGTTCATTAAATGGTGCTATGAACAGTTCATCAACACTATTTACTTTAGATTTATACAAACCTATCATAAATCCAGAGGCTTCAGATAAACAACTTGTAAAAGTAGGACAAAAATTTATTATAGTGGTATCAGTTATATCAGTTATAGTTGCTCCATTTATCCTATATGCTCCATCTGGATTATATAACTTCTTACAAGAGTGTAATGGATACTTTAACGTTCCGATATTAGCGTGTGTAATAGTTGGATTCTTTACAAAGAGAGTTCCAAGTCTTGCTGCTAAAGCAGTATTCGTAGTGCACATTGTTTTGTATACGTTATCAAAATTCTTCTTATCAGATATACACTTCTTATACGTACTAGGTGTGTTACTACCAATAGGTGTAATTGTAATGCTTATAATAGGTAAGATAAAACCAAGAGAAACAGATTTTGTTCAAGCTGATAAGGCATTAATAGATATGACTCCTTGGAAATATGCAAAACCAGCATCATTAGCTGTAGTTCTTGTTATGGCATTTATATATCTATTATTCTCACCTATAGGATTAGCTTAAAGTTAATAAATATAAGGTATAAAGGGTTAAGAATGAACCTTAATGCAATAAAATTTTGTTAGATATTATGGTTTTGGAGGGGATAAAATGAAAAAGATAAATTTTGGTATTGTTGGTTTAGGAAGATTAGGAAGAGCTCATGCTGAAAACCTAGCTTTTAAAATTCCAAATGCTAATCTTTTAGCAGTTTGTTCAATAGATAAGAGTCAAGTTGATGAAGTTCAAAAGGCATGGAATATTCCATATGGATATACTGACTTTGATGAAATGTTAAAAAATAAAGAGTTAGATGCTATATTTATAGCATCACCATCAGGATTCCATTGTGAACAAATAGAAAAAGCTTTAGATGCAGGTTTCCATGTATTTAGTGAAAAACCTCTTGGACTGTATTTAGATGATGCAGTTAGAGCTATGAAGGCAGTTAACTCACATCCAAATCAAATATTTATGTTAGGTTTTATGAGAAGATATGATAAATCATATGCCTACGCTAAGAAAAAAATAGAAGAAGGTGCTATAGGTAAACCTGTACTAGTTAGATGTTATGGATTAGATCCAGCTAAGGCTTTACCAAGCTTCTTAAAGTTTGCAAAAGATAGCTATAGTGGTGGATTATTCTTAGATATGGCAATTCATGATATAGATTTAGCTAGATGGTATCTAGATTCAGAAGCAGATGAATTGTGGGCTATAGGTGGAGCTTATGGACATAAGGAGTTTGATGAAATAAATGATGCTGAAACTGGGGCAGCCATGGTTAAATTTAAAAATGGAACAATGGCATTACTTGTTGCTGGAAGAAACTGTGCTCATGGTTATCACATAGAAACTGAGATCATAGGAACTGAAGGTACATTAAGAATTGGAACAACTCCAGATAAAAACTTAGTTACAGTATTTGATAGTAGAGGAGTTAATAAGGAATGTGCAGGGGGATTCTTAGAAAGATTCGAAGATGCATATTTAGCTGAAGTTAAAGAATTTGTTGACTGCGTATTAGAAAATAGAAAGCCAGCAGTAACTGTTGAAGATGGCGTTTTATCTACTATTGTTGGATACGCTTGTAAAGAGTCTTTTGAGACTGGAGAATTAGTAAAGGTTAATTACGAAGGTTATGATAAATCAATAAAATAGCCGCCTAATACTCAATAAATATCTTTGTATTAGGAAGCTTTAGAATATATTGAATATAAAGTTCAATTACTTTAAAGAGCTTCCTAATATATATGATTAAAGAGTATTTTATATAAATTGCTTATTAATGTAGGATGTTTCATAGTTTTTTATCAATGTAAAAATTCAACCTTCTCCTTAGCATGGTGAACTTGGAATATTGTCTAAAGGTTACATCCTACATTTTTAAATTAAAAATCTAATAACTTTAAATTAAAAGATGGTTATTTATCATTGAGGAAGTTAAGTTTTACTTAGCACTTTAGTGATTTAAACTAATAAATAAAAATCAGCCAAATAAAAACATAATATATATAAATAAAGGAGAATAAATGCAAAAAAAAGATATAAATTTAATTTCAGACATGGCAGTTAATAAGTTTAAGTTTGCAGATAGAGCTCCTATAAAGTATTTTTTTAGAGCTATAGTTGCAGGATTTTTCCTAGTAGTAGCCATAATTCTTTCATATACTACTGGAGCGGTTTTAAATAATTCATATCCAGAGATAGCAAGAATAATGGTAGCTGCAACCTTCTCTTTAGCATTAGGGCTTATTGCTTTTATTGGAGGAGAGCTCTTTACAGGAAATAACTTAGTCATGTCAATTGGGATATACAACAATGAGTGTACCTTAACTATGGCATTAAAAGTTTGGTTTATGAGTTATTTAGGAAATTTTATAGGATCTATATTATTAGGGTTTTTATTTGTTAAGAGTGGAGCATCTATGGATTTAATTAAGGATTATGCTAAAGGTATAGTTGATATAAAACTTAATTTACCTGCTCTTGAACTCTTTTTAAGAGGTATGCTTTGTAACTTCATGGTTTGTATAGCATTTCTAAGCACAATAAAAATGAAATCTGAAACAGGCAAATTAATAATTATGTTCTGGTGTATATTTGCATTTGTTATCGCTGGTTTTGAACACAGCATTGCTAATATGGGAATATTCTCTATAACTTATTTCGCCTCAGGTGATGTAAGTTTACCACTTGTTTTCCGTAATTTATTTTGGGTTACATTGGGAAATATGGTAGGAGGGGGAGTGTTATTAGCATTGCCACTTAAATTTATGAGCATGGAATAACTTTTATGGATTAACTAACTTCCTTACCTGTTAATTATAATTTTTATTTAGCATATAAAAACAATGATTTTTAAAAATTACCACCTTTTAAAATTATTGATTTTAATAAATTATTACACTGAAAATTAAATACCTAATTTACTTTAATATATAAATTTAAAACTTAGAAATTTATATTAACAGGAAAAATCTAAAAAAATATATATAGGGTTGAAAGGAAGTAGAGTTTTTATGGAAAATATTATTTTTAATGAATCAAATGGAATTGCTGAGGTAATTATAAATAGACCTAAAGCATTAAATGCCTTAAACAATCAAACTATAACTGAACTTGGTGAAGTTATAAATGAAATTTCAAAAAGAAAAGATATAAAAACTGTAATTATAACAGGAGCAGGGGAAAAGGCTTTTGTAGCTGGTGCAGATATTGTTGAAATGAAAGATTTAAATTCAATGGAAGCAAGAGATTTTTCAAGATTAGCTCAGAAGGTATTTTCAGATATAGAAAATATGCCACAAATTGTAATAGCTGCTGTTAATGGATATGCATTAGGAGGTGGATGTGAGCTTTCAATGGCTTGTGATATAAGATTAGCTTCTAAGAAAGCTAAATTTGGACAACCAGAAGTTAATTTAGGAATTCTTCCAGGTTTTGCAGGAACTCAAAGACTTCCAAGATTAGTTGGGAAAGGAATAGCTAAAGAGCTTATATTCTCAACAGATATGATTGATGCTGAAGAAGCACATAGAATAGGACTTGCTAATAAGGTTTATGAGTCAGAAGAGTTAATGGATAAGGCAAGAGAATTAGCTAATAAGATAATGAGTAAGAGTCCAGTAGGAGTTAGATTAGCTAAGGCAGCAATAAACAATGGCTTAAACATGGATACTGAATCAGCATATAACTATGAGGCAGATTTATTTGCTTTATGTTTCTCAACAGAAGATCAATTAGAAGGTATGAATGCCTTCGTTGATAAGAGAAAAGCTGATTTTAAAGATAAATAAGACTACTTTGAATATATAAAATTCTAATAAGTTTATAAGAATTAAAACAGCAATTAAGTTTATGTAACTTATATTAATCTACCCACGAAAGGATTGTTATGTATGGTAAGAGTTAGTTTTTTAAAACCATGTGAAGTAGCGGAATTTGTTAAAGATGGAGATACTATAGTGACAGAAGGATTTGTTGCTAGCTGTTGCCCTGAATCCTTGACTAAGGCTTTAGAAAAACGTTTTTTAGAAACTGGTCATCCAAGAAATTTAACTTTGATGTATTCTGCAGCACAAGGAAATAGAGATGGAAGTGGAGCAGATCATTTTGCTCACAAAGGAATGACAAAAAGAGTAATAGCAGGTCATTGGAACATGGCTCCAAAGCTTGGGAAAATGGCTGTTGAAAATGAAATAGAGGCATATAATTTGCCGCAGGGAACTTTAGCTCAATTATTTAGAGATATAGCTGGTAAGAGAGTTGGAACTATAACTCATGTAGGATTAAATACCTTTGTTGATCCTAGAATAAGTGGAGGAAAGTTAAACGAAGTTACTAAAGAGGATATAGTTAAGCTTATTGAGATTGAGGGAGAAGAAAAGCTTCTTTATAAATCTTTTCCAATAGATGTTTGCTTCCTAAGAGGTTCATCAGCAGACGAATGTGGAAATGTAACTTTAGATAGAGAGGTGGCAACATTAGATGTTACTTCAATTGCTCAAGCTTGTAAAAACAACGGAGGAAAAGTTTTTGTACAAGTTGAGAGAGTGGTATCAGGGGGATGTTTAGACCCTAGACTTGTTAAGATTCCAGGAATATATGTTGATGGAATTGTTTTAGCTGAGCCATGTGATCATGAACAATGTTTAGGAATGAAATTTAATCCAGCTTATACAGGAGAAGTTAGAATTCCATTAAGCAGCATAGAAAAAGCACCTTTAAATGCAAGAAAAATAATTGCAAGAAGAGCAGCTATGGAGCTTAAGAAGGATACAATAGTTAACTTAGGAATTGGTATACCAGAAGTTATATCACTTGTTGCCAATGAAGAAGGTATTGGAGATTATATGACACTTACAGTTGAATCTGGTCCTGTTGGAGGAGTACCTCAAGGGGGAGCTACCTTTGGAGCTTGTATAAATCCAGATGCTATTTTAGATCAGCCTTATCAATTTGATTTTTATGATGGGGGTGGAGTTGATTTAGCATTTTTAGGATTAGCTCAAGCTGATAGAAATGGAAATATAAACGTAAGTAAATTTGGACCTCGTATAGCAGGATGTGGAGGATTTATAAACATAACACAAAATGCTAAAAAGGTTATATTCTGTGGTACTTTCACAGCTTCAGGATTAAAAGTAGAAACTGGAGATGGAAAGCTTCATATAATTCAAGAAGGTAAATCAAATAAATTCCTTGAAGATGTTGAGCAGATAACTTTCAGTGGAGAGTATGCTAATAAAACTAATCAGCCAGTTATGTATATAACTGAAAGAGCTGTATTTGAATTAAGGAATGATGGATTACATTTAACAGAAATTGCTCCAGGAGTTAATCTTGAAGAAGATATTTTAGCTCACATGGACTTTGTTCCTAATATAGATGAACCACTTAAGCTTATGGATGAAAGAATATTCTACGATAAGCTTATGGGACTTAAATAAAAATAGTAAGATCTTAGATTATTAATGAAATTAATCTAGAATTAAATGATTTAAAGAGTTGTAACTCTAGATATAATTACAGAATTTTGGGAGGAATTAAGGTATGGATTTCAGTTTAACACAGAAACAATTAGACGTACAAAGAGCAGTAAAAGAATTTGCAGAAAGGGAATTAAAACCATTTGCTATTGAAAATGATGAAAATAGTACATTCCCAATAGAAGCTTATAAAAAGTTAGGTGAATTAGGTGTCATAGGACTTCCATATTCAACTGAATACGGCGGAACAGGTGGAGATTATCTTTCATATGTCTTAGCTATAGAAGAAATTTCAAAGGTTGATGCATCTATGGGGATAGCAGTATCAGTAACTACTTCATTATGTGCTGGTGGAATTAGTAATGCATCAGAAGAGCTTAAGAAAAAATATCTACCAGATATACTTTCAGGTAAAAAGCTTGGATCTTTTGGATTAACTGAACCTAATGCTGGCTCAGATGCTGGTGGAGTTATTACTGTAGCTGAGAAAAAAGGAGATAATTATATATTAAATGGGGCTAAATGCTTCATAACAAATGCACCTTTATCAGGAACATTTATAGTTTTTGCTCTAACAGATAGAACAAAGGGACCTAAAGGATTATCAGCATTTATTGTAGAAAAAGATTTCCCAGGAATATCAATAGGAAAAATAGAAGATAAATGTGGTATTAAATCAGCACAGGTTTCAGAAGTTCTATTTAATGACTGTGTTGTACCAGCTAGCAATTTAGTTGGTAAAGAAGGTGATGGATTCAAAATAGCTATGAAAACTCTAGATGGAGGAAGAATTGGGGTTGCTGCCCAAGGCTTAGGAATAGCAGAAGGAGCTTTTGAAATAGCTAAAGAATACATGAAGGAAAGAAAACAATTTGGTAAACCTTTATTTAAACAACAATATTTAGCTTTCAAAATGGCTGAATTAGCAGTTGAAATTGAACAAGCTAAGTATATGTTATATAAGGCAGCAATGGACAAACAAGAAGGAAAACCTTATTCAGTATCAGCTGCTAAGGCTAAACTAGTTTGTACAGATGCAGCAATGCATGTTACTACTGAAGCTATTCAAATGCTTGGTGGTAATGGATATATGAGAGAGTACCAATTAGAAAGAATGATGAGAGATGCTAAGATCACTCAAATTTATGAAGGTACAAATGAAATTCAAAAATTAATAATAAGTGGAAGCTTATTTAGATAAGGAAATAAACTTACATTATCTGCAGTTTTAATTAACTGTAATTAAAAAATACACAACTATAATAACTAAAAGTTAAAAATCAATTCATTTTATATAGTAAAATATATATTAATACTTAGGAATTTTAGTAAGCTTTAATTAACCCTTAAAGAACTTTATTTAAATTCCAAATTAAAACCTTAGGTTTGTAATTTTAAAATAACTAAAAACAACTAATAACAACTAACAACAACTAACAACAAAAATAAACAACAACTAATTAATAAATAAATCATCCCTATTACCCAAGGGGTGATTTTTTTATGGTTTAAAACTTAAGTTTTAGGAAAAATAAAAATTTGTCTTATATAAGCAAAAAACTCTATGCCTTATAGCATAGAGTTTTAGAAATTTTTAAAGGGTAGTGAGTTATGTTAAATTTTATGGTTTGATGTATAGATATCCTTCTGATTGCTTTTCAGCAAGTTCAATAATTCCAGCAGGAACTACCTTACAAAAAGAGAACAATTCATCTTTAGATATATTGAACTTATTAAGTGAGTTATTACATACTGCAAAAACTACTCCTTGTTCAGCCGGTTCAATAATTTTATCTATTAGATGAGTATTTCTAGCTATCAATTCTCTTAACTGAAATACAGCCATAGAGTTTGCTAACACTTCTAATTCATATTTTCTATTGGTCTCCTTAGCATTGTTTAATACATTTTTTAAGTTTTCTAAAACCATAGGCCATTTATTAGGCTCATCAATATGAAATATAATTTTCAACTTAACCACTTCCAAACTTAGATTAATTTCTAAGGTATTATATAAATATTAAATAAGATTTTAAAGTTGCTGATGTTATTTCTTTGTTCTATAACCACTTACAGAAGTGGACTACTTCTTAGTAAATAGATTGTTTTGTTTAAATTTACTAAGCGAATTTTTAACAGTACTCTGAACAAAATTTCTAACATCAACAACCTTGTCTTTAATATATTACTTTAAAAATAAATAATCAAATAAGGTAAAAATAAGATTTTTAAAATAATAGATTTATTTTGATAATATTTAGGTTTATTACAATTTTATAATCATAGTTTTTAATAATTTGTATTTAAAACTTAAATATGTGTATTTTTGTAATGATTAGAATATAAAAGAAGTTAGATTGTGAGAGGATAGGACTTTTTGAATACGTTTGCTGTAAAAGTTTCAAAAGTCCTATGTTTTTGTGAAAATGTTTGCGAATAAGTTATGATTGTCCGATATCATATCAATAAACTTCAATGTAATAGTTTGCAGTTAAGTTTATAATAGCATCATAACATTTAGTAAATGATTTTATTGAGGAGATGATTTTATGAGAAAGGCTTTTATATGCCCAACAAAATATGTTCAAGGAGAAAATGAATTACTTAATTTAGGTTACTTTGTAGAGACTTACGGAAAGTCAGCACTTTTAATAGCTCATCCAGAAGATATAAAGAGAGTTAAAGATAAATTAGATGCAACAGCAAAGAAATTTAACATTGAATTTGTAGAAGGCGGATTTAAAGGTGAATGTTCACGTCAAGAAGTTAAAAGACTTCAAGATCTTGCAAAGGAAATGAAATGTGATTGTACAGTAGGTCTTGGTGGAGGAAAAGCTTTAGACACAGCTAAATGTGTTGCTGAAGGTGAAAAACTTATAGTAGTACCAACAATAGCAGCTACAGATGCTCCAACTAGTCACTCAGCAGTTTTATATACAGAAGATGGATCATTTGATGATTATGCATACTTTAAAGCAAGCCCAAGTGTTGTTTTAGTAGACACAGAGGTAATAGCAAAAGCTCCAACTCGTTTCTTAGTAGCAGGTATGGGAGATGCTTTATCAACTTACTTTGAAGCAAGAGCAACATCAAGTTCATTTACTAAAGTCAATGCGGGATTACCATGTGGGGTAAGAGAAGAAAAATGTAGACCAGCAATTGGAACAAATGCTTCATTAGCACTTGCTAAGCTTTGCTATGAAACATTATTAGAAGACGGAAAGAAAGCTAAAGATGCTTGTGATTGTAACTGTGTTACTAAATCTTTAGAAAATATAGTAGAAACAAACATATTATTATCAGGTTTAGGATTTGAGAGTGGTGGATTAGCTGCAGCTCATGCTATACATGATGGTTTAACAATATTAGAAGGAACACATGGATATTTCCATGGAGAAAAGGTTGCTTTTGGAACAATAGCTCAATTAGTTCTTGAAAATGCACCAAAAGAAGAATTATATGAAGTTTTAGATTTCTGTTTAGAAATAGGTCTTCCAGTATGTCTTGAAGATATAGGTGTAACAGAAGTTTCAGATGAAGAATTATTTGAAGTTGCAGAAAAAGCTTGTATACCAGAAGAGTCAATTTACTCAATGCCATTTGGAATAGAAGTTTCAGAAGTAGTATCAGCAATTAAATTAGCAGATAAGATAGGTAAAGACTACAAAAATAGAAAATAATTTTAATAGCAAGGGAGAGTTTAACATGAAGAAAATAATGAATTCAGCAGAAACACTAGTAAGAGAAATGTGTAACGGAATGGTTATGGCACACCCAGAGTTAGAATTTTTAAACAAGTATAAGGTTGTTAAAAAGAAAGATATTAATGAAGATAAGGTAACACTTATAAGTGGTGGTGGAAGTGGTCATGAACCAGCACATGCAGGGTTTATAGGAAAAGGTATGTTAGATGTAGCTGTATGTGGAGATGTATTTGCTTCACCTTCACAAATACAAATTTATCAAGCGATAAAAGCATCTAAGAGCAATAAAGGTACACTTCTTATAATCAAGAATTATAGTGGTGATATGATGAACTTTAAAAATGCAGCTCACCTTGCTACAGAAGATGGAATAAAAGTTGATTACATAAAGGTTGATGATGACATAGCTGTTGAAGATAGTCTTTATACTGTAGGACGTAGAGGGGTTGCAGGGACTGTTTTAGTACATAAAATAGCAGGAGCAGCTGCTGAAAGAGGAAATAGCTTAGAAGAAGTTAAAAGAATAGCTAAGAAAGCTGCTAGCAGTGTAAAAAGTATAGGATTTGCTTTCACATCTTGTACTGTTCCAGCTAAAGGAACTCCAACATTTGAATTAGGTGAAGATGAAATGGAATATGGAGTTGGAATACATGGAGAGCCTGGAATTCGTAGAGAAAAAATAGCTACAGCAGATGAATTAGCTGAAAGAATGGTTAATCAACTTATAAATGAATTAGATTATAAAGATGAAGAATTAGTTGTACTTGTAAATGGATTTGGAGCTACTCCTCTTCAAGAGTTATATTTATTAAACAACTCAGTATTTAGAGAATTACATAAAAGAGGAATTAAAGTTTGTAAAAACTTCGTTGGCAACTATATGACAAGTATAGATATGGCTGGAGCTTCATTATCAATAATGAAACTTGATGATGAGTTAAAAGAGTTAATGAAAGATGAGTGTGATACTCCAGCATTTAAAGTTAGTAATCATATGGATATGAATGAATATGAAGAAGTAGTAATTGAAGAAAAAGAAATTCCAGTATCATATAAAGTTGAAACTTGTGAATCATTCAAAGAAATAAAGGACGAAAAGATTTCACTTGAGAATATGATTTACATATTAGATAAAATGAGTGAAGTAATAATTGATAATGAAGTACCTTTCTGTGAATTAGACTCTCATGCAGGTGATGGAGACTTTGGAATGAGTGTTGCCAAAGGATTTAGAATACTTAAAAGAGAGTGGAAAGATATATTAAAAATAGAAAACTTAAATATATCAGAATTCTTAAATGCTTGTTCATTAGTTATAATGGAGCACTGTGGTGGAGCATCAGGTCCAATATGGGGATCAGCTTTCAGAGCGGCAAGCAAAAATGTTATAAACAAAGATGAATTAACAGTTAAAGATTTTGCAGAGATGATGCAAGAAGCAGTATTAGGAATTCAAAAAACTGGAGAGCGTTCATTTGGAAGAGGAGCTGTAGTTGGTGATAAAACATTAATAGATGCTTTAGTACCTTGTGCAGATTCTTGGACAAATAGTGCTGAAGAAGGATTAAGTTTCAAAGAAGCATTTAAAAATGGAGCAGAAGCAGCGGTTTTAGGCGCTAAGAAAACAGAAGAAATAGTAGCTCGTATGGGTAGAGCTGGTACAGTAGGTGAAAGAAGTATTGGTTATCCAGATGCAGGAGCATATGGTTTAGGTGTAATCTTCACTGAAATATCAAATGATATTAAATAAATTAAGATATGTTATATAGTTAAATAATTCAAATAGTTTTATAGAGTAAAAGAATGTATTAAAGGATTAAGCTTGTTATGATAAGCATCTCACATTTGCCTTTAATACATTCTTTTCTTATTTTCTTATTAAGGTAAGTAAGATAAATCTCATAATTTTTATTAAAAATAAATTTATTAGATAATTTATTTTTAATATATATTTTTAAATAAAATTATGTAAAAAAATATTTATATTAAGTAATTTATTATTTAATATAAATATTTTTAATATTTTATATATCAGGCTAATTAAGTACTTAATAAAAAAATTAATAAAAGGATATATAATATAGGTAAAATTATGAGAGGAGAATAGTGTATGGAATATGTAGTGAAAAAGGGTGAAAATGCACAAGAGGTTAAATATAATAAATGGGCTATATTATTTTGTGTAGTTACTATGACCTTCATGTCTTGCATAGATGGTAGCATAGTAAATGTAGCTTTGCCTAAAATTTCATATGATTTAAATAAGCCTATATTAGATACTCAATGGATTGTAACTACTTATCTTATGGTTATATCAGCCTTAGTATTACTTTGTGGAAGAATTGGTGATATAAAGGGGAAATGTAAGGTTTTTAAGGTAGGTGTTTTGATTTTTACAATAGGTTCATTCTTTAGTGGGTTATCAAAGACATTGCCTCTTCTTATAGTGTCTAGAGCAATTCAAGGGGTTGGAGGCTCCTGTGCAATGGCAACTGGTATGGGAATAATAACAGCTTTCTTTAATGAAAAAGAGAGAGGAAAGGCAATGGGGTTATCAGCTAGTGCAGTAGCTATGGGAGTAATGGTTGGACCTGCATTAGGTGGTATTTTAGTCTCTATAAGATGGGATCTTATATTTTGGATTAATGTACCTATTGGAATAATTGCTTTTTTACTTTCAATGGTTTATCTTCCTAAGATGGAGACAAATTCAAAGGAAAAGATAGATATAAGAGGAACAATAGTATTTGCAATATTTATAGTATCAAGCATGTTATCTATAACAAAAGGGGAAGTTTTAGGTTATACAGATAAATATATAATGTTAGGATTTATAGTATCTATAGTTTCTTTTACAGTATTTATATATTTGCAAAAGACAGTGGAATCACCAGTTTTAGATTTAAATTTATTTAAGACTAAACTATTTTCTCTAAGTATAGTGTGTTCAGCACTTTCATTTTTAGCTATAAGCAGCATGAATATAATAATTCCACTTTATTTAGAACAAGCATTACAAATGAGTTCTTTACATGCAGGATTATTTTTAATGATTTACCCACTATGTCTATCAATAGTTGCTCCACTTAGTAGTTCTCTTTCTGATAGATTTAATGGAAGATTGATTTCATTAATAGGAATATCTTTATTAACAGTAGCTCTTTTCTTTATGGGAAGAATAAATATAAATAGTACTTTAATTTATTTAGGAACTTGCTGTGCTATTATGGGGGTTGGCAATGGAATATTTAAATCAACAAACAACGCTCTTGTTATGGAAAAAGTGCCTAAGCATAGACTAGGTATTGCAGGAAGTGTTAACTCATTAGTTTCAAATTTAGCTATGGCCTATGGGTTTACATTTGCAACAACAATCTTATATGGAAGAATGAGTTATAGACTAGGGTATAAGGTCACAAATTATATACCAGGCCATGAAGAGGCATTTTTATATGGATTAGATTGTGTATTTTTTTCAGCTACAATAATGTGTTTAATCGCATCAGTAGTAGCATTTATTAGATATAGAAGAAAAGATATATAGGTTAAATTAATATATACAGAAGGAATTTTTATAATATTATGTAGAAAAAGCTTTAATCTATTTTTTATTTTAATAATATAAAAAAATAATTAGTTTGTTTTATGTAATTTTATCCATAAAATAGTGATAAATTTTAAGTAGACAATGCTTAAATTGATAAAATAATAATTATTATAAAGAAGTGTTTATTTATCTTTCTAAGAGTGATATAATTAAATTGTAAACAATGTTAACAAAATGTTCATTAATTATGTTTGTTTTTAGGAGGGTTATAAAATGAGTAAAAAAGTAGAAGAATTAAAAAATGAAGTTATGGCTGATGTAGAAAAATCTTGCGTAGAAGACATAAAAGCTCATATGATTGATAAAATAGAAGAGGATGTAAAAGTTCTTGATGAAGATAGCAAAGCTTACAAAGAAGATGAAAAAGAAGCTGCTAAATTAGGAAAAGCTATCAATAAAGAATTAGATAGAGAAATAAAAGAAGAAGCTGAAAATGCTAAAGAATTTGCTAAAGAATTAAAAGCTGATATAGAATCAAGAGAATAATATTTTAAATAATTAAATAAAATTTTCACATTACTTTTGATGTAAAAAGACTGTATGTAATATCCCGAAAGTGCATATAGTCTTTTTATTTTGCTTAATTTTAGTTTAATAAATAGTAATAAAAAAAGTATAATACAATAAAAATATTGCATTATACTCTTTTTTATTATTAAAAGGGTTATGTAATTAAGGAATATAAATTTGTTAGCTTTGATGCTAATTAATATTCAAAATTTATTTGAACATTAATTAATTTCAAATACTTAATAAATGTAATGGAAAGTTTAAATAAAAATATTTATTTAAACATTAATTAATCTTAAAGCTTAGAGTATAGTTTGAATTTTTATTTTAAATTTCAGGTGTAAGTAAATTAAAGCTTACACCTGAAGTTTATGCTAATCTAATTCAGAATTAGCTATATGACCTTTTAAAATTTCGGCTGATTTTATTAGGTTTTCTTTTTCTTCATTTGATATAGGGACATCTAGAATTTGTCTAGCTCCACTTCTATCAACTATAGTAGGCATTGCTAAATAAACATTATCAATTCCGTATTGGCCTTCAAATAGAGAAGAAACAGTTAAAATAGCATTTTCATCACGAAGGATTGCTTCAACTATTCTTGTAACGGCAAGAGCTACAGCATAGTTTGTATATCCTTTACTATTTATTATTTCATAAGCTGCATTTTTAACTTTTTCAGGAAGTTCCTTTTTAAAGGAGCCATCGCAGTTAGCGCAAACTGTTTTACAATATTCTTCAACATTTGCTCCAGCGATATTAGTTAAGCTCCAAGCTGTTATTTCTGAGTCTCCATGTTCTCCAATTATATATGTGTGAACATTTCTAGCGTCTATATCAAAATGTTCTGAAAGCATATATTTTAATCTTGAAGTATCTAAGACAGTTCCAGATCCAATAACACGTTCTTTAGGGAATCCAGAAAGCTTGTAAGTTATATAAGTTAAAATATCAACTGGGTTTGATACTACTAAAAGTATTGAGTTTGGGCTATATTTAACAACCTCAGGTACTATACTTTGGAAGATCTTTAAGTTTTTATTTATAATATCTAATCTTGTTTCGCCTGGCTTTGGACCAACTCCAGCAGTTATTATAACTATGTCAGAGTCTTTTGTATCTGCATAGTCTCCTGATTTTATATCAACAGATTTAACAAATGCCGCACCTTGTGCTAGGTCCATAGCTTCAGCATGTGCCTTATCCTTATTTATATCAACAATTACTATTTCGGATGCTAATCCATCTTGCATTAATGCGAAGGCTGTTGTTGAACCAACGAATCCTGCACCTATTATTGAGATTTTATTAGTTTTTTCTCTTATCATATATATCATCTCCTAAACTAATTCCTAGTTAATTACTATGAATTATAAGTTAATTATATAACAAATAATTATTATTATCAAGTAGTTTTTCTATTATTTTCTATGTTTAGAGTATTTAAGTAGGTATTTATTCTTATAATCTAAAAATCTTTATAAAAATATTCTTTCTAAATAGAAGGATATTTATACTTGTAAGAGAATATAAGTATTGAAGAAAATATATTTAAGAGTGTAAAGATTTGATAATTAATAAGTAATAAATTTGTGGGCTTTAGGATAAAGAAAAATATCTTTAAAAACTTAAATATATTTTATTAGAAATATTATTTATAGGGAAAGAAGAGTTAAATTAAAAAAAGAAAATGGGGCTTAAAGTTTTTTATTTAACTCTTATAAGAATTAAGAGGTTGTATCAAAATAATTTATAATATAAAGCTTAAAATTAGTAATTTAATTTATTAATTTTTTTAAAAAATAAGTTTTATATTAAAGTTTTGATGCAACTTCTTAGTTTAAATAAATATTTAAGTGAAAATATATAATTATAAAGTGATATTTTGGGAAAAATAGTATATAATTGAATAGTAATAAAGAGAAATATTATTATTTTAAAGGGGTGAGCATCTTTGATAAAAATAAAAAAAAATATCAATAAAGATGCCGAAAAAAAATATGAATATAGATTTTATAGGTACTTGGGCTTAGTTTTAATTATTCTTTTTTCCTGTATAGTTACTGTAAGTAATTTAATAAATCCAGGAGAAACGAAGAAATTAATTTCAGAGCTAGTTAGAAAGGGCTATAGTGATTTTTTTCAGTATGAATTACAAAATAGTGATAAATCACTTCAAGAGATATATGATTCATATTCAAAGAATGAAAATATAGAAGTTTATAAGCTCATGGCCTTAAATACTATATATTTTGGTGGAGATAGAAATAGGTATTTAGAGCCCTATATAAGACCCTACATAGATAAGTATAATTTATCACAAAATGATAGATTGAAATTATATGAAGATGTAAATAAAGAAATAAAAAATATTGAAAATAAGTATATCTTTAAGTTAATTGTTAAGAGATTTTCACCATACATACTTGCTATTGCTTTTGTAACTTTAATAATGGGAAGTGCTTCATTTATTAGAAAGAGAAATAATGTTGAAAGAATTATAATTAATATTTTAATATTTTTAGCTGGAATATATATATGCTATTTATCTAGTATAAGTGTGAAGCATGGAATATGGATTAATTTAGCTATTATGCTGGCTCTAGCAGAGTTTATTATAGAAAATAAAACTAAGTTATTAGAATATATTGGAGGATCTATTATACTAATTATTTTAGTTTTAAGTATATTAGGTAAATTTGAGTATAAATCAAATGAATTAGATAAATATGATGTAAATAAATTAGTTTTAGTAAATAATTTTCAAGGAGCTAATTTTGCTAATGAAGAGCACGATATTCAAAGAAGTGGACGAGCTTTATATTCTGAAATCAAAAAAGAGAATATGATATTAATAGATAATTCTAATGAAAATATAAATAATTTAATTGAAAATAAAGAGAAAATCATATTTAATAATAAAGAAAATAATAAACCTGTATTTTATATGTGTTTATATAATAATATTCCAGTATATAGATTAGCCTTAGTTAAGGAGGGCCAAATAGTAAAGATATATGAGGGAGTATTAAATCCTTATATGAGAAGTACACTTATGAAGTTAGAAAGAGGAAAAGGGCATAAGAAAAACAAAGTATGCAATATAGAGATGCTTAAAACAATAAATTAAGCTTTAAATTTTATGTGAATTAACATTAAAAAAATCATAATGATATATTAAGAGGAATATTTATATACTAAGGACAAATTTAATTAGATTTAGTTCTTAGTATATTTTTTTAGGCAGAATGTTGTTTTATGGAGTGATTTCAGTGGAGTACAAAAAAGAGCAATTCAATGAAAAGGTTTTAACTAATCATATTACTAAGGAACAATGGATTGATATTTTGAAAAATAGTAATTTAATTGGATTAAGAGATATGAAAATATTGCTTAATTTATATGGTAGCAATGGACAGCCCCTTAAGACTTCTTTAATAGGAGAGCATTTAGAATTTGGAGATATTAGTACTAGAATTCAAAAGATGTGTAAAAGAATAGAAGAATTAGGAATAGGTTTAGATGAAAAAAGCGAAATAGGAAGTTGGAAATATAAATTTAGACATTGGTTTATTATGCTAAATGGATCAAAGATATATGATGAGAAGGAAGAAAAAAATTATTTCACTTGGACATTAAAAAAGGAACTTAAAGAAGCTATAGATTCTTTATTAGGAAAAGAATAGTATGACTTAAAGAAGTATTGTATAAAATAAGATAATAAAACTTATGCTTATTAATAAAGCAAGTTGTTTAAAAGATTAGTGTTTTATTATTTGTTTTTTTATACAATACTTTTTTTAAAATTATAAATGCAATTTGAAGAGTTTGACAGTAAGAGCCTTATGAGGTTAATATCTTATTAGCTTAACATAAGAAAGGAGGGAGATAGTATGAATAGAAAAGAGATAAAAAGTATTGCTAAATCTAAGTTAAAGGGAAGATGGTTTAATATTGTCTTATTAACTTTAATCATAGCAATAATTGAATTTGGAGCAAGTGAGATTATTGGAAGAACTGAAGGAATAACTTCTAATATTTTAAACATAGCTAATAACTTTTTATTAATGCCAGCTATAACGGCTTCAGGGATTATATACACAATTAAATTTGTTAAGAGTAATGAAGTAGTAGCTTTAAGTTATGCTATTCCAAGTGTTAAAACTTGGGGAAGATTTATAATGAGTATGATAGTTACTATGATCTTTAGTATTCCTATACTTTTAGTTGTGTTTTTAGGAAATATATTTTTAGTGTTATCTATAACATCATTACATAGTGCAATGCTTAATGGCCAAATATCTATGAATCCTATGATAGGAATTTGGGGAGTAATATTTTTAATAGTTATATTAGTATTAATTTTAGCTGCTGTAGTAGGAATTTTATTATTCCCATTACCATATTTAATGGCTGAAGATACCTGTGGAATATGGGAAGCTGTTAAAAGAAGCTTTAAAATAATGAATGGTCATAAATGGGAATTATTTATTATGGGACTTAGCTTCTTAGGATGGTTAATATTATCAGCATTAACTCTTGGAATAGGATTATTATGGCTTCTACCATATATCCAAGTTACCTTAAGAATATATTATCTTTCAATTACAGGAAGAGAAAGTGAAATAAATTAAAGTTAGGACTGTATCCTCAATGGGTACAGTCATTTTTTTGAGTTTACAGAATTGACATAAATTTGATATGATGTTAATCTTTTATTAAAAATAGAAGGAAGTGATTATTTTATGACCAGAAAAGAAATAAAAAGTTTATCACAAGATAAGCTAAGAGGAAGATGGACAAACTTTCTTTTACTTGTATTAATAGTTTTAGGAGTACAAGGACTAGTTACGTATTTCATATCGAATGTAGAAAGTATAGGGCTAAGTTCAATTTTGAATTTAGGAAATAGCTTTTTATTAGGACCTTTTCTTGAATCTTTACTTGTAGTTTTTGTAATTAAATTAGTTGATAGAGATGATAAGGTTGGATTAAAAGAATCTATTCCTTCATGTAAAGTATGGAGAAATTTTATTAAGAAGTTCCTTGCTTTAATATTATTTGAGCTTCCAATATCACTTATAGCATCAATAATTGCTGTGGTATCATTTATTAGTATAATATCAAATCATTTTTATGAGTATTTATTTATGGCTTCTATGAATTATGAAGATATATTAAGTCAATATATAGGTATCTTTATTATAATAATATTAATAGTAGCTACTTATAATATTATAGTTTCATTATTCTTTTTCCCTGTTAAATATATTATAGTTGAAGAGCCAGAACTTGGTATATGGGAAGCTGTAGGAAAGGCTTTTAAAATGATGAAAGGTCATAAATGGGAGCTTTTCGTATTAATTTTAAGTTTTATAGGATGGGCAATACTAGCTGTTTTACCTATAGTATTAGGAAGTATAATTATTGTTTTAATGAACTTAAGTGTATATATATTACCTATTTTCTCTATAGGACTAATATGGTTTTTTGTATATAGAGATACTATATACAGAGTTTATTATCTTTCAATTTCAGAAAGAGCATTAGAAATAGGAAAAGATGAGTTAAATCAGGATATTGAAGTTGAAGAAGAGGACTTCGAATTTAGAGATTAGTTTAAATGCCTAAGAAATACAATTAAATGTGTTTCTTAGGCATTTTTATTTTAGAAAAATATATTACTATTTAATTTTTTAGTGTAATGAATTTACTAATAGGAATTATTTTAACTTAATACTAATTAAAAATATTTACTTAAGGGGTTCCATTACTCTGTCTAAGATATTATTAATTTCTGCAATTGATGTACCAAAGTTTGTTATAGGAACTAAGGCGTAATCACATATTCCTATTCTATTCATTATTTCAGCTTTGTTAAACATGCATCCTCCACAATGAATTACAAGGGAATATTCATTAAGATTCTTAGGAAAGTCCTTACCAGAGCAATTATGAACTATTATTCCAGGACAAGTTTCTTCTAACCAAGTAGGTAGTTTTTCTCTTGCTATATCACCTTTTAATTGATGGTGAGTACAAGCTTCTGCTATTAAAACTTTATCACCTGCTTTAAGATTCTTTATTGCTTTGGCTCCTGAATAGAACTTATCTAAATCACCCTTGTATCTAGCCATAAGTATTGAGAAGGAAGTAAGAGGAACACTTCTATCTAATTTTGCATTAACTTGTTTAAATACTTGAGAGTCAGTTATTACTAAGTCAGGCTTACCGTTAAAGATTTTTAATCCTTCATCTAATTTATCTAATGTAACCATAGTTGGTATTCCACCATAATCTAATATATCTCTTAATACTTGAACTTGAGGAAGTATAAGTCTTCCTTTAGGAGCTTGTATATCTTGAGGAGCTACTAAAAGAATTTTATCTCCAGCTTTGATTTTATCACCTATTATTGGGCTTTCAGTTATTGAAGAGGGTGATACATTGACAAGTTCTTTTTTTAATTCATTTATGTTTAAATTATTTTTTGCACTTATGGCAACACAAGGTATTCCTAATAATTCACCAATTTCTTTTAAAGAATTATTTAAATTACTATCAACAAAGTAATCTTTATTAGATAAAGTTGTTTTATCAATATCCTTTAAATCAATTTTAGACTCAATTAGGTTATTAGGAACTAAATCACACTTGTTAATAACTAGTATAGCTGGTTTCTTAGCCTTTTTTAATTTATTAAGCCATAATATTTCCTTAGAAAGCATATCTTTAAATTCTATATTTGATTTTATTGCCTCTAGTATTTCAGAAAGGGAAAGGGTTATAAGAGCTACATCAGTCTTTCCTACAACCTCTTCAGTTTTTTCAACTCTAAGCTTACCTATTTCTCCTTCATCATCAAAACCAGCTGTATCAACGAAAACAACAGGTCCTAGTGGTAAAAGTTCCATTGCCTTATAAACAGGGTCAGTTGTTGTTCCCTTAAAGTCTGATACTAGAGAAATGTTTTGCCCTGTTAGGGCATTTATTATGCTAGATTTCCCAGAGTTTGTTTTACCAAAAAGAGAAATATGAATTCTACTTCCTCTAGGAGTTTCATTAAAATTACTCATAAATTTTTCTACTATTGCAAGATGTAAATAGTAGAATTGCACCTCCTTGCATTAATTCTTGTGTGAAAATATTTTCAACTGTGAATAAACCTGTGGATAACTTTTTTAATGAATTTTTACTTTCAAATTCTAGTTAAATAATGAAAATAAGCCTTGAAAAAAGTAAAAAAATTACAGTTGGAAATGGCTTAATATAGCCATTTACAGGAGTTTTTATCTTTTGAAAAAATTACTTTTTTAAATAGTAAACTTTATTAAAAGATAATAGGAAAATAGTATAATTTTTTCATTTCTAAACAAGTTATCCACATAGGGGTGTGGATAACTTTAAGGTTATTCACAATATATAGTTGTGTCATATTTAAATACATACTAAATATTGATAAGGAAAAAAATGTGATTAAATATATTGAAAATTTTTGATATAAAAACTATGAATAAAAATTTGTATATAAGTAATAAAAATACAATATTTAGTACAAATAAAGCTTTGTTTCTTTAAATTTAATTTAAAATAAGCTTAATATATAGAAATTTTAGCTTAAAAACAGTATGAAATAATAAAAGAATAATTAATATTTTACTAAAAGCTATTATAAAATCTGTGATTTGGTATATGTTTTTAGTAAATAAAATTATAAAAATTATTCAAGAATAATTATATAATTTTGAGTATGAGATTAGAAGGGTATTTTAATCAAATAATATAAAACTAAAAAAGGACAACTCTTAAGGAAAGAAGTTGTCCATAATAATCAAATTATTAATTTTAGTGATGAGGCACTAAAACTACCTCACTACAATCTTCGAAGTTTAAAGAATTTTCATCTATATCTTTTATAGTTAATAAGAAATCATTAGCATTTATTTTTAATAGTGGATAATCTCCAATATTGTTTTTTGTATCATTGCATCTATAGCCTTCATTTTGAAGGTGAGTTATAACTGCATATTTTAAAGACTCCATAGAAGAAAAGCCTTTCTCTAAAGTTAAAACTATCTTGTGTATATTACAACAAGTTCTTCTTTCTAATGAATTTTGATCTACTGCCATAAAAAAACCTCCCTCACAATAAGTTAAACTCTCAAATCATTCCTAATATTTACATAATGTTTAATTATATTTTACAACCTTTACATTTAATAGTCAAATTTTTAACAATGTATTTTAAGGTGTATTATTATGAAAATATTTAGGAATAGGTTGAAAAAATAAGAAAATAAGAGAAATTTAAAGAAAAAATGATTTTCATTAAAATTTTTAAATTAACAATATGAATATGATAAAGATTGATATGCACAACATTGTAGATAATATAACAGTGTTGTTTATGAGTTTTTCATATTCTGGACAATGTTTACCTAGTTACTACAAATTTAATACTTTTTTTAGTATATTCCTTATTGAACCTTAAGGTGAATCCAATTATAAATATATAAGTTTAACCTAAAGTTTCTAATATAAAAACTATACAAAAAAGAGTAGTATAAGAGGATCCAAAAGATGGTAGCTAAAATTTTCACAAAAAAAGCCAGCTTACGCTGGCTATATATTAATTATAAATTGATTTTTAGTTTTGATTTTGATTGTTAGTTTGTACCCATATGAAAGATATAAATTTTAATATGGAGTTAAAGTCATAATTTTTCATACAGGTTTTGCATGAATAAATAATCATTAACTTTAATTAATTAAAGCTAGTGAATTAATGTGATATAAAAAGTTACAATATATTTAATTAACTAGAATCTTAAATCTCTAGTTCCGTTACTTATCTTATTTATTTTTTCTTCAACAGATTTTCTAAATGATTCATTATCTATTTCATCTATTGATTTTTTAATTAATTTATCTCCGATTTCTCTTGTTCTATCTGTGCCGTAATCATCAATAAATTCTTTTAAAGTTATTAAAGCATTAGCTTCACATATTTTATAAAGTTCACCACTCTTAACGATGTCCATAAATCTTTCGCCAGTTCTACCTTCTCTATAGCAAGCTGTGCAATAACTTGGTATATATCCAGCTTCCATAAGGCTTTCTATCATTTCAACTGGTGATCTATGATCTCCAACTTCAAATTGTGGTTTCTCTTCAGGATCGATGTATGATTCTGAATAACCACCAACACCTGTACATGAACCTGTACTTACTTGAGAAACTCCAAGAGCTATTATTTCATCTCTTAAGCCTGGTTCTTCTCTTGTTGAAAGTATAAGACCTGCATATGGTACTGCTAATCTTAAGATAGCAACAATCTTTTTGAAGTCTTCATCATCAACTAAGTAAGGATAATTTTCTAAGCTAACATTTTCAGCTGGTCTTATTCTTGGAACTGATAGTGTATGAGGACCAACCCCTGTAGTTTCTTCTAAATCCATTGCATGCATAAGCATTGCTAATGTTTCATACTTGTAATCATAAAGTCCATATAGAACTCCCATACCAATATCATCTATACCAGCTTCTCTTGCTCTATGCATAGCTGTTGTATGATAATTATAGTTATGTTTTGGACCACTTACATGTAATTTTTCATAAGTTGGTTTATGGTAAGTTTCTTGGAATAAGATATATGTTCCAATTTCAGCATCTTTAAGTCTCTTATAGTTTTCAACTGTTGTTGCAGCTATATTAACATTGATTCTTCTTATTGACCCATTATCAAATTTAATTGAGTATATTGATTTTATACAATCTAAAATATAATCTAGAGGAGCATTAACTGGATCTTCCCCAGCTTCAAGTGCTATTCTCTTATGACCTAGGCTTTCAAGAACTTTAACTTCTTCAATAAGTTGCTCTTTGTTAAGTTTCTTTCTTTTTAACTCATCATTACAGTGTTTATATCCACAGTAAGTACAGTTATTTACGCAATAGTTACTTACGTATAAAGGTGCAAATACAACAAGTCTTTTTCCATATAATTTTTCCTTAACTTGTCTAGCTGCTTTAAACATTTCTTCAATAAGCTCTTTATCTTCAAGATTAAGAAGAACAGCAGTCTCTTCAGGTGTTAACCCTTCTGCACTTTTACTTTTTTCAATGATTTCTCTAACTAGTTCTTTGTCAGAAACAAGCTCTTTTCCTTTTGCTATAAGACTATTAATTTCATCATCCTTAATAAAATCTAAAGCATTGTACTTTTCGTTATCTTTTAACATAACAAATCTCCTTTAAAATTACTTTTAGGGTATGTCAAAAAATAATATAAACAACTAAAATATACTTATGGGAACTCAATGATTAAGAGGCTTAAAGCGATTAAGCTAAAAGCTAGTTTTAGATATGGCAGCTTTAACGGAAACACCTTTAAGTTTACCGATTTTTCCTGTTATAGCTGAAATTTCATCGGTGGTTCCATCAACTACAATAGATATAACTCTAATGTTCTTTTCTTTGTATGGTAACCCCATTCTTCCAACAATTAATTTGTCGTATTCACTTAAGATAGAATTTACTTCTTTTATATTATCAAGGCTTTCAATAACAATGCCAACAACGGCAATTCTAGTACTCATACTGTCATCAAACCTTTCTAAGATTCAAAAATTTTTTATTACCTTTTTGTTCAGAGAATTCCTTACAATTAGGGATAAAGTATATTTATATTATTTTTTTGACTGGTTTCTCAGTTGAAAGAAGTATTTTTACATATCATCTCGCAACAAAGAAGACACATTATAATTATACTACAAAATTTTCAAAAATATAGATTAAATTTCTAGTAGAGAAAAATATAAGCTTTATACTAAATTAAAACAATTTGTAAACTTTTGAAAATTTATTTTGATATAATCTAAGTAAGATTTAAATTTATTGTATTTTTAGAATAATATTTTATTTAAAATTTGACCTGTCAAAAGGTCATTTAGATAGTAATTAAAGGCTTTAAATAGAGTAATAGGATTTAATATATTTTTGATTAAGCTTTGATATGAATGCTTAGAAAGGAAGAAGGCAAATGAAAAAAAATAAATTAATAACAGCAATGATATTAGCTGGAGCAATAAGTATTGGCTCATTTACAACAGTTTTTGCCGATACTAAGGAAGTAGTAACTTTAGGAGCTAATCTAAATTCAAGTCAAAAACAAGAGATGTTTAAGGAATTCGGAGTTAAACCTAATGATGTTAAGGTTATAACTATGAATGTTAATGAAATAAGAGAGCAACTTGGATTGCCTAAAATAGTAGGAGAATTTAAAGGCAATGCTTACTCAAGTGCTTTTGTTAAACTAGAGGAAAAAGGGTATGGAATAAAGGTAAAAACAAATAATTTAACAGAGGTTACTAAAACTATGTTAAGTAATGCCTTATTAACATCAGGGGTTACAGATGCTGATGTTATTGCTACAGCGCCATTCCCTGTAACTGGGACATCTGCTTTGGCAGGAGTTCTTCAAGCTTTTGAAAAGGCTACTGGAGAAAATATACCTGTTGAAAATAAGGAAGTAGCAAGGCAAGAGTTAAGTATAACAAATAATTTAGCTAAGGCTAAAAATAGTGAAGGACAAGATATTGGAAGAGATGGAGCAAGTGCTATAGTAAATCAAGCTAAAGAAGAAGTTATAAAGGATAAACCTAAAAATGACAAAGAGGTTGGTGAAATAGTAAATAATATTACAAATAACTATAATATTGAGTTGACTCCAACACAAGAGCAAGAATTAGTTGGTCTTTTAGCCAATATAAATTCTTTAGGATTAGATTATTCTAAATTAAAAGGAGAACTTGATAGCCTTTCTAATAATATACAGGAAGCTTTAAAAGAAAATGGACAAGAACTTAAAGAAAGTGGAACTTTAGATAGAATCTTAAATAAAATTCTAGGAGTTTGTACTGATATAAAAAATTGGTTTGTAGCACACTTTGGAGATGGAGAAGTTACTATAAATGGAGTTACATATGATAAAGATGGTAATATGATAAACAAGGATCAATTAAATAATATAGGAACTTCAATAAGTGATGAGGACAATGACACTAGTAATAATGAAAGTAAAAATAATATAGAAGATAAATCACAAAAGAGTGATTCTAAGGAGAAAGAAACTGATAAGGCTAATAGCAATAAGCAAGAGGATTCTAATTCTGAAGGAGGACAAGAAAGTAAGGGCAATGGTTCTTTAAATAATGATAACAAAAGTAATAAAGAATCTAAAAATAAAGATGCACAGGGAGCTAAAGAGTCAAAAACTAGTAAACCTAATAAAAATAGTGTAAGTTCATCAAAGAATAATTCAAATAAAAATAATAGTGGAAGCAGTAATAATTCAAAGGATAAAGGTAAGGAAACTATAAAGCTTGAGGATGGTACTGTAATTCCTAAGTATAATTCAAAGGGTGAAGAATATAATCCTGTTACTGGTGGATATGGACATATGCAAGAAACTGAAGATGCTGGAAAGGATTCTGATCAAACTATAGATTATATAATAGTTGATGGGAAGAAGGTTCCACTTCATGATGAACAGGGAAGAGAGTATAATCCTGAGACAGGAAGATATGGAGATCCTGATGATAATTAAAAAATAGTCAAATAACTTTACTTAGTATTATAAATATAGAAAAACTGTAATAGAAACAAAAAAATGTTTTTATTACAGTTTTTTTTATTATTTTACAACAGAAATAAAGGGTAAGGAATATTTATATAGTGAAAGGAGTTGATAAATATGGCAAAGGCAATCTTAACAAAGAAAAGCTTAGTATTAAAGTATCAAAAGGGGGTAGATGATAGTGGAAGCCCTAAATTTTCAACACAAAAGTTTTCTAAGATAAAGGTTGATGCAGAGGATGAAAAACTTTATGAGGTGGGAAAAGCATTAGCAGATCTTTTATCATCAAGAGTTAATTCTGTATTAAAAGAAGATGACTTTAAGTTTGTTGATGACACTCAATAATCTAATAAAAATTAGAGGGGTGATCAGCTGATTTTGTAGTATTTAAAAAAATAAAAATGCTTTTAAATTCTACATTAAAGGTAATCAAAAGAATAGAGAGGGTATTAGTTTTTCTAAGAGAAACCTTAGAATTTATAGATAAGAACTTTTAAAGATAAATTATAAGCTAACAAAAAGTATTAAAAGAATTAAAAGAATTAAAAGAATTAAAAGAGATTAATGAGTAAGATATGCGTTTTAGAAGAAGAAGTAGAAGAACAAAAGATGTAACATAATAAATTAATGGTAAAAAGAAAAGGGGGACTTTAAAATGGAAAAGGAATTATATCTTGTATTGTCTTTTAAAAATGCTGGAGGAAGTATAACAAAAATAACTCTTAAAAATATTAAGGAAGATGTAACTGAGGAAGAAGTTCAAAATCTTATGGAAAAAATAGTGACAGCAAATATATTTGTTTCTAAGGGTGGAGATTTAGTTTCTAAAGTTAAGGGTGAAATAGTAGAGAAAACAACAGAAAGCTTTGAAATGTCTTAATTTAGCTATTAAATAATTTATTAAAAATAAAGAAAAGGGGAAAATATCCCCTTTTCTTTATTTTGCAAAACAGTAATTAATTCCGTTAGAGATTCCAGTTGCAATTTTTATATAATTATCTGGATTGCTTAAATATGAATCTTCATTAGGGTTAGAAATAAACCCTAATTCTATAAGTACAATAGGAACTTTTGACCAGTTAAAACCAGTTAAATCATCTCTTACAACAACACCTCTATTTTTTAATCCTGTATATTTTGTATATGCTGTTAGTATTTTTTCTCCATATGAATAGCTTATATCTGATATATCTTTTGTTACATTTCCTTTTGTTGCAGGAACTAGTATAGAAGCACCACAAGCCTTAGGAGAATCAACTCCGTCATAGTGAATTCTTATAATTAAATTTGCATTATTATCATTACCAATAGTGGTTCTTTCTATATTGCTAAGCTGCTTGTCAGGACTATCTTTAGTCATAATTACATTATACCCTTCAGAAATAAGAAGTTTTTTTAATTCTTCAGCTACACCGTGAGTTATTGTGTATTCTGGGATTTTACTTTGAACTCCTGTAGCACCTAATGTATCCTTTAATTTTCTTTTTTGTGAGCCTGGACATTCAGGTTCTGTTTCATTAGATATTGTACTAGAATGCCCTGGATCAATAACTATAGTTATATCTTTATTAGCTTTATTAGGTTCATTTTCACAATAAGGTTCTACATCATTTTTTTTATCAGTTTCCTTATCAGTATTAGAATCAATTTTGTTTTTTTCTTTCTCTTGGTCTATGTTTCCCTCTTTGGAATCATTTTTTTCTGTATTATTATTTTCATTATTAGAGTTATTTTTTTCTGTATCATTATTTTCCTCATTGGAATTATTAATACTATTAGAATCCTTATTAATATCTGGTTTAGTGGAATTTGATCCACAGCCTAATAGCATTAAAGAAGAAATAATTATAATAGATAAAATTCTTAGAAATTTTTTCATACTATCATCCCTTTATTTGGAGTTTTCAACTGATTTTATAGTTTGAACATTTTTTACTTCATAATCATTTAATTCACTGTCATCACCTTTAAAGGATGAATCAGGATGATACCATGATTTTGAATTAAAATATGCCTTGAATGGATTAGTATTAAATACATATCCATGACGTGCGTATATTTCATTTCTCATTAAAGCAAGAGTACTTTTATTATATTTAGAAAGATCTGATGCTGATAAATAAGAAGAATTACTGTATGGCATTATAAAGTCATAAGGATAATCATATATGTTTCCAGAAAATTTTGATGGGGTTTCATTTGTGAAACTATATATGTTATCAACTTTATCATTACTTGAAGAATTTTTACTTTCATTAAGTTTTTTTTGTAAATCATCATATTGTGAAAAGTTTTCTTTGTTATATCCATACTTTGTAGCTAAATCTAAATCGGAATCACAGTCAGTGTAATTTTTATTTTTAAAATCTACAGTAGCTTTATTTACATATAATTTTGACATTAAATTATCTTTTTCAGATGTATTTAAGTTTGTTAATATTGAAGAATTATCAACAAAATCAGAGTCAGACTTTAAAGTTGTATAAATAGAATTTAATAAATCATCATTTTTAGAGTATTTTAAAGCACTGTTATAATAAGATAATTTTTCAGTAACTGATGAAGATTTAAGTGCAGAGTTATAATAGTATTTATATAATAAAGGTGATCTTAAAAAATAAATAGAAGTACCTATTATTACAAAAGCTACTAATGTGAAAATACTTATTAAAATCTTTTTTTTGGTATTAGAATGTTTAAAATTATCAGTATTTTCATTATTGCAAGATTCATCATTGAAATTTTCATCTAAATCATCATCAAAACTTGCATCTAAACATTTTTCTTTATTATTAAAATTAGAGTTGTGAATAGGTTTCAAATTATTTTTAATATTTTCATTAATATCAGTATTAATTTCTTTTTTTATTTTAGGTGCATCTAATATTATGGTTTTATCAATATCATTTTCAATGTTAGAAATATTTTTTGCATCCTCTGGATTTGAATTGTTTTCAGTATCTTTATCTACAGGTTTTACCTTAGCACCACACTTATTGCAAAATTTCATTGAATCAGATAGTTTATTACCACATTTAGCACAAAATTTCATTAAATCACCCCTTAATCTTTTATATCAGTAAGAACTAATGAACCATTAGCTAGTTTTTTGAAGGTATAAGTATTTTTAAATTCTTGACGCTTAGGAACATTAATTCCTTTACCTATAGAATAAATTTCATTACAAGTAACTTCACCAGTATTTGTATCATTATTAAATGTATAATTTAATATTTCAGTGCTTTCAAAGTTTTCCCTAATATCTTTAGAATGTATTTCAGGAACAACCTTCTTTTGCTTTTTATAAATAGGACTGTCAAATTCAAGGTAGTTTTCTATATAATTAAAACTATTTGTATTAACAGCATAAGCAAAGTCACTTGAGTAATTTCTTAATAGAACATAAAGATCTTTTTTGAAATTAGCTTCTGAGGCTTTAGCTTCAGCAAAGTTTATATTTATATTGCTTGAAGAATTTACATCATATTTATTACTTATTATTTTTTTATCTCCATCTGTTGATACTCCATAAATAATACTATTAGGATCAATTGGACCAAAGGTTTTAGCATCTTTAATTTTTACCCCAGTATCTTTATTATTTACATATAGTTCAGCATCTGGAATATCGCTAGTAATATTAACTTTAATAAAGTTATCAAATATACTTATTTCTTGGTTAGAAGATTTAAAAGTGTTAACCTCTATATTTTCAGATTTGTTTAAATATGAATTTGATATTTCAGATTTAATAGTATAATTTCCAGGCATTAAAGGGCCTAACTCATCTTTTTTTGTTAAATCTCCAAAAGTTTCATCTCCTATTTGAACTTTTGCATCTTTTAAATCAGTTTTTACCTTTATAAAGCTTGGTTTTACAACTACTTTATAAACAGGTATTAAAAAGAAATCTTTTCTAACCTCTTCTATAGATAAAGGGGAGTCTGTGTCCTTATAATTTCCCTTTTTAAAATCGTCGTTTATTGAAGAAAATTTTGATGGATTTTGATTAAAGTAATCTATTAGAATAGTAGAGTTGCTTTTATTTATTGGTAGAGAGCTATCATTACAATAAAGTATTTTACTAAGTTCCTCTGGATTTGAAGAGGAAATTGAATTTGAAAATGAAAGTGCTATTTCTTTTTCAGATTTAACTGTTGATTTTAAGTAAAAGAATACACCAGAAAATATTACAACAATAAAAACTAGGCTTATTATAATTTTAGATTTTTTCTTGTTTTTTTTTATTTTTGAGCAATTAGGGCAAATTCCATTTATTAATTTTGAACCACATTTATTACAAAAATTCATTTTAAAACCTCCTTAATAATAATTTTACATCTAAAATATAATTTAACATTTTTTTGAACAATTGACAAATTTGTTAACAAAACGTTATAATTTAACATAGAATAGGAGGCGTTTTATGTTTTGTTCAAAGTGTGGTAAGGAAATACCAAATGAATCAGTTTTTTGTCCAGAGTGTGGAAATAAGTGTAAGGGTTCTAGTAAAAGTATACCTATAGATGTAAATGAGCATAAAGGATATATAATAAAATCTTTATGTCATCCAATAACTTCAGTTAAGGAACATGTCTTTGGAGTATCATCAAAAATACAATTAATTTATATTGCAATAATAACCTTAATAATACCACTAGTTAAAACTCTTTTATTTAAAGCCTTTAGTTTTAACTTAGTAAAAAGTGTAGTAGGCATTATACTAGAATTCTCAAATGTTAATACCTGGGATTTTAATAACATGATAAAGGCTAAAAGTCAGTTTGATATGATTATGGAAAATGTATTTCCTACAGGTAATATCTACTTTTTAAATTTAGGAAGCTATATAATTAATTATGCTTTAATATTAGGTATAATTTATATTATATTTAAGTTTTTAGTTAAAGAAGATATAAATAAAGATTCACTTGTAAACATAATGTTTGTAGTATCTATAATAAATGTATTTATATTAATAATATCCTCTATAGCTCTAGTTTTAGGAGGAGCTATTTGGATGATAGTAAGTATATTTAGTTCTATATTATCAGTTGTTTTATTGTATGCTTTATTTAATACTTTAATAAAATCAAAAAATAAATTTATATACATATATTCTTTAACTTGCATGGTTGTTTATTCAATAAATGCATGGTTTGTTTTTAATAATGTATCATCTATAATTTATCAAATTTATTATAATTTAGAGAGATATTTTATTTAATATAGTATATATAAAGAGGCACTTCTTTTTATAAGTGTCTCTTTTGTGTTTTAATAATTATATAGATTGTATATTTTAGAATATGAATAGGAGTTAAATGTATTTATAATTTAAAAGAATTTTTATGGGAGTAGATTAGATGGAAAGCAAAAAGATTTTTATTATAGAAGATGAAGAAAAGATAAGAGAAGAGCTTACTAAATTTTTAGAGAAGTATGGCTATGTTGTAGAATCATCAGATGACTTTGAAAATATAGTTGATATCTCATTAAGTTGTAATCCTAATATGATTTTACTAGATATAAATCTCCCTTATTATGATGGTTACTATATTTGCAGGGAGATAAGGAAGAAAAGCCAAGTTCCAATTATAGTTGTAACTAGTAGACAAAGTGAGATGGATGAGCTTATGAGTATGAATTTAGGGGCTGATGACTTTGTTACTAAGCCTTATAATACTCAAATACTTTTAGCTAGAATTGCATCAATTATGAAAAGAACCTATTCAGGAATTGAGGGGGAAACAGAAATATTTAATTGTAGAGGATTAAAATACAATATGTCTACTAGTGAGGTTTCATTTAAGGATGAAGTAGAGGAGCTTACTAAAAATGAAAGTAAGATTTTAAATATTCTAATAAGAAATAAAGGGAAAATAGTATCAAGGGATAATATTATAAAAGCTTTATGGCAAAGTAATGAGTTTATAGATGATAATACTTTAACTGTTAATGTAAATAGACTTAGAAGAAAGATTGAAGGAATAGGAGCAGAGGGATATTTACAAACTAAGAGGGGGCAAGGGTATATATTATCATGAATTTAAGAGATTTCATAAAAGAAAGAATAGTTTTTATTATTATAAATTCATTAATATTAATTTTTACAGCTTTATTGCTTATGGTTTTAAAGGTTGATAGCTTTGCCATTTTATTTATTGTTATTATAAATGGGACAGGAATTTTAATTTATCATATTTTTGATTATTTAAGAAAGAAGCAATATTATAATGAGATAAAGGAAAATATGGAATCTTTAGATAAGAAATATTTAATATCAGAAGTAATAGAAGAGGGAACTTTTACAGAGAGTAAGTTAATATATGATGTTATATGCAAGAGTAATAAGGCTATGAATGATGAAATAGGGGAATTTAAGAGAGGGATAAATGATTATAGGGAGTATATAGAATTATGGGTTCATGAAATAAAAACTCCCATAGCAACTTGCAAGCTATTAATAGAAAATAATGAATCACCACTTACAGAGAGTATAGGAGAAGAGGTTTGTAAGCTAGAAAATTATATAGATCAAGCTCTCTTTTACACTAGAAGTAATACCCTTGAGAAGGATTATATAATAAAAGAAATGAGTTTAAGTAGTTGCGTAAACAAGGTTTTAAACAATAATGCAGATTCTTTAATAAAGAAAAGAGTTAAAATAAGTTTAGGTGATTTAGAAAAAGGGGTTTATTCAGATAGCAAGTGGATTGAGTTTATTTTAGGACAAATAATATCAAATTCTATTAAATACATGAATAAGGAGCATAAGGAACTAAAAATATATTGCAGTGAAAGCAGTAAATATGTGATTTTAAATATTGAAGACAATGGTGCTGGAATAAGTGAAAAAGATATTTCTAGGGTTTTTGATAAAGGATTTACAGGAGAAAATGGACGTAAGTTTGGAAAGTCTACAGGTATAGGACTATACCTATGTAAAAAGCTTTGTAAGAAACTTGGGTTAGATATAACATTGATTTCTGAAGAAGGTAAGTTCACAAGAGTTTCAATTATCTTTCCAATAAACAGGATGATGATTTTTGAATAGGTAATACTAGATTTATTCTTATTATGATTTAAATAGTGAGGGGGAGAATATATGGGTAAAAAGTTTTTGGTTGTAGTTATAGTATGTATTTTTATTAGATGTTTACTTAATTTAATAGAAGCTATTATGTTAAATATTGAATTTTTAAAGAATATAAATTTTTATTATATTAATACATTTGTTAATGCTTTTTTAGTTATAATTCTTATTGGATCGTATATATATCTTTATAAAAATTATGAAAAATAATTAATTTGATTAATTTAGTTTATGATTTTCATATAAATATACTTTAAAATAAATATTCATATGAAAATTAAGGAGAGGTATTAAAATAAATTTTGATAATAATAGTGAAAAAAGGTGGATTCAAATTTCTGAATCCACCTTTTTATATACCCTTATAATATATTTTAATAGGTTAGCTAAATTTTTTATAAAAAGGTTTTAGAACTGTCTGTATGGACTAGGTTTATTATTTAATGGAAACTAAAGTGATAATAGCAAAGTTAAGATAACAAAGGGAATCTAGCACCTTTAGAAGCTGGATAAAAAATAGGCTTAAGGACTTAGGTTCAATCTAATTGTTTTGCAGGTTACTCTAATCTTTACATAAGAATATTTTAAAAATCACAATGTGACACTTTTGTTAGTTTAGTGTTATATAGTTCTATGGATTGAAATTTTTATATGAAATAGAATTAAAGTATAGAAAGAAGTGCTTAAATGGAAAGTTTTAATATGGTTTAAGCTAGAGTTTTTTAGAAAATATAAGTTAAGGATAAGGAGTGTAGTTTAATGGGTAAAGAGGTTTTAAAGGTAAGTAATATAGAAAAGTATTATGGTAAAAAAGGAAATGTTACAAAGGCAATTAATGATATTAGTTTTACTGTTTCAGAAGGTGAGTTTGTTGGAATAATGGGTGCTTCAGGAAGTGGTAAAACAACACTTTTAAATTGTATATCAACCATAGATAAGGTAACTAGTGGTCATATATATTTAGAAGGAGAGGATGTTACAAGTTTTAGTTCAAAAAAGTTAGCTAAGTTTAGAAGAGAAAAAATAGGGTTTATATTTCAGGATTTTAATCTTTTAGATACCTTAACAGCTTACGAAAATATAGCCTTAGCTCTTACAATTCAAAGAGTGAATAACAAGGAAATAGATAAAAGAGTAAGACTCGTTGCAGAAGCTTTAAATATAAGTAATGAGCTTAATAAATATCCTTATGAAATGTCAGGGGGACAAAAGCAGAGGGTAGCATCAGCAAGGGCAATAGTTACTAATCCATCTTTAGTATTAGCTGATGAACCAACAGGAGCCTTAGATTCAAAGGCAGCTACCATGCTTCTTGAAAGCTTAGAAGATTTAAATAAGAATTTAAATGCAACAATTATGATGGTAACTCATGATGCTTTTACGGCAAGTTATGCAAATAGAATTTTATTTATTAAGGATGGAAAGATATTTAATGAACTTATAAAAGGAACTGATTCTAGAAAAGAATTTTTCAATAGAATAATTGAAGTCATAACTCTTCTTGGAGGTGACAGTAATAATGTATTTTAAGTTAGCCTTTAAAAATATAAAAAAGAGTTATAAAAATTATGTAATATATTTTTTAACCTTGATATTTGGAATATGTATATTTTATACTTTTAACTCCATAGAGTCACAAAGTGTAATGATGGAACTTAATGAGCAAAAGCAGTCAGCCTTTATGATGGCAGAACAATTAATAGGATATTTCTCTGTGTTTATAGCTTTTGTCTTAGGATTTTTAATAGTTTATGCAAATAATTATCTAATAAAAAGAAGAAAAAAAGAGTTTGGAATTTATATGACTCTTGGAATGGAAAATGGAAGCTTATCAAAAATGATATTCTTAGAAACTCTATTTATAGGGGCTATATCTCTAGGAATAGGAGTGGTACTAGGAATAATGTTATCTCAAGCACTTTCAGTACTTACAGCCTATATGTTCCAGGTAGACCTTACAAAGTTTCAATTTGTTTTTTCTCCACTTGGATTTAAGAGAACAGTACTTTGTTTTTCAATAATATATCTTGTTGTATTAATTTTTAACTTTATAAGTGTTAGAAAGATTAAATTAATAGATTTATTAACAGCTTCAAAGAGAAATGAAAAGCCTACTATTAAAAACCTTTGGGTATCAGTAATATTATTTTTAGTTAGTGTGGGAATCTTAGGGATAGCTTATTATAAGGTCATACATGATGGAATTGCCTTTGCTAGTTTTAATGCTCTTGGATTACCAATTTTACTAGGCTGTATTGGAACATTTATATTCTTTTATTCTTTAACAGGATTCTTTTTAAAGGTGATTCAAGGAAATAAAAAGTTCTATTTAAGAGATTTAAACATGTTTGTTATGAAGCAAATAAGCAGTAAAATAAACACAACCTTTGTATCCTTATCATTTATATGCTTAATGTTATTTTTAGCTATTTGTACATTCTCAGGAGGGTTAGGAATAAATAGAGCTATAAATGCTGACTTAAAGGATTTAACTAAATTTGATGTTACCTTTTGGAGTAATAGTGGTGAAAATATAGAAAACTTATTAAAGGAAAAAAATATTGATATATCTAATATAGCTAAAGAAGATTCAAACATGATTATGTATGATAGTGGAGTTAAATACAGTAATTTCTTATCAAAAGAGGGAATGACTGCTATGAAGAACTATTTTCCAGTAGCTAATGATAATGATATATTAGTAATTGGAGAAAAGGGATATAATAATACATTAAAACTTCTTGGGAAAGAGCCTGTTAATTTAAAGGAAAATCAATACTTAGCAGTTGGAAATATTGATGAAATGAAAAAGTGGGTTAATGAGAGCTTAGAAAATGGAAAGAAGATAAATATTTCAGGAAAAACTCTAGAGACTGAAAATAAAAAGTATGAAAATATTAATCTATATAATTTTACTATGAAAGGTGATATTTTAATTTTTGTTGTTAAGGATTCTCTCCTTGAAGGATTAAAACCTGTGTCTAGTAGATTTAATATGATGCTAAAGGATAACTCTAATACAAAGGAAGAATTAGAGAATGTAAGAGATCAGTTAGTAGAAAGTCAGGTTTATTCAATAACAAAAAAAGAAATATATGATAATGCAGCTGGCCTAGGTGCAACAATGGCTTACTTGGGAATATATCTAGGTTTAATATTTATAATAACATCAGCAGTTGTACTTGCTATTCAGCAGCTTACAGAATCTACTGATAATGTAGAAAGATATAGATTATTAAAAGAAATAGGTGTTGATCAAAAGATGATAAATAAAGCTATATTCACTCAAGTAGGAGTATATTTTATGCTTCCTTTATCCCTTGCTATAGTACATTCAATAGTTGGTTTAAAGATATCTTCTACCATAGTAGGAGTATTTGGAAATGCTAGTATAATGCCAAATATAATTATAACAGCAATAATTTTTGTTATAATTTATGGAGGGTACTTCTTAGCAACATATTTAGGGGCTAAGAAAAACATAAATGAAAGATCATAGATAATTAAATATTAAGACATAAGGCTTATTAATTTTAAGGGAGTGTATCAAAATATAATAAAAATTATTTTGATACGCTCCCTTTTTATTTATTAGGTTACATTTTTAAAGAAAATAACTTTTTATATCATATAAAATAAATTGAAGCTTGATTTTTTCTAATAAGTTCTAATGTGATGAATTATAAAAAAATTTATAAAAGTGGGAATAGCATACTGCAAAACCACAACTAAGTAATACCATACCTAAAGCAATTATCAAATCTTGGTTTAAATTTAATTTAGATAAAAATAAACCTAATAAACTACCAACAACTATTAAACCATAGTTAGGATAGTTTTTTAAAATTTTATTTTTATAACTCTTAGAATTATAAAAATTTTTAATATGATTTATTGATAGAATAATTATTAAAATATATATTATGATGAATAAAATAGATAAATTAATAAATTTATTTATAGAAAGAATTTCATTTAATTTGTATAAACCAGATAAAAATAAAAAAAGTGAAAAGGATGATAGTGAAAGAGCAGTATATAAGTCTATGAAACTATATAGTTTTTTCATAAATATTAAATTTATTAAAGAAAAAATATTAAATATGAATATATAAGCATAAATAAATATATTAAAGTTATGTATAAATAAAATAAATATAAAAAAGTTTATAAGAAACATTACTGCCAATATAAGTGGGCGATTAGATTCTAAATTTTTTTCTTTTTGTTTAACCATGAAACATCTCCCCTTTCTTATAAATTATAAAATATTGTAACATAGATGTATAAGAATATTAATTATTTTATTAAAAGGAGGTATAGTAAAAATGGAACAGCTTAACAGAAAAGAAATAATAGAATTAGTAAATATTATTAGAAATCCTAAGGAAGAATGGTCGGAAGCTATGATTGATGAACTAATATTTAAATTAAAAAGAAATGTTATTTATCCAAATCCAAGTGATTTAATTTTCTATACTGAATTATCTGCTGAAGAAATTGCAGATAAAATATTAGCTTATAAACCAATACTATTATAAATAAAAATCTATTATAGATTATTTAAAGATAAAGAAAGTAGGTATTTAATTAAGTACCTACTTTTTTGTATTTATAATTAAATTTTGAGAATATTAATCCATAGATTATTTAAATTTAATAAATATTAGAATAATTTATATGTTAAATTATTAACAAAATCATTGATTTTTGGTAAAATTTTAATATAGGGTATATAAATTGATTATAAGTTAAGAGAATTTGATTACATCTTTACTAATTTATATGTTAGTAATAATATGTTTAGCTTTAAGCAAAAGAAGGGGAGAATTAATATGAGTAAATATATTTATGATGAGAATGTTTTCTTAAAGATAGATAATTTTGATAATATTTATTTTGAAGAGAAAGATTCTGTTTTAAATATAAGGTTGGTCAAAATAGAAGATGGGCTAGTAAAAGAGTTTTTTGAGGATGATTTAAAATTTGATTTATCTAAGTATAATAATACAAAGAAAGAATTAAATAAAAGTTTAGTTTATGAATTAAAAAATGAATTCCTAGATTTTATGGATAATGAAAAAGAAAAGATATTTGATGTAATTATAAATTTAAAAGAACTTAAGGAAGAACTGTGTAGTAAACAAATAAGTTTAGTATAGTTTTTAAGGGTATAAAAATAAGATTAAGATATTTATCTTAATCTTATTTTTTTATATATTAATTTGCTTAAATTAAATATTTTAAAGTTTTATATAATAGATTTTGTTACATAAATAATATCTTAATATCACTTCGTATATAACTAAATACTTATAATATTTATATAAAATAAGTATTTTTACTTATAAGAGAAAGGGTATATAATAAAATCATCAAGTGAGTAGGAAGTGGTGATTAGATAGATGAAAAAATATTTAGATAAGCTTCAAAACATGCCAATAGGAATTAGTGGAACTTGCTTGGCATTTATAACATTGAGTAATTCATGGAAATTAAAAGGAATAAATTATTTTAAACCAATAGCAATATTTTTAGCAGTTTGTATGCTATCTTTAATGATTTTAAGGCTTATAAGATTCCCAAAGGTTATGTATGAGGAACTTAAAAACCCAGTAACAGGAACATTTTATCCTACAATGGGTATGGTTGTTTGGTTAGTATCAGGATTCTTTTATCCTTACTTTCCAGTAGTATGTAGTTGGCTTTGGATAGCAGCTGTAATATATCATTATGGAATAGTTATTTTCTATACAATAATCAGAATAAAAGAAAGAAAGTTTGAAAACATAATGCCAACTTGTTTCATAGTTTATACAGGTATGATAACAGGTAGTGTAGCAAGTAAAGGTATGGATGGGGTAATTCCTCAAATCCCTCAAATAGCACATTTTATGCTTATGTTTGGATTTATATTCTATACAATTCTTCTACCATTAGTTTTATATATAGTATTTAAAAGTGAAATATTAGATGATCACAAATTACCAACAGTAGGTATAATTTGTTCACCAGCTCCACTTGGAGTAGTTGGTATATTAACTATAGAACCAAACCCTAACCCATACATGTTAGCTTGGTTAATAATAACAGGATTAATATTACTTGTTGTTGTTTATGGATACATTTTAAAACTATTTAAAGAAGGTTTTAAACCATCATACGCAGCATTTACATTCCCATTAGCAATTGCTACTTTATCAGCATTTAAGTTATCAACTTATTTTACTGGTTTAGGATATGCTAAAATGGCTAACTTATTTAAATTCTTAGGTGATGTTGAAATATTTATAGCAACATATGTAATATTCTTTATGCTACTTAACTTCTTAAATATGTTCTTCAAAGCTATAAGTCCAAAACTTGGAGAATATGTAGAGGAAGAAGAAGAATTAATAGGTGGAACTCTTTATTCAAAATAATTGAATAGAGTTTACATATAAACTTAAGACTTGATTCACAGTTGAATTTTAGTCGAAAATTTCTAGAATGGGGCTCAACTTCTAGAGATACAAACTCTTATATCTATTATTGTTATAAGATAAGCTTTTAGTTAAACAACATAATAAAAATCTCAATCACTTTACAGTATTTTATAATAAAGATTATGGGTAATTCTTTAATAGTAAGTCAAACTCCCACCGACTTTATAAAATGATAAAATAAACAAATTTAGCCTCTACTCATAATCTTTTTATAAGATGCTCCAAAAATAATGTGTCATGCTGTATTTTCTATTTTTTTGGAAAATCTAAAAGGTAAGTGGAATGATTTAATAGTCATTCCACTTATCTTTTTTATATAACTAAAAACTTATTATTTATATAATTTTTTAGTATTTTTATTTATATATTTAGGTATGTATAATAATTTCGTAATGCAACTAAAGAGAAAACTTTAGGAGCTTACTTAATATTAGAACAAGAAAGGTAACATATGAGGAATAAAATATTAAAAAAATCTAAGTCCATATTACCTGGACTTTTTATATGCTTAATAATAGGCATTATTGCTGAATTTTTAGGAAAAAGCTTTCCTACTGTAGGAGCAGCTACCTTTGCAATATTTATGGGAATATTTTTAGGAAATACACTTTTTAAAAGTGATAAGTATGATGAAGGCACTAAATTTTCAGAAAAAGATCTTTTAAACTATTCAATTGTTTTAATGGGAGCATCTTTAAATATTATTGATATAATGGCTCTAGGATTTAACGGAGTTTTTTATATAGCTATTTTAATGACATTAACAATATGTACAACTTACTTTATAGGAAGAAAGTTAGGCTTTGGAGAAAAGTATTCATTACTCATGTCAGCAGGGAATGCTGTATGTGGTTCATCAGCAATAGGATCAGTATCTCCAGTAATAAAAGCTAAGGATTCAGATAAAGTAATTGCCATAACAATAGTAAATGTAACAGGTACAATATTAATGATACTTTTACCATTAATCACATCTATTTTATATAACAACGATGTTTTGCAGAGCTCTGCATTAATGGGAGGAATATTACAGTCTGTAGGACAAGTTATTGGTTCTGCTAAATTTATTGGCGACCCAGTTGTAGAGCTAGCTACAGTGTTTAAGATTATAAGAATAATATTCTTAGTTGTGGTAGTTTTAGTTTTTGCTAAGATAGAGGTTAATGAAGAAAATAAAGAAGAAATAGCTCATCATCACAAACCAACACATAAGGTTCGTATTCCATGGTTTATAATAGGATTTTTTATTATATGTATTTTAAATTCTATTGGAATTATTCCAGGAATACTTGGAAGAACATTTAAGTGGATTAGTTCTAATTTTGAAATCATAGCTTTAGCTGGTATAGGAATGAGAGTAAAAATTGGAGATTTAGTAAAGGAAGGGCCAAAGGCTATGCTTTATGGAGGGCTTGTAGGAGTTTGTCAAATTATATTTGCCCTATCATTGATTAATATATTTATAAAATAAAAATCGTCAAAGAAGTTGGATAAAATATTTAAACAGTATTTTATTCAACTTTTTAATTTTTACGTACTTTGATTATGATGTTTTATTAGTTAAATAGTTTTTTTCTAAAATATATTGAAAGCTTATATGATAAATTAAAGCATCATTTTATATTGGATAAATTCATATATCTTAAATGAAGAGTTTATTAGGAGGAATAAAATGATAGGAGAGGTATTAAGTTTTGGATATGATCAATGTGCTAAACTAGGTTATGCTATGGGATTTGGAGCAATGGAAGGATTAGTTATATATCTTGGGCTTTTAGCCATAATTGTATTGAAGCTTTTTAATAGTAAAAGCAAAGCTAATTAGTAGGTTAAGAGAGAAGTTTATATGCTTATATCAAATCAATTAAATATATTTAAGAAATAGATTGTATTAGAAGAAACTTTGAAAGTGTTTGTTAGAACAAATAGCTTAAAAATATATAAAAAAATAAAGAATAAACTATATTAATAAGTATATTTGTGAATAAATTTGATTTGAGAAGTGTCAAATACTTTAGTAGTGTAAAACACTAGTTTTTTAGAGCTTATAACATTGATTTTTATAAGATAAAAATTTATAATTAATTGATTTCATTATAAAATAATAATTTTTTATTTTCGACAAAAAGAAAAAGGCTGTGAAGTTATCACAGCTTTTTTCTTTGTTTTAAATAATATTTTTAATCTGTAGAAACTAAAGAGCTATCTTCATTTATTTCTTTATTAGAAGTCTTTTTATTTCCTAAAATATTTAAAAGTGAAGAGCCAACTATTATTATATACCCTGTAAATGATAAGAAATCTGGAATTTCTTTAAAGAACATAAAGCCATATATAGCTGCTATAATAAGCCCAATGTAATCATACATTGATATTTCAGATGCTGGAGCATTTTTGTAAGCTATGGTTAAGGCAACTTGTCCTAATGTGAAAGCTATTCCTGCACTAACAAGTAGAAGTATATTTTGTAGTGTTAAATTATCTGTGTTCATAAACATTGAAGGTAACATAACAATAGTAGCTATGCTTGTAAAGGACAAGATTATTGTCCAGAAGTCTTCTTTATCGCCAATCACTCTTATCATTGTGTATGCTATTCCTGCAAAGGCAGCAGAGGCTACGCCGATAAGGGATGGAATTATAGCAGTACTAAATTGAGGTTTTATTACAAATAAGCTTCCTGCAAAGGCTACTATTAAAAGTGTAAATTGTTTTTTAGTAATTTTTTCGCTAATTAATAAGTAAGAAAAAATTATTGTAAAGAATGGTGCTAATTTAGTTAGTATTGTTGCATCGGATAAAAACATTTTATCTAAGGCATAATAGTTTGTTAGTATGGATAGAGTACCTGTAACCCCTCTAACTAGCAAATATTTTCTACTTTCTTTTTTTCCAAAAAAAGAGCCTTTTTTATAGGCTATTATAAAGCAAACTATTAAGGTTGCTACAACATTTGTCAAAAAAGTTTTTTGATATGAGTTAACTCCTACAGCTAGCTTACTAAGTAGATTCATAGTAGCAAAGGCTGCTGAGGCAAGTATCATAAAAATAATTCCTTTAAATTTTGAATTCATTTTTTTTCTCCTTAATTTATTTTTATATAGATCTTCAGATTATAGTTTATTCTAGTCAGTATTCATTTCATTGTTTATTAAAACACCCTTAATATTCTATATAAAAATTAAAAGTATTATTATAAATAAACAAAGACTATTATAGAGCTAAGAAAATAAGAGGTCAAATTTAATTGTAAAAATATTTATATAATAATTATGAATAATAGAAAGAATATAAATAAAAACTAGGACATAGAGAAGAAAGTAGAGTAAAATTATTTGTTAGAGGATAATAAATAATTTTGCAGAAATAAAATTATAAATTAAGTTTAAGAAGGTGATTTTTTTGAAAGCTGAAATAATGGCAATAGGAACAGAAATACTTTTAGGAGACATAGTAAATACCAATGCTCAATTTTTAGCTAAGGAGTTAGCTAACTTAGGAATTGGAGTTTATCATCAATCAGTAGTTGGAGATAATTCTGAAAGGATTTTAGAGGCTTTTGACAATGCTTTTAAAAATTGCGATACAATTATTACTACAGGTGGGTTAGGACCTACTAAAGATGATTTAAGCAAGGAGCTTGCAGCAAAGTATTTCAATATGGAAATGTGCTTAAGAGAAGAGCTTCTTTGTGATTTGGAGGATTATTTTAAGAAGAATAACCTTGAAATGACAGAGAACAATAAAAAACAATGTTATTTTCCAAAGGAGGCCATAATACTTCCAAACCCTAATGGAACAGCTCCAGGAGCTATTTTAGAAGGGGAAAATAATAAGAGAATAATACTTTTACCAGGACCACCAAGGGAAATGGAGCCAATGTTTACAAACCATGTAGTACCATACTTAAGTAAATTTACTGATAGTGTTTTAGTATCTAAAATTTTAAGAGTTTTTGGCATTGGAGAAAGCAAGATGGAGGATTTAGTATGTGATCTTTTAGATAATGAAAATCCAACAGTTGCTCCTTATGCAAAAAATATAGATGTTATTTTAAGAATTACTGCTAAGGGAAAAAATAAAGAAGAGGCAGAAAAGCTTATTTCTCCTATGGAAAAAGAGATTAGAAAGAGACTTGGAGATAATATCTATGGTGAAGGGGAAGTAACTTTAGAAGAGGTTGTTGGAAAATTATTAGTTGATAAAAAAATGACAGTATCAACAGCTGAATCTTGTACTGGTGGCATGGTTGCAAGCACATTAATAAACTATCCAGGAATATCTGAGGTATTTATGGAAGGCGCTGTAACTTATTCTAATGAAGCAAAAATGAAGAGACTTGGAGTAAAAAAAGAAACTTTAGAGGACTTTGGCGCAGTTAGTGAAGAGTGTGCTAGAGAGATGGCAAAGGGTATTGCTAAAAATGCAGGAACAAGAATAGGAATTTCTACAACAGGTATAGCAGGTCCTGGCGGTGGAACAGAAGAAAAGCCTGTAGGTCTTGTTTATGCTGGATTATGTATAGATGGAATTACAAAGGTTAAAAAATTTAATTTTAAAGCTGATAGACAAAAGGTTAGAACTAGAACAATGATGAATGTTTTAGATTGGTTAAGAAGAGAGCTTGAAAAAATTGATTAAAAAAAATTAAGCTTTAAAAAATATTATTTTACCTTATGTATAGAAAAGAAATAAAAAATTACCCATTAAGTAAACTTAATGGGTAATTAATATGTGCTTAGAGTGTCTAATAATTTATTTTAAAAAGCTTAGCTTTTAAATATGTCTTACTTAAAAATTGAGAGAGTATATGAATACTCTCTACTAGAAAAACATGAAGAAAATTTATTACATTATAAGGGTTTTAAGGGGGAGACAGTTTCGTTAGTCCGTACTTTAACGAAACTGTCAGTATAAATAAAATGGGGGAGAGGCTATTATAAGATTGAAGCTTATTGCCTCAGTAAATATTATTAACAGTATTATTTTTTTTATACAGTTAAAACAAAATATTTTTTATATTTATTTTTTATTTTTAAGAAAAAAGTTTAAGAAAAAAATTAAGTCTATTATACTTAAAGATGATAGATATAGCTTATTAAAATATTTATAGAATTTATGTGTTTTAAAATTAATATAATAAAAAGTAAGTAAAATAAAAAAGTAATTAATTAGTAATATAAGATAATTGATAAATATGTTATATTTTAAAATGATTAATTATGCTTTAAAATATTAAACTTGGATTTATGTAATTTTTAAATTAATTTTTTATAGAAGGGAGAAATAAGATGAAGCCTATATTTAAAGTAAGTTTATATTTTCTTATAGTATTAGTTTTATCTATAGTAGGGCCAATGTTTGTGACGCCAGTACTATATAAGATAGGATTAGTGCCGCCATTAGTTTTAATGGTAATACACATAATATTTTTCATAGTGCCAGCAATAATATATATAATTGTAACTAAGAGTAATTATAAAAAGGTTTTTAGCTTTAAAAAACCAAAGGGAAAAGATGTATTCTTTTCTATATTAATAGCAGCTTTAGCGCTTCCAATAATGACATTCTTCTCATATACATCAAGTTTCTTTTATACAAATGATGTAGCCTTAGTTTTAGATCAAATGAGAGCATATCCATTATGGTTAATGATTTTAGTTGTAGGGGTAACACCTGCCATAACAGAAGAAATAACTATAAGAGGTATTGCCTTATCAGGATTTGAATTTAAAAGTAAAAATGTAGCTGCAATAATGACAGGAATAATGTTTGGTATTCTTCATTTAAATGCACATCAATTTTTATATGCTACAGCCATGGGAATAATTTTAGCTTATGTAGTAAGAGCTACAGGAAGTATATTTTTATCAATGTTAATCCATTTTCTAATTAATTCATGGAATTTAATTCAGCAAAGAATAGTTAGTCAAGGAATAACTACAGAGGATTTAGTTCATTCAATGGATTCTATAAAAAATATTCCAATGGAATTAAAAATAGGAGTGTTCTTATATTATTTAATTGCTGCAATAGTAGCTGCATTTTTAATTAGTTACTTAATAAGAAAGATGGAAAAGAGAAACTTCGATATAACTTTAGATGAGTTAGATGTTGCAACAAGAGTTTCTTATAAAGAAGAGAGAGTAATAAATGCACCGTTTATAATAAGTGTAATAGTATTTATTGTATATACCTTCTTTATAATGAAGGGGTAATAAAAAGTCGTTGTAATATTATTTGAAAATGGGCTTATTTTTGCATGTATGAGTTTAAAAAAACAGCAAATAAGCTTTAAAAAAGGAACTGTTTGGGAGAACAGTTCCTTTTTCTATTAAATTGTGTGGTTAACTTAAGAGTGTATTAAGCTATTAGTATTATTGACTAATAATTAAAAAAATATACCAATTAATATATTTTAAATTTTTTGCCTAGAATAGTGTTTTTATATTCTAAGGTTGCATCTGTAAAGAAATGAGAAATTTTCTTGTCTGTAACTATTTTAATACCATTATCCATAACCACATCATCATTTTCACGCTGTTCATCCAGAACAACTTCAATATTTAAGCCTGCTCAGCCAGAGGAACAAGCTTTTATTCTAATGGCATCTTTATCACTATTATCAAGCATATCTTTAACTTTATCTAAAGTGTTTGGATGTATTTTAACCTTCATAATAAAAACCTCCTTATAAATTTTAGTGAATTTAATATATAAATTAACTTTATTTATTAAATTATATACTCTTATTAAAAAGGGAGCTATAGTATGTAATTTTAAGTGTGAATAAAAAAATAGTGTTATGATTTTTTTATATATTTGAATAATAATATATGAATTTAGAAACAATATGAATATTTATATGATAAAATAGTTTTATTAACAAAATGTTCAAAAAGTACTTGAAATTTTACCTGAAAGTGATATTATAAGTTATATAAGGAATAACAATTATTAATTAATATGGCTTAAAAATTATTTATTTGGAAAAATAATTTTAATTGTGTTTTTTCAAATAAGTGATTTGTAGGAGGTTTTTTATTATGAAAAGTTTAAAAGGTACTAAAACTGCTGAAAATCTAATGAAATCATTCGCTGGTGAATGCCAAGCAAGAACAAGATATACTTATTTTTCAAGTACAGCTAGAAAAGAAGGTTATGTTCAAATATCAAATATATTTTTAGAAACTGCTGAAAATGAAAAAGAACACGCTAAGAGATTTTATAAATTCTTAAAAGACGATCTTCAAGGAGAAGCTGTAGAAATAAATGCTGCTTACCCAGTAGAATTACCTACAGATACATTAACTAACTTAAAATTTGCTGCTGACGGAGAACATGATGAATTAAGTAATCTTTATCCATCATTTGCTGATGTAGCTGACGAAGAAGGATTCCCAGAAGTAGCTGCTGCTTTCAGAATGATAGCTAAAGCAGAAACTGCTCACTATAATAGATTTATGAAATTAGCTAAAAACATTGAAGAAGGAAAAGTATTCAAAAAAGATGAAGTAGTACTTTGGAAATGTGGAAACTGTGGATTTATTTGGGAAGGTGCAGAAGCTCCATTAAAATGCCCTGCATGCTTACATCCACAAGCTTACTTTGAAGTTTTCAAAGAAACTTATTAAAAAATAGATTTATTCATGCTTAACTCGTATAATTTTATCAATTGAATGTAAATATAATAAACTAAAACTTATTTCAGAGAGAAGAAATTCTCTCTGATTTTTTTTATAAATAAAGAGCGTATATCAAAATAACTTTTGATGTACGCTCTATAAATTTTAAGTGTTAATGTAGTGGATAGCTAAAAACCACCATTTTGTTTTCATCATTTATTGGTCTCCAAAATTGAATTTCATCAATTAAAAGCTCTCTATCAAAATTATAATCTTGAAGTTTTGTATAAGCTGACTCAAACTCATCCTCTCCCCATACTCTCTGTGCAAAATATGGGTTAGCTAAGGATACATGAAGCTGCCATGTATCTGGGTTAGAAGTCAATTTAAATCCTTCTTTTGATAAATTCTCATAAAGTTCTCTAGAAAGTTTCTTTATTACTCCACTTTCTTCATCTACTTTTAAATTTACAGACCTATAAGGTTCTCCAAATTTAATCAGTCCATTTAAATGAACTTCAAATTTTTTATATGATTTTAAAGTGTTTTTTACTACTTCATTTAATTTATCCATATCAGGATCTTCAATTACAGCTAAGGTAATATGAAGCATAGGAAGGTTCTCATAAAGTTTATATTCATTTGAAATGGATTCTTGCAATGGCTTTATTATTGCATAGGAAACCTTATCAAATAGTGCCACTAAGTAATATAGCATAGATAAACCCCTTTCTTACTAGTTTGTACAATTTATACCAAGTATTTAATCTATTATATCATATAGAAACTTAGGAAGACTACAAATAGACCTTATTACAATAGGATATACACCCTTAAGAAATTGGTTGATTTTATTTAAATGGACTATTAAGAAAATAATTGATTTTATTTAAAAGTAATATTAAATTTTAAGAACAAATTTTAAAAAGATGTATATATTAGTTTATTGAGGGAATTTATGAGGAATCTAAAAAGCTTTTAGTAAACTGAAAGTAAAAAAGAGATAAATTTTATGGAGAGGAGGAAAAATATATTTGAAAAACTAAAGTTAGATAATATACTATATATAATGTATATTAGAGAGTTTAAAAAGAAGTTTATTTAATATATATTTTAGTTTGAAATTTTTGAAAGGTGGAATAGGGAAATGGTAGAAAGCAGAGTAAGTAGATTAAATAAGAAAAAATCATCTAAGATGTCAGTTCTATATAATATAGTTGGAATTTGCTTTTTAGCTTTAATTTTATTTGTTGGTAGCCAAATGTTTCTTTAAGAATTTACTACTTAGTTGGAGTTTGTTTACGTAGATAGAATTTCTGTATAAAGAAGTAAGAGCTTAATGATAGTTAAGTAAATGATTTTCTTTATATGGATAAAGTGAGTGTAAATAAAAATTCCAGCTTAAAATATTTAGTATTTTACATAATATGAGGTTTAGTTTAGAAAATAAATTTTTTTGTTAAGGGATAGTATTTTGAGTTCATATATTTTATGAGATTATTTTTATAGAGATTTTTAGATAAGGAGATAGAAGTTAAATGAGTATTTTAATAGTTAAAAATATGAATCATGGCTTTGGAGATAGAGCTATATTTGAAGATGTGTCTTTCAGACTTTTAAAGGGGGAGCACGTTGGACTTATAGGAGCAAATGGAGAAGGTAAATCAACTTTCATGAACATAATTACAGGTAAACTTATGCCAGATGAGGGAGATGTTCAATGGAGTAATAAGGTTAGAGTTGGTTACATGGATCAGCATGCCAAGCTTGAGAAAGGCAAAACTATAAGAGAAGTTTTAAGAGAAGCATTTCAGTATCTTTTTGATATGGAAGTTGAAATGAATGGTCTTTATGAGAGAATGGGTGAAATGTCAGAGGATGAGATGACTAAAGCCTTAGAAAGAACAGCTACAATTCAAGATATGTTAGATCATAATGGATTTTATATGATAGATGCAAAGGTTGAAGAGGTTGCAGCTGGATTAGGTCTTAGAGATGTTGGATTAGATAAGGATGTTACTGATTTAAGTGGAGGACAAAGAACTAAGGTTTTATTAGCTAAACTTTTATTAGAAACACCAGATATATTACTTCTAGATGAGCCTACAAACTACCTTGATGAGGAACATATAGCTTGGCTTAAAAACTATTTAATAGGATATGAGAATGCATTTATCTTAATATCACATGATATTCCATTCTTAAATAGTGTAGTAAATGTAATATACCACGTTGAAAATAGAGCATTAACTAGATACACTGGGGATTATGATAATTTTATGAGAGTATATGAAGCTAACAAGAAGCAATTAGAGGCTGCTTATGAAAGACAACAGGCTGAAATAGCTAAACTTGAAGACTTCGTTGCTAGAAATAAGGCTAGAGTTGCTACAACAGGTATGGCAAGAGCTAGACAAAAGAAATTAGATAAAATGGATAGAATTGAGCTTGCTGCTGAGAAACCAAAACCAGAGTTTAACTTTAAGCAAGGAAGAACTTCAGGTAAATTAATCTTTGAAGCAAGAGATTTAGTTATAGGATATGATGAGCCATTAAGTAAACCACTTAACATAAGAATGGAAAGAGGACAAAAAATAGCCTTAGTTGGAGCTAATGGACTTGGAAAATCAACACTTCTAAAAAGCTTAATGGGATTAATAAAACCAATAAGTGGAGAGGTTGAAACAGGAGACTACCAAAGCATAGGATACTTTGAACAAGAAATAAAAGAAGCAAACTATAATTCATGTATAGAAGAAGTGTGGCAAGAGTTCCCTGGATACACTCAATACGAAGTAAGAAGTGCCCTAGCTAAATGTGGATTAACAACTAAGCACATAGAAAGCTCAGTAGCAGTATTAAGTGGGGGAGAACAAGCTAAGGTAAGACTTTGTAAGCTAATAAACAAAGAAACAAACATACTTATCCTAGACGAGCCAACAAACCACTTAGACGTTGAAGCTAAAGATGAATTAAAGAGAGCATTAAAAGAATATAAAGGAAGCATACTTTTAGTTTGCCATGAACCAGAATTCTATAGAGACTTAGTAACAGATGTATGGTCATGTGAAGACTGGACTTTAAAAATTGTATAATAAATAAATTAAAGCTATGGTTTAAAAGCCATAGCTTTTAATTTTCTTTAAAATTGTGTCTTTCAAGAAGCAATTCAATAGCTTCATCAAGTAGTTTATTTCTATTAGTTTTATAGATTTTTAGAATAATGAAAAGTGAACCGTACCATAAATAACGGAGGTTTTTACTAAAATTGGATAATTGGATATAATGGAGAGGATATTTATGTGTCGCTTTCATAAATAAATTCATGACAGAAATGTTGTAAATTCTTTAGTTATATACAGTTATTATAAAAATAAAATGGTATGATATATATATTTACATAATATTAGGTTGAATGGTACAATAATACAAAAAAAGATTGTGGGGAGAAATATGTTAACGGTAAAGGATATATATATAGGAAAGCCAGATGCAAAAGATGAAATAATATCTCAGAAATCAGATGAGTTTTTAGAAAGTTTTGTTATTCCACCAAATTTTGATTTTGAAAAGTTAATTTCAGGGGATGAAATATTTATAAATGGATATAAGGGTACAGGAAAGACTGCATTATTATTATATTTAAATGCTAAATGCAAAGAAAATGATATATTGACATGTTCATCATTTATTTTATTTAAAAGTGATTATGGAAATGTACAGAAGTTGGAATTAGAAAATATTTCAAAAAATATAATAAAAACAATAGGAATAGATAAAGAAACACTAATTAAGGAAACTGATTTTGAATATATATGGAGATGGATTATTTTCAAACAAATAATTGATGATAACAATGAAAATAATGGAGCTATATTTGTAGAAGATAATAATTGGAATGAATTTAAAAAGATTATCGATTCAATTCTTTCTGAAAAATCATCAAAAGGGTTTTTTAGAATGCCTAATAAGGTGAAAATGGGATTGGGATATACATTTAATAATATAAATGCTAATTCAACTATTAAACCTGAAGTATTGTTAGATTTTGATAAAAATGAAAATATTAATGAATATTCACAATTTATTAAGCTATTAGATAAAGCAACAAAAATATTCTACACACTAAAAAGGACAGAAATACCATATTATATATTTGTGGATGAACTTGAAGCTTTTTACGCTGAAGCAAGTGTACTACAACGTGATTTGACAATGATTAGAGATTTAATTATTACAGTAAAAAATGTAAATTCATTATTCATTGAGAGTAACTTTAAAAATACAAAAATAATTTGTTCCATTAGAACAGAGATAGTAAATAGTATAATGAAATTTGTACCATCTAAGGAGATAAATAAAATTATTTCAGGATATGAATGTCCATTGGTATGGAACTATAGTAATACTAATTCATATACTCATCCAATTTTTGAAATATGGCTTAAAAGGATTGAATTATCAGAGAATAGAAATAATATTACCTTCAAAAACAAAAAAGAAATCTATGAAAAGTGGTTTTGTTCAGAAGTTGATGAAGTTCCTACTGTTACATATATTCTAAACAATACATGGAATAAACCAAGAGATATAGTAAGGTTTTTAAACTCAACTAAAAATACATTATTCTCCAATAGAGATGTATATTCACCAGGTATATTTCATGCAAGCATTCAAGAATATTCACAGGAAAGTTTAAAGGAAATAAAAGAAGAATTAAATGCACTATATACACCAAATGAATTAGAGATTATGTTTATGTGTTTAACTGGATATAAGCCATATTTTTCATATGAGGAATTGCTAGAAAGAATATCTAAGTACTTTAATGAATCTTTTTTAAAGAGTAATATAGTGAGTGTACTTAATGATTTATACAGAGTTGGAATAATAGGAAACAAGTCAAAGTCTTCTGGCCAGTATAGATGGCAGCACAAGAGCAATGATGGAATAATTTTTGATGAAGAGTGGGATATTTGTGTTCATAAAGCACTATGGAAAAGTTTATCCTTAAGTGAGAAACATGGAAGAGTTGCTAAGATAATTGAAGAAAATAATAAAAAGGATTTATATGGAACAAGGGTAAAGTGTGTCGTTGAGAAGGTAGTGTTAGGGTTTGCAATAGTTACGTTTGAGATTAACGATGAAAAGTTATATGGAAGTATACATATAAGTGAACTATCTTATAAATATATTAAGAATATATTTGATTTTATAAAAATAGGAGATGTATTAGAAGCAAGGGTTCTAAACTATAATAAAAAGCATTTGAAATGGGTATTAACATGTAAAGGCTTATAATGAAATAAACTTGGTTGTTTTTAAAGATAGTGATTCGTCTTAATTCTGGAATCCTAAACAATAAAGATGATGTTATTTTGGGGTTAAGGAATGTTAAATACGAAATAAATCTAAAATATAAATATATATTATAATTAAGAATAGTATAATATTGGAGAAATTACTTATAAGAAACTTCTATGTGTAATTAGATTGCATATAGAAGTTTCTTATATTTTAGGGAGGATTAATGATGAAGAAGATTTACAAGGAAAATCAATTACTAGAAGTAATTAATATACCATCAGAAGTAATTGAGAGTATAAAAGTAACAATAGATATACTTAATGAAAACTACGGAGAAAACAGAGATGTAGATAAAGACTTAGGAGGATATGTTTTAGTAGTTGAAAGTATAGAAGATGTTAAAGAACTTAAAAATGGAATGTTGAAAGACGTATTACCAGAATATACAGATGAGATTATATGTAGTGAAGGAGTTAAATATACTTCTTCACTATTTTTACTTTCTAGCGATTTTTCATTAGTAGTCATAGCAGAGGAAGAACTTTCTAAGATACTTTTAGATTAAGGAGGTGATAGTATGTCTAAAAAGGTTGAAGAGGAAATAATAAAAAGTACTAGGTACTGTAATCTTCTAAGACAAGCTAGTCTAAAAGATGAAGATTACACATACTGCATAGAAAAGATTTTTGTTAAATCTATGAATCGGTATGAAATAAGATTCGCTGTGTACAAAGATACCGTAAGGGGTGATGATATCTATGTTCCAAGAAGTTTAGATGTAACTGAATTAGAGTTGATGGAGTTAATAAAGAAGTCTATTAAAGAGAAAGTATTTTCAGATGATTTCATAGATATGTTGAAGCAAGAATTAAAAAAAATTAATAAATAGATATATTAGAATGAAGAAATAAAAGAAAGATATATATATCTTTCTTTTATAATATTTAAATTTTAGTTCTAGCATTTCCAAAAACATTGCCAAACTTCTTTATAAGAAAAAGTTTTCTTGCAAAAAGTAACATATATAAAAAATAATGTGAAGATAAATCCCCAAAATATATTTGAAAAATCTAGTGACTTATTTAATGGAAAATAAAATGCTAACTGAATTATTATTAAAAACATAAAAACGACTAAAAAATATTCTTTATCTGTTTTTAATTTTTCTAAATTAAACCATAAAAATCGTTTCAAAATTTCAACCCCTTATTTAAATTGGTAATAATAGCATAATAACGTTTGTTATAAACCAATTAACATTTTCAGGCATTCCCATTGCTCTAAATACTCTATGGAAGAAATCTTCTACACTATCTGAAATCCCAATAAAGGTATCAACTAAATTAAAGAATGCATCGAATTTAAAATATTTTTTCATCCAATTAGGTAATCTGCTATAAACTACTTGCCAATTCCCTTTTAACCACTTTACTGCAGTTTTTATAGCTTTTGTTACAGCACTTCTTTCTCTTATTCCTTCGCTATAATCAGTACTATAGTCAATATTAGGTCTTATAGAGTCTGCAATATCTTCTGCACTATAAGTTATTCCATCTACAGTTATAGAGTTAGAATAAGTAGTATTAATATTTTTTAAATTTCTTTCATTAGCATAGGCTGTCAATGAAGGCGAAAAGACACTGGTACATATAGTACCAGTAAGTGCTAATATTGTTAATCTTGATAATAATTGTTTTTTCATGATTTATTCCCCCTAATTTCATATATTTTATGAGAAAATAATACAAAAAATTATAAAAATTTACAATATGATTGGTATAACTGGTCATATTTTATGCATAATTGGATAAATAGAAAAAATAAAAATAAACAAAAAGTAAATTTAAAATTAATAAATTTTAAAGTGAGAATTAAAATAGCTACTTAATTACAAGAAAAGTAATTAGGTAGCTTTATTTATTTTAAGGAGGATTAAGATGTTTAAGGAAGAGAGCAGATATATAACGAGAGGAGCTAATGAAAAGTTAGATTTAAGATTACAACTTATACTTTGGAGCATGATTGATAAATTGAATGAGAAAGGTAAGGAATTAGACTACTTACAAGTTTTTAAGATAAGAAAATGTGAAGAAGGAATTGTAATTGAACATAGTCAAGAAGTTCCAGAGTATAAAGAAAAGTATGTTATAGATTTAGAAAATATAGAGGTTAATGGAAACATAAAAGTTTTCGTTATAGATGATTATAAATACTCAACTATGATGTTAGCAGAAGAATATTAGGAGGTAATAAGATGAAAGAACTAAGTAAAGAAAAGTCTTTTGAGTATAGTTCTAAGGAACTACTTGGAGTAATGCGTTTTGATTTCTATGATGGAGGGCTTGCTAATCAATGGAATCCTAGAGATTTAATAATCGAGTTAAATGATAAAAAGGAAATAGATTTAAAGAAGTTGCAGAAAGAATTAAACTACATTCAGTTTGATTTAATAAAGAGTTTTGATACTGTAGTAAGTTTTTGTAATGGTAGAGGATATGATAATGAAACATTAGTCTACATAGATTTAGAAGTTGCTAAGTATGTAATCAAATTAGTTCCTGTAAGAGATAGTTACTCATATATTTATACATATTTAAAGGAGGTGAGATAGATGGATATTATAACTGTAATAAAAGTAGTTGGTACTATATTAACAGTTGTTGCTACTTCAATAGAAGCAGTAAATAATAAGTAAAAATATAAGATAAGTTAAAAAAGCTATATAATGATAGAGAGAAATTGAGCAAAAAGCAACAAAAACACATCAGAAAACAGAGATTTTTTAGATAGTGAAGAAAAGTAGCCATTAGATTAAAAAAGCTCAAAAAAGGGCTAAACAAGTTGTTTTTAAATTGAATAAGTAGGCAACCAAAAGTTTTAGGTCACTAATTTACTTAAAAATAAAAAAATTAAAAAGATAAAACATATAAATAATGGAACTTGGAAAGAGGGAACTCGGAACTCTAAAGGAGTGACGGGGGGATAGGGGGGCTAAAGCCTTAATAAAAAAATAAATAAAAATAAAAAAATATAATCAGAATAGAGAGAAAAAAAGAATAAAAAATAAATAATAAATATATACAATTAATAATAATAATTAAATTATATATAATACCAATAAATAAAATTAAAAGAGTTAATGTTTCTATATTTTAGGAGCATTAACTTTTTTTATATTAAATTTAAAATTAATTTTCAGTAAGTTTTCAATGATTTTTTCAATGAATTATTCGCATGAATAATCATTTTAAAGTAGCTATTATTTTTTATGGGAGGTGAAGTTAATATATGGATATTCAAAAAGAGCATTTTAATGGAGTGTATTCTACTATTTTTGAACATATGGGTGAAAAAGTTACAAGAGAAATACATAGTGTATTTGGAGGTCAACAATTTAATTTTCCTAAGAAATTATACTCTAAAGAATATGTAATTAAATATTTACAAGAGAATTACAATGGTAAAAATGTAAGAAAATTAGCTAAAGAATTAGATTATTCAGAGAGATGGGTTCAATCAATAATAAATAGAAATAATATTAAAATTAGATAAAAATATTGGAATTAGGGAGGTAATTTGATGAATATTTTTGATGCTGGAGGATTAACAGCGTTAATTGCACTTATATTTACATTAATATTAGGAACGGGGTTTTTTATTCTAATTAATAATATTTTTGAGATATGGTATTTAGGATTTGGAGCAATGGTTGGTGAGTGGCTTCTATGTTGTGCTGTAGGTGCTTTCATAGTTAATTGGATGAGTGGATTAATTGGAGGAATATTTACAGTATTATGGATTTTGATAAAACTAGCTATAGTTATAGCAGGTTTATTTCTAATAGGTTCTTTTATTTATTCTAAAATTAAAGGGGAGAAATAATTTAATAAAGGGGGAGCTAAGTATATGAATAAGAAAAATAAGTCTATAATAATAGGATTAGTTGTTCTTATACTATTATTTATAGGAGGAATTATAGGCAAAAGAATCAATGAAGAAAATGCAGTAATAAAGAAAGCCGAAGTAGCTATTAATAATGGTGATTATGATAATGCAAGGGATATATTATATACTGTTGTTGATGGAAATAATAAAAAAATAGATAAATTATGGAATGTGGTTGTTAGTTACCAAAAGGCTCAAAGTTCAGGAGTAGATTCTGGATTGAAATATCTTAATGAAATTGATAGCAGTTATAAAAAATATGATAGATTAAAAGATGATGTAGACAATCTAAAAAAAGAATTGTTAAATGTTAAAAAAATAAGAAAAGAATTTTTAGTAAAAATAGAAGAGGTTAAAAGCTTAATTGAAAAAGGAGAATATGAACAAGCAGAAGAATTAAGTAAAGAAACATCAGAATGGCAATATATAGAACAAGCAGATATAAATACTATGTATGACTTACACGTAAAAGCTAGTGAATTGTTATCTAATCAAAGAAAAGATAATTATGCTAAAGAAGAGGCTGAAAGAAAAGAAAAAGAAGCTTTAGAAAAAGAGAAACAAAATAAGTTGAAGATTGAAACAGACGAGAATAACTTTTCAAAAACAGTAGCACAAGAAATGTTAGATAAAATGAATGCTGATAATGGAAATACACGTAATTTCTATGAGCTATCATCAGATTTAAATATAGATGAAACTGGTAAAAAGTATTTTGATGTTGTAGCTAAAGATAAGGATTGGATAAAGTTTGATGATAATACAATATTAGCGAAATATAGATTATATTCTAATGGAGAGTTAGTAGAAATACAACAATAAAAAAAAGAGGATTGAACCTCTTTTTTTTTACAAAAATGAGAAATATCAAGTAAAACTGCGAAATTAAAAGTTGGAAGAAAATTTCCAATAGTATATTTAAGGATTATTTTAAATAATAAATACAAAAAAAGTAATAAATTAGGAGATTTTTAAGCAAGGAAGTCTAGGAGGAAAAAAGATAAAAAATTTTAAGCCTAGACTTCCTAGACAGGATAAAAATTTAAAAAAAGTAAATTAAAGTTAAAAAATAAAATTTATAATTTCTTGGAAATAGCTGAAAATGGCTTGAAATAGCCAAAAATGATTTTGGCGTTTTTAGTTTATTTAGTGTATCATAACAAGCGTAGAAGCGATTCATTACCTTACTTAATAAAGATAAGTGAGGAGAAAATGTATGTTAGAAGATGAAAAAATCATAGAGTGTGAAGAAATGGGGATAGAGTTTTCAAAGAAAACTGGAAAGGTAAAATCCTTTAATCCTAATAAATTTGCCACTTTTACAGCTAAAAAATTACAAATTATCTATAATAAGGATTTGTTTTATGTATATAACGATGGCATATGGAATAAGATTTCTGATATGTACTTATTTCAGAAATTAAGAGGTAAGCTACAAACTTATTCGGATAATATATGGTCTTTGAAAAATGAAAAGGAATACATAGGAGCTTTAAAAAGAATAGTATTTTTTGAAGAGGAACTTAACTCTAACAAAAGATATATAAATCTTAGAAATGGTATGTTTGATTTAAACACATATAGCCTAATGGAACATAGACCTGAGTTTTACAGTAGTATTAGAATACCTGTTGATTACAATGAAGAAGCTGAATGTCCTAATTTCATTAGATTTCTTAATCAATGTTTTAATGGTGATGAAGAAGCTATAAATCTTGCACAAGAGTGGGTTGGATACATTTTAACAGCAGAAACAAGAGCACAAAAAGCACTAATCTTGTACGGCTTAGGAAAAAATGGTAAAGGTGTTTTCATTGATATCATTAGTGAACTTATTGGTCAAGAAAATATTTCAAGTATACCAATGAATGAACTTAGTAGACCATTTTCTAGAGTATGTATATATGGAAAGTTAGCTAACATTAGCAACGAGAATGAGTTTAATGGGGCTTCTCTTAATACTCAATATTTTAAGGCTATAGTTGGTGAAGACATAATAACTGCTGAACAGAAAAATAAACCTGTAATTCAGTTTAAGCCTACTGCTAGAATGGTATTTTCAACAAATAATCTACCTCATACAAATGATGGAGGTTATGCGTTTATGAGAAGATTATGTATGCTTCATTTCAAAAATGTAGTTAAAGAAGAAGATAGAGATTTCTATTTAAGAGAAAAACTAAAAGAAGAACTTAATGGAATATTTAATTGGGCTTTAGTAGGTCTAAGGAGATTAAAAGAAAATAATTTTAGATTTTCTGAATGCAATAGTTCCAATAAATTACTTAAACAGTATGAAATGGAACTTAATCCGATGATACTATTCTTTGAGCAATGCGTTGAAAAAGAACATAGTGACCATAGAGAAGATAATAGAATAATCTACAATACATACAAAAGCTGGGCTAGAGCTAATGGAATGGAAGGACAAGCTAAAATAAGTGTTCAAAAGTTCTGGAGGAAATTTGATGCTTATGCTAAGTCATTAGGATATGAATGTGAAAGTAAGAAATCAAATTCATTTAGATACCATACTGGAGTAAAAATAGTTGGATGTTTTAGGATTTCATTAGATGATTCTAGAATATTTGGACAACTAGGTGGCTAATTGGTGGCTAAGATAAAATGCTGAAATTTAGATGTACCAACAACTAGGGCTAAAGGACTAAGAAAATTCATGAAACATCAAAAAGAAGATGTTTCATGAATAATAAACTGAAAGGAGGTGGTAACATATGCGTCCATACGTCCTAGACCACATAAATCAATAGAATAGACTTGAGACTAAGAGACTGAGAAAAGGACTGAGTGAGTCCTAAAAGTGAGGTAATGAATAAATCAAATAATAAGTAAAAGGAGATTAAAAAATGGCAGTAGTAAAAAGAAGAACAAAACCAATAGACATCTTTAAAAAGATGAGCGAGGAAGATGAAAGAAAAGAAATACAAAACCAAGAAATAGTAGAAGAAACAATAGAAGAAACAATAGAAAAAATTGAGGAAGTAATCCAAGAACAACAGTACAATTTAGAAAACTTTAAGGCTTCTAAGTCTAAACAGAAAAGTGTAATAAGAAGTAATCAAGGAGTAGTTACTATAATAAACACTGAAAAAAATGGTAAAAGGATTGTTTTTCCAAAGGATGTCATGGAGGAGTTAGGGAATCCACCTAAAATATTAATTTCATGCTCAGATAATGCAATTGCTGTAGGAGAAAAATTACCAGACAATCAAAACTTTTTAAGTATAAAATACTCTAAAACAAAAGGGACTATATATTCTGCTGGTACAGTAAATGAGCTAACTGAAATGTATCAATTAGATTTTAGAAACAAAACTTCAATTACATTTTTAGAAGTTAAATATACTACATACGAAAATCATAAAGTAGCGATAATAACTATAGATTAAGTGGGAGGTAATAATATATGGATGAATTAACAATAGACGATATAGTTGAAGCAATAACAGAGATAATAAGCCTATACATAATAGCTTCAAAAATAGATGAGTTAAAAGAAAATTAGAAAATCTACTAAGCATTGAACTTATATAGTTCGGTGCTTAGTGAAATTAAATGATTTAGGAGGAGTACATAATGGAGAGCAATAGAAAAATAGAGAAGATAAGATTAGAAGATTCAATAATTCAAATATGTGAGAATAGGACAAGCATAAAAGAACAAGAAGAAATAATGAATAGTGAATGGTTCATAAATTGGATTAAAGAAAATAACCAATAAAAAATAATCAATAAGTAAGCAGAAAATAGAAAAATAAAAGGAGAGATAAATATGGCAATCATAAAGAAAGATGGAGTAAGTGTAAAAATAGAAGAAGGATATAAGAAATGTAAAATAGTAAGCTGTGAATTTAATGACAAAAAGATTGTTAAGGGTAAAGTTTTTGAGCAAGGATATATAACTTTTGAAATAGAGAATGGAACATCAATAAAACAATACATGCTTATAGCCCCTTGGACTACATACTTATTTTATAAATTAATTAAAGCTATTAAAGGAAGTGATTTTAATGTATATGATGAGTATGAAAAATTTAATATGAATGAATTAATAGGTGCTGAAGTTGTAATAGAATTAAAAATCGAAATTAAAAATGGTGGAGAATATATGAATGTTACTAATGTTTATAATATCGAAGATGGTGAAATTATTATAGAACATGACAGAAAGTTAAAAGAAGAGAGATATTCAGAAATGGAAAAAAATAATATGATTAGCATGGAGTACATAACTAACAAGGTAGAATCTCTTTAAGCAAAATAGAGCTTTAAAAATTAATAAAGGTTTAGAAGTTATCTAATATATTGGGTAACTTCTAAATAATCTAATTATTAAATGATATAAAAATAAAAGTTAAGTATATATTATAAATTTGATTAGATATTAGGAGGAGTTCTATGGGATTTAAGAAATTGGTTAATGATATAAAAGTTGAGAAAAGAAGGGAATTAATTGCCATATATTGCCGGGTGAGTACTGAAGAACAATCTGAGAACGGTTACAGTGTAGATGAACAAGAAAGATTACTAGAAGAATGGTGTAAGAAGATGGGATATGTAATCTATAAATGCTATTCTGATAGAGGAATAAGTGGAAAAAACATAAAAGATAGACCAGCATTAAAAGAACTTTTAAGTGATGCTAAAGCAGGAAAGTTCGATATGGTTATATCTTGGAAGATAAATCGTATAAGTAGAAAGTTAGAAGATGTTTTAAAGATTGTAAATCTATTAGAAAAAAACAATATAACATTCAAATCTTATTCAGAACCTTTTGAAACAGATACACCAGCAGGAAGAATGCAATTTCAAATGATGGCTTTAATAGGAGAGTTTGAAAGGGGGACTATTGCACAGAACGTTAAGATGGGGATGATTGCAAAGGCAAAATCTGGAAATTGGTGCGGTGGACGAGTCTTAGGATATGACTTAGTACCAAATAACTCACCAGAAGAAGAAAAAAAGGGGAAAAACAAACTAGAAATCAATGAAAAAGAAGCCGAAATAGTAAGATTTATATTTAATGAATATAGTAAAGGAAAGGGATATAAAGCAATAACTAATAAAATGAATAAATTAGGATATAAAACTAAAAAGGGAAATAACTTTTCAGTAGGAAGTATAAGAGATATACTAACTAATCCAGTATACATAGGAGAAATAAGATATAATGTAAGACAAAATTGGAGTGAGAAAAGAAGAAGGAATATAAATCCTAATCCAATAAGAGTTAAAGGAAAACATGAAGCTATTATAGATAGAGAGCTATGGGATAAAGTTCAATTAATTTTAGAAAGTAAGAAAGGAAAGCCCTCAAGAATATATGATGGAGAATATCCATTAACGGGAATACTAAGATGTCCTAAGTGTGGAGCTGGCATGGTGATTTCTAGGACAACCAATACATTAGCAGATGGTACTAAAAAGAGAATAGCTTATTACTGTTGTGGTAATTGGAAGAATAAAGGAACTTCAGTTTGCAATAGTAATACAATAAGAGTAGATAAAGCTAATGAACATGTATTTAAAAAGATTGAAGAACTAGTATCTAATGAAGCAATGATTAAAGCAGTTGTTAAAAACATTAATAAGGAAAGAAAAGATAAAGTTAAACCAGCTAAAAGATTGTTAGGTGACATAGATAAGGAGCTAGAAAAACTGGACAAAAGAAAACGAAAAATCTTTGAAGCATATGAGGATGACATCTTAACTAAAGATGAGTTTCAAACTAGAAAGAATGAACTAAATGAGAAAATCAGAATTTTAGAAGAAGAAAAGAAGCCGTTACTAAACACAATTTCTGAGGAGGTAAGTGAAGAGATACCATATGAGTTCATTAAAGATATACTTATGAATTTCAGTAAAGTATTAAATAGTAGTGTAAGTAGAGAGCAACAGAAAAAGTTACTACATATGATAATATCTGAAATAACAATGAATGAATCAAGAGAAATAGACTCAATAAAACTTAATATAAATGATAAGCTAGTTGAATATCTAGTAAAAGAAGGAGGAGTACCTATTAAGGGTATTCCTTCTTCTTTTATGTTAAAAAATATTGGGTTGAAGGTATTGGATTTAGATATTGCTATTATAGGATAAATAAAAGTAATTAGGAAATAAAAATTTAAATACTTAATTATCATTATTTAGTATTTTATTAAAAATTATAGTTAAATTTGATATAATAGAAAATATAGGAATAAAATACTATGAATATGGTGGGGGTTATGGAGAAAAAAATATTTAATGTAAAAAATAAAGAATTAAATCATATGGATAAAAAAGATATAGAGAAGATAAAAGATATATTTATTAAACCAATAGCTGATATAGTTAACGTTGTAGAAGAATATAATAAAGATGTTGAACCAATTTTAAAAGTTATTATTCCAGAAGAATTTATAGAAGAGTTGAAAATTGGAAACCTAAAATTGATGGAAAGTAAGGCAGGAGAAATATTACCTAATATAGTAGATAGCAAAAATAAAATAATAAAACAAGTTAAATTAGAAGAAATAAAAGAAGGTTTAGATGACAAAAAATTAGATAAATTAGGGGAGTATGCAACAGAACAAAAACTAGATGCTATCAAAGAACAATTAGAATGTATTATGTGTGTAGTAGAAGATATTGAAAGAGGTCAAAGAAATGATAGGTATGGTAAGGTCGATGGAGCTATAAAAACGATAAAACAGTCTTTTTACGAAGTGGATTCAGATAGAAAAAATAGATTACAGGATGGAGCTCAGATAGAAATAAATGAAGCTATAGAGGTAATAAAGAAAGAAATTAAAGATGGGTTGAACTTTTTTAAGGAATGGGAAGAAAGGAATTTTTTACAAAAGAATATTGGCAGTGTTAAGTTTTCTACATGGAATATAAGTAGAAAGTTTAATAAACTTTGTGAAGATTATCTATATTTAAAGCGTGCAAAAATATCTTTGATAGAGTTAAAATTAAGTCAAGGTATGGATAAGTATAAGATTGATTTAATGATAGGGGATTTAAATGAAATAGATATTCAGCTAAAAGAAAGAAAGATATCAAATTGGCTAGCTCCAAGATGTAATAATAATGAGTGGCAGTATAGGTTGTTGGATAAGCTTAAATATAATAATGAACTAATAATAGAATATAATATAAAAGATTTTATAGAGGGAGGGGATAATAATTATGAATAATACTTGTAAGAAAAAAGGTTGTAATAATGAAGCATTAAATGGAAGTAAGTATTGTAATTATCATCAATCAAAAAGAGAAGATACTAAAAAAATGATTATAAATGGAGCTAGTGCTTTAGCAACCTTTGTAATAGCAATAGCATTAAAAAAACCAGGAAAGAAATAGATAAAAATTTCATTTGATAATGACACAAAAAAACTAACAATAAATGAGAGTGTGAGGAGGGAGTATCTATAAATGATAATTCTTCTTCTTTTTCTATTGAGAAATGTTGGTGTTAGTGTATTGAGTTTAGAGGTTAGAATATAAATACTATTATTAATCTGAAAAATATTGAAAAATAAAAAAATATATTTGTATAAGTACATTTTTTAGGAGGTAATTGATAAATGATAAGACATTTAACAAGTAAATCTAATTATGAAAGTATTATAAAAGATGGAGTCATAAAACCTAGAAAAAAAAAGATAGAGATTTTGGAGTGGTATCATTTGAAAAATTAAATGAAAATAATATTTTAGTAAATATAATTAGGGAAGAAAAGAACTTAAAAAAAGAAGAACAAGTAGTAGCTATTTTAATTGATGATGAAGAGTTAATTAAAGAAGGGTTTAATGTATATTATACAGATTCAAGTTTAATTGCTAATAGACAAGGGTCTAGATATACTACTAAGTATGAAAATATAACTAGATTTGGAGGAAATGAATTAAATGATGACTATATTAATATAGGAGAATATGTTCATGTTGAAGGAGAAATACCTATAAGTTTTATAAAGGATGTTAAGTTTTACTATTAAAAACCTCACTTAATACTGATACGGAGAACCATACCATAAATAAGTATGGTTTTTACTAAAATTGGATAATGAAAAAGTAGTTATAAGTAATTAAGCTGTTGTAAAATAACAACTTGATATATTTATTTAAAATGGAATAATACGTAATAATAAAAATATTAAGTAATAAATAAATGTATTATATATGAATTAATAATTTTTCTGATAATATATAGATAAATGGGAATTTGATGAAATAATGGAGAGTACATAAATGGTTTTATTAGTGGTTGATACACAAAAATTATTAATAAATAGTAAATTATATAATTTTGAAAATTTTATTATAAATATTAGGGATTTAATTAATACATCAAGAAAAAATAACATTGAAGTATTATATGTAATACATGATGATGGAGTAGAAAGTGATTTAATAAAAGGAAAAGATGGATTTGAAGTTTACGAAGAATTTAAGCCTATGGAACAAGAAAAAGTGTTTGTAAAAAATGTAAATAGTTCATTTAGAGGAACTGGTTTGTTAGAATATTTAAGAGAAAAGGGTGAAAAAGATATAATTGTTGTTGGACTTCAAACTGATAAATGTATTGATGCTACCATAAAGTGTGGTTTTGAACATGGATTTAATATGATTGTACCAAGCTATGCTAACTCAACTGTTGATAATGAGTTCTTTAGTGGAGAGCAAAGTTATAAGTATTATAATGAATTTATGTGGAATGATAGATATGCTAAATGTATTTCTATTAATACGGTATTTAATATGTTGGAACGCTAAATAGAGTATATTTAATGAATAATTTTAATCTATTACGAAATAAATCTAAAATATAAATATATATTATAGTTAAGAATAATATATTTAATAAGATATTACTTATAATAAACTTCTATGTGTAATTAGATTACATATAGAAGTTTTTATATTTTAGGGAGGATTAATGATGTAGTAAAAGAAGGAGGAGTACCTATTAAGGGTATTCCTTCTTCTTTTATGTTGAGAAATGTTGGGTTAAAGGTATTAAATTTATATATTGTGTTATAGAGGAATAGTAGCAATGAAAAGATTATAATATTTAGGTTCGTATATTGGGTATATAGTATAATTTTATTATACATATGTAATATGTAAATTTTAATTTGTATAGAGAATAGTTAAGAAATTAATTATTTGAGAAGGAGTAAAAGATGGATTATAAATATTATGAACGCAAAATTAATGATGTAATATTGAAATGTCCTATCGAGGCTGGGGTTGAGATACTTGTTTATAATGTGATTGATAGTACCATAAAATCAGACAAGCTGTCACTTGTAGATATTAACCGTCTTCGTAAAGATAGAGATGAAAGATTAACAACGGATGCAGGTATTCCAGATATGGCAGTTTTATCTGAAGATTTTAAGTATCGTATGGATATTGGAAAAGTATATGGTTTTATAGAAGTAAAAGCAACAAATAAGTCTCTTTCTGAAACAATTCAAGTAGAAGAACAGAAAAAAGGGATTTCACATTATTTGTACACAAATGGATTAGTTTGGAAGTATTTTAAAGATGGAAATTATAAATGGGAAGTAATATTGGCATATTCAGAAAGTAAAGAATGCAGAACAGATCACTCACAAGCTATATCTATAAATAAGAATAGATTTAATACACTTATAGATAAACTAGAAGATATTAATTGGGTATAATAAATAGATTTAAGGTTTTATCAAATTTAACTAATAGTTGAATTTGATAAAACCTTATTTAATACCAATACAGAGACCGTACCATAAATAACTGAGATTTTTGCTAAAATTATAAATAAAAATATGGTTATAAGATATTAAGATTAGTACTTAATTTTTATTTTCTAGCGATTTTTCAGTAGTGGTTATAGCTGACAAAGAAGTTTCTAGGTTAGTACTAATCTTTAAATTACATATTAAGTGGGTAAAATATTTAAATTTTGCTTATATTTTATAATATAAAAGAGCTATTATTTTAATATTTTATCCTTTAGTGACGGAGTTGTGACGTATTTTTGACGGAGTTGAAACCTGAGTTTTTCTAGTGATATCAATGGTTTTGACGGAAGTGACGGACTTTTTCCTTTTCTGTAGTATACAGAAAAAAATAAAAAAATATATAGATAAAAAAATATATAGTATACATGTATACATAGAAATAGAAAAAAGTCCGTCAAAGTCCGTCATAGGTCCTTCTAAGTAAGTTATATCAAGGGTTTAAGGCATGTGACGGATTTATAAAAGTCTGGTACAAGTCTGTCACAATACTTTTAGAGATTAAATTTACATGGGCTAAGCAGTAAAAAAGATTCTATTTATGATAGAATTTTCTTATTAAGAAGAGAATCCTATGAATAATGTAAAATTTATTTTTGGAGATAATTTTGTTATTCTTTATTAGGATAAGTTAGAAATATCATAGGAGAGTAAGGGGATTGGTGGAATGAAAAATAATGATTCAAAGATAAGTAAATACATAAGTTTAATACTAAGACATAAGCCAGAAGAAATAGGATTAAAACTAGATGAGCATGGATATTTAGGTGTATTAGATTTGATAGAGGGGCTAAATAAGTCCTATGAAGGATTTAGCATGGATGATTTAGAAAGAATAGTTAGAGAAGATTCAAAGGGTAGATATTCTTTCAATGAGGATAAGAGCAAAATAAGAGCTAATCAAGGTCATTCAATTAAAGTAGATCTAGGCTTAGAGCCTATTAAGCCACCAAAGGTTCTATATCATGGTACTGGAAGAAAATATTTAGAGTCAATTTTGAAAAATGGACTTATAAAGAAGGAAAGAAATTATGTTCATTTATCAAAGGATATAGAAACTGCAAGTATTGTTGGAAAAAGACATGGTGATTTAGTTATTTTAGAAGTAGATTCAGAGAGTATGTTTAATGATGGAATTAAGTTTTATTTATCTAAAAATAATGTATGGCTTTGTAATTATGTTCCAAAAAAATATATTAAGGAATTAAATTTAGAGGAAGTTTTTTAAGGATATTTTAAATTTAAAATATAAAATTAGCGTTAAAACCTTGATAAAACCCTATATTAAAAGTGTAAAAAAATCAAAATTTATTTATTAAATTAATAAAATATATATGCAAAATATATTGTTTTAAAAATAAAAACTTAATATAATTAACAAATAATATTTGCTGTAAAAAATGTTTTTTGACAGTTTTTTTAAAATACTGTAACATACAAATACAAATTGAAAATTAAGTGTTAAAAAGTAATGAATTTTAAGAAATAATTAGTAAATATTAAAATGTTATAGAAACGTTGATGTATATTCTGTATTTGGGCATCTGGAATATGCTGAGTTAGTGATGCAACCGACTATATTTATAAAAAGTTATAAATATAGTCGGTTTTTTATTTTCCATTTTTTAAGAGAGGAGGGCTTATTTTATGAAGAATAGTAAAAATTTCAATATATTTACCTTATGGTCAGTTGTTATTTCTATGATAGTAATTATGATCTTCCCTGGAAGCATTGTTTTAGGAGAAGAATCAAAATCAGTTCAAAATGATGGGGCTGTTGAAATTACAAGCACTACTTTTGAGAGTAATACTGTGGCTAAAGACATAAGCAATAATTTAAGAATTGACTATAAGATTTTGAATAAAGATAAGCTTAAAGATGGTGATAAAATTGTTATCAGTTTGCCAGATATATTTAAAGACATAGAGCCTAAATGTCCTGATCAGCATTTTAAGGATTTTGATGTTAAGGATGGAGTGGTAACTTTAACCTTTAATGAAAATGTAGAAAAAGCTGTAACAGGATATATGATTATAAGATTTGTGGGAAATAGCAATATTAGAAAGGGAGTAAGTTACCCAATTAGTATTGATTTAAATGGAAAGCCAAGCACTGTTTATATAACAGGAGAAGAATATTCCCATCCTAGTTCTGGTGGACAATACCCTCTTATGTATAAGACTGCTGATTTACCAACAGCTGCTACAGATAAGGAGCAAGGAAGAGAGTATTATGGAGAGATAGTAGACAGGAATAAACCTATAAAATATTTTGTGGAAATAAATTTAGGTGATGGAGTAAATCCAAATACAAGAAGTTATTTAAGTAATGCTGATTTTTTTGATAATATTCCAAAGGGCATGGCTTTAGATGTAAATAGTATATGCATAAAAAGAATGGGTTACTATGATGAAAGAAGTAGTGATGTTACCAAGGACTTTTGGGAGAGTAATAGAATAAAGGCTGATACCAAACATTTAGAAATAAATTTTGGTGACATAAGATATGAGAGATATACAGTTATTTATGAAACTCGTATTACTTCTACTGAAAGTGGATATTTAAATGATGCTAAATTATATTATGATGATGATAAAGAGTTGCCTTCAAAGCATTATTCAAAGTTATCAAAGGATGCAGGAGCATTAAATGTTTATAAATATGTTGATAAGACAAAAGTTAAAAATAATCCTAATGACCAAAAAATTAAATATGATATTAAGTTTGATTCCTATGGATACTTTTTTAAGGATACTTTAAATATTATTGATAAATTAGATCCTAGACTAAGTGATATTAAGATTACGGCTACAGATCAATTTATAACTGATTTTGATGAAAACACAAAGGAATTAGTTATTAAAAATAGTAATGGAGATATAGATGCTAAAAAGCCAGCATATATCACCATAGAAGCAAGTATGAAAAATGTAGGGCCAGGGGAAGTAGTAAAAAATATTGCATATGTAAATGGAAATCCAACTAATGAGGTTTCAACTAGAAAGAATCCTATAGTGGAATTTATTCTATCTGCTGAGTATGATGATCCAAGCTTACTTGAAGGAGCAGTTTTTAAGTTAACAACTAAAGAAGGGGAAACTGTTAGAGATATTTACAATGAAGAAATAAAAACGTTTACATTTGAAAATGGAGAGCCTGTAAGCTTTGAATTACCTGATGGAGTGTACAATTTAGAACAAATAAAAGCGCCAGAGGGATATGAGCTAAACAAAACTCCTATTCAGTTTATTGTAAATGAGGATAGTAAGGTGGTTAAGGTGCCATGGGAAGGAAATCCTATAAAGACTACTGTAAACTTAGCAATACATAAAATAAATGAAAAGGGAGTGCCTATTTTAGGTGCTAACTTTAAACTATTTAAAGAGGAAAATCCAAAAAAACCAATAAAATTTGCTTATAATAAAAATTTAAAAGTTTATGAATTAGATCCAATGGGGGGCGGAAAGTTAATACCATCAAAAGATGGTGCCTCTTTTAAAATCAACAATTTGCCTTATGGAAAATACATATTAAAAGAGGTTAAGGTTCCTAAGGGATATAAATTAAGTGATGATATTTATATAACTCTAGATTTTGAAGAAAGTTTTTATAGAGTTGGAAAAGAAGGTAAAAAAATAATTTTAAATAAAAATACAGAAACAAATACATATGATATTTCAGTTGAAAATGTTCCAAGAATAATACTACCTGAAACAGGGGGCAGTGGAACTTCTAAGTTTTCATTCATTGGAATTACACTTTTAGCAGCTGTATTAAGCCTAGTTAGTACTACAGAATTTGTTTTAAAAGAAAGGGAGAATTAATAAATGAAAAATAATATATTAAAAAAGTTTAGTTTTATAATGGTGTTTATATTTGTTTTTATTACAACATCAATACCTGTATTTGCGGCTACGCCATCAATTTCCAAAGATGCTCCTATTAAGGGAAGTATCACAATATCAAAAAAAGGTGCTACCTTTACTGCATATAAGTTATTAGATGCAACTAAAAGTGGGGATGCATATGAATACTCAGTAAATAGTGATTTAAAAGACTTCTTTAATAATTCTAATTATGGTTCTTATAGCCAAGAATCAATTCAAAAATTAAATGGAGAAGAAGTAAAAGAGTTTGCTGTTAACTTACATAAATATATTCTTGATAACAAAAAGAGTGGACAAGAACTTACAGATGGACAAAAAAATACTGTTGACTTAGGTTATTACCTAGTTACAGAAACTTCAAGTGATTCAGAGGGGGCAGCAGTTGCTTCAACACCTATAATAGTTTCAGTTCCTCAAGTTTCAGGAGATTCATGGAATTATGATGTAACTATTAATCCAAAGGATAACACTCCTATATTAGAAAAAAACATAGTTAAAGAGAATCAAAGAGTTAAAACTTCATCTGAGAATATTGGAGATGTTGTTAAATACGAAGTAAAAGCTTCTATACCAGTTTATCAAAAGAATGCACAGAATATAATGTACAAATTTACTGACACTATGAGCAAGGGATTAACATATGATGAGAAAACTGGCTTTAAGGTGACTTCAGGAGATAAAGTTTTTGCTAAGGATACAGATTATACTGTAGATGTAAAAAAACAAGAAGATGGATCAACAGTTATTACAATAAACTTTGTATATGAGAATATAAAAGCTTATGCAGAGACTGGAATAACTTTAAATTACCAAGCTACATTAAATAATGAGGCCGTTCTTAGCACTCAAGAAAATGTGGGAAACACTAACAACATACAATTAGATTATACTAATAACCCATATGTTAAGGATAGTTATAAGAAATTAACTGATAAGGTTACTACTTATACTTGGGGATTGGGTATTACAAAGGTTGATTCAGAACTTAATTCTAAGCTTTTACAAGGTGCTGAGTTTTCAATAAAAGATGAAAGTGGAAAGACAGTAGCTAAATATACATATGATGAAAAAGGACAAGTGGTTTCTTTAAGTGGAAATGGGGTAACTAACTCAAAGGGAATTACAACATTCCTAGGCTTAAAAGAAGGAAAGTACCTTATTACAGAGGAAGTAGCTCCATCTGGATATAGCTTATTAAAAAATCCAGTAGAAGTGACAATTACAGCTAATAAAGATGAGTCTGGAAATTACACAGGAGCTGCAACTATAGAGATTTCTAATGGAAATAAAGCAGGACAAATAATAAATGATATTTCAGAGAATGATGGAAATATATTATTTAATGTTCAAATAGAAAACCATGCTGGATTTTCTCTTCCATCAACAGGGGGATTAGGAAACACAGGATTTATAAAAATAGCTATTATCTTATTAAGTATAGTTTGTGTTTTAGCTATACTAGGACTTGGCTACGCTAAATTTGAAAATAGCAGAAAAACTAAGAACTAAACTTAAAAATAGACTTAAAAATTAAATATAGAGCATATAAATAAAAACTTCTTTTTAATTTAAATTATAAAAAGAAGTTTTTTTATGACATGAGGATTTTCGTCTTTTAGGTTAATTAAACTTTAGGAGGTGAGTTGGTGCATATCAAAATAATCTATAATTAATGAACTTTGATATAGCACTAGATTTTTTGAAAAGGCTAAAAAAAATATATTTTTCTATTTTAATTTTGATTACACTTATTGCTCTAGGATTTTTGTTATATCCTAGTTTTTCTAATTACATAAATAATAAATTTGCAGTTTCTACAATTTCTGATTATACAGAGAAGATAAATAATGTTAAGGATGAAGAGGTTGATGATTTAATAAAAAATATTAATAAGTATAATTATGATTTATTTAATGGAACTGCTGAAAATGAATTGCCAGATTGCTTAAATATTCATGAAGGGGATGTCTTAGGGTACATAGAAATTCCTAGTATAAATATTAAATTACCTATATACTATGGAAGTTCAGTTGATATTTTAAAAAAAGGTGTTGGAGTTTTAGAGGGGACATCACTTCCTGTGGGAGGGGAAAATACTCATTCAGTTTTATCAGCTCATACTGGATTAGCAAATCAAAAACTTTTTACTGATATAGACAAGCTAAAAGATGGAGATGTTTTTTATTTACATATTTTAAAAAAGGATCTTGCTTATAAAGTGAATCAAATAAAAGTTGTTCACCCAGATGAAATTGATGACCTAAAAATATCAGAGGATAAGGACTATGTAACTTTACTAACTTGTTATCCTTATGGAATTAATACTGAACGTTTATTAGTAAGGGGAGAGAGAACTGATTTAAGTGAAAGGACTGAAGTGCAGGTTCAAAAGGAAATAAGTACTTTTAATCATTCAAATGAAAATTTAATACTAATAGTTATAATATTAATTTCAGTGCTAATAATTATTTTCTTATTGTTTTTAATTATGAAATTTAAAGGGAAAAATAAGAGTAGATAACTATGCACTTAAGAACACAATTATTCCTTTAAGAGTATAATATATAAAAAATTAAATTGGAGAATATTATGATATCTAGAGAAAAATATGTTACCTCATCATTAGAATTACATCTTTTTTTTATGAGGGTTATGAAAGAGCATGCCATATTTTTAGAGGCAGGACTAGGACCTAAGAATTCAAAACTAGCTAAGGAACTTGATAAGTGCAAGGGAAATCTTGAAAAACTTTTATTTGATGTAGTTAAACTAAGTAAGGGAAGGGTTAGACAATCCATAGTAGATTCAGGAGAAGTCTTTACAGATTATACTTTAGAGACAGAAAAGAAAACAGAGCATTATACAGGAATCAATATTAATTCTAAAATAACAACAATGGAAAAGGATTTAATGTGTGCTCCTAAAAAGGGTATTGATTCTAAAGTGGCAAGCTGTGTAAAAGATATTAACAATAAGGCTATTAAATTAATAGATGAATTAATAGATCTTAAGATGAAAATTTTAGATGATGTATTATGTTGTAAGATTTTCACAAGTAATTATCCATCACTTGTTGAACATACCATAGAAGAAGCTAAATTATATCGTTCATATATAGATGATATTGAGTGCAATAGAGATATAGATGAGGTGAATATTAGCAAGACAGAAGCTTTTTGGAATGAAATTATGATGGAACATTCACTATTTATAAGAGGTTTATTAGATCCAAGTGAGTATGAATTAATAAATACTGCTCATGAATTTGCCTTTGAGTTTAATGAATTAATTCAACAACTAAATAATGTTACCAATGTGACAATAGACAATGTTACTCATGAAACCTTAAAGGAAACAACTAGGTTAAGAGATTTCAAGGAAGAGGGTACAAAGGGAATAATGAATTGCAATATAAAATCCTTAATATTACCACTTCTTTCTGATCATGTTTTAAGAGAGGCAAATCATTATATTAGAATATTAAGATGCTATGAAAAATAGACTTGATTTTTTATAGTAAAATTTTATAATTTAAAGAATTTAAAGTTTTTTATATATTTAAATAGAATTATTAGAAGATGTATCAAAAGTTAATGATAAAACTTACAGTAATATTGAGCTATAGGGTTCTATAAATATTTTTGTAGGTTTTATTAAAAGATATTTTGATATATCTTCTTTTTTTATGATAATTTGATATTAAATAAGAATGTAATGTAAATTTAAGATTATTATAATATATAAGTTTAAGATTATAGGTTATAATGTATGTAAAAAATTGCAAGTGATTTACATAAAAAAGAGTTAATATGGTTAAAGTTAGATTATATATAATTTTAATTTATATTAACTTTAGAAAATAATTTTATTTTAAATAGTTCTTTGTTTTAGAAAAATAATAGATAGAATAAATACTTATTTAAAATAGAATTTAAAAACTATTTAAGGAGGAAAATTTAAGATTTAAGTTTATTTATGAAGAAGAAGAGTTTAATAATTTTAAGTATAATAGTTTTAATATTTGTATGTATAACTCTTTATTTAACTAGAGAGCATATAATGGTTTTTTATAAATTAATTACTAATGGTGAAGTTGTAAAGAGTTATCTTGAAAGGTTTGGTCCTTGGGCAGCAGTAATATTTTTTGTATTTCAAATATTACAGGTTGTTATATTCTTTATTCCAGGAGAGGTTATACAAGCTGCTGGGGGATATATATTTGGTGCCTTAGGAGGGAGTTTACTTTCCTTTTTCGGCATAGCAGTTGGATCTGCAATATTATTTTACATATGTCAAAAGTTTGGAAAGAAGCTAGTACAAAGATTTGTACCTAAGGATATGTATGATAAATTAGAAAAGATTTTAAATAGCCCTAAGTTTAAGCTTATATTGGTAATACTATTCTTTTTACCAGGAGCACCTAAGGATTCACTTATTATGGTTTGTGCCTTAAGTAACATAACAATAGGACACTTTATAATATTCTCTATGATAGGAAGAATACCAGCCTTAGTTGCATCTTCTTTTATGGGAGCAAACTTAGCAGAGGGTAATATTGTAGGAGTAATAATTATTGGTGTAATAGCCTTAATAGCTTGTGCTTTAGGGGTTATATTCAGAAAAGATGTCTTTAAGTACATGGAAAAACTTTAATATTTTATTTAAATGGAGATTTATAAAAATTCATATATAAAATTTATAATTTTGTATGAGAGTTTTTAAATAACTCCATTTTTTTTATATTACTTTAAGTTAATATTATTTTTTAAGAAACATTATAAGAGTTTATTAATTACAAGTATTATTTGAAATTAAGTTTTAAAATATAAAAATATTTTAATGATAGGGGGGTTATATGTATTAAAGAAAAATTAAATGGTTAATATTGTAAATATGGATATTAAAATATAATTTATGATTTAATCTTGGAGGTAATATGAATAAAGAAAAGTTAAAATCAGTATTTACAAGTAAAATAGCCATAGGAATAATTTGTTTTATTATTGGAGGAATTGCTTTAGGAAACAGCAATTCAGGAGTTAATTTAACTAAAGAAAGATATGACCAATTATTAGAGTTTGAAAAGGTTGCTCTTCAAAAAGAGGGTGAGGCAGTTGAAACTCTTAATGAAGAATTAACTGAAGAAAATTTGGACAATAAGATAAATGAAAAAACTGAAGAAGATAAAAGACCATTAAGTATTGGAGAAACGGCTTATATAAATGATGAAAATGGAGTTAAATCAATGGCCATAACCATAGATAATGTAAAACTTACAGATGAAAGAAATCAATTTTCTGAAAAAGAAGCAGAAAAGGTTGTTGTAATAGAATATACTTACGAAAATATAGCAGACGAAGAAAACTTATATGTATTTGATAGTAATTTTAAAGTTTATGATGCTTCAGGAAATGTTTTAGAAACATACCCAGCTGGTGCTGAAAAATATCCTCAAGCTATTAGTAAGGGGAAAAAGTGTACTGCTAATATGTCATTTGCCTTAAACAATGAATCAAATAATTTAGAAATAGAATTTTATGATAATATGTTCAATGGAAAGGCTTCAGAGGTCTTTAATATAAGTGCTGAGTAGAAGTTATTTTAAGAAAAAAGTCTATTTAAAGTTTTATAGTTAATTTAGAATATAAGTAAGGTAAGGGGGAGGTATTATGAGATATTCTGTAGAAGGTGTTTGCGAGAAGTTAAAAAGTGGAGAGAAACTAGAGGTTTTATTTTTCTGGGGACATACAAAAAATAAAAATGGGAAAATAACTAAGGCTTGTTTTAGCCAATGGTACCTTTCTGATTTCACAGTTAATGGAGTTTTGTATAACTGTGCAGAGAAGTATATGATGGCTGAAAAGGCAAGGTTATTTAAGGATTATGAAACCTTAGAAGAAATATTATCTGTTGAAAATCAAAAAGAAATAAAAGACTTAGGAAGAAAGATTAAAAACTTCAATGAAGAGCTTTGGAATAGAGAAAAATATGAAATTGTTAAGAGTGGAAATTTAGCTAAGTTTTCTCAAGATGAAAATCTTAAGGAGTTTTTATTAAGCACAGGAGATAAAATAATAGTTGAAGCAAGTCCATATGACTCTATTTGGGGAATAGGAATGGGTGCAAAGGATGAGAATATAGAAGACTCTACAGCTTGGAAGGGAGAAAATCTCTTAGGTTTTGCTCTTATGGAAGTAAGAGACTTGCTAAATACAATGTAAAAATCTTTAAAGAAAAAATTTTAATATGTTTCTTTTATTAAAATTTAGATAGTGTATTTTAAAATTATGAAAATATATTAATTTTAAAAAGGGCATGTATCAAAACAAACTTTTAATAAAGATTACAAATTCTTATAGAGGTTTAAGGATTCTCTAAATATTTTTGTGATTTTTCTTATTGTTTTTATATAGCCCTTTTTCTTTTATCCTTCAAATTTAGTTTTTTCTATTTCATTTAGTATTTTAACTATATTACCTAAGTCATATTGTACTGCTAAATTTGAAAATATATAAATATTATTATAGTTTTTTGGTATGTAATTAGGATCGAAGTTTGTAATTACAAGATCATAATTTTCTTTTTTATATTCATCATAAACTTCCACAATAACATCAAATTTTCTTCTTAAAAATTTTCTTAAATAATCAATAGTGGTGTTAAGAATCAAACTATCTATTCTAGATAAAATACCTATAGTAAGGGAATGTTTGGACACTCCATTAAGATAATTTAAGGTTAATATTATGCAAAGTTTAAAGTAATCTGGATCAAAAGAATATTTTACTTTATATAAAGAGTTAATTTTTAATAATAAGTCATTAACAAATTTTTCTCTAGAATCACTTGTGAATTCATTTAGATAATAATTTGTAACAATTTTATTGTTTGAATAAAAAATTCCCTTAAAGAAGTAACTTTTAAAGCATAAACTTAGTAAATGCAATTTCACTTCATTATTGAAGTTATTAGGGTGAGTGGTATATAAGTTACTCATTTCCTCAGTCATTAAAGAAAAAATCTTAAAAGGAGTACTTTCATTAACTGTAGAAAATTCTTTAATAACTTCATATGGGATTATATTAAAACTTAAAATAAAGCAAAGAGTAGAGTATGCTAAGTATGTACTAGAGGACTTACTTAAGGAATCTTTTTCAAAGAAATTTTTAAGATCTATAAAAATTTCAGTGTTTTCTAATATGCTTAAATTCTTTTTGGTGAATTCATCCTTAAAGAAATCTTCAACAAAAAATTTTTTTCTTATCATTAAGATTTTTAACCAAGTATACAAGGGATACTTTTCACTAATTTTTAAGGTGATATTAAAAGTTTTTTCAATTACTTCAGTTATGTTGTGGTTAGCTGATACCACAGAAGATATATCTATTCTGTTATTCCAAAATAATAAATAATAAAAATAAGATATTTGAAGTTGAGAACCTGTAAGTTCATAGTTTTTAATAGATATATCAAACTCTTTTAGGAGTGAATTACATTCTAATATTTTTCTGTTTAAAGTTGCTAAACTTATATTAAAGTAATTACAAATTTGTATTCCAGTAAATTTCTTGGTGTGCTTAATAAAGAAAAATTTTAAAAGTTTATATTTAAGAGAACTTTCTATGTAGTAAGTTGTTAAAGAATGAAGACTTACTCCAGTTTCATACTTTAAAAAAATAAAGTCCTTTGAAGAGGATATTTTTACTTTTGATTTATAATATTTATTTAATAAGTATTCAATTTTCTTTAAGTGAGTTTTTAAAGTTGGCAATGATATATTTAAATCAGAGCATAAATCATTTTTATTAATCTTCCCATTATTTACATATACTTTTTTAAAAATGTTATATTGAATTTTTTCAGATGTTTCTAATAAATCTTCTTTAAACATGTTTAAACCTTTCCATTTAGAATTTGCTTAATATATTACTTACAAATTTTTATAAATAGATAAAATATTTTTTATTAAAATATGTAAATGTTACATCTAAAATATAACTTAAAAAAATTAGCATTTCAACTAAAATAAAGAAAGTTTTATCTCTTAAGGATTTTTATGGGCCCAAAATTAGTTGAAAATATATAAAATTATTTTAAGATTAACTCTCAATTTTTCAGAAAGTAAAAAAAAGTTGAGATTAATATATTAGAAAAATGAAGTATTATTAATACATAATTAGTTTCATTAAATATATGCGTAAGGGAATACTGGGTAAGATTTAAAATTAGCTTAATATGAAGTGCTTAGAAAGTATTTTAAATCAGGTATTAATTACAAATTAAAACTGAAAAAAACTGGTTTTTATTTATGTAAAAATCAGTTTTTTTTGTTTTTTATTAAAAAATGTTTGATTTTCTTGAAAATTAGTATAAAATATAAAATAACTTTAATAATTTATACATAAACTTTTAAAGAATATTTATAAATTAATATTGTTATATATGAAAAGCAAATAATTAAGGTAAGTTTAAAAATTTAATAGATAATAATAAATTTTATTATAAATCAATTAGTAAACGTTTAAAGGAAAAGTTTTTTAAAAACTAAGGAGGAAAATTTATGCAAGTTTTAATTGGGGCAGGACTTTTATTAATAGTTTTAGGATTGTTTACCTTATTTAGTTATAAGGCACCACATGGAATGAAGGCTATGGGAGCATTGGCAGGGGCCGCTTGTGCAAGCTTTTTAGTTGAGGCATTTCACTCATCATTCTTTGGAAATGTTCTAAATATAGAGTTTTTAAAGAAGGTTGGAGATGCTAATGGAAGCTTGGGAGGAGTGGCAGCAGCAATCCTTGTACCATTAGCTTTAGGAGTTTCACCAGTTTATTCAGTTTTAATAGGACTATCATGTTCAGGATTAGGAATATTACCAGGATTTATAGCAGGTTATTTAATGTCATTTGTGGTTAAATTCTTAGAAGAAAAATTACCAAGTGGTTTAGATTTAATTGTAATAATAGTTGTGGCTACGCCTCTTACAAGAATAATAGGTGATTTTACAGCACCAGTAGTTGATTCTACTTTATTAAAAATAGGACAGGTTTTAATAGCTTCAGCAAACTCTAATCCAATAACAATGGGAATAATACTTGGAGGAATTATAACTGTAGTTGCTACGGCACCTTTAAGTTCAATGGCCTTAACAGCTATGCTTGGACTAACAGGAGCACCAATGGCAATAGGAGCATTATCAGTTTTTGGCTCATCTTTCTTAAATTTTGTTTTATTCCAAAAAATGAAGTTTGGAAGCAAAAAAGATACAATATCAGTTGCCATAGAACCATTAACGCAGGCGGATATAATAACAGCTAACCCTATACCTATTTATGTAACTAATTTTATTGGTGGCGCTTTATGTGGGATTATAATAGTTTTAATGGGACTTACTAATATGTCTCCAGGGACAGCTACCCCTATTGCTGGTTTTGCTGTAATGTTTGCATATAACCCAGCATTTAAGGTATTAATGGCTTCTCTAGCATGTGTAGTTGTAAGTGCAGGTAGTGGATACCTAGGGTATTTATTATTTAAAAACTACAAAATACATACAGTAGATGAGATACGTGGAAATGATTTAGAATTAGAATAATTAAAAATATAATATTAGGGATGTATCAAAATAACTTTTTATATTTTGGTGCATCCCTTTTTTAATTTAAAACTTATAAACTTAGTAAAAAATAAAATTTAAAATCTTTTTTATTAATATAGATAATAGAAAATTTGAAGGATTTTTTTTAATTAATAGAAAAATTTTTTGTGGATTCAAATTCCATAAATGGAACTCATATTATAATTGGAATCCCAGTTATTCACGATTAAAGCCCAGTTCTGCACAAAGTATTGAATGAGATTATTTCCTCTGATATATTAAGGGTACTTATTATAAATGAATATTAAGTGAATATTTTCTGAACTGAATTTTAACTTTAGAGAGAGTTTAGGGAAAAGAAAAAATTAGAGTTTATTTAAGCTATGTTTACTCAAAAAATAATGTTCTTAAGATACTTTTAAACTCTTAAGATTTACTAAAAAGTTAAATGAAAATGTTTACTTGAAGTTCAAAATAATAAGTCTTTTAAACCCTATTAAGTTTTTAAAACTTAAAAGCATTATAAAGTTTTTAGGATTTATGAGCTTAATAAATGAGGGAAAAATTAAAAAAAGGGGGATTTATATTATGATAAGATTTAAGAAAACAAAATTAATAGCAAGTATTGCAATGGCTTTATGTCTGTTTTCTCAACCAGTAATCAGTTTCTCAAAGGATATAACAGATAAAAATCAAAGTATTGATTCTGGAATATCAAGCTTAAGTTACAATAGAAATGAAGTTTTAGCTAGTAATGGAGATAAAATTGAAAGTTTTGTTCCAAAGGAAGGTAAAAAGACTGGTAATAAATTTATAGTTGTAGAACGTCAAAAAAGATCCCTTACAACATCACCAGTAGATATATCAATAATTGATTCTGTAAATGACCGTACATATCCAGGAGCATTACAACTTGCAGATAAAGCATTTGTGGAAAATAGACCTACAATCTTAATGGTAAAAAGAAAGCCTATTAACATTAATATAGATTTACCAGGATTAAAGGGTGAAAATAGCATAAAGGTTGATGATCCAACCTATGGAAAAGTTTCTGGAGCAATTGATGAATTAGTATCTAAGTGGAATGAAAAATATTCATCTACACATACTTTACCAGCAAGAACTCAATATTCAGAATCTATGGTTTATAGTAAATCACAAATATCAAGTGCCCTTAATGTTAATGCTAAAGTCCTTGAAAACTCACTTGGAGTAGACTTTAATGCAGTAGCAAACAATGAGAAAAAAGTTATGATTTTAGCATATAAACAAATATTCTATACAGTAAGTGCAGACTTACCTAAGAATCCATCAGATCTTTTTGATGACAGTGTTACATTTAATGATTTAAAACAAAAGGGAGTAAGTAATGAAGCACCTCCACTTATGGTTTCAAATGTAGCTTATGGAAGAACAATATATGTTAAGTTAGAAACTACTTCTAGTAGTAAAGATGTACAAGCTGCTTTCAAAGCTCTTATAAAGAACACTGACATAAAAAATAGTCAACAATATAAAGATATTTATGAAAATAGTTCCTTCACAGCAGTAGTTTTAGGAGGAGATGCACAAGAACATAACAAAGTTGTAACTAAAGACTTTGATGAAATAAGAAAAGTAATTAAAGACAATGCAACTTTTAGTACAAAAAACCCAGCATATCCAATATCTTATACTAGTGTTTTCTTAAAAGATAACTCAGTTGCTGCTGTTCACAATAAAACAGATTATATAGAAACAACTTCTACAGAGTATTCTAAGGGAAAAATAAACTTAGATCATAGTGGAGCCTATGTTGCACAGTTTGAAGTAGCCTGGGATGAAGTTTCATATGATAAAGAAGGAAATGAAGTTTTAACTCATAAAACATGGGATGGAAATTATCAAGATAAAACAGCTCACTATTCAACAGTAATACCTCTTGAAGCCAATGTAAGAAATATAAGAATAAAGGCAAGAGAGTGTACAGGCCTTGCTTGGGAATGGTGGAGAGATGTTATAAGTGAATATGATGTTCCATTAACAAACAATATAAATGTTTCAATATGGGGAACAACTTTATATCCTGGATCTAGTATTACTTACAATTAAACTAAAGTAAAAAACTGATTTTAGCTAGGCTAAAATCAGTTTTTTATTTCATATTTTAGAGTTATAATAAAGTAAATATTAGATTTGTTTTGGACATCACTATACAATAAATTTGGTTTACATGTATTAGATTCATATGAATTAAAAAGTGTTTATGAAGCCGAGTTTAATAAAATTTTTATTGGAGGAGTTAAAATGAAATTAGCTGAGGCATTGATTTTAAGAGCAGATTTACAAAAAGAATTAATGAGTTTAAAAAATAGAATAAATCAAAACTTACTAGTTCAAGAAGGTGAGAAACCCTCTGAGAACCCATATACACTATATGATGAGATACTGTTAAAAGTAAGTGAATTAGAGGGGTTAATTCTAAAGATTAATAAAACTAATAGTAATTACATAACTAGTAATAATGAAAGTATTTCTGATTTGATTGTAAAAAGAGATATGCTTGGAAAGAAGATAAGCACATTAAAAGAAATAGCTGAAGAAGCTACAGTAAAAGTAAATAGATACTCTCAAACTGAAATAAAAATATTTTCTGCAATGAAGGTAGATCAATTACAGAGAGAAATAAATAAATATTCTAAGGAATATAGAGAACTAGACACTAAGTTGCAAGGTTTAAACTGGACAATAGATTTAATGGAATAAAAGTATCTAAATTATAAAGTTAATTATTCCTAGTTTAAACTAGATAATAGATTAATTAAATAGAGGTTTAAATGTTGGTAGCTTTTATTAAGGAGGTCATAAATCCTAACCTGGGGAAAAAGGTGATTATACATGTATCTAGGAGCAGATACTTATTTTATAATTTATGCTCAAACAAGTTACATGGGTACTATTTAAGAATTACAATTTACAACCATATGACTATTAATAATAAGCGAGGATGGGGTAAGGGGATACAATTTAAAGAAGATAGAGTTATGATTCATTAAGGAAATTATAGCTCTATTTTTTTACTTTAAATTACAAAGTTATTTTAATTAAAGTAAATAAAGCTAATTAAAGTTAATACATATCTTTTTTTATAATTCTATTCTAAAAATTTAATTTTAACTTACTAATAATTTTTAAAATTAAATGTAGAAAAATACTTTTTAAAGAATTTTCTTCTTTAGTTATAGCAAATACTTAATAAGTAAAAATTTTAGTAATCGTTTAATTGGCTATACTTCTACATAAACTCTTCAAAAACAATTAATTATAAAGTTTCTTCAAAATCATTTTCCAATAAAATCAAAAAAATATAAATTATAATAAATTATTAAGGATAATAATAAATAAAAAACTAAATTTCAATATAATTCACAGAAAATCAAGTTTAACCCCTAATAAATAATAAAGAGTAAATTTTAACTAAAAAACTTAAAGAAATAAAAGAGGGTTTTTCATCTAATTATTAATAAGTTAATTTATTTAGAAAATAATGATAAAATATTAAAAAATAACAATGTTTTTATGCAATATATCAATAAAGAGAGCTTTTTATAAATATTATGCATAATACTTAATGTTAAAAATATTTTAACTAAGGATGATTTAGTAAAATAATTTAGTAAAATTATAGTTTTTTTACTAAATATTCAAATTTTGTACATTAACATTTCCACAAAAAATGATATTATAATGTCAGAAAACGTTTCCTAAGGAAACTTTATACTTAAAATATGAAATATGAGGGGGATTTTTAAGATGAGTGAGAGAAAAAGGTCGCTTAGTTCAGGGGCTTTAATGCTTATGACATTTACGGCGGTATTTTCATTCGGAAACATAATTGATAGTAGTGTAAATATTGGACTAGCTACAATACCATCATACATATTTGGTACAGTATTTTACTTTTTACCATTTGCTTTGATGATTGGTGAGTTTGCTTCAGCTAGTTCAGATTCTGAATCAGGTATAAATAGTTGGATAAAGAAATCTTTAGGGGCAAGATGGGCTTTCTTAGGATCATGGTCTTATTTCTTTGTTAACTTGTTCTTCTTTACTTCACTATTACCTAAAATATTAATTTATGCATCTTATACCTTTGTTGGTAGAAACGTATTTGATGGAAAAACAGTATTAATTTCTGTTATATCAATAGTATTATTCTGGGCAGTAACTATAATTTCTACTAAGGGTGTATCTTGGATTTCAAAAATAACAAGTATATCTGGTGTAGCTAGAATAATTTTAGGTTTAGGATTCATAGTATTATCTTTCGGAGTTATTTTATTCTTAGGAAAAGCTCCAGCTCAAGAATTCACAGCAGAAACTATTATGCCTAAGTTTAACTGGTCATATTTCATGGTTTTAGCTTGGATTTTACAAGCAGTAGGTGGTGCTGAAAGTATAGGTGTATATATTAAAGACGTAAAGGGTGGAAATAAAACATTCATAAGAACAATGGTAATTTCAACTGCTATAGTTGGTGGTTTATATGCACTTGGAGCTGTTTCAGTAGGTTTAGTTGTACCTTCAGAAGTATTACAAGGTAATTTCTCAAATGGTTTATTTGATGCCTTTGCAATATTAGGTGCAAACTATGGAGTAGGTAACATAATAACTAACATAGTTGGATTCATAATGATGCTTGCTTCTTTAGGTTCATTAGTTTTATGGACTGCAGCACCTGTTAAAGTATTATTCTCTGAAATTCCTGAAGGAATCTTTGGTAAATGGATTGCTAAAACAGATAAAAAAGGAACTCCTGTAAATGCTTTATATGTACAAGCTGTAATAGTAACAGTATTACTATTAGTACCAGCTTTAGGAATAGGTTCAGTTGATAGCTTACTTGAAATGTTAATAAACATGACTGCTTCAACTTCATTAATTCCAGTATTATTCTTCTTAGTTGGATACATTGTATTAAGAGCTAAGAAAGACCATATGGAAAGATCATTTAAAGTTGGATCTAAAAACTTTGGAATAGCAATTGGAGTATTATTACTTGCTTTATTCGTATTCGTATTTGTAATATCTTCAATTCCAGCTCCACAAGACTTTGCAGCTTACTTTAATGGAACATTAGCAGAAGGAGCAACAAATCCTGTATTCGTACTTTTATACAATGTATTAGGATTAATATTCTTCTTAGGTTTTGCTGAAATCTGCTGGAGAAAATATGAAAAGAAGGTTGGAAAAGCTGTAGCTAATGAATGGGATCAAGAAGAGGTTTCAGAAATAGCTTAATTAAAGTAATGACAAAATTATAAAAGATATCAATTAAGGAATAAGCTATAAAAATATAGCTTATTCCTATAACTATAAATTTATTTAGAAATACACAATTTACTTTATAGATTAATAAGAGAAAAAAATGATTAACTTGGTAAGATGGAGGGATTATTTTGAAAAATTATGGACCAATAAGTTCTAAAGTAACAAAAATGCTTCATGGAGCAGATTACAACCCAGAGCAATGGATTGATATGCCTAACATATGGGGAGAAGATGTTAGATTAATGAAGCTTTCTCATACAAATGTTGTAGCTGTAGGCATATTTTCATGGACAATGTTAGAGCCAGAGGAAGGTAAGTTTAACTTTGAATGGTTAGATGAAATCATGGATTTAATGCATAAGAATGGAAACTATGTAATACTTGCTACACCAAGTGGAGCTAAACCAATATGGATGGCTCATAAGTATCCAGAAACTTTAAGAGTTGCTCCCAATAGAGTAAGAAACTTATATGGAGAGCGTCATAACCATTGCTATACATCTCCTATATATAGAGAAAAAATTGCTATAATAGACAGATTATTAGCTGAAAGATATAAAGACCATCCAGCTTTAATCTTATGGCATATTTCAAATGAATTTGAAGGTCAATGTTACTGTCCTTTATGTGAAGAAGCTTTTAGAGATTTCTTAAGAGAGAAATATGATAATGATATAAATAAATTAAATAAAGCTTGGTGGACTAAGTTCTGGAGCCATACATATGCTTCCTTTGATGAAATAGAAGCACCAGCTCCTCATGGAGAACCAGCTCTTCATGGATTAAACTTAGATTGGATGAGATTTGTTACTCACCAAACTTTAGATTACTACAAGCATGAAAGAAGCATATTAAAGGAAATCACACCAGATATTCCTGTAACTACTAACTTCCATGACTATATTTCATTATTTAGAGGAATAGATTACTGGAAATTTGCTCCTTACTTAGATGTTGTATCATGGGATAACTATCCTTACTGGCATGGTGAAAGAACAGATGACCATGAAGGTAGTAGAATTGGATTTGTTCATGACTTAAATAGAGCAATTTTAAATGGTAAGCCATTTATGATGATGGAAAGTTCACCAAGTTCAACAAATTGGCAACCAGTTGCAAAACTTAGACGTCCAGGAATGCATGTTTTATCTTCTCTTCAAGCTGTAGCTCATGGTTCAGATACAGTTCAATATTTCCAATGGAGAAAGAGTAGAGGATCATCAGAAAAATTCCATGGAGCTGTTGTTGATCACTGTGGACATGAAAATACAAGAGTATTTAGAGATGTAACTAAGGTTGGAGAAATTCTATCAAAACTTGATGATGTAATAGGAACTTCTGTAGAGCCACAAGTAGCTGTTATTTACGATTGGGAAAATTACTGGGCAATAAATGATGCTCAAGGTCCTAGAATAGAGCAAAAGGATTACTTTGAAACTTGTCAAAAACACTACAAAGCTTTCTGGGATATGTCAATTCCAACAGATGTTATAAACATGGATTGCGATTTCTCAAAATATAAGGTGGTTGTAGCACCAATGCTTTATATGGTAAGACCAGGTGTTGGAGAAAGATTAGAGGAATTCGTAAATAATGGAGGAACTTTAGTAACAACTTACTGGAGTGGTATTGTTGATGAGAATGACCTTTGCTTCTTAGGAGGATTCCCTGGCCCATTAAAGAAAGTTACAGGAATCTGGGCAGAGGAATTAGATGCACTTTATGATGAAGATGTAAACTATGTTTCTATTGAAGAGGGAAATAGTTTAGGAATGAAAGGTGAATATGAAGCTAGAATATTCTGTGACTTAATTCACTCAGAAGGAGCTGAAGTTCTTGCAACATACAAAACAGACTTCTACAAAGGAATGCCAGCTTTAACTTGTAACAACTTTGGAGAGGGACAAGCTTACTATATAGCATTTAGAAATAATGATGAGTTCTTATCAGATTTCTACTCAAGCTTAGCTAAGAAGTTAACTTTAAAGAGAGCTATAGAAATTTACTTACCAAAGGGAATTAATGCTCAAGTTCGTATGGATGAAAAGAATGAGTTTGTATTCTTTATGAACTTCTCATCAGAGGAAAAAACAATAGATATTAAAGATCTTGATTTAACAGATATGGTAACTGGTGAAAAGGTAACTAAGGAAATGGAAATAGAACCTTATGGAGTTAGAATAGTTAGAAGAAAATAAAATAGATATTAACATATAAATAAGATTTATAGTTAGTTTAATAGATTAAAAAGAAAAAAGTAATGCTGAATACTTTTAGTCAAAATTGAATTTTTTATATGAGACAGGTAAGTGAAAACTTACCTGTCTTTATTTTATCAATAGTTTTTTTAAGAAGAGATTAAACTAAAAAATTATAACTTTTATTATTTATTAAGATAAGAATTTATAGAAAAAGTAAGAAGAATTTGAAATATTTATATTAAATTTAAGGGTGAATTTAGTATAAAAAGGGCTTAATATTAAAATTTTTTAAAAATATTATTCATCAAATATACATCATATATTCAATAAAAATTGATTATTAGTATTAATTGCAATATATGGGTTTTACAAAATTTGCTTGATTAACCGGTTTATTAAATAGTATTTTTTCTGAATAAAAATAAAAAGTTATATACAATAATTCCCATTTTATGGTTTGTAATCGTTTTGTTGAGGGTGTATAACATAGGTGTGGGACGGACAAGGACCTACAAAGTTATAAAAGTTAAAAGGAGGAAGGGTATATTATGAGAGATGACAGAGCATTAAATGTTACTTCTGAAATAGGAAGATTAAAAACAGTTCTATTACATAGACCTGGAGAAGAAATTGAAAACTTAACACCAGATCTATTAGATAGACTACTATTTGATGACATTCCATACTTAAAAGTTGCAAGAGAAGAACATGACGCTTTTGCACAAACTTTAAGAGAAGCAGGAGTAGAAGTGCTTTATTTAGAAGTTCTTGCTGCTGAGGCAATAGAAACTAGTGATGAGGTTAAACAACAATTTATAAGTGAATTTATTGATGAGGCTGGAGTTGAAAGTGAAAGATTAAAAGAAGCATTAATAGAATACTTCAACTCATTTAGTAATAATAAAGCAATGGTTGATAAGATGATGGCTGGGGTAAGAAAGGAAGAACTTAAGGATTACCACAGAGAATCATTATATGACCAAGTAAATAATGTATATCCATTTGTATGTGATCCAATGCCAAATCTTTATTTTACAAGAGATCCATTTGCAACAATTGGACATGGTATTACATTAAACCACATGAGAACAGATACAAGAAATAGAGAAACAATATTTGCTAAATACATATTTAGACATCATCCAAGATTTGAAGGAAAGGATATTCCATTCTGGTTTAATAGAAATGATAAAACTTCTCTTGAAGGTGGAGATGAATTAATACTTTCAAAAGAAATTTTAGCAGTTGGTATATCACAAAGAACTGATTCAGCATCAGTTGAAAAATTAGCTAAAAAGTTACTTTACTATCCAGATACAAGTTTTAAAACTGTATTAGCATTTAAAATACCAGTATCAAGAGCATTTATGCATTTAGATACAGTATTTACTCAAGTAGATTATGATAAATTTACAGTTCACCCTGGTATAGTAGGACCTTTAGAAGTTTATGCATTAACTAAAGATCCAGAAAATGATGGACAACTACTTGTAACAGAAGAAGTTGATACTTTAGAAAATATATTAAAGAAATATCTAGATAGAGATATTAAATTAATAAAATGTGGTGGCGGAGATGAAATAATAGCTGCTAGAGAACAATGGAATGATGGTTCAAATACACTTGCTATTGCTCCTGGAGAAGTTGTAGTTTACTCAAGAAACTATGTAACTAATGAAATATTAGAAAAAGAAGGAATAAAATTACACGTTATACCTTCATCTGAATTATCAAGAGGTAGAGGGGGCCCTAGATGTATGTCAATGCCTCTAATAAGAGAAGATTTATAAAATAACATTTAACTAGTAATTTACTATTAGAAATTTAAAAAAAGTTAATATTCTCATACCTACAAAAGAATGTATATAAGAATATTTAATATTAGGAGGAATTCAAAATGGCAGTTAACTTAAAAGGAAGAAGCTTTTTAACATTAAAAGACTTTACACCAGCAGAAATAAGATATTTATTAGATCTTTCTCATGATTTAAAGGCTAAGAAGAGAGCTGGAATATTAGGAGATAGCTTAAAAGGTAAAAATGTAGTTTTACTATTTGAAAAAACTTCAACTAGAACAAGATGTGCTTTTGAATGTGGAGCTGCTGAAGAAGGTGCTCATGTAACATTCTTAACTAACTCACAAATGGGTAAAAAAGAATCAATAGAAGATACTGCTAAGGTTCTTGGAAGAATGTATGATGGTATTGAATTTAGAGGATTCAAACAATCAACTGTTGAAGAATTAGCTAAACATGCAGGTGTTCCAGTATGGAATGGATTAACTGACGCTGACCATCCAACTCAAATATTAGCAGACTTCTTAACAATAGAAGAACATGCACATAAACCATTAAGTGAAATCAAATTAGTATTTACTGGTGATACAAGAAATAACATGAGTTATGCATTAATGTATGGTGCAGCTAAAATGGGAATGCACTTTGTAGCTCTTGGACCAGATAGCTTAAAACCAGATGAAGATATTCTTAAAGAAATGCAAGAATACTCAAAAGAAACTGGTGCAACTATAGAATTTAGTTCAAATGTTGATGAAGCAGTTAAGGGTGCAGATGTTATCTACACTGATATCTGGGTATCAATGGGTGAAGATGAAAGCTTATATCCAGAAAGAGTTAAATTATTAACTCCATACAAAGTTACTAGAGAAATGATGAATAAAACAGGAAATAAGAATACTTTATTCATGCACTGCCTACCATCATTCCATGATGAAGATACAGAAGTATGTAAAGATATGATGGATAGATTAGGTCTTGATATAAGAGAAGTTGAAGATGAAGTATTTAGAAGTAAAAATTCAGTTGTATTTGATGAAGCTGAAAACAGAATGCATACAATCAAAGCAGTAATGGTAGCAACTGCTGGAAGATAATAAATTTTCTTAAGGGGCCGTATTTATAATATCATCTAAGGAATAATTAGCATTTAAATTATTTAATTTTAATAACTGAATTTTCCTTTCATTGTATTATAAATGCTGCCCTGTTTTTAATAATATGAAAGTGGGTGAAGTTATATGGCAGAGCAACATAATGAACCAAAAAAATTAGGATTTGCTCAATTAGCAGCCTTAATAGTTGGTTCTATGATTGGTGGCGGAGCTTTCAACCTTCCATCAGATATGGCAAGGGGAGCTGGTACTGGAGCAGTTATAATAGGATGGATTATAACAGGTATTGGTATGATAGCTTTAGCATTTGTTTATCAATCATTAGCTAACAGAAAGCCTGAATTAACAGGTGGTGTTTATAGCTATGCGAAAGCAGGATTTGGAGAGTACATAGGATTTAATTCAGCTTGGGGATATTGGTTAAGTGCATGGATAGGAAATGTATCTTATTCAGTACTTCTATTTGGAGCAGTAGGTTACTTCCTACCTATGTTTGGTGCAGGAAATAACGTAGCATCTATTATTGGTGCATCAGTATTACTTTGGGCATTTACATTACTAATATTAAATGGGGTAAGTGGAGCAGCACTTATAAATCTTATAACTACTATAGCTAAGTTGGTTCCAATATTCTTATTTATAGTTATCTCATTATTTATGTTTAATTTTGATAAATTTACTTTCCAATTTTGGGGTACAAGTGATTTAGGCGGAATTGTAACACAGGTAAAGAGTACTATGCTAGTAACATTATGGTGCTTCATAGGAATTGAGGGAGCTGTAGTTGTTTCAGGAAGAGCTAAGAAACAAAGCGATGTAGGTAAGGCAACAGTACTTGGTCTTATAGGAACATTAATAATATATATGTTAATAACATTAATGGCACTTGGAGTTATGGACAGAGTTAAACTTTCAGGTCTTGAAAACCCATCAATGGCATATGTTCTTGAATTTGCAGTTGGTAAATGGGGAGCAGTTCTTATAAATTTAGGATTGATAATTTCATTATTTGGATCACTTCTTGGATGGGCATTACTTGCAGCAGAAATTCCTTATGTAGCAGCGAAGGATGGGGTATTACCTAAAGTCTTTGCTAAATTAAATAAAAAGGGAACACCAAGTGGTTCATTAATAATAACTAATTTATTAGTACAAGCATTTTTAATATTAACTTTAGTAGCAAGCAGTACTTATCAAGCTCTATATTCAGTAGCTAGTACAGCTATATTGGTACCATATCTTTTAAGTGCTATGTATGGATTTAAGTTAGCACTAACAGGTGAAACTTATGATAAAGATCCTACAGGAAGAACTAGAGATAAAATTTTTGGTGGAATAGCAACCGTTTACGCTATATGGCTATGCTATGCAGCAGGACTTAAATATTTATTATTATGTTTCATATTATATGCAGTAGGAATTATATTCTTCTACATTGGTAAGAAACAGAATAATAAAGATGCAGAAGTATTTGTAGGAAAAGAAAAAATACTAGCAATAATTGTTTTAGTTATAGCAATTATAGCAATAGTAATGTTATTTAACGGAACAATAACTATTTAGATTAAAAATAAAATGGAAATTTAGAGATTAAAGTTAGAAAGATGAAGGAGGAAAAGACTTATGAAAATTGTTTTAGCATTAGGCGGAAACGCATTACAAAAGGATTCAAAGGATAAAAGTGCAGAAGGTCAATTAGAAACATGTAGACAAACAGCTGTTTCAGTAGCTGATTTAATAGAAGATGGACATGAGGTATCAATAGTTCATGGAAATGGTCCTCAAGTTGGACAAATATTAGCAAGTATTGAATTAGCTCATCAAGTTGATAATGGAAATCCATTATTCCCATTTGATGTAGTTGGTGCTTTTTCAGAAGGTTATATCGGTTATCACCTTCAAAACACAATTAGAGAGGAACTATTAAAAAGAGGAATTGAAAAATCAGTAGATACAATTACAACTCAAGTAATCGTTGACAAAAATGATCCTGGTTTTAAAAATCCAACTAAACCAATAGGTTCTTTCTATACAAAAGAGGAAGCAGAAAAGTTAGAAAAAGATAAAGGATATACTATGAAAGAAGATGCTGGTAGAGGATACAGAAGAGTTGTAGCTTCACCAAAGCCAGTAGATATAGTAGAAAAAGAAGCTATAAAAACTATGGTAGATAGTGGCTTTATTGTAATCGCTTGCGGAGGCGGTGGAATCCCTGTAGTAGAAGATGGGGATAGATTAGAAGGAGTTCCAGCAGTTATAGATAAGGACTTTGCTGCTGAAAAATTAGCTGAAATATTAGATGCAGATGCATTATTAATCTTAACAGCAGTTGATAGAGTTTGTGTAAACTTCAACAAGCCAGATCAAAAGGCTTTAAAAGAAATTAATTTAGAAGAAGTAGATAAATATATAGAAGAAGGTCAATTTGCACCAGGAAGTATGCTTCCAAAGGTTGAAGCTTGTAAGAAGTTTGTACTAAGCGGAGACAAAAAGGTAGCTATAATTGCATCTTTAACTAATGCTAAAGCTGCTTTAAGAGGAGAATCAGGAACAAAAATAGTTAAATAAAATTGCCCATATATATTAATTTCATTGTTTATATAGCATACATACAGGGTTAAAGGGAGCAAAGGAGATATTATGAGTAATTTAGAGAAATCTTTAAGACATGAAGTAATATTAGATATAATAGAGAGCAAATGTATCTGTAAACAAGAAGAATTAATAATTGAGTTAAAAGAATGCGGAATAAATGTAACTCAAGCCACTTTGTCAAGAGATCTTCATGAGATGAATATAATTAGAAAAAGTTTTGAAAATCATGAGCATAGATATATAGTTACAAAGGAAGACAAGTTTATAAAAAAGTTTAAAAATATATTTAAGAGTTCTGTAAGAAGCATATCTATGCAAGAATATTTTATATCAGTTAATACTTTAGATGGTATGGCTAGTTTGATTGGAGAATTTATAGACAGGCTTGGTGATGGAAGAATAGCTGGAACAGTAGCTAAAAAAAATCATATTCTAGTTTTATGTAGAAGTGTTAATGCTACTCAGCAAATATTCAAGGAACTAGACTCCCTAAGAGTTTAATTAAAGCAATTAACTCTACAAAGAGTTAAAAATAAATATTAATAGCTTAAATGTTGCATTGTATAATTAATCATTATACAAAAAATCCATAGACTAAAATATTTTATATTTTTTACACTTTAACAGTAGTAAGAAATACAAAGATATTTTAGTTTATAAAAAGTCTTAAACAATTACCTAAAAAATACCTTTTTAATATTACGGTGAAGAGTGTAATTTACTGAGTTGCCAATAAAGTACATTGAATCACCGTAATATTTTTTTGTGTGATTAACTGGAATAATAATACATTTAATTTTAGTTATTAATGTATTAAAAAAATAAGTACAAAAAATAAAAAATAATAGGATTATTTAGAAATGACATATAAAAAATTACAAATTTTATGTTATAATTAAAAAAGTTACTAAATTAATAACAAATGGTGAATGATTTTTAAATGTGTAAGGTTATTTTAAATTATGTATATAAGAAAACTTAAGCTTAAATAAGCAAAGTTTTATTTATATAAATATTATTTAAGATAGAGGAGGCATTTAAACATGAAGAAAAACTAAAAAAGGGGAGAGCTAACAAAACTGAAGTTAGTTGAAAGATGGTCAGCTACCTTTACTTTAGCAGCATTTATTTTATTTAATAGCTCATTTAAAGTATTTGCAGCTAATAAAAAGGTAGAGAATAGTAATAATGGACAGATTACTAGAGAGATTAATGCTGATCAGATTTCTAAAACAGAATTAAATAATGAGGTAGCTACAGACAATAATAGACCATTAGGACCTAGTATTGCTCCATCAAGAGCAAGAAACAACAAGATTTATACATTCGATGAACTTAACAGAATGAATTATAGTGATCTAGTTGAATTAATAAAAACAATAAGTTATGAAAACGTACCAGACTTATTTAATTTTAATGATGGTTCATATACTTTCTTTAGTAATAGAGATCGTGTACAAGCTATAATATATGGTCTAGAGGATAGTGGAAGAACTTATACAGCAGATGATGATAAGGGAATTCCAACTTTAGTTGAGTTTTTAAGAGCTGGATATTATTTAGGATTTTACAATAAACAATTATCATACCTAAATACACCACAGTTAAAAAATGAGTGTTTACCAGCTATGAAAGCGATTCAATATAATAGTAATTTTAGATTAGGAACAAAGGCGCAAGATGGAGTTGTTGAGGCTTTAGGAAGACTTATAGGTAATGCTTCAGCAGATCCAGAAGTTATTAATAATTGCATATATGTTTTAAGTGATTTTAAAGATAATATAGATAAGTATGGTTCTAACTATAGCAAGGGAAATGCAGTATTCAACCTTATGAAAGGTATTGATTATTATACTAATTCAGTAATATACAATACTAAGGGATATGATGCTAAAAACACTGAGTTCTATAATAGAATAGATCCATATATGGAAAGATTAGAAAGTTTATGTACAATAGGTGATAAGTTAAATAATGATAATGCTTGGCTTGTAAATAATGCCTTATATTACACAGGTAGAATGGGTAAGTTTAGAGAAGACCCATCAATATCTCAAAGAGCTTTAGAAAGAGCTATGAAAGAGTATCCTTATTTATCATATCAATATATTGAGGCTGCCAATGATTTAGATTTAAATTTTGGTGGAAAAAATTCATCAGGAAATGATATAGATTTCAATAAGATAAAAGCAGATGCAAGGGAAAAATATCTTCCAAAAACATATACTTTTGATGATGGCAAATTTGTAGTAAAAGCTGGTGATAAAGTAACAGAAGAAAAGATAAAAAGATTATACTGGGCTTCAAAGGAAGTTAAGGCTCAATTCATGAGAGTAGTTCAAAATGATAAGGCTTTAGAAGAGGGGAATCCAGATGATATTTTAACTGTTGTTATTTATAACTCACCAGAAGAGTATAAGTTAAATCGTATAATAAATGGATTTAGTACTGATAATGGTGGTATATATATTGAAAACATAGGAACTTTCTTTACTTATGAAAGAACACCAGAGGAAAGTATATATACATTAGAAGAATTATTCCGTCATGAATTTACTCACTATCTTCAAGGTAGATATGTAGTTCCTGGAAGGTGGGGACAAGGAGAATTCTATCAAGAGGGAGTTTTAACTTGGTATGAAGAAGGAACAGCAGAGTTCTTTGCAGGTTCAACTAGAACTGATGGAATAAAACCAAGAAAATCAGTTACACAAGGGTTAGCTTACGATAGAAATAATAGAATGTCTTTATATGGTGTATTACATGCTAAATATGGCTCATGGGATTTCTATAATTATGGATTTGCTCTATCAAACTACATGTACAACAATAACATGGGAATGTTTAATAAGATGACAAATTACATAAAGAATAATGATGTGTCTGGTTATAAAGATTATATTGCATCAATGAGTAGTGATTACGGATTAAATGATAGATATCAAGACTATATGGATTCTTTATTAAACAATATTGAAAACTTAGATGTTCCTTTAGTTTCAGATGAGTATGTAAATGGACATGAAGCTAAGGACATAAATGAAATAACTAAGGACATAAAAGAAGTTTCAAATATAAAGGATCTTTCTAGTAATGTTGAAAAGTCTCAATTCTTTACTACTTATGATATGAGAGGAACATATGTAGGGGGAAGAAGCCAAGGGGAAGAAAATGACTGGAAAGATATGAATTCTAAGTTAAATGATATATTAAAAGAATTATCTAAAAAGAGCTGGAATGGTTATAAAACTGTTACTGCATACTTTGTAAACCATAAAGTAGATGAAAATGGTAACTATGTTTATGATGTTGTATTCCATGGAATGAATACAGATACAAATACTGATGTTCATGTTAATAAAGAGCCTAAGGCTGTTATAAAATCTGATTCTTCAGTAATAGTTGAAGAAGAAATAAACTTTGATGGAACAGAGTCAAAGGATGAAGATGGTGAAATCAAAGCTTATGAATGGGACTTTGGAGATGGAGAAAAATCTAATGAGGCTAAAGCCACTCATAAGTATAATAAAACTGGAGAATATGAAGTAAAATTAACAGTTACAGATAATAACGGTGGAATAAATACTGAAAGTAAAAAGATAAAAGTAGTAGAAGATAAACCTGTTGAAGTTATAAATGAAAGCGAGCCAAACAATGATTTTGAAAAGGCTAACCAAATAGCTAAATCTAATATGTTAGTTAAGGGTACTTTATCAGAAGAGGATTATTCAGATAAATATTATTTTGACGTAGCTAAAAAAGGCAATGTTAAAATAACTCTTAATAATTTAAATTCAGTAGGAATAACTTGGACACTTTATAAAGCGGGAGACCTAAACAATTATGTTTTATATGCAGCTGGAAATGATGGAACAGAATTAAAGGGTGAAAAGACTTTAGAGCCTGGAAGATACTATTTAAGTGTATATACTTATGATAATCAATCAGGAGCTTACACAGTAAATGTAAAAGGAAACCTTAAAAATGAAGTTAAAGAAACAGAAAAGGATGCTATAAAAGAAGTTGAAAATAACAATGATTTTGATAAAGCTATGAAGGTAGATAGTAATAGCAAAATAGTTGGAACATTAAGCAATGATGATCTTAAGGATATTTATAGCATAGATATACAAAATCCAAGTGACTTAAACATAGTAGTTGAAAACTTAGATAATATAAAAATGAACTGGTTATTATATTCAGCTGATGATTTAAGTAACTATGTGGATTACGCTAATGCAGATGGAAATAAATTAAGTAACACTTGTAAGTTAAATCCAGGTAAATATTACTTATGTGTTTACCAATTTGAAAACTCAGGTACTGGAAATTACACAGTGAATTTACAAAATAAATAAAACAATGGTTAAAATAGTATAAATAGAGGCTGTATCAAAGCTCAAATATAGAAATTATAAACAATACTTTTATAATTTTTATGTTTTAAGAGGGATGATACAGCCTTAAATTTTCTTTAAAATAAGTTTTATGTATTTTTATGAAGACTAATTAGTAGCTTCTTCTAAAACAGATGTACAATGAGGACATCTAGTAGCTTTTATGTCTATTTTAGTACAGCAATAAGGACAATCTTTTTCTGTAGCTTCAACTTTAACTTCTTCTTTTTTCTTAGTGAAGTTTTTAAGCTTGTTTATTTGTTTTATAACTATAAATATAGAAAATGCTATTATTAAGAAGTTAATTAAGTTATTTAAAAATAGTCCGTAATTTATAGTAGCAGCACCAGCAGCTTGAGCTTCTTGTAATGAGTTAAATTGTTGTCCACTTAAGTTTATGTATAAGTTAGAGAAGTCAACTTTTCCAACTAAGCTACCAACTACAGGCATTATAATATCATTTACTAATGAAGTTACTATTTTTCCGAAAGCACCACCTATAACAACACCAATAGCTAAGTCTATTACATTTCCTTTCATGGCAAACTCTTTAAATTCTTTCCACATCTTATTTCCTCCTTTTAAATTTTAATATAAGTTTATAAGAACTAATTTAATACAAATTATTTATTAATATTCCATATCTAAAAATAAAAATTTTTATTAAAATAATAAACAAATTGTAACAGATATTGGTATAGAAAGTCAATTTTTAATAATTTATATTAACTTAGTTTAAAAGAGTGATTATAGAAAGTATTAAATATAGATTTTATATTGTGTAGTAATAAAAAATTTATGCATAAGAGATTTTATTTTAATAGAGTTAATGAATTTTTAAAAATAAATTCAAAAAGGTATTGATTTTTAATATGAATTATATTAAAATTTAATAAAAATTGCTAGTTTTCAGATAGAATTACTAGGATATAAATGCATTGAAAAAGTAAAGTAGCATTTTGGAAAATCACAGAGAGGAAAATGATGGTGAGAGTTTTCTATTTAGAAGAAATGTGAAGTGCACTTTGGAGCAGAAATCCGAAATTTTTAGTAGGGTTCTCCGGGATCACCCGTTATAGTGATTAGGCATGTTAGTGCTAAATTTTGAGTGCAGGTATATCTTTTATATCTGAATTAGAGTGGAACCGCGAGTTACCTCGTCTCTATAGATTTTTATAGAGACGAGGTTTTTTTATTTTAAATTTGCTTTATATAGTTGTTTTAATGCTAATATATCCTATTACATTATTTGAAAATTAATCAATTTAAAAAATATAGTTTATTTAAATTTTAATTAGGGGGCTAATAAAATGAATTCAGTAAAATATTTTAATTCCATAGCTAAAGAATGGAATAAAATGAGAGTAGACTATTTTAAGGATGAATTAAGAGAAATGGCAATAAAGTCTGTGGATATTAGTAATAAAGTTATTGCTGATTTAGGAGCAGGTACAGGTTTTATAAGTCTTGGTATTGCAAAGAAAGCTAATATAGTTTTTTCTTTGGATTCATCTAAGAACATGCTAAAAGAATTATATAGTTCTGCCAAGGAAAATGAGATAAATAATATTTATCCCATAAAAGGAGAACTTGAGAATCTTCCACTCTTTGATGATTCCATAGATTTAATTTTTATGAATATGGCATTACACCATGTAGCTAATCCTGATAAGGCTATTAAAGAAATGAATAGAGTATTGAAGCCTAATGGCAAAGTGGTCATAACTGATGTGTTAGAACACAAGGGAGAGTGGGCTAGAGAAGAAATGTTTGATACCTGGCTAGGTTTTAACTATGATCAATTAATAAATTGGTTTGAAAAAGCGGGATTTAAAAATATAAGTATAAAAAATACAGGATTAGTTGCCCGTGGAGAATCATCCTTTGGGGAAGTGATAGAACCAGGTATTTTTATGGCAATAGCTAAAAAATAGTAGCATGTGAAAAATTAATTTAAATATATTATTTAGAGCAATAAATAAAAGGAGATGTAGTTATGAAGAAGAATTCTTTATTAATACATGGGGGTATAAGTATAGATGAAAAAACTGGGGCAGTAAATATTCCAATATATCAAACATCCACATACAAACAAAGATCTTTTGGGGAAAATAGTGGATATGAATATTCAAGAACAGGAAACCCAACTAGGGAATCATTAGAAAAGTTAATTGCAGATATAGAATATGGAAAAAGAGGGTTTGCCTTTGCATCAGGTCTTGCAGCAATCACTGCAGTATTAAGTTTATTTAAAAGTGGAGATAAATTGTTAATTACTAATAATCTTTACGGTGGAACATTTAGAGTAATCGATAAGATATTCTCTAACTTTGGGATAGGATATGAAATAATTGATGACTTTACAAATATTGAAGAAAAAATTGACGAGAGTGTTAAAGCTATTTATATAGAAACGCCTACAAACCCTCTGTTAGATGTCATAGATATAAAAATAGCATCAGATAAAGCTAAAAAGTATAATTTATTAACAATAGTAGATAACACATTTATGACTCCATATTTTCAAAATCCATTAAATCTTGGGGCAGATATAGTTATTCATTCAGCAACTAAATATCTTGGGGGGCATAGTGATTTAGTTGCTGGGCTTGTAGTTGTGAAAGATGAAGAGCTTGGAGAGAAAATACACTTTATACAAAACTCTACTGGTGGAATACTTCAACCTTTTGATAGCTTCTTACTAATAAGAGGAATCAAAACTTTATCAGTAAGAATGGATAGACATGAATTAAATGCTAATTTTATAGCTGAAAAGTTAGGTTATTTAGAGGGAATAGATAATGTATATTATCCAGGACTTAAAACTCATATTGGACATGATATACAAAAGAAACAAGCTTCAGGCTTTGGTGGAATAATCTCTTTCACTTTAAATAAGAAATATAATTATGAGAAGTTCTTTAATAGTTTAGAACTTATAACCTTTGGGGAAAGCTTAGGCGGAGTGGAGTCTTTGGCATGTCACCCAGCTTCTATGACTCATGCAGCTATGCCATTAGAACTTAGAGAACGTATAGGAATAACAGATAGGTTAATAAGAATTTCAGTTGGTATAGAAGATAAAGAAGATATTTTAGAAGATATACAAAAAGCTTTAGTAAAGGCTGGTGATAAAAATGAAATATTATAATGATATAAGAGATTTAATAGGAAATACTCCAATATTAAAACTAAATAATATAAGTACCAAAGAAGGAGTAAATATTTATGCCAAAATAGAAGGTACTAGTCCAGGGGGAAGTTGTAAAGATAGAGTTGGAATATATATGGTAGAAAAAGCTGAGAAAGAAGGTAAACTTAAACCTGGAAGCACTATTATAGAGGCTACTGCTGGAAATACAGGTATTGGCATAGCTTTAGCAGCTATTAATAAAGGTTATAAAATAATATTTATAGTTCCTGATAAATTTTCTATAGAGAAGCAAAAGATAATGAAAGCTTTAGGTGCTGAAATAATAAATACTCCTAAAGAAGAGGGGATGGAAGGTGCTATAAATTTAGCAAATTCATTATTAAGTGAGATTCCTAATTCATTATCATTAAATCAATTCAAAAATGAGGCAAATCCATTAGCTCATTATGAGACTACTGGTAGAGAATTATATGATGGATTAGATGGACAAATTGATTATTTTGTTGCTGGAGCAGGAAGTGGAGGAACAATTTCTGGTGTATTAAAATTCTTAAAAGAAAATATTTCAGAAGTAAAGGGAATATTAGCTGATCCAGTAGGTTCTATTATTGGTGGAGGACAATGTGGAACTTATAAAATAGAAGGAATAGGAAACAATTTTATTCCAGAAACTATGGATATGAGCTTAGTAGATGAGGTTATAAAAGTAAATGATGAGGAAGCTTTTGATGCAGTAAAATTATTAGCTAAAAAAGAATGATTAATAGTTGGTTCATCTTCAGGAGCAGCATTTGCAGCAGCCTTAAAGTTAGCTGAGAAAATAGATAAGGGCAATATAGTAACAATATTTCCAGATAGAGGAGATAGGTATTTTAGTACAAATCTTTTTTAATAGATATTAAAGAAGATAGAATTTTAAATTGTTTAATAAAATAAGTAAAAATATAAACAAAATAGTTCGAAGGAGATGTGTTAAGTGGTTAAAGTTGAAAGTTTTGAATTAGATCATACAAAGGTTAAGGCACCATATGTAAGAAAAGCAGGAATAAAGATTGGACCTAAAGGAGATATAGTTTCAAAGTTTGATTTGAGATTTGTACAACCTAATAAAGAACTTTTAAGTGATAAGGGAATGCATACATTAGAACATTTTTTAGCAGGCTTTATGAGAGAAAAATTAGACGATGTAATAGACATATCACCAATGGGATGCAAAACAGGTTTTTATTTAACTAGTTTTGGAGATATTGATGTTAAAGATATTATAGAAGCTTTAGAGTATTCACTATCTAAGGTTTTAGAGCAAGAAGAAATACCAGCAGCAAATGAATTACAATGTGGAAGTGCAAAGTTACATTCACTAGAATTAGCTAAGAGTCATGCAAAGCAAGTTTTAGAAAATGGAATAAGTGATAAATTTTATGTAGAGTAAACATAATATTTTTAAATTTAAAGGGCTATATTAAAACTACTAAATTGTTTTGATATAGCCTTTTAAAAATGTTAGAATCTTCTATAAGTAAAAAAGATTAATTGTTTAAGTAATTACTATTTATAATCTAAAGTTATTTATTAGTATTTATGTTACATATAGTTTTTTATAATTAAGTTGAAATGTTTTAAGTTTTTTACTAAAGAAATAAAAGCTATTTTGCCTTTAAGGTGATAAAAGAGTAAAAAGGAAAATTTTAAATTAATTAATTATGTAATACAATAAATATGTATTTTATATAGTAAGCAAAATATATTATAAGGGAAAAGAGACTTAAGAAGGTGATTAACATGTGGTTTAAAAAATTATATGTAGGGACTATAGATTTATTATCAGCCATTGTGGAAAAGATAGCTAAATGCAATTTAGCATGTAAAATTTATAAAGCAGTCTTTCAATTGGGAGTTTTTCCAAAGCCGAAGAACTTTGATGAGATAGTTAGTAACCTAGTAATAGAGAAAGATATAGCTTATGAATCATCAATTTTAGAGGGGAATAAGTTAGATGTATATTATCCTAAGAATCTTAATAAAAAGGCGCCAATATTAATGTGGATACATGGTGGTGGATATATAGCTAATAGTAAGGAGACTGTTAAGAATTATATGATGACCTTGGCTAATAAAGGCTTTGTCGTATTTAACATAGATTATGCCTTAGCTCCAAAGTATAAATATCCAAGTCAAATAGTTCAATGTAATGAAGCTTTAAAATATGTCTTTGAAAATGCAGAGAACTTTAATGGGGATAGGAAGAATATTTTTATTGGAGGAGATTCTGCTGGGGCTCAAATGGCTAGCCAGTTAGCTGCAATTATAAGCAATGAGGAACTATCTAATAAAATGAATTTAAAACCAAGTATAACAAATAAGTTTTTAAGGGGAGTAATATTATTTTGTGGATTATATAATATGGATTCTCTAAGGGCAACTAAATTTCCAGGTATAAAAACTTATATGGAAGCATTAACTGGAGAGAGCAATTTTGAAAATTATGAAAGAATAGATGAATTAGCTACTATTAAATATATAACTCCTAATTATCCAAGTACCTTTATAACTGTTGGAGATATTGACCCCTTTGTAGATCAAGGAAAAGAGTTAGCATCTTCTTTAAGAGCTTTAGGAGTAAAGGTTGTTTCAAGATTTTTTGAAAATAAAGGACTTTGGCATGAATATCAATTTAAATTTTCAGTTAAAGAAGCTAGAGAAACCTTTAAAAGTGTAATTGAATTTTTAAATGATAATAGTAAAAGTATGAATTAAGTTTGCTTTTAATATAGATTTAAACTTTAATTAGGATGGAGATAAAAAGGAGGCTTACCTTAAAGCATGTTATGTGCTATAAGGTAAGCCTCTTTTTATTATATGAATACTAAAAGATAATTATATTGAAAGTTACTTTTATGTTTATTTAAGCATCATATGAGAAATAACTAATTTATATAGTAGCTTATGCTACTTGTTTATATTTAAGTATGATACATAAATTATATTTTAAAATCTTAAAGTTTATTTTTAAGTTTTGCACTATGTTATTAACCGCATGAAATAGAGTATAATCACAATAGAGCTTAGTATATTTGCTTTAGTTCATAGTCTATTTATAAGAGTTATAGAACTATATATTAAACTATAGCTTAGTATCTTTAGTTTCCAGAACTTTCGTAAGATGAAACCCCTTTAAGCCATATTCTGTATGATACAATTATTGATAAAACACCTACTATTAAAGTTAGTATAACTCCTATGAAGAAGCTTTCCTTGCCAAGGAGATATGTTCCAGGGTAGTATCCTGTAAAAGCAAAGGGAATTATAAAGGTTAATAAAAATTTTATAGCACCAGGGTAAATACTTATAGGATACTTAGAGAAATCACTTAATCCATAGGCCATTTGAACATGTCTAAAGCTTGTCTTAGTCCAAAAGGATATGGAGGCTGTAGCAAGCTTAACTCCTGTATAGATTAAGGTTCCTCCAATAACAGCAATTATAAAGCCTATGATCCAAAGGGGAGTAATATTTACACTAAGCTTTATTGCAGAATAAACCACAAGAATAAATCCAACTACAAGTTCTCCAAAACCATCAGGTTGAAATCTTTCAGCTATTACTTGAAATAGTGGGTTTAAAGGTCTTAATAAATATCTATCAAACTCTCCACGAACTATGCTTCTACCAGAAAAAATCCATAAATAATCAGTAAATATGTGATCAATTCCCCTTGGAATTTGAGAAAATCCATATATAAAGATTATTTCGTAAAAACTCCATCCAGAAAGGGTGGGTACATTATTAAATATAAGAGAAATAAAAATTATAGAGGTAGCTTGAACTAGAAAAAATCCTAAAATACCATATATGAAATCCTCTTTATATTCAAGTAATGTCTTTAGGTATTGCTTCAAAAATTGCACATATATTCTAGCATATCTTTTCATAATTCTAACCTCCTTGAATAGTTAATTTATCAATTACTTTATTCCACATAATTTTAGATAATACCATAAGAATTACTACCCATATAAGTTGTAATCCAAGGGATTTAGCTATTTCAATGTAACTTAATTTGTTAAGATAAATCATAGCTGGAGTATATATAATTGAACTAAAAGGTAAAAAGTTAAATAACTTTTGAACTATTTCAGGGAAGAATGTAAGGGGGATCATTGCCCCTGAAACAAGCATTATAATAGCTCTAGCAATTTGACTTATTCCCCATATGTTATAAAACTTAAAAGATAGTAGTCCAAAAATATAAGAGTAATAAATATTGATTAAACATCCTAAAATAATACTAATTAAAAATATAAATATTGAAGCTAAGTTAATATTTATTCCATTTAATATTGCGTAGGTGCTAATTAAAATTGCGCCAGGTAAAAATAGTGTTAAAAAGAAAAATATAAAGTTCCCTATGCCTATAAAAATTATTCTAAGCCTATAATTTATAGGTTTAATCAGATTTGTAGAAATTGATCCATCTCTAACCTCAAAGGATATCTCTTGGCTTATATCATTACTGGTAACGATTCCGATTAAAAGTGTAATCATAACATAAGTAAGCATTTCCTTTAGGGTAAATCCATTCATAATTCCTTCTTGAGAACTACTGTAAATAGCTATCCAAAGAAAGTAAGTAACACTTATCATAATTAATTGTCCTATTAGTCCCATAAGTAGATTGGCTTTATAAGATGAAAGAGCTTTAAAAGTACCTTTAGCAAAGGAACTATAAACTCGTATTGTTTTAAAGAAATCCATAGCTACACCTCATTTCTATAGATTTTCTTAATAATATCTTCAATGCTACTTTCTTTTAATAAGAAATCTAAAACATCAACTCTTTCAATAACCTTTGAAATAATTTTAGAAGATGTTATTTTATTTTTATTAAAGGTTATAATAAGTTTTCCAGATTCAATATGTTCACTTAAATCATCACTAGAGAAGGTTTCAATAGGTATATTACTTTCAGATTTTAAAATTTCCTTAATGTTTAGTAAGGTTTTAAAATCTTTCTTACTTTGAATTTCTAAGGTTGTCATATAACCATATTTTTTCTTAATGTCATCTAAGCTTCCATCATATATCTTAGTACCTTTGTCTATGATTATTATTCTTTTACATAATTCCTCAATATCACTTAAATCGTGAGTAGTTAGTATGACAGTTGTTCCAAATTCTTTATTTATTTCTTTTATGGCTGTCCTTACTTTTTCTTTTACAACTACATCAAGTCCAATGGTGGGCTCGTCTAGATATAGTATTTTAGGATTATGTATCAAAGAGGCAGCTAAATCTCCTCTCATCCTTTGTCCAAGAGAAAGGGTTCTAACAGGCCTTGTCATGAATTCTTCTAAATCTAAAACCTTATTTAAAAATTTCATGTTTTTTTCATATACTTCATCTGGAATAGAGTAAATATCTTTTAATATTGTAAAGGTCTCAGATAGTGCTAAATCCCACCAAAGTTGAGTCCTTTGACCAAAAACAACACCAATATCTTTAGCATTTTTTTCTCTTTCCTTATAGGGAACTCGTCCATTTACTAACACCTGACCAGAGGATGGGGTTAGTATTCCTGTCATCATTTTAATGGTTGTGGATTTACCAGCACCATTAGAGCCTATATAACCTACGATTTCTCCACTTTTAATTTCAAAGGAAATATTTGATACTGCTGTTTTTGAATCAAAATCACTAGTAAAAAGTGATTTAAAGGCTCCTTTAAGTCCACTTTCTTTTTTACGAATCTTAAATTCCTTAGTTAAATTTTCAACTTTTATCAAAAAATCACCTCCTAAAAAGTTCTCAATAATTCCCCTTAGCATATTGATTAAAAGCAAAATTTTTTTCTTTTGAATACGATTAACCAATGATACTTATTATATTTTAGTTCTTTTTCAATAAAATTACAATTGAAATTTAAAGAGATTTAAATAGAAATACACTATGATTTAGATATTGTATTTTTAATTATATACCTGAGTAAATAGATAAGAATTATGGTATAATAAATAAAATAATAATATCTTAATAATTAGAAAATAATAATATTACATAAAAATAATAAATCAACATGAATAGGAGGATATAATAATGAAATTGGATAGAAAAGATATTATAGATATTTTTAATTTTAGATTTGCTACAAAGGAATTTACAGGAGAAATAATACCTAAAGAGGATATGGAGATGATTGCAGAAACAGCTAGATTATCTCCAAGTTCATTTGGACTAGAGCCTTGGAAGTTTCTTATTGTAGAAAATAAAGAATTAATTAAAGAAATTTCAGAAGTATCTTGGGGATTTCAAAGACAAGCTTCAACAACAAGTCATATTGTAATTGCTTTAACAAAGGCAGGAAGTGAAGTTAAATATGATTCAGATTATATTAGAAACCTTTGGATTAATACAAAAGGTGTTTCAGAAGAGTTTTTTGAAGGAATAAAAGATGTATTAAAAAACTTCCAAGTTGGAAAGTTAGAAGCTGATGAAACAAATGAAAAATTACTTGAATGGTCAAAAAGACAAACTTATATAGCATTAGGGAATATGATGACAGCAGCTGCTATGAGAGAAATAGATTCATGTGCTATTGAGGGATTTGATAAAGAAAAGGTAGAAGAAATATTAGCTAAAAAAGGGATTTTAGATAAAGAAAAATATGAATTAACATATTTAATAGCCTTTGGATATAGGAAAGAAGATCCTAACAGAAAGAAATCAAGACTTCCAAAAAGTGAAGTAATTCAATGGGTAGAATAAAGTATATAATTTTCTAAATTAAAATGAGCTGTATCAATATATATTAATAAAAAATATTTTGATACATGCTCTTTTTTTATGAAATAAATTTTCAAAAACAAAAATTATAGGAATAAAAGTGAAAAAAATATGAATAAAAATGGCTTGAAACATAGGTTGTAGGCATATTTGGAAAAACTAAGAACCATAAAATAGAAAAATATTTTCAAAAAGTATTGAAATTCTGTGGGAAAAGGATTACAATAAAAACATAAAGAAAATAATTTTCAGAAAAAGGTGATAAAATGTTAGACGTGGTAAAAGGAAATTTAATAGTTTCTTGCCAAGCTTTATCAGATGAACCTTTGCATAGTTCTTTTATTATGGGAAGGATGGCTATAGCAGCTAAGCAAGGTGGAGCAGCGGCCATAAGAGCACAAGGCGTTAATGATATTAATGAAATAAAAGAAGTTACTAAACTTCCTATCATTGGAATAATAAAAAGAAATTACGATGATTCAGAAATTTATATAACTCCAACTATGAAGGAAGTGGACGAGCTTTTAAAAACAGATTGTGAAATGATAGCATTAGATGCTACAAAGAGAAAAAGACCTAATGGTGAAAATGTAAAGGATTTAGTTGATGCTATTCACGCAAAAGGAAGATTAGCAATGGCTGATATATCAACTTTAGAAGAAGGTATTGAAGCAGAAAAATTAGGATTTGATTGTGTATCTACAACACTTTCAGGATATACACCATATTCTAAGCAAAGCAACAGTGTTGACTTTGAACTTTTAGAAGAGTTAGTAAAAACGGTAAAAATTCCAGTTATTTGTGAGGGAAGAATAAACACTCCAGAAGAACTAAAGAAAGCACTTGATTTAGGTGCATATTCAGCAGTGGTTGGAGGGGCTATAACAAGACCACAACAAATAACTAAGAGATTTACTGATATTTTAAAATAAATCAAATATTTAAAGGATTTTGGGAGGAGAAAAACAATGAAAGGTATTTATTCAGCATTATTAGTTTCATTTGACAAGGATGGAAACATCAATGAGAAAGGTTTAAGAGAAATAATCAGACACAATATTGATGTATGTAAAATAGACGGGCTTTATGTAGGCGGAAGTACTGGAGAAAACTTCATGCTTTCAACTGATGAAAAGAAAAGAATATTTGAAATTGCTATGGACGAAGCAAAAGGACAAGTTAAATTAATAGCTCAAGTAGGATCAGTTAATTTAAAAGAAGCTGTAGAGTTAGCTAAATTTACTACAGATTTAGGATATGATGCAATCTCAGCAGTTACACCATTCTACTATAAATTCGATTTTAATGAAATAAAACATTACTATGAAACAATAATAAATTCTGTTGACAATAAACTTATAATTTACTCAATTCCTTTCTTAACAGGAGTAAATATGTCAATAGAGCAATTTGCTGAACTTTTTGAAAACGATAAGATTATCGGTGTTAAATTCACAGCAGCAGACTTCTACTTATTAGAACGTATGAGAAAAGCATTCCCAGATAAATTAATATTTGCTGGATTCGATGAAATGATGTTACCAGCTACAGTACTTGGTGTTGATGGAGCTATAGGATCAACATTCAACGTAAACGGTGTTAGAGCAAGACAAATCTTTGAAGCTGCTCAAAAAGGTGACATTGAAACTGCTTTAGAAGTTCAACATGTAACTAATGATTTAATAACTGATATCTTAAATAATGGTCTTTACCAAACAATAAAATTAATTCTTCAAGAGCAAGGTGTTGATGCAGGATATTGTAGACAACCTATGAAAGAAGCTACTGAAGAAATGATTGCAAAAGCTAAGGAAATTAATAAAAAATATTTCTAAGAATTAAAAGTTTTAAAGTATAGTGAGTTTTTAAGAGAAATGAAATAGTAGGCTAACTTAAAAAGTTAGCCTACATAAAAAATTAAAGAGGGGAGAATTGGTATGCAAGGGTTTACGAAGTTTGATTTAGTTGTACTAGTTGTTTACTTAGGAGCTGTTCTTTACGCAGGGTTAAAGTTCTCTAAGAAGGAAATGAAAGGTAAAGAGTTCTTCAGAGGTGACGGAACTATCCCTTGGTGGGTTACTTCAGTTTCTATATTTGCAACTTTATTAAGTCCAATTTCATTCTTATCACTAGCTGGTAACTCTTATAAGGGAACTTGGATAATGTGGTTTGCTCAACTTGGTATGTTTGTAGCAGTACCTCTTACAATAAGATATTTCTTACCAGTTTATAGTAGACTAGATATAGATACAGCTTACGAATATCTAGAAATAAGATATAAAGATAAAGGGCTTAGAATTCTTGGAGCTATAATGTTCATTATTTATCAAATAGGACGTATGGCAATCATAATGTATTTACCATCAATGGTATTAGCAAATCTTACAGGAATAAATGTTTATTTACTTATAGTAGCAATGGGCGTAATAGCAATAATTTACTCATACACAGGTGGATTAAAGTCAGTTTTATGGACAGACTTCATTCAAGGTTGTGTACTTATAGCAGGTATCGTTTTTTCATTAATATTCTTAATTTCAACAATCAATGGTGGATTTGGAGCTATTATGAGCGAATTAACTGAAGGAGGAAAATTCCTATCTTCACAAGAGCCAATATTCAATGCAAATATATTTAAAACAAGTGTATTCCTATTAATAGTTGGAGGAGGATTAAATACTTTCTCTTCATATATCTCAAGTCAGGATATAGTGCAAAGGTTTACTACTACTACAGATATAAAACAATTAAAGAAAATGACTTATGGTAACTTAGTATTATCATTATTTGTAGCAACTGTATTCTATTTAATAGGAACAGCTTTATATGTTTTCTATAATCAAAATCCACAGTTATTACAAACTGCTCAACAAGACCAAATTTTTGCATCATATATAGCATTCCAATTACCAGTTGGTATAACAGGTATAGTTTTAGCAGCTATATATGCAGCAGCTCAATCAACACTTTCAACTGGATTAAACTCAGTTGCAACAAGCTGGACTTTAGATATCCAAAACTTTATAACAAAAGATATGTCAATGGAAAAGCAAACAAAAGTTGCTCAATATATATCATTAGGTGTTGGTATAGCTTCAATAATTATGGCAGTAATCCTTGCAAATGGTGGAGTAAACTCAGCTTACGAATGGTTTAACGGATTTATGGGACTTGTTCTTGGAGTTTTAGCAGGAATCTTCGTATTAGGAATATTCTTCAAAAAAGCTACAAAAGCAGGTGCATATGCTGGATTTATAGCATCAGCAATAGCTGTTGTAGTATGTAAATATGGCGGATTCGATGTAAGTATCTGGTCATACTCAATCATATCAATAGGTGTTTCAGTTATAGTTGGAATGATAGTTTCACTAATGACTCAATCTCAATTAGTTGATAAGAAAACTTTAAATGAAGCAACAGTTTACTACAATGAAAGTGAAATAGCTAATAGTTAATATAAATAAAAAATAATGTTTAATTAGAGTGAGTGTTGATTTTTAGATAGTTTTAAAATTATCTGAAGATCAGCACTACTTTAAAATTGAATGTTTTAGAGGTGAATGAAATGATATTCGGCAATTTAATAAACTTAGAAAGTTATGATTATCTACCAAAACTTGTTAAGGAAGCTTTACTACATGCAAAAAATAATAATGTAATAGAGTTTGAACCAGGTACTCATGAAATAAAAGGTGAAGAGTTGTTCTTTAATAGAGTTAATTACACTACAAAAAATAAAGAAGATCGTTTTTGGGAAGGTCATAAGAAATATATAGATGTTCATGTGGTTTTTAGTGGAAGAGAAAGAATAGATCTTAACTTTAAAGAAAATTTAGAGTTTAAAGAGTTCGTTGAAAAAGATGATTTCTTATCTTTTGATGGCAAAGAAAATTCTACAGTTGTTTTAGAAGAGGGAGATTTCCTTATCTGTTATCCAGAAGATATACACATGACTTGTTTAAAGGCTGATAATGAGCCTTCAGATGTAAAGAAAGCTATTTATAAAGTAATTTTATAGTATTTTATTTTATGAGGTTGTATCAAAGCTTAAAGTAATAAACCGAGGATCTAGAATTATTTAGGTTTGTAATTTTTATTTTAAGTTATTTTTGATGCAACCTTTATTGTTTATAATAGACTTAGAGAATAATAATTTTATTAGAGGTGATATGTATGGGTTTATTTGCAGTTATAGATATAGGCGGAACTAGTATAAAATACGGAGTTATAAATGAAGATGGAACATTATTAGAGACTAATGATAGAGACACTGAAGCGTATAAAGGTGGACTTAGTATAATAGAGAAAGTTAAAGATATAATTCATGAGATTAAGATTAATAATGACATAAGAGGAATATGTGTATCAACAGCAGGGATGGTATGTCCTAAAGAAGGTAAAATAGTTTATGCTGGTCCAACAATACCTAATTATACTGGTGTTGAAGTTAAGAAAATATTAGAAGAAGAGTTTAATTTACCTTGTTTTGTTGAAAATGACGTAAACTGTGCAGCTTTAGGAGAATTCTTTGGGGGTGCTGGTAAAGGTACTCATTCAATGGCTTGTTTAACTATAGGAACAGGTATTGGAGGAGCTTTAATCATAGATGGTAAAGTACTACATGGTTTTAGTAATTCAGCTGGAGAAATTGGATATATGATGGTTAATGGAGAGCATATTCAAGATATTGCATCAGCAAGTGCTTTAGTTAAAAATGTAGCACTTAGAAAAGGAGTTGAACCTAGTAGTATAGATGGAAGATATGTATTAGATAACTATGAAAATGGTGATTTAATATGCAAGGAGGAAGTTGAAAAATTAGCTGATAATCTAGCTTTAGGAATTTCAAATATTGTTTATTTAATAAATCCTGAAGTGGTAGTTTTAGGTGGAGGAATAATGGCTAGAGAAGAGGTGTTTAGACCTTTAATAGAAAATAGCTTAAGAAAATACTTAATAGAATCAGTTTATAATAACACTAAAATAGCCTTTGCAAAGCTTAAAAATACTGCAGGAATGAAGGGCGCTTATTATAACTTTAAAGAGAATTTTAATAAGTAGTTATCTTTTGTAATTTTACTTGAAATAAATGACAATAATATAATTTATATAAATTATGGAGCTTATATGACAAGAATGATATACTTAAAATATTATATTTGACTTAGTTTTAGAGTGTTTTAAATTATTTATAAGTATTTAATATAACCATAGAATTGAGTCAAAATATTAAAACAGTAAGAGGTACTTTATGGGAATATTAGAACAATTAGAAAATCCAAAATTTAAAGCAACTAAGTCAGAAAAGACATTAATTGAATATATAAAGTCAGATTTAGACAATATTATATACAAATCAATATCTATAATAGCTAAGGAATCAGGAGTAGGAGAAGCTACCATAACAAGGTTTACTAAGAAGTTGGGGTTTAATGGATTCCAAGACTTTAAAGTTACTTTAGCAAAAGAGATTTCAAACAAAAAAAATACAAGTATTATAAACTTGCATGTTCATAGGGATGAGAGTGTAACAGAAACTGCAAATAAGATGTTAAAATCATCTATTAATATATTAGAGCAAACAGTTAAGCAGATTGATTTAGATTTAATGTGCAAATGTAAAAATTTGATAATGAATGCTAAGAGAGTTTATTTCATAGGTATAGGTTATTCAGGAATAGCTGCCACAGATATAAACTATAAATTCATGAGAATTGGATTTACAACAGTACCAGTAACTGATAGCCATACAATGGTTATTATGTCATCTATAACAAATGATGATGATGTAATAGTTGCTATTTCAAACTCAGGTACTACTAAAGAAGTAATAAAAACTGTAAAACAAGCTAAAGAAAATGGTACAAAGATAATAACATTAACAGAAGATAGTGATAATCCATTAAGAAAGTTATCTGATTATGAATTGACATATACATCAGCTGAGACAATCTTTGAAACAGGATCAATATCATCAAAAATACCACAAATATTTTTATTAGATTTATTATATACAGAGGTAATTAAAGAAATGTTTAGTGAGGCTGTTGAAAAGAAAATCAAGACTACTAGTGCAATTCTTAATGATTAAAATTGTATCTTATTAAAGAATTAAGAACTTAAAATAAGCTTGTAAGATAGATAGTATATTAGTAATATCTATAGTTTATAAGAGATACAAGATTTTTTATTTAAAGTTAAATAAAAAGTTTACTTTTATATTAATTAAAGTTAATTTAATAAAAAATAAGAATAAAAAATAGGTCACAGTAATAAAGCTGTGACCTATTTTACTTTGTTCTTTTAGATAAAACTATATCAAAACAAGTTATTCCAAAAGCAAAGCCTAATGAGGAAGGTAACATTTTACTTAATTTTAAGTCTGGCAATGGTAATAAAAAATCACCAACTAAATTAAGCATCATGATTCCTATAAAAAACATTAAGAATTTAACTCCTTCTTTTTTTACCTCTTCAAAAGTAAAATGTTTAACTGTAAATAGGACTCTTACTAATATGTATAAAGGAATAAGTATTGCAAATATGGCGTAAGCTGTAACAAAATTAAGAACTGCATTGCTTGGAATATCCCTATATATTATGAAGAGTGTAACTATAGTCATAAAAATAAATAAGGAGTAAATGATTCCATCTAAAGTACGTACATTTCCTTTTTTCAATTTAATCCCCCCTGTTGTAATCTTTCCTATAATATGATTATACACAAAATTTTAACAATTAAATAGTTTAAGTGGATGACATGTGAGTTACAAAGACATTAAATTTACCTAAAATCTTTCTAAAGAAAAAATAAAGATACTAATTACTTTTATTAAAAATTTGATTTATTAACATAAGAAGTAAATAAAATACATGTACTATTTATTGGGAAACAATTACAATTTAGTTATAATATGAAAATAACTTTATGGGGGAAGGTTTATGAATAAGAACATTAGAAAGATTATTACATCTACAGTATTGGCAGCTATGACAATTAGTGTTTTGCCATCAAATTTAGTTGTTTTTGCAACAGATGGTATTACAGAAAACTTTTATGAAATATATCCAAAGCCACAAGAAATAAGTTATAGTGGTGGAGAATTTCAAATAAGTGATGAAATAAATATTGTATATGATGATGGAATTGATACTTACACTAAAAAGCGGGTTGATGAAGTTTTAGAAGCTAGTAATTTAGAAGCCACTGTCTCAAATGAAATAGTGCCAGGAAAGACAAATTTTTTAGTAGGTATTAATGAATCAGGAGGAGTTGTTGATAATTATTTCAATAAAAATATTCCTCATGATGAGAGTTTTTTTGATGAAAAAATGGATGCCAATATAGTAAGTGTTAAGGATGGAGTAATTGGAGTAATTGGGGAGGATACAGATAGTGCTTTCTATGGAGTTACTACTTTAAAACATGTATTTAATCAGTTAGAAGAGGGAAATGAAATTAAGAATTTCAGAGCTGATGACTATGCAGAAGTTGCTCATAGGGGATTTATAGAAGGATATTATGGGAATCCTTGGTCTAATGAAGATAGGGCAGAACTTATGAAATTTGGTGGGGATTACAAACTAAATCAATATGTATTCGCACCTAAAGATGATCCTTATCATAATAGCAAGTGGAGAGATTTATATCCAGAAGAAAAATTATCTGAAATTAAGAAGTTAGCTCAGGTGGGGAATGAGACTAAAAATAGATATGTATATGCCTTACATCCATTTATGAATAATCCAGTTAGGTTTGATACTGAAGAAAATTATCAAAATGATTTAGGAGTAATAAAGGCAAAGTTTACTCAACTTTTAGAGAATGATGTTAGACAGTTTGCTATTTTAGCTGATGATGCTTCAGCACCGGCTCAAGGTGCTAGTATGTATGTTAAGCTTCTTACAGATTTAACAAGATGGTTAGAAGAACAACAATCAACTTATCCAGATTTAAAAACAGATTTAATGTTCTGTCCATCGGATTACTATGGAAATGGAAGTTCTGCACAATTAAAAGAGTTAAATAAAGCTGAAGATAATGTAAGTATAGTTATGACTGGAGGTAGAATTTGGGGAGAAGTAGATGAAAATTTTGCAAATAATTTCATGAATAATATTTCTACTGAGGGTCACCCAGGAAGAGCTCCATTCTTCTGGATTAACTGGCCTTGTTCAGATAACTCTAAACAACATTTAATAATGGGAGGAAATGATACATTCTTACATCCAGGAGTTGATCCAAGTAAGATAGATGGTATAGTTTTAAACCCAATGCAACAAGCAGAAGCTAATAAGTCAGCTTTATTCGCTATAGCAGATTATGCTTGGAATATATGGGACAATAAAGAAGAAGCCGATGAAAACTGGAATGATTCATTTAAGTATATGGATCATGGAACTGCTGAGGAAACAAACTCTTCACTTGCTTTAAGAGAAATAAGCAAGCATATGATAAATCAAAATATGGACGGAAGGGTTAGACCTCTACAAGAGTCTGTTGAATTAGCACCAAAATTAGAGGCGTTTAAGCAAAAGTACGATAGTGGGGCAAGTATTAAAGAAGATGCTTTAGAATTAATAGCAGAGTTTACAAACCTTCAAAAGGCTGCAGATTATTATAAAAATAATCCGGGAAATGAGAGAACAAGAGATCAAATAATTTATTGGTTAAATTGCTGGGAAGATACTATGGATGCTGCTATTGGATATTTAAAATCAGCAATTGCAATAGAAGAAGGAGACGATGAAGCTGCTTGGGCTAATTATTCAGAAGCACAAGGTGCCTTTGAAAAATCAAAAACTTATGGTTTCCATTATGTAGACCATACTGAGTATGCAGAGGTTGGAGTTCAACATATCGTTCCATTTATAAAGAGTATGGGTCAAAACTTATCAGTTGTTATAGGCTCTATTGTTGATCCAAATAGAATAATAGCAACTTATATAAGTAATAGACAAGATGCCCCAACAGGAAATCCAGATAATATTTTTGATAATAATGCTAGTACTGAATTAGTTTATAAAAATCCAAATAGAATAGATGTTGGAACTTATGTAGGAGTTAAATATAGTAATCCTATAACTTTAAATAATGTTGAATTCTTAATGGGAGCAAATTCAAATCCTAACGATACAATGCAAAAGGCTAAGATTCAATATACAGTTGACGGAAGAGAATGGATTGATTTAGAAGAGGGTGTTGAATATACAATGCCTGGAGCTATAAAAGTAGAAAATTTAGATTTAAAGGTTAGAGGAGTTCGTTTAATAGCTACAGAGGCAAGAGAGAATACTTGGCTCGGGGTTAGAGATATTAATGTAAATAAGAAAGAGGATTCAAACTCAGGTGTAGAGTTTAATCCAAGTTTAATAAGAAGTGAATCTTGGCAAGTTTATGAAGGAAATGAAGCTAATCTTTTAGATGGAGATGATAATACTGGTGTATGGTATAAAACTCTTAATGGGGATACATCTTTAGCAGGAGAATTTATAGGTTTAGATTTAGGAAAAGAAATAAAACTTGATGGAATTAGATTTGTAATAGGTAAAAATGGAGGAGGAAGCTCTGATAAATGGAATAAGTTCAAACTAGAATATTCATTAGATAATGAAAGTTGGACAACTATAAAAGAATATGATAAAACAGGTGCTCCGGCAGGAAAAGATGTTATAGAAGAATCCTTTGAAACGCCTATTTCAGCTAAATATATAAGACTTACTAATATGGAAAATATCAACAAGTGGCTTACTTTCTCAGAGTTTGCAATAATTAGTGATGAATTAGAAAATGCAGGAAATAAAGAGAATGTATATACAAATACAGAATTAGATTTATTATCTTTAGCTAAAGAAGATGTAACTAAGTTGATACCTATAGATGACTTAAGCTTAAATCATGGAGAATATATTGGGGTTAAATTAAATCGTATTAAAGATTTAAGTAATATTAATCTTGAAATTTCAAATGATACAGGATTAAAACTTCAAAGCTCTATGAATGGTGTTGAGTGGACTGAGATAACAGATAAAAATACATTAGAAGACGGCAGATATGTAAGGCTAATTAATACAAGTAATGAAGCTGTTAATTTTAATTTAACTAAGTTTGAAGTTAATTCAAATGAAGTTTATGAACCATCATTAGTAGATGCTTATGTTGGAGATGATGGAGCTAAAAAAGCTGTAGATGGAGATTTAAAAACAAGAGTTAAATTCTTAGGTGCACCTAGTACAGGTGATACTATAGTCTATGATTTAGGACAAGAAATTCTTGTGAATAATTTAAAATATGTTGTATTAGATACTGAAGTTGACCATGTAAGGGATGGTAAAATTCAATTATCTTTAGATGGAGAAACTTGGACAGACGCTATTAATATTGGAGATGGAGTAGAAAATGGAGTAGACGACATGTTCTCTACACCATTAAAAAATGGATATAAACATGGAAACCAATCAGGTGGAATAGTTCCAATAGATAGTGCTTATGTGGAAGGAGATAATTTAAATCAAAAGGCTAGATATGTAAGAATATTATTTACTGCACCATATAGACATCGTTGGACAGTTATAAATGAACTTATGATAAACAATGGAGAATATATATCTACAGTAAATGATCTAACTTATATTTCAAATCCAATTGAGGAAAGAGGCTTTGCCCCAAGTAATTTAAGAGATGGAAATTTAACAACTTCATATAAGCCAAATACTAATAATGGTGAGATTTCTGAAGGAAGTATAACTTATCGTTTATCAGAAAAAACAGATGTTAGAAAGGTTACAATAGTTCAAAGTGGAAGTTCAATTTCAAATGCTAAGGTTATGGCTAGAGTTGGTGATGGCAGTGAAAATGTAACTGATCAATGGGTTCAATTAGGAACATTAAGCAATAGTTTAAATGAATTTATTAATCGTGATTACAATAATATCTATGAGATAAAAATTGAATGGACAGATGTTGCACCAAATATTTATGAAATAATAACTTTAAACCAAGAGTTTGAATTTCCAGTAAATGATTCCTTAAAGGCAAAATATGATGAGCTTATAAATTTAAGTGGAGATGAATACACTTTAAGTAGCTTTGAAACTTTAAAAGAAGCATTAAATGAAGCTAAGAGTATTTTAGATGATTCTAATTCATCTCAAAAGAAAATAGATAAGGCTTTAGAAAATCTAAATAAGGCAGAAGAAAGATTAGCTTTAAGGGCAACTGACTTTGAAGATTTCAATAAAGTTTTAACTTTAGGAAACTCTTTAGTTGAAGAAGAATATACAGCTGAGTCATGGGCTTTATTTAGTGAAGTGTTAGAAGTTGCTAATGAAGCTAACAAAAATAAAGCTGATTACACTCAAGATCAAATAAATCAAATAGTAATTGATTTAGATGCTTCAATAAAAGCTTTAGTAAAGGAAACACCAGAGGTTGATAAAACAAATTTAGGTGAATTAATAAATCAAGGTAAATCTTTACTAGAGGAATCTGTAGAAGGATTTAATGTTGGTGAATACCATAAAGGCGCTAAGGATGGATTAGCAGTTGAAATTAATAAGGCTGAAGAAGTATTTAACAAGGAAGATTCTACTGAAGAAGAAATAAATTCATCTAAGGAATCTTTAGAGGGTGCAATAGCAAGATTTAACTCTTTATTAATAGAAGAAAGTACAGGAGACTTTAATGGCAATGGAAAGATTGATATAGGAGACTTAGCAATGGTATCTAAAAACATTGGAAGTACTACTAACACTTCTCTTGATTTAAATAAAGATGGCTCTATTGATGAATATGAGATAAGCTTTATAAATCATAGAATACTAAATTAAGATAATTCAATAAGGATAAATTAGATTTATAATTTTTTAGGAATCATAAAGATGCTTAAAATCAAATTTAAAATACTAAGAATTTTAAAGAGTAGTATTTTAAAATGATTATTTGTATCTAATATGATTCCTTTTAATTTAAAACATAACTTAATAAAAATTTTTTTAAAATATTATTAGAGTCAGATTAATTTAAGATAAGTTCATTAAATTTATATGATAAACAGATAAGTTTCTTAATAATTAATATTTTATAATAATATATGAACAGGAATTATATGTTTAAAAATTACCGAAAGCCTTATATATAGCATATTTTCTAAAGAAATCTATAGAGTTTAATTGTAAATGCAATGCATATGCTATATAATGTTAAAGTATTGTAAAATTAAATATTTAGAAATAGGTTAAATAGTTACATTTGTAACTATATATTAAAAGGGAAGTTGGGTTTAAATCCCACGCGGTCCCGCCGCTGTAATAGAGGAGCTTTTTGTACTTTAAGCCACTGGAATATAATATTTTGGGAAGGCCACAAAAAGTGATGATACTTAAGCCAGAAGACCTGCCTATTTTTAAAACATCAAGATCCTACGGGAAATAGGAGGTGTTGTGCTTTGGTAAGTTATATTTTTTTAGAATTTTTATAACCTCTAGACGCAATGTCTAGGGGTTTTTTATTTCTAAGACTAAAGTTCTGATTTAACTAGAAATTAAAGTTATTCATATTTAGATTAAGTGTTATAAAGGGAAATATTTTTAGTACATATTGTTTTATTTGATGCAGAAATAGTTAAATCAAATTTTATCTTAAAATAAAAAGATGATAAATGGGAATACAAAATAAAAATATAATTTAAGGAGTAGAATTATTATGTCAAAAAAGAATCAAGTATTTATAGGATTTTTATTAATGTTCTTATTAATACCAAGAAGTGTTTCAGCTATGCATATCATGGAAGGATTTTTACAACCTAAATGGTGTATAGCATGGGGAGTTATAACTATACCATTTATAGTATTAGGATTATTCTCTATTAAAAACAAGGTTGGAAATAATCCAAGACTAAAGATTTTGTTAGCTATGGCAGGAGCTTATGCTTTTGTTCTTTCAGCATTAAAGCTTCCATCAGTTACAGGTAGTTGCTCACATCCTACAGGGGTTGGTCTTGCGGCAATATTATTTGGACCTACAGCAGCATCAGTTTTAGGACTTATCGTACTTTTATTCCAAGCATTACTTTTAGCTCATGGTGGTCTTACTACTCTTGGAGCTAATACTTTTTCAATGGCTGTAGTTGGGCCTTTAGTATCATACGGACTTTATAAATTAGTAAAAAAACTTAATGGACCAACATGGTTAGGTGTATTTTTAGCATCTGCTCTTGGAGATTTAGCAACTTACATGGTTACTTCAGTTCAATTAGGACTAGCCTTCCCAGCAGAGGTTGGAGGAGTTATGGAATCAGTTATGAAATTCATGGGTATATTTGCTGTTACTCAAGTTCCTCTAGCTATAAGTGAAGGAATATTAACAGTCATAATCTTTAATACAATAGAAAATTATGCAAAAGAAGATTTAATGGAACTTAACATTTTTTCAAAGGGGGTAAAATAATGAAAAATAAAAGAGTGTTAACTAATGTGATATTACTATTATTAGTTGTATTTATTACAGTAATACCTTTCTTTGTAGCTAAAAATGGAGAGTTTGGTGGATCTGATGATCAAGCAGAAGAAGCAATAACACAAATTGATGAAAACTATGAACCATGGTTCTCACCATTATTTGAACCAGCTAGTGGAGAAATAGAAAGTTTATTATTTGCTCTTCAAGCTGCAATAGGTGCAGGGGTAATTGGCTTTGGATTAGGATATCTAAAAGGCAAAAAGAAAGTGAACGACGAAGTAAATGATAAACATAGATAAATATGCTTATGCATCTAAGTTAAAAAATATTAATCCATCGGAAAAGATGTTTTTTGCCTTAATTACTTTGTGCGTTTGTCTTTGGGCAAATAATTTTATTGTTTCTATGCTTATAATAAGTATTATGACTTTTTTAATAACAAAAGTAGGAAGAACAAAAATAAGAGTTTTTATAAAGTTAATGATGGTACCAATAGCTTTTTTAATAATTGGTATCCTAACAATTGTTGTGAGTTATTCATTAAAACAGGATACATTTTTAGTATCATTTAAACTTTTTAATGGATGGATTGGAGTTTCAAAAAGTGGAATTATTCAAGGACTTAATATGTTCCTTAAGGTAATGGGATCTTTAAGTTGCTTATACTTTATATCCTTAACCACTCCAATGATAGATGTAATATCAGTTTTAGCTAAGCTTAAAGTACCAAGTTTTTTAATTGAGTTAATAAGCTTAGTGTACAGATTTATATTTATAATTTTAGAAACTTCAGAAATGATGTTTATATCGCAAAATTCAAGACTTGGATATAGAGATATAAAAACATCATATAAATCCTTAGGTGCTCTTGCATCAACACTATTTATACGTTCATTTAAGAGAGCTAATGATTTATATACTGCCTTAGAAGCCAGAGGATATAATGGAGAACTTAAAGTTCTAGAAGAACAGGTTCAAAAAAGAAATTACATTTACATTATAACTATAATAATTAATCTTATTTTTATAGGAATAGCTATATTTATTAAGTAGAGTAGGAGGATTTTATGGAAGACTATATATTAAAAGTAGAAGAGCTTAATTATAATTATTCAGATGGAACTCATGCTCTAAAAGGTATAAATATGAATATAAAAAGAGGAGAGGTTACGGCTATATTAGGTGGAAATGGTGTTGGAAAATCAACTTTGTTTCAAAACTTTAATGGTATATTAAAGCCTTCTTCAGGAAGAATACTTTTTGACAATAAACTTATAGATTATTCAAGAAAAGGAATAATGAAGCTTAGAGAATCTATAGGAATTGTTTTTCAGGATCCTGACAACCAACTTTTCTCAGCAAGTGTTTACCAAGATGTTTCCTTTGGTGCTGTTAATATGAAACTACCAGAAGATGAAATAAGAAAAAGAGTAGATAATGCATTAAAAAGAACGGGTATAGAACACTTAAAAGATAAGCCAACTCATTGTTTAAGCTTTGGTCAAAAGAAAAGAGTAGCTATTGCAGGGGTACTAGTTATGGAGCCAAAAGTTTTAATACTAGATGAACCAACGGCAGGTTTAGATCCGATGGGCGTTTCAGAGATAATGAAATTATTAGTAGAAATGCAAAAGGAGCTTGGAATAACAATAATAATAGCAACTCACGATATAGATATTGTTCCTTTATATTGTGATAATGTTTTTGTTATGAAAGAAGGAAGAGTAATATTACAAGGAAATCCTAAAGAGGTATTCGCTGAAAAAGAAGTTATAAGAAAAGTTAACTTAAGATTACCTAGAATCGGACATCTTATGGAGATTTTAAAAGAGAAGGATGGATTTGTATTTGATGAGTTAGATTTAACTATTGGACAGGCTAGAAAGACAATAAATTCTTGGAAAAACAAAATTTTTAATGATTAATATTTAAGTTAGATTAAATTAAGCAAGAAAGGCTTATACCAAATTGATTTGGTATAGGCCTTTTATTAATTTATAATAGTATTTTAGTATAAGAATAATTATATAAAAATTTATTTTTTTAAAAGTTCATACTAATTTTATATAGATTTTAATATTGTAAAGAAAATGTTTTAAAATTTTAAACTAAAAGTGTATTTTTTTTACAAAAACAAGTGGCTTTTTGAGATAAAGAATTTTTTATAGGACAAAAATATGGTTTTTATTGGTAAAATATGAAATATAATTAAAAAGATAAAAGAGCAATTTAATATTTTATTAATAAGTTATGGTTAAAAAAGGATAAATAGTATAAAAACTCATAATAAATTAATAAATATTCATGGTCGAATTTTGTAATTCTAAAATTATTTACTAATTAGTTAAATAATTTTAGAATATAGTTAAAGGATGATTTATTATCTTAAGTTATGGTTTCTCTTTAAATATAAATGATTTTAATAAATTATCTAAGTAATTAAAATTTTATAGGTAAGAAATATGATGTTTTAATAGGAGATGATATTAAAGATTAAAAAGGGAGAGTATGATAAAATGTTTACAAATGAGTTAAAAGATTTATTAGCAGGTTTATATCAGAAATATGGATGTACTCAAGAGGTTCTTCAACTTAGCAATATAATTGATGAAATTATAGTTAAAGAGCAAAGAGAAAGACTAAAAGAATATTATAAATCAAGAAAAAATAATATCTAATTTCAAAAGTTATAAAGCATATAAATATTATTAACTCTAAATTATGAAAAACAATTGAATTATGATTATTACAATTAATTTTAAGGGCCTTAAGACTTGGATTTTGTTAACATATATTATAATAAAAAAATCTATATTACATTAGTAATATAGATTTTTTATTCATAATATGTATAATTAAACTTCTTTAAATTAATTAAAGTTTATTTAAATGACTTTATACTATTTAATCTATCTTCAAGTTTTTGTTCTGGAGATTTTTTGAAGTCATATCCATAAACGGCATTTTCAAAATCACCATAAGTTGGATTTGGAAGCACTATGTATTTTGTTCCAAAGAATTGAGCTTCTTTATCTACTATTTCTCTTCTTTGTTCATTAGACTTATTATTATATCCATCAGGGAAGTCACCTAAGTTATCTCCACAATAAATTGCAAGATTATAATTCTCTTTTATCTTATCCCATCTAGCATCTTTACTACTTGTATCTGTTTTTAAAAGTATATGATCCTTATCTGAATTTACAAAACCTAATTTTTGCATGTTTTTTATAGTTGCATCAAGTTCCTTTTCTTCACTTCTATTTGAAACGTAGAAAACTTCAAATCCTTTACTTTTAGCATAATCAGTAAAGTCTTTAGCTCCATCTATTGCAGCTGCATCAGCCATTTGTACCCACTCACCAAAGTTTTCCTTTGAGAATAATTCATTATGCTTTATTTCATACCCTGCATGAGGTGAATTATCTATTATTGTTTCATCAATATCTAAGGTAACTGCATATGGTTTAGCAGTAGGTTCTTTCACTAATTCATCAACATATCTCTTTCCAGAGTTGTATGCTTCATATCTTAAAGCCTTTACCTCTCCAGAATTTTGTTGCCATAAAGTTGCTAAAACATTTCCTTTAACAATCTCTTCCACTGCATTAGCCTTTGTTGTTTGTTCTAACTTAGAGATTTGTTTTGCTTCTTGGTTGTTTTCGTAAACTAAAGTACCTCCAGTTCCAACACCAATACCTATTATTGCTGATAATACAATTGCTGTAATTTTTGAGTTTCTCATAATCTCATCCTTTCATTTGTTACATAAAAATGTACAAAGTATTAAAATGGTTATCAATGTGTTAACGCTTTCATTATATTTTATGTTTCCATTAAAATCAAGTATTTAATTAATAATATATATCTTTTAATAATCAATAATTGATATGTAAAATTATTCTTATAGAAATTTAATTAATAATTATGTAAATAAAAAAAGATAGTCAAATGACTATCTTTTCTATTAAATATAATCCATTGGATTTACATGTTGTCCATTAATTCTTATTTCAAAATGAGCATGAGGGCCTGTACTATATCCTGTAGAACCAACTAAAGAAACTACTTGTCCTTGTTTTACTTTTTGACCTACAGAAACTTTTAATTGAGATGCGTGAGCATATAGAGTACTGAATCCACCACCGTGATCTATTATAACCATATTTCCGTAAGCAGGATGATATTCAGCAGCGGTTACAACCCCATCTTTAGCAGCTACAAATGGAGTTCCTGTTGAAGCTGCAAAGTCTACACCTGTATGAACTTTATACTGACCAGTTACAGGGTGAACTCTTGGACCATATGAACTAGTTATGGTAGAAGAAGCAACTGGTCTTATAAATCCACTTGATGAATTACTAGTTGGAGATGCTGTGCTTGGAGTTTTAGTAAAATATGATTGAATTTCCTTTTCAATTTCATCTTCCCTATCTGCTAATTCTTTAAGTTCAGCATTCTTTTCAGCTTCTAATTCCTCTAATTCGTTTAATTGAGATTTATAAGTATTTAATGTATTTTCATGTTCAGCCTTAACTTCATTAAGACTTTTTTCTTTAGAAAGAAGTTCGGCTTTTTTGCTAGCTAATGTAGATTTAGAAGTTTCAAGTTCAGCTTGTCTAACTTCAAGTTCATTTTTTAAAGCTTCAATCTCTTCAATAAGCTTATTATCTGTTTTAACAAGAGTTCTTATATTTGCTATATTAGAGAATAATTCTCCAAAGTTTTTAGACTCAAGAATCATATATAAAAACTTATCGTTTAAGTTAGATTTATATACGTTTCTAAGTCTTTCACCTAATATTTCTTGCTTTAACTCTTGTTCTTTTTTAGCTTTTTCAATTTCAGTAGTATTTTCTTCAATTGATTTTTCTACTTTACTTATTTCTGAATCAGTTGAAGAAATTTCATTATTTAAAGTTTTTATCTTCTCTTCATATTCAGTAACTTTTGCTTGAGCTGAATTAAGCTCAGCTTGTTTAGCGTCAATGCTATCTTTAATTTCATCGAGCTTTCCCTTTTTAATTTCTTTTTCTTCTGTAATTTGTTTTTTCTCCTCTTGTAATTTATTAACTTCGGGATTTGCTTTAGTTATTAATGGTGCTGAAAAAGCACTAATCATTAAAAAGCTACTCATAAACAAAGATACAATTTTAAATTTGTTCATTTAATCACCTATCTTTAATATATTTTTCGAGAGTTTTATAGTAATTTCAACAAATTATACCTTAAAACCCTTAGTAATATCCACAAAAAAATTGAAAATTTTAAGTTAACTTTTAAATAAAGGGTTAATAAATGGTAAAAAAAGATTATTATATTACAAAAACAATAATATATGTAAAATTAATACATTAATAAGTATAAATAAGATATTTTTTATTATTAAAGAAATTAATATAATATTTATGTAAAGTTTTTTGCAAATTTTAAGGATGAATGCAAAATGTAAATTTAAATATATGGATGATTTTTAAGTATATACCTTATTCTTAAATTGTTTAGAAGAATAACTAAGACTTGGTTTAAGATAAAATTTAATCTAATATAATTAAATTATTGTTAGACTATTAGAAATTTTAAATATCAACACAAAAAAGAAGAGCAAATAGATAATTGATTAAAAGCTACCTCATATTAATTTATTTTATACAGGCATATTTAAGATTAATTTTAAATAATCTTAATATGCCTATTTTAAATTAGGGATATGTTTATTAATAGTTACCTAAATATTAATTTAGAGTTTTATTAATCAATATAAATATATTTTTGGATTATATGTTTTAGTGATTAAGATTGATACTGCTTGTCAATAATTAAAGTGAATTATAAAAGAGGGGGAATTTCTTATGGCTAGAAAATCATCTAAAAAATATTTAAAAGAGGCAAATGCTCAAATAATATTATTTGTTTTAATTATGATAATAATGAGAATGGTAGTTTTAAACTTTATGAGTGAAATATCAGGAATAGAGTTTGATGAATTATCTAAGGCTAGAATTTATAATGGAGATATTACAGCAACATTATTTTTAGAGAGTCTTGTTAATTTTTTTGGTAACTTCATTTTAGAAACATATAAAGGAATAATTTTGCTTGCAATAATAAATGTATTTATTGCTTCTTATATATTAACTAAAAAAGACTTTACAGGTAATTCTTATTTTAATATGGTCATAGCATATCTATTTTCAGCCATAATAACAGTATTTTTATTATTAGCTGGTATAATTTTATTTTTTGGCATAATGCAATGCATGGTAGTTATAAATTCATTAAAGATAGATGTGTCTTCAGAAATTTTATGGTTAGCCATATCTGTATTAGTAGGAGTAGTCTTTATAAAGTATTTTAGGAAAAGTGTAGTTTTTTCTTTATTTGCATTTTTAATAATATCAGTTTATGCTTCTTACTACACTGATATAGGTAAAAAAGCAATTAACACAGACTATGCTCAATATAGTCTAGAGGAGTTTGCTAATAATTTAAACTTAGTTGGAGAATAGATCTATGTGATTATATTTAATAGTAAATAAGTGTTTTCTATTTATTATTTAGTAAATTACATTTAATCACTTTAATATATTTTTATTTATTAATTAAAAAACATAGAGAAAATTATATATAAATTAATATGAAAATCTATTTTTGTATGCAAAATGTAAGCGTATTTTTTATATAATCTAAAAATATAGTATAAAATAATACAATATTATACAGAAAAGTATATTGAATGTAAATTTTATTTAAAACACTTTACCTAGTGTATCTATATAGGAAAAAGTAAGTATTTTAAAGAAAAATATAGAAATAATAATATATTTTATCTAAAACAGAGAGAAGTATTAAATTAAATATGGTTAAAATGGTAAGATAAATTTCGTCAGCAAGAGACACGGCAACAAAACATCAAATAAAAATTTGAAAAAAGTTGTTGACAAAGTTTCTTAAAGATGTTAAAATAAGAAAGTCGATTGAGGGCGACAACGAAATGGTCTTTGAAAATTAAACAGAAGATATTAACATAAACCAGCAATTCTTTTATAAGTAATATGAGTATAGATTAAACTTTTAAATTGAGAGTTTGATCCTGGCTCAGGATGAACGCTGGCGGCGTGCTTAACACATGCAAGTCGAGCGATGAAGTTTCCTTCGGGAAATGGATTAGCGGCGGACGGGTGAGTAACACGTGGGTAACCTGCCTCATAGAGTGGAATAGCCTTCCGAAAGGAAGATTAATACCGCATAATGTTGAAAGATGGCATCATCATTTAACCAAAGGAGCAATCCGCTATGAGATGGACCCGCGGCGCATTAGCTAGTTGGTGGGGTAACGGCCTACCAAGGCGACGATGCGTAGCCGACCTGAGAGGGTGATCGGCCACATTGGGACTGAGACACGGCCCAGACTCCTACGGGAGGCAGCAGTGGGGAATATTGCACAATGGGGGAAACCCTGATGCAGCAACGCCGCGTGAGTGATGAAGGTTTTCGGATCGTAAAGCTCTGTCTTTGGGGAAGATAATGACGGTACCCAAGGAGGAAGCCACGGCTAACTACGTGCCAGCAGCCGCGGTAATACGTAGGTGGCGAGCGTTATCCGGATTTACTGGGCGTAAAGGGAGCGTAGGCGGATGATTAAGTGGGATGTGAAATACCCGGGCTCAACTTGGGTGCTGCATTCCAAACTGGTTATCTAGAGTGCAGGAGAGGAGAGTGGAATTCCTAGTGTAGCGGTGAAATGCGTAGAGATTAGGAAGAACACCAGTGGCGAAGGCGACTCTCTGGACTGTAACTGACGCTGAGGCTCGAAAGCGTGGGGAGCAAACAGGATTAGATACCCTGGTAGTCCACGCCGTAAACGATGAATACTAGGTGTGGGGGTTTCAACACCTCCGTGCCGCCGCTAACGCATTAAGTATTCCGCCTGGGGAGTACGGTCGCAAGATTAAAACTCAAAGGAATTGACGGGGACCCGCACAAGTAGCGGAGCATGTGGTTTAATTCGAAGCAACGCGAAGAACCTTACCTACACTTGACATCCCTTGCATTACTCTTAATCGAGGAAATCCCTTCGGGGACAAGGTGACAGGTGGTGCATGGTTGTCGTCAGCTCGTGTCGTGAGATGTTGGGTTAAGTCCCGCAACGAGCGCAACCCTTGTCGTTAGTTACTACCATTAAGTTGAGGACTCTAGCGAGACTGCCTGGGTTAACCAGGAGGAAGGTGGGGATGACGTCAAATCATCATGCCCCTTATGTGTAGGGCTACACACGTGCTACAATGGCTGGTACAGAGAGATGCAATACCGCGAGGTGGAGCCAAACTTAAAAACCAGTCTCAGTTCGGATTGTAGGCTGAAACTCGCCTACATGAAGCTGGAGTTACTAGTAATCGCGAATCAGAATGTCGCGGTGAATACGTTCCCGGGTCTTGTACACACCGCCCGTCACACCATGAGAGTTGGCAATACCCGAAGTCCGTGAGCTAACCGCAAGGAGGCAGCGGCCGAAGGTAGGGTCAGCGATTGGGGTGAAGTCGTAACAAGGTAGCCGTAGGAGAACCTGCGGCTGGATCACCTCCTTTCTAAGGAATACATCTTAGGACAACTAAGATGATAATGAATTCTGGATAATATCTCTGTTTAATTTTGAGAGACTATCTCTCAAAATTGTTCTTTGAAAATTGCACATAATTTAATTTATAGAAACAACAAGCCAAATTGGCAAAACCAATTTCTATTCTTTGTAAAATGAGAACTATAACTAATATAGGTCAAGCTACAAAGGGCGCATGGTGAATGCCTTGGCATCAGGAGCCGATGAAGGACGTGATAAGCTGCGATAAGCTTCGGGTAGGCGCACATAGCCTGAGATCCGAAGATCTCCGAATGAGGAAACTCACATGGGAAACCCCATGTATCATTAAGTGAATACATAGCTTAATGAAGGTAACCCAGGGAACTGAAACATCTAAGTACCTGGAGGAAGAGAAAGAAAAATCGATTTTCTTAGTAGCGGCGAGCGAAAGGGAAAGAGCCCAAACCGGAAACTTGTTTCCGGGGTTGTGGACATAACATAAAAGTGGAGGCTATTGTAACTGAAGAGAACTGGAAAGTTCCACCGTAGAAGGTAATAGTCCTGTAAGTGAAACGAGAAGACCACGAGTTATGATCCAGAGTACCACGAGACACGTGAAACCTTGTGGGAAGCAGGGAGGACCACCTCCCAAGGCTAAATACTACCTGATGACCGATAGTGAAGCAGTACCGTGAGGGAAAGGTGAAAAGAACCCCGGGAGGGGAGTGAAATAGAACCTGAAACCGTGTGCCTACAACCGCTCAGAGCCCCTTATGAGGGTGATGAGGTGCTTTTTGTAGAACGAGCCAACGAGTTACGGTATGTAGCAAGGTTAAGTACTTAAGGTACGGAGCCGAAGGGAAACCGAGTCTGAATAGGGCGACTAGTTGCATGCCGTAGACCCGAAACCGGGTGACCTATCCATGGCCAGGTTGAAGCGAGGGTAAAACCTCGTGGAGGACCGAACCACGTTGCTGTTGAAAAAGCATGGGATGAGCTGTGGATAGCGGAGAAATTCCAATCGAACCCGGAGATAGCTGGTTCTCTCCGAAATAGCTTTAGGGCTAGCGTCGAGTATGAGTAGTGGAGGTAGAGCACTGAATGGGCTAGGGGGCATAGCGCTTACCGAACCTTATCAAACTCCGAATGCCACATACTTTGAGCTCGGCAGTCAGACTACGAATGATAAGATCCGTGGTCAAAAGGGAAACAGCCCAGATCGTCAGCTAAGGTCCCAAAGTGTAAGTTAAGTGGGAAAGGATGTGAGATTTCTAAGACAACTAGGATGTTGGCTTAGAAGCAGCCATTCATTAAAAGAGTGCGTAATAGCTCACTAGTCGAGAGATCTTGCGCCGAAAATGTAACGGGGCTAAACTTACCACCGAAGCTACGGGCTTGAACATAGTTCAAGCGGTAGGAGAGCGTCGTAACCGGGCTGAAGTCGTACCGTAAGGAGCGGTGGACTGGTTACGAGTGAGAATGTTGGCATCAGTAGCGAGATGTGGGTGAGAATCCCACAGGCCGAAAACCTAAGGTTTCCTCAGGAAGGTTCGTCCGCTGAGGGTTAGTCGGGACCTAAGCCGAGGCCGAAAGGCGTAGGTGATGGACAACTGGTTGATATTCCAGTACCACTACCATCGTTATTATCGATGGCGTGACGCAGGAGGATAGTGTGTGCTAGCTATTGGATGCTAGTCTAAGCGTTTAGGCAGTGAGAGTAGGCAAATCCGCTCTCATAATGCTGAGGCGTGATGGGGAAGGTTCCACGGAACCGAAGTACATGATTCCACGCTGCCAAGAAAAGCGTCTAGAGAGAGAAGTAGTGCCCGTACCGCAAACCGACACAGGTAGGTGAGGAGAGAATCCTAAGGCCGGCGGAAGAATTACAGTTAAGGAACTCGGCAAATTGACCCCGTAAGTTCGCGAGAAGGGGTGCCTACGAGAGTAGGCCGCAGAGAATAGGCCCAAGCAACTGTTTAGCAAAAACACAGGTCTCTGCTAAAGCGTAAGCTGATGTATAGGGGCTGACGCCTGCCCGGTGCTGGAAGGTTAAGGGGAACACTTAGCGCAAGCGAAGGTGTGAACTTAAGCCCCAGTAAACGGCGGCCGTAACTATAACGGTCCTAAGGTAGCGAAATTCCTTGTCAGGTAAGTTCTGACCCGCACGAATGGCGTAATGACTTGGGCACTGTCTCAACTGTAAATCCGGCGAAGTTGTAGTGCGAGTGAAGATGCTCGCTACCCGCGATTGGACGGAAAGACCCCGTAGAGCTTTACTGTAGCTTAGCATTGAGTTTTGGTATTGTCTGTACAGGATAGGTGGGAGACTAGGAAACCAGGGCGTCAGCCTTGGTGGAGTCAACCTTGGGATACCACCCTGACAGTACTGAAATTCTAACTGGCGGCCATGAATCTGGTCACAGGACATTGTTAGGTGGGCAGTTTGACTGGGGCGGTCGCCTCCTAAAAAGTAACGGAGGCGCCCAAAGGTTCCCTCAGAACGGTCGGAAATCGTTCGAAGAGTGCAAAGGCAGAAGGGAGCCTGACTGCGACACCCACAAGTGGAGCAGGGACGAAAGTCGGGCTTAGTGATCCGGTGGTACCTCGTGGGAGGGCCATCGCTCAACGGATAAAAGCTACCTCGGGGATAACAGGCTGATCTCCCCCAAGAGTCCACATCGACGGGGAGGTTTGGCACCTCGATGTCGGCTCGTCGCATCCTGGGGCTGAAGTAGGTCCCAAGGGTTGGGCTGTTCGCCCATTAAAGCGGCACGCGAGCTGGGTTCAGAACGTCGTGAGACAGTTCGGTCCCTATCCGTCGCGGGCGTAGGAAATTTGAGAGGAGCTGTCCTTAGTACGAGAGGACCGGGATGGACTGACCTCTGGTGTACCAGTTGTTCCGCCAGGAGCACAGCTGGGTAGCTAAGTCGGGAATGGATAAACGCTGAAAGCATCTAAGCGTGAAGCCAACCTCAAGATGAGATTTCCCATAGCGTAAGCTAGTAAGATCCCTTGAAGAACACAAGGTTGATAGGTCGGGGGTGTAAGCATGGTAACATGTTCAGCTGACCGATACTAATAGATCGAGGGCTTGACCAAATATAGTAAATTAAATATGTGCAATTTTGAAAGAACAAAGTTCTTTTAAGGAAACTCACTAAATCAAGTTTAGGAGTATCATTTTAAAACGAAATAGAAGATTTCTGTAAAATGACATCTGGTGATGATGTTCTTTAGGGTAACACCCGTTCCCATTCCGAACACGACGGTTAAGCCTTTAGAAGCCGATGGTACTGCACGGGAGACTGTGTGGGAGAGTAGGTGGTCGCCAGGTTTTTATTTTATGGCTCGATAGCTCAGTCGGTAGAGCAGAGGACTGAAAATCCTCGTGTCGCTGGTTCGATTCCTGCTCGAGCCACCAAAAGCTTAGTGAATTATTCACTAAGCTTTTTTTATACAATTAAATCGTAATTTAATTGTATATTTATTAATACTATAGTTAAAGTCATAATTAAAATTGATTTTTAATATGAACTAAGATGAATATGAATAAGATAAAAAAGTAAAAGGAATATTTATAAAATTTATTTATATAAATAAATTTTATAAATATTCCTTTTTTAATTTTAAATCCACAATAAGTAGTTTCTTAGTTCATAGCAATAAAAGGGGAAGTTATTAAGGATATATTGTTGGGGAAGTATCATTAATTATTTTAAAACTAAGAATTAATCTACTTATTAATCGTGGATATTTTAATTATGGACAAATAATGGATTAATATATATAAATTGTAAAAATAATTGAGAATAAATAAATATTTAAATTAATATGATTTAATAAGTTAATTAATATTTTGAATTGATATTATATTATTAATAAATAAGAGCGTTTTGATATAGATCTTTAAACAATTAGTTTAGTGAGGTGTTTTAATGAAGGATATTGTTATAGTTGGAACTGAAAACATAGGAAAAGAGGTTGTTAAAATAATAGAGGCTATAAATTCAAAAAGAAATACTTGGAATGTGTTAGGCTTTATAAGTCTTAAAAAAGATGAAGCAGGAAGTAATATTGAGGGATATAGTGTTCTTGGATCTATAGATTCAATGTTTAATTATTTTGAAGGTAGAAAAAAAGATAAGTTTTATTTTTTTAAGAAATTAGAAAGCCAAAATGAATTATTTACGATTATAGCAATAGACAACTGTAAATTAAAAAAAGAAATAGAAAATAAGTTAAAAAACAAAATAAAATTTGCTACAATTATTCATCCGGATGTTACTTTTTTTAATAAACAAGAAGTTGGTGAGGGAACTATAATATATCCAGGATTAATTAGTGTAGGAAGATTTAAGCTAGGTAAACATGTTATTTTAAAACAAAAATGCTCTTTAGGAAATAATATTGAGATAGGAGATTATTCTTTTATATCTTTTAATAGTAATATTGATAGTAATGTAATGGTTAAAGAGGGATCTTATATTGAAGCTAATACTACAATACTGGCAAATAGCAATATAGATAAAAATACTTATATAAAAGAAGGTTCAATATTATATTAAAATTATAATTATATTTTAGAGATATTATTTTGTTTTATATATAAATTAGAAGGTTCATATTAAATATAGTGTGAATCTTCTTTTATTTTTTTATATAATATAGATAAGTATTAATATACTATATATTTAAATAGATGGTTTTCTTTGAATTAATAGAATAATTGTAAAGAATAGAATAATTGGAAAGAATAGAATAAGTGGAAAAATATAAGATGTGGAAATTTGAAGAAGTAGAAAATTGAAGAAGTGGAAAGAATAGAATAGGAGAGCTTTTTGAAAAATAGGTTTATAAAAAGATTTATTTTAGAAATAGATTTATAATCTGTTAAATTATTAGAAATATTTTTGATAAAATCTAATATATTAATTAAATGTTAATTGTGTTCATAAAATATTCAAAAGTATGTTGACATAAAATAAGTAGAGAGTTATTATATAATTACAGACACCCAGTGGGGGTTGTATGTGAAATGTATAGGGAGCGATGAACATGAATGCAGAGAAAAAGAAAGCATTACAGTGCTTGAAGACAGCAAAAGGGCAAATTGAAGGAATAATCAGAATGATTGAAGATGAGAGATATTGTATAGATATTTCAAATCAAGTAATGGCTTCCCAAGCATTATTAAAGAAAGCTAATAAATTAATATTGCAACAACATATGCATAATTGTGTTAAGAGTGCTTTCGAAAATAATGAATCTAAAGATGAAAAAATTGAAGAGATATTAAGTGTACTAAATAAGCTAATAGATAAATAAATATTATATTTCTAATGATGTATTTAGTTTTATTATAATATAAAGTTCTTTAAATCTGTTGTTTCTAGAGTTTCAATTTAGTTTAGTTGAATCACTAAAAGCAAATTTAGGATGCTCTATATTAATAAATTATTCTAATGATTTACTTAACTTTATTAAGGTAAAATTATTTAGATCTGTTGTTTTTGGAGATTCAAATTTTTTTATTTGAGTAGCTTAAAGCGAATTTAGAATAATTACTGTAATATTTTTAGCTTATTTAAAATAAAAATATTATTGATCTAATGATGTGAGTGATTTTATAAATAATATAAAGTTATTTGGATCTATTGTTTTGGAGGGTTTAAAGAAATTTATTTTTTTAAGCAATTCAAAGTGATTTTAGAGCAATAAGAGATAATTTTTATATATTAATCATTTAACTATATAAGTAATTTTATAGACAATATAAAATTACTTATAGCTGATGTTTATATTTTTAAAATTCTTTAATAAATTTAAGGTTATTTTAGAATAATGTATGCTTTTATCATAATAAATCGAAATTCTAATGATGTTTATAGCTTTGTATATAGTATAAAGTTATTTAGATCTGTTGTTTTTTAGGGTTCAAAAGTTGATTTTTGAGCAATTTAAAGCGAATTTAGAATTAATGAATTTTTTTAAAAATTTAATTTTTATGAGTTTTTCTTTAAGTATATTAATAATAAAGTTAATAAATTAGAATTTAAGCTTGATAAATTAGGACATAGACTTAAAGAATATATATTTGACTTATAATAGGAAAAATAGAATGTGCATCCTGTGCAGCAACCATTGAGAATATGTTAAATAAAATGGGTGGTGTAGAGAATGTAAGTTTAGATTTTTTTTAAGGTTACATCCAACTATGATTCTAATAGGGTTGAAATAAGAGAGATTAGAGAAAGTTTAATAAGTTAGAATATAAGATTATAAGTCAAAGAATAAATTTTAAGATAAATAATTAAGAGAAGTTATATCAAAGGTGTATATTTTTGATATAACTTTTCTTTTTGTTTAATATGTAAAATATTTACAATTAAATCCAAAATGAAAGAAAATGAGATTTAATTTTATCTAATTTGAATAAATGGGCTAAAATACGATTTTATTTTTTGTAAGAAAACATATATACTAATTATATGGTAAATATTTACAAAATGAAGTCGAAAATATAATAATATATAAGTGAAGAAATAGTAAAGTAGAGTTGATAATTAAAATTACAAGCTTTATATTAATTAAGTTTGATTCATATGTGAAAAATAAAAGATTTATTAGGTACCATTAGAATTAGCACTAAAATATTCATTAATATTAGTATGAATATAGTTGCAAATAATAAAATAGTAAAAATATTTTGATATATAGAATATGTCAGTTTTTATAAGGTTATAGTTTTATTAATTAAGTTGAAAATATGCATAATATGAGGAATATGCTAAGTTGTTATTAAAAGTAGGGTAACTATTCTTAAAATTTAGGGGGATTTAAAATGGAGAATTTATTAAAGGATTATTCCAATGAAGAGGTTTTAAAAGCACTTAAGATAGTAACTGAGTTGAAATTAGAAAGAGAACAAGGAGACTTACCTGAATTTATTAGGGGGAGGGTTTCAGAGGTTTCTGAAGATGAGTTTGATTTAATACAAGCATACAATTATTATATGAGAGAATTGAGAAGGGGATCAGTTCTTTTAAGTGAGGAAGAGACAGAAAAGTGCGGATTTAATAGTAGGTTAGCTATAGATGTTGAGTTAAAGGATTTAATAATTTTTTTAAATACTCAGCCTAATATAAAAACTTTATATTCTTGTTCTGGACATCAGTTTGTAAGAGGACAAATAACATTTGAGGGGCTTTTAAAATTTCCTCAAGTAGATGATTTTAAAATTGAATATGCAGATGAAAGAGATGAGACAAAAGTAAGTTTTGATATACCAGAAAGAAGTTACGATTATTTAAATAAGCTTAGAAAGTTATACAATTATTTTTATTTAATCAATTATAATAATTTAAAAACTTTAACTAGGGATGAGGTTAGTGCAATCAAGATAAAAGAAAATTGTACTGCATAAAAAAATTACCCCGTTAAGTAGATTTTAAACAGTATTTTATACTGTGTTTACTTAGCGGGGTGTAATTTAATATAATAAAGCTTTTAAATTTATAAGAAAATAAGTTGTTTCAAAAAGGTATTTTCATAAGTATTTTCTTAATGTACTTCATAAATATCAGAAAGCTCTAACTCTATATTTTTATCATCTGTTATATAATCAACTAAATTATTGCTTTCTTCTGTATAATTTAATTTTACATTTGGTAGCCATACTATAAATTCTGAACCTTTTATTCCATCACTTATAAGTTCAATTTTACCATCATGCAGTTCTGCAATAGACTTTACAATGCTAAGACCTATTCCACTACCTTCATTTCTTCTTTTTAAGGATTTATCAGCTTGTACAAATCTATCAAAAATTGATGCTTGCATTTCTTTAGGAATACCAATTCCATTATCTTTTATGCTTATTTTAACCCAATCCTTTGAGATGTTTAAATCTACAAATATTTCACCATGATTTTGGGTGAATTTTATTGCGTTTGAAAGTAAGTTAAGAATTAATCTTTCAATTTTTACAGGATCACATTTTATTATGTTTTCTTCAACATTAGTATCAAAGATTATATTAATATCCTTATTTTCAGAATGAGGAATAACCAAAGATACTATATTTTCTACAAGGAATACTATATCTCTATTAGTAAAATCAGCTTTTAAAAATCCAACTTCAATTTTACTAACATCAATAAGGTTATTTATAAGTCTAAGCATTCTATAACAATTTATCTTAAGACCTTGCTTATATTTATCATAGAAATTATTAAAGTCCATAGGGTCAGTTTCATGCTTAGAATTTAATAACTGTATTGTAGAATAGATAATATTAAGTGGTGTTCTAAGCTCATGTGATATATTGGCGAAAAATTCATTTCTTATTTGTTCATAAGCCTTAGCTTCTTTAAATTTTATAGCTAAATTTTCAAGACGTTTTTTAGAGGTTAAGTTTTTTGCAACTATAACTTTTCCATAAGGAATTTCATTATTATCATTTAAAGTTCTAATTATAGATTCTACATATACAAAGGAATGTTTACCAACAAGTTTACATTTAATACTATCTTCCTCATCTTCTAGTTTTAATTGATTTAATATCTCATCATTTTTACCTAAAAGGTTTATTATAGGCATACCTATAATTTCTTCATAGGTATAATTTAATGTTTTTAATACAGAATCATTAACATATGTAATTAAACCATTATTATCAACACTTATTATTAAATCCTGTACGTTATTATTTATACAACTTAATAATTGTTCATTTCTTTTAATATTTTTTGTTAGGGTATATTCTTCGGTTATATCTTTTAAATTCACAGCAAAATAATTTTTATTTTCAACATTTAATATCTGTATGTAGGCACTTACTATTTTGCCATTTTTTAAAATAAGCTTACCTTCCCAGTTGCCCTTATTAAAAAGTGCTTTAGTAGCATTTTTTTCAGAGTCATCTATAAAAATCGAATCTACAAATAATTTTTCTACTTCTTTAAGTTGATCTTTTAATTTAGTTGATTTGCAGTAGCGTTCTCTTATTGTCTTGTTTGTATATATAACCTTCTTTTTATTATCATATAAAATTATAGAACTACTAGTATTAAATTCAACTAAGTGATAAAAAACTTGAAGTTCATTTTGTAGTAAAGAGCTTCTTTTGTTTTTAGCCGTAATTTCATTAAAAACTCCACTTATAGCCAATAAAAATGATAGTATGGTAAGTAGAAGAACAACATTATTGGTTTTTAAAAGTGTTATATTGGAAAGAAGTACTTCACAAATCCAATATAATCCTCTAAGGGCTATTAAAAGAATACTAGCAATTATAAATGAATATATTAACTCACAATCATCTAAAGATTTCTTTGATAAGAATATGCAAGCGATTATGTATAGGATAATAATCATAGTCATTAAAGTAGCATAAAAATAAATATCTTTAGCAAATAAATTGTTAGAAAAAATTCTATAGTTAATCATAGGTGTTATAACTGAAAATAAAAAAACTACTATTGATGTAATTATTTTATGTTTAGTAATAAGAGGGGATATTCCTTTCTTATTAAAGGCAACATAAAAAAGCAAAATTATCCTAAATATTGCGTGTATAAAAATAAACTTATCGAATATTATTAGGTTATGTCCTTTAGTAATTAAAAGTTCTACAGATAAATTCATATATATTAAAGAGATTATAAAAAAATCATCTTTTTTGGTGCTTGAATAGTATATTAATGAACTTATGTATGCCATTGTTCCTAATATTAATGATAAACTTAATGAGAAACTTGGCATAGAATTACCAGGAATAAACTCTATATTTTTTCTAATAAGCACTTTATAGGATAAATCTATTAGTAATATAAAAAATATAGAGAAAACTATAAAAATGGATAGTTTTATTATTCTTTGAGTTTCTAATTTATTTTTATCATCATTAAAAATATGAAAAAATATTGGGTTATCCATGTTTTAAATCTCCTTAATATAAGAGTTATTAAAATTATATTTTATAGCATATATTAGATTTTAACACAGATATATGCATATATTCACAAAAAAGTTAAAAATATAATATTAAAAATACAATATAATTAAAAATAGTGTAATATTAAGTTGTTTTTAATTATAAAATTTATATATTTAATTATAAATTCATATTGAGTTTAAATCATATTTAAAATATAAAAGTATTATATTAGATATGATAAAAGATTAATGGAGTATTTTAAAATTATAATTTTTTAAGATATCTTCATATTTATATAAATTATGGGAAATATAAATATAGGGTAATAGCTACATTATATTAATGATTAAATTAGGAGAAGTAATATGAATACTGTTTTAAAACAAAGGAAAAGATTAGATTATTTAGACATTGCAAAGGGACTTCTTATAATAAGTGTTGTATTATGTCATTCGCCTTTTGAAAATGCTTATTATCTTTATTGGTTTCACATGCCAGCCTTTTTTATAATAAGTGGAATGTTATATAAAAGAGGAATGAACATAAAGGAGCAAGCAATAAAGTTTTTTGTTCCTTATGCTATATTTTCATTAATAGATATTAGTTTTAATTATATTATGTATTATCATGGGAATTTTTCCTTAGGTGATTTAATACATGAAATTATCAAATATGCATATGGTGGAAAGGCCACATGGGGAGTATTTTGGTTTATACCTGTAATGTTTGTTACAAAGGTAGTATTTGATCAATTAAATAAGAGATTAACATCTAAGAAGTTAGCTTTTGTGTGTATATTAAGTTATATATTAGCTCACATATATTCTATGAGTTTTATACCATCAAGTGTAACTGATATAACTGAAAATCAATTTGTATTTTGGAATTTAGATACTGTTTTAATAACATTGCCATACTATGCATTAGGATACTATATAACTAAATTAAATATACAAAGGGTGTTTAAAGAAACTTCTACATTAATTTTATCAAGTATAGGGGTAGTAGCTATGTTTATACTAAATAGTAGTATTGGAATATACTATTACTTAAATATAAAATACTCTTACTATAAGGATCCTATTTTTGATATATTAATGCCAGTTACCATAACAATTTTTATACTTTCCTTAAGCTATCAGATTAGTAAGTTTAAGTATAAGAAATTATTTACTATAATTGGAGCTAACTCTCTTGTAATAATGTATTTACATAAACAAGTTGCAACTTTATTTATGGATGTATTTAATTATGGGTATATAATGTTTACTATAATTGGAGTATGTTTACCACTTCTTATGATGGTATTAATAAATAAAAGTATTGTCAGCAAATTTTTATTTAATGGAGATCTTACTTTCTATAGAAAGATTAAAGATATTAAGGATATAGAACCAAAGGATATAATTATAGATAATAAATAGTTATTAAGGCTTAGAAAAGTTTTTCTAAGCCTTTTTTGTAATATTTAATCTTAAAGAATAATATAATCTTACAACAAGAAGTATATAATGGAGGTTATATATGTTAAGGAGAGAAAAAGCGTGTATTAAGGAGTTTTATTTAAACAATAGAAGAGGCTTAGTAGACACTAATGGTTGTGTATATTTAGATGGTAGGTATGCAGGAATTTTAAAACCAAGTGGAGCTATATATATAGAAGGAAGAAGAGGATTTATAAAGAAGAATGGAGATATTTATTTAGATGGTATATTAATTGGAACTTTAAATAATTATAGTATTGTATATTAATATTTTAAAAGTTATGAGATATGTAATTATTTCATAACTTTTTTATATTTTAAATGTTTTAACCTAAAAATTAAAGGTATATAATATAATAAGGAATTCACAAAATATTTATAAAATAACTGTGAATGGAGGTGTTACCATGGCAATGGAAAGAAAGAACTTTAATAATTATAAGGAAGTATCCCTATTAATAATGTTAATTCCAATGTTATTTATTTTAATAGATACCTTAGGGAGAATGAATTCTAAAATAAATAATAAAAATTTATTTGAAATTATATTTAATGAGATATTTTTATATAGAGAAGTTATAGTTAAGTTTATAATAGCCATAGTTGTCATATTTGTTATAACAAAGATAAAAATTATAAAAGAGAAATTTATACTGGGTGACTTTAAAATTATAATAGGATATACCACACTAGGAGTAATAAGTTATAAATTTTTTGGAAGTGCATATGGACTTTCTAAATCATTAGATGTATATGTTATGTGCATAATAGCTATGATTTTTATATTGTCAGGAATAAGAGAAATTATGTCATCTATAGATAACATAAATATTAATATTGAGGAGAAAAGTAACTTTGAAAGGTTAGTATATACAAGAGTTAAGTATTTAGGAATAATTTATTTTATAATATTTGCAATATTAATAGCTATAGAAAATTTAAACAGTATAATGTCTAGTGATTTTATCGTAAGTTTAATTAGCAATTATAATCAGCATTATAATAATATGGCTAGAGTGATTTCAGTATTAGGAGTAGTGTTAATAGTAGCTCTAATACTCATAATTAAAAAATCATTTTCTAACTTAAATTTATGCTATGAAGAATATATTTACATAATAAAACATAAAACTGTTACTGAAGAGATTAAAAAAGATATAGATTTTGTTAATCTTAAAGTTGAGGCTAATAAAAAATACATTAATAATAAATTTAAAAAGCTTGAAGACAAAAAAGCTCAAGTATTATTAAAAGGTATTTTTGATTTATTTAAAGATAACAAGCATTAAACAATATATATGCTTAGAGGGGAAAGTATGGAGAGTAAAAAAAGTACAAATTTTGATTTTATATTAAAAACAAGTATTGAAAGCTATTATGATTTATTGAAAAATGCTGAAAAGGCATGGGAGACCCATGCAGCTTTAACATATATCGCTTTAAGAATGGTTGTGGAAGACCTATTAATTAAGCTTGAAGAAAAATATGAAATAAATAGAGATAAAGAAGCTAATTTTAAGAATACCTTAAATAATTTAAAAGAATATGTTCCAAGTTGGATAATTGAGTATGGGGAATATATAAGAATTAAAGGGGAGAAAAGTGCTAATAAAGAAATAGATAGCAATTTAGAAGAAAATAGTACATTATTAGCATTAAAGAAAGTGCATGAAATTTTAATATGGTACTTAAAAAATGTAACTAAAGAGATGAGCTTAGAGGCAGATTATAGTTTCATTACTCCAGAAAGCATAAAAGAGAGTGAATGTGACTTAGCAATAGATAAAAAGGTCCTTGAAAATAAGGAAAAATTTATTATAAGTCTAGAAAAACAAATAAAAACTAATAGTGATGATGAAAAAAAGCAAGAAGAGCTTGAGGAACTTTTAAGAAATGTTAAGGAAGAAAAGAAGGAGCTTACAGAAAAACTAGAGAAGAAAGAGTTAGAGCTTCAGGAAGTTTTAAATAGTTTTAAAGAACTTCAAGTTAAACTTACTACTTATATAGAGAAGGATCAATCTGCTGAAGAAAGTAATAATAAATATCCAGACTTTTATAAGGGGTTTTTATCCTTACAAGGATATGAACTTAGGGTTGTCTATGCCTTTTTGAAGAGTTTAAGTTTAGGTAGTATTTTCTTAAATAAATCTAAAAGTATATTTTTGAAATCTCAAAGGAAAGAATTTTTAAAGTTTATTGAAAAAGAGGTAGAGGACTTAAAAAAATATTCTGACGGGATTTTAAAATTAAAGCTATACTATATTTTATTAAAGCTTACTAATACTCCAGTGGCCTCAGTTGCAGATAAGGAAACCTTTGATAAATCTTTAGATAGTATAGTTGAAAAGGCTTATTTTATAATTGAAAGCCGTAATGGATTTAATGGGAAGGTAGATAAATTAGAGGCTATAATAAATTACTATTTAATAGTAATAATGAATAGTTTGTCAGCTGAAATAAATCATGAAGAGGATAATAAAGACAAGGTTTCTGATATAATTTATGAAGTTTTAAGAACAATACCTTTAGATGAGAGAAAAATCATATTAAATAAGATGAATTTTACAGATATATCTGAGGGAGCAATTAAGGAAAATATAAGATTAAATCAAGTGGAGTTTTTAAAAGCTGCCTTAGACTGTGGAATAAGTGAGAGCTCTGAATTTGTTATAAGATCAGTTTTTTCAATTTATGTAGCCTTTCAAAAAGATTTTGATTTTTATGAATTTAGAACTAGACATGATATGTTAAGAGCTTATATAGGTCCTTTATTATTAGTAATTCTTTTAAAGGAGTTTAAAATTTCAAGAGAGAATTTAGTGCCTATTTTTGTAATGGAAATAAGCATATCAAATAAAATATTAAGAAAAGAAAGAAGAGAAAAAATATACTATAATCAGTTAGTTCAAGCTTGGTTAGAAGAAAAAGAGAAATATGATAAAATACTTTCAGAAAAAAATAACTTAGAAAAAAATCTTAAGGAAGTGCAAGAGGCAAGGGAGTTATTATTAACAAATGAGAGAAAATTCGTAGCTGAAAAAGATAATACTGAAAATGCTATAAAATCTCAATGGGATATGTTTAAAGAGAAGGCTCTTCAGTCTGAGGAGATTAAATCCTTTAATTCTTATGAAGAGTATATAAGGGCTATTAACCAAAAAAATCTCATAGAGGTGTCAGAAGAGCATAGTCTTAAGGATAGGGGTATTATTAAAAACTTCTTCTCATTAGATACATGGAAGTATAAACTAAATAAATTAGAAATAAGTAAAAATATAAAAGTTTTAGAAGAAAAGCTTATTGAAGAGGCCAAGGAGTCTGGAGTTTTTGAAAATGAGCTTTTAACCATAAGAGAATTAGAAAAAATATTAGCAGATAAAGAGAGTGGATTAGAAGACATAAGAGTTGATTTAAAAGAAAATTCAGTTGAAAATGAAAAGTTAAATAGACTAATAAGTAACAGCAATAAACTTATGGAAAAGTTTAAAGAAGATAACTTTGATTTTGCTAAATAAAAAAGCTGGTATTTTTATACCAGCTTTAAATTTATAAATTATGCTAACTTCTACATACTATATTATTATTTGGACAAATAAATTTTGTTACAATTCTCATAAAGGTGAAAAAGAACAATTTTTGAAAGTTCTTAGTTTAATTAGCATTATCTATAAATTTTACTTAATTATAACACAAATTTAGTTATATAAATATAACTTTTTTTCTAATATAATAAATTTTGTAGAGATATATAACAAATAGATAATTAGAGATATTATGAAAAAATCTTAAGGATTAAATAAGTGTTTTAATAATTTTATTTTAATTTTGAAAAGTGTTATTGTATTATTTTTATATACAATTTGTTGTAATAAACAGAACTATTGAAAGTGAACAATTAGGATATTATAATAAAATTTTGAGGTTTGAAGAGAATTAGAGATTAAGAAGTAATAAAAAATATAGAAAGATACAAAGTAGATAAGTGAGGGATAAAGATGAAAAGATTCCTAGCTGTAGGAATAATAGGTGTTTTGGTTGCTGGAATATCAGTTTTTGGAATAGAGGAATTTAAGCATAAGAGAGTTAAGGGATTAGAAGCTAAGGTGTTTCAGGCAAAAACTTATATTAATCATGGAGATTTAGTAAATGCAGAAATTATGCTTAATATAATAAAAGAAGAAAACCTTGATTTAAAAGATAAAAATGTTCAAGAAGATATATTAGAAATAGAAAATAGCATAGATTCAAATAAGGATAGCTTTAGGGATAAACCAATAAAGAATTTAGAGGATTTAAGTGTAGATCAAAAGAAAGTAGAGCTTCTAAATATTTATTTAGAAAATAATGAATTTTCACCAGATGTTCGTAGTATTGAGTCAGCAGGTAAGGAATACTATATTCAGTTTAGAAAATCTAAAAAGCTTCCTTTAGATAAAAATAAGGATTTTAGCAATAAAAAGGGATATATTTTAAAACCTATAAGAACCTCAAAAAGATTTTTTGAAGATACTTGCTTAATATTTGATGTTGAAAAACCATATTATATAAATAAAAATATATATTATAAATTTGTTGAAATGCCTGTAAGTAGTTATTTCGGTGAAGATGACAAAGAGATATGGTACTTTGCTGATTTAAACTTTAATATAATTAGCAAAGAAAATTTAGAGTTTTATATGAATAATAAAGATGTTTTAGATAGTAATAATAATATTTTAAGCAATTATAATTTAACTAATTATATAGAAGATGAATATTTATATTAAAAATATTTAAAATAATTTTTGTCAATATTTTGAAAAAGATATTGACAAAAGCACTTGAAAACGTTATTATAAAATTAAGATAATTATTTAAGATTTAGTGTGGTAGGATTGATAAAAGCCTAAATTAAATGTGTTTATTTGTTCATTTAATTTAGGCTTTTTATTGTTTTATTATATTTTATTTAGTTAAGGTTACATCCATTTGAGGATATGGAATAGTTATGTTTTCCTCATCAAATCTTAATTTAACTTCCTCTAATAAGCTAAAATGAACCTTCCAATAATCTTCTTGTTTAGTCCAAACTCTAACAGTAAAATCTATAGAGCTTGCAGCATGTTGGCTTATACCTACAAATGCTTCAGGTGTTTTTAAAATTAACTCATTTTTATTTATAATATCCCAAAGAACATTTTTAACTTTGATTATGTCGTCATCATATCCAACGCTAAATACTAAATCAACTCTTCTAGTATCCTTTGATGAATAGTTTATAAGACTTCCATTAGCTAGTGTACCATTTGGAATAAGTATTTCCTTGTTATCTGGCGTTACTAGATGAGTATAGAACACAGTTATTCTTTCAACAGTTCCAGAATATCCTGAGGCTTCTATAAAATCATTAACTCTAAAAGGTCTTAATAAAAGAATTATTACTCCACCAGCAAAATTAGATAAACTTCCTTGTAAGGCAAGTCCAACTGCTAAACCTGCTGAAGCTATAAGAGCTGCTAGTCCAGCTATATCAAATCCAACATAACTCATTAGGGTTATAACTAGAAGAACTTTTAGAGACACCTCTGAAAAAGCTTCTGCAAATGATGTTAATGTAGGATCTACATTTCTACTTTTCATTATATTAGCTAAAATCTTAATTACTTTATTGATAATTTTCCATCCAATATAAAGTAGAATTAAACCAATTACTAATTTAAAGCCATTAGTTGTAATCCAAGATAAAAGCTTCTCGTACATCTTACTAAGATCAAACTTCATCAATAAACCTCCTATAAATTATTACTTATTACTAAAGCAAAATATATTATAAATTTTCTTTCGACAAATATCAACTAAAAAGAAGGTATGTCCATAGATAATAAGGTATGCTTTAGTAACATATACTATGCTAAAAATTAAATTTCTTTAGTAAATAAATTAACTATTAAAAATAATAATGAATTTATGTTTATAAATTTTAAAATTAGGGAAGTATATAAGGTGAAAAGACCTTATAAAAACCATAGTTTTGGGCAGAACTATGGGGTGGCATTACTAGGGAAAGAGCTATGGATACTCCATAGCTCTAATTTTATATAGTATTTATATTAAAAGAAATATGAAATTAAAGGATAAAGTCATATAAAAAAGGGCTTATACCAAAGTAACTTCTTAACAAAACTTCTAAAATGTATCTTAAGAAATTATGAGATTCAAGCCATTCTATAGATTATATAACATTGGGAGTAAGCACTATAGATTTTCAATTTAATAATTCTCAAGATGTTTATAAGTTTTATATTTAAGTTTTTGATATAATCCCTTTTTCTAATATATTTTTAGGAGTATAAATTATCTATTAAATCTTATAAAGTCTAATTCATTTGAAATTGCTATGTTATAAACATAAGAATTAGCAACTTCATTTATGAATCTTTCTTTCATTTCTTCATTTAATTCAATATTGTTAAGTTTATTATGATAGTTCATAACGAAACCTTTCATTTCAGGTCCATCACTTAAAGTTTCATATTTGTAGTAATTTAATCCTTCTTCATCTATTTTATATAAATCTTTTACCATACCATAGATTGTTCTTCCACCAAATAAATCTGCAAGATATCTAGTATAAGCATGTGCTACTAAAAGTTCAGGAGCAGTTTCGCCTATTTCATTTATTCTAGCAACGTAAGCTCTTGTAGAAGCTAATGGTTTCATTGTATTTAAGTTTTCTCCTAATAAGAATTTTAAATCTTTAAGTATAGCTTCAGCACGATAAATTTCAGGAAGTACAAAGTCTTTAACTACTTTGTTATCTTTGCATTTTTCTAAGTTAACTTCTATTGCGTTATAAACTTCGTAAAGATTATAAAGATATTCAGCGTAGCTTTCAGTAGAAGCTTTTCCTTCTAATAATCTTTTTAAGAATCCTGTTTTTTCAGCTACAGCATGTAAATCGTTACTATTGTTTTTTATATCCATCATAAATGAGTTCATTAAAATCACCTCGTAAATCTATTCAAAATTTTAATATGTTAAAGTTTTAATATCTCTTTTATAAATTTAATATACTACTTAAAAATATCATCATCAAATAAGATATTTTACGAATTAGGTTCATAAAATAATTATTTTTTATACAATTTGATAATAAAATATATATTTTTTTGAAAGTTAAGCTAATAATTATTTGAGAATAATTATTATTAATAAAAATACTAGAATTTTATAAAAAATATAAATTTAAAATAGCAATTTATGCTATAAAATATTTATCAAAATCTTATTAAATATAAATAGGGTTTAGTATAATGTTTATAAGGATTAAAGTTAGAAATAATCTTATGTAAAGAGGAAAGTTTCTATAAATTTAAAAAGGTGTTAGGAGAGATGCGGAATGAGGATACTTCACACTGCTGATTGGCATTTAGGAAAAAATTTAGAAGGATTAAGTCGTATGGATGAGCAAGAACGATTTTTAGAGGATTTTGTTCACATAGTAAAGGATAATAATATAGATTTAGTTATTATAGCAGGGGATGTATATGATTCTAGTAATCCTCCAGCTAGGGCAGAAAAAATGTTTTATGATACCTTAAAAAAGATATCAGCTAATGGAGAGAGGATGACTTTAGTTATTTCAGGGAACCATGATAATCCAGAAAGATTAGTGGCTGCAGGTCCCTTAGCAAGAGAACATGGTATAGTGATGGTTGGAACTCCTAAGAGTATAGTTGAAGTAGGGGAATATGGAAGAAATAAAGTTTTAAATTCAGGAGAAGGATTTATTGAATTAGATATAAATGGAGAAAAGTCTGTAATATTAACTGTTCCATATCCAAGTGAAAAGAGATTAAATGAAGTTTTATATGGTGCAATGGATGAAACTTGTGAGAGAATAAAAAGTTATAGTGATAGAATAAAGCTTTTATTTGATTCTCTTAAAGGAAATTTTAAAGAGGATACAATTAATTTAGTGGTATCTCATCTTTTTGCAACGGGAGCAGAAAATACTGGTTCAGAGAGAAATATAGAGCTTGGAGGAAGTTTCATTGTTGATAAGGAATGTTTCCCAGAAGAAGCTCAATATATTGCTTTAGGACATATACACAAGCCTATGATTCTACCAGGAACTAATAAAAAGATAAGATATGCAGGTTCACCACTTCAATATAATAAAAAAGAAATAAGCTTTGAAAAAAAGTGTTTTATTGTAGATGTTAAAGCAAATGAGGAAGCAAATATAGATGAAATAAAATTTGATGTGTACAAGCCTATAGAAGTTTGGAAGTGTGATAGCATAGATGAAGCCATTTACAAATGTGAAGAAAATAAAGATAGAGAATGTTGGGTTTATTTAGAAATAAAAACAGATAGATATATAAGAGAAGATGAAATAAAGGCCATGAAGAAGCTTAAAGGGGATATTATTGAAATTATTCCTAAGATAACACTAGATGAAGAGGAGAATGATGAAAGAAGTTTTTCAGAAAAATCTTTTGAAGAATTATTCACTGACTTTTATGAAAAGGAAAGAGGGGTTAAGCCAGAGGAAGATTTATTAGAGCTTTTACTTAATATAGTTAAAGAGGAAGGGGATGAAGAAAATGAAACCAATTAGGCTAGAGGTTAAGGGATTAAATAGTTTTATAGATAAGCAAGTTGTTGAATTTGATAAGTTAACAGAGAGAGGGCTTTTTGGTATTTTTGGACCTACTGGAAGTGGAAAATCTACAATTCTAGATGGAATAACCCTTGCTTTATATGGTGATATTGCAAGAAAAAGCTCAAACTATATAAATACTAACTGTGATGGTGTCTATGTAAGTTATGAGTTTCAAATAACAGGTAATGAAGTAAAAAGGTATAGAGTTGATAGGGAATTTAAAAGAGATAATAAAAGTGGCGGAATAAGAAATAAAAGTTCAAAGATAATTGATATAACAGGCGGAGTTGAAAATGTACTAGAGGAAAAGGCAAAGGCTGTAACTTCAAAGTGTGAGGAGATTATAGGGCTAAAATTAGATGATTTTATGAGGACTGTTGTTCTTCCACAAGGAAAGTTTAGTGAATTTCTTAAGCTAGAAGGAAAAGAGAGAAGAAATATGCTTGAGAGATTATTTAATCTTAGAAAATATGGTGATGATCTTTCTAGTAAGCTTAGTTTTGAAATAAGAAAAGAAAAAGATAAGATGAATGTCTTAGAAGGACAATTAAAGGGATATGAGGGAATTAGCGAAGAAGCTTTAAAAGCAAAGGAAGAAGAAATTAAGGAAATCAACTTAAGTATTAAAAGTAAAGAAGAGTTATTAAATAAGATAAAAAAAGAATTTGAGGAAGCGGAAAAAGTTTGGAATACTCAAAAAGAACTTTATGACAAAAGAATTGAAGAAGAGAGTTTAGTAAGTAGAAGTGAGGAAATAAAATCTTTTAAAGAAAGGGTTGAAATTTCAAATAAGGCGGATAAGGTAATAGTATTTATAAATAATCTTGAAGATATTTTAAAGGAAATAAATAAAGAGGATTTAAAATTTAGTGAGTTAAATAAGAAATTAGAGGAACTTATAAATTTAAGAGAAGAAAATAAGCTAAAGTTTGAAGAGGTTGCTAAAAAGAAGGAAGAAAAATTACCTGACTTAAGATTAAAGAAGGAAAAGTTATTAGAAAGCCAAAAGGAAAGAGAGATACTTTTTCAAATAAAGGCTGATGGGGTTAAATTAAAGGAAGCTTGCAAGAAGATTTTTGAGGATAGAAGTAAATGTGATACTAAATTAAATTCTATAGAAGAAAATGAAAAGAGATTAAATGAAGAATTAAAAGAGAAGGAAGAGAGAAAAGAAGAGCTTTTTGTCCATGAAGAATTTAAAAATAAGATTAATAGTGGATTATTTATTTTAAATTCTTATGAAAGTTTAGATAAACAATTTAATGAGATAAAGAGTGAAGAGGCTGAATTAAAGAGATATATAAAAGAGCTTACAGAGGATAAAGAAAAGTCAGAGAAGGATTTAAAAGTTAAGATAGAAAGTTTAGGTAAGACAAGGGACAAACTAGAAAGTCTTTTAAAGGAAACACCAGGGGATAGTAATTCTATTTTAGAAAAACAAATAAAACTTGGAGAGTATAGAGAGAAGCTTAATAAATATAAAGAGATAAAAAATTCTTTAGAAGAGTCCTTAAAGACTAAAAATAACTTTGAAGAAAAACTTAAAGGTTTTGAAAATCAAAAATTATTATTAGAAAAAGAGGTAAGAGAGCTTAAGGAGTATATAAATAAGGTTAAGGTTGAAGAATTAGCTCATAAACTTAGAGAGAATTTAGTAGACGGGGAGTGTTGTCCAGTTTGTGGATCAACTCACCATGAACTTAATAAGGTTGAGAAAATTAATTTAGATGAATCAAATCAAAAAACAACTTTATTAGAAAGTAAGGAAGAAAAACTAAAAGAGCTTATTTTAGAGTTCTCAAAAATAGAAGCTACTTTAGAATATGAAAATAAGAAAATTGAGGAATTAAATATTTCCATAGAAGAAGTAGGAGAAGTTAATGAGGAAAGATTAAAATCCTTAGAAGAAGAGTTTAATACCTTAAAAGATAAAATAGAGGAGTTTAATCTTAAAAAAGAAAATCTAGAAAAAAATTTAGAAAAATTAAAGGAAGAGAAAAATAATTTAGAAAATATCTTCAATAAGGCTGAGGTTATTTTATGTGAAAAAATAGTTAGAGAGAAAGAAATAGCTTCAAAGGTAAAAGAATTAGATAAGGAGTTAAAATTAAAAATTTCTGAGCTTAATTCCATAAAAAATGAACTAAAGATTGAGGATATTAAACTAGAAAATGAGTTGATATTAAAAAAAGAGAAAGAAAAAAATCTATTAGAGAAAGAGATTAGAATATTAAGAACTCAGTTAGAGGAATCAAATAAGATAAAGGATGAATTAAGAGAAAAAAGAGATGAATTAAAGGAGAATTACTTAAGTCAAAAATCCTTGTTAGATGGTAAAGTAGAAGTTTATAGAGAAAAGGAAAGAATGATTAAAGGAGCTTTAAAGGGCTTAATTGATGAAGCTTTACCTATTGAAAAAATAGATATAAAAGGCTTATTAGAAGATTTACAATTAGAGATTGATTATATAGAAAAGGCTTATTTAAATCTAAGTGAGGAAAAAGAAAAACTAGAAAAAGCCTTTAATAATATGAATCAAGAGATGGCTGTTACTAAGGAAAGAGTAAATTCATTAAATCTTAGAAAAGAAAATGAGGAGAAAAAAGTAAACTTAGCTTTAGAGGAAGAAGGATTTAAGACAATATTAGAGGTTAAAGGGGGGATTTTATCTAAGGATGAAAAGGAAAAATTAAAAATATTAATTGAAGAATACCATAATAACTTTATTAAGGTTAGGGCAAATATAGAATTATTAATTAAAAAGTTAAATGGAAAGAGTTTAACAGAAGAAGAATGGACAAGGGTTCTTCAGGAGAAAAATAATACTGAAAAAGAATTAAAGGAAGTTGAAGAAATAAAAATTAGACTTGTTACTGAAAGTGAGTCTATAAAGAAAAAACTTGAAGAACAAAGGGATATACTTCATATTAAAGCTAAACAAGAACATAAGCTTGCTCTTTTAAGTGATTTAGAAAAATTGTTTAAAGGAAAGAAGTTTGTAGAATTTATTGCAGCAAATCAATTAAAATATATATCCATAGAGGCCTCTAAAAAGCTTAAGGATATAACTAATGGAGTTTATGGATTAGAGGTTGATGAAAATGGTAAGTTTATAATAAGAGATTATAAAAATGGAGGTGCAGAGAGAGATGCCTCAACTCTTTCAGGGGGAGAAACCTTCCTAGCTTCCTTAGCCTTAGCATTATCACTTTCATCACAAATTCAGTTAAAAGGAACAGCCCCTTTAGAATTATTCTTCTTAGATGAGGGCTTTGGAACTTTAGATGATAATCTTTTAGATGTGGTTATGAGTTCCTTAGAAAGACTTCATCACGAAAGACTATCTGTAGGTATAATAAGCCACGTTGAATCTATAAAAAACAGAGTTCCAGTTAAGCTTATATTAACACCGGCAGAGGCAGGAATAGGTGGAAGCAAGGTTAAAATAGAGAGAAGTTAAATTAAAATCAAAAGAGCTTAATAAATAAGCTCTTTTGATTTAATATTTAAAAAGATTTTAAATTTGGTAAAAGAGATTTATATATTTATTATTAGTTTTAGATAATAGGTTTTCAAAATAAATCTTGTAAAATTATTTATATGGTTATTAATAGAAGTATTTATAAAAAAATAGAAGTTATTTTTATTATTAATAAAGTGATTATGAAGTAATTTGTTACATAAAATTCCTAATTTGGAGTTATTATATTATTTTCTTTGAAATAAAATAATTTTGCGAAAATATTTACAAAATCTTTTTATGTTTAAGGTTGAAATATATTAGATTAGAATATAAAATTTATCTTAAGATTGGCATGGGTTAAAGGTTTAAATCAATTTAACTGAGATTAGGAGAGGGATAAAAATGAAAATACTTATAATTAATTGTGGAAGTTCATCATTAAAATATAAATTAATTGATATGGCTAATGAAAAGGATATCATAGAGGGTATAGTTGAGAGAATAGGACTTGATCAATCTAGATTAGTCCAAAAAAATGAATTGAGAGAAAAATATATATTAGAAAAAGAAATAAAAGATCATAAAGAGGCTATAGATATAGTTCTAAACACTTTAGTGGATTCAAAGGTTGGAGTTATTGAATCTATTGATGAAATTACAGCAGTAGGTCATAGAGTAGTTCATGGGGGAGAAAGATACTCTTCTTCAATAATCATAAATGAAGAAGTTATAAAATACTTAGAAGAGTGTAGTAAATTAGCTCCACTACATAATCCAGCAAATATAATTGGAATAAGAGCATGTCAAAGTCTTATGCCAAATAAAGAAATGGTAGCTGTATTTGATACAGCCTTTCATGGAACATTACCAGAAAAAGCTTATATATATGCAATAGATTATGCTTTATATAAAGATCATAAAATTAGAAAATATGGATTCCATGGAACTTCACATAAATATGTATCTCATAAGGTTGCAGAAACTATGGGAAAAGATATAAAAGATTTAAAAATAATTACATGCCACCTAGGAAATGGTGCAAGTATATCAGCAATAAAAGGTGGAGAGTGTATAGATACAACTATGGGATTCACTCCACTTGCTGGGATTCCAATGGGAACTAGATCAGGTAATATAGATCCTTCAATAATTCCTTTTTTAGTTGAGGAATGTGGATATACTATAGAAGAGGTTTCTGAATCCTTAAATAAAAAATCAGGAGTTTTAGGAATATCAGGAGTTAGTTCAGATTTTAGAGATATAGAAGATGCCGCTTCAACAGGGGACAAGCGTGCACAATTAGCATTAGACATATTCCACTATAGAATAAGAGCTGAAATAGGTTCATTTATAGTAAATATGGGTGGTGTAGATGTAATAGTATTTACTGCTGGTGTAGGTGAAAATTCACCTGAAACTAGAGAAGAGTGTTTAAAAGATCTAGAATTCTTAGGATTAACTTTAGATAAAGAAAAAAATAAAGTTAGAGGAAAACTTGCAGAAATATCACAAGCTGATTCAAAAATTAAAGCATATGTTGTTCCAACAAATGAGGAATTAATGATAGCTAAGGAAACTGTAGAATTAATAGGTAAATAATTTATAGTAAATAGTTTTATAAAAAGGTTTGTAAACTTTAAAGAGTTTACAAACCTTTTTTATAGTTATCCTCTCTGTATTTTAAGGGAGTTAGACCAGTAAATTTTTTAAATACTGTGCAGTAGTAACTTTGATTACTAAATCCAACCTTATGTGCAATATCCAAAAGTGAGAGGTCAAGATCCTTAAGTAAGTCCTTACTCTTTTCGATTCTATAATTATTTAAAAAGTTTATAAATGTTTGGCCAGTTTCGCTTTTAAATATGTTACAGAAGTAGGACTTATTTATTTTAAATTCTGTGCAAAGAGAGTTTATAGTAATTTCTTCTGCGTAATTCTTTTCTATGAAATCTATAGCTCTTCCTACATAAGGAGAATATGAAATTGAAAAATTATCTTTAAGTTTTTCATCTAAGATTATTTTCAATAGAGAATTATAATACTTAAGACAACTTTTAGTCTTTAAAGGTATTTTATAAAGTTCTAAATCATCATTAGAATTTTTTAAATCCTCTTTTAAATATAAGGGACCTATTATGAAAATTAAGTCTTTATCAATTGATTTATAATTAAACAATGAATAAAAAGATATATTATTTTCAAAGGTAATTATTAGTGAGTCATTATGATCATGTTTTAAATATGAGCGTTCAAACTTGCTATTTAAGTTCAAGTCATTAAATATATAATCATAAAAAGAAGAGTAACCCACCTCAGAAAGAATATTCATATTATTATCTACAGCTCTTATTGGAATTTCACAGCAGTTATAAAAATCTATAAGAACTGATTTTAAAAAAATCACACAAAATCCTCCTTTTTAAACTTAATATATTAAAAAAAATCTTAATATAGAGAAAAACAATTATAAAAATCTATGATAATATAAGTATGTTAACATTATTGATAATCATTTTCAATAGGAAAAGAAAGTCAAAAGGGGGATTAACTTTGGGAAGAAAGAAAATTAATAAAATTTTAGGTTATGCACTTGTAACATCTATGTTAGTTGGAGTAGGAGCGGATACTGTATATGCAGCCACTAATATAAATAATGGAACTGCAATTGTGCGTTCAGAAGGACTTAGAGATGGAATATATGAAGCTAATAATGTAACTTCATATGTTGAAGAAGGAAATTCTACAGGCGAAAATATGGCAAGAAATGCTGTAGGAGAAAAAACAAAGTTTAGGATTGAAGATGGCAAAACATTAATGACTGTTTACTTTAATAGTAGTTTATATGGATTTATGAACAATATTGAAGTTAGCGCTGGAGGAGAAGCTTTAAAGATAGAAGAAAATAAAGATGATAAATCAATAACATTTGAAGTACCATCACCTGATACAAAGGTAAAAATAGGATTATTCATAACAATGATGGGAAGAAAGGTTGAGCTTTTCTTAGTTAATGATATGAATACTGTTAATTTATTAGATGAAGCACCTACTATAAATAATGCTAAGGATATTAGTGTTACTCAAGGTGATGCTATTGATTTATTATCTGGAGTTATTGGAACTGATAAGGAAGATTCTAATTTAAAAGTTGAGATAAGTGGAGATACATCATTTATAAAAGATGGAAAAGCTGAGATTCCTGGAGTATATCCAATAACTTATAAAGTTACAGATTCATCAGGGCAATTTGATGAAAAAACAGTAAATGTTACAGTTAATAAAAAAACAACTTTAGGGGATGGAAGCTATACCCTTAAGAATACAGTTCAATATGTTGGACAAGGAAACATGGAAACAGGAAATTCCATGGCTAGAAAAGTGTTATCAGATGATTCAAGAATTGATATATCAAATGGAAAAAATACAGTTACATTAACTTTTAATAGTGAATTATATGCTTTCTTAAAGAATTTTAATGTAACAGTTGATGGAGAAAAAGTAGAAGCAGAAGTAAATAAAGATAATAGAACTATAAAGTTTAATATACCTGATTTAAATTCAGATATTGTTGTATCTACACTAGTTAGTATGATGGGGAAAGAAGTTAGTTTTAAAACTACTTTAAATTATGATACAGCTAAGAAATTAGAAGATAATTTAGAAGAAAATAATAAGCCTGGTAATGAAGATAATGAGAATATTCCAGGTGGAAATGAGAATAGTGGAAATCAAGATAATTCAGGAAATACTAACTCAGGAAGCAATGGAAGTGCAAATGAAGATAAAGAAAATGAAAGTGAAGGAAGTTCAGGAGAAATAGTAGATGCAAATCAATTAAAGAATGGTATCTATAACATAAAAAATGATGTTTCATACATTGGTGATGGAAATCAAGATGTGGGAAATGATATGGCAAGAAAAGCTCTATCTAAGAATAGTAAATTAGAGGTAAAAGATGATAAAAAAATTCTTACACTAAAGTTTAATGAAGAGCAGTTCTCATTCTTTAAGGATTTTAGAATAACTGTAAATAGTAAAGATGTGGTAGCAACGCCAAATGAAGCTGATAGAACAATATCTTTTGAGATACCAAGTCTTGATGCTGATATAGTTGTTACAGCCTTTGTAAGTGTAATGGGTAGAGATGTAAGCTTTAAAACAATACTTAATAAGGGAACTTTAGAATTAGTCAGTGGAGAGGACAAACCTGCCATAGAAGAAGAAAATAAATCAGAAGAAAGTAACGGTACAAGCTCTTCTAATAATGGAAGCTCAGCTAACGAAGGAAACAGTACAGTTACAGAAAATAAAGTTACTAAGGGAAAACTTTACACAATAGAAAACAAAGTTGTTCATAAAAGTCAGACTGGTGTTGATATGGCAAGAAAATATTTAAACAAAATATCTGACTTAGAAGAAATTGATGGAAAAACTTATTTAACATTAACATTTACTGGTCAAGAGTTTATGAAAGACCACAAGATAACTGTAAATGGTAAAGATGCTAACTATAAAGTTGTATCTAAGAATGGTGATTCAATTAAATTAAGATTTGAAATTCCTAATTTAGATGCAGATATTAAAGTAAGTTTATATGTAATACCAATGGGAAGAAATGTTGAGTTTAATGTAGAACTTTTAAAAGATACTAAAAAGTTTGTAAAAGACTTTACTGTATCAAGCTTACCACAGACTGGTTCACCAATAGGAGGAAACTCAGTTGCATTATTAGGAATGGCAATGATGGGAGCTTCTATGTTTATTAGAAAAAGAGAAGAGTAAAAGCAGTTTAGTTTGAGAGGATTTCCTCTCAAACTATTTTTAAACAAATGGAGGGAAATTAGATGAGATTTTTAAAACCTGTTTTATTAGTTATGTTGACAATTTTTATTTCTTTAACAGGAGTTTTTGGAAGTGTTGATGTACTAGCAAATGAAAACTTAGAAAATGGAATATATGATGTTAAAAATGATGTTTATCATGATTCAGATATAGGGATGTCAATGTCTAGAAGCTATTTAAATGACACTATGCAGCTTAAAATTTTAGGGGATGAAACAGAATATACTATAGGTTTTTCAGGAACAGAATATATGGAAAATTTCAGAATCTTAGTAGATGGTAATGATGGAAATGCTGAGATTGTTGAAGAAGATAAAGAGAATGGAACTATAAAACTAAAAGTTAAGGTTCCTAATAAGGATTCAGAGCTAGAGGCGAAAATATATGTAGGACCTATGGAAAGAGATGTTCAATTTAAGGTGATTCCAAAGTTTGATACTTTAACTCTTGTTGAGAAGTTAGAAGCACCTAAAGTGGAAAACAAGGAAAGTAGCAATGAAAATCTTTCTGATGAAACTGGAAAAAGTGAAGATGCTATAAGCGAAGCAACAGGTTTAGCAAATAATAAGAATATGTTCATTTATATTGGTGGCGGAATTATAATAGTTGCTTTAATAGTTTCCTTAGTAATATTTAAAAGGAAAAAGTAAAATGAGAAATAAACTAGCTAAAGGATTATTTATTTTAGGTTTAGTTATAGTTTCTACAGTTCTTATAGGAAAACTTTATAAAAGTAGTGTTGAGAAAAAAACTTTAGAAGAGTTTAAGGAAAAGTTTAATTATTCAGAAGAAGAGAAGAAAAAGACTTTAGAAGAAATAAAAAATGGAGATGGAATAGCTTTAATAGATATAGAAAAAATAGGTGTACATACAGTTATTGCTGAGGGTAGTACCTTAGATGTGTTAGAAAATAACATTGGTCACTTTGAAAATACTGCTATGCCAGGCGAAAATGGAAATTTTAGTATTGCAGGACATAGAAATACTATAAATAATGAGGTCTTTAGAAATATAGACAAGCTTCAAGTAGGAGATGAAATAAAAATCACAACTTTAACTGATATATTTCAGTATGAAATTAATGAGATTTTTGTCACATCACCTAGTGATACTGATGTTTTGAATCAAAATTTAGATGAGAAAACAATGACCATAGTTACATGTACAAATAGAGGAAAAGACAGATACATAGTTAAAGCAAAATTAATAGGTTAGTGGAGGGAAAATAGTGTTTTTAAAAAAGGGTATAGCTTTAAGTTTAATATGCCTTTTAGGCTTTGGAGTTATGGGATGTTCAAATAACTCTGGAGAATCAAAGGAAAGTTTAAAAAAAGAAAATGGAGAAGAGATTGTTGTGGCAACCTCTGTTGCTGTAACAGAAATATTAGATGAATTAGGAGTAAAGGTAAGTGGAGTTCCAACTAGTTCTTATGATTTTCCTGAAAGTACTAAAGATGCGGTTAAAGTTGGTAATCCCATGAATCCAGATTTAGAAATAATAAAATCTTTAAATCCAGATGTTGTAGTATCTGTAGATACCTTAGGAGAAGATTATAAAAAACTATTTACTGATAACAATATACCTAGTGAATTTATAGATTTAACTACATTAGAAGGATTAAAAACAAGTATATCAACTTTAGGTGAAAGATTTAATAAGACAGAAAAAGCAAATGAAATATTAAATGAGCTTAAAGTTAAGGAAGATGAGTTTGTGAACTTATCTAAAGAAGAAAAAAAGAATGTTTTATTAGTATTTGCAGCACCAGGAAGCATGATGATTGCTACTCCTTCATCATACATAGGAAACTTAGTGGATAAGGTGGGAGCAAATAACATAGTTAAAGATGATAAAAAGCCATTTGTTTCATATAGCAATGAAGAAATAGTAAAGCTAAATCCAGATATGGTATTAGTTATGACTCATGGAATGCCTGAACAAGCTAAAAAAATGGCTGAAGAAAAATTTGCTTCAGATCCAGCCTGGAGCAGAATTGAAGCTGTTAAAGAAGGAAAGGTCTATTACTTAGAAAACGGGTACTTTGGTATGAGTGCAAACCTAAAAGTAATAGAATCTTTAGATAAGTTAGGTGAAATAATATATGGTGAAAAATAATAAGTTAAAAAGCTTATATATAGGTTTATCAATATTAATAGTTTTAATTTTAATGATAGTTTCTTTAAAGCTAGGAAGTATTGATATAAGTTTTGGTGAACTAATAAAAGGTCTTTTAAGTGGAAGTAATGAAGGAAATATAGGAATAATAAAAGATTTAAGGATGCCGAGAGTCATTATAGCTGCTTTAGTTGGAGGAAATCTTGCCTTGGCAGGGGTATTACTTCAGGCAGTAATAAGAAATCCCTTGGCTGATCCTCAAGTAACAGGAATATCTTCTGGAGCATGCTTAGTATCATTAATATTCATAATATTTATGCCAGCTTCAGGATCAATAAGACCAATAGTAGGTTTCTTTGGAGGGCTTGTTTCTTGTATAGTTGTGTATTTAATGGCTTATAAAAAAGAGTTAGATACTATGAGAATAGTCCTTGCAGGGGCTGCTATAAATGCTCTTTTAGGAGGTTTATCACAAATATTAACTATAGGTAGTGGCGTAGGTGCAGGGAATATACAATCTTGGATAAGTGGAAGCTTAGCTGCCACTTCATGGGATGAAGTTAAAATTTTATTTTTATATTCAATAATAGGAATGGGTTTTGCATTAATTTTAGCTAAATCATGTAATGTTATAGTTTTAGGAAATAAAAATGCAAAAAGTTTAGGTTTTAATTCAGATTTACAAATGATTCTCATAACAGTGGTAGCTGTATTTTTAGGGAGTGTATCAACGGCTATTGTAGGTATTATTTCCTTTGTTGGATTAGTTGTACCACATATTTGTAGAATATTAATTGGCTCTGATCATAGATATTTGATTCCTTTTTCAATATTTGTTGGAGGAGCATTAGTCTTACTTGCAGATACAATAGGAAGAATGCTAGTAAAGCCATATGAAATACCAGCAGGAATAATTATGGCAGTTATTGGAGCACCGTTCTTCTTATATCTACTAAGAAGGAGTGATATGTAGATGATTAGAGGGGAAAAATTATCATTCAATTACAAGGGAGAAAAAAATATCATTAATGATTTAAATATAGATATAAAAGAGGGAGAAATAACAACTATTATTGGCCCTAATGGAAGTGGAAAATCAACTTTGCTAAGTCTATTATGTGCTTTAAATAAAAGTAAAACTGGACATGTTTATTTGGGGGATATAAACATGAACAATCTTAAATATAAGGATATAGCAAAGATTTTAGCAACTGTTCATCAACAAAATAGTGTGCCAAAGGATATAAAGGTTGAGGAGCTTGTTGCCTATGGTAGATATCCTCATAAAGGATATTTTAAAAGTAACAACAAGGAAGATAAAAACATAATTAAATGGGCTTTAGAATGTACAGGACTTGATGATTTAAAACATAAGGGAGTTATGAATTTATCAGGGGGAGAAAGACAAAGAGCTTTTATATCAATGGCTTTAGCTCAAAAGCCTAAAATTTTATTTTTAGATGAGCCAACAACTTATTTAGATATTTTTCATCAAATAGAAATATTAGAGATTGTAAAAAAGTTAAATAAGTATAATGGGCTAACTGTTGTTATGGTTTTACATGATATAAATCAAGCAATTAAATATAGTCATAATATTGTTGTCATGAAAGATGGAAAAATTGTAAAAGAGGGAAAATCAGAGAATGTAATAGATGAAAATTTATTAAAGGAAGTTTATAAGGTTAATGGTGTTATTAACAAATGTAAGGAAACTGGAGAGACTTATTTTATACCAAAAACTATTTGTTAAATAAACTTTATAAACTTCAGAAAGATGGTGTAGGAATTATGATGATAGACAAGAGGCTTTTAAACTTGTGTAAGGAATCTAAGAAATACATAGGTTTAACTGTTTTAATGAATTGGATTTCTGTAATTTGTAATCTGATGACAATAATAGTTATTGGATTTAGCATTCAGGAACTTTTTAGTTTAGGGAATATTGAAAACTTAAATAAAAAAGTATTAATTTTAGTTGGTCTTTTAGGTGTAAGATTTTGTGTGAATTTATTAAGTGGACACTTCTCATATAAATCTTCAGAGATGGTTAAGATTACCCTTAGAGATAAGATATATGAGAAGCTTTTAAAACTTGGAATGAGATATGATAAGGTAGATTCTACATCTTCAATTGTTCAAATGGCTGTTGAAGGGGTGGAGGCTTTAGAGGTTTATTTTAGTAAATACTTACCTCAGTTAATATATTCTATTTTAGCGCCTTTAACTTTATTTTGTGCTTTAGCATTTATTTCATTTAAAGCAGCTTTAGTATTTATACTTTGTCTGCCTTTAATACCAATATCAATAATATTAATAATGAAAATAGCAAAGAAAATATTAAAGGAATATTGGGGACAGTATTCAGATTTAGGAAACACATTCTTAGAAAACCTTCAAGGGCTTACAACATTAAAGGTTTTTGATATGGATAATGAAAGACATGAACTTATGAATGAAGAGGCTGAAAGCTTTAGAAAGATAACTATGAAAGTTTTAAGTATGCAATTAAACTCAATAAATGTTATGGATTTAATTGCTTTTGGAGGAGCTGCCCTTGGAAGTATAGTGGCTTTATTACAATTTAGAGCAGGAACAGTAAGCCTTGGAGGAATGATAGTAATTTTATTAATATCAGCAGAATTTTTCATACCTCTTAGATTATTAGGATCATATTTCCACATTGCTATGAATGGAATAGCTGCTGCAGATAGAATTTTCAAAGTTTTAGAAGCTGATGAAAGCAAGGTTTCTTCAGATAGTAATCTTAATGAAATATCAAACATCTCTCTTGAGAATGTAAGTTTCTCTTATGATGGAAAAAGAGAAGTTTTAAAGGATATATCTTTATCAATAAATAAAGGAGACTATGTAGCAATAGTTGGTGAAAGTGGAAGTGGAAAAAGTACTATAGCTTCATTGATTTTAAATAACTATAAGGCTTCAAAAGGAAAGATAACTTTAAACGGAACTGATATAAATAATATTGATTTTTCAAAGCTTTATAATAGGGTATCCATAATATCAACTAACAGTTATATATTTAATGGAACAGTTAGGGATAACTTATTAATAGCTAAGAAGGATGCAACTTTAGAAGAGATAAATTACGCCTTAAAAAAGGCTAACCTTTTAGATTTTGTGAATTCTAAAAAGGAAAAATTAGATTTAGAAGTTGGTGAAGGTGGATCAAAGCTTTCAGGAGGACAAAAGCAAAGACTTGCTTTAGCTAGAACTATATTAGCAAATAGAGAAGTAATAATCTTTGATGAAGCAACTTCAAATATTGATGTTGAAAGTGAAAATATGATTTGGAAATCTATAAATGAAATATCAAAAGAGAAAACAGTAATAGTTATTTCTCATAGACTTGCTAATGTTAAAAATGCAGATAGAATTTATATGCTAGATAAAGGAGTTCTAGTTGAAGAGGGAAGTCATAAGGATCTTATGGAAAGAAAGAACAAATATTATGGCATGGTAAATTATCAAAATGAATTAGAAGTAGGAGGTGTTATATAAATGAGAAAATCAGGTTTTTCAATAATGAAAAGGCTTATAGTAGAGCTTAAGCCTCTTGCCCCTGTAATGTTTATAACAGTATTTATGGGAGTTTTAGGATTTTTAGCAGCTATAGGAATAACTGTACTTGGAAGTGTAGCAATATCAAGTTTAATAGATAGCACTATAAGTTTTTCATTTAAAACAGCTCTTATTTTAATGATAGTACTTGGAATATTAAGAGGACCTTTAAGATATGGAGAACAATTAAGTGGACACTATATAGCTTTTAAAATATTAGTTATATTAAGAGACAAAGTGTTTTCAGCTCTTAGAAAACTTGCGCCAGCTAAATTAGAAGGAATGGAAAAGGGAAATTTAATTTCTATGATAACTTCTGATATTGAACTTTTAGAAGTTTTTTATGCTCATACTATAGCACCAATCAGTATAGCAATTATAACTAACACCATAATGGGATTAATACTTTTAAGTATAAATGTAAAGGTAGGTATAGTTGGAATAATTGGTTATATACTAATAGGTTTTGGGGTTCCTTATATTAGTAGTAGCTTTGGAAAAGAAGCTGGTGTTCAATATAGAGAAGCATTCGGAAAAACAAATTCTTATATTTTAGATTCTCTTAGAGGAATTAAAGAGGTTTTAATTTTCAACAATGGTAATGAAAGAAGAGGGAATATAAAAAAATTCTCTGAAGAATTAAATGAGAAGCAAAAGGTTATAAAAAAACATGAGGGAATAATAAGAGCCTTTAGTGATTTAATCATAATGTTAACAATACTTATTGCTTTATATGTTGCTTATTTAGAGGTTTTAAAAGGAACTATGACAATTGGAGGGTTAATAATTGTGGTTACTTTAATAGCATCTTCCTTTGGACCTGTTGTAGCCTTAAGTAATCTATCTAACAATCTTCTTTTAACTTTTGCTTCAGCTCAAAGAATTTTTAATATTTTAGATGAAAAGCCTTCTGTAGAAGAAGTTTTAGGAGAAGGAATGAAAGTTGGAAACAACATAGAGTATAAGGATGTTTCTTTTGCATATAAGGGAAAAGAAAATGTATTAAAAGATGTAAACATAGATATAAAATTAGGTGACAAGATTGCTGTAATTGGAGAAAGTGGAACTGGAAAGAGTACTTTTGTAAAATTACTTATGAGATTCTGGGATGTTACAAAGGGTGAAATTAGCCTAGGAAATAAGAATGTAAAAGAGATTCAGACAAAAGAGTTAAGAAAGAAAATGGCCTTAATGGGACAAGAAACAAGTCTATTTAATATGAGTATTGAAGACAATATTAAAATAGGAAAGCTAGATGCAACTTTAGATGAAGTAAAAGAAGCTGCAAAGAAAGCGGGAATACATGAGTTTATTATGGGCTTAGAGGATGGATATAAAACAAAAGTAGGAGAATTAGGAGGAAACTTATCTTCAGGAGAAAAGCAAAGAATTGGACTAGCTAGAGTATTCCTAAGAGAAAGTGAAATAGTAATTCTAGATGAACCTACAAGTAACTTAGATACTTTAAATGAAGGAATAATCTTAAAGTCTATAAGAACATATTTAAAAGATAAAACACTTATACTTATAACTCATAGAAAGTCTACAACTAGGGTATGTGAAAAGGTATTTAGAATTAATAAGGGAAATTTAATTCAATGTGAAGAGGTGAAACATGAGCTTGCTTAAGATATTTTATGTTATTTTAGGTTTTATTTCCTTAGGATTAGGGTTAATAGGAATAATCTTACCTATATTACCTACTACACCATTTTTATTATTAACAGCATTCTGTTTTGTTAAAGGATCAGACAAGTTTGATAAGTGGTTCAAAGGGACAAAGATATATAAAAATCATTTAGAAAGCTTTGAGAAAAATAGGGCTATGACTTTAAAAACTAAATTAACTATACTACTTACAGCGGACATTATGTTATTATTTCCACTGATACTATCAAAGAGTATTCATCTAAAAATATTTATAGTAATATTAATGATGTTTAAATTCTATTATTTTATCTTTAGAATTAAAACCGTAAAAGTAGGTGAGGTTGTTGAACAGAATAGATAAAGAAAAAGAGATAATAACATTAATGATAAAGCTTTATTGTAAGAAGAAACATGGAAGTTTAAATGGGGAACTTTGTAATGAATGTAGAGAGTTAGAAGAGTATGCTCATAAGAGATTAACTTATTGTAAGTTTGGAAATGAAAAAAGTTCTTGTAAAAAGTGCCCTATTCATTGTTATAAAAAAGATATGAGAGAAAAAGTTAAAGAGGTAATGAAGTTTTCAGGACCTAGAATACTTATATATAATCCAAAGGAATATATAAGACATATATTTAAATAGTTTTGCAAAAAAAGGGATGTATCTAAATAGGGAAAATATTTCTTGTTTGGATGCATCTTTTTATTTATATATTGAAGAGTTATGTGGTAAGCTAAAAATATATTTTTAACTTAAGGAGATTTTTAGAATGGGTAATATAGATAAAGATAGAATTGTATGTAGATGTAAAAAGGTATCAGAAGGAACAGTAATAGAAGCAATAAAAAATGGAGCAGATACTTATGAAAAAGTAAAAAAAGAGACAGGTGCCAATACTTATGGCTGTTTTGCTTGTAGATTAGAAATAAAAAAATTATTAGAGGAAAATAAATAGGATAAAATTAAAGGGTTGTATCAAAACTTAAAATAAAATTTATAAATATATTGTTTATATGTTTTATTTTAAGTTTTGATATAATCTTTTTTTATTTAAGAGAGTAATTATTATAAGATGAGTATATTTTGCTTGGTGGAAACTTTAATAGGAAGATATTCATTATAGATATTTTAAAAGTAGGCTTTGTTTAAAGGAGCCTAAAAATAATAAATAAATATGTAAAAATAGATAATCTACATTTTAGAATGAAAAAGTTATAATATATTTAAATTGGTATAAATGAAGAGAAAAATGGGAGGAGATTAAATATGAAGCCAAATATTGTGTTAATCATGGTTGACCAGATGAGAGGAGATTGTCTAGGGGTTAATGGAAATGAATTTATAGAAACTCCAAACTTAGATATGATGGCCACTGAAGGATATAACTTTGAAAATGCTTATACAGCAGTTCCAAGTTGCATTGCATCTAGGGCATCTATTTTAACAGGCATGAGCCAAAAATCTCATGGAAGAGTTGGGTATGAAGATGGAGTTTCATGGAATTATGAAAATACCATAGCTTCAGAATTTTCAAAAGCTGGTTATCATACTCAATGTATTGGGAAAATGCATGTTTATCCAGAGAGAAATCTTTGTGGATTTCATAATATTATGTTACATGATGGGTATTTACACTTTGCCAGAAATAAAGAAGGAAAAGCATCTACTCAAATTGAACAATGTGATGATTATTTAAAGTGGTTTAGAGAAAAGAAAGGGCATAATGTTGATTTAATAGATATAGGATTTGATTGCAATTCGTGGGTATCTAGACCTTGGGGATATGAGGAAAACTTACACCCTACTAATTGGGTGGTTAATGAATCAATAGATTTTTTAAGAAGAAAAGATCCAAGTAAGCCATTCTTTTTAAAGATGTCCTTTGTTAGACCACATTCCCCTTTAGATCCACCAAAGTTTTATTTTGATATGTATAAGGATGAGGATTTACCAGAACCTTTAATGGGAGATTGGGCTAATAAAGAGGATGAAGAAAATAGAGGAAAAGATATAAATTGTGTAAAGGGAATAATTAATAAGAAGGCATTAAAAAGAGCTAAAGCTGCTTATTATGGGTCAATAACTCATATTGATCATCAAATAGGGAGATTTTTAATAGCCTTATCAGAGTATGGGGAATTAAATAATACAATATTCTTATTTGTTTCTGACCATGGAGATATGATGGGAGATCATAATTGGTTTAGAAAGGGAATTCCTTATGAAGGAAGTTCTAGAGTTCCATTTTTTATTTATGACCCAGGAAACTTATTAAAAGGGAAAAAAGGAAAAGTATTTGATGAAGTTTTAGAGTTAAGAGATATTATGCCAACTTTATTAGACTTTGCTCATATTTCTATACCTGATTCAGTAGAAGGATTAAGCCTTAAGAATTTAATAGAGGAAAGAAATTCTACTTGGAGAGATTATATTCATGGAGAACATTCATTTGGAGAGGATTCTAACCACTACATTGTAACAAAGAGAGATAAGTTTTTGTGGTTTTCTCAAAGAGGGGAAGAACAATATTTTGATTTAGAGAATGATCCAAAGGAACTTACTAATCTTATAGATTCAGAAGAGTATAAAGAGAGAATAGATTACTTAAGAAAAATATTAATTAAAGAGCTTGAAGGAAGAGAAGAAGGATATACTGATGGAAATAGACTTTTAAAAGGACATCCAGTAAGCACTTTAAAACATATAAGATAATAAAATTTATATGTTTTTAGATAAAATCAGTGATTCTCTAAAAATATTTATAATTTTTAATTTCTATAATAAAAAAGGAAACTAGAAAGGGGGAGCCTCCTAGTTTCCTTTATCTGATTTATATATGTATATATTTAGTTATATTGTGATTAAAATATTAAGCTATCTTATCTTCAACTTGTGGATTTTTCTTTATCTTTAAAGTTAAAGCTAAAAGAAGTAATGCAATGAATGCACCTACTATGATAAATATGAATGCACCGTTCCATCCAAAGCTATCAGCTATCATACCTAAAACGAAGTCAGCCATGAATTCACCAAGAAGGTATCCGCAAAGTCCTGAGAAACCTGTAGCAGAACCAACAGCGAAGTTAGGTACAACGTCTATTAAGTTCATTCCTATTAATAATTGAGGTCCGTATATGAAGCATCCTATAAATGCAACAGAAATCATTGTTACTAATGTACTGCTTGTTTGCCAGTAAGCTACTGTAGCAAATATAACACCGATCATACATAAGATACTAAGTGGAGCACGCTTTCCTTTGAATACAACGTCTGAAAGCCATCCAAGTAATATTGATGCTGGTATTGCAGCATATTCAAATAAGAACATTGCCCAGTTTGCATTAGCAGCAGAGAATCCTTTTGATTCTTTTAAGTATATAGGAATCCAGTTAACAACACCTTGTCTTATTAAATAAACAAAGATATTAGCTAGTGCTAAGTACCAAACATATTTATTTTTAAGAACATATTTAACCATTATTTCTTTTGAAGATAAAGTTGTTGGATTAACCTCAGCCTTAACTTCAGGATAATCATTTCTATATTCTTCAACTGGAGGTAATCCAACAGATGCTGGAGTATCAGCTCCAATTACATAACAGAATAAAGCTACTATTGTACATATTATTGCTGGTACAAAGAATATTGATTGGAAATGATTTTGTCCAAATATTAATAAACATAAAGTTGCTATAGGGGCGATTAAACCTCCACCTATATTATGAGAAGTATTCCATATTCCCATTTTAAGTCCTCTTTCTTTTTGAGAGAACCATTTACCTAATACTATTGAACATGGTGGAGCTCCCATACCTTGGAAGAATCCGTTAAATACCATAAGTATTAAGAATATTGGAACTGTACGAGCAAATCCCATTAGAACACTTAATACTGATGATGCAATAAGTCCAAAACATATAAATTTCTTTACGTTTGATTTGTCTGATAAATTTCCTAAAATGAACTTACTTAAACCGTAAGATACAGCAAGTCCCATACTTATAAGTCCGATTTGTGTTTTTGAAAATCCATAGTTATCAATTAAATATGGTGATGCTACAGCAAAGTTTTTTCTAACTAAGTAGTAACCTGTATATCCAATAAATATCATAAGGAACATACGAATACGATATGCTTTGTATGCTGATGATACCTTATCTTTTGGAAGTCTAGGTATTGCTGGAGCTGGGCTAAAAAATCCAAACATTCTATAATCCTCCTAGTTATATGTGTTATACGTGTTAATGTTTTCAAAAAACAGTTTACTTATTAATAATAAAATAAGAATTAAACAACAAAATCTCTTAAATGTTTCATAAATGTAACATTTAAGAGATTTTAATTAATTTTAATCCTATGATGTTTATTAAATAAATTTCACTTACATATAAGTTATTATTATTTAAATTACTCTTTATTTTTATAGAGTATTTGCATTATTTTTTCCCTATCTTCAGCAGCGAGATAGAAATTATATTTATCATATATTTTAAATTGATTTGTGTCAAAGTTCTTAGTAGAAATAGCCTTAGAGAACTTTGATAAGTCACTTGAGGTTTCCTTTGATAATACAAAGTCTATAAAGCTTTTAGCTATTTTTTCATGTTTAGAATTTTTGATTAAAGCTATAGAGTCTACATTCCAACCAGCATTTTCAGGGACTATGCTAATTATATTGTCTGAAGATCTATTAGCTATTAATTGGTCACTTAGAAAGTTAACCGTTATAAGATATTCGCCAGAGGCAACCCTTTGAATTGAGTTAAATCCACTTATGGTTGAAGAGGATACATTGTCATTAAGCTTAGCTATAAATGTTTCAAACTTTTCTTTCCCTAGCTCCTGGTAAAGTGATGCCATTAAGGTATATCCTGTACCAGAGGTTTGAGGATTAGGAAGTATTATTTTATCCTTAAATTCTGGGTTTAATAAGTCCTCAATTTTCTTAGGGTAGGGAACAGAACCTCCAAAATGTGTTTGCCATAGAGATTTATTTATTCCTATTGATAGTGGAGTTATTTGAAAACCAGTCCAATATCCTCTTAAATCCTTGTATTTTGCAGGAATATTATTAGCCCAGGGAGAGTTATATTCTTCTAAGGCATCATACTTTTTCAAAATTTCATATCCATCACAGCTTCCCCCAATAAAGATATCTCCTTGAGGATTATCCCTGGTGTCTAATATTCTTTGCACAGCTTCTTCCGTTGGAAGCTTTATATATTCATAAGTACAATAATATTCATTTTTAAATTTTTCAAGAAGATATTTACCCTCTTCCTCTCTAAGAGAGCCATAAACAACTATATGGTTCATGTTAGATGTACTTAAAGCCTTTTCTTTTTTTATAATATGTAATTTGGCTATTAATAGTAGAATTATAATAGTTAATATTATGGTGATTTTTTTATTTAAAAATTTCTTCATTTAAATTCCCCTTTAAATAAATATTTTTACCATTTTCATCACCTAGATATTGTATGATCACGTAGTCCTTATAAACATCTATATAAAAAGTATTAATGGAGATATCTCCTTCTTTAGCATATCTATATAAAGTTAAATGATGTTTAGGTATTTCACTTAAATCAGTTTTTAAAAAATCCTTATTATCATTCATAAGTCTTAAGGACTTAAAGTCCTCTAATAAAAGAGATTTAGAATCCTTTGATAGATTTTTCATAGTTCCATCCTCTTTATAGGTTATTAGATTATCAGGACTTGATAATATGGATTCAAGGTTGTTAACAGTATAAAATGCATCCTTTAGATTATTTCTAAGCATATTTATTAAAGAGGAGTTATTAGAATAACTTTCACCGTCTAATTTTAATATGTTTGATATTTCAAAGGGAGTTTTATCTCCATTTAAATAATGAATTTCACCAGATATAAATAAGGTGTTTTCTAAAGGTAAAGCATTTTCTTTAGTTGAGTTAGTAAGGCATATTTTATTAAAATACTGAAGCAATTCATTAAGTTCAGATTTATTTGATATTACTGTAGTTCCTAAATAAGGGTTTGAAAGTATTATTTTATCAGGTATTTTAATATTTAAATCTCCCTTATTCTCTTGTGAACTTTTAACAACTGTTAATGAGTCATATATATTACTAGAATAATAGATATAGGTAGCAAGTATTATTACTATGAAAAATAAGTAAATAGCAAGTGTGTTTTTAAAATTTTTACTCATTAAAATCCTCCTCCTTAATCTCATTATTTTTACCAATAGAGAAGGAGAGTGTAACCTTGGTACCAACATCTAATTCGCTTTCTATGTTGAAACCATAGTTTTGACTTTGCATTATATCTTTACATATTTTTATTCCAAGTCCATTTCCTTTAGGATTAACATACTCATCTTTAATTATAAAACCTGTACCATCATCTTCTATAATGACCTCCATTTTATTTGGAGATCTCTTTGTTGATATACTAAGAGTTTCACAACCACTGTATTTTATGGCGTTATCTATTATATTTATGAAGACTTGTTTTGTTTTATCATGGTCTCCATATATGAAAAAGGATTCATAATTTCTATAAACCTTAATATCATAATTATCAAGTTTTATTTTTAATATTTTTAGACAATCTTCTATTAAGGATTTAACATCTATATAGGTGTATTCAATTTCAAAGGTATTCTTATTACTTTTAGCTAAAAGAAGTATTTCTTCTACTAAATTTAAAAGTCTTTTCCCTTCTTTCTCTATAAGAGCTGAACTTTGAACTATTTTTTCCTTATCATTTAACTTAGGAATTATTTCAGAGAAGCCAATTATGGCAGTAAGTGGGGTTTTGAATTCATGGGATACATTATCAAAAAACTTTTTTTGGTGAAGCTTAGCTGACTTTATTTCATTTATATATTTATCAAGGTTTTCACTCATTATGTTAAAGGTGTTTGCCAAGTCTTCAACCTCATCTCCACTTGTTATATGCAATTCCTCTTTGAATTTTCCTTCAGAAATATTTTTAGACTTTTGCTTTAAAATCATTAAAGGACTAACTAGTTCTTTAGCAAAAGTATTTATTAAAAAGATGGCAATTACTATGGCTATTAAACCACTTATAATAAATATGGTTAAGGTATTTCTTAAAATCTCATAGGCTTCTGTATTTATTAATATAAGCCTAATTGCACCATATTCCTTTCCTTTATAAAATATTGGACTAGAAAGGAAGAGAGTAGGTACGTTATCTATTTTTTCTACTATGTAAGCAGTCTGCCCATCTAAGGATTCATTTATATCTGAACCAAATAATGAGACTTCATCTGAGGAAGAATCATATATTATTTGGGCTGAATTACTAATTATTTGTATTCTCACATTATATTTTTCACTAAGTGTTGAAGCTATAAATGGAGCATTATCTCTAATAATATCTTCTTTATCTCCAGAATCATTTGATGAAAGTAGATTAAGTATATATGATTCTGTTGTTCTACTTTTATCAAGTAAATATTCAATAGAGTTATTTATTAAATTTTTACTTAAAGCGTTATAAGTTATTATGAAGATAAAAATTATTATAGGAGCTAATATTAATAAATTAGTTAAAATAATTTTTTGTTTTAAGTTTAAATTTATTTGTATTTTATTATTTTTCATCTAGTTTATAACCAGCCTTATATAAGGTTTTTATGTAATTTTGACAGGGACCTAATTTTTTTCTAAGTCTTTGAATTAGAATATCCACAGCCCTAGTTGTTCCTTCAAAATCATATCCCCAAACTTTATTTAGAAGCTCTTCCCTTGAAAAAACTTTATTTTTATTTTGGCAAAGGCATCTTAGTACTTCAAATTCTTTAAAGGTTAAGTTTATATATTCAGATTTAATAAGAGCCTTTCTTTCATCTAATAGTAAGGTTAAATCTCCAACGGTTAAATCCTTTACTTTTTTCTTTGAATCACTTGAAATATGTTTGCCAACTATATTTATTCTTAAAATTAGTTCAGTGCTATTAAATGGTTTTGTTATATAATCATCAGCACCTAATTGTAACCCTAAAAGCTTATCATTTATATCACTTTTTGCAGTTAGCATTATTATAGGTATATCATCAATATTTTTTATTTTAGGGATTAAATTAAATCCACTTATATCAGGTAACATAGCATCTAAAATTATTATATCTGGCTTTTCTTTTATTACTAATTCTAATGCATCTAAAGCATTCTCAGCCGTTATAGGAACATGACCTTCTATTTCTAAGTTCATTTTTATGAGTTGTAAAATACTTACTTCATCATCTACAACTAAAATTTTCATAACTGTTTATTCCCCCTTTATTAGAATTTAGCAGCAATTTTAATTTTAGCATAAAAGGTTACTTATTAATTGTACTATATTAATTTTATTGTTAAAGAGTAAATTTCATATTTTTGATTATTGGAATAAGTAAAGTAAAATTTTTCCTATTAATAATATAAATAATTTGGGGTGTATTAATACTTATATAAAATCAATATATTAAAGAATTTACTTATAAATAGGATTGAAAAAATTACAAAATAAAACTATAATGTAAATTAATGTATATTTTGAGTAGGAGGATTTGTAATGCTATCTTATGAGTTTTTATTTGATTTAGCACTTATTCTTATTAGTACTAAACTATTTGGATTAATAACTAAAAAGGTTAGAATGCCACAGGTTGTTGGGGCTTTGGTAGCTGGGGTTATTTTGGGACCTGCTGTTTTAAATGTTTTATCTGAGACAGAATTTATTCAAAAGCTTGCAGAATTAGGTGTTATAGTACTTATGTTTACAGCTGGCTTAGAAACTGATATTAATCAATTAAAGAAAACTGGCAAAGCATCATTTATAATAGCTGTACTTGGAGTAATAATTCCTCTTGCAGGAGGATTTTTTATTGCAAGTATATTTAATAAGGGAAATGATGTTAATACAATATTGCAAAATGTATTTATAGGAATTATATTAACAGCCACTTCAGTTAGTATTACTGTAGAAACTTTAAAGGAAATGGGAAAATTAAACACAAGGGCAGGAAATGCAATACTAGGAGCTGCTATTATTGATGATATTTTAGGAATAATAGCCTTAACCATAACAACTAGCTTAGCAGATCCATCAATTAATGTAATAATAGTTTTAGCTAAAATAGTTATGTTCTTTATTTTTGCTGGATTTGCAGGATATCTATTCCACTGGGCATTTATAAAATTAGATGAAAGATATCAGAGAGATTTAAGAAGATTTGTAATAATAGCCTTTGTATTTTGTTTATTATTATCTTTTTGTGCTGAGGAATTCTTTGGGGTTGCAGATATAACAGGAGCTTTTATAGCAGGTCTAGTAATATCTGATTCAAATAGAAGTAAATATTTAAACTCAAGATTTGAAACCTTGTCATATATGCTATTATCTCCTATATTTTTTGCTAGTATAGGTATAAAAGTTCAATTAACAGCTATGACAAAAACTATTTTCATATTTGCAATATTATTACTTATAGTAGCTATATTAAGCAAGGTTTTAGGATGTGCCTTAGGAGCTAAACTATGTAAGTATAGTAATAGGGAAGCTATTCAAATAGGAACAGGAATGATATCAAGGGGTGAGGTGGCACTTATAGTTGCAAATAAAGGAATTGCAATGGGACTTATGCTGCCAGAATTTTTAGCACCAGTAGTAATAGTGGTTGTGGTTACAACTATAGTAACCCCTATTTTATTGAAAGTTGTTTTTAATAATAAATCTAAAAGTGTAGATTTAAATGTAAAGGCAAATGTGTAGAACTTAAAAATAATTTAAGAAAGCTTATTTATTATTAAATTATTTTTAAAGGTATGGATTGAAAATATAAAAAAAGTAAGATTTTTAATGATTAAAATAGAGAGATTAATAACTAGTGATTATAATCCTTTAAAAGAAACAGTCTTAGTATTATTATAATTAATAAATAATTATATAAATACTAAGGCTTGAGTGTAGAGAAAGTCTACATTGAAACTATAGTATTTGTATTTATCTTAGGAGGTAATACAAATGAGTAAAGAAATAATAGATATTGAAGTAGAAGAATTTATACCATTTAATGATGCAGCAGATATGAAAGAATTTAGAAAATTTCTTAAACAATATGGAATAGAAGATGCCTTAGAGGATACTACATTAGATTATACTAAAAAGAAATTAGAGATGTTACTTGCTTTAGCTGAAGATGGTGAGGATGAAGAGTTAGCAGAACATAAAAATATATTAAAAAAATTATTAAATAATTTAAAAGGTGAAAAAGTTAAAAGAGAAGCTATGAAAGCTTTATATGAAGTTTATAGAGAGTATGAGGATCTAACTGGTAAGGAATGCGAAGATTTAATTGATTCTAAAGAATTAGATAAAAAAATAAAAGAGGCTTTAAAAGAATACAAGAAATATGAGCATTTTAAAACTCATGAAGAACAAATAGCTGAAAAATGGATAAGAGAGTTAAAGAAAGAGGCTATAGAGTACAAAAAACAATACAAGGAATTAAAAAAAGATATTAGAAGAGATTTAAAAAGATTAGAAAAATAAAATATAGTTAGATTTAAAAAATAAGCTATATCAAAACTTTATTTTAATAATTTGTTTTGATATAGCTTTTTTAAACATATATTATAATAAAAATAAAAAAAGGTTCTGTTTTACAGAACCTTTTATGGTTGCGGGAGCAGGACTTGAACCTACGACCTTCGGGTTATGAGCCCGACGAGCTACCAGCTGCTCCATCCCGCGTCATTAAATTGTATCTACTACTCTTTAACTATACGTTAATATATAATTAAAGTCAAGAAAATTAAATATTTATTATATTTAAATTGTTATAAGTACTTAGAACTTTCTCTTTTGTGATATATAATAAATATAGGGACGTATATTAGTTTTAATTTTTTATTCAGGAGGAGAAATGTTTACCAAAGGTTTTGACGAGGCATATAATAGGGCTTTAGAACTTCAGAAATTATTTTATGGTGAAAAAGAAAAATATAATGAAGAGTTAAAGAATGAAAATAGGGACATAAAGCATTTAGTTAACAAAATAAACGAAGAAAAAATATATATATTAGAAACACTAGTACCTAAATATGCTAAGAATATGAGTATTTTAGAAAGACAAAGTATAAAAGCTACTTTAGGAGAAGAAGTCAGTAGTGAATATATAATAAATGATTATAATATACGACCTATTAAAGAACTGCTACTGATAGATTATGATGAAAAGTCTATTATAAAAAATATAAAGAATCCTTTTATTAAGGTCTTTAAGATAAACAAAATAAATAAAAATTTAGATGAAGAAACTATGGAAATACAATCTGCAAGAGATGAAATGAAAAAGATATCACAATGTGCACAGGATGATAAACTTAAATTAATAAGAATTTATAAATTAATATGTTCTGCAACTAATTTAGGGGAAGCAATAGAGGAACGGTTTAGAGATTTCATACCTATGATACAAAGCAGCAGGCTAATATATGGGGATTGCAATATAGAGAAGCGTAGCTATAGAATAGGAAACGTTATGAAATGTTATGATGGAATAATGCAGTTTTTAGTAAAGATATGTGAAACTAAATATAGAAGTGCAGAGGGAAAGCGAGTTAAGTACATAAAAGATTCTTTAATTGATGAGCATTTAGAAGAATTAGATTTATGGAAACAGAGCTTTAATGAAATATAAATTTATTTAATTTCTAAAGTTAAGACAAGAGAAATAGGCAGATTTTTATGATTTTTTATGGTGTTACAGCCAGTTTATTCAATAAAATGATAAAAATTTTTAAAGAATAGAGAAAAATATGTAGATTTTATTGAATTTTTAACCAGAATATGATACTGTCTACATATAGTAAATACTTATAGCGTGTTAGTATTTATTTTGGATTTGGTTGGAGAATAATTTCTTCAGCCTTTATTCTTTATATAGATAGTTTATAGTTTAAGAAATATTTAAAATTAAGTCTTATGAAATCAAGGGTAACTTGAGTATTCATAAGGCTTTTTTATTTTATTTATTATGGAAATTCATTATAAAAACCTATTTGTAATCATATATTTCATATAAAGATTAATTAATAGGGGAGGAGAATTTTTTATAATGAGTACAATAAGTAACATATTAAAATCTTTTTTAACTCAAAATATTTTAGGGTATATTGGTGTTACATTAATTTTAATAGTTATATGCCTAGGATTTATCTACAATATGAGGGTTAAGAAAAAGTATGAGAATCTTTTAAATGCTTTTAATGAGAGTGAGTGGATTAATGTTTCAAATAATGAAGATCAAAAGGAACTTAAATTTCTTAATTCAGAGTTAAAGGCAATGGCAGATGATTTTAGAAAGAGTGCTATTAAAGGAACATATAATATTAATACAGAGGTAATAATTCAAAAGAATATAGAAAAGAGAATATTAAAAGAAGAAAATATTGCAAATATACTGCCATCTATTTCAATAGCTTTAGGTCTTATAGGTACATTTTTAGGGCTTACTGTGGCTATTATGACAACAACAGGTATATTATCCTCTGGAACACAGAGCATGGCTGATTTCTCAAGAAGTATGAATATGCCTCTAGGAAGTATGTCTAGTGCCTTTTGGACAAGTATTGTAGGGGTAATAGGTTCTATCATCTTAAATTGTCTAAACATTAATTTAAAGAGAGCTAAAGAGGATTTTTATGATGTTTTTGAAGACTATTTAGATAACATATTATTTTCTATTTATATAAAATCAGATAAAGATGTACTTACTGATTTTATGAATAAAGCTTTAGGAAGTTTTTCAATAAAGTTAGATGAATTATTTAACAAGGGAATAAATAATTTAGTTGAAGGCATAAATAAAAACACCGTAGATATGACAAGTACCTTTAATGGAATGAATAAACATATAAGTGATTTAGAGAATATTGTATCATACTTTAGAGTTTCAGTTATGGGAATAAAAACACCTATAAAAAGCTTTGGGGAAGATTTAGAAAAGTTTAGTAGGGTAAGTGCAGAGTTTTGTAATTCTGTAAATTCAACAAATAATAAATTCCTTAATAAATCTACTAGACTTGAGGAGAGTGTAAATGAACTATCAAAGGCTATAAATGATAATAAGAGAGAAATAAATAAGCTTTGTATGAGATTAGAGGTTCAAAGTAATGAGGTGAGAAGAGGATATAATACCTTTAATGATGTCTTTAATATTATAAAAGATGAGCAAAGCAGAAATAATAAAATTATTTCAAATCAAATTTCAAAATTAAATGATGGATATAGAGAATTTGAAAGAGGAATAAATAAATTTTCAAGCAATGTTTCAAATATGAAAAATGAAGTTGCAAATGGTATATACTATGCTCTTCAAAGAGAAACTCAAGAACTTTCATCAAATATAGTTGATAAATTAAATGTTCCTCTAAGAGATATTAGCCTAGCAACTGAGGAGTTAAGTAGAAGTACTAATAGGAATAGAGAAATTGGAAAGGCAGATTCAGGGTGGAAAAAAGATAGTAAAGAGATTGGTAGGTGTTAAAAATGAAGGTTAGGAGAAGAAAGTATAAGACAGAACAAGAAGTACCTTCTTATTGGCCTTCCTTTGTTGACATAATGACTACTGTTACATTAGTTTTTTTCTTTATCTTACTTACTTCAATAGGAATTTCAAGTATTTTTGTAGATAATATAGCTGTAGAAAGAGAAACTGTATATGATAAAATTCAAGGAGAATTAAATCAATATGCAGTTAATGAAGAGGTAATGAATTTTAACAGAGAAGAAGGAAAAATTGATATAAAAACAGAAACTTTTTTTGATAGTGATAGTTCAGTTTTAAAGGAAGATGGAAAGAAATTAGCCTCTGAACTTGGAGATATATTTTTTAAGTTACTATCTAATGAGGATATAAAAGAAAAAATAGATTATATAGAGATTGTAGGGCATACAGATTTTGCAGGAAGCACAATTCATGGAAGAGAGCTATCCACTGAAAGAGCAATAAGCTTTTTAAATGAAATGATGCCAGAGGATAGTGAACTTGAAAATTTACATGGAGAAAAGTTTAAAGCTTCAGGGATGTCTGAGTTTGAAAACTATGCTTCTAAAGAGGAAAGAGATAGGGGATATGATGAATATAATATAGAAGAAACCAAGAAAGATAGAAGAATTGAAGTGCGTATGGTATTTAGCAATGAAGATTTAGAAAAAGCAATAAAGGAAAGAAAAAATTAAATTTTTTAGGAAGATTTGTGTAAAACAAATCTTCCTATAGTTTTTAAATACTCATATTAATAATAAAAATTATAATTATTTAAGTTAAGTAAGATTATACAAAAAATTCCCCATATTAATATTAAATAGATTAATTGTTTATCTTTAAGAACTAAATCAGTAGGGCTTTCTCCTTCACTACTGGAATACATTAAATAATAGTATCTTATTGTTCCCCAGATTACCAATATGTCTGTAAAAATAAAAAATCTTATTGATGTACCTAAAATACAATATATAGAATAAAAGACTATTGTACAAGTTAGTGAAATATTAATTACTTTATCTAAAAATTCTAAATTATATTTTGATAAATTTTTTCTATGAGTACTTGCATTTTCACCTAAAAAAATAACTTCATTTCTTCTTTTACCAAAACCTAAAAATAAAGATAAAAATAATGTACATAAAATTATCCAATCTGATGCAAGGACACCAGTAGCAAAACTACCAGCTAATACTCTAAAAATAAATCCTAATGCTATTGAGAAGACATCTATAATAACTAAATTTTTAATTTTAAATGAGTAAAATATATTATTTATTAAATAAACAATTATTATAAATAATATAGAAATTTTTAAGCTAAAGGCTATAGCTAAAGAGGTTATGCAAAGAATTATGCCAATTAATATTGCTACTGGAATACTAACTTTACCGCTAGCTATAGGTCTTTTACATTTGTTTGGGTGCTTTCTATCATTTTCTACATCTACAATATCGTTCATTATGTAGACTGTGGAAGATATAAAGCAAAATGCTATAAAGGTAAGTATATTATTTTTTAGAATATCAATATTTAAAAATTTATTTGAAAAAATTATTGGGCCAAATATAAATAGATTCTTTATCCATTGATTTGGTCTAAGTAGTTTGATTATGTATTTAATCATAATCTAACGCCTCCTCATTTTCTTTTGGATTAAAAGCAGTCATGGCAAGAATTATAAATATCCATGATAAAGGATATGAATATCTGTCTTGAGCTTCTATAAGTAATAACTGTAGTGACATACCACCAAAAAGTATATAAAGAAGATCAATTAAGTTCTTTCTTTTTGACTTATTTTTATATAATCCAACATATGATAATGCAAGAAGTATAATGTAGAAACTTTGAATATAGAATACTCCTTCTTCACTGATTCTTATAGTCATATTTCCATTTTCTTTTCCTAGCATTTTTAGGTAATCTTCCTTATTATAAGCTTCATCTAATCCAGCTTCAGACCAGTAATCACCAGCAAAACTTCCATTATTCCAGAAGTTTGAAAATTTTGAAACATAGAATTTAGCAAGCTCTAATTTAGGAGTATTTATTAATCTGTCTTTTATTATTTCTTTAGCCTTTTTATCAGCCTTTTCATAGTTTTCATCACAGTCATGAAAAACTTTAAAGTCCTCTTCATTCCACTTTCCACCAGAAGCTATATTTGTTCCTTTTAGCATAGAAATGCTTGGTGGTTCTGTACCATGCCAAAGAGGATATTCAGTTATATTTAATTTAATAAGCAGTGTACTAAATAAAACAAAAGGAACTATAAATGATACTAATACTACTAGAATATTTTTAAGCTTAACAGTAATGTTTTCTTTGAAATAAAGAAATAAATACATTATGTAAGCTATTATAAAAACATATCCATTAGGTCTAAATAAATGAGATAAGCTTAAAAAGATTCCAGATAGACATAAGTATAATAAATTTTGTTTATTGTTTATTGATTTAAAGAACATAAGTACACTTAGCAATAAAAGTGGCATAGCTAAGTTTTCTGAACAATAAACATTGTTATATAATATCATAGGTGGATACAGGGCACTTATTAATAAAACCCAAAAACTTTTCTTTTCATCTTTAAAAATTTCTTTAGAAATCATATAAAGCAAAATTATGTTAAACATTGAAAGTAATATGTTTATAATTCGGATAGATATTAAGGGGTTACTAAAAAAATTTCTTATTATGGCAAAATAAAGTACTGTTACTGTCATATGTGGAAATCTTGCAAAGTAACTTGTTCCTATAAACATATAGTTACTTCCAGTTAGAAATTCACCTGCACATATAAACATCCTGTTAAAATCACCTACAGGAATACTATCTAAATTTAGAAACCATAAGACTCTAAATATTAGTCCTACGGATAAAAGAATAATAAATAATAGTTTTTTGCTATAATTTTTCTTTAAATAAAAATACACAAATATTACTAAGCTTATTGCTATAATAGAAAGCATTAATGAAGTAATTGAAAATTTATAGTATAAATTTCTATGAACAATGCTTTCTACTAATATCAAAAGAAATAAAAATTTCAATGATATGTTTAAAAAACTACTGAGCGCTACATTTTTTTTCATCAAAAAGTCTCCAATCCATATATTTTATTATAAATTTCATTAGTCTCATAAATTATTTATAAAATCAAAAAATAAAGAAATTATCTATAAAAATAAAGGGTTGATAAAGAAGTTTATTTTTATAGAAAATTTCTAAATAGGTTATTATATAGCTATTAGTAGAGAACCTAAAATTATTAATATTGTACCTATAATTTTATTACTAGTTATTTTTTCACCTAAAGCTATTTTGGCTAAGATCATAGTCCATATGTAAGTCATGGCAGTAAGGGGTAGTACAATGCTATAAGGTAGATATTTAAGTACAAATATATTTAAAATGGCAGCTGTTACATAGAAAAAACCACCTATGTAAATTTTGAAATTAAATATAAGAGATAAGAAGTTATCTACATTTTCTGCACCTTTTTTAAAAAAGAAACCACCTAATGCACCGAAGAATGTCATTATGGGAAAAACTAAATATATATTATTCATAAGATTTACCTCTTGCTATAAAAATAACTCCAGTAATAATAACTATAATTCCTAATAATTGAACTAATGATATATGTTCTTTTAGAAATAAGCTACCATTAATTAATGCAAATATATAACTTGTGCACATTAAAGGGTGTATTATTGAAAGATCTCCAAACTTTAAGGCTAATATCATACTAAGAGCCCCTATGCCATATAGGACAAAACCTATAATTAATAGAAAGAGATTAGAATCAACCCCTATTTTCCAAAATAATTGTCCGAAAGAAGTACAGAGTGCGGAGAAAAATATTAAAATTATCCCTTTATTTAAATTTTTATTCTTCAAAATTCTTACCTACTTCCATTTTAATATTTCATATTCATGATTTGAATTTTTGCTATTAATAAGATATGCATTCTTAACTAAACTAAACATTGGCGCATCTGATAAAGAGTCAGAATAAGCAACGGAATTTTCTTTATCAATTATCAAATCATGTTCTTGTAAAAATGTATTTATTCTTGAGACCTTTTCTTCACCCTTACAATTTAGTCCACTTATTTTGTTTATAAATCTGCCATTTATAAATTCGAATTTAGTTCCTATTACACCATCTATAAAATCTTCATCCTCAAAATATTTTAAGTAACATTCTGGAGATGCTGAAATCAATAATATATAATATCCTTTACTTTTTAAATCTTTAATTTTAGTCAAAGCATCTTTATAAATCTTAGGTTTTATCATTGTATTAAAAAAGTCACTTAAATCACCTTCACAGAGATAATTTAAGGTATAAAACATAGATTCTTTTGCTTTGGTAGTAGTTATTATTTTAGCCTTATATCCTAATAATTTTATAAATAATATAGGTAAATGAATGGATAAATAAGGTTTTTTCTTTATTGTGTATTTAAGTAAATAAAACATGGAATCACCATGTATCAATGTTTTATCTACATCAAATAAAGCTATTTTAGTAGTATTCATATAATTTCTCCTAAGTTATTTAAGATTTAATCATATAGCTTAAATGATTATAATTTTTGAAAATATAAAGAATGTCTTGTGGCACTCTATAATTGTAATTAAAGAAAATATCATAGTAGTAATAGTATTAACTACAATAATTTCAGTTTCTTGTTAATTTTACCATATTTAATTGAGATTTCAAGATGTATTAAAGTTAGGAAAATTTCTAAATAGTGGCTATTTTAGTATGAAATTTAATTTTAGGAATTATGCATTTAATTTTTTACTTATAAAAATCATTGGAAAATATGAAAGATATGTATATAAATAAAGAAAAAGGGCGTGTATCAAAATAAATTTTATTATATTTTGATATGGCCTCTTTTTCTTCTTATTTAAATATGAAAACTTACTTAGTTACTAGCTTATTTTGTTATTAATATTAACTTTTATATAATCTATTATTTCAGATTTAGTTAAGGGTTTAGAAAAATAGTATCCTTGAACAATATCAAATCCTAAACTACTAAAGAGTTTAAAGTCCTCGTAATTTTCTACCCCTTCAATAACAGAGGTTACCTTTAATTTTTTAGCTAATATAGATATTGCTTCAATAACAGCTAATTTACTAGGGGTTCTTGCATCTATTACAAACTCTCTTGGAATTTTCAACTCATCAAAATACAGATTAGATATTTGGCTAAGAGAAGAGTAGCCTGTCCCAAAGTCATCTATGGATATACAAATTCCATTTTCTCTAAGAAGATTAATATAAGAGATTGTTTTAGCATTATTATTTAGTGATACATTTTCTAATATTTCTGCTGTTATTAAATGTTTTGGAATTTTATATTCTTTATAAATATTTAGAATTTCATTGATTTTTTCATAGGATTTTAAAGTGTTTAAGGATAAATTTACACTGCACTTTAATTTTATTCCTTTATCTATTAAGCATCTTTGAAATTCACAGGACTTTTTAAAAACATATAAGTCAAGGGAAGAAATTTCACCTAAGTTTTCAGCTATAGGTACAAACTTAGAAGGAGAAATTTCACCTAGTTTATCATGTTTCCAACGAAGTAGAGTTTCAAAACCAACTATTTTTAATGTTTTTACGCAAACTTTAGGTTGGAAGACTAAATGAAACTTACCTGTTAAAAGATCATTTTTAAAATCCTTTTTTAATATATTCATATGTTCTAAATCAGTTTTTAAATTATCATCATACATAAGTATAGAGTTATTAGGACCTTTAAGCTTCTTAGCTCTCATTAGAGCATAATCTGTTTCTTGAATTAGTAAGTCTAAGTTAATATTTGAATCATTTAATGAATATCCAATATTAAAGTTTATATGTATTAAATCAGAGTTATGTTGAATTTTTATATTTTCAAGGTCTCTAAAAAATTTTAATATAAGATCAACTTGATCTAATTTAGAGATTAAGGCAAATTCATTTCCGCTATATCTACAGTAGAAAACATTTTTACCTAGAAGTAGTTTAAGTTCTTTAAATTTATTTGCAACTTCTACTAATACCTTATCACCAACAACATGTCCAAAAATATTATTAATGTCCTTAAAGCTCTTTATATCTATAAAGAAAAGTGCATAATCAGTATTTATGGTTTCAAGTTTCTTTAAAAAATAATTTCTACTATACATATTAGTTAAAAAGTCTATTTCATTAGCCCTCTTAACACTTGCAATTAATCTTAGATTATCTTTTCTTAATATAACATCTCTACATACTAGTAAAATCATAACAAGAAGTATAATTACTAAGCTTTCTATGCCGTTAAAATCACCACTTGCTATAGAAGATGAAATTATATCTATAGCCGAAAAGGATACTGGGAAAATTCCAATAGTAATACTTATCCATGAGTTATTTATATTCATATAGGAATCATCAAATAGCACTTGATCTGGAGCTTTTTCTTGTTCTGTAATTGAATAATATATAGAAAGCATTAATAATATTGGACATATAAAGTAGATTCCAATACCTTGATATAAGTAATGAGAAAAAAGCAACTTACTATTAAAATATGAGACTATATAGCAGTTAAGATTTGAAACATAAAAGTAGATTAATAATAGAAAACTACTCTTTTTATTTCCTCTTAAATAAATAGTTTTTACAAAGATCAATATAATAAGAAATCCTTCTAAAAAAATCCTTAAGCTGTTTATATTTAATAGAGCCAAACTATATACTGAATCATCTAAGAAATATATTGAGGATATAAAGTATTTAGAATTTTTATAAATAATAAAAGCAAAAGGTATAAAGGTAAAAAATGAATCACGAATAATATAATCCTTTAAAACCCTATACTTAAGCATATCTTTTATAAGTTTATAAATCATTACAATAAATATCAATGATAATATTAAAAATTGAAAGTTTTTTATTATTAGTGTATTAAAAATTGGAAGGTCAAATATACCAAACAAGTTTGTTGCTAAGGTTATTAAAATTTGTATGCTTCCAATTAATATAAAGCTTAATTTTATGGTGCTTAGAGAACTTTTAGAAATTCTATATCTAAATGCAAAGATTGTACTAAAGCCACATTGAAAAACCCAAAATGAAAAGGCTATGGCCCATATAAAGTAGTCTGGTAAGTGTGATGGTATTACCAATATAGAAATTAATGTTCCTGCCAAAACTAAAAAACTTAATATAATTTGAACTATAAAAAAAAGTTTTATCTTATTGAGCATAGGTCTATGCGTCATATAAACCTCCGAAAGCTTCTTAATATAATATTTGAATTATTAGTTATTTTTATCAAATAATTCATTAACATTTTATTAATATAAGTAATTTATGTCAAATTAAAATAAATATAATTATGGGTAAAAAAATAGTTCTAATCTAGAGTATTCTAAGTTTTATAAATAAAATAGGCTTACCAATGAATATTATTAGTTTTACTGAAATAAAGTTATGGTATAGAGATATATCGTTAATTAATTTTAGGAGGATTATATGATAGATTATTTTAAAGAATTAAATATTCAGATAGATGCCTCTGATAATGAAGTTAAAAATGCCTATTTTAATATGACTAAAAAATATCCACCAGAAAAGTTTCCAAAGGAATATAGAGTTATAAGGGATGCCTATGAAACCTTAATAGACAAGTCTAAAAGGGATGCATATATTTTAGAGACTTTTGATATTGAAATAAAAAATATACTTAATGAAGGTATTGATTTAGCTAAAAGTGAAAAATATGATTTAGCAGCTTTGAATTTTGAAAAAGTTCTTAAAAAATACCCTGATAATTCAAAGGTTAAAAAGGACTTAGCTGTATGTTTAATGAGAGGTAGAAATTATAAAAAAAGTTCTAAGATATTAAAAGAATTAGTTATAAGAGAACCTAACAATATAGAATACTATAAGCTTTTAATAAATGCCTATGGAGATAATTATGATCTTAAAAATTTAGAGAGTGTCCTTAAAAAGAGCTTGAATTTAAAAAATGTAGAAGTAGATTTTTACTTAAAGTTATTTGAAATTTACAATGAAAGCGAATTAAGGGATTATACAAAGGCTATTAAGGTTTTAAAGGATGGCTTAGAAAATAAAAATATAAATTCAAAGAAGTATAAGTTATACCTTAAGTTTTTAGATTTATCAGATAGATTAGATTGCAAAGATGATTTTAATAAGGGGTGTGAAGCTTTAAGCGGAATCATTTTAAAGGATAATTATGAAGAAGTAAAAAGTTCAATATTAAATTTATTAGATAGAATTTTAAAAGAGTTTCATTTTAAAAATGGAGTTAGACTTACATCAACAGCTTTAGTTTTAATAGATGAAAAAAAAGATATGGAAACCTTAGAAAAGATAATGGATTTAAGGCGTAGTTTTTTAGAACTATCTAGGCTTTATGAGGATAAGAGTATAAATGAAGATTTTAAAAAGATAGTATTTTATAATGCTGTAAGCAAATTTTTAAAGGATGATATTGAATTTAATAGGGATTTTGAAAGAATAAATCAAAACTTTTTTAATAACTTTAACTTTGAAAATGATGAATTAGTAAAATCAATTGGGAAGTTAAAAAATGATTATAGGAATGTGTACTTAGAAACAAGAAAGTTAAGTGATAAGGTCTTGGGTAGATATAGCAAAGTTCAGAAAATAAAAGAGGAAAAGAATGTACCTAAGGAATTTTATTCTAATAGGAGAGAGGGGAATCCCGTAAAAATTTTATTTAGAAAAGTAATAAATAGTTTTAGAGATAAATAAAATAAGGGGGTACTAATTTGAATTATGAAGAGGCTTTAAAGGATATTTGTGAAGAAAAAAAGTATATAGATTTATTTGAAGAGGATAGAGGATTAAAAGAAATAAAAAATTTTATAAAAAAAATAGCCATACAAAATGAAAATATGAATCAAGGATATATTGAAGAGGTCTATAAAATAGCTAGTAGCCTTGAATGGATTACAACCTATATAAGTAAAAAGAGTGAGGAAGAAGAGCTAAGAAGTAAAAGAATAAACAAAGAATTAGAAATAAGAGAAAAGAGATTAGTTAAAAGCATAATAAGTATAGTGGACAATATAAAATATATTTATGATTTTAGCCAAAAATCTAACAATGAAGTATTAAATGAGGCTATGAATAATCTATTAAACACAGTAAAAAGGGCAATGGTGAATGTAGATATCCTTCTTATTGATGGGAAAGAAACTTTTTTTGATGAAAGCTTACATGAGTGTGTTAGTACTATTTGGAATGACGAAAGAAAAGATTATGAGATAAACGAGGTTTTAAAGTTTGGATACATATACAAGGGAAAAGTTGAGAGGACAGCTCAAGTAGTAGTAGTTAAAAATAAGGAGGATATAGAATGGGAAGAATAATAGGAATTGATTTAGGGACAACAACTTCAGAAATAGCTTATGTAAAAGATGGTAAGCCATGCATAATAAGAAATATTGAAGAAGGAGATGAACATGCTATTCCATCAGTGGTTTCTATAGAAGGAGATGAAATAAAGGTTGGAAAGAAAGCTAAAAATCAAATTTTACTAAAGCCTGAATTAACAGTTGCTGAAGTAAAGAGAGTTATGGGAACAGAAAATATTATACAAATTCAAGGGAAAGAATACAGACCAGAAGAAATTTCAGCGCTAATTTTAAAAAAATTAAAAGAAGTAGCTGAATATTTTTTAGGAGAAGAAGTAGAAGAGGCTGTAATAACTGTCCCTGCTAATTTTAATGATATACAAAGAAAAGCTACAAAAAATGCTGGGGAAATAGCTGGTTTTAAAGTAGAAAGAATAATAAATGAACCTACTGCGGCTGCCATGGCTTATGGAGTAGACAACCTAGATAAAAACGGTAATATTCTAGTTTATGACTTTGGAGGGGGAACCTTTGACGTAACTATATTAGAAATGTTTAATGGAGTTTTAGATGTAAAGGTAAGTAGAGGAAATAATTATTTAGGTGGAAAAGATATTGATAATAAATTAATAGACCATGTGGTAAATGAATTTAATAAATCAACAGGTGTAAAATTAGATACCTCAGATAGTAGAATTTTGGCGAGACTTAAAGAAGGGGTAGAGGAAGCTAAAAAAACATTATCCACATCTAAGATGGCTGAAATAGTACTTCCTTATATTAGTGCTGACAAAGATAATAATCCAATAAACTTAGAAATGGTATTAACTAGGGAAGAATTTGAGTTTAATGTTAAAGAGATAATAGATTCTACTGAGGATATAGTAAATGAGGCTTTAGAGGATGCAAATATTACTGATAATGAGATAGATACAGTATTATTAGTTGGTGGTTCTAGTAGAATACCTTATGTAAGAAATATGCTTGAAAAAAGATTTAAAGGAAAAATAGCAAGGGGAGTAAATCCAGATGAGGCTGTGGCTTTAGGGGCTTCAGTACAAGCTGCTATTAAAAATGATATTCCAGTTGGAGATTCAGGTACAATAATAGTTACTGATACATGCAACTATACTTTAGGAGTGGCATTAAAGGGAGGAATATTTGATCCTATAATTGATAGAGATTCAAAATTACCTGCAAATGTAACAAAGAGATATTGTACAGTCATGGATAATCAAACAGAAGTATTAGTAAGTGTTTATGAAGGTGAAAGTAGATATGTTAGTGATAATACCTTAATAGATGAATTTATATTATCAGGAATACCAAAGGCTGATACTGGTAAAGAAAAAATAGATATTACCTTTACCTATGATTTAAATGGAATTTTAAATGTTTCAGCAGAAATTCTTTCTACTGGAGATGAAATTTCTAAAATAATGTCTACTAAAGGCCTTTCAAAAGAAGAGATTCAGGATCTTAAAGAGGTAGTTTCAAGTAATGAAAATAATAATGAACTTGTACCTTGGAAATCAGCCAATTTATTTAAATTAGTAGAACCTAACTTTAGATTAGCAGAAAGAAAAATTCCTATGCTACCAAGTGCCGATAGAGAAAAGCTTCAAGAAATTATGAGTGATATGAAGGATGCCATAGTAGATAATGATAAAATGGCACTTATGAAATTAGATGAAGAACTTACAGATTTTTTATTTGATTTCGTAAATTAATATTGGGAGCATTTCTTATGAAAAATAGTAAAGAAGCTTTAGAAGGTGCTTATAATAATGCTTTAGATTTAATCTTAAATAAAAAATTGAAAGAGGGAGAAAAGCTCTTAGAAAAAATTTATGGCTCTGGAAATATAAATATAGATATTTTAAATCTTTTAGGGATAATAAAATATATGTATTGCGATTTTTATGGAGCTAAGAAATATTGGAATGAGAGTTTGAAAGTTTCATGTGAAGATAATAAGGCTTCTGAATTTATAGAAGATATAGAAAGTGATGATTTTAAACTAATAAGTGAAAAATATATATATTCACTAAACTTAATAGAAGATAAAAATTATTCACAAGCAATAGAGGTTTTAGAGGAAATTAATAAAGGAAGAAGTGAATTAATAGAAGTTAAAATTCTATTAGCATTATTATATATGATAATAGATGAGAAAAATAAGGCCTTTAAAAATATAGAAAGTGCTTTATCATATGATATATCAAATTATAAGATAAAAGAGATATATAATGAAATAAAATGTGATTTAGCAAAGGATGAAGAAAAAGAGGAAAGTGAAGAATTAACTTTTTCTGAGTCTATTCTAAATTTGGTAATGATTTTGAATTATAGGATAAACTCTTTTTATGAAGAGGAATTAAAGTATAGAAATGAAGAAATAAAATCCTTATATGAAGAAATCAAAAATATGAATTTAGAAATTGAATCTTTAAATACTAAAAAAGAAAAATTGAGTTTATAAATTAATTTAGCTGTATTAAATATATTCTAAAAAATAAATTTCTTAGAATATAATTTGATACAGCTATTTGTTTTTTATGAAGATAATATTTCCTGTGAAATATATGTATGTAGAATGTATTATTTGGTTTTGTATTATGGTAAAATATTCATGTAAAAAATAGAAAGTTAAGAGTAGATTAGTAAAGGGTTTTATATTATAGTAAAAATTATTTAAACCCTATAGAGGAAGATAGATTTCCTTTTAGGTATTTATTTTAAGGAGGAAAGCAATGATAGATATACATTCACATATAATACCTAATATAGATGACGGTTCAAAAAGTTTAGAAATGTCCTTAGAAATGTTAAAAAGAGCAGAAGAGTCAGGAACTAAGAAAATAATAGCAACTCCTCACTTCTTTAAGGGATATTGGACAGAAAACTATAACAGTGTAAAAGATAAAGTTAAAGAATTAAATAAGCTAGCTAAGGAAAATAATTTAAATATTGAAATTTATCCAGGACAAGAAGTATTCTTTAATAATTACATATTAGAGGATTTTAAGCTTGGAGATATTGGAACCTTAGGGGAATCAAGATATATGCTTATAGAATTCCCTATGGATAAAATATATTTTCAAAAAGCAATAGATGAAATATATGAACTTAAAATAAAAGGAATAACTCCAGTGATTGCTCATCCAGAAAGATATGTTGATTTCATAAATAATCCAGAGGAAATAAATCAGTTTATTGATGAGGGATACTTATTCCAGTTAAATGGAGGAAGTCTTACTGGATTATTTGGAAAAGAAGTAAAGAAAACAGCAGAGCTATTCTTAGAAAATAATCTATATAGCTTTATTGGATCTGATGCTCATAGTAATGGAAATAGAAATACTAGCTTAAAGGAAGCTTGTGAAGTTGCAAATAGTATAAGCAGAGGAGCAAGTAGAAGATTTGAAGCTAATGGACTTGCTTTATTAAATAATGAAAAGATAGTATTCCAAGGACAAAAAGTTAAAAAGAAGAAAAAAGGATTATTTTCATTCTTCAAAAGATAGATGTTAATTTATAAGCTATTAAATATAGGTCTATATCAAGATAATTTTATTAAATTTTGATATAGACTTTTTCTTTTAAAGAAAACTATATTTAAAAATGTTAATAAAAAATAAAATATATTCATAAAAATTCAAAAAAAGAGTATTTATTAAATAAAAAGTTTGATATAATAACTATAAAGTTATTGAAAACGTTTAGATTTATAAAAGCATCAATAAGTTATAAGTTTTTAATAAAATTAATATACAGGATTATTTTTATATTTAAATTATGGTTTGTAAGGATATTAAAAAATTTTAAAGGGGGAGATATTATGAAGAATAATAAAAAAATAAGTTTAAGTATTGTTTTAGCATCATTAATTACAGTTTCTTTAGTTTCTTGTGGAAGTAGTTCAGTAAAGGAGGATTCAACGGCTTCAAAGACAAAATTAGAAGAAAAAGCTGATGGAAAAGTTCAATATGGATTAGAAGAGTTAAACTGGGACCCTGATAATTATAAGGCATTAGTAAATGTTATAAAGGAATATGGAAAGGATAGTAAAAATTATGATGAAAATCAAAAGCCTTATGCTGTTTTTGATTGGGATAATACAACAATAATGAATGATGTTGAAGAAGCATTACTTGCTTATCAGTTGATGAATTTAGAATTTAAAATGACGCCTGAAGAATTGGATACTGTTATGAAAACTAATATTCCAAAGGATAACTTTGTTGAGAAATGCAATAATAAAGAGGGAAAGCCTGTTAATATTGATTTAATTACAGAGGATATTGTTAGTGATTATACATATCTATATGAAAATTATAAAGGTTTTAAAGGAAATAAATCCTTGGATGAAATAAAAAAAGAAAAAGAGTATGAGGATTTTAAAGCAAAACTTAGATATCTTTATAGTGCAATTGGAGAATCATTTAGTTCAGATGTAAGTTATCCATGGGTAACTTATTTGTTTAAAGGAATGACTTCTGAGGAGGTTGCTAAACTTACTGAAAAGTCTAATGATTACTGGTTAAATGAAAAGTTAGGTGTTGAAACGTGGACTAGTAGTGAAGAGATTCCAGGAAAAGCAGGAATTGTTTCTGTTACATTTGATACAGGATTAAGAACTATTAAAGAACAACAAAATTTATATAAAACTTTAATGAAAAATGGTATTGATGTTTATGTATGCTCAGCTTCTTACATTGACGTTGTTAGGGAATTTGCAACAAATCCTAAGTACGGATATGAATTACCATCTAAAAATATATATGCTATGGAACTTTTAAAAACAGATGATGGTAAAATAAAGGCTGAACTAAATCCAGAGTATTATCAAACTCAAGGAAAAGGTAAGACAGAAACTATTAAAAAATTTTTAGTTCCAACTCATAATAAAGGCCCTGTAATCACTGGAGGAGATAGTAATGGTGACTATTATATGCTATCAGATTTTGATGATACAAAGGTTAGCTTAATTATAAATAGATGTAAAGGTGGAAAGATTGGTGAGCTTTGTGATAAAGCCATTGAAACTATGGGAAAATCTGATGAAAGATATTTTTTACAAGGTAGAAATAATAATACCGGTGAATTTATTCCAAGTGAAAAAACAATATTATTAGGAGAAGATACTGAGAAACTTAAATAACATAAAATTTATTTTTAACCCCCATTTCATTTTTAGAATGAAGTGGGGGTTTTAAGTTTAAAAAGTAAATATTTATTCTCCAATAATATTATTAGTATCTTCCATAAGCATTGAAAATTGGCTTTTTTTAATCCATCCATTACAATTTATTTTTGATTCTGTATTTAACAATGAATAATACCAAATTTCATTGTTTATTTCAGCTTCATCAATAATTTTTACTTGTGATTTTTCTTTGATTTTACTAATAGCAATAGATTCCTCAGAGGGAGCTATGAAAATTGAGGTATAAGGTAGTGTAATTCCATATTTAAATTCAGGCTTATTAAAATTTATTATTAAATTTTTTTTGGAATCATTGTTACTTTTTTTATAAGTTGTATCTTTATATTTTGAAAGTTGATTATTTAAAGTTAAAATTTGCCTTTTATATTCAGTAATTTTAATATTGCATTGATATAGTACAAAGGCAACAGCACACACACCTAATAGTATTAAAAAAATACATAAAAAGATCAAATTAAATTACTCCTTTATATTAGTGTTTAATATAATATATTGTTTAAACATAAGATTAATTACATAATTTTGTATGAATAAATTAAAAAAAAAAGCTTAAACTAATAGAGAATTTTAAAATGTTAGGAGGGATTATTATGGCTAATCTAAATGAATTAGAATTACAAAATCTTCGTCACTTAATAGGAGCTCATTGTACAATTGAGAAAAAACTTGAATGTTACTCAGAACAATGTACTGATCCAACATTAAAAAATATGTTAAAAAAAGATGCACAAGATGCTAAAAACAGTAAAGAAAAATTAATGTCATTTTTAGGATAGGAGGCAATTAACATGCAAGAAAAAGAAATGATAAGCGATTATCTTGCTGGAATAAATGCAAGTTTAGCAGGATATGGTGGTATAATTTCTCAATGTGAGAATCAAGAATTAAGAGAAACTATACAAAACATGAGAAACCAAGATGAAGTACGTCAGTATGCTCTTTTCAAAATTGCAAAAGAAAAAGGATACTATATCCCTGCTCAACAAGCAACTCCAGAAGAAGTAGCTACTGTAAAACAACAAGTTTCTCAAGGATAAAATTATCTAACTAAGAATACTACATAGAAATTTGTTAAATAAACTTAGAAAGAGACTATTAAAAAATTAATAGTCTCTTTTTTATTAAGCAAATAAATTTGTTATTAAAATAATTATATTAAGAATAAACAGAACTATTACTGGTACTATAGAACGTGAAACCCTAAGTTCAGTTTTCATATAATTATAAAAAGTTATTAAAGAAATTACTATTGGTGTGAAAAATATAAAAAATAATTTTGGAATATAATTACCTAATTCTCCGCTTTCTACTATCTGTAAAGCAATTTTGTTCGGTAAATTTTTAAATAAGATAATATTTATAGCTAAGCATAGTATTAAAAATAACATATTAATTTTAAAAATTTTTTTGTAACTTAAAATCTTTTGAATAAACATTTGTTTAATACCCAACCCCTTAATATACCTAAATTAAATTTATTTAAAGTAATATATAATAATGCTTTTTATTAATTATATATCAAACAATAATCTTTTGGATATTTTTAACAAAAAATTTATAGTACAATAAAAATTAATCAATAACTTTTCCTAATACTTTTCCTATGGAGTCATTTATAACTAAGTCAGCTTTAGAATCAGCTTGAGTTGAACTTTTGTTTATTAAAACTAAATTCTTTCCTCTAAAATAGTTAATAAGCCCTGCAGCAGGATAAACAACTAAGGAAGTTCCGCCTATTATAAGGGTATCTGCTTTAGAAATAGCATCAATAGCACCTCTAATAACATTATCATCTAAAGGCTCTTCATATAAAACCACATCAGGTTTAACTATTCCACCACACTTAGTACATTTTGGAACACCCTTTGATTCAAGAATAAATTTTTCATCATAGAAAGTGTGGCAATCTACACAGTAGTTTCTAAGAACTGAACCATGAAGTTCAAAAACATTTTTGCTCCCTGCCATTTGATGAAGTCCATCTATGTTTTGAGTGACTATAGCCTTTAATTTTCCCATTTCTTCAAGTTTAGCCAAGGCAATATGTGCATCATTAGGCTTGGCATTAGGATAAATAAGTTTAGCTTTATAAAAGTTGAAAAACTCTTCTGGATATCTTTCAAAAAAACTATGAGAAACTAATTGTTCAGGGGTAAAAGTAATATTAAGCTTTTCATTAAATAAGCCATTAGCACTTCTAAAGTCAGGAATTCCAGACTCAGTTGACACGCCAGCTCCTCCAAAGAAAACTATGTTATTACTATTTTTTATTATTTCTTTTAATTTGTTTATCTTATCATCCATGAAATCATCTCCAAATATTTATTTATAATTCAATTATAAGACTCTTAATTTTAATATGCCAAGAGATAGAAAAATTAAGCTTTATAAATATAAAAATAAATTATATAAAAATATATTTAAAGCTTTAAATTTTTAAAATGATGAACTAGCTTAGTGTAATAAAAGAGTAACAAATACATATTATTTAAAGAGGTTAATTTAAGGGGAGGTTTAAAATGGCTTTTAAAGATGACATTCAAAAATTATCAGTTCAGGTAAAAGAGAGAAAAGAATATATCACTAATGAAGAAATGACAAAACAAGCATTAATAATACCATTTATTCAAATATTAGGATTTGATGTTTTTAATCCTATTGAAATTAGACCAGAATATAGTGCTGACTTTGGAATAAAAAAAGGCGAAAAGGTTGATTATGCTTTATTTAAAGAAAATGAACCAATAATATTTATAGAAGCAAAATCAGTAAATGAAAATTTAAACAATCATGATGCACAATTAGCGAGATATTTCAATTCAACAAAAGAAGTTAAGCTTGCTATATTAACTAATGGGATTGAATATAAATTTTTTACTGATTTAAATGCAAATAATGTGATGGATGATACTCCATTTTTAAATATAAATTTACTAGAGATTAAAGAATCGGATATAGAAAGTTTAAATAAATTAAGAAAAGAAAATTTTGATAAGGATTCATTAATAACTTATGCTGAAGAATTAGTTTATACTTCTACTTTAAATGAAAGTTTAAGAAGACTTTTTAGCAATCCAAGTGATGATTTTGTAAGATTCATAGTAAAGGATTTTAGTGAAATGAGAATAACATCCAATGTGATTGAGAGATTTAGACCACTTGTAAAAAAAGCAATTTCAAATGCAGTTTTAGATATAGTTAGTAAGGGGTTATATCAACAAGAGACATTAACTATAAAAAAAGAAGAAAATATAAATAATGATAGTGTTAATAGAGAAGACTTATCTGAAATTGAAATAGGAAATAAAGTTCAGAAGGGGATAATAACCACAGAGAATGAACTTAAAGGTTTTAATATAGTTAAAGATATACTAGAGAAAAATAATAGAGATATTTCAGAGATTAATTATAAAGATACTACAAACTATTTTTCTGTGTATTTAAGGAATACAACTAGATGGATTATTAGATTTAATTTAGATGCTAGTAAGAAAAATGTAATGACTAAATTACCTGTAGAATACGCAAAAAATATTTGTCCTAATAAGGAGATTGAGCAAGCTCCAAAGGGAATAGGAGAATCAAGGGTATATATTAATTCTATAGATGAATTATATGATTTGGAAAAATATTTAGTAGATGCCTATGATAATGTAAATTAATATATTAAAATGCAAAATATATTTTAAGTAAACTTATATATCTTCTAATAAAAATTAAAAGGCTATTAAGTAAAATCTGATTCTTATATTTAATTAAGAGGCAGATTTTTTATTAATATTTTGTATTTTAATTCATAATAAAAATTTACATTATATCTTAAATAAATTTAGAATTTTATGTTGATACTATATAGTTTTTTTATAAAATTTATATTAAGAACTTAAAAAATACGAATTCTATAAAAGGATGAGAAGATTATGGACTTGAAAGAAATAAGAGAAAGAATGTATGGCCAAAAACTTTATTATTGTAATGATGAAGATTTGATGAGGGAACAGATGAAGGCTTTAGAGTTACTTTATGATTTTAATAAAACAAGACCTTCAGAACAGGATAAAAGGGAGAAAATACTAAAGAAGATGTTTGCTGAAATAGGAGATGATTGTTATATTGAACCGCCTTTCCATGCTAATTGGGGAGGAAAAAATGTACATTTTGGCAATGGAGTTTATGCTAATTTTAATTTAACAATGGTTGATGACTGCGATATATTTGTTGGAAATAATGTGATGTTTGGCCCAAATGTTACAGTATCAGCAGGGACACATCCTATACATCCAGAATTAAGAAGTAAACAAGCTCAATATAATATTCCTATACATATAGGAAATAATGTTTGGATTGGTGCAAATTCTGTGATACTTCCAGGCGTTAATATTGGAGATAATTCAGTAATTGGAGCAGGAAGTATTGTTACAAAGGACATTCCATCTAATGTAGTTGCTGTAGGAAATCCATGTAGAGTATTAAGAGAAATTAATGAAAATGATATGAAATATTATTATAGAGATATGAAAATTGATATTGAGTAAAATCATATATATTTTAAAAATAAAATATTTCCTTACATTAAATATTTTTAATGTGGTAAAATAGAAGTATACAGCGTGTAGTTTTAATGACGTAATTCCAGTTGTTAAAACTACTTTTTTTATTTTAGAAAAGTATAGTGCTAACTACTTGAGTTAAAAGAGCAATCTCTTAATGATGAGATGAAAGCAAAATTTTAATTTAAGGAAGGTGAAAATTTATTGTTTAAAATTAATGATTATATAATGTATGGAACTGTTGGGGTTTGTCAGGTTATAGATATTACTAAAGAAACTCTTATGAATAATATTGAAAAAGAATATTATGTATTAAGTCCAGTTTATTCTAAGTATCCTAAAAAGACAGTAATTAAAATTCCAGTTGATAATAAGAAAATTTCTATGAGAACTCTTCTTTCTAAGGAGGATGTAAATTCCATTATAAATAGTATCCCAGAGACGGAAACTTTATGGATAGATAATGATAGACAAAGAAATGATGAGTTTAAAACAATGCTTAGAAGTGGAAATTGTGATGATTTAATTGTATTAATAAGAAGTATATATTTAGATAAAAAGAAAAGAAAATTAGATGGTAAAAAGGCATGTAAGGGCGACGATGAGATTATGCAAACTGCGGAAAAATTAATAAATGAAGAGTTTGCAGTTATCCTTGATATTCGTCCAGAAGAGGTAAAGTCTTATATAAAAAGTCATATACCTCAATAAAGCATAAAGAAAAGTAATCAAGAAGTTAGTGAATACTTTGATGAAATAGTATAAAAGTGGAAATTAATAAACCTAGATAAAATATAAAAAATATTTTATCTAGGTTTATTTTTATATTTAAATTTAAAATAAATTAGTCATTTCAGGAAAAGATAAAAAGAAGAATATCTTTTGAGGTGTGCTATGAAGGAATTAGAAAGACTTTTAGGAAGGTTAACAATTATCAATATAAAAGAAATTATTATAATTCTTGTTATTATGATAATTGTTTTAATCATAAATAAAATACTAATAAATAATCTATTTAAATTACTAATGAGAGGGGCAAGAAGGACTAAAAATTACTTAGATAATAATATTGTTAGAGCTTTAGAAAATCCATTAAAGCTTATTGTATCCTTTGTTGGAATATATTCAATATTTAAAGTTATAAATCTTGATTCCTTAGGTATAGATTTTTTATCTACATATAAGATTCTAAGAGTAGGAATAATAGTTTCATTTATATATTTTGCCTATAACTTAACTTTAGAAAATTCATTACTTTATTCTAAGTTACATAAAAATGATGGTGGTAATACTATTGTATTTCCTTTTGTTTCTATAATTATTAGATTAATAATATTGCTAGTTGGAATAATTATAATTGCAAATGAATTTGGCTTAACTGGCTTTATTGCTGGGTTAGGTGTAAGTGGAGTTGCCTTTGCTTTAGCTGCACAGGATACCTGTTCAAATTTGTTTGGGGGAATGGTAATAGTTTTAGATAGACCTTTTTCTATTGGAGATTGGATACAGGCTGGAGATGTTGAAGGAGTTGTTGAGGAGATTACATTTAGAAGTACAAGGATAAGAACCTTTTCCATGGCAATTGCTACTGTACCTAATTCAAAACTTGCTAATAGTAACATAATAAATTGGACTCAAAGAAAATTAAGGAGAATCCATTTTAAATTTACTATGGATTGCAAGACACCAATAGAAAGTATAAAAAATTCTGTTAATAAAATAGAAAATATGCTAAAAAAACATGATAAAATAGATAAAAATTTGATAATAGTAAGTTTTAATGAGCTTTCAACTTATGGTTTTGGAGTTTTTATATATTTCTATACAGATGAATTTGAATATTTAAAATATGAAAAGCTTAAGGAAGAAATAAATATAAAAATCTTAGAAATATTAAGAGAAGAAAATGTTAGTTTAATGTTTTTAAATTTTGATTTTAAAGGTTTTGAGAGAAGATCTGGGAATTGTAATCTTGAAAACACTGAGTTGGAATCAATAAAAAATATTACTGAGGAGGAGAGAGGAGTATGACAATTAAGTTAGAAGCATGTGTTGGAAATTATAAGGAAGGAAAAAGAGCTGAGGAATTAGGAGCTAATAGAATAGAGCTTTGTGATAACTTGGCTCAAGGGGGAACAACACCAAGCTATGGAACAATTCTTCAATGTAAAAAGGATATTAATATAGATATTAATGTAATTATTCGACCAAGAGGAGGAAATTTTGTTTATTCTAAAGAAGAATTGAACATAATGAAAAATGATATAAAACTTTGTAAGGATATAGGGGTAACAGGAGTAGTATTTGGATTTCTAAAGGAAGATAATACTTTAGATTATGAAACAACAAAGGAATTTGTTGAGTTAGCTAAACCTTTAAGCATTACATTTCATATGGCCTTTGATGAAATAGAAAATAAGGTTGATGCCTTAGGTAAGCTTATAGATTTAGGAGTAGATAGGGTTTTAACAAAGGGTGGTTTAGATAATGCTTTTAAAAATAAAGATACCTTAAAAGAATTAGTTGAACATGCTAAAGATAAAATAATAATACTTCCAGGTGGAGGAGTTACTAAAGATAATTTTTTAGAGTTAAAAGATTATACCAATGCTAGGGAGTTACATGGAACCAAAATAGTAGGAAATTTATAAAAACAATAGAAATGATTAGAAATAACTCTTAATATATATAATTAATCTTTTAAAACAGTAAAAAATAACTCTTTACAAAGTAAGATGAATGTCTTAATATTATATATAGAACAACCAAAGCAATAAATAATGGTGTGTATTATAAATATTGTAATATTATTTGTATATTACAATGACAATATTATTAAATGATATAAGACTTTAAGTCATATGATATTAGGATATTATTTAAAATAATATCTATTTTCTAACATAAGATAAAAGCTAATTTACAAAAGTAACCAATGCTTAAATTCAATGTAAATACTTTGTAATAAGTAATTTGTATAATTAAGTTAAAGGAATTTGTTGGGAGTGGTAAAGGTGTTAGAGAAGATGATATTAAGTGATAAAGAATGTGAATATCTTGCTAAAAGTATAGCGGGAGGAGTTTTAATAGGACTTGCTTTAGGAGCTATTTTTAATAATCCTCAGTTTGGCTTTGCCTTAGGTGGAGTAACTGGAATAGTAGCCTCTCTTATTTATACTTTAGTAAAAAGAGCTAAGATTAAATCAGATAAAAAGTTAATCAATTAATATATAAATGAGTTTGTTCGGGTTTATAGTATAAAATTAACATAGTGTTAATTTCCCCCTACTTAAACTATAAGCCCCTTTTAATATAAAATTTATAAATGTAAAGAAAAAAGAAGCAGATTAATCTGCTTCTTTTTTTATTCCTAAACTAATAGAATGTTTCTTAGAAGAATCTTTTAAATTATTTTTTGTATTTGTAACTTGAAGAGATTCTATAACTGGAACAATAATTGCGGCTACAAAGCCACTTGCAAGTCCATTATTATATAAATTTAATCCTCCATGTAATTCACCAATATTAAAAACCATAAATATGTGAAGAAATCCTGCTATTATTCCATAAGGCCAACCATAGTAGCCAGAAATAGGAGCTAATCCCGTACTAAATAATATACAAACTACTGTAACAGGAGAATTTATATCTGATATGCTAATTAAAGATGCTAATGAAGCTCCTATAATTAATGGAACAGAGTTAGCTAAATTTTTTCCGTAGCATCCAAAGCCTGCCATGGAAAAAATAGCTCCAATAGTTGGACCATTTAAATCACCATTTATAAGTAAAACAAAAAGCGTTGAGAATATACAAAGTACTCCCATATTAAAATAACAACTACTACCATAGATTGAAAAAAAGTCACTAGGGAAAATACCATGTTCTTTATTAATTCCTATTTGATCTTTCAGAACACTTTTCTTTGATTTATCTAGTATAAGGCTACAAATTATGAAGTAAGCACTTATAGTAAATAAAAATAGCATATATAATATATTATTTCCTTTATGCCATATAGAGTTTGTCTCAAAGTCATGTCCAACGGCTCTCATTAAAGACATTACTGCTATAGCTATAATTCCTCCAGCAAAGCCAACGTTATAAAGAGAGAAACCAGAATGAATCTTAGATGCATTTTTAGCAATTGGAGGAAGAATAAATCCTACTATTATTCCAACTAATGCACCCATAATAGCTCCAGATATAGGATGAACTCCTGGAAAAAACGAAAATTGACTTACTGTAGGGGCTAGAGCAGTCCCAAGAGATGCTATAACTAAGTAATCTTTAAAGGGCTTTTTTTTCACTTTAGAATATATAAAAGTACCTAAAACTATAGGCCATATATTTATTATATTTTTACCGAACATTCCAAAACCAGTTAAAAACCATAAAGACATTATGCTTTTTCCTGTAGATTTCGTATCAGTTATATAAAATAAAAATATAAATATTAAGCCTAAAAGAGCACTATTAATTAAGGTTGCTCCAAAACCACCTATACTTATATAATCTGTTATTAATATGTCTGAATTTGAAATTATATTGTAAAGTCCATTAAGTATTTCTTTAGGGCTTTCTAAAAAAAAGGCAAATATAATAAAAGAAATATATAAAATTAAATGTATAAGGTATTCTTGTGGTAACCTTTTCAACAATAGCAACACTCCTTAATAAAAATATATTTTAAGATTAATTTATTTTATATTTTAAAATAATAATAAATTTAAGTAGATTATATAATATAAATCTTTAAAAGAATAGATGATTACAGTAATCGTAATAAAAAAGAAACAAATAAAGCCACTTTAGTATAATATTAATTTATATACTAGTAGTGGCTTAATATATGTAGAGATATACACTACATATAGATTAATCAAATAGATCTGATTTCTTTTTTACTGTTATTAATGTTTTTACCATCATATTATCTGTATGATTTTGAGGAAACATTTGATTTTCATAATAATTATTATTGTAAGGTGATGGTTTCATTACGTAGTTATGCATACAGCAACAACTATGATTTGAATTATTATTAATCATAGGATTAAGATTCATTGAATTTGAATTGAATTTATTCATAGGCATAAAAGAATATTCTTGATTACATTTCATGTTCATAGGAACTAATTTAAAATTCTCATCATTATCTTTATAATTTTTCATAAAATTACACCCCTAACTTAATTAATACTCCTAATAGAGTATATTAAGTTAGAGGTGTAAAGTTTCCTTAAAAATCAATTTAGTTTTATATAAATCAATATAAATTTAAAATTGCAATTTCAAAAGCTAGATTAGGTATTGATAAAGAGTTTTATATAAATCAATGTAAACTTAAAATAATAATTAATATTAAGTATAAAGTTTTGGTTATATATTAGGTATTTGCCAATCTATAGGTTCTTTATTTATTGAAACTAAAAAATCATTAGTTTTAGAGAAAGGTTTTGAACCAAAGAATCCACGAGTAGCAGATAGGGGACTTGGATGCACTGATTTTATTATTTTATGTATTGGATTAGTTATTAAAGCTTCTTTTGAAATAGCATTTCTTCCCCAAAGAATAAATACTATAGGTTCTTCTCTTTTGTTTAATAATTCAATTACTCTATCAGTGAATATTTCCCAACCCTTACCCTTATGAGAATTAGCTTGCCCTTCTCTAACTGTTAAAACAGTATTTAATAAAAGGATACCTTGTTTAGCCCAAGATTCCAAAAATCCATTATTAGGTATGTAACATCCAAGGTCAGAATTTAATTCTTTAAACATGTTTCTCAAAGATGGAGGAGTTTGAACTCCTGGTTTAACAGAAAAACTAAATCCATGAGCTTGGTTTGGTCCATGGTATGGATCTTGACCTAAAATAACAACTTTAACATCTTTGTAAGGTGTGAATTTTAATGCGTTAAATATATCATACATGCTTGGATGTATTTTTTGAGTTTTATATTCATTTATAAGAAACTTTCTAAGATTTAAGTAATATTCCTTTTCAAACTCATCTTTTAATAAATCATCCCAATCATTATTAAATTCAGCAGCCATTTAATTACCTCCTTATATAAAAATAAATTTTGTCAAAATCATAATTAAATTCTATACTTAATAATTTCTTATAACAAGGGTGCTAAATATAATTTGGGTTAAAATAGTTGCAATTAATCAATAACAAAATAGTTAGAATTCCATAATTAAAAGTAAACAAAGATTTTATATTAATAAGCTTAAGAAATCCATATGATTTGGCAGCTTATGATAACGCTAAGGCACAGGGAGTTGCATATGGATTTAAAGGAATGGATTCAACAGAAGAAGATACTTCGTTCCCAACTAAATGTTCAGGAACCATATAATGCTAAAAAACAATTTCAAATAGAAGAGATACTTTTTTTTAACTAAATCTTCAGGACCTAATATACCAGCATCTATGGGAGTTGTTTTTGGAGCTGTAGAGCCTAAGGGAAAGTTACCAGTAGATATTCCAAGTTTAAATAATGATGGAACTATGAATACTGAAGTTAATTATTACGATTATGGACATGGCATTACAAACATCAATAGCTTGGGAAATGTTAATATTAGTATGAATAAAAAAATAAATTTAGGTGATAATTTTCAAGTAAAGTTTAATTTAAGTGATTTTAATGAAATAGTAGCAGGTAAATATAGAGCCAAGATTAAATTTCAAGGAGAAAAATTAGAATTTATTAATAGTAAGGTAGAGTTTAGTGAAGATTTACAAACTAATATTATAGATAATAATACTTTAGAAGTTTTAATAAATTTAGAAGAGGGTTCTCTTAAGGCTAATGAAGTGAATTTCATTTTAGAATTTAAGGCAATTGATAAAGCTGAATTAACTAGTATAGAAATAACAAGTTCAGAACTTATTGATGAAAAAGGAAGATGTTTTAAACAGAAATATGTTATTTCAGAATTTTCGATAGAAGATAATAAAGAGGATAAGCCTCTAAGCCCAGATGAGGATAAAGAAGATGAAGAAAATAATGAGGATTTAGAGAATAGTGATGATAATAATAAAGATGAATTACCACAAACAGGTTCAGGTGTTGGTAAAGAATTCATTTTTGGATTAGGGTCTCTATCACTTTTAGTTGGAATTGGATTAAAAAGCAAAAGATTTAAAAGAAAATAGTAAGTAAAACAATATAAATTTTTTTAAAAGGAATGCTTTTTTACAGTATTCCTTTTATTTTACATATTAATACAATAAATTATATGAAAACTTATCCCAGCGTATCAATGTAAGAATTATATAGAAAAATTAAGGAAAATAAAGAATTATAGGAATAATAATGAAAATAATGTGTATTATAAAATCGGTTAAATCAATATACATGGTAAGATAAATCTCGTCGCTGAGAGACACACAAACAACTTAACAAAATAAATAAAAAGTTTTGAAAAAAGTTGTTGACAAAGTTTCGAAGTGATGCTAAACTAAGAAAGTCGCTTGATGGCGACGACGAAATGGTCTTTGAAAATTAAACAGAAGATATTAACATAAACCAGCAATTCTTTTATAAGTAATATGAGTATAGATTAAACTTTTAAATTGAGAGTTTGATCCTGGCTCAGGATGAACGCTGGCGGCGTGCTTAACACATGCAAGTCGAGCGATGAAGTTTCCTTCGGGAAACGGATTAGCGGCGGACGGGTGAGTAACACGTGGGTAACCTGCCTCATAGAGTGGAATAGCCTTCCGAAAGGAAGATTAATACCGTATAACGTTGAAAGATGGCATCATCATTCAACCAAAGGAGTAATCCGCTATGAGATGGACCCGCGGCGCATTAGCTAGTTGGTGGGGTAACGGCCTACCAAGGCGACGATGCGTAGCCGACCTGAGAGGGTGATCGGCCACATTGGGACTGAGACACGGCCCAGACTCCTACGGGAGGCAGCAGTGGGGAATATTGCACAATGGGGGAAACCCTGATGCAGCAACGCCGCGTGAGTGATGAAGGTTTTCGGATCGTAAAGCTCTGTCTTTGGGGAAGATAATGACGGTACCCAAGGAGGAAGCCACGGCTAACTACGTGCCAGCAGCCGCGGTAATACGTAGGTGGCGAGCGTTATCCGGATTTACTGGGCGTAAAGGGAGCGTAGGCGGATGATTAAGTGGGATGTGAAATACCCGGGCTCAACTTGGGTGCTGCATTCCAAACTGGTTATCTAGAGTGCAGGAGAGGAGAGTGGAATTCCTAGTGTAGCGGTGAAATGCGTAGAGATTAGGAAGAACACCAGTGGCGAAGGCGACTCTCTGGACTGTAACTGACGCTGAGGCTCGAAAGCGTGGGGAGCAAACAGGATTAGATACCCTGGTAGTCCACGCCGTAAACGATGAATACTAGGTGTGGGGGTTTCAACACCTCCGTGCCGCCGCTAACGCATTAAGTATTCCGCCTGGGGAGTACGGTCGCAAGATTAAAACTCAAAGGAATTGACGGGGACCCGCACAAGTAGCGGAGCATGTGGTTTAATTCGAAGCAACGCGAAGAACCTTACCTACACTTGACATCCCTTGCATTACTCTTAATCGAGGAAATCCCTTCGGGGACAAGGTGACAGGTGGTGCATGGTTGTCGTCAGCTCGTGTCGTGAGATGTTGGGTTAAGTCCCGCAACGAGCGCAACCCTTGTCGTTAGTTACTACCATTAAGTTGAGGACTCTAGCGAGACTGCCTGGGTTAACCAGGAGGAAGGTGGGGATGACGTCAAATCATCATGCCCCTTATGTGTAGGGCTACACACGTGCTACAATGGCTGGTACAGAGAGATGCAATACCGCGAGGTGGAGCCAAACTTAAAAACCAGTCTCAGTTCGGATTGTAGGCTGAAACTCGCCTACATGAAGCTGGAGTTACTAGTAATCGCGAATCAGAATGTCGCGGTGAATACGTTCCCGGGTCTTGTACACACCGCCCGTCACACCATGAGAGTTGGCAATACCCGAAGTCCGTGAGCTAACCGCAAGGAGGCAGCGGCCGAAGGTAGGGTCAGCGATTGGGGTGAAGTCGTAACAAGGTAGCCGTAGGAGAACCTGCGGCTGGATCACCTCCTTTCTAAGGAATACATCTTAGGACAACTAAGATGATAATGAATTCTGGATAATATCTCTGTTTAATTTTGAGAGACTATCTCTCAAAATTGTTCTTTGAAAATTGCACATAATTTAATTTATAGAAACAACAAGCCAAATTGGCAAAACCAATTTCTATTCTTTGTAAAATGAGAACTATAACTAATATAGGTCAAGCTACAAAGGGCGTATGGTGAATGCCTTGGCATCAGGAGCCGATGAAGGACGTGATAAGCTGCGATAAGCTTCGGGTAGGCGCACATAGCCTGAGATCCGAAGATCTCCGAATGAGGAAACTCACATGGGAAACCCCATGTATCATTAAGTGAATACATAGCTTAATGAAGGTAACCCAGGGAACTGAAACATCTAAGTACCTGGAGGAAGAGAAAGAAAAATCGATTTTCTTAGTAGCGGCGAGCGAAAGGGAAAGAGCCCAAACCGGAAACTTGTTTCCGGGGTTGTGGACATAGCATGAAAGTGGAGGCTATTGTAACTGAAGAGAACTGGAAAGTTCCACCGTAGAAGGTAATAGTCCTGTAAGTGAAACGAGAAGACCACGAGTTATGATCCAGAGTACCACGAGACACGTGAAACCTTGTGGGAAGCAGGGAGGACCACCTCCCAAGGCTAAATACTACCTGATGACCGATAGTGAAGCAGTACCGTGAGGGAAAGGTGAAAAGAACCCCGGGAGGGGAGTGAAATAGAACCTGAAACCGTGTGCCTACAACCGCTCAGAGCCCCTTATGAGGGTGATGAGGTGCTTTTTGTAGAACGAGCCAACGAGTTACGGTATGTAGCAAGGTTAAGTACTTAAGGTACGGAGCCGAAGGGAAACCGAGTCTGAATAGGGCGACTAGTTGCATGCCGTAGACCCGAAACCGGGTGACCTATCCATGGCCAGGTTGAAGCGAGGGTAAAACCTCGTGGAGGACCGAACCACGTTGCTGTTGAAAAAGCATGGGATGAGCTGTGGATAGCGGAGAAATTCCAATCGAACCCGGAGATAGCTGGTTCTCTCCGAAATAGCTTTAGGGCTAGCGTCGAGTATGAGTAGTGGAGGTAGAGCACTGAATGGGCTAGGGGGCATAGCGCTTACCGAACCTTATCAAACTCCGAATGCCACATACTTTGAGCTCGGCAGTCAGACTACGAATGATAAGATCCGTGGTCAAAAGGGAAACAGCCCAGATCGTCAGCTAAGGTCCCAAAGTGTAAGTTAAGTGGGAAAGGATGTGAGATTTCTAAGACAACTAGGATGTTGGCTTAGAAGCAGCCATTCATTAAAAGAGTGCGTAATAGCTCACTAGTCGAGAGATCTTGCGCCGAAAATGTAACGGGGCTAAACTTACCACCGAAGCTACGGGCTTGAACATAGTTCAAGCGGTAGGAGAGCGTCGTAACCGGGCTGAAGTCGTACCGTAAGGAGCGGTGGACTGGTTACGAGTGAGAATGTTGGCATCAGTAGCGAGATGTGGGTGAGAATCCCACAGGCCGAAAACCTAAGGTTTCCTCAGGAAGGTTCGTCCGCTGAGGGTTAGTCGGGACCTAAGCCGAGGCCGAAAGGCGTAGGTGATGGACAACTGGTTGATATTCCAGTACCACTACCATCGTTATTATCGATGGCGTGACGCAGGAGGATAGTGTGTGCTAGCTATTGGATGCTAGTCTAAGCGTTTAGGCAGTGAGAGTAGGCAAATCCGCTCTCATAATGCTGAGGCGTGATGGGGAAGGTTCCACGGAACCGAAGTACATGATTCCACGCTGCCAAGAAAAGCGTCTAGAGAGAGAAGTAGTGCCCGTACCGCAAACCGACACAGGTAGGTGAGGAGAGAATCCTAAGGCCGGCGGAAGAATTACAGTTAAGGAACTCGGCAAATTGACCCCGTAAGTTCGCGAGAAGGGGTGCCTACGAGAGTAGGCCGCAGAGAATAGGCCCAAGCAACTGTTTAGCAAAAACACAGGTCTCTGCTAAAGCGTAAGCTGATGTATAGGGGCTGACGCCTGCCCGGTGCTGGAAGGTTAAGGGGAACACTTAGCGCAAGCGAAGGTGTGAACTTAAGCCCCAGTAAACGGCGGCCGTAACTATAACGGTCCTAAGGTAGCGAAATTCCTTGTCAGGTAAGTTCTGACCCGCACGAATGGCGTAATGACTTGGGCACTGTCTCAACTGTAAATCCGGCGAAGTTGTAGTGCGAGTGAAGATGCTCGCTACCCGCGATTGGACGGAAAGACCCCGTAGAGCTTTACTGTAGCTTAGCATTGAGTTTTGGTATTGTCTGTACAGGATAGGTGGGAGACTAGGAAACCAGGGCGTCAGCCTTGGTGGAGTCAACCTTGGGATACCACCCTGACAGTACTGAAATTCTAACTGGCGGCCATGAATCTGGTCACAGGACATTGTTAGGTGGGCAGTTTGACTGGGGCGGTCGCCTCCTAAAAAGTAACGGAGGCGCCCAAAGGTTCCCTCAGAACGGTCGGAAATCGTTCGAAGAGTACAAAGGCAGAAGGGAGCCTGACTGCGACACCCACAAGTGGAGCAGGGACGAAAGTCGGGCTTAGTGATCCGGTGGTACCTCGTGGGAGGGCCATCGCTCAACGGATAAAAGCTACCTCGGGGATAACAGGCTGATCTCCCCCAAGAGTCCACATCGACGGGGAGGTTTGGCACCTCGATGTCGGCTCGTCGCATCCTGGGGCTGAAGTAGGTCCCAAGGGTTGGGCTGTTCGCCCATTAAAGCGGCACGCGAGCTGGGTTCAGAACGTCGTGAGACAGTTCGGTCCCTATCCGTCGCGGGCGTAGGAAATTTGAGAGGAGCTGTCCTTAGTACGAGAGGACCGGGATGGACTGACCTCTGGTGTACCAGTTGTTCCGCCAGGAGCACAGCTGGGTAGCTAAGTCGGGAATGGATAAACGCTGAAAGCATCTAAGCGTGAAGCCAACCTCAAGATGAGATTTCCCATAGCGTAAGCTAGTAAGATCCCTTGAAGAACACAAGGTTGATAGGTCGGGAGTGTAAGCATGGTAACATGTTCAGCTGACCGATACTAATAGATCGAGGGCTTGACCAAATATAGTAAATTAAATATGTGCAATTTTGAAAGAACAAAGTTTTTTCAAACATCTGGTGATGATGTTCTTTAGGGTAACACCCGTTCCCATTCCGAACACGACGGTTAAGCCTTTAGAAGCTGATGGTACTGCACGGGAGACTGTGTGGGAGAGTAGGTGGTCGCCAGGTTTTTATTTTATGGCTCGATAGCTCAGTCGGTAGAGCAGAGGACTGAAAATCCTCGTGTCGCTGGTTCGATTCCTGCTCGAGCCACCAAAAGCTTAGTGAATAATTCACTAAGCTTTTTTTGTACATAAATTTCAAACTCTTATTTAAAATAAGGAGTTCTAAATAAGAAGTTATAATATTATATTGAGATTTGAATAAGTCATAAATATCTATAAAATAGTTAGATTACAATAAGAAGACTATAAGAATAAAAAAATATATATTTGTTTTTATTAAACAAAATATATATTTTAAGGGTAGAACGGTTAAACTAGGTATCAATACAACCTGGTTTTTATTAAATATAGAAAAGTTTTAGTGATAGTATAATTATTTTCTACATACATAGAAGGCTATTTTTTATAGAGCATAAAAAATATTTTTATATGAGATTATTAAAATGTAAAATAAGAATATAATTTATATTTTTAATTTATATTTTGAACTTATGTTAAAAATTAAAAGAGGATCTTAATAAGATCCTCTTTTAATTTTATTTTTTAATTTATTTCTTTTAATTTATCTAGAACTTTTTCTATGTGTCCTTTAACTCTTACTTTTCTAAATTCTTCTATTAATATTCCTTCTTTATTTATTAAGAAAGTACTTCTTTCTACACCCATATATTTTTTGCCGTACATATTTTTTTCTTTTATTACATCGTATAATTTACAAACTATTTCATCTGGATCACTAAGTAATACAAATGGAAGTGATAATTTAGTAATAAATTTATCGTGAGATGCTAAAGAATCTCTAGAAACACCTAAAATAATTGCATTTAAATCATGAAAGTTTTGTATGTTATCTCTAAAATCACAAGCTTCTGTAGTACAACCAGCAGTGTTATCCTTAGGATAAAAATATAAAACTATATTTTTTCCTTTGTAATCACTTAGTGAATGTTCTTTTCCATCAGAACCCATAAGTTTAAAATCTGGAGCTAATTTATTTATTTCAATTGACATAAGAATCCCTCCTTTAAATTATATATATTATATAATAATTACTATTCATTATCAACAAAGTGGAAGAGAGATATTCATATGTATAAAATTTAAATATAAAAATTTAAATTTTAGAGGAGGAATTTATTGTCTTTTAGTAATTAACATGAACTTTAGGGAGAAAATTATAGAGATAAGAATTATAACTTTTTATTAGTTGATAAAAACTTTAGTTTATATTCTAAAGTTTTTAATAATTAAATTTAAAGTGTGAATTGTAAGTTTTTAGTGATTAACTTTATAGGGTGAATTATAATTTTTTTAGAAGTTAGAAGTTAGAAGTTAGAAGTTAGAAGTTAGAAGTTAGAAGTTAGAAGTTAGAAGTTAGAAATTAACTTGAATTTTAAGTGTTAGAAACCTTAAAGTTAGTATTTAAAATCTTAAGGTTTAAGAATATAAAAAATATGTAGTATTAGTTTGTTAAACTTGAGCCTGATTTTTAAGAGAAAAAATTTATAAGTAAGAAATTTTTAATTATATATTATTAAAGTATAAACTTATTTTATAGATTAGGAAAATACTCAGAATTTCTTTTTAATTCATTAAATGTATGTTAATATATGAAGTATAGGAAAATAAAACTTTAATTAAAAAGGAGATAATATATATGGAAAAGAAAGTTCTAGCAACAGTTGGAAATACAGAAATAACTTCAGACTATATAGATGAGATAATAGCAAGATACCCAGCTCAACAACAAGCTATGCTTGCTAGTGATGAAGGTAAAAGACAAGTTTTAGAGCAAGCTATTGCTTTTGAATTAATGTCTGAATTTGCAAAAGAAACTGGATTAGATAAGACTGAAGAGTTTAAAGATCAATTAAATAAATTTGCTAAAGAATTATTAGCTCAAATGGTAATGAAAAAGACTTTATCATCAGTTACTGTAACAGATGATGAAGCAAAAGCTTTTTACGAAGAGCATAAAGAAAACTTCGTTGAATTAGAAACTGTAACAGCTAAGCACATCTTAGTTGCATCAGAAGAAGAAGCTAAAAAAGTAGAAGAAGAAATAGCTTCAGGTTCAATAACTTTTGAAGATGCTGCTAACAAATACTCAAGCTGTCCTTCAAAGGAACAAGGTGGTAACTTAGGTTCATTCTCAAAAGGAATGATGGTTCCAGAATTTGAAGAAGCTGCATTTAACTTAGAGTTAGGAGTAGTTAGTGCTCCAGTTAAAACTCAATTTGGATATCACTTAATAAAAGTTGAAGACAAAACAGAAGCTAAAACTAAAGCTTTTGAAGATGTTAAAGAGCAAGTTGTTAATATGTTAATTCAAGAAAGACAACAAAAGAAATACTTAGAATTAATAAAAGAATTAAGAGAAAAATATGGAGTTAAATTAGCTTAATTTAAGACTCTATTAAAAAGTTAGGTGTAGAATTTTATTCTATATCTAACTTTTTTTATTGTTTTTAGTGTAGTAATATGTATAAATGACAATACTTAAGTTAGAGATTCTTAATAAACTTAATTTATATATTTTTAAAATTAGAAGATATTAAAAATATAAATTCTAAATTATATTTTAGAATTTAGAATAATAAAAATGTCCTAGTAACTTTATTATTAATTAAGATTAATTTATATATTTAGTATTTATATTTAATAGTTTTTAGTGAATTTGGATTTTATATGAAGTTAGTTTATTGAAAGAAGTATTAGCTATATTTGTAGCTTTTAAGAAAAGGCTTAAACAAGAAGTATATTTTGCTACTTTGTAAGAGAAATGTATAAATATTTATTAAGTATTTGTGGTATAATTAGGTTTAGTTATTTTACAAAAAAATAGATGATAAGCAGAGGTGAACAACTTGAAGGATTGGCTTGAGATTGAGAAAAGTATTTTTTCTCATTGGAGAATGATATTTAGCATATCCAAGAAAGAATTTAAAAAAGAGTTTGCTGGTTCTAAGTTAGGTATGGCTTGGGCGATAATAAGACCACTAGCTATGATAACTGTTTTCTGGATGATATTTTCAACTGGAATGAGAACAACTAGTTCAAATGTACAGGTTAATTATTTAGTTTGGCTAGTTTCAGCATACATACCATGGATATTTATTTCTGATGTAATTATGTCAGGCGCAGGTTCCATAAGGGTTAATTCCTTTTTGGTTAAAAAGGTTAAATTCCCTGTAGAAATATTACCTACTATAAGAATAGTAATTAGTTTTTACACATTTTTAATTTTGCTAGTAATAAGTTTTATAATATTTGCAGTAAATGGTAACTTAAATCTAATAAATATACCTAAATTGATTTATGCCATTATCATAACTATAATATTTTTGGCAGCTTTATCAAGATTACTATCTGCATGGGTAGTAATGTCAATTGATATATTACATGGAATATCTGTATTTATGCAATTTTTATTCTGGATGTGTCCAGTTATGTGGCAAGCGGGAGAATTGCCTGTAGGTTCTAGTATGCCTTGGATTGAGAAAATACTAAAATTAAACCCTTTATATTACTTAGCTGTTTTATTTAGGGACGCATATTTAGGAACACATACAGTTAGTTTAGCATATGGAGTTTATTTCTGGGTAGTAACTATAATATTATTCATATTTGGATCTAAAGTATTTAAAAAATTTAGACCAGAATTTGATGATGTTTTATAAAAAGAGAGGTACAGAATATGTCTGTTGCTATAAGAGTTAAAGACTTAACTAAAAAATATAAGTTATATCAAAAGAGATCTGAAAGATTAGCGAATGCTTTTGGTAAAGAAAAGAATATAAAAGAATTTTATGCTTTAAAGGGCGTTTCTTTTGAGATAAGCAAGGGAGAATGTGTTGGTATTATCGGTCATAATGGGGCCGGTAAATCAACACTTTTAAAATTACTAACAGGAGTGGCTTTCCCTACTTCTGGAGAGATTGAGATAAATGGAAGATTAGCATCTATGCTAGAATTGGGGTCAGGATTTAACCCTGAGCTTACTGGTATGGAAAATATTTATTTTAATGGTAGTTTAAATGGTTTAACTAAGGAAGAGATAGATGGAAAATTAAAGGATATACTTGAGTTTGCTGATATAGGTAATTTTATAGAGCAACCAGTAAAAAATTATTCAAGTGGTATGTTTGCTAGATTAGCATTTGCCGTTGCTATTAATGTAGACCCTGATATATTAATAGTTGATGAAATTTTATCCGTTGGAGATGTTGGTTTCCAAGTTAAATGTATGGAAAAATTCAATGAATTTAAGAAAAAGGGAAAAACAATACTTTATGTTTCTCATGGACTTGGAACAGTGAAAAAGTTCTGTGACAGAGCAATTTGGCTTCAAAAAGGTGAAGTTGTAGATGATGGGAATTCTGTAATTGTAGTAGAGAGATATTATAATTTAAATTTTAATCCTGCTAATATAGAACAATTAAAAGATCATAAAAGTGACATAATAAATAGTATAGCAGTTAAATCTAATACAAAAAATGTAGAATATCTTGAAAAATTAGATTTAGAGGTTGAATATGATCTTATTTCAAATGACTTAAAAGACCCTAACATAGTTTTAGAGTTTAGAAAAACTGACTATGAGCCAGGTACAACTAGAGGAAATGATCAGTTTGTTTGTGGTATAAATAGTAAAGATAATATAAAAAATATTCCTTTTAATTTAGGAGTTAATAAGTTAAAGGTGTCTTTAAATAAGGTTAACTTAGTTGCTGGAGTTTATTATATTGACTTTGTTTTAAGAGATGGTGAAGAGGAAGTATATAGAAAAATAAATGGATATAGTTTTACTTTGAATGACAAGTATAGAGGAGAAGGTTTCTTAATACTGGGGCATTCTTGGGGTAATTAATCGGAGGAATAGTATGAGCGTAGGTAGAATTGCTAGGAGAACAACGGAAGTTCTTAAAGAAGATGGTTTAATAGAAGTTATAAAGAGAGTTTTAAGATATATAAAAAGACGTATTAAAGATAAATTAGATAATAATGCATTAACCTATAGAAAAAATTATGAAGAGGCTAATGCTATATTTCATAAGATATTAAAAAAAGAGAAATTCAAAGCGGTAGTAGTTTTTGATTCAAGAGTTGGATGGAATATTCCTTTATTCCAACGTTCTCAACATATGGCAAATGAGCTTACTGATGATGGATATCTTTATTTCTATAGAACTTCAGAGCAGTTTGATCCGCATGTAAAGACTGTTGAAAAGCTGAAGGATAGACTTTACTTAGTTAACATGGCTAATTTTGCTTTACAAAATGCTATGTTTGATCTTCTTAAGGAGTATAAAGGTCATAAATTCTTATCTCTTTATTCAACAGATGTTTATTTAGATGAGCAATATATTAAAGAGAAATACATTGATAATGGTTTTAAAATAATATATGAATATATAGATGAACTTTCAGATGAAATATCAGGACATTTACCTGATTTTGTATATGATAGACATAAGAATATTATAGAAGATAAGAGTAATATAGCTGTAGGGTCAGCAGATAAGCTTATAGAAGAAATAGAAGAGATTAGAGGAAAAGAAAATGTTGCAATGATAACAAATGGAGTTCAATATGATCATTGGCAATATAGAAGTAATGAGGTTCCAGAAAAATTAAAAGATATAGTAAGCAAAGGTAACCCTATAATAGGATATTTTGGAGCTTTAGCAAAATGGTTTGATTATGAATTACTTAAAAAAGTAGCTAAAGAAAGACCTAATTATGAGATTGTATTAATAGGATTTTTATATGATAACAGCTTTAAAGATAGTAAAATAGATGAACTTGAAAATGTTCATTATTTAGGTATTGTTGATTATAAGGAATTAAATCAATATTCTCAATACTTCACAATATCAACTATACCATTTTTATTAAATGATATAACTGAGTCTACAAGTCCAGTTAAACTTTTTGAATATATGGCAATGGGGCATCCTATAGTTACTACTGATATGAGAGAATGCAGAAAGTATAAGTCAGTATTAATAGGAAAAAGCCATGAAGACTTTATAGAAAAACTAGACTTTGCATTAACTCTTGATAAAAAAGATGAGTATTATAACTATCTAAAAGAAGAAGCTCTAGCAAATACTTGGAGAGAAAAGGCAGCTATACTAGATAGATTAATTGAAAAAAACATTTAAGAGTGAGAGGGTAATAGTATGAGTTTAAAAAGAAGTTTAAAAAATTTATTAAGACCTATATTGAAGCCAATGTTGCTTAAATATAGAGAAAAAGGACATGAAGATCAAAAACAAGTATTCTTTGATGAAATAACTGGTGCAATAAAGAATGGAAATTATGATGCTATAGTTATATTTGATGTTTACTTTGGATTTGAGGTTAAAATGTTCCAAAGACCTCAACATATAGCTTTAAACCTAGCTAAGGAAAATGTTTTATATTTTTATAAAGCATCACCTTATGTTGATAAGGATATTAAAACTTACAAGAAGATGGAAGAAAATCTTTATCTAGTTAACACAGATCTATATTGGTTACAAGAGTGTTTAATAGATATAGTATCTCAAAGTGGAGTTCCTGCTTTTGGTCAAATATATTCAACTTCATTTGTTGAATATGACAGTTGGTTAAAGAAATTTACAGATAGAAACTTTAAAATAATATATGAATATGTTGATGATTTATCAGATGATATTGCTGGATTTAAAATATCAGATGAAATTAAAGCAAGTCATAAGAGAATGATTGAAGATACAGAAAAAGTTTATGTGGTAACTACTGCGGATAAGCTTTATCAAGAAGCTAAAGAATTAAGAGGAGAAAATAAATTAGCTCTTGTAACTAATGGAGTTCAATATGAGCATTTTGCTAATATTGATTGCAAAAAGATTCCTGATAAGATGAAAAATATTGTTAATAGTAAGAAAAAGATAATAGGATATTTTGGAGCCTTAGCTAGTTGGTTTGATTATGATTTAATTAAAGAGCTTGCAGAAGAATTTAAGGATGATTATGAAATAGTTCTTATAGGAATAGATTATGATCAATCCTTAGGAAAGAGCGGAATATTAAAATTAGACAATGTTCATTATTTAGGAACTGTTAACTATAATGAACTTCCAACATATTCCAAGTTCTTTAATGTTTCTATAATTCCTTTTGTGGTAAATGAAATAACAGAAGCTACTTCACCAGTAAAATTATTTGAATATATGGCTTTAGGTAAGCCTATAGTTACAACAGCTTTACCAGAGTGTAGAAAATATGAATCACCTTTAGTAAGTGATTCACATGAAGATTTCATAAATAACATTAAGAAAGCCGCTGAGTTAGAGAATTCTAAGGAATATATAGAATTACTTAGAAAAGAAGGTAATCAAAATACTTGGAGACAAAAGGCAAAGGACATTAAGGAGCTTATACTAAACTCTTAATGGGGGAGAAATCATGGAAAAGGCAATAGAAGTAAAAAATCTTTGTAAAAATTACAGAGTTTATGATTCAAAATCAAGTAGAATAAGAAACATAATAAATCCTTTTGCAAAAAAAGAAGTTAAAGAGTTTAAAGCCTTAACTGATGTTTCTTTTCATGTAAATAAGGGTGAAATAGTAGGTATCATTGGAAATAATGGTGCTGGTAAATCTACTTTATTAAAAATATTAACAGGAGTTTCATTTCCATCATCAGGAGAAGTTAATGTTAATGGAAGAGTATCTTCTCTTTTAGAATTAGGAACTGGTTTTAATCCAGAGCTTACTGGAGAAGAAAATATATATTTTAATGGAAGTCTCATGGGATTAACTCAAGATGAAATTGATAAGGTAAAGGATAATATTATAGAGTTTGCTGATATTGGAGAATTTATAAATCAACCAGTAAAAAGTTACTCAAGTGGTATGTATGCTAGATTAGCCTTTGCCGTTGCTATAAATATTAATCCAGATATACTTATTGTAGATGAGATATTATCCGTTGGAGATGTTGGATTCCAAAAAAAATGTATGGATAAGTTTAATGAATTTAAAGAGGCTGGTAAAACAGTTCTTTATGTATCACATGGCCTTGAAACTGTTCAAACCTTCTGTGAAAGAGCTATATGGCTTGAAAAAGGAAGAGTAGTTGATATTGGACCATCCTTTGATATAGTTGAAAAATATTATGATAAACTTATGAAAAGTGATGACGAGGAAGAGCTTGAAACAGGAAAGTTTGTTGAGCTTATCAATGTGGAAATATTAGATGATAAAAAAGTTTATAAAAAGGGCGAATCTATAGAATTTTTAGTTGAATATGAGGTGTTTAATCCATCAGTTAAAAATGCTGGTATTACTATTGAAATGAGAAAGGCATACAGAGAGCCTTGTGAGTATAGAAATGCAGATCAGTTTATATTCTCAGTAAATAGTAATGTTGATGAATTCACTATACCTTGGAAAAAGGGAAGAAATAAAATTACTTTTAAAATTGACTCTCTAGATGTTAAGGAAGGAATTTATTATTTAGATGCTATATTTTCAGAAAGCCAAAATCTTGTTGCTTTAGAAACACAAGAAGACGTAGTTTCATTTGAGGTTAAAAATGAAGGAGAGTCTGAAGGTTTTGTATTCTTAGATTCTACATGGACATAAAAAATAGAGGATATGACCATAGTTTATATGGCTTATATCCTCTTTTGTGTACTAATTATGTGAAAAGATGTTAATAATGAAAAATATTAAAGTCTTTTGATAAGGAGAATTCTTATGAGTAATATTTTTGAAGTTATGTTAAAAAAGAATATTGGAGATTTTACATATGAAGAGAAAAGGGAATTAAATAACTGGCTTATAGAAAATTTAAAACTTAAAGAACTTATATATTCTGGATTAGAACTTACTAAAGTTATTAATGAGGATGGGGAAGAAACAGCATACTATGATAATAAAATAACCGAAGAAGATATTTTATCAGGAAATTTCAATGAATTATGTTCTAAGACATCTAAATATATAGATGATGCTATAAGCTCAATATTATTTGAGGGACAATTTAATTGTTTTTATGAAAAGATTAAAAGCATATTGGAATTAGAAGACTTTGATGAAATTATTGTTTTTCATGCTTCCTTTGGATGGAATATAGAAATGAAGCAAAGACCTCAACATTTAGCAGAGGCATTAAGTAAAAAGAAAGTACTATATATATATAGAAGCGATGTAAAAAATGATAACATTTATTCAATTAAAAAGATAAAGGACAATTTATATGTTCTTAATTTAGATATGTATAGTTTAAATGTGGCATTTTTTGAGGCAATAAAATCAATTAATAAGCCTAAATTTGTACATGTTTATGCTACATGTTTAAACTCAGTTGATTACGAAAAGATAAAAACATATATGGATAAAGGCTTTAAAGTCATATATGATTTTGTAGACGAGTTATCTAGTGAAATAAGTGGATATAACATAACTTCTAAAATGATAGAGGATCATGAAAAACTCTTGAGAGATAAAGAAAATGTATTAGTTGTTTCAACTGCAAAAAAATTAAAAGATATTGCAAATAAATTTAGGGGAGAAAATGAAAATAATATTTTAGCTCCTAATGCTGTTAATTTAGAAGACTTTAAAAATCATGGAAATGAAATAGGTGAAAAAATTCAGCCTATAGTTAATAAGAGAAAGCCTATAATAGGTTATTATGGAGCTTTAGCTAAGTGGTTTGATTATAAATTAATTGAGCAATTAGCAAAGGAAAGAGAAGATTACGAAATAGTTTTAATAGGAATGGATTATGATGGGTCTTATGATCAAAGTAATCTAAAATATTATTCAAATATATCTTATCTTGGTATGATTGATTATAAAGATTTAATAAACTATTCAAGATATTTTGATGTATGTATTGTACCTTTTATAAAAAATGATATAACTGATTCTACATCACCATTAAAAATATTTGAGTATATGGCTTTAGAAAAGCCCATAGTAACTACTGATATAAATGAGTGTAAAAATTATGAATCTTGTTTGATTTCAAAGGATTATGATGAATTTATAAGAAATATTGATAAGGCATTAAAGCTAGAAGTAGATAACAAAGAATATTTTAATATCTTAAGAAGAGAAGCTGAAGAAAATACCTGGGATAATAGAGCTGAATTAATAAAAGAGGCTATTAAAAACCTAGAATAAAATAGATTTTACAAAAAAACTCAATTTAAAACATTACTAAGTTTTAAATTGAGTTTTTATTATTATAACTACATAAGTAATTTATCTTTTTATTATGTAGTTTAATTTTTATAGTTTTATTATGTAAGTATAATATTAATTTACAAGTAAATCATTAAATGAATCTATGTATTCATGTACAATTTCTTTAATTTGTGATTTTTCTTCTTTAGAAACAGTATGTTCTTCTACGGCAAAAACTTTCATTCCAGCACTAAGAGCTCCTTTAACTGCTGGTAAGATATCTTCAAAGACTGCACACTCTTTAGGCTCTAAGCCTAATCTTTCAGCAGCTAACAAGTAAACATCAGGAAAATCCTTTCCTCTAGGTACTTCACCTGTTATTGTTATTGAATCAAATAAATGAAAGATATTATTTGATTTTAAGCAAACTTCTAGTAAAGGATAAGAGTTACTAGTAGCTAATCCTATTTTTATGTTAGATTCTTTTAATTGCTCAAGAAATTCTCTTGCACCAGGTTTAAGTTTGATATTATTTTTATACTCTACATAGGCCATATCATGCCAAGTTTTCATTATTTCTTCTTCTGAACTTGCTATATTAAATCTTTTCTTAAAATATTTAGCAACTTCTTTGAAGCCTAAATGAGTGATTTCTTCTTTAAGGTTTTTAGGAACTTCAAGACCAAGATCAGTTAGGTAATCAGAATCTATTTTAGCCCATACTCCCATTGAATCAACTAAAGTTCCATCTAAATCAAAGATTACACCTTTTATATTGCTAAGCATTGTTGCCTCACCCCCAATACAGTTTAACATATAAATTATATAGAAGGTAAGGTTAAATATTAAGCTTATAAGTAAATATGTTTTAGAATTCTCTTTCAAAAATAGATATTTTTTCTTTATCCTCAAAAGATTTTAATGAATTTATTCCTAATCTCAATAGGACTTCATCCATAGTATGGCTATGAGTAGCAACTTTTATTGGCGAATTATAAGCAACTTCATCAACGTGTTTTTTACCTATGCTAGGATCTACTATTCTTTTAGGACCACCAACGCATCCTCCAACACATCCCATACCTTCAATAAAGTTTGCTTTTAATTCACCAGATTGAACTTTATTTAAGAGTTCTTTACATTCTTTAACTCCATTAGCTTGAACTGCCTTAAATATCTTAGCTTTATCAGGATAGAGTTCTTTAACCACATCATTTATGGCCTCTGATACCCCTCCAGTTCGAGCGTAAAGCCTTCCACCTCTAGAGGTGTATTCTATAGAGGGAACACCTTTCATAGATGATGGATCTATTTTTAATGCTTCAAATATACCCTTTAATTCTTCAAAGGTTAAGACATAATCTATAGCACCAACTAAGTCTTTTTCTCTTGCTTCAGCTTTCTTAGCTATACAGGGACCTATAAAAACTACCTTAGCATCTTTATTTAATTTTTTTATTACTCTCCCAGCAGCTATCATAGGTGAAACAGAAGGGGAGACATCCTTTACTAAATCCGTATAACACTTTCTTAACATGGCCACCCACATAGGGCAACAGCAAGATGTTATTAATATATCTCCAGTTTTTTCTACATGATGATTAAATTCAACAGCTTCTTTAATTGAAAGCATATCAGCGGCAAAGGCAACTTCAATCATATCTGAGAAGCCTATTTTTATAAATGCTTCTCTTAGCATATCTAAGGAGACATTTTCACCAAATTGTCCAGCTATAGCAGGAGCTACTGCGGCAATTACAGTCTCATTATTTTTTATTAAATCAATAATAGGAAGAAGTTCAATTCTATCTAAGAAGTGACCACTTTCGCATACCTGAACACATATACCACAATTTTGACATAGATTTGGATCTATATATTTACTATTATCTATAGGATCAGTCAGTATTGCATCAAAGGGACAAAGGCTTTGACATTTACCTTTACTTTCTTTTGAACAGTTTTTTGTACATACAGAAACTTTATCAACTATATTTTTTTTGATTTTGTGTGTTGTTATAGCTTTTCTTATGTCATAAGCAATATTATCTGAGTTTTTATCTATATCAACTCCACATAGGGATGAAAGAACATCAATAGCATCTTCTTTACTATTAAAATTATTTTTTACTATATCATTTAATTTTTCATCAAAGTTATCTTCTGAATAATATGAAGAGATAAGTTCTTTAAATAAAGAGTCATACTTTTTATTCATAATAGATCGATCCTCCTACAATCATTTTAATAAAATTATTATGTACAAAAATTCAAATTGTATTAGTGGAGTGTATAAATTTTTATGTTTTGGAAAGTATTTTAAGTAGATACTAATTTAAAAAGAGGGAGATATACAATGAAATATATTATATTAACTGGGATATTAGCACTTATATGGATGTTTTATATGGCTTTATTTACTGCAGCCGCAAAGGAAGATAGGTACTTTGAAGAAGAATTTGCAAAGAGTATTAAAGAAGAGGGAAATGATAATTTAGAATAAAAAATATGTTTAAGAATATAATTTATTAATAAGATTAAAGTAGATTATATATTTTATATTAAAATTATCTACTAATAAAAATAATACTCCAGTTAAGTCTAAATAGATTTAACTGGAGTATTAATATTAAAATCTTATATAAAATAAAAAAAGGAATTGCTGTTGCAATTCCTTTTGGTCGGGGTGACAGGGATCGAACCTGCGACCTCATGGTCCCAAACCACGCGCGCTCCCATCTGCGCCACACCCCGGCGACATTTATTATTATATGAGAAAATAATAAGGTTGTCAACAAAAAAATAAAAAAAGTTTAAAAAATTAAAAAATATTATATTCTACTTAAAATATATTATATTTCTGTGAGGATGTTATAATGTTAAGTAGTAATTTAAAAATTAAAAGATGAGGTGAAACAAATGAAGATAAGTTCAATTGTTATGCTAGCAGCTAGTTTTTTATTAATAGTTGTTGGAATAGTATTATTTGCAAACAAAAAAAGATTTGAAGGAGAAAATCAAGCAGGGAAATATAGTGCTAAGTACATACAAAGCAATGCAATAGGAAATATTTTTATAGGATTTTTAGGAACTATTTTAGGAGTACTTGATAACTTTGTTAATGGAAATTCAATAAAAATAGCTTTCGTAGTTATTATAATAGGTGGGTCAATTGTTCAGAAATTAGTTGGAAATAAAATCTCAAAATAGTATATATATGTAAGAAAAAGTTAAAAAAGTGTAAAAAAAGTGAAAAAATTATATTTATTTAACAAAAAAATGACAAATTTATATTGTTACAAAAAGGTTTCAAATGCTATAATGTATAAGTGTAAAACTTTTAACATAGGGGAGGGATGAGTTCCTATTTTTCATTAAATGGGAGCAAGTAGATATGAAGAAAAAAATAATTTCAACAGTTCTTGCTGCTACAATGACATTTGGAGTAGGACATAGTGTATTCGCAACTCCACTTACAGATGATCAAAAGCAACAAATGGAACAAAGTCAAGATAAATATGCAGATATAAATAGTAAGATAAGAGAGTTAGAAGATAAGATAGATGGGTTATCAGCTAAAATAGAACCTTTATTTTTCCAAGTAGAAAAAAATAAAGAAGAAATATCTAAAACAGAGGAATCAATTTCAACAGTTAAAGTTCAAATTGAGGAATCAAAGAAGAAAATAGAAAAACAACAAGAAGTTTTAGGTCAAAGAATAAGAGCAACATATAAAAGTGGTGGACAAGCAAACTACTTAACTGCTTTATTAGATTCTAATGGAATTGGTGACTTCTTATCAAGAGTACAAGCTATAAGCAAAGTAATGGGTATGGATAAGCAAGTTATTGATGAGTTAACTTCTGAAAAGGAAAAGCTTGATAGCCAAGTTAAAGAATTAGAAGATAAGACTGCCGAATTAAATAAGCTTAATTCAGAAACTCAATCAAAAATAGATGAGTTAAACAAAATGAAAGCTGAGCAAGAAGGTGCTATAAAAGATATGAAAGCTGAGCAAGAAAAAGTTGTTGGCGAATTAGCTCCACTAGAAAGACAGTTAATTGAGCCATGGACTTCTAAAATAAATTCAAATAGTTCAGTAAATGATTTAAATCAAGCTGTGACAGCCTTAAGAGGTTTAAGAAATCAAATAAAAACTCCAGAGGTAGATGCAGAAGCTGTTCAAGCTATAGAAAAAGCTAAAGATTTAATCGAAACTAAAAAAGCAGAAGAAGCAGTAAGTAGCGCACCTAACAGAGGTGGAGATGTTAATTCTGGCGGAAGTTCATCTTCAACTAGTAATGGAAGTTCATCATCAAATAGTGGAAGCACAGTAGCTCCTCCAAGTGAAGGGGCAGCTTCAGCAGTAGTATCATATGCATATCAGTTTATAGGAAGACCATATGTATTTGGTGCAACTGGTCCAGATTCATTTGACTGTTCAGGATTTACTAGTTATGTTTATAGAAATGCAGTAGGTAGAGAAATTACTAGAACTACTTATACACAAATAAATCAAGGTAGACCTGTATCAAGAGATCAGTTACAACCAGGAGATTTAGTATTTACTAATGGTGTAGGACACGTTGGAATATATGTAGGTGGTGGACAAATGATTCACGCTGCTAGACCAGGTGTTGGTGTAATAGTAGGCCCTATATATAATTTCTCATCAGCAAGAAGAATATTATAATTTAAAATATATTTATGCCAAACAGTAGAAATAGCTGTTTGGCATATTTTTTTATAAAAGGTTAAGAATTTTGAGTATATGCTATAATATAGACTATAACAATTAAAGAGACCTTAATTTATTTACTGATTTTACAGGTCTACTGATTACAATAAAGGTGAGTGTGAAGAAGTATGAATAAAACTTTAAAAGAGTTGGATTTAACTTTAGTTAACGAGAATGAAACTCTTGATGATCTACAGTTAGATGGATTACATCTAATTCAGAAAAAAGAAGGGTTTAGATTTGGAGTGGATGCTGTTTTACTAGCTAATTTTGCTAATGTTAACAGAAAACATTCTGTATTAGATTTGTGCACAGGTACAGGAATAATTCCTTTTATTATTTACGGAAAAAAAAATCCTAAAGAAGTAGTTGGAATTGAGATACAAGAAGAATTTGCTGAAATGGCAAATAGAAGTGCAAAGATTAATAATATTCAAGATAAAGTATCTTTTGTATGTGGCGATTTAAAGGATAAAGAGCTTAATAAATCAATGCCTAAATTTGATGTTGTTACAGTAAATCCTCCATATAAGTTAAATAATGCAGGTATTGTAAATCCAGAAGATAAACTTGCTATAGCTAGACATGAGATTATGTGTAATTTAGAGGATGTTATAGCAGCAAGTAGAAGATTTCTAAAGGATAATGGAAGACTTTATATGGTACATAGACCTGAAAGGTTAGCTGATATATTTTGTCTTATGAGAAAATATAAAATAGAACCTAAAAGGGTTAGAATGGTTCATCCTAATACAAAAAAAGCTGCAAACATAGTTTTAGTAGAAGGTCAAAGAGACGGCGGAGCTTTCTTAAAATGGGAAGCACCTTTATATGTGTATAAAGATGAAGGTGGATATAGTGAAGAAATAGATAAGATATATGGAAGGGAGAGTAAATAAAAATGAGTAAAGTTTATTTAGTACCGACTCCAATAGGAAATTTAGGAGATATAACTTTAAGAGCCTTAGAGGTTTTAAAAAATGTTGATTTAATAGCTGCTGAGGATACAAGACAAACTCTTAAGCTTTTAAATCATTTTGAGATTAAAAAGCCTTTAATTAGTTATCATAAGCATAATGAGCAAGGTAAAGGTGAAGAAATACTTAGAAGAGTTAAAGAAGGAACATCAGTTGCTATAGTTAGTGATGCTGGAACTCCAGGAATATCAGATCCAGGAAGTGTAGTTGTTGAGAAATGTATAGAGGAAGGTATAGAATTTGAAGTTTTACCAGGAGCAACAGCTTTTACAACTGCTTTAATATATTCTGGATTAGATACAACTAAATTTATGTTTAAGGGATTTTTCCCAAGAGAAAATAAGGATAAAAGATCTTTTATTGAAGACATAAAGGATAGAACAGAAACAATAATAATATATGAATCACCATATAGAATATTAGATACTATAGATACTTTAAAAGAAGGATTAGGAAATAGGAAAGTAGCTATATGTAGAGAATTAACTAAGCTTCATGAAGAAATATTTAGAGGAACTTTAGAGGAAGCAAAAATTCATTTTGAAGAAAATGCTCCAAAAGGTGAATTTGTTTGTGTAATATCAGGAAAAACAGATAAAGAAATAGAAGAAGAAAATACTTCAAAATGGATTAGTATGTCTATAGAGGAACATATAATACATTATATAGATAATGAAGGAATGAAGAAAAAAGATGCTATAAAACAAGTAGCAAAGGATAGAGGAGTTGCAAAATCAGAAATATATAAATTTTCATTAGATATTTAGGGTTAACATATAAGATTTAAGTATTATAATATTTAATTTAAGATATGTGGTAACTTTTAATAAAATTATATTTTAGCTAAAGGGCATTTTAGCATATATAATTATGCGATTAGGATTAACAAATAAAAAATAGTTTATAATTAAAGAATTATGATTTTAAGAAAATATTTATTAAAATATAGATAATAAAAATAAAGCACTTCATAGGGGATTATGAAGTGCTTTAACACTATAAGGGGATATAGTGTTAAAAATTATTATTGGTTAGGGTTAAAATGTTAATTAATTATTTATATTAAATAAGTTAATTACTATTTTTTTAATTCATCTAAACATTTTTGGCAGATGTTTTTACCTTTGTAGTTAACAACATCTCTAGCATCTCCGCAGAATATACATGCTGGCTCATATTTCTTTAATATGATTTGCTCTCCATCTACATAGATTTCTAAAGCATCCTTTTCTGCTATATCTAATGTTCTTCTTAACTCTATAGGAATAACTATTCTTCCTAATTCGTCTACTCTTCTTACTACACCTGTTGATTTCATTATACTTCCTCCTTGCATTTTACAACTTTCGACAAAACGCATTATAATATTAACAAACTTGTCATATTAAGTCAATATGTTTTGTCAAAAAAAATGTTTGTTTACAATTTTTTTTATTCTCAATCAATTATATATTAAATATACTACCATTTTTTTGAAAAGTCAAGGTAAAGATTAATTTATTTTACATAAATAGACTAATTTTTGTTTGACAAAAAGTTAAAAAAAAGTATAAATATTGATATATTAATATAAATTTATACTTGGAAAATAACAATTAACTTATAAAATATATATTTAAAAATAAAATTGGAAAAAAATAATAAAAATGTCGTATAGAAAATTATTTAATTTATATAATATTCTATGATTAAATTAATATATTGTTTATTATTATTTAAGAAAATAGGGTAAAATATATGAATTTAAAAATTTATAATGAAATATTTACTTTTTAATAAAAAAAATACATTAATAGATAAAATATATTTAAAGTTTTTCAAAAAAATTTGAATATATTTTACTTATATAGTATTAAATATAAAAAACTTTTGTAATAAATATGATTTATTCTATATATTGTTTATAAATTTAAGTTATGTAAAACAAAATAGAGGGTATTAACTTGTAATGTGATTATAAATACTATATAATACATAATAAGGGTTTAAAACGAAATTTGAGGTGTGCTATGGATATTAATAATTTTAATTCTGAACAAATAAAAGTTTTGGCAGAAGAGATGTCAAAAAACAGTATGGTTTCTTATGATGATTTGCCAAAGTATGATTTATTTCTTTCACAGGTTATAGACTATCTAAATGATAAGTTTACGGAAGATAAATTTACTAATAATATAGTGCAAAACTATATTAAAAGTGAGGTAATATCAAAGCCGGAAGATGGGAAAAAACGTGGATATACTAAGGTGCACTTAGCTCAATTGGTTTTATTAAGTTATATGAGACCCCTATTAAAAACCGATGAGATCAAAAAAGTATTTGCTTTAGCATTTAATGATATTAATGATAGAAGCGATGATATAATATCTTGGGAAACGGCTTATAAGATGTTCGGAGAAGTACAAGAAGAGAGCATAAAAAGATTCTTAGAGGTGCCATTAGTTGATAACGATAAAATAGAAGAAATAATACAGGTTTCTGATATAAAAGAAGAAGATAGAGATTGCATAGTGACTTTCCTAACTGTTATGACATTAATAGCACAAGCAAGTGTAGTAAAGAAAGTAGTGCAAAAAATAGTTAATGGATATCATAAAGAAGAAAAATAAAAAAGTTGAAGATAAAGCTTCAACTTTTTTATTTTTTTATTCAAAGAAAGATATATTATAGTTACAATGGAATTCTTTATTAGGCATAAGTGACTGGATTGCAGCTTTATCCTTAAATTCTCCATTAAATCCATCAAAGTCTGCATGTCCAAACCAAGGTTCTATACAGACAAATGGAGCACCAGTATCTTTTGTCCATAATCCTAAGTAAGGGAATTCACCAAAATCAAATTCTAGGTACTTTTTATGATTTTTTGATTTTAATGAAATTTTATTTGATTTTAGATTTTTAAAAACTAAAGCATCATTTTTAAATAAATCAGTAGATAGATTTATTATATTTTCATCCTTTAAATATGGTTTTTCTTCTTTTGAGAAATAACCAGGACCAACTAATTGCATTATGCTTGCATTTTCTTTCTCATTAAATTCGAAGTAGTAATCATCAAATTTATCATTTTCAATAGGACACATAAATGCTGGATGGGCACCAATTGAGAAATACATTTCTTTATTATCTAAATTCTTTACAATATAGTCTATGCTTAAATTTATATCATTTAAAGTGTATTTTATTATAAGTGAAAATTTAAAAGGATAAACTTTTAATGTATCTTCAGAGTATTTTAGTTCAAAAGATATTGAGTTTTTAGTTTGTTCTATCATTTCAAAGTCACGAACTCTAGCTAATCCATGTTGAGGAAGTTCATAAGTAATGCCATCAACTGTGTATTTACCATTAAATACTTTACCAACTATAGGGAAAAGTATTGGAGCATGATATTTCCAATAAGCTTCGTCTCCAGACCATAAAAATTCAGTATTATCTTTTTTTCCCTTTATACTATGTAATTCGCCACCATGATTACTTAAAGAGATTTTTAAGTGTTGATTTTCAAGAGTATAAATCATAATCTCATCCTTTCAGAGTAGTATATTTTAAAATAATTATATCATTAATTCTCTATAGTAAAAAAGCTGAAAAACAATCTTTTAAGATTATTTTCCAGCTAGTTAATATATTATTTTGGATTAACATCCTTATATATATAGTCTTGTATTTGTTCCTTTGTTTTAGCTTCATCAAATGTTAAATACCAAACACCATCAATCATTTCACCTTTACAATATCCATCTAGAGGGAAACGCATATTTTCAACTGGTGGAATACCAGTTGAGGCTACAGAAGTAGCAATACTAAGTATTTTAGATGGAGTTAAGTTTGTTTCAACATAAGGTAAAAGTTTTTTTATTGTTTCAGGGTATTCAGAAGGTTTTAATGCGGAAAGTTTTTTTATGATTGCATCAAGAACATTTCTTTGTCTTTCAGTTCTTTCATAGTCTCCATCACCAACGTAACGAATTCTAGAGTAACCTACAGCTTGGGCACCATTTAATACTTGCTCACCTTCACTAACTGGCGTATATTCTCTTCCAGCAATTTCTGCAACATTTTTAGCGTAATTATTAACTTCCTTAACTTCATAAGGTTTTATATTTATTGGTACTCCACCTAAATCATCTATTATTTCAGCTAAGTTATCAAAGTTAACAGTTACATAGTCTTTTATATCTAATCCAAAGTTTTCGTTTATTGTTTTTAATGCTAAAGTAGGACCACCATAAGCATAAGCGTGAGTTAATTTAGTTTTACCATGTCCATCAACTTCAACATAACTATCTCTCATAAGAGATGTAAGCTTTATTTTATCATGTTTAGTATCTATTGTAGCTATTATTATGGAGTCAGAACGTCCAACATTATCATGTTCTCTACTATCTACTCCAAAAAGAGCTATATTTAAAATACCATCTTGGAATAGGTCTTTATTTGATTCATCAATACCTAAAGATTTATCATCTTGAGCTATTTTCTTTATATCCATTTTATTTAATGTTGAGTAAACATATGTAGCTCCAAGTCCTATACCTATAAGTAATAAGAAGAATAATGTTAATACTATTATTTTCACTTTACTTTTTTTCTTAGGTGTATTACCTTGACTATTAGAATCATTTTTTTTTGCATGTTTGCCTTGCGACATTAATTTCACCAACCTTCGCCCTTTAAAATTTTACACAATTTACTAGTATAATTTTATTCCTATAGATTAACAAAAAAGTTACATTTTTATTAATTATACATATTAATTATAAATGTGTATAATTAATATATCTATAGTTAATTATAAAATTAGTATTATTTATAAGGAGCAATTTATGAAAAAGAAATCAAAAGGTTTTCTGAGAAAAACCGTAATATTTCTTGTTATGTTTATAAAAAAAATAGGAGATGACGATATTTTTGCATTAGGAGCTCAATTGGCATATTATATGGTATTATCATTCATTCCTTTTCTAATGTTCTTAATGACCTTAGTAGGATTTAGTCATTTAAATAGTGATGCAGTTCTTAATTTATTGAGTAATGTAATGCCAACAGAAGCTTTTAATCTAATTCAAAGTACTGTTATTGAAATAGTAGACAGAGAACAAACAGGATTATTATGGATAAGTATAGCTTTAGCCATATGGGTATCATCTTCAGGATTTAAAGCCGTAATAAAGGGGCTGAATAAGGCCTATGGAGTTAAAGAGACTAGATCTTATATAAAGTTAAAATTAATTTCTATGATATACACAATTTTATTAGCTTTAATTGTTATAGCTACTTTATTCTTATTTGTATTTGGTGATGTAATAGGGGATTTCTTTATGAAAGTATTAGAGCATCCAGAGTTTATATATTATATATGGAATATATTAAGGTATGTAGTAGTTATTTTAATAATGATATTATTTTTTATGTTTTTATATAATGCAACTCCTTGTGTAAGGTTAGGATGGCTTGAGGTAATTCCAGGAGCTGTCATAACAACATTAGGATGGATATCAATTTCATATATTTTTGCCTATTATGTAAATAATTTTAGTAATTACTCAAGATTATATGGAAGTTTGGGAGCAGTATTTATGTTTATGACATGGATGTTTATAACTTCTATGATATTAATTTTAGGTGGAGAAATAAATGCTGTTTTAGCTGAAAAAAATAGATTAAAAGATTTATAGAGAAATAAAAAAGAGTCATTACCTTAATGGTTAAATGACTCTTTTTATAATTATCATTTATTATTTTTCATATCCATTTGGATGGTTTTTATGCCAATTCCAAGCAGTTTCAATTATTGTTTCTAATGAATTGAATTTAGGTTTCCAATTTAATTCTTCTATAGCTTTATCTGATGAAGCTATTAATATAGCTGGGTCTCCAGCTCTTCTAGGAGCTACCTCAGCTGGGATTGGATGGCCAGTTACTTTTCTTGCAACTTCTACAACTTCTTTTACAGTAAATCCAGTACCATTACCAAGATTGTATATTCTGCTTTCTCCACCATTCATTAATCTTTCTAGTGCTAATGAGTGAGCAGATGCTAAATCTGATACATGGATATAATCTCTTACACAAGTACCATCTTTAGTATCATAATCATCTCCAAACATCATTATTTTATCTCTTTTTCCTAATGCAACTTGTAATATTAAAGGAATTAAATGAGTTTCAGGAGCATGATCTTCTCCAATTTTTCCGTTAACATGAGCGCCAGCAGCATTGAAGTATCTTAAAGCAGTGTATTTTATTCCATAAGCAGTATCACACCATTTTAAAATCTTTTCAACAAGAAGCTTAGATTCTCCATAAGCATTTGTAGGAAGATTTTTATCAGTTTCTAATATAGGAATATTTTCAGGTTCTCCATAAGTAGCAGCTGTTGAAGAGAAAACTATGTATTTTACATTATGATCTCTCATAGCCTCTAATAAACTTATAGTTCCTGAAACGTTATTATTGAAATATTTTAAAGGCTCTGTCATACTTTCTCCAACAAGAGAGTAGGCAGCAAAATCAATAACAGCTTCTATGTTATTTTCAGTAAAAATCTTGTCTAATATTTTTCTATCTCTTAAATCACCTTTATAAAGTTTTCCGCCAAGAATAGCATCTTCATGTCCTTTTTCGAAGTTATCTAAGATAACAACTTCTTTATTGTTTTCAATTAATTCTGCAACCATATGGCTACCTATATAGCCAGCACCACCACAAACTAAAATTGCCATGTTAATACCTCCAGTAAATTTTATTCTAATAACATTATATACTATTTTAAGTAAAAGTTTTACTAAAATAAACGAAATTTAATATGAATTTTGAATAAATTTCACTTTTTTGGTTAAAATAACAGGTGAGAATTTTTTAGGAGGTCATATTAAATGAATAAAATAGTTTTATTAGGACGTTTAGTAAAGGATCCAGAGTTAAGATATGTAGAGGGTGGGGAGAAGGTATATACAAAATTCACAATTGCTGTGGCAAGAAATTTTAAATCTTCCACAGGAGAAAGAAAAAAAGATTTTATTCCAATAATAATGTGGGAGAAAAAAGCAGAGATAGCTTGTAAATATCTAAAAAAGGGAGATCTTTTAAGTGTTAGTGGAAGACTTATAACAAGAAGCTTTGAGGATACTGAAGGGAAGAGAAGATATATTGTAGAAGTATCAGTAGAAGATTTTAAATGTGTTAATTTTAATCATGATAGAGTAGATAATAACTTTTAATATAAAAAAGTAGTAAGCAAATAGTTACTTACTACTTTTTGGTTAATGTATATTTAGTATAATTAAGTTAAGAATTATTTTAAAGCATTTCCTATTTCAACACCAAAGTCGAAAGCTTTTTGAGCTTCTTCTTCTGATGGCTTAAATTTAATTCTTAAACCTTCAACAGGCATTTTCATTCTTAATTCTTTTAATCTACTTTCTATTCTAGGAACAGCTTCACCACTCCATCCATATGAACCAAAGGCACCAGCTATTTTTCCACCATGAATTACAGGGTTAAGTTTTGCCATTAAATCTCTTACTGGCTCAACAAGTTCATTTACGATTGTTGGAGAACCAAATAATATAGCATCTGATGAACCAACTTCGCCAACTAATTCTGTCATATCATGTTCTATTATATTAAATAGATTTATGTCTAAGTTTCCAGTTGATTTAATACCTTCAGCTATTTTTTCAGCTAATTGTTTAGTATATCCATATGCAGAAACATAGAATATTGAAGCTTTTTTAACTTCCTTAGCTGGAGCTGGAGTACTCCATTCTTTATAAAGATTAACCACTTTATATGGGTTAGATCTTAAGATTGGACCATGACCTGGACAGATTATTTCTATGTCTAATCCTTTTATTTTATCAAGAGCTTTTAAAACATATGGTTTAAATGGTCCCATTATACAATCAAAGTAGTATTTTAATGCTTCCATATATTCTTCTTCATTAGGAATTAAATCATCAAACATTTCTTCACAAGAATAGTGGCTTCCGAATGAATCACAAGTGATAAGAGTTTTATCTTCTTCTACGTAAGTGTAGATTGTATCAGGCCAGTGTAAGAATGGTACTGACATGAATTTTAAAGTTTTATTTCCTAAAGAAATTGAATCTCCATCTTTAACTGGGATTGATTCGAAATCTCCATTAACTATTTCTTTTATATAGTTAATAGCTATAGGTGACGCTACTATTTTAGCCTTAGGAGCTAATTCTAATATTTTACCTATAGAACCAGCATGGTCAGGCTCAGTATGACTTACAACGATATAGTCAATTTCTGAAGGTTCTACACCTAAGTCTTTTAATCTTGCTATATACTGATCGAAGAATTCAGCTTTTACAGTTTCAAATATTGCTGTTTTTTCACTACCTTTTACAACATATGAATTATAAGTTGTTCCGTAAGGTGTGTACATTATTATGTCAAATACTCTAAGGTTTGGATCTAATGCTCCTACCCAAAATAAATCGTCTTTAATATTTAAGTGCTTCACTACATACGCTACATATTTTTTGTAGAATAATATGCAGCTACCTCCCTTCAAAATGTAATATTTTTTATAAATTAAGAATTATTTTATACATAAACCTAAAATGATATTAAATTAATTAAAAGTACAAATTAGCTTTATATAGAATTACCAATAATTATTTCACTATGTTAAACAAATTTATAAATATTTGATAAAATGATATAAAAAAGTGTAATTATCCTTTTAATTAATTAATAATATCAATTAATAAAATTTATTATTTGATATTATTAATTATACACTTTTAGGGTTAAAAGTAAATAGAAATTGGGCATTATTAACTGATTTTTAAACTAAAAAACAATTGAGAATTTTCAGAAAATTAGCATGAATATTTAATAAGTTTTAGTTAAAAATTGCATGAAACCCTTGGTATAAACTGTAAAAATATCTTTGGATAGAAGTAAAAATAGCCATACTAAAGTATGGCTATTTTAAATTGATTTTTATTTATAATTCATTATTTATTTTTTTTTTTCTTTAAAGTTAAATAAACACCAGCAGATGATAAAGCAAGTCCAGTAGTAGCTAAAGTACCAGCCCCTATAGGTGATCCTGTATTAGGTAAATTTCCATTATCTTTTTTATTTGTAGTAACTTCTAATGATATTTTATCTGATTCTTTTCCGTTTTTATCAATTGAAGATACTTGGAAGTTATATTTAGTATTAGGTTTTAAGTCTTTAGCTAAGAACTCAAGTGGAGTTTTGTCAGCAGGAACTCTACCAATTTCTTTTCCATCTTTATAAATAACGTACTCTTTAATTAAGTCTACTTTTTCAGGAGCCTTCCAACTTAATAAAGCACTATTTTCAGTAATTTCTTTACTAACTAAAGCAGATGGCTCAGAAGGTTTTTCACCTGAATTTTCTGTATCACCAGGTTTGTTTGGATTTTCTGGTTTTTCAGAATCGCCAGGTTGATCAGGATTAACAGGTTTATCTGTATTACTAGGATTATCTGGGCTTTCAGGATTGTTTGGTTTGTCTGGATTTACTGGCTTATCAGGATCAACTGGTTTATTTGAATCATCAGGGTTTATTACAGGTGGTAAATCAACATTTCCATCTAATCCCTTTACAGCAACCTCGTATATTCTAGCTGCAGAGTCTGCACCTTGAGTTGGCTGAATAATATTTAATCTAACATATCTAGCTTTAGTAACAGGGAAAGCATCATTGCTTATAGCCTTTGTATTATCATCTACATTTAATACAGGAGTAAAGTTTTCACCATCATTACTAACTTCAAGAGAGTAAGCTTTAGTGTTCATACCACTGCTTTCTCCACCTGCTTCTGCATGGCTTATTTCTAATTCTCCTATAGTTTTAATATCTCCTAAATCTATTGTTAATGTATGAGGAGCAGAGCCTACGGCACACCATTTAGTTTTAACATTTCCATCTAAAGCATATTGAGGAGCTTCATTCTCGTTTACAAAGCTTGATGCTGTAGCTGATTTATTAAGTGATAAGTTTACTAAACCATCTTTTGCAGCATTTGTAACAGTTATAAGTTCAGTTTTAGTTTCTACATTTTCTCCAGAAGAGTTTTTAGCAGTAAGTATTACTGGATAAACACCTTCTTTTTCATAAGTAACAGTTGGATTTTGTTCTGTACTACTTTCAACTTTAGCACCTGGGAATTTCCATTGGATTTCTTCTGTAACTTCAGAACTAGTGTTAGTAAAGGTTACTGATTGTCCTGGGGCTATTAGGGTATTTGAAACCTTAAATGATGCTGTTGGGGCAGGATAATCAGGCCATTCCATATTTATACTTTGACTATTTCCTCTGTTATAGTTTTTGTTAACAGCAATTACCTCAAAATTAGTATTTGTTTCTTTATCATTTCTTCTTAAATCACTAACATAATAACTTGTATTAGGAGTTGCACCTAGTAAAACTTTAGTTCCATCATTCATAACTCTGTAAATTTCATAATGATGTACATCAGAAGAATTTCCTTCAGGACTCCATGAAAGTCTAGCACCTGCATATATTCCATCTTTAAAGTCAACATCATTTAATTTAGCATTAGATATATTTACTTTTGAACTTGAGTTAGGAATTTCTATTGTTATATTACCTAAGTTTGCAGAGAAGTTATCAACACATACTGGGCTTGAAAGTTTATAAGAAATAGTTTTAATTGATTTTCCTACATATGGTGAAACATCATAAGTAAGTTTAGTCCAATCAGTACCAAGTTTCTTATCAGCAGAAATAGTAGTTTCTGTACCATCATGGAATGTAAGAACTAAATCCATATCTACAGTATTTCCATTAGCCTTAGCAGTAGTAGTGAATTGTACACCTTCAGGTAAAGTCAAATCAGAACTATAAAGTTTTATTGTAGAAGCTTTTCCTTCAGCTAGGTAACCAGAAAGTTTAATTGAGTTACCACCATAGTAAGCAGTAGTATAATCTATGTCAGCTTTTACATTATTATTTTCTTCATTTGAAATAACCCATCTGTAAGTTGGCATTATATCATTTAAACTTCTATTATTCCAATCTTGAGTAGATACTTTATTACCATTAACATAAAAATCATATCCATTACCCATATTAAAGTTAGTTGTAAATGGAAGGCTAGTTACAGCACTTTTTTCAACAGAGTATGTTGAAATCCCTCTCCAATCAACTCCTTGAGCATTAGTTGCCTTTGATGGATCACCATGTTCATTAACCCATAATCTACTTTCGTTTTCTTGGAATTGTTCTGGAGTTTTAGCATCGAAATAAGTCCAGCTTGGACAATATAGACCTAATGAAGTAAATGGAGCTTGGTCATCTCTTTGATAATGAGTCCATCTAAGAGGAGTTTTATATCCATTTGCTTGAACATCTATTCCAGCATATAAGTCATAAGGGTTTATTCCTATTTCTTTAGCTTTTTCATTAGATACTCTTAATAAATCTTTATCTTTTAAACTATTATATGTCCACCAGAAATTTAAGAACATACTATCAGCAACTTTGTTTTTATCTCCATCTAATAAGAAATATTCATTTTTATCAGTTAAAGCATTTTGCCAATCCATATCCCCATCTTTTGTCATGGAATCATACCACATGATTTCAAATTTTCCGTTAGACTTAGCTTTAAATTGCTTTATTAATTCTTGCATAAGCTTAGCATGTTCAGGAGTTAAAGGTTCTTGTTCAGTTCCTTCTGTTTCTTGATTTATGAACCAACCATCAAAGCCATAGTTTTCTGCAACTTCAATTAATTTATCTACTATAGGGAAGTTTCCATTAGCATCTTTTTCAAGGAATTTATTTAACCATTCCATTTTTCCACCATGAGCTGTCATAGGGAAGAATACAGTACCTAAAACAGGAACCCCATTTCTGTGTGCTGAGTCAGTAACATCTGGACTTGGAGGAACTATTAATCCTTCTCCAGCTGATCCGCCCCAGTAAACTAATTTATCTATGTATTGCCAATAAGAGAATGTATTAGCACTAAATTTATTTGAACCTTGTGATGGATTACCACTAGTGTTAGCATTCATTATTGAAATTGCTACAACTTTAACATCTTTATTTTGAGTGTCATTAATAGTATCAAGTTTATCTTTTTCGACTCTTTTTGCTAATGGAACTGTGCTTTTATTAAACTTTGCATCTTTATCATTGTTAGCACTCCATTTTAATAAATCTTCTGGATACCAATAAGATGAGATTGGTTGATTCTGAATTGAGTTTGAAGTTTCTTCTTGAGTTTTCACATAATTTACAACACTTGTATCTTGTTTAGGTGTTGCGTAAGCTATCTTTCCTAAAGGATTAAAAGAAAATGCAAATGCTGCAAAAACACAAAGTAAAGCCCTTCTACGCTTACGCATTTTTTGTTTGTTAGTCATAAAAAATCCCCCTAATATTTAATTTATGTATAACGATTACAGGAAGAATTATTACATAATTAGATATTTTCATAAATATAACTAATTACATAATAAGTGGATAAATTATAGAATTTACATCGTTTTCATAAAATTTATTACTAAATTATGAAAAGATAAAAAAATAAAGATAAAAAAGAAGAAATTTTCACAGAAAAATACAAAAAAAATGAAATTTGGGTTTCTATTAAGAGACTTATGTCGTTAAATAACGATAAAAAATATGTTTATATGTGCATGATTTGACATGTTTTTTTTTATAAAGGTGATAAGATAAAGGTGATTAAGGTTTACATTTATATAAGATTAGGGGAAATAGGGAGGAAATTAAATGAAAATCGTAAAAAATCTGTATAAGGAAATAAATTTAGAAGATAAATGTTACAAATTCTGTTATAGATTAATAGAAAGTTGTTTTAAGGGAACAACAGTGTATGGAATAGAAGTTGAAAGAAAAGATTTTAAGGATTCAGATTTAATTAATATAGAAAGAGATTCAGTTGATAAGATATCTCCAAATAAAGATAAGGTAGAAGTCTTAGTGGAGAAATTGCATAAGTACGAAGTATCACCTATACATCTAATTGATGTTATAGGTGAAGACGTTGATAACTGTGTGGCTGATTTTGCTTTCTAGTAGTATCATAGTAGATAAATATATTAATGATTAAGGGAGAGGATCTCTATGATAATAGGTATTGGTGTGGACATCATTGAAATAGAAAGAGTTAGACAAGCTATTCAAAATAATAAAAATTTTTTAAGTAAGTTATTTACTGAAAGAGAAATAGATTATTTTATTAGTAGAAACATGAATAGTGAGGTTATAGCTGGAAATTTTGCTGCTAAGGAAGCTGTAAGTAAGGCTTTAGGAACTGGTATAAGGGGATTCTCTTTTAAAGATATTGAAATTCTTAGAAATGAATTAGGAAAACCTGAAGTTATTTTGCATAATGGTGCAAATTTAATAGGAAATAAATTAGTTGGAAATAATAATTCACTAAGGGTACATTTAAGTATCTCTCATAATAATAGTAGTGCAATTGCATATTCTGTTTTGGAGGGTGAATATTATGGAAATATGTAGTTCTAATAGCATAAGAAATATGGACAAAGATTATATAGAAAAGTTTAATATGCCAAGCATAGTTTTAATGGAAAATGCCATAATTAAATTTTTAGAAAATATAGATTTAACTAAAGAAAGTTTTACTATTATTTCTGGAAGAGGCAATAATGGTGGTGATGCCTTAGGTATTGCAAGACATCTATTAAATAAAGGTAAAAAAGTTTATGTACATATATTAGAGAAAGAAAAAGAGGGGTCTGTAGATTATAAAACTAATCTTACTATATTAGAAAAGCTAGGTTGCTATATAAAGGGTATCTCTAATAATAAGGATTTAGAGATACTAAAAAATAACATAATAAATAGTGAAATACTTATTGATGGTATTTTTGGAACTGGACTTAATAAGGAGATTTCTGGAATATATTTTGAGGCTATAAAATGTATAAATGAAAATAGTAAATTTACAGTTTCTATAGATGTTCCATCAGGTATAAATTCAGATGATGGTAGTATTTGTGAAATAGCTGTTAAGGCTAATGAAACTATAAGTTTTCAGGTTTATAAATTAGGATTTTTAAATTACAAAAGCTTTGAATATTTAGGCGATTTAAAAATTGTAGATATAGGAATACCTAAGTGTATAGTTTATAAAAACTCAGATAATATGAGATTTACAGATAGAGAGTACATAAGAAATAAATTTCCTTATAGAAATAAATATGGTCATAAAGGTACATATGGAAGATCCTTGATATTTGCTGGACATAAAGGATTTATTGGAGCTGCTTACATGGTAGGGCAAGCAGCCATAAAGACTGGAGCTGGTTTAGTTACAGTTTTTACTCATAAAGATGTCCAAAGTGAATTATCTATTAAGTTAAACGAAGGAATGACAGGAACATATAATTCTAAAGAAGAATACGAAGAATTTATTGGTGGGGCAAATGTAATTGCTTTTGGTCCAGGTATGGGTAATAATGATTTAACATTTGAAGTGTTAAATAATATATGCAATCTTTATAGTGGAACTCTTGTCATAGATGCAGATGGAATCAATGTGTTAGAGAGAAAAAAATCCATTTTAAAAGAATTTAAAGGGGACATAGTATTAACACCGCATCCAGGAGAGATGGCAAGATTATTAGGTATAGAGATTAAAGATGTTGAAAGAGATAGAATTGGAATTGCTAAGGATTTTGCAAAAGAAAATGGAGTTACAGTTCTATTAAAAGGATATAATACAATAATAACTGATGGGGATAAAGTATTTGTGAATCCTACTGGAAATAGTGCTATGGCATCAGGGGGAATGGGAGATACATTAACAGGAATTATAACTTCATTAATATCTCAAGGAGTAAATAGTTTTGATGCGGCTATTTTAGGAGCATATATACATGGATACATAGGTGATGAATTATCCAAGGAGAATTTCACAGTAAGTGCTATGGAAATTATAAAAAATATTCCTAATAAAATTAAAGAATTGATTAGCTTTTAGAATAAAAAGGATTACTAATTAATAGTATGTAAGGTATAAGGTTTCATTGGGAGGATTTTCATGAAGGGTAAAAGAAATGCCATACTCATAATACTATTAATTATAATCTTAGGTGTTATAGGTGGACTAGCTATCTATCAAAGAACTTATAATTTAACACCAGAAGATATATTGGAAGATATGTTTTCTATAGAATCTTATGAAACAGAAATAATATATGATGTTAAAAATTCTAGAGGTCAGTTCCAAGAAAAAGGTAGAATTTATTATGACGAAGAAGTTGGCACAAAAATTGTTTTAGATGATAGAGAACAATTATTTGAAAAGGACAAAATAATAATAAACTACGTTAAAGATGAAAAGACTTATGAAGTTGGAAGAGACTATGATCAGTTCTATAGATTTATGTTCATAAATGAATTAAAGGATTTATGTAATGAAGAACATGAATTTACTTACAAGTGGAATGATGAAAATGAGAAGTCTGAAATAATACTAGAGTTTAAAAATTTAAATGGGAATGAAAATTTTTCAAGAGAAGTAATGATTATAGATGCAAAGAAAAAAGTTCCTAAAGAAGCTACAATTTATGATAGGGATGATTCAGAAAGTGTTTCTATAAAGTTTAATAACTTTAGTAAAGTTAAAAATTAAAATTAATATTGTGATTGCTTTTTTAGCAATCACAATATTAAATGTTGTAAATTATTTATATTTAAGTATAATTCTACATATTTAATATATTTTATTAAGAAAAAATAATAGTAAACAAATTTAATAATAAATATTATGTCAAAAAATATCATTTGCATAAGATGAAATCTTTGACAAGGTGGCATATTTTGTAATATAATCTATACATAATTTTATAACTCTTTTTGCATTTAGGAGTGATGTACATGTCAGTATCAAAGATTAATAAACAAGATTCAAAAAAAGAAAAGAAAATCGAAAATTTTAGTCAATTAAAAGGAAGAAATATAATAACATATAGTGAGGACAAAAAAGAAGACGACTTTTACGAAGCAATGAAGGAAGGATATAAGGCTATGGCTTTAATAAATTCACAATATGCTGAAGAAGGAACTTCTGTAGAATACTTTGATCAAATAGAATATGAGACATGGCTTTGCGGAGTGTGATATAAATGGCTAGTTTGAATGTAAAAAGAGGGGATATATTTTATGCTGACCTTAGTCCAGTTGTTGGATCAGAGCAAGGGGGAATAAGACCAGTCATAATAATACAAAATGATATAGGAAATAGGTATAGTCCAACTGTAATTGTTGCGGCTATAACTTCACAAATAAATAAGGCGAAATTGCCTACACATGTAGAAATTTCTTCTGAGGAATATGGGTTAAATAGAGATTCTGTTGTTCTTTTAGAACAAATAAGAACTTTAGATAAGAAGAGATTAAAAGAGAAAATTGGACATATGACAGAGGATGATATGAAAAAAGTAAATAAATCTTTGTTAATAAGTTTAAATTTACAATAATTAGATAACTTAGGCTATGATTAAATATTTAATCATAGCCTTAATTTTTTACTCTTAAAAAGGAATTTTTCAATATTTTTTAGCTAATAATATATAAAATTTAAAAAAATAATTAACTGTAATCGATATAATTTCTGTATAGTATTAAAGCTATAAATGTGATACTCTAATTAAAACTTTTTCATATAAAAATTTATCCAGGATATACTATTATAGTCTTTAATATTAAAAAGATCAGTTTAAGCCATAAAAATCAAAGAAAAATAGAGTAGTCTAATAGGGTATTAGAGTACTCTTAATGAAAGCAAAAAGCACAAAAAGATTAGCATAAATAAAAAATTACTATATGAAAAATCAATTTTTTGTGATAGAATGAACTTGGCAAAAAGGTAAAACAATATTTTAAAAAAGTTTACATAAATGTACAGGAGGTCATTATGAGCAACAAGATACAAGAGTTAAAAAGCATGTCTAAGGTTATAAGAAAAGACATAGTAACTATGCTTACTGAGTCAGCATCAGGACATCCAGGTGGATCTTTATCAATAGCAGATATAGTAACAATTTTATACTTCGATGAAATGAATATTGATCCAAAAAATCCAAAGGATCCAAATAGAGATAGATTCGTTTTATCAAAAGGACATGCAGCACCAGTATTATATAGTGCTTTAGCAAGAAGAGGATATTTTGATCCAGCAGAATTAACAACATTAAGAAAATTTGGTTCAAACCTTCAAGGACATCCAAATATGAACGACTTACCAGGAATCGATATGTCAACTGGTTCTTTAGGTCAAGGTATATCAGCGGCTGTAGGTATGGCATTAGCTGGTAAATTAGACAACAAAGATTACAGAGTATTTACTATTTTAGGAGATGGAGAGTTAGAAGAAGGTCAAGTTTGGGAAGCAGCTATGTCAGCAGCTCACTACAGACTAGACAACTTAACTGCTTTCGTTGACTTCAATGGATTACAAATAGATGGTGACATTAAAGAAGTAATGAGTCCATGTCCAATAGACAAGAAATTCGAAGCTTTCGGATGGAATGTAATAGTTATAAACGGACATGATTATGAAGAAATAATAAATGCTATACAAAAAGCTAAGAGTACAAAAGGAGCACCAACTTGCATAGTTTGTAACACAGTAAAAGGTAAAGGTGTTTCATTTATGGAAAATGAAGCAGCTTGGCATGGAACAGCTCCAACTAAAGAGCAATGTGAGCAAGCTATAAAAGAGATCGGAGGGGACAACTAATGGCGAAAAAAATAGCAACTAGAGAAGCATACGGAAAAGCATTAGCTGCTTTAGCTAACGAAAATAAGAACATAGTAGTTTTAGACGCAGACCTTTCAAAATCAACTAAAACTGCTGATTTCAAAAAAGCATGTCCAGAAAGATTCATAAATATGGGTATTGCAGAAGGAAATATGATGTCAGTAGCAGCAGGTTTATCAACTTGTGGAAAAATTCCATTTGCTAGTACATTTGCTATGTTTGCTGCTGGAAGAGCATTTGAGCAAATAAGAAACTCAATATGTTACCCAAGATTAAATGTAAAAATATGTGCTACTCATGCTGGTTTAACAGTTGGTGAAGATGGAGCATCACACCAAGCTATAGAAGATTTATCTTTAATGAGAAGTATACCAAACATGACAGTAATATGCCCATCAGATGCAGTTGAAACAGAAGCTGCAATAAGAGCTATTGCTGAATACAATGGACCTTGCTATGTAAGATTAGGAAGAGCAGGAGTTAATGTAATAAATGATAGACCAGAGTACAAATTTGAAATTGGAAAAGGTATAGAATTAAAAGAAGGTAATGATGTAACATTATTTGCAACAGGTATAATGGTTGATGTAGCTATAGAAGCTGTTGAAGCTTTAGCTAAAGAAGGAATTAACGCTAGATTAATAAACATTCATACTATTAAACCAATAGATTCAGAGCTTATATTAAAAGCTGCTAAAGAAACTGGAGCAATAGTTACATTAGAAGAGCATAATATAATCGGAGGATTAGGATCAGCTGTAGCTGAGGTTGTTGGAGGAGAATATCCAGTACCAGTAGTTAGAGTTGGTGTTAAAGATACATTCGGAGAAAGTGGTAAACCAGACCAATTATTAAAGGCTTATGGATTAACTTCAGAAGAAGCAGTTAAGGCTGCTAAGAAAGCAATGAGCTTAAAAAGATAATCTATAAGATATAAAAAAGAAGCAGCATGAGTAATTTTTCTCATGCTGCTTTTTTCTTTATACATAAAAATACAAAAAAAGTATTAATTTGAATTTTATTGCCAAAATATGAATATAAATGTTAATATTAAAAATTGAGGGCAATAATATAAATGATGAATTAATAATTAATTTAAAATGGGGAGAGCAAATTAAATATAAATCTATTTAAGAGGGGGTTTTTAAAATGAAGATTAGTATGAAAACATTAAAAGAGTATGGAATAATTACTTTAGGAGTAATTCTTTTAGCTATATCTTTAGAATACTTTTATTATCCTAATGATATTGCTGCTGGTGGAGTATCAGGTTTAGCTTTAGTTGTTAACAAGATAACAGGTATATCACAAGGAATGTTTATGAATGTTGCTAACGTTATATTATTTGCTTTAGCATTTTGGCTTATAGGTGGAAGCTTTGGAGGACGTAGTATATATGCAGCCTTTGGATTATCCATAACAATAAGTTTAATAGAAAGCTTCTTACCAACTTTTGCAGTAACAGAAAATATGCTTTTAGCTACTATCTTTGGTAGCGTAGTTGGAGCCTTTGGAATAGCATTAGTGTTTAGCCAAAATTCCTCAACAGGGGGAACAGCTATTGTAGCTAAAATATTAAATAAGTATTTACATATTGAAATAGGAAAATCACTTTTATGTGCAGATTGTGTTGTTGTAGTATGTGCACTTCTAGTATTTGGAGTTGATAAAGCCTTATTTGGATTAATTGGTGTTTTTATAATGGGAATATTGATTGACAAAATAATAGAAGGTTTTAACTCATGTAAACAACTTTTAATAATTAGTGAAAAAAGTGAAGAGATTTCTCAGGTAATAATGAAAGAAATTGAAAGAGGATGTACTAAAATAGAAGGTACTGGAGGATATTCAAAGGAACCTGTAACAATACTTTATGTAGTAGTAAATAGAAGACAGTTTATAAGTCTTAAGAAGAAAATTAAGGAAATAGATCCAAGAGCCTTTATAACAGTAAATGATTCTAAAGAAGTCTTTGGAGAAGGTTTTCTTGATTTAGTAGAAATGTAGAACTTTGTTATGATATAATTAAGATGCTTTACATTAAGGTATGAAATATTAACAAAAATTAAGTAGATTAATGTAGAAAAGTAGGGTAAAATAGTAAAATAGATTAGTGTTGATAGCAATCGGGTAAATTTATATATATATTTTCTAAATATTTGTTTAGATTTTAATTTGTTGAGTAGAAAAAAGTTATTAAGGAGTGTTAACAATGATAGAATTTAGGAATGTTAGCAAGGTCTATAATAAGAATGTCAAAGCACTTACAAATGTCAATATAAATATTGATAAAGGTGAGTTTGTATTCTTAGTTGGACCGAGTGGTGCTGGTAAGTCAACTTTCATAAAAATGTTATTAAAAGAAGTTGAACCATCAACTGGAAACATAGTTATGGGAAACGAAGATTTATCTAAAATAAAAAGAAGACAAATACCTTATCATAGAAGAAAAATAGGAATGGTATTCCAAGACTTTAGATTAATACCAACTCTTAATGTTTATGAAAATGTTGCCTTTGCAATGAGGGTAGTAGGGGCTTCACCAAAAGAAATAAGAAAGAGAGTTCCAATGGTATTATCACTAGTTGGATTATCTAATAAATATAAAATGTTCCCAACTGAATTATCAGGAGGAGAGCAACAAAGGGTTTCAATAGCAAGAGCTATCGTTAATAATCCAAAAGTTTTAATAGCTGACGAACCAACAGGTAACTTAGACCCAGAAACAGCTAAAGAAATTATGGAATTAATAGATGATATAAACAAGGCAGGGACAACAGTAGTTATGGCTACTCATGCTAAAGAAATAGTTAACTCAATGAAAAAGAGGGTTATAGCTATAGATAAAGGTGAAGTAGTTAGTGATGTTCAGAAAGGAGGATATGAATATGAAGTTTAGTACTATAGGATATTTCATATCAGATGCTTTCAAAAGTTTAAAGAGAAATAGAACAATAAGTATAGCTTCTATAGCAACTGTTCTTACTACATTATTTATATTTGGAGCATTTTTATTAACTGCTTTAAATGTTAAAAATGGGGTTACAGATGTTCAAGACAAAGTTGAGGTTAAGGTTTTCCTTAAAGATGACGTAACACAAGAGCAAAGGGATGCAGTTGAAGCAAAACTTAAGACTGTTCAAGGGGTAAAAGAAGTAGAATTTGAATCTAAAGATCAAGCCTTTGCAAAGATGGAAGGTTCAAGTGATTATAATAAAGAGATTTTAGCTGGATATAGCAAAGAAAATAACCCATTACCAGCTTCATACATAGTAAGATTAGAAAGCCCAGAAGTAGCTTCAAGCGTTGAAAGCGCTATGAAAACTAATGATAAATTTATGGCTGGTGTAGAAGATGTAGGTAATGACGAAGAGCTTATAGGTACTATAAACTCCTTTGTAAAAGTTATTAATACAGTAGGATTAGTTTTAGGTGTAGTATTCGTAGGTGTATCACTATTCCTAATAGTAAATACAATAAAGATAACAGTTTACTCAAGAAGAAGAGAAGTAGGAATAATGAAATTCGTTGGAGCAACCGACTGGTTTATAAGATGGCCTTTCGTAATAGAAGGGGTTATAATCGGCCTTGTAGGTGGTATTCTTTCAACACTTTTATTATTCGCAGGGTATAACTTCTTATATGGAAAAATTGTATCTTCATCATCACTATATATGCCACAATTTGTACAACCAATGTATGTTTTAACAACAATGTCATGGCAGTTTATACTAGCAGGTATTGTTATTGGTGCAATAGGTAGTATAATAGCTTTAAGAAAATTCTTAGACGTTTAATATCTAATATAGAATATAAAAAGCTTAAAATACGTAAACTATTTAAATATAGCGTATTTTAAGCTTTTTTTTGAAAGGGTGGGTTTTTATGAGTCGCAATAAGGATGAAAAAAATAAATATAATAATATTATTAAAAATCTTAAGAAGAAAAAAGGATTCAGAGCTTTAGCCATGGGTGTTGCCTTAACTTTAATAATTGGTGTTTCTGTATATGCAGGGAATAGATTAACTGCCTTTGGTATTTTACCTATAACTAGTGTAAGTGCAGTTCAATCTTCATTAGAGAAGGTAAATGATACAGAAAATTTTAAAAAGGTATTAGAAGTAAGGGAAATGCTTTATAGATGGTATGATGGAGAAATTGATGATAGTAAATTAGCTGAAGGTGCTATAAAGGGTATGGTTTCATCTTTAGGTGATCAATACACATATTATATGAATGAAAAAGAATTTTCAGATTTTAAAGAAAAAAGTCAAGGAAACTACATGGGAATTGGGATTCAAGTAGCTGTTAAGGATGGTAAGATAGTAGTAATTTCTCCTATTCAAGGAGGGCCAGCTGAAAAAGCAGGAATAAAAACTGGAGATATTATCTTAAAAGTAAATGGAGAACCAGTTTCAGGAAATGAATTGGATAAAGCCGTTTCAATGATGAAGGGTACTACAAAAGAAAATATAAAATTAACATTATATAGAGAAGGTAAAGGCGAATTTGACGTTGATGTTATGAGAGATGTAATTAAAACAGTTAACGTTAAAAGTGAAATGATTGATGGAGATATTGGATATATAGAAGTTTTAGCTTTTGATGAGGGAACAGCTAAAGACTTTGAAACTCAATTAAAAGCTTTAGAAGAGAAAGGTATGAAGGGGTTAATCCTTGATTTAAGAGGAAATCCAGGAGGATTTATGAAAGAATGTGTAGACCTAGTATCAAACTTTGTTCCAAAGGATAAGGTTATAGTGTCTACAATAGATAAGTATGGTAATAAAGAGGAAAGTGTATCTAAAGGCGGAATCGCACAGGGAATGCCTTTAGTAGTTTTAATTGATGGAGGTACTGCTTCTGCCTCAGAAATAGTTGCGGGAGCTATTAGAGATTATGATTTAGGAACTCTAGTTGGAACAACATCCTTTGGTAAAGGAATAGTTCAAGTTGTTTTAGATAAGATAGGTCAAGAAAAAGATGGTACAGCTTTAAAGGTAACTATTTCAAAATACTATACTCCAAATGGAGAAAATATTCACAAAAAGGGTATAGGACCAGATGTTACAGTTGAATATCCAAAAGAGCTTAAAGAAAAGACATATTCAAGAAGTACTGATCCTCAATTTGAAAAAGCCTTAGAAATCATACAAGAAAAGATAAAATAAATAAATTTTTGGAGGACTTAAAATGAATTTACTTATAGAAAATATAAGAGGTATATCTTATGCATTAGTAAGTCCTACCTTGTCTTTAATGTTAATAGTAATAGCTATAATATTTTATTTTAAAAATAGGAAGATAGCTTTTATGCAAAAGTTAATGCTTGGGAGGAGTATTCAATCTCCTCTTGAGATGACTTTACTTCAGATATTAATTGGTATATTAGGAGGGCTAATAGCTAGTTTATTACTAAGTATTTTAGGAGTAACCTTTGAAAATAGTTCTTTAATAGATGTTATTTTAACAGTATCAGTATTTTCTGTTTTATATAAAAATAGATTTCTTAAATTCCCTTATATAGCATCCTTGCTAGGGGTTATAGGAGTTTTAGTAAGTAAAAATACTGAATACTTTGGAAGGGGCTTTAGTTTTTCTATTAATTTAACTTCAATTATTGTATTAATAGGTGTTTTTTCAATAGTTGAGGGTATCTTAGCAATGATAGATGGAGACAAAGGTTATTTACCTATCTTTACTCAAAAGGATGGAAAGTTATTAGGTGGATTTGGCTTTAAAAGATTTTGGGCACTGCCTTTATGCTTATTAGTTGTTTTAGGAGCTAATAGTGGAAATTCAATTATTAATGAAGTTAAAGATTTACCACAGTGGTTACCATTTTTTAATGGAGATAAAGCAAGAGCACTAATGAGTGTTGCGGCCTTAGGAACATTAGCAGCTTATGGAGCAACTTCATATGAAGGAACTACGTTTACTCAAAGTAAAAGATGTAAGACCATAACATCTGGATTAATTAATATTGCATATGGTATAGTAGTTATAATATTAGCTTATTTATTAAAAGAAAGCCTTGTTTTTACTATTGCACTAATTATTTTAATTCCATTATTATATGAACTTAGAATAAGAATGGAACTAAAATTAGAGTCTCTTAGAGAGCCTTTATATTTTTCAAATGATGATGAAATATGCATTTTAGATGTTTTACCAAATTCTATTGCATACAAGAAGGGATTAAGAAGTGGAGATAAAATAGTTAAAATTAATGAAGAAATCCCTAAGAATGAAAAAGAAGTATTTATGGCAATAAAGAGAAATTTTTATGGTTTAGATCTTGAAATAAGAAAAAATAATGGAAATATTGAGAAGCATACAATTACAGGCGAGGATAGAGGAAAGCAGTTTGGCATAGTGTTAGTTCCTAAGGGAATATCCTTTGATAAAGAGATAGATGAATTTTTAGAAAAATTGAAAAAAGCCAGTAAGGATGAAGAAGTAAAAAATAAATAATGGTTAACTTGGCTGTATCTAAGATTCACCTATTAAGGTGAGAAGTGTTTTAAGATACAGCCTTTTATAGTTAGGAGGGAAAAAATTATGGGAGAATTTAAAATACAATCAAAATTTAAACCTACAGGGGATCAGCCTAAAGCAATAGATACTTTAGTTCAGTCTATTGAAAATGGTAATAGAGGGCAAACTCTTTTAGGAGTTACAGGATCAGGAAAAACATTCACTATGGCAAATATCATAGAAAGAACTCAAAAACCAACCCTTATTTTAGCTCATAATAAGACATTGGCAGCTCAACTTTGTGCTGAATTTAAGGAATTCTTTCCCGACAATATAGTAGAATATTTTGTTTCATATTATGATTACTATCAACCAGAGGCTTATGTACCTCAAACAGATACTTTTATAGAGAAGGATGCATCTATTAATGACGAGATTGATAAACTTCGTCACTCAGCTACCTCTGCACTTTTAGAGAGAAGAGATGTAATAATAGTTGCTTCAGTTTCTTGCATATATGGACTTGGTAATCCAGAAGAGTATAAAAAGCTTACAATATCTTTAAGACCAGGTATGATTAAAGACAGGGATGAAGTTATTAAGAAACTTATAGAAATACAATATGAAAGAAATGACATAGACTTTGCAAGGGGAACATTTAGAGTAAGAGGAGATAATTTAGATATAATTCCTTCATCTTCCTCTTCTAAGGGTATTAGAATTGAGTTCTTTGGAGATGAAATAGATAGAATAAGAGAGTTTGATGTTCTTACAGGAAATATAATTGGGGAAAGACAACATGTTAGTATAACTCCAGCATCTCACTTTGCTGCCTCTGAGGAAACCTTAGAAAAATCAATAAAGGTAATAGAAGATGAACTTGAAGATAGATTAAAAGTTCTTACAGCTGAGGATAAAATATTAGAGGCACAAAGGTTAAAGCAGAGAACAAATTATGATATAGAAATGATTAGAGAAATGGGATATTGTCAAGGAATAGAGAACTATTCAAGAATATTAGATGGAAGAATGCCAGGAACTCCACCTCAAACTTTACTTGATTATTTCCCAGATGATTTCTTAATGTTTATAGATGAAAGCCATGTTACACTACCTCAAGTTAGGGCAATGTATGCTGGGGATAGATCTAGAAAGACATCTTTAGTTGACTTTGGATTTAGACTACCTTGTGCATTTGATAATAGACCTCTTAAATTTAGTGAATTTGAAAGCAAAATAAATCAAGTAGTCTTTGTAAGTGCTACTCCAGGAGAGTATGAACTGGATCATTCTGAGATTGTGGCGGAACAAATAATAAGACCTACAGGACTTTTAGATCCTGTAATTGAAATAAGACCTATACATGGACAAATTGATGATCTTTATGGTGAGATTCAAAGAACTGTACAAAGAGGATTTAGAGTTCTTATAACAACTCTTACAAAGAGAATGGCTGAGGATTTAACTAAGTATTTAAAAGACTTAAATGTTAAAGCTACATACATGCATTCAGATATAGATACCTTAGAAAGAATGAAGATAATAAGAGAACTTAGACTTGGAGAGGTTGATGTATTAATAGGTATAAACCTTTTAAGGGAAGGTTTAGATATACCTGAGGTTGCTTTAGTTGCAATATTAGATGCTGATAAAGAGGGATTTTTAAGATCTGAAACTTCCTTAATACAAACCATAGGTAGAGCAGCTAGAAACTCAGAAAGTAAAGTAATAATGTATGCAGATAATATTACAAAATCCATGGATAAGTCTATTAAGGAAACTGAAAGAAGAAGAGTTATTCAAATGGAGTATAATGAGGAACATAATATTACCCCTACTACTGTAATCAAAGGAGTTAGGGATATAATTGAAGCTACTAAGGTTTCAGAAGAAAAAGAAAACTATGAAAGCGAAGTTAAAAAGGCAGCTAAGAAAGATATTCCAGTAGAAAAACTTATAGAGCAATATGAGGAAGAAATGAAGGAAGCAGCTAAGAATCTTCAATTTGAAAGAGCTGCTGAACTTAGAGATATAATAAAAGATTTAAAAGAAAACTCTAAATAAAGATTTTTTTAGATGTATTTACATAATTATGTTTATTAAAGTAATTATTGTATTGAAAAGAGTTTTACAAATTTAAATTAGATGTTAAAATGGATAATAGATTATAAAAATAAACATAAAACGAGATAAAATATAATACAAATAAAAAAAACATAAGTATATAATTAAAAGCACTATTAGAGTTAATTAAATAGATATTAATGTTTAATTTTATAGGGAAATCTAAAAGAGCTGAAAGAATGTATTTAAGTTTTAGGAGGAATATATGGCTGTTAAAGTAATTACAGATAGCACTAGTTGCATACCAAAAGATTTAGCAGAAAAGTACGGAGTAGAGATAGTATCTTTAAGCGTTATAATGAATGGAGAAAGTTATAAGGAAGTTGATATAGATAGTGAAGCTTTTTATGATGAATTAGCTAAATGTGATAAACTTCCAACTTCATCTCAACCACCAATGGATGAGTTTTATAATGCTTTTGAAAAATTTGCTAAGGATGGTCATGATATAGTCGCAGCGTTTATATCATCTAAATTAAGTGGAACATACACAACATCACATATAATAAAAGATATGATTTTAGAAAAATATCCTGATGTTAAGATTGATCTTATAGATTCTCAAACTTCAGTAATGGCACTTGGAATTGGTGTGTTAGAAGGAGCTAAGGCGGCTCAAGAGGGAAAAGATTTTGACCAGGTTTCAAAAATAGTTAGAAATACTATAGAAGAATCAGAGATAATATTTGTTCCAGGTACTTTAGAGAACCTTAAAAAAGGTGGTAGAATAGGTGGAGCAGCAGCTTTATTTGGAAAAATGCTTAAGATAAATCCAATTCTAACAGTTAAAGAGGGCGCTGTTGTTGTAATGGATAAAGTTAGAACTAAAAAGAGAGCAATAGATAAGATTGTAGAAGTTGTTAAACAGGATTTAAAGGAAAAAGGAATAAAGCAAGCAGTTGTATGTCATATATTAGCTGAAGATGAAGCTAAAGATTTAGCTAAGAGACTTAAAGAAGAATTAGATTTAGACTCTATGATTGGTGAAATAAGTGCAGTTATAGGTGTACATGTAGGAGTTAAGAGTGTAGGTATAGCTTACGCTAGAGAATCTTAATTAAATATAATTTAAAAAGAAGCTTGATAAATTTATACAAATTTATCAAGCTTCTTTTTATTATTTCACATAAATAGAGCATATATTTATGAAAGAAGTTTTTGTCTAAAGATAAACTAAAATTAAAGACTTTATTAAGCATTAAGATTTAGGTGGTTAAAATTGTATTTAAAACTATAATATGTATATATATTGTGTTAAAATAATGTTACTAAAAGGTTAAGGAGGATTGAAATATTGATTAGTTTAAAAGGGATTAATAAGGAGTACACACAGGGAATAAAAGCTGTAGATAATTTAAATCTAGAAATTAAAGATGGTGAGATATTTGGTATATTAGGACCAAATGGAGCTGGAAAGACTACTACAATAAGTATGATTACAGGAATAACAGAGCCTACTATGGGAGAAATAAAAATAAATAATATTGATATAAACAAAAATCCTGTAGAAGCTAAAATGCAATTTGGATATGTTCCTGATAGTCCAGATATGTTTTTAAGATATAAAGGTATAGAGTATCTTAATTTTATGGGAGATGTTTATAATGTTAGTGAGTCAGATAGAGAAGACAGGATTAAAGAATTAGCTGAAAGGTTTGAAATGACTAATGCTTTGGGAGATAAAATTCAAAGTTATTCTCATGGAATGAGACAAAAAATAATAATAATGGGTGTTTTAATTCATAAGCCTAGTATTTGGATATTAGATGAACCTTTAACTGGATTAGATCCAAAATCTTCTTATATATTAAAAGAGATGATGAGAGAACATGCAAGTGAAGGGAATACTGTATTATTTTCTACACATGTCTTAGAAGTTGCAGAAAAGTTATGTGATAGGGTAGGCATAATAAAAAAAGGGAAACTTATTTTTGTAGGTACATTAGAAGAGTTAAAAGAAGAATTTAAAGGTGATGAATCACTAGAAAAAATGTTCTTGGAGATTACTGAAAATGAATAGAATTAAATTATTATTAAAATATTTTATAGGAAACTCTTTTTATAATGCTTCTAGTAACATAAAATCTAGAAATCTAGCTATAGTTATGTATATCTTAATAATAATAGGAATATCTACACCTATAGCTAATATGATAGATTCTATGTACCCTAACTTTGCTAGTATTGGACAAGAAGGATATCTTCTTTCAATTATATTTTTAATTGGATCACTAACTTTATTGGTTTTAGGAGTTTATGATATTTTAGATTCATTTTTCTTTTCACAGGATATAGAACCCTTAATGCCATTACCATTTAAAAGTGGTGAAATAATGATAGGAAAATTCATAACATGTTTAGTGGATATGTATATCTATTTAAGTATTACAATAATTCCCTTAATATCTTTTGGGCTAAATGCTAAAATGGGATTTTCTTATTTTCTTATGATTATTCCAGTTTATTTATTTGCTCCAATTATAATAGTAATATTTTGTATATTAATAACTATGATTTTAATGAGTTTCATAAATGTATCTAAATATCAAAATGCTTTTAAAATAATATTTGGTACATTAGGAATAGTCTTAATTTTAGGAGTATATTCTTTAAATTCAACAGGATTAAATTCAGAGAATGTTTCAGTGGCATTAAAAAATAAGACAGCATTAGTGGATTTAACTAATAAAATATTCATAACTACTATCTTTAGTGTAAAAGCATTACTTTATAGCAATTCTTTAAAGGGATTATTAAATTTAGGCCTTTTAATTCTTATATCAATAGTAGCTTTAATAATTGCATATTTCTTAGGAAAATCAATGTATAAAAAGATACTAAGTAGAAATTTAAATGTATATAGCGAGAGAAAGAATATACTAGAAAATAATAAGAATAATGTTGTTGTAAGGAGTTCAGTAAGAAAAGCAATGGTATTAAGAGAGCTTAGAACAATATTAAGAGACCCCAGTAACTTTATAAACTGTGTTGTTATGATTGTTTATATGCCTATATTTATATTTATTTTCTTTATAAAAGGAAATATTTTAGCAAATGATACTCAATTAGCAAAGGATACAATAATAATGGCATCTACTTTTATAGTTACAGCCTTAACAATAGCAGGTAACTCAGTTGCATCAACAGCCTTAAGTAGAGAAGGAAAAGAAATATTTATATCGAAATATATTCCAGTAGATTATAAGGTGCAGATTCAATCTAAGCTTATAGTTTCTTTCATAGTAAATGGATTAGCACTTATATTGGGAATAGCTATATTAATTTATTTAAAGGCATCTCCATTGGTTATCGTAATGAGTTTATTAGTACAAATGGGAACCATAGTCGCAATATCTTTATGGGGAATGATTCTAGATTATTTATCACCTAAGTTAGAATGGACAGATACAAAGAATTTATATAGTAAAAATTTTAAACCTTTATTAGTAATGTTAATTTGCTTAGTAATAGGAGGATTTAATATAGGTTTAATTGTTACCAAAAGTCCAATAATAGTATTTTTAATAGACATAAGTATTCTGTTAATAGTAAGCTTAATTTTATATAAAATTCTTATGAAAAAAGGATTAGAGGCTTATAAAAGGTTATAATATAATAATTTATAAAAACGTAACCTTTTTATAAATAATAAAATAAGTATATTTGATATTATTTTAGTAAAGAACAAATTAAAATTTAAAAGTTTTAATTTGTTCTTTTTAAATATATAAAAATTTAAAATAGATGTAAGTATAATTGTGTATTTACCATGATTTAAGGTTATTATTCAAATAAAGCATAGGAAAAATTTAAATTATAAGGAGGGAAAGAATGAAAAAATTTTTAAAAGTAGTAGGAGTTATATTACTAAGTTTAATAATTATGATTGGAGCTTTAGCTTATTATTTTAGAGGACAAATAGGTTTTTATATAAACATAGGAAAAGAGTATTTAGAGTTTAAGGAAAATCCACCTAGTATTGAGGATTTAAAGAACATTAAAATGAGTGAGGATATGGATTTTAAGGATGTAGTTTATAAAGATACTAATGGGAAAGCTCAGACTTTAGATATTTATGGACCAGAAAAGAAGTTAAGACATGGGTCACCAGTAATTCTTTATGTTCATGGAGGAAGCTGGATTTATGGAAACAAAGAAATACCAGATCTTATAGCACCTCTTTTAGATTCTTTTAGGAAAGAAGGATATACCATAATAAGTGTAGGGTATGAACTTGCTACTGATAAGGTTGATTTTAAGAAACAAGCTTCAGATGTTAAGGATGCCATAAGATGGGTTTATAAAAATAAAGAAACTTATAGATTTAACACTGATGAAATAGGAGTTATAGGGGCTTCTGCTGGGGCACATTTATCCTTGTTAGCCACATATAGTGGGGAAGATGAATTTGTTGATGATAAGGAACTCTCTAACTATCCATCAAAGGTTAAATATGTTGTAGATTTCTTTGGACCAACTGAACTTAGTGCCTTAGACATGACTATGGCTTCATGGGATTTAAATAATTCAATAGAGAAAACTGAAAAGCAATTAAGAGGGGAAGAAAGTATAACAGAATACATGGATAAATATAGTCCAATAAATTATGTTAAGCCTAACTTACCAAAGACTTTAATAGTTCATGGACGTCAGGATAAATTGGTTCCATACAGTAATTCAATGAACTTATATAATAAGAGCAAGGATATGGGTAACGATATTCAAATACTTACCTTAGAAAATAGTGGCCATGATTTTTCTCAAGTTGATGTAAATGAAGTATTTGAACTTGGGTTTAAAGTTTTAAACTTTATACTTTTTAATACTAAGTTTTAATAGAAAGCTAAATTTTTATATATTTTAATAACTACTTATCATTTAAGTTTTTTAAAATTAAAGTTTATAAATTATATCATAATTGGTTAAAATTTCACTTTTATTGTAAAAGAAGATATAATAAAACCATCAAATTTTTTTAGGGTAAGGAGTTTTATATGGATAAGAGGTTGTTAAAAGTATTAAAGCATGACTATGCAGTAGAAATGGATAAAAAGAGAAACCTAAAAGCTATAAGAACACTATATGATATGAACGAAAAAGAAGAATACCATATAGATGAACAAACATGGAATGATTTAGATTTAGATAAGGTTTATTCAAAATTAGATAGAAATTATAGTAGTTTAGGAGAAGCTTCCCTTTATTCAATGCTTAGAAATCCACTAAATGATGAAAAAAAGTTAAATAAGAGAAGAGAAGAAATAGAGTACTTTAAAGAAAACGAAGAAGTAAGATTTAAGATTATGTGGATATTTTTTGAGTTAGGAAGAGATAAAAAGAATAGCTTGTTAGATATGATTAATGAAAAGCTAATAGAATCTAATAAGTTTAAATATTATTTTTATACAATTACAGGAAAGATATTACCTTTAATATTAATACTTACTGCAATCTTTGTAAGCGTAAGTGCAATGCTTGGCTTAATGGCTGTAACCTTCGTTAATATTTATATAAATAGTAAGGAAAGAGACAGAATTAAGGCTAATGGGCTTATGTATTTAAGAAGAGTAATAAAGGCATCTAAGCAGATAGTTAAAATTAATGATAAAAATTTAGAGTCTTTTAATATAAAGATAAGAGAAAACTTAAAAGATTTAAAATCAATAGATAGAAATACTATAATGATTAGCTTTATTAATATGTGGGGTGGAGTATTTGAATTTATATCCGTATTATTTTTACTAGAAGAAACTGCATATTATAAAATTGCTGATTCAATAGAGAAAAATAAAGATTCAATTTTAAGCCTTTATAAAACATTAGGTGAAATGGAAGCAATAATATCTATTGGAAGTTATGAAGAAGAAAAAAAGGATAAGATAACTAGACCTAAATTCATAAGAGAAACAACATTAGAAATAAAAAATGGAATACACCCAATTATAGAAAATCCAGTGGCTAACTCCATAAACATGAGTAAGAGAGGAATTGTTCTTACTGGAACTAATATGTCAGGTAAATCAACTTTTTTAAGGATGTTAGGAGTAAATATGCTTTTTGCTCAAGCCTTTAATTTTGTTTTAGCAGAAAAATATGAGGGGCCAATATTTAATATAGTTACTTCAATTAGTCCAAATGATGATTTAAGTGTTGGTAAAAGTTTTTATATGGCCGAAGCAGAATCAATTTTAAGAATAATAAGAGCCTTAGATAAGAAGCTACCAGTATTTTGTGCAATTGATGAGATTTTTAGAGGGACAAATCCAATAGAGAGAATATCAGCTTCAGCAGAAATTCTTACTTATATCAATAATAAAAACAGTATTTCTATAGTTGCAACTCATGATAGAGAATTAGTTGACATATTAAAAGAAAGTTATGAGTTTTATTATTTTAGCGAAAATGTTGATAGTAAGAATGGATTAAGTTTTGATTATAAGCTAAAAAGAGGAGTATCTAAAACTAGAAATGCTATAAAGTTACTAGAATATATAGGTTATCCAAAAGATATAATAAACAAGTCATATAGAAGATCAGAAAAGCTAGAAGGCTTTATTTAGAAAGGATTGTTAGGATGTTTAAACCAGTTAAAAACATGAAAGTTTATGAGCAGGTTGTTGATCAAATAAAAGAAATGGTTAGAGTAGGACAGATAAAAAAAGGAGATAAGCTTCCTACAGAGAGAGTTATGGCAGAAGAGCTTCAAGTAAGTAGAACTTCTATAAGAGAAGCTATGAGAGCTTTAGAGGTTGTAGGATTAATAGAAAGTAGACAGGGAGCAGGTAATTATATAAGAGAAGAGTTTGATGATGTATTATTAGAACCACTTTCAATAGTATTTATGCTTCAAAATGGAACAAATAAAGATATATTTGAATTAAGAGAAGTTTTAGAATTGTCTACTATATTTTTATCTGTAATGAGAATATCTGATGAAGAATTAAAAAAGCTTGGTGAACTTGTGGAGAGGTTTAAGACATCTAGGGATGAAGAAGAGAATGTTAAAATTGATAGCGAATTTCACAGCATAATTGTTAAAGGAGCAAATAATGTACTTATAACTAATTTATTAGAAGGTGTATCTGAGTTAGTTGATAAGTTTATAAGTGAAGGAAGAAGAGCTATTTTAAGTGATGAGAGAAATAGAGGAAAGCTATTAGATTTTCATGAAAAAATATATTTAGCTATAAAAAATAGAGATGCTTATTCTGCATATAAACATATGCAAGAGCATTTCCAATTAATAAAGGAAAATATTTAGTAATAGAAACTTTATCTAAAATTAAAGTGAATTTTAACCTATTATAAGCCTATATAATAACTGTAAAAATTGACTAAAATATCTAAAAGGTATAAGGTTAAATTAGGGTATAAAAAGAGACTTTTAGTAATAAATATCAATATAGCATATTAAAATAATATGCTATATTTTATAAAAGAAAATTGGTCATACCAAAATTTTTTATGGTATAAAAGTTATTATGAGGGGTGAAAGAATTGAATACGTATCTTATGTTTTTTCTTGCTCTTATACCTATAATAATTCTAATTATAGGTTTAGGAGTTCTTAAAATTCCAGCTCATAAAATATGTCCCATAGCTTTAATAATTACCATTTTACTTTCTATATTTATTTGGAAAATGCCTACTATAGACTCCTTAACAGCAGCCTTAGAAGGTATTGCCCTAGGAATATGGCCAATAATGATAGTTATTATAGCGGCAGTATTTACTTATAACTTAGTAGTTCACACAAAGGCCATGGAAGTAATCAAATCAATGTTAATAAGTGTTAGTGATGACAAAAGAATTTTAGTTCTTATACTAGCATGGGGATTTGGTGGCTTTTTAGAAGCAGTGGCAGGATTTGGAACAGCCGTTGCTATTCCAGTTGGAATAATGGCAGCCTTAGGATTTAATCCTTTTTTTGCCTCTGTTATATGTTTAGTGGCTAATACAACTCCCACAGCCTTTGGAGCAATTGGTCTTCCTGTTATAACCTTAGCTAATGTATCAGGAATTCCTATAGAATCCTTAAGTTATTATGTAGTACTACAATTATTTCTCTTTGTGCTATTAATTCCATTTGCCTTGGTAGCTTTAACTGAAAAAAGTTTAAAGGGGATAAAAGGAGTCTTTGGTATAACTTTAGCCTCTGGTCTTTCCTTTGGAATAGTTCAAGTCCTTGTAGCAAAATTTTTAGGACCTGAATTACCAGCAGTTTTAGGATCAATAGTTTCTTTATTAGTTACAATTTTTATAGCAAAAAAATTCTATAAACATAATGAAGAAACAAAAAGAGAAGAAAAGTTTGAATTAAAAAGTGTCTTAGTAGCCTTTTCACCATTTATATTAATATTAGTCATAATAATAGGAATTAGTCCTTTATTTCCAGGCTTATATAATAAATTAAGCGAAGTAAGGACATCAGTTAATATATATACTGGTGTGGGAGCTAAACCATATACTTTTGTATGGTTAACAACTCCTGGAATATTAATATTAATAGCTTCTTTTATTGGAGGGTTTATACAAAAAGCCTCTTTTAAAGAAATGGTAGAAATTTTATTGAAGACGATTAAACAAATGAGTAAATCTACCATAACCATACTTGCAATAATAGCTCTAGCTAAGGTAATGGGCTATAGTGGAATGGTTGCATCTATAGCAACAGTATTAGTTATGATAACAGGTTCATTTTATGCTTTTATAGCACCTTTTATTGGAGCTTTAGGAACCTTTGTAACAGGAAGTGATACATCTGCCAATGTATTATTTGGTTCTCTTCAAGCTGAGGCAGCAAATTCTTTAGGAATAAGCCCAGCATGGCTAGGGGCAGCAAATACTTGTGGGGCAACTGCAGGTAAAATGATATCTCCTCAAAGCATAGCTGTGGCCACTGCGGCAACAGGACTAGCAGGTAAAGAAGGAAAGATATTAAATTCAACATTAAAAGTATGTATAGTATATGTAATTTTATTAGGTTTAATAAGCTATTTAGGAAGCCTAATTTTTGTGTAATTTTTGAAAACGTTTGTTGATGTTTATTAATTAAAGTCTCAATTATTAAAGTATTAAAAATTAAAGGATTTATAAAGGGAATGGAGTGATTTTTATGAAGATTATGGTTTGTATTAAACAGGTTCCAGGAACTTCAAAGGTTGAGGTTGATGAAAAAACAGGGGTTTTAAAGAGAGATGGAGTAGATTCTAAAATGAACCCTTATGATTTATATGCTTTAGAAACTGCATTGAGGATAAAAGAAAAGAAATGTGGAAATATAAAGGTTATAAGTATGGGGCCACCACAAGCTAAGGCAGTAATAAAAGAAGCTTACTCTATGGGAGCAGATGAAGGAACCTTAGTTTCAGATAGAAAGTTTGCTGGGGCTGATGTTTTAGCAACTTCATATACATTATCACAAGGAGTTAAAAAATGTGGAGATTTTGATATTATTCTTTGTGGAAAACAAACTACAGATGGAGATACAGCACAGGTTGGACCAGAAATGGCTGAATATTTAGGAATTCCTCATGTTGCTAATGTTAGAAGAATATTAGATGTTAATGATGATTTTATTAAAGTTGAAATGGATATGCCTAATACAATAGAGGTACTAGAAGTAAAATATCCTTGTCTTTTAACTGTAGATAAAGATATTTTTCAACCTAGATTACCTTCCTATAAAAAGAAACTTGAAACAGATGAAAGAGAAATAAATGTAATATCTTTAAATGATTTTGAAGATAAAGATGAGAAAAAATATGGTTTAAATGGGTCACCAACTCAAGTTGAAAGAATATTTCCACCAAGCAATAATGATGACCATGAGATTTGGACAGGAGATTCATCTGAATTAAGTGAAAGAATGGAAGATAAATTAAGAGAGCTTAAGTTTATATAGGGGGTAAGAGTTATGGGAAGATTAGTTGTTCATCAAGATAAAATAGAGGATGCAAATAGTGTAATAAAAATTTGTCCCTTTGGAGCTATGGAAATAGCTAATGGGAAAGTTGAAATAAATGCAAGTTGTAGAATGTGTAAGGTATGTGTTAGAAAAGGACCTAAAGGAGCCTTTGAGTTTGTTGAAGATGAGAATAAGGTCTTAGTAAATAAGGATGAATGGAAAGGTATAGCCGTTTATGTTGACCATGTAAATGGAGAAATTCATCCAGTTACATTAGAACTAATAGGAAAAGCTAGAGAATTAGCTGATAAAGTTAATCAAAAAGTTTATTGTTTATTTATGGGGAATGGAATAAAAGATAAGGCTGGAGAGCTTTTACATTATGGAGTAGACGAAGTTATTGTATATGATTATAAAGAGCTTGAAAACTTTAGAATTGAGCCATATACAGCTGTCTTTTATGACTTTATAAACAAGATTAAACCTTGTTCAATTTTAGTAGGAGCAACTACATTAGGTAGATCATTAGCCCCAAGAGTAGCTGCTAGATGTAGAACAGGACTTACAGCAGATTGCACTATACTTGATATAAAAGAAAATACAGATTTAGTTCAAATAAGACCAGCTTTTGGTGGTAATATTATGGCACAAATAGTAACTCCAAATTCAAGACCTCAAATGGCAACTGTTAGATATAAAGTTATGTCTGCTCCTGAAAGAAATGAGGAATGTACTGGAGAAATTAAGTACTTTGAAATAGAAAAGGATAAATTAAAATCAGATATAGAAGTTAAAGAAATTAAACAAAAACCTAAAGAACACAGTATATCTGATGCTGAGGTAATAGTAGTAGCTGGTAGAGGAGTTAAATCAGAAAAAGATTTAGAAATCATAAAAGAGCTTGCTGATCTATTAGGTGGAGAGCTTGCAGTTACAAGACCTCTTATAGAAAATGGATGGGCTGATGCTAATAGACAAGTTGGATTAAGCGGAAGAACAGTAAGACCAAAACTTATAATAACTTGTGGAGTTTCTGGAGCTATTCAATTTGTAGCAGGAATGAACAATGCAGATTACATATTTGCCATAAATAAAGATGAAAAAGCACCTATATTCAAGGTTGCTCACTATGGAATAGTTGGTGATATTTATGAAATTGTTCCTAAACTTATTGAAAAAATAAAAGGGGAAGGGGTGCTTTAATATGAGTTATAACAAAATAAATGAAAGTGGAATTGAATTTATAAAAGGAATAATAAATGATAATGAAAGAGTATTTATTGGAGAAGAAATAAGTGAAGACTATTCTCATGATGAGTTAGGTTCAGAAAAGCATATGCCTGATATTGTTGTTAAGGCTATTAATAGAGATGAAATTGTAGAAATAATGAAATATGCAAATAATAACAATATTCCTGTAACAGTAAGAGGAGCTGGTACTGGACTTGTTGGAGCAGCAGTTCCAATACTAGGAGGAATTTTATTAGATTTAAGTGGAATGAATAAAATATTAGAGTTAGATGAAGATAACTTAACTCTTACAGTTGAACCTGGAGTTCTTATTATGGAAATAGCTAAATTTGTTGAGGAACATGATTTATTTTATCCACCAGATCCAGGAGAAAAAACAGCAACCATAGGTGGTAATGTTAGTACAAATGCAGGAGGAATGAGAGCTGTTAAATATGGAGTAACAAGGGATTATGTAAGAGGAATGGAAGTAGTTCTTCCTAGTGGAGAAGTCTTAGAGCTTGGTGGAAAAGTTGTTAAAAATAGTTCAGGATATAGCTTAAAAGATTTAATTATTGGATCAGAAGGAACATTAGGAATAATAACAAAAATAGTATTAAAACTATTACCACTTCCAAAGAAGGTAATAAGCCTTTTAGTTCCATTTAATGATTTAGAAAGTGCCATAGAAACAGTGCCTAAAATAATAAAATCTAAGAATATTCCTACAGCTATAGAATTTATGCAAAGAGATTTAATAATTTCAGCAGAGGAATTCTTAGGAAAGAAATTTCCTGATAATTCATCAAATGCTTATTTAATATTAAGCTTTGATGGAAACTCAAAGGAAGAGGTTGAAGGATATTATGAAAAAGTAGCTGACATATGTTTAAAAGAAGGAGCTTTAGATGTATTTATATCAGATACAGAAGAAAGACAAGAATCAATATGGTCAGCTAGGGGAGCTTTCTTAGAAGCCATAAAGGCATCAACAAGTGATTTAGATGAGGTTGACGTTGTTGTACCAAGAAATAAGGTAGCAGAGTTTGTAAAATTCACTAATGAAGTAGAGAAAAAACTTAATGTTAGAATAAGAAGTTTTGGACATGCTGGTGATGGAAACTTACACATTTATATATTAAAGGATGAATTGTCAGAGGATGAATGGCATAAAAAACTTAATGAAGCTATGGAAATACTTTATAGAAAACAAAGAGAACTTAATGGACAAGTTTCTGGAGAACATGGAATAGGCTTAGCTAAGAGATTATATCTAAATGAATCCTTAAATAAGGCCACAATGGATATTATGAGAGGAATAAAATTAGCCTTTGATCCAAATAATATTTTAAATCCAGGTAAGGTTTGTGAATAAAATAAGTTGAAAATTTAATTAGCATATAAAATTTAACAATAAAAATACTCCTTTTAAACTTAGTTTAAAAGGAGTATTTTTTATTATGATGTCATTCCGATATACATACCTACAAAGTATGGGATAAGCCATATGAACCAAACTACTAAACTGAATTTGTGGAATATAGCCTTTGCTTTTTCACTACCTCTGTTTAAAACAATTGTTGCCCAAACAGCATGTATAAGCATTAAAATAATAGCAAGCATACCTGTTGATTGATGTATTAATAAATCAGTTGGAGTAATACCTTTGTCAGTTCCTGCAGCAACGATTCTACTCATTGTATAAGTTCCAAGAGTATCGCATACTAAACCACACCAAAAGATTATTACATGTTTTTTCTTTAATATACCTGCTCTATGCTCGCTCCAAACACCAATTGTATAAAATATTAGTGCTAATGTTATAAATATAATAGCTGGAATTAATAATTTAGGCATAAAAAAACCTTCTTTCTTAAATTAGAATAAAATTTTATAGCCTGTCCTTAAGTTGAAGTTTTCATATATTAAAAGAAATCTAAAGTTTGGATTTACTTTAATATGTGAAAATTAATTTTCATTGTGGACTAGGTTCATATTAATAATAACATATTCACAAAAAATTCATAGACCTAATGAGAAAGTTTTGTTTACAATTTGTTTAAAAAATAAAATTTATTTTTAGTTTAACATATTTATCTAATTAAAATTAATTTTTAGGGAAATAATTTGTATTTTAAAAGAAATTAAAGAAAAAAATGTATTTAATGATATAATAGATGTAATTAATTATAATAAAAAATTAGGTTTAGAAAGGGGAATAGAAATGTCTAAAAATTTAAAAGAGTACGTAGTTATTATTTTTACAGCAATAGTATTAACACTTCTTATAAATAAATTTTTACTTTTTAAAATAGTAGTTCCAACCCCATCCATGGCACCAACTATTGAGCCGGGAGATCAACTTTTTGCTACAAGAATACATAATTTATCTAAGATGGAAAGAGGAGATATGATAGTTTTTTATTCAAAGGAATTTGATGAAAGAATGATAAAAAGACTAATAGGATTACCAGGAGATAAGGTGGAAATAAAAGAGGATGGAACAGTGAATGTAAATAATGAAAAGTTAGATGAGCCTTATATAAAATACCCAGGTGGGAAAGTGAATATGAATTTTGAAGTTCCAGAAGACAAATATCTTTTATTAGGAGATAATAGAGATAACAGCAAAGATGCAAGGTATTGGAGTGATAAATATATAGATGGGGATGATATATTAGGAAAAGCTCAAATAACAGTATGGCCTTTAAATAGGTTTAACTTTGCAAACTAAAGAATAAAATTAAGGAGGTTTTTATGAGTACATGGTTATTTATAGATTGCTTGCTTTTAATATTAATTATATGGTGGATTTATGATCTGCTTAAAGGAGAATTTTTAACTAATAAACTAGGGGCAAAGGCGAGTTTTGGATGGTTAATTGGAATTTTAATTACTACTATAATAGTAATTATTATTACATTTCCTTTAGTAAAAAATACATATGAAATAAAAACTTTTATTAGAGGTTCAAGATTAAATCAGTATATATCAAGTTATAAATTATCGGGATTTAGAAACTCTACTGTTATAGCAAAGGGTAATGATAAATTTGAACAATTAGATAATGATTTAAAGTTTGAATATATGGAATCTGTTAGAAAAAACATAATTTCTATTGTTTCATATAATTATGGAATTGGCGATGGTGGATATATTGAAATTCATGAGATGATTTCAGATATGAAAGTAGAAGTTGATGTTGGAGAAAATAAGTATGTAACTAAAGGAAGCACTTTGAAGTTAAATGGAGAGGTATTATATAAATAGGAATATTTTAAGAAAGATTTGAATATAAGATAATAAATAGCTTAAAGATAGAAACTTAAAGCTATTTATCACATAGTGGTTGCTATTGTAGATACCTCTTCTGTGCTCTAAGGTTTTTTGCTTACCTTAGAGCTTTTTTTTAATAAGAGCAAGCCTGTCTATAAAAGATCCAATTAATATCCCTATGGTGTAACAAAGTAAATCACTCCAAAGGAAGCCATGTCCAAGAACTAAGCCGCCAAGGGTTGTAGCTCTAATATTATTAATCCACTTTGCTTGATATATTTGGCTAAATTCTATTCCAAAGGAGAAAAGAATAGCGATTAAAAAAGAAGTATTAGTATTTAGTTTGGGAAGTAGAAATCTAAAGCCAAAATAAACCATAGTTGCCCAAAGGACATCACCTAAGTATGGTGATATTAAACTAGGAACATAGGACATGAATTTTCTAGATAAAAGACCAAGTATCATGGTTAAAATGGTTAATATAAAATATTTTTTTCTCATAAATTTATACCTTTCATTAAATTATATTTTATTAAAAAGCTTTATAGAAATCCTCATTAAGATTAGCTTAATTAGGTTCTTTTAAATCTTGGTTTAGTAAAGAGATAAACTTTATAATTAGTAATAGATTTAAAAGGTTTATTACCTAAATCATAGTTTTATAGGAATCCTATTGTTTAAATTATATCAGATAATAAAGTGAAATTTATATTTTAATATATTCCTTAAGTTTTTGTGTTAATTTTTAAAGGTTATGAATAATATAAAAGTAATTAGATGTATTTAATTAAGCAATCAATTTTTAGGAGGCGCTATTTAGTGACTGATAGAGTAGAGTGTAAACTAAAAGCCAAAGAATTATTAAGAGGAAGATGGGAAAATGCTGTAGGAGCATGTTTGTTATTTTTTGTTTCAACATTTTTATTAAGTTTTTTATTATCTCCAATACCTGTATTCGGGTGGATTATAATTGCACTAATCTCAACATTTTTAACTGGAAGCTTTATAAAGTATTGTATTAAGCTAAATGAAACAGAGGGAAAAGTAAAATACTTAGAATGCTTAATAAGTTTCAAGACTACTCTTAAAATTTTATTATGTGATATTTTAATTGGATTAGTTGTAGGAATAGGTTGGATTATATTTACAATGATATTTTCAGTTGCTTTTATAGCTAGTCAAAGCATCGTAGTATTTATTGTAGTTCTTATTATTTTAGTTGCTTTAGGATTTTTTATAGAGGCAATATTATTCCCTGTACCTATGATATTGACAGAAGATGAGGGTGTTGGAGTAATGGAAGCTATAGAAATGAGCTTTAATATAACTAAGGGATATAGATGGAAGTATATAGTTATGAACTTAAGCTTTATAGGATGGATGATATTATCTTTCCTTACTTTTGGAATAGGTATGCTTTGGTTACAACCATATATGATGTTAACTTACTATCTTTTCTATAAAGGAATAAGAAGTGCTAACACTACTATTTAATAAAAATATACAAAGGAATAAAAATAAATTTTATCATAATTGATAAAACTATTATTTAATTAAAGAAAGATTAAATGAATAATAAGTAGTGAAATAGATAATTTAGAATAAAAGTTGAGATTGTTATTTAATTAAAAAAAGACTGTGCTAAAACTAAGAAATAAGATTTTAGCATAGTCTTTTTAATTATAATTATTTTGATGTGTTCTTTTCTTTTTTGAAAAATTTAAGATAAATGAAAATAATCACAGCAATAATTAAAATAGCTAAAGTGACAAAGGTGTATTTCTCCATTATTGAATTTATAAGTGGTAGATTATCACCTATAAAATATCCTAAGGAAACTAAAAAAATGTTCCAAATACTTATACCTAAAGAAGAGTATAAGATGAAATATTTTAAGCTGAATTTCTCAGCGCCAGCTAATAAAGATACATATGTACGAGTAAGTGGAACTATCCTAGCTAGCAATACAGCTGGCTTTCCATATTTTTTAAACCATTTATTTAATGCTAACATACTTTTTTGACTGCTTGGAAATTTACGTCCTAACCATTCTTGAAGAGGGACACCACCATAGTAGCCAATGGCGTAACAGATTAATGAACCTAATAATCCACCTATAATACTAAATATTATAACTCCAATAAGTGAAAATTCTCCTTGAGATGCACTAAGACCAAAGAAGGTTAAAACCACTTCACTAGGTAATGGGAAACAAGCATATTCTAACCCAACTATTAATAAGATTCCAAAGTATCCAAAGGAACCTACAATATCAATTAAAAATGTTAATAGAGATCCTAAAAACTCCATGCAAAATAATCCTCCTGTCTATTCTTAATTGGTATTATTAGATATAAATATAGACCATGCTAATACCGAATTGGCATGGTCTATAGAAAACTATAATTAAGCTGCTCTATTTTCTTTATTTGATTCTTGAACAGTGTTTGTTTTATTTTCAGTAAATTTTTCTCTTATAAATTTAACAAATTGAACAACTATGAAAGTACATAATGATAATCCATATATAGTTAATAAGTTATTAAGTGTAAGTGGAGCAACTTGGAATAATCCTTCAAATGCAGGTACTAAAAGAACAATGTTTAATAGTACAAATCCTACACCAAATGCAGCCCATAAATATTTATTAGAGAATAATTCTTTTGATACTACATGTTTTTTAGATTTACTGTTAAATCCGTGAACAAGTCTTGATAAACATAAAGTAGCAAAGGCCATTGTACTTGCTAATAGAGGTCCACCTTGGTTTAATCCAATATGGAAGGCTATCATAGTAACAATAGTAATAACTACACCTTCAAATAATACATCTGTAATGAAGTCTTTTGTTAATATAGAAGCATTAGCTTTTCTTGGTTTTTCTTTCATAACTTCTTTTTTATGAGGTTCAAGACCTAAAGCAATTGCAGGTAAACTATCAGTTAAAAGGTTTATAAATAATAAGTGTACCGCAGCAAATGGAACTGGTAATGCTAATATGGAAGCATATAATACTGATAATATACCAGCAGTATTACCAGATAATAAGAATTTAATAGCATTTTTAATATTTGAGTAAATATTTCTACCATTTTCAATAGCTTTTACTATGGTTGCAAAGTTATCATCTGTTAAGACCATAGAAGCGGCATCTTTAGCAACTTCAGATCCTGTAATACCCATTGCAACACCTATATCAGCTTGTTTTAAAGCAGGGGCGTCATTGACACCATCACCAGTCATGGCAACTACATTGCCTTTTTCTTGCCATGCTCTAACTATTCTTATTTTATGCTCTGGAGAAACCCTAGCATATACTGAAATGTGTTCTACCATATTCTTAAGTTCTTCGTCACTAACTTTATCTAAAGCAGAACCTTCAATAGCTTCACTTTCATCTTTTAATATACCTATTTGTTTTGCTATGGCAGAAGCTGTTATTTTATGGTCACCAGTTATCATTACAGGTTTAATTCCAGCTTCTATACAAGCTCTTACGGCTTCAGCAGATTCTTCTCTTGGTGGGTCCATCATTGATATAAGACCTATGAAGGTTAAGTCATTTTCATCATCAAGTTTTATATCTGTTCTACTTTCAATATTTCTATATGCAAAAGATAAAACTCTAAGACCTGTTTTTGAGAATTCTTGGTTAATTTCTTCTATTTTAGCTATATATTCTTTAGTTATAGGTCTAACCCCTTCAGAAGTTTCAATCTTAGTAGATCTTTTAAGAAGAACATCAACAGCTCCCTTAGTAGCTATAATATTTTCACCATGAATGTTATAAACAACACTCATAAGTTTTCTATCTGAATCAAAAGGAATTTCACCAAGTCTTTTAAATTTATCCCTTTGAACAAGTTCATCTACTCCGTATAAATCACCTAAGTTTACAAGGGCAACCTCAGTTGGATCACCTATTTCTTTTTCGCAATCTGTAATTGCATCATTACAAAGTAAACTCATAGTTAATAAATCATTATCTATTTTCTTTTCTAAATTTAATTCATTTGAATCTATTACTTTTCCATCAACAAAAATCTTTTTAACGGTCATTTTATTTTGAGTTAATGTACCAGTTTTATCTGAACATATAATAGATACACTACCTAAGCCTTCAACTGCTTGTAATTTTCTTATGATGGCATTTTCTTTAGCCATTTTTTGAGTTCCTAAAGAAAGAACTATTGTTACTATAGAACTTAAAGCTTCTGGGATAGCAGCTACTGCTAAGGCAACTGCAAACATGAATGCATCTATAATAGCTTCACCTCTATAAAGACTAAGAGCAAATACTATTGCACAGATAACAAGTATTCCAATTGCAAGCTTTTTACCAAAGTTATCTAAGTTAGCTTGAAGAGGAGTCTTCTTTTCCTTAGTATCATTTAATAACTGAGCTATTTTACCTATTTCAGTATCCATACCAACGGCTGTTGCTAAAATAGTAGCTCTACCATAAGTTACTAAGCTTCCAGAGAAGACCATATTTTTTCTATCACCAATAGGAATTTCTTCTCCTTTTATTATTTCAGACATTTTAACTATGCTTTCAGATTCTCCTGTTAATGAGCTTTCATTAACTTGTAAGCTATAGTTTTCAAGAATTCTACCATCAGCAGGAACATAGTCTCCAGCTTCAAGAAAGATAATATCTCCAACAACTACATCCTTTGAGTCTATTTCTATTCTTTCACCATTTCTAAGCACCTTAGTAGAAGGTGAGGAGAGAGCTTTTAAGCTACTTAATGATTGTTCAGCTTTAAGATGCTGAATAGTTCCAAGAGTAGCATTTACTATTAATACGAATATGATAACAGCAGCACTTTCAATATCTCCTAAAAACATTGAAATAGCGGCAGCACATATAAGAATTATTATTAGCATGTCCTTAAATTGATCAAGAAATACTTGGAAAGTAGATTTTTTCTTACCTTCAACTAATTCATTTTTACCATATTTTTCCTCCATGCTTTTAACCTCAGTGTCATTTAAACCGTCCTTGTTCACACCGAGTTCTTTAAAAAGTTCTTCTTTTGATTTTGAATAAACTTTCTTCATATTATTATCTCCTTTCTTTAATATAAATTATTGATTAAGGATAATTTCTAACAAATAATATCTATGTATAGGAGGCAAAAAAATAAGACTCCTAATATAATCTAAGGAATAGTATATAAAATACCTTAAATTCCTTAGATTATATTAAAAGTCTTGTAACCAAATTGGTGTATAATACCAGGTAACTTTTCGTTAACCGCGATGTTGATATTATAACTTGCAACTACTCCCTCTTAATACAATAGATATTAAGTATTATTAAGTTTAATATCATATTATATCTCTTTGAGTTGTCTGTCAATAAGTTTTTATTACGAAAATACTATGATTTTATTAAGATTTTGAAAACCATCTTAATAAATACTATGAGCTTATATAAAGATATGTGAATAAAGGCTTTAGTAATTACGAAAAGCATAATAAGGGCTTTATTTCTTAGAATATTTTTATTGTAGAAGTTATATATTCTATGATAGTATTTAAAATAAAATTATGATTTAGTGTTGGAATAGATTTATTTATTGGAGGATGTGTATATGATGAATTCACATGAAATTGACTTTGAACTTTTTGGAGATGATATGCAATTTGTAGAGATTGAATTAGATCCAAGAGAAACTGTTGTTGCCGAGGCTGGAGCAATGATGATGATGGATAGTAGCATAGAGATGGAAACTATTTTTGGCGATGGGAGCAATAGTGGCTCAGGTGGCTTTTTTGGAAAGTTAGGAGGAGCTGCTAAAAGGGTTTTAACAGGGGAAAGCTTATTCATGACTGCATTTACAAATATGGGATTAGGAAGAGAAAAGGTTGCCTTTGCTTCACCATATCCAGGAAAGATAATTCCAGTAGATTTAAGAAATTATGGTGGTAAACTTATATGCCAAAAGGATGCTTTTTTATGTGCAGCTAAGGGAGTAAGTATAGGAATTGATTTTAGAAGAAAATTAGGAACTGGGTTCTTTGGGGGAGAAGGATTTATACTTCAAAAACTTGAGGGAGATGGTATGGCTTTTATTCATGCTGGTGGTACTATTGTTAGAAAGAGACTTCTACCAGGACAAAAATTAAAAGTGGATACAGGATGCTTAGTTGCTATGACAAAGGATGTAAATTATGATATAGAGTATGTTAAGGGAATAAAGAATGCTGTCTTTGGAGGAGAAGGGATTTTCTTTGCAAGTTTAGTAGGGCCAGGAGAAGTTTGGATTCAAAGTTTACCATTTAGTAGACTTGCATCTAAGGTTGTTTCATCTGCACCTCAAGTTCCAGGATCTAGAGATGTTGGGGAAGGTAGCGTATTAGGAGAGTTTGGACGATTATTCCAAGACTAGATTTCAAATAAGATTATATATATAATAACTCTATTTTAAAATTATCAGAGTAAGTTTTAAAGTTTTCATTTTTAGAAAATATAAAATTAGTAATGTTTCATTTCTAAGATATAATAAACTAAATAGGTTATTTAATGTTTCTTATGTTCATTAAAATTTTTTTAGTGATAAAACTTTACATTGAAAGAATAAGTAGTTATAATACTATTTAATAACTTAATATGTACTTATATAAGTATATCGTATATGCTCGACGATATGGGTTGAGTGTTTCTACTAGGAGGCCGTAAACATCCTAACTACGAATATATAGGTGATTTCTATATTTTTTTGTGAGATTATTATATATTCCTAGGCTTTTTGGCTTAGGAATTTTTTTAATTCATATAAAATTACTATGTAAAAGCTTTAATAAAGCTTTCTTTTTAATATGCTTTATAGAAATTATCTTTGTAGTAAAGTAGGCCTCTACATAGAGCTTTAATAGATTCAATGAGAAAATTCTAAACAGAGTTATTTATTATAATGAAATAATTTTTATAGCAGGGGGAAAAGGAAGATGGAAGCATTAAAAGAAAAGATATTAAAAGAAGGAAAAGTTAGAGAGGGAAACATACTTAAAGTTGATTGTTTCTTAAATCACCAAATGGATATAAAATTCCTTAATGAGGTTGGTAAGGAATTTAGAAAAAGATTTGAAGGTGAAAAAGTAGATAAAATACTTACAATAGAAGCTTCAGGAATAGCTATTGCAGGGATAGCATCTCAATACTTTGATTATGTTCCAGTAGTTTTTGCTAAAAAGACTGAAAGTTTAAATTTAGATAAAGATGTTTATGAATCAAATGTACATTCATTTACAAAGAAAAAAGATTACAAAGTTAGAGTTGGAAAGCAATTCTTAAATAAAGGTGAAAGAGTTTTAATAATTGATGACTTCTTAGCTCAAGGATGTGCAACTAAAGGAATGATAGACTTAGTTGAGCAAGCTGGTGCTGAGTTAGTGGGAATAGGAATAGTTATAGAAAAAGGATTCCAAGACGGAAGAAAAGTTTTAGAAGATTTAGGGGTAAGAGTTGAATCTCTTGCAATAATAGATAAATTAGAAGATAATAAAGTTTACTTTAAATAATTTATAGAAACTTTTAGCACATAAGTTAGTTACATAATAAATATAAAGATATTGTTTAAAGAAGTTGTATCAAAATAACATGTAAATAAAGCTTAAAAATAATATGAAGTTTTATATATTCATAAGTTTTATTTATTAGTTTTGATGCAGCTTCTTTTTCTTTATAAAAATATAGAGCTTTGATTTATTTTATGAAAGTGTTAAAAAAATTAATTTTATAAACTTAGTGTTGAATAATTATTAAAATTTTCATTCAAAAATGATATAGAACTGACAACTTTTAAGAAAGTAAAAAGTTTTTAATTTTAATCAAGAACCACATTATAAGCTAATTTGAGCAATTTTAAGATATAACAACTAAAATTATATAATAGGGTAGAAAATGAAAGTTAACAAAAGTAAAATGTCATTTTTGGAGCTTTTAAATTTTCTTAATAAGTATATAATAGAATTTGTGTTAAAAACTTAGAAAAAGAGGAATTGTAATGAACAATAAGCAGAAGGGAATAAGTCTAGTTTTAATAGCGACAGTTTTTTGGGGCATAATGGGCATAAGCAGTAGAATCCTATATGAAGCGGGATTAAGCACAATGTTTATAGCTTTTAGTAGAAGTTTTTTATCTTCTATTTGCTTTTTTATTTGGATAATGATAACTGATAGAAAAATTTTAAAGATAGATCCAAGAGGCTTAGCTATTTCAGCATTATATGGAATAGGAACTTTTGCCTTATGTTTTATTGGATATAACTTGTCCGTAGAATATATACCTATATCTGTAGCTACAGTATTGATGTTTACTAACTCAATATGGGTAACAATCTTTGGGGTATTATTCTTTGGTGAAAAGTTCAATATGAAAAAGGGATCTGTTATCCTATTAACTTTAGTAGGATGCATAATGGTTTCAAATATGTCTTTAGGACATTTTAATATGAGTGCAATAGGAATAGCTGCTGGATTAGGAACAGGATTTTTATTTGCTTTTCAAATAATATTTCCTAAATTTTTTAGTGGTTATAGAAAAGACACATTGCTTATTTATGGCTATATATTTGCAAGTATATTTATAGGTTTATTTACAGATTTTAAAGAATCATTTGATATAATTGCAAATGCACCTAATATTGGGGTGGTCATATTAAATATATTATCTATAGGTATTTTAAGTACATTTATATCTAATACATTCTATATAAAATCAACTGAATACATAGAGGCTAGTGTTACCAGTATATTAGCTTCTATGGAACCAGTACTATCAAGTATATTTGCTTTCTTTATTTTTGGAGAAGTATTAAATGGTAAGCAAATAGTTGGTGCTATATTAATAATTATAGCTGCCATAATATTAGAGTTGAAATTAGATAAAGAAAGAATAAACAATGTATTTAAGTTGAAATTTATAAATCAAAATTAATTAGCTAATAAATTATAATATAAATTTTAAAAATCCCTGACTTAAAATGAATATTATAAATTATTGATTAGGCTGTATCTATTTAGATGCAGCCTTTTTTTATGTAATAAAATATTTCTTAATAATGAATAAAGTGTTAACATATAATGTATAAAGCAAAATTTACTAAATTTAAAAGGGTGATTAATTTATGGAGATTTTTAAAAAGCAAAGCTTAAAAAGAATACTTAGCGAAGCAAATGAAAATAAGGAAAGAACCCTAAGTGCTTTGGATTTAACACTGATGAGTGTTGGGTCAGTAATTGGTACTGGAGTTATGGTTTTAACTGGGATCGTTGCAGCTAAACAGTCTGGACCAGCTACCTCCATAGCATTTATTGGAGGAGGAATTGCGGCGGCTATAATTGTTTTATGCTATGCAGAATTTAGTTCAAGTATTCCAAGTGCTGGAGGGTCTTATTCATTTACTTATGTCTCCTTAGGTGAGATTATTGCATATATATCAGGATTATGCATTGTTATTGGATATACCTTGTCCACAGCCACAGTAGCATCGGGATGGGGAGCTTATCTTTTAAGTCTTTTAGATATTCTAGGAATAAAATTACCAAAGACATTTACAGCTATTCCAAGTGAAGGGGGAATAGTAAATCTACCAGCAATGATATCAATTTTATTTATAGTTTTTGTAATATCTTTAGGTACTAAAGAAAGTAAGAAGGTTAATGATATTATGGTATTTATAAAGATTGCAGTTATTGCTTTATTCATAGGGGTTGGAGCTTTTCATGTAAACACTAGTAATTGGCATCCATTTGCTCCCTTTGGAGTTAAGGGTATAGTCACTGGAACAGCTTCTTTATTCTTTGCTTATTGTGGATTTGATGCAACGGCCTCAGCTGCTGAAGAGGTTAAAAATCCACAAAAATCTTTACCATTAGGTCTTATAAGTTCTTTAGTAATATGCACAATTATATACATAGCTGTCTCCTTAGTCTTAACAGGAGTAACCTCATATACTAATTTAAATGTTGGTGATGCATTATCCTATGCTTTAAAATTAGTAGGGCAAAGTGGAGTTGCTTTTGTGGTATCCTTAGGAACTGTAATAGGAATCCTTGCTGTAATATTTGCAGGGAACTTTACAACATCACACATACTTTTAGCCATGAGTAGAGATGGATTATTACCAAAATTCTTTAGTAAAGTTGATAAAAAAGATGTGCCATATACAGCCTTATGGACTGTTGGTATAATAGGTGCCTTATTAGCAGGATTTTTTAATCTAGGACAGTTAGCTAACTTTGCTAATATAGCCTTTTTATTAACATATACTTTAGTTTGTATATCTTTAATAGCCTTTAGAAAAAAATATCCTCATGTAAAAAGAGGATTTAAAACCCCATTAGTGCCATTTATTCCTTTATTAGGGGCATTTAGTTGCTTATTTTTAATGGGCAATTTATCAGAAGAAACATGGAAAATATTTATTGTGGTTTTAGTTTTATTAATCATAAGTTACTTAATTTATGGAAGAAAGCATTCATTAATAAATAAAAACAATGATAATTAATATAGGGATTTTATTTTAGAATTAATTAAATTAAAAGAGTTATAAAGCTAATAAAAGTATGTTTTTAATTATTTTTAGTTTGATTATATTTAAAATGAAATAAAGTCTTTTAAGTTATATAAATAAAAAGAGCTATAAAAGTTATTTTAAATTTATAAGTTTTTTAAAGGGTTTATAAACCTTTAGAACTCATAAATTATTTTAAAATCTTTTGTAGCTCTTTATTTGTGTTTTATATTATGAAGTTTAAAATTTCCTATTTTCTTTTAGAATCATTTTTTTTATTGTTTTTTTAAAAATTACCTTTTAGAAGTTTCTTAATATAAAAGCTATTGAGGTTTTGTATTTTCCTTATTTGAATCTTCTTTTTCAAAGTAAATTTTAGCATTTTTTAATTCAGGGTTAGATAGAATATAAGCCTTAATAGCATCTTTATCAATGTAATCTTTAGAGTGATTTATAATAAACACAGGTAATTCATTATCTAAAACTCCACTGTAAACTTTAGTTATGTCATCAAACTTTCCTGGTAATGATGAAGTAACTGAGTTTAATGCTGATGTAACATTATTATTGATACTAGAGTTATTTTTTCCTTTATTTATTTCTAAATCACCTATAAAACCAGAATCCTGTTCTTTAATTTTATCTAAATACATTTTTAATTCAGGGAAATTATCAGTTGATTGTTGAATTATAAGTTTATATCCGCTGAAATTATAATATTTTAATGCCTCTTGTAATTTTTCTTCCTCTGAATTATCTATGGTGTTACCTATTATAACTAAGTCTATTGTTTTATTCTTTGTGTTTATTTCCTTGTTAAGAATATATTCAGAAGGCATTTCATTTTCAATAAAGTTACTAAGATTAGCATTGTTTAAAAAGCTATTAACCATAGTTGCTGCTGAGATTAAACTTGGTATAGTAACTAAAATGGTTGAAACTATGATCATTTTTTTTAGTTTCTTTTGTTTTACTTCTGATAAAGTATTTCTAGTTGGTATTTTCATAAATTTCACAACAAGTAAGGTTGAAAGTGCTATGAAAAATGAGTTTATAAAAAATAAGTAACCTGCACCTAAGAATATATGAATGTTTTTAGTGGCTAAACCATAACCGCTTGTACAAAGTGGAGGCATTAAGGCAGTTGCTATGGCAACTCCAGGTAAAATGTTTCCTGATTTTTTACGAGTTATACCTATTATTCCTGCAATTCCTCCAGTAAAAGCTATTATTACATCCCATATATTAGGGGCGGTTCTAGATAAAATCTCACTTCCTGCACTGGATATTGGACTTAAAGAAAAATAAATAGTGGCAGTAGTTATACTTATGAATATTTCTATTATTAGTATAATTGCAGATTTTTTTAAAAGCTTTAAATTATAAATTCCTACTGAATATCCGATGGCTATTATTGGCCCCATAAGTGGAGAAATAAGCATTGCACCTATAATAACAGCAGTAGCATTCATATTTAAACCAACAGAGGCTATTATTATGGCACACATTAATATGATAAAATTAGCCCCGCCTATATTAACCCCATCTAATATATTTTCATGAATTTCATCATATGTAGCTTGATCTTTCTTAAATTCATTAAAGAATCTTTCCTTAGTAATACTCACATTAATTCCTCTTTTCCTTTAATTTAAAAATAAGTTCAATAACCTATATTTTAAGCTAATTAACATTGTATGTCACTTTTCAAATCTTATGTAAATAGATGATAACTTTAAGATGGATTGAAAAAGCTAATTAATTTAAAATTTTTTATAATGATAATATTTCTTTTAATTATATAATTTTCATGTTTATACAATTAAAATAGAATTAAATATTTAAAACAAGGCATAATCTTATTAAAGATAATTGTTTATTAATTTGGGGAGTGATTTTATGTTAAGTAAAGATACTATTAAAAAAGTACTTTCTGTAGCTCTTAGTACAGGAGGAGACTTTGCAGAAGTTTTTGTTGAAGAAAAGTTAAATAATAATATTGTATTAACTTCAGGGGCTGTTAAGGATATTATTTCAGGAAAAGATTATGGAATTGGTATAAGAATTTTTAAAGGACTAAAGTGCATATATGCATATACAAATGATGATTCCCTTATGAGTTTAGTTAATACTGCTAAAAAGGCGGCTTTAGCTTTAGGGGACGTTATAGATGGACATACAGTTAATTTAAATTTAGTTGAAAGAATAAATACCAATATTCATCCTATTTTATATGTTCCTTCATCTATAAGTTCAGCTAAGAAAATTGAGAAAATGAAGGAAGCTTATAAGGGAGCAAAGGGATATAATCATGAGATATCTCAAGTTACAGTTACTATGAAGGATGAGGATCAAAGGGTTTTAATTGCTAATAGTGAAGGATTATTTACTGAAGATAGAAGAATAAGATCAAGAATAGCCATAAGTTCCATAGCTTCAAATGGAGTAGATAATCAAGCCGGAACAAGATCTCCAGGGGCATCTATGGGATTTGAGTTTTTTGATACTATAGATTTAAGTAATTTAGGAAAAGAAGCCTCTAAGTCAGCAGTAACAATGCTTCATGCAGATTATTGCCCAGCAGGTAAGATGACTGTAGCCATTGAAAATTCCTTTGGTGGGGTTATATTCCATGAAGCTTGTGGCCATTCCCTTGAGGCAACTGCTGTTGCTAAAGGAAATTCTATATTCTGTGATAAACTTGGCATGCAAATAGCTTCTAAAAAGGTTACTGCAATAGATGATGGAACTATAGCTAATGCATGGGGTTCATTAAATATAGATGATGAGGGAGAACCAACTAGAAGAAAAGTTTTAATAGAAAATGGAATACTTAAGTCATATATGATTGATAAGTTTAATGGAAGAAGAATGGGTATGCCTTCTACAGGAAGTGGAAGAAGAGAATCTTATAAATATGCTCCTACTTCAAGAATGACAAATACTTTTATAGCAAATGGAGAAGACGATAATGAAAAAATCATAAAATCTATAGAAAATGGATTATATGCTAAGCAAATGGGTGGAGGATCAGTAAATCCTATAACTGGCGATTTTAATTTTAACGTTCTTGAGGGATATTTAGTTAAAAATGGAGTGATTGATAGGGCTGTAAGAGGAGCTAGTTTAATAGGAAATGGTGCTGATATCTTAATGAACATAGATATGGTTGGAAAAAACTTAGATCATGGGCAAGGAGTTTGTGGTTCCTTAAGTGGAGCAGTCCCAACTAACGTAGGTCAGCCACTTTTAAGAGTTAAAGAAATCACAGTTGGGGGAAGATAGGAGGTATTTGTTATTATGGAATTTAAGGATTTTAAAGAAAGATTATTTAATAGAGCTAAGGAGCTTAATTTTAAAAAATATGAATTATATTATGGTAAAAGTGAATCATTAAATATTACTTCATCTAATGGAGAGGTTGAAAGATACGGCCTAAGTACATCTATAGGAGTTTCTTTTAGAGGTATATATAATGGAAAAATGGGATACTCATATACAGAGAAATTAGATGAGGAATCAATAGAAATCTTACTTTTAAAAGCAATTGAATGTGCTGAACTTGTAGAAAGTGAAGATGAGGAGTTTATATTTGGGGATAAAGCCAAGTATGTAGAAGTAAATTCCTATGATGAAAATATTAGTAAATTAACTCCAAAGGAGCAAATAGAAAAGGCTTTAAAGTTAAGTACTGAGCCATCAAAGATAAATTTTGAAATAATAAAAAGTGAGTACACTAAATTTAATACAACTAAGTTAGAGAGAGTAATAGTTAATTCAGAAGGAATTGATTTAAAAGAAGAAAAAACTATTGTTCAAGCTTCAATTTCTCCTATAGCTAAAGATGGAGAAAATATGATTGTAGATGGAGTTTCTAGGGTTTCAACTAAGTTAAATGATGTTAATATAGATGAATTAATGAAGAAAGCAATAAACAATACTTTAAGAAAAAAAGGAGCTACTTCCATAAAATCAGGTAAATACAAAGTTATTATAGATGGAGAAGTTATGGCTGCCTTAATAAGAACTATGGAAGATAATTTCTTAGGTCATATAGCTCAAGAGAACAAAACGCTTTTAAAGGATAAAATTGGAGAGAAGGTTGCGTCTAATAAAGTTACCCTTGTGGATGATCCTTTCTTAGAGGGAGGAATTTCAACTTGTTCCTTTGATGATGAGGGGGTGCCTACAAGAGTTAAAAATATAATTGAAAATGGAGTTTTTAAAGGATTTTTACACAGTTTGAAAACTGCGAAGAAGTCAAAGGTTAATCCAACTGGAAATGGTTTTAAAGCAGGATTTAAATCTACAGTAAAGGCAAGTCCTACTAATCTTTATATAAAAGAAGGGGATAAGTCATTTGAAGAGCTTTTAAGTTCTGTGGAAAATGGAATTTATATAATAGACTTAGCAGGTCTTCATTCAGGAGCAAATGCAGTAACAGGAGACTTTTCCTTAGCTGCTGAGGGGATAAAAATAGAAAATGGAGTTTTAAAAGGGGCAATAAAACATATAACTATTGCAGGAAACTTCTTTGATTTACTAAATAATATTGAAGAGGTAGGAAATGATTTAGAGGAAAGTGGAGTAACTTCTGGATATGGTAGTCCAAGTATTCTTATTAAGGAACTTTCTGTAGCTGGAGAATAATATTTATTATTAATAGTTTTGTATTATAGGGCTATACCAAAATAAGATTTAAGGGTTTGTATTAAAATAACTTTTTATAAAACTTACAAATAGTATAAAGAAAATACCTATATAATTTTCATAAGGATGTTTAGAGTAATAATTCTAAAATCTTAGTGGAATATAGTAATTATTAAAGGGATTGACTTTGTATCTTTATAGGAAAATTATGCTTAAATAATGTGGGAATTTAACCATAAAAGTTAACAAAGTGTTAAAATAAAGGTATAAACCATTTGGGGATAATTTACTATAAGGAGTGGTTATTCATGATAACAAAAGATCTTGAAAAAAAGCTAGAAGGATTAGGAGCTTTTGAAATTAGTAGCAAGATGTTAAAGTTAGCTAAAAACAATGAAAAGCACAATAAATTTTTGAATGCAGGAAGAGGAAATCCTAACTGGATAAATACTGAAGGAAGACTAGCCTTAAGTAGAATAGTGGAATTTGGTGTTTTTGAATCAAGAAGAACTATACATGAGGGAAATTTAGCTGGATACACCAATTTAGATGGTATATATGAAAGATTAATGGATTTCTTAAATGGGGGTCATGAAGTAGATAAATTTTTACGTGATGCCATAGATTATAGCATTAAAACTTTAAGTGTTAATAAAGATGAATTAGTTAAAGAATTTGTGGATGGAGCAATTGGGAATGATTATCCAGTTCCAAATAGATGTTTAGTAAATACAGAAAAGATTTTAAAATTGTATTTAGAAAAAGAACTTTTTGGAGGAGTAAAATTAGCTAAGGAAACCAATGTATTCCCAACAGAGGGGGGAACAGCAGCTATATGCTATATATTTAATTCATTAAAAGAAAATGGACTAATAAAAGCTGGAGATAAGATTGCTATAAACACTCCAATATTTACACCTTACTTACAAATACCAGAATTAAAAGATTATGAGATGGTTGAAGTAGATTTAATTTCAAAGGAAGAAAATAATTGGGTTATAGAGGATTCAGAATTAGACAAGTTAAGAGATAAGGAGATTAAAGCCTTATTTTTTGTAAATCCTTCAAATCCAGCTTCTAAGGCCTTAAGTGAAGAGGCTTTAAATCACATAGCTGATATAGTTAAAGAACGTAAGGATTTAATGATAATAACTGATGATGTTTATGGAACCTTTGTTGAAAACTTTAAGACCATATATTCAGTAGCACCTCATAATACCTTATTAGTTTATTCATTCTCTAAACTATATGGTGTAACAGGGTGGAGATTAGGATTAATAGCTGCTAATGAAAACAATGTTTTTGATAAGTTAATAAGTAAATTACCAGAGGAAAAATTACAGGATTTAGAGAAAAGATATGGCCTTGTAACTTTTGAACCAAGAAAGTTTAAATTTATTGAGAGGATTGTTGCAGATAGCCGTTCAGTTGGACTTTATCACACTTCAGGCTTATCAACACCTCAACAAATTCAAATGGCTTTATTTGCTTTAACTTCATTGATTACTAAGGGCAGAGATCCATATATAGAAAGCTCTAAAAATTTAGTAAGAGAGAGATATCATGATTTATGCAATACCCTAGGAATTAAAGAAGATGATAGTAGAGAAAATGCTAAATACTATTCATTAATAGATATTTATGAGTTAGCTGGAGATTTATATGATCATAAGTTTAAGGAATATCTAAAGGAAAATTTTGAACCTATTGATTTCTTATTACGTTTAGCAGAGATAAATGGAGTAGTCTTAATGGAGGGAGTAGGCTTTGGAGCAGCACCAGGAATATTGCGTGTTTCTGAAGCTAACTTGCCAGATGAGGCATATAAGAAAATAGCAAAACAAGTTTTAGAATTGTTATCTGAATATTATAATCAATATAAATCACAAAATTAGTATAGAATAAGTTATATAGAAAAAAAGACAAGCTTAAAAATTAATAGTAGGTAAATAATAAAAGTAAGGCAAGTAATATTAGATATTATTTGCCTTATTTTTATATTTTAGAAGTTTTAGTTTTTATGTTTATAACAATTATTATTAGTAGAATATATAAAATTTTATATGAAAAATATATAGTATAATTAATTTATATATTTAGCCAAACACTATTAATCTATAGATAATAAATGCATGTTTAAATATTGATAATGTTAATTTTAGTTTAATATGTGTAAATAATTAAAAAGGAGATGATGTTTATGAAGGAAAGTTTAATAAAAAAGGGATATTACAATTCTCCTATAGGAATTTTAGAGATAATAGAGTCAGATGGATATATAGTAGAGATTAATTTTGTAGAAGATGATAATTGTTTAGAAGAATTTATTAGTGAAGAGATAGAAAAGTGTAAAATAGAATTAGAAGAGTATTTTAGTGGTAGAAGAAGTGAGTTTTCAGTAAAGGTTGATTTAGCAAAGGGAACTGAATTTCAAAGAAAGGTATGGAATGCTTTAAGAGATATTCCCTATGGAGAGACAGTTTCATATAAAGAAATAGCTGAGAAAATAGGAAATCCAAAGGCTGTTAGGGCAGTAGGAGGAGCAAATAATAAAAATCCTATTCCTATAATAATTCCTTGTCATAGAGTTATAGGAAAAGATGGGTCATTAACAGGATATGGTGGAGGATTAAGCAAAAAGGAGTGTTTACTTAATTTAGAGCATGAAAATAAGTAGTGTTTATCAAATAATTTTGTTGGTTTATAAATTGGAAGGAGAGAAATATTGAAAAGAGCGAAAGAGATTTTAAAAAGTTTTTACGGATATAGTGGGTTTAGAAAAGGACAAGAGGAAATAATAAATGAGATTATAAATGGAAATGATGTTGTAGCTATAATGCCAACTGGTGGAGGAAAATCAATTTGTTATCAAATTCCTGCATTGATTTTAGAAGGGGTTACAGTTGTAATTTCACCACTTATTTCTCTTATGAAAGACCAAGTTGATGCCATAAATAGTATGGGAATAGAGTCAGCATATATAAATTCTACTCTTAGTAATGAAGAGATAAATAATATATTTCAAAGTGTTAAAGATGGACATATAAAAATATTATATGTAGCACCTGAAAGACTTGAATCTATGGAGTTTTTAAATTTAGTTTCTAATATAGATATTTCACAGGTGGCTGTTGATGAGGCACATTGTGTTTCTCAATGGGGGCATGATTTTAGAAGTAGTTATAAATTTATTGGAAGGTTTATAAATCTTTTAAGAAAAAGACCTGTAGTTTCAGCCTTTACAGCAACTGCAACAGAGGAAGTTAGAAAAGATATTGTAAAATTACTTGAGCTTAATAATCCAAAGGTTTTTGTTTCCGGATTTGATAGGGATAATCTAAAAATAATAATAGAAAAGGGAGTTAACAAGGCTCACTATATATTAGATTATTTAAAAGAAAATAAGGATGTTTCTGGAATTATTTATTGTGCTACTAGAAAAGAGGTAGATTCCTTATGTGAGCTTATAAATTCAAGAGGAATAGGGTGCACAAAATATCATGCTGGACTTTCTGATGAGGAAAGAAAGAAAAATCAAGAGGATTTTGTTTTTGATAAGGTAAGTGTAATGGTTGCTACTAATGCTTTTGGAATGGGTATAGATAAGCCAAATATAAGATATGTAATTCACAATAATATGCCTAAAAATATAGAAGGATATTATCAAGAAATAGGAAGAGCGGGAAGAGATGGAGAAAAATCAGAGTGTATTCTTATTTTTTCACCAGGAGATGTTCAGACACAGAAATATATAATAGAAACTGGAACTTTAAATCCTGAAAGAAAAATAAATGAATTAAGTAAGCTACAAACAATGATGGATTTAGTTTATTCCAATGGATGTTATAGAAGATTTATACTTAATTATTTTGGAGAAGACTTAGAGGAAGATTGTCATAATTGTAGCAATTGTGAAATGGAAGGAGAATTAGTTGATAAAACAATAGATGCTCAAAAAGTTATTTCCTGTGTTTATAGGATGAAAAGACCCTTTGGAATAGGAGTAATAATAGATGTTTTAAGAGCCTCAAAAAATAAAAAGATAATTGACTTAGGGTTAGATCAGCTAAGTACCTATGGCATAATGAAGGATTATTCTAAAGAAGGGCTTAAGGACTTTATAAACACTCTAATTTCGCATAGATATATAGATTATATAGGGGAGTACCCTGTAGTTAGACTTAATCAAAGCTCCATAGATATTCTTAAGGGTAATGAAAAAGTTATGTTTAAGGAAAAAATAAAAGCTAAGAGCGTATCTAAAAATAATGAATTGTTTGATTTATTAAGAAGCTTAAGAAGAGAAATTGCTTTAGAAGAAGGGGTGCCTCCATATATAGTATTTGGTGATAATACACTTAAAGAGATGAGTGTAAGAATACCAGTAAATGAGAGTCAACTTTCAGAAATAAGTGGTGTTGGGGAAAAGAAAATACTTAAGTATGGAGAAATGTTCTTAAATGTAATAAAGGAATATGTTAAGGTAAACAATATTGAGGTTAAGTGGGAATCAGGATTAAAAATTAATAAGGATGAGCTGGAAGAAAAATTTAAAAAAAGTAATGGTAAAGATGGAAAGAAAAAGTCTTTTGAAATTACTATAGATATGCTTAGAGAAGGGGATAAGTTTCATACTATTGCAAAGGAAAGAGAACCTTCTATTACTACAGTGCTTTCTCATATTCAGCAATATTTAGAAGAGGGAAATAAAATAGACTTTGAAATAGATTTTGATTCCTTATTTTCAAAAAGAGAAGAAGAATTGGTTTTAGATGCCATAGATAAGGTTGGGTATAGCAAGTTAAAACCTATTAAGGAAAATCTAGAAGAGGATGTTTCCTATGAAAAAATAAGGTTTATAGTTACTAAATTAACTATAAATAATTTAAGAAAAGAATAATGTTAATTTAGGTTTGTGATGAAAAGTAAGGAGGACTATGTCAAGAGTGACATAGTCCTTATTTAAATATATAAAAAGAATACAACAATGTTTTTATATCCACCTAAGAGTGCAAAGACTTTTTCATGGAGTTTTTTATTTAATATTAGTAAGAATAAATTACTAGGATATATGAATAATAATTTTCAAATAATAAGTAATAAGTATTTTGTATAAAATGAGGTGAAAGTATGGAAATAAGAAATAATAAGGGATATGGAAAACTTAAAACTGTAATAGTGTGTTATCCTTGTAATTTTAAAGTTAAGGGGAAGGTACAAATAAATTATCCTTTAATGTATGAACAATACAATAATTTTATAAATTTAATTAGCGGAGAAGGGGTTAAAGTTCAACTTTTAGAACCTATATATGGGGAGAATCAAGTTTTTACAAGGGATGTAGGTTTTGTTATAGGGGATACATTGTTTATTTCTAGTATGAGCAACAAAGAGAGAATAGAAGAAACTAAAGCCTTAGAAAAGTATATAAAAAATCATAACTTAAAAGTATATAGAATGGAAAATAAAATAGAAGGTGGAGATGTAATAGTATATGAAAATTACATCTTTGTAGGATTAAGCAAAAGAACTAGCTTAGAAGCGATTAAGGAACTAAAAGAATATATAAATGAATATAATATGGGATATGAAATTATAGAAATAAATTTTAATAAGGAAAAGATGCTTCATCTAGATTGTGTTTTTAATATATTAGGTAAGGATCAATGCATAATTAGTGATTATTTATATGATAAAGATAAAATTAAAAAGAGAATAAAAACTTGTTATAACATTGATAAAAAGACATCTGAAGAACTAGGAGCTAATATAGTAGCCTTAGGTGATGGGAGAATATTGACTTCAAATAAAACAGTGTTTCATATATTAAAAAAGGCTGATTTTGAAGTGTTTTATTTAGATTATTCAGAGATTTTAAAAGCTGGTGGAGGATTTACATGTAGTACTTTATATTTTTATATTGAATAATTTTTACTGAGATTTATTTCTTATTAAGAATCATGTTATTATGATATAGTGTTTTTATCTGATGAATTCTTTAGTCATTAGATAAATTTTTTAAAATAAAATATATGAATTAGGGGGAGATTTTTTGTTTGGACTTTCACCAATGTATTTTGGAGTCTATTTCTTTGTTACAGCTTTGATTATATTAGGAGTAACTTTATTTCTAAAAAAGAAGCTAGTAGGTAAAGATAGAGAATTTTATAAGGTATTATTAGTTTTATGTATTCCAATAATAGTTCAAAACTTTATATCAACTTCTGTAAATGTAATTGATACAGTTATGATAAGTAGTTTAGGTGAGGAATCTATAGCAGCTGTTGGTGTGGCTAATCAGGTGTTTTTCTTATTTAATATGGGATTAATAGGATTAACAGGAGCTACAGGACTTTTTATATCTCAATTTTATGGGAGCAATGATAGAAAAAGTATAAAGAAAGTTATGGGACTAAGTACTATTTTATGTGTGGGATTTAGTTTTATTTTCTTTGTTTTAGCATTTTTCTTTCCAGAGCTTATAATAGGAATCTTTTCTACTGACCCAAAAGTAGTTGAACTTTGTAAAAATTATTTAGTTGTTATTGCTATTTCATATCCTTTAACAGCCTTGAGCATGGTAATAAGTGCAGGGGCTAGGGCTGTGAGAAATCCTAAACTAGGAATGTTTTGTAGTGGAGCTTCTCTTATTATAAATATTATATTTAATTATTGCTTAATATTTGGAATAGGTATATTCCCAGAGTTAGGTGTTAAGGGAGCAGCTATCTCTACTGTATTTGCCAGAATAATAGAATGCTTATTACTAGTTGGATATGTTATTTTAAAAGATAAAGATTATATAATTAAGTTTAATATAAATGATATTAAAGGAATAAATAAAGACTTTTTCAAAGTTTATATGTCTAAGGGAATGCCTATATTTATAAATGACTTCGCTTGGGCTATTGGATCAGTTTCATACTCTGTAGCTTATGCAATGGTTGGTACATCAGCAATAGCGGCAAGTCAGATTGCAACTAGCACAGCTAATTTATTTATAATGTTAGCTATGTGTATTGCTACTGGAGCAGCTATTATGCTTGGCAATGAGCTTGGTGCAGATAATACTGATAGGGCTATAGATTATTCTAATAAGTTTTCTAAGATAGTTTTTGTTGTGGGAAGTATTTTAGGAGGAATGTTAATATTAAGTATTCCAATATTACTTAAAGTTTATAGTACATCTTCAACTATGGCTGGAGACTTAAGCAAAATTTTTGTAATAATGGGAGTTCTAATGGGCTTAAAATCATTTAATATTCTTGTCATTGTAGGAATATTAAGAAGTGGAGGAGATACAAAGTATGCCTTTGCACTAGAATTTGGCTGTATGTGGCTTGTATCAATACCATCAACATTCTTTGGAGCAATAAATGGCTTTCCAATATATATGTTAGTATTATTTACTTATTCAGAAGAAATAGTTAAAGCCATCTTTGGATTGCCTAGAGTTCTATCAAAGGTTTGGGTGGTTAATTTAACTAAAGACATAGAAATAAGTGGGTAATAATATTTAAAAAATAGAAATTATATTAATTTAGTTAAGAGGTTACATTCATATTAAGTGAGTGTAACCTTTTTATTTTAGGATATATTTATTAGTAATATTAATATTTTCTCCTTGACTCTAACATTGTGTTAGAGAGTAATATAAATTCCAGGAGGTGGTTATATGTATAGAGTTAAGGAAGTTTCAGAATTAACAGGAATATCAGTTAGAATGCTACATCATTATGATAAAATAGGACTTTTAAGACCTACAGCTATAAGTGAATCTGGATATAGATTATATAATGACAATGATCTAAAGCTTATTCAACAGATATTAATTTACCGTGAATTAGATTTTTCTTTAAAAGAAATAAAAGAGATTTTAAGTAATGAAAATTTAGACTTAAAGGAAACTTTAAGGACACAAAAACAATTCATAATAGATAAGAGAAATAGATTAAATAAAATAGTTGAGACCATAGAAAACACAATTAAAGATATGGAAGGGGAATTTATAATGAACAAAAAAGGGATGTTTGAAGGATTTGATATAGAAAAACACAATAAACTTTATGAGGAAGAAGTAGAAAATAAGTATGGAAAAAGTGATGCTTATAAGGAGTCAAAGGAAAAAACAAGTAAATATTCAAAAGAAGACTGGAATAATATAATGGGAGAAATAGATGATTTATATAAAAATTTAGCAGAACTCATGGATAGAGAGGTTTCAGATGAAGAGGTTCAGAGTTTAGTTCATCAGTGGAGAATGCTTATAAGTAAAAATTTCTACCAATGTAGTATTGAGATATTTAAAGGGCTTGCAGATATGTATATTTATGATGAAAGGTTTACTAAGAATATAGATAAATATGGAGAAGGATTTACTAACTTTTTAAGTGAGGCAATGAATTATTATTGCAATGAAAATTAATGTTTATTTTAAACAAACAAAAACAAAACTTAAAATAATTAATATTTATATTAAATAAATCAATATATAAATTAATAAAATTAATTTATATATTGATTTTTATTAATTTAAGATAGTATAATGTATATAAAAGGAGGTGTTTTTTTGAGATACGTAAGACCAAGCAAATGTCCAGTGTGTAATAGTGAACTAAAAATAGTTAAATTAGAATGTGAAAAATGCAAAACTAAAATTGAAGGTGAATTTAAGGGCTGTGATTTTTGTAATTTAACTCCAGAAGAGCAATATTTTCTAAAGATATTTGTTAAGTGCAAAGGAAGTATAAAAGAAATAGAAAAAGAACTAGATATATCCTATCCAACTGTAAAGAGTAGATTAAATCAATTAATAACAGCTTTAGGGTTTGAAGATAAAGAATTAGAAGATGAAAAAAAGGATAAAAAAAGGGAGAGAGAGATTATACTTGGAAAGCTAGATAGAGGAGAAATAACATCTAGTGAAGCTTTAAAGGAATTAGAGAAATTAAAATAAAGGGGGAGAATTTTTATGGATGAAAAGAAAAAAATATTAGAGATGATAAGTGAAGGTAAGATTAGTCCAGAAGAGGGAATGAAATTATTAAATGCCTTAGGGGAAAATAAAGAAGAGTTTGTTATAAAGAAAAAGATATACAAAACACTTAAAGTTAAAGTTGAAGTTGAAAATGAGGAAGTAAAAGTTAATTTAAGTATTCCTCTAAGTTTAATAAAGGTTGCTAGTGGATTTACTAAATTTATACCAGAAGATGCTATGAATAATATTGAAAAAGGTGGAGTTAATTTAAAGGATATTGACTTTAAAAAAGTAATTGAAGAAATTGAAAATGGTGAATTAGATGATCCAACTATCTGTGATGTTGATATAAACAATAAAGATGATGGAAAAGTTATAGTAAAAATTTATGTTGACTAAGAAAAATTTTGTTTATATAAAAATAACTTTACCTAGTATTAACTGGTTAAGAATTAGCCTTCCTATTGCTGTGATTAATCTTATCTTAAATGATATTATAGATTTATTAAGTTTTCTAAAGTGGATATTTAGATTAAGAAAATTAGAAAATTATATTAATTATCTATATGGTGGTTTAGAAGCATTAAAGGAATTTAGAGCGTGTGAAGAAAGTGAAATTCTTGATTTAAGTTTAGGAAAAGAAAATATAAGTATAAAGATTAAACTAGTATAGGAGGAAAAATGAAGAGGATAATTAGTAATTTTTTTATTAATCTAGTAGTGGTATTGATATTAATTTACCTTTTTAATCTTGGAGAAGCAAAAAGTGTGCTAAATATAGTTCTATTTTCAGCAATTTTTACTATACTAGGGTTTACTTTAAGACCGATTCTTCAAATTATATCTTTGCCAATTACAGTTCTTACTTTTGGAATATTTCTTTTTCTAGTAAATGCATTTATAGTATATATAGCCGATATATTTACTATTGGATTTAATATATCTGGATTTTTAAATAATCTAATAGTGTCAATAGTATTATTTATAGTAAGTTTTATAGTTAATAAGTATAGATTAAAAATTAAAATTGAAAAAATTAATAAAACAGTATAAAAAAGAAGAACCCATTTATATTTTGATAAATAGTTATTATCTAAATATAAATGGGTTCTTTTACTTTATTATGGTTAATTTAAGTCTACACAAATATTTTCTAACTCTTCTTTATTAAGAATTTTTATTTCATTTTTATCTTTTAAAATTATTCCCTTTTCAACTAATTTATTTAAAACTCTGTTTAAGTGACGATAGCTTGTACCTAATAAATCAGCTAAATTTGAATAATTATCAATCATAATTATATTATTACTATTCATTGCTAAAAGATAACTAGCAAGTTTGGTTTCAAGTGGATAGGTAATAGTTATGGAGCTTGTTACAGAGCATTTTGCAAGTTTGTTTGAAAGGTTTTTAGTTATGTACATAAGAAAATTAAGGTCTTTAAGAGCTATTGAATTTACAGCTTGTATAGGAATAGCTATACAAAGACTAGATTTTAATGCTTTAACATTACAGTTTGCCTTTATCTTAGATATTAATTCTAAATCACCTATTAATTGGACAGGTTCATAAAATTCCAAAAGTAAAGACTTTCCGTTAGGTAAGGTTTTGTATACTTTTGCTTTGCCATGAACAAAAAAGTAAAGGTAATTAAGTTCTTCATTCATAAAGCATATATGCTCATTTTTTTTAAACATATGAAGTTCTAAAAAGGGCATAATTTCTTGTGAAAATATGGAATTAAGTTCGTATTTATTTATTACTTCAAGTAGCTTTTCTTCATTTTTTACTAATAACAATGGCTTACCTCCTATAAAAGCAAATATTATAAGACATATGTCATAACTATACCTATAGTATACATGATAAAATGAATTTGTTAATAGATGTATATGTAAAATGTTTACTGAATTAACAATAAAATTGCCTTAATACTTTAAATTCTATAAAAGAGTGGTGAGCAAATTCATGCTAACCACTCTTTATTTTTTTTATAATAGATTTTGTTTTGGAGGAGTATTTATTAAAAGTAAAAGATTAATATTAATGTATAAATGAGATGGCTTTTAAAAGTTTTCTTATTATAATAATATGAAAAATATGGAGAATTATTCTTAATTGTCTGAAAATTAAGAAAATAATCAAGGATAATAATTATTATAAAAAAAGAATTTGACATATAAATGAGAGAGAATTAAAATATTATTATGCGAACTTATGTTTGGTTTGAGGGGTAATATGTTGAATTTACTTAAATAACTTTGGAGAAATCTTAGTGTACTTTATTAGATAATACACGAATTTTAGAGACATAATAATATATGAAGTTATTTAGATTTTCGTAATCTTATTACTATAAACCAAAGGTTTATAAGATATAAAGGTAGTTTTAAGAATAATGAGTTATGTAAAGAAATATAAAACTCAATATTTATAAGAGGTATAGTAATATAAAGTACAAGAAATATATTACTAAATATTTATAATCTATATATTAAGCACAAATTATAGAGAGATATTAAGTGGGATAGACAGATTTTAAAGGAAATATAAATTTAAAAAATATAAAAGAAGGGAGAAGCTACTACTCAAAATATTCAAAAGGAAGAAGTTAAAACATAATTTTTGAAGTAGTGAAAATATAACTTTTTATTAAAGAGAGATTCATATAATAAGTTATTATATGGAGAAGATGATTTCTTAATATGGATATTTTGAGATAGAGTTAAAGTAGCAGAGTTTTATGAAGGATAAGATAATAGTAAAAGGTGCAAAAGTACATAATTTAAAAAATGTAAGTTTAGAAATTCCTAGAGATAAGCTTATTGTTTTTACTGGACTTTCAGGTTCAGGTAAAAGTTCTCTAGCTTTTGATACAATCTATGCAGAAGGACAAAGAAGATATGTAGAATCTTTATCATCTTATGCAAGACAATTCTTAGGACAGATGGATAAGCCAGATGTTGAGTCCATAGAAGGACTTTCACCTGCTATATCTATTGATCAAAAGACAACTTCTAGAAATCCAAGATCAACTGTAGGTACAGTAACAGAAATATATGATTATTTAAGATTATTATATGCAAGAGTGGGGGTACCACATTGTCCTAAGTGTGGAAAAGAAATAACTCAGCAATCTGTGGATCAAATAGTAGATCAAATTATGGAATTGCCAGAGAGAAGTAAAATAATGATCTTGGCTCCAATAATAAGAGGAAGAAAAGGAACTCATGAAAAAGTTCTTGAAAATATAAAGAAGCAAGGTTTTGTTAGGGCTAGAATAGATGGAGAAATTTATGATTTAACAGAAGATGAGATAAAACTTGAAAAAAATATAAAGCATAATATAGAAGCTGTAGTTGACAGAATAATTGTTAAGGACGGAATAGAAGGTAGATTAACAGACTCTATAGAAACATCTCTTAAAATGGCTGAAGGATTAGTTTTAGTTAATATAATAGGGGAGGAAGATAGACTTTATAGTGAACATTTTGCTTGTGCTGATTGTGGTATAAGTATAGATGAACTTGCACCAAGAATGTTCTCATTTAACTCACCCTTTGGAAAATGTGAAAGATGTGATGGATTAGGAACTTTAATGGAGATTGATGAAGATTTAATTGTTCCTAATAAGGATTTAAGCATAAGAGGAGGAGCTATTTCTACTTGGGGAGACTCAAGAATGAAGGAAGAATCTTGGACTTATTGTGTTCTTAAAGCTTTAATGGAAAAGTATAACTTTGATTTAGACACTCCATATAAGGATTTACCTAAGAAGGTTCAAGAGGTTTTAATGTATGGAGAGCCAGAAAAATTAAAGGTTACATATACAAAAGAAAATGTAACGTCTGTATATAATCATTCCTTTGAGGGAGAAATAAACAATTTAAGAAGAAGATATATGGAAACTAACTCAGATACCATGAAGGCTGAAATAGAAAAATATATGAGTGATAATCCATGTCCTAAATGTAAGGGTGCAAGGCTTAAGCCAGAAGCTTTAGCCGTTACAGTGGGAGGAAAAAATATATTTGAATTCACAAGCATGGCTATAAGAGAAGAGTTAGATTTTATAAACTCAATAAATTTCTCAGAAAAAGATAAGATAATAAGTAGTCAAATTATAAAAGAAATTCAATCAAGATTAAGTTTCTTAATAAATGTTGGCTTAGATTACTTAGACTTAGCTAGAAAAGCAGGAACTTTATCTGGGGGAGAAGCTCAGAGAATAAGACTGGCTACTCAAATAGGTTCTCAACTTATGGGAGTATTATATATCTTAGATGAGCCTTCAATAGGTCTGCATCAAAGAGATAATGATAGACTTATATCCACATTAAAACAACTTAGAGATGTGGGAAATACCCTTATAGTAGTAGAGCATGATGAAGATACTATGAGAGAAGCAGATTACATAGTTGATATAGGGCCAGGAGCAGGAGAGCATGGTGGAGAGATAGTTGCCTCAGGAACTTTAGATGAAATAATGTCAAATGAAAATTCCTTAACTGGTAAGTATTTAACTGGGGCTAAAAAGGTTGAGCTTCCAGAGGAAAGAAGAAAAGGCAATGGAAATTTCATAACAGTTAAGGGTGCTAAGGAAAATAATTTAAAAAATGTTACTGCTAAATTTCCTTTAGGGACTCTAACTATGGTTACTGGAGTTTCAGGATCTGGAAAGAGTACCTTAGTTAATGAAATTCTTTATAAAGGATTAAATAAAATCGTAAATAAAGCTAAGGATTTACCAGGAAAGTTTAAAGAAATAACAGGCTATGAAAATATTGATAAGATTATTGATATAGATCAAAGCCCTATAGGAAGAACTCCAAGAAGTAACCCAGCTACCTATACTGGAACCTTTGATATAATAAGAGAGCTGTTCTCACAAACTCAAGAAGCTAAAATGAGAGGGTATAAACCAGGAAGATTTTCTTTCAATGTAAAAGGTGGAAGATGTGAAGCTTGTAGTGGAGATGGAATAATAAAGATAGAAATGCAGTTTTTATCTGATGTTTATGTTCCATGTGAAGTTTGTAAGGGAAAAAGATATAATAGAGAGACCTTAGAAGTTAAGTACAAAGGAAAAAATATAGCTGATGTATTAAACATGACTGTTGAGGAGGCTTTAGAGTTCTTTGAAAATATTCCAAGAATAAAAAATAAGCTTCAAACCTTAATGGACGTTGGTTTAGGATATATAAGATTAGGTCAACCTTCAACTCAATTATCAGGTGGAGAAGCTCAAAGAATTAAATTAGCCTATGAATTATCTAAGAGAAGTACAGGAAAAACCTTATATATCTTAGATGAACCTACAACAGGCCTTCATATACACGACGTAAATAGACTTGTAAAAATACTTCAAAGATTAGTTGATGGAGGAAATACAGTAATAGTAATAGAGCATAATTTAGATATGATTAAATGTGCAGATTATATAGTTGATTTAGGTCCAGAAGGCGGAGACAAGGGTGGAACTATTATTGCTACAGGAACTCCTGAGAAAATAGCTGAGGCTAAGGAATCCTATACAGGTAAATATTTAAAGAAATATCTTTAATAAAGGAATATAATTTTAAAAAGTAAATATATTATTTAAGAATAGATTAATTTAAATAGCTACCAGAATTTATGGCTATAAATTCTGATAGCTATATTTTATTCATAGATATTATATTAATTTAGTAAGTTAATGGTTATAAAATTAAAATAATGTTAGAAAAATATAAAAAGAAGTAAAATAAAAATATAAATATCATAATTTCCCCTTTTTTAGATGATATAATAATTAGGGATTTTAATTATGATTATGAAATTGTAATCTTTTATTGTATAATCAAGTTATTAAATAAAGTAAAATATAAAAGAAATATAAAATATGTAGAGGTGAAGTGATGTTTTCGAAACTAATGACATGGGTTTTTGGAATAATATTTATAGTAATACTATATTCCATAATTTATTATGCATTAAAGATAATGTATAAAGATGTTAAAGGCGGGAAAAAGAAGAAAGCCCCTGGAAAGAAAGCACATGGATTAGAAGTCTTAAAGACAATCTCTAATGGAACTCTAGGCATTGGCTCGGTTATACCAGTGACGAGTACTATATCTATTGGGCGAAGAGAAGATAATTCAATTGTGCTAAATGATCAGTTTGTATCATCATATCATGCTAAAATTTATGTTAAAAACAATGATTTTTATTTAGAAGATTTAGCAAGTACAAATGGTACATTTATAAATGACTCAAAAGTAGAGGGAAGAGTGAGATTAAAAGTAAATGATCAAATAAGAATGGGAAGCACCGTATTTAAGGTTATAGGATAAAAGAGGTGATAATATGAATACTACTTTAAAGTATGAAAAAAGGATGTTGCTATTAGTCTATCTTTTATGCTTAGCCTTATTTACTAATATAGCTGTTAAGCAAACCCCTATAGACAAAATGGCTTTTATAATAGCAGGTATATTAATAATTATTATTGGGTTTTCACATTTTATAATAAGAAAGTTTTATCCTGATGGGGATAAATATATGCTTATTTTTGCATCGGTTTTAGCTGTAGTTGGAATAGCAGTTCTTTATAGATTAGATCCTAAATTAGCAATTAAGCAATTAGTTTGGTTTAGTTTAGGAATAGCCCTTTATATGGGAATTGTAATAGTTATGCCAGATTTAAAAAGTTTTGCTAAGTATAAGTATATTTATATGGGTGGTACTTTAATTTTTATGGCTATGGCTATGATTATTGGTAAAACTGTAAATGGTTCAAAAAACTGGGTTTATATAGGTAGCTTTGGTTTTCAACCTTCTGAAATAGGTAAAATATTTTTAATACTTTATTTAGCATCTGCTTTAATGAAGTATGAAAAGAAAGATAATATAAAATATGAATTTAAACAACTTTTAGAGCCTGCATTAGTTGTAATGTACTCTTTAGGATTTATGGTTTTACAAAAAGACTTAGGATCAGCTCTTATGTTCTTCTTTGTATCTATAACTATGCTTTACATAGCTACTTGTAATTGGAAGTATGTTGGTACTGGATTAGTATTATTTTCACTAGGTGGAACAGTAAGTTATTTCTTGTTTAGCCATGTTAAAAAAAGAGTAATGATTTGGAAAGATGTTTGGAAATATGCTAGCAATGAAAGTTATCAGATAGTTCAAGGATTTTATGCCATGTCTTTAGGTGGAATGTTTGGGACAGGGCTTTATAATGGTTATCCTAAATTAGTACCTTTTGCATCTACGGATTTCATATTTACATTAATAGCGCAAGAGTTAGGTCTTGTTTTTGGTATAGGATTACTATTATTATATTTCTTATTATTCTATAGAGGAATAAGAGCGGCATTAAATACAGATGATCCATTTTCACAATTAAATGCTGTTGGATTTAGTACACTTATAGTTGCTCAAGTTTTAGTAATTATAGGAGGAGTATTTGCAGTAATTCCATTAACAGGTATAACTTTACCTTTAGTTAGTTATGGTGGAACATCTATGCTTACAGTGTTCATCGCCTTAGGAATACTTCAGAAAATTTCAGAGGAGGGACTAAGATAGATGGCAAAGAAAAAAGATTTATCAGGAAGTATAAAAAAAGTTATGTTTGTCTATTTAGTGCTATTAGTAGGGCTTATAAGTTATATAGCTTACTTCCAATTAATACAAGTTCCAAAGATAGCTGAGATGGATAGCAACTCTGCTGTTATGGCTGCTCAGAACGAGGTCATAAGAGGAGAAATAAAAGATAGAGATGGAAATGTTCTAGCTAAAAGTACTAAAAGTGGTGATTTAACTCAAAAAAGAGAATATCCTTATGGAGAAATATATTCTCATCCAATTGGATATGCTAGTGGAATATATGGAAATGCAGGATTAGAAGGAGCATATTCAAAAGAGTTAACTACTTATGAAAATGTATCATTAAAAGCTTTCTTAAAATCATTTAACTTGAAAAAAGATTTTAAAGAAAGAAATGAAAGTGATAAAAAAGTAGGAAATAGTATTGTAACAACTTTAGATACTGATTTACAGAAGGCAGCCTATGCAGCTTTAGGAGCTAATAGAGGAGCTGTAGTTGCCTTAGATCCTAAGACTGGAGCGGTGTTAGCCAGTGTTTCAAAGCCAGGATTTAATCCTAATAACATGAAAGAAACATATGAAATTGCTAATAACCCTAATGGAAATCCTAAGGATGCTATATTAGTTGATAGAGCTTTAAATGGTCAATATCCTCCAGGATCTACATTTAAGGTTGTAACTTTAACATCTGCTTTAGAAAATCTTCCAGGGGTAACTGAAAGAACCTTCAATGATACTGGTTCTATAAATGTTGGTACAAAAGATTTACCAAATGAAAATGGAAATGCTTATGGAAATATAAGCTTAAGAAAAGCTTTATCAGTTTCAAGTAACGTAATATTTGGAGGAATTCTTGGAGAAGAGCTTGGAAACAAAAAACTAAGAGAGACAGCAGAAAAGTATGGATTTAATAAAGATTTATATTTAGGAAATCTTAAAGCTTATTCTGGAAGTTTCCCAGATAGAAAAACTGTTGACAAAGGACTTATAGCTTATGATGCTATAGGTCAAGGGGAAGTTTTATCAAGTCCTATTGAAATGGCAATGGTTGCAGCAACAGTAGCTAATAATGGGGTTAGAATGGAACCTTATATAGTTAGTAAAGTTGTGGATAAAGATGGGGATACTGTAAAAGAGTTTAGCTCAACTAAAAAAGATACAGTTATGAGCAAAGAACAAGCTCAAATCATAAATGAATATATGCAAGGCGTTGCAAAAGATAGAATAAATGATAACTGGGGATATTTTAAAGGAATGAATGTGGCAGCTAAGACTGGTACAGCACAGGTTCCTGATGGAAATTCTCATGCATGGTTAATAGCTTTTGCTCCAGCTGATGATCCTAAAATAGCTGTTGCAACAATAGTTGAAAATGGTGGCTCAGGTTCAAAGGTGGCAGCTCCTGTTACAGCTAGGGTAATGCAAGCATATTTTAATAAATAATTATAGAATATAACTAAATACTTAATAAAAAAATAATCGCCCTAATATTACTATGAAAAATAGTATGTTAGGGCGTATTAATTTATAGTGATTTTACATAAATGTTATTTAATTTATAAAAATAAGTTTTATAATAAAAGATGCGAGGTGATAATGATGTTTGATTTTCAACACCAATTAAAGATATTGCCTGATAAACCAGGAGTTTATATAATGAAAAATTCTCTTGGAGAAGTTATTTATGTAGGAAAAGCAAAGGTATTGAAAAATAGAGTAAGGCAATATTTTCAAAACTCTAAGAATCACTCTGAAAAAGTTAGAGCTATGGTTAAGAATATAGCTGAATTTGAGTACATAGTTACAGATTCTGAAATGGAAGCATTAATTTTAGAATGTAATCTTATTAAAAAATATAGCCCAAGATATAACATAGCCTTAAAGGATGATAAGTTTTATCCCTTTATAAAAATAACCACTAATGAGGATTTTCCAAGGGTTTATGTTACAAGGAATTTTGCTAAGGATGGGAATAGATATTTTGGACCATATACTAATGGTACAGCCGTTTATGAGGTTATGGGGCTTATAAAGAAGTTATTCCCATTAAGAACCTGTAAAAAGGCCATTGTGGAAGGTGGAGAGCCTACGAGAGCATGTTTAAATTATCATATTAACCTTTGTAAAGCTCCTTGTGCTGGCTATATATCTAAGGCTGAGTACTGGGAAATGATAGATGAAATTATAAACATTTTAAATGGTACAGACACATCCATAATAAAAAAATTAAAATTAGAGATGGAAAAAGCTGCAGAAGAATTAGAGTTTGAAAAAGCAGCTAAAATTAGAGATAGAATTTTGGCCATAGAATTGATTAGCGAAAAACAAAAAATGTTTACTGTAAAAGAGGGCGATGAGGATTTTATAGACTTATATACTGATGAAAAAGATGGATGTGCTCAAGTTTTCTTTGTTAGAGAGGGAAAAGTTACAGGCAGAGAGCACTTTATGATTGAAAATATTAGTGATGATCCAGTTAAAGAGGTAATAAGTTCCTTTATAGCATCCTTTTATGGAGGAACTGCACAAATACCTAAGACTATCTATGTGCCAGAGGAAATAGAGGATCAAGAGCTTATAGAAAAGTTTCTTACAGAAAAAAGAGGATCTAAGGTTTGGATAAAAGTCCCTAAGAAGGGGGATAAAAAGAATCTTTTAGATATGGTTAGAAATAATGCTAAGATAATGCTTGATCAATTTAAAGAAAAAATGGTTGAGGAAAAAGAGTTAAATAAGTCTGCCTTAACTGAACTGGCAGATGTTTTAGGATTAGATTCTTTGCCTGCTAGAATAGAGGCTTATGATATATCCAATATACAGGGTGTAGACTCAGTAGGAACCATGGTAGTCTTTGAAAATGGAAAAGCAAAAAATTCAGATTATAGGAGATTTAAGATAAAAAGTGTTAAAGGTCCTAATGATTATGAAAGTATGAGAGAAATATTAAGCAGAAGATTTTCTCATGGATTAGAGGAAGTAAATAAAATAAAAGAGAGAAATTTAGAATACTCAAAGGGAAAGTTTTGTATTTTCCCAGACTTGATAATGATGGATGGGGGAAAAGGGCAAGTAAACATAGCCTTAGAGGTTCTAAAGGACTTTGGTATAGAAATTCCTGTCTGTGGCCTTGTTAAAGACCATAAACATAGAACTAGAGGAATTATATTCAATAACGAAGAAATCCTCATTAGAAGGGGTTCAGGCCTTATGAATCTAATAACTAGAGTTCAGGATGAGGTTCATAGATATGCCATAACATATCATAGGAGTTTAAGAGATAAAAGAACCTTACATTCCATATTAGAAGATATACCTAGAATTGGGGAAAAGAGAAGAAGAAATCTTCTTATGAAGTTTGGAAGTATAGATAATATTAAAAAGGCATCTATGGAAGAATTATTAGATACACCAGGGATAGACAAAAGAGCAGCAGAGAGTATAAAACAATATTTTTCAAGTTAATTTTATTAACAGAAATTGACTTAGGATAATATATATAATATTATGGCATAGGAAAATAAAAAAATTTGTACTAAATATTGAAAATATGTCAAGAATTAATTTATACTATTAAATTAGGATATTAAATTTAAAATTGAGGAGTTTGGGTATGAATCAATACATGGAGTTTTATAAATTATTAGGTGAATTTTATAATGAAGAAGATATTACTGTGGATTCTCCAATGAGCGAACATATTTATTTTAGAGTAGGAGGACCAGCAGATATACTAGTAACTCCTGTTAATGAAGAACAAGTAGTTAATACTTTAAAACTTTGTAGGGAATATAATGTACCTTATTTTATATTAGGTAACGGTTCTAATATTTTAGTTAAAGATGGTGGCATTTCTGGAGTTGTAATTAAATTTAACAAGTTAAACAAGATCACAACAGAGGGAAATTGCGTAACAGCTCAGAGTGGAGCTTTATTAAAAGATGTATCAAAGGCTGCTTTAGAAAATAATTTAAGAGGCTTTGAATTTGCATGTGGAATACCAGGAAGCATAGGAGGCGCAGTATTTATGAATGCTGGAGCTTATGATGGAGAAATGGCACATGTAATAAAATCAGCTAGAGTAATTGATGAAAATTGTAATATTAAAAATTTAACTAAAGAGGAATTAGAACTTGGTTACAGAAGTTCAATAGTTATGAAAAAGGGATATGTAGTTATAGAGGCTACAGTTGAACTAGAAAGCGGAGAGTATGCTAGTATAAAAGATAAGATTGATGATCTTACAAACAGAAGAGAGAGTAAGCAACCTTTAGAATATCCATCAGCAGGTAGTACATTTAAAAGACCAGAAGGATATTTTGCTGGAAAACTTATTCAAGATTCAGGATTAAAAGGTTTCTCAATTGGAGGAGCTGCTGTTTCAGAAAAGCATTCAGGTTTTGTAATAAACAAAGGTGGAGCTACAGCTAAGGATGTCTTAGATGTTATAGCTCATGTTCAAAAAACAGTTAAAGAAAATTTTGATGTTGAACTTCATACTGAAGTTAGAATAATTGGTAGAGATTAGTAAGAAGGAGTATGCATGTGCATACTCTTTTTTTAGCCGTATCATAATATAAAAATTCTTTACTTAGAAAATAGAAAAATATATAAAATTAGAGGTTTATAAAATAAGTAATAATTGACTTATTTTATGTTATAATCTATTTAAGAAATTAGTTTGTTTGCTTTAATTACTAAGTGATTAAAGCATTTCTTATGTTTTGAAGTTATTAAACAGATTATAGATTTATAGGAGATGATAATATGAGATTTGTAATAGTTACTGGACTTTCAGGGGCTGGAAAAACAGAAGCAACAAGAAGTTTAGAAGATTTAGGATACTTTTGCGTAGATAACTTACCTCCAAAGTTAATACCTAAGTTTGCAGAGGCCTGTGTTCAAAGTGAAGGTAAAATAGATAAAATAGCATTAGTAATAGATATAAGAGGCGGAATATTCTTTGATGATTTATTTGAAAGTATAGAGTATTTAAAGGCTAATGATTTTAATTACGAAATTTTATTCTTAGAGGCTTCTGATGAGGTTTTAGTTAAGAGATTTAAAGAAACAAGAAGAAGTCATCCGCTTTCACCAGATGGAAGAATAATAACTGGTATAAGTGAAGAAAGAATGAGACTTAGAGAACTTAAGGATAGAGCTGATAATATAATAGACACTTCAAATTATCCTATAAGAAATTTAAGAGAAAAAATAAATCTTTTATATGGAGATGGTAAGCCAGTTGAGCAAAACCTTTCAATAACTGTTTTATCCTTTGGATTTAAGTATGGTATTCCATCAGATTCAGATTTAGTTTTTGATGTTAGATTTATACCAAATCCATTTTATATTCCAGAATTAAAGCCATTTTCAGGGGAAGATGAACCAGTTAAAAATTATGTTCTTGCTCAAGAAGAAACAAAAGGATTTTTATCAAGACTTTCAGATATGGCAGAATTCTTAATCCCTAATTATATAAAAGAAGGAAAGAGACAACTTATTATCTCTATTGGATGTACAGGGGGAAGACATAGATCAGTAGCCATAGCTAATGCTTTATATAAAGACCTTCTATGTAAGAACTTCCACGTTACCTTAGAGCATAGAGATATTAATGAGGATATAAATAGGGGAGATAGAAAACTATGATGATGAAAAAAATGCTTAAGCCTGGTATCAGAGTTAAAAGATACATTTTTTTGGCTTTAGCATCTATAATTACAATGGCTGTTGCCATTGCAAAGTTAATTGATGAGAGGCATTTAACCACCATTCATGATAAAGCTGTATTTATAATACTAATAATTTTTTCTGGGTTAGTAGGATATAAATCAATAGTTTGGTGCGTGAAGTCAGTGGTTTCATTAGTTAATAAAGGATATATAAATTTATCTATTGAAGAAGATGATTTAGAAGACCTAATAGAAGATGATAGACTTTTAATTAAAGGGCCAAAGATTGTTGTTATAGGTGGGGGGACAGGCCTTTCCACCATGCTTAGAGGATTAAAACACTATACATCTAATGTAACGGCTATAGTAACAGTTGGAGATGATGGGGGTGGATCTGGTATTTTAAGAGAAGACTTAGGAATACTGCCACCTGGAGATATAAGAAACTGTATTTTAGCCTTAGCTAATACTGAGCCTTTGATGAACGAATTATTGCAATATAGATTTAATGATGGTAGACTAAAGGGCCAAAGTTTTGGTAATTTATTTTTAGCGGCTATGGATGGAATATCTGAAAATTTTGAGGACGCTGTCCAAAAAATGAGTTCTGTACTTGCCGTTAAGGGTGAAGTTTTACCTGTAACTTTAGAAAATATGGTTTTAGAAGCAGAACTTATGAATGGACATAGGGTAAGAGGGGAATCTCTAATAGGAGAGGAAGTAATAGACCAAAGTAGTCCAATAAAAAAATTAAAGATAATACCAGAGGATGCTAAGGCCTTAGATAGGGCTTTAGAGGCTATAGAAGATGCTGATGCTATAGTTTTAGGACCAGGAAGTTTATATACTAGTGTATTACCTAATCTTTTGGTAAAAGATATAAGTAAAGCTATAAAGAAAAGTAAAGCATTTAAAATATATAATTGCAATATAATGACTCAACCAGGTGAGACTGATGGATTTAAGGTATCTGACCATGTTCAAGTTATATTAGATCATTGTGGAAAAGATATGGTAGACTGTATAATTGCAAACTCTAAAGATATTTCAGAAGAATTAAAAGAAAAGTACTTAGATAAAAATTCTGAGCTTGTAGAACTTGATATTAATAAGCTTAAAAAGATGGGACTATGTGTTGTTGATGGAGATTTAACTAAGGTTAAAGGGGATTATATAAGACATAATTCGGATTATTTAGCACAACTTCTCATTGAAACAGTAATGGAAAAGCATTTATTATATGATAGAAAGAAAATTTTAGAGTATATATATTTATCACAAAGAATTAAGAAAAGAGAAGGTTCAAATAGGAAGGAGTAGCCATGTCATTTTCAGCAAAAGTAAAGGGAGAAATATGTAGATATATTGATATATCAAAAGAGGAAGCTCTTGCTCAAATATCAGCTATCATGAAAGTATGCGGTACACTTGCTTTTAGTGGTAGACAAATAAGCTTCAAAATGACAACAGAAAATCCTGCATCTGCAAGATTGATGTTTACTATATTAAAGGATTACTTCGACATACATGCAAAGCTTATGGTTAAAAAAAGTAATTCCTTAAAGAAAAATAATATTTATATGGTTGTTGTAACCGAAGAAATGGGAGTAAAAAAATTACTTGAAATAACAGGTATATTAAGAGAGATAGATGGAATAATGTCACTAGACTATCATATAGATGAGAATTTAGTTGATACAGAAGAAAAGAAAAAAGCTTATATTAGAGGAGCCTTCATTGGTGGAGGAAGTATAAGTAATCCAGAAAAAACTTACCATTTAGAGTTTGTTACTCACTCTCAAGAATATGCAGAAGATCTAGGAAAGTTAATTAATACTTTTGGTTTAAAAGCTAAGGTGATACAAAGAAAAAATAGTTATATAGTTTATATAAAAGAGGGAGAGCAAATAGTAGATTTATTAAATATAATAGGAGCTCACACTGCACTTTTAGAACTTGAAAACATTAGAATCATGAAAGAGATGAGAAATAATGTAAATAGACTTGTAAACTGTGAAACTGCAAACCTTAGTAAGACTGTAAATGCAGCGGTTAGACAGGTTGAGAGTATAAAGCTTATAGAAAGAGAAATAGGTCTTGCAAGACTTCCTAAGAATTTAAGAGAAGTTGCAGAGCTTAGATTAACTTATCCTGAGGAATCCTTAAAGGAGCTTGGTGAAATGCTTGAACCACCAGTTGGAAAATCAGGAGTAAATCATAGATTAAGAAAAATTGAAAAAATAGCTGAAGAGCTTAGAACAGGCAACTTCTAGCAGAGTTTTTAAAATCTTTTAAGTAATTATTTTAACAGCGAATATTAAATTTGCTGTTAAAAAACTTAAAAGTTTTTTTATGCAAAAAAATACCTACCAAATTGAATAATATTAATTTGTTTTTATGGGGAAGATAATTTTGAAAAAATATTATTTTAAGTGGAGGTATTAATATGGCAAGAAATTTTAAAAAGACAATTTGGCTTTTAGTAGGAGTAATGATCTTTGGAATTATAGGTATGGTTGGATGTACAAAGAAGACTAATGAAATGACAGAGAACTCAGGACTATCAGCAACTACTCCAGCAGAATATAAAACAATGCTAGAAGAAAAAATAAAAACTTATATTGGTGATGTGAACTTAGGTACAGAATATGATTTTTCAAAGGTAACTGAGGATACTAAGCAAGCAACTTATGAAGAGTATGAAAAATATTATAAAAACCTAGATACTGAACTTACAAATCTAAAAAATGAACTTAACAGCAAAGTTTCTCCATCAGATGGAAAAGTTAATGATGCCAACAGAAAGATAGTTGAAAGTATAGATAATTTAAAAATGTCTATAAGCACTGTTAAAAGCGATTTAGATGCTAACAGAAATAAAATATTAGCAATGCCTAAAGATGAGTTTATTGGTGCAATGAAAGATATTGAAAAATCTGCATATGATGCTAGAGTTAAAGTTCAAGAATCTATAGATGCAGCAAAAAATAGTTTTAAATAAGAAATTAAGCCTATATTAAAATTTTATTTTTAATATAGGCTTAATTTAGTTTAAATGTTAATTTAGCTAACTATTTAAATTAATTAATTTAAAGAAATTAAGTTAAGTTTCAGTAAAAACAAATGAGTTTAAATTAATTTATTTCTATTATTTGATCATATAATATTTCAATATCATCATTTGAAATATACTCATATTCTAAAAGGTAATCAATATCAGAGGTAAAGTCTGGTATAACATATGTTGTTAGGGTATCTAGTATGCCTATAACTTTTGTTTAATACTCATACATATTAAGTTTTGAATTAATATTTTCTTTTTTTATAATATTAAAATCATAAGAATTTATATCACCTGTTTTTCTTATTGATATATAAGTTTTCCCATCTTTAGTTTCTATATTTTCTATAGATACTTTTCCAACTTTTCCAAAAGTTTTAGTTTCTCCTATTGATAAAGGCATAGATTCTTTTATAAGGTTATCTACATTAAGTTTACTTCTGGTTTTAGGAACTATAAATAATTTTTCAGGAGTTCTAGGAAGTAAATAATTAATTTGACCTAAAGTTTCATGCCAAAGTATAAAAGATAATTTGTTTTCTGGATTATTAAATTTTTCATCATAGTCAATAACTATGGAGGTAGGATATTTTTTTATTGAGGATATTAAAATTGAGTTCTCATTAGCCTGTATTTCTTTATTAATTTTAGTTTCTTTTACATTTAAATCCTTTATATCAAAAGAAAGATTTAAAGTATCGCTATTAACTGCAAGTATTTCAGAATCTGCAATTATGTTTGGAATACTGAATTTAATATTAAATTTTTCAGGTAACTTATTTCCACTATAAGGATTTATATAGAAAGTCATCATACCAGCAAAAGTGTACTCATCTATAAATTCACCTTTTTCAAGACTACCTTCATAGGAAATATCTTCATTATATTTAAAATTTGCTTCAAAGAAGTATTGTCCAGATTTATTTAATTTTTCATTTCCTTTAATTTTAAAGAAAAATGTTGTTTCAATTCCATCATAATAAGCACTTTCTATTGTTAGGGTATAGTCCTCATTACTAACTTGATAGTTTAGGTTTTGTGCATTTATTTCATAGCCACTTAGATTGAATTTATTGCTTAAAATTTCTACAACATCACCTAGGATAGGAATATTCATTGCATACGTTGGAAAGTAAATTCCGACACTTAAAATACAAAAGATTAAAATAGCAGCTATTGATCCTAAATGTCTGAAGTTAAACTTATTTTTTTTAAGTTTTTTAAAAGTATAATCAACTTTAGCTTTTAAAGCATTTGGTTCTTTTACTTTAGACTCCCTAGCCATTTCAAAAAGTTTTCTATCAAAATCATCAATCATAAATACATCCCCCTTAAATATTATCTTTAAGAATTTCATATAAAGCTTCTTTAGCTCTAAAAAGTCTAGATTTTACAGTTCCTTCAGCTATATTTAGTGCCACTGCAATATCTTTATAAGACATGTCCTCGAAGTAGAAAAGTATTGTTATTACTCTTAAATCTTCTTTTAAACATTTGATTGCATCATATAAATCTATATTTTCATAGTTTTCAGTTATATATAATTCAGAACTTAACTCCTTTGGAGTGTTTTTATTTTTCTTATAGATTTTATTACACTCATTTATTAAAATTCTTATTAACCATGTTTTAAAATACCTTTCATCCTTTAGAGTATTAATTTTATTAAAGGCTATTAAAATAGTAGTTTGAATAGCATCTTCAATATCTTCTTCAACTTTTAAAATTCCTTTAGCTACCCTATACATAGAAGTGAGATTTTCTTTTATTAATAGTTCAAAGTTTTGAGACAATCTCTCTTTGGTTAATTTTTTATACGAAACTTTATTAAATGAATTTTTATTAAAAAAGCTTATTAGTTCCAACATCATCCCTTCTTTTTCAACTATTAGAGAGTAAATTATACAGAATTGTTCCATAAAAAATGGGTGTTTTTATTTTATTTACAAATAATAAAAAGTTTTTAATATTATTTAAAAATTAACTGGTTTTAAGCTCTATTAAAAATTATTAGGTTGATAATTTCACCATATAAATTAGAATTTTAAGAAACGATAGTTAGAATTAATATGGTAATTTAGATATGTTTGTATAAAAAGATTATTTTTCCTTAAGAGGTTAATAATTAGAATTAATACAATAAAGTTTTCTTAGTGTATTTCTCTTTAATATGGTAAAATTAATATATTACACTTAATTTAAAACATAACTTTTAAGTGTTTACTTTAATAAAAAAATAGAGATTATTTTTAAGATTTAAACTTAAAAAATAGCATTTTATATATGATTAAAAATATTTTATAGAAACAATATTAGATGAAAGGATGTGAAGGAAATGGGGGATAAGAAGTTTTGTCACTTGCATCTACACTCTGGGTATAGTTTGCTTGATGGTTCTGGAAAAATAAAGCCACTTATTAAAAGGGCAAAGGAACTTGGAATGGAAAGTATAGCATTAACTGACCACGGTGTTATGTATGGATGTGTTGACTTATATAAAGAAGCTAAGGCAGAAGGAATAAAACCTATCTTAGGATGTGAAGTTTATGTTGTGCCTAAGTCTAGAAAGATAAAGAGCAATGATGAAGATAATAAAACATATCACTTAGTTCTTCTTGTTAAGAATGAAAAGGGATATGAGAACCTTATGAAAATTGTTTCTGTAGCATCTATTGAAGGCTTTTATTATAAACCAAGAATTGATAGAGAATATTTAAAAGAACATTCAGAGGGAATAATAGCCCTAAGTGCTTGTCTTGGAGGAGAAGTTCAAAAAGCTATTTTAAATGGAAATATAGATAAAGCGAGAGAAGCTGCAATATTCTATAGAGATACATTTAAGGATGGATTTTATTTAGAACTTCAAAATCATGGAATAGAAGAGCAAAAAAAGGTTAATGAGGTAAATATACAGTTAGCTAAAGAGCTTAATATTCCTTTAGTTGCAACTAATGATGTTCACTATATAAACCAGGAAGATTCAAAGGCACATGACATACTTATGTGCATACAAACTGGAAAAACTGTAGATGATCCAAATAGAAGAAGATACCCCTCTGACCAATTCTATTTAAAATCACCAGAGGAAATGTGGGATATGTTTGATTACATTCCAGAAGCTTTAGAAAATACATTAAAGATTTCAGAAGAATGTAATTTTGATTATGAATTCCATGTTTCAAAGCTTCCAAAGTTCCCACTTCCAGAAGGGGTAGAGCCTTTTGAATATCTAAGAAAGACTTGCTTTGATGGTCTTATAGATAGATTAGAAGAACTTAAGCCTCTTAAGGAAAAGGGAATATATGATATAGATAAGGTTTATGAAATTGGTGAGAATAATGAAAAAGTAAAAGAGGATATTGAAAGGCTTGAATATGAGCTTGGAGTAATCAAGCAAATGGGATATGTTGATTACTTCCTAATAGTTTGGGATTTCATTAAGTATGCCAATGATAATGGGATACCAACTGGCCCAGGAAGAGGATCAGCAGCTGGAGCCTTAGTTGCCTATACCTTAGGAATAACAAAAATAGATCCTATGAAATACAGCTTACTCTTCGAGCGTAAATTAAGATGCGCTGTTTAAATCGGGTGAATTGCTGGGAAGCTAAGTCGAAAGATATGCCAATCAGCAGCCAAGTCTAGGAATAGCAGAAAAGTACTAGAAAGGTTCAGAGACTAGAAAAGTGAGTAGCTAAGCAATAATCTTTTCCACGAGTGCCCGACATATTGAATATAAATATATTTAGCAAACCAAAATATAAGTAAGACTTTTATTTTGGAGGAATCTATGCATAAGTATATATGTGAAAAGTGTTCAAAAGAATTTTTAACTAGAAAAAAAGGGCAAAGGTTTTGTTCAAAAAGTTGTGCAAATTCACACAATACAACTTTAAGAAAAATTGAAGATTTAAGTATATTTGATAAAGGTATAAATGAAATTAGTGCTTATATATTAGGCTTAATAATTTCAGATGGATGTTTAAGTTATGATAAACATTGTAAAAGATTCAAAATAACAATAACATCAACAGACTTAGAGATAATTAAGTTTTTAAATAAGAGCTATTGCTTAAATAAAAAGATATATGAATATAAGAGTAAAAAATTCAAAGATGCAAAAATAAGCTATAGTTTTATAACCACAAATAAATATGATGTTGAGTTTATACAGAAAATAGGTATTACTGAAAGAAAAAGTAAAGATGTATTTTTGTTGAATGTAGAAGAAAGCTTTATTGGTGATTTTATACGAGGAATATTTGATGGTGATGGAAGTGTGTATATAAATACAACAAAGAATAAACTGTCTAATGGAGATATTAAGGAGTATAAATATTTAAATGTTAGTATATCTACAGGATCAATAAACATGGCTAAGCAATTATCAAATTTATTAAATCAAAAAAGTATAAAAGCAAAAATAGTTAAAGATTCTAGAAAGTTTCATGAGTGTTGGTATGTTAAAATATACGAAAAGAATTCGATTTTGAATTTATATAAGTTAATGTATACCGATGCTAAATTATATATGCATAGGAAAAAGAATGTATTCAATATGATGATATAGTCCAAACTGAAGTAGAAATGACTACTTGATTAAAATGAAGGAAACTTCCAGAGTACAAGATAAAGAGCTTGTAGATAAACACTAATTGTTCTTAAATCCGGAGAGAGTAAGTATGCCAGATATAGATTCTGACTTCTGTTATGAGGGAAGACAAAGGGTTATAGACTATGTTGTTGAAAAGTATGGTCACGATAATGTATCACAGATTATAACTTTTGGAACAATGGCAGCAAGAGCTTGTATTAGGGACGTAGGTAGAGCTATGAATTACACTTATGCAGAGGTTGATAGAATAGCCAAACAAATACCTACAGTTCTTGGGATAACAATAGATAAGGCTTTAGATTTAAATCCAGAGCTTAAAACAATATATGATACTGAAGAGAGAGTAAAAGAACTTATTGATGTAAGTAGAAGGCTAGAAGGGCTTCCAAGACATTCATCAACTCACGCTGCGGGAGTAGTTATAGCTTCTAAGCCCTTGGTTGAGTATGTTCCACTTCAAAAAAATGATGAATCCATTGTAACTCAATTTGATATGACAACCCTTGAGGAACTTGGTTTATTAAAAATGGACTTCTTAGGTCTTAGAACCTTAACTGTTATGCGTGATGCTGTGGATATGATCAAGTATAACAGAGGAGTAGAAATAGATTTAGATAATTTAGACTTTGATGATAAAGAAGTTTATAAAATGATTGGTGAAGGAAATACAGTAGGGGTATTCCAGTTAGAGTCAGCAGGAATGACATCTTTCATGAAAGAACTTAAGCCAGACTGTTTAGAGGATATCATAGCGGGAATATCATTATATAGACCAGGTCCTATGGCGGAAATACCAAGATATATAAGTGGTAAAAGAGATCCAAAGTCAGTAGAATATATAGTTCCTGAACTTGAAAATATATTAAATGTAACCTATGGGGTTATGGTTTACCAAGAGCAGGTTATGGAGATTGTTAGAAAATTAGCAGGATATTCCATGGGAAGAAGTGACCTTGTTAGAAGAGCTATGTCTAAGAAAAAGCATAAGGTCATGGAAGAAGAGAGAAAGAACTTCATTTATGGAATTGAAGATGAAAATGGAAATATAGAGGTTCCAGGTTGCTTAAGAAATGGCATTTCAGCTGAGGCAGCTAATAAAATATTTGACTCTATGATGGACTTTGCATCCTATGCATTTAACAAAAGTCATGCTGCTGCCTATGCCGTAATAGGATTCCAGACAGCTTATCTTATGAGATATTATCCAGTAGAGTTTTTAGCTGCTATGCTTAACTCTGTTATGGGTAACAGTGATAAGGTATCTGAATATATAAGAAGTGCAGAAAAGCTTGGAATTCAGGTATTACCACCAGATATAAACGAGAGTTATACTAAGTTTACAGTTAAGGGTGATACTATAAGATTTGGTATGGGAGCTATAAAAAATGTAGGGGTAAATGTTGTAGAAAACATAGCTAAATCAAGGGATGAAAAGGGTAGATTCACTTCCCTTATGGATTTTTGCAACAAGATAGACTTAAGTATTGTAAATAAAAGATCAGTAGAAAGTTTAATAAAAGCTGGTACATTTGATAGCTTAAAGGTTTATAGATCACAATTACTATCTGTTTTTGAAAAAATAATGGATGGAGTATATTCTCAGAGAAAGAAAAACATAGATGGGCAAATGTCATTGTTTGGAGCACTTCAAGAAGAGAGTGAATCAAACTTAGAAATAAGATACCCAAACATAAAGGAATTCAACAAGAAATATATGCTTGCTATGGAAAAGGAAATGACAGGACTTTATATGAGTGGTCATCCACTAGATGATTATGAAAAGCCTTTAAAGGAGCAAACATCAATAACTATAGAAAAAATAATAGAAGCTCAAAAGAATTTAAATGAGCAAAAAAATGTTGAATTAGAAGATTTAGTCTTAGACAGTTCTTTAACTGATGGAACTAGAGTGATTATAGGGGGAATTCTTACTAATGTTTCTAGAAAGGTAACTAGAAATAATACTCTTATGGCGTTTGCAAAGGTAGAGGACTTAACTGGTTATTTAGAATGTGTTATATTCCCTAAAACCTTAGAAAAATGTAATGCACTAGTAAATGAGGACTCCTTTGTTTTAATAAGGGGAAGAGTTTCTCTAAAGGAAGATGAGGAGCCAAAAATACTTTGTGAAGATATACAACCACTAGAATTAATAAATTCTTCAAAGGTGTATATAAAGGTTGAAGATAGAGAAAAAGCTAATATGATAGTTAAGCCTTTAAGAGTTTTATTATCACAATATAAAGGTGATTCTCCAGTTTATATATTTGCAGCAAAGGAAAAAGCATCTTTTAGATTAAACAGAGATATGTGGGTTGATTTAGATACAGATGTAATAGACTTTTTAATTAGCAAATTTGGAGAAGGAAATGTAAAAGTAGTTGAAGGTTAATATTATAATTCAGAGATGAAAGAAAAGTTTAAGTGTTTTCATAAAGATTGAAATTTAATCTTATAATATTAAACTTAAAATTTGTTAAAACTAAATAAAATAGGAAATGAATGTCCACTTTAGAAGGAAAACTAGAGTATAAAATATTTTTTTAATAGAATGGGTATTAACGATTACTTATTGAGTTTGAGGGAGATATTTTAAATGAAGCACTAGTAACAGTCTTTTTAAAAGTGGACTTTTTTTTAAAAAGTGCTAAAATTAATTTGTAAATTTTCTTAAAATTAAAAAAAATAAAATTTTTTTAAAATAATTACATAAATTTATTATATTAAAATTTATGATTTGTTTTAAGGATGAGATATAGTGAAATTTAACTTAGAATTTTTTATATTTAATTAAATATTAAAAAGATTTTAGAGCATAATAATAATTGAAAAAATTATCATATATCGAGTTTTTTTTCTTTAATTCTACACAAAAAGGTTGAAAATAAGCACTACTTTAAGTACAATTAATTGTGGTAGAATAGTATTAATAAAGTTGCATAGGGTATTTAAATTTTTGATAAAATTTAAATTAGAATAAAATTTAAAATAGTTTAAAATTGATAAACATTTAACATATATAAATAATATCTTAAAAATGTGGGTAATATTTGACACTGTTGGGACTTAGTTTGTCCCAAGTGGTGTAGAGGAGGAAAATATTATGAAAAAGATTGCTGTTTTAACAAGTGGTGGAGATGCACCAGGAATGAACGCTGCCTTAAGAGCGGTTACAAGAATGGCTTTACACCATGGACTTGAAGTAATGGGAGTTCAAAGAGGATACGCTGGATTAATAAATGGAGAACTATTCAAAATGGATAGAAAATCTGTTTCAGAAATCATAAACAGAGGTGGTACAATCTTAAGAACTGCTAGATGTTTAGAATTCAAACAAGAAGAAGTAAGAGAAAAAGCTGCACAAATATTAAAAGCTTACGGTGTTGAAGCTTTAGTAGTTATAGGTGGAGATGGATCATTCATGGGAGCTAAACTTCTTTCAAAATTAGGAGTTAAGACTGTTGGATTACCAGGAACAATCGATAACGACTTATCTTACACAGATTACACTATAGGATTTGATACTGCATTAAACACAGTAGTAGATGCTATAAACAAATTAAGAGATACATCAACTTCACACGAAAGAGTATCTATCGTAGAAGTTATGGGAAGAAACTGTGGAGACCTTGCTTTATATGCTGGTATCGCAGGTGGAGCAGAAGCTATAATAGTTCCAGAAATGCCATTTGATAAAGATGAATTAATCAAAACTATCTTAGAAGGTAGAACAAATGGAAAAACTCACAGCATAATAGTTGTTGCTGAAGGAGTTGGAGGATCAGCTGAATTAGCTAAAGAAATAGAATCTGTAACTGGTATAGAAACTAGAGCTACAATTTTAGGTCACATCCAAAGAGGTGGATCACCAACTGCTGATGATATAGTATTAGCATCAAGAATGGGAGCTAAAGCTGTAGAAGTTTTATTAGAAGGAAAAACTTCAAAAGTTATAGGAATTAAAGAAAATAGAATATTCGATATGGATATAGATGAAGCTTTAGATATAGAAAGAAGCTTTGACGAAAGTCTTTACGAAATGGCTAACGCTATAAACAAATAATTTGAGTTAATGACATAATAAATTTTTTAAATTTATTATTTATTATATATTTTAAACTTAGGGTTAATTTTTTTACGAGGGAGTGTTTTTTAAATGAGAAGAACAAAATTAGTATGCACTATCGGACCAGCTAGTGAAAACGAAGAAATCTTAACAAAAATAATCGAAGCAGGTATGAACGCTTCAAGACACAATTTCTCACATGGTGACCATGAAGAACATAAAGGAAGAATGGTTAAAGTAAGAGAAATATCAAAAAAATTAGGTAAAGAAGTAGCTATATTATTAGATACTAAAGGACCTGAAATAAGAACTGGAAAATTCGAGCCAAGCAAAGTTGAATTAACTGCTGGAACTGAATTTACTATATATGCTGGAGCAGAAGACGTAATAGGAGACACTACTAAGTGTTCAGTTACATATGCTGGATTAGCTAAAGACGTTAAAGCTGGAGATACTATCTTAATAGACGACGGTTTAGTTGGATTAGAAGTTGTATCTGTAGAAGGAAACGCTGTTAAATGTGTAGTAAGAAACACTGGATTAGTTGGAACTCACAAAGGAGTTAACGTTCCTGGAGTATCAATAAAATTACCAGCTATGACTGATAAAGATAGAGCTGACTTAATATTCGGTTGTGAAATGGGCGTTAACATGGTTGCTGCTTCATTCATAAGAAAAGCAGAAGACGTTAAAGCTATAAGAGAAGTATTAATTGCTAACGGTGGAGCTGATATACAAATATTCTCAAAAATCGAAAACCAAGAAGGTGTTGATAACATAGATGCTATCATCGAAGCTTCAGACGGTATCATGGTAGCTAGAGGAGACCTTGGTGTTGAAATACCAATGGAAGACGTTCCTTCAGTTCAAAAAATGATCATCGAAAAATGTAACAATGCTGGAAAACCAGTTATAACTGCTACTCAAATGTTAGACTCAATGATGAGAAACCCAAGACCAACAAGAGCTGAGGTTTCAGACGTAACTAACGCTATCTTAGATGGTACTGATGCTATCATGTTAAGTGGTGAGTCAGCTAACGGAAGCTGGCCAGTAGAAGCTGTTGAAACTATGGTTAAAATAGCTACTAAATCAGAAGAAATGTTAAGCTACGAATTAGCTTCATCAAAAGCTAAAAAACATATACCAGCTGTACCAGGAGTTATCTCAAGAGCTGCTTGTAATGCTGCACACGAGTTAAAATCAGCTGCTATAGTTTCATTAACTCAATCAGGAGCTACTGCTAAGAGAATATCTCAATGCAGACCAGATGCACCAATCGTTACTGTAACTCCAAATGAAAGAGTTGCTAAGAAAGTTGCTTTATGCTTCGGAGTTTACCCAGTTGTTGCTGAAAATGCTACAATGGAAAACGCTGTTGAAATAGCTAAAAATGCTGGATTCGTTAAAGCTAATGACACTGCTGTAGTTGTTGCAGGTGTACCAGCTAACGAAGGAAACACTAACATAGTAAAAGTTGAAGTTGTAAAATAATTTTATAACTGATTATAAAAATAGGTAGATTATTCTACCTATTTTTTTATGAAAACATACTCTCATTACTTAAATATTTATGAGAGTATGTTTTTGTTGTTTAATATAAAAATTTTTTGGTTTATATTTTTATTAATTAAAAATATAAATTTTGAAAGGTTATAAAGTTAGATAAAATATTATAATCTTAAATGGAAAAATGAGTAGATTTTAAAGAAGTTTAATTGTTAATAAAATGTTAATAAAAGATTGAGAGTTTAAAAATGTAAATATTTTAAAATAAAATAAAGATAAAAATAAATTATATTAAATAAAATCTATAAAAATATATTGTTAACAAAAAGTTAACAATATTTTTATGACAAGTAAAAGAAAATAGTGTATATTAGATAGTGCTTATGAAATAATATAAGTAGAATCAAATGGCAACTGATTCCAAGATGAAAAAGTACTTGATGACTGATACCATCGAGTGCTTCTTTTTTTATTTAAAATTATTAGATTAATATAGTTTTATAGTATAAATTTAATATAAATACAAAAAATAACCTCAAATAATATTTTGAGGAGGATTTGAATATGACAAGATTAGCATGTTCAGCTCATAATTGTGTTAACTATGTTAATGGAATGTGTTCAGCTTTGACTATTGAAGTTGATGGAGAGAGTGCAGAGAATAAACAAGAAACCTGTTGCAATACCTTTGCACCAAGAACCTTTGTTAATGCAATTAAAAGTGCATTTAATACTAATTATGCTGGAACAATAATGCAAGCACTAGATAGTCAGGAAGATGTAGATCATAAAATAAAATGCTATGCTATGAATTGTACATATAATGTTGGAATGACTTGTACTTCTACTGATATACAAGTTTTTGGACCAGAAGCTACAACATCTACTTCAACTGAATGTGAAACTTTTTATAAAAAATAATTATTAAAAGCTAGAACTAAAATATTAAATTTTAGGTTCTAGCTTTTTAATTATATGGTAAAATATATTCTTAAGAAATTAATATAAATCACTTCAAAATTAATTAAATAAATGATATTTTATAGTAAGTACTTAAAGGAACTATTATATATATTTATTAGTATGATGATAAAAATCTTGTGTTAAGTAAAAAGGTATAAGAAAATAAATATTTAAAATAAATTATTATTTTAAATTTGATATTTAGAATTTGTTAGGCGGTTATTAAAAAATAGTTTAATTATTTGTGGAATATAAGGGGGAGTAAAATGAATGAGTTAGGTAAGATTGCTGTAATTACTGGAGCAACTAGTGGAATAGGGAAGGAATATGCTTTTCAACTAGCTAAAAAAGGATATGATTTAATATTAGTAGGTAGAAGAGTTGAAAAAATTAAAACTGTTGCAGAAGAGATAGAGAATAATTTTAAGGTTAAGACACATGTAGAAATTTTAGATTTAACTGATGATAATAAACTAGATGATTTTATAAAAAGATTAGAGAAAAAAGATAACATAGAATTTTTAGTGAATAATGCAGGATATGGAGCTGATGATTCCTTTACAAGGGATGAATATAGTAAGCAGTATGATATGGCAAAGGTTCATATGTTAGTTACTATGAAACTTTGTCATAGCTTAAGCAAGAAGATGAAAGAAAATAATAAGGGATACATAATAAATGTTAGCTCTATGGCTGGATTTAACGTATTTCCAAGTTCAGCAATGTATTGTTCAACAAAGGCTTTCTTAATAAGTTTTACTCAATGTTTAGCCATGGAACTTTTAGAGAATAATATAAAGGTTCAATGCCTTTGTCCTGGATTTACTAGAACAGATTTTCATAGTAAGTTAAACATGGAAGAGAGTAAATTGCAAAATAAAGGTTTTGTAAGATGGATGAGTACAAAAGAAGTGGTGGAAATAAGTTTGAAAAATATAAATAAGAAATTAAAGGTAATAGTTATTCCTGGATTTTGTAATAAATTTTTATATTTTGTTAGTAAGTTTACACCTAGAGGGCTCTATTACAAGGTAGCTATAAAGGGATGGGAGTTAATGGACTAATATTATGTAGGAGATTAGAGATAATAGTTTTACTATTAGAATTAAATCTGGTTTAAATTAATATTAGACATTAATTTATTTAGTATCTCATTTCTTAAAAGAATTAAGAAGATTTTTTTAATATAAAAAATTAAAGAGGTAAATTGGATTGATAAAGTTAAGGAGGATTAAATGGAAAAATTTCTGAAAAAACTACTAAGTAGAGCATTTATAGTTGGATTTCTTATATTCATACAGTTTGTTATACTTATGGGGGCAATATGGAAAGTAAGCGAAGATTTCATATATGTATATTTTCTGTTTATCTTTATTAGTATAGTAGTATTTATTTATATTGTTAGTAGAAAAGATAATCCATCCTATAAATTAGCATGGGCGGTTCCTGTATTATTAGTTCCTGTCTTTGGAGGATTATTTTATTTAATATTTGGTGGAAATAAGACAAGCAAAAAGTTTAGAAAACAAATAAAAGCTTCTTATGATGAAACAGCACATTTATTATATAATGATAGAAAAGTTTTAGATGAGTTAGAAGAACAAGATAAAAGTATAGCTAATCAATCAAGGTACATAGCTGATTACTCTCAGTTTCCAGTATATAAAAATACTACAACAGAGTATTTATCTCCTGGAGAAGTGTTTTTTGAAAGATTAAAAGAAGAGTTGAAAAAAGCAAAGCATTACATATTTATGGAATATTTCATAGTACATGAAGGTGTTATGTGGGACTCTATTTTAGAAATATTAGAGGAAAAGGTTAAAGAAGGGGTAGAGGTTAGATTCGTTTATGATGATATGGGGTGTTTAGGTACTTTACCATATAAATATAATGAAGTTTTAGAGGCTAAGGGAATTAAATGTATGGTGTTTAATCCTTTTGTACCCCTTTTATCCTTAAGAATGAATAACCGTGATCATAGAAAAATAACTGTTATAGATGGGCATACTGGGTTTACTGGGGGAATAAACTTAGCTGATGAATACATAAATGAAATTGTTAGATTTGGACATTGGAAGGATGCCTCCATAATGATAAAGGGGGATGCTGTTTGGAATTTAACAGTTATGTTTCTTCAAATATGGAATTTCTATAGTGAAAGAAAAGAGCAGTATGAAAAATATTACCCATATTTTCATCATGAAGATGAATTTGAAAGTGATGGATATGTTCAGCCCTATGGAGATAGTCCTTTAGATGATGAAATAGTAGGGGAAAATGTATATTTAAATATTATAAATAAGGCAAAGTACTATGTTTATATAAATACTCCATACCTTATTATTGATAATGAGCTTGTTACAGCGCTTACTCTTGCTGCTAAAAGTGGAATAGATGTTAGAATAGTTACTCCTCACATTGAGGACAAATGGTATGCTCATATAGTTACAAGGGCCTATTATCCTCAGCTTATAGAATCTGGTGTTAAGATATATGAATATACTCCAGGATTTATTCACTCAAAGACCTTTGTCTCTGATGATGAAATAGGAATAGTAGGTACTATTAATATGGATTATAGAAGTTTATATCTTCATTTTGAATGTGGAGTTTGGCTATATAAAACTAAATCTGTAGGACAGATAAAAGATGATTTCTTAAAAACTTTAGAAAAATGTCAAAGAATAACTTTAGAAGATTGTGCTAAGGTTAAAGTTCCTACTAGAATTTTAAGGTCTATAATAAGAGTATTTGCTCCACTTATGTAATTAAAATAGTAATAGTAATTAAAAAGTTCTAGAAGAATTTAAAGCTTATTTTTTTCATTTATGTAATTAAAATAGAAAAAATTAAGTTGTAAAGTTTTGCTAAGTAATTTAATAAAGTAAAGTTTAAAATAATATAATTCAACATAAAAATTTGGAAAAGGAGGCTAAAATATAGCCTCCTTTTTGGTGTTAGAGTGAAAATTTATTATTTTCTTTCGAAACTTCCACAATCAGTACATTCTGTAGAAGATGCTTCAGCAGTGTGCTTTACAACTTCGATTTTGTTTAGAGTACAATAATTGTCCTCATTACAATGGTACTTACATTCATGAACTGTACATCCGATACTTGAATTGTGTTTCATAATAAATTCCTCCTTAAATTAAGAACCTCTTTGTTGGAACTACCAACAGTATATATAATGTGTAAAAAGGAGTTTATTTATACTGGAATTTGAATCTATGAATGGATATAGTTGTTTGAATAAAAAAATATATGATAGAATTTATTTAGTTTAATGTTGAAAGCGTGGAGCAAAAAGAGATTTTATTTAATTTTTAAAATTATGTAATTAAAAATAAGTTTTATCTTAAAAGAAAGGTTTTTTATGAATTTACTTTGGAGGAAGTTATGTTTAAGAATTTAACTTTTAATGAAAATGAGAAGAAGTATATACAAATAGCAAGGTATATTAGGGAGCTTATTAATAGAGGCGTTTTAATAGAAGGAAGTAAACTGCCTTCCTCAAGAGAGATTAGCAGTATTTTATCAATAGGAAGAAATACTATTATGTCTGCTTATGAAATTTTAGAAAGTGAAGGCTTTGTTGAAACCATAAAAGGTAAGGGAACTTTTGTAAAAAAAGAATTTTCTAATGAGAAATCTACTAATGTTTCATCAATGAAGAAAGAAAACTCTGAAATTAAAGAGGATAATAAGTGGAATATTGATTGGAAGTATAAAACTAATGAATATGGAGTATTAGCTGAAAGTTTAGATATTATAAAAAGTGAAGAGAAGTGGGAAAAGGGAATGATTTCTTTTAAAAGTATAGCTCCTCCAGGAAATCTTTTTAATATTGAGGAGTTAAAGAGATCCTTTTCTAATAGAATTGCCTTAGAAAAACATAAAATAGTTAATTATGGTTATGCTGTGGGATATAAACCTTTTATAGATTATTTAAAGGATTATATGAAAGAAAAGGGTGCTTATTCAGAGGAAAAAGAAATAATAGTAACTAATGGATTTACAGAAGGACTAGATATGATGCTTTCTGCATTTACAAAAGAGGGAGATTATATACTTTGTGAAAATCCAACTCATAACACAGCTTTAAAAATAATGAAGACTCACAAACTAAATATTATTGGAGTTAAAATGACCAAAGATGGCATGGACATAGAGGATTTAAATAAAAAAATTAAAAAATTTGGGGAAAAGATTAAATTTTCTTACTTAATTCCCTCATATCATAACCCAACAGGAGTTGTGGCATCTATTAAAAAAAGAGAAGAGGTATATAATATTTTAAAAGATGCTGGTATTCCTATTATAGAGGATGGTTTTAATGAGGAGCTTTTATATGAAAGTTCACCAACTATTCCTTTAGCATCCTTAGATAGAGAAAGTAATGGAGTAATATACATAGGAAGTTTTTCTAAAATATTATTTCCAGGTTTAAGAATAGGATGGGTATATGGAGATAAGAAAATAATAGGGATATTAGAAAGCGTAAAAAGATGTAGAAATATCCACACCTCCTTCTTAGATCAAGGAATTCTTTATGATTTCATGATAAGTGGAGCCTTTGAAAAGTATATTAAGAAAGTTAGAAAAGTTTATAAGGAAAAATATAAATTTACTAAGAGGATTATAGAAAAATATATTAAAGAAGCAGAAATTTGGGGTGAAGGTGGACTCTATATGTTCTTAAAAATAAAAGGCGTTGATACAAGAGAGCTTTTAAAAAGGTGCTATGATAGGGGAGTTCTCTTTATGCCTGGAGATTTATTTTATATAGATAAGGACCTTTACCTAGAAAAAGAAAATAGAGTGTTTTCTTTAGAGGGACATAATATTAAAGGGCGAGAGAAGAGAGATACCTTAAGGATTGGTTTTACAAGGCTTTCAGAGGAAGAGATAGAAAAGGGAATAAAGATAATAGGTGAGGAAGTTAAGAGTATTTTAACTTAATCTAGTAGAAAAAGCTTATTAATAGTGCGTTGTAAAAGGTAATTTCATATGATAAACTTTAAAAGTTAGTTATTATGAAATAAAACATATAGAATAGATGATTAAATATATAAGGGAGTTTTAGTTGATGGTTGAAAAGAATAAAGAATATATTTTTGATATAATCTCTCAAGGATATGAGGGTGAAGGAATAGCTAAAATTGATAATAAATACCCAATTTTCATTGAGGGAGCTTTAAAGGGCGAAAAGGTTAAAGTAAGAATAGTTAAGGTTAATAAAAATTTTGCCTATGGAAAACTTATGGAAGTATTAGAAGCTTCAGAGGAAAGAGTTAATCCACCTTGTGCTATTTATAAAAGATGTGGTGGATGTAAACTTCAGCACGCTTCTTACAAGGCACAATTAGATTTTAAATGGGATAGAGTTAAGGACTGTGTTAGCAAGATTGGAAAGTTAGATCCTAGCATAGTTAAATATCCTTTAGGAATGGAAGAGCCTTGGAGATATAGAAATAAGGTTCAGTTACCAATAGGGTTAATTAATGGAGAGGTTAAAATAGGATTCTTTGCTCCAAGAAGTCATGATATTATCGACATGGAATCTTGCTTAATTCAAGATGAAATAGGAGATAAGGTTGTTAAACTTACTAGAGAGTGGATAGAGAAATTTAATATAAGACCATATAATGTAGATGGTGAGTATGATGAAAAGGGAATAGTAAGACACATAATGATAAGAAGAGGTTTTACAACTAATGAGGTTATGGTTGTCTTAGTTACAAATGGAGAAAAACTTCCTCATAAAGAAGAGTTTGTAGACTTAATGGTTAAAAATATTCCTGGAATAAAGAGTATTATACAAAATATAAACTCAAAGAAAACTAATGTAATATTAGGCTTAGAAAGTAAAACTCTATGGGGAGAAGATACAATATCAGATTACATAGGAGACTTTAGATTCAATATATCTCCATTATCATTCTTCCAAGTAAATCCTATTCAAACAGAGGTTTTATATGGTAAGGCTTTAGAATATGCAAATCTTACAGGAAATGAAGAAGTATTTGATGCATATTGTGGAACAGGAACAATAACATTATTCCTATCACAAAGGGCTAAAAAGGTTTATGGAGTAGAGATAATTCCACAGGCCATAGATAACGCTTGGATAAATGCAAAGGAAAATAAAGTAGAGAATGTAGAATTCTTCGTTGGAGAATCAGAAGTGGTGATTCCAGACTTAATAAATAAGGGAGTAAAGGCTGATGTGGTAGTAGTAGATCCACCAAGAAAAGGGTGCGATAAAAAATTACTAGATGCCATAACAAATATAGATGCTAAAAAAATAGTATATGTAAGCTGTGATCCAAGCACTTTAGGAAGAGACTTAAAAGTATTAGAAGATAATGGCTATAAAACTTTAGAAGTTCAACCAGTGGATATGTTTCCTAATACCTCTCATATCGAGACTGTAGCGTTGATATGTCGCAAATAATGATAGAAATATTAAATTTTAGCCATTTTCATAGACATATAATATTTAGGTCAGAGGGTAATAAAATAAGAAATAAAGAATTGAAGAGATATTTTGACGTGTCTGTAGTTATATATATGGAGTGTGGAAATACGAAAATATATTAAAAATAAATATGTTAGATAAAATAAAAGCAATAAAGGATTAAAATTTTTATATCCATTATTGCTTTTTTATCTAAATAATAACTTAGTTGTTATAAATTTATTTTATTGGTCATTTAATTAAATTTTTAAACAATATTTATCAATAAAACCTAATAAGAGTGTCATATATACCAATAATATGTAATATTAGCAATAATATAGTATAATATTTGTGTATTATTATAAAGTGGGTGAAATTATATTATGAGTAGAGCTGTAAATGATGCGACTTTAAAAAAAGCAGGAGATGTTTTCCAATATTATATTGCACTAAGAAATTGTTTTAATATGAAAAATGGGGATAAAATACAAATAGAAATTAATGGAGATGTAAGTTTAATTTCAGAGAAACCTGAAGACTCTTTTCAAATAGAGGTAAAGCATCACTTTGGTAAGCATTCTCTTTCAGATAGGAATATAGATTTTTGGAAAACTTTATCTAATTGGTATATAGATTTTGAGAGAATATCAATATTTTCTAGTTTGGTTTTATATACTACATCATCAATAAATTTGACATCGCCATTTTATGATTGGAATAACAAAGATGAGAATGAAAAATTATCCTTATTATTAAAAATTGGATCGGATCAAAAAGATGATGAAGAAACTTTTAGAAAGTTCTATAATAAAATATTTGATAAAGATTTCTATGATGAAGATAGACTAAAGATTATTTTATCTAGATTTACAATAGAACATAATCAAAGAAAAATTTCTGGAATATCAAATGAGTTTGACTGTTATGTTGGTCATATTCCAGAAGAAAATAGGGATAATTATATTGATGCATTACTTGGAAGGATACTTGCACTTGTAAAGTATCCACCATATAGATGGGAATTAAGTAGACAAGATTTTGATAAGATTTTACAACAGGAATCATCAGCTTATTCAAATAGTGGAGAGAAACCATTACCAGATATATTTTCTGATGAAGAAGTTTCTGATGATGAAAAAGAAGCATTAATCAACAAAAATTTTGTTGAAGAAATAAAAAGGATTCAATATGAGGATGTAATTCAAGATGCTATATCAGACTATTGGAAAACAAATATGACAATTATTAAATATTTTAAAGAAGATTTTTTGTATAATCGTAGTTTGCCAAAATATAAAAATACTTTATTAAAAAATTTAAAATATAGAAAACGTGATAGTGTAATTTTAAGTAAAAATAAAAGTAGAGACGAACAAATTGATAATTCACAATTATTATATAATGATGTTATGAGATGGGAAGCAAAAGATTTTGGATCAATAATTAAAAATCAAGATTATTTTCAAAGAGGAGTTATACATACTATTGTTGATGATAAAGAATTTAGTTGGGATGTAGGTGAAAGAAAGTGAGTATTAAAAATATAGAGATTTTATCTATGAATTCACATTTTTATGCGCTATTATTTAGAGCATTTCTATCAGGGTATGACAAACCATGTGAAATAAGAATATTATTTATGGCATTACCTATTTTGTTATATTCAGATTCAAGGAAGAAACTTCTTTCTGTAAATAAGACAAGTAGAATTGAAAGTTTATTTAATAAGCCTAAAGATATGGAGAATAATGAGAAGATTTCAGGGAAATCTGATTTGGCAGGATATATAAAGCGCTTTGAGGATGTTAAAGGGCTATCAAAAAAGGCTATAATAATTCTATATTCACAAGATAAAATAAGTTTAGAAGAAAATAAAGTATTTTTGATTTCAGATCCAATAAATCATTTGAACTATAAAGGAGAAATTAAAAACTGGATTAGAGCTGCATATTATTTAGGTATTATCTTTTCAAAAACAAATGAGGATCATTTAAATTATTTTTTAGGGGGTGATAGAATATGAGAAGTTATATGAGAGCAATTATGATCTTTAATAAATCAGGAGATGTTAGAAGAGTTAATATGGAACCAGGAGTAAACATTGTTACTGGTGAATCAAAAACAGGTAAGAGTGCTCTTGTTGAAATAATGGATTATTGTTTATGTAGTTCAAGATGTACTATTCCAAAGGGAAAGATTACAGAATTTGCATATATTTATGTTATACCAATGGTAATAGATAAATATACTTATGTAATTGCTAGATATAATTGGGAACATGGAGGGAAAATGCATATATCAAGAGAAGATATAGATTTTCCAATAGATAAAATAGATTTAGATTATTTTAAAGATATGCCGTTATTGTCAATTAAGGATGCTCAGTATGAAATTGAGTCGGCACTGGGTTTACATGTAAACAATATTGTTTTTGAAGAAGAAGGAAAAAGTAAGAAGGCATCTTTAAGAAATATGATATCATATCTTTTTCAGCATCAGAACTTGATTGCAAGTAAATTTGCATTATTTTATAGATTTTCAGAGTCTTATAAAAGAAAGGATATAATTGATCAGTTCCCTATTTTTGCAGGAATGATTGGACAAGAATACTATAGTAGCTTAATAGAACTTAATAGTTTAAAGAATCAATTAAATAGAAAGTTAAAAAAACAAAAGCAAAATCAGAAAAGTAGTGAATATTTAAAAAATATATTAAAACCATTATTAGAAGATTATTTTTCATTAATGAATAATCATATTGATTTAAATATAAATCTAAATAAGATGAAAAAACTCGCATCTAATTTGCCTGAATTTGATGAAGCTCAACTTTTTAAAGAAGATGGGATAATTGAAAGATATGATCTATTAAAAAAAGAATTAGAAGATTTAGCGGATAAGGAAAGAAGTATTTTAATGAAAATAAATAATTTAGATGATGCAAGTAGTAGAGGTCAAAGTTTTACTGAATCACTAAAAGAATTAAAAGAAAAAACAAAAGTATTTGAAATTTGTGAAAACGAATATTCTTGTCCATTATGCGGAAATAATTGTGAAATTATTTCAGAAGAAGATAAATTATTATTAGAAGCAGGGGAATGGTTAGATAGGGAATTAGAAATTACTAATAAATATACACATAATTTTTCTGAGGATATAAGAAAATTGAAAGGAATTGCTTCAGATATATCAGATAAGATAAAAAGTATATCAAAGCAGATTAAGGAAATTGAGAAAAAATATATAAAATCAGATGAATTAAATTCTAAAAGGGAAAAAGTAAATTATGCTAAAGCTAAAATTGAATTATATGCGAATATGATTGATGTAGGGTTATTTGAAGATATTGATGAGGAAATAGAAAATTTAAATGAATTAATATCATCTTTAGAAGATAAGATTAAAAGATATGATTTAGATGTAAAGAAGGCAAAGGCTCAGACGTTTTTATCGGATAATATGAATCGATTAGCTCTTACACTAGATTTTGAGGAAGAATATAGACCTATAAACCTTAATTTTGGTTTGGTAGATGGAACATTTGATTTATATCAATATCAAAATAAATATGAAAAAATATTTTTAAACGAAATGGGAAGTGGAGCTAATTGGATATCATGCCATATATCACTTTTCCTTAGCTTTCTTAGGTACTTTACTAAGCAAGAAAATTCACCTATGCCACTAATTATGTTTTTTGATCAACCAAGTCAGGTCTATTTCCCAGAAGGTGATATAGATAAAAATGAATTTTCACAGTCTGATTTAAAAGCAGTGAATCAGATGTATAAAACTATATTTGATGAAATTAAATCAATCGAAGAAGAGACTGGTATACTTCCTCAAATTTTAATAGTTGATCATGTTGATGGAAAAAACTTAGAGGTTAAGGATGAATTTATATCTTATATAAGATGTAACTGGAGAAACGGAAAAGCATTAATATAATTAAATAAGTATGTATAAAAATAGACGTTGAAATTTATATATTCGATGTCTATTTTTTATATAAAAATATATTAAAGAAAGGATGATGTTTCATGAGGAGAAAATTAAAAATACCTAAAAAGATTCTGAGTTTTATTATGGCTTTTATAACCATAATAACTACCATATTTACATCAGTAGTTTCAGTTTATGTAAGTGATTTAGATATGAGTGAGAGTACAGGATTTAATTATGTAGGTATTAGTCCAATTACAAATAAAAAAATTAATCATAAGATTTACCGTATGAAGGTAGATGGTAAGACCGTATTTTGTATAGAACCTGGAATTGCAACATCTAGTGGAGGTGGGTATGTATCGGAAGAGTATATAGATTCTAAGAAAGATATATTATCTAAAATAGCTTACTATGGATATACAGATACAAATCAATCAAAATATGATTATGCATTAACTCAAATAATGATATGGGAGAAGTTAGGTGATAAATTTATATCTACAACACTTCCAAATTATCATAAAAGAAAAGCAGAAATACTTGCAAAAGTAAATAGACATAATATATTACCTTCATGGAATAAACAGGATATTGAAATAAAGAGTAGAGAAACAATAGAGTTAGAAGATAAGAATGGTATTATTAGAGAAATGCAATTAGAGTCAAATAATACTGATACTGATATATTACTTGAAGGAAATACTTTAAAAATTACAGCAAATAAAAATTCTAAATCTGGAGTTATTAGTTATATAAAGATTCCTAAGAATGAGGTTGGAACATCCATAGTTTATCGTAAGCCTAACTATCAAAGTTTAGCAGAATTTCATATGGAAAGTTCAATGAGTGCAAATTTAAATATAAATGTAATCAAGTTAGGAAATATTAAGGTAAAAAAGATTGATGAAGATACAGGAAAGGCATTAGCAAATGCAAAACTTAGATTTGAGTATGATGGTAAGAGTAAAGAAATTATAACGGATTCTAATGGAATTGCGAGTATAGAAGATATACCAGAAGGAACAACTGTAACAATATCAGAAGTGACAGCACCAAATGGATATTTTAATAAAGGTGAAATTAAAAAAGTTGTTATTGAAGCAAATAAAACTATAGAAGTTACATTAGGAAATAAAGAACAGTTAGGTAATGTACTACTTAGTAAGAGTGGAAAAGATTTTGGAGTAGAAATGCCTAATGATAGTTATAAATTAGAAGGAGCAATTTATGGAATTTATAATGAAAATGATGAAAAGATAATTAATATTACGACAGATAAATTAGGGGAGGCAATGTAAGAAAAGATAAAGCTTGGTAAGTATTATACACTTAAAGAAAAGGATACAGAGCAATATTTAATAAATAAATATGAGCATATATTTTTAGTATAGGAAAGTATTGAATTTAAAATATTTTAATATAGATGATGTAAAATATTAAAAATTTTATTGAAAATTACAAATAAATTCATGCTTTGAGGATAATGAAATGGTTTTATTATTATAAATTGTATTTTTATGAAAAACAATGTAAAATAATCCTATTAAGAAAAATAAGGTGGGAGAGGTATGTTTTATCATAAGTTTGAAGCTATAGCTTCATGGTATGGTTACGATTATCAAGGGGTACTTGCAATATATTATACTCTTAATCAAATAAACAAACTAATAAGTGATATTACAGAGGCAAAAGAAAAAATAAAAGCAGAAGATGTATATGAAATTATAAGAGGATATAGTATTGAATTAGAGTATATGGAAGATTTTGCAATAAAATATAATAACCAATATCAATCATTTAATCAGGTAAAAAGTGGTGAAAGCAAAATTAAAGATGAAGATGTTAGAGATTTATATTTAAAGTTATTAGAATATGATCATAAGGGAGAAAATAAGATTTTTGGATATTTTCATGTCAATGAAAAAGATAAAATAGAAACGTCTAAAGATAGCGTAAAAGAATCAATTAAAGCATATTTTGAATCTTTAAAGAGTGAAATTATTGAATTGAAAGATAAAGAAAAAATTGATTTTAGGAATAAGAAAAAAGGTGGTGCAATACAGATTCTGGCTTCTTACATGGATGAAGTTAATTTAGATAAGCACAAAAAAGACAAGCGTAGGGAATGTATAGATAAATTAATATACAAATTAGATGAAATAAACAATAACTATTTTGATAAAGATGAAAAATACAAGGAAGTTTTTGAGAGATTATTTGAATATAATGAAGTATTTAATAGTATTAATAAAATTGAAAATGAAATCTATAATCAATTAAAAGAAATTCATAAAAAGTTAATCGATCAAGAATATAAAATTAATGATAGTTATTTAGAAAAAGAAAAGTGTAAATTAGGAGTTATAGTAAATAAACATATAGATAAAAGAAAAGAAGATAATTCTAATAAAGATATTTTATTTGAAGAATTTTTTGAAATATTAAATGAGGATTTAAATGAATGGGGACATAGTGCGGAATATATTGAATATAAATTTAAAGAAAAATTACATACCCATTACTTTCAATATAAAAGTGATAGAGAAGACAGTGAAAAATGCAGTGAATGTGATGAAGAGTGCTATTTAAAAAATGAACTGGAAGCAATAAAAGAATTAAAACCAGAAGAGTTTAAAAAGTTTTTGAATAATATTAGCATAGTTAAGCGTAAGAGTTGCTTTGATTTTCCATCTGAATCAGAAATAAAACAGACTATATTTAGATGTATGTGTGAAAATCATAAAATTGGAAGAATGGAAAAATACAGCATAGGAATTGAAAAAGAAAATAATGCTTATTGGATAATTGCAAATCTAGATGATGAAGAAATTCCATTTATTAAAAAATTATTTAGAGAAGAAAATGATAATAAAGATATGCTGAGAGATGCAGACATTCTTATAACAAAAGATATTAGCATATCTGATATTAGAAAATATAATAAGTATTTCAATATAGATAAAGATGACTTGCAAGAAGTTGTTGAAGATAATTTAAGTGGAAGATTTAATGAAATAGACAATTATACCAAGAATAGAGTTTCAGCTATAAAGCGATGGAAAGAAGTCAAGGGGGAATTAGAGTGATAAATGTATTAAAAGATATATTTAAAAAAAATGAATATAGAGTTGAAGATGCATTTAATGATATAAATCAGATTGGTTTTATTGGAAGTATAAACAAATTAGACAGAAAAGATTATTATTTAGTAATTGATGTAAATATGAGTACTATAACAAATAATTTAATAGATGGAATTATTGATAAAATAATAAAAAGTTATTGGAATATTGATTTATTAAAGAAGTATGGAGTTGGAAGTGATTATAAAAAAAATACTTCATTAATACTTTTGGTGAAAGTAGATTCAGTGAATGATGAATATGAGTTAAGCAATAAAATATATGATATTGAAGAATCACCATATTTTTTTAAGAGGTATGTAATATTATATACTGAAGAACAAAAAAAATTAATAGAGAAGATTGAAATTGAAAAATATTTAGATATTCTATCCAATAAGGATAACTTTAGAAATTATAAGAAGAATAAAAAAGGAGAAGAAAATTTTAATAGTGAATTTAAAGAAAACGAATTAATATATGATATTATTTCTAAGCTATACATTAAAATTCCTTTTTTAGTATATAATTTCAACGATAATGAAAAGTTACCTATCCTAAGAGAAAGAATAAATAAAATATTAGATAATGATCAAAAAAATATAGTAAATACTCTAGTTAGCATAGACTTGGAAAATGATACTTATTATAAAAATTTCAATGATATTTTAAGAAATCCTACAGAAGAAGAAATAAAAAGAAAATATGATGATATTTTGTTAGAAATTTCAAATGAAAATTATTAGGGGATGAAGCTCATGAAGTATTATATTAATAAAATATATATGAAGAATTTTAAATGTATAAAAAATGAAACGGGAGTTTTAGTAAATTTTAATTTAGATAAAGGATTAATAGCATTAAGTGGGCCAAATGGATTTGGAAAAACTACAATATTTGATGCAATTGAATTATCATTTTGCGATAAAATAGAGAGAATTGTTCCTATAAATAAAGGTAATAAAAAGGTTAAGGATAATTTATTAATATATAAAAATAGAGATAGTGCTATTATTGCTATAGAACTTATCAATGAAGAAAAAAATGATGTAATAACTATTATAAAAAGAATTGAAAAGAATGGTAAAAATAAAGAAGAAGATATAAAAGAAAGTATAAATAGCTTTTGGATTAATGAAGGTATTGATTTAAATAAAATTAATAATAATAATTATGGAAATAAAATAGATAATTTAAAAGATTTTTTACAAAAAAAACTAGGGATAAATAGCGAGTATTTTAATTATTTTTATTATATAAGTCAAGACAATAGTTCCAATTTTTTGAAAAAAAGTTTGCTAGAAAGAAAGTCTATATTTGATATATTAATGAAAATTGAAAATGAAATTGATTTAAATAAAAAGATAAAAGATTTATTAGATAGTAAAAAAAATAATTCAATCAGTAAATTAATTGATTTAAAGAGAGAAGAAATTAAAAAAGATATTAAGTCACTGTTTAATGTAGAAAGTAAAGATTCAGAATATCAATCTAATATAATTGTTTTTGAAGGAAATAATAATATAGAATGGGATAAAGAAGATTATAATATAAAAAATAGAGAGCCTTTAGTTGAATTAGAAAACTTAATTAATTTTATAAAAAATTACAATGTATTTATAGCAAGAAAAAATAATGAAAGAATAGAAAAGCTATTAAATGAAAATTTATTAATGGAGATTAGTAATGTTATAGTTTTATCTGATTATAATATTAATTTAGATTATGAAAATAATATAAAAAAAAGAATAGAAGAGTTAGATTCTAAAAAAAATATTTGTAATATAATTAAAAAAATAAGTGGATTTTCATTTGAAGATGATAAGGTAATTAATGACTTAAAGTTTTTAAATGATAGTCTAAAACTTGAATTAGATCTTAATAGACTTATTTTAGATATAAAAGAAATAGTTTTAGATAATAAACAATTAGATAATAAATAGGTTAAGATAAAAAAACTTAAAGATAGTATAGATAAATTAAATGAATTGTTTAAAGCTAGTACTGATGAAATAGAACAAAATATGTGTCCAGTATGTAAAACTAAATTTGTTAGCGCTGAACAATTACAAGACATAATAGAAAACAATATTAGTGAGTTACAGAAATTAATATCATTAGATAATAAAGAAAAGGAGAAAAAAGTTAAAAAACATTTAATAAAATTTATGAATTGTTGTCAAGAAAAATTAAATATAACAGAGTTAGAAGAGTGTATTTCTGATCTTGATAATGAATTAAAACTAATGCGAAAATATAAGAATAAACAAGTGTTAAAAGATTATATTAATTATTATGATAGTATTAATGAATTAGAAAAAATAATAAGAATAGTAAAAAGTGATAATACAAATGCTATAACCAATTTAAAGAAGTCTTTGCAATCTAAGTTTATAAAAGAGATAAAGGAATATTCGCAAGAGGAATATTTATTAGATACTCAAATATATGATAGATATTCTTTAATATTAAATAAAAGAAGTATATTCGATGATAACATAGATGAATTACTTGATAGAGCTAAGAAGAAAAAAAGATATTTTGAAAGAGAGTTAAGTTTAATAGATTCTAAGGAAAAAGTTACTATTAATAATAAAATCAAACAGTTGATAAAAATGGAAGAACTAAAAACTAGATTAGAAAATTTGGACAAAATATATAAGGAGACAATTAAAACTTTTAAAGAAGATGTTGTTAGTACAATAGAAGTACCTTTATATATATATACAGGTAAGATAATACAAACATATCAAGGCGGTTTAGGGGTTTTTATTAAAGAAGATAAGAATACAGATAATTTAGTATTTACACCTAATTCTAATGAATCTCAACATGATATTGTTAATACATTTAGTTCTGGGCAACTATCAGCCTTTACAATAGCATTTTTGCTTGTTATAAATCAATTATACTTAGCTAGAAATAAAGAGGTAGATATATTAAATACTATATTAATTGATGATCCTGTTCAAACTATGGATGATGTGAATATAGCATCTTTAATAGAAGTACTACGAAATCAATTTGATAAATATCAAATGATTGTATCTACACATGAAGATGAAAAAATAAATTATATGAGATATAAATTTGAAAAGTTTGGAATAAAAACTATTGAGTATAATGTTAAAAGACATTTTTTCAATAATTAATATTTAGAGAAGGTTATTACCTTCTCTTTTTGATTTTATAAAAGAGATAGAAAAAGTCAATTAAGATAATTAGGAAAATTAAGAGAATTATTATATTTAAGAAATATTATTAATAAAAGTTGTTCTCCATTTAGATGGAGATAAATTGAATTTTTTCTTGAAGGCTACTGAGAAATTAAATTGATTAGAATAACCTAATAATTCAGCAACTTGAGAAATAGATAAACTTTTATCTTTTAATAAATTGCAAGCTTGTAACATTTTATACTGAATTAAAAATTCTTGAGGGGTTGTATTCATATGTTTTTTAAATATACGAGTAAAATATGATTTACTTAGATTACATCTATTTGATACGTCTTCAACTGAAATATTGCGATTATAGTTTTCTTCAATAAAATTTAATGCTTCGCGGATATATAGTTCATTTAGAGTATCAAGTTCATTTAAGGTACTATTTAATGAGAATTCTATTAGAGAATTAATAAAGAGGTATAGATGTCCTATTAGAAAGCTAGGATTTTTTTTGTTATTACTGATAATAGACTTCATTTCTTCAATGATTTTAAGAGAGTTTATGCTTTCTTTAAGTTTAAATATAGGATTAGCAGGAGTTAGACCAGCTTCTTCCATATAAAGTTTTGCTTTTATTCCATTAAATTCAATCCACATATAATGCCATGGATCATTTTCATCAGATTGATATGAGCATATTTCATTTGGGCAGATTAAAAATCCTTCACCAGGAGAGACCTCATAATATTTTTTTTCAAATGTTTTTGGATCAACAGAAAAAAATTTCCCTTTACCAGATATAACATAATGAAATAAATAATTGTTTTTTACTGTTGGGCCTACTGAGTGTAATGGATCGCATTTTTCAGAACCGAATTGAATTGGTTTTAAATCTATATAATTTTCATTATTAAATACATAAGTTTCAAACTTAGGCATAATTAACCTCCAAAATATATTATAAAAATATGAAATATATGATGATTTTACAAAAGTACAGATATTAATATATTTAAGAACAATAATAACATTCTTTAATAACGTTTTCAATGGTAAAATTTAAGTATAGTTACAAATTATTAAAAATTAATAAACTTAAATTATAAAAGTTTTAAGGGGGAACAAAAATGAGAAAGAGGTTTAAACTAGTAGCTCTTAGCTTATGTACTTTATTTTTAGCTGGGTGTGGTAGTAAAGGTCAGGAGAAAGTTGGTAAATCTAATGATGGAACTGTAACACTTTCCTATGCAATATGGGATTCAGGACAAGAAAAAGGCTTACGTAAGTTAGCTGATGAATTTGAAAGTAAAAATCCAAACACAAAGATTAATATACAGGTAATAGGATGGAATGATTATTGGACAATGCTAGAAGCAGCTGCAACTGGGGGATCATTACCAGATACATTTTGGATGCACTCTAATGAAATTCATCGTTATGGATCAAATGGAATGTTACTTAGTCTAAATGATTATATTAAAAATAGTGAAGTAGTTGATTTGAAAAACTTCCCAGAGGGGTTAAATGAAATTTACAACATAAATGATAATCAATACGCAATTCCAAAGGATTTTGATACTATTGGATTATGGTATAACAAGAAAATGTTTGATGAAGCTCAAATACCTTATCCTGATGAAACTTGGAATTGGGATAAATTATATGAGGTTTCAAAGAAATTAACAAAGGCAGATGGAAGCCAATTTGGAGTATTGGCACCATTGCATAATCAAGAGGGATATTATAATTTTGTATATCAAAATGGTGGAGATATTATAACTGATGACAAGAAGTCAGGATATGATAACCCTAAAACTATAGAGGCTATGAATTATTATTTTAATCTTTCTAAAGAAGGATTATCTCCTAAAATTTTTAATGACAAAGAAAGAGCAGAGGCATTACAAAATGGACAAGCAGCTATGGGATTCTTTGGTTCTTGGAATTTAGGTTCTTTTGCTGATAATGAATATATGGCTAAAAATTTTGATGTTACTGTTTTACCTTCCTCAAATGATGGAAAAAGAGCAACAATATTCAATGGTTTAGGTAATGCTATTTCAGCTAAAACAGAGCATCCAAAGGAAGCTTGGAAATGGGTAGAATATTTAAGCTCAAAAGAAGGACAAGAAAAACAAGGTGAATTAGGTATAGCAATTCCAGCATATAATGGAGCTGCTGATATATGGGCAAAGAACAATACTACTTTTAATACAAAAGCATTTGTAGATATGTTAGATTATGCTCAAATAAGACCATACTCTAATTCTACAGCTAAATGGGAAGATAAGGCTACTGAAATTTTAAAGAAAGCATATCTTCAAGATATGTCAGCTGAAGAAGCTTGTAAAGAGACTGCTAAAATGATGAATGACTATTTGAATCAAGAAAAGTAAATTAAAATGAAAAAACAATAGTGAAAATAAACAGTAGCTATTGTTTTTTTATTAAATATAAGGAGAAATAATTATGGAACTTAGAAAAAACAATTTATTTAAAAGACTTTTTGTTCCTAATAGAAAGAGAAAGGAATGGATTTGGGGATATTTTTTAGTAGCTCCCACTATTATAGGGTTAATTATTCTAAATATTATACCAATATTTCAAGTATTAAAAATGAGTTTTTACAAAAGTGGTGATTTTGGTAGAAATGATATTTTTATAGGATTTGAAAATTACATAAGATTACTAGGTGATGAGCAAGTATGGCAAGCAACTATTAATACTTTAAAATATACATTCTTTGTTGTTCCATTAAACGTAATCATTGCACTTATTTTAGCGACAATATTAAATAAAAAGATAAAGGGAAGAGATATTTATAGAACTATTTATTTTATTCCAATGGTAGTCACACCAGCTGCTATAACAATGGTTTGGAAATGGTTATATAATACACAATTTGGATTAATAAATCATTTGCTTGGAAAGATAGGAATTCCTAAGATAGATTGGATAAACGACCCTAAAATAGCTATATACTCAATAATAATTATTGGGGTTTGGAGTACTATTGGATATAGTATGGTACTTATATTAGCAGGACTTCAAGAAATACCAAAAGATTATTATGAGGCAGCTACTATTGATGGAGCTAACTCTGTAAATCAATTTTTCAATATAACACTTCCTTTAGTTTCACCAACATTATTTTTTGTAATTGTTACAAATATAATTCAGTCTATGCAAGTGTTTGATGTTATTTATATGATGATAGATATAACAAGCCCTGCTTACGATAAAACAGTATCACTTGTTTATTTATTCTATAATAATGCATTTAAGTATTCAGATAAAGGGTATGGATCAACAATCATTATATTATTATTAATTATTATTTTAATATTTACATTTATCCAAATGAAGTTGCAGAAGAAATGGGTAAATTACATGTAGATAAGGAGTGAGTTAAATGGAAGGAAAGAAAATATCTAGAATATTTATGCATTTATTTTTAATTATTATAGCAATAATCATGATATTACCCTTTGTATGGATGGTATTAACATCATTTAAATCAGTAACAGAATCTACTCAGATGAATCCTTTTGTTATTTTTCCAAGTCAGTGGAGAATAGAGAATTATATAGAAGTTATAAAGGGAAATGACTTTTTAGCATTATATATAAATACATTTTTAATGATGATTTTTAGAGTGATTTGCTCAGTTTTATTTAGTGCAATGGCAGCCTATGCCTTTGCAAGATTAGAATTTCCAGGAAGAAATTTTCTGTTTGGATTAGTTTTATTCCAAATGATGATTCCAGCGCAAGTTTTTATAATTCCACAATATTTAATGATAGATCAGATTAACATGAGAAATACTATTTTTGCCCTTGTTTTTCCAGGACTAGTTAGTGCCTTTGGAACCTTCCTTTTAAGACAATTTTTTATGGGATTACCAAAGGAGTTAGAGGAAGCCGCATACTTAGATGGATGTAATATAGGACAAACATTTTTTAAAGTTATGTTACCTTTAGCAAGATCAGGATTAGTTGCTTTAAGCATATTTACAGCATTATTTGCATTTAAAGATTTAATGTGGCCATTAATTGTTAACTCAAATACAGATGCGGCTACTTTATCATCTGCATTATCAAAAATTCAAAGTGCTTATTCTGTAAATTATCCTCAACTTATGGCAGCATCAGTATTAGCAATATGGCCTATGTTAGTTGTTTATATTATTTTCCAAAAACAATTTATTGAGGGTATAGCAACTTCAGGAGGAAAACTTTAAAAATACTTTTTAGATAGGAGAATTAAAATGCCGATTATTTTTCATAAAGAATTGAAGGAATTTCATTTATATAATAAAGAAATTAGCTATATTATTCATATTCTACCTAATGGACATGTTGGGAATTTATATTTTGGTAAAAAAATAGATCCCTATAAAACATATAATCATTTGTTTGAAGGTATTTATAGACCTTTAGCTGCTTATGTATATGAAGGGGATAACAAATTTTCTTTACAGAATACTAGGCAAGAATATCCAACCTTTGGTCTTTCTGATTTTAGGAAGGGAGCATTTTTAATAAAACAAGAAAATGGTAGTGAAATTTCAGACTTTAAATATGAAAGTCATAAAATAATTGAAGGAAAATTAAAATTAAAAGGGCTACCACAAACCTATGTTGAAAACAAAGAAGATGCAACAACATTAGAAATCACATTATTAGATGAGGTAATAAAAAGTAAATTAAAGCTCTATTTTACTATATTTGAAGATAGGGCGGTTATTACAAGAAGTGCTAGTTTTTTAAATCTTAGTAATAAGACTATAAATATAGAAAAGGCAATGAGTTTTAATTTAGATTTACCTGATTCTAATTATAATATGATTCAGCTTAATGGGGCATGGGGAAGAGAAAGACATGTTTATGATAGAAGCATTAAAGAAGGGACTCAAGGATTTTATAGTTTAAAAGGAGCTAGCAGTGCAGAGTTTAATCCTTTTTTAGCTCTTAGGAGACCAAATACAGATGAGTTTTCAAGAGAAGTTATAGGATTTTCATTAGTTTACAGTGGAAACTTTATGGCAGAAATTGATGTAGATACTTATAATCAAACTAGAATTATGATGGGAATTCATCCTGAGATATTTAGCTGGCCTTTAAATTTAAATGAAGAATTTTATACTCCAGAAGTAGTTATAGTTTACTCTGATAAGGGACTAAATTACATGAGTCAAGTATATCATAGTCTCTATAGAGAGTGCTTAATGAGAGGAAAATGGAAAAATAGCGTAAGGCCTATTCTTTTAAATAGTTGGGAAGCACTTAGCTTTTCTATTGATGAAGAAAAAATAAAAGAGTTAGCTACAAATGCTTCAAAGCTTGGAGTAGAACTTTTTGTTTTAGATGATGGATGGTTTGGAAAAAGAAATAATGATAATGCTGGCCTAGGAGATTGGACTGTAAATAAGGAAAAGTTTCCTAATGGATTAAATGAAATAATAGAGTATATAAATAAACTTGGTATGGACTTTGGTATTTGGATTGAACCAGAAATGGTTAATAAGGATAGTGAACTTTATAGATTTCATCCAGATTGGATTATTCATGCTCCTAATAGAAAACCTTCCCATACAAGAAATCAATATACATTAGATTTTTCTAGGGATGAAGTAGTTGACCATATATATAACCAGATAGAAAAGTTACTTTCTGATTATAATATTTCCTACGTAAAATGGGATATGAATAGATATATAACTGAATGTTATAGCAAGGATAAAGGAGCAAATTTACAAGGTACTGTATATCACAAGTATATATTAAATGTTTATAAGTTATATGATAAATTGACAACAAGATTCCCTAATATACTTTTTGAATCATGTTCTAGTGGAGGGGCTAGGTTTGATCCAGGTATGTTATACTATGCACCTCAGACTTGGACTAGTGATAACACTGATGCTATGGAACGTATAAAAATCCAATATGGAAGCTCCTTAGTTTATCCTTTAATATCTATGGGAAGTCATGTATCAGAATCTCCAAATCAACAAGTATTTAGAGAAACTGCATTAGAAACAAGAGCAAATGTAGCATATTTTGGTAACTTGGGATATGAGCTTGACGTTAATAAGTTATCAGATGTTGAGAAAGAAGAAATAAAGAAGCAAATACAGTTTTATAAAGAAAATAGAGAAGTTTTTCAATTTGGTGAATTTTATAGAATAAAGAATCCATATAACAATAATATTTCCGCTTGGATGGTTAAATCAAATGATGAGAAGACTATTATTCTTGGATGTTATAAGCTTTTAAATCATGCCAATGAAGGAAAGGAAAGAGTAAAGTTATTTGGATTAGACAAAGATGGGGATTATAAGTTGAGTTATCCTTATGAAAAAGAATTTAAGGGTGATGAACTTATGAATGTTGGAATTTCAATGAATGATGATTATTTTTGTAATAGCGGAAATGATTTTTCATCAGTACTTTATTTATTAAGAAAAATATAAATTTAATATATTTTAATAATTAAAGGATAATTTTTACTATGGGGGGTAACAAAAGGAGTTTAGAGTTATTATAAGTAAATGACAGTAAGCAAAAAAGATAGTATACTTAATTAAATTGGTTATTTAAAATTATTAAATTGTATGGAGGGTAAAATATGAGTAATTTAGATTGTTTTTTAAGCTTATTAATTGGAAATTTTGATAACTCTGAACAATTCAAGGATTTTGAAAATAATGGAGTTACGGATTTTCCATTTGCAGAACATGTTAATACAGTTTGTAATAATAAGATAAAAAATTTGCCGGAAAATTTTAAAGGGAAATTTCTTTTAGAAGAAAGCTATTATACTTCTAATGGTAAAACACATGCATCACCACATCTATTTTTGTTTACAGAAGAAACAAAAGGAATAAAGCTTACTTCTTATGAAATTCCAGAAGGTTATGATAAAAAATCTTTTAATTATGAAAATATGAATTTAATAGATTATTCAGATCTTAAAATATCTGAAAAATTTACTCCTGCTTTTTATGTGTTTAAAGAAAATTTCTGGGAAGGTGGAAGTGTTAGTAACTTCTCTCCTATTATGAAATTTACTTTATTTGAACGTTTTTCAGAAAAACAATTAGAGGTATCTGAAACTATAGAGGTCAATGGAAAAAGAACCTTTGGATATGATGATCCTATTATTTATAAAAGAAAATAATTAATTTTATAGTAAGTACATGTCTTAATTGATATGTACTTTTTTAATATCCATTTTATGAAAAAATATAAAGTTAATGTTATAATTTATTAATAGAAATCAAAAGGGGGAGATTCTTTTGGCTCAGCAATATACTAAAAAAATGATTCGTAGCGTATTTATAGAGTTGTTAAATGAAAGACCGCTAAATAAGATTACTGTAAAAGATATAGCATCAGCTTGTGGAATTAATCGAAATACTTTCTACTATTATTATTCAGATATGTATGAGCTTTTATCTGAACTTTTTCAAACTGAGCTTCAAAATGTTATAGATGAATATAATGATACCATGTCTTGGGAGGAAAGCTTTGTACTAGCAACAAGGTTTGCCTTAGGAAATAAGAAAGTAATTTATCATGTATATAATTCAATGCAGAGGGAAGAATTGGTCAATTATATTTACAATGTTTCAGGAAACATGATGGAGAGGTATGTTAAGAAGTTAAGCCATGGAATAAATGCTTCTGAATATGATATGAAACTAATAGCAACCTTCTATCAATGTGCACTTACAGAAATGGTAATTCAATGGATTTCCTCTGGAATGAAGGAAGATCCAGATGCCATCATAAGAAGAATAGGAAAATTATTTGATGGAAATATAAAATTATCACTTCAGCGTAGTGAAGAGTTTAATAAAATTGGTGAGAAATAATTTATAGGATTAATAAATTAATCAGGAAATAACCTAATGATTAATAAAAATCTTTTAACTCTTTTAAAAAATCTTTAGGAATTTAGGCACAAAGAGAGTTATGCCTAATTTTTAGTCAGATGTGTTTAAGTGTTTGAACTTTGAACACTCCCCTTATTTATCTAATGAAATATATGGTAAAAGGTTATATTATAGATTTAAAGGAAGTTAGATTTATTTTTAAAACTTACACTTAGTAAATAAAATCTTATATTCATAAGATTATAACTTATTAATCAAGGATTGATTTAAAAAGGGCTAAGATTTGTTTTGAAAACTTATAGCTAGTTTTAAGAAAGAAGGGGATTTTATGAAACTTAAAACACATGATGACAGACTTACTTTAACAAATGGAAGCTATCATGCATTAGTACATGCTAGAAAACCTAAAGGAATTGAAAATAAAAGTGCATATTTAATTGGTACTGGAATAGGCGCATTAGCAGCAGGATGTTTTTTAATTAGAGATGCACATATGGATGGTAGCAAAATAACATTTTTTGAGCAATTAGATCTTCCAGGAGGCTCTTTAGATGGAGAAGTACTTCAAAATCTAGGTTATGTAGCTCGTGGTGGACGTGAAATGGGACATCACTTTGAAGTTTTATGGGGTTTATTTAGTTCACTTCCATCTACTGAAGATCCAAATATGACAGTATTAGATCATTTTTTCTACACAAATTATGATGATCCAAACTATAGTAATTGTCGTATAACTCATAAAAATGGAGAAAGATATGACAACGCTAAATTTAATTTAGGACAAGATTTAGCTAAGGAATTAGCAGAGTTTGTTCTTATACCAGATGAAGAACTTCAAGATAAATCAATTGATGAAATATTCTCTGAAGAACTTTTAAATACAGACTTTTGGACATTATGGAGAACTATGTTTGCCTTTGAAAACTGGCATAGTGCTTTAGAAATGAAATTATATATGAATAGATTTATACACCATGTTGGTGGATTACCAACACTTTCAGCACTGCAATTCTCAAGACATGATCAATATACATCTTTTGTAAAACCAATGGTTAAATTCTTAAAAGAAAATGGGGCTAGGTTTGAATATGGAGTACATGTTGAAAATGTAGAATTCGACATAAGCGATGATAAAAAAGTGGCTAAAAAAATAGTTGCTAAGGATAAAAACGGAAAAGATATTTCTGTAAACTTAACTGAAAATGATTTAGTATTCATAACTAATGGTTCTATGACAGAAGGTTCAGGATATGGTGATGATAATACTCCTGCTCCATTTAATAAAGAACCACAAGGATGCTGGGAATTATGGAGAAATATTGCTAAACAATCAGATGAATTTGGACATCCAGATAAATTCTGTACTGACACTGAAAAATCAAACTGGGAATCTTGTACAGTAACTTGCCATGATGAACGTGTACCAAAATACATTGAAAAAATAACTAAACGTTCACCATATGGAGGAAAGACTGTAACAGGAGGAATAGTTACAGCTGTGGACTCTTCATGGTTAATGAGTTGGACTATAAATCGTCAAGAACAATATTATGGCCAACCAGAAAAAGATGTAGTAGTTTGGGTATATGGATTATTCTCAGATGTTGAGGGTGATTATATTAAGAAACCTATGAGAGATTGTACTGGTAAGGAAATTACAAAGGAATGGTTATTCCATATAGGCGTTCCAGTTGATGAAATTGAAGAACTTGCTGAGTCTTGTACAGCAATTCCTGTAATGATGCCATTTATAACTTCACAATTTATGCCTCGTGAATTTGGAGACAGACCTTATGTTGTTCCTAAGAATGCAGTTAACTTTGCTTTCCTTGGACAATTTGCAGAAACTTTAGATGATCCAGGAAGAGATACAGTATTTACTATTGAATACTCAGGACGTACAGCTATGGAAGCAGTATATGTATTAACTGGAGTTGAAAAGGGAGTACCTGAGGTATATGCATCAAGATATGACATTCGTTACTTATTAAATGCTGGAGTATGTTTATTAGATGGTGAAAAACCAAAACTTGATTTACCACCTTTAGCAAAGAGAAAAGTAATGAAACAAATAGCAGGAACTGACATAGAAAAATTATTAAAAGAATATGGAATTATCTAAGTAAAAAGTGCTGAGGATTAAAAGCATAATAATCTTAGATTAAAATAAAAATATAGTAAGTATATTTAATAGACCATGATAAATAGCAACCTCTTAAAAATTGGGGGCAGTTATTATGGTCTATTTTTTATTTTGGTATTTCAAATATTTTTAAAATATAATATAAATCAATATGGATAAAATTTAAAATATTATACTATAAATATTAAAAATATATTTTTAGTATAATAATATTTAATAGAACTTATAAATTGAAGATTAAATATATTAATTAAAGAATATGAAAAAAATTAACATATAAATAACTAAAAATACACTTATGAGAAAGAGTTAGTTTTGGTATAATTAATAATTACATTATAAAAAATTTTGAGAAAGGGAGGGGTATATAGCAATGAAACTAATACTAAAATATTTAAAGAACTACAAATCAATTTTTATCTTAAATGTTATATCAGTATTTGGGTTTGCTTTAGTTGAGCTTGGAATTCCAACTATTATGGCAAAAGTTATAGATATTGGAATAATAAATAATGATATTTCTTATATCAAAAGAATGGGCCTAGTAATAGTAGTTATTTCTATAGTTGGTGTTATGGGAACAATATTACTTGGATATTGTTCATCTAAGATTTCAACGGGAATAACTAAGGATATTAGAAATGATATATTTAAAAAAGCTCAAGAGTTTTCCCATACAGAATATGATGAGTTTGGAGTTTCTTCTATGATAACAAGAACTACAAACGATCCTTTTGTTATTTTACAATTTACAAACACACTTCTAAAAATGGCTTTAATCACACCAGTTATGTTTACTATAAGTTTAGTAATGATACTTAAAACAAGCCTTTCCTTATCTTTAGTTTTAGCAGTGGTAATTCCTATAATAATTTTAGGGGTTATATTAATAGCTAAAACTTCTGAACCTTTATCAGAAAAGTTACAAAAAAGGTTAGATAAGTTAAATAGAATATCTAGAGAAAATTTAACTGGTATAAGGGTAATAAGGGCCTTTGGAAATGAAAAGTATGAGGAGAAGAGATTTGATGAAACAAATGAGTCCTATGCAGAGGTGGCTAAAAAGTTAAATAAACTTATGGCAATATCTCAACCACTTTTCTTTTTCCTACTTAATATCGCTATTATAGTTATCTTTTGGATATCTAGTAAGATGATAAATGTAGGAACACTTCAAGTTGGTCAATTAGTTGCCTTTATTGAATATCTATTCCATGCAATGTTTTCAATAATGCTATTTTCTATGGTTTTTGTAATGTATCCAAAAGCACAGGTTTCTGCTAATAGAATTATGGAAGTTTTAAATACAGAACCAATAATAAAAAGTCCTAAAAATGGAATAAAGGATACAGAAAACAAGGGAACAATAGAGTTTGAAAATGTATCTTTTACTTATCCAAATGGAGAGGAGCCTGTAATTAAAGATGTATCCTTTAGTGGTAAAAAGGGAGAAGTTATTGCCTTTATAGGAAGTACAGGTAGTGGTAAGAGTACACTTATAAATTTAATCCCAAGGTTTTATGATGTTACTAAGGGAAGTATAAAAATAGATGGAGTAGATGTAAGAGATTATGATTTAAAATATCTACGTAAAAAAATAGGTTTCATTCCTCAAAAGACTCTTTTATTTACTGGTAGCATAGCAAATAATATAAAGTTTGGTAAGAAAGATGCAGAGTATAAAGAGGTTGAGGATTCAGCTAAAATTGCACAGGCCTATGAATTTATTTCAAATAAGCCTAATAAATTTGATGAGATAATAACAGAGGGTGGTTCTAACGTATCTGGTGGACAAAAGCAAAGACTTTCCATAGCTAGAGCAATTGTTAGAAAGCCTGATATATACATTTTTGATGATAGTTTCTCAGCTTTAGACTTCAAAACAGATGCAATCTTAAGAAAAGAACTTAGATCTGAAACAAAGGATGCTATTGTGTTAATAGTGGCTCAGAGAATAGGTTCTATAATGGATGCAGATAAGATTATAGTTCTAAATGAAGGGGAAGTAGTTGGAATAGGAACTCACAAGGAATTAATAAAAAATTGTCCTATTTATCATGAAATAGCAACATCACAACTTACAGAGGAGGAGTTAGCAAATGAATAAGTTTAAATCAGTAGTAAAAAAGATTTCTCCTTTTGTTGGTAAGTATAAGTGGGCTTTTTTAGGAGCTATTTTATTTATAATTTCAGCAGCTGTTTTCACTGCCATAGCACCAAGAACAGAAGGATTAATAATAACTCAGTTAACTAAGGATTTTGAGGGAATTATAAGAGGAGTTTCTGGAGCTTCAGTTAACTTTAATTATATTTTTAAGGTATTAATCTTATTATTTTTAGTTTATGCAGGTGGTACAGGATCAACTCTTATAGCAAGTTTCTTATTAACTAATGCAATTCAAAATACCATGAAAAATATTAGAAATGAAGTTGAGAAAAAAATAAATAAACTTCCAATAAGATATTTTGATGGTAATAGTTATGGAGATGTATTAAGTAGAATCACTAATGATGTAGATACCATCTCTAATGCATTGCAGCAAAGTTTTGTACAGGTAATAAATGCATTTTTATCTGTAGGATTAGCTTTAATAATGATGTATTCAATAAATATTAAGCTAGCATTAATTGCAACCTTAATAATACCTTTAAGTATTTTAATTACAAAGATAATAGTTTCTAAATCTCAGAAATTATTTAATAGTCAACAAAAGGCTTTAGGAAATCTTAATGGAAAAGTACAAGAGATGTACACAGGCTTTAATGAATTAAAGTTATATGGAAAAGAAGATGATGCTTTAAATGAATTTGTAAAGGTAAATGAAGAGTTAAGAGAAACAGGTTTTAAAGCTCAATTTATATCTGGTATAATGTCACCTTTAATAAGTCTTGTTACTTATTTAGGAATAGCTGTGGTAGGGGTAGTAGGTTCTATAATAGCTATAGGTGGTGGAATTACCGTTGGTAATCTTCAAGCATTTATACGTTATATTTGGCAAATAAATCAGCCTTTATCTCAAGTAACTCAATTATCATCAGCAATACAATCAGCAGTGGCTGCTGCTAATAGGGTTTTTGAATTCTTAGAGGAAGAAGAAGAGGTTAAAGATCCTAATAATGTTATAAAAATTGAGAAGCCAAAGGGAGATGTAACTTTTGACCATGTTAAATTTGGATATAAGGAAGATAAGCCACTTATAAAAGATTTAAGCGTAGATGTCAAAAGTGGTCAGATGGTTGCCATTGTTGGAAAAACTGGAGCAGGTAAAACTACTCTTATTAATCTTTTAATGAGATTTTACGATGTTCAAGGAGGTTCAATTAAAATAGATGGTGTTGATATTAGAGATATGAAACGTGAAGATTTAAGATCTATGTTTGGTATGGTTCTTCAAGACACTTGGCTATTTAATGGAACTATTTATGATAATATTAGGTATGGTAGATTTGATGCCACTAAAGAGGAAATAATAGAGGCAGCAAAGGTTGCAAATGTTCATCATTTTATAAAAACATTACCTGGTGGATATAATATGTTATTAAATGAAGAGGCTTCAAATGTATCTCAGGGAGAAAAACAACTTTTAACCATAGCTAGAGCAATTTTAAAAGATCCAGCTATATTAATACTAGATGAGGCCACAAGTTCAGTTGATACTAGATTAGAATTATTACTTCAAAAGGCCATGAGAAATATAATGAAGGATAGAACTAGCTTTGTTATAGCTCACAGGCTTTCAACTATAAGAAGTGCAGATTTAATATTAGTAATGAATGATGGTAATATAATTGAACAGGGAACTCATGAAGAGTTAATGAAGCAAGGTGGTTATTATGAAAGTCTTTATAATAGTCAGTTTGCTAGTAAAGAAGTAAATTAAATAAACTTTAAATACTAGGATGTATTTTATAATATAGTAATCCTAAAGATTATTTAACACTATAGAAAAAGCAATCTAAATTAGTTTAGATTGCTTTTTCCTATTAATCCTTTTAATAAATTACCATGTTTTATTTCATCCTTAGCTATTTCTTTAAGTCTAGGGAATTCTTCTCCAAGTTTTTCATATACTGGGCCACCATTAATTTCAGCATTTATAAGCATTTCAAAAACTTTTTCTTTACCTAAGTTTTTATAAGCAGCTTCTATTTCTTCAGATGATTTATTGCAAGGTTTTAAAATCTCTTTTGAATATTCTCTTATTATTGAGGCATGTCTTCCTTCATCTGCTGCTATGCTTAATAAAACATTTTTTTCTTCTTCAGAACTAGCAAGTTCAGCAAGTTTTTTATAAACAAGAACTGCATCTAATTCTCCTTGTTGTAATTTTAATAACACTTCATTTCCATTTTGTTTCATAATAAAACCCTCCTGAATTCATTTTGTTAAATTTAATTGTGTACAATTAAATTGTATGAATTAATTTTATATCTTTTATAAGCTTCTGTCAAATAATTTTTAAAAATAAAATATAAGTTTACAAATTTTAAGTGATTTACTTTTTATATTATGAAGATAGGGTTTAATAAATAAAAACTTAAAAAGAATAATTAAAGTTATGTAGCTTTAGTAAAGAAAATCATAGAATGTAATATAAAAAAATATACAAAAGAAGGAGTAATTTATGGAAGGAAGAAATAGTAATAATTTAAAGGGAATTGATGTGTCAAATTGGCAAGGTAATATAAATTTTAAAAGTGTAAAAAATGAGGGGATTGAAGTAGTTTATATTAAGGCAACAGAGGGAGACTATTTTAAGGATTCATATGCAAAACAAAATTATGAAAGAGCAAAAGCTGAGGGCTTAAAGGTTGGTTTTTATCATTTCTTTAAGCCTAATAAAAATGCAAAAAGACAAGCTAACTATTTTATTGATTATTTAAATGAGATAGGGGCTACTGATTATGATTGTAAATTAGCCTTAGATGTTGAAACAACAGAGGGTAGAAGTGCATATGAACTAACCACTATGTGTATAGAATTCTTAGAAGAAGTAAGAAAGATAACAAATAGAGAGGTTGTTGTTTACACTTATACAAGCTTTGCAAATAATAATTTAGATAATAGATTAGGAGTTTATCCCCTTTGGATAGCTGAATATGGAGTAAAAGCACCAAAGGATAATAGAGTTTGGAGTAGTTGGATTGGGTTTCAATATTCAGATAAAGGAAATGTAGCTGGTGTATCAGGAAATTGTGATATGAATGAATTTAAAGAAGAAATATTAGATGTAAAAAATAATTTTAAATTGTATAATGCTACCACTAAGAATGTATCAACTTATCTTAATATAAGAGAAAAAGGGGAGATAGACTCTAAGATTATAGGGAAGATACCAGCCGGAGAGAAATTTATGATAAAGTGGGTAGATTCTAATTATTTAGGATGGTATCTTATTGAATACAAAAATATTACTGGCTATGTAAGTTCTAAATATGTAGAAAAATTTCAAATGGCTACTACCTACAATGTAAGTGATTTCTTAAATTTAAGGGAGAGAGGAACTACAGATTCAAAAGTAGTTGCAATTATAGATGATGGAGAAATATTTAGAATTGATTGGGTAGACTCAGATTATATTGGATGGTATAGAATAACAACTAAGTATGGTAAAAACGGTTTTGTTAAGGCTGACTTTGTTAAAAAGATTTAGTTATAGTTCTTATATTAAGAGAAGATGAATCAATAAATATTTAGGGAATTTGATATAAATTTCATGTATTCTTTTTGTATAAGTTCTATTAAGGTGAGAATTAATTAAACTCTTTTAAAAATTTTAAAATGTGATTATGAATTAAATATTATTAGTGAAAGTATATTTGAAAAATAAGGACAATTAAAGAGAATTATAAATATTATATATTGATATAGGTAACAAAAGTTAAATTAAGTTTAAGAGGTATAGTTCTTATGGAGAATATAATAAATTATATAAAGTGGGGGATTGTATCCTTAGGAACTTTATTCACTTGGATATTTGGTGCATGGGATATTCCACTAATAACTTTATTAGTATTTATTTTTTTAGATTATTTGACTGGAATAATTAAAGGGTGTAAAAATAAAGAATTATGTTCAAATATAGGATTGAAAGGAATAGCTAAAAAAGGTCTTATATTAATAGTTCTTTTAGTTGCTGTTATGCTAGATAGGTTATTAGGTAATGGAACTTGGATGTTTAGAACAATGATAGCTTATTTCTATATAACAAATGAGGGTATAAGTATATTAGAAAATTGTGCAGCCTTAGGAGTACCTATACCTGAAAAATTAAAACAAGCATTGAAACAGTTAAATAATAAAAACAAATAAGAGATTTGGGAAATATGTATTTAAAGTTAGTATCACTTAATTAAAGGATATATAAATACGTATTTTCCTTTTTTAATACAAATAAAATTGTAACTATTTTTTGAATATTCAATTAATTTATTGGAAAAAAAGTAAATTTTTATTATAATTTTTTATTAGAAAAAACATATCTATGTGAGATTTATAAGAGTAAATTATTATTTTATTTATATTATTTAATTAGGTTTTATATAGATATAGAAAGGAATTATTATGATAAATATTACTTTAAAAAATAAAGATATAAATGAACTGGTTGAAGAGAATATTAGATTTATACTAAATACAATCTCTAACTTGACTGGAAGATATGTATCTATTGAAAATGATGAAGAATTTAGTTTGGGAATATTAGCCTTTGTTGAAGCTGTAGAAAAATATAATTCTCAAAAAGGTAACTTTCATTCATTTGCGAAATTAGTAATAGAGAGTAGAATAAAGAATTATTTAAATAAGGAAAAGAAATATAGGGAAATGATTTCTGTGGAGTATTTAAAGGATTTAGGAATAGATATCACTAATATAGTACATAATCCCATCGAAAATAAAGATGAACTTATTAAAGAAATACATAAATTTAAAAAAGAAATATTGTTATTTAAAATTAAACTTGATGATTTAATAAATAATTCTCCTAAGCATAGAGATACAAGAACATTTTCCATAAATCTTTCAGAGCAAGTTAGCCATGATTCAGAAGTAACTACATTTATGTATGAAAAGAGAAGATTACCTGTAAAAAAAATTTCCTTAAAATATGTAGTTACAGAAAGAATTTTAAAGAGAAATAAATTATTTATAATATCAGTTATAGTAATTTTCTTTAAGAAATATAGGAATATAATACTCTGGATAAAAAAATAAGGGGGAATAACTTTGTATTATAAAGGAGTAATTATTGATATACATGATAAGTATATAATAGTTATGGATGAAAGTGGAGGATTGCTAAAAATAAGGAGAAAAGAAAATGTAAATATTGGACAAGCGATTCTCTTTACAGATGATGATATTATAGTGAATAAAAAAGTAAATAAAATTATAAAAATTTGGACTGTTCCAATAGTTACTGCAGCGTTAATATTTATTAGTATTGTTTCTGGAATTATAAATGTCAATAATAAAAATACACCATATGCCTTATTAACATTTGATATTAATCCAAGTTTTTCAATTGAGGTTAATAAAGATAATACTGTAATTAATGCAGTGGCATTAAATGATGATGCAAAGAGTTTAGATATTGATAAAATAAAAAATAAATCTTTAGATGATGCACTTAAACTAATTAAAACAAGTTTAAAAGAGAATAAGAAGTTTGAAGATAAAAACTCACTTATAGTTGGATTTTCATTCTTAGGAGAAAATAAAAATGTTGAATTTGAGGATAATGTTAAAGCGGTAATAAATGAAAATTTCAATGATTTTAAAATTGTTTATATTCAAGGAGACAAAGGAGACCATGAGGAGGCTAAGAAAGTTGGTATTAGTTTGGGGAAATATTCTATTAATAAAAGGTTAAATAATAGATTTTCAGAGGAACAGATGAAAAATATTACTATAGATGAACTTATTGATAGATTGAACGAAGAGAATATAAATTTAAGAGATGATGAAGAAGATTATGATGTAAATGGTGAAAAAGATCATGATAATAAGATAGATTCTGACAATGAAATAGAGCAAGATGATGAAGTAGACGATGATGATAAAACAGAGGATAAAGAAAATGATAAAGATGATCATGATAATAAGGAAAAAGAACAGGATAAGAATAGTAAAAGTGTAAATAGTGATTTAAATGATGATGATACTTATGAAGATGATAAATATGAAAATGATAATGATGAAGATGATAATAAACAAGAAATTAGTGATGATAAAGACTCAAGTGACAATTTAAATGATTCAGATGATGATTAGGTAAAAATAAAAAAATTAAAATAGGCAGTATCAAAATAGTAAAATAAAAAAATTATTTTGATATATGCCTTTTTTTATTAAAAAGGTACACAAAATAAAAAATACTTTTGTATTAATTAATGAGAAAGGAGGGAGAGTATGTTATCAGTATCTAGAAAAGAAGTGAAATTTTTAGTTTCAAGTACAGATAGAGTTTATTTATTAAATTCTTTAAGTCAAATATTGGTTCCAGATAAGTACGGAGATTATAATGGCTATAAAACAAGAAGTATATATTTTGATAGTATAGACAATGAAGATTTTAGAGAAAAGCAAATAAAAACTGAAAAGAGAAAGCGTATAAGAGTAAGAATTTATAATGAAGAAGACAAATTTGCTAAATTTGAAATTAAACGAAAGCATTTTGAAAGAGAATTAAAGGAAAGTATAACTATCACTAAAGAAGATGCAATTAGGTTAATAAATAGAGAATATTCTGTTTTATTGAACTATAAAGACAATCCTTTATATGAATACGCATTTAATTTAATGAAGAGTAAATCATATAGACCAGTTTCTATGGTTGAATATGACAGAAGAGCTTTTACACATGAATTTTTCAATACCAGAGTTACATTAGATAATAATCTAAGATTTACTAACTTCAACTATGATCTATTTAATAAAAATATAAATTTTCAAAAAGGATTACCAGGAGATAAAAGTATCTTAGAAGTTAAATATGATAGATTTTTATTCCAACAATTACAAGAAGTTTTATCTAAATGTAATTTCGTTGGAAAACCACCAAGCAAATTTGGTACTTCAAGACAATTATTAAATACATATTATTATTAATTAATACAAATGATTTTAGGAGGAACATAAATATGAGTCAAATTTTAAGTGGAAATTTTAATATAAATGATTTAACTTCATTAATTCAACATGCAAAAAATCCAAATGTAATTTTAAAAACTATTTTTATATCTTTGATCTTTTCAACAATTATTTATTTTACATATAAAGCTTCATACGATACTTTAAATTATAATAAGAAGTTTAATACAACACTTATAATGATAACATTTATTACAACTGTGCTTATGGAATTAGTACAGATAAATTTAGCTGTTTCATTAGGGATGTTAGGATCATTATCTTTAGTAAGATTTAGAACAAATGTAAAAGATACAAGAGATATAGGTTTTATATTTTGGAGTATATTTGCTGGACTAGCATCAGCTACAGGAGCTATATTTTTATGTGGAGTAAGTTCAATAATACTATCTATTTTAATGATTACTACAAGTAAGCTTAGATTAAAGGATAATAAATTATTACTTGTAATAAGAGGACAAAATGTAAATCTAAATAATATTGAAGAAATATTCTCAAAAGAGAAAATAAAAACTAATATTAAAGCTAAAAATATATTAAGTGATTCATTTGAATTAGTTTATGAAATAAATACATCAAAATCTAAAGAAAATTTATTAATAGATAACCTTATAAATTTTAAAGGAATAGATAGTGTAAACTTATTGGTTCCAAACACTGAAGTTGCTTAAAAAGATATTGATTAAGGTTTATGTAATATTTACCTAAGCCTTAATCTTATGTTAAAATATTTTTAAATACAAAATATTATTTATTAATAATAATTTCATATTGAATTTTTTTAATTTTAATTGTAATATAAAATTATATATGTTAATTTGAGTAAAAATTAATTTAATAGGTGATTTAATGAAATTGGGATACGCAAGAGTAAGTACAGAGGAACAAAATTTAAACAGACAATTAGATATATTAAATTCTGTTAATTGTGATAAAATTTTTGCTGAAAAAATATCTGGTATAAAAAATGAGCGGCCAGAACTTAATAAATTAATATCTTCTCTTAATATAGGAGATATTATTATAATTACTGATCTTACAAGATTAAGTAGAAGTGTTAAAGAACTTTTTAGTATAGTAGAAAAAGTCGAAGAAAAAGGTGCTAATATTAAATCGCTTAAAGAATCTTGGCTTGATACTACGACTCCTCAAGGAAAATTAATGTTTACTATTTTTGCAGGTATTAGTCAATTTGAAAGAGATCTTATTTCTCAACGTACAATTGAAGGACTTATTGCCTCACGTGCAAGAGGAAAAAAAGGGGGAAGACCTCCTAAAAGTAAACAAGATATAAATTTAGCCATTCAAATGTATAATAGTAAAAAGTATAAAATATCAGAGATAACAGAATTAACAAAGGTTAGTAAATCCACGATTTACAGATATCTTAACAAAATCTAAAAATTAATTATGTAAATTTTAATTAATCATTCCCTAAAACGGTCGTTTTTGATTCAAACTTATAAATATTCTATATCTTTAAAGCTATCATTAAAATTCTAATTTTATTTCCAGATTATTGACTTAAAAGAATATATTTAAATAATTATTACATTTATAGCTTTGTATTCCTAAAAACGACCGTTTTTGGGAAAATAAAGCTATTTATTTTAATTATATAAAAACAAGAAAGGAGCCTAAGATGATTGTAAACAGGAGAGAATTAAAATATGTAATAAGCGAATTTGATTATTACAAATTAGAAAATTTATTAAAAAAGATACTGATTCCAGATAAAAATAATGGAAGTTATGGATACAGTATTAGAAGTTTATATTTTGATTCCATAGATAATTGTGATTATTATGCCAAACTTGGAGGAGAGGAGGTTAGAAAAAAAATTAGACTTAGGATATATAGAACAGATTGTCAATTGGTTAAATTGGAAATAAAAAGAAAATTTAATATTAATCAAAAAAAGGAAACTTTAAGTATAAGTAGAGAAGATGCAATAGCTTTAATAAATAAGGAGTATGATGTTTTATTAAAATATAATAGTCCAATTGCAGAAGCTGCTTATAACATAATGACAATAGGACAATATCAGCCTGTTGTTTTAGTAGAATATAATAGACGAGCATATATACATGAAGAAAATAGTATAAGAGTTACATTAGATAGCAATATAAGAGCTAGTGAAACTGATTTTGATTTGTTTTCTGAAGAGGTGTTTTTAACACCTGTATTTACTCATTATGATGGACTTTTAGAGGTAAAATATGATGGTGATTTTTTTTGCTGGATATCTCAAATAGTTAATGGAAGAGAGGCAGTAAATCAATCCATGAGTAAATATTGTGCTTCAAGAAGATTTTTTGAAAATTACTTAGCTTAAACTTAAGAAATGAGAGGTAAATAGGATGAAAGAAAAATTATATGATTATTTAATAAGTAATAGTAGTGAAATTGGAGCATTTAAAGCATTTGAAATTTTATTTGTGGCTTTAATTATAAGTTTAATAATATTTGTAACTTATAAAACAACCTATAGTGGTGTTATGTATAACAAAAAATTTAACGTATCACTTGTTATGATGGTTTTAATTACAAGTATGGTTATGATTGTTATAGGAAGTAATATAGCATTATCTTTAGGTATGGTTGGAGCTTTATCTATTGTGCGTTTCCGTACTGCAGTTAAGGATCCTAGAGATACAATGTACATATTTTGGGCTATTTCAACAGGAATATGTGTAGGAACACAAAGTTATGTAATAGCTATAGTAGGAGTTTTATTCTTAAGTGTAATAATATTTTTAATAAGTATAGGTGGGTTAGGAAAAGAAGACAGATATATTTTAATAATACGAGGAATAAGAGAAAAAGAAGAAGATATGATGAGTTGCGTTTTTAAGGCTTTTAAATCTGGCCAATTAAGAGCTAAAAATTCAACAGGAAATAATATAGAGTTAGTTTATCAAATAAAGATAAAAAAGGATGACGATAGAGGGCTTTTAAAGGAGTTATATGCAATTGAGGGGGTTTCAGCAGTTAATATAGTTGCTCAAAATGGAGAAACATTGGGTTAATATGAAGTTGAAAAGAATAATTTTTATATTATTTATTCAGATATTATCATTTATTTTTTTCATTGGATGTACTAGTGAAACCTTTAAAGAGAAAGAATCAGTAAATAGTAAAGCTGAAGTCAATAAATATTCTTTAGAAATGGAAAGCACAAAAAAAGAAGGTTATAACCTCCCACTAGTAGTTATAGACACCAATGGAGAAAAAATAAATGGGAATGAGAGTATAAAAGGAACTATAAAAATATATGATTCAGAAGGAAATATAAATAATTTAAATGATGAACCAGTTTTAGAATCCGATATACAAATAAAAATAAGAGGAAATACTACTAGGAGAGTACCTAAAAAACAATATAGCATAGATTTGATTGATGAGAGTGGAAATAAAAAAGACGAAGAGATATTGGGTATGCCAAAGGAATCAGAATGGATTTTAAATGCTCCTTTTGAGGACAAGTCCCTTTTGAGAAATTATATGGCCTACAGTATATCTGGGAAAATAATGGAGTATGCTCCAAGAGCTAAATTTTGTGAAGCATTTATAGTTGATGATGGGAAAACGGTAAGTGCCAATCACTATAAGGGAGTATTTCTTATGATTGAACAGATAAAGAGAAATAAAAATCGTGTTAATATCTCAAAAAGTAATCCATCAAGGAGTGAGACTAGTTTTATAGTTGAAAAAAATAATCCTAAGGAAAAGGATATTATTTTTAATAATTATGGAAAAGAAGCATATTTATATGATTATCCTATTTTAGCATCATATCCTAAAAAGAGTTTAACTGAAGGGCAGAAAAATTATATAAACAAGGCCATAAGTATATTTGAAAGAAGTCTATACTCTAATGAATTTAATAATAAGAGTGTTGGATATCAAAAGTACATAGATGTAGATACATTTGTAGATTATTATATTATAAATGAATTCTTTAATAATACAGATGCTGGAATATTAAGTACCTATATTTATAAAGACTTTGGAGAAAAGATTAAGGCTGGGCCAGTATGGGATTTTAATGCTTCTATGGGAAATAGTGATGTTTTAAGTCCTTATTATGATTATAAAGGCTTCTATATGAATAGAACTGCTTGGTTTGATAGGCTTATGGAAGACAAAAATTTTGTTGAAAAGGTAGTTAATAGATATAAATTACTTAGAAAGACTTATTTAGGTGATGAGTATTTAATTGATTTTATAGATAATACTGTGAAAATGTTAGGAGAAGCTCCTAAGAGAAATTTTGAAGTTTGGCCTATATATATGTGTAATCAATTTGAGATGTTTAAAGATTATAGAAATGATTTTTCTAAGTTTGAGGATGATCCTAAAAAGTTAGACGAATATTTAAAGAATAATACAGGTCTTTTCAAATCAACAGAAAACATGGCAACTTCCTATGAAGAAGAAATAGAAATGCTTAAGGTATTTTTAATAAATAGGGGAAGATGGATGGATGAAAATATAGAAAAACTTTATAAATGGACAGAGTAAAGGAGAAATATAAATGAAGAAATTTTTAATTTTTAGTATTTTTACATTTTTCTTTGTCTTAATAGGAATTAACTTTATAGGGAAAATGGCTTATAACAAAAAGGATATTAATATTCTTTCAAAAATAATTGGTAAGGAAGTTTTGGCAGGAGATGATAAGGTTAGTATAAATGGAATAAATATTAGTTCTACTAAGCCTGGAAGCTTTCCAGGAGATTTTAAAGCCAATAAGGAAGACTATATTAGATGGTTTAAAGATATAGAGGAATTAAATTTAAATTGTTTAAGAGTTCAAGGACTTATGAATAAAGACTTTTATGAAGCTTTATATGAGTTTAACTTAAATAATAAGAAACCACTTTATTTATTGCAAGGAATATCATTAAATGAAGTAGCAATAGATGATGGAGAAGATATTCAAGGAGAAAAAGTTTCAGATGAATTAAAAAAAAACATAGAAACAACTGTGGATGCAATACATGGTAATAAGATTCCAAGTTTGAGCAGTAATTCTAAAAAAATTTATGAAACTAATATTTCGCAATATGTGATTGGTTATACTATAGGAAATGAATTGGCTTATGATGATGTTATTTATTCTGAGATAATGAATGATTTACCAGAATTTAATGGAGAGTATATACAGAGTAAAATTGGTGCTTCGGATACAGAAAAGTATTTAAGTTATTTAGCTGATTATTTAGTAGAATATGAGAGTAAAAACTATAAGGAACAAAGAATTATAAGCTTTGTTTCAGTTGAAGATGACATAATGAAATTTGTAAGAGATGGATATGTAAATAAAAAGAATAAAGAAAAAAGATTTATTGATATTGAAAATATTAAAAAAACAGAGAAGTTTAAATCTGGAATAATGGCATCTTATAACATTTCTATATTAAAGAATGATTCTTTAATAAATAATGATATTTTACATCAATATTTTACTGAGTTAAATAAGTATCATAGTGTACCTGTCCTTATATCTGAGTATTCAGTTCCATCAGGAAGAATGGCTGGTGACTTTATTAAAAGTGATGAAAATGGATATATAACTGAAAAAGAGCAGGGAAATATGTTAATAGAAACATATAAAGCAATTAAAGAATCTGGATGTGTAGGAGGAATATTATTTGAATGGCAAGATAGTTGGTATAGATCATCTTGGAACACAAAAGAGTTATTTATTTTAGATAAGAGTGCTTATTGGAGTAATGCTCAAGTATTTAGTCAAAATTTTGGACTTATTTCCTTTGAGCCAGGGGATGAAAAGGAAACTTCTTATCCAGATGAAAGTATAAATGAATGGGGATATAACGATATATTGGGAAGTAATAATGGAGTAAATCTTTCTATGAAATATGATGAAAAATATTTATATTTTCTAGTAGAACTTAATAAACCTATAGATGAACAGGATAGGGTATACATTGATTTGGATGTAACTCCTAATTCTGGAGTTAATAAATATAATGAAAAAGGTTTAACCTTTGAAAATAATGTAGATTTCATAATAGATTTAGGTAAAGAAGATAGTAAGGTATTAGTCCATGAATATTATGATACATTTAAGTTTATAGAAAATAGAAATGAATTAAAGGTAGATCCTAATAAAATTGATGTACAAAAAAATGGTGAAAGATTCTCAGTAGTAAGGCTTCCTTCTAAAGAAAAAAGTTATTCTGAGGTGACTAATACATTTAAAGATGCTAAATCTTATGAGACAGGAAAGTTAGTTTTAGGAAATGGAAATCCTAAAAGTGAAGAGTTTAACTCAGTTGCTGATTATTATATTAATAATAATTATATAGAACTTAGAATTCCATGGGGTTTATTAAATTTTAAGGATCCATCAACTAAAAGTATAATAGATGATTTTTATAAAACATTTTCTTTTGATTCTAAGAAAATAGATTATATAAATGTTGGTGTCACAATAAAAAATAATAATGGAGAAAGTTCACGAATAGCTTCTAAAAGGTTTAATTTGACTTCATGGATAAAGCCTAAATATCATGAAAGGCTTAAGGAGTCTTATTATATGCTTAAAGAAGAGTTTAATAAAAAATAAGGAGGAAATATGAAAATAGTATCATATATATTTTTTTCTTTAATCCTTTTTATATATGTAATATTTATATCAATAATATATATAAAATTTGAAAAAAGAGCTACTAAAAGAAGAGAGAAAAAAGTAGACAAAATAGAGAAAGAGATTAGAGAAGTCATAAAAAAACAGCTTATAAAAGTAACCAACAATAATAAGCTTTCCAAAGATGAAATTTTATATGTGGAGAAAATTTTAAAAAAAAATAAAAGTAGACAAGCTTTTAATAGAATAATTTCAGAATTAAGTAATAATCAAGAAGTTAAATATGACATATCCATCTTTATGTATAACTTTTTAGAAGTAATAGAAAATGAAATTAAAAAATATGCAAAAAAGGATTCAATAAGAAAGTGTTATTTTATATTTAATTTAGGATTATATAAAATAGATTCTTTTAAAATACAAAATTTTTTAATGGAATGCTTAAATGATAAATCTATTTATGTAAGATATAATGCTCTAAATTCAATAGCTAATATTGGTAAAGGAGATAAATTCATTGAGGCTTTAATCTATATGTCTAAAAATAGGATATATATAAATAATAAGGTTTTTATTGAGATTATTGATAAATTTAAAAATAGTCATGAAATAAATAAAGAACTGGCAAGGATTTTAAATGAATTAAATACTAAAATGCAATGCCTTATAATAAATAGCTTTTCTAAAAATAAAAATGATTTTTTTAAAGAAATTCTTTTGATGAAATTAAAAGTTGAAAGTAATAGGGAAGTAAGGATAAGTATAATAAAATATTTTGAAGAGAATTATTATGATGAAGCTTATGTGGAATTGATTAAACTATTAGCATCTAAATGGTGGGAAGAAAGAGCAATAGCGGCAAAGAGTCTTTCTAAGTATTATTCCTTTGAAGTTGAAAATAGCTTAAAAAAATCTCTTAAGGATAAAAATTGGTACGTTAGACTAAATTCGGCATCAAGTATTTTAGAAAATAACTGTACTGAGGAAATCATTGAAGAAGTTTTAAATCAAGAAGATATGTATGCTAAAGAAATTTTATTATATGTTCTACAGAAAAAAAATAATACCTTATATAATAAAATTTTAAATTATAAGGAGGAAAGAATTACTTTGTCATGTTAGAAAAAATAGTTGATTTTATAAATTTATTTTTTATGTATTATATATTTATTTATGCAGTAATATTCTTTATATCGACTGTATATTCAATTATAGATTTATATGAATTTAATTTAAAGAAAAGATTTAATAGTACAATAAATATTTATGATAAGAAAAATTATACACCTATTTCTATTTTAGTTCCTGCTTATAATGAAGAAAAAACTATTTTAAAATGTATAGATTCTTTATTAGCATTAGAGTACCCAGAATATGAAATAATAATAGTTAATGATGGGTCTAAGGATAAAACCTTGGAAGTATTAATTAATAGGTTTAGCTTAAAAAAGATCCAGAGGCCTATTAGAAAATCAATAAATTGTAAGAAAATAATTGATATTTATGAAGGGATTGAGAAGGTAAATATAACTTTGATAAACAAAGAAAATGGGGGGAAAGCAGATGCTTTAAATATGGGTATCAATGCTTCAACATATCCATTGTTTCTAACATTAGATGCAGATTCTGTATTGCAAAGGGATTCTTTAAGCAACATAGTTGTTCCTTTTATTGAAAATGAAAATACAATAGCTGTTGGGGGAAATGTAAAAATTTCCAATAATGTTTTATTAGAAAATGGTGTAGTTAAGAAGAATAGACTTCCTAAAAAATGGTTAATTATTTTTCAAATAATAGAGTACTATAGAGTCTTTTGGACAACAAGGGTTTGGTTTAATAAATTTAATGGAAATCTTATAATATCTGGTGCTTTTGGATTGTTTAAGAAAAGCTCTGTAATAAATGTAGGAGGATATAATTCTAATAGTATTGGCGAAGATATGGAACTTGTTATGAAGTTACACTCATTTAATAAAAAGAATGAAAATAAATATAGTATACAATATATACCAAATGCTATTTGTTGGTCTCAAGCGCCTGAAAAGCTTAAGGATTTAAAAAGTCAAAGAAAAAGATGGCATATGGGGCTTATGCAAAGTTTAGCTGAGCATAAATACATTTTTTTAAATATAAAATATGGCGTAGTAGGAGTATTTTCATTTTTATATTATTTTATTTATGAAATGTTATCTTGCTTGATTGAAGTATTTGGAGTTGTATTTTTATTTATATCTTATTTTACTGGGTTTATAAATTTAAAGTTTTTTATTACTTTTATGTGTATTTATATTTTTTATAGTTCCTTAATATCTATATCATCAATTTTTTCAGAGGAATATTTTTTTAATATAAATTTAAGAATTAAAGATAAAATTAAACTTATATTATTTAGTTTTTTAGAAGCTTTTGGTTATAGACAAATGTGTTCCATATTTAGAATAGTTGCTATATTTAAATATAGAACTAAAAAAAATCATTGGGAGAAGATCGAAAGGGTAAGTTATTTAGAACAATAATGTAATTATTAAAGTAAACTAAAAATTTATTTAAATTTGATTATTTTAAAGCTCTAACTGGAAATTTTATTTCCAGTTAGAGCTTTAAGATTTTCATTTAGAATAAGTTATTTATTTTTTCTGAATAAAAATTATTTACCAGTTAATCTACTTTCAAATTTTTGTAAGGAATCATTATTACTAACATAAATTCTATCCATGTTAAAATTATTGTCTTTTCTGTCAGTAAAGTTTCCATTTAAATTAAAACCTAATTTATATCCAGCTTTTTCTGCTGCAACTCTAGTACTAGAATTATATCTTCCAAAAGGATAAGCAACAAAATCTACAGGTTTTCCAATGATTTTTTCTAAAGCTACTTTAGAATCTTTTAGAGTTTCAAGTTGTTTAGCTTCATCTAATGTAGATAAGTCATCATGTTTAAAAGTATGGCTTTCTATTTCTATACCGTTATTAGACATTTCTTTTAATTGATCAGCAGTCATATAATCCTGTGCTCCAACATAATTTGAAATTACAAATATTGTAGCAGGAAATTTAAATTCCTTTAGTAAAGGATAAGCATATTCATAGTTTCCTTTATATCCATCATCAAGAGTTATAACAACAGATTTTTCAGGAATAGGTTTATTATTTCTTAGATAATCATAAAGTTCATCTAAAGTTATAGGTGTATAATTATTATCCTTTAAATATTGAAGTTGTTCTTTGAATTTTTCAGGGTTTACTAAAAGTTCATTATTATTTGGATTGTTTGGAGTTACATCATGGTAACATAAAACAGGAATATTCATATCTTCAGAAGTAGTTTTTAACCCTTCAAATCTATTCTTAGTAGCTTCAGCATTTGAATTTGATTTTTCACTAGTATTATCTGTAGGATTTTCCTTATTGCTAGAAGCTTCATCTTTTTGAGTATTATTTTCTAAATTAGCTTTTTCATTTTCTACATTGCTTTTGTTACCTTTCATGTCACAAGCAATGAAAGATGAACTTATAATTAGTGCAGAAACTAGAGCTATTAGAAATCCTTTGTGTTTTATTTTTTTCATCTTTTAAATCTCCTTACTAATAAATTTTGTTTACAATAATTTAGTATATCATAAAAAAAGTAAAATTTAGGTTACTTTATTATTACGATGACCCTTATTTATTCCTTAATCAATTACAAAAACTTTGGTTTTAATAAGTTTATAATTAAATAATTTAAAGTTTATTATTAGTCTAATTATAAGAAATATTCACTAACAAAAGAACTTTAATAAAGAGTTAAATTTTAAGATATGTTAGGGGGCAAATATTTATTATAAAAATGTGCAAATTAGAGTAAATAAGCCCTTTTAAGAAGTGTTGACATTAGATTTATTAGAGTATATATTACTTAATAATATAATTGGTTTATTGGAGGTGAGTTGTTATTAAAAAATATAAATATATTTTTTAATAACAGAAGTTTATGAGTAAAATAATTGATGGAAGATTTAGTGACAAAGTAATGATTATTACAGGAGCAGCTGGAGGAATAGGAAAGGCTGTGGCTTTAAGAGCAGCTAAAGAAGGAGCTAAATTAGTTTTAGCAGATAGAAAAGAAGAGATGAGTAAAGAAACTCTAAAAGAAATTAGAGAAATAACTTCTAATGTTGAGTTTTTAATATGTGATTTAAGAGAAGGAGAAAATTGTAAGAAAGTAATAGATACTGCTATTAAAAAATTTGGTGGCTTAGATATTTTAATAAATAATGCTGGAATTACAGGAACACCAGCACCAGTACACGAGATGAGTGAAGAGATGTTTAGAAATGTTTTAGATTGCAATATAATGATAGCATTTCATTGTTCTCATTATGGAATTCAAGAGATGATAAAGCAAAATAAAGGAGGAGCTATTGTTAATGTTTCTTCTGTTGCAGGTTTAACTGGATTTCCAGGACATTCTGCTTATGTAACATCTAAACATGGATTAAATGGACTTACTAGAAATATGGCATTGGATTATGCTAGATATGGTATAAGAGTAAATGCAGTGAATCCAGGAACTACAGATACTCCAATGTATCATGAAGCTTTAGAATTTTTGAAAAATAAAAGGGAATCTGCTGAAAAGGCAGGAGTTAAAATTGAAGGGGGAATAGTATCAGGAAAAGTTACTTCTCCTCAAAATAGAGTGGCAAGAGCAGAAGAAGTTGCCGATGTCATATTATTCTTATCATCACCAGAAGCAAGTAATGTAACTGGAATATTTATGCCAGTAGATGGTGGTTTTACAGCATTTTAATAAAAATAAATCCTATGAAATATTATTTCATAGGATTTACTTTTAGGGTGCTGTGTTTCATTGGGAGATAATGCTTATTAAAAATAACTGGAAGTTCTGAATTAGAATATATAGCTTCCTCAATTAAATAAAATTGACTTTCATCTGGAATTGGGTGACGCTTAGTTACGAAGTTACCAGATGGAGTGAATTTAATAGTACTTTTTATCTTTGAGCATTCTTTATAAGATTCTTCTTCAATGAATTTCAATAAATTATTTTTAGCTGATAGATCTATATTAAATTTTGAAATTGCCTCAATAGATATTATTGTGTAAGAATAAGCTAGGGCTAAATTATCATCTAAATACCATCTATCAATACAAACCGTTGCAACAGAATTATCTCCTAATATCTTTTTATAATAATCTGAGGGGGGATCTATTTTAAAATCTAATTCAATATTATTTGTCTCTAAATCTAAACACTTATAGACTGGATGTCCTATTTTTTCTAAACCTGTTGTATCAGTTTTATTTTCTTTAATTATGTAATTTCCTTTACCTCTAATGTTTTTTATTAATCCATCATCTTGAAGCAGGGCTAAAGCTTGTCTAAGTGTACTTCTACTAACACCTAATCTTTTAGCTAGTTCCGGTTCAGAAGGAAGTCTACTATTTTCAGGGAAAGTTCCTTCGTTAATCATCTTAAAAAGTTTATCGTATACGGTAACATATAAGAGTTCTTTATGTTTATTTACAGTTAATATTTCCATTTATAATCACCTTCCTAAAAATAGACAAGTTACAAACAAGTTGGGGTAGGAGAAAGTATTATTTACTTAAATTATAAAAGATTTTATATTAATAACCAACAAATAATTTAAAAAATTTTCTGTAAACGTTTGATAATTTCTAAAAAGTGTAGTATTATATAAATATAAAATAGACAACTAAGTAGACAAGTTTAAAATTGTTATAAGGAAACAAGGATTTAGGAGGAAATGTAAATGATTTATACACAAGGTTCAGACAAACAATTTCATATAGACGTAGCACCAGGAGAAGTTGGAAAATATGTAATAATGCCTGGAGATCCAAAAAGATGTGCTAAAATAGCAAAATACTTAGACAATGCTAAGTTAGTAGCAGATAAAAGAGAATATGTTACATATACTGGATATTTAGATGGAGAAAAAGTAAGCGTTACCTCAACTGGAATTGGTGGCCCATCAGCTGCAATAGCATTAGAAGAATTAGTTAAATGTGGAGCAGACACTTTCATCAGAGTAGGGACTTGTGGAGGAATAGATTTAAACGTTAAAGGTGGAGATCTTATAATAGCAACTGGATCTATAAGAGCAGAAGGTACTTCAAGAGAATATGCTCCAATAGAATTCCCAGCAGTAGCAAACTTAGATGTAATAAATGCTTTAGTTAAAGGAGCAAAAGAATTAAAAGTTCCTTACCACACTGGTGTAGTTCAATCAAAGGACTCTTTTTATGGACAACACTCACCAGAAACTAAACCTGTAAGCTATGATTTATTAAACAAATGGGAAGCATGGAAAAGATGTGGATGTTTAGGATCAGAAATGGAAGGTGCAGCATTATTTATAGTAGGAAGCTATTTAAGAGTAAGAGTTGGAGCTGTTTTCCTAACTATAGCTAACCAAGAAAGACAAAAAGAAGGACTTGATAATCCTCAAGTACATGATACAGAACTTGCAATAAAAGCAGGAATAGAAGGAATAAGAAACTTAATTAAAGAAGATAAAATGAAAAATAATGCATAGGAGCTTAAGGGACCTATAAATTTTAGTTAAATTTATCTAATAGCTTAGTAATTCTTAGTAAAATCTTTTTGATTTAGCTTTAGAATTACTAGTTATTAGCGAAATTAAAGCTTAATGCATAAGATAAAATCTTAAAAATTATAATAGATACGGAAATACACTTAGGGGGTTTTAACAATGAGCAAATATAAAAGAATTTTTACAATAGTAATAGATTCATTAGGAATAGGTGCAATGAATGATTCAGAAAAATATGGAGATGTTAATGTTGATACATTAGGACACATTGCTGAATCAGTAGATACATTTAATATACCTAATCTTCAAAAAATGGGTATAGCAAACTTACACCCAATAAAACACGTAGCTCCAGTTGAGAATCCAATAGGATACCAAGCTAAAATGGCTGAAGCAAGTGCTGGTAAAGATACAATGACAGGGCACTGGGAAATGATGGGTTTACACATAACTAAGCCATTTAAAACTTTCACAGATACTGGATTCCCACAAGAATTATTAGATGAGTTAACAGAAAGAACTGGTCATAAAATAGTAGGAAACAAGAGTGCTAGTGGAACAGAAATCCTAGATGAATTAGGAGAACATCAAATTGCAACTGGAGATATGATAGTTTATACATCAGCAGATTCAGTTTTACAAATTTGTGGTCAAGAAGAAACTTTTGGCTTAGAAGAATTATATAGATGCTGTGAAATCGCAAGAGAATTAACTCTTAAAGACGAATGGAAAGTTGGAAGAATCATAGCAAGACCTTACTTAGGAACTAAAAAAGGTGAATTCAAAAGAACAAGTAATAGACATGACTATGCTCTTAAACCATATGGAAGAACAGTTCTTAATGAATTAAAAGATAACAACTTTGATGTTATTTCAGTTGGTAAAATAAAAGATATATTTGATGGAGAAGGAATAACAGAAGGAAATAAATCTAAGAGTTCAGTTCATGGTATGGAACAAACATTAGAAATAATGGATAGAGACTTTACTGGATTCTGCTTTGTTAACTTAGTTGACTTTGATGCTTTATGGGGACATAGAAGAAATCCTCAAGGTTATGCAGAAGAATTAGAAAAATTCGATGTTAACTTAGGAAAAGTATTAGAAAAGTTACATGAAGATGATTTATTAATAATAACAGCTGACCATGGTAATGACCCAACATACACTGGAACAGACCACACTCGTGAGTATGTACCATTCTTAGCTTATTCACCATCAATGAAAGGTCATGGACAATTAGAAACTCCAAAAACATTTGCAACTATTGGAGCAACAATTGCTGATAATTTTGGATTAAAAATGCCAGAAGGAACAATTGGTGAATCAGTTCTAAATAAATTAGTTTAATAATTTGTAAGAATATATGAAAGCTATATCAAATTTTATATTTGATATAGCTTTTCTTATAAAGATAATAAAACTTACAAACATATTCAGAGAATTACTAGATTTTAAGTGAAAGTCCAAATTTTTAATTTGGATTCTTGAACTTATGCAATGGAACCTTGTGAGATTGTATTCCTAAAAAATTAAGAGTCTCAGCTTTTTAACGTAATATCTTCTACGTAATAATTTAAATTCTAAAGCTCATCTAGATATTCTCTTCATACTGTTTGTAAGGTTTATTGAAGGTTAAAAAAAACACTTTTTTATAACTATAAGAAGGCTAAAAAGACTTTGGTTCATTTTGAGATATTGATTTATTAATCAAGCTTCAAAATTCACCAAAGTCTTTTAAATTTTTGGATAGGGTTTTGATATGTGAGTAGTTTACATAAATTTAAATAAATATACTAAGCCTATTAAGGCAAGTATTATCAAAACTATTGCAAAGTAACGTTCAACCTTAGTAAATTCTTTTTCATTAGGACTAGTTTCACGTCTAGCTTTTATGAATACAGGAATTCCTAAAGCGTATATAACTATAGCTATAAGCATATAGTTGATTCCAGCAGCGTAAATTAACCAAACACCATAAATTGATCCTAATATGGCAGTAATCATTGCATATTTTCTCTTGGCAAAGATATCTGTTGGATAGTTTTCATTTTTATATGTTATCTTAAATAAATATAAGGTAGAAACAAGATAACAAGGAAGTGCCATAACACTTGTTATACTAAGCATCATATTCCATGCATTACCTGCAAAATGAACAAGTATTAATATTATTTGCATAATGATTGTTGATGCTAATAAAGAAAATGAAGGTGATTCATTTTTATTTTCTTTAGCAAATATTTTTGGGAATGTTCCGCTTTGGGCTGCTGCAAAAGGTAATTCTGAAAGCATTACAGTCCAAATAAGCCAAGAACTTAATATTGCTATAATTACACCAAGGTTCATTATTACGCTTCCCCAGTTTCCTATTAAATCCATTAATACTGCAGCTGTTGATGGTGGAGCCATTTTAGAAATTTCTCCTTGTGAATATACACCAAGTGGTAATAATGAAAGTAGTGTATAAATTAAAAGACAAGTAATAAATCCTAAAAATGTTGCTTTACTAACATCTTTTTGAGATTTAGCTCTTCCAGAAACAACAACAGCACCTTCAATACCAGTAAATACCCATAAAGTTACAAGCATTGTGCTTTTTACTTGAGGCAATATTCCTCCTAGGTTTGTATCATGAACTTTTGCAACTGTTTTTAATCCCCAGAAGTCAGTAAAGAATGTAGAAAATCTAAATGAGAATAATAAAACTAGTAAGAAAATTGCTAAAGGTAATAATTTTCCTATTGTTCCTATTACATTTAAAGCACTTGCTTGTTTAACACCAGCCAATACTATAAAGAATATAATCCAAAGGACAAGAGATCCACATGCTATTGAAAGCCAGTTATTACCCCCTTTAAAGTAAGGTGGGAAAAAGTAGTTTAGTGAATCCATTAAAAGTACGGCATAGCCAACATTTGCAAAAGAGTTACATATCCAATATCCCCAGGCCATTAAAAATCCTGTAAATTTCCCAAAACCAAGTTCACCATAGGTATATATACCTGTTGTGGCATCAGGTCTTGCAGCAGCAAGGATTCTAAAGGTGTTAGCTATGAACCAAATTCCTATCCCAGTTATTATCCAAGATATTAATATTGCACCTGCAGAAGCGGATTGGGCCATGTTTTGGGGAAGGTTATAAACACCTCCACCCAGCATAGCACTAATTACTACCCCAGCAAGAGCAATTACACCTAATTTTTTATTATCATTCATAATAACTCCTCCTAGAATAATTTTGTTTTAAGAAATTATTATTTATTATTTTTTACTAGGATTAACTAAAGAATCAAAATTCATATCATCTAACCATTGAGAAAGAGAAATTCTATTTAAACTTGGGAAACCTTCAGAAGGAACAGCATCTCTTGCTAAGGTTACATAAGGAGCGCAAGTTAAAGCGTTTCCAATTTCACCAGGTTTCATTATTACATAAGCAAAACCTATGTAAGTTCTTTCAAAAACAACATGAGAATCTCTACCACATTCAACTACTGACCAAGTTACAGCTTTTCTATGATCTTCTAGGAATTTCTTTAAGTCTTCTGGATTATCATTCTTTGTCCAAAGTCCTGCATCTTCTATGAATAAATCAGCACAGTGATCTCTATCATTTGATAGTGATAAGGCTATAAATGACCATACACCATAAGCTTCTCCTTCTTTTAAAGGTCTATTTTCCTTTGGTCTATAAGCTGTAGCACTCTTATTTGCACATATTACATGGGCACCTGGAGCAGTTGTAAAACGTCTATTTTTTTCTGTACCGAAAAGTTCTATACCAGCTTCTAATAAAGGTTTAGCATCATAAACTTTAAGTGGAGTTCCATCAAATTGTTTTAATTCATATAAAGGTTTGATTTCATCATTAGCAATTGAATCATGTGTTGCTAAATCATGTCCCCAAACTTGACCTGCAACCCCACAGAATGATGAAGCTGTAAGCATATTAATTTGTCCAACATAAGCATCATTTATTTCAGCTCTATCATAAGAAACTATACCATCTAGTAATATATCGTCAGTCTTTTTAACTGTACCAACGGAAACCTTAAGAACTGATACATATCCATTACCATAAGCTCCTGGCATTCCGTAGCCATCACAATAACGATCATAAGGACTTATAGCTGTTTTATCAATTTTAGGTGCTCTTACCTTTATATTTTTATGTATTCCTTCAGAAAGAGTCCTGTTTCTGTTTGCTTCAAGATTTTTATTCATTTAAATCACTCCTAAACAATATAAGTTTAACTATTAAATTTTTAGAATAAAAATATATTATTTGGCCAAATAATAATTTACCTTTCATTATGTAAAATTATAGCACTTTAAATATTTGTTACAAATTTAACATTTATAGTATTTAAAAGTTTTCATATGAAATTTTTTTAGTTGTGTATAAAAGTGAGTTAAACTTTAAAATATTAACAAATAATGAATTTAATGTATACAAGGTTTATAAATTTATTTGTATTTATATGAAAAAATTTTATGCTTATTTTAACTAAAATATATTTAAAGACTTAAGTAATTATTTGTGATAGAATAAAAATATTTTATAAGATTATAAGTATATAAAACCTTAGAATTTTATAAATTAAAAATAATAAAGAGCCAAATTTAATAAAAATTAATAAGATAAATAAAAATATTATTCTGAAATTAATTAAGAGTATAGGTGTGATATTATGGAGATTTTATTAGGCGCATTAGGTATAGCCTTAGTAACAGGATTTTTTTATTATGAAAACAATGGAATAAGCACAACTAATTATGAAGTTGATTGTGGAATTGAGAAAGATATAAATGTGGTTCATTTATCAGATCTTCATGGAAAAGAGTTTGGAAAAAATAATGAAAAACTTAAAAGGTTAATATTAAAAGAAAAGCCACACTTAGTTGTTGCCACTGGAGATATGATAGATTCAAGTCTTAAAAATATGGAGGGTGTAATAGATTTTTTAAGTGACTTAAGTAAGTGTGTTAAAGTTGTTTATATCTCAGGAAACAATGAACAAAGGTGCAAAAAAGCTGAATATATTTTTGAAAGTCTAAAGTCAAAGGGAGTTATAATTTTAAGAAATGAAATTATAACTTTAAGTTTAAATGGAGTGAAAGTAAATATTTTAGGTATGTTTGAAAAGCCAAAGGGAGATTTACATTCCTCACTTAAAAAAATTAATGGAAGCTATGCATATGAGGATTCCCATAAACTTTTTAAAAGATTAGAAAGCTTAGAGGGATTAAAATTTGTTTTAAGTCATTATCCAGAACTTTTTGAGGCAGAATATTCAAAATATGATTTTCATATAATGTTTTCTGGTCATGCACATGGAGGTCAATTTAGAATTCCTATAGTAAAAAGAGGATTAGTTGCACCTGGACAAGGGTTCTTTCCTAAATACACTGAAGGAATGCACGGAAATAAAAATAAACTTATTATTAGTAGAGGCCTTGGAAACAGTACTAAAATAACAAGATTATTTAATAGACCTGAAATAGTGAATGTTAAGATTAAATAATAGATAATTTAAAAATTAAGTTTTGTTTAGGATATTCAACATAGCTATTTAAACTAGGATGATTTCTTTTGAAGAATATATTAAAATTTATTATATATTATGAAAATAAAAGGAGAAATTTGTAATGAACAAGAACATGGAAATGATGAAAAAATTAATAGAAGAAAAAAAGAATAAAGGGAAGAATACTAAAGCTAATGTTAGAGCTCAAAAAACTATTGGCTTTGTTCAAGGGGGAAGAAAGAGCAACAATGGTGGAGGATTATTTGATAAATAATATTTAGATTTAGAATAAAGACAGATTATTATGTTATAGATAAAGTTTAGAAGTTTTTATAGATAACTTAAGTGGATTTAATATTAGGAGGAAAGAGTTTATGAAGAAAATAGGTTTTATTGGTGTAGGAATAATGGGAAAATCAATGGTTCGTAACCTTATGAAAAATGACTTTGAGGTTTCTATTTTTGCTAGAAATAAAGAAAAAGTTTTAGATGTAATTTCAGAAGGAGCAAATTTTTATCCCACTATAAAAGAGTGTGTTTCTGGATGTGATGCAGTAATAACCATAGTAGGTTTTCCAAAGGATGTTGAAGAAGTTTATTTTGAAGAAAATGGAATACTTGAAAATGTTAAAGAAGGAACTTATGTTATTGATATGACAACATCAAGTCCAAAGTTAGCAGTTGAAATATTTGAAAAAGCAAAAGAAAAAGGGTTAAAAGCCTTAGATGCTCCCGTTACAGGTGGAGATATTGGAGCTAAAAATGGGACTTTAACTATTTTAGTTGGAGGAGAAGAAGAGGATTATAAAGCTTGTTTACCTATTTTTCAAGCAATGGGAACTAATATTCACTATGAGGGAAAAGCTGGCTTTGGTCAACATACTAAGTTAGCAAATCAAATAATGATAGCAGGGGCTATATCAGGGGTTTGTGAAGCTATGGCATATGCCAAGGATAAAGGATTAGATGTGAAAAAAATGCTTGATTCAGTATCTACTGGAGCTGCTGGAAGTAAGCAACTAGAATTAGTATCTCCTAAAATTTTAGAGGAGGATTTTGCACCAGGATTCTTTATAAAACATTTCATCAAAGATATGAAATTAGCTAAGGAGGAAGCTTTAGCTGATAATGTGAATTTAGATATTTTAAGTAAAGTTTTAGAGAATTATGAGGATCTAGAAAGAGAAGGTTTCGGGGACTTAGGAACTCAAGCTTTAATAAAGCATTATAATAAATAATTTAAGTTTATTTATAAGGATTGTATAAGAACTAAGAAATAAATTGCCTGTATCAAATATAATAATAAAACTTACAAACATATTTGGAGAATTATTAAATATTGTTTTTATAATGTTTGTAAGTTTTATCAAAAATTATTTTGGTATAGCTTCTTTATTTTTAAGGTGTTTTTATACAGTCTTTTTTTATTATAATTAACAAAATGAAAACAATATATATATAATGTTAATGAATATTCGTATTTTATTGAAATTGTATAAATATGGTGATATTATAAATTAAAATACATAAATTGAGGGAGACAAAATGGATATAAGGAATGAAATATTAAAGTTAAAAAAAGAGAAGGGGGCTATCATATTAGCACATTATTATCAAATTCCTGAAATACAGGAAATTGCTGATTATGTAGGCGATTCATATTACTTAAGTAAAATAGCAAAGGATTGTGAAGAAAATATAATAGTTTTTTGTGGGGTTAAATTTATGGCAGAAAGTGCAAAGATACTTTCACCAGAAAAAACGGTTATATTACCAGTTATGGAAGCAGGCTGTGTTATGGCAGACATGGCTACAGCAGATGGACTAGCTAAATTGAAAGAGGAACATCCAAATGCCAAGGTTGTTTGCTATATAAATTCTTCAACTGAAGTAAAAGCATTATCTGATGTTTGCTGTACTTCATCTAATGCTGAGAACATAATAAATAATTTAGAAGAAAAAGAAATTATATTTTTACCTGATAGAAATTTAGGGTCTTATATTCAGGAAAAAACACCGGATAAAAAGTTTATATTATGGAATGGCTTTTGCATAGTTCATGAAGCTATTCAAAAAGAAGAAATTTTAAGATTAAAAAGTGAGCATGAAGGAATTTTAACAGTAGCTCATCCAGAGTGTAGTAAGGAGATAAGAGATATTTCTGATTTCATAGGAAGTACTAGTGAAATAATAAATTTTGTAAATAATTCTTCAAATAAAAAATTTATTATAATAACAGAAGAAGGGGTACTTCATCAGTTGAGAAAAAATGGAGAGGAAAAAGAATTTTATATTCCATATGGAAAGATGGTTTGTAGAAATATGAAAATGACTACCTTAAAGGATCTTTATGAAAGTCTTTTAAAAATGGAAAATAAAATTGAAATAGATGAGGATTTAAGATTAAAGGCATATAATTCATTAAAAAATATGCATAAACTTGGGGGCTAAAACTATGAAAAGGGTAGCTGATGTATTGATAGTTGGAAGTGGGGTAGCAGGACTATATGCCTCATTAAACTTAAGAGAAGATTTAGAAATAATTATGGTTTCAAAAAAGTCAGTTAATTTATGCAATTCTTCCCTAGCTCAGGGGGGGATTGCAGTAGCTAGAGGAAAAGAAGATTTCCAGTCATTTATTGAAGATACTTTAAAAGCTGGAAAGTATGAAAATAACATTGATTCTGTTAGGGTTTTAGTTGAAGAATCAATGGATAATATAAATAAACTTATTGATTTAGGGGCTAATTTTGAAAAGGATGAAAATGGAGTTCTTTTTACAAAAGAAGGGGCACATGAAATAAATAGAATTGTTTATCACAAAGACATCACTGGAAAGCATGTTGAAGATATTCTTTTGGAAAATGTGAAAAGAAGAAAAAATATAAAAATAATAGAAGAATGTGAAATGGTTGATATATATCATAGGGATAATAGATGTATAGGGGCTTTATTTAATAAAGAGGGAGAAAATTTAAGTATTTATGCTAAAGTGGTGATTTTAGCCACAGGTGGAATTGGTGGTTTATTTAAAAAATCTACTAATGAAAGAATCATAACTGGAGATAGCATAGGGGTTGCAATTAGAAATAATATAGAAATCAAGGACCTTTCTTATATACAAATTCACCCTACTGCATTTTTCTCAAAAAAATCAGAGGAAAAAAGATTTTTAATTTCTGAATCTGTTAGGGGAGAAGGGGGAAAACTCCTAAACTGTAATGGAGAAAGATTTGTAGATGAGTTATTACCAAGGGATATAGTTGCTAAAAAAATATATGAAGAAATGAAAAAAACAAATTCTCATAATGTATTTTTAGATGTGTCCTTTATGGAAAAGAGTTTTTTAAAAAAGAGGTTTCCTAATATATATAATAAGTGCTTGGATGAAGGAATTGATATAAGTAAAGAGCCAATACCCGTAGCACCAGCTCAGCATTATTTCATGGGAGGAATTAAGGTTGATTTAAATGGAAAAACTTCTATGGAAAATTTATATGCTTTTGGTGAGACAAGCTGTACAGGAGTTCATGGTGCTAATAGACTTGCTAGTAATTCTTTATTAGAAGCTTTGGTTTTTTCAAGAAGAGGGTCCTTAGAAATTAATAGTTATATAGATGATTTAGAGCTTATTATAGAAGAAAGAGAATGTGAAGATTTAGATAAATACAGATTGTTAAATAGGAAAATATTAATTGATGAAATCTGTAGGCTGAGAGGAGATATTAAGGATGAATTGGTTACTTGTGGAGGAGAATGTAAGAAGAGCTCTTAATGAGGATTTACAATATGGAGATATAACAACGGAGTCAGTAGTATTAGATCATAAAATAGCTAAGGTTGATATTATAGCTAAGGAAAAAGGGATAATAGCAGGTACAGAAGTTTTCAAAATGGTCTTTAAGATTTTAGGAGATGTAGAAGTTAATTTTTCAGTAAATGATGGAGAGGAAGTTGAAAAAGGGCAACACTTTGGTGAGGTTTTTGGAGATGCAAAAAAAATTCTTATGGGAGAAAGGGTAGCTTTAAACTATATGCAAAGAATGTGTGGAATAGCAACTCTTACTAGAGAATTTGTTGAAAGATTAGAAGGAACAAAAGTTAAGCTTTTAGACACAAGAAAAACTACTCCTAATATGAGGATTTTTGAGAAATATGCAGTGAAGGTTGGGGGAGGAACTAACCATAGGTTTGGATTAAATGATGGTGTTATGATAAAGGATAATCACATAGAGGCAGCAGGTGGAATAAAGAATGCAGTTTCCCTAGCAAGAAAAAATTCTCCTTTTGTTAGAAAAATAGAAGTTGAAGTTGAAAGCATTGAGCAATTAAATGAGGCTTTAGAAGCAAAGGCGGATATAATAATGTTAGATAATATGGACATAAAAACTTTAAAAGAAGCTGTCAAGTTAATAGATAATAGAGCAGAGGTAGAAGCTTCAGGAAATGTAACCTTAGATAATATTAGGGAAATAGCTGAAACGGGAGTTGATTTTATATCAACAGGGTCAGTTACCCATTCTTTTAAAGTATTAGACATAAGCATGAAAAACTTCAGATATATAGATTAAAAATATGTTTATATTAAAACTAAAATAAAACTTATAAATAATATGAAGAGAATATCTGAATGAGCTTTAGAATTTAAGCTATTACGTAGAAGATTTTACGTTAAGAAGCGAAACTGTTTGACAGAAGGGAGTTTTTCGCTTTAGTAAAATCTTCGGAGTAATTGCTATAAATTCTTAGCGAAATTCAGTAATTCTCGGAATTTATTTATAAGTTTTATTTGTATATTATGTAATAAAAATATATTTAGTTTTTAATTAGATTTTATTTATTAATAGTGAATAGTTAAGATTATTATATTTATTAACTTTAAAACTTTTTAACTAGCCTTTGTTTCTTCATCATACATATTTTCAAATTCCATTGATGTTGGGCTTTCTTTTAATACTGCATTTAGGATTAAGGCAGCTATTGTTCCAGTTGAGATTCCAGAAGAGAAGATCATTCTAATTGCTTCTGGAAGGTTGTGAATTACATCAGGTCTAAATGTAACTCCTAGTCCAAGTCCCATAGAAATAGCTATTATTAAAAGATTACGCTCTGTAAGTTTTATATTACTTAGTGTTCTAATACCAGCTGCCGCAACTGTTCCAAACATCATTATACCTACGCCACCTAAAACTGGATTTGGTATCCCTGTTATTATGACAGCCACTTTAGGTAAGAATCCAAGGATAACTAATAGTATTCCAGCCATTACAGCCACATGACGGCTAGCTACCTTAGTTAGAGAAATAATACCTATATTTTGACTAAAAGAAGTATTGGGACAAGAACCTACTAGTCCACCTAATGCACTTCCTACACCATCAGATAATACTCCAGCGGCCACTCTTTTATCACCAATATCAATATTAGATGTCTCTCCAATAGCCTTTAAACATCCTACAGTTCCTATTGTGGCTACAAAGTAAGCAGGTATAAAGGCCATAACTGCTTTAGCATCAAAAGTTACTCCGAATTCAAGGATCTTAGGGAATGATAGCCAACTTGCTTCCTTTACAGGAGTAAAGTCAACTAGTCCAAGAGGAATACAAACTATGTATCCTACAACTATACCTATAAGTATTGAGGCACTACTAATCATACCCTTTCCATAGTTATTAAGTAAAAGAGTTATTACTAATACAAACATAGCCACAGCTAAGTTTTCTAAACTAGCATAATTAGCTGAGCCAGCACCACCAGCGGCCCAATCAATTGATACAGGAAGTAAAGTTAATCCTATTAAGGCAACTACTGTACCTGTAACAAGTGGTGGGAAAAATTTCATTAAAGGTTTTATAAAGAAACTTAAAATAACTTCAAATAAAGATCCAAGTATTGTAGCTCCAATTATTCCAGGTAATCCAAGAACCGAGCCAACTGAAATTGCAGGTGATACAAAGGTAAAGTCAGTACCCATAATACAGGCCACTCTTGCTCCAACTTTGCCAACTCCTTTAGCTTGAATAATTGTAGCTAGTCCAGAACCAAGTATAGAAGCACTTATTAAGGCTGTTGTTACTTTACTATCAAAGCCAAGAGAAGTTGCAATAACTAAGGGTACTACTATAATTCCACCAAAAGCAGCAAATATATGTTGAAGTCCAAAGAGAACTTTTTTGGGCAAATCTAAATCATCATCTACTCCATAGATTAAGTTAACTTCCGTGTTTTTTAAGTTTTGCTTTTCCATAATTTCATCTCCTTATAGTTTTTTTAGAATTTACATATTAAGATTTAAATTTATATCCAAAATAAAAATTCCCTATAAGTTTAAAAAAATATGAGTTCTATTAAAAAGTATTTTAAGAGAATTTTTTATTGGAATAATATACTTTAAATCTTAAAACTCATATAAAGAAAGGTTTCTTATAACTTTTAGGAAGTTATACTTAATAAAAAAACAACACCTTTTTAGAGGTGTTGCTTTAAAAACTAGAATTACTAGAATTTATAGTACAACTCCTCGTAGTCTGCTATTTTACGGTTAGCAGGTAGAAACTTTCGGACCATATTACCGATTATATACGAGTTAAAATTTAATACACTTATTATATCACGAAAAATTCAAATATCAATAGTTTATATTGTTCGCTATAATAAATTTATTTTATTTTTAAATTATTTTTAATTGAAGTATATGTAAGAATTTTATTTTGTATTAAGAAATTTTAAAATAAGTATAAGAAAAAAAGAACTATCTCTTATTTCCAAGGATTTTTTATTAATTTAAAAATACTTTTAGTTTAAAAGGTATATTTTTTAGTATAAAACCTATATGAAAGTCTTGGACAAATGTCCTTGAAAACATTTACTTAATATTTGATAATAAGCTTGTAAGAAATACATTGAGAGGAGAATTTAAAATGAACTTATCAAAAGAAATTAAAGAAGCTTATGAATATATAAAATCTAAAAGTAAATATTCTCCTAAAATAGGCTTAGTTTTAGGAACTGGATTAGGAGATTTGGCAAATGAAATAGAAGAGGCAGAATATTATAGATATATGGATATACCTAATTTCCCAGTACCTACTATTGCTGGGCATGAAGGAACTTTAATAATTGGAAAGTTACATGGTAGAGAAGTTATTGCTATGAAAGGAAGATGCCATTATTATGAGGGGCACTCAATGCAAAGGATAACATTACCTATTAGAGTAATGAAACTTTTAGGAGTTGAAACTCTTGTAGTAACTAATTGTTCAGGACAGGCTAAAGAATCTATTGAAGCTGGAGATTTAGTTTTAATAAGAAATCATATAAACTTCACTGGAGATAATCCTTTAATAGGAGAGAATTTATTAGAGTTTGGTGAAAGATTTCCAGACTTAGCTTATCCTTATGACAAAGATTTAAGAGAAGAAGTTAAAAATATTGCTAAAGATTTAGATATAAATTTAAAAGAGGGAGTATATGCAATGTTTTCAGGTCCAAGTTATGAAACAGCAGTGGAAACCTTAATGGCTGCATCCTTAGGAGCAGATGTAGTAGGAATGTCTACAGTTCCAGAAGTTATAGTAGCTAATCATTGTGGAATAAAAGTATTAGGTTTTTCTGGTGTACCTTGTTTAGCTGCCGCTTATTCAGAAGCTGAAATAACTCATGAAGAAGCTATGGCAAATTTCCAGAGTATTACAGAGAAATGTACAAGTATAGTAAAAGAATTTTTAAAGAGATATTAGATAAAAAATATTTAGTATTTTGCTATCAAGAACAAATGATTATAAAGAATTTTTAAGAGAAATATTTTAAATTTAGGAGGATATTATTTATGGAATTAATGAAAAAATTCACTTCATATACTTGTAGCCCAATATTCGTTGTAGTAGCATGTGCTATATGTTTATTAGTGGGATTTTCAATAAACTCAAGTATTATAGAAATTTTTGCTTCAGTAATGGGAATAATAAATGTTTGGTTATTATCTAGAGAAAAAGTGTCCAATTTTATATTTGGGATAATAACAGTAGTAGCATATTTATACATATATTACAATACTGGATTATATGCATTAGCTGTGTTAGCATGTTTCCAAGTTGGATTCAACATATTTGGTTGGCACTATTGGGTTAAAAATTCAGATCAAGAGGACAATGTAGTAACATCAGGGTTAACTAAAAAGGGACAGATATTATGGACTATAATTATATTGGTAGCTTGGGCAGTTTGGGGATATGTAGAAATAAATATATTACATGCTCAAAATGCAATTCTAGATAGTTTAACTGCAGTACTTGGATTAGTAGCCCAATATTGGTTAAGTAAAAAGTTATATGAAAATTGGATTTTATGGATATTAAGTAACATATTATTTATAATTATATATATACTAAATGGATACTATGTAATGTTAATTTTAGTTGCTATTCAATTAATCTTATCAATATCAGGTTTATTAGAATGGTATGCAAGCTTTAAGGAGCAAGGAGAAAATAAATTAACACTATAATAGATAAAACTATTTTTATGGGTGTGATTATGTATGAAGAGTTATGAATTAATAGAGTTTATAAATAACTGTCCAAAGGAAATTGAAAAAGAATTAAAGAATAGAAGTTTTAAATATGGAGAAAAGTTATTAGTTCAAAATGAGAATTGTGATTTTGTATATATCTTATTAAAGGGAAAAATTAAAACATATCATTGTGATTTTACAGGAGCTATATATCTAGAAGATATTGATAGTGAAGCTACAATATTTGGTGAACTAGAAGCCTTAATTAATAAGGAAGTAGTTACTACAGTGGAGGCTCTATCACAATGTGAGACCTTAGAGATAAGCAAAGAGTCTTTTATTAAGTGGATAGAATTAGATAATAAATTTTCATTATTTATAAGTAAGCTTATAGCAGAGAGAAATTATGAATGTTGCAAAAGAGAACGAGTTAATGCCTTTTATAATTTAAGATATAGGGTAATGTACATAATATTAAATACACTTCATAAAAATAATTTAGGAATTACTAAGGATTTATTAGTTGAAGGAGTAGGTTCTAATATTAGAAGTATAAATAGAATAATAAATCAATTAATAGAAGAAGGAATTCTTGATTATAATTCAGGTAAAATAAAAGTTAAATCAATAGAAAAACTTAAAGAAGAAGTTAATTATTATAAGCCTTAAGAGATATAATATTAAAAAAGGTGCATAAAATCTTACATTATTAAGATTTTAGATGCACCTTTTTCATTTTTTTTATAATTAGTATATTATAGACCATAAAAGAAGTTTTATAAAAAAAGTAAATTGTACAATCCATTTTATTACAAAAAAAGTTTTAAAAGTATATTATAATAAAAATATGTATAAATTATGATAAAATGTTAGTGGTATTGAGAGGGGGATAAAAATGCAAATTACAGATGAAAAAGTTAAAAAGAATTTTGTAATAAGAGCTCTTAAACAAATAGGAACTTTCTTTATTTTTACTATGGTTTTTGCTATTGTATTTAGTTTTTTACAGCCACGAGTTTATAAAACACATAGTGAATATCTTTCTATTAAAGAGAAGTATGATAATCTTCAAAAAGAGTATGATTCCTTAAATGAAAAAATAAGTAATGATACCAATGCTTTAAATTCTAAAAAAGAGGATTTAACTAAAAGTAATGAAGATTTACAAAATAAATTAAATTCATTAAATAAAGAAATACAAAGTTTGAATTAGGAGTAGGAGCATATGATAAAAGAAATTATAAAATTTATAAAAACTCATAAAATAGCTCTTATATTAGCATTGATTTTAGGGATTTCGCCTAATCTTATGGTTAAAGATTATTCAAAGGAATTTAATGAAGTAGCTCCTAAAGTTGATGAGTTAGAGTATAAAATACCTTCCTTAAAAAATAATACAGAGCTTAAATCAATTCAGGAAGAAGTAGATAAATTACAAAATGAAAATAATGATTTAAGTAAAGAGGTAGAAGATAAACAAAAAGAGTTAGATAATTTAAGAGCTAAAAAAGAGGAACAAGCTAAAATCGCACAGGAAGAATCAAAAAAATCAGAAGAGAACTCTAAAAATAAAGCGGTTGAAAATAGTAATAGTACATCAGATAATAACAGCAAGAATACAAACAAATCCTCTGGTGATCCATCAAATTTAGCTAATTCTTCAGGAGATTCAACACCTAAAACAGCTAGTTCAGGAGAAATAGTTTATTGGACAAGTGGTGGAAAAAGCTATCATAAAAGATCTAATTGTACAACCTTAAAAAGAAGTAAAAAAATATACAGTGGAACACAGGCTGAAAGTGGTAAAAGTGATCCATGTAATGTTTGTTGCAGGTAATACATAATTATATTAAAAGAAATTTAAGATAAACTTATAAATATTATGAAGAGAATATTTAAAAAAGATTATATAATTCTCTGGATGTATTTATAGGTTTTCTTTTTACATATTTTTTATTTAACTTTATAATTTTTGTATTTATTACTTTTATATATTTTGATAAAATATTCTACATATACTAATGGAAGAGGTAAGGATTAAGGAATGAGTGACAAAAAATTATTCACAATAAAGACATCTATAAATAAAAAAGATTATAGTAGATTTTTGTACATAGCAACTTTCTTAAGAAAGAAATTTACAATCCCTGCTATTATAGTAATTACAGCTTTAATGGCTGGATTTGTTTCTTATAATAATAGGATTTTTGAATTAAAAAGCTTTTTAATTTATTGGTTAATATTATTAATCATAACTTTATTTGCAATAGTTGTGAAAATTGAATTTCAAATTAGGGAAAGGGAAAAGGCTGATAAAGCTGGCGTTTTAAAATCCATAGAAACTTTAGAATTTTTTGATGACATTTTAGTGATTAAAAGCACAGCATTTAAAGGTAAAAGCAAGATTAAATATTATAAATTTTATGAGGTAATAGAGACTAAAAACTATTTTATAATATATTTCAACAGAAGACAGGCTTCAATAATAAGAAAGATTGATTTAGAGGATTCATTGGTAGATGAATTAAGAGATTTATTAACAGGAAAAATAGGTCATAAATATAAAAAACTTTTTAAATAATATATTAAAATATAAGCTATAAAAGGTATGTATGAAAATATAGTAATAAACTTATTTTTATATAGTACCTTTTATTTTTTATATTTTATAAGGGAGAGTTTAAAATAAATATTCCACGAAAATATTTATTATTTTCATGTATTAATATAATTTTAGAAAAAAATTTTTAGTTAAATTTTATTTTAAATTGGAAAAGAAAATTCGGTATAATTTATTTTTTATTAATGTATTATGGGAAAAAATGAAAAATAAATAAAAAATACACTTAAGGTTGACAGCTGGAAAAATAAGAGATAATATACTTATAAATTCAAAATTAAATTCTATGAAGAGAAAAAGTAGGGCATATTTATTGATCCACAGAGAGTTGACAAGTTTCTGAAAGTCAATGTTCAAGGTATATCTGAAAATCATCTCGGAGAAGTAAAGCTGAAGCTATATTTTAGTAAGTTTTATCGGATTTTCACCGTTATAGGAAAAGCGTATTATTTAGTACGTATTTTAAGAGTGCTATAAATTAAATCTATTTTTTTAGGTTATATTTATAGAATTAGGGTGGTAACGCGATTAAACCTCGTCCCTTTTATAGGGACGGGGTATTTTTTATTTTTAAAGGAGGTTTTCTCATGGACATAGAAGGAGAAATTATAATTTTTTATAGCGATTAAATAATTAAAAACTATATTTTTACGGAAAAAATATAGTTAAAAAAAAGAAATGGGGTCATTGTTTATGAAAGATTTATCAAGAAAAGATTTATTATTAGTAAGTTTAATGTTATTTTCATTATTTTTTGGAGCAGGGAATTTAATTTTCCCACCATTCTTAGGGCAAGCGGCTGGAAATGCTACTTGGATTACTATTTTAGGATTTTTTGTTACGGCAGTAGGATTTCCAGTACTAGGGGTAATTGCTGTGGCGAAATCAGGAGGATTACATGCATTAGCAAGTAGAGTAAATCCTGTCTTTGCAACGTTTTTCACAGTTCTTATCTATATTTCAATAGGACCTGGTTTAGGAATACCTAGAGCAGGAAGTCTTCCCTTTGAGATGGCAGTTGCGCCATTTTTACCAGAAGGACTTATATCTAATAATTTAGCATTATTTATATATACTTTTGTATTTTTCGCAGTTGCATACTGGCTATCTTTATCACCAGCAAAGTTAGTAGATAGAATGGGGAAAGTATTAACTCCAAGTTTACTTGTATTAATAGGATTAATTTTCGTAGCAAGTATTTTTAAACCTTTAGGAGCATATGGAGAGGTTACAGGAGTTTATAAAGAATCACCATTTATAAGTGGATTTTTAGATGGATATATGACTATGGATACAATAGCTGCCTTAAACTTTGGAATTGTAATAGCTCTTGTAATAAAGTCTAAGGGAGTAAAAGAAGAAAAATTTGTTGTAAAAACCTCTGTAAAAGCAGGAATAATTGCTGGAGGATTATTAATAGTAATATATTCAATGCTTGCTCATCTTGGAGCAACTAGTGGTGGAAGATTTGGATTAACTGAAAATGGAGCACAAACTCTTAGTAATATAATCACTTATATTTTTGGAAAACCAGGAGCTATTTTATTAGCGGTAATATTTACATTAGCTTGCTTAACAACTTGCGTAGGTCTTATTACGTCTTGTAGCCAATACTTTCAAACTTTGACTAAAAAAATAAATTATCTTTCTTGGGTTAGAATATTAACATTAACAAGTATGGTTTTAGCTAATATGGGATTAAATAAAATATTAGCAGTATCAGTTCCAGTTTTAAATGCAATTTATCCTATGGCAATAATGCTTATTGCCTTAGCAATATTAGATAAATATATAAAAGGAAACTCAGTGGTATATACTACAACTATAGCATTTACAACAATAGTTAGTGTTATTCATGCTTTAAGTGGTACAGGTATTAATATAGAATTTTTAAACAGGATTTTTGAAAATTTACCTTTCTATTCAGAGGGGTTAGGATGGGTATTACCAGCCCTATTTGGTTTAGGATTAGGTTTAGTTTTAAAATCATTCTTTGAAAAGAATAAAGAAGAAGTTTTAGAAGTTAGTTAAATAAAATAGAGAATAATTCACTTTGTTTCGTAAATTTTTTCTTTAGATACAAATAATAAACTAGTATCGAATATTAATATTTAAACTTAAATGTATATAAAATAACAAATAGATATTAAAAAGCACAAAATATCATAAATTGCAAAAAGAGTAAATAAAACACTTTAAAAGAATTTTATTGGTGATATAATAAATTAAGCAAAATCACAAGCAATAATTTATAATGAAAAAATAATTTTGAACGGAGTGAATTCAGTGAATAAAAAGAACGGAAGAATTTATCAGGTAGCCTATAGAATTACTGCTATAATTCTTTTTGGGGCTTTAGCTGGAATTGGGGTTAACTTTTTCTTAACACCTGCACATATTTATTCATCAGGTGTTACAGGAGTATCACAGCTATTATCATCTATTGGTGGAGATTTTTTCAATATAAACATTGATATTTCAACATGGGTTTTAATTTTAAATCTACCACTTGCTTATTTATCCTATAGAAAATTAGGAAAGAAATTTACCCTTTATAGTTTTCTTTCTATAATTTCATTATCATTTTTTATAGGGGTTATTCCAACAAGAGCGGTTACTAATAACCAACTTTTAAATTCCATATTTGGAGGAGTTCTTATGGGAGCTGGAGTTGGAATGTGCTTTAGAGCAGGCTTCTCTACTGGAGGTACAGATATTATAGTTTTAGTTGTTCAAAAAATGACAGGAAAGTCAGTTGGTCAACTAGGATTTATAGTAAATGGAATAATATTATTAGTTGCAGGATTAGTTTATGGATGGGAATTAGCTTTATATAGCTTAGTTTCAATTTATGTAACTACTAAGGTTATAGACTTATTTTACATTCAACAATACAAGCTTACAGTAACAATTTATACTAAAAAAGAAAAAGAGGTTGTTGATAGTTTAATTAAGAGTCAAATGAGAGGAGTTACAATTGGTAGAAATCTTTATGGTGGATATACTAATGAACCATTAAGCTCAATTACCACAGTAATTTCAAAGCATGAATTATTAATTGTTAAGAAAAATGTTATGGATATAGACCCAGAAGCATTTGTAAATATACAACCAACTGTTGAGGTTATGGGAAACTTTTATGATAATTCTCTTATATAAATAAAAAAGGTGAAGGATTAATTTAGTTAAATTAACTAAAGTTATAATCTTTCACTTATTTTTTTTATTTTATAAATAAAGAACTTATGATATCATCATTAAATAGAGTATTTATTATAGAAGGTGAGAGTATGGAAAAGGTTGATTTTTCTAAATTGACTGGTGATTTAATAACTAGAGAAAATATAGAGTATGAAAAAAGTATAGAATCTTGGAATAGAGCTATAAAAAAATATCCTTTAGGGATAGTTTTTTGTAATAATATTGATGATGTAAAAAATGCTTTAGAATGGGCTAAAGAAAATAATATTCCATTTAGAATAAGAGTTGGACGTCATAACTATGAAGGATACTCCATAGAAAATGATATATTGGTAATAGATTTAAGTAAAATGAATAATATAATCATTGATGAAGAAAATATGAAAGTTACTATAGAAGGTGGCGTTAAAAATGAAGAAATATATGAAGCTTTAGGTGTTTTAGGATATCCATTTCCAGGAGGGGGATGCCCTACAGTTGGTGTTGTAGGATTTGCTCTTGGTGGAGGTTGGGGTTATTCAAGTAGATTACTTGGGCTTGGATGTGACAATCTTCTAGAAGTAAAGTTTATAAATAGCAAAGGGAAAATTGTTATAGCTAATGAATATGATAATTCTGATTTATTCTGGGCTGCCAAAGGTTGTGGAGGTGGAAATTTTGGAGTGGTTGTTTCAATGACCTTTAAAATTCCTCAAAAAATAGAAATGGCAACTTTAATAGACATAGATTACCCTAATGCGGAAAAAGAAGAACTTGTTTATGTAATAAGAACATTACAAAAAAAGTTCAAAAACTTAGATAGGAGAATTAACTTAAAAACAGCTATCTACAATTCAAAGGATAAGGGAATTGGAGTTAAGATTACAGGATTATTTTATGGACATAAAGAAGAAGCTAATGAAATATTACTTCCATTTAAATTGCCAACAAGGGTTAATTTTAATTTAAGTTACATGAGAGTTTTAGAAGCTAATAGAAAAATTGAATATAGTCATCCTCCTTATGAAAAATATAAATCAACAGGAAGATTTGTATTTAGAGATTATGATAACTGTGAAATAGAAAAACTTATAGATATAGTTTCAAATAGAGCAGAGGGAGCATATTATACTGCCATATCCTTTTATGGACTTGGTGGAGCAGTAAAAGATGTTCACAAGAATTCATCAGCTTTTTACTATAGGGATGCAAGGTTTATTATGGGAATACAATCTGTTTGGGAAGATGATATCTTTGCAGAAGAAAATATAAAATGGATTAAAAATAATTTTAAATACATAGAAAGCATAACTACTGGATCATTTATAAACTTTCCTTTTAAAGACATTAAGGATTATGAAGAAGAATATTATGGAGAAAACAAGGACAAGCTAAGAGAGATTAGAAAAAAATATGATGAAAATAGATTTTTTGCTTTCGAGCAGGGAATAAAATAACATTAGACAAATGGGTAGCTGTGGATAGTGTACTCCAAGTTGCATAGAAATAAAATAATATTATATAAAGAAGCATAGAGAACTTAAAAAGTTTTCTATGCTTTTTACATATATGCATTAATTTTAAGATATTGATTAATATTTAATTATATATTTTTCATATGATTTATATTTAAATCTATTTTAGAAATATTGATAATTAGACTTTATTGATAAGTTTTCTAAATAAATTATAATATATTTAGAAAATCTGGAAGTTTAGGTAAGGAAGAATATTAATGAAGGAAAGGAGAATTAAAATGGCCTATAAATCATCAATTATTTTAAATAAAGAAAAATATGACTCATATTTTGATAATACATTTAAAAATTCAATTGTTCATCATTTGAAATGTTTATTATTAGGAATATTAACTTTAGGATTGGCATACCCATGGATTATTTGCATGAAGTATGAAGCTACTTGTAAACATACAGTTATTTGTGGGAAAAGATTAAAATTTATAGGTAATCCTAAGGAATTAATAGGACATTGGATATTTTGGTGGATACTCATTGTAATAACTTTTGGTCTATATGGGCTTGTAGTAAAGATTAGATTTCAACAATGGACAAGTGCAAATACAATTTTTGAAGATGTGGAAATAAAATAAAAAGATTTAAAGCTTAAAAGCATAGAATTTTCAATAATTTCTATGTTTTTTATATAATCAATTTATTTTTATTATTAAATATATAAGTAAAAAATTATTATAATTATAAAAAACAAGTATTTAACTTATTTAGGACATAGATTTATAATAAAAATGCAGAAAGAAATAATATACAAAAGAAAGAAGTGTTTAGTATGAGTATAAAATTAATATGCATCGATATGGATGGTACTTTACTTATGGATCAGCAAAATATTGCAGAAGAAGATAAAAATGCAATAAAAGAAGCTGTAGAAAAGGGAGTAATAGTAGCCATAACTACAGGAAGAATTTATGATTGTGCAAGAATGTACTCAGACACAATAGGTTTAAAAACTCCAATTATAGCTAGTAATGGAGCTTATATTGGAGGAGTGAATGACGAAGAAATATATAATAACCCTCTTAAACAAAGTGATTTAGAGGATTTTAATATAATAACTAAGAAAAATAATTTATTTACATATGTAAATACAAACTGGGGAATTGTTTCAACAGTAGAATTACCAGAAGATCATGTTTATAAGGTCTTAAATAAAACCTTACCTAAGGATAAACAAGTGAGATTAGAGGTTGTTAAGGACTTAGATGAAGCATTCAAAAAGTATAAGGGAGAAATATTAAAGGGTGTTTGTGTAGAAAAAGAATTTAAAGATAAATTAAAAGAAGCAAAAGAAGAATTAATAGCTTGTACAACTGATTTAGAAGTTGTTTCTTCTTGGGATGATAACTTTGAAATAATGAAAAATGGAAGTTCAAAGGGAGAAGCTGTTCAAATGCTTGCAAAATATTTAGGCGTTTCTCAAGAGGAAGTAATGTGTATAGGTGATAGCGAAAATGATTTATCAATGATAACTTGGGCTGGAACTGGAGTTGCCATGGGAAATGCTATAGATTCAGTGAAAGATGTTGCAAATTATGTAACAGCAGACAATAAGCATGGAGGCGTTGCAGAGGCTATAAGAAAATTTGTACTTTAAAATTTTAGACAAGCTTAATAGATTTTATTAAATTCTGTTTAAAGCTAGGGAGAGTTTTAGGTATATAAAGTTATTAGTAAAAGTGTTGTTAACTTGGAAAATATAATCTTTTATTAAAGTAAAATTTGTTTTAAAAGGAGATACAGTATGAGAGATATTATAGTAATAGGGGCTGGAGTAGTTGGATGCTCTATAGCTAGAGAATTATCAAAATATAACTTAGATGTCTTAGTGGTTGAAAAAAATAGTGATGTATCAGAGGGAATATCAAAGGGAAACAGTGGTATAGTACACGCAGGTTATAATGAAAAAATAGGTACTTTAAAAGCTAAATTAAACATAGAAGGAAATAAAATCTTTGATGATTTATCAAGAGATTTACAATTTCCTTTTAAAAGAAATGGTGCATTTATCTTAGCTTTTTCAGATGAAGAGATGAAGACTTTAGAAAGTTTAAAAGAGAATGGAGAAAAGCTTGGAGTTGAAGGCCTTGAAATATTAACTAGAGAAGAAGCTTTAAACATTGAACCTAATTTAAATAAAGAAATAGTTGGAGTTTTAAATGTAAAAACTTCTGGAATAGTTAGTCCATATGAAATGACAATAGCTTTAGCAGAAAATGCTGCAGAAAATGGAGTTGAATTTAAATTAAACTCAAAGGTCACTAGTATAGAAAAAATATCTGAAGGGTATAAAGTAACTTTAAATAATAAAGAATTAGTAAGTGGAAAACTTATAATAAATGCATCAGGATTAGAAGGAGCTTTCTTAAATAATCTTGTAAGCATGACTAAGAGAGAAATAAATCCTGTAAAAGGGGAATATTGTTTATTTGATAAAGTAGCAGGAGCTATGATTAATAAAACTTTATTTCAAGTTCCAAATAAATTAAGTAAGGGAGTTTTAGTAACTCCAACGGCAGAAGGAAATCTTTTAGTAGGTCCTAATGCAGTAGAAGGAAAAACATTAGAAACCTCTAGAGAGGGTATAGATGAAATTTTAGATAAGAGCAAAAAATCCCTTGAAGAATTACCAGTAGCTAGAATTTTAAATACATTCTCAGGAATAAGACCTAAGACTAAAGAGGGAGATTTCATAATAGAAGAAGTAGAGGATGCTAAAAACTTTATTAATGTTATAGGAATAGATTCACCAGGATTAACTGCAGCTCCAGCAATAGGAGTATATGTGGTTAATATGATTAAAGAAAGATTAGATTTAGTTGAAAAGAAAAACTTCAAAAAAACTAGAGAGAAGATAGTTAGATTTGCAGAACTTTCTTTAGAAGAAAAAAATAAATTAATAAAGGAAAAGCCTGCATATGGACATATGGTTTGTAAGTGTGAGTTTGTCACTGAAGGAGAAATAGTAGAAGCTATTCATAGACCTATAAAAGCTCTTACAGTTGATGCTATTAAGAGAAGAACTAGAGCTTCAATGGGAGGATGTCAAGGTGTTGGATGTACACTTCCTATAAGTAAAATACTAAGTAGAGAATTAGGAATAGACATAAGTGATATAAATAAAAATAGTGAAGGTTCACCAGTAATTGGTTTTAAGGAGGATTAAGACTATGAGAGAATATGATTTAATTATAATTGGTGGAGGAGCATCAGGCCTTCTTTCAGCTATTAATGGTAAAAAGGACGGAATAAAAAATATTCTTTTAGTAGAGAAAGATCCAATTTTAGGTGGAGCTTTAAATTCAGCTGATTACAATATAAGCGAAAAGGGTAATTTAACAGGTATAGAATATAAAGAAAGTTTATTAAAAGAATTTAATGAGCTTAATATTGATGTTAAATTAAATACTATGGTTTTAAAAATAGAAGATTCAAATGAAATACTTTGTACAAGCAGTGAATATGGTGTAGAGAAAATAAAAGGTAAAAACATAATAATTGCTAATGGTGGAAAAGAAAAAAGTAGAAATGCAGTTCAAATTCCAGGAGATCGTACAGCAGGAGTTTTAACTGTAGGAATGGCTAAAAAGATTTTTGGAATTAAAAATATGGTTCCAGGAAAAAATATCTTCATAGTAGGAGATAGCACTCTTTATATGATTCAAGAGGATTTAAAAAAGCATAATATTAAGGTTTCTGGAATCATAACAGATAAAAATAAAAATGAAGTTTTTGATTTAAGTGAAAATTTATACCCTGGATATGAAATTGTCTCTATACATGGAGAAGGAAGAGTAAGCTCTGTAACCATAAAAAATGGCGATGAAAAGAAAAATATAAAATGTGATACAGTAATTTTTGCTTATCCAATGATTTCAGATGGATTAGTTGCCTTAAGAAGTGGACTTAAATTAAATCCAAGGACAACTGGTCCAGCTGTAGATGAAAATTTAGAAACTTCAAGCAAAAATATATATGCTTGTGGAAATGCAATCTACATTCACAAATCAATAGAAGAAATTGAAGATGAGTGTAAAAAGCTTATTAAAACTATAAGTTAAAAATTATATTCTTATTTTATGTGTTAAAAGATATTAAAATAGGAATATAGATCATATATTAAATCTATCAAGAAGTAGTATTTGGCAATATTACATAGATTTTTATAAAACAAAGAAATTAACTTTACTGAAATTTAAATTTTGGTAGAGTTAATTTGCTATATTATGTTAAAATTAATTAACGTATTATAGTTATTATGGAATAATATGTAGTGATATTTAAGAAAAGGTGGAGGGTATATGGTCTATTTTGCTTATGGAAGTAATTTATGTTTAGATCAAATGAAAAAAAGATGTCCAGAAGCTATTCCTATGATAAGTGTACATCTTAATAATTATAAATTAGTTTATAATAAATATGCAGATATAATACCTTGTGAAGGTGAAAAGGTTTATGGTGCAATTTATGAAATTTCTCTAAATGATTTAAAGAATTTAGATAAGTATGAAGAATATCCAGATTTATATGAGAAGATTGATCTTATTGTACAAGATATAAATGGAATTTCATATGAAGCTTTTGCTTATATTATGAATGAAAAAGGAGATAAAACTCCAGATAAAAGATATCTAGATATAATAAATAAGGGATATGAGGACTGGGGTATTATTTATTAATATTAAACAATAATAGATAAGTTAATATATTCAACTTGTATAATTAAATGAAGATAAAAAGTGATAAAGAGAGAATTTTTAAGTGGGTTTAGAGTAAAGACTTTAAATCAATTTTTTTATATAAAAAGTTTTTTAGGATATAATTAAATCTTTGTGGTATAGTAGTATAAATAATTAATTTAAAAGAATAATAAATATTATTTAGAGGTATTTAGTATGGAAAAGAATGTGAGAAGACTAGAAGAGATTTTAGAATTTAACAAGAGTTTTGTGGAAAATAAGGAATATGAGAAATATAAAGCAACTAAAAAGCCAGAGAAAAAATTAGTAATTTTATCTTGTATGGATACTAGGCTTACTGAGTTATTGCCAAAAGCTATGAATATAAAAAATGGAGATGCAAAGATAATAAAAAATGCTGGGGCTACAATAATGCATCCCTTTGGAAGTATTGTTAGAAGTATACTTGTTGCTATTTATGAATTTAATGCAGAAGATGTTTTAGTTGTAGGACATCATGGCTGTGGTATGAGTAATTTAAATTCTAAAGATATGATAAGCAAAATGGAAGATAGGGGGATATCAGAGGAGACAATCTTAACTATCAAACATTGTGGAATAGATGTGGAAAAATGGCTTCATGGATTTGGATGTGTAGAGGAATCTGTAAAAGAAAGTGTAACATCATTAAAAAATCATCCCTTAATGCCTAGTGATGTAAATGTGCATGGACTTGTAATTGATCCACACACAGGAGAACTTAAGGTTATAGTAAATGGATACGAATAAAATAAAAGTTAAAAAACACTTACTTTAATTTATTTAAAGCAAGTGTTTTTTTGGACGGTTAATCAAAATACTTAATATTCACTTATAGATAAATTTTTTATGAAAGTTATATTATTATATAAATTAATATAGGGGGAGATAGTATGGATATTAGTAGTACCATAAATATTTATAAAATAATATGGATATTTACCATTGGATCTATTTTAGGATATTGTGTAGAAATGATTTGGTGTTATGTAAGAAATGGACACTTTGAAAGTAGAAAAGGATTAATTTATGGACCAATTAGTCCTGTATATGGCATAGGAGGAGTTGCTCTTACATTATTACTTTATAGATTTATTGATTATAATGGAATAATAATATTTTTTATAAGTGCAATTATTGGGGGAGCCTTTGAATATTTATGCTCTTGGGTTCAAGAAAAGGTGTTTGGTAGTGTTTCTTGGGAGTATAATAGTAAAGCTCTAAGCATACATGGAAGAACAAGTGTTGAATATTCTGTCTTTTGGGGAATTCTTGGAGTATTTTTCTTAAAGGATATTTATCCATTATTCGATAGGTTTATGGGACTATTTTCTTTTCAAACAGTAAAAATAATCACAGTAATATTTTTAGTACTTTTAATACCAGATATAATAATATCATCTTTAGCTGTAAGGAGAGAAGTAGCAAGGATGAATGGTATAAAAGCTAAAAATGCATTAGATAGATTTCTTGATAAGAAATATACAGATGAATTTTTGAAAAAAATATATCCTAATATGATATTTAAGTAATAATAAAATTTATAGGAGAATGGCATGTTTTTTATTGGTATATTTGGAATTGAAAATAAACAAAAAGAAGTAAAACAATTAGAAAATATATATTGCAAAACTTGTTCAACAAGAACTATGGGAGCTTTAATAAAGAGTTATGAGTATTTTCATATATTCTTTATTCCTATTTTTAGATGGAATGAAAAGTATTATGTTATGTGTAAAAGATGTAACTCAATATATGAAATTTCAAAGGAAAAAGGAAAAGCCATAGAAAAGGGAGAAATTAATGAAGTTAATCTAGAAGATATGACTCTTATTCAAGAGGGGCAAGTTTATGGAAAAAGAGCAGTGAAAAAAGTTTGTCCTAATTGTGGAAAAACTGTAGAGGGAGATTATAATTATTGCCCTTATTGTGGAAGTAAAATTTAAGTGAATATCAATTTGATAAGTACATATTTAAATATTTAAGACTTTTTATTTGAAAATTAAATATATAGGAGTTTGACTTTAAATTTATGGGTGTATTAAATTAACTATAAAACCTACAGAAATATTATTTTTATAATCTTTGTAGGGGAAATAAAGTTAATTTTATACACCTATTTTGCTATTAAAAATAATATTAAAAAGGTTAAAATCTCATTTTGGATTAAATATTGACATTAATTTCAAAAAGTGTTATATATAAAAATAGAGATTAGCACTCAGTATATTAGAGTGCTAACAAAGAAGTTTTTTGTTTTGGGAGGGAATAATTCAAAATGGAAAAAAGAGAATTTAAAGCAGAATCAAAAAGACTATTAGACATTGTAATTAACTCTATTTATACAAACAGGGAAATATTTTTAAGAGAATTAATTTCAAATGCTAGTGATGCAATAGATAAGGTTTATTATAAGACTTTGGGAGATAGTTCATTAACTTTCAATAAAGATGATTATTATATAAAAATAAAACCAAATAAAGAAGAAAGAACTCTTACAATATCAGATAAAGGTATTGGTATGACAGAAAAGGAACTTGATGAGAATCTAGGGGTTATAGCTAAGAGTGGTTCTTTACAGTTTAAAAAAGAAAATGAAATCAAAGATGGCTTTGATATTATAGGACAATTTGGAGTTGGATTCTATTCAGGATTCTTAGTTGCAGATAAGATAACAGTAATAACAAAAGCTTTTGGAGCAGATAAAGCATATAAATGGGAATCAGATGGAGTGGATGGATACACAATTTCAGAAGCTGAGAAAGATTCTTTTGGAACTGATATAATTTTACACCTAAAAGCAAACGATGAGGATGAAAATTATGATGAATTCTTAGAAGAATATAAATTAAAATCATTAATTAAGAAATATTCAGATTTTATAAGATACCCAATTAAACTTGATGTTACTAAATCAAGAGTTAAAGAGGGAACAGAAAATGAGCATGAAGAATATGTAGAAGAAGAAACAGTAAATAGCATGGTTCCTTTATGGAGAAGAAATAAAAATGAACTTACTGATGATGACTACAATAATTTTTATGTTGAAAAAAGATTTGGATTTGATAAACCTTTAAGACATATGCACATAAGTGTTGATGGTATGATAAGCTATAATTCAATTCTTTATATTCCAGAAAATATACCATATGATTATTACACTAAGGAATATGAAAAAGGATTAGAATTATATTCAAATGGTGTTTTAATAATGGAAAAATGCTCAGAGCTTTTACCAGATTACTTTGGATTTGTAAAAGGTATAGTAGATTCTCAAGATTTATCACTTAATATTTCAAGAGAAATGCTTCAACATGATAGACAATTAAGCCGTATTGCTAAAAATATAAAAACTAAAATCAAAAATGAATTAGAGTCTATGATGAAAAATGATAGAGAAAGTTATGAAAAATTCTATAAATCATTTGGTAGACAGTTAAAATACGGAGTTTATGATGATTTTGGTATGAATAAAGATGAATTAAAAGATTTATTAATGTTCTATTCATCTAAAGAAAAGAAAATGGTAAGCCTAGCTGAATATGTTGAAAGAATGGCTGAAGACCAAAAATATATTTACTATGCTGTTGGTGAATCAAATGAAAGAATAGAGAAAATGCCACAAACTGAAATGGTATTAGACAAAGGTTATGAAATTCTTTATTTCACAGAGGATGTAGATGAATTTGCAATAAAAATGCTTATGAACTACAAAGAAAAAGAATTTAAATCAGTATCTAGTGGTGATTTAGGAATAGAATCAGAAGAAGAAAACAAAAAAGAAAATGAAGAAAACAAGGGTATATTTGAAGCTATGAAGGACGCTTTAGGAGAAAAAATAAGTGCAGTAAAAGCTTCAAGTAGACTAAAGAATTATCCAGTATGTTTATCTTCAGAAGGTGAAGTTTCAATAGAAATGGAAAAAATATTAAGTACTATGCCTAATAATCAAGGAGTTAAAGCACAAAAAGTATTAGAAGTTAATACAAATCATGAAGTATTTAACTCATTAAAGGATGCCCTTGAAAATGATAAGGATAAATTTAACCTATATACAAAATTACTTTATAACCAAGCTTTACTTGTTGAAGGATTAAGCATTGAAGATCCTGTAGACTTCACAAATGATATATGTAAACTAATGAAATAATTTTAAAAGCTACATCAAATAATGATGTAGCTTTTTTTGTTGAAAAAAACACTAATAATAAAGTATATAGAGTAAAAATATTATTATTTTTAAAAGTAATAATTATGTATACGGTCTAATAAAATATTAAAGTGTGTATAGATTTATTATTTAAATAGTGGGGGGGATTTTTTGCGAAAATGTAAATCTTGTGGAAGAATTATTGAAGGGAATGACCGTTTTTGCTTAATCTGTGGAGCAAAAATAGAGGAAGTTAAAGAAGAGTTAAATAATAATGAAACTGATGTTAAAACTTATGAAAAAGAAAAATTAGAAAATTCAAATGAAGAATTAAAAGAGTCTACAGAGAAACCTTTGAAATGTGAAAAGAATATTTATGATAATAGAGAAAAAAACAAAAAATCACCTCTAAAAGGTAGGGGTAATAAATTAATTTTAATTTCTTTAATTTTATTTGGGATTTTATTTTTTTCATATAAGCAATTAGGAGCTTATATGAGTAATCCTCAAAATGTTATTGAAAAATTTAAAGTATCTATATTAGATAAAAATGAGCAAAAATTAATTGATTTATTAGATACAGAAAGCTCATCTCTAAAAATAGATGAGGAAGGTGCAAAAGTTATTATTGATTATTTTAATAAGAATCTAGATGCTTTAGATGAAACAATAAATTACTTAATTAGAGATTCTAAATTAATTAATAAAAATGATGAATTAAGTAATATGCTTAATTTAAATGCTGATAATGAAAAAAAATTGTTTTATATTAAAAATTCAAAAAAAGGTTTCTTGGGATTAAATAAAATTAAGGTTTATATAAATCCTATATTTATAAATGTAAATTCAAAGGTTGAGGGAGTTAAATTTTTTATAAATGGTAAGGAAATGTGTGAATCAGATAAAAGGGATTTTAATCTAAAGGTTGGTCCTTTGGTTCCAGGAGAATATGAGTTATCCTATAAGTTTAATAATGAATATGTTAGCTTAGAGCAAACTGAAACAGTTGATTTAATAGAAAACTTTAGCCTTTATGACAATGAATTTATATATGAAATGGGAAATGAGCTTAAGTATGTCACTTTAAAAACAAGTGAAAAATCAAAAGAAGCTACAGTATATATTGATGGAAAAAATACTGGGAAAAAAGTTTATGAATTAAGTGATATAGGACCAATTTTATATAATACAAAGATTAGTATTGAGATTAAACAAGGAGATAATATATTTAAATCTGATGAGGTTGAAGTAGGAAAAAGGAAAGAATTATATATTGATTTGGATAGTCAATTATATGAATATGAAATAAAAAATAACAAAGAAGAAGATAAATTTGGAAAAGTTTCAAGCAACTTTGATAATGATTATAGTGAATTATATTATAATGTTGAAAATTTGGTGAAAGATTACACCTATAACTTTACAGTTGCAGTTAATAACAATAATTTCGAAGCTATTAAAAAATATTTGTACCCAGGAGAAGATTTATATAATGCACAGGAGAGTGTAGTAAAGCAATTTTATAATGATGGTATAAGAGAAGAGTTAATAGATATAAAAATTGAGAAAATTAATCTATTAAATGAACAAGAGTTAAGTGGTACTGTTGAGGCAATTGAAAGATATAATATAAAACAAAATGATGAAGAACAAGAAAAGTTATTTAATGTTCTCTATGAATTTAAATTTAATAACATAAGTGGAAATTATGAATTAACTAATATAAAATATTTAGATAAATTAAATTAGGTATATTTCATAAAAATAAGGGGGCTTTTATGTATTGTTCAAAATGTGGTAAGGAGATTCCAGAAGAATCAGTTTTTTGTCCTGAGTGTGGGAATAGATGTAAATTAAGTGCGGATAAGGAGAATAAAGAAATAGATACAAAAGAAATTAAAGAACTTATAATAAATTTAATTTTTAGTCCAATAAACACAATGAAAAATGGAAATATTAATTTATCATCTAAAAATAAAATAATATATATTTTAATAACAACATTAATTATGCCACTAATAACAGTTTTATTCTTAAGATCAAGTAGTTTTAATTTGATTAAATCAATACCTAGCACAATAGCTAAATTTTCTGGATCATCTTCTTGGAATATTAATGATTCTATTGAATTTAAAAATCAATTTAATATGATTATGCAAAACTTATTTCCTACAGGAAAACTTTATGTTTTAAGTCTAAGTAGTTATATACTTAATTATGCACTTTTATTAGGAATAATTTATATTGTTTTTAAATTTATTATAAAAGATAATTTTGGTAAAACAAATATATTAAATATATTATTTATAATTTCAACATTTAATGTATTATTAAAGATAATATCATCAATAGCTTTAATTTTAGGATTATTACCATGGTTAGTATTAAAATTATTTAGTGTAATATTATTAATAGTATTGTTGTATAGTTTACTAAATACTTTTATAGAATCAAGAGAAAAACTTATATATGTATATCCAGCAACTTTGGTTATTGTTTCTTTAATAAATATGAAATTTATTTTTAGTAGTGTAGGATTTATAATTTCTGATATCTTTTTAAATAATTTTTTAAATTTTATGTAGATTAATTCAATTAAATAATCAAGTATAAATACAAATTTAACAAGAATTCATCACTTATACAAGGAAAGAAAGTTTATATTATTAATAAAAAAATAAATTATAATCGAATTAAAAAATACCACTAGCTTAGCTAGTGGTATTTTCTTAATTAAATCACTTTGTAGATTGCAGAAGGATTTTATGGTATATTTTAAAGTGTGAAGGAGTGATTTTGTGAAAGTTACAATTAAAGATGTGGCTAGAGAAGCCAATGTAGCCCCTTCAACTGTTTCAAGAGTTTTATCTGATAGCCCCAAAATTAGTGAAGAAACTAAAATAAAAGTAAATAAGGCTATAAAAAAATTAAATTATAAACCCAACGCAATAGCTAGAAGTCTTGTTAACAATAAAACAAAAATATTAGGGGTAGTTTTACCTAATGAGGCAGATGATTCATTTAAAAATCCTTTTTTCGTAGAAGCAATGAGAGGTATGAGTATGTCAGCAGAGGAAAATGGATACTATATCATGTATGCTTTTAGTAAAAATGATGAGGACGAACTAAAGACTATAAAGGAATTTTCAAGTAATAATCTATTAGAAGGATTATGTTTATTATCTGTTAGAGAAGAGGACAAGACTATAAAATATTTAAAAGACATAAATTTCCCTTTTGTAGTTATTGGAAGACCAGATGAAGAGGATGTTTTATGGGTTGATAATGATAATTTTCAAGCAATGTTTAAATTAGTTGATAAATTTATAAAAGATGGACAAAGTGACATAGCTTTTATTGGGGGAAAGAAAAGTTGGAATGTTTCTAAAGATAGATTAAGTGGGTTTAAAGATGCTTTTAAGGCAAATAATTTAAATTATGATAAAACTATGGTTATTGAGGGGATAGATTTTTCAGAAGAATGTGGGTATTTGGCTATGAGGGAGATAATATCAAAAAGAACTCCTAAGATAGTTGTTACAACAGATGATTTACTTGCTTTAGGGGCAAATAAATTTTTAAATGAAGAGGGAATTGAAGGAGTAAAAATAGTAGGTTTTAATAATACACCTATGACTAAATATCAAAATCCACCAATTTCATCTATAGATATTAATGCTAGAGAGTTAGGGTATGAGGCAACTAAGCTGCTTATAGATTATTTAAATGGAAATTTAGTATGTAGAAAAAAATATTGTATAGTAGATACTGAATTAATTGATAGAGGATAGAATTCCTCATGGAACTTGGGCAAACGTTTGCATAAGAATTTAAGTATATAAGAGAAAATAAAAGATAAATAGGGAAAATAATATAAATTTTCTCTTAAATCAATTTTGTAAAGGGTTTAATTATCTGATATTATAAAAATATAAAATGAGACTTAATTCAAAGGAGCCTAGCGAATTTTGAATTTTAGCCGAATTTATCTAGTGCTTAGTAATTCTTGATGACAGCTTGAATAAGCTGGAATCTTAGAATTGATAGCCAATAGGAAAAATAGAGACTTAATTCAAAGGAGCTTAGCAAACTTTGGATTTTAGCCTTATTTTAAAATCTGTTTTTTAGGTGATTCTAAAAAACAAATTTTTTTGAATTTTGGGCGAACGTTTGCACAAAGTTCGAATTTAAAATTCAATTAATATACGTAAACATAAGGAGAAAATATGAATAAAAAGTGGTGGAAAGAATTAATTGCTTACCAGATTTACCCTAAGAGCTTTATGGATTCTAATGGTGATGGTATAGGTGATATTCAAGGTATAATATCTAAATTAGATTATTTAAAAGATTTAGGTATTGATTTAATCTGGTTATGTCCAATGTATAAATCACCGAATCATGATAATGGTTATGACATTAGTGATTATAAAGATATCTTAGATGAATTTGGAACTATGGATGATTTTAATGAATTGCTTAATGAGGTTCATAATAGAGGGATGAAGCTTATTATAGATTTAGTAATAAATCATACTAGTCATGAACATCCATGGTTTATAGAATCAAGATCTTCTAGGGATAATCCTAAAAGAGATTGGTATATTTGGAGAGAAGGTAAAGGGGATGAGGAACCTAATAACTGGGAAAGTATATTTAAAGGTTCAGCTTGGGAATTCTGTGAGAATAGTGAAGAGTATTACCTACATTTATTTGCTAAAGAGCAACCAGATTTAAACTGGGAGAATAAAGAGGTAAGAAATGAACTATATAAAATGATAAACTGGTGGCTTGATAAGGGTATTGATGGGTTTAGAGTTGATGCCATAAGTCACATAAAAAAAGAAGAGGGTCTTAAGGATATGGATAATCCAGAGGGACTTAAATATGTTTCATCCTTTGAAAAGCATATGAATGTAGAGGGAATAAATTCTCATCTTAAAGAACTAAAAGAAGAAACTTTTTCAAAGTATAATATAGTTACAGTTGGAGAAGCAAATGGAGTTAGTGCCAATGAAGCTGATCACTGGGTAGCTGAAGATGAGGGAACATTTAATATGATATTCCAATTTGAGCATCTTAATCTTTGGAATTATGAAGAGGGACAAGGATTTGATGTGAAGGCATACAAAGATGTTTTAACAAATTGGCAAAATTCTTTAGAAGGTAAAGGATGGAATGCACTTTTCATTGAAAATCATGATATACCTAGAGTTGTTTCAACTTGGGGAAATGACAAGGAATATTTAACTGAATGTGCAAAAGCTTTTGGAGCAATTTATTTCTTACAAAAGGGAACCCCTTTCATATACCAAGGGCAAGAACTTGGTATGACAAATGTTAAATATCATAGCATATCTGAGTATGATGATGTTAAAACTATAAATACTTACAATGAAAGAATTGAAAGTGGTGTTTTAGAGGAAATAGCATTAAAAGAAGCTTGGGTAACTTCAAGAGATAATTCAAGAACACCTATGCAATGGAATTCAAGTGAGAATGCAGGGTTTACTTGTGGAAAACCTTGGATAGGAGTTAATGAAAATTATAAAACAATAAATGTAGAAGTTGAAGAAAGGGATGAAAATTCAGTTTTAAACTTCTATAAAAAGCTTATAAAACTTAAAAAGTCTAATGAAGCTTTAATCTATGGTGTATATGATTTAATCCTTGAAGAGGATGAAAATATCTTTGCTTATACAAGAACTTTAAATAATGAAAAGTTCTTGATAATGGCTAATTTAACTGGAGAAAATGCCAAGTACATGTATGAGAAAGAAAAACTTAATTCTAAGGATTTAATTCTTAACAATTATGAGGTTTGTGAACATAAAAACTTAACAGAGTTTACATTAAAACCTTATGAATGCAGAGTATATAAGCTTTCTTAAAGAGATTATTATATTTTTATTTATAATAATTCTAAAAATTTAAATTAAAACTTTAGAAATGAATGTAATCTAAGTTTTTTTAGAGGTTTTTATATTAAATAAAAATAAATATAAAAAGATTAAAATAAACTTAAGATTGATTTTTAGTTTTGTATTTTAGCTAGATCTATATAAAGAAAAAATTTAATATTTGGAGTTTATATAACCAATAACCTTGGAATGAATATTATAAGAATAATAAATGGAGGGATTTTGAGAATGAAGAAGTTTAAATTAGGGTCTTTTGATTTCTGGCAAAAGTTTGGTAAGGCATTATTAGTAGTTGTTGCTGTAATGCCTGCTGCCGGACTTATGATTTCAATAGGTAAAGTAATGGGAATTTACATTGATGTAGATTTCATAAAAACTATAGCGAGAGTTATGGAGGATATAGGTTGGGCAATAATTGGTAACCTAAACTTACTATTTGCCGTTGCAATAGGAGGATCTTGGGCTAAAGAACGTGCTGGGGGAGCTTTTGCAGGTACCATAGCATTTGTTCTTATTAATAGAATCACTGGTGTAATATTTAGCGTAAGCAATGCTATGTTAGCTGGTGACTCAACTGCTACAGTTCAATCCTTTACAGGGCAAACACTTTTAGTTAAAGATTACTTTGTTTCAGTGTTAGGTGCTCCAGCACTTAATATGGGTGTATTTGTTGGTATTATTTCAGGGTTCTTAGGAGCAGCATTATATAATAAGTACTATAATTATAATAAATTACCTAATGCATTAGCATTCTTCAATGGTAAACGTTTTGTACCTTTCATGGTTATAATAGGCTCAACAATTTCAGCAATAATACTTTCTTTTGTATGGCCATTTGTACAATACGGATTAAATACTTTTGGTCAATGGATAGCTACATCTAAGGATACAGCTCCAATAATAGCACCATTCTTATATGGTACATTAGAGCGTTTATTATTACCATTTGGATTACACCATATGCTTACAGTTCCAGTAAACTATACAGAGCTTGGTGGAGTTTATCATATACTTACAGGTCCAACAGCAGGACAAGTAGTTGCAGGACAAGATCCATTATGGCTTGCTTGGATAACTGATTTAAATAACTTTAAGCAAGCAGGAGATATAACCTCATACAATCAACTTATAGGGTCAGTGGTACCTGCTCGTTTCAAAGCTGGACAAGTAATACTTTCAAGTGCTTCATTAATAGGGGTAGCATTAGCTATGTATAAAAATGTTGATCCAGATAAGAAGAAAAAATATAAATCAGTATTTTTCTCAGCAGCCATAGCAGTATTCTTAACTGGTGTAACTGAACCAATTGAATTTATGTTTATGTTTATTTCACCAATATTATATGTAGTTTATGCAGTAATTGCAGGTTTAGGATTTGCCATAGCTGATATAATAAACTTAAGGGTTCATGCTTTTGGATTCATAGAGCTTGTAACTCGTTCACCACTTATGATAAATGCAGGCTTAACTAAGGATTTAATAAACTTTATAATAGTTGCAGTAGTATTCTTCTTCTTAAATTACTTTGTATTTAGCTTCCTAATTAAGAAATTCAAAATAGCTACACCAGGACGTATGGGTAACTATATTGATAATGAAGATGAAAATGCAAATAAACCTTCATCAAATAGCAAGGCTTCAATGGATGAGTTAGCAGTTAAAGCTATTGAATTACTAGGTGGAAAAGAAAACATAGTAGATGTAGACGCTTGTATGACTCGTCTTCGTGTTACTGTTAAAGAGATTGAAAATGTTGGAGATGAAAAAGCTTGGAAAGATAATAAAGCCTTAGGTCTTATAGTTAAAGATAAAGGGGTTCAAGCTATATATGGTCCTAAAGCAGATGTGTTAAAATCAGATATTCAAGATATCTTAGGTATTTAGGAGATTAAAAATGAAATTACTTACTTTAAACTGTCATTCTTGGCTAGAGGAAGAACAATTATACAAAATAAAATACTTAGCAAAAACAATAGTTGAAGAGAAATATGATGTTATAGCTCTTCAAGAGGCTAGCCAAAGTATTAAGGCTAGTGTTAAAGAAGGAAATTTAAAAGAAGATAATTATGGATTAGTATTAATTGAAGAAATAAAGAAACTAGGTGGAGAAGAATACCACCTAGTTTGGGATTACTCTCATATTGGATACGATATATATGAGGAAGGTTTGTGCATATTAACTAAGCATAAAATAGTAAATAGTGAAAGCTTTTATATATCAAAAAGTCACTCTAAAACTTTTTGGAGATCAAGAAAAATAGTAAAAGCAACAATAGATATTAAAAATGAAAATATAGATTTTTATTCTTGTCACATGGGATGGTGGCATGATAAAGAGGAAAGCTTCACATTTCAGGTTGAAAACTTACTTGCACATGCTAAGGAAAGCAAAAATAGAGCCTTCTTTATGGGGGATTTCAATAATAATGCCTTTTTAAAGAATGAAGGATATGATTTTCTTAAGAGTAATGGGTTAATTGATACTTATGATTTAGCGGAAAATAAGGATTCTGGTGTTACAGTTAATAAAAATATAGCTGGATGGGAAGATAACACTGGAGAACTAAGAATAGATATAATTTTTACTAATAAGAATACAAAAGTTTATGATAGTAGGGTTATATTTAATGGAAAAAATAAAGAAGTTGTATCAGATCATTTTGGATTAGAAATAGAAGCTATGTAAAGTGATTTAAAATTTTAATTGTGGAAAGTAAAATTTGGATTTTAGTATAATAATATAATATTTTGTTGGAAAATATAAATTAAATTATTTCTGTTAATTCTGTTTTAACTATATAATATTGTATTAGAAAATAGTTTTAAGAAAGATAGTACAAGTAATAAAAGTTACTTGTACTATTTTTGTTTTTAAGAGAAACTTTTTATTTTTTTAGAATAATTTTTATGGGAAAGAAAAAAATTACTATAATACTTTAGAAATTAAAGAAAGATAAAATAATATTTCTAATTCATAAAATTTATTTTATGTCCTTATAATAATGAGTTTTCTTTGAAAATTTGTATTAAAAATACAAATTTTAATAAAAAATACAAAGATTTTTTATTATTTAAAAATCATACATAATTTCAGAGGTAAAATTTTAAGAAAATAGTACCTTTTTTTAACATATAAATAAATTTGAATTTTTAGTAAATGTTTTCATAACTGTTATAATGAAATTGTAACTAAACATTTAAGACAAAATTAAGTTAGACTAAGAGATGTTGAGAGAAAGTTCAACTTAAAATTATTTAGGTTGAGCTTTATTTATTTTTAGGGAACTATAAACTTCAAATATAATTCCAGTAATAATCGAAAAAGTATAGGAGGAATAACTATGAAAAAAATATTAAACGTAGCACACAGAGGATTAAGTGGATTGTATCCAGAAAATACTATGATAGCTTTTAGGAAGGCAATAGAAGCAGACTGTGATGGTATAGAAATGGATGTTCATCTTACAAGGGATGGAGTTCCAGTTGTAATTCATGATGAAGAAGTTGATAGAACAACTAATGGAAGTGGGTATGTAAAGGACTTTACTTATGAACAATTATGTAACTTAGATGCTGGAATAAAATTTTCTGATGAATTTAAGGGAGAAAAAATACCTACATTAAAAGAGTTTTTTGATTTTATGAAGGATAATAACAAACTTATAAATATAGAGCTTAAAAATAGCATAATACATTATGAAGGTTTAGAAGAAAAGGTATATAAAGAAATAGAGAATTATGGATTTGAGGATAGAGTTATAATATCATCCTTTGATCACTATTCAATAAGAAAATGTATAAGACTTAATAAAAATATAAAAACAGGAATACTTTATTGGGATTGTATTTTTGAACCACATAATTATTGTAAGGTAGTTGGTTCTTCAGCACTTCATCCTGAATTTAATAGTATAACAGAAGAAATAGTTAGGGATGCCCATGAAGATTTTCAACAAGTAAATGTGTACACAGTAAATGAGAAAAAAGATATGGAAAAAATGATAGATTTAAACGTTGATATGATAATAACCAATTATCCTAATATTTTAAAAGAAGTTTTAGAAAGTAAAAATAAATAAATATAATAAGGGTTTAATAATTTATTTTTTATAGAGATTTAAGAAATAAAATTTTAACTATGGTAGATGAAATAACAAAAGAGGGGGTAGAAAGGGATGAAAAATAATAACGCTAAAAAATGGATTACTCTTTTAGTTTTGTGTGCTGGTGGAGGAATTATTTATAGATTACCTTATTTAAGAGAGGTTTTTTATATACCAATGCAACAAGCTTTTCATTTAACAAATTTTCAAATGGGTTTTTTAACAAGTATGTATGGAATAGTTAACTTTTTACTATATATACCTGGTGGAGTTATAGCAGATAAATTTTCTTATAAGATATTAGTTCCATTTTCTCTTATAGCCACAGGGCTTTTAGGATTTTGGTATGCAACAATACCATCATACACAGTATGTTTAATCATAAATGGAGCTTGGGCAATAACAACAGTATTTACATTTTGGCCAACTATGGTTAAGGCTGTCAGAATGCTTGGAGATAGTTCAGAGCAAGGTAAGTTATTTGGTATTTTAGAAGGGGGTAGAGGAGCAGCTTCTACAGTTGTTTCATTTATAGCTTTAGGAATGCTTGCAAAACTTGGAGAAGGTTTATTAGGAATTAGATCAATAATAATATTTTACTCAGTAGCACTTATAGTTATTGGAATTATAGCTTATTTCTTATTAGATGATTCTAAAGAAGAAAAGGAAATAAATAAACAAACAAGAGGAGATATTGTTCATGGTATAAAGAAGGTTGTAAAAATGCCAGAAGTTTGGTTAGTAGCAGCCTTAGTATTTACAACTTATGCAGCATTTTCAGGACTTGCATTCTTAACACCTTATGTAACTGAAATATTTGGTATGTCAGTAGCCTTAGGAGCATTTATAGGAATAATCAGAAGTTATGTAATTATGATGCTTGCTCCACCTATATCAGGGGTTATTGCAGATAAAATGCATTCAACTATTAAATTTATGATAATAGGACTTACTTTATCAATAATATTCACTTTAGTATATGTATTTATGCCAGGAAAAAGTGCATTTATAATACCTGTGCTTATTAATATGTTAATCTTATCAATAATTTTACTTGGAATGAAGGGTGTGTTCTTTGCACCACTTGATGAAGTTAGAGTTCCAAGAGAATATACAGGTATTGCAGCTGGTATAGTTTCATTTATAGGATATGTACCAGATATGTTTATAAACTCTTACTATGGAGGACTTCTTGATTCACATCCAGGAATAAAGGGATATAATCTTATATTCTTATCAATGATAGCACTTTGCGTAATAGGATTAATTTGTGGAATTGTCCTTTATAAATTAGTTTATTCTAAGAAAAAAGAAAGTGTAGGAGAAAAGGAGCTTGAAGTAGCAAAGCTTAATTCATAATAAAAAAGGGGTTGTATCAAAATATAATAAAACTTACAAACATATTCCGAGAATTACTAGATTTCGCTAAGAATTTATAATCATTACTTCGAAAATATCACTAAAGCTTCGAAACTTAAGTGAAAGTCCAAATTTTCAATTTGGAGTATTGAACTTATGCAATCGAACTTTGTGAGATTGTATTCCTAAGGAATTAACAGTCTCAGCTTTTTAACGTGATATTTTCTACGTAATAATTTAAATTCTAAAGCTCATCTAGATATTCTCTTCATAATGTTTGTAAGTTTTATAAAAAATTATTTTGATACACGCCTTTTTTTTATTTTATTATGGTTTTACATTTTATAAAATTTGTTGTGAAATTTTTGGGATTATTACATTTTTAAAAATATATCAAATATAACAATTGTTCATAGATTTTAATAAATACATAATTATGCCTATAATAAATATAAACTAACCTTTTTATATGTAAGAATATAATTTTATTTATAAAGATTTTTATTTTAAAATTAATAATATATAAATAAAATTTTTAGCTAATTTTATATGGAAAGGAAGGCTATTATGATTAATTTAAATGAAGAGCAACAAAAGGTTGTAAATGAACAAAAAAATAATATTATTTTGCTTGCCTCTGCTGGAACAGGAAAAACTAATACCTTAGCAGAGAGAGTCACTTCCATAATAAAAAATGAAAATTCAAAGCCTTCAGAAATTTTATGTATCACTTTTACTAATAAGGCATGTAAAGAGATGAGTGATAGGGTAATGAAAATAGTTGGGGGAGAGGCGAAGGATATAACCATAAGAACTTTTCATAGCTTTTGTTTTGATGTAGTTAGAACTTATGCAAAGAGAAATACAGATATTTTTTCAGATTTCACAATATTTGATGAAGATGATTGTAGGGAAGTTATAAGTAAATTAAGTTATTACTATGCTACAAGCAATTTAATGGCTACTAATATGCAAATTCAAAAGGTTATTGATTTTATAAAGGTTGAAAGAGCAAGAATAGAAACTTTAGAGGATAGAGTTTTAGATGAATATAAAACTGTAATTGATGAAATTTTTAAATTTAGAGAAGAAAAAATAAATCAAGTTTGTACTAACAAAGGAAACTTAAATTTAAATCTTAAAAATTATATTAAATTTCATGGCCATGAATTAGTAACACTATATGATTCTAAGCTTAGAGAGGACCATGCTTTAGACTTTAATGATTTAATAATACTTACTAAGGAATTATTTAAGGATGAAAAAGTTGTTAGGGCTCTTAAAAATAAATTTAAGTATATAAATATAGATGAGGTTCAAGATACAAGCATTATAGAGTATTCAATAATTGAGAAGATTTTTGAAGGAAACAATGTTCTTATATGTGGAGATTTCTTTCAAACCATATATAGTTGGCGTGGATCTGATCCAGAAATAATTTTTAATAAATTTAAAGAAAAATATAATCCTGTAGAAATTGTTTTTTCTAAGAATTATAGGGCAACCAAAAATTTAAATAAAGCTTCCTTAGAATTTTTGAACAATGCTTTTTCTAGTAAAGTTTCTACTATGTATAAAGATGGTATTTTAGCAGAATCAAAAGAAGATGGTGAGAAAATATTATTAAAGGAAACTAGAGGATTAAGAGAAGAGGCTAGGTTTATCTTTGATTATGTAAATAAGCTATGTGAAAAGGGTGAAGATTTAAAAAGAGTATGTGTTCTTACAAGGGATAATAACTATAATATAGGACTTAGTGAAGAGCTTTATCAAATCGGTGGATATGAGGGAGCAGATTTTGAGTTTATACTTGTAGATCAATTTAAGTTTTTTAGGAGACAAGAAGTTAAAGATATATTAGCCTTTTTAAAATTAATAGCTAATAGATATGATTCTTTAAGTTTAAAGAGAATAGTTAATAGACTTCCAACAGGAATTGGTATGAGAACCTTAGAGACTATAGAATCTTATAAGTACAAAGAGGTTGGCATAAGATTAGCAGATTATATAGATCCTCTTGTATTAAAATATGGAGAAAAATTTTCTCTACTAATAAATGAGTTTGAAAAAGAGAATATAATAGTTTTTGATGTGGAAAGTACAGGGGTTGATGTTACAGAGGATGAGATAATTCAAATAGCAGCCATAAAATTAAATAAGAAGGGAGAAGTAGTAGATAAGTTTGAAAAGTTTCTAAAGAATAAGAAATCAGTTAAGGATTCTTATTATGTTCATGGTTTTTCAGATGAAATGCTTCAAAGAATTGGAGAAGACAAAGAAAAAGTTTTAAAAGAATTTGTGGAGTATTCTAAGGATTCTATAATAGTAGGTCACAATGTTCAATATGATATAAATATCCTATGCAGTGAGCTTGAAAGAAGTAATTTAGGAAAGCCTAAGTTTAAAACTTTTTATGATACTTTAGATATATATAGAAGATTTTATCCTGGAAATATAAATTATAAGTTAGAAAATCTAAGTAAGGTTTATGATACTAAACATAAGCCAAGCCATGATGCTATGGATGATATTATTGCTACAGGTGAGCTTCTAGTTAGGGCAATAAATGAAAAGATAAGGGAAACTTCAATGGAAAGAATGGCTTTAATGTCAAAACATCTAAAAGCATTTACGGCTATTAGCAAAAAATTAAATGAGCTTTTTCAAATAGCAGAAAGCAAAAGACCTTACGAATTAGTTGCCTGTGTAATGAATGGCTTTAATATTAAGAGTATGTATGCTGGAGATGAAAATAAAGAAAAGTTAAATAGATTAAGAGATTTATATGCTTTATTTAGAGATTTAGATGATAAGAGTAAAGGTAATAGAGATGCCTTGTTAGATATTATAAGAATAACAGGTCTTTCTAATGGAGAGTTAGAATCTTTAATAATAAATAGAACTAAAAAGCCTAGGATACCAATAATAACTGTGCATCAAGCAAAGGGCTTAGAGTTTGATACTGTATTTTTAACAGGGATTCAAAATAACACATTTCCTTCTTATATGTCTATTAAAGAAGGAAATTTAGCAGAAGAAAAAAGAGTATTTTATGTGGCAATAACTCGTGCAAAGAAAAGGTTAGTAATAACTTATAATTCTCAAGGGAAATATGGACATAGAAATGAAATAAGTCAGTTCATAAATTATATTCCAAAGGAGTTCTTTAAAATTATATAATTTTTATAATAGACTTTTGTTTAAAGGTTTGTTGATTTTTTTAGATGAAAGATTATTTTAAGAGGTAATTAGGGATTATATATAAATTTTAGAAGGTTAGGAAAAGCCTAAGGTTGATATACTTCATATAAATCTGTATAATAATTCTGAAACTAAAGGATGGAGTGGATTTTAAGATGAGAATGAGAAGAAAGCCTTGGGCTAGACCAGAATTAGAAGCATGTGACTTCTTTGTAGCTAATCCAAAAGAGAATAAAGGTAATTGGAAAAATACTTTTAAAAATACAGAAAACCCAATATATTTAGAATTAGGATGTGGAAAAGGAACATTTATGGCTGTACATGGTTCTGACAATCCAAATATAAACTATATAGCAATAGACATAAAAGATGAAGTTCTTGTTTTAGCTAAAAGAAATATAGAAAAAGCATATGAGGAGAAAAATAAAGCCTTAGATAATGTTAAATTAATGCCTCAAGAGATTGCTTTAATAGATACTATATTAGATAGCAATGACAAGATAGAAAGAATTTATATAAACTTCTGTAATCCATGGCCTAAAGATAGACACAAGAAGAGAAGATTAACTCACACAAGACAGTTAACAAAATATAGAGATTTCCTAGTTGATGGCGGAGAAATTCATTTTAAAACTGATGATGATGAGCTTTTTGAAGAATCTTTAGAGTATTTTAAAGAGTGTAATTTTGAGATAACTTACATAACTCGTGATCTACATAATAGTGGATATGAATATAATGTAGTAACAGAGCATGAAGAAATGTTCTCAAAACAAGGAATAAAAATAAAGTTCTTAATAGCTAAAAAGTTATAATTTTACTTAAGAATATTAGAGCGTAAGAATTAAATATGAGACTTAAAATATTTAGCATAGTAGATAGTTTTGTTTTTACACAAAACTATCTACTGTTTTTTATGAATATTTATTAGTAATTTATATTGAATTAGAATATGAATAATTTTCTTTACTTTTTATTTAAGACTATTTTTAATCTTTAATAGTTCATCTTTACTTAATCCTGTTGATGAATTTATAATATCAATATCTACATTGGCAATTAAAAGTTTTTTAGCTACTTCTAATTTTTCTTCTAATTTACCTTCTTCTTTTGAACTTTCTAAGGCAGATATTCTATCATATATAGCTTTTTCACGCATATTATATTGTTCTCTTTCTTTACTATCCATACTAAGTCTATATAGTTCAGATTTTGCTAGTTTAATTTCTTCATTACTCAGTTCTAGCTGCCTTACAGTATTACTTTCTGGTTCAACTAAGAACTCTAACCATTTTTCTAAGGCATCCATTTTTTCAATATCAACATTTTCTTTATTACCTATTTCATTAAACTTAGGTAATTCAATGAAATGTATTTCTTGAAGATCTGTAAGTTCTTCATTTGAAGTTATTTCTTTTAGTCTATATGCATTATGATACTTATCATTCTTTAAGTATTTAAAATTTAATATATTTATACAAACAGTTCTTTCTAATTTGCTATAGTTGTCCCTATTTTGTATTTGTTCTGAGTACATTTTGCTCCAGTAGTATAAAGTTCTTTGTATCATGTTATATTCATTTTTTACTTGAATTTCAATATTTATATGTTCCTTATTGCTAGTTGTAGCTTTTACATCTAATCTACTAAATTTATCTTCTAAAAAATCTTTATCTATATCGTTATTTTTAATTTCTACATCTTTTATTGGAGTTGTTGGCTTTATTACTGCATTTAAAAAATTAATCAATATAGGCTTGTTTTTTTCAGTACCAAATATCTTTTTAAATACAAAGTCTATTTGCGGATTTAATAATGTTCTATACATAATTTTCAATTACTCCTTTCAATAGTTTTATATAAAATATTTATATTTTAATTATAATATAGTTTTATACAAAAAACATATTTTTTAAACTGATGTGTATAAAACTTATAAATAGTATGAAGAGAATATCTGAATAAGCTTTAGAATTTAAGCTATTACGTAGAAGATTTTACGTTAAGAAGCGAAACTGTTTGACCGAAGGGAGTTTTTCGCTTTAGTAAAATCTTCGGAGTAATTGCTATAAATTCTTAGCGAAATTCAGTAATTCTCGAAATTTATTTATAAGTTTTATTTATAAGTTGTTTATTCTGAACTTGTCTAGTTTCTAGATTTAAGTGATAAATTTTAGAAACATAAAGAACTTTAAAAAAGTATATTTATTACAAAGATGAAATGGTATACAATGTATCTGAAGTTGCTTAGGAATTCTATAAAATTAAGTCAACTTTTAGTTAAATAGTAAAGCATAGAATTTAAATAAATTTAGTTTTTAATTAGTGTTGATTAAAAAGTTACTTAGTTTTTAATTATAACTTAAGAAGCACATTAAATTAAAATTTAGTTTTAATTTAGGAAATAACTAAATAATAAATACTTGAACTTGGGGGTAAAGAAAATGAGTTTATCAACTAACGAATTAAAAGAGATTGTAAGAAAAATTGGTAAAGATTTATCAGCTAAAATAGAGGACAAGAAGTTACAAGAATTATTTTATAATTGCTTTATAAATACAATGGATACAACTGTAGAGGTTTCAGAGGGAGATGCCTTTGTAATTACTGGTGATATTCCTGCAATGTGGCTTAGAGATTCCACTTCTCAAGTAGAGCATTACTTACCATTTGTTAAGGAATATCCAGAATTAAAGGCTATTTTTACTGGATTAATAAATAGACAAATAAAATGTATATTCATAGATCCATATGCAAATGCCTTTAATAAAGAGCCTAATGGACAAAAATGGGACAATGATATAACTAAGGATAGTCCTTGGGTTTGGGAAAGAAAGTATGAAATAGATTCACTATGTTATCCAGTTAGATTAATACATAAGTATTGGAAAGAATCTGGCGATGAAACTTTCTTTAATGATGATATTAAAAAAGCTTTCAACATGATAATAGATCTTTGGAGAGTGGAGCAATATCATAGGGAAAAATCAGATTATAGCTTCCAAAGATTAAATTGTTCAGTAACTGACACTTTAAGCCATGAAGGGTTAGGAACTCCAGTTACTTACACAGGAATGACATGGTCAGGATTTAGACCAAGTGATGATGCGTGTGAATATGGATACTTAATTCCAGCAAACATGTTCGCTGTAGTTGCCTTAAGATATATTTCAGAAATTGCAGAGAAGGTTTATAAGGATGAAGAGCTTAAAGAAAAAGCTGATAGTTTAAGAGAAGAAATAGATAATGCTATAGAAAAACATGGAAAAGTCTATAAAGAAGGATTTGGAGAAGTTTATGCATATGAAACTGATGGCATGGGTAACTATAACTTCATGGATGATGCTAACGTACCAAGCCTTTTATCAATTCCTTATTTAGAGTACAAAGGAATTGAAGATGAAGTTTACCAAAATACTAGAAAGTTTATATTAAGTGAAAATAATAGATTCTTCTTTGAAGGAAAAGCTGCTAAAGGAATTGGAAGTCCACATACTCCAGATCAGTATATTTGGCACATAGCTTTATCAATGCAAGGGTTAACAACAAATAATCAAGAGGAAATAGATCAGTTAATTAAATTATTAAAAGAAACTGATGCAGGGACTGGATACATGCATGAAGGTTTCCATGTAGATGACCCTACTAAGTTTACAAGAGATTGGTTTGCATGGTCAAACTCATTATTCTCACACTTTATCTATGAGAAAGTTATAAATAAAAAATAATAAATTTGCTTGTTTTAACTTAATTAGTGGTTATTTTAAAGAGTTATACTCTTTAATACTATCTCCAGTGTTGTTTAAAATATAAAATTTTATTACTCTTAATAATCCTCTAATTAAGTTAAATATATATTTATAGATTTTAATAAGCTGTATAAAAAATAACTTACATTAAAACTTATAAATAGTATGAAGAGAATATCTGAATAAGCTTTAGAATTTAAGCTATTACGTAGAAGATTTTACGTTAAGAAGCGAAACTGTTTGACCGAAGGGAGTTTTTCGCTTTAGTAAAATCTTCGGAGTAATTGCTATAAATTCTTAGCGAAATTCAGTAATTCTCGGAATATATTTATAAGTTTTATAGTTGTTTTTATACAGCTTTTTATTATTTTTAAAGCTTTTTCTTTTGAGTTTTTTTATTTGAATAGAGTTTGGGTAAAAAGGTAAAAATATACTGAGGTGAATTTATGAAAAAGGTAAGCCTAATTTTAATAAATATAATCTTAGTATGTAACTTAATAGCTTGTGGAGCACAAGGAAATGAAATTGCCATAAATTTTATTGATAATGAAATTGAAGTTGAAGAAAATGAGAAAAGAGATATAACAATACAATCGAAAGATAAGTATAAACAGTTTAGAAATAGTAATACGAAAATAAAGAAAGAAGATTTAAAAACTTATTTTCATAATGATAAAACCTTAAAAGATTTTGAAGTTCCAAAGAAGACCATAGAGGAATATGAAAATTGGTTTATAAATATGGCTAGAGATAGAGGTGAAAGTGCTAAGGATATTTCTGATGCCTTTAGGTCAGTAGATATGTTAATAGGAGAGGACATAGTTAAATTCCCAGTTATAATAGACACTGTTAACTTTAATGATAGAGAAGCTTATGCCATAGCTTACTTATGTGAAGAAGGAGAAAATTTAGATATGGAAGCTCAGGAGGCAATGGAATTAAAAAGATTTGATGAAGTATTAGTAATTGGAGTATATAAGGATTCTTCTGATATATTTTATAAAGATAAATATAGTTTAAAATAAAATTTGTTTGAAAAATATATTCTACTTAAACATTAATTATTTTGTAGATTTTTATGAAGATATTATACTAATAATTTAAAGATAAAAAACTTATTATACATAAAAAATTTAATTTTATAATTTAAAAGAGAATATTTATATTAGTGTTATTTCATTATTTACCATAATAATATTTTCTTTTTATGAGAAAAATAAAATTGAATTTAACTAACTAAGGAGGAATATATTTATGCCAAAGGATAGTCAACCAGATAATAAGGTAGCAAGAATGGAGAAATGTAACTTTCAAACTCCAATAACTAGCGAAGAAGGAAAAAATCATAATAGAACAGCAAAAAAACATTCTGTAAAGAGAGAAGGATTCCAAAGTCCTCACATAAACTAACATATAATCTTCTATATTAAAGTCATATATTAGTTTTGTATAAAACGTTGGTACGACGGGGTTAGCTTGAGAAAACTTGTACCGTTGGGTATATTGACCAGGAAGCTCCCACTTCTATAAGTGGAGAGTAGTTCACTTGTGAAATATAGAAAAGAAAGCTTAAATAAAAAAACTTCCTTTATTTATAGGAATTAGAATCAAAAAATGTTTAATTTTTGAAAAAATACTTGAATAATAAGTAACAGTATGTTAATATAATATTAACAGGTTAAAGCATAAACCTAATTTCCCTATATTTCATATATATATGCATTTGTCCTATAAGTATCCCTTAGCTTATAGGACTTTTTGTTATATATTGAAAATTAATGGAGGCTTTATTATGGTGAATGAAAAGTTTGGCATACTAGCAAAAATATTTTTATTAATTTTAATATTGGTACCTATAACTTTTAGAGTTTATGATCTTTATTATTTAAATTCAAGTTGGGATATAAATTCTAAGGTTGTTAAAAGAGGGAAGGTATATAGAGACTATATTAAGGAAAAGAATTTAACAGGAGTTCCTAATATTTATTATAAATATAATTCTTTAACTCCAGAAGAAATGATGACTTTAGATGTTTTAGCAAATACTAAGGGATATAACATAGAAGAAGTTTTGCCTGAAGTTGAAAAATATGTTTTATCCAAAAATAATGAAAAAAATGGAGCGAAACTTAATGAAGATGAAAAAATAGAAGTAAATCAATGTGTTAAACAGATAAAAGAGGGAGTAAATGAAAACTTAGAGAAAAATTCATCTTATATATATTGGATGAAAATGCTAATGTCAGTATTTACTGCATTAATGCTGGTTTTAAGCATATATGCAATTTATATGACTATTGTTTTTATAAATGAAAAGTAAGATTAAAGTTTTAGAGATGTTTTAAGTTATTGTTGATTTTTAACTAAGTTTATTAATTGAAAATCAACAATAGCTTAAAATAGAGATTTATTTTAAAAATCCAATTCTGTCTTTAGGGTATACAGTAAAAAGAGCTTTCCCATCTAAATTTTTTTTAGGAACATAGGGATTTTCCCATCTTCTTGCATCTTCTGATCTTGCTCTATTATCACCAAAAAATAGGTAGTTTCCTTCAGGAACATAAAAAGTTTTATTCATTGATTCGTTATTTTTCACATAAGGTTCATCAATAAAAACATCATTTACATATAAAAGCCCATCTTTTACTTCAACTTTTTCGCCAGGAAGACCAACAACTCTTTTTATAAGCAATTCTTCGGAGGATTCATGACTGAATACAAAGATATCCCCTCTATTTATACTAGTGTAAATTTTACTCACAATTACTTCATCTTCTTCCATTATTGTAGGTCTCATAGAACCAGTAGGAATATAAGCTTTGAAAATTAGGTAATTGGTTAAAAAATAAGAGCATAAAAAAACTATTACAGAAAAGAGTATTAAATTTTTTATTTTTAAGTGTGATTTTTTATTTAATGTAGATATATTGCTTTCAGATAATAAATTCATAAATATATTATGTTGCCTTAGGTACTATATTTCATTAAATTTAACTAAATTTGCAACAAGGACACCTCCTATCTTAAGATAATCATACCATAAAAACCAATATTTGGAAATAAAAGAAATAAAAGTAAATAAATTGAGGGGTTTTAATTATATTTTTATATTCATATATAAAATATAAGAGCAAAAATTTAAAGGATTAGTATTCATATGAATGAGATTTCAGATTTGGCAAAGATAACTTCAATTTTAGGAATTGCTGCTACCACTTATTTAGTCTATGAAAATAATAGTATTTTTATAAATGAATATGAATTATTTACTAGAAAAACTCCTAATTCCTTTAGAGGATTTAAGATTTTACATTTAAATAATTTATATGGAAAAACCTTTGGAAGTGAAAATTATAGGCTTATAGAAAAAATAAATTCTTTAAAACCAGATATTATTGTTACAACTGGGAATATGTTAACTTCATCCTTAGATAAGGATTTTGTTTTTTTAGAACTATGCAAAAATTTAAGGAGCTTTTATCCAATTTATTATTCTATAGAAGGATGCAAAAATTTAATTGGGAAAAAGTATGAAAAATATAGAGATTATTTAAAGGGGTTAGTGGATATAGGGGTGATACTTTTAAATAATAGTAAGGTTTCACTTATAAAAAAGGAAGATAAGTTAAATATTTATGGAATTTACATAGAGGATGAAATAAAGTCTTTTTCTCTTAAAGAAGGATTTAAGAAGGAAAAGATATTTTCAAAAGAAGATGTAGTAAATAAATTAGGAAGTCCTAATAGAAGTGAATTTAATATTGTGCTAGCAAATGATGTAATAAATTTTGAGGCCTATGTAAAGTGGGGAAGTGACATTACTTTTTCAGGATATACTAGAGCCATAAATAGATATATATTTAATAACTTAATGGAGAGAAAAAAGGGGATTTTCATAGAAAAAGATTCATCTATGATTTTAAGTAGAGGGCTTGGAAATGATTTTTTTAAAATGAGAATTATGAATAGACCAGAAATAACCTTGATTACAATAAGGTAATATTGCTTAGGTTTAAACAATGTTAATGCTGTGTAAAATTTTATTCAAATATCCATAGACAGTAGAATATAGTGCATGAAAAGGTGATAGAATTTAAGAAACATAATTAGACGTAATTTAAAATAGCTTTAAAAGGGAATGTATCAAAATAATAAATAAAACTTTATTTTGATACCCCTAAAAATATATGACTTAAAATTTTTCTGCTAAAGAGAGTAAGCTATTAACTCATAAGATGAATGTGAAAGTTTTTAAATCAGAGTATTAAGGAGTGCAATATAAATGCTATATTATAAAGTAGTAAATAATAAATATCTCCATAAAGATAAAGAATGGATTCTGATGCTTCATGGAATAGGTGGAAATTTAAATATATTTAAAAAGCAAATAGATGTACTGTCAGAAAATTATAACTTACTTTTAGTAGACCTTCATGGCCATGGAAATTCACAAAATTACACTTTGAAAAATATGAAAAAAACTAAAGGTGAAATATCTTTTAAATATATTTGTGAAGATATTGTAGAGATATTAGATAAGTTAAATATAGAAAAAGTAAACGTATTAGGTATATCCCTTGGTACTATAGTTGGAATGCAATTTGAAAAATATTTCCCTAATAGAGTTTCTTCTATGATATTAGGGGGAGGAATTGTAGGTATGAACTTAAAGTCTAAATTTTTCTTGAATTTAGCCTTAGTTACAAAGAATATTATTCCAAGGGAAATATTTTATAAAATTGTAGCTTATATGTCAATGCCATGTAAAAATCATAAGCTTTCAAGAAATATATTTTTAAAGGCTGCTGAAAAGTTAGATAAAAATGAATGTTTTAGATGGGTTGAGCTTATGAGGGAACATTTAGAGAATTATAAGTATGTAAAAAATAATGTAAAGAAAATCTTTATTATGGGAGATCAAGACCATGTTTTTCTTCCTACTATAAAAAAGTTTGTACCAGAAGAAGATATTGTTGTAATAAAAAATTGTGGGCATATATGCAATATTGATTCTTTTAAAACTTTTAATCATCTTACATTAAACTTTTTAATAAATAATCACGGATATATGTTTGGAGCAAAAGAAAGAAGAAAATATGTTTATAAGTATAACTTTACATAAAATATATTCTGTGATATTTTGAGAGGAAAATTAAAGAGAGTGTTTAATTAATAATAAGTAGATATTTAAAGGGGGATTTTAGTATGAGACTAAAAAATATTTGCTTCATGGCTATGGCTACCATATTATGCACCTCAGTATTAACAGGATGTGGTACAAGTAGTGCAAAGGAAGATTCAGATAATGAACTTTATATTATAACAGAAGATAAATCTTCAATATCTTTAAGCAATTCTAAACCAGGTATGTTTGGAGTCACTGAAGATGGAGAAATATTTATGGAAAAAGGATATGAAGGAAAAGTTGCTTATATAGATAAAAAGGGAAAAAAATCTATAGGTTTTAAATTTGATAAAGGTAGTGAGTTTTCTTATGGAATAGCTGGAGTTAAGGAGGGAAATACTTACAAGATAATAAACCAGAAGGGTAAGACCTTAGTAGAAAAAGAAGATGGGGTATTATCACCTTTAAATAATAATCTTATAAGATATGAAAAGTTAGCCAATGAGATTTTAACTAATGAAAATACTACAGAAGCAATTGAAAGCTTAGCTCAATCTGGTAAGACTTTAAAAACTACTGGAATACTAAATACTAAGGGTGAAGTTATTGTAGAACCAGGAAGATATGATGAAATTATAAAGGATATTGGAGAGGGATATATATTAGTTAAAAAGAATAAAATGTATGGTCTTTTAAATGCTGAGGGAAATGAGATAATCCCTTGTGAATACACATCAATAGGAGAAATAAATGAGGGATTCATTCCTGTATCAAAGGGTAATCTTTGTGGAGCACTTAATGAAAAAGGAGAAATTATAGTGCCAATAGAATATTTCTATGTTGGCTCTATGAATGAGGGGGTAGCTCCAGCAAGATTAGATGAGTCTGGGATAGGATTTTTAAATAAAGAGGGATCTTGGGCAATAATGCCAGACTTTGATGGAGTAACAGCAATGAATAATGGGGTTGCTTTTGCTAGAAAAGATAATAAGCATATAATAATTGATAAAGATGGGAAAGAAGTAGAAACTAAGATAAACTTTGAGAATAAAGTATCTATAAATGGATTTAGTGATAGTGGCTTAGCAGTAGTTGATATATTAGATGGAGAATCAAAATATATGTCTGTTATAAATACTAAGGGTGAAGAAATTAAAAATCTTGAAAAGAAAGACTACTCAGCCTTAGAGGTTTATTCAAGTGGATTAATAGTTTCTGTGAATCAAGAGGGGAAAAAAGGTTTACTTAAAGAGGACGGAAGTGTAATTTTAGAAGAAGAGTATAATGATATAAGAGTTATATCAAAGGATGTTATTTTAGTAGATAAGGAAGGAACATATTCATATATTGATTCAACAGGAAAAACATTATATTAAATATTGGGCTATGTTTTAGGTGAATTTTGATTTTTAGTTAAATATAGATTCAGATTAATTTCGAAAATAGTTTAAGATATAGAAAAGTATTAAAGTCATATTAAAACTTTTATTTAAGGGTTTTAATATGGCTTATTTTTTATCTAATACATTATTAGTGGATATATTGGATATATATATCTAATATAAGCATTAATGGGGAGAAATGAAGAATAAGTTACTGGAAATATTACAAAAAGAATTCTATAATTTAGTATAAGTAGTTATATAAAATAATATTGTTGTAACTAATAAAATGAAATTATTGGGTAAAATTATAAGAGAAATAGGAATATGCTAAAACCTTAATATAAAGCTTTATAGGGAGGATTGAAAATGGAGAGTAAAGAAAATAGTAAAAAGTCTTCAGAAGCAAAGAATAAACTAGAAAAAATTTATAGTACTTCCCTGCCTGATGGATATAGATTTACTGATTTTAGAATTGGTGATGAGAACAACTGGGCATATATTCAGTATTCAGCAGGTGTTTTTAAAGATTATCAATTAGCAATTAGAATGATTTTTAAAGAGGAAAATAGCTTAAAAGGAAATTTTAAAAATCGTTGCGTATTTCTTGAAAATGAAAATGGAGAGAGAATTGGAACTATAATGATTGTTCCAAGTCTTTCAGAGGAAGCGGGAGTTCAAGAGATTAAATATTTAGCACTTCTTCCTAAATATCAAGAGCAGGGTTTAGGCAAACTTCTTATATCAAAGGCATATAAAATGGTTGATGATGTAGAAGGAGCTACTAGAATTAATTTAGAAGCTTATAATGATAAATCTATAGTTCTTTTTGAGAATTTAGGGTTTGAAAGATCATGATAATTAAAAAAACTCATTCCAAAAAAATCTTAAAAGATTTAGATTGGAATGAGTTTTTTTATTTTTTAAAGAAAACTTGATTAATTATCTTAGCAATTTCTTTAACTGTTTCAACATTAGATTCTATATTCTCTTTAGCAACAATTAAGTCAGCTGTAGTTTCAGTTGCAACATCAGATATATCCTTAATGTTCTGACAAGCATCATTCACATTATTAGCTATTGTAGGTAAATCGTTAATAGTCTTAGTAAGGTTGTCCTTATTTTGATCTAAAAGACTATTTATATTTGATACTAACTTTAAAACTTTGTTTAATGTTAGTATCAAATAAACAATAGCCACACAACCTAATAAAGCTAATAATAGGTAAATAAAATTTAAATCTATATACATAATTATTAGTTAGATTCTTTAACTTCTTCAGTTTCTAAAGAAGTAGCTTCATCTGCAACCTCAACAGGAACATTTAAGTTTTCTTCTACAGCCTCTTCAATGTTTTTACATTTCTTACTATTAAGATATTCTTTTATTTTACTTTTTGCATCAGAAATATTTTCTTTTCCTTTTGCAACTTGTGTATTTAAATTTTCTTTTAACTCAACACTTTTATCATTTAATTTTTGAGCAGCCTTTTTTGAACCCTCTTTTATATCATTTCTTGTTTCTTTTCCAGATTTAGGAGCAAATAGTAAACCACCTAATACTCCTGCTAATGTACCAACGGCAGCTCCGGTTACAGCAACTTTAGCTTTTTTATTTCTTTCAGCTCTAGCTTTAGCTTTTCTTTTTTCGTCTATTAATTTTGCTAAACTCATAATCCATACCTCCCAATAAATTATTCATATCGTTTAATTAAATTATACTATATAGTATAAAAAAATCAATAATAATTATTAGTTAATATATTTATCTTACAGAAACTTATTTTATTTATTTTTGTGAATTTTAGCTTTAAAAGTTGTTTTTGTGTATCTTATGGAATTTAAGATTATATCTTTACTGCAACAACATAAAAGAATAGTTGTTCCAAAAAGAAATTTAAAAAGATTCAAATTTTCTTTCACAATAAATCACCTTACTTAATATTAAAGCTTAAATTTGCCTTCTTTATCATATGTAGAAAAGGGCTTAAAAGTTAAATATTATAGTATTATTTTTCAAATATATGTAATAAATAAGATAAGTGACTTAAATTATTTATTTAGTATAATTTAGGCTAAATTGTGCATATTATATAATTGAATAAAAGGTACCAGTGTGGTATTATGGTCTAAAATTGGTTATCTTATATGACATTTTATTTCAAATTAATCTATAAGATAAAGAAGAAAATTCATTTTTTTAGAGGAGGAGTTAAAGAATGGACCCGAGTCCCAGTATTTTACCAAAAATTATTCTAATATTAGTTCTTATCTTAATTAATGCGTTCTTTGCAGCTGCAGAGATGGCAATGGTATCTGTAAATAAATCTAAGATAAAGATGCTTGCAGAGAAAGGGAACAAAAAAGCCCTTTTATTAAAAAAGGTTTTAAAATCACCTGGCAACTTTTTATCTACTATTCAAATAGGAATAACATTTGCAGGATTTTTTGCCAGTGCATCAGCAGCCACTAGCATTTCAGAAACTCTAGCGCAATTCATGTACAAGCTAAATATTCCTTATGGTAATGAGATATCAGTTATACTTATAACTGTGCTTTTGTCTTATATAACTTTAGTTTTTGGAGAATTACTTCCAAAGAGAATTGCATTACAAAAGCCAGAAGAAATTGCTTTAATGGCTATAAGACCAATCAATGTTATTTCTAAAATATCAACACCATTTGTAAAGATTCTTTCAGCTTCAACAAACTTATTTATAAAAATATTAGGTTTAAATAAGTCTGAAGATAAAGAAACTGTATCTAAGGATGAAATAAAATCCATGATAAGTATTGGACAAGAGAGTGGTGTAATCGATAAAACTGAAAAGGATATGTTAGATAATATATTTGAATTTGATCATAAAGTTGTTAAAGAAGTTATGACTCCTAGGGGAGAAGTCTTTGCTATAAAATCAACAACTCCAAATGAAACAATTGCTAAGAAACTTATAAGTGAGCAATTTTCAAGAGTTCCTGTTTATAATGAAACTAGGGATAATATAGTAGGAATACTTTATTTAAAAGACTTCTTTGAAGCCGTTGTAAAGGTTGGAGTAGATAACATTAAATTAGATCAATTAATACGTCCAGCTTACTTTGTTCTTGAAAATAAAGCTATAGATGATTTATTTAAAGAGCTTCAAGATAGTAAGCAACATATGGCTGTAATAATAGATGAATATGGTGGTTTTTCTGGAATTGTTACTATAGAAGACTTAATTGAAGAAGTTATGGGTGATATATTAGATGAGTATGACGATTCAGAAAACTATATAGATAAAATAGATAATAATACCTATGTAGTTGATGGTTTATTAACATTAGATAAGTTAAATGATTATTTAAACCTAAATCTTGAAAGTCAAAATATAGAGACTATTGGTGGTTTTGTTGTTAACTTAATAGGAAATATTCCGCAAAGTGAAAATCAAATGATTGAATATGACAATCTTTCTTTCCAAGTTTGTAAAACAAATAAGAAGAGAATTGAAAAATTAAAAATTTATTTAAATAATTCAACTAGTTTCAATTCAGATGTTATATTAAACAATTAAAATTATAAATAATAGGGCAATGAGCTAATAAGTTCATTGCCCTTTAAGTTTATTAAATTTAGAAAGGATATAATTTTAATGAAAAAAAGGTGATAATATATATTAAATGAAAATAATTATTTAATAATACTAAAAATCATTGACTTTAAAAATGATAACCGATATCATTATTCTTGAGGTTTTTAAATTTATTAAATATACATAAAGATAAAGTGAATTTTTTAAGTTGTTATAAAAAATAGCTTAATTATTTGTAAATTTAAGGGGGAAAAGAAAATGTTAAAAAGAAAAAAATTATTAGCCTTAACATTAACTGCTTTAGTATCTATGGGAGTTTTAGCTGGGTGTGGACAAAAAAATCAGGAAGCTAAGGGAGAAGAAACCGGATCAGGAGAGAAAATTGTCAATGTTTATTCATCAAGACATTATGATATAGATAAGCAATTATTTAAAGATTTTGAATCTGATACAGGGATAAAAGTAAATTTAGTTGATGGAAAAAGTGATGAGCTAATTGAGAGAATGGCAAGAGAAGGAGATAATACATCTGCTGATGTATTTTTAACTGTTGGAGCAGAAAATATAGCTCAACTTAATGAGAAAGATTTAATAAAGGATATATCATCAGAAAAAATAAATGAAAATATACCTTCAGAATATAGAGGGAAAAACTGGGTTGGATTAACTTCAAGAGCAAGAATCATTGTTTATAATAAGGAAAAGGTAAATCCAGAAACAATAAAAACATATAATGATTTAACTAAGGATGAATTTAAAGGAAAAGTATTAACAAGAAGTTCAAGTTCATCATATAACAATGCTTTACTTTCATCCTTCATTCAATTAGATGGGGCTGAAAAGGCAAAAGAATGGGCTCAAGGTATTGTTAATAATTTTGCTAGAACACCAGAAGGAAATGATAGAGATCAGGCTAAAGCTATTATGGCTGGAATAGGTGATGTTGGAATAATGAACTCATACTATATTGCAAAGATGATATCTTCATCAGATGCAGAAGAAGCTAAAGTTGGTAAGGAAATAGGAGTTTTATTCCCAGAAAATACTCATTTAAATTTAAGTTTTGGAGCAGTTACAAAGAATGCTAAAAATGAAGAAAATGCAGTAGCATTATTAGAATATTTAACTGAAGAGAAAGCACAAAAAGCATATGTTGACGAAAATGGAGAGTTTGCTTTAAATACTAAAGTTGGTAAGAGTGAATTACAAAAATCATGGGGAGAATTTAAAGTTCAAAATTTAAACTATGAAACTTTAGGAGAATCAAAACAAGAGGCTACATTAATTTTTGATCAAGTAGGATGGAAATAATGAAAAAAATTAAATTTAATGGGTGGGCACTTTTAAGTACAATCATCAGTTTGATGATTGTACTTCCTAATATAGATATAATTATTCATTTATTTCAAAAACCAAACAAAACATGGTATCACATAAAAGAATATTTATTAAAGGATTATATAGTTACATCTATAATAGTAGTCTTTTTTACTGTTTTATTAAGCATAATAATAGGGATAACTTTAGCTTGGCTTATATCTGCCTATGATTTTCCATTTAGGAAATTTTTTAGATGGGCTTTAATACTTCCATTAGCTATACCACCATATATAGGGGCATATACATATTCAGGAATGGTTAGTTACACTGGAGTTATACAGAGATTTTTTAGAAATATTTTAGGGGTAGAATTAAATCAAAAATACTTTGATATTATGTCTATTGAGGGAGCTATTTTTATATTTACATTGTTTTTATTCCCATATATTTATATGGTTACAATGACATTTTTAGAAAAACAATCGGCAGGATTAATAGAAAGTGCAAGACTTTTAGGAAGCAGTGCAATAGGAATATTCTTTAGAGTTATCATACCTGTAAGTAGGGGAGCTATAGTAGCAGGCTCAACCTTAATAGCCTTAGAAGTTTTAAGTGATTATGGAGTTGTATCATATTTAGGTGTACAAACATTTAGTACAGCTATATTTAAAAGTTGGATATCCTTAGGGGATGTGGATTCAGCCATAAGATTAGCAGGAATACTTATGGTAGTAGTATTTATAATTATTTCGTCAGAAAAGGCCTTAAGAGGAAGAAAAAAATATAGTTTTACTAATACAAAGGTTAGACCAATAAAGAGAAAAAATCTTAAAGGCTTTAATAAATTTATAGTTACATTATATGTTTTAATAATATTTTCACTAGGATTTCTTATACCAGTACTTCAAATGATAGCTTGGGCAATTGCTAGCTATAAAAATATCTATTATAGTCAATTTTTAAGTATGATATTTAATTCAGTAATACTTGCCTCTGGATGTAGTTTACTTATAGTTATAATGGCTTTAATAGTAGCAAACTATGTAAGAACTAGAAGTGGATTATTATCAAAAATATATGCAAAAGTAACTTTAATAGGATATTCCATTCCAGGGGCTGTAGTTGCCATAACTATGATCTTATTTTTTGTAGATATTGATAACAAAATAAAAGGATTAGCCTTAAGCACAAGTATAATAATGTTGGTATTTGCGTATGTAATAAGATTTTTAGCAATAGGATATCAAAATATAGAGGGTGGCTTTGAAAAGATAGGTAATAAATTTACTGAAGCTTCAAGAACTTTAGGATATGGGGTTACTAAAACATTCTTTAAAGTGGATATACATATGTTAAAACCTGCTATTTTAGGAGCTTTTGCTTTAACTTTTGTTGATATTATAAAGGAATTACCTTTAGTTTTAACTTTAAGACCATTTAACTTTTATACTTTATCAACAAAGGTATTTGAGTATGCCAATGATGAGATGATACCTGAGTCAGCAATACCATCTCTAATAATAGTTTTTGTTAGTTTTGTGGCTATATATTTCTTATATAAAGTTGCTGACAAGGAGGATTAGTAATGTTTATTGAAATAAAAGAATTATATTTTAAATATCCTAAGTCTAAGAATGATATTATAGATAATTTTAATATGAGCTTAGAAAAGGGAGAAATATTATCTATTCTAGGTGAAAGTGGAAGCGGAAAAAGTACAATACTTAGAATAATTGCTGGTTTAGAAGAGTCATATAAAGGAGAAATTAAAATTGGTGGAAAAATAGTTTTTTCAGATAATAATTTTGTTGAGCCAGAAAAAAGAGGCGTTGGAATGGTCTTTCAAGACTATGCTTTATTTCCTCATATGACTGTGAAAAAAAACATTCAGTTTGGGCTAAAAGGCAAAAATAAGGAAGAAAAAGAAAAAATAGCTATGGATATGCTTAAACTTGTTAATTTAGTGGAACATAAAGATAAATATCCTTATGAATTAAGTGGAGGACAGCAGCAAAGGGTAGCCATAGCAAGAGCTATAGCACCAAAGCCATCAGTACTTTTATTAGATGAACCTTTTTCAAACTTAGATGCAGATCTTCAAGAAAAAATAAGAGGGGAAATAAAAGATATTCTTATAAAGGCTGGAATTACATCTATATTTGTAACTCATGATAGAAGTGATGCAAAGGCTTTAGCAAATAAATTTATAGAGTTAAAAGAAGGAAAAATAATAAAAGCTGCTCCAATTAATGAGTTAAGGTGTTAGTTTTATAAATTAAAATAGTATATATGAAGATATTGGTGAAAAATTAAAGGTGTGAATTAAAAATAAGTTTTATTAAAATTTATTTTCATTCATACCTTTTATTTTTAAAATAATATTAAGTTAGTAAAGAACTAGATAATATAGTTAAATCTATTTTGGGAAATTTTAGTTTTTAATTGATATTATTTTAGTAACCTAAGTTACTTCTGAAAAATATTTTTTAGTGTATACTAAAATTAATTTATAAATTGAAATTTTTACATTTAATATATAGGAGGAATTTTTAAGGATGGATGGTATAGGAATCGGAATACCTAAGATGGTTAGTGGAACTCATTATGGGAACTTACAAAAAGTTAGAGGGGGAAAAAGAACTTTTGGAATAACTCCTCATATTCCAGGAGGATTTATTACTCCAGAGCAATTAGAAAAGATTGCAAAGGTAACTAAAAAGTATAATGGGGTAATTAAAATTACATCAGGTCAAAGACTTTTAATAACAAATCTTAAGGGAGAAGATTTGCCTAAAATATGGGATGAACTAGGAATGGAGCCTGCTGTTAAAAAACAAAACTCAGTAAAAAATGTGGAAATGTGTCCAGCTGGTTTTTGTAAGAGATCAAAGTTTAATACCATAGGCACAGGGATGAAATTATTAAATAAATATAAGCATATGGATATGCCATGTAGAACTAAAATCGGAGTAGCAGGCTGTAGAAATGCCTGTGGAAGTGTTTATTCAAAAGATGTTGGAATTATAGCTGATAAAACAGGATTTTTAGTAACGGCAGGAGGGTCAGCAGGTCACAATCCAAGAATGGCAGATATACTTATAAAGGATGTAGATGAAAAGGAAGCTTTAAGAATAGTTGATAAAATCTTTGAGGTTTATAAAGGGGAAGCTGAGGCTGGAGAAAAATTAGGAGATTTTATTGATAGAATAGGAATTGAAGTATTTAAAGAGAAAACATTAGCATAATAAAGAGATATAGATTTAATTTGATGTAATAGCTTTTAAAGGTGAAAAATAAAAGAATTTAGCATGTGCAAGAAGAGTTTTTATCTGTTATTATCTATTTAAACAATAAAGATTATTAATTAATAGTAATGATGAATTTAGAGATAAGTAATATATAATATTTAGGTAAAACGAGAGGAGAATTTTATTATGTCAAATGTTTGTTTATGTAAAGGTGTTTCAGAAGAAAAAATAGTTGAGGCAGTAAAGAACGGAGCTCTTTCTTTTGAAGAAGTAGGAGAAAAAACAGGAGCAGGAACTGGTGCTTGTTGTGGTGCTAGATGCAAATGTAAAATCGAAGAATTAATAGAAGAAAATAAATAATTATATAAACCTAAGAGGTGCACATTTATGTGCACCTCTTTTTTGTCTTTTATTCTAATATCTTAATAGTAAAAACTTTAAATTAATTTTAGCTATGTATTAAAAAGATTTTTTATACGTAGCTTTTATTTTATAAGGTTTTAAGTAAAGATACTTTGAAAAATAAAAAATTAAACAATGAAAATATATTGACATCATATGAAAAAAGTGTATATACTGTATATATAGAATATATACAGTATATACACAGAAAGAGGTGAGTTTTTGAATATAGTAGTTTCAAACACTTCAGGGGTACCCATATATGAACAAATAGCTAAAGCTATAAAAAATGAGATTTTATCTGGAGATTTAAAGGAAAATTCAGCATTGCCGTCAATAAGAAGCTTAGCTTCTGAGCTTAGAGTAAGTGTAATTACAACTAAGAGAGCTTATGAAGAGCTTGAAAGAGATGGCTTTATATACACTTTACCTGGTAAGGGATCTTATGTGGCAGAGCAAAATAAAGAGCTTTTAATGGAAGAAAAGCTTAGAGAAATAGAAGGAAAATTAGGAGAAGCAATTGATATTGCAAATAGCATAGGATTGAACTTTGATGATCTAGTTGGAATGCTTAAAACTTTAAAGGAATTATAAAGATAAGGTATAGATTTAAGGAGGAAGGTTTATATGGAAAATGTACTTGAAATAAAAAATATAAGTAAAAATTATAAAGGATTTTCTTTGAAAGATGTAAGCTTTAATATTCCTAAAGGTTTTGTAATGGGATTAATAGGGCCAAATGGAGCAGGAAAGACTACAACAATAAAAGCCATAATGAATTTAATAAATTTAGATAGTGGAGAAATATATATTTTTGGTGAAGATATAAAGAAAAATGAAATATCAATAAAAGATAGAATTGGATTTGTTTATGATGATTGTTGTGCTTTTGAAGATTTTACAATAAAAGAAAATAAAAAAATAATATCTAAATTTTATTCAAAATGGGATGAAGAAAAATTTAAGTATTATCTTGAAAAATTTGAGTTAAATGAAAATAAAAAGCTAAAGCAATTATCAAAGGGACAAAAGATGAGATTTTCTTTAGCCTTAGCTTTATCTCATAAGGCAGAACTTTTAATATTAGATGAGCCAACATCAGGCTTAGATCCTGTTTTTAGAAGTGAACTTTTAGACATTTTATTTGAAATAATAGGTGAGGAAGAAGTATCAATACTTTATTCAACTCATATAACAACGGATCTTGAAAAATTAGCTGATTATATAACCTTTTTAAACAAAGGAAAAGTTGAATTTTCCTTAGAAAAAGACTTGTTATTAGAAGAATACTTTTTAGTTAAGGGACCTTTAGATATTTTAAATAAGGATTTAGAAAAAGAATTAATAGGGTTAAGAAAAACAAGATATAACTTTGAAGGACTAACTAACAATATGAGAAATTTAAAAGAACTTTTCGGTGAAAAAATTATTTTTGAAAAGGCTACTTTAGATGATATAGTTGTTTATTATTCTAAAAAGGATGTGAAGTAGTATGAAAGAATTACTTAAGTTAGATTTTTTTATACAAAAGAAATATATCAAGAGTTCAATTATTGTGCTTCTTTTTTTAGGTATTACTTTTGCGTTAACTCAAGGAATGAATTATTTATATACTATGGGAACTTTTATTGTGTTTTATCTTATGATAATACCAATTGAAGTTGAAAGAAAAAGTAAATTTAATATTTACTTAAATTCTTTACCAACTAAAAAATCAAATTATATTTATAGTAAATATCTATCAACATTAATTTATATTATAGTAGTTAATTTATTTTTATATTTATTCTGTACTATTTTAGGAGTAATTTCAGGAAGTGATTTTACATTAACATTAAGAGTAATTCTTCCAAATATAATAGTTCAACTATTTTATGTATCACTAACTTTACCAGTATATATGATTATAAGTCATAAATTTTATAGAGTGGTTAATATAATATTTACTATTTTAATAATGATGATTAGTTCAATATTATTTAATTCTCTTGAAAATGAAAATTTACAAGTATTATTTAATATTACTAATGGAGTTTATGGTTTAGTATTTGGAATACTGGCTCTAATAATATCATTAATAGTGTCTCTAAATATTTATAAAAAAAGTGAGGTGAGTTAATATGAAAAATTTAATTATTAAAGACTTAAAAAATATAAGAGTAATATTTATATTTTATATCCTTACAATGACTTTTGGATATTCTCCTTTTTTTATAGACTTACCGAAAGATAGATATGATTTTTTAATAAATAGTGTTTTCATTTATTTTACCTTGTTAGCTTCAATGATTAGTGTTAATTTTATAATTGCAAAAAATACTAATAAAGGAGCAATGACAAATAAATTATTAAGATCACTGCCAATTGATGCAAGAAGTGTAGTAGGCACATCTTTTATATTACCTATATTAATTTTTTTAATATTTTCTTTACCAAATATATTAGCAGGTATGGGTGTAAGTTTTATGTTAGGAGAAAAAATCATTGTAAATCCATTTAATTTACTTTTAACATTTATAATTTTCTATATATATGCATCAATAACATTTAGTATGGCAATTATATACCCAGAGAGCAGTGTAGTATCTTATTTAAGAAGCGTTCCATTATTTATATTAATAATCGGTCTTGCTTTAGTAGAAAAATTACTTAAAAATATAAATTATGATGTTTCAAATATTTTAAATTCATTACCTCTTGTGGTACTTATATTAGCAGTAATATCAATATTTATATTAATTGTTTTTTACAAGTTTTCCTTAAATAAATTTATAAGAAAAGAATTATAATACTTTTTTTATAAGAATATAGTGTTATTTGAAATTATATAGAGATATGTAAATATACATATGATAATATATAATAAAAAACAAAAAGTAATATTTGAAATATGGAGGTTATGAAATGGCAAGCAAAATGTTACACACATGCATAAGGGTAAAAGATTTAGATAAATCTTTAAAGTTTTATAAGGAAGCTTTAGGACTTGTTGAAACAAGAAGAATGGATTATCCAGAATATAAATTCTCTTTAGTTTATCTTTCAGATAAAGAAGATGGATATGAAGTAGAATTAACTTATAACTATGATCAAGAAAAGCCATATGATTTAGGAAATGGGTTTAGTCATATAGCTGTTGGAGTAGAAGATATAGAAGCTGAAAGAGAAAGACATATTTCTTTAGGATATGAGGTTACACCTATGAAAGGTCTTTCAGATGGAGCTGCAACATATTATTTTGTAACAGATCCAGATGGCTATAAAGTAGAGGTAATTAAACTTTAGTTATGATTCTATAAAAAGAAGGGCGTATATAAAAATAATTTTATAAAAACTTACAAACATTATGAAAAGAGTATTAGTAATTCTAAGAATAGGTTTGTGAGTTTTGTTTTTATATTTTTATACAGCCCTTTATTTTTTATTGAATTTGTATGACTTCACCAGAATACTTTAAGGAGTATTGTTTAGGTGTTAATCCAAACTTCTTTTTAAATAATTTTATAAAGTGAGAAATATTTTCATATCCTAAATCATAAGCCACCTCTGTAACTGATGAAAACTTAAGAAGTCTTGCAGCTTCATTAAGTTTTAAGCTTGTAAGGTAATCATTAGGAGTCATTCCCATAGCTTTTTTAAATTTTGAAGAAAAGCTTGGAAGAGACATATTTAGGTCATAAGCAATTTCTGAAACTGTTATATTATTTTTAAGATTTCCTTTCATTATCTGAATAGAACGATTTATTGGATTATTAAAATCACTAGAAATAATATCTTTAGCTCCCTTAGTATTTAATAGGCTATAAGTTATTTCTTGTGCATATAAATCAAGTAAAAATTCTTTATTATTTGTATCTTTAGTAGCAGTCTCTACAATTCTTTTAGTTGTTAATTCTATTAATTCATTATTTTCATTAAAAAATGGTTTTTCTAATATAGATTTATTTAAATCTACATCTAATTCATAAGATAGTTTTTCTGAAACTGTATTTATTAAATCTTCATTTAATTCTAAAACTAAGTCTTTAGTAGGTTTTTCAATTTTCATTTCCACGCTTGAGTTTGGTGGAAGAAGCATATATTTAGATGAATCATATATGATATTCTCACCATTATTAATTCTTACATTTTTTTCTCCATCAACTATAGTGCATAGTCTTTTATATTCATAAGATTTATATGTATCTTTGTAATTCTTCTCAAAGGTGTAATATAGAATTCTTAAATATTCAGTTTCTATACCATCTGCCAATTCAAGTTGTCTATCAAATCTGTCCATAAAATCCTCACCTCATAATAAATAATATAAAAGCTTATTATAGTATTGTCAATTTCTGTCGATTAAAAATGAGATATTTTTTAAAAAAATGGATTAGTTAAATTTTTAACGATAAATTAAAATTAAATTATAAAGTGAAAGCAAATATTGAGAATATACTTGAGAGAAAGACTTGGAGGAGAAATATATGAGTTATAAATTTTTTATGCCAGCTATAAGTTTAATGGGAGCAGATTGCTTAAAAGACGCTGGTGATCAAGTTGGAGAATTAGGATTTAAAAAAGCTTTAATAGTAACAGATAAAGTTTTAGGACAAATAGGAATAGTTAAAAAAGTAACAGATGTTTTAGATAATAAGAATATAGAATATGCAATATATGATGAAACTAAACCAAATCCAACAGTTAAAAATGTTAATGATGGTTTAGCATTATTAAAAGAAAAAGAATGTGATTTTGTTATTTCATTAGGTGGAGGCTCAGCTCATGACTGTGCTAAAGGAATAGCTTTATTAGCTACTAATGGTGGAGAAATAAAAGACTATGAGGGAGTAGATAAATCTAAGAAACCTCAATTACCAATGGTAGGTATAAATACAACTGCTGGTACTGGTAGTGAGATGACTTTATTCGCTATTATAACTGATGAAGAAAGACATATAAAAATGGCTTTAGTAGACAAACATTTAACTCCAATAATAGCAGTTAATGACCCTATGTTAATGCTTGCTATGCCAAAATCATTAACAGCGGCTACTGGTATGGATGCCTTAACACACGCTATAGAGGCTTATGTTTCAACTTCTGCTACACCAATAACAGATGCTTGTGCAGAGAAAGCTATAGAACTTATAAGCAATTATTTAGTGAATGCTGTTGAAAATGGACAAGATGTGGAAGCTAGAGATATGATGGCTTATGCTGAATACTTAGCAGGAATGGCATTTAACAATGCTAGCTTAGGATATGTTCACGCTATGGCTCACCAATTAGGTGGATTCTACAACTTACCTCATGGAGTATGTAATGCAATATTATTACCTCATGTTCAAGAATATAACAAAGCTACAAGTGCTTCAAGATTAGCTAAAATTGCTAAAATAATGGGTGGAAACATAGAAGGATTAACTGATGAGCAAGGAGCAGATCTTTGCATAGATATGATAAAATCATTATCACAAACTATAGGAATTCCAGAGGGACTTGGAGTATTAGGAGTAAAAGAAAGTGATTTTGAAACTTTAGCTACTAATGCTTTAAATGATGCTTGTTCATTAACAAATCCAAGAAAAGGAAACTTAGAAGAAGTAATAGCTATATTCAAAAAAGCAATGTAGTTATTAGAAAATAAAAAAAGAGTTTTAAAAAATCAGATATATTTAATTTAAAATAAATATAATTACATTGACCACTTTAAATTTCATAATATATGGGCAACAAGGCTTAGGCTTTGTTGCTTTTTTAAGTCTTTATATATAATTTATGATATAATTTCTTTTGTATAAATAGATGGAAGGAATGATTTTAATGAGTATAGCAATAATGGCATGCAGAAAAGTAATAGGAAAATGTGCTGCATCAGGATGCTTTAAGGCGTATAATAATTCAACAGCTGCTTTTAGTATTTATGGAGAAAATAAAGAGGATTTAGCTAGTTTCTTTTATTGCGCTGGTTGCAAGGATACCCTAGTTGAAGGAGAAAATTGGACACATAAAGTAAAGCAATTAAAAAAGAATGGCGTAGAAACAATACATATATCTCACTGCATAGAATCTAAATGTGATGATTTAAAAAAACATGAGAGAATTTTAGAAAAAGAAGGCTTTAAAATAGTTCACGGAACTCATTAATATTGATTCTAAGTTAAATTAGCCTTATTTTAAATTTTAGCTTGGAGAAGAATTTGTTAGGGTATTATGAAAAAAATAGCTTAATTATTCATGGAATTTAGGGGGAAATAAATGAATTTAAAGAAGATACATCATGTGGCAATTATTGCTTCAGATTATAAAAAATCAAAAGATTTTTATGTAAATTTATTAGGTTTAAAAATTATAAGAGAAGTTTATAGAGAGGAAAGGGATTCCTATAAGTTTGATTTGGAAATAGGGGATTCACAAATAGAATTATTTTCATTTAAAAATCCGCCTAAAAGACCAAGCTATCCAGAGGCCTGTGGACTTAGACATCTTGCCTTTGAGGTTGAAAATATTGAGAAGCAGGTTAGAGAGCTTAAGGAAAAAGGTATTAAAGTGGAAGAAATAAGAATAGATGAATTTACAGGACGTAAATTTACTTTCTTTAGTGATCCAGATGATTTACCCATTGAATTATATGAAATCGCATGTAACTAAAAGTTACATGTGATTTTTTTAATTATAGAGAAGTTTGCAAATCTTATATAGAGGTTTTTAAATAATGTAGATAAGTTTTTAACTAAATTTTAGAGAATTCGCCCACCTAAAGGAAGTAGATGGTGAGATGAGCCGCCGAAAGCGTAGTTAAAGGATACTATATCATTAGTATTGATTATATTTTTTCACTTTTCTATAATTATTTCAGTAGTAATTATAAAAATAAGGTAATTAAATAAATTTTGATACAAATAATCATTAAAGAGTTCCCTAGTATAAAAAATAAATTATGGTAATAATATTTTTGTAGCAGAACTTATTGTTTGTTTATAATTAGTGTGTCTAATCTTGAAACAGTAAAAAGATATATATAAAGTCAAGGTGAAAAAGATGAGGTGAGAGTATGTTAAAGGCTTATAAATACAGAATATATCCAAATATAGAACAACAAATATATATTGCTAAGACTTGTGGTTGTAGTAGGTTTATATACAATCAAATGTTAGCTAATAGAATTGAGGTATATGAAGCTAATAAAGATATATTAACTTACAAAGAAATGTCTAAGCTATACCTAACACCTGCTAAATTCAAGAAAGAATATGAATGGCTTAAAGAAGTGGATTCGTTGGCCTTAGCAAATGCTCAATTAAATTTAGATACTGCTTATAAAAATTTCTTTAGAGATAAATCTATTGGTTTCCCAAAATTCAAAAAGAAAACTAATAGAATAAGTTATAAAACTAATAATCAAAAAGGTACTATATATATTGAAAATGGATATATAAAATTACCTAAATTAAAATCTATGGTAAAAATAAAACAACATAGATTATTCAAAGGTGAAATTAAAAGTGTTACTGTTTCTAAAAATCCAATGGGACAATACTTTGTTTCTGTATTAGTTGATACTGAAAATATAAAATTACCTAAAGTTGATAAAAAAATAGGTGTAGACGTAGGACTTAAAGAGTTTGCAATATGTTCAGATGGATATAGAGTACCTAATCCTAAACATCTTAGAAAATCAGAAAAAAGATTAAGGAAATTACAAAAAGATTTATCAAGGAAACAAAAGGGGAGTTCTAATAGAAATAAAATTAGGTTAAAAGTAGCTAAATTACATCAAAAAATAGCAGATCAAAGAAAAGATTTCTTACACAAATTATCTACAAAGCTAATTAGAGAAAACCAATCAATAGCAATAGAAGATTTGAAAGTAAGTAATATGATGAAAAATCATAAATTAGCAAAAGTAATATCAGAGGCTAGTTGGTATGAATTTAGAGTAATGTTAGAGTATAAGGCTAAATGGTATGGAAGAAATATTATTGTTGCTCCTAGTAATTACGCTAGTTCTCAATTATGTTCTTGCTGTAGATATAAAAATAGTGATGTAAAAAATCTAGGTCTTAGAAACTGGGTTTGTCCGAACTGTGGAACAGAACACGATAGAGATATAAACGCTAGTAAGAACCTAGAAATGTTGATAGCATAAGTTATTGATTATAGCGAGGTTGGTGCGACCTTTAGAGCTTGGGTAAACTTGTACCATTAGGTATATTGACCAAGAAGCTTCCACTTCAAGCTTTAGCTAAGTGGTGAGTAGTTCACAATACCTCAGGGAAGATGGATTGTTACTAGTGTTTATGTGGTTATACAGCCCTATGAAGAAGAGACTTTAACAAAAGCAATAAAAAGATTTAAAGGGACAATAATAGGAGTGATAATTTACATTTCTATATTTACATTTTTCCCGCATATTATTCCTTTAGAATTACTTTTATTAATATTAATGTTTCTTTACTTTGTCCAAAAGGATTATGAGAAAAAGGTTGTATGCACAGCACTTATGACCTTAAGTTTTGGATTATCTAGAAGTACAGTTGGATACTTAGCCTTTTATAGATTTTTATTTGTAATAATAGGAATAGTAATAGCTTTAGGAATTAATAAGCTTATTTTCCCGCAGAGCATAAAAAATTCTATATATGATTTAAAGGAAAGGTATTTAGAATTAACAAGTAAACTTCTTTATGAATTAAAAAGCATATTATATGAAGAGGAATATAATGAGAACACAATTAAACTTCTATTAGATTGTAATCTTATTGAATCTAAGTTAATGGAAAATAAATTAATTGCTGAAAATTTAGAGCTTAAAGATTTAGTATATAAACAGAGCATAATTTTGAGTAAGATAAGGTGTCTTATATTATTTATAAATTACTCAAATTGGGGAATTTCATCAAAACATATTAATGTAGATAAAAATTTATTAAATGTAATTTTTAATAAAATAGAGGAAGAACTAAGGGAGATTTATTAAGAATAAAGAAGTATATAAAAATCAGTTTACCTAAAATTTTAGAAGTTAAAAATAAGTCCTTTTAAGATTACTAACTAAAATCAAAAAAATATTAAGAAACTCTTTAGAAAATCTTTAGATTTATCTGAGGAGTTTCTTTATTTTTAAAGTTTATTATAAGAGTGTAGCAAATGAGAAGAAAGCAATTAACAATTTAGATAATAGAAATGCTTTTTAGAATTAAGTTAGTTTAAAAGCATTTTAGAATTAACAATTAATAAAAAGATATAGGTTAAATAAAATTTTCAAATTGAAAGGTAAGGGGTATGGATTTTATAACTATAACAAACTATTTTGCAGAGTATGGGCTTTTATTTTTATTTGTGATTATTCTTTTAGAATATATGAATTTACCAGGGCTTCCTGCAGGGATAATAATGCCAGCAGTGGGCGTTTTAGTTTCAAGAAGTGAAATGAGTCTTATAAAAGCACTTTTGGTATCTGTAATAGCAGGTCTAATAGGAAGTTGGATACTTTATTGCATAGGAAGATTTGGAGGAGAATTAATTCTTCAAAAATATCTAAATAAATTTCCAAGTCACGAAAGCTTTGTAAATAGCAAAATTGATTATTTGAGAGAAAAGGGTTATACAGGAATTTTAATAAGCAAACTAATTCCAATGGCTAGGACAGTAATATCAATACCAGCAGGAGTTTTGAAATTAAATTTTCTTAAGTATAGTGCTTATGCAACTTTAGGGATTTTTATATGGAATACAGTTTTAATATCATCAGGATATTTCTTGGGAGAGGAATTATTAAAATTTTTAGGATAGAAATAAGGAGGTGTTATTTTGAAAAATAAAATTGAAAATATATAAAGATAAAGGAGAGGGGGGAGTAATAAATTGAAGGCAGTAGTTAAGCGTGTTTACAATGGATATTTAAACTTTGTACTAAAGACAAGTACAGTAAGTTTTGAAAATTTTTATGAGATAGATGATGAGATTATGGATAATTGTATTTTAGGTTTTTGGAGGGAAAATAGTTATTCTATGAATCTTCTATTAAAAAAATTAAATAGATATTATAAAGTTAAAAAAAATCAAGAGTTAGATGTAAATGTAGTTGTTACAGATGACTCTAGAGGTGAGTATATAGAATATATTCTTAATTCTTATGGAGCTAGTGCTCTTAAGATGCCAGATGATGTTAATAAGAAAGAATTTATTAAGGAATTAAGGGAAAAAAGCAAGGAGGACTCCTTAGTTGCTTTAGCTTTAGATGGACCTATAGGACCATTACATGAGCCAAAGAAAATAGCCTTTTCCTTAGCAAAAGATTCAAATAAACCTTTTGTTGGAATAAAGGTTAGGCATTCAAAGAAGTTAAAATTAAAAAATAAAATTGACAACTATGGCATACCACTTCCTTTTACAAAAATACAGTTTTCAGCAGATGTTTTTGGAAATATAGACAATGAGGTATTAACAAACTTTAAAGAATACAAGGAAATAGTTAAGGAAAGGCTATGTTTCTAACAGTGAAAAAGCTTTCTATGATATTATTATATTGAAATTATTGGATAAATTATAATGTTAAAGAAAAATTCTAGTTTAAATTTATGAAATTATGTAGTGCTTATCAAAGTGTTAAAATCAATACTAATTAAATTAAGATTAAAATTTAAAAAGCACAGAGATAAAGTTAAGCTAGATATTTATATGCATCTAATAAAAATATAGTAATAAAAAAGGGAGTAATAAAGAGATGGAAAAGTATAATGTTTTAGTTGTTGAAGACGAAAAGGAAATAGCAGAGGCTATTGAAATATATCTAAAAAATCAAGGGTACAATGTATTTAAAGGAAGCAATGGTTTAGAAGGATTAGAAATAGTTGAAAAAGAAGAGATTCACCTAGCTGTTGTTGACATAATGATGCCTAAAATGGATGGGGCGACAATGGTAATGAAAATTAGAGAAAGTTATGACTTTCCTATAATAATGTTATCAGCTAAATCAGAGGATATGGATAAAATTTTAGGACTAAATATTGGAGCAGATGATTATGTAACAAAACCATTTAATCCATTAGAACTTCTTGCAAGAGTTAATTCTCAATTAAGAAGATATTCTAAATACTTAAACATGGTGAAAAAGGATGAGAAGAAAACAAATTCTTATGCCATAGGTGGATTAGAGGTTAATAGTGATAGAAAAGAAGTAATATTAGATGGAGATGTAGTAAAAGTAACTCCTATAGAATTTAAAATACTTCAATTACTTATTAAAAGTCCAGGAAGAGTTTTTTCAGCAGAGGAAATATATGAAAGAGTATGGAATGAAAATGCAGTAAACACAGACACTGTAATGGTCCATGTAAGAAATATAAGAGAAAAAATAGAGATAGATCCAAAAAATCCAAAATATTTAAAGGTGGTGTGGGGAGTTGGCTATAAAATCGAAAAGCAATAAGGAAAACTTACAAGTTAATAAGGAAAATAGAACTAATAAAACAAAGTGGGTTTTTACAATAATAACCTTAATATTAATAGGAATTATATCTGTATGTTTATTATTATCATATCCTATAATAAAGAAAAATGCTCCAAACTATATTACAAGTTATAGTTTACTTGATAATTATAATTTTAGAGAAAAAATAATAAATACAAACTATGGAATTTACTATGATTATTTAGAGAAAAAAGCTGAGGAAAATGATAAAGAACTAAATCCTATAGAGGATTTATTCACTTTAAAAAGGGAAAATATATCTAATAGTGAAGAGAGTCCAGAATATAACTTAAATGAAGATAAGAGAGAGTTAAATTCCTATATTAAAGAACTTATAAATAAAGTACATTCTTTAGGAAACTTAAGAGTATATGCTATGGATGAAGAGGGGAATACAGTGTATGAAACCAAAGGAGATCAAAATTGGTTGCTTGAAGCCTTAGCAAAGGGTTCATATATTGAAAATGGTGATTTAGAAAATTATTATAGATTTTATATGGTACTTAAGTATAACAATAGAGGAAAGGTTTCTTTAGAAAAAATTTATGGGGAGGATAGCCCAAGGGTAAGCAATCTATTATTAGATATGGATTCACAGTATTTTGCATATCACAATGAGTATGAAGCAAAACCCATAGAAAATATGACCTATGTGTATGCAGTACCAAAAACTTTAGAATATCAAGATAACTTATATTATAGTGAAATGAATAATAAGATTATGGCACTTGGGAGTGCTAGCGCTCCTTTCATCATGATTGGAATAATAGTCACTTGTTTACTTGCCTTACTTATTCCATTTAAATATACAAGAGAGGTTTTAGGTTTTAATAAGTTTTTAAAGATTCCTTTTGAGATTAACTTTATAATAGCTTCAATTATGCTAGCATTCACAATTGAAAGTGGAAGACTTATAATAATTCCAACACTTCAAGGAGGATTAAGTGAAGCTCTAAAAATGACTAGCTTACCACATTTAGATATAGTTACTAATATAATTAATGTGCTTTATTGGATGGTCATATATGGCTTTGTATTCTTTGAAGTAATCTATGTAAAATATATATTTAATATTGGATTTAAAAATTATATAAGAAAGCATTTATTAGTTTATAAAGTAAAAGACGTTATATTTTTTATATTAAGAAAATTCATAAACTATATTAAAGGAATAGATTTAAATAAAAATAGTGATAAGGTTCTTTTAATAATTTTAGGAATAAACTTTGTCATTGTCTCAATCCTTTGTTCAGTTTGGTTCTTTGGAATATTCGGAGTAGTAATATATTCAGGAATTTTATTCTACTTTGGTAGAAAATATATAGATAAGTGGAAAAAGGACTATAACAAAATTTTAGAAAAGACCAAGGAAATATCAAATGGAAACTTAGACTCTAAGGATGATGAGGATTGTGGCTTCTTTAATCCAATGAGAGATGAATTAAATAATATCCAAAAGGGGTTCAAGGCAGCCGTTGAAGAAGAAGTTAAAAGTCAAAGAATGAAAACAGAGCTTATATCAAATGTTTCTCATGATTTAAAAACTCCATTAACATCAATAATTGCTTATGTTGATCTATTAAAAGGAGAAGAAGATGAGGAAAAAAGGAAAGCTTACTTAGAAACTTTAGAGAGAAAATCACAAAGGTTAAAACATTTAATAGAAGATTTATTTGAAGTAAGTAAAGCTACTACTGGAAATATTAATTTGAATATAATGGATGTGGACATTTCATATCTTATGAAGCAAGTAGTTTTAGAATTAGATGATAAAATAAATGAAGCTGGTTTAGATATGAGACTTTCATTGCCAGAGGAAAAAGTAATCTTACCACTAGATGGACAAAGAACTTACAGAGTATTTGAAAATTTAATAATTAATGTGGTTAAATATGCTCTTCCTAATTCAAGGGTGTATATAGACATTAAAGATGGAAGAGAAAATGTTGATGTTATCATAAAAAATATTTCAGCAGATGAAATAACCTTTAATATTAATGAAATTTCAGATAGGTTTGTAAGAGGAGATAAATCTCGTAATACAGAGGGTTCAGGATTAGGGCTTGCAATAGTTAAGAGCTTTGTTGAACTTCAAGGTGGAAAATTCCATATAGAAGTAGATGGTGATTTATTCAAAGCCATAATAAGCTTTAAGAAAAAGTAATTTAAAGAGTTATATCAAAATAATAAACCTTACAAACATATTCCGAGAATTACTAGATTTTAAGTGAAAGTCCAAATTTTAATTTGGAAGCTTGAACTTATCCAATGGAACTTTAGTTACATTGGAGTCATTTGAATAAATTATTACTCCGAAGATATTACTAAAGCTTCGAAACTTAAGTGAAAGCCCAAATTTTTAATTTGGAATCTTGAACTTATGCAATCGAACTTTGTGAGATTGTATTCCTAAGAAATTAACAGTCTCAGCTTTTTAACGTAATATCTTCTCCGTAATAATTTAAATTCTAAAGCTCATCTAGATATTCTCTTCATACTGTTTGTAAGGTTTATACTTATTTAAATACAGCTAATAGATTTTGGGAAGTTTTAAAGAAGTTTCTTAAAGCACTAGAGATATTAATAAAGTAATGAATAAGGGTTCAAAGTAATAAAAAAATGCTTTGAACTCTATTTTTTTATATAAAAAACTTATTTCACTAAAATTTTAAATGTGGTATAATGCTCGACAGAAGAAATGACTAGATGGAAAAGAGGAATAGAGAGAATGATAAAAAGTATAAAAAAGAATCTAAAACCTAAGATTCTTATAAGTAATTTAATCTTGATAATTGGTATAGTTATTTTTGTTACTTTATATGGAGCTGTCTTTGGAAGTGCTAATAGTCTTGTAGGGGTATGCGCCATAACTGCAATGCTTATGTTTGTAGATGTTCATTTAAGTTTAAAATTAAATGAGGCTATTATAACTACAGTGTTATCCTTTGTTCTTATGGGAGTTTCAAGTCAAATAGCTTCAATAAATCCATTTTTAGGGTTTGTAGTAAATTTCATAAGCATATTTGTAGTGTCATATTTAGTTACTAATGCTATGGAAACAAAGGCATATTTGCCTTTTATACTTTGTTATGTATTTATAGAAGGAACTCCTATTACATGGAGTGAATTGCCAAGAAGGCTTATAGCATTATTTGTTGGAGGAGCATTAATAGCTTTAGTTTATTATTTCAGTCATAGAAAAAAAGATGACTCTGATCATATGAATATAAGTGAAATGATAAAAACTATGAATAAAAACACCCTTCAATTTAACTTTTCACTAAGAATGGCACTGGCTGTATCCATAGCTATGTTACTTGGAAGCATACTTGGTTTCCAAAAATCAATGTGGATAAGCATTACTGCAATGTCAATAACTCAACCACATTTTGATGATACTAAGACTAGGGTTAAGGAAAGATTTTTTGGTACTTTAATAGGATCAGCAATATTTGTATTAATATTTGTTTATATTGTACCACAACAGTTTAGTAGTATAGTTTTACTTATCCTAAGTTATATTTACACATTCATCAAGGAATATAAAATAAAGATGATATTTATAACCATGAGTTCTTTAGGAGCTGCAATGATTTTATTCCAACCAGGAGTTTCAGTACCGATGAGAATAGCTTTTATAGTGGTAGGAATAGGTATAGCTTTAATAGTAAATAAAGTTATCTATGGAAGATTAAAATTAGATGAAAGTAATGAAGAATTAGAAGACACAATAAAAAGTATGGACAAAGTAAGTGATGGATTTTAGATAAATTTACTGTGTTGCAATTACGACTTTATAGAGCTGATTAAAGTATATAAAGTTTAATTTTAGAAAAGTAGATTGTATTGCAAAGTATATAAAATTAGCTTTTAATAAAATCCTATTAAGTATGCTTAAGCTAAATATCAATAACAATGAAAAATATATATTAAATTATTAAGAGGCTTGTATCAAAGTGACTCATTAATAAAATTTATAGATTTCGAAATTAAAATAATATATTACTTTTTATATTAAGGGATAATATATAGAGTTTTATATATTAATTGATTTAAGGAAGATGTTTATAAGTTTTATAGTGGTATTTTGGTACAAGCTTTTTCTATAGTTTTTATAGTATATATTAGGAAGTAATTAAATGCAGGATGATTAAAATAAAAAATGAAAAATTTTTAGAAATATAATTAAATAAAAATATTAAATTTAAAATAAGTAATAATATTTTTATTATAATTTTTAAACGAAATTTTTCTAAAATATTAAATATGTATCTGTAATATGTATTTAATTTTAATAATATAATTTTACTTAAAAAATAAAATTTAATAAATTGAAATTAACAAATAGCGTGTTATAAATTGTAAAACGAATTAAATTTACCTAAATATTATGATTTGATAATATGAAAATATATTGGAATAAGGGATGAAATATATGGAATAAAACTGAGATAAAAGAGTTTTTAAAATAAAGAATAAATGTATGTTTATCAAAATTTATTTATTTGAAGGCTTTTATTTAAGGGGAAAGATTCTTAAAGATTAAGAATTTTTCAATAAAAATAATATTGATAGTAGGTGAAATTATGAGTTTATGCAAGGGGAAAGTTAAGATTGGAAGAAAGAATATTAAGAGAGGAAGTAATAAATTTTTCTTTAAAAGATATTTAAAAAAGAATTATGATTTTACAGTTTCAGAATTTAAGGAAAGAAATAAATTTGAAATTTTAGAGCCTGTTAATGTAGAAGGCTTGGATTTTTTTGTGGATGTAGAGTTTAAGGGAATTAGGCCAAAGGAAATAGATCTTAGAAGTATTGATAATTTAGAGAAGTACCAATTTGAGAAATATGAGAATTGGGTTTCTAATAACTTAGGACTTTCCTTAGAAAATAGCAAGTGGAAAAATAAAAAGTTTAATTGGGGAAGTTTAAGTGTAAAGCTTTCAAAAATAAGAAAAGAAGATTTAGGATGTATAACAATAAAAATCATATATAAGTAATACTTAAGTTAAGTAATTTTAAAAAAGGAATATTACTTAATTTGAATAATTTAAAAAGATAATAAAATATTTAAAATTATTTGTTATCAAGTTAAAATTAACAAAAAGTTAACAATTAAAAGGGGTTTGTTGAAAAAAGTCAAATGTATTATTTGGTAAAAGTTCAATTTAAAAAAATAATTTATATTACTTAGAAATGAAAACTTTTTATTTTTAATAATTTGGTATTTATAGAAAAAAGTAATCTATATTTTTCAAAATAATTAATTTACAAATAAAGTATATACAAATTAAAGAATTTATTTAAGGGTAATTTTAATTAAATTAAAATTATATGTGAAAAATAGTCGGGAAATAATTGTTTAAAATATTAAAAAGTAAAAAATAGAAACTATAGGGGGCTTTATGAAAGAAACATTTTGGTATATTATAGTTAGGTGAGATTAATTTGTTAAAAATATTAAAAAATAAATAGAGTATAGGAGGATTCATGGAAGAAAATACTATAAGCTTACAAGAGATTGCTTACGCTTTAAAGAAAAGATGGAAACTAATAGCGTTAATAACCATAGCAGCTACTTTAGTTTCAGCAATATTAAGTTTTTTTGTTATAAAACCACAATATGAAGCAAAAACTAAGCTTTTCATTGGTAAGCAAGAGACTACTCAAGAAAATGCATCTTATAATAATAATGATGTTATGATGTATCAAAAACTTATGAAGACTTATGCAGAACTTGTAAAGACTTCGGATTTAGTTACCAAGGCAGTTAAAAGTGCTAATTTAGATTACAATCAAAAGGAAATAAAGGGAATTTTAAATAATCTTAATGTTACTCCAAGTGCTGATACTCAAATATTAGATTTAAGCTATAAGGGAGGAAATCCTAAGGATGTATTAAAAGTAACAGAGGCTATAACCAATGAATTTATTTCAGAATCTAAGGAACTTATTCCAAATGGAAATGTTCAAGTTATACAAAAAGCGCAGCTTCCAGAACATCCAGTAAGTCCAAATAAGAAGCTTAATATACTTATAGCATTCGTTTTAGGACTTATGGTAGGGGTAGGCGTAGTACTTTTACTTGAATATTTAGATAATACATTTAAATCAAGAGAAGAACTGGAAAAAACTTTAGAGTTACCTATAATAGGTACAATTCCAGACTACGATAATATGGGAAAGTAAAGGAGGAAAGTAGATGTTAATATTAGAAAGTAATTCACAGTCAGTAGCAGCTGAAAGTTATAGAACCTTAAGAACAAATATACAATACTCTTCCTTTGATAATCCTGTTAAGTCAATTGTTATAACTAGTTCAGAGCCAGGAGAAGGAAAATCGACAACAAGTGCTAACTTAGCTCTTTCATTTGCACAAGATGGAAAAAGGGTTATCATTATAGACTGTGATTTAAGAAAACCAGTTGTACATAAAAACTTTGGAATAAGTAATTCTATAGGATTATCAGAATTTTTAATTGGAAAAGTTGAATTTTCTAAGGTAGTTTACAAACATGAATCAGGACTTCATGTATTACCTTCAGGTTTAGTGCCTCCAAACCCTGCTGAGATGTTAGCTTCAAGAGCTATGGAACATCTTTTAACTCAATTAGAGGAAAAATATGATTATATAATATTAGATACTCCTCCAGTAAATGCAGTGACGGATTCAAAAATACTTTCAACAAAGGTTGATGGAACAATAATTGTTGTAAAGTATGGTTATACAAAGAAAGATGCTGTAGTAGAGGCTGTAAAGGGCTTAAGAGCAGTTAAAGCTAATATAATAGGTACTATATTTAATGGAGAGGAAAGCCAAAGGGGAAAATACTACCATTATTATAAAAAAGATTGATATTGACTAAAACAACTTAACACTCCTTATAAGGAGTGTAAGTTGTCAATTGTTATGTAAAAAAACTGAAAAAAAGTAATAATATTTAAGATTTATAGTGTTTATGTTAATTGTTATTTTACTAATATTAAGTACAGAATTTAGTAGATAAGTTATATAGAGATTAAGATTAAAAGTATTGGTTAGGAGGAAAGCTTGATGTATGAATCTGTGGAGAAGGTTCAAGAAAGAGAAGAATATATAAAAGCAGATCAAGGAAATAGAATATACTTATTTTTTAAGAGAGTAATGGATATCCTTGGATCAGGCTTTGGATTAATCATATTAAGTCCATTATTTTTGATTGTAGCAATAGCTATAAAAATTGAAGATAGCAAGGGCAGTGTGCTATTTTCACAAAAAAGAGTGGGACAGTATGGTAAAGAGTTTAATATGTACAAATTTAGATCCATGGTCAGTAATGCAGAAGAGCTTAAAGCTAAGCTTATGGAACAAAACGAAATGTCAGGACCTATGTTTAAAATGAAACATGATCCTAGAATAACTAAGGTTGGAAAGTTTATAAGAAAAACTAGTATAGATGAACTTCCTCAGCTTATAAACATTTTAAAGGGTGAAATGAGCTTAGTTGGTCCTAGACCAAGCCTTCCAAAGGAGGTAGCTAAATTTGAACCGTGGATGTTAGAACGGTTAGAGATAAAACCAGGATTAACATGTTATTGGCAAGTTATGGGGAGAAATGATATAGATTTTGAAGATTGGATGAAACTTGATGTAAAGTATGTTCATGATAGAAATCTATGGGTAGATATAAAGTTAATTTTCAAAACATTTTTTGTGCTTTTTGGAGATGAAAGTGCAAGTTAAGGGGATGATAATTATGAAAAAAATAAAAGTTATGAGTGTATTTGGTACCAGACCAGAGGCTATAAAAATGGCACCACTTGTTAAAAGTTTAGAGAAAGATAGTAGATTTGAATCTATAGTTTGTGTAACAGCACAACATAGAGAAATGTTAGACTCTGTATTGGAAATTTTTGATATAGAGCCTCAATATGACTTGAATATAATGGCACATGGACAAACTATAATAGATATTTCTAATAAAGTTCTTTCAGGAATTGATAAAGTTATTAAAAAAGTAAAGCCGGATATAGTTTTAGTACATGGTGATACTTCAACAACATTTAATGGAGCTTTGGCTGCATTTTATAATAAAGTGACTATTGGGCATGTAGAAGCAGGGCTTAGAAGTTATGATTTATATTCACCTTTTCCTGAAGAAGCTAACAGAAAATTAACAGGAGTTATAACTAATTTGCATTTTTCACCTACCGATACTAATAAGGAGAATTTATTAAAAGAAGGTGTTAGTGAAGAAAAAATTTATGTTACAGGAAATACTGTTATAGATGCACTTTTAAGTGTTATAGATGATGAATATAAATTTGAACAAGATGTGTTAAATAAAATAGATTTTAAAAATAAAAAGGTTATTTTATTGACTACTCATAGAAGAGAAAATTGGGGAAAACCAATGGAGAATATTTTTGACGCTATGATTAAATTAATACAAGAAAATAACAGAGTTGAAGTTATATTTCCAATGCATAAGAATCCTATCATAAGAGAATTAGCGCATAAGTATTTTGATAGTCATAAAGAAAGAATTCATTTGATAGAGCCATTAGAATATGTGGAGTTTACAAATTTAATGAATAAAGTTTGTTTAATAATGACTGATTCAGGTGGAATTCAAGAAGAAGCACCAGCTTTAGGTAAACCAGTTATGGTTTTAAGAACCGAGACAGAAAGACCAGAAGCTGTAAAAGCGGGAACTGTTAAATTAGCAGGAATAGATCAAGATGAGATATTTAATATAGCAAATGAATTAATAAATAATGAAAATTTATATAAAAAAATGTCACAGGCTGCTAATCCTTATGGAGATGGAAAAGCTTGTTCAAGAATTATAGATATAATAGTAGAAAATTTAAACTAGGGGGATAAGAAAAATGAAAAAATTAAATATTATTGGATTAGGATATATAGGTTTGCCAACAGCATTATCATTTGCAGGTGCAGGAATTGAGGTCATAGGAACAGATTATAACAAAGAAATAGTTAATACATTAAATAATGGACAAGTTACTTTTAAAGAAGATGGCTTATATGACTTATACAAGAAGGCTTTAAATAAAGGAATAGAGTTTTCAACTGAGTATGCTAAAACTAACAAATACATAATAACTGTACCTACACCATATATAAAAGAAAGCAAAAAATTAGATGCTAAGTATGTTATTTCTGCAGTAGAAAGTGTATTAGATGTTTGTGATAAAGGAACAATTCTTGTAATAGAATCAACAGTCTCTCCAGGTACGATGGATAAGTTTGTAAGACCAATAGTCGAAAATAGAGGCCTTATAATTGGAGAAGATATTCATTTAGTACATGCTCCAGAAAGAATAATACCAGGAAATATGGTTAATGAGTTGAAAAATAACTCAAGAACTATAGGTGCTGATAATATTGAAATAGGTTATGAAGTTAAAAGATGGTATGAAACTTTTTGTGATGGAGAGATAGTTGTTACAGATATTAAAACAGCTGAACTTTCAAAAGTTGTTGAAAATACATTTAGAGATATAAATATTGCTTTTGCAAATGAACTTTCAAGAATATGTAGAAAAGAGAATATGGATGTTTACGAATTAATAAAAATAGCTAATAAACACCCTAGAGTTAATATACTTACTCCAGGGCCAGGCGTTGGAGGTCATTGTATATCAGTAGATCCATGGTTTTTAGTAGGGGATTATCCTGAAATAGTAAATATAATTAAGGCTGCTAGAGAAGTTAATGATTCACAACCAGATTTTGTTATAGATAGAATAAGAGATGTAATGAATGAAAATGGAATAACTGACATATCAAAAGTTGGTTTATATGGACTTACATATAAAGAAAATGTTGATGATTTAAGAGAAAGTCCAACTCTTCAAATATTGGAAAAATTAGAAAGATATTTTGTAAAAGGAATAAAATTATATGATCCTTGGATAGAAGAAAAGAAATTTGAAAATCAATATAATAACTTCAATGAATTTTTGGATGATGTAGAATTAGTTGTAGTACTTGTAGCACATAATCATATAAAAGAATTTAAAAGTATGGTCAATGGGAAATTTGTTTTAGATACTAAAAATATTTTCGAAAAATCAAATAATATATATAAATTATAATTAGTTAATTAGGCATTAAGTAAAACTTAATGCCTAATTAAAAAAAAGGATGATTATATGGAAAAAAGAGTTAAATTTTTGAATACATATGTAGATGCGTTAACTATGGATGAAACTTTAAAAAGAATAAAGAAAGCTATTATAAATAGAGAAAATATACAACATGTGGTAATAAATGCAGGGAAAATAAATTTAATGCAAGAAAATATTGAGTTAACTAATATAATAAATAAATGCCCAATAATAAATGCTGATGGACAATCTATTGTTTGGGGATCAAAAATATTAGGAAATGATTTACCAGAAAGGGTTACTGGTATAGATATATTCACAAATTTGATTAAAATGTCAGCAGAAGAAGGATATAAACCATATTTTTTTGGTGCGAAACAAGAGGTTGTGGAAAAAGTTGTTGAAATTTTAAAAAAAGAATACCCTGATTTAAATATAGCTGGATATAGAAATGGTTATTTTAAAGAGGAAGAAAGTAAGGAAATAGCTAAAAAAATATATGACTCTGGAGCTGATATTTTATTTGTAGCATTTAGTTCTCCAATGAAAGAATATTGGATAAATAATAATATGAAGTATTTAAATGTTCCATTTGTTATGGGAGTGGGGGGAAGTTTTGATGTTATAGCAGGGAAAACAAAAAGAGCTCCTAAATGGATGCAAAAAAATGGACTAGAATGGTTTTATAGATTTATTCAGGAACCAAGGCGTATGTGGAAAAGATATATTATTGGAAATTTAAAGTTTTTGATATATGTATTGAAATATAAAGTAAAGGGGTGATTAAGTGAAAATTAAAATTTTATATATATATCCAAATATGAATATAGGTGGAGCACAAAAAGTTGTTATTGATTTAATAAATAATATAAATGATGGTAACTTTGAGATTTATTTAGCTTGTAGTGGAGGTCAATATTTAGATTTAATTGATAAAGATGTAAAAGTCATTTTAATAGATTTTGATAAAAAAAGTTTTTATAAATCTATTGGGCAAATAAGAAGGTTAATTAAGGATGAAGAAATAGATATAATTCATTCACATCATAGATATACAACAGCGTTATCTAATCTTGCTAAAATAAATACAAAAACAAAAGTGATACATTCTGAACATAGTACTTTTAAGAGTAAGAATTTTATTAATTTAAGAGGAAAAAATATAATAGCTGTTTCAGAAGGTGTTAGAAAGAATTTAATTGATAATGGTATTAAAGCTAGAAATATAGAACTTATATATAATGGTATTAAAGAAGAAGAATATTTAAACGTTAAAATTGTTAATTTAAAAAAACAGTTGAATATAAATTGTTTTACATTTGGATTTATAGGACGATTAAGTGAAGAAAAAGGTATTATTTATATGTTAGAGGCATTTAATAATGTTATAAAAAAGGGGATTAAGTGTAATTTAATTATTATTGGAGATGGAAAATTAAGAGAAGAGATAGAATCTTATATAATAAATAATAATTTATCAGAAAATATATTTTTAATAGGTTTTAGGAATGATATAAAAAATATAATTAAATCATTAGATATGTATATACTACCATCTTTAGTTGAAGGATTTCCTATAACCAATATGGAGATAATGATAAATTCTAGAACTGTAATAGCCACTAATGTCGGAGGAAATAAAGAAATTATAGATAATGGAATAAATGGATTTATAATTGAACCTAAAAATGTTAAAGAATTAGAAGATACTATTCATTATGTTTTGAAGAATGTAAATATTTTAAATAGTTTGAATAAAAATGCTAAGAATACGGTTTTGAAAAAATTTACAATGTCAGAAATGAAAAGAAAACACATAGATTATTATAATGCATTAATATGAATACATAAAGAAGGGACTTATTATGAGTGAAAAATTAATATATATTACTCTTGAAGGAATTAATTCAACAGTATTTAATTCACAGGTTTATGAATTGTTAGATAGCAAAATTTCTGAAAAATATAATGTTGAATTATTATGTTTGCAGCCAGTAAATATAAGATGGAATAAAGATATTTTAAAAAAAATAATATTACTAAGAAAAAATAGAAAATTTAAAATTACTTTAATACCATATATAGGATTTAAAAATATGTTTTCTTATAATATTGCAAAGTATATATTAAATATTTTTTTTAAAGTTAAATATAATAATTCTGAAAGAAAAATAATACATTGTAGAGCACAGGAAGCTAGTTTAATAATATCAGAATTTGATGAAAATAAATATAATTTTAAACTTATATCAGATATTAGAGGAGCACAATATGAAGAGCTTAAAGATACAAATTTAAGTAGGGCAATTCATTTTAAAAAGATAGATGACAGGATTTTTAATAAGAAAAATTTAAGTTTTAATTTTGTTTCAAACAAATTATTTGAACATTATAATTTAAAATATAATATAACGAATAATTATAATATAATACCTTGTTTTGGAAGTTTTATTTATAGCAATAATAATAATAAAATATATGGTGAAAAAGAAAATATATCATATATATATATAGGTGGACAACAATTTTATCAAAAATTAGACCAATATTATAAAATATTAAGAAAAACAGAAGATAAAAGTACATGGTTTTTCTGTTTAAATGGTAACAAAAATTTAGACTTTGAAGAAAAAATTAAAATAGAAGCTAATAAAAAAAATATAAACTTAAATATTCTATATAATTTAAGTAAAAGTGAATTAAAACAAATTTATTTAAATGCTGATGTAGGAGTAATATATAGGGATAACTTAGAATTAAATAGGGTGGCATCACCAGTAAAAATAGCTGAATATTTATCAAATGGATTAGCTGTTATGATGATAGGTGAAATAGGTGATTTTTATGATGAAATTAATAAAGATCATAAGTTAGGTTTAGCAAAATATAATGTTGAAGATTTGAGTAAAAATGATATTTTACATTTAAAAGGGATATGTTCTGAAGATTTACAAGAATATAGAGTTAGGAAATCTAAAGAATATTCTAAAGAATATTGTGTAAAAAAATATATTGAATTTTATGGAGGAATTTAGTGCGTTTAATAATACAAGATTTTAAGTTTTATAAAAAGAATTCTTTTTCTAAAAAATCAATAGCTGTACTTATAAATCCATGCTTTCATGCAATGTTATTATATAGAATAAGCAATTGGCTTTATTTAAATAAACTTGGATTTATATCTAAATTTATTTGGTTAATAAATAGAATAATTTTTAATGTAGATATAGATTATAGGGCAAAAATAAATGGTGGAGTAATGTTAGTTCATGGGTTAGGTGTTGTTATAGGTAGTGAAGTTGAAATTATGAGTAATGTAAAAATATATCAAGGGGTTACTATAGGGGGGAATAATGGTCAAAAACTTAAGTATAATAATAAAATTATTACTCAGCCAGTAATTAATGAAAATGTTACTATTGGACCCAATAGTATGATTTTTGGTCCAGTAATAATACATAAAAATAAATTTATTAAAGCAGGTGAAATTATATCGTCAAATTTAAAAAATATAAATTAGAAAGGAATTTCTTTGGTGGATAAAAAAAATAAAAGGATTTTAGTATTAATAACAGTATCAATATTTTTATTTAATTATACATTTAGACAAATTTTTATGTCTTATATAGGAATAGATTTTTATTATAATATTATTTTATTAGTTTCAGTAATATTATTTTCTATTAGAAATAAATTAAACAATAAAGTATTAATATATATTTTTTTCATATATGTTTTGATTATTTTTACAAATTTAAAAAGTAAGTTAAGTTTAGGCTATTATACTATTCCATTAACTACAATAATAATTCCTTTACTTTTATTAGCTGAAGAAAAAATATTTGATAAAAAACTTTTTATTAATTTAATAAAAATAATAAATATTATTGTATACATAGTTATATTTTTTGGAATTATTGATATGCTTACAAATTATAGAATGAATATTATTTTGAGAGATTTTATAAAATTGGATAGTTTAAGAAGCACCATGGAATGGATGAGTTCATTTGGAACATATAGATTATATAATATATTAGGACATCCTCTTGTTAATATGCAAATATTTATTATATATTTTGTTTTGAATATAATTGCTATAAAATATTTAAATTTTCAATCTAATATTTTAAAAGTTGTAATTATATTTTTTGTTGGAACAATTTTAACAGGAAGTAAGATGGGATTAGTTATTTCAATATTTTCTATAGCATTCTATGGATTAAAAAATAAGAATAAGTTCCTTCAAGGGTCTATAATTTGTTTTAGTATTGTAATAATTGTTTTTATCTCTCAAACAAATTATTTTGAGAAAAATATAAAAAGTAGATTTATAACCGCGATACAATCAGGAGATATAACCAATGGTAGGTTTGGAGCTATAGAAACTGTATTTGAAAATAGTGACTATAGACCAAAACTATTATATGGCGGAGGCTATGATTATTCAAGAATAGTTACAGATAAAAATAGAATCAATAATTTTGAGTTTCCTGTATTAATGTGGGGTTATGATTATGGAATAATTGTAGCAGTTCTATTGGTTTTGATAAGTATAATATATCCATTAATTAAATTAATAAGATTTAAGGCATATGATGTAATATTTTTATATATATTACTTCAATTATACTGTCAAAGCTTTAATGGATTAATTTATGGAGATAATTTTGCAAGACTAATTTTTTGTAATTATACAATTATAAAAATTATTGGGAACTATAAAAAAAATAGGTGTTAATATGAAAAATATTTTAGTATTATCAGAAATTAGACCTGATAAAAATAATAATGGAGCTACATTTATAATAAATAGATGTAATAGAATAAAAGAAAAATTTGAATTGGATTTATATTCTTTTAATTATTATTCTAATAATTATATATTAAATAAAATAAAAGGATATTCCAAAAGAAAAGAAATATATGTTGAAAATTTGAAATGGAATTTTATAAATGAAAAAAATAGTTTTACTAAAATTTTTATAAAAAAAATAACTCCTTATTTTTTTTATAAAAATAAGGAGAAAGAAATAGAATCTTTAATAATGAAAAAATCATATGATATGATACAAGTACATTATGCATTTCCTAATGTTATTATTGCAAAAAAAATAAAAGAAATATATGGCATTCCATATGTTGTAACATGTCATGGCTCGGATATAAATATTTATTTAAAAGAAAAAAAATATAAAAAGGATATAATAGATTCTTTAAATGCAGCTAATAAAGTTATATTTGTTAGTAAAAAGTTAAGAGAAGTAGCTATTAAATATGGATATAAAAATAAAAATTCTGAAATTATATATAATGGTATAGATAATAATTTATTTAAAGTGATAGATTTAAAAAAACAATTAGACTTAAAAGAAAGTTTGAATTTGCCTATTAACAAAAAAATTATTGGATTTGTTGGAAATTTAGAATATGTAAAAGGAGCAGATCGATTATCTAAAATATTTTATTATATAAATAAATTTAATAAAGATATACAGTATATTGTAATTGGAGAGGGATTTTTTAAAGACCAAATAATAAACAATATTAAAGATTACGGTATTAAGTGTGAGTTTACTGGAAGAATAGATCAAAAAAAAGTTTCTAATTATATGAAGTGTATGGATTTACTAGTTGTGCCAAGTAGAGATGAAGGTTTCGGAAATGTTATTATAGAAGCTCTTGCTTGTGGAACACAAGTTGTAGCAACTAATGTTGGAGGAATTCCGGAAGCTATTATAAAAGATGATAACAACTTAATTGAAGATGATATTAATTTTGAAATGAATATGGCAAATGCTATTTTAAAAAAAGTTCATCTAAATGTAGATGAAACTATAATTTCAACAATAAATAAATCATTTACTTGGAATGAGATAGTAAAAAAAGAAATAGAAATATACAGTGATATTTTGAGTGAGGATAAATAAATGGGATTTACATTAATTAAGACACAAAAAAAAATTAATGATTTAGATAGTTTTAAAAATATAGATGATATTTATTTAAAAGAATTTTTCAATGATAAATTTATAAATGATAAAATAGTAGCTTTAGAAAATAATATATTAATTTGTATTGATGGAGTAATATTGAATCTAAAAGAATTAAAGAAAAAATATTTATGTACTAATGCAAAAGAACTATACTTTAGATTATATAGTAATTATGGGATAGATATGATAAAGGAATTAAGAGGAAATTTTAGTGGTATAATATATGATATTATTTCCAAGAAAACATATTCTTTTACAAATCATTTAGGAAATAAATTCATATATTATTTTCATAATAGCAATGATTTAATTGTATCTACTGATATATTTGAATTGGCTAAATATAAAAAAGAGTTAGGATATAATTTGAATTTAAATGAAAAAAGTTGTTATATGATGCTAACATTTGGTTATATGATTCACGATTTTACTTTGTTAAATGATGTTAATAAAATTCTTGCTGGAGAATATATAATATTACAAAATAGTAAGTTAAAAAGAAAAAAATATTTCATTTATGATAATACTAATTTAACTACAATGAAAAAAGAAGAAATTATGAAAGAAATGTATGAGAGATTTAAATATTCTCTTGAACAATCATTTGGTAAGGAAAAAGAAGAAAATTATAATCATTTATGTTTTTTAAGTGGAGGCTTAGATTCAAGAATGATTGCTATAGGTGGAAATGAGCTTGGGTTTAGAGATATAAGTACAATTACATTTTCTCAAAATTATTCTTTAGATGAAACGATTGCTAGAAAAATATCTAATGATTATAATTTTGATAGTATAATTAAGAGTTTGAATAATGGTGGATTCTTAAAAAATATAAATAAATATGTAAAAAGAAATGGTGGACAAATATTATATAGTGGAGCAGCACATTTAGTAGATACAATTGATAAAGTTAATTTGTTAAATTTTGGAGGGGTTCATAATGGGAATCAAGCTGATATAATGCATGGTGATTACATAGATGCTCCATATCATTCAAAACCCAAAATAGAAAATTGGGCTTATTCAACTAAATTAATTAAAAAAGTTAATTTTTTGCAAAAGTTTGCAGAAGAAAATTATATGAACGAAGAACATTTTGCAGTATTTAATAGGGGGATTAATGGAATATATAATGGTTCTATAAGCCTGCATAAAAATATAGAAACCTTTGAAGATTTTACCCATGTAGATATTGTTAGTTTTTCAATGAGAATGGATCCAAAATATAAATATAAAGAAAATTTATTCTTGTCAATGATTCAGAAATATTATAAAGATGCAACTAATTATAAGTGGCAAAAATGGAATGCCAAGCCAAATAAATTTAATTCTATGTATATGAATGGCCCAATAGGAAAATTCTATAGAAAGTCAAATATAATGTTAAATAAAATAATAAATGGACAAAATAATAAATTAAATATGAATCCATACGATTTTTGGTATGAAAATAATGATGATTTGAAAAATTATTTAGATAAGTATTTTATTGATAATATAGAATATCTATCTAAATATAATGAATTAAAAAATGATTGTATTTATTTGTATAATAATGGGTGCTTTTCAGAAAAAGCACAAGTATTGACTTTAATTGAATTTAATAAAATTTTAGTTGAGGAAATTTAAAATATGAAAATTAATTTAAAAAAAAATGAAAAAATTGTAGCTTTACTTGAAAAGGGATTTTTCAGGATATTTTCCAGTAGTTTTATAAATAAAATTATTCAGTTTGGAACAATAATTTTATTAGCGAGAGTAATAGATAAAAGTGAATATGGTATTTATTCATTAGCTAAAAATGATTTAAATTTATTGCTTTTACTTGAGGGGTTAGGTAGCGTTTTAGGAGTATTACAATATTGTAGTATGAAAGAGAAAGTTGAAGAAAAATTAGCATTTTTAAAGTTAGGAATTAAAATGGGTTTAATTGCTAATGTGGTTTTAAGTATTATATTATTGGTATATAGTAATTTTTCCAATAATATTGTTGGTGTCAATAATACTTTGTTAAAGATGTCATTTATACCTATTTTAAGTGTTATTTATAATACTATATTATCATATCTTAGAGCAACATTAAGAAATAAAGAGTTTAGTAATGTATCAATTATAAATTCAATAATGTATTTCTTTGGGAACATAATTTTGGGGTATATTTGGGGGATTAATGGAATTATAATTGGAACATATTTATCATATTTAGTTACAATTTTTGTGAGTTTTAATTATATAAGATGTGATTTGAATTTAAAGATTTCAGTTTTGGATAAAAATGAAAAAAATGAATTTATAAAATATTCAATAGTCACAGCATTGACAACAGCAATGTCACAAATGTTATATTTATTGGATACATCGTTAGTTGGAGGAATAATGCAAAATCAATATGATGTTGCTGATTATAAAGTAGCAACATTAATTCCTTTTAATTTGACATTTATAACAATGTCTATAATGATATTTTGCTATCCTTATTTTGCACAAAAATTTAGTGATAAGGATTGGATAAGAAGTAAAGTTAAAGTTTTAGAAAAATATTTAATTATTATAAACTTAGTAATAGCAATTGTTTGTTTTTTATTAGCACCTTTTATAATTAAAATTTTATGGGGAAATGATTATATGGGAGCTTTGCCTAGTTTTAGAATACTAATGATAGGTTTCTTTATAAGTTCAACATTTAGAATTCCATATGGAAATATTTTAGCAAGTTTAAAATGTGTAAGAGAAAATTTTTATAATTCAATATTATCTGGAGCTTGTAATATTTTATTGGATATATATTTAATAAGCAGATATGGAATAATTGGTGCTGCATTAGCAACATTAATAGTTTTTATAGTTTCATCTATTTTTTCTAAGATATGTTTATTAAAGTATTTAAGAGAGGATGATTAAGATATGAATATAAATATTATAGGAATGCCCTTATTTTATGGATCAGATATTTGGGGAGTAAACAATGGTCCTAATAAATTAAGAGAAGCAGGAATAAAAGAAATTTTGAGTAAATATAATCATGTATTTGATATGGGAAATATTTATGTAGCATCATGTGATTCAAGAGAAAAATATTATTATAGTGAAAAAGCTAAATATTTAAAGGAAATAGTTGATTCAAATGTAAATTTAGCTAATAATGTATATTTAGCTTTAAAGAATGAATCATTTCCTTTCACTATAGGAGGAGATCATTCATTAGCGCTAGGAACAATTGCAGGAACAGCTAAGTATTATGAGGATAATTTAGCCATAATATGGATTGATGCACATGGAGATTTTAATAATTTAGAAACTACACCTAGTGGTAATATACATGGAATGCCTCTGGCTGCATCGGCTGGAATTGGTATAAATAGATTGACAGATATTTATTTTAATGGGCCTAAAATAAAATCAGAAAACATATTTATAATTGGGGCTAGGGATTTAGATGAAGGTGAAAATGTATTACTTAGAGAAAATAATGTAAATGTTTGGACAACTAATGATGTGAAAAAGTTAGGAGAAGAGAAAATAATAAAATCTATATTAAGTAATTTAAATAACAAAGATATACAAAATATACATATTAGCTTTGATATTGATAGTATAAGTCCAGAGTATATGCCAGGAACAGGAACTCCAGTTAAAGATGGATTGAGCTTAGATAATGTAATTAATATTTTAAAAGGATTATTTAATAGTAAAAAAGTAAGGGCATTAGATTTAGTCGAATTTAACCCTGAACTTGACAATGATGATGTAACGTTAAAAAATTGTATTAATATAGTAAAAGAAATAAGCAATTTAATTAATGTAGAAAAGTAATATTGAATGTATTAATATGTATTTTTATGAAAAATTAATAATTTGTTTATTAAATTTTAATTTATTAGAATTTCAAATGCAAGTGTAACAGAGAGTATATAAGCAAAGTAATACCAGTAGATTTTGGTACTAGATTTTTACCTGCAACAAAGGAACAACCTAAGGAGATGCTTCCAATAGTTGATAAGCCAACTATTCAATACATAATTGAGGAAGCTATAGCTTCAGGCATTGAAGAGATTCTTATTATTACAGGAAGAAGCAAAAAATGTATCGAGGATCACTTTGATAAGTCTGTTGAGCTTGAAATGGAGCTTGAGAAATCTGGTAAAAATGAACTTTTATATTTGGTTAGGGATATATCAGATATGGTAGACATTCATTATATAAGACAAAAGGAGCCAAGAGGACTTGGACATGCTATACATTGTGCAAAGACTTTTGTAGGGGATGAACCTTTTGCTATACTACTTGGGGATGATGTAGTTTATAATGAGGAAAAACCATGTTTAAAACAGTTAATTGATTGTTATAATGAGTATAAAACTAGTGTATTAGGAGTTCAAACTGTTCCAGAAAGTCATGTTTCTAAGTATGGAATAGTAGATGGAAAATATATTGAAGGAAAAGTTTATAAGGTTAAGGGATTGGTTGAAAAACCATCTGTTGAAGAAGCACCTTCAAATGTTGCTATATTAGGAAGATACATAGTAACTCCAAGAATATTTGATATTTTAGAAAATACTAAGCCTGGAAAAGGTGGAGAAATCCAATTAACAGATGCTCTTCTAGAACTTATGGGACAAGAAGCAATGTATGCTTATGACTTTGAGGGAAGAAGATATGATGTTGGAGATAAACTTGGATTCTTAGAAGCTACTGTTGAATATGCTTTAAGAAGACCAGAGCTTAGAGAAGGATTTATTGAATATCTAAATAATTTATCAGAAAAAGAATCTTTATTCAAAAAAGAAGTTGAAAAAGAGATTATTACTGTATAATTTCCATTAATAGAGTCCAGTAGAGAGTTAAGTTAATATTCTCTACTGGATTTTATTTCATAATTTTTCATTCATGATAAGTCTTTATTAATTTTAGTCCCCTAACCTAATAGTTAAATCAAAGTTATAAGTTCCTTCTCTAGTAGACTTTTTTCATAAATCTTTAATTTTATATGCTAATTTTCATCAGCCACCTCTATGTTGATCTATATCTGGAGTAATAAATCTTTTACCATCAGTATAAACTTTCCCTTTGCCGTAATTACCTTTAACAAGTCAAAAACCTTTAGGAGGGTTTCTAGGAATTGGATGTTTGGGTGGAATTGAGTATTTAGATTTTTTTGACATAATTTTACTCCTTTAAGCTAAATATTTATATTTAGTATATGGATGTCAACATAATAATTTCTATATAGTATAAAATTTTATAGTATTTAAAGAAACTTAACATAATAATACAGCTTTTTCTCCTACTAAAGCATATTTAAATAGTGAAGAGGTTTTAATATGTATTTATTGTTAAAAAATAGAAAATCATTTGTTATTCTGTTGAAATGTAAATGTTTAAATGATAAGATAAATTTACAATAAATAACATAACTTTATATATTATGAAAAATAAAAACTATTTAATTTAAAATTAAAAACATAACTAGATATATTAATAGCTATTTTAAAAATTCTGCATTTTAAGGGGGATAATTAGGTATGGCAGAAAAGAAGCAAAGATTTATTAATAAGACTGCTAGGGAACTTAGACTTTTAGGGGAAAAGGGAAATAAGGAAGCTTTAAATGAGTTAATTATTAGGGGTAAAAAGGGTGATAAGTGTGCTATGGCTGAGGTTGTTTCTATTTATGAAGGGTTAATTCATAAATACTCTACTAGGTTTTTTATTAATGGTTATGATGTTGATGATTTAAAGCAAATAGCTAGAAGTGTTATTATTGAATCCATAAGTAAATTTGATGGAGATCATGGTTCTGAGTTTATATTTTTTATTAGTACAAATGTTAAGAACAAACTTGGAACTATGTGTAAGAAGAAGGAGAATAGACTTGATTTTTCAAGTTTAGATAGTCCTATAGGGGAAGGTATTACTATTGGTGAGACCATTAAGGATGAGATGTCCATAGAGGATGAATATGTTGAGAGAGAAAAAATGAGAGCTTTCGTAAAAGCTTTAGCTAATATTTCAAAAAGCGATAGGGAATTTATACTTTATGTATACAGAGATAGAGGAAACTTTCAGAAATATTGCCAAGAGCATAAGCATATTACTACCTATTCAAAAGCAAGATGGAGAAAGGAAAGAATACTAAAAAAACTTAGGGAAGAAATGAAAAACTTTGAATAATATGATTTAACTATAAAGATCAAAGGAAAAAATTATAGGAGAAACTTAATATGGATAAGATTTTTATGAATTATTAAAATAGGCAATATCTTTTTTTAGAAGAGAATTGTCTATTTTTTATTTTAAATAAGTAGTGCTTTTTAAGTAGTATTTTTATAAATAGAGTAAAGAAATAATTTTTATTAATAGTTTTTTATAGTTTAATCTACAATTTATGTTGCTTTAAAATATGGGAGAATTAAATCTATAAGCTTTAAATTTATTATTAATATTAAGCTGTGAGTGCAATATGCCTATATAAATTCATTATAATTTAAATATAAATTAGTTTATATTTTAGTTTAAATTTTTGTTTATATTCTAGTTAAGGATTAAGATATTAGCTATTTTTATTTGGATTATGGAAGGTGAATTTATGAATAAGTTAAGAGAAAAGGGAGTTTCATTACTAGAGCCAAAGAATAAGGGGGTTCTTACAGTAAACTTTAAGCACCCTATTTTAAAGGATTATAAGGGAAATGGAAGAATTATAACTAAAAGTTTAGGCTCTGATGTAGGGAAGGATTATGAAGCAGCTAACAAGTTTCTTAATGAAATTAAGAGCATTATAAATAATAGTGATTGTTATGAAAATTATTACGGCTTTTTAAAAAGCTTAGAAAAGTATAGTGAGAAATCTATGAAAATTGTTTTTGATAATACTCATTTTATGGAAGAGTTTTATTATGATTTTAAAAAAAGTATTTTAGAAAAATTTATTGGAATTTCTCATAATAATATTAATAAGAAATTAGAAGAGGAATTAAAAGAGTTTTCTAAACTTCTTAAACTAGAAGAATTTGAATTGAGGGAGAATAGTAATAAATCCTTTGAAATTTTTATAAGAGAGGAGATTAGGTCTAGATTTAACTTTGAATTTAAAAAGAAAATTCAGTTGTTAGGTGGGGATTATGAATATAGAAAGAAATTAATTTCTAATCTTATTGGATCAGGTGAAAAGTTTAGTGAAGCGTATAAAAATACTAATGAAGCAAAAGAAGATAAATTGGTAAATAAGTTTTTTAATAATATAGGAGCTCCAAATTTTGAAGTGATTTTTAAATCGGATTCTAATAAGTTTAAATTTATTGGAACGCCATACTCACAATGCATTATTAATAAAAAAATAGAGCTTAAGGGGATTTTGGAAGAGTTTTTATTTAGGATAAATAGTTTGCATAATATTTTTCAATATAAGCTTGAGTTTAGGGAAAGAAAAAGTGGAAAAAGTTATGTTTTTAATAATAATGAGTTTTTAGTTAAGGAGAACTTGCTTAATAATAAGGATTTAAATCAGTATTCTTTAGATAATATTGAAGATTTAGCTTATATTTATTTTCATATAGGTTATAAGGATGATTACAAAGAAAAATCTCAAGAGGAATTAAAATCAAAGTTTTTCTATATATTAGAGAGTCTTTTTAATGAGAAGTATAATCCTAATAACAGCAATTTAATATTTAGTGATATAAGATTGGAAGGGAATTTTAGGGGAGAAGAAATTTTACATAATAAAGAGAAGGATTTTATTTTAGCCGATTATAGTGGAAACATTAATGAATTTAGGAATCAATTATTAAGTTATGAGACTAGAAGAAATTTAGCTAGTAGTGATGAGGTAATATGGCTTTTTAATACTGAAGAAGAGGCTTTTGAAAGAAATTTAGAAGTTTTAAAATACTTAATTATAAATGGATATTTAAATAAAACTAATATATATATTTATGAAAAATCTATTTATAAGGATTATTTTTATCATCAATTTGACAATAGTGAAAGTGATTTTATAAGTGCATTAAATGAAAAAGAGGCATATCATATGCCTAATATTTTTAACTCTTTTTTGAAAGATAACTTTCAAAATTTATTGGAGGAATTAGGAGAGGAAGAGGCTTCAATAATAATTAGGGGAAGGGAAGAGTATTATTTAAATTTAATAATGGAGAGAGTAATATTTACCTATGATGAAGAGGAAAAGATAGTAAGTAGTAAGGATTTGATAGAAAAAATAATAGATCAAAGTGAAGAAGTTTTAATAAATAGAATAAAAGAAAAAAGCTCCTTAATAAATGAGTATAAGCCATCTTATAAATATGGAAGATTAGCAATATTATCCCTAGGAATTAACAGGAAAGTTAAGAGAGAATTTATAAGAAGAGTAAGAGGAAGCTATGATAAGAATCTTAAAGAATTTTCTTTAAAAATGGCTTATAACTTTGGAGGAAGAGAGTATAAAAGCCTATGTCCAGAGAGACTATTAGAAACTTCAATAAAAAATAGTATAAAGACCTTTTTATTAAGTCCATATAAAATAAGAAAGGATATAAATATTTTAGAATTTGAAAAATCCATAGAATATATTATGGAAAGTATAAGTGAGGAAATAATAGAAGAAGTTGAGATTTTAATAAGAGAAGATAACTTATTGAAATGGAAGGAAGCAGCAGAGCTTTTAAAAGATGATATTATAGAGGGAAGAAATTTAATAGAAGAGATAATAGAAGAGACATTTGTAGTAAGTAATGATATTTTTAGAGAAGATAGAGTATTAAAAATAATAAAAGATGTATTAAAAAATAATAGTATATTTAAAGCAATAAAGGGGGAATTTGCTATATAAATAGTATATAATTTGAATTTTTAAATAAATTTATGCTATAATTTAAGCTGTAATTTTTTGGTGAGGGAGAAGTTTAAATGAATATATTATTAACTGGTGGAATTGGCTATATAGGAAGCCATACAATAGTAGAATTATTAAGGGATGATAATAATTCTGTAGTTGTTATTGACAACTTAGTAAATAGTAGAAAAGAAGTTAAGGATATAGTTGAAAAAATAACAGGAAAGCATATAAAGTTTTACGAAGGCGATTTAGTAAATTTTGAAGATATAGATAATGTATTTAAAAATGAAAAAATAGATGCTGTTATACACTTTGCTTCTCTTAAGGCAGTAGGGGAATCAGTAGAAAAACCTTTAGAATATTATAATAACAATATTATTGGAACTTTAAATCTTTTAACAAGTATGAGAAATCATAATGTTAAGAAATTTATATTTAGTTCTTCAGCTACTGTTTATGGAGAAAGCGAAATAGTACCTGTACATGAAGGGCTTCAAGCAGGATTTGCAACAAATCCATATGGTAGATGTAAGTCTATAACAGAGGATATTTTAAGAGATTTATATATATCAGATAATTCATGGGATATTGTACTTCTTAGATACTTTAATCCAGTTGGAGCTCATGAAAGTGGATTAATTGGAGAATTACCTAATGGAATACCAAATAACCTTATGCCTTATGTTTCAAAGGTGGCTGATGGTGAGTTAGACTATGTAAGAGTATTTGGAGATGACTATAACACTCCAGATGGAACTGGTGTAAGGGATTATATTCATGTTGTAGACTTAGCAAGAGGACATGTAGCAGCTATGAAAAAGTTAAAGGATGGTTCTGGAATTAGCACATATAATCTAGGAACTGGACAAGGATATTCTGTACTAGATATAATAAAAGCTTTTTCAAAGGCATCAGGTAAGGAAATACCTTATAAAATAGTAGATAGAAGAGCAGGAGATATTGCCATAAGTTTTGCAGATCCATCAAAGGCAGAAAAAGAACTTGGATGGAAGGCTGAGAAAAACTTAGAGGACATGTGTAAAGACTTCTGGAAATGGCAATGCGTTGGAATGAAAAACTTTAAATAAACTTCATATTAAGCTTTATTTTTAGTTAGTTTTGATTTTGAAATAGCCTTCAAGACCTAACTTAATTTCGCAAAGAGTTGCTATTATCTACTTCAGAATAATAGCTAAAGCTTTTAAACTCGCTATGCTCAAACAATAAAAGCTTCTTAACGCTATTATTCTTACGTATATAATGCAACACTAATTGCTTATTAAGATGGTCTTACAGGTATATTTCAAAATCAAAGGCACTTTAAATTAGAACTTAATATTAAAATTTTGATTTACAAGGGGATAAGAGGATGAACAATAAAATAAGAAAAGCTATAATACCAGCAGCAGGTCTTGGTACTAGATTTTTACCTGCAACAAAGGCACAACCTAAGGAGATGCTTCCAATAGTTGATAAGCCAACTATTCAATACATAATAGAGGAAGCTATAGCTTCAGGTATAGAGGAAATACTTGTTATTACAGGAAGAAGTAAAAAATCAATTGAGGATCACTTTGACCGTAATGTGGAACTTGAAATGGAACTTGAAAAGTCAGGAAAAACTGAACTTTTAGATTTAGTTAGAGATATATCAGACATGGTTGATATCCATTATATAAGACAAAAAGAACCAAGAGGACTTGGACATGCTATCTACTGTGCTAAGACTTTTGTAGGGGATGAGCCTTTTGCCATATTACTTGGTGATGATGTAGTTTATAATGAAGAAAAGCCATGCTTAAAGCAATTAATTGATTGTTATAATGAATATAGAACTAGTGTATTAGGTGTTCAAACTGTTCCAGAGGAAAATGTTTCTAAATACGGAATAGTTAATGGAAAACATATTGAAGGTAGAGTTTATAAAGTAAAAGGCTTAGTTGAAAAGCCATCACCAGAAGAAGCACCTTCAAATGTTGCTATATTAGGAAGATATATAGTAACTCCAAGAATATTTGATATATTAGAAAACACAAAACCTGGTAAAGGTGGAGAAATTCAATTAACAGATGCACTTTTAGAGCTTATGAGCGAAGAAGCTATGTATGCTTATGACTTTGAAGGAAGAAGATATGATGTGGGAGATAAACTTGGATTCTTAGAAGCAACTGTTGAGTATGCTTTAAGAAGACCAGATCTTAGAGATGGGTTTATTGATTACTTAAGAGAATTATCTGCTACAGAAAATATCTTTACTGAAGCAAATGGTAAAGAAAAAAAGGATAAAGAAGAAGAGCTTGTAACAGAAGCTTAATTTTAGAAAGCTGTATCAAAATAACTCATAAATAAACTTAAAAATCCTAATTAATTTCATTGATTTTGTAATTAGGTTTGTAAGAGGTTTAAGGAGTTTTGATACAGCTTATTTTTATAATTAATCTGATTAAAATAAAAATAAAGAGGCTATACTTAATAAAGTAATATAAAGCTATTTATTTTATGAGATTTTGATTTCTAAAGAATATAAGATTATATTAATGAATAATAGAAGTCTTTCTAGTATTAATACTGTATTTAGAAGTCAACATTAACTTAAATAATATATTAATTAAAGCTTAGAATTAAAAGGAGAATTTATGATTATTATTTCCCAAAACACATTTTTAGTAGTAGGAATTATACTCTTTTGTTTATTTAGAGGAGCAATTAAAATTAAAGGAATAATTAAGGAAGAATACACATATAAGCAAATATATTCTAATGAAGAATTTATCTTTGATTTATTTTGTATTTACTTAATTGGAGTTGCTTCTAAGGTGTATTTTCCATTGACCATAGCTTGGGGAAATAATCTTATTTATAATCCGCCAGAAATTTGGCTTAGTCCTCTGTGGAGTATAAAGCAAATATACCATGAAGGAGGATTGCGAGATGTTATTTATCAGCTAATAGGAAATTCAATTATGTTAAGTCCAATGGCATTTTTTCTTTGCTATTTTTACAGTATAGATGAAGAAAAATTAACTTTAGGAAAAGGAATTATAGATAAAATCAATAAAATTTTAGAAAGCTTTGAATTGCAGAATAAAAATAAGTTAAAAGAAGATTCATATATACCTTCATTAAGTACAGTATTAAAATTCTGTTTTTTTATGTCTTTATTCATAGAGAGTTCCCAAGTTATATTATCTTTAGTTTTTCCTAATACAAAAAGGTTTTTTGAAGTAAATGATCTTATATGTAATACTTTAAGTGGAGTTTGGGGATATTATATTTATATTAAAATTGCTAAATTAAATATAATACGAAGAAAGATATTTAAGTTATAAAAATAAAAAAGTAAATTTCTTATTGAGTCTATAAGTAGCCTAAGAGTATTTAATATAGAATTAAAAAATATTTTATTAAAATAACATTTGACTTATTAGAGAATTAGGAATATACTTAATACAAGTTGAAGAAACAATTTAATGACGCGGGATGGAGCAGCTGGTAGCTCGTCGGGCTCATAACCCGAAGGTCGTAGGTTCAAGTCCTGCTCCCGCAACCACAAAAAGTTCTACTTTTTTAAGTAGAACTTTTTTTATTTATATATTTAATTTAAAGTAAATTAAATATATAATGCTATTAAAGGATAATTTGTATGTAGACTATTTAGATTTTTGCTTTAACTTTTATAATGAATTTAGTTTAATTAAGACTTTTATTTATAGCTATTAGTAGCTTTGTTAAGGTTTTCTTAAAAGGTTAAATTTTCTTTATAAGTTAAAAGGGATTTAGAAGAGTGCATACAAAATATTAGTATTAATATAGGGGGAAAGAGTTAATAGGTAACTTTATGAGAATTATGAGTATAAATTATAATGAGAATTTTAAAACTTTTCATCTAAGGACAAAGAATACAAGTTATGTTTTGAAGGTTATGGAGACAGGACATTTAAGTCATTTGTATTGGGGAAGAAAGTTAAAAGTTGATAACTTAGAGTATTTTGTTAGAAGAAGAGGTTTTGGAAGCTTTGCAGCTGATACTGATAATATAAGTGGATTTCAGTTAGAGTTAATACCTCAAGAGTGTCCAACCTTTGGAGCTACTGATTTAAGAAGTCCAAGTTTAGAGTTTCAATATGAAGATGGTACATCAGCTACTGATTTAAGATATAAGTCACATAGAATTTACGAAGGAAAGCAAAGGCCTTCAGGTTTACCAGCTGTGTATGTTGAAAGTGAGGAAGAGGCTACTTCCCTAGAAATAACTTTAGTTGATTCTTTAAAAAACTTAGAAGTCATATTAACATACAATGTTTTTGAAAACTTTGATGCTATTACAAGAAGTTTAAAGATAGTGAATAATAGTGATGAAAAGATAAATATAGAGAGAGTTTTAAGTGCCAATGTAGATTTTACAACTGATGAATTTGATTTTATTCAGCTTTCAGGATCTTGGGGAAGAGAGAGACATATTCTTAGAAATTCTTTAAGAAGTGGAAGCCAAGCTATTGAAAGTAGAAGAGGGGCAAGTAGCCATGCTCAAAATCCTTTTATGGCCCTATGTAGTAAGGAGACCAATGAAGAATATGGAGATGTTTATGGCTTTAGCTTAGTTTATAGTGGAAACTTTTTAGCCAATGTGGAAGTTGATATGTATAGAAATGCAAGGGCTCAAATGGGAATAAATCCTTTAGATTTTAAATGGTTACTTGAGTCAAAGGAAGAGTTTCAAGCACCAGAGGTTGTATTAGTTTATTCCTCAAAGGGACTAAATGGCATGTCTCAAATTTATCATAATCTTTATAGAAAGAGATTGTGTAGAGGAAATTATAGAGATAAGGTAAGACCTGTGCTTATAAATAACTGGGAAGCCACATATTTTGACTTTAATGAGGTTAAGATAAAGGAAATAGCTAAAGAAGCTTCAAAGCTAGGAATGGAACTTTTTGTTCTTGATGATGGATGGTTTGGAAATAGAAATGATGATAAAAGTTCCTTAGGAGATTGGTTTGTTAATGAGAATAAATTAAAGGGTGGACTTAGTAAACTTGCTAAGGATATAAATAATATGGGCCTAGAGTTTGGATTATGGTTTGAGCCTGAGATGATTTCACCTATTAGTAAGCTTTATGAAAAGCATCCAAATTGGTGTATTCATATTCCAGGAAGAACTAGATCACAGGCAAGAAGTCAGTTAATATTAGACCTATCAAGGAAAGAAGTATGTGATTATATAATAGAATCTGTTAGTAAAATTCTTGAAAGTGCTAATATATCTTATGTTAAGTGGGATATGAATAGGAATATGACAGAGGTGGGTTCTTTAGGATTGACTTCAGAGAGACAAAGAGAGACAGCACATAGATATATTTTAGGATTATATAGGGTTATGGAGGAAATAACAAGTAGATTCCCTAATGTATTATTTGAAAGCTGCTCAGGTGGCGGTGGAAGATTTGATCCAGGAATACTTTATTATATGCCACAAACTTGGACAAGTGATGATACAGATGCCATAGAAAGATTAAAAATACAGTTTGGAACTTCTATGGTTTATCCTCCAATTTCTATGGGATGCCATGTCTCAGCAGTTCCTAATCATCAAGCTAATAGAATAACCCCACTTGAAACTAGAGGGGTATCTGCTATGGCTGGAAACTTTGGATATGAGCTTGATATAACTAAGTTAAGTGAGGAAGAAAAGGAAGAACTAAAGGAACAAATAAGTTTATATAAAGAAATTAGAGAAATTGTGCAATTTGGAGCTTTGTATAGATTAAAGAGTCCTTTTAATAGTAATGAAGTAGCATGGATGATGATTTCAGAAGATAAGAATGAGGTTGTTGTAAGTTATGTTAGACAGTGGGCCTTAGTAAATGAAAGCTTTAGCAATTTAAAACTTACAGCTTTAGATAAGGATTCAGAGTATGAAATAATAGGAGAAGATAGAGTGCTTAGTGGAGATGAACTTATGTATATAGGTTTAAATATTCCTGAACTTCAGGGAGATTATGTTTCAAAACTTTGGAGGCTAAAGAAAAAAGTTTTATAATGATGGGTTTTAGTGGAAATGAGCTCAGCTATATACCTATAATTAACTTAAAGTTAGAATTATTACTTAAAGTTTAGCTTTTAATTTATATCTTTAAATAAAAAAGAATTTTCTATCTTTAATTAGAGAATAGATATGGTTATATATAACTTGAAGCATATGGAAAACCACTTAAAATACAGTATAGAATAATAGTTCATAATTAACTTTTTTTATATGTTTTTATAATATATAGGAGTTTAATTATGAACTTTTTTAAGTTATAATTAACAATATATTTTTATTAGGATAGTTTGTTTTATAAAAATTTTTTGAAATAAATTATTGAGGAAGAAGTATATTAAATAAGTTGCAAATGAGGATGACTATGAATAAAAAAATATTTAGAAACTTTATATGGTTAATGAATTATAATTTAAGCACTTTATTTGTTTTTGAATTATTCCATAAGGGATTGGCTTTAATATTAATTTGGCCAATTATTCAATTATTCATAAATTTATCAATAAAAAGATCAGGATATGTGTATCTTGTTACGGAAAATCTAATTAAGATATTAACTAATCCATCATCAATAATATTAATGTTAATATCAATTATAATTTTAGGATTTTATATGTTCTTTGAAATAACTGCTGTAATCATATGTATTGATGAGGCGAGGAAAGGCCATAAAATTAAGGTGTCTAAGTTGATTTTTGCTGCTTTCAAAAGAAGTTTAGTAATATTAAATCCTAAAAATATATTGTTATTTATATTTGTATTGCTAATAATACCACTTACTAATTTGAATTTAACTTCTGGGTTAGTAGGAAGTATAAAAGTACCAGAATATATTTTAGACTACATATACTCAAATACTATTTTAAATATAATTTATACAATTATATTCTTACTATTATATATATTGGTTAGTAGATGGATTTTTAGTATTTACGAAATAACATTAAATACTAAAAGTTTTAATAGGGCAGTAAAAGAGAGTTTGAAGTTTACAAAGGGAAAATTAATTAAAATAATTCTTTATTCCATAAGTTTATTTACTATTATGTATTTAGTTGGATTTTTAATTAATATTATTGGAATTTTTTTAATTGCAGTATGGACCAAATATGTTACTGATATGAATGGATTGAAAGAATTATTTATAAGTAGAAGTATTATGTTTAACTATTATTCTGCTTTTATTGGAGGAATATTTTTATTTTTAATAAGTATAGGCTTCTTTTTAACTCTTTATTATGAATATAAAGGTATTGATATATGCAAAAATAAAGTTCAGAATAAGAGAAGATTTAAAAAGAGAGGAGTATTAAAAAAGTTTTTAAAATTAGTAATTATAGTAGTAGTTATTGATATAGAAGCATTTGCTTTTTCTAATAATAGTCAAAGTATTTTTAATCTAGAAATGTTTTATAATACCACAGCTACAGCTCATAGAGGAGCATCTTTGTTAGCACCAGAAAATACATTAGCTGCTTTTAAAATTGCAGCTGATAGTAAAGCAGAATATGCTGAGCTTGATGTGCAGGAAACTAAGGATGGTCAACTAGTAATAACTCATGATTCTAACTTAAAAAGAGTTACAGGAGTTAATAAAAATGTATGGGATGCTAATTATGATGAAATTAAAAAATATGATGCAGGTAGTCATTTTGACGAAAATTATAAAGGCGAGAAAATGCCTACTCTTGAGGAAGTTTTAAAGTTTTCTAAAGGAAAAATAAAATTACTAATAGAGATAAAGTTACATGGTCATGAAAAAGATGATGTAGTTAAAAAAGTAGTGGATTTAATAAAAGAAAATAAAATGAGTAATCAATGTATAATAGGTTCCATGGACAAAAATATATTAAAAGAAGTGAAAAAGATAGATCCAAATATAATTACTTGTTATATAACAGCTTTTGCTTATGGTGATTTTTATGATTGGGATTTTGTTGATATATACTCTATAGAATCAACATTTGTAAATGAAACTACAGTTGATAATGTACATGATATGGGGAAACAAATTTTCGTATGGAGTGTAAATAATGAGAGTGAAATGGAACGATTAATAGATTTAAATGTAGACAGTATAATTACAGATAATCCATACTTAGTATTAGATACTATACATTGGAAAGAAAATAACTTTATAAAATTAATTGCAGATGAGCTTTTCTGATTAGTTTAAATAAGAAAATAGATAAGATATATGAATAAATTATTGTGTAATAAATATTTATAAAATAAACTTGAAATTTCAAATTGTTATGAAAATATTATTAACATAATTTTATTGAATAAGTAAAAAGCATCCAAACTTTAATTGGATGCTTTTTGCTTGTCTTTTTTATATTTTTTAAGTTTTTTAATCAATTTCTTTTGCTACGACTACTATTCTAGCATTAACAAAATCATATCCACAGGTTATTAGAGTTAAGATTCTATCGTTATCCTGTAAATCTATGCCTTCTCTTTTAAATAGTGATTTTGATTCTTGTTCTTTTAAATATTTTTCATACTCTTCTTTATTTGAAAATTTGATTTTTATTTGAGATTCTAAGTCCTTAGCATTTTCTTGGTAAACTGAAAAAATTTCGAATGTTGATTTTTTTCCATCTCTATAAAGAGTTATATATTTATTTGCATTGAAGAAATTTTCATTTTTAAAATGTTTAATTTGAGCAAACATAGTATCATTTCTCATGTTATGACCATAAACAACTATATTAGAATCCTCATTTAAATTGTTTTCTGAGTCAACAAAGATTGAACCTGAGAAGCTTTTTTCTTTGTTAAAGTTATGATGTAAGTAGAAGTCATTATCTTTTCCTTGAACCACTGGAAAATCTATATTAGTTCCTTCAACATTTATCCAAAATTTATAGTCTGGATTTATATTTTTTAAATTTTTTTCATTTTCTATATCTTTCTTGTTTTCCTCTGGATCTTTGTTAATAGAAGAATCAGATAGAGGAGAAAGAATTCTTAAGCTATCATAATCTTTTGAATCAGTATAATATCCTAAACGTTTTTGATATATTTTCATTACACAAAAGAAAATTATAATTAACAGAATTAAACTTAGTATTTTTTTAATTCTTATTGAACTTTTCATAATACTCACCTCTAAATAACGAATTAAATTTTTCCAATAAAACTACGATAATTTCAATATTACACCAATTTATTAGTTAATACAATAATAGATTTTTACATCTTGTTATTTACGTTTACGTAAAGAAAGGTGTAATTCACGCCAGATTTATTGAGCCAGTGAATCTATGATGATATAAATACTTTGAGAATAAGAAGTTAAAACTATAATAGTGTAAAAATACTTGAATAATTTTATAACTGAATAAGATAACAAACATTTATGATAAATCCTTGTTGTAATTGAGTTCTTACATAACAATGAAAGCAAAAGGTTAAACATAAATGTTTCAGAATACAATTATAGCAAATGAATCATCAATACATAAATTAAAAATTCGATTTTTATTTAACTAGCCACAAATAAAGCATTTAGAAGATATAATGAATGCTATGATATCAAAAGGGTTTAAAGGTAAAGTTTCAAACGTAGCATAACTTACTAAGGCAAGTCATCGAACTAGTATAATTAGATTTCTTTCAAATATTCCATGGGATGAAAAGTTTATAGAAAAAAACATTAAAATCATAATTATAACTTTTATGTCAAAGTACTAAAAGGAAAGTTTGTTTTATAGCTATATTTATTAAAAAGGAGGTGTGTTTGTCAAAATAAAGAAGAAAATATATATAAAGGAGGAGTTATGAAAATAAATAAAAAAATTTTTAGCATGCTATTTATGGTTATTGTACTTTTTACATGCATATCATCAAATTTTTCTGTTTCTGCTTCTTCTATTCAAAGAGGAAGAGATATCAGTAATGAGGTAGTTACAAGCCTAGTGGCTACTCCAAATAGTATAAATGATGGTGGAAACGTTCAGGTTCGTTTGGAATTTAAAGAAAATCATCAAAGAAATATACAAAGTGGAGATACTATAACTGTCAAATGGACAAATTCAGGGGAAGTATTTTTTGAAGGATATGAAAAAACAATTCCACTTTATATAAAAGACCAAAATGTTGGTCAAGCAGTAATAGAGAAAACAGGTGCAACACTTACATTTAATGATAAAATAGATAAATTAGATGATGTTGGTGGATGGGCAACATTTACTTTGCAAGGAAGAAACATTACCTCAGGTAATCATGAACACACAGGAATAGCATATATTATATCTGGTTCAAAGCGGGCAGATGTAAATATAACCAAACCAGAATCAGGTACAACTAGTGTATTCTATTATAAAACAGGTAGTATGTATACCAATGATACAAATCATGTCAATTGGTGGTTACTGGTGAATCCAAGCAAGGTATATTCTGAAAAAAACGTTTATATTCAAGATGAAATCCAAGGCGGACAAACATTAGAACCTGATTCTTTTGAAATAGTAGTAACTTGGTATGATGGTTATGTAGAAAAGTTTAAAGGAAAAGAAGCGATAAGGGAATTCCATAATAAATATCCAAATTCAAATATATCGGTATCAGAAAATAAAATAACAGTAAACATTTCACAAGAGGATTCCACACAAAAGTTTATTAATATTTTTTATAAAACTAAGATTACAAATCCGAAACAAAAAGAATTCGTTAATAATACAAAAGCATGGTTTAAAGAGTATAATAAGCCAGCTGTAAATGGAGAATCCTTTAACCATAGCGTACAAAATATTAATGCAGATGCTGGAGTTAATGGAACTGTAAAAGGCGAATTAAAAATCATAAAAACATTAAAAGATAAAAGTATTCCAATTAAAGATGTTCAGTTTAAGATGAGAAGAGTTGATAATACAGTTATCAAAGATGGTAAAAAAGAATTATTACTAACAACTGATGATAAAGGTATTGCAAATGTAAAAGGTCTTCCTGTAGGAAAATATGAAGTAAAAGAGATTTCAGCTCCAGAATGGATTGCTTTTAATCCTCTTATTGCACCAAAATTGGAATTCACAATATCAGATCAGGACACAGAAGGCAAATTGTGGGCTGTTGAAAATGAATTAAAGACAATTTCAATTCCGGTTGAAAAGGTCTGGGTAGGACAAACTAGTGAACGAGCAGAAATCAAGCTTTTTGCAGATGGTATTGAAGTAGACAAAGTGATTTTAAATGCAGATAACAATTGGAAACACACATTTGAAAATAAACCTGAATATAATTCAGAAACAAAACAGAAAATCAATTATTCTGTGTCAGAGACAACTATTTCTGGATATGAAAGCAATATCACAGGCGATGCTAAGAATGGTTTTATTGTAACCAATACAGAACTTCCTGATTTGACTATTGGTAAAGAAGTTATAGGAGAATTGGGTGACAAGACGAAGGTATTTAACTTTGAGCTTACATTAAAGCAAGCAGATGGAAAGCCTATCAATGGTAAATTTAATTACATTGGTAGTGTAGATGACAGGTACAAAAAAGAAAGCATAAAGCCTTCTGATGGTGAGATTACTTTTATAGAAGGAAAAGCAACTATAACTTTATCACATGGACAAGAGATTACAATCAAGGATTTACCATATGGGGTTACATATAAAGTTATGGAAAAAGAAGCTAATGAAAATGGCTATTTAACTACCTATAATGGAAATAACGAAGTCACAACAGGTGAATTGAAACAGGATACAAAAGTACAGGTAGTTAACAACAAAGAGTTTGTTCCAACAACTGGTATATCAACCACAACAGAGCAAGGTACAATGGTTGGAATGGTGATTTTTTCTATAGGAATACTTATGGTCATGATTGTAGTTCTTTTACAATTGAATAAAGGACTGAAAAGATGAGAAAAAGTGAAATAACTAAAAAAATTTCAATAAAAGATGATTTGCTGTTCCTTGGTCTGAAAATTCTTATTTTCTTAACACTATTAGCAATTACATTTTTGTTTATATTTGGGATTTTTAGATGTAATAACAATATGATGTCGCCTGCATATAAGGACGGAGACTTAGCTATCTACTATCGTTTGCAAAAGGATTACAAGCCATCAGATACGGTGGTAGTTGAAAAAGATGGAGAAAAGCAAATAAGAAGAATCATTGCTAAAGCTGGAGATACTGTTGATATAACTGATAAAGGATTGAAAATTAATGGGTATCTCCAACAGGAGAATAATATATACACAGAAACGCTGCCATATAAGGAAGGCATACAGTTTCCTATAACTCTTGGAGAAGGAGAATATTTCGTATTAGCTGATAACAGAACCAATGCAAAGGATAGCCGAATCTATGGAATAGTGAAAGAAAAAGAAATCAAGGGACTTATAATAACCTTAATCCGTAGGAGAGGTTTATAAAATACTATAAAAAAGGAGACGAAAATATGATAAACAAGAAAAAATTAAGTGCATTATTATTAAGTGGAGCAATGTTTATGAGTATGAATACAAATGTATTCGCATCAAATTTACCTTCTGGAGGGGTAGAAGGTACAGAACAGAATCCTGCAAAAGCAACAATTACAAAGAATTTTGAATTTCCAGAAGGTATTAATACACCTAGTGCAACATTCAAGTTTACAGCAGAAAAAATAACTAATGATGCGCCAGATGCAACAATTGGAGATATTAATTATACACAAGGGGATAATGGAACTTTATCAAATGGAAAATATAGTGTAAAGAAAACAACTGAAATTACTTTTGGAAATTTCCCACATGCAGGAGAATATGATTATAATGTAAAAGAAACGAATGAGGGAGTAGGTGGTATTACATATGATACAAAAGAATACAAAGTTCATGTGTATGTTGCAAATAGTAACGCTATGGATGGAAAAACTTATGTAAAAGCCATTACATCAGAAAATGGAGGTGAAAAAGCTCCAATTGAGTTTGTTAATACATATAAAAAGGACACTTCTTTACTTATAGAAAAGAATGTAATAGGAGATTTAGCTGACTTAACAAAACAGTTTGAGTTTCAGATTAATTTAAAAAAATCAGCAACATCTGACATAACAAAATTCGAAGGAAATATTATTAGAAAAGATGGTAAAATAGAGCCTGTAACATATACAGCTGAAAATACAGAAACTTTTAAATTAGCAAATGGAGATAAACTTAAGTTTGAAAGTATTCCAGCAGGAACAAAATATGAAGTAAAAGAGATAGGTGCTAGTGATGGATATACACCTTCTATAACAGTAATTGAAAATGGAAATGAGACTTCTAATAATCGTACGGTAGCTGAAAAAGATGGTATATCATCTAAGTCAAATTCTAATGATAACTTAATTGGTGAAGGTGAAAACAAAGTAACATTTACAAACACATATAATGACAAACCTATCACAGGTATTGTTATGAATAATATTCCATTTATTCTAATGATTAGTTTTGCTGTCCTTGGATTTGGTGCTTTAGCTATTATAAAAAGACGTAAAACTATAAGATAAATGATAAATATTTGGAAGAAAGTCATTTATATTGCAGATAATATTGTGAACATATTGATTATATTATGTTTTCTTCCAGTTCTGTTCTATGGGGTATATGCTGTGTGGGATTCTAAACAGATATATCATCATGCAGATGCTTCCTTATATGAGAGTTATAGACCAGCCTCAGAAGATAAGATGTCTTTTGAGGCGTTACAAAAAATCAATCCAGAAGTATTCGGATGGCTTATTGTAAACGGAACACATGTGAATTATCCTTTAGTACAAGCATCTAATAACTCTAAATATGTCAATACTGATGCAAAAGGTGAATTTTCTTTATCTGGAAGTCTTTTCTTAGACTCCCGTAATCAAAAAAACTTTTCTGATATTAACAACATCATTTATGGTCATAATATGGAAAAGAAAGCCATGTTTGGAGAACTGAAAGACTTTGAAAATAAAGAATTCTTTGAAAAACATAAATATGGAGAGTTATACTATGAGGATAAATGGCATAAAATAGAATTCTTTGCCTTCTTATATGCGGATGCTTATGATTCTGTCTTGTATAACACAGGACTTTATGGGATTGATGATTATAAGATGTATCTGGAATATGTTAAAAGAAAAGCAGAACATTTCAGAAATCTACCATTTCAACCTGAAGATCATTTTGTTGCACTTTCAACATGTTCATCAAATTCAACGAACGGAAGGCATATATTAATAGGTAGAATTACTGATAAGACGGAAAACATGAGTTAATGAGGAGGGAAATGATAATCATATGGAAACAAAGAAAATAAGAAACAAAATCCTTATGGCTATCGTAGCATTGAGCTTTATATTGCTTCCAAACACTAGAGTATATGCTACTGAAAATACAGCAAATATTCCTTTGATAGTTAGACAGGAATTTAATGTATATACGAAAGATTCAAAAGCAATAGACATGATTGGAAAATACGAGCTAAAGGCAATAAGTGAAAATGCCCCTATGCCAGAAGAAAGTAAAAATGGAAGTTTTATCTTTAATATAGATGGAAATGATAAGCAGTTTACTATTCCATTAGCTTATACACATGGTGGTGTGTATATCTATCAAATTCAACAGATAACGCAATCTAAAGATAATTACATATATGATAAAAATAGCTATAAGATAACTGTATATGTAAAAAATGCAGAAAATAATCATTTAATACCACAAATTATTGTGAAAAATGAAAATAATGAAAAATGTGAAGAAATATGTTTTTATAACATTTACAAACAAAAAAATAAAATTAATGAGATTTCTAAAACACCATATAAGCCAAATGGAATAAATGTTCCTAAAACAGGCGATACCACAAACATTGGATTTTATATTGTAATACTTATAATTTCACTTGGATTACTTGTGGTATTGAAATGGAAAGAATATAAAAAGAGAAAAAAAGAATAATATGTTAATAGCTAAGAAATTTGAATTATTGTGTTAACGATAATATCACATTAAAATATCTTTGAATTAATTATTATATAATAAAGTTCATACAAATTATAAAATGTACTCTATAGAATAGATAATTTAAAAAAGTCTATTTTGTAGGGTACTTTTATATACAATTAAATAAGAGATTATTAATAGATGTTAAAATGAGTAAAAATTTATTTGCAAATGAAGAAATAGCAATATTATCTTAAAATGAATATGTAAAAAAGTAAGTAATAAAGAAATTACATATAATGATGAATTTAAAATATTATTTATAGTAGAAGATGAAAATGGTAAGTTATTAAGACAAATATTTTAAGAATATGGTTTTGATATGAAAATTTTATTTATGCAATTTATTCATTTAATTAGTAAAAGAGGATAATTCACTTTTAGACTAATAAACCTTAAAACGTAATAGATAGTGTTATTAAAAAAAGAAAAATATTTTCATTATATTGATGAAAAGGATAACTACTTTAGAAAAGTTAAAATAAGTTAAGTTTAAAAAACTTTCTATTAAAAATATTTTATTATTTTAAGTAGAAAGTTTTTTTGTTGCAGTTTACGCTTGAAAATGTGTAGTTTACGCTTGGAAAGTAGAAAAAATTAGTTTAGAAGTTTATTATATTTAACAGAAAGTTTTCAAATAATTACAAAAATAGAAAAAATATTGATGGATATATATTTGACATGATATGTTTAATATGAATTATTGAAAGATTGAGTTAATTATTATAATTTACGTGGCTTGTTAACATTATTAGGAGGGAAAATATGTTGAATATAGCTATATGTGACGATGAGAAATTTCAATGTGCTATAGTAAAAAAGATGATTTCAAAAATATGTGCTAAAAATAATATGGAAATAAGTATTGATGAATTTAATTCTGCAAGTGAATTAATTAATATCTACAATAGAAATATTAAAAAATATAGTATAATTTTATGTGACATAATTATGGATGAAATGAATGGAATTGAGTTGATTAGGAGAATGAGAAAAATAGATTCATCATTTCAAGCAATAATTATAACTGGAAGTAATGAATATGTATTTGATGGCTATGATGTTGGAGCTTTAAATTATCTTATTAAACCAGTTGATTCTAATAAATTAGAAAAAGAATTTTTGAGAGCGATTAAGAGTTTAAATTATGCTAGTCCATCAACATATACAATTAATATAAATGGAAAAATAAGTTTTATAGATTTATCTTCAGTTTTATTCTTTGAAGTTAACAATAAGACTATCACAGCTAATCTAGAAAATAAAAATATAGATTTTAGTATGAAAATAAAAGTTTTAGAAGAAGAGTTAGAAGATAAAAATTTTTTAAGGTGCCATAGAAGTTATTTGGTAAATATGTCTCAAGTTGAAGCTATATTAAAAAATAAAATTATTCTTAAACATGGAATTAGTATTCCTATTGGAAGATGTTATAAAAAGTATTTGAAAAAATATTTACTAGAAATGGTTAATGGTATTTAGCAATATGCAATTCAACTATTTTACTAGCTTTTTATATAATATATATATAGTTTCATTAGGAATTATGTTTTTTTTTAAGTTAAGGAAAAAGTTAACCTTAAAAAAGAGAATTCTAAGTATAGGTTTCATAAGCATACTAGTTTTATTTATGAATTTAAATTTTAAGATTAGTATTTTTTATTGCATGGCTGAGGCAATAATAATATTTTCTATTATACATATTGCTGTAATCAATGAAATGTTTGTAAGTTTGACAATAACATCAGTATATTTATTGGCTGTATATTTAGCTAGATACATAATTTTTTTAGTATATTCAATAATGCTTTTTGACTTAAATATACTAAGAATTTTAGACTGTAAATTATTTAACCTATTTATGGCATTAATTTGTGTTATGCTAATAGGATCAATTTTGTACATAAAGTATTTACTTAGAATTGCATTCTCTAATAAGGTGATTACTATAAAAAATTACACTATATTTACTGTTATTTTAGCAATAGCAGTTATATTATCGATTAAAGTATTTGATAGTATAAAATTAAGTGGTATTTATATATATAAGGCCTGTATAATTTCAATAAATATCACAATATATTTGGGAGTAGTATATTCATGTGTATATAGAAAATATAAGGACAAAAAATTGGAATCGAAGTTAAAGTTACTAGAAAATCAATTAGATTATCAAAAGTATTATTATGAAAAAGTAATTGGTAACTATGATGATAGTAAAAAAGTATTACATGATATAAACAATCATATGAATGTAATAAAATACTTTTTGGAAAATGAAGATTATAAAAGCATGGGTGACTACATAAATAAATTAAGTGATAGAATTCCTGATGGTAAAAATAGTAATATTTGTTCTGATAAAATAATAAATGCTATATGCTTGGAAAAATCTAGAATATGTAAAGAAAAAAATATAAATATAAGTTTTGATTTAGTAGTGAACTACGAACTAAATATAGATCCTATAGATATTTGTACAGTATTTGGAAATTTAATAGATAATGCCATTGAAGCATGTGACAATATGAGGTCAGTAAAGAAATTTATTCAGGTAAGTGCTAGAATTTGTTTAAATCAATTACATATTAAAATAATTAACTCTAAGGAAAATAAGATTAAGAAACGGAATGGAAAGTTTTTAAGTAGTAAGATTGATATTAAGAATCATGGAATAGGATTAGAAAATGTTAAACAAGCAGTATATAAAAATCAGGGAGATATTAAGTTTAGAGATTTCAGTAATTTATTTGAGGTAAATCTATATATGAAATGTAGGGAATAATAAACTGAATATATGTTTAATAAGAATATATTTATAAAAATTATATGTTTACTTAATTAATTTACAAAATGTACTGTAAAAATGTCCAATTTTTAGATAAAATATATAGTATATAACAATTTATCTCACAAATAAAAATATGGAGGAAAAATATGAAGAATGGAAAAAGAGTTAAAAATCCTAAAAGAAATTCTTCTAACAGAAGTAAATCTAAGGTTCTAGATATTTCAATAATAATTTTAATAATAGCTTTAGCAGTAGTTATAGGAGTAGGAACTATAAGAGATAAGAAAACTTTAGCTAAAAATATGGAAATTTACAGTACAGATTCAAGTAATAAGTCTGAAAATAATGAAAAGCAAGCTTCAACATCAAGTCCTTATGAAAAAATAAAAGATGGTAAAGAAGTTAATATATTAGTTTTAGGTAATGGAGTAGGACTTAGTGAAGGAAAAACAGATGAAAGTGGTAATTGGACAAGTAGTCTTTCTAAGTGGCTAGAAGAAACATATAAATCAAAGGCTAATATAACTAATTTATCCCAAGATAAAGCTACAGTTAAAGTAGGTTTAGAGGAATTAGAGAAAAATAAAGATAGCTTTGATTTAGCTTACATAATATTTGGTGAAAATGATCAAAAAGCACTTAAACCTAATGAATTCAAAGAAGACTATGAAAAAATAGTTAAGAATTTAAAGGAAAGAAATAAGGATATTTCTATAGTTCCTATAATAGAGAATTCTCTTAGAAAGAAAAATGAATATACAACTATAATTGAAGACATTGGAAAAGCTAATGATCTAAAGGTTCTAGATATGGCTACAGTATTTACAAAGGATCCAGCCCCTTATGCTAAATTAACAACTAAGGGTGGAATATATCCAAATAACTTAGGATATAGCTTATATTTTTCTAATACAAAATCTTTAATAGAAGCTAATATAGCAGCTTTAAATTAATATAATTAATCTTTTATATTTTATAAAAGATTAAGTTTATATGACAACTTAAGAAAGTAAAATATTTTTTAAATAAGTAAGTGGTAAATATCACATTTATAGTATACTAATTATTCTAGTTAATAAAGAATAGTTGGTATATAAATGTGATATTTTTTTATTTAAGTAAAATTTAATTTTTATAGGAATATTAAATTTAAGATGGTTAAATATTTATCTTTGTATTTTGTATTTAAAAGGATTATTTTACTTAAATATACTTTAAAATTGACTTTAAATGCTTTGGAATGATAATATACTTAGGTAAATTTAACATATTTATAAAGTAATTAGGGGTTTTTGTTTTTATGATGTTAAATTAACGTAAGGAAAGTTGGTGAATTTTATTAGGGATTTATTAAATGAGAATAATATAATTCTCAAGGCTAAGGCTTTTAACAAAGAAGAGGCAGTTAGATTGGCTGCGGAGCCTCTTTTAAAAGATGGAAGTATAAGAGAGGAATATGTAAAAGACATTTTAGAGAAAATCAATGACTTAGGACCATACATGGCAATTATGCCAGGAGTGGTTATTGCTCATTCTAGACCAGGTGATTATGTGTTTAAAGAGTGTATTAGCATGCTTACTTTAGAAAATCCAGTTGAATTTGGTCATGAGGATAATGATCCAATAGAAATAATTTTTGTTATTGGAGCAAAGGAAAATACAGGTCATTTAGATGCTCTGCAAGATTTAGCAAGGGTCTTAATAAATGAGGATTCTGTTAATAAAATTAAAAATGCTCAAAATAAAAAAGAGATAATGGAGCTTTTTATGTAATTTATTAAACTTTTCAAAAAGTAACTTATAAGATATTTTAAATTAGTATATTTTATAAGTAATATTTATTTGTAGATAAGTTTTAAGAGATGAATTGACTTCTAAGGGATAAGTATTAAAAGGATCTTTTGAAATTTAAATCTATCTATATACTATGGAGAGGAGGGGAGATAGGTGAAAATTATGACTGTATGTGGATTTGGAGTTGGAACAAGTTTGCTTTTAAAAATGACAGTTGATTCAATTCTTGAAGAGGAAGGAATAAATGGTTATGTTGAAGCTAGTGATATGACTTCAGCATGTGGAAATTCTGCGGACTTAATTTTAACATCAAAAGAAATTGGAGAAGAGATAGAAGGGCAAGTAAGTGGAAAACTTGTTTATATATCAAACTTTATGGATAAAGAAGAAGTAAAGGAAAAGATTTTAAAAGCTATAAGAAATTAAGAAAAATATGGTGTTTATTTTAAATAGCTTTTATTTTAGATTTATCATTTATAGAGAAATCACTAAGCATTAAGTCCATAATAAATTTATGTATGATGTGATAACTTTTAATTTGTATGAAATCAAGGAAAAATTAAATTAGATTAAATAAAAAGGAATTATTAAAAATGAAAGAAATATTAGATTTTTGTGTAAGTTTTTTTAGAAATCCAGCTTTATTTATGGGTCTTGTAGTAGCAATTGGTTTAATACTTCAAAGAAAACCAATAGATGCTATTTTAAAAGGCATATTTAAAGGAATAATAGGAATGGTAATTCTACTTAAGGGAGTAGATATAGTAGTTTCTTCAATTACTCCTTTAGCTAATGCCTTTTCAGGATTATTTAACACTCAAAGTAATAGTACATTAGGAGATTTTAATGTATTTTTAGGTCAGTATGGAAGCTATGTTGGATTAATACTTCTTTGCGGATTTGTAATCAACATAATTATTGCTAGATATACAAGATTTAAGACTATATACTTAACAGGAAATATATTATTTTGGTATCCAATGCTTTTCTTAGCTGTTGGGATTGAAAATAATGTAAGTGGATTAAAGTTATTCATATTCACATTAATTATGTATATTTTAGTTATAACAATATTCCCATATATATTAAGAAAACATGTTAAGTATGTAACTGGAAATGATAGTTTTACTATTGGACATACTGCATCAATATATTGTTTATTAGGTTCTTATATAGGAAAGCTTGTTGGACAAAAAGATAAAAATATAGAAAATTTAAATCTTCCAAAGTCTTTAAGTTTCTTTAGAGATACAAATATAACAGCGGCAATAGTTATGTTTATAGTTTATATAATAGTTGGTTTATTTATAGGAAAAGAAAGTAGAATAGCTATATATGGAAGTGAGCCACTTATTACTTATTCTTTAATTCAAGGAATAACTTTTGCAGCAGGTATGATAATACTTTTAACAGGGGTAAGAATGATCTTAGGAGAAATAATACCATCATTTAAAGGTATAGCAGATAAATTAGCTAAGGGTTCAATTCCAGCTTTAGATATTCCTATGATATTCCCATATGGACCAAATGCTTTATTAATTGGATTCATAATAGCACTTATAACAAGTATAGGTACTTTATTCTTATTAGGAGCATCAGGAGTATTAACCTTTGCTCTTATACCACTAGTAGTTGCATGTTATTTTGATGTTGCCCCAGGAGCTATCTTTGCTAATGCAAGAGGTGGATGGCCAGCAGCTATAATTACAAGTGCTTTAGGAGGAATAATCCTAATGGTATTAGCGGCTATTTCCTTAAATTTAGTAAGTGGAACTGTAGGAAACTTCATTCAAACATATGGAGGAAATGAATTCTCAATATGGGTAATAATAGGTGACTTAGTAGGAAAGCTTTTTAGCATATAATAAAGGAGTTTAATTTAGAGATTAATATATAATATTTATTATAGGTAACAAATAAAGAGGTCTTTATAAAAATAACTTTTGATAAAACTTACAAACAGTATGAAGAGAATATCTAGATGAGCTTTAGAATTTAAATTATTACGGAGAAGATATTACGTTAAGAAGCTGAAACTGTTAATTTCTTAGGAATACAATCTCACAAAGTTCGATTGCATAAGTTCAAGATTCCAAATTAAAAATTTGGTCTTTCACTTAAGTTTCGAAGCTTTAGTAATATCTTCGGAGTAATAATTATAAATTCTTAGCGAAATCTAGTAATTCTCGGAATATGTTTGTAAGTTTTATTTTTATACAGGGTTACTTTCCCTTTAATTATGTTGAAAAGATTTATAATCTTAAAAAAAGTATGATATTATAGTAATTATTAAAAAGGAGGAGGGCATTTATGGAGAATTTAAAAGGAATAGTATTTTTTGATGTGGATGGCACATTAATTGATTGTGGTAAGGGATTATATAAACCATCAAATAAAACTAAAGAGGCAATTAAAAAATTAAAAGACAATGGGTATTTAACAATTCTTGCGACAGGACGTCCAATGAGCTTTGTTGATGATGGCTTAAAGGAATTAGAGTTAGATGGATATATAGCATCTAATGGAACATATATAGAGTTAAATAATGAAGTTATTCTTAATGATGATATAAAATTAGAGAAATTAAAAGAGATAATGGATTATTGCGTTGAACATAATATTAATTTTATTTTAGAAGGACAAAAAACAAGTTATGTTTTAAATAATGATGTGGCTAAAAAAATGGTAGAAAATTTTTCTCTTCCAGAGGAAAGTTTTACTGGTGACTGGACAGAAGAGGAGCTTTCAGCAAATAAGCTTGTTATTGTTGATAATAATAAGGATGATTTTAAAGACATATTTGAAAGATTTAAGGATGAATTTGTATTTATGCAACATCCAGGACATTCATCTTATGATATGTATAGAAGAGGATGTACAAAAGCTCATGGAATAGAACATTTAATAAAGGAGCTAGGATTAAGTGATAAGGATACTTATGCCTTTGGAGATGGAGAAAATGATATAGAAATGTTCCAAAGAGTTAAATATGGAATAGCAATGGGAGATGCCCATGAAACTTTAATACCACACGCATACAAGCAAACAGAAAATGTTCCAAATGAAGGAATATATAAGGCTTTATTAGGACTAGGCTTAATATAATCAAAAATAATGAAGTGAGAGTATAAAAATAATTTTTTACAAAACTTACAAACATATTCCGAGAATTACTAGATTTCTCTTTATATTGTTTGTAAGTTTTATTTTTATATTTTAAAAGCTCTTTTACAGTTTTTATTCTATTTTAGAAAAAATGCTATTAAGTTCTTTAGCTAAATCTTTTACTCTTTCTAATTCCTCTGGTGAAAGGGATGATATTTTTTCTTCAAGATGCTTTTTAGTTTTTTCTCTTTGTTTTAAACAAAATTCATGTCCTTTTTCCGTTACTCTAACTCTGATAATTCTTCTATCATTAGGATCTGTAAATCTTTCAACTAAATTTTCTTGAATAAGCTTATCTATAATTGGAGTCATATTTGATTTTGATATAGATAATTTTTTTGCTATTTCCGAAACAGAAGCTTCTCCACCGCAATGCAAATGAAATACAACCTTGGCATGTGATGGCGGAATAGACAATCTTTTAATAATATCATCATGACTAAATACTTTTCTATTTAAACACAATAATAGTGTGTAAAGTTCTTCAGTAGCTCCCATTAAATTTTCTATGGTATTCATTTTTACCTCCTATTGTATTAAGTTCATAAATTTTAGTTGATTTATAATATAATAAATGAATAAATTTTTAAAGTTTTTAGTATTGTAGCAAAACACCTTATATTATAACCACATATAACTATTATACACTAAAAATAGTTATTGACATAGAATAGTTATAAAAATATAATTAATATTAAAATATAACTATTTATAAAGAGATAGATTTGAAAAGTTTTGTTTTAGTGAGTATTGATTTTTAAATATATTTTTAGGACTAACTTAATTTCAAAGCAATACAAATTTAAAACATTATAAATTAAAAAAGAAAAGAGGGAAATAAATGTCAAAGCTAATTAAATACTTAAAACCATTTACGGCATCAATTTTAGCTGTTATAGTACTTCTTTTTGCTCAGGCAATGTTTGATTTATCCTTACCAGATTACATGTCAAACATAGTCAATGTAGGAATTCAGCAAGGTGGTATAGAAAATGCTGTTCCAAAAGTAATTAGTAAATCAGAGTTTGATAAACTGACACTTTTTATGAGCAAAGATGAAAAAGAAAAAGTAGAAAGCAATTATACGTTGTTAGATAAAGGTACTCTATCTCAAAGTGAGTATGATGAATATGTAAAAGATTATCCAGCTTTAGAGAAGGAGAATATTTGTAAATTAAATACTAAGGATAAAGAGATAATTAATGAATTAAATCCTATTATGGGTAAGGCAATGATAGTTGTAGGTGGAATTGAAGAAAAGGGCCTACAAGGAGTAATGGGAAATTCATCTCTTACAGGAGCTTCTGATAATTCCAAGGCTAATATGGAAGAAAGTGCTCCTAAAGAAGGACAAATACAAGGAATGCCTGCTAATACAGATCCATTCTTTATGATTAAGAATATGCCAGAGGCACAAAAGAATGATATGCTTAAGCAAATTAATGAGAAATTTGAAAGTATGCCAGAGAGTATGGTTACTCAAACAGCGGCTACTTTTATTAAAGCTCAATATACTGATTTAGGCATGAATATAGAGAAGATACAAAGCCAATACATACTAAAAACTGGAGGAATAATGATTCTTTTAGCCTTTGGAAGTATGATTGCAGCAGTATCAGTAACATTAATAGCCGCAAGAGTGGCAGCAGGATTTGGAAGAAATCTTCGTAGTAAAGTTTTTGAAAAAGTTGTTAGATTTTCAAATGCAGAATTTGATAAGTTTTCAACAGCTTCCCTTATAACTCGTAGTACAAATGATATTCAACAAATACAAACTCTTATGGTTCTGCTTCTTAGAATAGTTTTCTATGCACCTATCTTAGGTCTAGGAGGTATTTTTAGAGTTGTAAAAACAGATACTGGAATGTCATGGATAATAGCTGTAGCCTTAGCTGCTATACTTTCTTTAGTAATAGTTTTATTTGGACTTGCTATTCCAAAATTCAAGTTAGTTCAAAAACTTGTTGATAAACTTAACTTAGTAGCTCGTGAATCACTTACAGGAATGTTAGTAATCCGTGCCTTTAATACAGAAAAATATCAAGAGAATAAGTTTGATGGAGTAAATAAAGATCTTACTAGAACAAATCTTTTTGTTAGTAGAATAATGGGTGGAATGATGCCACTTATGATGCTTATAATGAACCTTATAACTATTCTTATAGTATGGGTTGGTGCTCATAATGTAAATGATGGAGTTATGCAAGTTGGGGATATGATGGCATTTATTCAATATACAATGCAAATCATAATGGCATTCTTAATGATATCTATGGTATCAGTAATGCTTCCAAGAGCATCAGTTTCAGGTCAACGTATAGCTGAGGTTTTAGAAACTAAAGAAAGCATAAAAGATCCTGAAAAGAATGATGAGTTTAATAAAAATAAAAAAGGATATGTTGAATTTAAAAATGTTTCATTTAAATATCCTGGTGCAGAGGAATATGTTTTAAAAGATATTTCATTTACTGCAAAGCCTGGGGAAACAACTGCCTTCATTGGAGGAACTGGTAGTGGTAAATCTACTTTAGTTAATTTAGTACCACGTTTCTATGATGTTACAGAAGGTGAAATCTTAGTTGATGGAACAGATATAAGAAAAGTTTCTCAACATGATTTAAGAGAAAAAATAGGTTATGTTCCTCAAAAGGGAATATTATTCTCAGGTACTATAGAAAGTAACTTAAAATATGGTAATGAGGATGCACTTTTAGAAGAATTAGAAGAGGCTGCAAATATTGCTCAAGCTTCTGAATTTATAAATACTAAAGCTTTAAAATATGCAGAGGAAATTTCACAAGGTGGTACTAACGTATCTGGTGGACAAAAACAAAGACTTTCAATTGCCAGAGCTTTAGTAAAAAATCCTGATGTATATATTTTTGATGATAGTTTCTCAGCTCTTGACTTTAAAACAGATGCAGCTGTTAGAAAAGCTCTTAATGAGAAAACATCACATAGTACAATGCTTATAGTTGCACAAAGAATAAGCACAATTATGGGAGCTAATCAAATAATAGTACTTGATGAAGGTAAGATTGTTGGTAAGGGAACTCATAAGGAACTTCTAGAAAATTGTGAGGTTTATAAGCAAATAGCTTTATCTCAACTTTCAAAGGAGGAGCTAAGTAATGAGTAAAGAAAGAAAAGGCGGAATGGGTGGCCCAATGGGTAGAATGGGCGGAGGCCCAAGAGCCGTTGAAAAAGCAAAAGATTTTAAAGGAACAATGAAAAAGCTTGGGGTTTATTTAAAACCCTATAGTTTATCTATAGCTATTGTAATATTATTTGCTATAGGAAGTGCTGCCTTCTCAATTGTAGGACCTAAGATTTTAGGTAAAGCCACTACTAAAATATTTGAAGGTTTAGTTCAAAAGATAACAGGGGTACCAGATGCTTCTATAGATTTTGGATACATTGGAAATATAGCAATGATTTTAGTAGCTCTATACTTAGTAAGTTCATTATTTGGGATTATACAATCTTTTATAATGTCAGGAGTTGCTCAAAAGGTTTCTTATAATTTAAGAAAGCAAATATCAGAAAAAATGGATACTTTACCTCTTAATTATTTTGATACAAGAACAAATGGAGAGGTTTTATCAAGAATTACAAATGACGTTGATACAGTGAACCAAACTTTAAATCAAAGTTTATCACAAATAATAACTTCAGTAGTTACTTTAATTGGAGTATTAATAATGATGTTCTCAATAAGTTGGATTATGACTTTAGCAACATTTATAATACTTCCAGTTTCAATGGTTCTTATATCTTTAGTTGTTAAGAAGTCTCAAAAATACTTTAAATCTCAACAAGAATACTTAGGTCATCTTAATGGTCAAGTAGAAGAGGTTTATGGTGGACACAATATAATGAAAGCTTTCAATAGAGAAGAAGCTTCAACTAAAGACTTTGATGAATTAAACAATACTTTATATAAATCAGCTTGGAAATCTCAATTCTTATCAGGTATGATGATGCCAATCATGTCTTTTGTAGGAAACTTAGGATATGTTTTAGTTTCAATACTTGGTGGATGGTTAACAATTAAAAGTGTTATAACAGTTGGGGATATACAAGCATTTATCCAATATGTACGTTCATTTAACCAACCAATATCTCAAATGGCTCAGGTTGCAAATATAATGCAATCAACAGCGGCTGCTGCTGAGAGAGTATTTGAATTCTTAGATGAAGAGGATGAGGTTAAAGATCCAGTTAATTCAGTAGATCCTTCAGAAATAAGAGGAGAAGTTGAATTTGAAGATGTTCATTTTGGATATAATGAAGATAAGATAATAATAAATGATTTCTCAGTAGATGTTAAACCAGGGCAAAAGGTTGCTATTGTTGGACCTACAGGAGCAGGTAAAACTACAATAGTTAAATTATTAATGAGATTCTACGATATAAATAGTGGAAGTATTAAGATTGATGGTCATGATATAAGAGACTTTAAGCGTGCTGATTTACGTAACTTATTTGGTATGGTTCTTCAAGATACATGGTTATTTAATGGAACTATAATGGAGAATTTACGTTATGGAAGACTAGATGCAACAGATGCTGAAGTTAAAGAAGCTGCTAAGGCTGCCCATGTTGATCATTTCGTAAAAACTTTACCAGATGGATATAATATGGTCTTAAATGAAGAAGCAAGTAATATATCACAAGGACAAAAGCAGCTTTTAACAATTGCTAGAGCTTTCTTAAAAGATCCTAAGCTATTAATACTTGATGAGGCTACAAGTTCAGTTGATACTCGTACAGAGCTTTTAATACAAAAAGCTATGGAAAAACTTATGGAAGGAAGAACAAGCTTTATTATAGCTCACAGACTTTCTACTATACGTGATGCAGACTTAATCCTTGTTATGAAGGATGGAGATATAGTTGAACAAGGAAATCATGAAGAGCTTCTAGAAAAAGGTGGATTCTATTCAAGCCTTTACAATAGCCAATTTGAACAAAGTAGTGCTTCATAAGAAATATAAACTTTAAAATTTAAGATTATGAGATTTTAGAATAAGTTATTTTAAATTAGAGTTTTATAGAAGTATGTAATAAATTATTTTGGTTAAATAGTGTTAAAAAGTATTTTTTCTTAAAAATAGTATAAATAAAATATATGAATAATGTAGCTGATATGAATTTTAAGAATTTTAAATTTGTATCAGCTATATTTTTTTTATTTTAAAGTAGCTTATTTAATTGAAAGTAAGTTAATAAATTAAAAGTAATTAAAGTAAGATATTAATTTAAAGTAACTTATTTAATTTAAAGAAATTTATTTTAAGATAACTTTTTAAAGATTTAGTTTGATAGATATAATTTTAGTTATTACATAATGCAAAGAATCTAATATGATATAATTATATTTAGCTGAGATAAAATAATTATTAATAGCTTTTATTGCCTAGGTTTTTATTAAATAATTTTAATGAAAATAAGGTATTAAAAGTGAAATTTGTGAGGTTTTTTTATGAAGTTTAGGTTTTTATATGTTGGTGATAAAATCTTAAGTCATAGAGAAGAGGGGCTTTTTAGGGTTTTAAATTGTGAGGAATATTCTTTAAATAAAAAGGTTTTAGATTATAAAGAAATTTGTAATAGAAAAAAATATAAAAATGGATTTAGTGAAGAGAAGTTTAATAGGATTTATCTAAGTAAAAGAGGTTCTGTAATTAACTTTTATTCATTAGGAAGTAAAGAATTTAATGAAACTTATTTAAATGATACAAATAGGTTTAAGGATTTACTTTATTTAAATAAAAATGGTGAAGATGAAGAAATTAAAATAATTTTTTTTGATTTACTTAATAAAGAAGCTAATAAGGATGAATTGTTTATAACTTCATTTATGAATAAATTAGATAAAATTTCAAAGGATATAAATTGGGACAAGATATTAATCATATTTAATGAAGAGATTATATTTAATAAAGTTACTAATATAGATTCAAGATTTAGGAAGTGCTCTTTAGTATTAAATAATTATGATGTTAATTTAAATGAGTTTATTCATATTTTAATAGATTTCTTATTATTAAAGGATGATTTAGTAGATAAATGGTCTGAATATAGAAAAAAAATAGCTAACTCTAAATTAACTCTTGGAAAGGTTAAGGGGGTGGATTTTTCAGGAGAGGTAATTATGAGGATTTTAGGGGAGTTTTCTAAAATACAGAGAGATAATTTATTTAAATTAATATTAATGAGCAAAGAAGGAGTAAATTTAAATGAAATAGCTCTTATAGAGGATGCTTTAAAAGAATACATATCCTTAGATTCTAAGTTGATAATTAAACAATTAACAAAGGATTTTTTTAATGATGAAGTAAGATACATACTCATTTCTAAATAAAAAGAATAATAATTTTATAGGTGAAAGTTCTTAAAATGGCTTATAAAGCTGTTTTAAGGGCTTTTTTTAGTTTTTAATAAATTTTGATTTTGTTAAATATTTAACTTAAATAACTTAAATAATTATTTAAAAACTTAAATAAATTGTTTGAAAAGGGCAAGGCTTGTACAATAATTCTTGTGAGAAGAAATTTCGACAAAAATCAACATAACTTTAAATGTTAAAAAAAACACAAAATAGGAGGAAGGTTAGTAATGTTAGAAATCATTCAAAAAACACTTACTGATAATGCAATCATAGGTGCAATATTTTCATCAATAGCAATTATATTCTTAGGATTTTATATTAGAAAAAGAAATATATTAACAGGGGCTGCATCTAAAATATTAACTAAGGTTGTATTAACAGTTGCAATTCCAGCATTAGCATTTACTTCATTCATGAAAGATATTAATCAAAAAGAATTACATGAAGGTATTAATATTCTAATATGGGGATTTGTAATTTACATATTATTAATTGTATTAACAAAGTTTATATTTGCAAGAGTTAAAGGGGACAAGCAAGACGTATTTAGAGTACTTACTATATTTGGATCAACAACTTTCTTTGGAGTTCCAATAGTTAAAGCAGTTTATGGTTCAGTTGGAGCTATGTACTCATCAATATTTAACATAGCATATAGAGTTTTCTTATATTCATATGGATACATCAAAATGTCAGGTGTAAAAATGGACAAAGAAAACTTAAAGAAAAACTTAAAAGAAATGTTACTAAATCCAGTAATTATAGCTACATTCTTAGGATTATTTATATGGTTATTCCAAGGTATGTTACCACAAGTTCAAATAGGTGATAAGAGTTATGCATTCTTAAGAATAGATCAAACATTACCTTGGTTATATAAACCACTTACATACTTAGATAAATTATGTTCACCACTTGCATGGTTAGCTATAGGTATTACTTTAGCAGAAGTACCATTTAAGCAAGCTGTAGGACAAAAAGAACCTTGGGTTTACAGTTTAATAAAAATAATATTAGTTCCAGTTATAAACTTAGGATTATTAGTAGTATTAAATAAAACAGGTATATTACCAGTTTCATTTGAAGGAATGGCTACTACAGTTATAATGTTAGCTACTCCAACTGCTACAGTGGCAGCAGCTTACGCAATAAGTTTTGATAAGGAAGCTTTATTAACATCAAACTGTTCATTACTATCAACAGTGGTTGCCGTAGTAGCAATGCCATTCTGGATAGTAATATTACAAATAATCAAAAACATAGGATTATTCGCTTAATAATATAAGCATTTAAAAACTAACAAACTTTTTAAAACTAAAAACATATTTTTCATATTAAATATAGTTCAATAATTATTGAATTTCGTGGAGAATTTCTATTCTTTATTCCATAGATTCAGCTAAAGCTCAAAAACTTGCTTCGCTTCAAACAGTTTTCGCTTTTTAACGCTGAATCTATTCCATAAAAAATGAAATTCTAAGCACTCATTCAAATATTATTTCACTTATATTTAATATGAAAAATTTAATTAGAAATTTAAATTAAAAGGATAAATAGAGATTTAAATAAAATAAAAAGATGGGGAAAAGAGGAGGTTTTTCGTATGATAAAATTAGTATGTTATGGAGTTAGAGAAACAGAGGTACCATACTTCCATAAGTTAAATGAAGAGTTCGGATATGATTTAACTTTAGTTGAAAAAAACTTAAACCATGAAAATGTAGAGGAAGCTATAGGGGCTGAGGCTATAATGGTAAGAGGAAACTGTATGGCTGATAGACAAAACTTAGAACTATTAAAGAGTAAGGGTCTTAAATATGTTTTAACTAGAACTGTTGGATTTGACCATGTTGATTTAGATGCTGCTAAGGATTTAGGATTACAAGTTGCTAGAGTACCAGGTTACTCACCAAATGCTATAGGAGAATTAGCTGTGAGTTTAGCTATGATGCTTTTAAGACATACAGCATACACTACTAATAGAACAAGCAATAAAAACTTTGTAGTAGATGGATTTATGTTTAGTAAAGAAATAAGAAACTGTACAGTTGGAATATTAGGAGCAGGTAGAATCGGATTAACAACTGCTAAATTATTTAAAGGGCTAGGAGCTAAGGTTGTAGCATATGATGTATTCCAAAGTGATGCTGCTAAGGAAATAGTTGAATTTATGCCTTTAGATGAAGTTTTAAAAGTTTCTGATGTAATATCAGTACATATGCCATATATAAAAGGGCAAAATTATCACATGATAAATGAAGAATTCATATCAAAAATGAAAAATGATGCTATTATAATCAACACTGCAAGAGGAGAATTACAAGATATAGAAGCTATAGTAAAAGCTCTTGAAGAAGGAAGATTAGGTGGATTTGGAGCTGACGTTTTAGAAGGTGAGTCAGCAGTATTCTTCAAAAACTTAGAGGGACAAAAGTTAGAAAATGAATCATATGAAAAATTAATAAGCTTATACCCAAGAGCTTTAGTAACTCCTCATATGGGTTCATATACAGATGAGGCTTTAAGAAATATGATAGGAATATCATATGAAAACTTAAAGGAGTATTTAGAGGGAAATACTTGTAAAAATGCAATAGCATAATAAATAGAGTATCTTTAAATTACTTTAATTAAGGTTAAAATTAAATAAGTTTACTAACAAAAGAAGTATATCAATAATTATGTTCTTAAGAAAATATAATCTATATTTTCTAGAGCTATAAATTATGATATACTCTTTTTTTATGAGATTTCCTAAGTTTAATTTAAATCTAAAATATATTTAAAAATTAAAAAAGTTGAAAATATGGGTTTAGAAAAAAGATTAGTGAAAAGTTAAAAATAGAATTGGAGTAATCTTTACAATATGATATAATTCCTTCACGGTGGTGAAAAATATGAAAGTAAAATTTGAAAATAAAATATTATTATGGGCTATACTTATAACTTTCATTCCACTAGCATTATCTTTTACTTTATTTATAGAAGATAAGCTTTCATATATGGATGAAGATGTAAGAAATACCTTAAAAGAGACTGCTTTTAGTATAAGTGAGATTCCTTTTATTCAGGAGGATCTTAGTAATGGAGAAATAAACTCAAGAATACAAGAATATACCAAACATTTTATTGAAGCCATAAATGATGTTGATATTATTGTTGTTGCTGATATGAGAGGGGTTAAGTATTCTCATTTAGATGAGAAGCAAATAGGACAGGTATTTGTTAATGAGGATAAGAAAGAGGTTTTAACACAAGGAAGTAGTTATTATTCTTTGATGAAGGGCTCTATGGGAGAAACTTTAAGGTGGTTTCAACCTGTAATGTACAATGGAAAACAAGTTGGTTTTATTATGGTAGGTAAATATTATAATGAGATTCAACTTTTAACCCATAAGACTTTAATAAAATATATGGGACTTTTTATTTTAGTTTTTTTAATTACTATATTAATATCTAAACTTTTTGCTAGAAAGGTTAAAAAGGCAATTTTGGGAATGGAACCAGAAGAAATTGCTGCCTTATATAAAGAAAAAAAGATAATATTAAATACAGTAAGCGAAGGTATTATTGCCTTAAATAAAAATAATGAAATAACAGAGATAAATGATAATTGCTATAAGCTTATAGATGGGTTTTCAAAGTATAAGGTATTGAAAAAATTATTACCTTATATAGAAGAAAATAAACCTGTAGAAATGAAAGAAATTATACTTCAGGGGAAGAAGGTATTTGTAACTATACAACCTATTATGAAAAAGGGTGAATATTTAGGTTCTGTAATAACTTTAATGGATAGAAATGATATTAGAAAAATTGCAAAAGAGATAACTGGAGTTGATGAGGTTGTTAAGAATCTAAGAGCTAATGTCCATGAATTTAGAAATAATCTACATGTAATTTTAGGATTAATTCAACTAGGTGAATATGAAGAAGCTAGAAAATACATATTAAAAACTCAAAAGGTTCATGAAAATAACTCTTTAAAATTTTCAAACGTAGAGGATTATTACGTGAGAGGATTACTTTTAAGTAGAGAGTTAGTTGCTAAAGAAAGAGGAGTAAACTTTATTCTAACAGAGGAATCATTTTTATTTGGAAATCATAATTATGTTGATTCCTATGATATTGTTACTATTTTAGGTAACTTAATAGAAAATGCTTTTGATTCTTGTGTATGTTCAAGTAGTTATAACAAGGAAGTTGAGGTTACTTTATATGAAGATGATGAAAAGATAGAATTGCAAGTTAGGGATAATGGGAAACCTATAGATAATAATATAAAGGAAAGAATATTTGAATTAGGAGTTTCCTCAAAGGGAGAAGGAAGAGGAACAGGATTATCATTAGTTAAGAATAGAGTTGAGCTTTATGATGGTTGTATTGATATTGAGGAATTCAATGAAGAGAAAATATTTATTATAACTATTTTAAAAGGAGAAAAATAATGGGAAAGAAAATACTTATAGTAGAAGATGATCCAATGGTGGCTCTTATTAATAAAAGATTTTTAGAAAATATGGGCTTTAAAGATATATTAGGACCAGTACAAACTGAAGAGGAAATAATAAAGGTATTAGATAAAGAAAATATTGATTTAATTCTTTTAGATGTATATCTTCCTAAGAAAAATGGTATTGATATATTAAAAAGTTTAAGATACAAGAAGTATTTAACTGATGTAATAATGATAACTGCTGCCAATAGTGTTGAAGAGGTGAAAAGAGCCTTTGCTTATGGGGTAACTGATTACTTAGTTAAGCCCTTTGAATTTGAGAGGTTTGAGGAGGCTATAAATAAGTATAAACAAAAAAATAATCTTTTAAATAAGAGAGAGGCTTTAAGTCAGCAGGATATAGATGTTATTTCAAAATCTTTAGAGGAAAAGATTGAATTACCTAAGGGATTAAATCAAAAAACTTTAGATAGGATAATGGAGTTTTTAAAAGAAAACCAAGGGAAGGTTTGGACACTAAGAGAAATAGCCTATGAGTTAAAAATAAGCAATGTAACAATAAAAAAATATATGGATTACTTAGAGGATGTTAAAAAGGTAAATGTAACACTAACTAGCGGGAATGTTGGGAGACCTGAATATAAATATACTCTAGGCTAATAAATAAATAGTTTCATAGAAAATATTTCCTGATTTGTATAGTATAATTATATTAGAAATACTTATTAGGAGGGGATAGTGTGGAATATAACAAGCATAGATATTTAGGATTTTTAGGATTACTTTCACTAATTGGACTTAAGGGATTTACAGGAGGAAATGCCCTATGGTATATTTTCTTTCTTAATTTCTTATGGTTTACACTTTTTTATGAGAACAGTTGGTTATATGTAGGAGCTCCCTTTAAGTTTAATAAATAAAATATTTTTGTTTATAGTATATTTTCTTAATTAAAAGAGCTTAAAAATAAGTTTTGTAATTTTTCCTTGGGGAAACTATACTATAATTAGATGAAGATGCAAATCATACACATTTGCATTTAAAAAAACACATGAAAAATAGGTGGGGGAGAAAAAAATGAATAAAAGAAAGATTGTTGCTAGTATTTTAACGACCTCTTTATTAGTTACATCGCTGGTTGGGTGTGTTGGATCAAATAATAAGGCCAATACAAGTAGTAATGATTCAAAAGTTCAAGAAAGTGTTGAAAATCAAAGTGATTTTAATGATTTAAGAACTTATGTAGGAAAGACTTACAATGAGGTTTCAGAAAATAAGGGAACTGGAAATGAAAATATAGAAGAGGTTGCAGGAAAAAAAGTTATTGTTTCCTCAAGCTATTCTACAAGAATGTTTAATTATAATGCAAACTTAATACTAGAACTTGATGATTCAAAAAATATAAGTGCAGTAAGTGTTCACTTTAAAGGAATAGAGCCAGAAAATATATTAGAAAACATAAAGAAGGTATTAGGTGAGCCGAAAATTAGCAAGGATAAGGAAAATGGTGATTCTAAAGTTTATTCATGGGAAAAAGATGGATACCAATATAAGCTTTCACAAGTTGGAGAAGAAACTATAATCACTGTAAATAAGAGTGCTATTTAATTTTTAATATTTAAAAATAAGAATAGCATATATAAGTATTGATTTTAGATAGAACTTTAAGTATGAAGTAATGGCTATAAAGTAAAGAGTTATCTAAAATAAAACCTAAAATAAAATTATGGTAGAAATGTAGAGAATTAAGAGGTTTATAGTTTTAGACTATAAATTTCTTAATTTTTTTATGCTTTAAAGATAATAATTCTAATAAAATAAATAATAGTTTATTAGAATTATTTTTATTTTAGAGGGTTTTTAAAAATAGTGCAGGATATGGCTTAATATACAGAAAACATATTGAGTATTAGGTAAAATAAGAAATTTCAACTTTAAATCATAATAAATGAGACTTTATTAATTTTTACAAAGACCTAGCTTCAGAGTAACATGGGGGTAAAGGTAAGGATAAATTTAATCCAATATCTTTAATATAAAAATTTACCTATGCAATAAAAAATAAGGAGGAATTTTATATGTCAAAACACCATAGAATAAGTCATTGTGATTCAGAACATACAATGAAAATAGAAAAAGAAAAAATGGCCGAAGTAAGAAAAGAAGAAGAAAAAATGGCTAATAAATTTAAATGTCATGAAAAATCTTGTGGTAAATAATTAAGTTCATAAACCTAAAAGTCAAAGCATGTTATGTAAGGATAGAGATAAATTTATTAAATAGTAAATTAATCTCTATCCTTAAATTTCTTAATAAGAAATGAATTTTTAAGAGTTAGTCAATTTAACTTTTCATATAAAAAATCAATACTACACTAATTGAAATTATAATTTTCATAAAAGTTTGTTATGGATATTTTAAGATGTTATATAAAAATAAATATAAAATTAGTGAAATAAATTTACTTAAATTGGAGTAAAATATAAAGAACATATTTATGTTAATAAATTTTAATAGTAATATACCATTGATTTATGCAAATATTTATGATAAAGTTTTAAAGTATTTAACAAACTTTGTTTCCATATGAGGGAGTAGTTAGCTCAAGTTGAATGAGTGATTAAGTCAACAAATTGACCAAAGAGCTTTGGTCTGGCTTAATCTTAAATAGCGAGACTTATATGCAGTTTTTTGCTGCATATAGGTCTTTTTTTATAAAGTTTTTATAAGTAGGAGGATATATTATGAGTATTTTATCTATTGTTTTAACTGGTTTTGGCCTTGCTATGGATGCTTTTGCCGTATCAGTTGCTAAGGGAATAACCCTTACTAGAGTAAAAGCTAAAGATGCATTAAAAGTTGCTTTATTCTTTGGAGGATTTCAAGCGCTTATGCCTTTAATAGGATGGGGAGCTGGGAGATATTTTGCAGATTATATAAAAGCCTTTGATCATTGGATAGCATTTATATTATTAAGTTTCATAGGTGGAAAAATGATTTTTGAAGCTTTAAAAGAAGATGATGAAGAAAAAGCTGAGGTTGCAGTATCAATGGAAGTTAGCAAAAATAAAGAAAGAGAATTTGCTAATATGAAACGCAAAGAGGAGCTAAGTGCTAAAAATATTACAGTATTAGCTATTGCAACTAGTATTGATGCCTTAGCAGTTGGGGTTAGTTTTGCATTCTTAGGTATTTCTATAGTTCAAACTATAATAATAATTGGTATTATAACTTTTGTTTTATGTTTTTTAGGGGTAATAATAGGTGAAAAATTAGGAGATATATTTAAAAACTATGCTGAAATAGTAGGTGGAGTTATATTAATTCTTATAGGTATAAATATATTGTTAGAACATACAGGAATTATTGAAAAGTTATTTTCTTAGTATCATAATTAAGGTAAGGATACATATATAACTTTATCTTAGGTTGAAACTTAAAATCACTATTTTTTAAACAAGAGAAAAAATATTACTTGTAATAATACATTAACAAGTGATATAAATATATAGGTAGATTTTAGAATAATAATTTTAATTAAATATATTTGTGTTAAATATGGTTTAGAGTTATAAACAACTAAGGAGATGCTCTCTAGTTACTAAAAATACAATCAAATATATTCTTATATTGTATAATATAGTCACAAAATGATGTGATTATATTAATAAACACTATAGACCAAAAGAGTTTGCAGAATTATTATTTATACACTAGTTTCAACTTCTGATCTAAAAGGTGATTTAAAAAATTAAATTGAATTTCTTAGATAATACGCTAATACTAAAGGAATAATATTAGATGAAGTTATTGAGAATTTAAAAAAGATTAGAGAGGATGAAGAAGTTGAAAAGATCATACAAGATAGAGATTAATCCTACACAAGAACAGAAAACAAAAATACACCAAACTATTGGTGTATCAAGATTTGTCTATAACTTTTATATTGCTCGTAACAAAGAGATTTACGAGAGAGAAGGAAAGTTTGTTAGTGGTATGGATTTTTCAAAATGGTTAAATAATAAGTATATTCCTAATAATCAAGAAATGAAGTGGATTAAAGAAGTGTCTTCAAAAGCTACTAAACAAGCTATTATGAATGGAGATAAAGCTTTTAGAGATTTCTTTAAAAAAGCTAAAGGCTTTCCAAGATTTAAGAAAAAGAAAAATCAAGATGTAAAAGCATATTTTCCTAAAAATAATAAGACTGATTGGACTTTAGAAAGACATAAAGTTAAAATACCAACTTTAGGATGGGTAAGACTAAAAGAGTTTGGTTATATTCCAGTAAATTCAATAGTCAAAAGTGGTACAGTAAGTCAAAAAGCTGATAGATATTATGTATCTATACTGGTTGAAGAAACAGCTATAAAAATATCTAATGGCAATACAGGTATAGAAATATTTAATCACAATAATGAAGGCGTAGGAATTGACCTAGGTATTAAGGAATTTGTAATATGTTCAAATGGTAATAAATTTAAAAATATAAATAAAATATCTACTGTTAAAAAAGTAGAAAAGAAATTAAAAAGAGAGCAAAGAAAACTTTCAAGGAAATATGAAAGTTTAAAAATAAGAAATAAAAAAGAAAAAGGAGGAAATGTTACTAGTCAAAATATTCAAAAACAAGTAGTCAAAGTACAAAAACTTCATCAGAGATTAGCTAATATACGAACTGATTATATAAATAAAATAGTATCTTCGATTATAAAGCAAAAACCAAGCTATATAACAATTGAAGATTTAAATATTAAAGGAATGATGAAGAATAAGCATTTATCTAAAGCTATTGCAAGTCAGAAGTTCTTTAAATTTAAAACTAAGTTAACAGTTAAATGCAAAGAAAATCATATAGAACTTAGAATAGTGGATAGATTTTATCCATCATCAAAGACTTGTAGTCAATGTGGAAAGGTTAAGAAAGATTTAAAACTATCAGATAGAATTTATAAATGCGATTGCGGATTTACTATTGATAGAGATTTAAACGCAAGTATTAATCTTAAAAATGCTAAAGAATATAAGATAGCTTAAAATCAAAAGCACTTATATATGTACGGAGGGCTAACTTCGGAATTTAAGCCTTTGGAGAGCCATAAAAAATCGTAGTAGCTTAGGCAAGGCGAGGCTTTATGAAGAAGGAAATTTCTCAATATGGATATTTTTGACCATATTTTGAGTAGCAGGTAATTTACATGTACGTTGCATTTGGAAACAGAGTGTTGGATAGTGAAGAAATAAAAAAAGAAATAGAACTTAATACTGATGCCAGAGTTGTAAGTGATTTATGTAAGAGCTCAAAAAGAGAAGATATAATTGCTTTTAAGTTAAGCATAGATATGGATATCTTAAGAGGTCTTATGAAAGAGAATTCTGATCTTAAAGATTTAAATGATGAAGAGTTATTTGAAGATTATTTAGATTTAGCAGAAGAGGTTGCTGGAATGATATTTGAATACATGCCAGAAGATGCTATATTAGATATAAGATCATATAAATGGGATATGTCTTACAATGATGTAAAATTAATAATGGTAATGGCTCATGAAGATCTTGGAATAGCTAAGGTTAATGATGTTATGAAGAGATTATTAAGACAAGTAGATTAATTTTAAATGGTGCAATAAACTTTCAAATTAATTTTTATAAAATAAGTTTTATATGAATTAGATAATTAAAATCTATAAATGTTATTTGTTTTTCTAACATTTATAGATTTTTTTATTGTGTTTTTAATAAAGGAATTTATGAAATATTTATTGGAAATACTTTTGGTTGTAGAAAAAATATAAAATTTAGTATAATAAAATTATTAATTTGTTGTGAATAAAAATTAAAGAATAAATGAAGGTTTTAATTCATGTAATTTTTATAGGTACGATTAGTTAAAATATTTTAGTGATTTAGTAGGTGATTAAGATGAAACTTTTAAGTTTAAATACGGAAATACTAGGTTTTGATACTTCTTCTGAATTTGCAAAAGAATTAAATTTAAATGAAAAAGACCTAGTTTTTACAAACAGAAGAATATATGAAGGAAGTTTTAAATCTTTAGATTTAAAATGTAATTATGTCTTAAAGGACAAATATAATTTCAATGAACCTAATGATGAAATTATAGATGAAATTTTTAAAGATATAAAAAATATAGATTTTAATAGAGTTATAGCTATTGGTGGAGGATCAATTCTAGATGTAGGTAAACTTTTAGCTTTAAAAGATGTAGATAGTACAAAGAAACTATTTAAAAGAGAACTTCCTATAATAAGAGATAAGGAGCTTATTATAGTTCCTACAACTTGTGGTACTGGTAGTGAGGTAACAAACATATCTATTGTAGAAATAAAGAGTGAAAATACTAAGTTAGGTTTAGCAGTAGACGAACTTTATGCAGACAAGGGAGTTTTAATTCCTGAACTTTGTAAAACAATGCCTTATAAAGCTTTTGTTTATAGTTCTATTGATGCATTAATACATAGTATAGAAGGATTTTTATCTCCAAATTCTACTCCATACACAGATTTATTTGCCTTTAAAGCAATTGAAATGATTTTAAGTGGATATAAAGAGATAATAGAAAAAGGTGAAGAGTATAGAAATACTATAATGGATAAATTTTTAATTGCAAGCAATTATGCAGGAATAGCCTTTGGTAATGCAGGAGTTGGTGCAGTTCATGCCTTATCTTATCCTTTAGGAGGAAAATATCATGTTCCTCATGGAGAGGCAAATTATCAATTTTTAATGGCAGTATTAAATTTCTACAAGAAAAACAATGGAGATGGAAAAATTAGCGAATTAACAAAATTAATAAGCAGTATTATAAATGCAAAGGAAGAGGATTGTTATTTAGAGTTAGAAAACTTATTAAATAATCTTATTAGAAGAAAAAATTTAAAAGAATATGGTATGACAATTGATGAAATTGAAAAATTTTCTCAAAGTGTAATGAAAAATCAACAAAGATTACTTAAAAATAATTATGTATCTATGGAAATAAAAGATATGGAGGAAATTTATAAATCTCTATATTAGGAGGCATTATGAAATTTTTTAGGATGATTTTAATTGCTGGAGAAGTTTTGCTTGTAATTTTGTTGATTTTAGGTATTGTGTTTAAAGTAGCTGAATGTGAAAAGAAGGATAAAAGTTTAAGTAATATTAAAGAACAACATATTAAATTGGATGATGAACAACAAGAAAAATTACTATATTGTAGTATTATCAGATAATAATTTTAAATAGTTAATGGGAAGGAGAGGTACTTGTGGTTTTAGTACTTACATTTATTTTATTTTTAATGATATTTTTAATAATAGTAGATTTCTTTGCTATATTATTTAGACTTACAGGGGTGCCAATAGAAAAAGCCAGATTTCAAGTTACATCTCTTTTGACAGGAACAGGTTTTACAACAAAAGAAAGTGAGATAATAGTTCAACATCCTACTAGAAGAAAGCTTGCTATTTGGCTTATGGGATTTAGTTATGCCAGTACAGCAACTATTATATCTTTTGCAGTAAATATAATAACTAGTAGTGTCATAGATGTAGGTTCCATAGCTGTAATTGTTCTTTTTATTATATTTGTTTTGTTTTTTCATAAAAGTTCTTTATTAGAAAAGTTTGAAAATAAAATTGAGAAATTTATTGTTCAATCTAAAATTTGGGACAAGATTAATTCAAAGCATTTAACTTTAATAACTAACACTAAAGGCTTTGGAGTTTATGAAATATATCTTTCAAACAAGGCAACACTTATTGGAAAGAGCATAAGAGATAGTGATCTTAAAGCAAATGAAATAGAAGTTTTAAATATAGATAAAGGGGATAAGTTTGTTAATTTCCCAACTCCTGATTATACTTTTGAAGTTTGTGATAAGGTAACAGTGTATGGTAATGTAAAAAATATAAAGGCTATGTTTAAGCATATAAATGAAGTTAAATAACAAAATGGGCGTATATTAAAATAACTCTTTATAAAACTTACAAATAGTGTATGTTTGTAAGTTTTATTTTTTATATTTTAGACACAAACCCATTTTTTATTATTTTATAGCCTAATTAGATTCTTAAGTTATTTAGATTTTTAATCATTTTATTTAAAACTTCATCGAAAAATATAAGTTCCTCATCTTTTAAATCTTCTAATAATAACTTAAAAAATCTATTACTTACTTTGTTTAAAATATTAAGTGTTTCATTAGCAGAGGGAGATATGTATAATCTAAATATTCTTTTGTCTTTGTCATCTTTTTTTATTGATAGCATTTCTTTTTTTAATAAGCTTTCTATAGATCTTGAAATTAATCCTTTAGAAAGACCTGAAAATTCGACTATATCCTTTGCAGTATTATATTCTAAATTTTCCTGTAAGAAAACTAATATTTCAAATTCATTATGCGTTAATCCCAAATCATTTAATGTTGGTGAAATAAATTTTTTATATGTTTTTTTTGCTTTAGTAAAAGAAACTAAAAAAGCATTTCCATTAGGATTAAGAGCTTTTAAATCCATTAACCTTCCTCCTTGAATAGTTCAATTGTAAACTTTATATAAATTATACCTTAAATTGGTTTATAAGTAAACTATATATTTCTTATTTAAATCATATAATCATTATACATATGAAAATATACTTTTTTAATAATATTTTTCAAAGTTTAATGTAGAAAAGATTAATATTTTTTAATTAAGTTAATAATATAAGGATAAAATAGTAAAAAATTACTATAACATATTTATAAATTTATTTAGGAGAGGAAAAACATTGGAGTTTAAAAATAATAAAATTAAAGATTATATTTTTTTATCAACATATATAATACTTTTAATATTCTTTTTTATAAATATAAAGGATATTATGAACTTTCTTTATAAGTTTTTAGGAATAATAAAGCCTTTTATATGGGGAATAGCCATAGCTTTTATTCTTAATATTCCAGTGAAATTAATAGAAAAAAACTTAGGAAATAGTAAGTTCTTTAAAGGAATGAAAAGAAGTTTTTCAATAACTTTAACATTTCTTTTCTTTATATTAGCTATAACATTATTTATATTATTTGTAATTCCTCAATTATTAAGTAGTATTTCAATTTTAATGAATAGTATTCCAGAATACTTATCTCAATTTGAAAAGTTTTTAGAGGTAAATGCAATAAATAATTCACAGTCACAAGTTATGATGCAAAATATAATTAATGAGTTACTAAATATGTGGAAAGAAATATTAAAGGTAACAAGTCAAATAGTAGGAACCTCCTTAGGTTATTTATTAGACTTTACTTTAGGAATAACTTATGGAGTAATAAATTTCTTTTTATCCTTAATTTTAGCTATATATATGCTAGCAAGTAAAGAAATCTTAATAAGTCAACTAAAACTTATAATATATGCTTTTGTTAGTAAAAATAAGGCAGATAGGATTATAGAACTAGGGAAGATGTGTAATGAAATGTTTTCTAAATTCATATTAGGGCAGTGCACAGAGGCGTTAGTTATAGGAGTTTTATGCTTTATAGGGATGATAATTTTAAAAATGCCATATGCTTTATTAATAAGTGTAGTAATTGGAGTAACAGCATTAATACCTGTTTTTGGAGCCTTTTTAGGTACAATACCCTCAGCATTTATAATACTAATAATGGATCCTATTAAGGCTCTTTGGTTTATTATATTTATAATAGTTCTTCAGCAATTAGAAGGAAATCTAATATATCCAAGGGTTGTTGGAAGCTCTATAGGATTATCTGCCCTGTGGGTTATGTTTGCTATGATAGTTGGAGGAAGTTTATTTGGAATAATAGGAATGTTAATAGGAATTCCTATCTTTGGTGTAGTCTTTAAAATCTTAAAGAGAGTAGCTAATAGGAAGATAAATGAAAAGGGAATTGAAAGAAGATAATTTAAGATATTCATTTTAAAGCAGTTTATTATAAATAGGCTGCTTTTTTATTTTGATTTTTTTAAGGAGGTATAATAAGGAAAAATTAATAAAGTGATAAAATTCGACAATTAAACTTGGTAGTTTGTTAAAATGTTTCTATTAGATATAGAAGTTTTAAGTATATGTTTTTCTATAAAAAACAATTGTGTTGTTATGATACACATAGAAAAATGGAGTATTTAAGAGGAAATATAATCAAATTATTAAGAAACTTGCAATAATTTGTTAAGAGTAAGTTTGATTACAATTAAAAATGTATTTATAATTAAAAATGTGTTAACGAAATAATAAGTTTAATGATAAATTCATATAAATTGATAATTTGAATGAGGTCATAATTAAAAGAGGGGGATCAATATAAAATGGCAGAGGCAATTAAATCTACTGATTTTGAGGTAGAAAAAGGCAATGGACGATTAAAGCATCCAGCAGGACTATACCTTTTATTTTTCACAGAAATGTGGGAAAGATTTAGTTACTATGGAATGAGAGCTTTATTAATGCTTTACTTAACAGCATCATTTGTGACTGGCGGATTAGGATATGATGTACCTAGTGCAGCTAGAATATATGGAGCTTATACTTTTTTAGTTTACTTTACACCAATAATTGGTGGAGAAATAGCAGATAAGTTTTTAGGACAGAAAAAATCAATTATGCTTGGGGCAGCAGTAATGATTTTAGGTAACTTAACTTTATTTGGATGGCAAACTAGATGGGCTTTATACTTAGGATTAGGGTTCATAATAGTAGGAAATGCTTTCTTTAAACCCAATATATCAACAATAGTTGGTCAATTATATGAAGATGGTGACAAGAGAAAAGATTCAGCTTTCACAATATTCTACATGGGAATAAACTTAGGATCTTTAATAGCACCAATAATATGTGGATTATTAGCAGAAAACTTTTTTGCTACAAAATCAGGAGAAGTAATACTTCACTATGGATTTAGATACGGATTCTTAGCAGCAGGTATAGGTATAATATTAGGAGAAATTATCTTTATAACTTTATCTCCAAAATACTTAGCACATGTTGGTGAAATTAAAAGAGAAAAAAATAAAAAAGATGTTGCAAAAGAAAAGAAACCTTTAACTAAGCAAGAGAAGAAGAGAGTTGCAGTTATATTAATACTTGCATCATTCGTTGTATTCTTCTGGGCAGGATTTGAACAAGCAGGTACAACTTTAACATTATTTGCTGAAAATGCAACTAATAGAAGTTTGTTTGGATGGACAGTACCAGTAGCATTCTTCCAATCTATAAACCCATTATTTATACTAATATTAGCACCATTATTCTCAAAATTATGGTTTACACTTGCTAATAGTAAAAGAGGAGATTTATCAATCCCAACTAAAATGGCTATGGGTATGATAGTTTTAGGATGTGGATTCTTATTAATGGTTTTCGCAACTATGTCATTAGGTGGAAATGTTGAAAATCCAGCAGTTAAAGCTAGTATGTTCTGGTTAGTAGGAACTTACTTATTTAACACAATGGGAGAACTTTGTTTATCACCAATAGGACTTTCAATGGTAAGTTCATTAGCACCAGCTAAATACGCTTCATTATTAATGGGTGTATGGCTTGCTAGTAACGGAGTAGCAAACTACTTATCAGGATTCATAGCATCATTTGTTGAAAAACTAGGAGCTTTAGAACTATTTGGTTCAATAGCTGGAGTGAGTATAGTATTAGGTTTAGTACTATTGCTATTAAGCAAAAAGATTACAGCTATGATGGAATAAAATGATATTAAAATTAAATCTCTTTAAGAAGATTTGAGTAATTAAATTAGGATATTTAAGTTTTATATAAGAAAAGACACATTAATAAAATAATGTGTCTTTTTTGTATCTTAAAAATTTTTATTTTAAATTTATTTTAGTTAATTTAAGTTAAGTATTTTTTTAAACTCTAAAATATTCTTCATCTAAGTATAAAAGCATTTCTTCAGTTATAGGAACTGACAATCCTGCATAGTCTGAAAATCTTTGGATCTCATCTTCTTTTTCTTCTTTTTTTAGCTCGTGATGATGTTTAATTTTTTTGCCAGCTTTCTTTTCAAGGTCTTTCCACTCTTTATAAACTTTTACTAAATCTTCTTTTAACTTATTATCGCTCATGAAAAACATCTCCTTAAATAAATGTATTATTATAATATTCTTCTAATTCAAGTATTTCTTTTTCTGTCAATGGTGTATCAATTTTAGCGAATTCAGAAAATTTCTTTGTTATAAGTTTTATTTGCTCTTTTTCTAACTTTTTAAAATCATGATTTAATTTTAATTTTTCAAAAAAGCTTTTTTCAGAAACTCTCCATTTACTATAGAGATCTAATAACTCCTTCTTTATTTTTTCCTCTCCCATAAAATTCAACTCCTTATAAATTTTATAAATATATTATATAATAAAAATATATATTTTAAAATGTTGTAAATAAAGAAAGATTTTTGTTTACAAAAAGTATAAAATTTAATTTAGTAAAAAAAATAATTTTAAGAAAAAAATTTGATTTAAAAAGTGTTTTAATATAAGTAATTACTTATATTATATATAAAGAAACAATTGTTTACTAATGGAATTTAGAGGCATAAAATTTTAGTGAGGTGATATAAAATGAATACATTAAATGATATTTTATCAAAAGAAATTGAAGAATTTAGAGAAAAAGGACATAAGTTTTTAAATAAAGAAATGACTGTTGGTGAATTTAAAAAGGCATCAGGAGGCATGGGTGTTTATGCGCACCGTGGAGGAAAAGAATTCATGGTGAGATTAAGAGTTCCATCAGGAGTTGCTGGATTAAGTTTATTAGAAGAAGCATATAACTGGGCTAAGAAATATAACTTAGAAAAAATACATTTAACAACTCGTGAAGCAATACAATTACATGGAATATCAATAGATGCTGTATGCGACATAATGCAAGAAGGGTTAAATAAAGGAATATACACTAGAGGCGGTGGTGGAAACTTCCCAAGAAACGTAGCCTTAAATCCTTTATCAGGAGTTCAAATAGGAGAAACTTTTGATGTAACTCCTTATGCACTAGCATCTAATGCACATTATATGAGTAAAATATATACTTATAATTTACCAAGAAAAATTAAAACTGCATTTTCAAATACAGAGGAGGATTCAGCTCATTGCACAGTTACAGACTTAGGATTTTTAGCTGTGGAGAATAACGGTAAGAGAGCCTTTAAACTTTACATAGGTGGAGGATTAGGAAGAAATCCAAGAACATCTGTTGAATTTGATGAGTTAATAGATGAAAAGGACGTATTATATTGTCTTGAAGCTATGACTAATTTATTTGTAGCTGAAGGAGATTATAAAAATCACGGAAAAGCTCGTATAAGATATATTGTTGAGAGAATGGGCGAAGAAGAGTTTAAAAATTGCTTTAGAAAACACTTAGAAGAAGTGAAAGCTAAAGGTGGATTAGACCTTAAGGTTGAAGATATAAAATATAGTAAAAAAGGTGAAAAAACTAATATAAAACATGAAAGATTAATACCTCAAAAACAAGAAGGATTATATACTGTTTTATTCCACCCAGTTGGAGGACAATTAAGCTTAGATGTATTAAAAGAATTAATAGAAAAAATAGAGAAAATAGAAGAAGTAGAAGTAAGATTAGGTATGGATGAAAATCTATATGTAAGAAACTTAAATGGAAAAGAAGCTGAAGCTATCTTAGACTTTACTCAAGGTAAAGGAGGAGAGACTTTAGCTGAAAGAAGTGTTTCTTGTATAGGTACACCAATATGTCAAATGGGAGTACTAGAAAGCCAAAAAACTTTAAGAGAGTTTGTAGAATTATTAAAAGAAAATTCAATTAAGGAAGGAATATTACCAAGAGTTCGTTTCTCAGGATGTCCAAATTCTTGCGGTATGCATGAAATAGGAGATATAGGATTCGCTGGTAAAAAGAAAAAAGTTGGTGATGTTTTATCAAATGTATTTGAATTACATTTTGGTGGAAAATTAGGAATAGGTGAAACTCGTTTAGGAGATTACTATGGAGATATACTTCAAGACAAGGTTCCAGAATTCTTAATTAAGGTTGCAAAGGCTGTAGAAGCTAAAAATTCAACTTTTGAAGAGTGGATTAAGGATAATAGTGAAGAATTTAAAGCTATAGTTGAAGAATATAATGTATAGCTGTTAACAAAATATTTACAAAATCCAAAAAAACTTAATAAATAAGTTTTTTTGGATTTTTTGATTTTTACTTAAAATTCCTTTGAATAGGCATATTTAAATACTTTTTTAGTTTATTTTATTAAATATTAGGTTTAGTAATACTAAGTATTTTACTTAGTTTTTGTTACCGAAATATTAACGATGACCTTTGAAGATAGCTTGAAATAAGGGTTAGAAAGAATTTGCTATAGAAAAAAATAAAATGGTGATATATAATAAATTCAAAATTTATATTTATGCAGTTAAATAAGTTGTTTAAAGAAAGGATTGATGTTAGGGTTGAAAGAAAAGATATGCCTTTATGGTTTTAATAATCTTACTAAGACACTAAGTTTTAATATTTATGATATTTGTTATGCGAAAACAGAGAGAGAAAAGGAAGACTATATAAAATATATAGACGAGCAGTATAATTCTGAACGTCTTACAAAGATTCTTTGTGATGTTACAGAAATGATAGGAGCTCATGTCCTAAATATTTCAAAACAAGATTATGAACCTCAGGGAGCTAGTGTAAATGTTCTTATAACAGAGGAGGCATTACCAGTAGCACTAATTGACCCATCATGTAATAAAGGAGAACTTTCATATTTGGAGCTTAGAGATAGTGTAGTTGGACATTTAGATAAAAGTCATCTTACAGTTCATACTTATCCAGAGTTTCATCCAAATAACGATATAATTTCTTTTAGAGTTGATATAGATGTATCTACTTGTGGAAAAATATCTCCATTAAATGCTCTAGATTACTTAATCGGAAGTTTTGATTCAGATGTAATAACTATTGATTATAGAGTTAGAGGATTTACTAGAGATGTTGATGGTAGAAAATGCTACATAGACCATGATATAAAATCTATTCAAGATTATATAGATGGAGAGACCCTAAAAAAATACGATGCTATGGATGTTAATGTTTATCAATCTAACATATTCCATACAAAGATGATGCTTAAGGATATAGTTTTAAATAACTATTTATTTAATTCTGATCCATATGAATTATCTCCAAATGATAGAAGAGAAATAAGAGATAGAATATCAAAAGAGATGATTGAAATATACGGTGGTGTAAATATTTATTAAGAAAAGGAGGGATTTCTGTGAAAAGACTTTCTCAAGAAAATGCTCCTATTTATGAAGCATTAAAATGGTACAAGAATCAAAGAATTGTTCCTTTTGATGTACCAGGTCATAAACAAGGAAGAGGAAATACAGAATTAAGAGAATTTTTAGGTGAAGATTGTGTTTCAGTAGATGTAAATTCAATGAAACCCTTAGATAATCTTTGTCATCCAACTTCTGTAATAAAGGATGCAGAAGAATTAGCAGCTGAGGCCTTTGGTGCTGATAAGGCATTTTTCATGGTTAATGGAACCACATCAGCTGTACAAGCCATGATAATGAGTGTTTGCAAAGATGGAGATAAGATTATAATGCCTAGAAATGTGCATAGATCTGCAATAAATTCTTTAATAATAACAGGGGTAACTCCTGTGTATATAAATCCAGGAATTCATGGTAGACTTGGAATTTCTCTAGGAATGGCAATGGAAGATATAAAAAAAGCCATTAAGGAAAATCCAGATGCTAAGGCTATTTTTGTTAATAACCCAACATACTATGGGATTTGCTCTAATTTAAGAGAAATAGTTAAGTTAGCTCATGAAAATAATATGTATGTCTTAGTTGATGAAGCTCATGGAACTCATTTTTATTTTGATAAAAGACTTCCAGTATCAGCTATGGAGGCAGGAGCAGATATGGCAGCAGTTAGCATACATAAAACAGGAGGCTCATTAACTCAGAGTTCTATGTTACTTATGAAGTGTAATAGAATTAAGCCAGATTATGTGAGAACAATAATAAACTTAACACAAACAACTAGTGGTTCTTATTTACTTTTATCTTCTTTAGATATTGCTAGAAGAAATTTAGCCTTAAATGGAGAAAAAATATTTGAAGAGGTTGTTGGAATAGCTGAATATGCAAGAGAAGAAATAAATAAGATAGGTGGTTATTATGCTTTCTCAAAAGAAATAAATAATGGTGATGATATTTATGATTTTGATGTAACTAAGCTTACTATAAACACTTTAGAAACTGGACTTGCTGGAATAGAAGTTTATGACATATTAAGAGATGATTATGGAATTCAAATAGAGCTTGGAGATGTGGCTAATATTCTTGCCATAATATCAGTTGGAGATACTAGATATAACATTGAGAGATTAGTTTCAGCTTTAAGTGAGATTAAGAGAATTCATGAAAAAGATAAAAAAGATATTTTTGACCACGAATATATAGATCCTATAGTTAAGGTTAAGCCGAAAGAGGCTTTTTATGCTGAAAAGAAGAAGGTTCTTTTAAGAGAAAGTGAAGGATTAATTTCTGGAGAATTTGTAATGTGTTATCCACCAGGAATTCCAATACTTGCCCCAGGAGAGCTTATAACTAAGGAGACTATAGACTATATTGAGTATTCTAAGAAAAAGGGAAGTTTAGTTACAGGCCCTGAAGATATGGAAATTGAATATATAAATGTTTTAGATTGTTAGGAGGAATTTTAATTATGGAATTATGGTACACAGAAGAACATACAGACAAGGTACGTTTTTCAATCAAAGTAGATGAACAACTTTATAGTGGAAAGAGCGATTTCCAAAGAATAGATGTTTTTAAATCTCAAGAGTTTGGAACTTTCTTCACATTAGATGGACTTATGATGGTAACAGAAAAGGATGAATTTATTTATCATGACATGATAGTTCATGTTCCAATGGCTACAAATCCTAATATTAAAAATGTACTAGTTATAGGAGCTGGAGATGGTGGAACTGTAAGAGAACTTACAAGATATGAAACTATAGAAAAAATAGACATGGTTGAAATTGATAAGTTAGTTGTTGATGTTTGTAGAGAATATTTACCTCAAACAGCTAATAAATTAGATGATCCTAGAGTAAGTTTATTCTTTGAAGATGGATTAAAATTTGTACGTTCAGTTGAAAATAAATATGACTTAATAATAGTTGATTCAACAGATCCATTTGGACCTGGAGAAGGTTTATTCACAAGAGAATTTTATGGAAATTGCTTTAAGGCCTTAAAAGAAGATGGAATACTTGTAAATCAACATGAAAGCCCATACTATGAAGAGTATGCAAGGGGAATGAAGAGAGCTCATAAGAGAATAAAAGAATGTTTCCCAGTATGTAGAGTTTATCAAGCTCATATACCAACTTATCCATCAGGACATTGGCTATTTGGTTTTGCATCAAAAAAATATGATCCACTAAATGCTGATATAGAAAAGTGGAATGATTTAGGATTAAAAACTAAATATTATAATACTGATTTGCATAAAGGATGTTTTGCATTACCTAATTATGTTAAGGAGATGCTAGAGAATGTTGATGAATAGAAATGTAAGCACTTTTATAGGGTGTGAAGCTGAATATGATGAATCAAGCATAGTTGTATTTGGAGCTCCTTTTGATTCAACAACTTCTTTTAGACCAGGTACTAGGTTTGCAAGTCAAGTAATGAGAGGAGAATCTTGGGGATTAGAAAGTTATAGTCCATATCAAGACTTAGATCTTTATGATTTTAATATTTTTGATGGAGGAGAAATAGAGCTTCCTTTCGGAAATTCAGAGGGAGCATTAGCTTTAATAGAGGATTTTTCAACTAAGGTTGTTGAAGATGGGAAAATACCAGCTATGATAGGTGGAGAGCATTTAGTAACTTTAGGGGCATTTAAAGGAGTATTTAAAAAATATCCTGATGTTCATGTAATTCACTTTGATGCTCATGCAGATTTAAGAGAAGATTATTTAGGTCAAAAACTATCTCATGCTACTGTTATACATAGAGTTTGGGATTTAGTAGGAGATAATAAAATATTCCAATTTGGAATACGTTCTGGTGAAAAAGAAGAATTTTTATGGGCAAAGGATCACGTTTATACAAATAAGTTTAATTGTGATACTTTAGATTATGCCTTAGAAAAGGTTAAAGATAAACCTGTTTATGTAACAATAGACTTAGATGTTTTAGATCCATCTGTATTCCCAGGTACAGGAACACCAGAACCAGGTGGAATTCAGTTTAATGAACTTTTAAATTCAATATTAAAACTTAAGGGGTTAAATATTGTGGGATTTGATATTAATGAATTATCACCACAGTATGACCAAACAGGAGCATCAACGGCTGTAGCTTGTAAAGTTTTAAGAGAGATGTTATTAGTAGCAAATAACAAATAGAATGATTTTAAAGATAGATTAGCCTTAGATAAATTTAGAATATGTATTTAAGAACTAGTTAAAATTAAAACTAGTTCTTAATCAATTCAGTTAAGGGTATATTTAGAGATTTTTAAAGTTAATTGCAATTTATGCAAAATATACTTTAAGTTAAATTTAATTTAGAATTTTTAGAGATTTAAATATAAAAAATAGAACTGTATCAAAAGCTAATAAAAAATTTCTTAAATTAATGAGAGAGAGTATTTAGTAACTCTTTCAAAAATAGTCTTAGAAATTTTTAAAAGGTTAATTTGATACAGTTCTTTTTGCGTATTTATCTAATAAAGTAAAGAATTAAAAGTGCTTGAATTGCTATTATTAAAGGAATACCTATAGTAAATTTTGCATGTTTTGTTTTATGACGAAAGACATGCATTCCCCATAATGCCCCAATTCCTCCTCCTATTATAGAAACGCCTATTAAGGTATCTTCACTTATTCTCCATTGATGTTTTTTAGCTTTTTGTTTATCTATATACATTAGAATTATTGCCACTAAATTTATTACAATCAAATAACCTACAAAAAGTTCTTTCAATAATTACCCCTCCTAATTTATTTCATTAGTATTTATTATATAGTTCTTAAGTTAATTATAACTTATTTCTAGGGAAAGTTATTATTAATTAGTAGATAAATATAAAATTTGGGTAGTATAAATTGTATTTAATACAATTTTAGTAATATTAAAGCTTATTTAAACGTATACATAATATAAGGTCATTTTATTTTAAGGGGGAGAGCTAATGAAAAGTAAAAAAATTATAGCTACGCTTGTTGCAAGTTTAGTTATTTCTAATATGGGAGGATATTTAGTAAAAGCTAAGCCTAATGTAAATCATAAGGCAGTTATTATAGAAGATAGACAAGCTATTATTGAAACTGCTATTCCACAATCAGAAATGACAGCTAGTGCAACTTCAGAAGAGGGCCAAGATCCAGCTTCAAGTGCTATTGATGGAAATATAAATACTATGTGGCATACAAAATGGAATGGTAGTGATGCGCTTCCACAGAGTTTATCAGTAAACTTAGGAAGTTCTAGAAAAGTTAGTTCTATAGCTATTACACCAAGAACAAGTGGAAACAATGGATTTATAACTAAGTATGAAATTCATGCTATTAATAATGGAGTAGAAACTTTAGTTGCAGAAGGAACCTGGGAAGAAAATAATTTAGTTAAAACTGTAACTTTTGATTCTCCTATTGATGCAGAAGAGATAAAAATAACTGCAATTCAAGGTGTTGGTGGATTTGCTTCAATAGCAGAGTTAAATGTTTATGAAATCAAAGGCGAAGTAGATGAAATTGCTAACTATGGAAACTTAAAAATAACTAAGGAGGAAGAAAGGGTAAATATAACTGGTGATTTAGAAAAATTCTCCTCAATAGAAGAAGGAACTATAGTCACTAGATTTAATATGAATGATGCCTCAATTCAAAGTTTAATTGGTTTAAGTGATGGAAATAAAGCAAATAACTATTTTTCACTTTATGTAAGTGGAGGAAAAGTAGGATATGAGCTTAGAAGACAAGAAGGAAATGGAGATTTTAATGTACATCACAGTGCAGATGTTACTTTTAATAAAGGAATAAATACTTTAGCTTTAAAAATAGAAAAGGGAGTTGGAGCTAAGATATTTTTAAATGGTTCTCTGGTTAAAACGGTATCAGATCCAAATATTAAATTTTTAAATGCAATAAATCTTAATAGTGGATTTATTGGTAAAACTGATAGAGCAAATGGGTACAATGAGTACTTATTTAGAGGAAATATAGATTTTATGAATATTTATGATAAACCAGTAAGTGATAATTATTTGTTAAGAAAAACAGGGGAAACTAAGGCGCCATCAGAGGATAGTTTATTGCCAGATGATGTTTATAAAACACAACCAGTAGAATTATTCTATCCTGGATATTTAGAATCAAGAGGATATAGAATTCCTGCTTTAGAAACAACTAAAAAAGGAACAGTTTTAGCTTCTATAGATGTTAGAAATAACGGAGATCATGATGCTCCTAATAATAACATAGATGTAGGTATAAGAAGAAAAGAAGTAAATGGGGAATGGGAAGAAGGAAAAGTAATATTAGATTATCCAGGTAAATCAGCAGCTATAGATACTTCTCTTATGTCAGCTACTATAGAAGAGAATGGAATTGAAAAAGAGAGAATATTTCTTATAGTAACTCATTTCCCAGAAGGTTATGGATTCCCTAATACAGAGGGTGGAAGTGGATATAAAGAAATTGATGGAAAATATTATTTTATATTAAAAGATGCTCAAAATAATGAATATACAGTTAGAGAAGATGGAATTGTTTATAATTCAGAAGGAAATGAAACTGATTATGTAATGAAAAATGATAAGACCCTTATTCAAAATGGAGAAGAAGTCGGAAATGCTTTACTAAGTAATTCTCCACTTAAGGCAGTTGGAACTGCTCATATTGAAATGATTTATAGTGATGATGATGGTAACACATGGAGTGAACCAGAGGATTTAAATCCAGGACTTAAGAAGGAGTGGATGAAATTCTTTGGAACTGCACCAGGAAAGGGAATTCAAATAAAAAATGGAGAGCATAAAGGTCGATTAGTATTCCCAATATACTATACTAATCAAAATAATTTCCAATCAAGTGCTGTAATTTATAGTGATGACTTTGGTGAAACTTGGAAGTTAGGAGAATCTCCAATAGATACAGCTTCTGTAAGCTCTGAAACAGTTTCTTCAGGAACTCAGTTAACAGAGTGCCAAGTAGTTGAAATGCCAAATGGACAACTAAAATTATTTATGAGAAATACTGGTTCATATACAAGAATTGCAACTAGTTTTGATGGAGGAGCAACATGGCATGATGAAGTTCCAGAAGATACTTCTTTAAGAGAGCCTTATTGTCAATTAAGTGTTATAAATTATAGTGGAAAAATAAATGGTAAAGATGCAATTATATTCTCAAACCCAGACGCAAGTAGTAGAGTAAATGGAAGTGTTAAGGTTGGCTTAATAAATGAGAATGGAACTTATGACAATGGAGAACCAAGATATGAATTTGATTGGATTTATAATAAGACAGTTAAGCCAGGTTCATTTGCTTATTCTTGTTTAACAGAGTTACCAGATGGAAACCTAGGATTATTCTACGAGGGTGAAGGGGCAGGCAGAATGGCATATACTGAATTTGATTTAAATTACCTTAAGTTTAATGCTTCTGAAGATTCACCATCATCTTCAGTTCAATCAATTGAAATTTTAGATGAAGATTTAACTTATAATTCTGGAGAGGAAGTTTCAATAAAAGTAAACTTCAATCAATTAGTTAGTCTAATAGGAGATAGAAAAATAACTTTAGATATAGGTGGAGTAGACGTACCACTAAATATGGTTAATTATGAAGGAAAAAGCTCAGCTATATTTAAAGGAACTATGCCAGAAGGAATTAATTCGGGAAGTTATGAAATAAAGCTTAAGGAAAATAATGCTTTAGAACTTAATACTGTTTATAATAAAGTTTCAACTTTCAATGGATTAGATAATACAGGAATTAATATACAGATTGGTGAATTAAAAACAACTGTGGGAAATTCAACCCTAAAGGTTAATGATGAAGTTCAAGTTGGCTCAACATTTGATGCTATATTAGGAATTGAAGGATTAAATAGAGATACAGAAGCTTATTCAGCAGAATATTTATTTGAGTATAATGCAGAAGCATTTAAATTAAATGAAATTACTTCATTTAGTGATTCTTTATTTGTAAAGAGTAAAGAAGTTGAACCAGGAAAAGTTAGAATATTAGTAGCATCTTTAGGAAATGAAATAGAAAAAGATTCAGATCTAGTAAAAGTTAACTTAACTCCACAGATTTCTTCTGAATTAGAAGTTTTAGGATTAACAACAGCTTTAGTAGGATCTGGAGATGGAAATACTCATGACTTAGAACTTTCAAGTAAGGAAGTTAAAATTAATGAAGAAGCTTCAGGAGAGATAGTAGTAAATCCAGTACAAAATTTTGAAATTCCAGAAATAAACAAGAAAAATGTTAAATTAACATGGAATGCTCCAATAACAACTGAGGGGTTAGAGGGATATGTAATATATAAAGATGGAAAGAAATTATCAGAAGTTCCAGCTGAATCTACAGAGTTTGTGGTTTCAAAATTAAATAGACATACTATTTACAATTTTAAAGTTGCAGCTAAATATTCAAATGGAGAACTTTCAGCTAAAGAAAGTAAGACTATCAGAACTGCTAGGTAATGAATAAATTTAAAATTAAATGTAAATAAGTAAAAAATAAGTAATATTATGTAATGTAAACGAATATAAATATTTATGTAGATTATTAAAGTAATCATACATTTTGTATATATAAAAAATTTGAAATGTTTGGGGGAGAAATTTTATGAAGAAAAAATTATTAGGTATGTTATTAGCCGGAACATTAATGGTAGGAGCAGTTGGATCATATGCTTGGTTCTCAGATAAAGCTACAGTAAATGGAGACATAAAACTTACAATGGGTACATTAGATGTTAAAATTATTGATGCTGAAAGAGGTTGGAAAGTAGGAGATGACACAGAGATAGTAAATAAGGAAAATAAGAAGTCATTTAAAAATGTTAGACCAGGAGATACTTTTGAAAGAGAGTTTTTAGTTCAAAATGTTGGAACTTTAAAACAAAGAGTAACAGTTAAGTTAAATCCTGCTTTACTAAATCTTGAATTAAAAGATGGAATAACTTTTGATGATGTATTCAATTTAAGCTTCTCAACTGAGGCATCACCTTTAACTTTAGAAAATGAAGGAACAGCAAATTTTGAACTAGATTCATCTATAAATTCTGTTGAAAATGAAGCTGGTGGATATACTGATGCTAAGAAAGTTATTGTTAATTTAGAAGTAGATCCAGAAGCTATGGGAAATGAATTTAATGCTCTAGGAAATGAGTTTAAAGAAGTTATAAACTTAAATAATATAAAAGATGCTGAAGGAAATAAAATTCCATTGTTAGTTGTAGATGCTCAGCAAATTAACCATGTAGAAAAGTAGTATTAAATTTAATTTAAAATAAAAAACAGAGTCCATTAGACTCTGTTTTTTATTTTGTGATTAAGGATTTTAAAGGTTTATAATTTAAATTTAAATATAATATATTTAAATTAAAAGCTTATTTATAGTTTGGTTTGAATTTTTTTAGTCTTAAGGCATTTAATAATACTGATACTGAACTAAAGCTCATGGCAAAGGCACCTATCATTGGATTAAGTAATGGACCTCCAAATATATGAAGAACTCCCATTGCTACTGGAATACCTAAAGTGTTGTATCCAAATGCCCAGAATAAGTTTTCCTTTATATTTTTCATTGTTTGCCTGCTTAATTGAATAGCACCAACAACATGTAATATATCACCTTTCATTAGAACTATATCAGCAGATTCCATTGCTATATCAGTTCCAGAACCTATAGCCATTCCAATGTCAGCAATAGCTAAAGCAGGAGCATCATTTATTCCATCACCAACCATAGCGACTTTTTTGCCTTCATCTTGAAGAGTTTTAATTTTTTCAGCCTTTTCTTGAGGAAGAACCTCAGCAATAACTCTATCTACACCTACTTCTTTTGCAATAGCCTTAGCTGTTTTTAGGTTATCTCCTGTTAACATTACTACTTCAAGTCCCATTTTTTGTAGAGTTTCTATAGCTTTTTTACTTGTTTCTTTAACTGTATCAGCAACGGCGATTATACCAGCTATTTTTTCATTAATAGCAATAAACATAGGAGTTTTTCCCTTTGAAGCTAGTTCTTCAGAAGTCGCTAATAAATTTTTAAGATTTATATTTTTATCTTTCATAAGTTTATAGTTACCTAATAAAATTGATTTATTTTCAATAGAGCACTTAATTCCCTTACCAGGTATTGCTTCAAAATCTAAAACATTTTTTAGTTTGAGATTTTTTTCTTCAGCATCTCTAACAATAGCTTCTCCAAGAGGATGTTCTGAACCTTTTTCTGCTGAGGCTGCTAATAAAAGGAGTTCATCTTTTGAAATATTTTCACAAATAATATCTGTAACCTTAGGTTTTCCTTCAGTTATAGTTCCTGTTTTATCGAATACAACAGTATTTAAATTTTGTGTACTTTCTAAAGCTTCACCACTTTTAATAAGTATTCCATTTTCAGCTCCTTTACCTGTACCAACCATAATAGCTGTTGGGGTAGCTAGACCTAAAGCACATGGACAAGCAATTACTAATACAGATATAAATATTGTAAGTGCAAAAGTTTTACTTTCACCAGAAAAATACCAAGCTAAACTTGAAATTACGGCTAAAGATATTACTATAGGTACAAAATAGCCTGAAATAGTATCAGCTAATTTAGCAATTGGAGCTTTTGATCCTTGAGCATCTTCTACTAACTTAACTATTTGAGAGATTACAGTATCCTTACCAACCTTTGTAGCTTCATAAATTATTCTTCCATTTTTATTTATACTAGCTCCAAAGACTGTATCTCCTACTTTTTTTTCAGCAGGAATACTTTCTCCAGTTAGCATACTTTCATCAATTGATGTATATCCTTCTACAACTTTACCGTCTACAGGTAATTTCTCACCTGGCTTAACAAGTATTAAATCACCAACTTGAACTTCATCAATAGACACAATTTTTTCTTTGCCATCTACAAGTAGAGTAGCTGTTTTAGGGGCTAATCCCATAAGTTTTTTTATTGCATCAGAAGTTTTACCTTTAGTTAAAGTTTCTAAGTATTTACCTAAACTTATTAATGTAAGTATTGTTCCAGCAGATTCAAAATATAACTGCATAGCATAGCTATGGTCACCAATATAAATGTGGTATATTGCAAATAATCCATAAACATATGCAGCACCAGATCCTATAGCTATTAAGGAATCCATATTAGGACTTCTCATAAATAAATTCTTAAAACCATGTATAAAGAAATCTCTACATATTAATATAACCACAGTTGTAAGAAGTAATTGAATAAGTGCAAAGTTTAAGGGATTATGCATTGAATCTATTATATTAGGTAAATGAAGGCCAACCATATGTCCCATTGATATTATGAATAATGGAATTGTGAATATTGCTGAGCCAATAAGTCTATTTTTCATTCTTTTAGTTTCATTCTCTTTTGCTTTTTCATGTTCATCTTCTTGAGATGCATCTAAAAGTTTATATCCTAATTTTTCTACCTTTGCTTTTATATCATTAGTAGAAAGTTTATCTTTATCGAAAGAAATATTAAGAGTAGAATTTGCGAAGTTAACATTAGAACTTTCAACACCATCCATTTTACTTGTTACTTTTTCAATTCTAGCTGCACAGGCTGAACAATTCATTCCTTCTACCTTAAAGGAAGTAGACTTATTATTTCCTTTTAGTTCAAAGCCTAGTTTCTTTACTTTTTCTTTAATTTCTTCTAAGGAAATTTCATCTTCATCATATTCAACTTGAAGGCTTTCATTAGCAAAGTTAACAGTAGCATTATATATTCCAGATAATTTATTTAAAACTTTCTCAATTCTAGCTGCGCAGGAAGCACAACTCATTCCAGAAACTCTGAAAGATTCTTTCTTTAAGTTTCTAACTACTGAGAAACCTAGCTTATTTATTTTTTCTTCTATTTTTTTAAAGGATATTTTATTTTCATCAAACTCTAAATTTAATTTTTCAGTTGCCAAATTAACATTAGCTTTTGATATGCCATCCATTTTACCTAGAACTTTTTCGATTCTAGCAGCACAAGCGGCACAACTCATACCTTTTATATTAATTGATTTATTTATCATAAAAATTATAGCTGACATATTCCCTTGTTATAAAGAAAGGAATAACAGTTTTCCTCCTTTTAAATTTTTACCTCCCCTAGGGGGTGGTTGTGATTCAAATATACTCTTTGATTTTTCTTTTGTCAATAAGAAAGTGATAAGTATTATCAATGAAATTTAAGATTTAGGGTAAGTATTTTTAATAATATAAACTTATTTTGGCTAAAAAATAAAAACTTATTTAAAATTAGATAATTATTAATAAAAAACTAAAAAAATCACAAGATAAGAAAAAGAAGTTAATTTAGAAAATTTAAATGAGGTGAGTATATGAAAAAGCTACTTTATATTACAGTAAACTCAAAGCCAGAGAAGCTTTCATCAAGTAAGACTATTGGAAGAGCTTTTATAAGTAGATTTGTAGAATTAAATCCAGAGTTTGAAATAGAGGAAGTGGACTTATACAAAGATTTTATTCCTAGATTAGAGCATAAGCATTTTTCAGGAAGAAGTTCTGTGGTAGATTGTGAGACTGCTAGTATAGATGCAAAGACAAAGGAAGAAGTAAAGAGAATAATAGAGTTAAGTGAACAATTTAAAAGTGCAGATTTATATGTAATAGCAGCCCCTTTATGGACACTATCTTTCCCAGCACCATTAAAGGAATACATAGATTGTGTTGTCCAAAACAAAATAACAATTAAAGTAACACCAGAAGAGGTTAAGGGATTGTTAGATGACAAGCAAAGAGAAATGGTCTATATACAATCTTCAGGGGGAGAAATTCCTTGGCTTACTAAAGGGATATTTAATAAAGGCTTAGACTATGTTGAAGATATAATGAAATTCTTAGGAATAAAAAAATTCCATCAATTATTAGTGGATGGAACAGGTTTTAGTATAGAGGAAAAGTTTAAGGCTGAAGATAAGGCTGTTGAAAAAATAGATGATTTAATAAAAGACATACATTTTAGTAATAAAGGTTAAAATAAAAAGTTTTATATTTAGTTAAGAGAATCTTATATAGAAATTAAATTTAGTTATATTTAAATATTGATTTTTAGGTTGATCAATAGAGTTAAGAGAATTTATCAAAGTAATTTATTAATAAAACTTACTAGTAAATAACATATTAATTGTAAACTTTATTCATGAGATTTGATAAATTCTTTTACTTTAAATATAAGAAAAAAATATTTTGAATATAAGAAAAAATACCTTTTACACAAGTATTATAAATTAAAAAGAGAACGAATGTTTGCATTTCTTACTTTTATATGTTATACTTAACTCTCAGCTTGTGGGTTTAAATGCTGAAATTAGAATATAGAAATAAATTATTTTTATAATAAAATAAAGTTTAGAGTTTATTCTCAGGTTTAAAAAGGTATAGAAGAGAGATAAAATATTTAAATTACAATATGGTAAATTGTAATTCACTTCGTAAAGAGGATTTTCACTTCAATAGGTACAAAATTATTTTATACTAATGTTTTAAAATTTATAAAAACATGATAAATGGTATAAAAACATAACACCTAAAATATTCTTAATAAATCCAGTAAAAAATTTAAAAGTATGTTATTAATTCAGTATAGTTTTACATCATAGGACTATTTATTTAAGATTTATAAAAAGGTACTGCGTGAAAAATTAATAATATGTATTTTCATATATTATAGCTAATTAAAGTTGATTTAGAATGATATTTGATTAGTTTAATTTTTGTTGAAAAAAATAGAATATATTCATACTAGTTGTTAACTCAAAAGAGAAACTAGATGATTTTTAATACTTACAATTAAACCTGTGAATTAAAGGAAAAAAATAAAAATTTTGATATATAAATATTAAATTATGTCTATAATTTAAGTGAAAGTTGAATTCTCTATATAGGGAGAATTCATTTAAAATGTAAATTAAAAGGAGGATACAAATTTGTTAATATATAATATTTGTAATGAATTTAGTAAAAGTAAAAAGAATAAAAGAAGAACTAGTACAGATGTAAAGAATATTTTAAATGAGGCAAAAAATAAATAGATTTTATTATGTAGAGCACTGTTTTATATAATGGTGTTTTTTTATTATTTTAAATACTATTTTAAAAGCTTATGAAGATAGTAATATAGCCATTAATAGAGACTAACATAGTATTTAGTATTTAATAAATTATATGAAATAAATTTTAGGTTAAACAAATTAAAATTTGAATTTAACTTAAAATCGTGTTATAATGAACTAACAACTTTTTAAAATAATAAAAGTTGTCAGAAGAAAAGGGGGATTTTTATGATAGAAATAAAAAATGTATCTAAACAAATAGGGGACAGAAAGATACTAGATAATATTTCTTTAACTATTGATAAAGGAAGTCTAGTTGTTTTAATAGGTTCTAGTGGATGCGGTAAAACAACTACTTTAAAACTTATAAATAAGTTAATAACACCTACTTCTGGTGAAATATTTATAAATGGGAAATCTTTAGCCAAGGAAAACCCTATTGAATTAAGAAGAAATATTGGATACGTAATTCAGAATAATGGATTATTTCCACATTTAACAATAAAGGAAAATATAGAGCTTATTCCAAGACTAAAGAAAGGCAAAGATGTTGAAAAAATAGAGAAGACAACTTTAGACCTTTTAAATATGGTTGGATTGGATCCTGAAATTTATTTAAATAAGTATCCATCAGAGCTTAGTGGAGGACAGCAACAGAGAGTAGGTTTTGCAAGAGCCTTTGCTACAGATGCTGAGATAATTTTAATGGACGAGCCCTTTAGTGCTTTAGATCCAATAACTCGTACTTCACTTCAGGAAGAGCTTTTTAATATTCAAGAGGAACTTAAAAAGACAATTATTTTTGTTACTCATGATATGGATGAAGCTTTAAAGATAGCAGATAAAATATGCATAATGAATGGAGGAAAAATAGCTCAATATGATACTCCAGAAAATATACTTAGAAATCCAGCAAATGATTTTGTTAGAGATTTTATAGGATCAGATAGGGTTTGGAATAATCCTGACTTCATAAAAGCAAAGGATATAATGATAAAAAATCCTGTATCTGTTAAAGGTGCTAGAACCATATTACAGGGAATTGAAATAATGAGAAGTAATAAGGTTGATAGTTTATTAGTTATTGATAAAGGAAATGTACTTAAAGGTATTGTTACTTTTAAAGATATAAAAATTACAAATGAAAAATCAAGAGCACTTTCAGAAATTATGAGTGAAAATCCACTAAGAGTTAATGAAGATGATAGTTTAGTTGATATTTTAACTGTAATGAATGAAAACTCAGTAGGATTTATACCTGTTGTTAACTCGGAAGAAAAATTGGTAGGGCTTATAACAAGAAGTAGTTTACTTTCAATATTAAGCGACCAATTCTTAGACATGGAGGTGAATATATTTGAATAATTTATTACAATATGTAATTTCACAGAAAACTCAAATATTAGATTTATTAGTTCAACATATATATTTAACAATTACGGCTATAGGAATAGCTATATTAATAGGAGTTCCTTTAGGAATTCTTGTTTCAAGGGTCAAATTTTTAAGAAAGCCTATACTAGGATTTGTAAACTTAGTACAAGCTGTGCCTTCTATGGCCTTACTAGGATTGCTTATTCCCATATTAGGAATAGGAAGTACACCTGCAATCTTTATGGTTGTAGTATATTCATTGCTTCCAATAGTTAAAAATACTTACACAGGAATCTCTGGCATAGACCCAGTAGTATTAGAATCTGCTAAGGGAATTGGACTTACTAAGAACCAAAGTTTATTTAAGATACAATTACCATTAGCATTGCCAATAATAATGTCTGGTATAAGAATATCAGCAGTTACAGCCGTAGGGCTTATGACTTTAGCAGCCTTTATTGGTGCCGGTGGACTTGGATACTTAGTATTCTCAGGAGTTCAAACGGTAAATAATAATATGATTTTAGCAGGAGCTATACCAGCTTGTATTTTAGCCTTAATAGTTGACTTTATTTTTGGAAAAATAGAGGTAGCTGTTACACCAAAGGGATTAAGTAATGATAACAAAAAGAAAAATACTTTTGTTCTTAAAATAATAAGTGTAATAATGATAATAGCTATTTTATTTATGGGAATTTCATCATTTATATCAAGTAAAAAAGATAAAGTGGTTATTGGATCAAAAAACTTTACAGAGCAACTTATTTTAGGAAATATGTATGCAGATTTAGTTCAGGATAAAACAGATTTACAAGTTGAAAAAAAGTTAAATCTAGGAGGAACATCAGTTGCCTTTGGAGCTCTTGAAAAAGGTGATGTTGACATGTACGTTGATTATACTGGAACATTACTTGTTAATGTTATGAAAGAAAATAATATTGATAATAGTGTAGATTATTATAATAGCATAAAAGAAAATATGAATAAGGAACATGGGTTAACAGTAATGGAACCCCTAGGTTTTAATAATACTTATAATATAGCTATATCAAAAGAATTAGCTGATAAGTATAAAATAAATACCATATCAGATTTATCAAAGTACAGTAATGACTTTGTATTATCTCCAACTATTGAATTCCAAAATAGACAAGATGGTTTAGTTGGATTAAAGAATTACTATGGCATGGATTTCAAAAATGTTAAATCTTTAGATGGAAGTCTTAGATACTCAGCATTATCAAATGGGGAATCACAGGCTATAGATGCTTTCTCAACAGATGGACTTCTTAAAAAGTTTGACTTAAAAACTTTAGAAGATGACAAGAAATTCTTTGTAAATTATAGTGCAGTACCTATAGTTAACAATAAAACTTTAGAAAAATATCCACAATTAAAGGATGTTTTAAACTCTTTAAGTGGTAAGATCAATGAAGAAAAAATGATTGACTTAAACTATGAAGTAGATGTATTAGGTAAATCACCAGAAGAGGTTGCTAAAGCTTTCTTAATTAGAGAAGGTTTAATAGAACAATAGTGAGTATTTATTATATGTTAAATAAAAATTATAAGAAGCATATTAGGATTTATATAAGTCTTAATATGCTTTTTTATTGCTTAATTTATAATTAGTATAGTTTTTAGTGAGAGTATGTTTAAAGAAAATTATTTTAGAAAGTTTTTTAAATAAAACCTAACTTAAAGAAAAAATAAAAAATTTGAAACTTTTTAGCTACTTAAAAAGACTAATATATGTAGACATCGATGTTAAAGTTTTTGCTAGGAGGGGAAAGATGGAAAAAACTATGAGTATATCATATCTAGATATAGATAGAAAAAATGAATTAAATGAAATTAGATTAATAAAAGAATCAATGAAAGGAAATAAAGAATCCTTTGGAATCCTTATAAAAAACAATAAAGAATACTTATACAAAATGGCGTTTCTATATGTTAAAGATGAGCAGGATGCTCTTGAAGTTATACATGAAACAGTATATAGAGCCTTTTTAAATATTGAAAAATTAAAAAAAGCAAAGTTTTTTAACACATGGATTACAAGAATTTTAATAAATGTATCAATTGATTTTCTAAAGAAAAAAGGAAAAAATGAAATGTTGGATGAAAGTACACCGATAAGAAAAGAAAAATGTGAAATATCCACAGAGGAAAAGTTAGATTTATATAATGCAATAGATTTATTAAATGATAATTATAAAACAGTAATAATCATGATGTACTTTAATGATATGAAAATAAAAGATATCTCAAAGGTTATGGAAATCCCAGAAAACACAGTTAAAACTTATTTGGGAAGAGCAAAACAAGCTTTAGGTGAGATTTTAAAGGAGGGATATTTAGATGAATAAAAAAGATTTAGATAAGATAAATTTACCAAATAATTTAGATGATATTATAGATGAGGCAATAAATATGGCTCATGAAGATAAAAAGAAAAATAAAATAAAAGGTAAAGGGGATAAGAAAGTATTTAAAAGTATTGCAGCAGGACTTGCAATAATTACTGGAATTGGTGTTGGTACAAGCACCTTGGCTTATGGGGTTCCAGTAATCAAGAATGCTTTTGAAAGAATACAAAAGGAAATATGGAATAAAGGGGATTACTCAAAATATGCAACAGAAGTTAATCAGACTGTCTCTAATAATGGGGTAGGAATAACTTTGTCAGAGATTCTTTGTGATGGACAGAATTTATATGTAAGCTATGTAATTGAAAGTAAAGAACCTTTTAAATATATAAAATATAAATATGATCCTGTGAAAGATTATGACATAACTAAAGAACAAGCAGAAAAAATTGAACAAATGCAATTAGATTACGGAGCTGAAGCTAAAGTAAGTTTTACAGATAGTGAGTTAGATAATAGTGGAGTTTCAGGATTAGAAGGAAGATTCATAGATGATCATACTTTTGTTGGAGTAGAAGAGTACAATTTAACAAGCTTAAACATGAAGATTCCAGATGAATTTGAATTTATAATAAATTTCAATTCAATAGTTGAAGAAGGATGGAATAGTGAGAGAGATAAAGATAATGTATTAGAAGGAACTTGGAACTTTAAAGTGCCAGTAAAAGTTGATAAATCTTTATCTAAGTGTATAGAAGTTAATGATATGAATAAGGAGGGTGTTGGTATTAAAGAAGTAATAGCAACTCCAATTAAATTAAAATTAGTTACTACTGGCTATGACAGAGAAAAGAATAATTACTGGGTAAGAGTTTATGATGAAAAAGGGAATATATTAATAACAAGCAGTGGAGAAGAATTATCTAGTTATGGAGAATACTTATCAACTATTGCTAAGGAAGGTGAAGATATTAAAAAAATAAAAGTTGAAATTTATAAACCATTTGTAGATGAAAATGGAAAAGATTATTTTCATGATCCTAGAGAAACTATATTATATTCTAAGGAAATAAATTTAGAATAAACAAGGCTTATAATATTAATTTATTAAGTTTAAAATAAAAAATATATTAACCTAAAATAGTTTTATAAAGAGAAGTTAAATGAGAGTTTATAGTAATTTTCATTGACTTCTTTTTTATTTCTGATAGTTTTTTTTAATTTTAAAGTTTAATTTCCTATTATAAATATTTTAGTAACTTGTATATTAATTATTTTTAAACTACTAACTATAAGTTAAATATTTTATTATTTAATGATAAAAATAGTAAATAAAAAACTTTTGAAAAGGATTAATGAAAAGGTTGACACAACATATACGTATATGTTAGTATAAAGCCATAAGATATACGTACAAGTTATGGAGGGAAAAAGATGAGTAAGTTTGAAAAAGATGCAAAGTTACTAACAGAGTACATAGGCGGAAAAGAAAACGTAGCTGCAGTTACTCACTGTGCTACAAGAATGAGATTCGTTTTAAATGATACAAGCAAAGCAGATGTTGAAAAAATAAAAGCTATTCCTTGTGTAAAAGGAACTTTTACACAAGCAGGACAGTTTCAAGTAATAATTGGACCAGAAGTTGCAACTTTTTATAATGATTTTGTTGGACAGACTGGAGTATCTGGAGAAAGTAAGGAAGAAGTCAAGAAGGCTGCTAAGAAGAATATGAATATAGTTCAGAGAGCAGTTGCAGGCTTAGCAGAAATATTTGCTCCGTTAATACCAGCTATCATAGTTGGAGGTCTTATATTAGGATTCCGTAATGTAATCGGAGATATGAAATTATTTGAAGATGGAACTAAGAGTTTAGTTGAAATTTCTCAATTCTGGGCAGGAACACATAGTTTCTTATGGTTAATAGGAGAGGCAATATTCCACTTCTTACCTGTAGGAGTTGTTTGGTCAATTGCTAAGAAAATGGGAGCAGATCAAATGCTAGGAATAGTTATTGGTATAACTTTAGTATCTCCACAATTATTAAATGCATATAGTGCAGGTAATGGAGCCGCTGCTCCAGTTTGGGACTTTGGATTTGCTCAAGTTCCAATGATAGGATATCAAGCACAAGTTTTACCAGCAATCATGGTTGGATTCACTTTTGTTTACTTAGAAAGATTATTTAAGAAGATTACACCAGGTCCTATACAAATGATAATAGTACCATTTTTCTCAGTAATTCCAACAGTATTATTAGCACACACTGTTTTAGGACCTATAGGTTGGAAAATAGGTAGCGTAATATCAGGAGCTATAGTGGCAGGCTTAACATCATCATTTGGATGGTTATTTGCAGGAATTTTTGGAATGATTTATGCACCATTAGTTATAACAGGATTACATCATACTTTATTACCAGTTGATTTACAACTTATAAGTGATATAGGTGGAACATTCTTATGGCCAATAATTGCATTATCAAATATAGCTCAAGCATCAGCAGTTTTAGCTATGATATATGTAAATAGAAAAGATGAAGATGAAAAACAAATATCAATACCAGCATGTATTTCAGGATATTTAGGGGTAACTGAACCTGCAATGTTTGGGGTTAACTTAAAATATCTATATCCATTCATAGCTTCTATGATTGGAGCAGGAGTTTCTGGTATGTTCTCAATGGCAATGGGATGTATGGCAAACTCAGTAGGAGTTGGTGGATTACCAGCAATCTTATCAATGCAATCATCTAGTATGTTAATGTATTTAGTTGCAATGGGAATAGCAATAGTTGTACCATTCATCTTAACAATAGTGTTCTCAAAGACAAAATTAGCTAATATGGCTTCAAAATAATATAAAAAGGTGGGGGTAACTCCACCTTTTGCTTATATAGATTTTAGGTGAAATAACACATGAAATACTAGGTAAGATCTATTAAATTACGGATTTAAATATAATTAGAAATTATATTTAAAATTTAACAAGTGTTGACAGAAAGAGTGAATTAGAATATATTTAAAATAACTTATACGTACAAGTTGTGTGAGGTGTGAATTATGAAAGATTTTAAGAAAAGTGTTGTTTATCAGATATATCCAAAATCATTTAAGGATTCAAATGGAGATGGTCTTGGAGATTTAAGAGGAGTAATTGAAAAATTAGATTATCTTAAAAATTTAGGAGTAGATTATATTTGGATGACTCCATTTTATGTATCTCCTCAAAAAGATAATGGATATGATATAGCAGATTATTATAAAATTGATCCTAGATATGGAACTATGGAAGATTTTGAAGAATTGGTTAAAGAAGCTAAAGGCAGAAATATAGATATTATGCTTGATATGGTTTTTAATCATACTTCTACAGAGCATGAATGGTTTAAAAGAGCTTTAAAGGGCGAAGAAAAATATAAAAATTATTACATTTTTAAAGAAGGAAAAAAAGGAGAACCACCAACAAATTGGATTTCAAAGTTTGGAGGGAATGCTTGGGAGTATGTTGAGGAGCTAGGAGAGTATTACCTACATTTATTTGATGTTTCACAGGCTGATTTAAACTGGAATAATAAAGAATTAAGAGAAGAAATCTATAAAGTGGTGAATTTCTGGATAGATAAAGGGGTTAAAGGATTTAGATTAGATGTTATAAACCTTATTTCTAAGCCAGAAAAATTTGAAAATGATTATGAAGGAGATGGAAGAAGATTTTATACTGATGGGCATAGAATACATGAGTATTTAAAAGAACTTAATGAAAGAACTTTTGGTAAAGATGTAGAAATAGTAACTGTTGGTGAAATGTCATCAACAACTATAGAAAACTGTATAAAATATTCTAATCCTAAGGAAAAAGAATTATCAATGGTATTTAATTTTCATCATTTAAAGGTTGATTATAAAGATGGTCAAAAATGGTCTTTAATGGATTTTGATTTTATTGAATTAAAAAAACTTTTTAATAATTGGCAAAGAGGAATGATTAATGGAGGAGGCTGGAATGCTGTTTTTTGGTGTAACCACGATCAACCAAGAGTTAATTCAAGATTTGGAGATGTAAAGAAATACTTTAATGAATCTTCAAAAATGCTAGCGACTTCAATTCATATGATGAGTGGAACTCCTTATGTATATCAAGGAGAAGAAATTGGAATGACAAATCCAGGTTTTGAAAGTATTGAAGAATATAGAGATGTAGAATCAATAAACTATTTCAATATTTTAAAAGAAGAGGGAATTGATGAAAAAGAAATAATGGAAATCCTTAAGAGCAAATCAAGAGATAACTCAAGAACTCCTGTTCAATGGAATGAAGAAAAAAATGCTGGGTTTACTACAGGAACTCCTTGGATAAATATTGCTAATAATTATAGAGAAATAAATGTTGAAAGAGCTTTAGAAAATAAGGATTCTGTATTTTATCATTATAAGAAACTTATTGAATTAAGAAAGAATGAAGATGTAATAGCCTATGGAGATTACATTCAGTTTTTAGAAGATCATCCTAAAGTTTATGCTTATGAAAGAAATTATAATGGTGAAAAGTTACTTGTTATAAATAACTTCTATGGAGAAGAGTGCTTAGTAGATTTATCAAAGGAAATTGAAGGGCTAGAAAATTACAATAAGAGTATTTTAATATCTAATTATAAGGATAGTACATTAGATTTATTAAGTTTAAAGTTAAGACCATATGAATCAATAGTTTATAAATTAGAAAAGTAATATATAATAATTGAAAAATTTGAGATTTCAATAGTATAAAAGATATACTTTGCGCATCAATTATATATTACAAATTAAGAAGGGGTTGTATTTTAAATAAGATGCAACTCCTTTATTTTTTTGAAATTCACTTAAAACTTACTATTATGTTAAAATATAATTGAATTTTAATATTTATAGGTAATAATAAATATTGAGTTATTTATTATACAAAGTTTTAAAAGTAGTAAAAGTTATAATTATAGGTTGGGGAGAGTTTAAAATATGTCTAGTAAGTATTTAAAAATATATAATGATATTGTTGGAAAAATAGATAGTGGAATTTTTGAAGCAAATACTAAATTGCCTTCAGAATCACAACTTATGGATGAATATAATGTATCTAGGGATACTGTAAGAAAATCCTTAAATTTATTAGAGCAAAATGGGTATATTGAAAAATCTAAAGGTAAGGGATCCTTTGTACTTGATATGAATAAATTTGATTTTCCTGTGTCAGGTATAAAGAGCTTTAAAGAGATTGAAAATAGCTTAGGAAAAGAGTGCGAAACTATATTAGAGGAATTAACATTAAAAAGTCCTAGTGATAGCCTTATGAAAAAATTAGAGGTTTCTCCTAATAAATATGTTTGGAGTGTAGTAAGAGTTAGAAATATTGATGGTGAAAAGATAATTTTAGATAAGGACTATTTAAATGCAGAGTTTGTTCCAAGACTTACAGAAGAAATATGCAAGGATTCTTTATATAAATATATAGAGGGAGAATTAGGGTTAAAAATAGCCTATGCTGAAAAAGAGATAACAGTACAAACTGCTACTGAGGAAGATCAAAGACTTTTAGATTTAAGAGGATATGATATGGTAGCTGTGGTTAAAAGTTATACATATTTAGAAGGAAGAAAATTATTTCAATATACAGAGTCAAGACATAGACCAGATAAATTTAAGTTTGTAGATTTTGCAAGAAGATAGCTTTAAAATGGTGATGAGGCTGTATCAAAATATAATAATAAAACTTGCAAACATTATAAAAAGAGTAGTTAGATGAGCTTTAGAATGTTTGCAAGTTTTATTAAAAGTTATTTTGATATAAGCCTCTTTTAGAATTACTAATTATTTTAAATAAAAAAATGAGAGCACTTATGTACTCTCATTGACTGAATAATGTTTAACACCTAAAATAGCAAAGGAAAAAGTTTCGATGTAGTAAAGGCTAATTTAGGAAAGCCACTTAAGTATCAAACAGTTTTTAAAAAAAGTTAATAATGTTTACAAAATATTTATAAAACTTTTTGCATTTAATGTCAAATAAATGGAATTAAATAATTTTAATATTTAAGCCTATATTTTGAAATTAAATAATTTTAACCATTAAATAATTATTTAAATAAGGAATGTATACATTTTACATTAACAATTTTTTAATATCCTAAGGTTAATGTAATTTTTGAATTTCCATTTACAACTTCATCAGGTGAAATACTTTGCTTAGTTACAGATGGTCCTTCACCAACAAATTCTCCTATAAGACCTAACTGATTAAGAAGTTTTTCAGCAGATTCTTTAGAATAGTTTTTAAAGTCTGGAATTATAACATCACTATTTAAGTTTGAACTATCACCAGCTATTAAAGTTATTTTTGTATCAGGAGATATTGGATAGCCAGGAGCAGGATTACTTTCAACTATAAATTCACCTTCACCTTCTATTTCGTAAGATATACTTAATTCTTTTAGCATACTTGTAGCATCATTTATAGGTAATCCACGAACTTCAGGAATTATAACAGTTTCTTTTTCAGGAAGTTTTTCATCTAAGTGGAATTCTGTTAAATCTATATAGTTAAATATATTTTGGAGTAGCATTCCAGCTAAAGGTGCTGCAACTCTACCACCATAATATTCTCCATTTTTAGGATTATCAACAGATACCATAACAGATATTTGTGGATTATCATAAGGAGCAAAACCAACAAAGGAAGCTACATATCCTCCACCATATCCACCAGTTTCAGGATTAACTTTTTGGGCAGTACCTGTTTTACCAGCAACTCCATATCCTTCTTTATAAGCTCCTTTTGCTGATCCATTTTTTACTGCGTTTTCTAGGGCTAATTTTATTTGATCAGCAGTTTCTTTGCTTATTAAATTTTCTGTTTTTTTAGGGACAAAGGTTTCATCTATAACTCTATCATTATTTTCATCTATATAACTTATTTCTTTAACAACATGGGGTTGAATTAATGTGCCACCATTGGCAACGGCATTAACTGCAGTCATGAATTGAATTGGGTTAACAGTATTAGTTTGACCAAAAGAAATAGTTGCTAAGTCCATATCTGTTATATTTTCTGTTTTCTTAACTATTCCAGGAGATTCACCAGGTAAATCTACACCGGATTTTTTTCCAAGACCAAATTTTTTAATATATTCATTTAATTTTTCAGCACCTAATTTTTCTCCTAAATTCATAAATCCAACGTTACATGAATTTTGTATTATTTCTTCAAAGGTTTGAGTGCCATGGCCACCTCTTTTCCAGCATTTAATGAATCTATCACCTTTTTGAAGACCACCACTACAGGTATAGGTTTCATCCTTACCAGCTACCCCTTCTTGGACTGCGGCGGAAGCTGTTATTATCTTAAAAATAGAACCAGGTTCGAAGGAGTCTGAAACAGATCTATTTCTCCACATTTTTTGAATTCTATCTGAGGAAGTATTTCCAGAAAAATTTTCAGCCCCATCATAAGGTTTATTTGGATTAAAGTCTGGCTTGTTAGACATAGCTAAGATTTCACCATTGTTTGGATTCATTATTATTACTGATGCTGCATCAGCATTATGATGTACTAAACCTATTTCAGCGATTTGTTCAGCAAAGTATTGTAATTTTTCATCAATTGTTAAGACTACATCTTTGCCATCTACAGGGGCTGTAAATCTAGAAATAGTATAAGGATATTCAGCACCGTCTTTAACCATCTCAGTTATTTTTAATCCAGGACTTCCAGATAAAACTCTATCATATTTTAGCTCAATACCATTTAGTCCAACACCGTCAGAGTTAGTAGTACCTAGTACATGAGAAAGAAAATTATCATTAGGATAGTATCTTTGAGTATCTGGAGAAACCATTACTCCTGGTATTTCTAATTCTTTAACTTTATCAGCTTTCTCCTTTTCTATTCTTCTAGCAAGGATTGCAGCACCAGCAGGAGCTCCAGAAGGAAGTTTAAATTCTAATTTTTTTAAAACTGTATCCTTATCCATTTCAAGAACCTTAGAAATTTCTAAAGCTAATTCTTCATTAGTTTTTCCAGTTTTCTTTGTATAAGATCTAATTGCATTTAGGTTGAAGTCAACTCTATAAACATTAGAACTAACAGCAAGCTCGTTTAGATCCCTATCTAGTATTTTTCCTCTTCTTGCAGATATTTTAACTTCGTTTGTCCATTGTTCAACAGCTAGTTCTGCATATTCAGGTCCTTTAACTATCATTACATAAGATAATCTAATGCTTAGTATAAAACACATAATTATAATAAATGCTAGGATAAACGAAAGTCTTTTTCTTATTATGGCCATATCTCTATATGATCTTTTCAATATTAAATACCTCCTCCAAAAAAACTTATCTATACATAATATTAGTTAAATAAGAAATTAATTATAAAATTTAAAAAAAAGCTTATTTAAAATAAAAGTTTATTTTTATGTGTATAGTAAGATTCATAATAATTTAAGGTTAGGATTTAAAATATTTTAAGTATGAAATAAAAAATTATAGAGGCAACAAAATGTAAATTATTAAAAATAAGGTAGAGATTAAAAAGGATTTTGTTTATTATTTACATATAAGGTTTTTAAATACTATGGTGTTTTTTAATATTTTAAAATAGGAACTGAAATATTGGGGTGCTATATTAAAAAAATAAAAGGGGGAAGAGCAGAGTTGGAGCATACTAAAATTAAGAATATTAATTTATCAAAGAGAAGAAAAAAGATTTTTAGAAGAAGACTTATATTTTTAATTAGTATTATATTGATTATTGGTGGAAGTATTTTCTTTGTTTTTTCTAAAATGAATAAAGATGAGAGTTATAGAGATGCTTATAAAAAGAATATTTCAAGTAGAGAGTTAGAAAAAATGAGGCAGGAATTAGATATAAAAGAAGTTGATTATAAATGGGGAAGCGGGCTTAAAAAGGGGAATTCACCTAAAAGATTAATTATTCATCATTCAGCAACAGATTCACCAGAAACTCCAGAAGATATTCATAAGTTTCATTTAGATAATGGATGGAGTGGAATAGGATATCATTTTTATATAAGGGAGGATGGGACAATTTATAAAGGTAGAGATGAAAATGTAATAGGAGCTCATGCAAAAAATGCAAATTATAATACCTTAGGAATATGCATTGAAGGAAACTTTGAAAAAGAGGGTTTAAAAGAGGCACAAAAAAATTCACTTGTTAAACTAGGAACTTATTTAAGCTTAAAATATCCAATAAAAGATATACTTCCACACAGGGAAGTTGTGGATACTTTATGTCCAGGCACACTTTTTCCAATGGATAATATAAAAAGTAGCATTATTGAGGAAATAAAGAATATGTGATGATTATATAGTGAGAATTAGATTTTATAAACTTAATACTGAATTGACATGAAAAAGTTTAAATGGTAATTTATAGATATAATTTAATAAAAATTCTTCAGGGCAGGGTGAAATTCCCTACCGGCGGTAAAGCCCGCGAGCTAGTTTAGCATGATTCGGTGAAACTCCGAGGCCGACAGTAAAGTCTGGATGAAAGAAGAATATCTAATAAGTTATCTTTTTATTATGTTTTATATGCATATTAAATGGATTGTTGTGCTTTAGAATCTTTAGCTCTGAACATTTTTTGTTCAGAGCTTTACTTTTTATACTATTTATATCGTTATTAATTATTTTGAATTGGTTAAAATTTTTATTTTTAGAAATATAGAAATATATTTAAAGGATTTATTTAAACCAGTTTTAAATTTTATTAAGCCTAATATTTTTAGATATATTAATTAAAATTTTAAGATTCTATTTAAATAACTTCAATTACTTGGATAACTAATAAAAGCCCTGAGTTTAAATTTACTCAGAGCTTTTATTTTTTATTAGGTACTTCTAAAGAAGAATTTGGAAGGAGAGGATAACTTGGATGAATTTTTTATGAAAAAAGCTTTGGAATTAGCTAGAAAAGGAGAGGGATATGTAAATCCAAATCCTTTGGTAGGAGCTGTTATTGTTAAGGGTGGAGAAATAATAGGACAAGGATATCATGAGTTTTTTGGAGGAAATCATGCTGAAATTAATGCTATTAATAGTTCTATTAAATCTACTGAGGGAGCAACAATATATGTTACCTTAGAACCTTGTTGTCACTATGGTAAAACTCCTCCATGTATAGAAGCCATAATTAAAAATAAATTTAAGAGAGTAGTAGTTGGAACCTTAGACCAAAATCCTTTAGTATCAGGAAAGAGTATTAAAATTTTAAGAGAGTCAGGCATAGAGGTTAAGGTAGGAGTTTTAGAAAAGGAATGTATTAGATTAAATGAGATATTTAATTTTTATATTAAGGAAAACAGACCTTTTATTGCACTTAAATGGGCAATGACCTTAGATGGAAAAATAGCAACTAAGGAATTTAAATCAAAATGGATAACTAATAGAAAATCAAGAGAGTTTGTTCATTCCTTAAGAAATAAATATAGCTCAATAATGGTTGGAATAAATACTGTTTTAAAGGATAATCCAGATTTAAGATGTAGACTTAATAAAAATAAAGAGTTAGAAAGAAAGCATTTTAGGATAGTACTTGATAGTAAATTAAGAATTCCTTTAGATTCAGAAATATTAAAAAATCAAAATGAGTCAAAAACCTTAATTTTTACAACAAATAAAAAAGATAAGATAAAAAATGAAAAATTAAAAGATATAGGTATAGAGGTAATAGAAGTAAATTTAGATGAAGGAAAAATTAATATTAATCAGGTTTTAGAGTGTTTAAAAGAAAAAAATATTGATTCAGTTCTTATTGAAGGAGGAGGAAATTTAAATTTTACTTTTTTAGAAAATAAAAAAGTAAATAAGATATATGCCTTTGTTGCACCAAAAGTTTTTGGAGGAAAAAATGCTATTACTCCTGTTGAAGGGGAAGGAATAAGAAATGTTTTAGACGCCTTTGAATTTCCTGAAGTAAATTTGAAGAATTTTGATAAGGATATTTTAATTGAATGTGGCCTTAGTTAATAGAAAAAGGAAGTGAATAATATGTTTACTGGTATTGTAGAAGAAATAGGAGAAGTTATAAGCATAGATAAAAATGAAAAATCATCTTTACTGAAAATAAGAGCTAATAAGGTCTTAGAGGATACAAAGATAGGTGATAGTATATCAACAAATGGAGTTTGCTTAACTATAACAACTAAGGGAAAAGATTATTTTACTGCATATGTTATGGGAGAAACCTTAAGAAAAAGTAATCTTGGAAACTTAAAAAAATCAAGTAAGGTGAACTTAGAAAGAGCCATGAGTATTAATGGCAGATTTAATGGACATATAGTAACTGGCCATATTGATTCCACTGGAGAAATAATTTCTTTTAAAGATGAGGGGGAAGCAATATGGGTAGAAATTAAAGTTTCATATGAATTAAGCAAATATATAGTTTATAAAGGTTCTATAGCTATTGATGGAATAAGTTTAACTATTGCAGAGGTTAAAGGGGAAAGTTTTAAAGTTTCAGTAATTCCTCATAGCCAGGAAGAGACAACATTAACTAAAAGAAAAATTGGTGATTTAGTAAATATAGAATGTGACTCTATTGGTAAGTATGTTGAAAAGCTTTTAGGATTTAAAAAAGATAGTAGAAAGAAAAAGTCTGTTTTAACAGAAGAGTTTTTAACTATTAATGGGTTTATTTAAATTGTATTTTAAAATTTAATATTTATTTTTATATATTGTTTTAGATTAAGTTTGATTTTACAAAGTAGATGTATTAGTTACAAAAAACAATATCTAATAATTTTAAAAATTCTTGAAAGGTGGTGTTGGGGATTTTTATCTCCTTAAAAATATGAAGAAGTTTAATTTAGTAGAAGAGGCAATAGAAGATATAAAAAATGGGAAAATGGTTATTGTTATTGATGATGAGGGAAGAGAAAATGAGGGGGATCTAGTTATGGCTGGAGAACTTGTTACTGGAGAAAAAATAAATTTTATGGCTACTTATGGAAAGGGTTTAATATGTGCTCCAGTAAGTGAGAGGATAGCTGAAAATTTAGGATTGAATCCTATGGTTTTAAATAATACAGATAATCATGAAACTGCCTTTACAGTATCTATAGATTATAAAGATACAACTACAGGAATATCAGCCTTTGAAAGGGCTCATACAATTAAAGAATTAATAAATGAAGAAAGTAAAGCAGAGGATTTTAGAAGACCAGGACATGTATTCCCTTTAATAGCTAAGAATGGTGGCGTTTTAAAGAGAGCTGGGCATACAGAGGCGGCAATTGACTTAGCAAAGTTAGCTGGATTAAAAGAAGTTGGGGTAATATGTGAAATAATGAAAGATGATGGAACTATGGCTAGAACTGATGAATTATTAGAATTTGCAAATAGTCATAATATGAAAATAATAACTATAGAAGATTTAATTGCTTATAGAACAGAAAGAGATAATTTTGTTTATAGAGTTGTTGAAACTAATATGCCAACTAAATATGGAGAGTTCAAGGCTATTGGGTTTATAGATAAACTTACAGGAGAGCATCATGTGGCTTTAGTTAAAGGAGAGATAAAATCAGAGGAGCCAGTATTATTAAGAGTGCATTCAGAATGCTTAACTGGAGATGTTTTTGGATCAAGAAGATGTGATTGCGGAGAGCAGTTTCATAGGGCTATGGAAAAAATAAATGAAGAGGGAAAAGGGATATTACTTTATATGAGACAAGAAGGAAGAGGAATAGGTCTTATAAATAAGTTGAAAGCTTATAAGCTTCAAGATGAAGGATTAGATACTGTAGAAGCTAATATAGCTTTAGGATTTCCAGAAGATCTTAGAGATTATGGCGTTGGAGCACAAATTTTAAAAGAGTTAAGTGTAAGGGAAATCAGGTTAATGACTAATAATCCTAAAAAAATAACTGGCTTAGAGGGATATGGACTTAAAATAGTAGAAAGAGTACCTATAGAAATAAAGTGTAATGAGGAAAATGAGTTTTATTTGAAAACTAAGAAAGAGAAAATGCACCATTTAATAATGCAGTAATTTTATAGAGTTATTTAAAATTTTAGATTTAAAGATAGATTAAAAGTGGATAAAAAAGTATCAATATTAGATACGAAGAATTAAAAAAATACTTGAAGTATAAAAATGTTTAAAGGAGAGATTAGAATGAGGATTTTAGAAGGAAATTTAATAGGTCAAGATAAAAAGTTTGCTATAGTTGCAGGAAGATTTAATGAATTCATTGTATCAAAGCTTATAGATGGAGCTTTAGATGCTTTTAAAAGACATGGAGTAGAGGAAGATAATATAGACCTTGCTTGGGTTCCAGGAGCTTTTGAAATACCATTAATAGCTAAAAAGTTAGCTAAGTCAGGAAAATATGCTGGAGTTGTTTGTTTAGGAACAGTAATAAGAGGAGCTACTAGTCATTATGATTATGTTTGTGGAGAGGTATCAAAAGGAATAGCTAATGTAAGCTTAGATACTGAAGTACCAGTTATCTTTGGAATAGTAACAACTGAGAATATAGAACAAGCTATAGAAAGAGCCGGAACTAAAGCTGGGAATAAAGGGTTTGATGCAGCTATGGCAGCCATTGAAATGGCAAATCTTTTAGAGAATATATAACTTTCCAAGTTAAGCATATAAGTTCAAGTTATAAAATTAAAGATTCTATAGCTTGAACTTATAATTAAAAGTATTTATCTTAAAATTAAGAATAACTATTTAAATAAACTTAGTGTTAAAGTTTGTTTATTTAACACACAAGTTACAAGGATCAGATTTTCCTTTATTTATAGCTTCATTAAGGCTCATGCTAAGGATAGAAGAGCTTCTTTTTAAGGCTGTACAATCTTTGCTATAGTGATAGCTTTTACCGTTTGGAGTTACATATACAATAGAATGGTTTTCATCTTTTAATGGCGTTGCTATACCGTTAGAATCTATTTTCCAACCATCAATAATTGTGTTAGTAACCATCTCACCAGAACTATTTAAATAGTACCAAGTACCATTGTCATTTAGCCAGCCAGTTTGCATAACTCCGTTAGAATTTGAATAATACCATTTAGAATAGACTTTATACCAACCTGTAGCCATAGAGCCATTGTCGTTTAAATAGTACCAAGTACCATTGTCATTTAACCAACCAGTTTGCATAACTCCATTAGAATTTGAATAATACCAGTTAGAATCAACTTTATACCAACATGTAGCCATAGAACCATTGTCGTTTAAATAGTACCAATTGCCATTATCATTTAGCCAGCCAGTTTGCATAACTCCGCTAGAATTTGAATAATACCAGTTAGAATCAACTTTATACCAACCTGTAGCCATAGAACCATTGTCATTTAAATAGTACCAATTGCCATTATCATTTAGCCAGCCAGTTTGCATAACTCCGTTAGAATTTGAATAATACCAGTTAGAATCAACTTTATACCAACCTGTAGCCATAGAGCCATTTTCATTTAAATAGTACCAAATACCATTATCATTTAGCCAACCAGTTTGTATAATTCCATTTTTATAGAAGTACCATATTCCATTTGTATTAATCCAACCTTCTTTAGAAGATTTAATTAAATTTTCATTTTTTATGTTATATGAGTTAGATAAATTTAAGTTTGATACTTGGATTTTCGAATTAAGTGTTTCTGCATTTACATTGATTGTATATATGCTTGAAGATATTAGTCCAAGTGTTAATACAATCGATGTTATTTTGTGATTGATTTTCATAATATTCCCCCTAAAACAAATTATTTAAGTAAATTATACTAAAAAACAGAAAATTTTGGATGAATATTATTGAAAATATAATTAATAATAAATTAATTAAATATTATCCCTCAAGAATCTTAACATAAAAAGTTCTGTTTCTTGGGCCATCAAAGTCGCAGAAATATACATCTTGCCATTGACCTAAGATTAATCTACCTCTATGTAATATTAATTGCTGAGATACTCCAACTGTAGAACTTTTAAGGTGTGAATGTGAATTGCCTTCAAAATGTCTGTATTTATGATCATTAGTTGGATAAACTTTTTCAAATCCATAAATTAAATCTTTAACAACATCAGGGTCTGCATTTTCATTTATTGTTATACCTGCAGTAGTGTGTGGACAATAAACAACCACAATTCCATTTTCAATATTACTATTTTTAATATCCTCTCTTATATAAGATGTAATTTTACTCATACTTTGAGGTGTATGAGTTTCTAGTGTATGTTTAAAAAAATTATTCATAAAAACACCCCTTTAAATCTTAATATATAAACATTATATAATATTTTTTTATTTGAAATAACATAATATTCTTAGGTTTAATATTAATAAATGTGGATAGAATGGCATATGAAGAACTTATATTGGAGGAAGTAGTATGTTTGATTTCATATTTGATAAAGAGGATAAAAAGATTAAGGGGAGAAACTTTTTAGATGAGAGAAATTTTATAGTGTTGTTTCTTTCACAGATGTATTTATAAAATAATTATTTATTTGAAATTTTTTAAATGAAGTAATAATAAGAAATATAGTATATTGTAATTATTTTTTGTAAATAATAATTAAAGATTATGCAAGAAAAATTTACTAATATATGCTAATATGTAATTAAGATTATTATTTATGGAGGGATTTATTATGTACACTATAATGGCTATCAAAATATCACCTAGAACTGTTGCAGCACCAAGAGTTCAAGAAATACTAACTAAATATGGTTGTATAATACATACTAGAATAGGCTTACACGAAGCTACTGAAAATACATGTTCAACTTCAGGTCTTATTCTTTTAAACCTTACACCAAGTGCTGAGGAAGAAATAAAAAATTTAGATAATGAATTAAATTCTTTAGAAGATGTAACAGCTAAATTATTAAACCTTTAATAAGATTAAAAAAGGGAATGGATTAAAATAATCGTCTATAAAACTTACAAACCATGTGAAGAGAACTTTTAGTAGTTCTTAGAATAGGTTTGTAAGTTTTTTTATTTTTAATAAAGTACTTTTTAATTATAAATTATCATTAAAAATAATATACTCAAAATTTTCAATGATTTAGTAAATAAATTACATGTAAACGTTAATTGACAAATGTTAATATTAAACTGTAAGAAAAAGGTTATATTAATATACATGACTTTAAATGTTTAGATTGAGGGAAATGGAGGAGAAATTTATGGGAGAGTTAAAGGGAAGAGTTACAATACCGACTGATTCTAATATGAAAGAAGAAATAAAGAGTATTATAGATAGATGGGGAGCTGATGCCTTAAGAGATTGTGATGGTACTAAGCTTTCTAAGGATATAGTTGACTTAGGGGTTAAGCTATATTCTACATACCTAACAGTTAGAAGTGATCAAAAATGGGCTAGTGAAAATAAAGATGAATTACAACAACTTTACTTAATGTCAGAGCCTGTTATTGCTAAATCAGAAAAAACTGAAATAAAAATATTAGCTGGATATTATTCTGAGCAATTTGAAATAGATAAGGTTCATGATGAAAAAAAATGGTGGGAAGTTATAGATAGAACTACTGGTGAAGTTGTAGATCCTTCAAAATGGAATTTTAATAAAGAGAGTGAAATCTTAACAGTAGAAGAAACTACACCTTATCATGAATATACAGTAAATTTCTTAGTTTATATGATTTGGGATCCAACTCAAATGTATAATCATATAACTAATGATTGGGGCGATAAACCTCATGAAATGCCATATGACTGTAGACAAGCTAAGACTAGGGTACATGTTAAAGAAGCTTTAAAGAAATGGATTCATGAGAATCCAGAAGTAGATGTAGTTAGATTTACTACTTTCTTCTATCACTTTACATTATGCTTTAACGAGGTTGCTAAGGAGAAATTTGTTGATTGGTTTGGATATAGTTCATCAGTGAGTCCTTTAGCTTTAGAGCAATTCGAAAAAGAAAAAGGATATAAATTAAGACCAGAAGATATAGTTGATGCTGGTTATTATAATTCAACATTTAGGGTTCCAACAAAACAATATAAAGATTTCATAGATTTTCAATGTAAACATGTTTCAAAAATGGCTAAAGAGTTAGTGGATTTATGTCATGAAAATGGAAAAGAAGCAATGATGTTTTTAGGGGATAACTGGATAGGTACAGAGCCTTATGGAAAGTATTTCCCAAGCATTGGATTAGATGCAGTGGTTGGTTCAGTAGGTAATGGAACAACTATGAGAATGATAGCTGATATTCCAGGAGTTAAATATACAGAAGGAAGATTTTTACCATACTTTTTCCCAGATGTATTTAATGAAACAGGAGACCCTGTTGGGGAAGCAAGGGAGAATTGGTTACAAGCAAGAAGAGCTATTTTAAGAAGTCCACTAGATAGAATAGGATATGGTGGATATTTAGGACTTGCAGTTAAATTCCCAGAGTTTGTTGAGCAAGTTGAAAAAATATGTGATGAGTTTAGAGAAATTCATGAAACTATAAAAGGAACTAAGGCGTATGTAGCCCCATTTAAGATTTGTGTATTAAACTGTTGGGGTAAATTAAGAAGCTGGCAAACTCAACAAGTAGCTCATGCTCTTTGGTATAAGGAAATATATTCATACGCTGGAATTGTTGAATGTTTAAGTGGTATGCCTGTAGAAGTAGAATTTATTAGTTTTGATGATATATTAGAAAATGGAATTCCAGAGGATACTGGAGTTATTATAAATGCTGGAGATGCTTACACTGCTTGGAGTGGTGGAGAGTATTGGAAAAATCCTAAATTAGTTTCTATGATTAGAAAATGGGTTCATAATGGTGGAGGATTTATAGGGGTTGGAGAACCAACTGCAATACATTATGAGAATAAATTCTTCCAGTTAGCAGATGTTTTAGGAGTTGACAAGGAAGTTGGATTTAGTTTAAGCACTAGAAAATATAATGAATTAAATCCACATCATTTTATAACAGAAGAAATTGGTGAAAAAGCTATTGATTTTGGTGAGGGGATGAAAGGCATTTATGGAAAGGGTGATAGTTACCAAGTTTTAAGAATGGACTTTGGTAATTGCCATTGCTTAAAGAATAACTTCAGAGGAGATACTACTTGTGCTGTAAACACATATGGAAAAGGTAGAAGCGTTTATTTTGCAGGATTCCCATATACTCCAGAGAATTGCAGAATTTTATTAAGAGCAATTTATTGGGCTGCAAGTAAAGAGGATGAGATGAAAAAATTCTATGTAACTAATATAGATACTGAGTGTGCTGCCTTCTTAGAAGTAGGAAAAATGGCTGTAATAAACAATACTCAAGAAGAAAAAATTACAGATGCATATATAAATGGTGTTAAGGTTGAAACTTTAACCTTAGCTCCTATGGAAATAAGATGGTTAAATATAAATAAATAAGCTTTTTCTTTTAATTCCCTTATATATATAGATCCTTAGTGAGTTTTTCACTAAGGGTCTTTTTAGATTTTATATAATTTTTGTAAAAATTAGGAAAATAAAATATTTAGCCTAGGAAGTTAGTTTCAAAAAAATACCATATATGATAAAATGTTAAAAAAGAATATAGAAATTATACTAAGGAGTGAGGAAAATAATAAAGAAAATAACAAATACCTTAAGAGGAATATCAAATTTTCTTAGAAAAACTTCTATTAAAAATAGACTTATAGCATCATTTTCTGTAGGAATAATTTTTTGTAGTAGTATTTTAGGCATACTCCTATATAAAAAGGCTACCAATGCATTGAAGAATAATGCAATAAATTATTCGGAAAATATGCTTTCTATCATGAGTGAAGACATTTACAAAAATAAAGAATTCTTAGAAAGAGCATCTATTGAATTATCAATGAATGAAGAAATAGCTAATAATCTTATAAATTACAAATTTATGGATGGAAAAGAAAAGAATGAATTTCTAAAATATATGAATGATTACTTATCTAAAAAACTTTCTCTTTTACCTAATCTAGCAGAGGTTGAAATAATATCAAAGGATTATGAAGTTACTTATATGCAAGGCTTTAAATATTTTAAGAGAGAAGATATAGAAAGATATGCAGATGAATCTGAAAATGGACTATTTTGGTTTTCTACAATTTTAAATAATGAACCTCACATATGCATAGTAACTCCAGTAAAACAGGATAACAGTATTGTGGGATATGTTTTTATGGCTATAAAAAGTGAAGTTTTTGCTTCTTCTTTTTCTCTTTTTAATATTGGTAAAGGCAGTGAAATTTTTATAATAGATGATAAGAATAACATAATAATTTCTGAAAATAATTTAAATAGTAATTTTATATTAGAGGAGACAGATTTAAATAAATTCCTTGAAAATAAAGATTCTAAGGATACAGCAAGGAGTATAGTGGTAAATGGAGAAAATTATGTAGCTACCTATAGAAAATTAAAGGGATTTAATTGGTATATAGCTTCAATGACCCCTTATGATTTTATAAATGCTGACATTCAAAGTTTAAGGAAGGAAATGACTATAATAGGATTACTTTTCACTTTAGTGGTATTAATATTTTCATATTTTCTATATTCAAGTATTAAAGTACCTTTATATAACCTTTTAAATAAGATGAAAAGAGTATCTGAGGGGGATTTAAAGGTTTTAGTAAATGATACTTATGAAGATGAGATTGGTGTTATTTCTGATAATTTTGATTCTATGTTAAAAAGAGTAAATGAATTAATTGAAAAGACTAAATTACAAGAAGTTGAGAAAAGGGATTTAGAGATAAGGATGTTACAGGCACAAATTAATCCTCATTTTCTCTTTAATACATTGAACTCTTTAAAGTGGACAGCTTTAATGAATCAAGATTATACAGTAAGCGAGGGGCTTAGTTCCCTAGCAGAATTATTAAGAAATACAATTATAGATAAAAATGAGCTTGTAACTATTAGAGAAGAACTAGAGAATATAAAAAATTACGTTGTTATTCAAAAGATAAGATACGGTAATTCCTTTGATGTTCAGTATGAAGTAGATGAACTTTTATTAGAAAATAAAGTTATAAAGTTTATCTTACAACCAATAGTAGAAAATTCAATAATTCATGGAATTGATGAAAATAAGGAGAATCAAAAGATTATTATTAAAATTATGTCAGAGGAAGAAAAAATTTTAATATCGATTAAGGATAACGGAAAGGGGTTTAATAGTAAAGAAAAGGTTAAAGATAATAAACTTTCAGGTATTGGATGGAATAATGTTGATGAAAGGATAAAGTTAACATTTGGCTTAGGTTATGGGACAACTATTTACAGTGAGGTGAATAAAGGAACTATTGTTAAAATAGTAATTCCTAAGAGTATATAGGGGGAATTTTTTATGTTCAAGGTTATTATTGCTGATGATGAAAAAATAGTTAGAATTGCTATGAGAAATATAATAGACTGGGAATCTCATGGGTTTAATATAGTTGGATTAGCTCAAGATGGCTCAGAAGTTCTTAATATACTAAATGAAAATGGTGCTGATCTTATTATAACGGACCTTAAAATGAAAGGATTAAATGGAATTGAATTAATTGATAAGCTTAAAGAAGAGAATTTTAGGGGTAATATACTTGTTCTTAGTAATCATGGGGAGTATGAATTAGTTAGGGAAGCAATGAAAAAGGGAGCAGATGATTATTTATTAAAAATAACTTTAAGACCAAAGGAACTAGAAGATATAATTGATAAATTTAGGGAGAGTTTAGAAGAGAGGAAAGAGGAAGAAGAGAAAGAAGCTCAATTTAAAAATGAATTTGATAAAACAAAAAAATTAGCCGAGATTTCTTTATTAAAGGAATACTTAAAGGATGATCTATCTTATGAAGAACTTTTAAATGAGTTTCCAAAGATTAATTTTTTAGATGATAATTGTGAGTATTATACTGGTGCCTGTATTTATATAGATAATTATAAAAAGATTTATGAGGAAAAAATTAAGGATAAAAATAAATTAGCCATTACTATAGAAAACATAATAAAAGAAGAATTTAGTGTAAATGGGGTTAAGATTATCCCAATAAATAATCATAAGTATATTTTTATATCTAAAATGGATTTTAATAGTTTAAAGATAAAAACAATAAATATACAGAATTTAATAATGCTTTATTTAAATATTAAAGTTAGTGCTGTCTTAATAAAAAGGATAGAAAGTGTAAAAGGCTTAAAAGAGAGCTTTAAAAAGGTTGAGGAAATTCTTAGTCTAAAGTTTTATGGAAAAGAAAACTTTTTAATAATAAGTGAAGAATTTTTGGGTTTTGGTGATGCTATTAAGCTTAGAAAGGAAGTAACAGATGCCATTTTAGAGAATATAGAGTTAGGAGAAATTTCTGCTAATAAGGAACTTATAAAAGAATTTGCTAGAAGGTGTTCTAATATGAATGTAAAACCTTCAACTTTAATAAACTATGTAAATTTTATGTGCGAATTAATAGAGAATCATGAGTATGTACAAGATGATTTAAATGGTATAAAAGAATTAAAAGGAAAGATATTAAAGAGTGATAACATAGAGGAATTAATAAATAATTCAACTCTTTTAATAGATTACATCAATCAAAGATATATAAAGAGCAAAGAGCTTAGTTATAAAAAAGAGGTTAATGAGATTATAAAGTTTATAGAAAAGAATATTGATAAGAGAATAACCTTAGTTATGGTAGCTAATGCTGTGAATTTAAATGAAAGTTATTTAAGTAGAATTTTTAAAAATGAAACAGGAAAAAATCTTATGTACTTTATAAACGAAGTAAAGATGAAAAAGGCTAAGGAATTATTAAAACAGCAAGATACTTTAGTTAAAGAGGTTGCAAACAGTATTGGAATGACAGATCAGTTTTATTTTAACAGAGTTTTTAAGAAGTTTTATGGGGTAAGTCCATCTAAGTTTAAAAAGGATTATAGTAATAAAGTTTTGTCATAAATATAGATTATTTTTATTTTGGATTGATATTGTAAAAAAAGTACATGTTTAAGTAAAATCCTTATATTCAAAAAAATTCCAATAAGAAGTATTATAAATATGAGAAGAAAATGTTTACAAGAAATGAGTAAGGGTATTGGAGGAGAGAGTTTATGAAAAGAAAATTAGTTAAAATGCTAACTGTTGCATGTGTTACCGCTATAGCTGCCTCTGCATTTGTTGGATGTGGAAATAAAGAGGAGGCACCAAAAGATAATGAAAAGCCATCAACTGAACAAGCTGAAGGTTCAGGAGAGAAAAAGGTTTTAGAAATAGCTGTTTTTGAAGGTGGATTTGGTAAGGATTACTGGGATGCTTGTATAGATGCCTTTGAAGCTGAGCACCCAGATGTAGAAGTTAAGATGGAAGCTAATCCTAAAATAGGTGATATTATAAGACCTAAATTATCATCAGAAAATACACCTGACTTTATATACTTAAGTACAAATGACCCATCAGGTATAGCTAATGCTTTAATAAAGGATAAAGCTTTAGTAGATTTAAGTGATGTATTTGATAGAGAAGATCCAGATAATCCAGGACAAAAATTAAAAGATAAAATATTACCAGGATTTTTAGATACACCACTTACAACTCCATATGGAGATGGAAAAGTATTCTTAGCACCACTTTACTATAATGTTACAGGTATGTGGTATAACAAAGCATTATTCAAAGAAAAAGGATGGGAAGTTCCAAAAACTTGGGATGAGTTCTTTGAATTAGGTAAGAAGGCAAAGGATGAGGGAATAGCTCTTTATACTTATCAAGGACAAGCGCCAGGATATAATGAGGCTGTAATATTCCCAATGTTAGCTAGTGCAGCTGGAGAAGAAGCTGTAGAAAAGATATTCAACTATGAAGAAGGTGCTTGGAAAGATCCAAATGTTAAAAAAGCATTAGATATATTCCAAAGAATGGCTGATGAGGACATGGTTCTTAATGGAACAGTTGGTATGACTCATACTCAAGCACAAGTTGAATTCTTAAATGGAAAAGCATTATTCTTACCATGCGGTAGCTGGTTAGAAGGAGAAATGAAAGATGCTATACCAGAAGGATTTGAGTTTGGATTTATGGCTCCACCAGCATTTAAAGAAGGGGATACTCCATATGTAACTACTACAATAGAGCAAATGTATATCCCAGCTAAATCAGATCAAGTTGAATTAGCAAAAGAATTCTTAGCATTCCAATATACAGATGCTATGGTTCAAAAGAATGCTGAAATAGCTAAGGCTGTAGTTCCAGTTAAGGGAGCAGTTGAAAAAGCTAAATCTTCATTAGACGCATCAGGATATGAGTCTTATAAGGTTGTTGAAGAAGGTGCTAAACCAATTCCACTTTCATTTAAACCAACAAACTCTAAACTAGATTTTAGAAATGATAGTTTATTTGGACCAGTAGGAAGTATCATAAATAAAGAATTAACAGTTGATGAGTGGATTAATAACTTAGAATCTGATTCACAAACTCTTGCTAAAGAAGTTGTTGAATAATTATTAAGATAAAATAAAATTTATTGAGAAGGAGAGGAGATTCTTCTCCTTCTTTAAAATTATAGGGGGTGAAATTTCATGAACAGTAATAAAAGAAAAATATTTTTAGCAATGTGTGTGTTGCCTGCACTTATACTATTTACAATATTTATGTTATACCCAATTGGAAAAGGTTTCATGATGTCTTTATATGAATGGAGTGGGATTTCAGGAGAACCAGTATTTGTGGGGTTAGATAACTTTAAAGCACTTTTAAACGATAGATATTTTAAGGAAGCATTTGGGAATACATTTTTCATAATAGTTTTATTTCCAGCAATAACAATAACCCTTTCTTTATTCTTAGCTGTAGTAATAACTCAAAGTAAGTTAAAAGAAAAGAATTTCTACAGAGTTATACTATTTTTCCCAAATATATTATCAATGGTTGTTATAGGGGTTTTATTTACATATGTTTATGACCCATCAATAGGAATTCTTAAAGCATTTTTTGAAATGATAGGACTAGATAAGTTAGCAGGTCTTGCATGGCTTGGAGATTCTAAGTTAGTCCTATGGGCATTAGTTATAACTATGGTATGGCAAGCAGTTGGTTATTATATGGTAATTTATATAGCTGGATTAGATGGAATATCACCTTCTCTTTATGAAGTATGTTATTTAGAAGGAGCATCAGCTTGGCAAAAGTTTAGATATGTAACCTTACCACTTTTATGGGATGTAGTTAGAGTAACCTTTGCATTCTTTATTACAGGGGCACTTAACCTAAGCTTTATCTTTGTAACTGTAATGACTAAGGGTGGACCAAATGGAAAATCAGAGGTTTTATTGACATATATGTATAAACAAGCCTTTACAAACTCTCAATATGGATATGCTATGGCAGTTGGGGTAACTATATTTGCCTTTGCTATGATCCTTGCATTAATAATCAATAAATTAAGTGACTCTGATGCAAGGGAAGAAAAGAGAGTAAAAAGATTACAACAGAAGGGAGTGAGATAACATGTTAGAAACTAAAAAGAGAAAAAATGTAGGTTTAGATACTGAAAACAAAACTAAAAAAGTAATATCTAATACATTATTAAGGATTATATTAATAGCTGCAACTATTTTAGTTATAGTACCAATTATATGGACAATAATGTCTTCTTTTAAAACTACTAAAGAATTCTATGCAAGTCCATGGGCCTTACCAAAAAGTTTTGGGTTTGCTAACTATATGACTGCATTTACAGAAGCTAACATGGGAGCTTACTTCTTCAACTCAATATTAGTTACGATAATAGCTATGGTTTTATCTCTATGCTTAAGTGTACCAGCATCTTATGTTTTAGCTAGACAAAAGTTCTTTGGATGTAGTTTTATAAAGAATTTATTTATGGCAGGATTATTTATCCAACCAGTATATATTATAGTACCTTTATTTACAATATTAGAAAAAATGAAATTGTTAAATAATTTATTTGCACTAGCTCTTGTATATGCAGTGCTAAGCTTACCTTTCTCAATCTATATAATGAGTGGATTTATGAAGGGGATTGCAAAGGATTATGAAGAGGCAGCAATGATAGATGGATGTACTAATCTTCAAATATTAACAAAGATAGTAGTTCCATTAGCTAAACCAGGTATTATAACTATAATGATATTCAACTTTATGAATTATTGGAATGAATATGCTATGGCAATGACTTTCATAACAGATGCAGATAAAAAGACATTACCAGTAGGGTTACAAAACTTAATGGAAGTTCAAAAGTTTGCAACTGACTGGGGAGCATTATTTGCAGGTTTAGTTATAGTAATGGTACCTACAATGGTTATATACTCACTAGTTCATAAGAAGTTAACAGAAGGTGTTAATATTGGTGGAGTTAAGGGCTAAATTTATTAGCATTTAGAAAAGAAAATAAGATTATTAAAAATAAGAGCAGACCTCACTTTTAGTGAGATCTGCTTTTTTAGTTAAAATAAAATTAAAATTTAAATTTACAATAATCAGTATAGTTATTTAGAATTTTTGCTATATAATTAATTAGTGACTTTAAACTAAGAATTTAAGGTTTGCCAATTAGACTTAAAACTTAATAAAAACATTATTATTAATTTAAACTAATCTTTATTTAAAAGGTTAACTTTAAAATTAAGGCTTAAAGTGTTTAGAGTAACCTTATTAAAAAGTAGAGGTTTATTTTATAATAATGAAATATTGATTTAAATGGAGGTAATAATTTGAAGAAAATAGTTAAACCTTGGGTTGCTACCTTAATTATTTTAATAGTAGCTTTTTTGGTGTATTTTTTTGTTCCAACTGCTAATAGTAAAATAAATCAGATGATATTTTACTTAAGTAGTATGAATTTAGATATGATAAAGGAATATATATTATCTTTTGGAATATGGGCACCTATAACATCATTTTTATTAATGGTACTTCAGTCTGTAATAGCACCAATACCAGCTTTTTTAATAACCTTAAGCAATGCAGCTATATTTGGATGGGTTAAGGGTGCTATATTATCATGGAGTAGTGCTATGGCTGGGGCAGCATTATGCTTTTATATAGCAAGAGGCTTAGGAAGAGATGCTGTTGAAAAATTAACTAGTAAATTTGCTTTAAAGGATATAGATGGTTTCTTTGAAAAGTATGGTAAACATACTATACTAATAGCAAGATTGCTACCTTTTATATCTTTTGACTTAGTTAGTTATGCTGCAGGACTTACATCAATGAATTTTTGGTCATTTTTCATTGCTACAGGTATTGGACAATTACCTGCCACAATAGTATATTCTTATGTTGGTGGTATGCTTACTGGGGGAGCACAATTACTTATGAGTGGACTTTTAATTTTATTTGCTTTAAGTATAGCAATATATGTAGGGAAAAAAGTTTGGAATGAGAAAAGAGGTAAAAATGACAAATAAGGAACTAAAGAAAAATTTAGATGACTGTGTTAATTGTGGACTTTGCTACAAGGTATGTCCAATGATGAATACTTTTGGAGATAGTCCTAAAAATATATTAAGAGATATAGATAAGAATAAAATAAGTTATGATGAAATTGCATATTCTTGTATGCTTTGTAATGCATGTACTGAAGCATGTCCAAAAGATATAAATTTAAAAGAGATGTTTCAAAATTTAAGAATAAAATCTTATAGAGAGAATTTAAAAAATACTAGAAAGAAATTTAATTTAAAGGTTGTTCAAAATCATCAAAAAGGTAGTTTTTCTAAGTTTTTGACATCAAAAAATAATAATAAGAAAATAAAGAGAGTGTTTATTCCAGGTTGTAGCTTAAGTGGATATAACAATGAAATTATTTTTAAAATAAAGGACTACTTAATAGAAAATTTAGGGGAAGTAGAGATACTTCTAAAATGTTGTGGAAAACCTTCAAAGGATATTGGAAACTTAGAATTATTTGAAAGTAATTTAAATGATATAGAGAATAATCTAAAAATCAAGGAAGTTGATGAAATAATAGTAGCCTGTGAAAATTGTTATAAGACTTTTGGATCAGCTTTTAAAGATATTAAAGTAATAACACTTTGGGAAGTTATAAATGAATTTGGAGTGCCAAAGGAACTAAAAAACAAATATTCAGATTTAAAAGAAGAATTTGCCTTGCATGATCCATGTCCTATAAAAAAAGAAGAACAAATTCACGAAGCTGTTAGAAGCATACTTAAAGATTTAGGAATTAAAATAGTAGAATTTGAGAAGAATAGAAGTAAAACTGAATGCTGTGGTTGTGGAGGAATGGTAGGAGTTACAAATAAGGAATTATGGTTAAGTCAAAAGAATAAAAGAGCTAACTCTACAGAATGTGAAAATATAGTTTCTTACTGTGAATCCTGCGTAAATACCTTTAAATCTTCAGATAAAAATGCACTACACATATTAGACTTTATTTTTAATGAGGATGTTATTAATGGCAAAGCTAAAAGTCAAAAGAATATAAGCACAATTAATCAATGGATAAATAGAATTAAATTAGCAAACAAAGTAGGAAAAGAGAGTTAATTTTAAATTGGGGTAGGAACTACCCTATAAGCTTGGGGAACCCTGTATTTTTAGGTATATTCATTAAGGTGTTCCCATTCCTATAGGTGGAGAGTAGTTCACATACTTATCTAATAAAAATAAAAGCAAATGAAAGTTTAAAATAGAGGGAGAGAAAAAATAATGTTAGATACTTATGGAAGAAAGTATGTAAATCCAATAATAGATTTAGGTGCTAATACATTATTAAAGTTAAGATTAACACCAAATGGAGTTAGTATAATAGCTCTAATTATAGGAGTTTTAAGTTCTGTATTTCTTTATTTCGATAAATTGATTTTATCAGTAGTTTTTCTTTGGATATCAGGATACTTAGATTCTGTTGATGGTGCTATGGCAAGAAAAAAGAATTTAACTAGCCCCTTTGGAACACTTTTAGATATAACCTTTGATAGAATTGTTGAACTTAGCATAATATTTGTCTTAGCTTTAAAATTTCAAAATAGTAGATTATATCTTTTAATATTAACCATGATGATTTTAATATCTATGACCATATTTTTAACAGTAGGAGCCTTAGCTCAAAATAATGGTATGAAGTCTTTTAGATACCAAGCAGGACTTGCAGAAAGATCAGAAGGATTTATTTGTTTTTCACTTATGATTTTACTATCATCTATAAAATTAGATTTAGTAACAAATATATTTTCCTTAATAATATTTATAACCATAATACAAAGAGCTTTAGAAGCTAAAAGACTTTTAAAATAAAATATAATTACAGTGTTTTTAATAAAATGTTAATAAAGTGCTGAGCTATATATAATACAATGTTAAGTGGATTTACATATAATTAATAATATAATAGGTATTTAAAAGGATTTATTTAATTATATTAAATAAAATAAGATATAATTGTATAATAAATGGATAAAGATACATTCTGTGTTAAGTGTAAGTTAATTAATTAATTGAATGTTAAATTTAAAAAAATATTATGATATACTAGATTTGTTCAATAAAAATTCATAATGAGAACCAGGAGATGAAATACGAATGTTTAATTTAAATCCTAAAGACGATAAATTTTATGATATGTTTATCGATGAAGCAAAAAATGTAGAAAAAGCAGCAGTAATATTAAGTGAAGCCTTAGGGGATCTTGAAAATAAAACAAGCCACGTGGCTAGAGTTGAAGAGTTAGAACATAAAGGAGATGAAATAGTTCATAGACTTATAGAAGAACTAAACAATTCTTTTATAACTCCTATTGATAGAGAAGATATATTTTCTATAACAAAAAGAATGGACGATATTTTAGATTCAATAGAAAGTACTATGCATAGATTCACTATGTTCAATATAAATGAATCTAAAGAAGGTGCTAAAGTTTTAGGAAGCTTAATAGTTGATGCATCAAGAGAATTAGTATCTCTAATGGAAGAATTTAAGCATATGAAAAAGAAAAATAAAGAAATTACAGAGAGAGTAATTTCAATAAATAAAATAGAAAACAAAGGAGATATTTTCTATAGACAAATGATATCAGAATTATTTGCTGAAGATGGAAAAACTCCAGTTCTTGATATAATAAAATGGAGAGAAATATATAAATTCTTAGAGGCAACTTTAGATAGTTGTGAGGCTGTAGCCAATATAGTTGAGGGAGTAGTGATGAAGTATGTTTAGTACTTTAGCTGTAACAGTTGTTATTATTCTCTTAACATTAGCTTTCGATTTTATAAATGGATTTCATGATACTGCAACGGCAGTTGCTACATCAATTTCCACAAGAGCTCTTTCACCTAAGGCTGCCATAGCTTTATGTGCCGTATTTAACTTTGTTGGAGCATTTTTAGGAACTGAGGTTGCTAAAACTGTGGGAGATGGTATAGTAGATCAAAATAAAATACCTCTATGGGTTATTGCAGCAGTTATATTAGGAGCTATTATATGGAATCTTATTACTTGGTATTTTGGAATTCCAAGTAGTTCTTCTCATGCCTTAATAGGATCATTAATAGGTGGAGGAATAGCTTATTCACATTCAATAAACATAGTAAGTTGGGGAACTCTTTTTGATGAAGTAATTCTTTGGCTTATATTATCACCAATTATAGGTTTAATAGTTGGATACATATTTATGATTTTATTAAACTGGGCACTAAGAAGATGCAAACCAGGCCCGGTAAATAGAATTTTCTCAAAATTACAAGTGGTTTCAGGAGCACTAATGGCCTTAAACCATGGTGGTAATGATGCTCAAAAATCAATGGGTATAATTACTATGGCACTTTTAAGTGGAGGATTTTTATCTACTTTTGAAGTACCAACTTGGGTTATAGCCTTATGTGCAATTGCAATGGCAACAGGAACTTCAATAGGCGGACAAAAAATAATTAAAACAATGGGAAGTGGAGTTGCTAAATTAAATGCTGTTAATGGATTTGCAGCACAAACTGGGGCAGCTGGAGTTATAGGAATAGCTACTATGTTCCATGCACCTGTAAGTACAACTCACATAATAACAACTACCATAATGGGTGTTGGAGCTTCTAAAAATCCTAAAGCGGTTAAGTGGGGAGTTGCTAAGAATATAGTTTGGGCTTGGATATTAACAATCCCAATAAGCGCATGCATAGCTGCTATAGTAGTTGAAATATTTAAATTTGTATTATAGTTTGAAAAAGTAAGTATATAAATATAATAGAAAATTTTAATTAAAGATTAGATAGAATTCTAAAAAGAATTTCTATCTAATCTTTTTTTATTTATTAAAAAAATAAAACCACTTATTTTCATGTGGTTTTAACTTATTGCTTAGTAGTTAAATTTTAATTACTTAAAATACAAAGGTTAGTTATAAAAAGTTAAGAATAAAACTTACAAACAGTATGAAGAGAATATCTAGTAATTCTCGGAATATGTTTGTAAGTTTTATTAAGACTTATTTTATATATTAACTTATTTATTTATTTCATTTACAGGTTTCTTTAAGAATCCTATTATTAGAGCAGCTACAATAGAGCCTACTAATATTGATAGAAGATATAAAAGAGGATTTCCTTCAACTACTGGAACTACTAATATTCCACCGTGAGGAGCAGGTAAACCTATTTTAAATATCATTGATAATCCTCCAGCTAGAGCTGAGCCTATAACACAAGCAGGAATAACTCTGAATGGGTCAGCTGCAGCGAATGGAATAGCCCCTTCAGTTATAAAAGTTAATCCCATTATATAGTTAGTAGCACCAGCATCTCTTTCATCTTTAGTAAATTTATTTTTGAAGAAAGTAGTTGCTAAAGCTGTAGCTAAAGGAGGTACCATACCACCAGCCATTATAGCAGCATGTGGATAGTAGTTTCCAGAAGCTATCATAGCTATACCAAAAGTAAATGCAGCCTTATTTATAGGACCACCCATATCTATAGCCATCATTCCACCTAATACTATTCCAAGAAGAACTAAGTTTCCAGTTCCCATGTTTTGTAACCATATTGCTATGTTATTATTTAAAGCAGTTACAGGGCCAACAATTACTAAGTACATTAGGGCACCAGTTATTAAGATACCAAATAGAGGATATAGTAAAACAGGTTTAATACCTTCTAATGATTGAGGTAATTTACTAAATATTTTCTTTAATAATACAACTACATATCCACCAAGGAAACCAGCGATTAATCCACCAAGGAAACCAGAGCCACTGTTAGCAGCAATTAAACCACCAACCATAGCAGGTGCAAATCCAGGTCTATCAGCTATACTTGATCCAATGAATCCAGCAAGAACAGGAATCATAAGGAAGAAAGCATTTCCCCCACCAATATCTTTTAATAATTTAGCTATTGGATTAAAAGTAGGATCATTTATTTCAGCTGAGTGAATACCAAACATAAATGATATAGCTATTAATATACCACCACCAACAACGAATGGTAACATATTTGAAACACCATTCATTAAGTGTTTATAAAATCCTCTTCTTTCAGTCTTACCAGAAGATTGATTAGAAGAATCTCCAGAATGAGAATAAACTGGAGCAGAGCCACTTAATGCTTCGTTTATTAATTCTTGAGGTCTTTTCATAGCTTGAACTACAGGAACTATTACGACCTTTTTACCATTGAATCTAGCCATTTCAACTTGTTTATCAGCTGCAACTATTATACCGTCAGCCTTATCTATGTCTTCTTGAGTTAATCTATTTTTTACTCCTGTTGAACCATTAGTTTCAACCTTTATATGTACATCCATTTCCTTAGCAGTTTTGTTAAGTGAATCAGCAGCCATATAAGTATGAGCAATACCAGTTGGACATGCTGTAACAGCTAAGATATATTTCTTATTTGAATTATTTTCTGCTTCATTAGAAGCTTGAGTTTCATCAGATTCTTCATTTTCTTCAAATTTATCAAGAAGAGAAATAACTTCTTCTGGTGTTTTAGCATTTAAAAGTCCATTTTTGAAATCAGGATTCATTAAAAGTACTGAAAGTCTAGATAGAGTTTCTAAATGCTCATCATTTGCTCCAGCTGGAGCAGCAATCATAAATACTATATTAACAGGTTCACCATCAAGTGAATCATAATCTACACCGTATTTGTATATACCAAGAGCTAAAGATGCATTTTTTACTGCCTTTGTTTTAGCATGAGGAATTGCTATTCTTTCGCCAATACCAGTAGAAGATAAACTTTCTCTCTTTAAAATCTCTTCTTTATAAAGATTTTTATCAGTTAACTTTCCAGCATCCCATAAAACATCAACTAATTGATCTATAACTTCATTTTTATTAGATGCAGCAAGGTTAAGTTTTATTGTGTCAAGACTTAATAATTGAGAAATTTTCATATTTTAAACCTCCTCATATTTTTCAATTTTTATAATTGGTAATAATTTATTGACATCTTCAGCAAGAGCTAAATCTAGAGAAAATGCACTAGCACTTCCTGAGGCTATTCCATTTTTGAAGGAAGCAATTAAATCTTTAGTTTCAACATATTTTGCTAAGAAACCTCCTACTAAAGAGTCGCCAGCTCCTACAGAATTTTTAACTTCTCCTTTAGGTGCGTTTCCTTTGAATACACCATCCTTATTTATTAATAGAGCACCATCTCCAGCCATAGAGATTATTACGTTTTCTGCTCCAAGGGAAACTAAATCTTTTCCGTATTTAATAAGTTCTTTCTCAGAATTTATTTTTACATCAAATATTTCTTCAATTTCATGATTATTTGGTTTTATTAAAAAAGGTTTATTTTTTATAGCTTCTAAAAGAGCTTTTCCAGAAGTATCAACTACAACCTTTACATTTTTCTTAGAAACTCTCTTTTGTATTTGAAGGTATAAATCTTTAGGAAGAGTAGATGGAATACTACCTGCAAGAACTAATATATCGCCTTCTACTAATTGATCCAATCTATTAAACAGTGAGTCTAATTCTTCAGATGTTATCATTGGACCAGCTCCGTTTATTTCTGTTTCTTTGTTAGATTTAATTTTTACATTAATTCTTGAATCACCTTTTACTTTTATAAATTCTGTTTTTACCCCTAAAGCCTTTAGATTATCTTCAATAAACTTACCAGTAAATCCACCAAGGAATCCAAGGGCTATATTATCTATTTTTTGATTTCCTAAAATTCTTGAAACATTAATTCCTTTTCCGCCAGGAAATTTAAAATCTTTACTTGTTCTGTTTACTTTTCCTAGCTCTAAGTTTTCTACATCTATTACATAGTCAATAGATGGATTAAGAGTAAGAGTATAAATCATTAAATATCAACCACCTTTATATCAGTTTTTTTATCATATGTATTATCTTTAGGTTTTTCGTTTGTTATTATTACACATTTGTTAATATCAGAGAATTTTATTGTTGAAATCTCTCCAAATTTAGAGTCGTCAGCTAATACATAAGCTTTTCTAGAATTATTTATTGCACATTCTTTTAATATTGCTTCTTCAGTATCTGGAGTAGTAAGTCCATAGGTATGATGAACTCCATTAGCACCAATAAAGCATTTATCGAATCTAAATTTTGAAAGACACATTAATGCATCACATCCAGTTATTGCTTTTGTAGAAATTTTAATATTTCCACCTATTACATAGCACTTAATATTTTTTTGGATTAATGTATCTATATGAGATAAGCCATTACTTACAACAAGTATATCTTTTCCTTCTAAGTAATCGATTAATTCATATGTTGTAGTGCCTGCATCTACAAAAATACAATCGCCATCTTCTATTAAAGAAGCTGCATATTTTGCTATAGCTCTTTTTTCGTGAATGCTTTTGGATGATTTCTCGTTGTAACTTAATTCTTTTGAAACATTAGCCAATGATTTAGCGCCACCGTGAACTCTTTTTAATAGATTTATAGATTCTAAATAACTTAAATCTCTTCTTATAGTTGATTCAGAGCTTTCAGTAGCTTCAAGCAATTCAGTTAGGCTAACGAAACCTTTTAGTTTTAATAAGTTTAATATTATCTCATGTCTTTTTTCACTTAACATAATAACCTCCTAAAACCTTGTAACTAAATTATACAACCAAAAACAATCAAAATCAATAAAAAACATTCAAAAATTACAAGGTATTATATCAAAAATTTTAATTATAAAAGATTTTGTGATTGAATTTGGCTTTTTATGAATTATATATTCTATAACTTATTATAAAGGAAAAAGATAATTTATTAAGATATTCTTTAATTAAGATAAGTGTAGATAGAATTATAATTTAAAAGTTGAAAACATATAAATTAATAAGGTCTAAATATTTTAAAAACAAGAGGTGTTTATATATGTTAAATAAATCAGATAATGAAATTTATATTATGGCGCCAAGTGAGGGAAATGTTTTAGATTATATTGTTTTAAACAAGGCTTTTAATTTAGAGGATTTAGAAGAAATAATTAGTTTAAATTCACATAATGAATTTTTATTTTCTCCAATTGAGGGGAAAGTTATTAATATTTCAAAGGATTATGGATTTATAGAGATTGGGATGAAAGAGGGAGTTAATATAATAGTAAGCACTCATATAAATAAGAATATAAAAGCTATTGAGCCTATGGTTGATATTGGTGGAAATGTTTTAACTGGTCAAATACTTATGTATTTTGAAAAGGATAATGACTGTCATATGCCAATTACTGTAGCAATAAAAAAATCTAATTTAATAAAAAAATCTATAAAATCAACAAATAGGAATATAAATATAAATGAGTATATAATGAAATTAAATTTGATTTAAAATATATTTAAGTAATAAAAAGAAGTTGTATTAAATACAACTTCTTTTTATTATTCTGCTCTATATTCAAATTTTTTAATTAATTTTAAAGTATAGATTCTAATAACTGACATAACTGGACTTCCAAGTATCATACCTATAGGACCATAGATAGCTCCTCCAAGGGTAACTCCAAGGATTACTAAAAATGGGCTAAGACCAACTCTGTTTCCTATAAGTTTTGGATCTAAGTACCAAGCATCAAATTGTTGTAATATGAAAAGATATATTAAAACAATAACTGCTTTCATTGGGCTTATAAATACATTTATAAAGAATCCTACAACCATACCTATAAATGGTCCAAAGTAAGGAATCATATTAGTTATACCAACTACTACTGATAATAAAAGTGCATACTCAGATTTCATTATTGTTAATCCAATAAAGGCCAGTACACCTATTATTAAGGAATCTATTGCTTTTATTCCAACATAAGTTCCTATTTTTTCATTAAGTATCTTTACAAATTCTAATATTTCGTTTCCAAGATTTTTACCAAAAACGATTCTTGTAACCTTACTACTATGAGCTAAGAATTTATCTTTATCTACTAAAACATATATGGAAATTAAGAATCCAAATATCCAGTTTATTATAGAACTAGTTAAGCTTATGGCAGCATCTAGTAACCAGTTTGATAACACTGTAACCATAGAACCAATAAATGTTATTAGTTTATTAGTATCTCCATAAGGTAAATAAGAGTTTATTCCTTCAGGAACTTTAAAGCTTGCCATTATTTCTGTAAATAAGTTTTGTACATAATTAGTAAATGCAGGTATATTATCTATTAACTCAATTAAACTTGTATATAATTTAGGTAATAAATAAGTTGCTGCTAGTGAAATTGATGTTACAAATATTAAGTAAGTTATTACTATACTAATTCCTCTTGATAATTTAAATTTTTTGCTAAATAAATTTACAATTGGATTTAATATATAGGCAATAATAAATGCTAATAAAAAAGGTAATAGTACTGCTAAAATTGTATGAATAGCAGACATAACACTAGGAATATTATCTATTAACTTTATTGATAGATAAGATACTATTATTACTAATACCATTTTTATATATGATTTATTGTTTCTAAAAAAATTATTCAATATGTACCCTCCTTCTCTTTAAGATTTAACATTTGATAATATAAATTACTCTTTGATTATATGGGTTTAAAATCAATTTATCAAATGAGAGTTCATGTTATATAAATATAATAAAGGAAATTATTTTATGTAATTTTTAAAAATTTCTTAAGAATCAATTCTTTAATTAAATGTTAAAAATATCTATAATTATTGATAAAGATATGAATTGGTTACATAATAAAATAAATATAAAAAAATATAGGGGGATTTAAATCGTGGATACTAAAGAACTATTATTAAGTGAAAGTAATGAAATGATAAGTGGAATTTATGAAAGACTTCAATCTTTAGAAAGTTTAGATTTAAAAAGTTTAGATAAGAATAGAACAATGCTTTTAATAGTTGATATAAATAAAGGATTTGCTAAAGAAGGAGCTTTATATAGTGATAGAATAGAGAAGTTAATAAGTCCAATAAGCAATTTAGCAAATTATGCTTTAAATAGTGGAATAAGAGTTAAAGCCTTTACTGATTATCATACAGAAGACTCAATAGAATTAAAAGCATATCCTAAGCATTGTATGAAAGATACAGATGAATGGGAACTTGTTGATGAGTTGAACTTAGAGGGAATAGAAGTTATAAAGAAAAATTCAACAAATGGATTTTTAGAGGAGAATTTCATATTAAATAAAGAAGAGATAGACAATGTAATAATAGTAGGAGATTGTACAGATATATGTATTTATCAATTAGCTATAAGCTTAAGAGCAGAGTTTAATAGAGTTAATAAAGATGGAGAGATATATGTACCAAAAAAACTTGTAGATACATTTGATATGCCTATGCATAAAGCTAATTTTATGAATTATGTATTTTTAAACTCTATGCTTGATAATGGTGTGAAGGTTATTGAGGATATTATTTTAGATTAGAAATATAATTTCTTCAGTAAATTAATATAAGTAGTTTTAAGTAATTATAAGTTTTTTATAAGTTGAAATTTTATATCTTAGTTAGAATTTGAAAAAAATTTTAATCCTTATAAGAGTTTTTTATTATCAATGTATATTTTCTAAGTAAATTAGTTAATGACCAGTTATTAACTTAGTATGATTTGAAATTGAATATGGACAATTATTTATAATTATGTTACTATTTTTAAGTAATTTTTATAGGCGATGGAGTTCGCCATTAAATGCTTTATGCTAATGACTCCTACAAAATACAAGTTATATGTTTATATAGCTTATATTTTGTAGGAGTTATTTTTTGCTCAAAAATTATTAATATCAATGAAGGGAGAATATAAATGAAGCAAAAATCTAAGAAATATTTAAAGTATATAAGTAGAAATAATACCTTTCTTCTAGGAAAGACATTTTTAAAGTGGCTATTAATAGGAAGTTTAATAGGAATTTTTATAGGAGGAGTAATAGCTATATTTTTAAAATCTTTAGAATGGGCAACTGATTACAGAGTTAATCATGGCTTTGTTTTATTTTTACTTCCTATTGGTGGAGCTTTAGTAAGCTTTCTATACTATAAGTTTGGAAGGAACTCAGTAAAAGGTAATAATTTAATTATTGAAAATATAAATAATTATTGTGGAGATGTACCACTTCGCATGGTTCCCTTAGTTTTCTTTGGAACAGTTGTAACTCACTTTTTTGGAGGATCAGCAGGTAGGGAAGGAACTGGAGTACAGATTGGTGCAAGTATAGCAGAAACTATAGGAAAGTTATTAAAATTAAATAAGGAAGATTCAAAGATAATGCTTATGGCAGGGGTAAGTGGAGGATTCTCAGCTATATTTGGTACACCGCTTGCTGGAACTATATTTGGATTAGAAGTCTCTGTATTAGGTAAAATGAGTTATGAAGCTTTAATACCAAGTTTCTTTGCTAGTATTGTTGGAAATGAGGTTGTTAAAATCTTAGGAGTGCATCATTCTCATTATAAGGTTTTGGGAGTGCCAGATATCTCAGTTCTTATTATTTTAAAAGTAATAATTTCAGCAATTTGTTTTGGACTAGCTAGTAGATTATTTAGTGAACTTACACATAAATTAAAAGGTCTATTTTCTAATAAGTTTAAGAATACCTCATTAAAAAGCTTTGTAGGAGGATGTATTGTAATATTATTAGTTTATTTAGTAGGAAGTAGAAAATATTTAGGTTTAAGTCTTCCTTTATTATCAGAAGCTTTTGATGGACATGTATCACCTTTTGATTTTTTAGGGAAACTTATTTTTACATCAATAACTTTAGGTGCTGGATATCAAGGGGGAGAAGTAACTCCTTTATTTGTTATTGGATCAACCTTAGGAAATACATTATCAGGAATATTAAATTTATCACCTTCATTTTTAGCTTCTTTAGGGTTAGTAGGTGTATTTGCAGGAGCAACTAATACGCCTATTGCTTCTTTTGTTTTAGGAATAGAGATGTTTGGAGTAGGAGGTGCACCATATTTATTTATGGCGTGTGCAATAAGTTATATCTTCTCAGGGCATACAGGAATATATACTTCTCAAAAAATAGGAGTAAGTAAGAGTAATTTAATAAATTTTTCTCATGATTCAACTCTCGCATCATTGAGTAAAAGGGAAGAGGTAAAACTATAGTCAATCAAATAAGTCACTTTCTAATTTTTTTATAAGAGTATTTTTATAAATAGCTTATAGTATTCTTTGAAATTTTTCTAAAGAATACTATAAGTTAATAAAAAGTAAATAAATTCATAAAAAATACACTTTTAGGATTAGGTATAAGTTAAAAGCTACTTTGTTTTAAAATAAACTTAATTTTAAAATTAAATTCGTAAATAACCTATAGAAAAATTATATGAAGTAAAATTTTTGAGTTTTGATTTTGAAATTATTAACTGTTTATAATATTTTTAGAAGATAAATTTAGAGGTGATTTATATGGATATAAATTTAGATGCTTTAGTAGAAGCTAATAGAAAATATACAAAAGAAGGACATGTAGCTACATATATTCCAGCCCTTGCAAAGGTAAATCCAGATCAATTAGGTGTTTGTATTTATGATTTAAAAGAAAATAAAGAGTTTTCAGCTGGAGAATATGATGTTAGATTTGCAATTGAAAGCATATCAAAGGTTCCTACATTAATATTAGCTATATTAGATAATGGAATAGAAAAAGTATTTTCAGAAGTTGGAACAGAACCTTCTGGATTTGCTTTTAATTCAATTATGAATATGCAAATAAATCATAAAAATAAACCATCAAACCCATTTATTAATGCAGGAGCTATTAAAGTAGTATCCTTACTTAAAGGAAAAAATGATGAAGAACGTTTTAAAAGAATTTTAGATTTTTATAGAAAGATTATGAATGATGATGAAATTACTTTAGATACTGAAATATATTTATCAGAAAGAGAAACAGGTGATATAAACAGATCTCTTGCTTATTATATGAAGGGTAATGGAATCATGGAAGGTGATGTTACTGATATTTTGGATTCATACTTTAAACAATGTTCAGTTTTAGTTACAGCTAAGGATTTAGCAAGATTAGGTGCTGTATTAGCTAATGAAGGGGTTATGCCTTGGAATGGTGAAAGATTATTTTCTGTAGAAACAGCTACTGTTGTTAAATCATTAATGACTACTTATGGATTATATGATGAATCAGGAGCTTTTTCAGTTCATATTGGACTACCATCTAAAAGTGGTGTAGGAGGAGGAATACTATCTTCAGTTCCTAATAAATGTGGTATAGGATTATTTAGTCCAGCCTTAGATGTACCAGGAAATAGTGTTGCTAGTATGAAACTTCTAAAGGAAATAGCAGATAAATTAAAATTAGATATATTTAGATAGAAGTTTTTAAATAAGTAAATTAGGTTTAAGTATGTTTAGAGTGATTAAAAATCTAAATATATTTAAGCCTATATTTTTTAGAATTTAACAACTATTTTATAGGTTAAAGAATATTTAATAGTGTAGAGATTAATAAGTAGGTTAATATTTATTTTATATTTAATAACATACTTTATATAAATATGTTGTTTAAATTAATTCTAAAATAAAAATATTCTAATATGAATTAAGACTAAATATTTTAACATTTATTTAGCATATCTTATAATAAGTTCATTTAAAGTATTTGAGGAGTTTATTATGGGATTAACTTTAAGTTTTAAAGATATAATTATAAGGTTGTTATTAGCAACAATAGTTGGAGGGGTTATAGGTTATGAAAGAGAGTATCACAATAGAGCTGCTGGATTTAGAACACAAATATTAGTTTGTGTAGGCGCAGCTATAGTTTCTTTAATAGAAATAAGATTAGGTCAGGATGTGTTCGAAGCCATAAAAGATAATTATTATATAAGAAGTGTAATAAAAATTGATTATGCTAGATTGGGAGCTCAGGTCATTTCGGGAATTGGCTTTTTGGGCGCAGGAACAATATTACAAAACAAAGGATCAGTAAAAGGGTTAACAACTGCTGCATCACTATGGGTTGTGGCTTGTCTTGGTTTAGCTATTGGTATGGGGTATTATAACTTAGGCATTTTAGGGTTTTTATTTATATTCTTAACCTTAGTAAGCTTAAAGAAGTTTCAATCTAAATTTATAACCAAGGCTGGAGAAAAATGTTTTGAAATAATATATGAGAAAGATTCACAAGTTTTAGAGTTTATAGATAAGATTTTCACTCAAAAAGGTGTAAAGATAAAAAGCATAGAGTTTTTGGGGAGAAATAACAATGAAGCTGCACAATATAAAAATGCTATATATAGAGTTGAATTACCTAACTATATAGAAGTTGGTGAAATAATAAATAAATTAAGTATAAATGATGGAATTATAAAAATAAGTGAATATAATGACATATAATAATGATTTATTGTAATTAAAATAAAGAAAAAATAAATTTAATACTTTGCTTTATAATTTGATATTTATGAAAATGTAGTTTTTTTCTACATAATAAGACAATAAATAAAAGAAAACTTACCCAAGTGTATCAATGTAGTTATTTGAAAGAATTATTTAGAAAAAACAAGAAAAACATATTTAATTTGTATAAATGACTATAAAAAGCTTAATTTATGGGGTTATATATGGTAAGATAAATCTCGTCGTTGAGAGACACACAAACAATTCATTTTCAAAATTAAATTTAATTAAAAAATTAAAAAATATTTTGAAAAAAGTTGTTGACAAGATTTCGAAGTGATGATAAACTAAGGAAGTCGCTTGAGGGCGACGAAGAAATGGTCTTTGAAAATTAAACAGAAGATATTAACATAAACCAGCAATTCTTTTATAAGTAATATGAGTATAGATTAAACTTTTAAATTGAGAGTTTGATCCTGGCTCAGGATGAACGCTGGCGGCGTGCTTAACACATGCAAGTCGAGCGATGAAGTTTCCTTCGGGAAACGGATTAGCGGCGGACGGGTGAGTAACACGTGGGTAACCTGCCTCATAGAGTGGAATAGCCTTCCGAAAGGAAGATTAATACCGCATAATGTTGAAAGATGGCATCATCATTTAACCAAAGGAGCAATCCGCTATGAGATGGACCCGCGGCGCATTAGCTAGTTGGTGGGGTAACGGCCTACCAAGGCGACGATGCGTAGCCGACCTGAGAGGGTGATCGGCCACATTGGGACTGAGACACGGCCCAGACTCCTACGGGAGGCAGCAGTGGGGAATATTGCACAATGGGGGAAACCCTGATGCAGCAACGCCGCGTGAGTGATGAAGGTTTTCGGATCGTAAAGCTCTGTCTTTGGGGAAGATAATGACGGTACCCAAGGAGGAAGCCACGGCTAACTACGTGCCAGCAGCCGCGGTAATACGTAGGTGGCGAGCGTTATCCGGATTTACTGGGCGTAAAGGGAGCGTAGGCGGATGATTAAGTGGGATGTGAAATACCCGGGCTCAACTTGGGTGCTGCATTCCAAACTGGTTATCTAGAGTGCAGGAGAGGAGAGTGGAATTCCTAGTGTAGCGGTGAAATGCGTAGAGATTAGGAAGAACACCAGTGGCGAAGGCGACTCTCTGGACTGTAACTGACGCTGAGGCTCGAAAGCGTGGGGAGCAAACAGGATTAGATACCCTGGTAGTCCACGCCGTAAACGATGAATACTAGGTGTGGGGGTTTCAACACCTCCGTGCCGCCGCTAACGCATTAAGTATTCCGCCTGGGGAGTACGGTCGCAAGATTAAAACTCAAAGGAATTGACGGGGACCCGCACAAGTAGCGGAGCATGTGGTTTAATTCGAAGCAACGCGAAGAACCTTACCTACACTTGACATCCCTTGCATTACTCTTAATCGAGGAAATCCCTTCGGGGACAAGGTGACAGGTGGTGCATGGTTGTCGTCAGCTCGTGTCGTGAGATGTTGGGTTAAGTCCCGCAACGAGCGCAACCCTTGTCGTTAGTTACTACCATTAAGTTGAGGACTCTAGCGAGACTGCCTGGGTTAACTAGGAGGAAGGTGGGGATGACGTCAAATCATCATGCCCCTTATGTGTAGGGCTACACACGTGCTACAATGGCTGGTACAGAGAGATGCAATACCGCGAGGTGGAGCCAAACTTAAAAACCAGTCTCAGTTCGGATTGTAGGCTGAAACTCGCCTACATGAAGCTGGAGTTACTAGTAATCGCGAATCAGAATGTCGCGGTGAATACGTTCCCGGGTCTTGTACACACCGCCCGTCACACCATGAGAGTTGGCAATACCCGAAGTCCGTGAGCTAACCGTAAGGAGGCAGCGGCCGAAGGTAGGGTCAGCGATTGGGGTGAAGTCGTAACAAGGTAGCCGTAGGAGAACCTGCGGCTGGATCACCTCCTTTCTAAGGAATACATCTTAGGACAACTAAGATGATAATGAATTCTGGATAATATCTCTGTTTAATTTTGAGAGACTATCTCTCAAAATTGTTCTTTGAAAATTGCACATAATTTAATTTATAGAAACAACAAGCCAAATTGGCAAAACCAATTTCTATTCTTTGTAAAATGAGAACTATAACTAATATAGGTCAAGCTACAAAGGGCGCATGGTGAATGCCTTGGCATCAGGAGCCGATGAAGGACGTGATAAGCTGCGATAAGCTTCGGGTAGGCGCACATAGCCTGAGATCCGAAGATTTCCGAATGAGGAAACTCACATGGGAAACCCCATGTATCATTAAGTGAATACATAGCTTAATGAAGGTAACCCAGGGAACTGAAACATCTAAGTACCTGGAGGAAGAGAAAGAAAAATCGATTTTCTTAGTAGCGGCGAGCGAAAGGGAAAGAGCCCAAACCGGAAACTTGTTTCCGGGGTTGTGGACATAACATAAAAGTGGAGGCTATTGTAACTGAAGAGAACTGGAAAGTTCCACCGTAGAAGGTAATAGTCCTGTAAGTGAAACGAGAAGACCACGAGTTATGATCCAGAGTACCACGAGACACGTGAAACCTTGTGGGAAGCAGGGAGGACCACCTCCCAAGGCTAAATACTACCTGATGACCGATAGTGAAGCAGTACCGTGAGGGAAAGGTGAAAAGAACCCCGGGAGGGGAGTGAAATAGAACCTGAAACCGTGTGCCTACAACCGCTCAGAGCCCCTTATGAGGGTGATGAGGTGCTTTTTGTAGAACGAGCCAACGAGTTACGGTATGTAGCAAGGTTAAGTACTTAAGGTACGGAGCCGAAGGGAAACCGAGTCTGAATAGGGCGACTAGTTGCATGCCGTAGACCCGAAACCGGGTGACCTATCCATGGCCAGGTTGAAGCGAGGGTAAAACCTCGTGGAGGACCGAACCACGTTGCTGTTGAAAAAGCATGGGATGAGCTGTGGATAGCGGAGAAATTCCAATCGAACCCGGAGATAGCTGGTTCTCTCCGAAATAGCTTTAGGGCTAGCGTCGAGTATGAGTAGTGGAGGTAGAGCACTGAATGGGCTAGGGGGCATAGCGCTTACCGAACCTTATCAAACTCCGAATGCCACATACTTTGAGCTCGGCAGTCAGACTACGAATGATAAGATCCGTGGTCAAAAGGGAAACAGCCCAGATCGTCAGCTAAGGTCCCAAAGTGTAAGTTAAGTGGGAAAGGATGTGAGATTTCTAAGACAACTAGGATGTTGGCTTAGAAGCAGCCATTCATTAAAAGAGTGCGTAATAGCTCACTAGTCGAGAGATCTTGCGCCGAAAATGTAACGGGGCTAAACTTACCACCGAAGCTACGGGCTTGAACTTATGTTCAAGCGGTAGGAGAGCGTCGTAACCGGGCTGAAGTCGTACCGTAAGGAGCGGTGGACTGGTTACGAGTGAGAATGTTGGCATCAGTAGCGAGATGTGGGTGAGAATCCCACAGGCCGAAAACCTAAGGTTTCCTCAGGAAGGTTCGTCCGCTGAGGGTTAGTCGGGACCTAAGCCGAGGCCGAAAGGCGTAGGTGATGGACAACTGGTTGATATTCCAGTACCACTACTATCGTTATTATCGATGGCGTGACGCAGGAGGATAGTGTGTGCTAGCTATTGGATGCTAGTCTAAGCGTTTAGGCAGTGAGAGTAGGCAAATCCGCTCTCATAATGCTGAGGCGTGATGGGGAAGGTTCTACGGAACCGAAGTACATGATTCCACGCTGCCAAGAAAAGCGTCTAGAGAGAGAAGTAGTGCCCGTACCGCAAACCGACACAGGTAGGTGAGGAGAGAATCCTAAGGCCGGCGGAAGAATTACAGTTAAGGAACTCGGCAAATTGACCCCGTAAGTTCGCGAGAAGGGGTGCCTACGAGAGTAGGCCGCAGAGAATAGGCCCAAGCAACTGTTTAGCAAAAACACAGGTCTCTGCTAAAGCGTAAGCTGATGTATAGGGGCTGACGCCTGCCCGGTGCTGGAAGGTTAAGAGGAACACTTAGCGCAAGCGAAGGTGTGAACTTAAGCCCCAGTAAACGGCGGCCGTAACTATAACGGTCCTAAGGTAGCGAAATTCCTTGTCAGGTAAGTTCTGACCCGCACGAATGGCGTAATGACTTGGGCACTGTCTCAACTGTAAATCCGGCGAAGTTGTAGTGCGAGTGAAGATGCTCGCTACCCGCGATTGGACGGAAAGACCCCGTAGAGCTTTACTGTAGCTTAGCATTGAGTTTTGGTATTGTCTGTACAGGATAGGTGGGAGACTAGGAAACCAGGGCGTCAGCCTTGGTGGAGTCAACCTTGGGATACCACCCTGACAGTACTGAAATTCTAACTGGCGGCCATGAATCTGGTCACAGGACATTGTTAGGTGGGCAGTTTGACTGGGGCGGTCGCCTCCTAAAAAGTAACGGAGGCGCCCAAAGGTTCCCTCAGAACGGTCGGAAATCGTTCGAAGAGTGCAAAGGCAGAAGGGAGCCTGACTGCGACACCCACAAGTGGAGCAGGGACGAAAGTCGGGCTTAGTGATCCGGTGGTACCTCGTGGGAGGGCCATCGCTCAACGGATAAAAGCTACCTCGGGGATAACAGGCTGATCTCCCCCAAGAGTCCACATCGACGGGGAGGTTTGGCACCTCGATGTCGGCTCGTCGCATCCTGGGGCTGAAGTAGGTCCCAAGGGTTGGGCTGTTCGCCCATTAAAGCGGCACGCGAGCTGGGTTCAGAACGTCGTGAGACAGTTCGGTCCCTATCCGTCGCGGGCGTAGGAAATTTGAGAGGAGCTGTCCTTAGTACGAGAGGACCGGGATGGACTGACCTCTGGTGTACCAGTTGTTCCGCCAGGAGCACAGCTGGGTAGCTAAGTCGGGAATGGATAAACGCTGAAAGCATCTAAGCGTGAAGCCAACCTCAAGATGAGATTTCCCATAGCGTAAGCTAGTAAGATCCCTTGAAGAACACAAGGTTGATAGGTCGGGGGTGTAAGCATGGTAACATGTTCAGCTGACCGATACTAATAGATCGAGGGCTTGACCAAATATAGTAAATTAAATATGTGCAATTTTGAAAGAACAAAGTTCTTTTAAACATCTGGTGATGATGTTCTTTAGGGTAACACCCGTTCCCATTCCGAATACGACGGTTAAGCCTTTAGAAGCCGATGGTACTGCACGGGAGACTGTGTGGGAGAGTAGGTGGTCGCCAGGTTAGTTTGGCCCCTTGGTCAAGCGGTTAAGACACCACCCTTTCACGGTGGTAACAGGGGTTCGATTCCCCTAGGGGTCACCATTAACTCGATAAGCAATGCTTATCGAGTTTTTTATTTATAAAATTTTTTGTTTGATGAAAATAACTGGCTATGACAGTGTGTTTAAATAAGTTTTAGACATATAAGAAAAAATCTTTTTGTTCAAATAAAAATAAGTTCTCAGTCAATTTGAGAAACAAAATAATGTTTTTAAATGGATCTAAGAGAATCAAATTACATATCTTCTTCATTTCAACCTTGTTAATAAAAGTATTTTTATGTAGAATATAATAACAAGGAATGTAGAAAAAAAGATATTTTATTAATTCATAAAAGGGAAATGTTTATGTTTTTTTATTAACTGAAAAAGACTCATGTTTTTAATTAACATAGATAAGGAATAAAAAAATTATTAATTTATAACTAAAATTAAAAGTTAAATAATATATAAAGAGGTTACCATAGATGAAGTACAATAGTGTTATCAGAAAAGCTATTTTTTTAAGAAGACCAAATAGATTTCAAGCTTATGTAGTTTTAGATGATGAGGAGTTATTAGTTCATGTTCCTAACACTGGAAGGTGTAGAGAGATTTTAAAAGAAGGATGTACAGTTCTTTTAAGAAAAGGAACTACTCCAAATAGAAAAACTCCTTATGATTTAATTGCAGCTTATAAGGGTGAGGTTTTAATAAATATAGATTCTCAGATTCCTAATAAAGTTGTAGAAGAGGCATTAATAAATAAAAAGATAGAAAAGTTAGTAAATTTTAATAATATAAGTAGAGAAAAAACTTTTGGAAATTCTAGATTTGATTTTAAATTACAAGATGATAATGAAAATACATACTTTTTAGAAGTAAAAGGGGTAACTTTAGAGGAAAATGGAGAGACTAGGTTTCCAGATGCTCCAACTGAAAGAGGAAAGAAACACATATTAGAACTGATTGAAATTAAAAAATTAGGAATGGGTGCAGGAATAATTTTTTTAATACAGATAGATAATGTAAATAAGTTTTCTCCTAATGATGAAACAGATCCTAAGTTTGGGGAAGCATTGAGATTAGCTAAAAAAGAAAGAGTAGATATCTTTGCATATAATTGCAAAGTTACTGAAGAGGAAATTGAGTTACTTAATCCTGTAGAAATAGTTTTATAAGTTTAATTTATAGAATTGAAAGGTAGAAGTCTAAATAGCATAAGTTAAGGCATCTATTATCATAATTTTAGTTTATAGAATTAAAATTATAAATATATGTAAAATATAAAACACAAAATATTAAATATTAAGTTAATGTTAGTGGATTTATTATTTAAAGTTAGAATTTATTATTTAAAGTTGAATTTATAGAAAAGATATGATAAGTATTTGAGAATATGAAAGGTGGTGAACTTTAGTTAGCTTAATTTATATATTACTATTCTTATCTAAAATAGCGAATTTTTATAAGTTATAGATGGTGATTTTAAGAAATTACAGAAGAAAATATATTTGTTTTAACTTAGAATCAGATAAATTTGAAATAAAAAATTATAGAAGGTAATATATTTGCTTTACTAAAGAAATTAATTATGAAATTTAAATATTGTCCGTTATGTGGTGAAAAATTAGAGTTAAAGAATAGCTGGGATGAGGGAATGATACCTTATTGCAGTAAACATGATATGATGTTTTTTGATTTACCTAAGCCTTGTATTGTTGTTGCTGTAATAAAAGGTGATGAGATAATTCTTTTAAAGCAAAGTTATATATATGAAAATTCTAAAGTTCTTATATCTGGATATGTAGGTGTAGATGAATGTGCAGAGGAAACTGTTTATAGAGAGGTAAAAGAAGAAACAGGAATAACAGTTAAAGATATAAAATATTTAGGTAGTGATTTTGTAAAGGGAAAAGAATTACTTATGCTAACTTATTTAGCATATTATGAATCAGGAGAAATAGAGAAATCAACTGAAGTAGAAGGAGCTGCTTGGTACAATATAGAGGATGCTCTTTGTGAATTAAATGAGGATAGCATAGGAAAAAGAGTGGTAAAAAAAGTTTTAAAAGAAATAGGTTATGAAGGTACTAATGCATTTAGATGTGAAGGAAATAATTGTAATGTATAAATTTTTTTATTAATAATTTTAGTTTATACTATTGCATTATTTGAGATTTTTTAGTAACATTATAAACAATAATTAATATAATAAAAGCATAAATAATTTGAAAATAGGACCAAAGTAGAGGTGCCGTAATTAAGAGTAGTCATAAGTAGCTGACAAGTGTTTTATGTATGATGAAAGGGATTATGGCCGAAGAGATATTAATGGTGATTAATATTTCTGGGTATATGTATAATATGCATATAACTGTCACTTTGAAAAAAGTGGAGTGCTACAAGGTACGCTAAGTTGCGATTAAGGCAGCAAAGGTGTTCCTTTGCTGTTTTTATTTATTGGAATTAAATGCCAGGAGAGTCGGTAGCTTTGCATACTTTTATACTCTGCCACTAAAAAAGTTTGTGGAGGGAAAAGATATGAAATTATTTGGATCAATGAAAGTAGAAGAAAATGAGTTATATGTTGGAGGAGTAAAAGCAAGTGCTTTAAGCAAGGAATATGGAACTCCTTTATATGTTATTGATGAAGAGTTAGTGAGAAGCAATTGTAGAAGATACTATAATGCTATGAAGTGTGAAGAAAGAGGAAACAGAGTTACCTATGCAGGAAAGGCATTTATAAATATGTCCATGTGCAATTTAGTTAATGAAGAAAATTTATATTTAGATGTTGTTTCAGGTGGAGAGCTTTATACTGCTTATAAAGCAGGTTTCCCATTAGAAAGAATATATTTCCATGGTAACAATAAATCTGATTATGAAATAGATTTAGGAGTAAGATTAGGAATTGGAAGATTTATAGTTGATAATATTCATGAACTAGAAGTTCTTAATTCTATAGCTCAAGAATATGGAAGAGTTCAAAAAGTTTATTTGAGAATAACTCCTGGAGTAGAGGCCCATACCCATGAATATATAAAAACAGGTCAATTGGACTCAAAATTTGGATTCCCTGTAATTGGTGATACAGTTTATGACGCTATTAAAAGAGCAATGGAATTAGAGTATATAGAACTTAATGGATTGCATTGTCATATAGGTTCGCAAATATTTGACTTAGAACCTTTTGAAGATACAACAGAAATTATGCTAAATCTTATAAATGATATAAAAGAAACCTTAGGATATGAAATAAAAGAATTAGACTTAGGTGGAGGATTTGGTATATATTACACTGAAGGAGATAAGCCAAAAGAAATAGAAGAATATTGTTCAGTTATAATAAATAAAGCTGATGAAATATGCAGAAAGTTAAATATGAATGTTCCTATATTAAGTATAGAGCCAGGAAGAAGTATTGTAGGGAATGCAGGATTAACTCTTTATACTGTAGGAGCTATAAAAGAAATTCCTAATATAAGAAAATATGTAAGTGTAGATGGTGGAATGAGTGATAATATAAGACCAGCCTTATACAGTGCAAATTATGAATCATTAATAGCTAACAGAGTTTTTGATAATTCTAAGGAGATAGTTACTGTAGCGGGAAAATGCTGTGAATCAGGGGATGTACTTTTAAATTCCATAGAGATGCCTAGAATGGAAACTGGAGATATATTAGCTATAATGTCTACAGGAGCATATGGACATTCAATGGCTAATAATTATAATAGAATTCCTAAGGCGGCAGTTGTAAGTGTAAGTAATGGAACTTCAAAAGTTATGTGTAAAAGAGAAACTTATGAAGATTTGCTTAGAAATGAATGTTTTTAATTAATATAAAAGTTGTATGGTAAAAAAACTATACAACTTTTTTTATTAAAAGTATTTAGAATAATGTATTAAAGTATATAATAAAAGTGAAGGATAATAATGAATATAGTAGAATATAATTTTTTTAGAATTATATAAATTTATTTAATAAAATTAAGAATCAAAAATTATTTAATAAATTAGATTGTTTCAAAATATTACTATTTAAAAGTGAAAAATATTTAATAATGAAAGACATAAAAAAGACACAATAAGTTGATAAAATAATATTGAAATATTTATGAAACTTGAGGGAAAAAGTATGAATTAAAGTTTACAAAGTTATGGTAATTTATGATATACTTATACTTGATACTTTAAGATTATTAAAGGTAAAAAATTCTAAAATTATTGAGGAATAATTTTAAATTGAGTTTAAAGATTTCTCATACTAATATTCGGAGCAAGGAGTATAAAATGAAAAAAATAATAGTAGATAGAATAGAAGGACATTTTATTGTATGTGAAGATGAAAAAGAAAATATTTTAGAATTAAAAAAAGATGACGTAATAGGTGACGTAAAAGAGGGGGATGTTTTAGTTAAAGGCAAAGATGGTAAGTTTTGCTTGGATAAAGCGCTTACAGAAAAAAGAAAAAAAGAAATAGAAGATTTGATGAAAGGTATGTGGGAATAGTAATGAGTTCTAGTAATACAAAGAAGAAATCATTCTTTTTAGATTGGATTATACCAATTTTAGCAGCTTTACTATTAGCAGCTTTGATTCATCAATTTTTATTGTTTAAGATAAAAGTTCCTACAGGATCAATGATGCCTACAGTAGAGATTGGTGATCAATTATTTGTTACTAAAATATATAATCCTAATAATATCAAAAGAGGAGATATAGTAGTTTTTAATTCTGATGAATTAAAAGAACCACTTTTAAAACGTGTCATTGGATTACCAGGTGAGCATGTTGAAATAAAAAGTGATGGTTCAGTTTATATAAATGGAAATAAACTTGAAGAAGACTATGTAAAATATCAAGGTGGAAAAACTGATATGTCTTTTGATGTTCCAAGTGGAAAGTTTTTAATGTTAGGTGACAATAGAAATAATAGTGATGATGCTAGATATTGGAGCAATCCTTATATAGATGGAAAAGACATAGAAGCAAAGGCACAGTTAACAGTATATCCTTTTGATAGAATAGGATTTGTAAAATAAACGTTAGAGAAGGAGGAATGATGTATGTTTAAAGATAAAAAAATGCTTAAATATATTGTCATATATAGTATTATAGCGTTTGGTATATTATTAACCTTTAATATGGTTAAAGATGAAATGCTATACGAAAAAGTAGATTATAGTACTTTCATGCAAATGTTAGATAAAAAAGAAGTTAAATCAGTAAACTTTTCAGGAAATCAAATTGAGATAACACCTTCAGATAGCAGTAATTTAAAAGGGAAAATCTTATATACAACTAATCCAGCAGTTGCTGGTATTACTCAACCAGAGTTAATTAAAGATTTAACTGTAGCTGGGGTAGAATTCAATGTAACTAAACCAGAAAACTATCAACTTTTAGGTTTATTAATGTCATGGGTTTTCCCATTAATACTTATATTCTTTGTTGGTAGAATGATGTTCTCTAAAATGAATAATAAAATGGGTGGCGGAGTAATGTCATTTGGTAAAAATAATGCTAAGCTTTATGCTGAAAATGAGACTGGAATAACATTTAAAGATGTTGCAGGTCAAGATGAAGCTAAAGAATCCTTAGTAGAAATTGTAGACTTTTTACATGATACAAGAAAATACGTAGAAATAGGAGCTAAGCTTCCAAAGGGTGCTTTATTAGTAGGGCCTCCAGGAACAGGTAAAACTTTACTTGCTAAGGCTGTTGCAGGGGAAGCAAAAGTACCATTTTTCTCTATGTCAGGTTCAGACTTCGTTGAGATGTTTGTAGGTATGGGAGCTGCGAGAGTAAGAGATTTATTCAAGCAAGCAGAAGAAAAAGCTCCATGTATAGTTTTCATAGATGAGATTGATGCTATTGGTAAGAGTAGAGATGGTGCTATTCAAGGAAATGATGAAAGAGAACAAACTCTTAACCAATTATTAACTGAGATGGATGGTTTTGATTCTTCAAAAGGAGTTGTTATTTTAGCAGCTACAAATAGACCAGAAGTTTTAGATAAAGCTTTATTAAGACCAGGTAGATTTGATAGAAGAATAATTGTTGATAGACCAGATTTAATAGGTAGAGAGGAAATATTAAAGGTTCACTCTAGAGACGTTAAATTATCAGATGATGTATCTTTAGAAGAAATAGCAAAATCTACTCCAGGTGCTGTTGGGGCAGACTTAGCAAACATAGTTAATGAGGCTGCTTTAAGAGCCGTAAAACATGGTAGAAAGTTTGTAATTCAAGAAGACTTAGACGAAGCTGTTGAAGTTATAATAGCGGGTCAAGAAAAGAGAGATAGAATACTTTCACCAAAAGAAAAGAAAATAGTTGCATATCATGAAGTAGGTCACGCATTAGTTGCAGCTTTATTAAATAATACTGACCCAGTTCATAAAATAACAATAGTTCCTAGAACAATGGGAGCTTTAGGATACACAATGCAACTTCCAGAGGAAGAAAAATACTTAGTATCTAAGGAAGAAATGATAGATCAAATATCAGTTATGCTTGGTGGTAGAGCAGCAGAGGAAGTAGTATTTAATAGTATAACTACTGGTGCATCAAATGATATTGAAAGAGCTACTCAATCAGCTAGAAATATGATAACTATTTATGGTATGAGTGAGAGATTTGATATGATGGCTTTAGAAGCTATGAGTAATAGATACTTAGATGGAAGACCAGTTAGAAACTGTTCAGAAACTACTGCTGCCATAGCTGATGAAGAAGTTTTACAAGTTATTAAAAAAGCTCATGAAAAATCAATTAAGATTTTAATTGAAAATAGAGAGTTATTAGATGAGATAACAGGTGTTCTTTTAGATAAAGAAACTATCATGGGTGACGAATTCATGGAAATAGTTTATAGTAAATATCCAGAAAAGAGAGAAGCTGATGAAAAGGCTAAGAAAGAAATTCAAAGTCTAAGAGAGCAAGCTTTAGCTAAGAGAAAAGAAAAAGAAGAAGCAATCAAAAAAGCTAGAGAAGAAGCATTAAGATTAGAAGAAGAGCAAAGAAAACAAGCTGAATTAAAAGCTATGATCGAAGCTCAAGAAGAGGCTGCAAAATTAGCAAGAGCTAATAATGAAGCTAACAATGATGCTTTAGACTCATCTAAAGAAAATGAAGAAGTTAAATCTAATGTTAATGATGGAGCTACAGAAGAAAAGAAAGATGATAGCTCTACAAATAATAAAATTGACGGTGAATAGAAATAAGGTGTATAAAAATATAGAAAAAAGATATTTTCTATTTCACTTTTAGTGTTAGTTTAAAATAATATACACTATAATTTTATAAGATGATAAAATGTGCATGAAGTTAAAAATGCTTCATGCACTTTTTGACTTTTCATTTGTATTTTTAATGAGAGGAAAGTTAATGTTATAATTGGGTATAATGTAATAGAGAAAGTAAGAAAGGAAGATTCTAATGACTGATAAAAAAGATATAGAATTTTTAGTTGAAGAGAAAAAATTAGAGGAAGTTTCTAATATATTAAATGAAGAAATGCTTTCATATATAAATAAAAGAAAATTTGTAACACAATATATATTAGATTATAGAAAAAATGCAGTTGAAGAATATAAAGATGATGAAGATAAATTAATAGAGTACTTTGACCATGAAAGATATGTAAAAGAACAAGCCTTTACTACAATAGATAAAAAATTAAAGGAATTAACAATCTTAAAGGAATCACCTTACTTTGGAAGAGTTACTTTTAATGATTTAGAGTTTGATCAAAAGGATACTTTATATGTTGGTAGATTTGGAGTAACTCCAGAGGGAAGCTATGAGCCTGTAATAGTAGATTGGAGAGCCCCTGTGGCTTCACTTTTTTATCATGGTAGTTTAGGAGAAGCAAGTTATACATCACCAGATGGACCTATAAAATGTGATATAGAAGGTAGAAGACAGATTATAGTTAAAAAAGGAGAATTAAAGGGAGTTTTTGATTCAGCCATAGATGTAAAAGATGATATTTTACAAATGGTTCTAAGTAATAATAGTTCTGATAAGCTTAAAGATGTAATAATGACAATTCAAAAAGAGCAAGATGAAATCATAAGAAAAGAGAGAACTTCTAATATAGTTGTAAATGGAGTAGCAGGTAGTGGTAAAACTACAATAGCTCTTCATAGAGTTGCATACCTTTTATATAACTATAGAAAAGAATTAGAAGATAAAGTTCTTATCTTAGGACCAAATGGTATATTTATGGAGTATATTTCACAAGTATTACCTAGTCTTGGGGAAGTAGGAGTAAAACAGGAGACTTTTGCTAGTTTTGCTTTAAAAGAAATGGATAGTGAATTATACATAATGAGTTTTGATAAGTATTTAGAAAAAATACTTTCAGAGGATAAAGAGTTTATAGAGGATGCTAAATATAAAAATTCATATGAGATAATTAAAGATTTAGATAACTTAGTAAAAGAAATGGATAAGGATTATTTCCATGTTGAAGATGTAAAATACTTTGGTGATTTAGTTATTTCAAAAGAAGAAATAGAAGAAATGTTTAATAAACATTATGAGTATATGCCTTTATTCAGAAGAAGTGAAAAAATTAAAAGAATAATATTATCTAAGATCAAGGATAAGAGAGACGAGAAAGTTTGGGAGCTTAATGAAGAATTAAGAAAAGAAAAGGAAAAATTAACTCCTGAAGAACTTTTAATTGAAGAAAATAACTTAGAATTTAGAAGAAAATTAAGAATAAGAGAAATTGTTAAGGAAGTAATGGATTCAAGAGCTAAGTTAGATAGCTGGATTTCAAGAGAAGATGTTTTAGATATCTATGACAGATTCAATGGAAATAAAAAAGAATATACAATAAATGATTTAGCACCAATATTATACTTAGCAATAAAATTAGAAGGTAAAAAAGCAACAAAAGATTATAGACATGTGGTTATAGATGAAGCTCAAGATTATTCACCACTTCAATTTAAGGTTGTAAGAGAATTAACAGGAACTAAGTATTTTACTGTTGTGGGAGATGTAAATCAAAGACTTATTAAATATTCAGACTTAGCTCCTATGATGGAACTAGGAAAAATATTTGATGATGTAAATCCAGAGATTTATAACCTAAATAAAAGTTATAGAAGTACTTATGAAATAATGGAATATGCAAATAAATATCTTGATGAAGATAGAATAATTCCTATAGTTAGACATGGTAAACCAGTTGAGGAAATTGAATTCCATAATAATGAAGAACTTTCAGAAAGCATTATTGAGTCTTTAAAAGAATTTTCAAATGAAGGCTTAGAAAGTATTGCTATTATAACAAGAGATAAAGAAGAGTTAGAAAAGGTGTATAATCTTATAAGCAATAAAGTGCATTTAGTTAAGTTTGATAACGAAGATGTATTATATAAAGGTGGAAATGTTATAATACCATCTTATTTTGCAAAGGGATTAGAATTTGATGGAGTTATTATTGTAGATAATGGATCATCAAAGGATGAAAATGAAGATCTAATAAAATATATAATGAGTACTAGAGCACTTCATAGATTAAAAGAAATACAATTTAAATAATTTTACTTTTTAAAAGGATTTTATAAAAATAGATTTTAATAAAAGTTACAAACATATTTTGAGAAGTTCTAAACTAGATAGTCTCATTATACTCTTTGTAACTTTTATTATTAAATTTTTATAGAATCCTTTTTAGTTTACTAAAGGAGATTAAGTTTTACTGCTGTATAAAATTTGTTTAACATAAGAATAAAATGTATAAAAACACAAAAGGAGCATCTAGAATCAAATAATAAATTTGAAAATAAAACATATTAAAATTAATTAAATAACTAATGAATATGTTTTCTATATGAGTATATAGTTATAAAATGCTTGTTAAAAATAATTTTATATTAAAAATCAACCTTTGCAATATATTTATATTAAAAAAATATATTGCATTTTTATTCATTAATAATGTATAATTATTCAAGAAGAGAGCAATAAGTGAATAAATATTAGGGGGAATATATATGAAAAAGAATATATTTAAAAAGATATTGTCAGTGGCTATGATTGGAGGATTGACTTTAAGTTTAGCAGGATGTGGGGCAAAAACTGCTAAAGAAAATGGATCTAATGATAAGGTAGCTAAGATAAAAGAAAGTGGAAAATTAGTAGTTGGTCTTAGTGCTGATTATGCACCTTATGAATTCCATATAATTAAAGATGGAAAAGACCAAATCGTTGGGTTGGATATAGACATTGCAAAAGAGGTTGCTAAAAATCTTGGGGTTGATTTAGAAATTAAAGAGATGGAATTTGGGGCTATAATTCAATCTGTTAAAAATGGAATGATCGATATGGGGATTTCAGGAATAACTCCTGATGAAAAAAGAAAAGAAGCAGTAGATTTTTCAGATATTTATTATGAAGCAGAGCAAGGAATATTAATAAATAAAGATAATAAAGAATCTATAAAAGGAATTGGGGATTTAAAAGGAAAAAAAGTTGGGGCTCAAATGGGGTCTATTCAAGCAGAGATAGCTAAAGGAATAGAAGGAGCCGATGTTAAGCTTTTAGATAATGTAAATACTTTAATTTTAGAATTAAAAACTGGTAAGTTAGATGCTGTAATTACTGAACTTCCTGTTGCTAAAATAGCTTCAGAGGTTAATTCTGAGTTAGCTGTTGCAGATGAGGTGATTAAAAACTCAGAGGGTGGTTCAGCCATAGCAATACAAAAAGGAAATAAAGACTTAGTTGATGAAGTCAATTCTACAATTAAAGAGTTAAAAGAAAATGGAAAGATAGATCAATTTACAAATGATGCTATTGAATTAGTTCCATATCAAAAGAAAGAAGAATAAAATGAATTTTAATAATTAGGGGGCAATACTATGGGGGGATTAGACTTCAGTTTTTTAAAAGAGTATTTTCCAGTGTTTTTGGAAGGTGCTAAATGGACATTAATAATTTCAGCAATAACAGTTATTTTGGGAGCTTTATTAGGAACAATTTTATGCTTTATGAAACGTTCCAAATTTTCAATATTTAAAGTTAAAATTTTAAGGGTTATTTCTACTGCTTATGTAGAAGTTATAAGAGGAACACCTCTTTTATTACAAATATATATAGTTTATTTTGGATTACCTTCCTTTGGAATTCAATTAGAGGTTTTACCTTCATGTATTATTGCTATTTCCTTAAATTCAGCAGCTTATGTTTCAGAAATAATAAGAGCTGGTATAGATGCTGTTGATAAGGGACAATTAGAAGCCGCTAGAAGTTTAGGTATGACAGAAGGAATGGCTATGAGACTTATAATACTTCCTCAAGCTATAAAAAACATACTCCCTGCTATAGGAAATGAGTTTGTTGCCATAATAAAGGAATCATCTATGGCATCTACAATTGGAGTAGCAGAACTTATGTATTCATCAAAAATAGTTACAGGGGCTACTTATAAAGGTTTTGAACCACTTATTGTTATAGCAATGTTTTATTTTGTTATGACCTTTAGTTTAGGAAGAGTTATGTCTTATGTAGAAAAGAGGTTGAGTAAATCATGATAAATGTTAGAAATTTATATAAAAGTTTTGGTAAAAATGAGGTTTTAAAAGATATAAATGAAACAATAAAAAAGGGAGAAGTAGTAGTTATAATAGGGCCTTCAGGGTCAGGGAAAAGTACATTTTTAAGATGCTTAAATTTATTAGAGGAACCCACTTCAGGGGTAATTAATTTTGAAGGGGAAGATATAACAGATAAAAATGTTGATATAAATAAAATAAGAGAAAAGATGGGAATGGTTTTTCAACAATTTAATCTTTTCCCACATAAAACAGTTATGGAGAATTTAACAATAGGACCAACAAAAATAAAAAATATTTCTAATGGTGAAGCTATAAAAAAAGGAAGTGAATTATTAGAAAAGGTAGGTCTTTTAGATAAAAAGAATGTTTATCCAAATTCCCTTTCAGGAGGAGAAAAACAGAGAATAGCTATAGCAAGAGCTTTAGCTATGGAACCAGATGTTATGCTTTTTGATGAGCCAACATCTGCTTTGGACCCTGAAATGGTAGGAGAAGTTTTAGGAGTTATGAAGTCTTTAGCTAAAGATGGAATGACCATGGTTGTAGTAACCCATGAAATGGGCTTTGCAAAGGAAGTTGGAGATAGAATATTATTTATGGATGAAGGAAGAATAATTGAAGAAGGTACTCCAGAGGAGATATTTCAAAATCCTAAAAATTCAAGAACTAAGGATTTTCTATCAAAAGTTTTATAAATGCCTTTAAGAGGTTAAATCTTAATAGATTTAATCTTTTAAATAAATTAATTAGTACAAAAAGAGGATGTAAAGACAAAAATCTTTATATCCTCTTTTGTATTTTAAAATAAAAATTGATTATTGAATAAATATTAATTATTTTTTAATGAAAATTTTACTGTAAATGTTATAATATTTAAGTAAATATTATATAAAAAGATAGTGAGGAAATTTTATGAAGGAAAAAGTAAAAAGCTTTTTTAAGTGTAACTGGGTTTTTATTTTCTTAGTGATAACACTTCAAATAAAATCAATGTTACTTTTATCTATGCTTAGAACCCCAGGGTCTAGAGGAATTAATTTTGACTTAATGTATTTTACTCCCCCTGCTTGGTGGGCTCATATAGCAATAGTTACGCTAATAGCGAGTTTTGTTTATCTATTTAAAGGTAAAGGAAGAATGTGGGCCGGTATAGTTATTGATATTCTAGTAACAATTTTATTTGTGGCTGATATTTGGTATTACAGAGTAAATGGAACTTTTTTATCAATAAGACATATAATTGAGCCAGGAATATTTAATCCTGTAGGAAAGAGCTTATTTAATTTAGCTAAAGTAGATGTAGTGTTCATAGTTGATTTTATAATATTATTTTTAGTTTATAACTTTACAGGTTTAAAAAATGTTAAATATAAAAATAATATAAAAACTAGATTAATTGCATTTATATGCCTTTTTGGAATAAGTGCAACAGTAATAGGGGTATCACACTACTATATAGATATTCAAAGAAAATCAGATAAAAGTTTTTTAAGAATATCATGGGCGCCTTTTCAAACAATTAGTGATTCAAGTCCATTAGGATATCATGGATATGATATTTATTATTATGCTAACAGAAAAGAAACTTTAACTGATGCTCAAAAAAATGAAATTAAAGCTTGGTTTGATGAAAACAAAGAAGATTTACCAGATAACAAGTATAAAGGTATGCTTCAAGGAAAAAATGTTATAGCCTTGCAGGTTGAGTCTCTTGAAAACTTTGTTATAGGTAAAAAAGTTTATGGTCAAGAGATTACTCCAAACATAAATAAACTTTTAAAGAATAGTTTATATTTTGATAATATAAAAGAACAAAACAATTCAGGAACAAGTTCAGATTGCGATATAATGGTTAATACATCAATACTTCCTGTTAGAGAAGGAACTACAGTATTTGGTTATCCATGGGCTGAATATAATACTTTACAGAAAATATTAAAGAGTAAGGGATATTCAACAGTTTCAACACATCCAGAGGTTCCTGGAAATTGGAACTGGGCAGAGGTTCATAAGGCGTTTAAAGCTGATGAAATATGGGACGCTCATCAGTTTGATCAAAGTGAAATCATAGGACTTGGAATGTCAGATGAATCTTATTTAAGACAGGTTGGAGAAAGATTAAAGAGTCAAAAACAACCTTTCTATACATTCTTAGTAACATTAACAAGTCATGGACCATTTGATATGCCTAAGGATAAACAATATTTAAATTTACCAGAAGATTTAAATGAAAATATGTTAGGTGCATATTTCCAAAGTGTTAGATATACAGATGAAGCTATTGGAGAATTTATAAATCAATTAAAAGAAGAAGGTCTTTTAGACAATACTGTAATAATGATTTATGGAGATCATGGTGGAGTTCATAAATTCTACGAAGATAAAATAAAAGATGCTCCTTTAGAGGGAGATTGGTGGAAAGATGATGAAAAGGAAATACCTTTCTTAATATACAATCCAAGTATTAATGGAGAGACTATATCAAAAGAAGGTGGTCAAATAGATTTCTTACCAACTATAGCATACCTTTTAGGATTTAATAGAGATACTTTTGATAGTACAGCAATGGGAAGAGTATTAGTAAATACTAATAGAAATGCAAGCATATTAAACAATGGAGAAATAGTTGGAAATCCAACACCTGAAGAAAAAGCTCATTTAGAGAAATCATTTAATATTGCAGATATGATTATACAAGGAAATTATTTTAAAAATAATTAATTAAATTTAAAGCTATTAGCTATATTTTTATTAGGATTTAGCTAGTAGCTTTACATATGTTTTATTAGTTTTAATATTAGGAGGGTAAGTTATTAAAAAGGTAACAATTATTTTGATTTAATTAAAATATTTAATATCTTCTTTCTATTAAAATGTAAAAAGTTTACTTGGTAATAGATTCAAAAAATGCAATAATAATAGAGTGATAACTAAATATTTATTTACTAATTATATTAGAAAGGAGAAGATTTATGGCTAAAAGTAATGGACTTTTAAGTAAAATAGGTGGATTCTTTAAAAAGTTTCCTTTAGAAATTTTATTTTATATTTTACTTGTATTTAAGATAACTGTTTTTTGTACAATGCTAAAAAGCAATAGTGGAATGGAGCTGAATTTAGGATTTGTATATGGATTAATAGATTATAAGATAATATATCTTTTATTCCCATTAATATTCATAAGTTTTGGGTTTTTATTTAAAAGATGGGGAAAGTTTATTTATCTATATATTGTAGACTTAGGAATTTCAGCACTTTTAATTTTTGATTTACTTTATTACAGACTGTATGGAACTTTTCCATCAATAAAGTTTTTAATTTATCCAGATTTATTTAATCCTTTAAATAAGGATCTTATATTCTTTAGAAGTAGGATGCTATTATTTATAATAGATTTAGTATTACTACCTATACTTTACATATTATTTAGAAAGTACACTAAGGATTGGTATTTTGGAAAGGTAAAATATAGAGTTATAGCATTTTTATTAACATTCTTAATACCAAGTGGATGTGTTTTAGGAAAATACTATTTATATGATGTTAAGGATATAACTAATGGAGAAAAAGGATTTTTAAGAGTTGCTTGGACACCAACTAGTGGAATTTTCAGAGCTACTCCTTTAGGATATCATTTCTTTGATATTTATAAGACCTTAGTTCTTGATAAGGATATAAAATTAAGCAATGAAGAAAAACAAGAAGTTAAAAATTGGCTTGATGCAAATTATGAAAACTTACCAGACAATCAATATAAAGGGGAATTAAAAGGCAAAAACTTAGTTGTGTTACAAATTGAATCTTTAGAAGATTTTGTTATAAATAAAAAAATTGATGGACAGGAGATAACTCCTACATTAAATTCAATACTAAAGAATTCATATTATTTCCCTAATATTTATGAAGAAAACTTAACTGGATTTAGTTCAGATGCAGATTTAATGGTTAATACAGGTATGTTACCAATAACTAATACTGCTACATCTTTTGCTTATCCAAGTAGAACTTTAACAACATTGCCATCTATATTAGAAAAGAATGGTTATACTACAGTTTCAGCTCATCCAGAAGTAGCTGGAAGTTGGAATTGGGGAGAAGTACACCACAGTTTATTAAAATTCCAAAATTCATATACATTATATGACTTTAATGAAGATGAAATAATTGGATTAGGAATTTCAGATAAGAGTTACTTAACTCAATTAGCTACTAAGGCTGGGGATTTAAAACAACCATTCTATCTATTTACTGTTACTTTAACGAATCATGGTCCTTTTGAGATTGATGATGCACATACAACAATAAAAATACCTAGTGAAATAGAAGGAACTCTTATAGGACAATACTTTAAAACAGTAAGATATACAGATGAAGCTATTAAAATGTTTATGGACAAGCTAAAAGAAGAAGGAAGATTTGATGATACTGTATTTGTTATATATGGTGATCATGCTGGTCCAAATAAATATTATAAAGAGCAATTAAAAGATGTTAATTTTGACGGTAACTATTGGAAGATTAATGAGAAAAAAGTACCACTTATAATCTATAATCCATCAATACAAGGAAAAACAATAGAAACTAAAGGTGGACTTATAGATGTTATGCCAACAGTTTCATATCTTTTAGGGATTAATGATGGCGGCTTAAGAAATGTAATAGGAAGAAATCTTTTAAATACAAATAGAAATATAGTAGCATTGCCAGAGGGTGAAGTAGCAGGAGAAGCTAAATCTCAAGATGAATTAAACCATGTTAAAAAATCTTATGATATATCAACTAAGATAATAAGATCAGATTATTTTAAAAATAATTAATAAGAAGGGGACTTAAAAATAAGTTTTAAATATTTTTAATATAAGTTCTCAAGTTTGTATAAAAAAAGTAGCTATGAAAATTCATAGCTACTTTCTTTTTTAACAAGTAAAATCTTTATCAATAGTTATTATGCAGTTATATTGAGGGTGAGTTTCTTTAACAGCTTTTATAATTTCTTCTTTAAGCTCACTTTCAGACATAACTTTTCTTAGTTTTTCTGGGTTAACAACAATATCGAATATAAGATTTTTCTTGTTACCGTGGCCAATAATCCTAAAATCATGCATTGATTCTATTAGTGGATTATATTTGATTATTTTGTCTATTTCTTCTTTAGCTTGTTTTATTTCATCATCTTCTAAACAAATAGGGTCCATATGGATTACTAGATAAATCTTTAGTTTTTTAGAAATTTCTCTTTCAGCCATATCTATGATATCGTGTATTTTCATAACATTTATGTCAGAAGGTATTTCTGCATGAATTGAAGCCATACACTTACCTACACCATAGTTATGAATTATAAGATCATGAACTCCTATTATATGATCATATGATAAAACCATTTCTCTAATATTTTTAGCAAGCTCTGGATCAGGTGCTTCTCCTAAAAGTGGATTTATAGTCTCTTTTACTAAAGTAAATCCAGCATATAGAATAGCTAAGGAAACAATAACACCTATATATCCATCAATAGGAAAAGTAGTAAATTTTGCAGCTAAAAATGATATAACAACACATGTTGAAGTAAATACATCCCCTAAAGCATCAACTGAAGCAGCCTTAAGAGCTGAAGAATTTATTCTGTTACCTGTTAATTTATTAAATCTACTTAACCAAAATTTAAAGAATATTGATACTACAAGTAGAATAAAAGGAATTACTTCAAAGGTTACAGGTGTTGGATTAAGAATTCTTTCAATTGATGACTTGGTGAATTGAAAACCTACTAACATTACCATGAATGCTACGATTAGAGCTGAAATATATTCAATTCTACCATGTCCAAATGGATGCTCTTTATCTGCTGGCATTTTAGCTAATTTAAAACCTATCATGGTTATTACAGAAGATCCAGCATCAGATAAGTTATTAAAGGCGTCTGCTGTTATAGCTATACTTGCTGAAATTAATCCTACAGAAAATTTTATTAAGAATAAAATTATATTAACAATTATTCCAACTATACTAGCTAAGTACCCATAAGAACTTCTAACACTTTCATTTTCTGTGTTTTTGTAATCCTTAATGAAGGTTTTTATTATAAGATTTGAAAACATATTAATCATCTCTCCATTTTTATTAAGTTTTAAATTAAGTTTATATTAAATTAAAAAATAATTATTATAGTTGATTTAAAAAAATAAAACCTAGAAGTTATATAAATTTATTCAACTAAATCTCATTATATTATATCATAATATTTTATATTGAAAAATATTGAAATAGAATATAAAATAATAAGCAAATTGGGGAATTTTTAATATAGGGAAATTATGAAATATAGGAGAGAAAAAGACATATGAATAGAAGAAAAATAAGTGCTTTATTACTGTCGTGTACTTTAGCTATGAATATTTCAAGCTTTAATGAAATTGTTCTAGCAGATGAAAATAAGGGAGAAGAAGTTCAAAAGGAAAGTCATAATGAAAGTAATTGTATAGCTGGGGATTACCATGAAGTTAATAATGGAAATGCAAAAAATACAGAGAACACACCTGTTATAAATGGAATAAAAGTAAACAAACAATTGATAGATATAAATTACTCTCAAGGAATTACTATAAATCCAAAATATATAGTTATACATGATACTGATAATAGACAAGCTGGTGCTAATGCTATGGCTAATAGAAATTACTTTGCAAATCATCCAAATGCTAAAGCATCAGTACATTATATAATTGATGAAGGCAATATTATTCAAGCTTTAGAAGATACTTGGAAGGGGTGGCATGTTGGAGATGGTAATAATCCAAATATAAATAATTCTACAACTATTGCTATAGAACTATGTGTTAATAAAGGAAATGATTTTGATAAAACTTTAGAAAATGGAATTGAATTAACAAAATATCTAATGAATAAATACAACATACCAGCAGAAAACGTTGTTATGCATAGAGATGCAAGTGGAAAAACATGTTCAAGGATGATGATTGAAGATAGACCAAGTTTATGGCCTTATTTTAAAGATAGAATTTCTGGTGGAGATGGAAGCTTAGAAGATGACGGGTTAAAGCCTAAAATGCAGGGAAAAGTTACTAATGCTTCTGTTCTTAATGTGAGAGAGAGTCCAAGTACTTCAGGAAGAATAGTACATAAATTAAATAGAAATCAAGTGGTAGGAATATATGAAGAGTTAAATGGATGGTACAAAATTGACTATATAGATGGAGTTAAAAAGAAGTATGGATATGTAAGTAAGGATTATATATCAATAATTAATGAAAATCCTGAGGACGAAGAAACTAATGGGGATATTGAAATAGAAAAACCATCTGTATCAGTAAATAAGAAAGGGATAGTAAAAGTAAATAGTGCCTTAAATATGAGAAGCGGCCCAGGAAGCAATTACGGAGTAATAGGAACTTTACGTAATAATGATGAATTAGAAATCATCAAGGAAGTAGATGGATGGTATGAAATAAAGTTTAATGGAAAAAGTGGATATGTATCAAGCCAATACATAAAAGTAGTAGATAACGAGTCAAATGAAGAGAAACCAGTAGAGCCAGAAAAACCATCTGTATCAGTAAATAAACAAGGGGTAGTAAAGGTAAATAGTGCTTTAAATATGAGAAGCGGTCCAGGAAGTAATTACGGAGTAATAGGAACTTTACGTAATAATGATAAGGTAGAGATAATTAAAGAAGTAGATGGATGGTATGAAATAAGATTTAACGGTAAGGTTGGATATGCTTCAAAGTCATATATAACTATAGTCAATGAAGGATCTAATAATGGAACTGATAGTGTAATTAAAGAAGGAACTGTATATGGGGTAAGTACAAATCTAAATGTTAGAACTGGTCCAGGAACTTCATATCAAGTTATTGGATACTTATTATCAGGAGATAAAGTTAAAATTTTAGAAGAGGAAAATGGTTGGTATAAGGTTCAATTTAATGCTAGTACAGGTACTAAGAATGGATATGTAAGTAAAGATTACATTAAGGTTTAATTAGTTGTGAATATATTTAAATAGTGTAAATTTTTGAATAAAGGAAGTGCTTTTTGGATAACTTTAAGATTTTGTTAATTATGGATTTTGTGGTAAAGTATAATTAAAAGTATCTATTTTATACAGAAAGGTGAGATACATATGGAAAAAGTTATTGCAAATGAATTAATTAATTTTTTATATGAAAGTCCAACAGCTTTTCATGCAGTAAAGAATGTTAAGGACACTTTAGAATTTGAAGGCTTTAAAGAATTAAAAGAGGCTGATAGATGGAATCTAGAAGTGGAAGGAAAGTATTTTGTAAGTAAAAATGATTCAGCTTTAATTGCTTTTAGAGTTGGTAAAGGTGATATTGCTGAAAATGGATTTAAAATAATTGGTGCTCATACTGATTCACCAGGATTTAGAATAAAACCAAATCCAGAGATTACAGTTGAAAATACTTATGTAAAATTAAATACAGAAGTTTACGGAGGACCAATACTAAATACTTGGTTTGATAGACCACTAGCTTTAGCTGGAAGAGTATCATTAGTAAGTAAAAATCCATTAAAACCAGTAAATAAGATAGTTAATATAAATAGACCTATACTTATAATTCCAAACTTAGCTATTCATATGAATAGAGAAGTTAATGAGGGATATAAAATAAATAGACAAAAGGATACATTACCTTTATTATCACTTGTTAATGAAACTTTAGAAAAAGGTAATTATTTAGTTGAACTTTTAGCAAAAGAATTATATTGTGAAAAAGAGGATATTCTTGATTTTGAATTATATCCATATGAATATGAAAAAGGTTGCTTAATGGGATTAAATGAAGAGTTTATATCTTCAGGAAGATTAGATGATTTATCAATGGTTCATGCAGGTATTAAAGCATTAATGGATGCTGAGGTATCACAAGCTACTAATGTAATGGTATGTTTTGATAATGAAGAGGTTGGAAGTGCTACTAAACAAGGTGGAGATTCAGATTTCTTAAAAACAATATTAGAAAGAATAGTCCTAGCTTTAGGTAAAGATAGAGAGGATTTCTTAAGATCATTATCAGAATCATTTATGATTTCAGCAGATTTAGCTCATGCTGTTCATCCAAATTTAGGAGAAAAACACGATCCTGTAGTTAGACCTGTTTTAGGAAAAGGACCTGTAATAAAAATAGCAGCATCACAAAGCTATACAAGTGATAGTGATTCATCAGCTGTTTATGAAATGATATGTAGAAATGCAGGAGTTAATGTTCAAAAGTTTGTTAATAGATCAGATATGAGAGGTGGTTCAACTATAGGACCAATATCATCAACTCATTTACCAATAAGATCAGTTGACATGGGAACTCCAATATTAGCAATGCATTCAATAAGAGAGTTTGGTGCTGTTAAAGATCATTTTGATTGTATAAAGTCATTCACTGAATTCTTTAGAATTTAGTCTATTAATAATTTTCAATATATTTAGTTAATATAATTTTTATTAATTATAACAAAAGTGGGATGTAGAAATTTACATCCCATTTTTTATATTTAAATATCATCGTCGTCTAGCATATCGCCTTCTATATAGTCAAATTCACTATAGGATATATTGTTGCAAACTATGTCATCTTCTAATGGGTTTGGCAATTTAGTGTAAGTTTTACCAGTTTTAGAATAAGAAACTAAATCATGTTTTTCTGGACTATAAAAGTCTCTATCTCTTGGAGGATATTTTTTACTCATATTTATTTCCCCTTTCAAATTTTAATTTTGAGTTTTGTTTTAGATTAATGATTTAATTTAAATTAGATAAATTAAAGTTACATTAATAAAAACAAATTATTAATATAGCCATAAATTAGAGTTTTAATCTCTAAATTTTTAGCTTAAATTTATTTTTCCCAAAATAAATTTAGTTATTAAGTTAAAATTAGATTTTGCTTGGTAATTAGTATAGTTTTAGGAAACCTATGTGTTATTTTGTTAAAACTATTATTAATAAGTTTTAAGTAGCTTATATTTATCTAAAGTGGAATTAATAAAGTTGAAAAAAGAAATACTATACTTTAGGATGGTATAATAAGAAGAAAAAATAGATAATAGACAGTTGGAAGTTTGGAGGGAGAATTTAATTATGTCATATAAATTAATATGTATAGATATGGATGGAACATTATTAAATAATAAACATGAAATTAGTGAAAGAAATAAAGAGGCTATAAAAAAAGCTACAGAGAGAGGCGTAAAGGTAGCTGTAACAACAGGTAGATTATTTGCATCAGCTAAATATTATGCAGGACTTTTAGGAGTTAAAACACCTATAATATCATGTAATGGTGCTTTTATAAGAGAAAAGGATGAAGATAAAGTAATATATGAATCTGTTTTAAATGAGGATCAACTAGATAGAATATATGATGTCATAAAAAAATATGATATTAATATGGCCTATTTTAATACACCAAACACTGTAATCTCTGAAAAGATTGTTCCAGAAGAGCATGGCTATAAGGTTATGAATAAAATGATGGGAGAATCAAAGGAAAAGGTAATGTTTTCAGAAGGAATAGATTTTAAAGAAGCTTTTAAAACTTATGGGAAACATATACTTAAGGCTATTTGTATAGAAAATGATAGTAATAAGCTTGAAGATTTATTTAAGGCAAAAGAAGAATTGAAAAAATATGAAGATTTAGAAGTTGTAAGTTCTTCACCAAGTAACTTTGAAGTAATGAATAAAGGTACTTCAAAAGGACGTGCAGTAAAAGTTTTAGCTGATATATTAAATATAAACAGAGAAGAGATTATGTGTTTAGGAGATAGTGAAAATGATCTTAGTATGATAGAGTTTGCAGGTCTTGGAGTAGCTATGGGAAATGCAGAAGAGTTTTTAAAAGAAAAAGCTGATTACATAACAGATACAAATGAAAATGATGGAGTAGCTAAAGCTATAGAAAAGTTTGTATTAGATTAATTTAACCATATTTTTTATAATATAGAAGATATTAATTTTATACAAGATTAAATGAAAAGGTAAGTTTTTTTATTTAGTATTTTAAAAATATTTTCTTAAATAAAGAGAGACTAAAATCGTAAAATTTAGGATTTTAGTCTCTTTATTTTCATAAAAATTTATTTTGCAAAGTAGAAGCTTTCTATAAATTTCTCTATATTATTTATTTTATTCCTTGGTTGTAGTTGTTTTGGATTCTTTTTTTGTTATGGTAGAAGAACCATTTTTAGTTGTAGTGGTAGTTGTGGTAGTAGTTGTGACCACTGTTGTAACAATAGTAGTGGAATCATCTAAAGCTTTATCTTCTTTTGATAAGGCTGGTTTAAATGGCCACCAATTTGCCCTTCCAAATATTTTTACCATTGCTGGAATAAATAGAGGAAGAACAAAGACAACATATAAAAGTATGCCTGTTAGAACCACCATGGAAATTTCAATTAAGGATAATACTCCAGATGGAAGTAAGGCTGCAAAGGTACCACTAAGGATTATTACGGCAGATATTATTACTCCACCCATACTTTTCATTGTTCTTATTATACGTTCTTTTATAGAACCATTAAGATCTTGGTTAAATCTTGTCATTATAAATATTGAATAATCTATACCTAAAGCCATTAAAACTACAAAGCCAAAGAATGATGTTATCCATGATATACCTGGATAGCCCATAATTTTAGTGACAACAAATTGTATTACGCTTATTGAAGTAAAATAAGTTAGTAATAAAGAAATCATTAAGTAAATTGGCATTGTTAAAGATCTCAATATAATAATTAAGGTAATAAATACTCCAACTATTACAAATATTAAAGCTTTATCATAATCAGAATCAGCCATTCTCTTAGTTTCGTATGTTGTACTAGCCATTCCACCAATACCTATATTAGCATTTTCTAACTTAGTTCCTTTAACTCCATCTTGAACAAGAGACTTAAGATTAGGAATTTCATTAACTGCTTCATTAGAATAAGGATTCTTTGTAGTAATTACATTTATTACTGCTAATTTACCATCTGAACTCATATATTGATTTAGGGATTTTTTAAATTCATCATTACTAAATACCTCAATTGGAACACAAATTCCTGAAAGATTATAAGATAGATTTGACCAATCATTTATAAATCCGTTAGCATACTTAAGTCCATTTTGAATTTCAGTTAGTCCATTAGAACCAGCCTCAAGTCCATTAGATAATTCATTTATTTGGCCAGAAAATTCTTTGAAACCATCTTGGATTTTAGATTGACCATTAGCTATTTGGTTTAAGGCATTTGAAATTTCAGGAACTTTAGATGAAATTTCTTCTCCCCCTGCTAAGGATTTGCCAAGACCACTATCTAAAGCCTTTAATCCATTTTCAATTTCAGAAATTCCAGAATTAAATTTATCTAAATCATTTATTACAGTATCCTTTTTGCTATTTAAAGTATTTATTAGAACTTTTAATGCGCCTATGCTTTCGTTAATTGCTTTAATCTCTGGAGTATTATTAAAAGTTCCTTGTAAATTATTAGAGTTATTATTTAAATTATTAATATCATCAGAGAATTTTTTGAAATTTTCATCATTTAAAACCTCTGGATGTGACTTTGAATATTCACTTAAATGAGAATTTAATGATGAAAGAGATTCTTTAAGTTTACTAGTATCTACATTAACTGAATTTGGATTACCTGTTAAGGAACCAATTTTGTTTAAATTATCAAGAACATCATTAGCAGAATTAACTATGGCACTATAATCTTCTTCAAGTTGAGATTTACTTAGTTTTAAAGAATTAACTTTATTTAAAGCTCCATCTATGGAATCTTTTAACTCTGTAGCTCCATTATGTTCCTCACGAATACTTTCCACAAGTTTATTAAGAGCACTTTGGAGTTCAGAAACTCCAGTTTCAGTTTTTTTAGTACCTTCTTGAAGCTTAGCTGTACCTTCTTCAGCCCCCTTTAACTTGCTCTTTGATGAATCTATCTTTTTACTAGCATCACTTAATCCGTCATTTATTTTGTTTAATCCATTATTTGCTTTATCTATACCTTGTGAAACTTGACCAGCTTGGTCATTTACATAAATTTCATCAAGACGAACTCCTGTTGGTCTAGTAACACTTAATACTGATTTTATATCATTACTAGAGTTTTGTAGATTATTAGAAAGTTTTTCTATTAAGGCTACATATTCAGGCTTTCTCATATCATCATCATTTTCTATGTATATTGAAACAGGAGATGCTTGTCCTATACCAAAGTCATCTGCTATTATATTAAATCCTTCCTTAGCAGAGTAAGTATCCCCAATTTCATTTAAATTGTTAAATGATTGATGAAAGTTATTAAATAAAATAGGAAGTAAAAGTATGGTGAATATAGCTCCAAGTATAGGAATTGGTTTACTAAATGCTTTATTAGCTAACTTAGCCCAAAGTCTATTTTCTTCTGCTTTAAAGGTTCCTTTAACAGGCCAAAAAATATTCTTTCCTAATATAATCATTACTGCTGGGAAAATTGTAAATAAGGCTGCAATTAAAAATAATATACCAATTGCTACAGCTACGGCACTTCTATATAAATTAAATCCAATAAAATTTAAGGATGCAAAAACAACAAACACTGGAGTAGCACTAGATAAAACTGTTTTACCAGCAGTTTTAAAGGTTATTTTTACAGAATCAAGTCTATTATTTCCATTAGCTAATTCCTCTTTAAATCTATTAAGTAGCAAAATAGAGTAATCAGTTCCAATACCGAACATTATACAAATCATAAATATTTGAGTGTAGTTTGAAAGAGGAAAATTAAACTTATCTGCTAAAATCCCAACAACAGATTGAGCTCCTAAATAACTTATTCCTACAGTAAGTAAAGGAATAAATGGAGTAACTACTGATTTAAACAATAATATAAGGACTATGAATATAAATATTACAGTTATTGTTTGAGTTTTATTTAGTCCTTTTTGTGCAGCCACATTAACATCATTCTCTATAAGACTTTGTCCTGTAACATAGGTTTCAACCCCTGGAGTTTTTAATTCATCATTTAAAGTTTTTTCTATTGTACTTACAGAGGAATCCTTTGGATTTACTGTCATTAAGGCTATAATAGTTTTACCATTTTCAGAGTTAAGTTGATTTTTTAGCTGAGGAGTATCAAAACTATCATTTATACTTTGAATATAATCACTATTTTCTTTTGATTTCAATCTATCAATAGTATCCTTTATATTTTTTAGATTTTCATCTGTTAATTTATTACTTGAGTGAAAAACAGCTATATAGCTATCTTTGCTATTAAATTTATTATCTGATTGGAGTATGTCTGAAATTTTAGAAGAATAATCATCAGGTAATTGTATTCCTCCTTTTTCACTAACTAGCTTTGATAGGGAAGGGGCAGTTAAAAATAAAAATGCTACAACTGCACACCATATTATTAAAATAAAAAAGCTAAGTGGTTTATTAAGTTTAATCTTTTTAAGTATATTATCTTTCATATATTCCCTTCTTTCTTTTACCACTTTAATTAACTTAGTTAATAAAAAATTAATAATTTCATTAAGTTTTTTAGATTTGTTTTAAATTAAATTTCACTTAAGATATAAGATATTATTTAATTAAAAGTAATGTTGCTATAAATTTATCATAGCACATATTTAGTTTAAATATGAACTAAATGTTAACTTGTTAAATGCAAAAAAACACATGATTCTTTAAGAGTTTTCTTAAAATCATGTGTTTTCTTTAAAATAATGTATTAGTCGTTAGATTTACCAACACCTGAAAGTATTATTCCAGGGTTATGATCTATAGCCCATGAAATACCCCAGTCATTTTGGAATATAAGTAGATTTCTATCTTTAAAATCTTTAACTTTCTTTGTATCAGAAGTTAAGTTTAGTGAATCTACATCTATATTATCATTTTCAATCCATCTAACATATCTAAATGGAAGTCTTTCCATTTTTATATCAACATTGTATTCATTTTTTAATCTATATTCTAAAACTTCAAATTGAAGAACACCAACAACACCAACTATGATTTCTTCCATACCGATGTGTAATTCTTTAAATACCTGAATAGCACCTTCTTGAGCTATTTGAGTAACACCTTTTATGAATTGTTTTCTTTTCATAGTATCTACAGGTTTAACTCTAGCAAAGTGCTCAGGAGCAAATGTAGGAATACCTTCAAATTTGAATTTCTTAGGATTTAAACATAAAGTATCTCCTATTGAGAATATACCTGGGTCAAATACCCCTATGATATCTCCAGCGTAAGCTTCTTCAACAACCTCTCTATCTTGAGCTAAGAATTGTTGAGGTTGAGCAAGTTTAACCTTCTTACCACCTTGAACGTGGAAAACATCTTTTCCTTTTTCAAATTTACCAGAACATATTCTCATGAAAGCAAGTCTATCTCTATGAGCTTTATTCATGTTAGCTTGTATTTTAAATACGAAAGCTGAGAATGGTTCAGTCATTGGATCTATTTCACCTATTGATGAATTTCTTGGAAGTGGAGAAGTAGTTAGTTTTAAGAAGTCATTTAAAAATGGCTCAACTCCAAAGTTTGTAAGAGCTGATCCAAAGAATACAGGAGTTAATTCTCCTTTTCTAACTTTCTCTAAATCAAATTCGTCACCAGCTATATCTAATAGTTCAACATCTTCCATTAACTTATTATGTAAATCTTCACCTAGAAGTTCTTTAAATTTAGGATCTTCTAAGTCACCAGTTATAGTTGAAACCTCGCTTTGTCCATGGTTTCCACCATCAAATAAGTGGATTGTGTTTGTAGCTCTATCATAAACACCTTTAAAGTGACTTCCACATCCTATTGGCCAATTCATTGGGTAAGATTTTATACCAAGTTCACTTTCAATATCTTCTAGAAGTTGGAATGGATCTCTAGTTTCTCTATCCATTTTGTTTACAAAAGTAAATATAGGAATTTCTCTTAATGAAGCAACTTGGAATAATTTTCTTGTTTGATCCTCAACCCCTTTAGCTCCATCTATAACCATAACAGCTGAGTCGGCAGCCATAAGTGTTCTATATGTATCCTCTGAGAAGTCTTGGTGACCAGGAGTATCTAGTATATTTATACAATATCCACCATAGTTAAATTGCATAACAGATGAAGTAACAGAGATACCTCTTTGCTTTTCTATTTCCATCCAGTCAGAAACTGCGTGTGTAGCAGCTTTTCTAGCCTTTACAGAACCAGCCATTCTAATAGCTCCTCCATAAAGTAAGAATTTTTCAGTAAGAGTAGTTTTACCAGCATCAGGGTGAGATATGATGGCAAAGGTTCTTCTTTTCTCTATTTCCTTAATTAAATCGCTCAATCTAATTTCCTCCTTAATTTTTTTATGTATATTAAAATATTAACTATTTTCCTTCATTAATATATATAAATATGAAAGATTAAGAAAATAATTGTTTTATCTCTTAAATAGCCTAGACTATTATATCATAAAATAACTATCAAATTAATAAATACTTTTAAGTAAAAAAATAGGTCATATTCTTAATCTTTAATATGACCTATTTTATATATTTTATTTTGAATTTTTCTTTTTAAGTTCTCTCATAGTAGGTAGTGCGTCTTTATTATCTAATCCAACAATAGATAGTATTTGTTTAGCTCTATCTTTAGTTGAACCTTCTATAGTTGTGTATTTAACATTTTCACTATCTAAGAATTGCTTTAATGCATTATCAACTGCAGAGGCAGTTGATTCATCTTGCCATCTAACACCATCTTGAGTATAACCAAATTCTCTAGGAACAAAGAAGATATGATCATACTTTTGAAGATCTTTAAGAGCTAAATGGTAAAGATCTTTTAGTATTTCAATTTCTTTTTCAGATCTTTTTTTATCACCTAGCATAAATCTTCCATATATATATGGTACAAAAGTTGCATAATCTGTTAAAGCATAATCAAATTGATTTAATGATTCTTCTAAACGAAGTTGTCCTAAATAAATACCGTATTGTTCAGAAATAGTTTCTATCATACCTTTTTCTTTAAGATATTCTGTACTATATTCAGTTGCGGCTCCAACATCTAAGCCTCTGATTTTAAACTCAACATAAAGTTGTTGTATTAAAGTAGTTTTTCCACATCTTGGACCACCAAGTATTGCAATTCTAACTGGCATATTGACCCCCCATTAAATTATATATTTACAGTAAGTAAAATAGAGAAATAATTTGTTTTTAAGAATTAATTTATTATATACATTAAATCAAAATTTCTAAATAAATGACAAATTTCATTATATCAACATGATAGAAGTATTTCAATATTTTAAATTCCTTAAAATAATTAATAAAAACTTTATAATATATTAATGATACAAACAAATTATTACAATTTATTTGCAATAATTTGAAAAAAAGCAATGATATGATATAATCTTAAATGTATATGTCAAAAAATAATGAAATAGTATAATAATTTTGATATAATTACCTAGTATAAAATAAAGAAAAATTTAACATATATTTGTAAATAAAGTTTAAGAGGTGAATTAATGTATAAATTAGTAGCTATAGATATGGATGGAACTTTATTGAAAGAAGATAAAACTGTATCTGAAAAAACTAAGGAAGCAATAAAGAAAGCTAGAGAAAAAAATGTAAAAGTAGTTTTAGCAACAGGAAGACCAGTAGATGGAGTAAAAAGATATTTAGAAGAATTAGATTTATGTCATGATGATGAGTATGTTTTAACTTTTAATGGAGCTATAGTTAAGGAAGTTGGACCTGATAGAGTAATTTGTAGAGATACTTTAAAAGGTAGCGATTTAAAATATTTATATGAAATAAGCAAAAATGTTGGAGTTAATATACATGCTTTTTCTAATTTTGGCTGTGTAACTCCTAAGATGAATAAATATACAGAATTAGAAGGTAGAATAAACGGAATAGAAGTTTGTGAAGCTGATTATAATGACATAAAAGAAGATGAAGAAATAATAAAGATAATGATGATTGATGAACCAGAAGTTCTAGAAGAAGGAATTAAGAAGTTACCAGAAGAAGTATATGAAAAATATACTGTAGTAAGAAGTGCTCCTTATTTCTTAGAGTTTTTAAGTAAGACTTGTAATAAAGGAGAAGGGGTTAAATCTCTAGCTGAAAGCTTAGGTATAAAAAGAGAAGAAGTTATAGCAATTGGAGACGCTGGAAATGATCTTCATATGATAGAGTATGCAGGCCTTGGAGTTGCTATGGGAAATGCTTTTGAAGAAGTAAAAGAAAAAGCTGACTTTATTACAAAAAGTAATGAGGAAGATGGCGTAGCTTTTGTTTTTGAAAAATTTGTTTTATAGATTTTAATATAAAAATATGATTAAAGTTAAGGGGGATTTTATGCAAAACATAAATGATATTCCAATTAAATCAGAGTGTAGTAAGGAAAAAAGCTATCTATTTTATAATGTTGCAAAAAGATGTTTTGACTTAATATGTTCGTTAATTGCGTTAATATTATTTTCACCAATATTTTTGATTTTATATATATGGGTGAAGGTTGATTCTAAAGGACCAGCATTTTTTGGGCATAAAAGAATTGGTAAAGACAGAAAATATATAGATGTTTATAAATTTAGATCTATGGTTTCTAATGCAAAAGAGGTGTTTGATAATTTTACACCAGAGCAAAAAGCTGAATTTGAAAAGAATTTCAAGTTAGATGATGATCCAAGAATAACTAAATGTGGAGCTTTTTTAAGAAAGACAAGTTTAGATGAATTACCTCAATTAATAAATATTATTAAAGGAGATATGAGCATTGTTGGACCAAGACCAATAGTAGATAAAGAAGTTGAAAAGTATGGTGAATATGCAGACAAGCTTTTCAGTGTTACACCAGGATTAACTGGTTATTGGCAAGCAAATGGAAGAAGTGACACAACATATGAAGAAAGAGTACAAATGGATATGTACTATATAGATAATAGATCTTTATGGCTTGATATTAAAATAATATTTAAGACGGTTATATCAGTTATAAAAAAAGAAGGAGCTGTATAGATGAAGATATCTATAATTTGTCCATTGTATAATGCTGAAAATTATATAATGAGTTTACACAATAAAATATTAGAACAAGAAAAACCAGAGGGTACAGAAGTCGAAGTTTCATATGTTTTAACTAGATGTAAGGATAAAACAGAAGAAATGTTAAAAAATATGAATTTACAATATACACTTATAGAACCAAAGGATTTTTCACATTCAAAAACTAGGGAGATGATGGCTTTTAAGTCAACAGGAGATATTATAGTTTTTATATCACAAGATGTAATGATGAAGAATAACTTTTGGCTTAAAAATTTAGTACAACCTATTATAGATGGGGAGTGTGAAGCTTCATTTAGTAGACAACTTTGTACTAATAATACTATAGAAAAATATATAAGAGAAAAGAATTATCCTGAAGAATCAAGAGTGGTTTCTAAAAAGGATATTAATAAATATGGATTATTAACATTTTTCTATTCAGATGCATCATCAGCTGTTAAAACAAGTGTATATAAAGAGTTAAATGGATATGACAATAAAAGACTTTTAATAAATGAAGATATGTATTTTGCTGAAAAGCTTATACAAGCTGGATATAGAATAAAGTATTGCTCAGATTCTGAAGTTTATCATTCTCATGTATTTACTCTTAAATCATTGTATGAAAGATACTTTGATACTGGAGTTTTCTTTAGACAAAACTCACAGTTCCTAAATTATAAAGGGAATAAGAGTGGTAAAGATTTAGCTATTCATGTATTAAAAAGATCATTAGAAGATAAAAACTTTAAGGTTACATTAAATATATTACCTAATTTTGGAGCGAGATTTATTGGAAGTTTCTTAGGAAAGAAATATGAAAGTTTACCTAGAAGTTTTGTTATGGCTTCTTCAATGAGTAAAAAGGTATATAGTCAAATTTAGGATTAAGGTAGAAGGTGAGAAGATGAAAGGAATTATATTAGCTGGTGGAAGTGGGACAAGATTATATCCAGTAACAAAGGCAATGTCAAAGCAAATGGTACCAATATATGATAAGCCGATGATATATTACCCAATGTCAGTATTAATGTTAGCTGGAATAAGAGAGGTATTAATAATATCAACAGAAAGAGATTTACCTAATTTTAAAGAGTTATTTAAAGATGGAAGTGAATTAGGTTTAAATATAGAATACAAAGTTCAAGAAGCACCAAATGGACTTGCAGAAGCATTTATAATTGGAGAAGAATTCATAGGAGATGACAATGTAGCTATGATTCTAGGAGACAATATATTCTATGGACAAAACTTCTCAAGTAATTTAAAGGAAGCCGCTGCTTTAGAAAAGGGTGCTATGGTATTTGGATATTATGTTCAAGATCCTAAGGCCTTTGGAGTAGTAGAATTTGATGAGAATGGAAAGGTAATTTCTTTAGAAGAAAAGCCAGAACATCCAAAATCAAAGTATGCAGTTCCAGGACTTTATTTCTATGACAATACAGTAATAGAAAAGGCAAAAGGATTAAAGCCATCTGCAAGAGGAGAACTAGAAATAACTGATTTAAATAGATTATATATGGAAGAAGGAACTTTAAAAGTTAATTTATTTGGTAGAGGAATGGCTTGGTTAGATACAGGAACTCATGCTTCAATGTTACAAGCATCTAACTTTGTTGAAGCTGTTCAAAATACTCAAGGTACATATATAGCTTGTTTAGAAGAGATTGCTTATAGAAAAGGATGGATTTCTTCAGAGAAGGTATTAAACTTAGCTAAACCATTAATGAAAACTGGTTATGGTAAGTATTTAGTTGATATAGTTGAAGAGTTAGAACAAAAAAAATAATAGAGAGATATTAGACGATTATATAAATTTACATAATATAACAAATTCTTATATTATGTAAATTTTTTTGAACTTTATATACAATTTATTGAAAGTGGTGAAAAGATGAGTAACTTTAAATTTATAGAAACAAAAATAAAAGATTTATATATTATAGAACCAAAAGTTTTTGGAGATGAAAGAGGATATTTCATGGAAACATATAGTCAAAAAGCTTTTGAAGAAGCTGGACTTACTATGAAATTTGTTCAAGATAATGAATCAAAATCTAAAAAAGGTGTTTTAAGAGGATTACATTTCCAAACTAAACATACTCAAGGAAAGCTTGTTAGAGTAACTCAAGGAGAGGTTTGGGATGTAGCTGTAGATTTAAGAAAAGGATCACCTACATTTGGACAATGGGAAGGTGTTCATTTAAGTGCAGAAAATAAAAGACAATTCTACGTTCCAGAAGGATTTGCTCATGGATTTGTAGTTTTATCTGATGAAGCTGTATTTAACTATAAATGTACAGATTTTTATGCTCCAGAATATGACAGTGGACTTCTTTGGAATGATAAATATGTTAATGTAGAATGGCCTTTAGAAGGAATAGAAGAAATAATCTTATCAGAAAAAGATAAGAAACAAAAAACTTTAAAAGAATTAGATATTCCTTTTATATATGAAGGTTAATAGGAGGAAGTCTATGAAAATATTAATAACAGGTTCAAATGGACAATTAGGAAATGAACTTCAATCAATAATAAAAAGTGGAAAAGCAGAAATAGGTTCAGTTAGTGAAAATATAAAAAACTCAGAAGTTATTGCTTTAGATGTTGATAAATTAGATATAACTAGCTTAGAAAATGTTAAAAATGTACTTAATGAAGAAAAACCAGATGTAGTAATAAACTGTGCAGCGGCAACAAATGTTGACGGATGTGAAAGTAATGAAGATTTTGCATTTAAAGTTAATTCTTTAGGAGCAAGAAATTTAGCTATGGTTTGTGAAGAAATTGGAGCTAAATTAGTTCAAGTTTCAACAGATTATGTATTTAGTGGTTTTGGTGAAAAACCATTAACTGAGTTTGATTTAACTGCACCTTATAGTGTTTATGGAAAAACAAAACTTTTAGGTGAAAATTATGTTAAAGAGTTTTGTTCAAAATATTATATAGTTAGAACCGCTTGGTTATATGGATATGTGGGACATAACTTTGTTTACACAATGATGAGACTTGGAAAAGAAAAAGAATCATTAAATGTAGTTAATGATCAAAAAGGAAATCCAACTCACGCAAATGATTTAGCATATCATATATTAAAGCTTATAGAAACAGAAGAATACGGAATATACCATTGTACAGGAAAAGGGGAATGTACTTGGTATGATTTTGCTAAAGAAATAATGGAGTTAGCTGGCAATAAGTGCATTGTTAACCCATGTACTTCAGAAGAATATAAAACACCAGCTAAAAGACCAGAATATTCATCATTAGATAATATGATGCTTAGATGTACAATTGGTGATGAAATGAGAGATTGGAAGGAAGCTTTAAAAAGCTTTTTTGAAAATCAACAAAATCAATAAAAGTTATTAAAGTTAGGAGAGAATTAAATGAAAACTTACTTAGTTACAGGTGGAGCAGGATTTATAGGATCTAACTTTGTATTATATATGTTAAAGAAATACGAAGATATAAAAATAATAAACTTAGATAAATTAACTTATGCAGGAAACTTAGAAAACTTAAAATCAATAGAAAATGATGAAAGACATATATTCGTTCAAGGAGATATATGTGATAAAGAATTAGTTTCAAGTTTATTTGAAAAATATGAAATAGACTATGTAGCTCACTTTGCAGCAGAATCACATGTTGATAGAAGTATAAGAGAGCCAGAAGTATTTGCTAAAACTAATGTATTAGGAACAGTAAATTTACTTAACTGTGCTAAAAATGCATGGGAAACAGAAGAAGGATGGAAAGAAGGAGTTAAATTCCTACATGTTTCAACAGATGAAGTTTATGGTTCATTAGGAGAAACAGGATATTTCATGGAAACAACACCATTAGATCCACATAGTCCATATTCATCAAGCAAAGCAAGTTCAGATTTAATGGTTAAGGCTTATGCAGATACATATAAAATGCCAGTAAACATAACAAGATGTTCAAATAACTATGGACCATTCCAATTTCCAGAAAAACTTATACCACTTCTAATAAATAACTGTTTAAATCATAAGGATTTACCAGTTTACGGAGATGGAATGAATATAAGAGACTGGTTATTCGTTGAAGACCATGCAAAAGCAATCGATATGGTAATAAACGGGGGAAGACTTGGAGAAGTTTACAATGTTGGTGGACATAATGAAAGAACTAACATACAAATAGTAAAAACAGTTATAGAATACTTACATGATAATGTAGATGAAGAAATAACTGAAAACTTAATAAAGTATGTTGAAGATAGAAAAGGTCATGATAGAAGATACGGAATAGATCCAACAAAGATAAAAGAAGAGTTAGGATGGTATCCAGAAACAACTTTTGAAGTTGGAATAAAGAAAACAATAAAATGGTACTTAGATAATAAAGAATGGATGGAAAATGTAACATCAGGAGATTATCAAAAATATTATGAGAAGATGTATAGATAATAAATTGAATATAGGAGATAATATATGAATTTAAGAAATAAATCAAACACAAAGTATGAACTTTTTATATATTTTGTGCTATTCTCAATATTTATTAGAGACTTTAAAATATATATACCTCTATTTGTACTAAATATATTATATGTTATATATCTTATTTTTAAAAAAGAGATACATATAAATTTAAAAAAATGGAATATTACTTTAGCTTTATTTATAATATGGACAGTTATAAATACTATAATAGCAAGTTTTATTTTTAAACATCCTGTATATTATTCAAATGTTATAAAACTTTTGCTTAATATGAGTTTTCTATTATCAACATATTTTGTTGTAGATGGAACAAATATGAAGTTCCATAAGAAAACTTTAGTTAGATTTTTAGAGTTTATAATATTGATTAATTTTATACAAATTATATATATTTATTTTGATGGCAAGTTATTTAATGATTTTTTTAGTGGCGCACTAACAGAAAGTTCTGATGCAGCTTATACAATCAGTAGTTATCATAATATAATTGGAGCAGAAAATAAGAATATTTGGGCTACTAAGTTTGCATTAATATATATGATATACCTTTACATATGTGCCTTCGATAATTTTAATATAAATTTAATTGAAAAAATAAGTTTTATAATTTTAGGGATAGTAACAGTTGTACTTTTATTAAGCAGAACTGCTCAAGTAGCTATAATAATACCGATAGTATTTTTAGCTTTTTATAGTATGAGAAATTTAAATTATAAATATAGAATAGGTATATATGCAGTAAGTGGAATTTTATTCTTGGGAGCACTGTTTGTCTTTTTTGATAAATTTTTCCACTTAGAGTTTAATATGACAGATGGTGGCTTTACAAGATTATATATATGGAAAGAATTTATTATAAGCGTTTTTGATACTCATTTTATAGTAGGTAATGGTATAGGATATAGTGCTTATTTCATTCAGGATATATTAGGAAGGTTTGAATCAAATCTTCATAACGTATTTCTTAATATATTTTTTGAACTTGGAATAATAGGAATTGTTCTTTATATTACCTTTATAATTCAATTTTTTAAAGATTTTATTACAAGAAAAAATATATTGAAAAATTTATTTATGATAATATTTCCTATGTTAGCCATAGTTTGTTTACAATACTTAGGATATGATAATGATTTAGTAGTAACTTTAACACTATTAATTATAATAAATATGATTATGAAGAAAGATGAGCAAAGAATATGATTAGAAAATTTTCATTGATAATGGCTACCTATGGGAGAAAAGATGAAGTAGGGTGTTTTCTTGAAAGTCTAATGAATTCAAATTATCCAATGGATAAAGTTGAAGTAATCATTGTTGATCAAAATAAAGAAATAGACTTAGAGCCCATAATTAGTAAATATAAAGAAAAAATAAAAGTGGTTCACATAAAATCTAATGAAAGAGGATTAGCTTTAAATAGAAATAAGGGGTTAGAGATAGCAACTGGAGATATAATAGCTTTTCCAGATGATGATTGTGAATATCTAGTAGATACCCTTAATATAGTTAATAATTACTTTGAAAATGAACATTGTGACTTATTAATGGGAAGAATTGTTGAGCGTAATGGTGAAGATTCACTTAGGGAGTGGCCTAAAGAGAAGATAGAAATAAATAAAAATAACTTTTATACAAAGTGTTCTTCAGTAACTATGTTTTTAGATAGTAAAAAATGCTTTGTAAAATTTAATGATCAATTAGGAGCAGGTAAATATTTTGGAGCTTGTGAAGATGCAGATTTGATATATAAAAACTGTAAAAAGGGTCTAAAAATAATATATAATCCAGAACTTCAAATATATCATCCACATTATGATTCAAATAGCAATATGGATGATAAGAAAATATATAGTTATGGTTTAGGATTTGGTGCAATGGTAAAATCAAATTTTGATTTTTCTATGCTAATATTATTTATTAAGGCTGAGGGATATCATTTCTTAAAATCATTAATATATTTAATAACATTTAAGACAACTAAGTCAAAAAGAAGTTGGCTTGCTTTTAAAAGTAGAATAAAAGGATTTTTTGAATATAAAAATTAACCATAAAGCATAAAAGAATTTTGAAATATAAAATTCTTTTATGCATTTATAATATAATTTGCTTATGAAATAAGAGATTTTTAGGAGATAGTTATGAGTAAAGTGAAAAGAAAATTAAAGAACATAGTAAGAAATATTATGTTGAGTGAAACTTTTGCAAATACAAATTTAGTAAAAAATATGAGGAAAAATCATAAAGAGAAATTAGAAGAAGGAAGAAGAGTTTTATTTAAAGAGCATGCTAAAGATTGTTTAGAAACTATAAAGGAAAATTTAGATAAGAATAATCTTCATTTTTGGCTTGATTATGGAACTTTGCTTGGAGCTATGAGAGAAAAGGATTTTATAGCACACGATTTAGATATAGATTTAGGAATGTTTTACGAAAATCAAGTTGAAGAAGTAGAAAAAGCTTTTAAAGAAGCTAATATAAAAAAAGTTCGTGAATTTACTTTAGATGGTAAGGTAGTAGAGCAAACATATAGCTATAAAGGGTTATACTTTGATATATTTTACTATTTTAAAGATGAAAATCTTATGTGGACATATGGATTTACTTTTAAAAATAATAAACTAAATAAAGTTAGTTATAAAGATAAGGATGTATCAACTGGCTTTGAAGGAATGAAGTATTTTGTTAAGAAGAGAGGCCTTGAAAAAATCATGTTTAAAGGAAAAGAATATACAGTTCCTGAAAATCCAGATGGTTATTTAAGAGAAAATTATGGACCAAATTATATGACACCTATAAAGGAATGGGATTATGTAGAAGCACCAACAAATCAAGAAAAGTTAAAGGGTGGAGACATAGTAATGATAGAATATTATAATTAGGAGGAACTATGAGTAAATCAATATCGAAAAATATAATATTTAAATTCTTATTAAATATTTTTAATGTAGTAGTTCCAATAATTATAGGTCCTTATGTATTAAGAGTTTTAGGACCAGACTTAATGGGAACAATAAACTTCTCCCAAACAATATATGGATACTTTTTCATATTTGCAGGTTTTGGAGTATATCAATATGGTTTAAGAGAAATAAGTAGAGTTAGAGACGATAAAAAAAAGCTCTCACAGGTATATACCAGTCTATTTACTCTAACCTTTATAACAAATATACTTACAACAATTGGGTATGTATTATTTGTTCAGTTTAACTATTCTGGAACAGAAATATATGTTGCTTGTATGATATTAACTTTTAATTTATTAGCTAATATCTTTTATACTGAATGGGTAAATGAAGGATTAGAAAACTATGACTTCATAACAATAAAAACTATTATAATTAGAATTGTTTATGTAGTATTTTTATTTATACTTGTTAGAAGTGCAAATGACTTAAAAGAATATATGATTCTTTTAGTTTTATCAACATTTTTAAATAATATTGTAAGTTTTATATACATAAGAAAAAGAATACCTTTTGATTTTTCTGACTTAAAATTATTAAGGCATATAAAACCTATGTTTTTAGTTGTTATATTATCAAATGCCAATGTATTATACACTCAACTTGATAGATATTTTATAGGAGAGTATATAAATATGGATTCTGTTGCTTATTATACAACAGCGCAAAATATAAGTAACATAATAAATACCTTGTTGCTTACAGTTATTTATGCAACTATTCCAAGAATGTCAAATTATATAGCAAATGAAAATCATGATGAATATAAAGGTTTATTAGATAAAATTTCTAAAATGTATTTTATAGTTCTTTTCCCAGCTGCTATAGGTATGTTGGTTTTAGCTAAAGAGGTAATTCTTATATATGGTGGTAGTAAGTATTTAGATGCTATACCAATGCTTAAGGTTTTTGCTATATATATAATTACTTTAGGATTTGAGACCATATTAAGTAATCAGGTTATGTATATAAGAGGAAAAGAGAAAGAACAAGTAAAGATAACATTTATAGGGGGAGCAGTAAACCTAATATTAAATGTAACATTATTATGGACAGGTTATTTCAATGGAACAAATGCAGTAATAACAACAATGCTAGCTAATATAGTCGTTATTATATTAGAATACTTATATATAAAATTTGTTATGAACTTAGATTTTAACATTTTTAGCCTAGATAAGATGAAGTATCTAGCAATATCATTATTATTTATACCTATAACTTATTTTATAGGAAAATTTATAAGTGGAGTTATACTATTTACTTTAGCAGTAATGATTATAAACCCATTAGTTTATTTCTTGATTTTACTAGTTATTAAAGATGATTGTTTATTAGAAATAATAAATAAATTTACTAAAAAATTAAAAAGATAAAAAATAAAAGGGGGAGTTTCATTGATTAAAAAGTTTATTCTTGCTACAGTTATTACTTTAAGTGTAACTTCAATTAATGTTCTAGCTTCAGAGAATGTAAATGATAAGTCTGATGAAAATAAGTCTTCTACTTTAGTTGGAGAAACTTATGAAATTGTAAAAGAGCCAAATATGTTTTTTTCAATTCCAGGTGATAATGTAGAAAGCTATAAAGATGAAAATGGAATTGAGAGAGAAGAATTTAAAAAGGATAAAGAAGGTCAAGAATCTATAAACAGACTTGTTACAAAGACTAAGAGTAAGTATGAGATAGCATTAGCTCATGAAAATGGGAAATATACATTTTTAGATTCTGCAAACACAAAGGAAGAAGCAGAGAAAAAGGTTGAAAATGCAAGTGAAAAATATAATACTTTTGCAGCAATGCCTGTTGTTTTAAATGATAGTGGACAAGTAGCTTATTCAGAAAAATCAATGGGAAGATTAGTTAAATATAAAAATGGAAGTCCAGCTGGATATGGAGAAATAACTAATATATATGCTAATCCTAATTTAACAAATGACTTTACATATATTAATCATGGTTATGTAGATGATGTTCCAATAATTGAGGATAGAGGAAATGTTGCAAAAATAGAAGTTGGAGGATATGAAGGTTGGGTAAATAAAGATACTAGTTCTGGAAATTATGATTTAGTCATAGTACCATTAAACCAAGTAAAAAATCCAAGTTATTATATAGTTAGAGATGGAGAGTTAATCCATTATATAAGTAGTGATCTTACCAATTATTCTGAAGGTGGATATGAGGTTGTTATAGGACCAGCACCTAATTTCTTAAGTGAAAATGTAAAATATTATAGTTATGATAACAAATATTTTTATAAAGATTTAAGTACATTAATAGGTGATTTACAAAATGATAATCATAATAATTCCGTAAATGCAAATAATCCTTTTTATCCATATTATATGCATTTACCATTTAGAAGTAAAACAACATTTACTGCTGAAGAATTAAATAATTTTATTGCTAAAAAGACAAAATCATATAGCAAATTAAGAGGAACTGGACAAGCTTTTATAGATGCACAAAATAAATATGGAGCAAATGCTCTTTTACTTTTAGGACTAGCGGCTAATGAATCAGCTTGGGGAACATCTCAAATAGCTCAACAAAAAAATAATTTATTTGGAATAAATGCTATTGATTCAAGTCCAGGAGCATCAGCAAATTCATTTGAAACTGTTGAAGGCTGTATAAATGATTTTGCAAAATATTATATTTCTAGAGGATATTCAGATCCAGAAGATTGGAGATATTTTGGAGGATACCTTGGAAATAAGGGTAGTGGAGCTAATGTTAAATATGCTTCAGATCCATTCTGGGGAGAAAAAGCAGGACAAAATGCTTATATAGCTGATTACTGGACAAGTGGAAAAGGAATAGCAGGTTTAAAAGATTATAATTACTATCAGTTAGGCATTTATACAGGGGCTAGTAGTGTTACAAATAAAGATAATGAAAAATTATATGATGTAGGTAGCTTATATACTGAAAGAGTAGAAAAAATAGGAGCTACAACAATTTTAACTAGCAAAGAAAAGATTAATCACAATGGAAAAGAATGTTATGAAATAAATCCAGTTAGAACAACTCCTGTAATATCAAATGGATCACCAGTAGCATTCCCAGGTCCATACGATTGGAATGATAAAGGCTTTGTAGATGCATCAAAAGTTAAGCTTATAAATGAAGGTAAGTATTCTGAAAATGTTATGGGAAAATGGGAATTAAATAATGGCATATGGTACTATTATATAGACGGAAAATATGTTACTGGGTGGAATAATATAGATAATAACAAGTATTATTTTGATCAATCAGGTAAGATGCAAACAGGTTGGCTATGTATAGATAATATATGGTATCATTTTAGAGATAATGGAACAATAGACATAGGTTGGAGAGAAATAGATGGATATTGGTATTATTTTAATAATGATGGAGAAATGCAAAAGGGTTGGCAGACAATAGGTAAATATAAGTATTATTTCAATGATAATGGAGTAATGAATATTGGCTGGAGAAAAATAGATAATATTTGGTACTATTTTAATATAAATGGAGAAATGCAAACAGGATGGTTATTTGAAAATAATATATGGTATCATTTTGAAACTACAGGTTCAATGACTGTAGGATGGAAAAAAATAAATAATGATTGGTACTATTTTAATTCAAATGGAGAAATGCAAACAGGATGGCAAAATATTGGTACTCCAAAATATCATTTTAGAGATAATGGTGTAATGGACATTGGATGGAGAGAAATAGATGGACAATGGCATTATTTTAATGAGAATGGAGAAATGCAAACAGGTTGGCAATATATAAATGGAAATAGTTATTATTTCGATGAAAAAGGAATATGGAAACAGTAATAAAAAGACTGATTAAATTCAGTCTTTTTATTATAGAATAAATTTCTAATATTGATAAATATAACGTAATAAGGTAATATTTAAGTATAAGCAAGTTTATACGCTAATTCAAAAAAAGAGGTGGACAAGTGAAGAGAAAAAGTATTGCATTAGTTCTTTCTTTAGGACTGTTAGGTTCTGTTACTTTAGGTAGCATTGAAACAGTTTATGCTGAAGGAAATAAGAACACAACTAATATTAGTGAAGTAAAAGTTGACAATAAGGTAGAATTAAGTGACAAGAAAAACAAAGAGATAAAAAATGGATGGGAAATTATAAATGATAAGTGGTATTATCATGAAAGTGATGGAAGTTTAGCTACTGGGTTTAAAAAAATAAATGATGAATGGTATCGTTTTGATAATAATGGAGAAATGCAAGTTGGCTGGCAATATATAAATGATATATGGTACCATTTTAGAGATAATGGACCTATGGATACTGGTTGGAGAAAGATTAATAATGATTGGTATTATTTTAATAATGATGGAGAAATGCAAACAGGATGGCAGTCTATAGGAAATAAAAGATATCATTTCAGAGATAATGGAGTAATGGACACTGGTTGGAGATCATTAGGAAGTGATTGGTATCTATTAAACTCAGATGGAGAAATGCAGACAGGTTGGCAACATATAAATAATATATGGTATCATCTTGAAGATGACGGTAAAATGAATACTGGATGGCAAGATATAAATGGAGACAAATATTATTTTAATAATAGCGGCGAAATGCAAACAGGTTGGCAATATATAAATGATATATGGTACCATTTAAGAGAAAATGGACCTGCAGATACTGGTTGGAGAAAAATAAATAATGACTGGTATTACTTTGATAATATAGGTAAAATGCAGACAAGCTGGCAAGATATTGATAACTCAACATATTATTTCAATGATAATGGAGTTATGAGTATTGGATGGAGAACTATAGAAAGTGAATGGTATTATTTTAATAATAGTGGAGAAAAAGAAAGCAACAAAGTTATAGATGATTGGTATTTAGATAAAAATGGAGTAGGAAATAAGATTGTAACTGAAGGTGTATATGGAAAGAGTGGAAAGGGTAGAGATTTAGAATATTATAGAATAGGACATGGTAAAAAGGTATTATTCTCAGTGTTTGGAGTACATGGATATGAAGATGCTTGGAGTGGTGATTCACAAGAACTTAAAATAATAGCTGAAAAGTCAGTAAATAGATTAAGAAGTGAATATAATACTAAAGGAATAGATTTAAGTGAATGGAGTGTATATATTATACCTTCAGCTAATCCAGATGGAAGAATTGATGGATGGACAAACAATGGACCAGGTAGAACTACAGTAACAACTAAGAATGATATAAATAGATCATTCCCTACAGGATTTTCTCCTTTTTATAGTGCTAGAAACTATACAGGACCAACAGCATTAGGTTCTCCAGAGGCAAAGGCTTTATATAGTTTCATAAATAAAACTATGGAAGGAGCAACTGAAAAAGTTCTTTTAGATGTACATGGATGGGAAAACAAAACAATAGGTAATCCTAGCATTGCTAGATATTTTGATAATGAATTTGGCTTTAGAAATATAAATAAATATCCAGGTGGATTTGTAATAACTTATGGAAATGCTATAGGAGCTAAATCAGTTTTAGTAGAATTTCCAGTTCCTTATTCACATCAAGATATATTAAGAAGAGATTTTTCAGGTAAATTTGCTAATGGATTAGTAAATATTCTTTTAAATAACTAAAAATAAGTATAACTAAACTATATGATAGAATTTTAAAAATAATTTTATCATATAGTTTTTTTATGTTGTTTAAATTTTAATTTATACATAATTTAGATAAATGGTTATAAGAATAATTAACAAAGCATTTATTTTATGTTAAAATTATGAATATATAATTAATTTTTCATGTTTTAATAATTATTGTAAGGGGAGTCTATAATGAAATTTACAAAAAGAAAAATAAAATTATTTAGTTTAACTTGTGCAATTACTACTTTATGTAGTGGATTTGTATTAGGAGAAAATGTACAAGCAGCTAATAATAAGGAATGGAAATTTGAAAATAATAAGTGGAGCTATGTTGATTCTAATAATCTTAGAAGTAAGGATTGGGAGAATATAAAGGGGGATTGGTTTTACTTTAATTCAAAGGGAGAAATGGAAATAGGATGGAAGTATATAAATAAAACTTGGTATCATTTGAGAGAGAATGGCGTAATGGATACTGGTTGGAGAAAAATAAATGGAGATTGGTATTATTTTAATAATAGTGGATCTATGATGACTGGTTGGCAAAATATTAATGGAAGTTGGTACCATTTAAGAGATAATGGTGTAGTGGATATTGGATGGAGAGAACTAGGGGGAGCATGGTACCATTTAAATGAAAGTGGTGCTATGGAAAATGGATGGAAATATATAAATAATGAATGGTATCACTTAAATGAAAATGGACCTATGGATATAGGTTGGAAAAAAATAAATAACGACTGGTATTATTTTAATAATAATGGAGAGATGAAAATTGGGTGGCAAAATATAAATGATACATGGTATCATCTTAAAGAAAATGGAGTTATGGATACAAAATGGAACAAAATAAATGATTATTGGTATTACTTTAATGATGATGGGAAAATGATAAATAACCAATATATTGATGGATGGAGAATAGATAATAATGGGGTAGCTCATTATGAAAAAGCCTTTAGAAATCCAAAGTTAGAAAATAGTAATCAAATAATAGTTGTAACGACAAATAATATGAGTACAAGTTATTGTAATATAGAAATTTATGAAAAGAATGATTCTGGTGAATGGAATAATATTGATAGTACAACTGGAAGAGTAGGAGCTAATGGACTTGCTTATATTGAAAATAGAGTTCAATCAACTAATACTACTCCAGCTGGTGTTATGAGCATAACAGGAGCTTTTGGAGTTAAGAATAATCCTGGAACAAAATTAGATTATATAAAGGTTAATAATAATATGTATTGGGATTTAAATAGCGAAAATTCTACATATAATAGATTGATTAATTATAATCCTGGTGGAGATTATGAGCATTTAATTTCTTATCCTAGACAATATGAATATTCTTTAATAACTGATTATAATCACAATCAGGTTCCAAATAAAGGAGGAGCAATTTTTGTACATTGTTTAGGAAGAGGGGCTACTGGAGGATGTGTTTCAATGCCTAGAGAAAAAATGATTGAAATATTAAAGTGGATAGATCCTAAGAAAAATCCTAAAATTTTAGTTATTCCTAAAGATGATTTAGATGATTATTGGTATTAATACTTAATATAAAATAATCTTAAATAAGAAGTATATATCTAGCAATAATATCAAATTTAAATAGTAATTTTAAAATTAATATTATTAAATAGTTTTAAGAAGTATTAACTTATCTAGGATAAGTTAATACTTTTTTTATTGTAATAAGGAAAATTTTGTGATATTATATTAATGTTCAAAAAATGAACGAAGGGAGAGTTGAGGATGTTATCATATGATATTGAAGTTTTAAAAATTATAAATGATGAAGACAATATAAGTCAAAGAAAATTAGCAGAAATGCTAAACATTTCTTTAGGTAAAATAAATTCTTTACTTAAGGAACTATTGACTAAAGAATACATAGTTAAAATTGATATAGATAAGAGAAATGTTAAATATGAATTAACTGAGGCAGGAATTGCATTACTAGAAAATTCATTAGATAAAGTTAAAAGCACAAAGTTATCAATACATAAGCATAAATTTCATAAAGTTAAACAAGCTGTTATTTTAGGAGCTGGTGGTAAAGGTGATTTTGGAAAGCCAGCTGGTTTTTTAGAGCTTGAAGAATTCAGAATAATTGATAGAATAATTGATATTTTGAAATCAAATGGTATAGAGAAGATTGTTATAGTAAATGGATATAAGAAAGAATACTATGAAGAATTAGCTGAAAAAGATTCAACAATTTTTTGTGTAACTAATTCAAATTATAAATGGACAGGAACTATGAGTTCTTTAGCTTTAGCTAAGGAATATATAGATGATGATTTTATATTGGTAGAAAATGATCTTGTTTTTGAAAGTAGAGCTGTAGAACAAATTATTAAAAATGATAATAGAGATTGTGTTTTAATTACTAATGAAAGTGGATCAGGGGATGAGGCCTTCGTTGAAATAAGAGATGGCTATCTTTTTAAAATGTCAAAAGATGTACACCAATTTAATAAGATTGATGGAGAAATGATTGGTATAAGCAAAATATCTTATAAATTATTTAAAATGATGTTAGAAGAATTTAAACATAATATAAATCCATATATGAATTATGAGTACACTATGTTAGATGTTGCTAGAAATTATAAGGTTGGTTATGAAAAGATAAATGACCTTGTTTGGGGAGAAATTGACAATAAAGATCAATATGAAAAAGTAAAGAAACACATTATACCTATGATAAGAAGAAAAGAAATGCAATATAAAATAGATCAAGTAAAAAGTGCTATAGTTAATGGATTAAAGGTTTCAGAAGAGGAAGTTAAAGAAATAGTACCTGTAGGAGGTATGACTAATAAAAACTATAAGGCTTTTGTAAATGACAAAGCCTATATAGTAAGAATACCAGGATTAGGTACAAGCTCTATGATTAATAGAAGAGATGAAATGATAAACTCTAAACTAGCAGCAGATGAAGGAATAGATGCTAAAATACTTTTCTTTGATGAAGAGTCTGGAGTAAAGATTGCAGAACTTATAGAGGGAGCAGAAACTCTTAATCCTGCAACGGCTAAAAAGAAAGAAAATATGGAATTAGTGGTAGGGGCATTAAGAACTTTACATAATTCAGAGATAAAAATGGAAAATAGATTTAATGTTTTTGAGAAAATTGAGGATTATGAGAGTCTTGTTAAAAAGGTTAGTGGTACTCTTTTTGAAGATTATTATGAAATAAAAACAAGAGTATTAAAGTTAGAAAAAGTTTTAGAAGATAATGGAATGGAAATAAAACCATGTCATAATGATACCGTTCCAGAAAACTTTGTTAAAGATATTAATGAAAGAATGTATCTAATAGATTGGGAGTACAGTGGATTAAATGATCCTATGTGGGATTTAGCGGCTCACTCAATTGAATGTGATTTTTCAGAGGATGATGAAGAATTATTCTTAAATCTATATTTTAACAATTTAATTGAAGATAAGCATAAGATAAGAATTCTTGTTTATAAAATATGTCAGGACTTTTTATGGAGCATATGGACTATTTTAAAAGAGGCTCAAGGCGATGATTTTGGAACTTATGGTATAGATAGATATAATAGAGGAAAGAAAAACTTAGAGTTATTAGATAAAATTTTAATGGGGCAATAAAGTATGAATTTAAAGGAGAGGCAGTATGTTTAAAAGTAATTATAAGGGATATGGTAGTGGAATTATATCTGCTATGGCTTGGGGGCTAGATACTGTTTTAGTTGGAGTTATATTATCCATGGCTCCATTTATAAATACAGAGGCAGCTATAATGTTAGCTCCTTTTGTAAGTACATTTTTACATGATTTTTTTTCAACTTTATGGATGTTTATTTATATGATTTTTACAAGACAAGTTGGAAAACTTTTTAAGTCATTAAAAACTCCAAGTACAAAATATGTTATTTTAGCATCTATATTTGGTGGGCCTATGGGTATGACTGGATATTTACTTTCTGTTAACTATATAGGACCATCATATGCAGCTACTATATCATCAATATATCCTGCAGTTGGAGCAATTTTAGCAGCAATATTCTTAAAAGAAAAAATTAGTAGAAAAGGATATATTGGATTAACAATAAGTATATTAGGAATAGCTCTTTTAGGATTTGGAAATGATGGGGGAAAAGCTAGTTTAATAGGATTTTTATTTGCTGGGTTAAGTGTTTTAGGATGGGGTTCAGAATCTGTAATATGCTCTTATGGTATGAAAGATGAAGATATAAGTCCTAAGCAAGCTTTACAAATTAGACAGTTTATATCTGCTCTTTTTTCAGGGGTAATAATTCTTCCTTTATTAAAAGCTTATCCATTAGTATTTGAAGTTTTAAAAGGAAATGTTATTTTGGTTATAATAGGCACAGCTTTAATGGGAACAATCTCTTACGTTTGTTATTATACGGCTATTCATAAATTAGGACCAACAAGAGCAATGGGACTTAATATAACTTATGTTGTATGGGCAATGATTTTTGATAAAGTACTATTAGGTCATGATATAACTATTAAAATGGTAATATGTGCTTTAATGGTTATGATAGGCTCATTTGTAGTGGCAACTCAACCAGCACATGAAGAAGAATTAACTAATGTTACTAATACAGCAGTTTAGTTCTTAATAGATATGAAATATATAATAAAAGAAATTAATTATATTTTACTAATTAAGATGGGATTGTAAATGCCTTAATATTAGATTATTTTAAAGAAAAAGAAATATAAAGTAAGTTTTGAGAGAATAATAAAGGAGATTAATAAATGAGAGCAATATTACTAGCAGCAGGAATGGGAACTAGATTAAGACCCCTAACTTTAGATACACCTAAGTCACTTATAGAAGTTAATGGAAGACCTCTTTTAGAAAGACAGATAGAATTTTTAAGAGAAAGAGGAGTAGAAGAAATAATTGTAGTTACAGGTTATCTTGCAGAGAAATTTGATTATTTAAAGGATAAATACGGAGTAAAACTAGTTAATAATGATAAATATGATATATATAACAATATATATACTATGTATTTAGTTAGAGAATATTTAGAGAATACCTATGTAGTTGATGCTGATGTTTACATATCAGAAAATTTCTTATTAGAAAAACCAGAAACATCAATGTATTTTTCTGCCAATAAACAAGGTTTTAAAGGAGAATGGAAACTTAGCTTTGATGAGGATTTAAAGGTAAATGATATAGAAGTTGGAGATGATGAAGGTTATATATTATGTGGAGTATCTTATTGGGATAAGAAAGATACAGATATAATAGTTAAGGAACTTGAAGACATGGTTGAAAATGGCGATTTTAGTGAGTTATATTGGGATGATATTGTAAAGAATAATATTTCTAAGTTAGATATTCGCATTGAAAAGATTTCAGAAAATAGTATTTATGAAATTGATAATTTAGAAGAATTAGACTATGTTAAATCAGTAGTAGAGAAATAATAAAGACAAGCTATTAGCTTAAGTTTTAGCTAATAGCTTGTCTCTTTTTTATATAAATTAAAATAGACTTTAATAATTACTAATAATTTTATAAATTAAAAATAAATTTTTATACATATTATTCTGGTAAATAGAAGAAATGAGTTGCTCTTATAGTACCGTTAACAGGGTCATCTACTGAGACTAGTCTTCTATGAAGAACAGAATCAAAATATTTTTTTTGATTATCAACTATATAAGCATAATCATCATCATACCAATTCATAAATGTAAATGAATGTTTATATCCTGAAAATACTACATCTCCAGGTCTAAGATCACTTGTGTTAGTTGATCTTATCCATCCTCTAGAAAGTAATTCTCTTTCTAATTGATATGTGTTAGCTACATATAGAGGGATTTTAACTCCAGCTCTTCTTAAGGCTTCAGAAGTGAAATAAACACAGTTATTAGTTGTTTCTCCACCGTGAAGGTCTATAGCAGCATAATGAACAGATTCTCTATTGTCTTCATTACTCATATAATTAAATAACTTGTATTGAGTATATGAATGAGATCTAGATGGAGAACCGTGTAATACAATTCCATCTTTATTTATATAAGTAGACTCAAACCATTTATCAGTTATCATTACCCCATCTGAATCAAATTTATATATGTTTCCATTAATTGTTTTTTCAGAATCTTGAGCCATTGCACCATTATCATCAAGATAATACCATTTATCATCTGAATTTTTCCAACCTATAGTCATAGGTCCATTTTCACTTAAGTGGTACCAATTGTTATCTAAGAATCTCCAGCCAGTAGCCATAGGCCCATTAGAATTTAAATAGTACCAATTGTTATCTATCTTTTGCCAACCAGTAGCCATAGGTCCATTAGGTTTTAAGTAATACCAATCATCATTTATCTTTTGCCATGAAGTAGCCATAGGCCCATTAGACTTTAGATAATACCAGTCATTATTTATAAATTGCCAACCAGTAACCATAGGTCCATTAGGTTTTAAATAGTACCAATCATCATTTATAGATTGCCAACCAGTAGCCATAGGACCGTTAGGTTTTAAATAGTACCAATCATCATTTATAAATTGCCAACCAGTAGCCATAGGACCATTAGATTTTAAATAATACCAATCACCATTTATAAATTGCCAACCAGTTTCCATGATTCCTTCACTATTGAAATGATACCAATTATCATCAATCTCTTTCCAACCGGTTATTTTTTCATTGTTTAATATATAATACCAATTATTATTTTCATGAACCCAGCCATTATTTATATCAGTCTTTTCTGAAGAAATGTTAGATACTTCTTTATTTGGCTGAGCAAAAACTGATATGCTTTGCAAGGATAAAGTAAGCGTTAGTATAAGGGTTGTAATAATTCTCCTTCTTTTCATAATAACCTCCAATTTTTATATCAATATTATAGAATTAAAAAAAGTATATTTTAATTTAAATCAATAGTATTAAGCAAAAATAATACTTCTATAAATATATAGAAGTATATAAAAAATTTTATTTTTTATCTTCAAAAATATAATCATGAATTTGCTTAACTGTAACATCTTTATCAAATGCTAAATAATAAACACCATTTATCATTTCACCTTTAGAATATTCATCCATAGGATATCTTTCTTGTTCTAAACCAGAACCACCCATGGAAGCAACTATTTTTGCAAGATTTAGAATTTCACCAGATGAAAGACTAGTAGTTACCATAGGCATAAGTTCGTTTAAGATTGTTGGGTATTTAGTTGGAGAAACTTGATTAAATTTTTCAAATAATTTGCTTAAAACTATTCTTTGTCTTTCAGTTCTCTCACCATCTCCACCAGCAGTGTATCTTATTCTACAGTAAGCTAGGGCTTGTGTACCATTTACATGTTGAACACCAGGTGAAGTTATTAAAGGACAATCAGTTTTATTAATTGCATTTAAATTTTTTATATGATCGTTTATACCAGGACTTGCATCAATTTCATCTTGTCTTATATTTAGATCCATTCCACCAACAGAATCAATTATTTTAGGTAATGATGAGAAGTTAACTGTAGCAAAATCTTTAAGATTTAAGTCAAAGTTTTCATTTAAAGTTTTTAAAGCTAATTCATGTCCACCAAAAGCATAGGCATGGTTTATTTTATCTTTTCCATGTCCTTGAATATCCACATAAGAGTCTCTCATTATTGAAGTTAATTTAAGTTTATTATGTATCTTATCAACTGTAGCTATCATTATAGCATCTGATCTACCATCAGTACCTTCAGGAGCATCAATTCCAAATAAAGCTATGTTAGCTATTCCATCGTATTTAGAAAGCTTTTCATCTACCGCTTTATCAATTCCTAAATTGTCTTCATTTAAATCAACTTTGTTCACTTTTCCAAGCATAGTTAGTCCATAAGTAGCTACCCCTCCTACTAAACCAACTATTAAAAGCCCTATAATTGAAAGTGCAATTATTAATTTACGATTTTTAGCAGGCTTTTTTGAACTCCTTTTTTTATTAGTTTTTCTTGCCAATGTAAGCATCCTCCCTTTTTAAAATTACAAAACAATTGTAGCATTCTATTGCATAAGTTGTAAAGTTATGGATAAGATTGTTAAAATTTAAAAATAATATTAATGTTATTTTTAAAATATTAAAATTAAAGAAAGGTTATTTTTGCTTAAGATAAAGCGCATAAAATTATAGCTAAAAAATAATATTTTTTTATAAAGTTTAAAGTGAAAAAAAGATTTATAAATAAAAAAGAATATTTATCAAATATAAATTTTGATAAATATTCTTATATTATAAGATATTATATTTTAAGCTGTAGCAGTTTCTCTTGTAGGAATAATGCTTGGTATTATAAATCCTACTAAAGCAGGTACTACCCAACCAAATCCCTTAGAGTATAGAGGAAGAAGAGAAACTAAGTTTTCTACTCCAGGTATAAAGTTACCTAGTGTTATTAATATACTAACTACTAAAGTAACATATACAGTAACCTTATGAGTAAGTGGGTTAGTTATTCTCTTATGGAATAGATTTAATAATATAAGAACTATTGTTACTGGGTAGATTACACCAAGTAAAGTAGCTGATAATGATATTATCTTATCTAATCCCATACTAGCAACTAATATACTAGTTACTGTCATTAATAAAACGTTAAATTTATATGGCAATTTACCATTAGAAACTCTTTCAAAGAAGCTTCCACCAGCAGAAAGTAATCCTATTGAAGTTGTTAAACAAGCTAATGCCATTGATACACCTATTAATATTGCACCTGCATGTCCTAGAATACTTTCAGCAACAAAAAGTAATAATTGAGAATTTGATAAATCTAAAGCTAAATCCCCAGTATGAGCCCCAAGGAAGATTAATCCACCATAAATTATTGCTAGTCCTCCGATTGCAATAACTGCTGCTTTAATAAGTAATTTAAAGCTAGCTTTACCAGTATATCCTTTAGCTTTTATTGAACCTAATATTATTGAAGAGAATATAACAGCTGCAATTGCATCCATTGTTTGATATCCTTCAAGTAATGATGTAGAAAGGGCATCAGGAGTATATGATTTTGTTAAAGCGTCTATTGGACTAAGAACTCCCTTAGCTATTAAGAAAAATAATATAGCTAATAATATAGGAGTTAAAAATTTACCTAAAACATCTATAACTTTTGATGGCTTTAATACAAAGATTAAATTAACTAAAAAGTAAACAACTATTACTGCAAAGTAATTTATATTTGCAAAGTTAGGAGCAAATGCTAATTCAAATGTAGTAGCTGCTGTTCTAGGAATAGCTAATAATGGTCCAATAAGTATAAATAATGCTATTGAATATATTAATGAGAATTTTTTACCTACTTTATCTCCGAATAATTCAAACTTACCGTTAACTCTCATTGAAGATAATATACCAAGTAGTGGTACTCCAACTCCAGTTATTATAAATCCTATAATCCCTAAATAGTAATCTGCACCTAAATTTCTTCCTAATAAAGGTGGGAAAATAAGGTTACCAGCCCCCAAAAACATTGAGAATAGTGCAAAGCCGATTACTAAAAAATCTGATCTTTTGTTATTCATAATATACACCCCGTCTTTCTTAAACAATCAAATTAATATTTACATTTAAAATTATTATTTAAGATATAAGAGATAAATAATTTTAAAATATATTGATTTATAATTTGATTTAAAAAATTTTTATATAGTATTTTGCTAATATTCTTTTATTAAATTTTTATTTTATTTTTAAAAGTTATAATACTATATTATCATAATGTTAAGAAAAATCAACAAAAATATTTTATATATAAAATTGTGGAAATGTAAACTTGATAATTTGATAAAAAAATAGCTGTAATATTAAATTAATGTTAAAATGGATATTAACGGGATAATTATAGAATTCATCTTAATAATAAGTAAAAGAAATAAATAATCTTGACTAAAGAGTAAAAAATGATAAAATAACATTAAAGTTTAATATAAAATATCAATGACAAGAATTAGTAAACTTAAAAACAAACTTTAAGAGAGTCATATGTTTGCTGGGAGTATGATAGTTATGCTTAAGTTGAATGGATCTTCGAGATGTTTAGAGGAATTTTAGTATTCTAAATCGTAATTCTTACGTTACAAGAAAGAGATACAAAGAATTTTCTTTGTAACATTAGGTGGTACCGCGATATATTCGTCCTATAAGTCTTATGGCTTATAGGGCTTTTTTATTTTAAAAGAAAATAGCTATTTAAGAAATAAAAAGGTTAATTAAATTTTTATAAAGGAGGTGTATCTGATACTTCATTTGATTTTTAGAAGCATCAGAAAAACTAATGGAAGATAAGAAAAAAATTATTTTTAGTGGAATAAAGCCATCAGGTGATTTAACATTAGGAAATTACTTAGGCGCTATAAAAAACTGGACTAAATTACAAGAAGAATATGATTGTTATTTCTGCGTTGTTGATTTACATGCCATAACAGTAAAACAATTACCAGCAGATTTAAGAAGAAGAACTTTAGAAGTTTTAGCTATATATATAGCATCAGGAATAAATCCAGAGAAAAATACATTATTTATACAATCACATGTACCAGCTCATTCAGAAGCTTCATGGCTTTTAACATGTAATTCATATATGGGTGAATTAAGCAGAATGACTCAGTATAAAGATAAATCAAAGAAAATGGGCGATTCAATAGGAGCAGGATTATTTAATTATCCAGTTCTTATGGCAGCTGACATACTTTTATATAATGCAGATCTTGTTCCAGTGGGAAAAGACCAAATGCAACATTTAGAGCTTGCTAGAGATATTGGTACTAGATTTAACAATTCTTATAGCAAAACATTCACTATACCAGAGGGATATGTTCCAAAAGAGGGCGCAAAAATAATGGATTTACAAGATCCAAGCAAAAAGATGTCTAAATCAGATGCTAATCCAAATGGTTTCATATTAATAATGGATGAGCCTAATGTTATAAGAAAGAAAATTTCAAGAGCTGTAACAGATAGTATTGGTGTAGTAAATTATACTGATGAACAGCCAGGCGTTAAGAATTTAATAAATATTCTTTGTGCAATAAAAGGATATACTCCTGAGGAAGTTGTAAAAATGTATGATGGCAAAGGATATGCTGAATTTAAAAATGATGTAGCTGAAGCTATAGTTGAAGAGTTAGCTCCAGTTCAAGAAAAGGTTAAAGCTTTATTAGGAGATAAAAAAGCTTTAGAGGAAATATACAAAAAGGGTGCAGAAAAAGCAAATTATGCTGCAATGAAAACTCTTAGAAAAATGCAAAAGAAAATAGGATTAATCCCAAGATAGGAATTAAGAACTCTATTAAGTAAAGTTCACTAGATATAGCTTAGTAATTATTGAATTTCGTGAAGAATTTCTATTAATTCTTCCATAAATATAATTAAGGCTTCGAAACTCCCGTTGGTCAAACAGTCTCAGCCTTTTAACATTATATTTATTACAGAATAAATGAAATTCTAATCACTTATTCAAATATTACTTCGCTTATATCTAGTGAACTTTTTTATAGAGCTTTTTATTACTTAGTAAGAAAATAAATATTAAGATTATCTAAAAGAGAAAAACTCATTTCATTTCAAACAGTTTCAGATTTTTAAGGATAAATTCATTCCAAAAACAATTAAATTCTAATCATTCATTCAAATACATTTCGCTTATATATGATGAATTTTTTTTATAGGGTTTATAGGGAAAATAATAGATTCTAATCACTTATTCAAATATTACTTCGCTTATATCTAGTGAACTTTTTTATACAATAAAGTTGTTATTTCCTTTAATTTGTAAAAATGATACAATAAAGAAAATTAATAATTTGTTAAGTGATTTTTATGAAGAATTTGCTTTTAGCAGAGGGAACAAAGGAGGAGTTATGGTTATTAGATTGATTGTATGTATTTTGATATTAGGTGGTTTAATTATTTATAGGAATAATAAATTAAAAACTATTAAGTTAGAAAAGAAAAAAACAGATTCAAAAGTTATTAGTTTATTATATGATAAGCTATCAAACGTATTATTAATATTTTCCGCTTTTGATATGGTAATTGGAGTTATGGCAAGAGAAGCTAATAATATTACATCAACTATATGGAGAGTATTAACTATTATTTTTTGTTTTGGAATGTTTATATATGCTACAAAGGAAAGTATTAAAAGTACTTTTATTATAAGAAAAAATGATTTTATTCTTTTTATAAATGGAGAGGAAAATATTAATTTTCATGATGTTAAAGAAATTAATATAATTAATACAGCTAATAAATATGTTTACTTAATTACTATATTCTTAAAAGATGGTAGAGAATATAGTATTAAAGGAAGAGATCAATATGAAATGAATAAGGTAGTAAGATTAATTAATGAAAAGATTGGTTATAAAGCTTTGAAAGAAGAGTTAGCAAAAGTTTAATACTATTAAGGATAGTTATTATATATTAATAAATTTTATTAGAAGTGATAAATATTTTTTATTATAATTGTGAAAAGTAAGAGGGGGAATTGGGATGCCACCATTAAGTTTGCTTATTAAGCCAGCTTCTAGTGGATGTAATTTAAAATGCACTTATTGTTTTTATCATTCTTTAAGTGACAATAGGAATGTTAAGAGCTATGGTATTATGAAAGATGAAGTTTTAGAAAGCATGGTCAAAGGGGTTTTGAATGAAGCTGATGGCCATTGTAGTTTTGCTTTTCAGGGAGGAGAACCTACCTTAGCAGGATTAGAATTTTTTGAAAAGTTAATTGAGATTCAGAGAAAACATAATTATAAAAATTTAAAAATATGTAATAGTTTGCAAACCAATGGGACTTTAATAGATGAAAGTTGGGCAAAGTTTTTAAGTGAAAATAAATTTCTTGTGGGACTATCTATGGATGGACCTAAGGAAATACACAATTTAAATAGAAAAGATTGTTATGGTTTAGATACCTTTAGTAAGGTAGAAAGGGCAACGGATTTATTTAAAAAGTATAATGTTGAATTTAATATATTATGCGTTGTGACCTCTAATACAGCTAGGCATGTAAATAAAATATATAGATATTTTAAGGAAAAAGATTTTAAATTTCTTCAATTTATAAATTGTCTTGACCCATTGTACGAGGAAAAGGGTAAATATAATTATTCTTTAAAGCCAAAGGATTATACTAAGTTTTTAAAGAATTTATTCGATTTTTGGTATGAAGATTTTCTAAATGGAAATAGAGTAAGCATTAGATATTTTGATGGTTTATTAGAAACAATTTTATTAGGAAAGTCATCATCTTGTGGAATGAATGGGACATGTACCTGTCAGTTTGTTGTGGAAAGTGATGGGAGTGTTTATCCTTGTGATTTTTATGTTTTAGATAAATGGAGACTAGGCAACATACAGGATATGACAATGAAAGAATTATTTGAAACAAATAAAAATCATGAGTTTATAAAATCATCCTTTAAAGTTCATGAAGAATGCCAAAGGTGTAAGTGGTTTAGACTTTGTAAAGGTGGATGTAGAAGGTGCAGAGATTCAAAGGAAGACTCAGACTTAGAGTTAAACTACTATTGTCAAAGCTACAAGGAATTCTTTGAATATGCCTTTCCAAGGCTAATAAATGTTGTCAAGACTATTAAATAATAATTAAGGTAGTGTTTTACCACTTAATTCATAACTTTTATTATAAGTGTTAATGATTATAAAAGGACTTGTATAAAAATAACTTTTTATAAAGTCTTTTTATTTTTTTTATTAACATGGACTTAACCTTAGCATAATTTCCTTTTAACATTGAGAAGATAATATAAGAGTGTACTCAATATTAACTGAGATTTTGGAGGGAATTTAAATATGTTTAAAAAGAGATTAATAGCAATTATAGGTACTATATTTATAGGTGCAACAGCCATGGTTGGATGTAATTCTGGAGGAAGCGAAGCAAAATCTACAAATTCAGTTAGTATATCTGGATCAACTTCTGTAGGGCCAGTTATGGAAGCAGAGGCGGAGGCTTTTAAGACTAAGAAACCAGATGTATCTATAGAAATAAATCAAATAGGATCATCAGCAGGTATTAAAAATGCTATGGAGGGAGTTTCAGAAATAGGAATGGCTTCTCGTGACCTTAAGGGAGAAGAAAAACAAGCAGGACTTAAAGAAGTAGAAATAGCTTATGATGGAATAGCTTTAATAACACATAAAAATAATCCAGTGAAGGATTTAACATTAGCTCAAATAAAAGACATATATACAGGAAAAATAACAAATTGGAAAGAACTTGGAGGGAATGATGCTCCAATAGTGGTTGTTTCTAGAGAGGATGGATCTGGAACAAGAGATGCTTTCCAAGAAATAGTGGGATTTAAGGCTGAAGAGTTAACTGTTAATTCTCAGATATCAGATGGATCAGGAAATATCAAGTCCTTAGTTCAAGGTAATGAAAATGCAATAGGATATATATCTTTTAGTTATGTTGATGATAGTGTAAGTGCAGTAAAGGTTGATGGAGTTGAAGCAACACCAGAAAATGTTTTAAATAAATCTTATAAAGTTTCAAGACCTTTCTTAGCAGTCTATAAGGAAGAGAATTTAACAGAATCAGGTAAGAGTTTTATAGATTTCATATTAAGTGAGGAAGGGCAAGACATAGTAGCTAAAGAACACTTAATAAAAGTAAAATAGTTCGCTTATATATTTAATATACATTTAATCCTAAGAATAGATTATTTATATTCTTAGGATTTTTTTATTAGATTTTTTTACATAGATTTAACATAGAAATAATATTAACTTAACCTAAGAGAAATAAGATTAATCTTGTAAGCGAAACAAAAATATAAAATTAAATAAAAATAAATTATTAGATTTTAAAATGTATATTAAATTTATATAAGCGGAGGAAAAAATGAATAGGAGAAGAGTAGTAATTGCATTAAGCAGTATTTTAGCAATGGGCTTTTTATTAACAGGATGTGGTGGAGGATCAAGAGCTAATATAATAAAAATTTCAGGCTCAAGTTCAGTAGGACCATTAGTAGAGGCTGAAGCAGAAGTTTTTAAAAAGGAGATGCCAGATATTACTGTTGAGGTAAATCAATTAGGATCATCAGCAGGAATAAAAGATGCTATAAATGGAACTGTAGAGATAGGAATTTCTTCAAGAGATTTAAAGGAAAAGGAATTAGAATCTGGAATTAAAGAAAAACCTATTGCCTATGATGGTATGTCAGTAATAATTAACAATGAAAATCCAGTGCAAAATCTTACAATGGAGCAGATTAGGGATATATATACAGGTAAAATAACAAACTGGAAAGAGGTTGGTGGAGAAGATACTCCAATAGTATTAGTTTCAAGGGAAGATGGATCAGGAACAAGAGATGCCTTCCAAGAAATTGTTGGATTCAATTCAGAAGAAATAAGTCCACAGGCTCAGATTTCAGATGGTTCTGGAAGTATTAAAACAATGGTAGCAGGAAATAAGAATGCAATAGGATATATATCCTTTAGTTATGTAGATGATTCAGTGCACGCTGTTAGTATTGATGGAGTAAAGCCTACAGCTGAAAATGTACAAAATAAAAAGTACAAGCTATCAAGACCATTTTTATTAGTATATAAAGAGGAAAATTTAAATGAAAATTCAAAGAAATTTATAGATTTCATAATGAGTAAAGAAGGACAAGAAATAGTTGAAGAAGATGGATTAATAAGTGTAACTTAATACTTATTTATTAAAGAGAATTAATTTAAGAAAAATGTCAAAGATATATTTATTGGAGATTAATTTAAGGTGGAGGTAAATATGGAAGCTAAAAGTCAGAATAATAAGAGTAAATATTTCATAGAAAGCTTAACTGAAAAGATATTTTTAATTAGTGCCTCAGTAGCTGTAATAAGTTTACTTTTAATAATAGGATTTGTTTTTTATAAGGGATTAAGACCCTTCATAATAGAAGGATATTCTTTCTGGGATTTCATATTTGGTACACAATGGATACCAAGTGCAAATAAATATGGAATATTACCTATGATTGTGGCTTCTTTAGGTGCTACAATAGGAGCTTTATTAATAGGTGTTCCTGTGGGAATATTAACATCAATATTCATAGCAGAGATAGCACCAAAGAAAATAGCAAAAATTATGTCAGGAGCAGTAGAACTTTTAGCTGGAATCCCTTCTGTTTTATATGGAGTATTTGGATTAGCAATAATAGTTCCTACAATACAAGAGGTATTTAATTTACCTAAAGGACAAAGTTTGCTAGCTGTAATAATAGTATTAGCAATAATGATGTTACCGACGGTAATAACAGTATCAGAGACTGCTATAAGAGCTGTACCTAATGCATATAAAGAAGGATCATTAGCCTTAGGAGCATCAAAAACTGAAACAATATTTAAAGTTATTGTACCAGCGGCTAAATCAGGAATAATGACAGGGGTAGTATTAGGAATAGGTAGAGCAATTGGAGAAACAATGGCAGTTATATTAGTAGCGGGAAATACACCTGTTATTCCAAGTTCTATAATGGATAGTGTAAGACCTCTTACAACTAATATAGCCTTAGAAATGGGGTATGCATTTGGAACTCACCAAGAAATGCTATTTGCAACAGGGGTAGTATTATTTACATTCATATTAATACTAAACTTAGTACTTAGTAAACTTTCTAACAAGGGCGGTAAATAAATATGAGAAAAGTTAAAGATAATATATTAAATGGGTTAGTTTGGTTATCAGCCATCTTTACAATAGGAATTCTTGTAATTATTTTAGGATTCATATTTATAAAGGGCATAGGAAAAATAAATTTAACATTCTTAACAAGTAATTATTCAGCTGGTGGCGGTGGTGGAATATTGCCAATGATAGTAACAACCTTATGGACTGTTTTACTTTCCTTAGCAGTGGCTACTCCCATAGGAGTTTTGGGAGCTGTATATTTACAAGAATATGCTAAACAAGGAAAGATGGTTAAGTTTATAAGATTTGCTACTGAAAGTTTAGCAGGTATTCCTTCAATTGTTTATGGATTATTTGGAGGTATATTCTTTGTAGTAGCTTTAAAAATGGGGTATTCAATTTTAGCAGGTTCATTAACAGTATCAATAATAATTTTACCTGTAATAATTAGAACTACAGAAGAAGCTTTAAAAACTGTGCCGGAATCATATAGAGAAGCATCCTTAGGATTAGGTGCTACAAAGTTTCAAACTTTATATAAAGTAATATTACCAAGTGCAATGCCTGGAATACTTTCAGGAGTAATATTATCAATAGGACGTATAATAGGGGAATCAGCAGCTATATTACTTACTGCTGGAACTGTTGCACAAATGCCAAAAGGAATTTTTTCAAGTGCAAGAACACTTACAGTTCAAGCTTACCTTGTAACAAAGGAAAAAGGAGATATAGAAACAGCAGCGGCAGTTGGAATAGTTCTTATAGTTATAATACTAGCATTAAATATTTCAGCTAAGTTAATAGCTAAAAAATTTAATAAGGCAAACTATTAATTTAAGGTGGTATTAAGATGAGTGATAAGAAAACAAAAATTCAAGTAAGAGATTTAGATTTATTTTATGCAAGTAATCATGCGTTAAAGAAAATTAATATAGATATAAAAGAAAATGAAGTTACAGCACTAATTGGTCCTTCAGGATGTGGTAAATCAACTTTCCTTCGTACTTTAAATAGAATGAATGATTTGATTCCTATAGTTAGAATTGAAGGAGAAATACAGGTCGATGGAAAAGATATATACAAAGACGATGATGTTATAGCACTTCGTACTAAAGTAGGGATGGTATTTCAAAAGCCTAATCTTTTCCCAATGAGTATATATGACAATGTTGCTTATGGACCAAGAGTACATGGAATAAAAGATAAAAAGGTTTTAGATAAGATTGTAGAAGAGAGTTTAAGAGATGCTGCTATTTGGGATGAGGTTAAGAATAGATTAAAATCTTCTGCCTTAGGTCTTTCAGGAGGGCAGCAACAAAGAATATGTATTGCTAGGGCTATAGCTATGAATCCAGAAATAATTCTTATGGATGAGCCAACATCAGCTTTAGACCCAATATCAACATTAAAAGTAGAAGAGCTTATAAGAAAGCTTGAGGATAAATATACTATAGTAATAGTAACACATAATATGCAGCAGGCGGCGCGTATATCAGATAAAACAGCATTCTTCTTAAATGGAGAGCTTGTAGAGTTTAGTGATACTAATACAATCTTTACAAATCCAAGAGATAAGAGAACAGAAGATTATATAACAGGAAGATTTGGCTAAAATTATAAGGGGTGATTAGAGTAAATGAGTATAGATGATTTAAGAATAAGTATAAAAGAATTAAAATCTGAAACTAAAGAAATGATGGAATTATGTGAAGTAGCCATAGAAAAATCAGTGGATTCAATAGTTAATAAGGATTTAGATCTAGCTAGAGAAGTTATAAAAATGGATGATGATATAGATAACTTAAGAAATAAAATAATTGAAAAATCTATTGAACTTACTGCTTTAAAGCAGCCTATGGCTAAAGACTTAAGAAATGTATATGCTTTATCAACTATAGCTATGGAACTTGAGAGAGTAGGAGATTATTCAGTAAATATAGCTATGGAAACAATAAAAATAGATAATGAAGAGCATATTACAGGAATGGTAGGCATACCTAAAATGAAATCAGTTTGTTTAAATATGCTAAATGCTGCAAAAAATGCATTAGATAGTAATGAAACAAAGTTAGCTTATGATGCCGCCTTAGAGGATAATATAGTTGATGATTTATATAATGATGTTTATGTAAATTTATTAGCTGCAATGCATAAAGACTCTAATAATATAAATCAAGGGGTTAAATTAATATTTGTTGCTAGATATTTAGAGAGAATAGGTGATCATATAACTAATGTTTGTGAGAATATAGTCTATGCCATAAAAGGTGATATGACTGAACTAGGATAATAACATAAAATATAAATAAGATAAAATTTAGCTTATTAGGTCTGACTTAATTAGTATAATAATTTAAAGATATATCTATAAGTGGTATATCTTTTTTTGTTTTCAATATTGTGATAAGCTATAAAATAGGGTAGTGTTTTGGGTAAAGGAGGGACAAGAATGACAAATAAAAAAGTCCTAATAGTAGATGATGAGGAACATATTAGAGAACTTATAAAATTTAATTTAAAAAAAGAGGGATATGATACAGAAGTTGCTGTTAATGGAACTGAAGCTCTAAAGCTTATAAGAGAAATTAAGTTTGATTTAATACTTTTAGATTTAATGCTTCCAGAAATAGATGGCTTAGAAATATGTAAAGAAATTAGAAGAAATGAAGAAACTTCAGATATTCCAGTAATGATGATTACAGCAAAGGGGGAAGAGTTTGATAAAGTATTAGGCTTAGAACTTGGAGCAGATGATTATATAACAAAGCCATTTTCAATAAGAGAACTTATGGCTAGAGTAAAAGCTTTACTTAGAAGAAGTAATGTTAAAAAAGAAGAAAATATAATTAAATTTGGTGATGTAGTAGTTAATTTTAAAACAAGAGAAGTAACAAAAGGAACTCAAAATGTAGAATTAACATTAAAGGAGTTTGAATTATTAAAGCTTCTTATAAAGAATAAGGGCAATATATTAACTAGAGAACTTTTGCTTGATAAAATTTGGGGATATGAATACATAGGTGAAACAAGAACAGTAGATGTTCATATTAGACATTTACGCAAAAAGATTGAAAGTGATGATAAAAATCCTCAATATATTCAAACTATAAGAGGAGTTGGATATAAGTTTACAAGCAATGAATAATTACAATGTAAAGGATAAACTTATAATTACTTATTAAAGTAGTATATTAAAAAATAAATTGCATATATGAAGAGCAACTTATAGGTGTAGTAAATTTAGAGCAAAAATAAGAAAAAAATAAAACCACTCAGATAATGGCAGAAATCTGAGTGGTTTATTAGCAATGAGAGTCAAATAGTAAATTTATATACATTATTTGTCAAGTTATAAACTTCCTTTAAATCCTTACCAGAAAGCAAGTGATTCATTATTATTTCTTTTGAACTATCATAAAGTTCAAAGATTTCTTGGGCTTTTTTCTCTTCTTCATATACCTTCCAATATCCACAAAGGAGGCATTTGCTCTTAGTACATTCCATAAAGCATTCTACATCCTTAACCGGAATTCCTAGAAAAATACCTAATTCATGAGGACAATGGAATGAATCATATCTATTAACTAAATGAGTTAATATTTCATCAATGCTCATAGTTAATCTATAGTCTAGTTTTTCTAAAAAATCCATGGAAGATTTTTTATATACAGTATTCATTAAATTTATTTCATCATAAATTAATACTACCTTAGAATTTACAGTTTCTCTAAGCAATATGTGCTTTAAATTAAGATCTTTTAAGAAATCTTCACCATACATATCCCAAAGCTTATATAAATTATGACCTTGCTTTGAAAGAGTAATGGTGGAAGAAGGCTTAATCCCTGTTATTACAGGAGAAATTAAATATGATATAAAGGATCTCATATATTTTTCGTTGTTAAGAGTTTCTAAGAGATTAAGGAAATCATTATTCATTTCAGCTTCTTCCACCTTTCTTTCAAATAAATTTTAAAGTGCTTTACCAGCAGCTTTACAATTTTCTATGTCTTCTCCTTCTGGAGTATTATTAACTATTAATGTATTTACTACATTTGCACCGTAGCCTTCCATTCTATCTTTCCAAGTATCCATCCATTCACCAGTTCCCCAGTCATATGAACCGAATAATAAAGTTGGTTTTCCAGATACAAGTCCTGAAATTTCTTCAACAAATGGATCCATTTCGCCTTCTTCAATAGTTTCACATCCCATAGCCGGAGAACCTAAAGCTAATACATCACATCCTTCTACATCTAGAGTAGATGCATCAGAAACATTTAAAAGTTTTACTTCTAATCCGTTTTCTTTAGCTCCTTCAGCTATTAAGTTAGCCATAGCTTCTGTATTACCAGAACCTGACCAAAAAATAATATTTAATTTTTTCATATATATCACCTCGTAAATTTAATTCTTATTATTAATGAAAATCAATTTCAATTAGTTTATGTCATTATAATACAATAGTAAGATAATAATGTCAATAGTAAATGATAATAATTTTCAATAAGTGGTGAAAATTTTTTTATGAAAAAGAATAAAGAGAAATAAAGTGTATATATTTCTTTGAAAATTAAAGGTATGGGAAATTTATAATAGATTTTTGAGGGGATTAAGGAACATAGAAAATATTTAACTTAAATTAGAGAAAATAAATACAAGTAAAATTTATTAATAGATTTAAATAAGAAAAAGAGCAGTATCAAATATTAATGATAAAACTTATAAACAGTATAAATAGAATAGAGTTATAAGTTTTATTAAAAAATATTTTGACACATGCCCTTAAATATTATTTTTTATTATTTTAATTTAAATGAACTCTTTAATGAAACTATTCTGTTGAATACTAAATTATCATCACTTGTGAAATTAGGATCAACATTGAAGTATCCATGTCTAAATAATTGATATTTATCTTGAGGTTTAGCATCTTTAGCACTTGGCTCAATGAATCCCTTACATATAGTTAATGAGTTAGGATTTATTTGCTCAAGGAAGTGCTTTCCTTCATTTTCTTCACAATCATCTAAGATTAATGGTTCATATAATCTAAATTCAGCAGGAATACAGTTATTAGCATCAACCCAGTGGATTGTTCCTTTAACTTTTCTTCCAGTAAATCCAGTTCCACTCTTAGTTTCTGGGTCATAAGTACAGTGAATTTCTGTAACTTCACCATTTTCATCTTTTATTACTTCGTTACATTTTACAAAATAAGCACCTTTTAATCTTACTTCGTTTCCTGGGAATAATCTGAAATATTTCTTTGGAGGATTTTCCATGAAATCTTCTCTTTCAATATAAACTTCTCTTGAGAATGTAACAGCTCTTTTACCAGCTGATTCATCCTTTGGATTATTTTCTATTTCAAGAATTTCTGATTCTCCCTCAGGATAGTTTGTTATAACTAATTTAAGTGGATTTATAACAGCCATAGCTCTTGGAGCAGTTTCTTGAAGGTCTTCTCTTATGAAATGCTCAAGCATTTGAGAATCAACAGTAGAATCTGCCTTAGCAACTCCTATAGCTTTACAGAAGTTTCTTATTGACTTAGGAGTATAACCTCTTCTTCTAAGTCCAGCAACAGTAGGCATTCTTGGGTCATCCCAACCATCAACTATGCCTTCATCAACTAATTGCTTTAACTTTCTTTTACTCATAACAGTGTTTGTGATATTAAGTCTTGCAAACTCAATTTGTCTTGGAACACTTTCCATTTCACATTCTTTAACGAACCAATCATATAATGGTCTGTGATCAGCAAATTCTAAAGTACAAATAGAGTGAGTTATTCCTTCAATAGCATCTTCTAATGGATGAGCAAAGTCATACATAGGGTAGATACACCATTTATCACCTGTATTATGGTGACTAGCATGAGCAATTCTATAAATTATAGGATCTCTAAAGTTTATGTTAGGTGAGCTCATATCTATTTTAGCTCTTAAAACTTTTGAACCGTCCTCAAATTCACCTTTTCTCATTCTTTCAAATAGATCTAAGTTTTCTTCAATTGATCTATTTCTATATGGACTTTCCTTACCAGGCTCAGTAAGAGTACCTCTATATTCTTTTATTTCTTCTGGAGTTAAATCACAAACATAAGCTTTACCTTTTTTAATTAAAAGTAGAGCTCTTTTATACATTTCATCAAAGTAGTTTGATGCAAAATGTAATTCGCTCCAGTTATAACCTAACCAATGAACATCTTCTTTAATAGATTCAACGTATTCAGTATCCTCTTTAGTTGGATTTGTATCATCAAATCTTAGGTTAGTTCTTCCGTTAAACTCTTTTCCTAATTCAAAGTTTAAAACTATAGACTTTGCATGACCTATATGTAAATATCCATTAGGTTCAGGTGGAAAACGAGTTATTATTGTATCATGTTTTTTGCTATCTAAATCATCTATTATTATATTTCTTATAAAGTTTGATGAGTGCTCAGCATTTGACATTGTTTATCATCCCTTTTCTCTCATTTTTATATACTCATAAATATATCATAAAAAGCAAAATCTATCCATAATATATTAAAAAAATGAGTATATAGTTTTTAATAAAATTATATTTAATTATGTATAAAAATCATAAGTTAGATTGCTCTATATAATATTTCCAAATAAGATTATTTTTATGAAATAGAAATGAAAAAAGTTCTGCAAAGTGCAGAACTTTTAATTTATGAATAAACTTGCGTTAATTATCAATTATCTATTCATTTTTTGAGCTTTTCTTGCTTTTCTGCAAGCTGGGCATCTAACTGGATCGTTTTCAAATCCTTTTTCTTTGAAGAATTCTTGTTCTCCTACAGTGAATACGAATTCTTTTCCACAGTCTTTACAAACTAAATTTTTATCTTCCATTTCTTTTACCTCCTGTAAAATTTACTAGGTACGTTTGAGATCTATACTATAAAACTAATAAAATAAATTTTACAGGACAGAAATAAAGTACATATCTACTAAATTTTATTTTATATATTGATTATATCATATAGAAAAAAGAATACAATACTTTTTACTTCAAATATTTAAATTTCTGACGCTTAAAATAAGCTAGTGTATATATGATTATAGGGCATATAAACAGCACTATTAGAAGTATGTATTGATAGTATCTTAATAGTATAAAAAGGGTATAGGCATTCTTAGCAGCTAAGTAAGAAAAGGCATATACTATTACTGAAATTAATGCTATAAAATTACGTTTATATTTTACCCTATCTTTCCAAATTGTATACAATGAAAAAATAGTTATTAAATATTTTACAACCCAAGAAAGAGTAGAAGAAATCATTACAAAAACATTTCCATTCTCTACAAAACCACCAAAATAAATTCTTTGAGTTTGAACAAATTGAGGATAAAAAACATTTGCAGACCTCAAAGAACCTAGGGTTGATATTAGTATAACAACACACAAAGCACAAAATATAGATGTTAAAAGTATTGTGTTTATTGAGATTTTTTTTAAGTTTTTCTTATCATCTATTCTTGGAAGAATAGGTAAAACTATAGCTAAGCTTGATAAGGAGCCTAATTGAGTTAAAGCACAAAGAATATATTCTGAAATTCTTCTATCCTTAAATATAGGAAGAAGAAGTGTGTAATCTATATATCTAATGTTTAATAATGCTAATAATAAATTAATTGCAAGTACAATGCTTACGCAAACTATACATATTATAAGTATGCTATTAAATCTATTTTTACCTATTAAAAATACAGTTATTATGAAAAACAATAAACAATACCATATTGGACTTTGAGCAAAAATATTAACGTTTATAGAAGATGAGCTTACAGAAGCTGATTCTATGCACATTAAGACTAAAGTAAGTGAAAATATTAATATATAAATATTTCCTAAGGGTTTACCAAGAACTATATAGCAAGTTTCTTTAAAGTCATAATATTCTATCTTTGAGATTACACTAAAAATAAAGGAAGTTACAAAGAAAAATATAATTCCAGAGATTATAGTGAAAATCCAAGTATCTCTTCCACCTATTTTTATAAATAAGGATGTATAGTTAACCAAAGATGTACTTATGGCAGCAATGATAAAAAATATAAAATGTCTTGCAGTTAGCTTTCCCAAAGACATCACCTCATTTCTTTTATAATTTCAAATTTTAGTATTCTCAAAAAAATGAATATTAAACATAATACTAGCGGATAATATTTTTGGGTGATAAATGAATGCAAAAACAATTAGATTTCTTAAAAGACAAATTAAAAGATAGTTTTGATGTTAAGTATAGGGAGGTGGATACAGCTTTAGGACCGGCCACAATTGTTTTTATGGATGTTTTATGTTCTACTCAGTTCATAAGTGAGTACATAGTAAAACCATTAACCTTAGTTAAGGATGGAATAAAAGATGAAAATGATATTATGACTAAGGTTATAGATATAAACATAACAAATTGGTCAAAGGATAAAAATGATACATTACTTCATGTATTATCAGGGGATGTAGTAATAATCTTTGATAAGTTTGATAAGGTAATTTATTGCGAAACAAAGGGTTATACAAGAAGAGGTGTTGGAATTCCAATAACAGAAGCAGTAATAAAGGGACCTAGAGAAGGTTTTAATGAGGCCTTTGTGGATAATGTTACATTATTAAGAAGAAGGATAAAAAATCATAATTTAAAATTTGAGCCTTTATATGTAGGGGAAGATACTCAAACTGTAGTATGCATATCTTATATAAAAAATAAAGCTCCAAAGGAATTAATTGATGAAATCAGAGAAAAAATAAAAAATTTAGATTATAAGTTTATATTAGATACTAATTATATTGAGGCTAAACTTAGAGAAGATAGAACTTTATTTGATACTATTGGATATACAGAAAAAGCAGATGAGGTAGCAGCAAAACTATTAGAAGGAAGGGTTGCAATAATAGTAGATGGAACTCCTTTTGTTCTTACAGTACCTTTCTTTTTTATAGAAAATTTTCAAACACCAGATGATTATTATTTAAATAGGTATTTTACTAGTTTTACTAGAATTTTAAGATGGATAGCATTTTTTATTGCTATGTTTTTACCAGGAATATATGTTGCATTAGTTACTCATCATTTTTCGGTTTTACCTAGTTTATTTGTCTTTAGACTAGCAGTTGCTAGGGCTGGGGTTCCATTTCCTATAGTAGCAGAGGTAATAATAATGATGTTATTATTCCAAATAATAAAAGAAGCAGGTTTAAGATTGCCTCAACCTATAGGAACATCTATGAGTTTAGTATCAGGACTTATTTTAGGAGAGGCTGCTGTGGGAGCTGGTATTGCTTCAAGAATAACTATTGTAGTAGTTGCCTTAAGTGCCGTTTGTTATTTCTTAATTCCTAAGCTTTATGGTGCAGTATCGATTTGGAGTATAGGAATAGTAATTACAGCTGCCTTTTTTGGAATTCCTGGTGTGATTTTAATAAGCGTTGTATTATTATCTCACTTAGCACATTTAAGAAGTTGTGAATATCAATACTTATTCCCACTAGGAACTTTAAATAGATATAAATTTAAAGACATTATTATGAGAGGAAGATTAGACGAAATATCAAAAGATATAGTCGGTAAGGATGGTAAAAATGAACCTAAAGAAAGTTATAGCTAGTTTACTAAGCATAATAATTATGTCAACCATGCTTATTGGTTGCTATAATTATAAGGATATAAATAGAGTTACATTTGTAACAAGCTTAATATTTGATGAAAATGAAGTGGGAAATATAGATATATATTTAGATTGTGTAAAACCTTATAGAAGTTCAAATGAAAGTTCTGATAAAGGAAGAAGAGTATTATATAAAGGTACTGGAAAAACAGTTTTAGAAGCTATTAAGGATATAAATATGTATTCTAGTAGTAAGTTAGACTTTACTCAATGCAAGGGATATATATTTACAGAGAAGGCCGCTAAAAATGGTATAAGAAAGTACATAGATATTATAAATAAAAATCAAGAATTCATGATTAGACCTTATATGTTTGTTTTATTTGGTTCTCCAGAAGAACTTTTAAATGATGTAACTGTTGATGAAGAATATTTAGGTGTTTTTATTGATGATTTAGTTCAAAGGATGAATAAAAGTCCTAGAGTTATAGCTATTGATGCTAATGATTATTTAGAGCTTAGAACTAATTATGGAAACCTACTAGTTTTAGGAGCATTAAGTATAAGAGATGATATGGAAGAAAAAAGATTAGAGTTAAGCGGAGGAGCCTTGCTAAAAAATGAGGTCTTAGTGAGAAGAATAACTGCAGAGGAAGGTATGAGCTATAATCTTTTAATGGGAGATTTAAAAAGAGGAACTCTAGAAGTTATGAACCCTCAAGACCCTAATACTTTTATAACATTAGATATATCTAATGCAAAAACAAAGACATCAATAAGTTATGATGGAGAAAATATAACTCTTTATAAGGATATAAAAGTTAAATGTTTAATTGGGGAATCACAATCAAGACTCATTGTGGATGAAAAACTTTTAAATCTTTTAGAGTTAGAAGAAGAGGCAGTAATAAAACAATACTTAGAACTTTTCTTTGAAAGCTTTAAAGAGAGTGATATAGACATTGTTAATGTTGGTAATCTTTTTTATAGAAAATATCCAGATGAGGTATTAGAAAAGGATCCTATAAGTATTACAAATTTAAAGATTAATGTTGATGTTGAAATTGATGGCACAACAATTACAGGAAATACACTTTAAATAAGTCTATATTTTAAGTATAAATTGCTTTTAATATGCAGATTAAGAGCTGATTTAATAAATAGTTTCTTAAATTATAAATACAATCAATTTAAAAAAGCCTATGGAATATAATGTTCTATGGGCTTTAATTTTATGCTATATTTTATTTAAGGTATAAGGGCAATAATATTTATTAAAGAAGAGGGTTATTATGAATGAGAATAAACTGAGAAGATTAATAAAGAAAAATGAATATGAAAAATTAGATTTTAAATTAAAGATAGAGCTTTTTACAGAAAGTGTGAAAAAAGAACTTGCAAAGGATATATGTGCTATAGCTAATTCTAGAGGGGGAAGAGGTTATATAATAATAGGAGTTGAGGATAAAACAAAGAAAATAGTTGGTGTGGATGTTGATTATATTACTGAAGAAAGAGTTCAACAAATAGTTGCCTCAAGGATTGAACCGCCTGTTCCAATAAGTTTAGAGGAATGTTTTTTAGATGGAAAAAGATTATTGGTAATAGTAATATTTAATAGCTATCAAAAGCCTTATCAAATCAGGGAAAATGGAGCCTTTTATATAAGAAGAGGGTCAACTACAGATATTATGAGAAAACAAGAGCTTTTATCAGAATTTCAAAAAGGTATAAGCTTTAATTTGGAGACATGCCCCATAGTAAATAGTAATATAGACTTTTTAAATGAGGAATTAGTAAGAAGATATTTTTATCTAAAGGGTATTAAAATATCTAAGGAAAATAGAGAGTTTTTACTTAGTAGTAGCAATATAATTCATAAAAATAATATCTCTGGGAAATCAATGTGTACACTAGGTGGATTATTAGTTTTTTCAGATGTAAATAGTATTTATATACCACATAATATGATAAAAATAAGAAATTTATTAGGTGGAGAACAAACTTTTATAATAAGAGGAAATATTTTAGACATGATGAAAAGCATGGAGAAAAAATTAAGAGAAATAGTACCTAATGAATATCCTGTAGCCTTAATAATTGATACTATAAGAAATATTTTGATATACAGAGATTACTCTCAATATAATAAGATTGTTGAGGTGGTCTTAGGAAAGAAAGAATTAACAGTATATTGTCCAGGAGAAATTGTAAAAAGATATAGAGATGGACGTATAGGATATATAAAGAGAAATATGTGGATATATGAAAAAATAATAAGCTTAGACAGTAGAGATGGGGAAATGAATTACAATTTAGGGGGAAAAGAAGTAAAGGAGAGCTTTACTAATAAGGTGAAAGTTATAACAGTTAATGAAGAAAATATAACTAAATTTATATTTAATAAATATAGAACAATAGGTTAATATTTTGAGGGTATTAGGAATATTATATATAAAGTAAGTTTTTACCTGATAAAATATTATTAAGGGGTGGTAAAGATGATTCAATTATTCTTTAACCAAAGAGGCGCTGGAAAGAGCAAAAATTTAGTTAAACTAGCTAATGAAGAAATTGAAAAGTCTAAAGGAAGTATTATTTTTATTGATAATGATAATAAAAGAATGCTTCAGTTAAATAAAAAGGTTAGACTTATACCTATGGACAATTATTGTGTAAAGAGTTATGATCAATTTTATGGATTTTTACAAGGGATAATTTCTAGAGATTATGATGTAGAAAGTATATATATTGATAGCATAGCAAATATTTTGGATGATATAAAATTAGAGGATTTAGAAAATTATTTGAAAAAAATAGAACTTATGAGCAGAGAACTTAATGTAAACGTATTTGTAACTATTCATGGAGATGTGAGAGTAATGCCTGAAAATATCAAGAAATATGTGGCTTAAGCTTTAGCTAGTTTAGAAAATAAATTGTTTTATATAGATTTATGTAGTATTTATGATATTTAATACTATGGGTATAATAAGAACTATAATTAAAAGTTATGGTTCTTATTTTTTTATATATTTTTAGTGAGCCTTGGTTTGGGCTAGTTATTTAGATTTGTATAATTAAAAAAATAGCTTTTTTTTAAAATCAATTGAGAATTAATATAATAAAGGATATACTATATACTATATGATTGCTAAATATAGCACCAGCAAGTAAGCTGGATTAGAATTTTTTTGGAGGGATAAACAAATGGCTAATGTATTAGATACGTTAATGGAACGTGGGTACATAAAACAGTTTACTCATGAAGCTGAAACAAGAGAACTTTTAGAGAAGGAAAAAGTTACTTTTTATATAGGATTTGACCCAACAGCTGATAGTTTACATGTAGGACACTTCATTGCAATGATGTTTATGGCTCATATGCAAAAGGCTGGACATAGACCAATAGCTTTAATTGGTGGAGGTACAGCTACAATTGGAGATCCAAGTGGTAAGACTGATATGAGAAAGATGATGACAAATGAGACTATAGCTCATAATGTTGCTTGTATCAAAAAGCAAATGGAGAAATTCATAGATTTTTCAGATGATAAAGCTATACTTGTTAACAATGCTGATTGGTTATTAAACCAAAACTATGTTGAATTCTTAAGAGAGGTTGGAGTTCACTTCTCAGTTAACAGAATGCTTTCAGCAGAATGTTTTAAACAAAGACTTGAAAGAGGTCTTTCATTCTTAGAATTTAACTACATGTTAATGCAAGGATATGACTTCTATGTTTTAAATAAAAAATACAACTGTAAAATGGAGCTAGGTGGAGATGACCAATGGTCAAACATGATAGCTGGTGTTGAACTTGTAAGAAAGAAATCACAAGAGAGTGCATATGCTATGACTTGTACATTATTAACTAACTCAGAAGGACAAAAAATGGGTAAAACAGTTAATGGTGCATTATGGTTAGATCCAGAGAAAACTTCTCCATACGAGTTCTACCAATACTGGAGAAATGTTAATGATGCAGATGTTGAAAAATGCTTAAAACTATTAACATTTATTCCAATGGATGAAGTTAGAAGACTTTCAAGTTTAGAAGGTTCTCAAATAAATGAAGCTAAAAAAGTTTTAGCATTTGAGGTAACTAAACTTGTACATGGTGAAGAGGAAGCTACAAAAGCTCAACAAGCTGCTGAAGCTTTATTTGGAAAAGGTGGAGACATGAGTAATGTTCCAACTTATGAAATGGGAAAAGATAAGTTAGGTGCTGAACTTTTAGATATTTTAGTTGAAGCTGAAATAGTTCCATCAAAAGCTGAAGGAAAAAGACTTGTTAAGCAAGGTGGATTATCATTAAATGGAGAAAAAGTTGCTGATTTTAAAAAGACATTAGAAGAAGCTGACTTTGAAAATGGTGAAGTTTTAATTAAAAGAGGTAAGAAAAACTACAATAAAATAGTTTTAGCATAATTCTTTTTTAGAAGAGTGTATTAGAATATATTAGCTAATTATTATTAGTGGTAATATATTCTATTTACACTCTTTTATTTATATGTGATTTTAATTAGATATTTACACTTAATTTAATCTAGTTATTTATCAAATAATAATATATAAATCCAGAGGGTTACAATTAATTAAGAAGTAAATTTAAAAACTTTGAGTATTGAAATTACAAAGTTGAATTTAATGAAAATGTGTTTTTTATAAATTGTATTTTAAAAGTATTTCTACCACTTTGAAACTTGTATATATAATTAATAAAAGTGTATAATAAATTACTGACAAAATGTAGATTAGTTTAGATGATTTATTTTATTTACTAAAGAAAATATTTTCTCTAATAATTACATGTAAGATTAAATAGATATATGAAAGGTGATGAAATATGGCGTTATATGCTATCTCTGATTTGCATTTAGCACTTAATACAGATAAACCAATGGATATCTTTGGTGAGAAGTGGCGTAATCATCATGAGAAGATAAAAGAAAATTGGAATAATAAAATTACAGAGGAAGATACTGTTTTAATAGCAGGGGATATTTCTTGGTCAATGAAATCAGATGAAAGTAAAGATGATTTAGATTGGATAGACGCACTTCCAGGTAAAAAGATAATAATTAAAGGGAATCATGATTATTGGTGGGGAAGTATTTCTAAATTGAATAAAATGTATGAAAATACAAAGTTCATACAAAATAATTTTTTTACATATAAAGATTGGGCTATATGTGGAAGCAGAGGGTGGATTTGTGAAGGTTCTGATAAATTCACACAAAAGGATAAAAAGATTTTTGATAGGGAACAGATAAGATTAAGATTATCTTTAGAAGAAGCTAAAAAGGCAGGATATGAAAAGATAATATGCATGGTACATTATCCACCTACAAATGAGAAATTTGAGGATTCAGCCTTTATCAATATATTTAAAGAGTTTGGTGTTGATAAGGTTATTTATGGTCATCTTCATGGTATGGCACTTAAGGGCAAAGTATTAAATGAAGAGAGAGATGGAATAGAGTATAAGCTTACAAGCTGTGATTTTATAAATTTTGATCCAATAAAAATCTTAGATTAAGACACTGTTTCATGTAAAATTAAGATTTTGAAATATTTAGTTTTAATACTTTTTTTGGTATAATGAGCGAGGAGAGTTAAATAAATCTCTCTAAGAGAGTTAGGAAATAGGTGGTTCTATGGCTATACAAAATTGGAAAGACTTTTTAACTCCTTATGATCAAGCAGTAAGTGAATTAAAGGTAAAGTTAAGAAGTATTAGAAAAGAATTTAGAAGAAAAAATGAATATTCTCCAATCGAGTTTGTAACTGGAAGGGTGAAAGAGGTATCTAGTATATTAGAAAAGGCAAATAAATATAGTATTCCTGTAGATAGAATCCAATATGAGATGGAGGATATTGCAGGTATAAGAATAATGTGCCAATTTGTTGATGATATAGATACTGTTGTCAATATTATAAGGAATAGAAAAGATATGCAAGTTCTTTATGAAAAGGACTATGTTAGCAATGTAAAACCAAGTGGCTATAGAAGCTATCATGTGGTTATAAGATATCCTATAAATATGGCAGATGGACAAAAAGATATACTTGCTGAATTTCAAATAAGAACTTTAGCAATGAATTTCTGGGCTACAATAGAACATTCTTTAAATTATAAGTATAAAAAGAATCTGCCAAAGGACATACAATTTAAATTAAAACGTGCAGCTGATGCAGCATTTACTTTAGATGAAGAAATGCTTGAAATAAAAGATGAAATAAAGGATGCTCAAACTTTATTTGAGGTTAAATCAGATATTATAAGTACTATAATGAATAGTATATTAAATCTTATTTCAATAGGAAAAGTGGCTGAGGCTTCTAGATATCAAATAAGTTTAAATAAACTTATTGAAGAGGGAGAAGTTTGGGAACTTAATAATTTATTAAGAGCTGTCCAAAGAGACATAGATAAGTATAATATATAATATTTAAATAAAAGTAGTTTTTAATGCCACCTTATTTAAAGGTGGTATTTTTATTTTTAAACTTTATTTTAAGTGAAAGTTGATTTTTATATAAATATTTAGAGGGAAATTAATTTGGTAAAGAATTTTTATTGTTTATTTTAAAATTTTGTTTTATGTCTTTATATTTAATAATAATTGTTATATAATAATAAATGTAATTTAGAAAGTTGATAGAATTACTCAACTTTAACGGAGCAACACATTATTTGAGTTTTAAAATGATTGAGCATTTATTGAGAGAAAAATAAAATTGAGGAAGTGTAATTTATGAATGCTATGGATAATTTAGAATTAAAAAAGATTAAGGAAAATCCTTTATATATAAGAGAAATAGAAAATCCATCAGAGGAGATGCAGCTAGAGGCTATTAAGAAAAATCCATTTACAATTCAATATGTTGAAAACCAATGTGAAAAATGTAAAGATGAAGCTGTAAGAAGAAATCCAACTACTATAGAGTATGTTAAAAATCCATCAGAGGAAATATGCATATTAGCAGTAAAATCTCTATGGAATGCCTTAAAGCTTATTAAGGAACCTTCAGAAAAGGTGGTTGAAGAGGCTGTTAAAACTAAGGGGTGGGCTATACAATTTGTGAAAAATCCTTCAGAAAAGTTAAAACAAATAGCTGTTTCTAAGGATTATGATGCAATAAAATATATAGAAGATCCATCACCAGAAGTTCAGCTTATAGCTGTTAAAAATCATTGGTCAGCAATTAAATTTATAAAAAATCCTACTTTAGAAGCAATGAGAACTTCAGTTAAGGAAGATGCTGAGGCAATAAACTTCTTACCAAACTATACTTATGAAGATTTAGAAACTTTTATAGGAGATAATATAAATGTTGTTAAATATCTTTATGAAAGTATAGATGTTGATATGGTTGTTGATATACTTACAAAAAAAGTTGCAGAAGAGAATGTAGATGAAAGCTATCTTTTAGATTTTATCGATTTAGAAGTCTTAGAGATGAACAAAGTAGAATTTATCAAAGAATATGGAAGTAAAAGAGCAAAGATAATATTAGTTGATAGTATGTTATCAATATAAAAATAGAGATTTAAAAATATAAAATATAGCTTAGTTGAGAAAATATTTTAGATTTTTCACAAGAGAGTTTATAAGGTAAGTTTCACGGAGAGATTTATAGAAAGAAGGGACACTAAAGTGGATTTTAAAGAAGCGTTAAGTACAGTTAATTTAGTTCTTATGACAGGAGAAGTACCTCTTTTAATAGGAGAAAGTGGTATAGGAAAAACTTCTTTAGCAAAGGAACTTAGTAGAATAAATAATTATCATTTAGTTACTATAGATGGAAATCTTCTTAAAGAGGGAGAAATAGGTGGTCTTCCAATGGTAGAGAAGAAAGAAATCCTATTTAAAGGAGACGTAGTTAAAAAAAGCGTAACAAAATATGCTACACATGTAAAACTTATGGAAATTGATGATCATATTGAAAAGGGAGAAAAAGTTCTTTTATTTATTGATGAATTAAATAGATGTGAGCATGCAGTGCAACAAGAACTTATGAACCTTATATTAAATAGAGAAATAAATGGATATAAGTTAAATGAGGATGTATATATATTAGCAGCTATGAATCCATCAAATAAATATGATAACTATGAAGATAGTGATTATCAGGTTATTGAAATGGATCCAGCCCAAGAAGATAGATTTGTTTGGATAGATATTAGTTCAAATCTTAAAGAGTGGATGAGTTGGGCAATGGGAGAAGGAAATATCCATGAACATATAATAGAATTTTTATCAACATTCCCTGAATATTTCCACACTCCTAATTCACTAGAAACAATAAAAGCTACTCCAAGAAGCTGGGAGAGGGTTTCTAAGGCTTATAGAGTGTATTTATCAAATAAAAAGAACTTTTCTAAGGAAATATTATATAATGCTTTAAAGGGAAATGTAGGCTCAACAATAGCACAAGAATTTATAGCATATATAAGTAATCTTAATAAGCCTATTATTTCTAATGAAGAAATTTTTGAAAGTGATGTTTTAGGATTTAACATTAGAGAGAGAATAATGAGTGAAAATCATTCAAGAATGTATATAATAGCTAAGAGTGCTTTATATTATCTTGAAGGATTAAAGGATTATAATAAAGAATTAGAAGTATTTTCAGATTTGTTATCTTGTTATCCAAAGGATTTAAGATTAGGAATAATGAAGGAAATAAAAAGCGATCACTCAGAAGAATTATATAGAAATTTATTAAATGAGGATAAGTTCTTAGAAGCATTCTTTGAGATATATAGCTAGGTGGTGAAATCTTATGGATTTTGAAAGAACTAGGAGGAAACTTCTTAATATAGCAATGGAAGCTGAAGAGGAGAATAAGCCTTTAACAGATGATTTTAAGAGAGAATTTTGGAGTTTAATAGAGAAGGTAATAATCTCTCTTTATGATAAAGAAAATTCATTTTTTGGTCAGTTTTTAATTCATGTAAAGAGAGAAATAAGAACTGATATTAAATGGCCTATAGCCACTAAACCAGAAATGGGATATTTCACAATGGTATTTAATCCAAGAATAATATTGGAATGTGATTTAAAAGAGGTTCAGGCTCTTTTAAAGCATGAAGTATATCATATAATGATGTCTCATTATGCTAGAGAAAAGGCTTTAAGTAGAAAATATTCAAAACTTGCTGTTAGTATAGCTATGGATATAGCCATAAATCAGTATATAAAGAATTTACCTCCATATAGTAAAAGACTAGATTATGTGAATTTAGAATATAATCTAGAATTAAAACCAGATATGCCTATGGAAAAATATGCAGAAGAAATTCAAAAGGCAATTGAAAGAAGAAAAAAATATGGTATTACTGGTGATGATAAAAATGCTGGTGATTTAGTAAGCCAAGAAAAATCCCATGAAGTATGGGAAGAGGTTTCTATAAGTTTAGATAGTTTAGAGGGAACAACTAAGAAAACAGCCATAAACGCATATAAGGGCAAGGCTCCTAAGGATTTAGAAAAAATAATCTTACTAATGAAAGAAAAACCAGAGATAAAGTGGAGTGAATTTTTAAAGGATATAATTCCTACAACAAGAGGAAGTTATAGAAAAACTATAACAAGAAAAGATAGACGTCTTCCAGAAAGATTAGACCTTAGGGGTAAATTGCCAAATTCTATTCCAAAAATATTAATAGCAATAGATGTTTCAGCATCCATCTCTGATAAAGAGTTTGAAAATATAATAATAGAAGTTTTAGGTATAGTAAGAAATAAAAATGCTGAAATAAAAGTTATTGAATGTGATGATGAAATAAGAAGAGTGTATGATTTAAAAGGAATAAAAGATATAAAGCCAAGAAGTAAGAAAAATGGCTCAACAAGATTTTCTCCAGTATTTAGATATATAAAAGAAAATAATATGAGAAATCATATTCTTGTATATTTTACAGATGGAGTTGGAGAAAAAGATTTAGAAGTTAAGCCTATAAATTATAGAACTCTTTGGGTTTTAACAGGCAAGGAACAATTAAGTTTAAATAAATCTTTTGGAACTGTTAAACATTTAGAAAAAGAAAAAGGGGATGGATATACCCTTATGGATGGCTTACAAGATATGAAGGATAATCTTCATGATTGGGCCAGATAAAGTAATAATATAGCACATGTTGATTTAATTGAAAATCAATATGTGCTATATTGTTTTTATATGGTTTATTAACTATAAAAAATATAACTTAATTAAATAGTAAATCCTTAATTAAATTCATAAGGTATATTTTAAAAATCATAAAGGGGGAATTCGGTGAAGAAAAATATTAAGAACATAGCTTTAGTATTGTTAATAATTTTTGTGGTGGCTTTAATTGTTATAACATTTAAAATAATTAAATTTAGAAAAAATACAGTGACAGATATAAAAGCTTGTGGAAATAAAATAACTTTTAATTCTAAGGTTAAAAGAGAAGAAATAGAATATTTAAAAGTGGATGGAGAGAAGGATAGACCAGTAAATAAGGTTGAAGGGTTAAATTTATTTATAAATAATAGTAAAGTTAATTTAAGTGATAAAATTTATGAAAAGAGTTTAAGATATTATATTTCTGTAGAAGATTTAGAAAAAAATGGACAAGTATCAATTGATGGAAATAAGATTTTAAGCAAGATAAATAAAAATTACATAGATTTAGAGAAAAAAGAGATTTTAAAAGAAAAGGATAAATTAGATTTAAGAGGAGAACTTTTAGATTTAGATCATAAAAAATATATTTCTATAAATGATTTTAAAGAGCTTATTGAAGCTAGGGATGATTGGTACGAAAATAAAAACTCAATTTATATGTTTCAGGGTAAAACTAATAATATAAACTGCAATTATAAAGTTAATGAAGGAAAAGCTGCTTTAATAAGAATAGAGGATGTTAGTGCTGGGGGAGTTTTTTCTGAAGATAATAATATGGAAAAAATGAAATATTTAAGTGATTATTTTAAAGCTAATAATATAGTATTTCACATAGCTTGGATACCGAGATACATAAATCCTGAAAAAAACATAGATAATGATTTGCTTAAAAATAATAATTTTGAAAATGTTCATTTTATAAATATGCTAGATCATTTAATAAACAGAGGGGCTGTAATTGGTCTTCATGGATACACTCACCAACATAATAATCAAATAAGTGGACTTGGGGTAGAGTTAAAATGGAATGTTAATAGCAATAAAAATAAAGTTTTAAAGGTTGTTGAATCCTCATTAAAGACAGCTAAGACCTTAAATATACCTATAGGTTTCTTTGAAAGTCCACATTATAAAGCAGATAGAAATCAACAAAAAATAATAGAACAATACTTCCCAGTTATGTTTGAACCCTATGCTGGATATTGGAACTTAAATCCATTAATAAGTTTTAGTAATAAGTCAACATTATATGTACCTGCTCCTTTAGGATATGTTAAGGATAATGGAGAGACTGTAGCTAGAAGAATTAGAAATTATAGCAATGAAATTTTAACGGCATTTTTCATACATCCATATATTTTTTTAGGAAGTATAGAGAATAAAAATAATAGCACAAATAATGAGGAAATATATGAGTTTAATGAAAATTCTCCTATATTAAAGATAATATCTGCCTTAAAAGAAAGAGGATGCAAAACCATAACTGTTAATGAATTAAACAATCAAATTACGTAGTAAAAGTTTTATTATGTATTTAAGTGAAGCAGATAAATATGTATATAATGAAAATGGATCTGTATATTATCCATAACTTAGGAAAAGTGCTGGTTGGATACATTATCCTATGAATTAAGTAAAATTAATATATTTACATTAAATCTATAGTATAATTTATATAAATGATTGTCTTGAAAATACTGTTAATATTTTAAAACTGAATTTTTAAGACAATCTTTTAAATATTAATATTATTTATAGGAGAAGTTGTGGATATAAAGATAAAAATATTTTGGATAGTATCTATTTTAACTGGAATAATATTCATATATATGTTATCTAATCTAATATTTAAGCTTAAGTTAAGAAAAAAGATAGGAAGAAAATCAATATTAAAGATTATAAGCATTATAATTGGTGGATATTTAATATTTTTGTTTTTTACAATTTTTAATGTTTATAACTATTATAATTTAAAAAATATAGTTGAACATTCAAGTATGAGTAAGTATATCAAAGATTTTAAATTATCAGGTACTGATTATTGTGTAGTAACAATTAATGGAGATGAAGAGTTTGAAAAATTAGATAATAAAACTAAATTAGAAGATATGTTTGAATTAAAAATAAGGTGTAACAGTGCAATAGCAAATACACTTTTTGATGGACGTATACCATATAATATTTATCATGAAACTAAAATTATAATTATTGTCAATGAGAATGAGTATATTCTTTATAATACAGATAAAGATGATAAAGACAAATTATTTCTTAATGGTAATGTAGTTTATGAAGAAATTTTCAATTAAAATTTTAATAAAAAATAAAGTAAGTCTCAATTTGAAACTAAAATTATAATTAGTATTGATGATAATAATTATGTTCTTTATAACACAGAAAAAGGTGGCATAAATTATTCCTTAATAGTAATGTAGTTTATGAAGAAAATTTGAAGGAAATATTTAGCGATGTAAGTTTTGATAATAAATAGCAATGAGAAAATAAAAATACAATTAATATTATAAGGAGTTTATTACTAAAAGTACAATAGCATTTGAAAATGGTGATATAGAATTATCTTATGATATTTCAAAACTTAACCTAGAAATTAAATATAGTTCATATATAAAAGGCAATTCAGAAAGTGATTTAGGAGCTAAGGTATATTTTAAAATAGGTTTTTCATTAAGTGATAATATTAAAAACCAAATAATAGATGATGTAAAAAGTTATATTAATAAAGTTATAGATGATATAAAAAGATGTATTGAGAATGTTATAGAAAAAATTGATAATACATCGATTAGAGATGAGATAATATCCTTTTCTCTTATAACTATGTTTGTCATGCTATATAATAAGAGCAAAAATTTTATTAATGGTAATTTAAAATTAGAAGCTCTAGTTGCTAGTTTTTTAGTCTTTATTTCATCTACAAATGTAGTAGAATTAAATAAAAAAGTAAATGAATTTTTGGGAGTTTAATTGAAAAAAGTAGACTTTGCATAATTAACAAAGTCTACTTTTTATTTTTTAGTTAGAATATATTAAATATTCAGTACCAGTCTGCTTGTTTACTAAATAAAGGTTAAATTGCTTAATAGTATTAATATCATAATTAACATTGCAACTTAAAAATTCTGTATATTTAGATTTAGGATTGAAATTTTTATTTCTAGATAAATTTTTTAAATAATCATTTTTTAATGCAAATAATGATTTTATATCATAATTATTTGTAAAATTAGGTGAAGTTAATTTAATTTCAAAAGTTTTATCTATATTATAAGAGTTTAAATCGTTAATATTTTCGGTATAAAAATCTAAAATACATACATATTCAAAATAATATAAACTTACTAAGTTTATATCAATATTGTCTATTTTAATTTTTTTATTTAAAGAAACATAATTATCATTATTTAATGATAAAGGAGTATTAAGATTAAAAGTTTTAGTAGGTAAAGTATTTTGAGAAATTGAATATTGAATATTTATTGAATTCGATGGAACATTTTCAGGCAATATAAAACGATCAATAACTTCAAGTTTATTTGATGATATTTTTTTTGATAACACCGTAAAAGTTCCAAGCCCAAAACCATCATATTTATTAGGAGAAGTAGATAAGTAAACTAAGTTATTATTGTCAATAGAAATATTTTCAGGGTATTTAACATAATATTTTGTAATTAAGAAGTTAGGAAGATATTTAGTGTATTCAACATTTACATTAGCTTTATTGTAATCTGTATTAAATGGAAGATTAACTGTAACAGTATCTTGATTTGAACATGAAATTAATAACAAACTAAACATAAATGCAGTAATTATAATTTTTAAAATTTTAAATTTTTTAAACAAAAGAACCTCCAAATAAAAGTTTTGAATTAATGTTAACAATAATTTAAATTATATATAAGTAATTAAAATTATTCAATTATTTATAGCAATTAATAATGAGGTATATGGAATTAAATAACAGTAATTAATTTTAATAAAAAAAGTAGAGTTGTTTGTATAGGAAAATTGCCTATTAAATTTTACTTATAAAATTTAATAAGTATTTTTTTATTTCAAACTTTTAAAAACTTAAATATAAAAAGACAAAATAGATTTTATAATAATCAAAACCTATTTTGTCGACAGCTTGAAGGATTCTTTTTAAAGAATCCTTTTTTATTATTTAATTATTTTTTTAGAATTAATAAAAATATATACATGATAAAAACCAAATGTAAAAATACAAGAAAGAACATATATTAATAAGCTTAGAATATAACATTGTGAGATATGAAAATTAATTTTACTAAAAATAAGTCCTATTAAAGCAGCTAATATAAAAATTGATTTATTTATTTGTTTAGAATTTCTATATTTATTTTTGAGTTTATTTTTAATTGCTATCAAAAAGAAACTCAAAAATAAAATATAGATAATAAAGAATATAATAAAAATTAATATAAATTCAAAAGTATTTAACTTTTGATAAAATATATTTAGTGATATAATTAAATTTTGTAAAGAAGATAATGAAAATAAAATTCCTAAAAATAAGTTTAATAAATTAGGAATTGCTATTAATTTTTTTGAAAATATTAAATAAATTAATGATATTAGTATAAAAATTAAATTTAATAATAATATAATAATAAAAATTGAGTGATCAATTTCTGCAATCTTATTGTATGAAAAAAATACTATTATGTTTAAACTCAGTACAACAAAAAGGATTATTAAAATTGAAAATATTAAATCTTTAAGTTTTTTATCATTAATCATAGTTTGTAGCCTCCTCTTTAATATTAATATGATGATTAAAAATTTTATTATGAATAAACTTTAATATTTATTTTTAGCTTTGAGTTTATTTACAATTATATCATGGATTTTGTTTTATCATAATTTTGCATAATTTCAATATAGAAAAGTTAATAAAAATAATAAATGAAAATATAAAAAATTTAACAATAGTTAACAGTATTGAAAGTATGATATAATTTTCTTAGTTTTACAAAGGGGGAGTTGAATAAGTGAGAAACGCATTAAAGCTGAATAAAAAGAACTATATAGATAATATTCATAGTAGAAGGAAAGGGTGCATAACTATGAGTGTATAGATAAAAATGAATATAGTAAATGGCACTATAAATACGCTGAATTAAAAGATTTAGATATTAGTGATTGGAGAAAAATATCTATATAACTTTAAATATGTTCTATAAACCTTGTAGATGGTTAGAAAATATAAAAGAGTTAAACACATTGTTTATAGACTTAGATTATTATGTATCAAATTTAAATGAATCTGATGAAAATAGAAACCTTACAGAATAGATTTTTAAAATAGAATATATTATAATTAGGATAAAGACTTTCTAAACATTAAAGAAAGTCTTTATTTTTTAATTAGATTGAGGTGATTTATGAAAAAAAGAAGTGTGGTAGTTATTTTGGTAATATTATGTATATTTGGTGTAATAAAATGTTCACTTATTTTAGATGGATATATGCAAGTAAAAAAAGAAAGTGAGATAAATAGTGAAAAAGTAGAATTAAATGATAAAAATATAAATAAATCTATTAAAGAAATGTTAACAAATCTTTTTAAATTGGAGATATTAAATTAGAACAACAAGAATTTATAGGTAAATATAGTCAAAAAATTGATGATTATTTCTTAATTGATTATAATAGTGAAAATAGAGAGTATGTATTTCGTTTGATTTTTTGTAATTTTTTTTATAATCTAGAAGAAAATAAGAACAAAGAAAATATAAAAACAAATATAAAAATAGAAAATATTTACAAGGTAAGTGATGATAATTATGATGTAAGGTTTATTGTTGAAAAAGAATTTAATTATAAGGATAATCCAAATATAATTAAATTAGAAGAAGAGTATAATGCTTTGATTATAAATGAAAATAACAAATACTTAATAAAAGAAATATATAATATAAATGACTTTAATAATTATATAAATAAAGAACATAAAATATCAAAATATTATACTAAAAGAAGTAAACTTTATTCAGAATATTTAATATTTAAGAAGGGACAATACTCTAACTTAAATGAAGGTTTAGATAGAGAAGAAATATTAAATGATGGTTATGTTATTTAAAATTAAATAGTAATATTTTAAATAATTAAGAGTAACTTTATAGTAATTTTTAATAAAGCAACTTGAAAACTTATACTAGAAGTTCTTAATATTATAATATGTATTTTAAAAGAAATGAGATTTAAATGAATAATTGATGTTAATGTTTTAATATCTTTTACTGATGTTAGTAATTTAAAAGTAAACATACATTAATAGCTGTATTAAAATTAATACTTAAATTTAGATTATAAAATATTTTAATTTGAGGAAGTCGTTATGAAAATAAAATATAAAAATAGTATAGATGATTTAGTAAAATTGAATATGGATATATTTAAAAAAGATCCAATTATTCAAAAAAGAATAAAAATAAAACATGTTATACTTCCAATTTTTATTATACTTGATTTTTTAGTAGTTAGTTGGTTTAATAATTTTATTATGAACAAACTTTCATATTTATTTTTAGCTTTTTGTTTATTTATAATTATACCATGGATTTTGTTTTATCCTAAGTTGGCAGAATTTCAATATAGAAAAATGTTAATAAAAAGACTTAAAAATAATATAAAAAATGATTTTGATTTAATAGTTACTATAGACAAAAGTGGAATTAGAGAAGAAAGTCAAAATGGAAATGTAACATATTGTTGGGATAAAGTAGAAGAAGTAAAAGATATAGGTACGCACATATTTATATATATTTCTAATTTAAATGCAATTGTTATTCCTAGTAATTCATTTAGAGATGAAAGAGAAAAAAATGAGTTAATAAAAATAATAAATGAAAATATAAAAAAAACTATATAGATAATATTCATAGTAGAAGTAAAGGGTGGATAACCAGGAGCGTTATAGATAAAAAAGGATATAGCCAATGGCACTATAAATACGCTGAATTAAAAGATTTAGATATGAGTGATGAAAATATCTATATAACTCTAAATACCTTTTATAAACCTTGTAGGCGGTTAGAAAACATAAAAGAGTTAAATACATTATTTATAGACTTAGATTATTATAAAACTTATAAAACTAAAGATCAGGTATTAATGGACTTAGAAAAGAACTATTTTAATCAAAGTATTCCTATTCCTAATTATGTAATAGATAGTGGGAGAGGAATGTATTTAATTTGGTTAATAAATGCAGTACCTAGTCAAGCATTACCATTATGGAAAGCAGTACAAGATTATTTATATAAGCAATTAAAGTGTTTTGGAGCAGATAGACAAGCATTAGATGCAACTAGGATATTAAGAGTACCAGGAAGTATAAATTCTAAATCAAAAACAGTAGTAAATATATTAGATGAGTACGAATATGTTTATGATTTAAGAGAAATACAAAATGGATTTTTACCTGAATTAAAGCCATATGAAAAGAAAAAGGGTAGACCAAGTAAAATAAATTATATTTATAGAGAAAGAAGTTTATATTATGGAAGGATACAAGACATAATAAAACTTTGTGAACTAAGAGAATATGATTTAAAAGGGCATAGGGAGCTTATATTATTTTTATATAGATATTACCTTTGTAGCTTTACAGAAGACATTGAGAAGGCGTTAAATGATGCTTTAGAACTTAATAGTATGTTTAGACAAGCTTTAAGTGAAAGAGAAGTTATAAGAGCAACTAGGAGTGCTGAAAGATGTTATTTAGATAAAAATAAGCAATATAAGTATAAGAATGAAACTCTTATAGAGCTATTAGAAATTACTGAAGAAGAGCAAAAAGATATGACAATAATAATTTCTAAAAAAGAATAGAAGAGAAGAGAAAATATTAGAGGTAAAAAAATTACCAAGAGCAATTAAAAGCTCAAGGAAAAGTAACAAAAAAAGAAATTATCAGAAATAGAAGAATTATATAGAATTGAACTGTCTCCATCAACTATTTCTTACATAACGGATAAAGTTTTCGGAACTGCTACTGAATGGCAAAACCGAATGCTTAATAATGTATATTAATTCTAGCTTAGTATTTTTGTAGAATTTTATTATGTAAGAATAATAAAATTAAGAAGTTTTTAGTATGTCAAGAAATTTCTAAATGGTTATTTTGAGTTTATTTTAGTGTACATTGTGTGTACACGGTTACATAAAAGATATATAATTAATTTATATTCAAATCTATTAAATTATAATAAGTTTGATTTTCTTACAATTTATTTAAAAATACTAAATTAATATACTTGTATGTTTTAAGGGGGATGAAAAGTATGAATAGAGTATTAGAGATACTAAAGGATAAATCATTAACATATCATCAGCAAATTAAAGATTTAGCTGCTTATGCAGAAAGCACAATTGAAGTGTTAAATATTGATGATGAAACAAAAAAACTAATAGATGAAGGGTGTATATGTACTCTTTTTGAGGGGAATGCACCATTTAGGCCTAGATACATAATTCCAGATTATTCTTTACTTATGGAAAAGGGATGTGAATTTTTAAATCTTTCAGTTCCAGAGGATATATGGGAAGCAACTAATAACCTATTAATTTTCTATAAGCATGTGCCTTCAATAACTACATTTCCAGTTTACCTTGGAAATATAGATGAGCTTTTAGAGCCATTTATAGAAGATGAAAGGGAAGCGAAAAGAGCAATTAAATTATTTTTAAAGCACATAGATAGAACATTAACTGATTCTTTTGTACATGCTAATATAGGGCCAAGAGAGACTGTAGCAGGAAGATTAATATTAGAGTCTATGGATGAACTTCAATGTGCAGTTCCAAATTTAAGTATTAAGTATGATTTAGAAAATACTCCAGAGAGTTTTATAAATTTATGTGCAAAGGTTGCTTTAAGTACAGCTAAACCTAGTTTTGCAAATCATAAAATGGATGTGAAAAGCTTTGGAACAGATAGATATGCTATAGCAAGTTGTTATAATGGATTTCATATTGGTGGGGGTGGATATACCCTTGTAAGAATAAAATTAAATGAGGTAGCTAAGAAGGCTACTTCAGTAGAGGACTTTTTAGAGAATGTATTACCTTATGTAAGCACTAAAATGATTCAGTATATTGATGAAAGAATAAGATTTTTAGTTGAGGAAACTCAGTTCTTTACTTCTAATTTCTTAGTAAAAGAAGTATTTATTCAGAAAAAATTATTTACAGGAATGTTTGGAGTAGTAGGTCTAGCAGAGGCTGTAAATACTTTATTAGGAGCAGAGAAACAAGGTGATAGATTTGGGTATTCAGAAAAAGCTAATAAACTTGGATTAAGGATAATAGAGAAATTAAATAAAATAGTATCAGAGCATGAAGCTAAACATGTAAATTGCTTTGGAGGACACTATGTTCTTCATGCACAAGTAGGAATTGATTTAGACCAAAATGTATCACCAGGATGTAGAATACCAGTTGGAGAAGAACCAGAATTATTTAACCATATAATTCAATCAGCACCATTCCATAAATATTTTTATAATGGAATAGGAGATATATTTGTATTTGAATATACATATAATGATCATCCAGAAGCCTTAGTTGATATTATAAAGGGTGCCTTTAATTCAGGAATAAGATATATGTCTGTCTATGGAAGTGGAGCAGATGTAGTAAGGGTAACTGGATATTTAGCTAAGCGTTCAGAGGTAGAAAAGCTTGAAAGGGGAGAGGCTGTTCTTAATAATACAGACCTATTTGCCATGGGAGCAAAGAATAATTGTCATGCCTTTGAAAGAAAAATTAGAAAGTAAGTGATATTATGGCTTTAATAAATAAGATAATTCCATTTTCTTGTGTTGATGGACCAGGAAATAGAATGGTTATATTTTTTCAAGGATGTAATTTTAAGTGTTTGTATTGCCACAATCCTGAAACTATAAATAAATGTATATCTTGTGGAAAATGCGTTGAAAATTGTGAAGTAGGTGCCTTATCAATTAGTGATGGAAAAGTTATTTGGGATGAGGAAGAATGTATTTCTTGTGATAAATGTATAAAGCTATGCGAGCATATGTCTTCTCCTAAACTTAAGGAATATTCAGTAGAAGAGCTTGTAAAAAAGATAGAAAAAGACAGCTTTTTTATAAGAGGAATAACTGTTAGTGGTGGAGAATGTACTTTAAACTCTGAATTTTTAATAAAGCTTTTTAGAGAAGTTAAAAAACTTGGATTGACTTGCTTTGTTGATACTAATGGTAATACTAAATTAGATGATGAGCTTATAAATCTTACAGATAAGTTTATGCTTGATGTTAAGTCAATTGATGAAAAAGAAAATATTTGGCTAACTAAATCATCAAACAAATTAGTTTTAGAAAATTTAAAAAGAATATTAGAGTTAGACAAGATGTATGAAGTTAGAACTGTTATAGCTAAAGGAATAAATAGCGAAAAAACAGTGGATGAAGTTTCTAAAATCATTGGCGATAAATGTAGATATAAACTTATAAAATATAGACCCTTTGGAGTTAGAGAAGAGGGTATAAAGGTTCATGGAACTATAAGTCCAGAAGATAGTTATATGAATGAATTGAAAGAAAGATCTATAGCTAATGGATGTGTTGATACAATAATAACTTAATATTTATTTATTAGAATTAGAGGATTATTTAATACAAAAAAATATTTAAGTATTAGAGAATAGAAAAGAATATGAAAGCTTTAAAAAATATATAGCTATATAAGTAAAAAGATAAAAGCAATTAATTTGCTTTTATCTTTTTTAGTTAAGCTTTATAAATTTTAATAAAAATATTGAAATAGTATTTTACGAGAATATTATTTTTACTCCTTTTTCTTTTAATTTTTCAAGTTCAGACTTATCATCTTCAATTTCATTTGTGATTACATAATTAACTTTAGAAATATCTCCACTAGAAAAATTATGATGTATTCCTATTTTTGAGTTATCTGCTAAGACAAAAGTTGGGCCATTACAATTTTCAAGCATCTTCATATTTACTGTGGTTTCCTGGAGAACAGATGTACTGATTCCTGTATTAGCATTTATACCACTAACTCCTATAAAACATTTAGTTGCAGTTATTTTAGAAATTATCTGAGTGGCTATATCACCAACCATAGATTGCTTTCTTCCATATACTTCACCGCCTGTAAGTATTATCTCTACATTAGGTGATAAATTCATACCTAAGATTTTGCCATTGTTTGTAATTACCATAACTCTTTTATCTTCTATATATTCTAAGAGTTTTATTGCAGTTGAACTAGAGTTTATAAATATACTATCTCCATCTTCTATAAATTCAGCAGCTTTTTTAGCTATAGAATCTTTAATTTTTTCTCTCTCAATGTTGGTATGATTAAAATATGGGTCTTCACTCAAAGCTCCTTCAATAAGTTCAGCACCACCGTATTTTCTTCTTATAACTCCTTCTTTTTCTAGATTTTGAAAATCTCTTCTTATTGTTATATTAGATGTTTTTAATAAAGTAGCTAATTCTTCTGTTTTAGCAAATTTATTTTCTTTTAAATATTTCAATATTGCCTGTTGTCTTTTAAAAACAAAGCCTTTTGCGTTTTTCATTATAAATGCCTCCTAATCGATATTGTTTGGTATTATTTTCTATAAATATCTCTCCGAATATTATAAATCTAAAATTAAGTTATATATAGATAATTTGAAAAAGTTACTAAAACTTGTATATAGTAATTTTAAAAAAATATGAAGTTGTATTTAACTTTAATAATTAAAAACAGAAGCTTATTATAGATAACATTAAATTTCTTATTACTATTTATAATAATTTTACATAAAAGAACAGTATAAATCAACGCAAATAGAACAAAAATAATCAAAAAGAACATAAAATAGAAAATAATTTGATTAATAGCACAAAAAAATAAAGAATAAACAAAAAACAATCAAAAAAGATTTGCAAAGAAAACAATTACAGTATATAATTTAATCATAAAATGATTGAACGAACTTAATAATGTTCAAAACAATCAAAATGGGTGGAGGTATAATTATGAGTAAAGTAAATGAAATAACAAGAGAATCATGGATTTTAAATACATTTCCAGAATGGGGAACTTGGTTAAATGAAGAGATAGAAAATGAAGTGGTTAAACCAGGAACATTTTCTATGTGGTGGCTTGGATGTACAGGTATATGGCTTAAAACTCAAGGAAATACAAACATATGTATAGATTTTTGGTGCGGAAGCGGAAAAAGAACAAAGAAAAATCCTTACATAAATCCAGAGCATCAAATGGCAAGAATGTGTGGAGGTAAGAAACTACAACCTAATTTAAGAGTTGCACCTTTTGTATTAGATCCATTTGCAATAAAGAATGTTGATGCAATAATATCAACACATGATCATAACGATCATATAGATATAAATGTTGCAGCTGCAGTTTTAAAAAATTGTTCAGAAGATGTTCCATTTATAGGACCACAAGCATGTGTTGATAAATGGATAGGATGGGGAGTACCAAAGGAAAGATGTATAGTTGTTAAACCAGGAGATGTAATAAAAATAAAAGATATTCAATTACATGCTTTAGAATCTTTTGATAGAACAGCTTTAATAACAGCTCCTCCAGAAGGAGACTTAAGAGGGAAAATGCCAGTAGATATGGATTATAAGGCTGTTAACTATTTAATAGAAACTCCAGGAGGAAATCTTTATCATAGTGGAGATTCACATTATTCAAATTATTATGCTAAGCATGGAAATGATTATAAAATAGATGTTGCTCTTGGATCATATGGAGAAAACCCAAGAGGTATTACAGATAAAATGACATCAGTAGATATTTTAAGAATGGCTGAGGCATTAAACACTCAAGTAGTAATACCATTCCATCATGATATATGGTCAAACTTCCAAGCTGATACAAATGAAATCTTAGCATTATATGACATGAAAAAATATAGATTACAATATAAATTTACACCATTTATATGGCAAGTAGGTGGAAAGTTTACATTCCCAGAAGATAAGGATAAGAGAGAATATCATTATCCAAGAGGATTCGATGATTGTTTCTCTGTAGATATAAACTTACCATATAACTCATTCCTATAAGATTTAAGAGTGGAGGAAATTATCATGTTAAAAGAATTAATAGAAAAAGGTAGATATTCTTTTCATGATGGCTTTGATAATTGGGAGGATGCAGTTAAGGCTGCATGTGCTCCCTTAGAAAAAGAAAAAGTTATTGAAAAAGAGTATGCAGATTTAATAATAAATAGTATTAAAAAACATGGACCATATATAGTAATTGCTCCAAAGATTGCTATACCACATGCACAAGAAGGACATGGAGTTAATGAAACAGCCATATGTTTTATGAAAACGAATACTCCTGTGAGTTTTGGTGAAGGGGAAGAGTATGATGCTCAATTGTTCTTTGTTTTAGCTTCAGTAGATAATGAAGTACATTTAAAGAATTTAACTAAAATGGTTGAGTTAATTTCAGATGAAGAAACTGTAGAAAAGCTTTTAGAAGCTCAATCAGTTGAGGATCTTAAAAAATTAGTATAAGAGATTTTTAAAAAAGTTTTAAAGTTTCTACAGTGCTTTAGGTAGGTTTTAAACTAAAGTACTGTAGAAATTATAGTAAATATTTAAGACTAATCTTATTTAGTTTTTCAGTTAAGTTATAAATTAAAACAGTTTACATAATATTGGAATAAGTTAAGAAAAGGGATATGGGAGGAGAAGTATTATGGATTTTATAATCTACATTTGGGAGTTTTTCCAAAATAACATTCTGACAAAACCTGCATTTTTCATTGGATTTATAGTTCTTATTGGTTACTTGTTACTTAAGAGACCTTTTTATGATGCTTTGGCAGGATTTATAAAGGCAACAGTCGGTTATTTAATTTTAAATGTTGCAGCAGGTGGACTTGTTAGTAACTTCCGTCCAATTCTTGCAGGCCTTAAAGATAGATTTAATTTACAGGCGGCAGTTATAGATCCTTATTTTGGACAAACGGCGGCTCAAGAGGCTATAGGGAATATAGGAAAATCTTTTTCCATGATGATGGTAGTTTTACTTATAGCATTCTTATTTAACTTAGTGCTTGTATTACTTAGAAAATTTACAAAGGTTCGTACAGTATTTATTACAGGACATGTAATGGTACAACAATCAGCTACAGCTTTATGGTTAGTATTTTTCTGTTTCCCAAACTTAAGTAATATGGGAGTAGTAGTAATGTTAGGATTACTTCTTGGAACATACTGGGCAGTATTTTCTAATCTTACAGTTGAACCATGCCAAGACCTTACTGAAGGTGGTGGATTTGCAATAGGTCACCAACAAATGTTAGGAGTTTGGATAACTGATAAAATAGCTGGAAAAATAGGAAATAGTAAAAAGAGTATTGAGGATTTAGAACTTCCAGGATTCTTATCTATATTTAGTGATAACGTTGTAGCAACTGGTATATTAATGACTGTTTTCTTCGGAATAATTATGGGAATACTAGGACCAGATTTAATGCATACAATCGATAAGGGATTTGATCAAAATACAAATTTCTTATTTTACATACTAGAAAAATCACTTAACTTTGCAGTTTATTTAAGTATATTACAAATGGGTGTTAGAATGTTCGTTTCAGAACTTACTGAATCATTCCAAGGTATTTCAAATAAAATACTTCCAGGATCAGTACCAGCTGTAGACTGTGCAGCAACTTATGGATTTGGACATCCAAATGCAGTTACTATTGGATTCTTATTTGGAGCAGTAGGTCAATTTATAGCAATAATAGGACTTGTAGTTTTCCAAAGTCCAGTACTTATAATAAGTGGATTCGTACCATTATTCTTTGATAATGCTACATTTGCAGTGTTCGCTAACAGAAAAGGTGGATTGAAGGCTGCCATGATAATTCCATTCGTTTCAGGAGTTATACAAGTTTTAGGTGGAGCATTTGCCGCTTACTATTTTGGATTAGCTCAATTTGGAGGATGGCATGGAAACTTTGACTGGGATACATTATGGCCAGTAGTTGGAGTTCTTATGGACAAGTTTGCTTATGTAGGGGTTGGAATAGCAGTAGTAGGAATGCTTTTAATACCACAAATTCAATATTTTAAAAATAAAAAGGGTTACTTCAAGTTAGTTGAAGATTATGAAGGATATTTAGAAGACAAAGAAAAGGAAAGAGTACAAAATTAGATTTAAATCAATTGATAGTTAGTACCACTTTGTTAAGTACTAACTATCAAAATAAAATAGATAAAAATAATTGGTGTTAATTAGGAGGAGATATTTATGTTAAAAGTAATAGCAGCATGTGGAAATGGAATGGGATCAAGTCAAATTATAAAAATGAAAATAGAGAAGATATTTAAAAAGTTAAATATTCCTGTATCAATTCATCATACAAGTATAGGAGCAGCAAAAACAGAAGCTTCAAGTTATGATGTAGTATTCTGTTCAGATGCATTAAAAGGAAATTTCGATAAAGCAAAGGCTTCAGGAACTATAGTTATAGGACTTAAAAACCTTTTATCAGAAAAAGAAATTGAAGAAAAGATTGTAGAAAATATAGTAAACAAATAAATATAAAAGTTATGATATAGTACTTATTTCTTAGAGTGTTAAGAGATAGGTACTATGTTATAAATAAGACTTTATTTTAATTATTTATAATCTAGGAGGAATATAAGATGAAAATAGAAAAGAAGTTTTTAACTGACTTACATAGATGTTATGCAACAAGCAGTACTGTTATTGATGGAGATAGAAAAATACTTATAGCAACTGAAGGAGAAGGTCCTTGCTTCATGTATGAAGGAGATGATTTTAAACAATCAACTGTTTGGGATGGCCCAGGAGGAACAATGTCTATAATTCCTATACCAGGAAAAAATGGAGATTTTCTAGCAGTTCAAAGATTTTTCCCTACATTTCAATCAGAAGATGCTGAGATAGTATGGGGAAGATATGAAAATGGAAAGTGGGAAATAAAAACATTATTTAAGTTACCATATTTACATCGTTTCGATATTTTAGAAGCTAATGGAAAGTTATATTTCTTAGGAGCAGTTTTATGTAATAGTAAGCAATTTAAAGATGATTGGAGCGATCCAGGTAAGATATATGTAGGAGAAATTCCAGAAGATTTAAATAAACCTATTGAGCTTAAGGTTATAAAAGAAGGATTAACTAAAAATCATGGATATTGTAGAGCATATCATAATGGAAAAATGGTTGGTTTAGTAACATCTCAAGAAGGAGTATTTAGAGTAACACCACCTCAAAGTGATGATGAGGAATGGACTGTTGAAAAAATAATGGATAGACCTACAAGTGATGTAGCTGTTGTAGATATAGATGAAGATGGTGAAGATGAATTAGTTACTATTGAAGAATTTCATGGTAAACATTTTAGAATAAATAAAAAGTATGGAGATGAATATAAAATTATTTATGAGTATCCAAAAGAAATGGATTTTGGACATGTTGTTTGGGGTGGCAAGCTAAGAGGCGTTCCAACTATAATAGGTGGTTATAGAAGATGCGATAAAGATTTATTTTATATTCAATGGACTGATAAAGAAAAATTAGAGTTTGAAACTGTAGTTATTGAGTCTGGGGTTGGACCAAGTAATGTTGCTGTTTTAAATGAAGATGATAGAGATATAATAATATCTGCAAATAGAGAGTTAGGACAAGCTGCCTTATATATTGTTACTGATTAATAGAAGATAATAAGTTTGTCTTACTTTGTTAACTAATAAGAGAGCTTTATTTTAAATTTTATTAAGTGAATTAATATTAAATACTTAAGAATAAATTTTGTTATAAGGGTTATTAAGAGTCTAAGGAGGATCTTTTATATGTTAGAGAACTTAAAAAAAGAAGTTTACGAAGCTAATATGCTTCTTCCAAAATATAATTTAGTAACTTTTACATGGGGGAATGTTTCTGCCATAGATAGAGAAAAAGGACTTGTTGTAATTAAACCATCAGGAGTTGAGTATGACACAATGAAACCAGAAGATATGGTTGTGGTTGATTTAGAGGGAAATATTGTTGAAGGGAAATATAAACCTTCATCAGATACAGATACTCATTTAAAACTTTACAAGGAGTTTAAGAATATAGGAGGAATAGTTCATACACATTCTAGATGGGCAACAATATTTGCTCAAGCAGGAAGAGGAATAAAGCCATATGGAACAACTCAGGCAGATTATTTTGCAGATGAAATCCCTTGTACAAGAGACATGACTAGAGAAGAGATTGAAGGAAATTATGAATATAATACAGGGGTTGTAATTGTTGAAAGATTCAAAGACATGAATCCAGAGAATATTCCAGCAGTACTTGTTAAAAATCATGGTCCATTTACTTGGGGAAAGGATGCTAAAGATGCTGTTCATAATGCTGTTGTTCTAGAAGAAGTGGCAATGATGGCATATAACACAGAAATATTAGCAAATAAAAATGTAGATAGTATGTCTGATGACTTATTAAATAAACACTTTTCAAGAAAGCATGGTCCAAATGCTTACTATGGACAAACAGGAGCTTAAGAAAAGGAGCGGATTAAAATGAAGGAATATTTTATTGGATTATATGAGAAAGCTATGCCTAATACACTTACTTGGAGGGAAAAGCTTCAATGTGCAAAAGAGAATAATTTTGATTTTTTAGAGGTTAGCATAGATGAAACTGATGAAAAATTAAAAAGACTTGATATGACAAAAGAAGAAAGACAGGTTTTAGTAGACCTTATGTATGAAGTTGGGCTTCCAATAAGAACTATGTGTCTTAGTGGACATAGAAAATATCCTATAGGAAGTGCAGATGAAACAACTAGAAATCGTGGTATGAGAATAATGGAGAAGGCCATAGAGCTAGCTGATGATTTAGGAATTAGGATAATTCAATTAGCAGGGTATGATGTTTACTATGAAGAGGGTAGTGAAGAAACAAGAAAATTATTTTATGAAAATCTAAAAAAATCTGTTGAAATGGCTGCTAGATCAGGAATAATTTTAGCTTTTGAAACTATGGAAACTGAGTTTATGAACACAGTTGAAAAAACCATGAATTATGTTAAAAAGATTGATTCACCATACTTAGGGGTTTATCCTGACTGTGGAAATATAACTAATGCCGCTACTAAATATAATAAAAATGTTATTGAAGATTTAAGAAGTGGTAAAGGTCATATAATGGCTGTTCATCTTAAGGAAACAAAACCAGGTAAGTTTAGAGAGATTCCATTTGGAACTGGACATGTTGATTTTGAAAGTATAATAAAAGAATCATATAATATGGGAGTAAGAAGATTTGTTACTGAGTTCTGGTACACAGGTACTGGTGACTATAGAGTTGAAATAAAGAATTCAAGAAAATTTATAGAGGAAAAATTTAATAAAGCCTTAGAAAAGTAAAATTAAAGGGGCTTTTATAAAAATAACTTTTTATAAAACTTACAAACATTATGAAGGGAAATCTAGTAATTTTCAGAATATGTTTGTAAGTTTTATTATTATATTTTTATATAGCCCGCTTTTACTATATGTTTAATTCTTGTATAGCAGCTCTAATTTTATCCTTATTAAGGGCTGAAAGATAAGATTCTCTTTTAGTTAAGGCTTTATCGAAAGATTCTAAAGCTCCTTTAGTATCTCCTTCATCTCTTAGGATTAAGCCATAATAATAATATGGTTCTGGTATTCCAGGGTCCTCATCTAAAAGTTTAGTATATACTTCCTTAGCTTTTTCTATATTTCCAGTGAAATAATAAGATTGAGCTAAGTTATCCATTATAACCTTGTTATCTTTATCATATTCATAAGCTAAAAGGTTATATTCTAAAGCTTCTTCATATCTTTTATCTAATATTAAGAAATAACCTAAAGTCTCATAAACAGTTGTATGTTCATATTGTGTATGAAGATTTTTTAAGTTTTCAATAGCCTTTTTTAAATCACCATTTTTCCAAGTTATAAGAGAATCTGTCATTGTATAAGAAGCTCTTAATCTCTCTGGTAGTTTATCATAATCAATAGCACTTAGAAGCTTAGTGGCTTCTTCTAAATTTCCTAAGTAAAGAGTAAGGTATGCATATTGAAGTCTTATGCTATCACTAGCATTTTTATATGTACAAGCTTTTTTATAAAGTTCTAGAGCTTTTTCTCTTTCACCATTTCTAAAGGAAACATTACCTTTGTAAGCTAAAATATAAGGCTTTTTCTTATTATATTTGTATAAAGCATAGATTACTACAACAATTAGTGCAAAAACATATTGCTTCATCATTACTAATACAAATGCTAATATTAAAGCAATTATAAAGTCATAAGCTATATTCATTTTTTACGCCTCCAGTAAATATAAAATATTGCAATTATATTATAAGAATAATTTTAATGGAATTTTATTCTTAATACAACTTTACTTAATTATATTTACAAAAAAATTATTTTAATTTAACAGTAAAATAAAAGAGGGTTGTACCAAAACAAAAATCAATAAAACTTATGAAAAATATAAAGAAAATATATTTATAAGTTTTAAATATAAGTTTTGATACAACCTTTTTTCTTTAAAAAGCAAAAAACTCTATTAAGGATAGTTTTTTGCTTTAACTTTCTATATTTATTTTTGTATTTTATAAAACATTATTTATTAAAATTATCCTAAATATGCACCAATATGATTAATCATAGGTGGGTTTTTATATTTAGTAAATGAAATTTTAATTTTATCAGTTTTGATATTATTAAGTTTTGCTATATGTCTATATCCAATAGAAGTACCATTATAAAGTTCAAACCAACCATTGTTATATGCATAAACTTTAAATTCTTCTACATTTTGACCTTCAGCAATCCACTCTCTAATTTCTAAAATATTAAATTCAGTGATAGTTTTAAAATCTATCTCTATATAAGGGTTAACAGCATTTTCATTAGCTATCCAATAAGATTTTTTGTAGTCATCAATTAAATTATAGCTATCGCTAGAAGATGAATTTGTAGCTAATATAGAAGAACCCTTAATAAGGTTATTAGAAAAAGTTTCTTTTATATATTTAGAAAAATCAGAAAGTAAGCTTAATTCCTTATGATTTAATAATCCATCTGTATTAGGAGATAAAACTAATACCAAGTTTGTATTTCTTCCTAATGAATTATTATACACATGTTTTAAATTTGATAATGAATCTTTATTATGGTTTAAGCAGTCAGATAGGGAGTAAATACTTTCTCCAACAATCCAAGTGTCTCCATAAATATTTCCTTTTCTAATTTCTTCATTGTTAAAATCTTCTTTTAAAAGATTTAAATTTATAGAAGAGTAGAAATAGTTTTTAGATGACTCTATATCAGAATAATATGTCCAACGTACATCTGGTCCAATAGGGCTAGATATGATACATTTAGGATTTATTTCTTTAACTACTTTAAAGTATCTTTCAAAATCAAGGGAGTCATAATATTCATCTAAAGAGGTCATATCCATAATAACTTCACTTATTTGTGAATAATTAGTCATAAGTTCTTTTAATTGAGACGCGTAGTAATTATCATATTCTTCAGGAGTTAAGTTTAAAGTGAGATAATCTTTTAAAGTAAGATGAATACCAAATTTAAGTCCAAACTTTTTACAAGATTTACTAACTTTTTTTACTAAATCATCATAATTATTCTCTAAAGAAAAAGTATTTATATTAACTTTTGAACAATTGCTTTGCCATAAACAAACACCATTATTAAGCTTAGCAGTTAAAATAACTTTCTTAAATCCAAATTTAAATAAATTTTCTATCCATATATCTGTGTTAAATGAAGTCTCTTGTTTTAATAAAGAAGGAGCTTCATCATTATTTTCAGAATTAGCTGTAAATGTATTCAATTGAAGGTCTAAAAAAGCTATTAGTTCATCTTCTTGGTATTTTCTTTGTTCTTTAGTTGGAGTTAGGTTTGCTAGAGTTGTATTCATTATCTCTCCTCCTTAAAAATAAAGCGTTTATTAAATTATAATACTAAAATTAAACATAAACAACCATATTAGTAAAAATATTGAAATTTAATTTAGTTTAAAAATTTTTAAAGAATAAAGTGAAGAAGAGTGAATTAAATTTCCTTAGTATTTTAAGTAGTATAAATTAATTTTAAAATACTTAAATAAAATTTATATTTATATAAGTTAAATTTATTTTTTATTAGAAGGTTAATTTAAGAGAAGATAAAAAAATAGAGATGGAATAAAATCCATCTCTATATGTAAAAATTAATGACAGCTTGAGCAAGAAGAGCATCCGCCTTCGCTTTCTTTAACTGGTTTTAATGATAATCCTCTACCACCATTTTCATCTGAAGAAAGCAGAGTGAATCCTTCAAAATCTTTAACAAGTTCTTTATCAACGAAGAATGTTATATCTTCAATTTTAACAACTTCATCATTATCTGATTGTTCATCCAGAACAATATTAAATACTGGGCCGCCTCAGCCAACTCCTGCTAGATTTATTCTTATGTCAAATTTTTCTACGCCGTTTTCTTGTAGAAAAGATTTGAACTCAGTATAAGCTTCATTGCTCATTTTAACAACTGACATATCTATTTCCTCCTAAATTTTAATTTAAAGCAAAATTGCCTTATATAGTTTATTATTAATATATTTTAAAATAATATCACACTAAAATAGAAATATTATAATTAGTGACAGCTACCACAGCTACCACAGTTTCCACTACAACCGCCACCTTCATAGTCGCTCATTAATGGATCAAGAGTTAATCCTTCTCCAAAGTTTTCTTCATCAGAAAGTATTGAGAAACCTAAAAATACATCGATTAAAGAAGAATCAATAACAAAAGTTAAGTCTTTTATTACTTCAACCTCATCACCTTCATTTTTTTCTCCTGCAGTTACATAAAACATAGGGCCCATAGGTCCGTTCCCACCAAAGTTTATTCTAATAACATCACTATCTATATCATTTGATTTTAGGAACTCTTTAAATTCAATATAAGCATCATCGCTCATTGCTACCTTTTTCATTTGATCACCTACTTAATTTCAATTAATTAATAATTAATATTAATTGATTAAATTATATAATTTTAAACAAAATAAATCAAGACTATTTTAGTAGGAATTTAAAATGGAAATTTCTATTTTATATATAAATAGTAAAAAGTAGAAAATAATTATGATATTTTTGTAATAATATAAAATTTTTTATAAAAAATTTGTTGAGAAGTTTCTTACATCAAATTAAAATAAAAGAGTTAAATTTGTTTTATATTATTAATGATTTAAATCATAAAACTATATTTATATATATAAAGTGATATTGTGTTAAAATATATATTAATAAAATAAATTGTTTTCTGAGAAGGTTAGAAAGGAAAAAGTATGATACCATATAACATAGATTATTGTGAGGAAAAAATAAAAGAATATAAAGAAAAAATAAAAGAGAGCAAAAAGGGTAACTTTACTATTAAGTATAGTGAAGGAAAAGAATTTGATGGCTATTTATATGAGCATAAGCAGATATTAAAAGAAAGTCCTATAGAACTATATGAAGGAGAAAAGCTTTGGATGAGAATTTCACCACAGGAGATTCAAGGAGCTTTTGAAAGTATAAAGAGAGCAAAGGGTAAGGTAGGGGTTCTAGGCTTAGGATTAGGATACTTTGTTCAGGAAATAGTAAAAAGGGATCAAGTAAGAGAAATAGTTGTCTATGAAATGAGTGAAGAAATAATTGACTTATACTTAGAAAACTTTGGAGAAAATCCTAAGATAAGAATAGTAAAAGGAGATGGGTTTAAAGCTAAGAGAGAAAACTTTGACTTTTTCTATGTGGATATATATGAATATAAATTAACTACTAAAGTTGTTGAAGATTATGTTAAATTAACAAAACTTCATGATATTGTAGAGTATAGCTTTTTTGGAGTGGAATCATTTATATTAAGTTGTCCAACTAGTGAAATAATATGGGTTTATATATTAGAAGAGTGGATGGATATGTCAAAGGACTTATTTACAAGATTTAATCACAGTGAGTATATTGAATATTTTTCACCTATGGAGGAGAATAAGGTGTTAGAGGTACTTAAAGAATTTGGGAAAGTTCTTTAAACTTTATTACTAATTCGTAAAAATAGATATTTTAAATTTATTTTATTTATTAATTGATTTACTAATTAGGTAGAAATTTTAAATTCTTAACTTTAAACTTAGGTTATAATATGATTTATTATTAAATTATTATCTTATATTAATTGTAATAAGGATTTTAATTTATGAAACATGTTATAACCTTTTTGTATTTAAATTTTAACTTTCTCAATTATAATAGAATATATAATTTAGACTAATATAGAAATTTTAGCTTATAGTAGTTATTTTATTTAATTAAGGAAAGAATAATGCTTTGTTTTCCATGATTTGGCAAGGCGTCCTTAAAGGTATAGGGTTTTAAAAACATATAATATACATTAATAAATTATAAGATTTTAGTAGAGTTAAAAAAAATCTATGATATGTCAAAAAAATCTATAATTTATTTTTTGAAAACCTATACAAAAAATGATATAATTAGTTCATAATAGAAATATAAGAAAAATAATAAGAAGAGGTGAGTTTAGTATGGCACATAAAAAGGTGGCAAAAATAATAGCAACTGCTATAGTAGTAAATAACCTCTCCAGTAGCGTAGTTTTAGGCAAAGAAGTAAATTTAATAGAGAAAAACAAAGATAATTCAGTTATAAATCAAAGTATAAGTCATAGTAAAAGATATAATAATATTTTTAGAATAGAAAAAACAGTAGGGGATACAGAAGAATTCTTAAAAATAATAAATGATGGGAACTTAGAAGAGATAAAATTATCAAGGGACATTGACCTTAGCAATTTAATTTCTAGTGGAGTAGATATTAAGAGTTCAAATGTTGTAATAGATGGTCAAGGATATAGTATCTATGTTCCTAAATTAGCTGAAAATCTTAATAGAGATTTTTTTACACTACAGGGAGATGGAATTGTGCTAAAAAATTTAAATATAGTATGTAAGGATGATGATGAAACTTTAAATAATAAGAATAACCTTATTACTGTATCAGGAGATGACATAACTTTAGAAAATGTTTTCATAGAGTCTAACTTTAATAGAGCAGTAAACATTTTAGAGGGAAATAATATTCATATTAATGATTGTAAAATAGTAAATAATCAAGAAAAGGGTAATGGATTAAAGGTTGAAAATGGAGTAGTAACCTTAAATAATCTTGATTTACAAAATAAATCTGGAGTTGGACTTGACATTTTAGGAAAAGATTCAAAGGTTTATTTAAAAGGAGATATAAAAATAAATTCTCCAATTGAAATAAGGGGGCAATTTAGAGATGGTGGAATTTTAAATTGTGATAATAATCAGTTAATCCACGAAAAAAGAGTCTTTGGATATACTTATTATAATGTTGCAAAGGAAACAGAGTTAGTTAGAAATAAAGATGAGTTTTTAGAAGCAATAGATAATAATATAGTTAAAAATATAAAATTAATGGACAATATTGATTTAAGAGGACATGAATCAGAATATTATAAAGTTTTTGAAAAAGAAATAAAGGTTGATAAAAATAATTATCATATAACAATGTAAAGTTTAAAGGTATCTAAACGGAGTCAAATCTCAGCGTTTAGATACCTTTTATAGTATAATATATAATTTGTTATTTAAAAGTGTTAATTATTAAGATTAGTATTAACTTTTAATCAATTAAAAAATTTGCAACGTTAATATTATATTACTTAACAACTATATTTACAAGTCTACCTTTTATAACTATTACTTTTACAACTGTTTTTCCTTCTGTTGAAGCTATGATTTTCTCATCAGCTAAAGCAGCGGCTTTTATTCCTTCTTCATCTAAATCAGAAGAAACCATTATTTTGTTTTTGATTTTTCCGTTAACTTGTATAGCTATTTCAACTTCGTCTTTAACTAAAGCTTTAGGGTCAAATTTTGGCCATGCTTCATTGAAGATTGAGTATGAATTTCCAAGTAAGCTCCATTGTTCTTCACTGAAGTGAGGTGCAAATGGTGCTAATAATCTTAAATAATCAGAAACTACATCTTTTAAGAAATCAAGATTCATTTCTTTCTCTTGAGTATATTTAGATAAAGCATTTATGAATTCCATCATTCTAGCTATTGCTGTATTAAATTGAAGTTTATCTGTATCATCTGTAACAGATTTTATAGTATTGTGTCTCCAATAGTTAAGCTCTTTTTCAGCCTTATCCATTGTAGTTTTATTATTTTCACCTTTTGAGATTGCTTCTCTAGCAGTATCTATAATTCTTTCAATTCTTTCAACGAATCTATTTACAGATTTGATTCCATCATCACTCCAAGCTCCACCTTCAGTGTAAGCAAAACCAAACATTAGGTACATTCTAAATACATCTGCACCATATTCTTTTATATAATCATCAGGAGATATTGTATTTCCTTTTGATTTACTCATTTTTAATCCGTCTGGTCCTAAGATTAATCCTTGGTGAGTTAATGAAGTAAATGGTTCATCAAAGTTTAGGTATCCCATATCTCTTAGGGCTTTAGTTATGAATCTTGCGTAAAGAAGATGCATACAAGCATGTTCAGGTCCACCAACGTATTTATCAACTGGTAACATTTTGTTGATTAATTCAGGATTAAATGGAGCCTCAGTATTTTTATTATCAGGATATCTTAAGTAATACCATGATGAACATACGAAAGTATCTAAAGTATCAGTTTCTCTCTTAGCTGGTTTTCCACAGTGAGGGCAAGTTGTATTAACAAATGCTTCGCTCTTAGCTAGTGGAGATTTTCCATCTGGAGCAAATTCAACATCATATGGTAATTCAACTGGTAATTGACTTTCAGGTACAGGAACTATACCACATTCTTCACAGTAAACTACAGGAATTGGAGCTCCCCAGTATCTTTGTCTTGAAACTAACCAGTCTCTTAATCTAAAGTTAACTTTCTTTTCTCCAAGACCCATTGAAGCTAGTTTTTCAACTATTTTTTCTTTAGCTTCATCTGTAGTTAATCCATCAAATTCACCTGAGTTAACTAATATACCGTGCTCGCAGAATGGAAGGTTAGTTTCACTACCATCTTTAGCTTCTATAACTCTATTTATTGGAAGGTTGAATTTTTCAGCAAAAGCAAAATCTCTTTCATCATGAGCAGGAACAGCCATAACAGCTCCAGTTCCGTAAGTTGCTAGAACGTAGTCTCCAACCCATATAGGAACTTCTTTACCTGTTAATGGATGAATAGCATATGCACCAGTGAATACACCCGTTTTTTCTCTTGAAATAGATTGTCTTTCTATATCAGATTGTTTTTTAGCTTCTTCTTTATAATTTTCAACAGCTTCTTTTTGTTCAGCTGAAACTATTTCGTCTACTAATGGATTTTCAGGAGCTAAAACAACATAGCTAACTCCGCATAAAGTATCAACTCTTGTTGTGAATACATCAAAGTTTAAATCGCTATCTTTAACTTTAAAGTTAACTTGAGAACCAGTTGATCTTCCTATCCAGTGTTTTTGCATAGAAACTGTTTTTTCTGGCCAATCTAAATCATCTAATTTATCTAATAATTCATCAGCATAATCAGTTATTTTAAAGAACCATTGAGTAAGATCTTTTTTAGTAACTTCTGTTGAACATCTTTCACAAGCTCCATCAACTACTTGCTCATTAGCAAGAACTGTTTGACATGATGGACACCAGTTTACAGGAGCTTTTTTTCTATAAGCTAATCCTTTTTCGTATAATTTTAGGAATAGCCATTGAGTCCATTTATAATATTCAGGTGAGCAAGTTACAACTTCGTTTTCCCAGTTAAACATAGCTCCCATAGCTTTTAATTGTTCTTCCATTTTAGCTATATTTTTTATTGTAGAATCTTGAGGATGTATTCCTGTTTTTATAGCAAAGTTTTCAGCAGGTAAACCGAAAGCATCAAATCCCATTGGTTGGAATACATTATATCCTTGCATTCTTTTAAATCTAGCCCATGAATCAACTGGTCCATAGTTAAACCAGTGACCTGCATGTAATTGGCTACCTGAAGGGTATGAAAACATTTCTAAAACGTAAAGTTTCTCTCCTTCTTTATTTGGATCAAATTTATAAAGGCCTGATTCAGCCCATTTTTCTTGCCATTTCTTATCTATGGCAGTACTATAGTTACCCATTAACTAATCCTCCTCTAAGTCTATATAATTAATATTATTTGCTAGAATCAAATAAAAACAAATAAAAAAACCTTCCATCTCTTAAAATTTAAGAGACGAAAGGATATTCGCGGTACCACTCTTATTAGGAAAATTTCTTTTCCTCACTCGATTTTATAACGGGTTTTTCCCGTATGTGCTTTTTTTCACACATATGCTCATAGGCAAGTTCATATTTTCATACCATTGTGTCACAGCAAACCACAACTCTCTTTAGGCTATGAGGTAATATTACTACTCCTAATCAAAGCTTTTAATGATTCAGTTTTTATATATTATATATCAAAAGTTTAAAATAAGTCAATTAAAGTTTCTAATAAATACCTAGGATGAAAAAAATATAATTACAAAAAATAAGGTTGAACAAGTTTCAATAAAAAATAGAAAGAGGTAATTAGTCATGGGAAAAAAATTAAAATCAGCAACAAATAATCAATGGGTATCAACAACTGTAGATCCTAACATGGTTCCTGCAAAAGACAGACAGCCTAAAACTGCAGGAGATAATCAATGGACATCAACTTCTAAAAATCCAATGAAATAGTAAAAATATGGGCTTAGTTTAGAAAATTATTTTTCTAAATTAAGTCCATATTTTATTAATACAATGATTAAAAATTAACTTTTAATAAGTAATTAAAATTTAAAAGGAAAAATTAAATTAGGATTTTTACAGGGGTAGGGGATGCTAAGTAGATTATTAGGAGGACTATTTGTTGCATGAATTTTGAGTTTATTTAACTTTGACAAGATGGTTATAAATTCTATATATGAAGTTTGTGATATAGAAACATCAAAAGATTTTTATTATGTTATTTTTGCTTTAATAGGATTAATAAGTTATCTTTTAAAATATTGATATTTTTACATTGGTGAGATATGGGAGGGATTAAGTGTTAGGTGGATTATTATGGGGTCTATTAATTGCTTGGATATTAAGTATATTTAATTTTAATTATATGTTTATAAATGCGGTATATGAACTTTTGAGATTAAAAATATCAACTGATGTGGATTATGTGGTATTTGCATTATTGGGATTAATATATGGTATTATAAATAAGGATACTTAAATATTACAAAACAAAGGATTAGTTAAGGAGAAACTTTAGGAATGAAAAAATATTTTAGTTTAGGAATTTTAATTCTTTATGGAATAGTTCTAGGTGGGATAGTAGGAGCTGTTAGTTGGCTCTTTTTGTATGTTGTTAGTTCAGGAATACATTTTATGTGGAATGAACTACCAGGAAAGTTTAATTTACCATACTGGACAATATTAGTATGTAGTATTGGTGGAATTTTAGTAGGATTATGTCAAAAATATTTAGGGGAATATCCAAAACTTATGCCAGAAGTTATGGCAGAATTTAAAGAAACTAAGAGAGTAGATTACAAAAATGTTCCAAAGGCTTGTGTATCTGCTTTAATTACACTATTTTTTGGAGCTAGTTTAGGACCTGAAGCTGCTCTTGTTAATATTATAGGCGGACTTTCTACTTTAGTTGGAGATTTTTTAAAGTGGATTGTTAAGGATAAAGAGTTAGAAAAGTATGATAGTTTAGTAACAGAATTTAGTATGGAAGCTACGATAGGACTTATATTTCATGCACCATTAATAGGATTAACTCCATTGATAGAAGATGATGATTCAAGTGTAAGAAAGAATATTAAAACAATAGTTTATTCAATAACAACGGCTGCTGGATTTGGTGTTTTAATATTATTATCACAAATTGACAATAGACCATCTTTTATAGTTCATTTTGGAAGTTTTAATCTCGGAATGAGTGAAATAATATCAATAATTCCACTAATAATTTGTGGAATTTTAATGGCATTACTATATGGTGGGTATGGGAAAATTCTACATAAGATTTTTTTACCTTTAAAAAATTATAAAATAATAAGGGCATTAATTGGAGGCATAATTTTGGGAATAGTGGGAACATGGTTACCATATACACTATTTTCAGGAGAGCATGAAGTAAAAGTGTTAGTTAAAGAATGGAGTAGTTTATCAATAGGAATTCTTATATTAATTAGTTTGGTGAAATTATTCTTAACAGAGGTGTGCCTATCTACTGGATGGAGAGGTGGACATATATTCCCAGTAGTATTTTCAGGAGTTTCAATGGGATATGCTCTTTCAGCAATATTCTCAATTGATCCAGTTGTCACAGTTACTATAGTTACAACCGCATTTACAAGTTCAGTTTTAAGGAATGCTGTAGTTACTTTACTTTTATTAGTTTTATTTTTCCCAAGCTCCTTAATATGGATTATGTTAATAGCTGCATTTTTATCAGCTTATGTCTTAAAAAGATGGGATTCAAGAGGAAATAAAGAAGAGAGTGTTAAAAAAGTTATCTAAATTTTATAATAAATATTAAATTTAAAGGCTATGTTTTAATTAAAACATAGCTTAAATTTTTTTATTTCTTTAAAATTTACTTTGAGTTTTTAGCTTATTTATTAGCTTTTCATATATTGGAATCATATGAGGTTCACTGCAATATTTACTTATTTCATTAAAAGGAATCCACATAACACCACTATTTTCATCCTCTTTAAGCATAAGAGTTTCATCTTCTGAGCATTCTATTAAATAAGTAAGATTTAAATGAAGATGGGATGAAACATATTTTCCTCTTTTTATGTGGCCATTTACTGTTAACACATCTAATGCAAAAGCTTTATCTAAAAGAGGAGTAGGATTTTTAACTCCAGTTTCTTCTTTTAATTCTTTTATTGCAACTTTTAGTTGATCTTTTTCATTATCTGAATGACCACCAGTCCATGCCCAAGAATTATATATGTTATGATGAATCATTAAAAATTTATTTCTTTCTTTATTTACAGCAAAGGCTGAGCTAGTTAAATGAGCAATTGTATTATCTCTTGTTAAAATATCATGAAAATCATTTAAGCATCTTAAAAATAGTTCTTTATCCCTTTCTTCCTGTTCGTTAAAAGGAATATAATTTTTTATATCTTCAATATAATTCACCTTAAACACCACCTAAGTTTTTTTATTTAAATTATACATGAAAATAAAAAAATAAGCTTAAATAATAAAGAGTAAATTTCTTATTGTTAAGAAAAATTTAAATGAAAATTGGAAAATTATTTTCTTTTTTCTTTTTGTAGGATATAATCATATTACTGAGAATAAATATTTATTATTTTTAGTACTTTATCAATTAGAATCCAAAATTTTTTATATAAATAAAAAAACCACACAAACACTATAATTAATTATCTTTAAAGAACTAATGAAAGAGTTAAGGAGATGATTTAAATGGAAAAAGACATAAAAATTAATGAGGGTTTAATTTCAACTTGTAATGATGATTATTTAAATGCTGTGTCTTTAGTAAAAGAAAAATTAAATATATACTTAGAGGAACCTAAAGTGTTTTCAAATGAATATGTTTTAGGAACACCAGGGTTTAAAGACAATTTAAGAGATAATTTAAAGAGAGCATTGGCAATAATTTTTGATTTTGTTGCAGTTTATAAAAAATACGAAGTAAATGAAAACATAAAAAACATCTTAGAAAAGGCTAGAAATATTTATGCTATCTTAGAAGAAGCACAAGGAAATATTAATGAGGATGTTTTAAAATCATTAAAAGAAATTAGAGCAATAGAATTTAAATAATTTTTATGGAAAGGTTAGTAACATTAAAAGTTGCTAGCCTTTTTTTATATAGAAAATTATTTTGAGATTTATATTGTAGACTTAAATATTAAAAAAGGTTGTCAATAATAGGCATAAAAAATATAATCAAGGAGAGTATTAATTAAAGAAAAGTAATTTTAATATGAATAATAGAAATAAATTAGGGGGCTAGTTAAATGTCGGTTAAAGAGTCAGTACTTAAGATTCTAGAAGAAAATAGGGAGAGAAGTATATCAGGAGAAGAATTGGCTAAACATTTATCAGTTTCTAGGGCAGCTATATGGAAGGCTATAAAATCCTTAAGGGGAGAGGGCTACAATATTTCTGCTGTTACCAATAGAGGATATCAATTAACAAAGGATAATGACTTAATATCAGCAGAGGGAATAAAAATATTTTTAAATCCTAAATACCGTGAAAACTATATAAGGGTGTATAAAACTATAGATTCAACTAATCAAGAAGCTAAGAAGCTTTTAATGGATAATGATATACCACATGGAACCATATTAATTGCAGAGGAACAAACAGCAGGTAGGGGGAGATTTCAAAGAAAGTTCTTTTCACCTTCTAACAAAGGGATATATATGAGTGTTATTTTAAGACCTAACATAGAACTTTCAAAGGCCATACATATAACAACCTCAGCAGCCATATCTGTTTGTAGGGCAATAGAAACATTAACTAAAAAAAGACCTAAAATAAAGTGGGTTAATGATATATTTTTAGATGATAAAAAAATTTGCGGCATATTAACAGAGGCAACAGGAAACTTTGAGAGTGGAAGAGTTGAGAATGTTGTTGTTGGAATTGGGGTAAATTTTAAAACTGATTCAAAGGATTTCCCTGAAGATATAAAAAATATTGCAGGATCAATATTTGGAGGAGAAAAGCCAACTATTACTAGAAATCAGTTAGTTGCTGAGATTTTAAATGAACTTTTTGAATTATGTGAAAATCTAGAGGATAAAAGCATAATGACAGAGTATAGAATTTTATCTTTAGTATTAGGAAAAGAAGTAAGTTTTTTAAAGAACAATAAGCTGAATAAAGGATTGGCTATTGATATTACTGATGAGGGAGCTTTAGTTGTTAAGTATGAAAATGGTGAAATAGAATACTTAAATTCAGGTGAAGTATCAGTAAAAACATTAAATAAGTAATTTTTAATAATTAAGGAAGAGTGTTAGAAGCAATTATTTTTAAATGTTTCTAACACTTTTTAATTTTATGATTTTAGCTTAAAAATACAGTGTTAACAAAAAGTTACAAAATATGCTACAATATGAATGAAATGTTAATAGGAGGTAGTATATAAATGTTAAAAGAAATTATTTTCGGAATTTCTTCTATAAAGGGCCCTACATGGCTTAAAGAATTCAATGAGAATAATAAACAATTAGAAGATTTAAAAATTCTTAGTGGAAAAGTTTATAGTGAGAAAAAGAAATTAATAGATAGAGATATTATGTACTTAACTTATGGTATTGAGGGAGAAAAAAATGTTAGTTATGAAATAAAAAATTCCTATATACCAATGTTAGCTTTACATGATATTAGGATAGAGGATGGGGAATCAGTTGCCCAAATGGATTATATTCTAATAACTAAAAGTTTTATTTTAGTCTTAGAAACTAAGGCCTTAAGTGGAGATATAACTGTAAATGAGTCAGGAGAATTTATAAGATATTTTAAAAATAAAGAAGGAAAAGTTTATAGAAAAGAAGGAATATATAGTCCAGTAGCTCAAAATGAAAGACATGTTAGAGTATTAACTGATTATTTAAAGAAAAATAAAATGATAAAAAAATACCCTATATATTCTTGTGTAGTAATTGCAAACTCTAAAAGTGTAATAAATAAGTATAAAGCACCAAAGGAAATAAAATCACAAATTATAAAATATGATCAATTAACATCTTTTATAAAAGAGAAATTAAACTATCATAAGATAAAGCAAGATTTTAAGGTTTTAGATAAAGTAGAATATTCAATAGGTAAATTTTTATTAGAAAATAATAAACCTATAGAGTTTGATTATTATAAAAAATACTCCTTAAGTGAAGAGGATTTTATAAAAAAAGAGTCAGAAGTGTACAGTGAAGAAAAATCAAACAATGATAATTTTAATGATGAGGTTTTATTTAATAGAGATAATAAATCTTATGAAGGTAAAATATTAAGTAATAAAAATAAAGAAGAACTGAGGAGAAAACTTAAACAATTAAGAATAAATTTTGCAATAAAAGAAAAACTTCCTCCTTATTGCATTTTTAATGATGAGACTCTAAATGATCTTTTAGATAAAATGCCAAAGAATAAAGAAGAGCTTATGAAAGTTAAGGGATTGGCTAAGGTGAAGGTCAATAAATATGGGGAAGAAATATTAGGAGTTTTAAATTAAAATGGAATTTTTAAAGAAGCATGAGTTATGGTTATTAATAATTAATGTTATTTTGTTTCTTGCAATAACTTCAGTACAGTCTCAAATAAATAAAATAATATTTTTTATAATATTTCTTTTGAATAATATTCTTATTTATTTAGTACAAAAAAATAATTCAAATAAATAGGTTTCATGTTAATGGGTTAAAAGAAAAATTTTAGTCGTTTTTACTTAGTCTTTTATATGTTATAATTGGATAATATTCAATATAATAAGGGGGAGTAAGTATGCCTTTTACCCTAGCGCATCCAGCAGCTGTGGTTTTTTTAAAGAATAAAAAGTTTAATTTTACAGCTTTAATTTTAGGGAGTATGGCTCCAGATTTTATATATTTTCTTAATTTTAGACCTTATGGAAATTTAGGACACCAAATATTAGGCTTTTTTATATTAAATTTGCCTTTATGTATTTTATTAGCGTATATTTTTCATAACTTTATAAAATCTCCACTTATAAGTCATTTGCCGAGACCTTTAGATAACTGGTATGGTTACTTAAGAACAGAACAATTTGGCTTGCATTCATGGAAAGAAGTAATTGTTTTCATATATTCGGCTTTATTAGGAATGATTACCCATGTTTTGTGGGATGGATTTACTCATAAAACTGGATTCTTTGTGCGTCATATCACTTGGCTTAGACAAAAAATTATACTATTTGGTGGAGAAGAAATTTATATATATAAGTTAGTTCAACATACAAGTACTGTTATTGGAATAATTATAGTGTTATTTTTCTTATATAAACTTAGGGATAGTAATACTAGAATTTTGTGGGGACATAAAAGTTTTAAGGATAAGTTTATATATGATTTAATAGTTATAATAACTGCAATAATAGTTTTAGTTTTAAGTTACATAATATTTAAATACTTAAGTATTCCTTATGGGATTGGAAATTTTGTAGTTTCAAGTATAAATGGAATTTTTATTGGAATTTTAATTGCTTCCTTTAAAAAATAATTTGTAAAAAGATATATTTTTATTAGTTTATTCTTTAGGTTTAGACTAAAAATAAGGAATAGTATTATCTCCATAGATTAGGTGGATTTAAAGTCTAAATGATATATTAATTTTAATTGTAAAGTTCACTTACTATTCTTTAAAATGGTATAATATAGCTATTAAGGATGAATTGAAAGGGAAGAAACTATGGATAGAATGCTTTTATTACAAAATATATTGGAAGCATTAGTGTTTGTTATATCAACAATTCTATTTGCTGTTTTATATGGATTAATTGATAAAAAAATAAGGTTAACTGATAAAATGTTTGGAGCTTTTAAAATAGAGCCTAAGTGGGAATGGATTATCCACATAGTTATAGCTTTAATTTTAATTGTGTTAGTTCATTATTTTGGAGTTTATATATTTAAGATATGGAACTTAGCAACTGTATTTATAACAGGTGCTATTGCTGGAATTTGTATATATAACATGAATAGAAATAATTTTTAAAAATAATTTTAAATAAGTAAAAAGTAACAGGTTAGAGAGATTAAACCTGTTATTTTTTTATAGAAAATTAAGTTTTTCTATAAAAAAATTCTTAATAAAAGTAATAAGTTGTAAATGTAAGAATAAAGAAAATATATTAACAAAATGTTAATAATACAACTTTCAATTAAGAATATGGATGATTTACACATTTGTTAATAGGGGGATTTTAAAATATAATTTTTACTAAAGATGGAGGTGAATTTTATGGCGGGAGAACAAAGAGTGAGAGATGTATATATTCAATATGATAAAAATGGAGAAACACCTAAATATGAAACACCATTAGCCGCAGGAGCAGACCTTTTTGCAGCAGAGGATATGGTTATAAGACCTTTTGAAAAGGTTGCAATTCCACTAGGGTTAAAGTTTGCAATTCCTGATAATATGGAGCTTCAAATTAGGGCTAGAAGTGGACTTTCTTTAAGAACAAACTTAAAAATTTCAAACTCAATAGGAACTATTGATGCTGATTCAGTTAGTGATATATCAGTAATTTTAGAAAATAATTATAATATAGCCAATCTTCCTTATGAGATAGCTAATGATATAAGTATATTAGATGATTTAAAAAATAATTATACTGAAGTAAGATTAAGCGACTATTTAGAATCTAAAGGACATGATATAAGTTCTTATGAGGATGAAGGAAAAAAAGCTTATAAAAAGTTATTAAAAACATATATTTATTTAGATAAGAACGGAAATCCATATGGAACTATATACATAAAAAAAGGAAATAGAATTGCTCAGATGGTTTTAGCAAAATATTATAAAGCTAATTTTATAAAAACAGATGATGTTTCTAAACTTAAAAGTGTAAATAGAGGCGGTGGATTTGGTCATACAGGCTTTTAAAATTCCATTGTTTTGTAGAGAAAACTTAAATTATAATATATAAATCGGAATAGTTAGGAAAGTTTTAGAATGAGATAGGAACTTATTCTAAAGCTTTTTTAATTTCTACTTATATTTTACTTGGTTTTAATTTAGTATATTTTTTATATTTAGCTTAAATAATTATTAAGTATATTATTACTTATTTTTATAAATTTACTTGAAATTGAAAAAAATTGATAGTATAATTTAAAAAAAGTGAATATTTAATCGTAAGTGCTAGGGGTGCATTTTATATGCTGAGAGGATAATATCTATCTAACCCTTAAAACCTGATGTAGTTAGTACTACCGTAGGGAAGCATAAACTGTTGTTTATTTATATTTATACTTTAAAAAGTTATAAATGTATCTATATAAGTGTTTATTAAGCTTGCCTTATGGCAAGCTTTTATTTTTTATAAAAAAATAGGATCCTATATTAATTTAACTGCGCAGTTAAAAAATTAAAATAAGGAGAACTAATATGAATTATACAACTCAAATGGATGCTGCTAAAAAAGGAATAATAACAAAGGAAATGCAAGTAGTTTCAGAAAAAGAAGGAATTAATATTGAAACTTTAATGAATTTAATGGCTGAAGGAAAAATTGTAATACCAGCTAATAAAAATCATAAAAGTATAAGTGCAGAAGGTGTTGGACAAGGGTTAAGAACTAAAATAAATGTTAACCTAGGAATTTCAAAGGACTGTGCCAATATAGAATTAGAGTTAGAAAAAGTTAAAAAAGCAATAGATATGAATGCAGAATCTATAATGGATTTAAGTAATTATGGTAAAACTTATGATTTTAGAAAAAGACTTGTAGAAGTTTCTACGGCTATGATAGGAACTGTACCAATGTATGATGTAGTAGGTTTCTATGATAAAGAGCTTAAAGATATAACTGTTGATGAATTTTTTGAAGTTGTAGAAAAACATGCAAAGGATGGAGTTGACTTTGTTACTATACATGCTGGATTAAATAGAGAAACAATTGAAACTTTTAGAAGAAATAAAAGACTTACTAATATAGTTTCTAGAGGAGGATCTCTTCTTTTTGCATGGATGGAATTAAATAATAGAGAAAATCCTTTCTATGAATATTTTGATAGATTATTAGATATATGTGAAAAGTATGATTTAACTTTAAGTTTAGGGGATGCTTGTAGACCAGGTTCAATAGCTGATGCAACTGATGCTGTACAAATCAAAGAATTAATTACTCTTGGAGAGCTAACAAAAAGAGCTTGGGAAAGAAATGTACAAGTAATAATAGAGGGTCCAGGGCATATGGCAATGAATGAAATAGAAGCTAATGTTTTATTAGAGAAAAAATTATGCCATGGAGCACCATTTTATGTTTTAGGACCAATAGTAACTGATATTGCACCAGGATATGATCATATAACAAGTGCTATAGGAGGGGCTATGGCAGCTTCTTATGGAGCAGATTTTCTTTGTTATGTAACACCAGCAGAACATTTAAGACTTCCTAATTTAGAGGATGTAAGGGAAGGAATAGTTGCCACAAAGATAGCGGCTCATGCAGCTGACATAGCAAAAGGAATTTCTGGGGCAAGGGACATAGATAATAAAATGAGTGATGCTAGGAAAAGACTAGATTGGGACGAGATGTTTTCTTTAGCTATAGATAGTGAAAAAGCCATTAGATATAGAAAAGAATCTACTCCTGAACATAAAGATAGTTGTACAATGTGTGGAAAAATGTGCTCTATAAGAAATATGAATAAGATTCTAGAAGGAAAGGATATAAATCTTTTAAGAGAAGACTAAAAATATTAGAGATATATTAAAAAATATTATTCGAGACTTTTAATATATCTCTATTTTTATTCTTAAATACGAACTTTAATTAATAAAAACAATATAAATACGTCTAAAATCATCTAAAAAACGAATTTTTAAATAATTTTAAATATTGACAATACGTATTTAAGGTGGTAATGTTTAATTAACGAATGATTAATTTTTAATCATTAATAATGTTCGTGTTTTGAATGGGGGATTAAAATGTCTGGTATTAGAATGGTATTTGTAGAAAAAAAAGCTGGTTTTAATGTAGAAAGTCAGATATTACTTAAGGATTTTAAAGATAATTTAGGGATTGAAGCTTTGGAGGATGTAAGAGTTTTAAATAAATACATATTAGGAGATATGGAAGAAGAACAGTATGTAAGAACTGTAAATACTATTTTGTCAGAAGCTCCAGTAGATAGAGTATATGAGGAAAATTTTGAAATAGGACAAGATGAAATAGCTTTTGGTGTTGAATATTTACCAGGACAGTATGATCAAAGAGCTGATTCAGCTTCAGAGTGTATAATGCTTCTTACTGAGGAGGAAAAAGTTCCTGTTAAATCATCAAAAGTACTTATTTTAAAAGGGAATTTAAATCAGGAAGAGATAAATAAAATAAAATCTTATTACATTAATCCTGTTGATTCAAGGGAAGTTAGTCCACTTTCAAAAGTCTTAGAAGAAAACTTAGAGGAACCTAATGAGGTTGAGATTTTAAATGGCTTTTTAGGTTTAAATGAAGAGGGACTTAAAAATTTCCATAGAGAAAAATCTTTAGCTATGAGTTTAGAAGATTTAAAACTAATAAGAGATTATTTTAAATCAGAGGATAGAAATCCAACAATAACTGAGATTAAGGTTATTGATACTTATTGGTCAGATCATTGTAGACACACAACTTTTGAAACAATAATAAAAGATGTTTATATAGAAGAGGGCAAGTATTCTGAACCTATTAAAAAGGCTTATGAAGATTATAAAAATTCAAGAGCCTATGTTTATGGGGAGAACTTAAATAATAAAGAAGTTAAGTTAATGGATTTAGCCACAATAGCCATGAAGGAGCTAAGAAAAAGAGGAAAACTTGATGATTTAGATGTTTCAGAAGAAATAAATGCTTGTTCTATAAATATAGAAATAGAAACAGATAAGGGAACTGAAGAATATCTTTTAATGTTTAAAAATGAGACACACAATCACCCAACAGAAATAGAGCCTTTTGGAGGAGCAGCCACTTGTTTAGGGGGAGCTATTAGGGATCCCCTTTCAGGAAGAAGTTATGTTTATCAAGCTATGAGGGTTACAGGATCAGCAGATCCAACAGTTGAAATTTGTGAAACTTTAAAGGGCAAATTACCTCAAAGAAAAATAACTTTAGGAGCTGCTCATGGATATAGCTCATATGGAAATCAAATAGGCCTTGCAACTGGACAAGTATCAGAAATTTATCATCCAAATTATGCGGCTAAGAGAATGGAAGTAGGTGCAGTTATAGCTGCCACGCCAAAGGAAAATGTAATAAGACTTGAACCTTCAAAGGGAGATATTGTAATACTTCTTGGAGGAAGAACTGGAAGAGATGGTATTGGTGGGGCTACAGGTTCTTCAAAGGAACACACAGAAGAATCAATAAATCAATGTGGAGCAGAAGTTCAAAAAGGAAATGCTCCAACAGAGAGAAAAATTCAGAGACTTTTTAGAAATAAAGAAGTAGCTCAAATGATAAAAAGATGTAATGACTTTGGAGCTGGTGGAGTATCAGTAGCAATTGGAGAATTATGCAGAGGAATTGATATAGATTTAAATAAAGTTCCTAAAAAATATGAGGGATTAGATGGAACTGAACTTGCCATATCAGAATCTCAAGAAAGAATGGCTGTTGTTATTTCCTCTGAAAATGCAGATAGATTTATAAAACTTTCAGAAGAAGAGAATTTAGAAGCTACAATTGTGGCTGAAGTTACAGATACTGATAGGTTAAGAATGAATTGGAAGGATAAAACTATAGTTGATATAAAGAGAAGTTTCTTAGATACAAATGGGGCAAAACAAGAAATTTCTTTAAAAGTAAAATCACCAAGTGTTTATCCATATGAAGTTAAAAACTTTGACGTTAAAGAGGAATGGCTAAAATCTTTAAGAAATTTAAATGTTTGTAGTCAAAAAGGATTAATTGAGAGATTTGATTCAACTATAGGTGGAGGAACAGTTCTTATGCCTTTAGGAGGGAAGTATCAATTAACACCAGCAGAGGGTATGGCTGCTAAAATTCCTGTCTTAGGAGGAGAAAGTAAAGATGCTTCTTTAATGACATATGGATTTAATCCTTATTTAGGAGTATGGAGTCCATTCCACATGGCATTTTATTCAGTTATTGAATCAGTAACTAAAATAGCTGCTATGGGAGGAGATTATAAAAAAGTTAGATTAACTTTCCAAGAATATTTTGAAAAATTATTAAGAGATGAAGAAAAATGGGGCAAGCCTTTTGCAGCATTACTAGGAGCTTATAAGGCACAAATGGATTTAGGATTACCTGCAATAGGTGGAAAAGATTCAATGTCAGGAAGTTTTGGAGAGTTAAATGTTCCACCAACTTTAGTTTCCTTTGCAGTAGGTCTTGAAAAGGCTTCAAGAATTATTTCACCTGAGTTTAAAAATATAGGATCAACTTTAGTTCTTATGAAAGGTGAGAAATTAGAAGATGGAACTTTAGAAATGGAAGGATTTAAAAATAACTTAGAAAAACTTTATGAGTTAATAGGAGAAGAAAAGGTGGTTTCAGCATACTCTCTTAAGTTTGGTGGGGTATCAGAGGGAATTACTAAGATGTCACTAGGAAATAGAATTGGGGCAATATTAAATAATATTTCTAAAGAAGAACTTTTTGGATTTAATTATGGAAGTTTAATATTAGAGGTTAAAGAAGGGGTTAACCTTGAGGATGAGTTTAAGGGAACTAATTATAAGGTTATAGGAAGCACAATAAAAGATGGGGTTATAAAATGTGAAGAATATGATTTTGAGGTTTCTTTAGAGGAATTAGAAAAAGCTTATGAAGAAAAGCTTGAGTATGTATTTAAATCTAAAACTGAAGATAAAGAAGAGTGCGTTTCAGACTTAATAAATAATGATAAAGACGGGGCTAATATTTTAGATAATGGACAAATGCATATAGAAGAAAAACTTAAATCAAAGATAACAAGGGTAGAAAAACCAAGAGTAGTTATACCAGTATTCCCAGGAACTAACTGTGAGTATGATTGTAGAAGGGCCTTTGAAAAAGAAGGTGCTGAGGTAAGTGAAGTTATAATTAGAAATTTAAATAAGGAAGCCTTAATTGATTCAATAAATATGCTTAAAAAAGAAATTGACAAATCTCAAATAATTATGTTGCCAGGGGGGTTCTCAGCAGGAGATGAGCCAGATGGATCAGCTAAATTTATAGCAACAATATTTAGAAATCCTAAGATAAAAGATTCAGTTATGAAGCTTTTAAATGAGAGAGATGGATTAATACTTGGAATTTGTAATGGCTTCCAAGCCTTAATTAAGTTAGGACTTCTTCCATACGGAAAAATAATTGATATTGAAGAAGATATGGCAACCTTAACTTATAACAATATAAATAGACATATGTCATCCATAGTTAGAACTAAAATTACATCTAAGAAATCTCCTTGGTTTAATGAGGTTTCTCTTGGAGAGGTACACAGTATTCCAATATCACATGGAGAAGGAAGATTTGTTGCACCAGAAGCTTTAATAAAAGAGTTAGTAGAAAATGATCAAATAGCTACTCAGTATGTAGACTTAGAAGGAAATATGGCTATGAATATGCCATATAATCCTAATGGTTCATCTTTAGCAATAGAAGGAATAATAAGTAGAGATGGAAGAATCCTAGGTAAGATGGGTCATTCAGAGAGAATTGGAGACAATCTTTATAAAAACATACCAGGAGAATTTGATCAAAAACTATTTAAATCAGGTGTAGATTATTTTAGAAAATAAGTTTATAAGTTTTAAATTATTTCTTAGATAGAACTAAAGGACTAGCTTAATTAAGAGATTACGGTTTTATATTATATATTATCTCTAACTTTTTAAGAAGATTATAAATTTCTATCTTAAAAATTTCATAAAGCATATATTTCATAATACAGGTATAACCAGTTAAGAAATTAAATTTTCACTTGAGTTTTAAGCTTTATATTCATATGTGATGATATAGCTGTATAGCTTTAAAAAATTAAGTTAGGTCTTTAGGGTTATCTAGAAAATAAGTATTATTAAAACTTTAAAATATAGGGAGGAAATTTTAATGAAGGTAGCAATATTTTTTGGAAGTAAATCAGATATAGATGTTATGAAGGGAGCAGGAAATGCTCTTAAAGAGTTTGGAATTCCTTATAATGCTTATATTTTATCAGCTCATAGGGTTCCAGAAAAACTTATTGAAACTTTAGAAAAAATTGAGAAAGAAGGCTGTGAAGTAATTATAGCAGGAGCAGGATTAGCTGCTCATCTTCCTGGAGTTATAGCTTCTCATACTATACTTCCTGTAATAGGAGTTCCAGTGAGAGCAGCAGTAGAGGGAATGGATGCATTACTATCAATAGTTCAGATGCCAAAATCAATTCCTGTAGCCACTGTTGGAATAAATAATAGTTATAATGCAGGAATGTTAGCAGTCCAAATGCTTTCATTAAAATATCCAGAACTAAGAGAAAAATTAATTCAATTTAGAATCGACATGAAACATAAATTTATAGCAGAAAATGGAGAAGGAGTGGAATTATAATGGTAAATCAACTAGAAATGTTATATGAGGGAAAAGCTAAAAAAATATATGCAACAGATAAAGAGGATATGGTAATTGTTCATTATAAGGATGATGCTACAGCTTTCAATGGAGAAAAAAAAGCTCAAATAGAAAGCAAGGGAGTATTAAACAACGAAATTACTAGTCTTATTTTTGAGATGTTAAATAAAGAAGGAATAAAAACTCACTTTGTAGAGAAGTTAAATGATAGAGATCAATTATGTAAGAAAGTTGAAATAGTTCCTTTAGAAGTAATAGTTAGAAATGTGGCAGCAGGAAGTATGGCTAAGAGATTAGGTCTTGAAGAAGGATATGAATTAAAAACTACAGTTTTTGAATTATCATACAAGGATGATTCTTTAGGAGATCCGCTTATAAATGACTATCATGCTGTAGGAATTGGAGCTACAACTTTTGAAGAATTAAATAAAATTTATGAAATAACTGCTAAAGTAAATGAAATTTTAAAAGAAGCTTTCAAAAAACAAAATATCAACTTAATAGATTTTAAATTAGAGTTTGGAAGATATAATGGAGAGATATTATTAGCTGATGAAATTTCACCAGATACTTGTAGATTTTGGGATGCTACAACAGGAGAAAAAATGGACAAAGACAGATTTAGAAGAGATATGGGTAATGTAATCAATGGCTATAGAGAGGTTTTAAATAGACTAAGAAATTAGGTAGTAAGAGGAGTAGAAAATATGGTGAAGCCAAATTTTGATATTATGGATCCACAAAATGATAAATTCAAAGATGAATGCGGAGTTTTTGGAGTTTTCGCAAATAAACCAATAGATGTTGCTTCTATAAATTATTATGGACTTTATGCTCTTCAACATAGAGGACAAGAAAGTGCTGGCATTGCAGTAGCAAATGGAGAAGATATAAAAGTTCATAAGGGGTTAGGTGTTTTAACAGAAGCCTTTGAAGCTGAAGATTTAAAGAGACTTAGAGAATTTAATGGTTATATATCAATAGGACATGTTAGATATTCTACAGCAGGAGCTAAAACTGTTGAAAATGCACAACCTTTAGTTAGTAATACTAAACTTGGTCCTATATCTACTGCTCATAATGGTAATTTAGTTAATGCAGATGTAATAAGAAGTCTTTTAGAGGATGGGGGACAAGTTTTCCATACTAGTGTTGATTCTGAAGTAATTACAAGCTTAGTTGCTAGAGGAGCTAAAAAAGGGATTGAGAGGGCTGTAATTGATGCTATATCAGCAGTTAAAGGTTCTTTCGCTATGGTAATAATGACTAAGGATAAGCTAATAGGTATAAGAGATCCGCATGGAATTAGACCTTTATGCTTAGGAAAATTTGAAGAAGGATATATATTAACTTCAGAAAGTTGTGCTTTAGACACAATTGGAGCAGAGTTTGTGAGAGATATAAAACCAGGAGAAATCGTGGTTATAGATAATGATGGGATTAAAAGTTATAGATATTCAGAAAATACTGTTTGTCAAACCTGTGCCTTTGAATATATATACTTTGCAAGACCAGATTCAGTAATTGATGGTTTAGATGTTCAAACGACAAGAGTTAAGCAAGGAGAAATATTATTTAAAGAATATCCAATAGATGCTGATATTGTGGTAGCTGTACCAGATTCAGGAATACCAGCTGCTATGGGATATGCTAAGGCTTCAGGAATTCCTTATGAGGTTGGATTTGTGAAAAATAGATATATAGGAAGAACATTTATATCACCATCACAAGAAATTAGGGAGAGAGCTGTAGCTGTAAAGCTTAATCCTTTAAAAGTTAATGTAAATGGAAAGAGAGTTATTTTAATAGACGATTCTATTGTTAGAGGAACAACTTCCAAACATTTAATTGAATCTTTAAGAAGAGCTGGTGCTAAGGAAGTTCATTTTCTAGTTGCATCACCAATGGTTAAATATCCATGTTATTTTGGCATTGATACACCATACAGAAGTCAGTTAATTGGAGCAAGTAGAAGTGTAGAAGAGATTAGAGAAATGATAGGTTGTGATTCTCTAGGATATTTAAGTTTAGAAGGAATGTACGAAAGTTTTGAAGGTAGAAGAAATTTCTGCGTAGGATGCTTTAGTGGGGTTTATCCAGTTGCAGCGCCTATGGAAGCTTTAGAGGATAATCTTGAAAGGGTGGAGAATTAAATGCTAACTTACAAAGAAGCAGGAGTAAATATTGAAGAAGGATATAGATCAGTAAAATTAATAAAAGAATATGCAAAAAAAACAATGAGTGAATATGTATTAAACGGATTAGGATCTTTTGCTGGCATGGTTGAACTTCCAGAGGGATATAAAAAACCAGTTTTAGTTTCTGGAACAGATGGAGTGGGAACAAAACTTGATATTGCTTGTAAAAAAAGAAAGTTTGATACTGTTGGAATTGACTGCGTTGCAATGTGTGTTAATGATATTTTATGTCATGGTGCTAAACCATTATTCTTCTTAGATTATATAGCTTGTGGAAAACTTGAAGCTGAGGTTTCTTCTGATTTAGTAAAGGGAGTGGCTGAAGGATGTATTGAGTCTCAGTGCTCTTTAATTGGAGGAGAAACTGCTGAAATGCCAGGTATGTATAAAGAAGGAGATTATGATATTGCTGGTTTTGCAGTAGGAATAGTAGACAAGGATAAAATAATAAATGGTAAAGATATAAAGAGTGGTGACAAGCTTATAGGAATTGCTTCTTCAGGAGTTCATTCAAATGGATATTCTCTTATAAGAAAGGTGTTTAAAAACTTAGATGAAGATTTTAATGGAAAAGCTATTTGGGAAGAATTATTAACTCCTACAAAGATTTATGTTAAACCTGTATTAAGTCTTTTAGAAAAATTTAATATTAAGGGTATGGCTCATGTAACTGGGGGAGGATTTTATGAAAATCTTCCAAGAATGTTAAGTAAAGAAGGACTTAGTATAGTAATAAATAAAAATAGCTATGAGATTCCAGAAATATTTAAAAAGCTTATGGAACTTGGAGTTAAAGAAGAGGAAATGTATAATACTTTCAACATGGGTATAGGGTTTGTTTTATGTGTTGAGGAAGATGAGGTTGAGGAAGTTTTAAAAGAACTTTCAAAGCAAGGAGAAAAAGCTTTTGAGATTGGGTATATAAATGCTGGAGGTGAAGGAGTTTGTATAAAATAGCTGTATTAGCTTCTGGCAGTGGATCTAACCTTCAATCAATTTTAGATAATATAGACAATGGAAATATAAATGGAGAAGTTTCCTTAGTTATTGGAAGTAAGGAGGGTATTTTTGCCTTAGAAAGGGCTGAAAAACAGGGTATAAAAACATCAGTTGTTTCTAAAAAAGAGTTTGAAGATAAAACTTCAGATGAAATCTTAAGACTTGCTAAGGAAAATAATATTGATTTAATTGTACTAGCAGGCTATCTTTCAATATTAAAAGGAAAACTTTTAGAAGAGTATGGAAATAGGATAATTAATATCCATCCATCTCTTATTCCTTCTTTCTGTGGAAATAAAATGTATGGAATAAATGTACATAAGGCAGCTATAGAAAAGGGTGTGAAATTTTCTGGGTGTACAGTTCACTTTGTTAATGATGAGGTTGATGGAGGAGCTATTATTGCACAAGAAATAGTTGAAGTTAATTTTGAAGATACTCCAGAAAGTCTTCAAAAAAAGGTTTTAGAGAAGGAGCATATATTGCTACCTAGAATTGTTAAGTACTTATGCGAAGAAAAAATAGAAATTCATAATGGAAAAGTGAAAATATTAAACTAGGGAGGTCTTTTAATGAAAAAGAGAGCTTTAATAAGTGTTTTTGATAAAGATGGAGTTTTAGAACTTGCAAAATTTTTAAGAGATAGAGATGTAGAAATAATATCAAGTGGTGGAACTTATAAATATTTAAAAGAAAATAACATAGAGGTTAAAGAGATAAGTGAAATAACTGACTTCCCAGAAATGTTAGATGGAAGAGTAAAAACTCTACATCCTTTAGTTCATGCTGGAATATTAGCAATAAGAGATAATAAAGAGCATATGAAAACTTTAGAAGAGAGAGAAATAAATACTATAGATTATGTAGTTGTAAATTTATATCCTTTCTTTGAAAAAGTTAGAGAGAATTTAAGCTTTGAAGAAAAGGTTGAATTTATTGATATAGGTGGACCAACAATGTTAAGAGCAGCAGCTAAGAATTTTAAAGATGTGGTAGTTCTTTCAGATAAAAAAGATTATGAAAAAGTAATGAATGAAATTAAAGAAAATAATTGTGTTTCATTTAAATTAAGAAAAACTCTTGCAGGAAAAGTATTTAACTTAATGAGTGCTTATGATGCTGCAATTTCTAACTTCTTACTAGAGGGAGAAGAGGAATATCCAGAATATCTATCAGTTTCATATAAGAAAATTCAAGATCTTAGATATGGAGAAAATCCACATCAAGGAGCTGCTTATTATAGTTCAACAGAATTTGATGGAGCTATGAATAGCTTTGAAATTTTAAATGGAAAAGCTTTATCTTACAATAATATAAAGGATTTAGATATAGCATGGAAGGTTGCTTGTGAATTTGAAGAAACAGCTTGTTGTGCATTAAAACATAATACACCTTGTGGGGTAGCTGTAGGAGAAAATTCTAAAGAGGTTTATTTAAAGGCTTATGATGCTGATCCAGTTTCAATATTTGGTGGAATAGTTGCTATAAATAGAAAGATAGATAAGGCTACAGCAGAAGAAATGGTTAAAATTTTCTTAGAGGTGGTAGCAGCACCGGATTTTGATGAAGATGCTTTAGAAGTATTAAGAACTAAAAAGAATTTAAGAGTTATAAAATGTAAGAATACTCCTCAGGCTAAAAATTACATGGTAACAGTAGATGGTGGAATATTAGTTCAAGGAGAAGATAATAAACTTGCTAATGAGTATAAAGTTGTAACTGAAAAAGAGCCAACAGAAATGGAATTAAGAGATATGATCTTTGGAATGAAGGTTGTGAAATATGTAAAATCTAATGCTATAGTAGTTGTAAAAGATGGAGTTGCCACTGGTATTGGTGGAGGACAAGTTAATAGAATTTGGGCTACTAAAGAAGCTTTAGAAAGAGGAAAAGGTGGAGCAGTATTAGCATCAGATGCTTTCTTCCCATTTAGAGACTGTGTTGACGAAGCGGCTAAAAATGGAATAAAAGCAATAATTCAACCAGGTGGATCTATTAGAGATGAGGAGTCTATAGAGGCTTGTAATGAACATGGAATAAGCATGGTATTTACAGGAGTTAGACATTTTAAACATTAGAAATAAATAGATTTTAGGAGGTGAATTAGGTCATATAGTTAATTTGAATTTTAAATAGTTAATTATATAAGTTAAAACTATTTAAACTAAGTTTAATTTATATGACCTTTTATATATGAAGATACTTTTAGTTGGATCTGGTGGAAGAGAGCATGCTTTAGCATGGAAATTAGGAAAAAGTTCTAAAGTAGAAAAAATTTATGTGGCTCCAGGAAATGGAGGAACAGCTAATGAAAATAAATGTGAAAATATAGAGCTTACTAAGATTTGTGATTTATTAAAATTTGCTAAAAATAATAATATTGATTTAACTATTGTAGGACCAGAAGAGCCACTTATTAATGGTATAGTTGATGCTTTTAAAGGGGAAGGATTAAAAATATTTGGGCCTGATAAAGCTGGAGCTATGCTTGAAGGTAGTAAAAGTTTTTCTAAGGATTTTATGAAAAAGTATGGTGTTAAGACAGCTGATTACGAAGTTTTCTATGATTATGAAGAAGCTAAAATTTATTTAGAAAATTGCAAATATCCAAGGGTCATAAAGGCTGATGGATTGGCTGCTGGTAAAGGTGTTGTAATATGTGAAAATAAAAATCAAGCAATAGAAACACTAGATTTATTTATGATAGATGATGTATTTAATGGAGCAGGAAAGAAAATAGTAGTAGAAGAATTTTTGCAAGGGATTGAGGCATCAATACTTTCAGTTACAGATGGAAAAGTAATATTACCATTTTTATCTGCTAAGGATCACAAACAAATATTTGATGGAAATAAGGGTAAGAATACAGGAGGAATGGGAGTTATTTCTCCTAATAAATATGTTACTGAAGAGGTTTTAGCTGATTTTTATGAAAATATATTAGAGAAAACTTTAATAGGTATAAGAGAAGAAGGTTTTGACTTTAAAGGAGTTATTTTCTTTGGAATAATGATAACAGAAGAAGGGGCTAAACTTTTAGAATATAATGTTAGGATGGGAGATCCAGAAACACAAAGTGTTTTATCTTTAATGGAAAGTGATTTAGTAGACATAATACTAAATGCACTAGATGAAAAATTAAATGAAACAACTATTAAATGGAATGAAGGATATTGCGTTAATGTTGTTTTATCATCAAAGGGATATCCAGAGGCTTATGAAAAAGGTTATGAAATAAGTATAGATGAAAGTCTTAAGGGAGAATACTTTATAGCTGGAGCAAAAAAAGAAGGAGATACCTTAGTAACCAGTGGAGGAAGAGTACTTTCTGTAGTAGGTAAAGGAAAAACTTTAGAAGAAGCTAAAGAAAATGCATATAAAAATATAGAAAAAGTTAATTTTGAGGGAATGTATTTTAGAAAAGACATAGGTACTGCTAAATAGCCATTAGAAATTAGCAAATTTGAATATATTTATAATCATAAGTTATATATTTAGTATTTAATATTTTTAGATAGAATTTAAACAATACAGTTTAATTTATAACTATAATTACAATAAAAATTAAGTATTTAAATATAAACTATCTAAAGTTTAGATGGTTCAATATTTTTTTAATAAGTATAAAGGAGCTTTAGACAGAGTTACTTTAAAATGTGTTTAGAAGGTTTAATATTTCCTTAATAAGAAAAAGTATTTGATAGAAACTAAAAGGCTTTATTAGAAAAAAATATTAGATATAGGTAAACAATCTAACAGCAGTGAAATTAGTTTGTTTTATCTATATCTAATAAAAATACTCTAATAGAGCTTTTGTGTTTGGACTTTTTTAGTTTTGTCAAAAATAAAAAAACTCTTAAACTAAGTTTAAGAGTTTTGGTGCCGAAGACCGGAATCGAACCGGTACGGTGTGTTAGCACCGCAGGATTTTAAGTCCTGTGCGTCTGCCAGTTCCGCCACTTCGGCATGTCCTGTTGATAATAACTATTATATATACATAAAAGAAAAATGTCAACAAAAAAATTAAAAAATTTAGTATATAAATTTAAAAAGATTATAAATCATTAAAAAATATATAAAAATTAGTTGAATTCTAAAGAAAAAGATGATATTTTATTTAAAATACTTTTTGATTTTATTATATAAAATTTAAATATAAATAAAATGGAGTTTAAAATCAAAAGGGTATTTGGAGGTAGGTTAATTTTAAATAATTACTATATTAAGATGATTTTTTTATTTTATATAAAATTAGTTTGTTTAAAAAGATTAAGAAAGAATAGAACATTTTTTTTATATAATCAAAGTAAATATTATTATAAAAATTAAATATTTATTATACAAGGAGGAAAAATAGTGAGTTGTTTAGGAAATCTTATTTGGATGATATTTGGTGGATTTTTTAATGCTTTAGGATGGTTATTTTGGGGATGTATATGGTGCATAACAATAGTAGGAATACCTGTTGGATTACAATGTTTTAAATTAGCAGGGTTACAATTAGCTCCTTTTGGTAAAGAAGTAGTAACTGTTGACGATGGAGCAGGAAATCTTATTCTTAATATATTATGGATAGTTTTTGGTGGATTTACATTAGCTCTAGGAAATTTAATAAGTGCAGCTATGTTTGCTATTACAATAATAGGAATACCTTTTGCAATACAGTCACTAAAGTTGGCTAAATTATCTCTTATGCCTTTTGGTAAAGTGGTAAGATAATATGCCTTTTAACGAAATATATTATAAAATATTTCCTTAAAATGATTAATATAGTGAAGGACTTTGAAGTTGTTAATTTATTAGAAAATTTATTCTTAAGACTAATCATTATTTTGTTAAGAGAAGGGCTTATATCAAAATAAATTTTTATAAAACTTACAAACATTATGAAGCAAAATCTATTAATTTTCTAAATATGTTTGTAAGTTTTCTTATTATATTTTTATAAAAATCCCTTCTTTTTGTATGAAAAATTGAAATGATAAAATATGAATAGTTTTATTACAATAAATAATAGTTTGAACTTAAATTTTAATATAAAAAAACTGATAAAGGATTATTTTTTATTAAAAGTATAAATTATTTAAAATATGTTGATAATGGAAAATTATTATTATATAATATTAATAAAGGTTAAGAAAAAATTAACAGATTAAATCTATAGATTATAAAGAAAGAGATTTAGTAGGATAATTTTCTTAATAACCTATGGATGAAAAATATGGAGACATAATATTAGGAGGATTTTATTATGAAAAAATTTGTTTGTACAATTTGTGGATATGTTTATGAAGGAGAAAAAGCACCAGAAAAATGTCCAATCTGTGGAGCAGGTGCTGATAAATTCGTAGAACAAAGTGGAGATTTAGCTTTCGCTGATGAACATAGAATCGGAGTTGCTAAAGGTGTAGATGAAAGAATAATCGAAGGATTACAAGCTAACTTTACTGGTGAATGTACAGAAGTAGGAATGTACTTAGCTATGTCAAGACAAGCTGATAGAGAAGGATTCCCAGAAGTTGCAGAAGCTTATAAAAGAATAGCTTTCGAAGAAGCAGAACATGCTGCTAAATTTGCAGAAATGTTAGGAGAAGTTGTAGAAGCTGATACTAAAGCTAACTTAATGGCAAGAGTAAATGCTGAACACGGAGCTTGTCAAGGTAAAAAAGATTTAGCTACTTTAGCTAAACAATTAAACTTAGATGCAATACATGATACAGTTCATGAAATGTGTAAAGATGAAGCTAGACATGGAAGAGCTTTCGAAGGATTATTAAAAAGATATTTTGAATAATTAAAATAAAAGATGATTTCTACATTTGTAGAAATCATCTTTTTTACTTTAATCTATATTTAAAAATATAGATTAGCATTACTTGTTAAATTTATCTTATAATTTATAAAAATTAATTATTATATTTTAGTGCTATTTTAGAAGATTAAGTTTTTCATTACTTTCTTGTATAAAATTATTTAAATGTTCAATTTGAATGTTTATAGACGAAATACTTGGTCCACCTATTACTTTTCTTTCTTCTATACAAGTTAAAAGATTAATAGCTTTATATATATCATTTTCGAACTTATTTGAGAAAGTTTTAAATTCAGATAAAGATAAGTTATCAATAGATTTCCCTTCATCTATACAATAAAGAATTAAATTTCCTACAATCTCATGAGCATCTCTAAAAGCTACACCTTTTTTTACTAGATAATCAGCGACGTCAGTGGCGTTAGTAAATCCAGAAGAAGCTGAAGTTTTCATAATACTCTTATTAATTTTCATTGTTTTTATCATTCCATTAAAAGTTTTTATAGAAAGTAGAGTAGTATCTAACCCATCAAATAAAGCTTCTTTATCTTCTTGCATATCCTTATTGTAAGCTAAAGGAAGTCCCTTCATAACAGTTAATAGAGTCATTAAATCTCCATAAACACGTCCAGTTTTTCCTCTTACTAATTCTGCAACATCAGGATTCTTTTTTTGTGGCATAATACTGCTTCCAGTACTATAACTATCATCTAATTCAATAAATTTAAATTCATCAGTAGACCAGATGATTATTTCCTCTGAAAATCTAGAAAGATGCATCATAAGTAAAGAGAGGCAAGAAAGTGTTTCAATAGCATAATCCCTATCAGAAACAGAATCTAAACTATTTAGTGTAACTTTTGAAAAGCCTAGTAGATTTGCAACTTTTTCACGATTTATAGGGTAAGTAGTAGTTGCTAAAGCACCACTGCCTAAAGGCATTTCATCAAGTCTTTTATAACAATCTAGTAATCTAGATATATCTCTTTTAAACATTTCACTATATGCTAAAATATGATGAGCAAATGTAATAGGTTGAGCCTTTTGCATATGGGTATATCCTGGCATAATAGTTTCTTTATTTTCTGAAGAAAGATTTAATAGAGTTTTTTCAAGGTTTAAAATTTCACATATTAAAATTTTAATATATCCTTTTAAATATAATTTTGTGTCTAAGGTTACTTGATCATTTCTACTTCTACCAGTATGTAGTTTTTTTCCTTCTTCACCAATGTAATCTGTAAGAGTACTTTCTATAAAACTGTGTATATCTTCTGAAGAGTTATCTATTTTTAATACTCCTTGATTTAATTTATTTAATATTTCATATAAACCAGAAGCAATTTTTTTGCTATCTTCCTTTGGAATAATTTTTTCTTCACCAAGCATAGTAACATGAGCTATACTTCCAATTATATCTTCTTTATACATTCTTGAATCAAAAGAAATAGAGGAATTAAAAGTGTTAACTAGATCATCAACTTGGTGAGTGAATCTTCCGCCCCATAATTTCATAATAAATTCACCTCATTTATATAGTATGTTAGAGCATAAAATATTTAGCTCTAATTTTAATATTAGCTATGTATTAAGTACATAGTTATCTCCTTAATTTAACTTTTGGGCCATTTTAGCTTGTACGATAGATGGTAAGCTAAAAAGATTAATAAAGCCTTCAGCGTCCTTTTGATCATATATTCCATCTTCACCAAAAGTAGCGTATTCTTCGCTGTATAAAGAATATGGTGATGTCATTCCAGCATTTATTATGTTTCCTTTATATAATTTTAATTTTATTTCGCCAGTTACAGTTTCTTGAGTTTTTGATATAAAGGCAGATAAGGCTTCTCTCAATGGGGTAAACCATTGACCATTATAAACTAAATCAGCGAATTTTAAGGAAACTATTTCTTTATAATGGGAGGTTTCCTTATCTAAACATAATTCTTCTAAATCTTTATGAGCTTTATATAAAATAGATCCTCCAGGAGTTTCATATACTCCTCTTGATTTCATACCAACTAATCTATTTTCAACCATATCTATAACTCCAATACCATGTTTTCCACCAATTTTATTAAGTTCCTGTAAAAGAGTGACTCCATCTAGTTTTTCACCATTTAATGAGGTTGCAATTCCTTTTTCAAAACCTAAAGTAATATATTCAGCTTCATTAGGAGCCTTTTCTAAGGTATTACATAGTTCGAGAATTTTATCATATTTAGGTTCATTTTCAGGAAACTCTAAATCTAAACCTTCATGGCTTAAATGCCATAGATTTTTATCTTTACTATAATTTGTTTCATAAGTAATATTTATAGGAACTTCATTGTCTATAGCATATTGTATTTCTTCTTCTCTAGATTTAATTTCCCAAGTTCTCCATGGAGCAATAATTTGCATTTCTGGATTAAAAGTTTTAATTGCTAATTCAAAACGAACTTGGTCATTTCCTTTTCCAGTACATCCATGACAAATAGCATCTGCACCTTCAAGTTTTGCAATTTCTACTAATCTTTTTGCTATTATAGGTCTAGCAAAAGAAGTGCCTAGTAGATACTTTCCTTCATATTTTGCCCCAGCTTGTATGGTAGGAAAGATGTAATCTTCTACAAATTCTTTAGTTAGATCCTCAATATATATTTTAGACGCCCCAGTTTTTATAGCTTTTTCTTTTAATCCAACTAATTCATCAGATTGTCCAACATTTCCTACCACTGCAATAACTTCACATCCATAATTTTCTTTTAACCAAGGGATTATTATTGAAGTATCTAATCCTCCTGAATAGGCTAAAATTACTTTATTAAATTTTTTCATATACATTCCACCTTTAATATTTATTGTTTATTGCTTGTTAATAATTATACATATTAAAGTATATTTATGCAATATTTATTTAAAAAATAAATAAAAACATGTATTTTATGCAGTTTATAATGAATATTATGCAAAAAGGAGCTGGTGTATGAGAGTGGTAAATAGAATTTGTTAGTTTAAAGTGGACATTTAAAATATATTTTTAGATAAATATTAAAACATTATATAAGATATTATTTTTAAGATATTATTTTTAAGATGTTATTTTGAAAATAGGTTTAAGAATGGGGATTTTTAATTGAAGATTAATTTAGCTTATATTAAATAGTATTTATGATTTTTACACAGAATAAAGAGTGGAAGATTAATTGTATTATTTGTATATACTTTAAATGATAAAGGTTACATAAGGAATACTCTAATCACTGAATATGATACATTAAATTTCTAAAATATTATATTATAGCATAATATATAGAAAAAAATAAATTAACAAAATGTAAACTTTAAATAAAAACATTGAATAATTCTTTTTGTAATGTTAATATCTATCTGTGGAAACGATTAATAGAAAAGTATGGAATTCAAATTAATATTTTTAAAGTAATGAAAAGGAGATTATGAAATGAAAATATTTATCGATACTGCCAATGTAGAAGAAATAAGAAAAGCTAGTAAATTAGGAGTTTTAGCTGGAGTAACAACTAATCCTTCATTAATAGCAAAAGAAGGCAGAGATATTAAAGAAGTAATTGAAGAAATATGTAGCATAGTAGATGGACCAATAAGTGCTGAAGTTATGGCTTTAGAGTGCGACGAAATGGTTAGAGAAGGAAGAGAATTAGCTAAAATACATAAAAACATAGTTATAAAAATACCTATGTGTGAAGAAGGTTTAAAAGCTGTAAAAGTATTAGCTAGTGAAGGAATAAGAACCAATGTTACTTTAATCTTCTCACCATTACAAGCTTTATTAGCAGCTAGAGCTGGTGCATCATTCGTAAGTCCATTCTTAGGAAGACTTGATGATATAGGAAATCCAGGAATTGAAATTGTAACTCAAATCGCTGAAATGTTTGCTTTACATGGAATAGACACTGAAATAATATCTGCAAGTGTTAGAAACCCAATGCATGTTTTAGATTCAGCTATGGCAGGATCACACATTGCAACAATTCCTTATAATGTTATACTTCAAATGGTAAAACATCCTTTAACTGATGCTGGTATGAAAAAATTCATTGAAGATTATAACAAAGCTTTCAATAAATAATATAATCTGCATTTACAATATAAATTAATACATTAAATTATATTTATAAAAGAATATATTTTACTTATAGTCAACAATTAACCCTTAAAAGAACTATCTAATTTAGATAGTTCTTTTATTTTGGTAGATTATCTAGTATCTATTATATTAAGGTTATTTTTATTATTAATTTTCATAAGTTCATAGTTTATATTATGGATTTTAAGAAGAATAGTATTATATGAAAAAGAGTTATCTAAAGAATAGATAACTCTTTTTATTTATAAAAATAATTTAATCTTAAATAAAGTATCTGTAAATAAAATACATACTAAAGTAGAAAATATACATGTTATTTATTGGTATTAAAGGATAAAATTATAAATATAAACATTTAACATGAAATTAGGGGGGAGAAAAATGGGTAGAAAATGCATGAATAAGAAGATTGCCGCAATAATAGCAGCTGCCGTTATTGTAGGACAATTACCAATTTCAGTACTTGCTACACCTGTTAATGAAGCTGGAGATGAGATTAATAGTGAATCAGATGAAATTTTAACTAATAGTGATGAAGAAGCTGAGGCTTATATTCAAAACTATGATAGACCAGAGGGGGTTACTTGGACAAAATTAGCAGGCTCAGGAAGTGTTGAGGTAACTGATGGATTTTTATCAGTTACCAATAATGGAGATTATAGAATTATGGAAGATCAATCGCCTAATATAAAAAATGGTGAGTTAGAAAGTAAATTTACAGTTGGAGGTTCTCAAACTGGAATAATATTCAGAGCAACTGAGTCAAACTATGGAATGATCAACTATAACTCAGGTACTGGCTGGGTTATAGAAAATAAAAATAGTTGGGAGGATATTACAGGACCAAGACTAAATAATGGAGATGTTGTAACAGTTAAGGCTACTTTTGTTGAAAAGCATTTAACTGTTAATGTTTCTGTAAATGATGGAGAATTTGAAACTATATATGATAAAGAATCAGATTTAATTCCATTACAAGCTGGTAAAGTTGGATATAGAGGATGGGGTAATGCTAAAACTACCAAATTTGATTATATTAAGTATGCTCCTATGACTATAGATAAGGGGCCTATAGTATCAATAAATGAAGTAAATGTAGAAACTTATCCAAGAGTTAAGCCTATTTTACCATCAAGTGTTACAGTAAATCATGAAAATGGTATGTCTAGTATTAAGGATGTTTCTTGGAATTATATACCTAAGGAAAGTTATTCAAAGCCAGGTACATTCAAAATTGAAGGTACAGTTGAAGGTACAGATGTAAAAGCAATAGCTAATGTAACTGTAAGTTCAGATTTAGCATATTATGAAACTAATTTTGAAACAGAAGAAACAAGAGGAGATTGGCAAGTTGTACAAGGAGGAGGATCTCCAAGTTATGAAGAGGGTAAAGTAAAAATACCTATGAATGGAGTATCAATAGCTGTTGATATGAATTCTCCAGAGGTTAAGAACTTTACTTATGAAACTGATTTTTCTGTTGATAATAATGGAGGAAGAATAGGTCTATTATTTAGATATGTATCAGAAACTGAGTGGGGAGCTGTTTGTTATGATAATGGTTCTTGGGTATGGAAAACTGGAGATGGCAAATATGGTAATTTCCCAGGAACATTTACACCAGATCCGGGAAAAACTTACAGAATAAAGATTAAAGTAGAAGATACAAATATTACTATGTGGGTTGATGGAGAGAAGATAGGGCAAGTTGCAGTATCTAATTTACCAGATGTAAGAGGAAAAGTTGGCTTAACTGGATGGTTTGGAAATAAAAATGTTACTTTAGATAATCTTGTTGTTGAGGAATTAGGTGGAATAATGGCACCAGAAGTAGGTCCATTACAAGAACAAAGTATAGAATCAGATTCTATGAAAGTTGTTTTAGATAATAGATTCCCAACTGTTATTAGATATGAGTGGAAAGGAACTGAAGATGTTTTATCAGGAGCATCTGTAGATGATTTAGAAGCTCAATATATGGTTGAAATTAATGGTGAAAAGAGAATTCCAAAAGTAACTAGTGAATTTGCAAATAATGAAGGTATATATACATTAAACTTTGAAGATATAGGAATGACTATTACTTTAAAGATGACTGTTAATGAAAATAAATTAAGAATGGAAGTTACTGATATTCAAGAAGGAGATGTTAAACTTCAAACATTAAATTTCCCAAATCATAGTTTAGCTTCAGTAAGCAGTTTAAATAATGGTAAAACAGCCTCTGTTCTAACAACTGGTGACTGGAATAACATAAATGAAGAGTTTACAGATGTTGCTAAGGCAAAACCAGGGGTTAAGGGTAAAACTTATGCATTTATAAATGATGATAAGTTTGCTGTTACTATAAATAATAATACTATTGAAGGTGGAAATAGGGTTGTATTAACAACAGAAAATGATACTCTTCCTGATAATACAAACTATAAGAAAGTTGGAATATCAAACGGTACTTGGACTTATAAAGAAATTCTTCAAGATACAACAGAGCAAGGAAGTAAGCTATATCAAGGTGAAAAGCCATGGTCAGAAGTAATTATAGCAAGAGATGAGAATGAAGATGGTCAAGTAGATTGGCAAGATGGTGCTATTCAATATAGAAAAAATATGAAAATTCCAGTAGGTGGAGAAGAAATAAAAAATCAAATGTCATATATTGATTTTAATATTGGATACACTCAAAATCCATTCCTAAGATCATTAGATACAATTAAAAAGCTTTCAAATTACACAGATGGATTTGGACAATTAGTTCTTCATAAAGGATATCAAGGAGAAGGACATGATGACTCTCATCCAGACTATGGTGGACATATTGGTATGAGACAAGGTGGTAAGGAAGACTTCAATACCTTAATAGAACAAGGTAAGGAATATAATGCTAAAATAGGTGTTCATATAAATGCAACTGAATATACTATGGATGCGTTTGAATATCCAACTGAATTAGTTAACGAAAATGCTCCAGGATGGGGATGGTTAGACCAAGCTTATTATGTAAATCAAAGAGGAGATATAACTAGTGGTGAATTATTCAGAAGACTTGATATGTTAATGGAAGATGCACCAGAGTTAGGATGGATTTACGTTGACGTTTATACAGGTAATGGATGGAATGCTCATCAATTAGGAGAAAAGATAAATGATTATGGAATTATGATTGCAACAGAAATGAATGGACCATTAGAGCAACATGTTCCATGGACTCACTGGGGTGGAGATCCTGCATATCCAAACAAGGGAAATGCAAGTAAAATAATGAGATTTATGAAAAATGATACTCAAGATTCATTCTTAGCAGATCCATTAGTAAAAGGTAATAAGCATTTATTATCAGGTGGATGGGGAACTAGACATGATATAGAAGGTGCTTATGGTACAGAAGTATTCTATAATCAAGTATTACCTACTAAGTATTTACAACATTTCCAAATAACTAAGATGAGCGAAAATGAAGTATTATTTGAAAATGGAGTTAAGGCTGTTAGAGAAAACTCTAATATAAATTACTATAGAAATGATAGATTAGTTGCCACTACTCCAGAAAATTCAATTGGAAATACTGGTATAGGGGATACTCAATTATTCTTACCATGGAATCCTGTTGATGAGGCAAATAGTGAAAAGATATATCACTGGAATCCATTAGGAACTACTTCAGAATGGACTTTACCAGAAGGATGGACTTCTAATGACAAAGTTTATTTATATGAATTATCAGATCTAGGAAGAACTTTAGTTAAGGAAGTACCAGTTGTAGATGGAAAGGTTAATTTAGAAGTAAAACAAGATACTCCTTATATAGTTACTAAGGAAAAGGTTGAAGAGAAGAGAATAGAGGATTGGGGATATGGCTCAGAAATAGCTGATCCAGGATTTGATTCTCAAACTTTTGATAAGTGGAATAAAGAATCTACTGCTGAAAATACAGATCATATAACTATTGAAAATGAAAGTGTTCAAAAGAGATTAGGTAATGATGTTCTTAAAATAAGTGGAAATGAAGGCGCTGATGCTAAAATTTCTCAAAGCATAAGTGGATTAGAAGAAGGAGTAACTTATTCAGTATCTGCATGGGTTAAAAATGATAATAATAGAGAAGTTACACTAGGAGTTAATGTTGGTGGAAAAGATTTCACTAATGTAATAACAAGTGGTGGTAAAGTAAGACAAGGAGAAGGTGTTAAGTATATTGACGATACTTTCGTGAGAATGGAAGTAGAATTTACTGTACATAAAGGAGTAAATTCAGCTGATGTTTACTTAAAGGCTTCAGAAGGAGATGCTGACTCAGTTGTACTAGTTGATGACTTTAGAATATGGGATCATCCAGGACACACTAATAGAGATGGATATGTATTCTACGAAGATTTTGAAAATGTAGATGAAGGTATATCACCATTTTATTTATCTCCAGGAAGAGGACATTCAAATAGATCTCACTTAGCTGAGAAGGATATATCTATAGATGCTAATCAAAGAATGAACTGGGTACTTGATGGAAGATTCTCATTAAAATCTAACCAACAACCAAAGGAAATAGGTGAAATGTTAACTACAGATGTTTCATCATTCAAATTAGAACCAAATAAAACTTATGAATTTGGATTCTTATATTCATTAGAAAATGCTGCTCCAGGATATTCTGTAAATATTAAGAATAGAGATGGTGAAAAGATTGTAAATATTCCTTTAGAGGCTACTGGTTCAAATTATGCACAAGATATTTTCACTAAAACTAAATCTGTAACTCACGAGTTTACAACTGGAGATTTCGCTGGAGATTACTATATTACTTTAGAAAAAGGTGATGGATTTAAAGAAGTAATATTAGATAATATTTATGTTAAAGAAATAGATAAGTCAATTGAATCACCAGAATTAGCTCATGTAAACTTAAATACAGTAGAACATGACTTAGAAGTTGGACAAAGCGTTCCATTTGCTATAAATGCATTAATGAATAATGGTGCAAATGTTAACTTAGAAGAAGCTGAAGTTGAATATAAAGTTTCAAAACCAGAAGTTTTAACTATTGAAAATGGAATGATGACTGGAGCTTCTGAAGGCTTTACTGATGTCCAAGTAAATATTACTGTTAATGGAAATAAAGTTTCTTCAAATACAGTAAGAGTTAAGGTTGGAAATCCAGAAGTTGAGGAGGAAGAAGTTATAGTAAACCCAGTAAGAAACTTTAAGGTTACTGATAAGACTAAGAAAAATGTAACTGTAAGCTGGGAAGAGCCAGAAAAAACTTATGGATTAGAAGGTTATGTTCTTTATAAAGATGGTAAGAAAGTTAAAGAAATAGGTGCTGATAAAACTGAATTTACATTTAAGGGATTAAACAGACACACTATTTATAACTTTAAGATTGCTGCTAAATATTCTAATGGTGAACTTTCAACTAAGGAATCAATAACTGTTAGAACTGCTAGATAATAAGTTTTAATTATTTTAATTAGATTGAAGTAAATTTTAAGCAAGTAGTATAAGATTTTATATAGAGTCTTATACTACTTTTGTTTTAAATTTTATTGACTTTGAAATTACAAAGTGTATAATAAATTTAAAAAAGTTTAGAAATAACTGTTTAAAAATTTTTTGGAGGATGTTATGCTAAATTTATTAGTAAAGGGATTAGTAGCACAATTTTATAGCTTTTACTCTAGCTGGGGCTTTCATTTTAGCGCTGGATCTTTTATGTGCAACAAAAACTATGCTCTTTTAACTAATGGGTTTGTATAATTAGCGTGATAGATATTAATATTATAGTAATATTGTATTATAATTTATTTGATAGAACTCATTAAAGTGGGTTCTATTTTTTTGCAATAGTATAATTTAAACAGTTTAATTTTACATTTAGACTATTTTAGATAAAAAGGTTAAAATAAAAAAGGAGGGCGAATTATGATAGTTATATTAAAACCAGGAACAAAGGAAGAGGAGATTTTAAAATTGATAAAAAAGATAGAATCACTTGGAGTTGAGACTCAAAGAATTTCTGGAAGTGAAATGTGTGTAATTGGTTTAGTTGGAGATACAAGTAAAATAGATCCTGCTAAAGTAGAAGCAAACAAAAATGTAGAGAGAATAATGCCTGTTCAAGAGCCCTTTAAAAAGGCAAATAGATTATTCCATCCAGAGAACTCTATAATTGATGTCTTAGGAAATAAAATTGGTGATAAGAAAATAGCATTAATAGCTGGCCCTTGTTCCGTAGAGAGTGAGGAACAAATAACTGAAATAGCCAAAGAAGTTAAGGCATTAGGGGCAAGTTTCTTAAGAGGTGGTGCATTTAAACCAAGAACTTCACCATACAGTTTCCAAGGGTTAGAACTTGAAGGATTGGAGCTTCTAAAAAAGGCTAAGGCAAAAACAGGTCTTCCTATAGTTACAGAAATAATGTCAACTAGTATGATAGAAAAGTTTATTGAAGATGTTGATGTTATTCAAGTTGGAGCAAGAAATATGCAAAACTTTGATCTTTTAAAAGAGCTTGGAAAGACAAAAAAACCTATTCTTTTAAAAAGAGGATTGTCAGCTACAATAGAGGAACTTATAATGTCAGCAGAGTACATAATGGCCGGTGGAAATGAAAATGTAATTCTTTGTGAAAGAGGAATTAGAACCTTTGAAACTTATACAAGAAATACCTTAGACTTAAGTGCAATACCTGCTATTAAAAAACTAAGTCATTTACCAGTAATTGTTGATCCAAGCCATGCAGCAGGAAAGTCATGGATGGTAGACCCTTTATCAAAGGCAGCCATAGCTGTAGGTGCAGATGGATTAATAATAGAAGTACATAATGACCCTGCTAATGCCTTATGTGATGGTCAACAGTCAATTAAACCAGAAGAGTACGGAAAGCTTTTAGAAGATTTAAGAGCTATCGCAAAGGCTGTTGGTAGAGAGTTATAGAATATTATTTAATTTAGTGGGAGTGTTTAAACTCCCATTAAATTTATACTTAAATAGAAATAACATAATAAAATTAATATTTTTATAAAACATAAAATTAAAGGGTTTGGAGTGATAAAAATGAAAGTTTTAAGAGTAAATTTAGATGAAAAAAGTTATGATATAGTAATTCAAAAGGATTTAAAAGATTATTTTGGAGAATACATAAAAACTGTATTTGATGGGAAAAAAGTAGCTATTATAACTGATGATAATTTAAATGATATATATGGAGAGGCTATAAAGAAAAACATAGAAAATGAAGGATTTGAAGTTGAAGTTATTTCTGTTACACCAGGAGAAAAGAGTAAATCTTTTAGTGTATTACCAGGAATATATAATAAACTTTTAGATTTTAAACTAACTAGAAGCGATTTAATCATAGCTCTAGGTGGCGGGGTTGTTGGAGACCTTGCAGGTTTTGTTGCATCAACTTTTTTAAGAGGAATTAGCTTTATACAAATACCTACATCATTATTAGCTCAAGTTGATTCTAGCGTTGGTGGTAAGGTAGCTGTTGACTTAGAAAGAGGTAAGAATTTAGTAGGAAGCTTTTATCATCCAGAATTAGTATTAATAGATCCCAATATGCTTGGAACGCTTCCAGAAAAATATTTTAATGATGGCCTTGGAGAGGTAATAAAATATGGATGTATTAAGAGTAAAGAGTTATTTGAAAAGTTAGAGGGCTTTGAAAATAAAGAGGATCTAAAAGAGAATATTGGAGAAATTATTTATGAATGTTGCAATATAAAAAGAGAAGTGGTTGAAAATGACGAAAAAGATTTAGGAGAAAGAATGGTTCTAAACTTTGGTCATACTTTAGGTCATGCCATAGAGCAAATTTATAATTATGAAACTTATTCTCATGGGGAAGCTGTTGCCATAGGAATGAATATGATAAGCAAGATTGCAGAAGAAAAGGATCTTACTAAAAAAGGAACAGCAGAAAGAATTGAGAGTTTATTAAAGAAGTATGGATTAAATACTGATGTTAACATTGAAGATAATGGATTAGCTAGAGAAGCTATAAAATTAGATAAGAAGAATTTAAATGGAAATTTAAATGTTATCCTTTTAAAAGATATTGGGGAAGGATATATATATAATACAACTGTAGAATTTTTTGAATAAATGCATAGGGGGTTAAGTGAATATTAATTTAAAGTTATTACTTTATAAATAACTTAACAACTTGGTTTCATAAAGGAATTTAGAGCTAATTTAATTATTTCTCTAGTTTTTAAATTTAGAAATATATTAATTCTCTAAAGAATTTTCTTAGAAAGGCTTTAGGGTTGTATATGAAAATTAATATTGGTTTAAAACAGAGGATAAAATTTATAGTGTAATTTAAAAATAAGTATAGGGAGCGGGTAAAAAGTGAAAAAGGTAATTATAACTCCTAGTAAGTTAAAGGGAAGTGTAAAAATACCACCTTCTAAAAGTATGGCTCATAGAGCTATTATTTGTGCTTCTTTAAGCAAAGGAGAAAGTGTTATTTCTAACATAGATTTTTCAGAAGATATTATTGCAACTATGGAAGGTATGAAATCTTTAGGAGCAAATATAAAAGTAGAAAAAGATAAACTAATTATAAATGGAGAAAATATTTTAAAGGATTCTAATTATAAAGTTATTGATTGTAATGAATCAGGTTCCACTTTAAGATTTTTAGTTCCAATTTCCTTAATAAAAGATAATAGAGTTAATTTTATCGGTAGAGGAAATTTAGGGAAAAGACCATTAAAAACTTATTATGAGATTTTTGAGGAGCAAGAAATTAAGTATTCCTATGAGGAAGAAAATCTTGATTTGAATATAGAAGGAAGCTTAAAAGGTGGAGAATTCAAAGTTAAGGGAAATATAAGTTCTCAATTTATAAGTGGTTTATTATTTACTCTTCCTTTATTAAAAGAGGATTCTAAAATAATAATAACTACAGAACTTGAATCTAAAGGATATATAGATTTAACTTTAGACATGATAGAAAAGTTTGGAGTTACAATAAAAAATAATAATTATAGAGAATTTTTAATAAAAGGTAATCAAAGTTATAAGCCTATGAATTATAAGGTTGAAGGTGATTACTCACAGGCTGCTTTCTATTTTTCAGCAGGGGCCTTAGGCTCAGAAATAAATTGTCTTGATTTAGATTTAAGTTCTTATCAAGGGGATAAGGAATGCATTGAAATATTAGAGGGTATGGGTGCTAGGCTTATAAAAAATCAAGAAGAGTCTTTAAGTATAATTCATGGGGATTTAAATGGAACAATTATAGATGCTTCACAGTGCCCAGATATAATTCCAGTTTTGACAGTGGTTGCTGCTTTAAGCAAGGGAGAGACTAGGATTATAAACGGAGAAAGACTTAGAATAAAAGAATGTGATAGATTAAATGCTATCTGCACTGAGCTTAATAAACTAGGTGCAGATATAAAGGAATTAAAAGATGGACTTATAATAAATGGAGTTAAAGAGTTAATAGGAGGAGAAGTATATAGTCATAAAGATCATAGAATAGCTATGAGTTTGGCTATTGCTTCTACAAGATGCAAGGAAGAGGTTATTATAAAAGAACCAGATTGTGTTAAAAAATCTTATCCAGGATTTTGGGAAGATTTTAAGAGCTTAGGTGGAATTTTAAGAGAAGAATAATATATAAAATATTTGACAGAAAGGAGGAAGCTTTTAGAGATAATATGCTTTAAAAGCAAAGAAATGGGCGGAGTTTGGGGTAATAAAATAAAATTATCCATATTTGGAGAGTCCCACGGAGAAGGAATAGGAATAGTAATAGATGGAATAGAACCTGGAATAAAAATAAATATGGATAACATAGAAAAAGATATGGAAAGAAGAGCACCAGGAAGAAATAGTTTATCAACTCAAAGAAAAGAAGGGGATAAACCAGAAATTTTAAGTGGAATATTTAATGGAATCACCACAGGGGCTCCTATTTCAATGATAATAAGAAATACAGATAAAAGATCTAGGGATTATTCAAAAATAAAAGATGTAATGAGACCAGGCCATGCAGATTTCCCAGGATACATAAGATATAATGGCTTTAATGATTATAGAGGGGGAGGACATTTCTCAGGAAGAATAACAGCTCCATTAGTTTTTGCTGGAGCCTTAGCTAAGGAAATACTTAAGGAAAAAGGTATAACTATTGGTTCTCATATTAAGCAAGTTGGAAAAGTTAAGGATTCTTCCTTTGATGCATTAAATTTAAAGAAAGAAGATTTAGAAGAACTTTTAACTAAAGAACTTCCAGTAATAGATACAAATAAAATAGAAGAAATTAAGGAAGAGATTACTTCATATAGAATGGAAGGAGATTCTATTGGCGGAATTGTTGAGTGCGCCATAGTAGGACTAGAGGCTGGTATAGGAAATCCATTCTTTGATTCTTTAGAAAGTACCATAGCTCATTTAGCTTTTTCAGTACCAGCTGTAAAGGGAATTGAATTTGGAGCAGGTTTTGACTTTGCAAATATGAAAGGATCAGAAGCAAATGACGAATATTTCATAGAAGATGAAAAAGTTAAGACATACTCTAATAATAATGGAGGAATAACTGGTGGAATATCAAATGGAATGCCAGTTATATTCAGAGTTGTTATAAAACCTACACCATCTATTTCTAAAGAACAAAGAACTATAAATATAAAAAATATGACAGAGGAAGTTCTAAGTGTAAATGGGAGACACGATCCTTGTATAGTTCAAAGAGCCTTAGTTGTTATAGAAGCCATTGCAGCTATTTCTATATTAGAGTTAATAAAATAAAAAGTTTAAAGTATAGTAGACTTTTATGAGAAGGGGATATTAATTAAAGTTAATCTTTGTCTACTATATTTTAAAATATTTCAAAGTGATTCACTTTATAAAAGTTCTAGATTAAATTAGTATTTACTTAAAAAAGATTAAAGAAGTTAAAAGAAAAGAGGTGAAATTTTGAGTGACAAGTTAGCTCAATGTAGGAAAGAAATCGATAGAATAGATGGGGAATTTATGAAACTTTTTGAAGAAAGAATGAATGTTGTTTTGGATGTTGCAAGATACAAAAAAGAAAATAATATGGAAATTTTTCATAAAGATAGAGAAAATCAAGTTATAGAGAAAAATCTAAGTCGAGTAAAAAATAAAGAACTTTTACCTTATGCAGAGGAGATGCTTCATGCATTAATGGATATAAGCAAAGAATATCAACAATATAAAATAGGGATGAGAGAAAATTTCATTAAGTAAAATGAAATAAAATTGTATTTTAAGTGGGAAAAAGGATTATTTAGAGAAGAGGACTTAATTAAATAATAGAGCATAATTTAATTAGAATTAGAGAGAAAAGATATTTTAGAGGGGTTAAGAGATTCAATAGGCGATTATAGGATTTTAGTATGTTATAAAAAAGCGTAATTTTAAAATGTTAATAATAATGGGTGTCAAATTAACAGGACATCCATTTATTTTAATAAAGCATAAACTTTTTTTGAAATACCCTATAGAAAATGGATAAGAGAGTAGAATAATGATTGTCAACAAATAATTACTATAGAAAAAGAGGGTATCAAATTTGGAAATTAAAGCTTTGATTAAATTTTTAAAATTGGTAATGGTAATAACTCTTATATATACGTTAATTACTACTAATTTTGCCATAAGGGCATTTTTAATTGTTGTAGAAGTGATTTTTATTATTATATTTTATAAGGTAAAAAATATATAAATAATTTGCTTAGTAAATATTCTATGATTAAAAAGCTAGAGCTTTTTATAAAATACTATTTAAAATGTAAAAGACACCTAGTAGGGTAACTAAGTGTCTTACATGAACTTGTGTATTTGGTTTTGGATATTTAAACAAAAACTTAAAATTATCATTAATCTTTCAACAGGGGATGTAAAAAGATTATTATAAGTTTTGTATGGTAATTTAATCATAGAATTATGAATTAATTATGGAGTTTTATTATTAAAGTTTAAATCTTAATTATTGTATAGTGTAAGAGTTTTATCTTTATTCAATGTTTTTGTTAGAATTAAATTGTAAAGATTAAGGAGGTGGAGTTTTGAAGTTATTTGGATTAATAGGTGAGAAGTTAGGACATAGTTTATCTCCAGAGATACATAATAAAGTTTTTAAAGATAATAATATAGATGGATTATATAATCTTTTTTCTGTAAAAAAAGATTTTGAAAATAATATTGTAGAAAGTCTAAAATGCTTAGGAGTAAAGGGAGCCAATGTTACAATACCATATAAAGAGAAGGTTATGGATCAGCTAGATATTATTTCACATGAGGCCAAAGCTATAGGAGCAGTAAATACTATTTTAATAAAAGATGGAAAATCCTATGGTTATAACACTGATTATTATGGATTTGGTAAGATGCTAGAAAGAGCAAAGGTTAATATTGAAGGAAATAGCTTTTTTGTTTTAGGAGCAGGAGGGGCTGCTAGAAGTATTTTAAAATATTTAGAGGACAGCAAAGCTAAAAAAATAGTTTTGGTTTCTAGGGACAAAGATAAAGCTTTTAAAAAATTTGAAGATTTCAATATTAATTTTATGAGTTATGGTGATCTTGAAGAAATTAATGAAGAGTTTGCTTTAATCAATACAACTCCCTGTGGAATGTATCCTAATATAAATTCAGTAGCTGTTTCAGAAAAGGTAATTAAAAAGTTTAAGGTTGCTGTGGATATAGTCTATAATCCTTTGGAAACTAAGTTTTTAAAAATGGCTAAGGATAATGGTCTTAAAACAGTGGATGGATTATTTATGTTAGTTGGACAAGGGGTTAAAGCTGAAGAGATTTGGAATGGAATAAAAGTAGATAAGTCTACAGAAGAAGATATATATGAAGAATTGAAATGTAGATTTTAAAGTTAATTTTGTAATAAGAAAATGTTAATTCGAATACTAAATTTAGCCAAATATGATATAAAATAAGTATAGATTACATTTTTAAATTGTACTTAATTTTATAATTAATAGAATTAAGAGTTTCTTTTTAAAACAGTAATTATTTCTAGGTATTATTATAAATAATTACTGTTTTAAAATAGGAATAAAAACTAAAATGAATTTTAAAAGTTGTAATAATATTATTGGGTAAAATACAAAAAAGGGGATTAGGATATGAAAAAAAGAGGAGTACTTTTAATTGGAATGCCTGGAGCAGGAAAAACAACCATAGGAAGAGAGCTTTCAACGGTATTAAAGATGAATTTTTTAGACATGGATGAATTCATAGAAAGAAGTACAGGAAAAGAAATAAAAGAACTTTTTGCTCAGGGAGAAGAGGTTTTTAGAGATTTAGAAAGTAAAAGTTGTGAACTTTTATCAACCTTAAAAAATGTGGTTATATCTTCTGGTGGTGGAATAGTTACAAGAGAAGAAAATATGGGGAATTTTAAGGAGTTTATAACTGTTTTTATAAACAGGCCTTTAGATTTAATTATGGAAGATATAGACACAGAAGGAAGACCTCTTTTGTGGGATGGTAAAGAAAGACTTACTAATTTATATAGAGATAGAATTGATTTATATAAAAAGCATAGTGATATAGAAATTATAAATGATGGTACTACTAAAGAGGCTATTAGAGAAATAGTTAAAGCTATTTCTGATTTTGGTTTACAAGAGAAAGAATAGTTTTTTTATAGATAAGAATTTTTTCAGTGATTTAAGATTATAAATTGTAATCTTTCAAGAAGTTATTATTAAATAAACTTGTGAAATTTTCTATGAAAAAGTTTGTTTTTAATAGTATTATTCTATTAAAAATCCTAAATGGAAAGTAGGTGGATTTTAACCAAAGAAAAAATTAATAATTTGGTTAGAGATATTATGAAAATAATGGTTATAAATGGACCTAATTTAAATCTTTTGGGGATTAGAGAAAAAGAAATCTATGGTGCTAAAGATTTTAATCAGGTCATTGATTATATAAAAGAAGAAGGAAAAGAATTAGGGTTAGAGGTAAATTGCTTCCATAGCAATATAGAGGGAGAAATAATTAATTTTATTCATAATGCATACTTTGAAAAGTATGATGGGATAATTATAAATCCTGGAGCATACACACATTATAGCATAGCTATTTATGATGCTTTAAAAGGAGTTGAAATACCAACTGTTGAGGTGCATTTAAGCAATATTCACAAAAGAGAAGAGTTTAGACATAAATCAGTTACAGCCCCAGCTTGTATTGGGCAGATAAGTGGATTTGGTGAATATGGGTATATTATGGCAATGAATGCATTAAAAAATAAGATTAAATAAAAAGAAACTCCTTCAAAGTTTTACTTTGAAGGAGTTTCTAAGTTTCCAAAGTATTTTCTAGACCAATCTTCCAAACATTCTAAGACGGGTGCAAGCTCTTTTCCTTTTTCACTTAGATAATATTCAACTCTTGGAGGATTCTCATCGTAAACTATCTTTTTAACAAGTTCATCTTCCTCTAATTCCTTAAGTTTTTCAGTTAATACTTTATGACTTATTCCACATGTAATTCTCTGAAGTTCAAGAAACCTTTTTTTCCCTTTATTTAAGTGACACAAAATAACTGCCTTCCATTTTCCGCGTATAAGTTCCATTGCTAAATCTAATAGGCAAACATAGTTTTTATCTTTATATTTCAACAAAGTTTATCATCTCCAAAATTTGTTTCTATTTTAAAATCCATGATAACATTATATATTAATGATTTTTATAACTCAAATAATTATAAGAGGTCACTTACTAAAAAGTGCGTACTTACATAAATAATATTAATTTTATATACTATGTTCATATAATGAGAAAAAATTTATAAGCTTATAAACTATTATTCCAATAAAAGAAAAACTGAGTTTATTAATATAAAAAATAAAATTTAGTATTATTTTTAGGAGGAAAATATGAAAACATTATTTGATAAAACTAACTTAGGAACAATTAACATGAAAAATAGATTTTTAAGAGGAGCATTATGGACAGCTTTAGCTGATGAGAAAGGTCATATGACAAATGAATTATCAGACGTATATGAAGAATTGGCTAGAGGTGGAGTAGGGACAATAGTAACAGGATATGCTTTTGTAACCGAGAATGAACAGCCAAATCCAAGAATGATGGGAATATATGATGATTCTTTTATACCAGAATATAAGGAATTTACAGATAAAATTCATAGACTTGGATCTAATATAATAATGCAAATAGTATACGGTGGATTTATGACTGAATTTAATGTAGGAGAAAGAGTTATATGGGGACCTTCTACTACTAAAAATGAAGTTACAGGAACTTTATCAAGAGAAATGACTAAGGAAGATATAAAGTATTTAGTTAATGCATATGCAGAAGCAGCTTTAAGAGTTAAAAAATCAGGATTTGATGGAGTTGAGATACATGGAGGACATGGATATTTAGTAAGTCAATTCTTATCTCCTTATTATAATAAAAGAACAGATGAGTATGGAGGAAGTATAGAAAATAGGAGAAGATTTGTTTTTGAAATATTTAAAGCAATAAGAGAAAAAGTTGGAGAAAAATTCCCAATATTAATAAAATTAAATTCTTCAGACTATGTAAAAGAAGGTGGATTAACTATAGAGGATAGTCTATATGTAGCTGAAAGATTAGCTGAATTAGGAATTGATGCTATTGAGGTTACTGGAGGAAATGAATCCATAGAAGAAGTTATGAAAAATAACTTAGGACCATCAAGAACTAAAGTTGCTATTTCAAAGGATAGAGAATCTTATTTTAAAGAATATGCTATAAAGCTAGCTGAAAGAATAAACAAACCTGTAATTTTATCAGGTGGTAATAGACACTTTGATGTTATGGAAGAGTTATTAAATGATACAAATATAGAATATTTTTCACTTTCAAGACCTTTAACAGCAGAGCCAGACTTAATAAATAAATGGTATTCAGGAGATTTAAAGAAACCTAAGTGTAAGTCATGTAATCAATGCTATAAAACTTATGGAAAGAGATTTATTTTCAATATTAAATAAATTAATTAAAAAATAAAGAAGTATTACTTATTAAAAGGTACAATCCTTATTATAGGATGTACCTTTTTTTAGGTAAAAAAGTTTAGTTAGAATATGAATTTTGAGGTTAATTATAGTACTAAAAACTTAGTTATAGCTAGATTTAGAATAAGTTTACAGTAAGTTAAAATAATTAGGAGGAATATTTAAGGTGAAAGAGGTATCATTATATTATAAAGTTGTGGATTTTAATATAGCTTATATGAGAAAATTTAGGTTTTGCATGCTGTTAGGTATAAAATAACTAATTAGGTTTTACAAGTATTTATATACTCTAAGTAACTATATAAAATCCATAAATTTTATAAACTTTTATTTAAATAGCATTTTAAATAATAATATTATTATTACTTAGTTTTATGTATTAGCAAGATATATATAAGGATAACAATAGTTGGACTTTGATTGGAGGTTCATATGCTAAGGCGTCTTATTTAAATCTGAGGAATAGAAAATAGTGAGAAATATTGACTTACTTGTTATTTGTATTTATTTAAGAAGATATTATAAAATTTATAGGTATTTATAAAATGAATTTAAAAAGGGTTTAGTTAATAGTTAAAATTTAGCTGTGTATATAGTAAAGTTTGTAGGGGATAGATATAGGAAGTTGGTTAAAATAGCAAATGAGAATAGAGAAGTTAGAATAGTTTAAAGTTGAATATAAATTTTATTATAAGGATAAAAGGGGATTTTTATGAAGGAGAGAATTGAGAATTTACAGAGAATAATAAAAAATATTTTGTCATCTACAGATGATCAAATTCAGGGTGATTTAAGAGATTCCTTAAGATTAAGAATGTCTGTATCAGAAAATTTACATGGGGAAGTAAGATATTTAAAATGTTTAAGAGCTTTAGTAGAAGAAAAATTTCAAGAATTTTTTAAGAAAAAAAACTTTCCAAAAGATTATAATGATTTTGTAGGAATATGGTCAAGCTTATCAGAAGAAGCGAAGTCTTTATGTAATGATCCAAAATATGATTATGATGAAGAAAAATATAAATATGAATTTATATATTTTGAGGTTTATTGTAATGTTTATTTAAGATATTCTTTAGGACTACTTTTTAATGGTAATAATAAAGATACAATTGATGACTTAAGCCAATATAATAGTTTAGAAATAATTCAAATGTATAGATATTATCTTCATCAAATAACTCTTAAAAAGTTAGAGAAAAGTTTAAAGTCAGATAAAGTTAATAGTTAATATAAAAAGAAGTTGTATTCTTATTTGGAATACAGCTTTTTTTTATTATGTTTTTGTAAATTATACCATAGAGTATTCTATACTATAGAGTACTTTATGGTATAATTATACTTGGGAGGGATAATATTGGAACTTAATAAAGAGATTATAAAAGGACATGTGGAAAGTATAATATTATCACTTTTACAAGGAAAAGATTTATATGGGTATGAGATTTCAAAATTAATTAGAGAAAACAGTAAAGAAGCCTTTGAGGTCAAGGATGGAACCTTATATGTTGTTTTAAAAAGGTTAGAAAAATTAGGACTTGTAATATCATACTGGGGTGATTGTAAAAGTGGTGGTGGAAGAAGGAAATATTTTAAAATTACAGAGGATGGAGTTAATTATCTAAAAGAAAAAAAGAGTGAATGGGAATTTCTAAAGAGTATTATGAATATTTTTTTGGGGGGAGAATAAAATGAGAGAGATAGATAATTATATTGACTCTTTATATAAGAATATTGATGGAATTTCAAAAGAAAATAAAGAGATAAAGGAAACTATGAGAACTCATTTAATAGAATCTGTAGAAGAATTAAAATTAGAAGGATTTAATGAAAAAGAGAGTATTAAGATTGCTTTAGAACGATTTGGAGAAATAAATGAAATTAGAGGAGAACTAAAAACTGTAGTGGAAAGAGGGGTAAAACCACTACTATATACAGTGGGAATTTCATTAATAATACTTATAGCCTTTTTTACTCATTTAATATTTATGAGATTTGATTATATAAAATTGATAGCTTTAATAATTATTGCTGTTCCAATGTATATAATAATTAGAGGTGGAGTTTTAATATATTATAAAGTAAAGGGTATAAAATATAATATAGATTGGAAAAAGGAATTATATAAATTTTTATTTGCTAATTATTTTATATTTCTAGTTGGGTGGTATATATTCCCTATAGAAGTTGGAGGAAGCTCAAATGTTAATCTTCAAGTAGACTTAATTCCTTTTAAAAGTTATATTGAATTAATGAATAGGGGAATAACTATAGGATATCTTATGAAATGGATAATTATTAGATTGATTTTATTTATACCTTTAGGATTTTATCCAGCATTTCTAAAAGGAAAATTTAATAATATAGCTGGTTGTGTACTAATAGCTTCTATAGTTTATTTTATAGTTCCTATATTAGAATTAATATTAAGTTTTGGATTAATTTCTGTACCAATAATTTATATTGGAATAGATTATTGGGTGATAAGTATAATTGGAGTTTTACTTGGTTATTTTTTATATAATTCAATAGCTAAAAAACATATTTAAATTTTTAATAGAGCGTATTTAAATAAAAAGTAAGACTAAATATGTATTAGTAATTTTAGATATAAATTAAAATAGATTAGAGAAAATTAAAAAGTTGAAAATAAAAGTATAAGTTAATACTTTATTCTTGATTTGAATAAAGTATTAACTTTTTTTATTTGGTATTTATGGGTTTTATTAGGATGCTAAAATAGAAAAAAGGAGGTTAAAAATGGTTAAAATTAATAAAAAAGTAATTTGGATATTTGTGATTATTGGAATTATATTTGTGGGAATTAGTTCTACTGATTTAGTTGAAGAAAATGAAACTATAAGTTTTCCTTATGAGTTTGAGGTTGATAATTACAACATTGAAATTGAGTATTCTAAGCTTTATGATAATTATTTGTTGACTAAATATAAGATAAGGAGAAAAGATGGGTCTTATATAGGGGAAAATGAAGCAAATTTATCTACATTCATAATTAAATATGATAGTGCGTTTAGTTTTGGACCACATATTATTTCATCAAAAGTAATTGATAATAAAATTAAAGAAGAAATAAGTATAGATTTTGTTGCTGCAATAGAAAAGCCCTTAGAAAAAGTGAAAATTAGACATGCCTTAGCTGGAAAGTATATTGATGGAACTAAGGAGATTAAAAAAGAAGGAGTTGTTAATTTAAGTAATGAAAATTATATACGTTTAAAAAAAAAATTAAAATAGATGATATAAATTTAACTGTTAGTAATTTAGGAAATTTTGAATTTGGATCTATTTTAAATTTATTTACTGAAAACTTAGAAGATGAAGAGATAGAAAATTTTCATGAAAATTATAGTGTTAAATTAAAATCAAATGATTTTAATAAAACATATGAAATAAGAAAGATTATGGGGCTTGATGGGAAGGCTGTAGAAGCTGTTATTGAATGGAATAAAATAAATAAGGATACTAAGCTTGTAGAATTTTTTGTAGTTGACTTATTATATGATGTAGATTCAATTGATTTTAATAATTTTGAGCTTTTTGTTGTTAATAAAAATACCAATGAAGAAACAAAAATTTATTAAGTAGTTAAAAAGTAATACTTTAGTCCTATATTATTTAATATGTTTAAAAATAGTGTGAAAAATGGTAATATTTTATGTAACAGTAAATTTTAACATGTTTATCAAAATGAAAAGGGGGATTTTTAGTGAGAGTTGAGGCTCAAAATATAAGCAAAACCTTTGGAGAGGTACAAGCTTTAAAAGATTTAAGCTTTGTCATTGAAAAAGGAAAGGCTTTAGGGTTATTAGGAAGAAATGGAGCAGGAAAAACCACTGCAATAAGAATATTACTTGGAATATTACCAAGTGATACGGGAAAGGTTTTAGTGGATAATAAGAAGCTAAGCTTTGATGAAAATGCTTTTGGATATTTACCAGAGGAGAGAGGATTATATCTTAAATACACAGTTAAGAGTCAACTTATGCATTTTGCTTCTCTTTATGGAATGAAGAAAAAAGAGGCATTAAATAGCATAGAGTATTGGCTTGAAAAGTTTGAAATAAGTGAGTATCTAAATAAAAAGGTTGAAACTCTATCAAAAGGTAATAAACAAAAAATACAGTTAATAGTTGCAGTAATGCATGATCCAGAAGTTATAATTTTAGATGAGCCATTTAGTGGACTAGACCCTGTAAATGTGGAATTATTTAAAACTGTAATAAGAGAACTATTAGCTAAAGGCAAAACATTAATTTTTAGTAGTCACAGAATGGCTGATGTGGAAGAATTTTGTGATGATATAATAATGCTTAAAAAAGGAGAAACCATGCTTCAAGGAAATCTTGATAAGATTAAAGAAGATTATGGAATTAAAGGTCTTGTAGTTGAAGGAGAAGAAAAAGTACAAGATTTCTTAAAAGAATTAGGTTTTGAAGCTTTAGAATTTAAAAAGGGAAGTTATAGAGTAAATCTTAAAGATTTAGAAAAAGGAAAAGAACTTTTAAGAAAAATCACTAACACAGATTTAGATATAAGGGGATTTTATTTTGAAAGACCATCCTTAAATGATATTTTCATAGAAAGGTTAGGTGATTAGTATGAAAAAGTTTTGGAGTATTTTTACTTTTACCTATAAAGAGACTATTAGAAATAAAGCTCTTATAATATCAACAATAATTACTTTAATTGTAATGCTAGGATTCTTTAATATGGATAAAATAGTAGGGCTCTTTAATAGGGAAGGCTCTAAAGATTTAATAATGGTAAGCACAGAAGCTAATAATAAATTTTTTGACTCTAATACTTTAGAAAGTTTAAATGATGATGATTTTAAAGTTGTTTTAAGCAAAGATTCAGAAGAAACTAATAAGGTTAAAAAGGAAATAGAAAATGGAAAGTCAGATTATAAAGCTTTGCTTGAAGTTTCAACAGGTAAAGAGGTGTCAGGAAAATTATATGTTAATGAACTACCTGGAGATTCTTTAATGAAGAAAGTAAATACAATTTTAAATGACACTAAATTTGTATTTTCAATGGAGAAGTTTAATATAACACCAGAAGAGTATGCTAATATAATGACTCCAGCTCAGCTTGATGTGGTTCAAACAGGAAATGCTTCACATGAAAGAATGGCTTTAGTTTATGCTCTTGTTTTTGGAATTTATATAATAACTCTTACTTTTGGTTCTATGGTTGCTAATTCAGTTATAGAAGAAAAGAGTAATAGAATAATGGAAACCTTAATAACTATGGCTAAACCAATGGAACTTTTCTTTGGTAAGGTATTAGGAATTTGTGCTGTAGGGCTTACACAGATAGCAGTAATCCTAGGCTCTGGCTTAATAATGCTTAAAACTTCAGGTACAAGTTTAGAAGTTTTAAGTTCATTAAATTTAAATGCTAGTATAATATTTGCGTTTGTTGCCTATTTCCTTTTAGGATATTTAACATTCTCAATGCTTTATGCAGCAGTGGCTTCCTTAGCTACAAGTTCTCAAGATGTCAATTCATCAATGGGAGCAATTACCTTAGTCTTTGTTGGAGTCTTCTTACTTGCAATGAACTGTATGTTTAATATTGAATCAACCTTAGCTAAAGTATTTAGTTATATACCATTTGCTTCTCCTTTAATAATGTTTGAGAGAATAGTTTTATCAAAAGTTACTTTTATGGAAATTTTAATAACTACTATTATTAATGTTGGATTCATAATTTTAGTTGGATTCTTTAGTAGTAAATTATATAAAAAAGGAACTTTACATTATGGTAAAAAGGCTTCATTAATAAAAATTATAAGAGGTAAAGAATAAAATTTTTAATAAAAAACATAAATTCTTGGAAATATAATAATTGAGTATAATGTAAATTTGAAAATAAATATAGTATTATTTACTTATATAAAATCTAATGAGGAGTGAGTTTTTATGTGTACAGGATTAGCCTTAGAAACAAAAGATGGATTGCATTTATTTGGAAGAAATATGGATATTGAATATTCATTTAATCAATCTATTATATTTATTCCTAGAAACTTTAAATGTGTAAACAAATCAAACAAAAAAGAATTAACAACAAAATATGCTGTTCTTGGAATGGGAACTATTTTTGATGATTATCCTACCTTTGCAGATGGTATGAATGAAAAGGGATTAGGATGTGCTGGCTTAAATTTCCCTGTTTATGTTAGCTATTCTAAAGAAGATATAGAAGGTAAAACTAATATTCCAGTATATAATTTCTTATTATGGGTTTTAGCTAATTTTAGCTCGGTAGAAGAGGTAAAGGAAGCATTAAAAAATGCTAATATAGTGGATATACCTATTAGCGAAAATATTCCTAATACAACTCTTCATTGGATGATAAGCGATATAACAGGAAAGTCTATTGTAGTTGAACAAACAAAGGAAAAATTAAATGTCTTTGATAATAATATTGGAGTATTAACTAATTCACCTACTTTTGATTGGCATGTAGCAAATTTAAATCAATATGTAGGTTTGAGATATAATCAAGTTCCAGAATTTAAGTTAGGAGATCAATCTTTAACTGCTCTAGGTCAAGGAACTGGTTTAGTAGGATTACCAGGGGACTTTACACCTGCATCTAGATTTATAAGAGTAGCATTTTTAAGAGATGCAATGATAAAAAATGATAAAGATTCAATAGACTTAATTGAATTTTTCCATATATTAAATAATGTTGCTATGGTAAGAGGATCAACTAGAACTGTAGAAGAAAAAAGTGATCTTACTCAATATACAAGTTGCATGTGCTTAGAAAAAGGAATTTATTATTATAATACCTATGAAAATAATCAAATTAATGCAATAGACATGAATAAAGAAAACTTAGATGGAAATGAAATTAAAACATATAAATACAACAAAACTTTAAGTATTAATCATGTAAATTAGTTTGTTGCATGGGCGTGTATCAAAACATAATAATAAAGCTTATAAACAGTATGAAGAGAATATCTAGATGAACTTTAGAATTTAAATTATTACGTAGAAGATATCACGTAAAAAAGCTGAGACTGTTCGAAGCGTAGCAAGTTTCGAAGCTTTAGTGATATCTTCGAAGTAATAATTATAAATTCTTAGTGAAATCTAGTAATTCTCGGAATATGTTTGTAAGCTTTATTAAAAGTTATTTTGATACAGCCCTATTTTTATATAAAAAAACAAATTTGCATTAATTTTTATAAAAAAATATTGAATTTATTAAAATTTGTGTATATAATTATAAAAAACGAAAAAATCATGAAAAACAGTGAAGAGAAAGAGTAAATTAGGTGGACTTTTCAGAGAGCTAAAGTTTGGTGAGATTTAGTAAGAAAGCTTAATTGAAGCAGTCTCGGAGTTTCTTGTTGAGAACTAAAGGTTAAATAGAGTATTTTAGTAAGTATGTTTTAAAATTAAGATGTACATAACTTTTAATTAGATTAAGACGATTTCCTCCCGTTAAAGAGGATAGAAATTGAGTAATAAGTAAGGAATAAATTTATTAAATTTCAGCCATACTATTAAAGATTTCTAACTGAGGTGAGTAAAAGTAATTTTACTTATTAGGGTGGTACCGCGAAGTAGTTCCTTCGTCCCTTTTTAGGGATGAAGGAACTTTTTTATTATTAATATGCTTAAACACAATCAAACAATTTAAATAGAAAATAAGCAATAACAAAGGGGGCCAATGTGTCATGGAAGAAATTTTAGAAGTTTTAGAAAAAAACAGTAGGTATACAGATCAAGAAATTGCAGTTATGACAGGGAAAACAGTGGAAGAGGTTAGAGAGGCCATAAGAGATTATGAAGAAAGAAGCATAATCGCTGGTTACACTACTCTTATAAATTGGGAAAATACAGGAAGAGAGACAGTTACAGCCTTGATAGAAGTACAAATAACTCCTCAAAGAGGTGTTGGTTTTGATAAGGTTGCAGAGAGAATATATAAGTTTCCACAGGTTAAAGCTTGTTATTTAATGTCTTCAGGTGGATTTGACTTAACTGTTATTGTAGAAGGAAAAACAATGAAAGAAGTAGCAATGTTTGTTTCAGATAAACTTTCAATTCAAGAATATGTAACAGGAACAGCAACTCACTTTGTACTTAAAAAATACAAAGATCATGGAACAATATTTAGAGAAAAGAAAACAGATGATAGGGAGATGTTATTTATATGATACTAGAGAATATGATATTAGATAATGTGAAAAATATGCCACCTTCAGGCATTAGAAAATATTTTGATTTAATAAATGAAATGGAGGATGTTATTTCTTTAGGGGTTGGGGAGCCTGATTTTGTAACTCCATGGAATGTTAGAGAGGCTGGGATTTATTCTCTAGAGCAAGGACATACTCACTATTCATCAAATGCAGGATTTATAGAATTAAGAGAAGAGATATCAAAGTATTTAAATAGAAGATTTTCTCTTAGATATAATCCAAAGGATGAAATACTTGTTACTGTTGGGGGAAGTGAAGGGATAGATTTAGCACTTAGAGCTTTAGTAGGTCCTGGAGATGAGGTTATAATACCTGAGCCAAGCTTTGTTGCTTATAAGGGATGTACAGCATTTACAGGAGCAACTGCCAAGACAATAGATTTAAGAGCTTGTGATGATTTTAAATTAACTCCAGAACTTTTAGAAGAGGCCATAACTGAGAAAACAAAGGTGGTAATAATTCCATTCCCTAATAATCCTACTGGAGCAATAATGAATAGAGAAGAGCTTCAAAAGATTGTGGATGTTTTAAAGGATAGGGATGTAATAATTATTTCTGATGAAATATATGCAGAATTATCCTATGATGAGGACCATGTTTCAATAGCTAGTTTCCCGGAGGTAAAGGAAAAAACTATAGTAATAAATGGATTCTCTAAAGCTTATGCTATGACTGGATGGAGATTAGGATATGTATGTGCTCATAAAGTTTTAATAGATGCTATGAAAAAGATACATCAGTATGCAATAATGTGTTCACCAACAACGGCTCAGTATGCTGCTATTGAGGCTCTTAAAAATGGTGATGAGAGCGTTTTTGAAATGGCAAGGGAATATAATAGAAGAAGAAGAGTATTAGTTGATGGATTTAGAAGTATGGGATTAGATTGTTTTGAACCATTAGGAGCTTTATATGTATTCCCATGTATAAAGTCAACTGGTATGAGTTCAGATGAATTTTGTGAAAAACTTCTTCTTGAAGAGAAGGTACTAGCTGTTCCAGGAAATGCTTTTGGAGAGTGTGGAGAAGGTTTTATAAGAGCTTGTTACGCAGCTTCAATGGAAGACATAATGGAGGCTATAAAGAGAATAAGAAGATTTGTTGAAAGAAATAATATGCAAGGGAAATAGATAAATCTTTTTAATAGGTAGTAGAGGCTTAAATTTAGCTTTTACTGCCTTTTTTAACGTTAAATATTTTCTATGTCTGGTGCTATAATTGTATTTAGGTGGGAGGCGACGGTCATGGATAACATGAAAAAGATATTAAAGAAAATGCCAAAGGTTATGAAAAAATCTTTTAAAAAATCTAATACCCATGATGTATTATTAGAACAAGCAAATAGAATGGTGATTAATGATAATAATTTGTATTTAAATAATAAGTGGTTTTCTAAATCTCTTAAATGGTGTATGGATATACTTGAACTTAATTACAATGTCAGTAAAAGCTTAGGATGGATTAGGCCCTCATATTCTAGAAAACCAGATATAATGCTTAGGTCAGTAGTAACCTTATTTTCTTTTCATTTTTATCATGGTGAAGATAAGGATAATTACTTTGGAAGAATTGGAAAAGGTAAAACAGCAATGTGTAAATTTATTTTTTTCGGACGAAAAGCCTTAAAGTATAGAGATAAAGGTAAGAGAAGAAAATGCATGAAGTATTTAAGTTATTCTTGTCACTATTTAGCTGATATGAGTGAACCACATCATGTTACTCATCACATTGCTAGCCCAAATGAAAAAATAATGAATGTATTAAAAAGATTTGATATAAATAAAATAGGAAAAGGAAATTTTTCTAATCATCGTAGGTTTGAAAACTTAGCACAAGCTTGGATAAAGGGAGATGAAGATATAACTCTTTTATTAGATAAAAATAAGGATAAAGATGAAAATATTCTTTTAAAAGGAGTACCTACTAAAGGTGAAATCTTTTCTTATATTCTAAAGGATGAAGGCATTAATGTTTTCAATGAAGATGATAAGAAAAAGGTTTTAGATATATATTATAAAAATAGTAATCTTGATTTTGTTGATTATTGTAGATATTTAGGTAATGAAAGTTCAGAATATGCAAAAGAATTAATTCATGATGCCTTTAAGGATGATACTAGAGAACAAGCTTTAGCAGCTATTAAGGCACTTAATATGGCAGAGATTCAGTTAGCTAGATTTTTATATTATTTCTGCAATTATAATCTTAAGGAAGAAAGATTTGTTGAGCCTAAATTAAAATTATATAATTTAAGTTTAGGAGTAAGTTAATAAGAAAGACTATCTAAACACATTAATATTTGTAGTGTGTTTAGATAGTCTTTTGTTTATAAATTTATACACAGAACCTTACCGTGAAGAGCATTTAAAAGCTTTTTCTTCTTTAGATAATCTAGCTTAAAATATAATGTATTTGCTCCCTTTATGTATATTGTTATAGTAAATTTATTTTTAACCTTTTCAATTTCTATTTTTTGTATATCTTTAAAGTTGTAACAGTTATATCCATAGATTATAGTATCTTCAGTTATATAAAAACATGATAATTTATAGGATATAAAAATTAAAACAAATAAATAAATAATTGATATTATTAAATTTAGCATGTTTTTATGATGTAAATAAGACATACAACCAAATAAAAGTATTAGCAATGACAATATAAACATAATTATAGAAATAAGGCTCATTATTTTTATAGTTACGGTCTTTTTGCCTTTTCTAGCTTTTTTTGTTCCATGAAGTAAAACTATATTTATTAAAATATATATTCCTAAAATAATAAATGCCAATAGAATCACCTGTATTCTTAGATTTTATTTATAAGTTTACAATAATTTTTTCAAGGAGTCAAAGACTATTATTGTCACTGTTGTATTGAATTTCATGGTATTTTGTTATTAAAAATTTACATATATCTTCTGCGGCATTTATATTAGAATTAAGTTTTTGAGATGATACGATTTTCTCATAGAAATTTTTATCAGAAATAAGTTTTTCGCAAATTTTTAAAGTTTCATGAAGTGAGTTAGACTTAACACCTAAGTTATGCTTCATAAAAAAGTTACAATTTGCGCTTTCAACTCCTGGAATAGGATTAATCATTACTATTGGAAGTGACTTATTCATAGCCTCTGTAGAGGTTAAGCCACCTGGTTTAGTTACTAATATATCTGCAGAATCCATAAGTTCATTCATCTCATGAGTAAATTGAAGTGCATGAATTCTAGGATTTAACTTTTCTATTTCAGATATTTCTTTAAATAATTCTTTGTTGTTTCCACATATAGTAGTTATATTACATTCCTTAAGATGCTTACTTATATAAAGTGTAGTATCTTTAACTGAGCCAGCTCCCATACTTCCACCCATTATTAAAATATGAGGTTTATTTTTTTCAAGACCTAAGCTAACTTTAGCTTTTTCCTTAGGAGTCTTTACTTTAAATTTAGAATCAATAGGTAAGCCAAAAGCTATTAGTTTTGAAGAGTCTAAGCCCTTATCTTCAAATTCTTTTATTAAATCTTTATGTGGTAAGAAATAATAATCTAAATCAGTTTCTTCCCAAAATGGTGCACAAGTATAATCAGTTACTATTGATGCTGTTAAAGCTTTTATTTTGTTTTTCTGCTTTAAATAACTAATACTTTGAGTAGCAAATATATGAGTTGAGATTATTATATCAGGTTGTTCCTCCTCTAAGACTGTTAATATATTGTCGGCATAAAAAGAATTTAATTTATAAATTATAGATTTTTTATTATGATCACTAATTTTTTCGCCGGCATTATAAAGAGCACCAAAAAGTTCAGGAACAGATTTAACTATATAAGTATAAGCAGAACATATTTCTTTAGATACAAGATGACCTGCAAATTCTAGAGAGTCTAAAGTTACTACAGGTATATTCAGTGAATTTAGACTTTCCTCTAATGATTTACAAGCAGATAAATGTCCACCACCAGTTTTTGCATAAAAAATTATAACCTTCATAATGAACCCTCCTTTTTAAGTATCTTTTGATAAATTTTAACAGAAAAATCTCCTTAGGAGATTAAGAAAATATTAAAAATGTAAATAAATTTTGAATAAATAATAAAGCAATTCAGTTAAATTTAAAGCTTAAATATTATAAAGATTTTTATGGTTATAGCTTTAAATAAATAAATTATTATCTTTGATAAGATGTGTTAATGAATTTGGCATGAATACTCAATTTGTAGCATGAAACTATTAGTTTCATAATGTTTACAATAAAGAGAAAAGGTGTATAATAAATTTTATCATAAGAGAGAAGTTCGTAAATTTATCTAAAAGTAATAAATTTACATTAAATTGGGTATTAATAGAGAGTTTTCTTAACTTTAAAAACAGTTTGAAATTAAAATAAATCTAAAAGACGTATAATTTTAAAATAAGTTAAAAAACTCAATTAATATATTTTAGGGTAATTATTAATTTAGGAAGTCAGGTGAATTGTTTAATGGAGGATTTAAAAATACGAAGATTTGAAGAAAATGAAGGGGGAGAAGTTTCTAAACTTATTGAAAAAAATTTTTTAGATACAAATATAAAAGGTTATTCAAAAGAAGATATGAGAAATTTAGCTTCTAACTATACTGAAAATAAAATTTTGAATATGGCTAAAAACTCACATATGTATGTAGCAGTTTTAAATAATAAAATAGTTGGTTGTGGAGCTATAGCTAGTTTTTTAGGGGAAGAAGATGAAAGTATATTATTACCTATATTTGTTTTACCAGAATTTCAAGGTAAGGGAATAGGCAAAAAAATTATGGAGACCCTAGAAAGGGATGAATATTATATAAGAGCAAGAAGAGTTGAAGTTAAATCATCAACTATGGCCTGTGATTTTTATAAGAAAATGGGATTTAATCATAAATATAATCTTAAAGAACTAGATAAGAATGGAAACTATAAATTAGAAAAGTTTAGATATAGACTTCAGTACGATCAAAATTACTAGAATATATAAAATAATATAAAAAATAAAATATAAAGATAAAACTTATAATTCTTAGTAAATTTCATTAATTCTAAGAATATATATATAAGTTTTATCTTTTTTTTATTGAGTTAAGTTTCTTAAATTATAAAAAAATTATTTTTTTAGGGAGCATTTTTATTAATTAAACCATCTAATAAGTATAAAGCTTAGCTAAGTTATTAAAATTTAGGAGGAAAGTTGTGGAGTTATTATCATTTTTAGAACATAGAAAAACTTCAATGGTTTCTCAAGCAAAGAAAGGAGATAAGGATGCCTTTTTAAGTCTTATAGATGAGAATAGATTAAGTATCTATAGGGTTGCTAGGGGAATTTTAAATAACAAGGAAGACATAGAAGATGCACTTCAGAATACAATAATAAAATCTTATGAGAAGATAGGAACTTTAAAAAAGGATGAATTCTTTAAAACTTGGATAATAAGGATTTTAATAAATGAGTGTAATTTGATATTAAGAAGAAATAAAAAGACCATATTTTTAGATAAGTTAGAAAATGAAAAGTCCTATAGTGATGACTATGGGAATATTGAGTTAACATCTGTAGTTAATTCATTAAGCGAGGATTTAAGAATAACTACAGTATTATATTATTTTGAAGATATGTCTACTAAAGAGATATCAGAAATGTTAAATATAGCTGAAGGAACAGTAAGATCAAGACTGGCTAGGGCAAGGGAAAAGCTTAGAGATTTTATATAACATAATTATATTAAAAATAGCTATTTAATAGATTAAACTAAATTTTAATCAACTTATTTTATGGAGGGTTAATTAATGAAAAATAATGATGATTTATTTGATAAAGATATTAGAAATAGATTAAAAATGGAAAATATGAAAGTACCAGAGGAAATTAATAAAAAGATAGATGACACCATAAATAATTTAGGAAAGAGAAAAAGAAATTATAAAAAAGCTTCAGGTATATGTGCAGCTTGTATAGCAGGAACTATTATTTTTGGAGTAACAATGCCCACATATGCACAAAACATCCCTATTTTAGGGAAAATATTTGAGAGATTTGACAGCAGAATATATGAAAATTATGATAAATATGCTTCGGATTTAAATATTACTAAAGAAAGTAATGGGTATAGAGTTACAATAAATAAAATTGTTTATGATACCTTAGATTTAGAGGTTTTTTATACTATTCAATCAGATAAGCCTTTAGAAGATGGACTAGATTTATTAGATATTAAGTTAGGAATAAATAATAATTTTATAAGTTCTGGGTTTGGTGGTAGAGGAGAAAAGGTAGATGACTTTACCTATGTTGGTGTTAAAGATTACTCTATAGCTAATGAAGAGTTTGCCAAAGGAGAGCTTAAGAAAAATATATTAGGAGAAGATATAAAAATTCCTAATAATTTTGATTTAAACATAAACATAAGTAGTTTAGGAAATATTACAGAGGATGTTAAGATAGAGGGAGATTGGAATTTTAATATACCTATAAGTGATGAGTTAGTTAGAGAAAATATAAAAGAACAAAATCTTAACATAAATTTAGGAGATGAATTAAAGGGTGTAGAATTAAATAAATTAATACAAACACCTATAAATACAGTTCTGCAAGTTACAGAGACAAGGGATTTACATGATTATAGCACCTTAAGTTTTGTTATTTTTGATGATAAAGGAAGATACTTATATTCAAAAAGTGGTACTGGAATTGGAGATATTGAAAAAAATGAAAATTCTAAGCTATTTACAAGTTATAATTTTAAAGAGGTCTATGATGATAGTAAGAGTTTAACTATAATTCCATATATTCAAAGAGAGGATATGAATAAGAAAGGTGATTCTAATGAAGTTACTTTCCCTAAGGAATTTAAAGAAAAATTAAATTTAAATGGAGAAACAGAGATTAGATTAGATAATGGAGAAATTTATTCTAAAATTAAAAAAATAGAAAGTGTTGAAAAGGGAACAAGATTATATTATGAATCTAAGTATTCAATATATGGAGCACCTAGTTATATTATAAATAATGAAACTGGAGAGAAAATTGAACCTATAGGAAATAAAGAAGGGGGATATACAGATAATATTAAGTACGTAAGTGGAAATGAGTTCTATATAGATTTCAAAGAAGAATTAGTAGGAAATAATTATACCGTTGTATTTTCAGACAGAAGCAATTATGAGCCATATGGTGAGAGTATTAAAATAGATTTAAAATAATTTTATTAAATAGCCAGAGAGTTTTTTAAAATTCTCTGGCTTTTCATAATTTTATGAATTAATATAATCATTAATTTTTTAGTTTGGATGTTTGAATTTAGTAAATATTTATAAGTTTTAATTTAATAAATAAATGATATAATTTATTTTAGAGCTAATTTTTATAAAAGTTAAGTTTAAGCTCTTATTATTAAGAAGACAATTGAGGTGTTGATATAAAATGACAAAACTTTATTATGAAGATCAATATATAAAGGAGTTTAAAGGAGAAATAATTGAGGTTAAAGAAATTGATGGAAAATTCCATGTTCTTTTAGACCAAACTGCCTTTTTCCCAGGAGGGGGAGGACAGATGGGAGATTTAGGACTTATTGATGGAATTAAAGTCCTTGATGTTTATGAAGAAGAAGGAAAAGTATATCATGTTCTTGAAAAAGAACCTAAAAAATTGAAAAATCTACAATGTGAATTAGATTGGGAAAGAAGATTTGATGGAATGCAACAGCATTTAGGACAGCATTTACTTTCTGGATGTTTTTATGATTTATTTGGTGCAAATACTTGTGGTTTTCATTTAGGAAAAGAAATAAGTACAGTTGATATTGTAGGTTTTTTAGATGAAAAAACTATAAGAGAAGCTGAAAAAGAGGCAAATAGATTAATCTTTGAGAACTTAGAAGTAAAAAGTTATGCTCCAAGCAAAAAAGAATTAAAGAAAGTAAAAACTAGAAGAGCATTGCCTAAAACTGATGAAGAAATAAGAATTGTTGAAATTGTAGGATTAGATTTAAATGCTTGTTGTGGAGTTCATCCAAGAAATACTAGAGATCTTCAAGTTATAAAGATAAGAAGATGGGAAAAGCATAAAAATGCTACAAGAATAGAATATGTAGCTGGAAATAGAGCTGTATCTGACTTTTTCACTAAGGATGAAATTTTAGGAGAAATATGCAAGCTTTTAAAATCAGGAGAAGGTGATACTTTAAACGCTGTTAAGAATCTTTTAGAAAATAATAAAAATCTTGTAGATGAAAACAGAAAAGTTAAAGCTGAAATAGGCGATTATAAGATAAAAGAGATGTTAAATAAATCAGAAAGAATAGGAAGTATAACTTTAGTTAATGAAATTTTTGATGGTGAGGATACAAAACATATAGGAAAGTTAGCTAATAAAATAACTGAGGAATATGAAGCAATAGTTTTATTTGCAGTGAAAAATGGAGATAGAGTAAATTTAATTTTTAATAGTTCTAAAGATATGAAAAAAGTTAATATGAGTGATATATTAAAAGATACCATAACTTTAATTGATGGAAGAGGTGGCGGAAATCAGTTTGCAGCTCAAGGTGGAGGAAAAAATAATGGAAATACAGAAGTTGCAATTGATTATGCTACTAATAAAATAAGAAATATTTTACTTTAAATTTTAAAACTATTTATAAGCTTAATTTAAAAACTATAATGGAGTTGAAGTGAGATGGCATTAATGAGTGATAAGTTTTTAAGTATAGTAATTCCTGCATATAATTCAGAAAAGTATATTGAAAAAAATCTTATGTTTTTATCAAGACAAACATCAAATAATTTTGAAGTAATAGTTGTTGATGATGGTTCAACAGATAATACCTGTGAAGTAAGTGAAGCTTGTTTAGAAAACTTTAAAATAAATCATAGAGTGATTAGATGTGAAGAAAATAGGGGACAGAGTGTTGCTAGAAATATTGGGATTAATTATTCAAGAGGAAAATATATCTTATTTTTAGATTCAGATGATTTTGCAGAGAATAATTTAGTTCAGATTTTAGAAAGAAATATGTTTAATGAACCTGATATAGTATTTTTTGATTATAAGAGAATCAAAGAGGATGACAGTGTAAATGTGAATATAGCTCAAAACTTTGAGTTTGGAAAAATAAAATCAGGGGAAGAAGTCTTTAATGCTTATAAAGATAATAAAATAAGACTTTGGACTGGAAGTCTTGTCTACAATAAGGAGTTCTTAAATAAAAATAAACTTAGATTTTTAGAAGGAGCTCATGGAGCAGAGGATTTAAATTTTATATTTAAAGCACTTTTAAGTTCAAAGAAGGTTAGAGGAATAGAAGATAGTTTAGTATTTTATTGTCAAAGGGGAGATTCTTTAACTAATAATCCAGACATATATAAGAATATAACTGTAGTAGAATCAATGGAGGATATAGCTAAATTTATTGATGAAAATAAATTAGATAAAAAGCTTAAAGAAGCTATAGAAAAAGAATTTACTTGTGAGCATATTATGTATCAAATATTAGGATATTTAAATAGTGAAACAAAGAAAGATACTTTAAGTGTTCTTAAAAATAAAAATGTTAAAAAGTACTTAAAAAAAGCAACTATTAAAACAAATAGATATGGAAGAAGTATGTACACTTATATGAAGATGGCTGCATATTTTCCAAATTTATTTATAAAAACATATTTAAAAAATACAGGAAAATAGAGAAGTACATATTCTATTAAGGATAAAAGAAAATATTATTAACAAAAAGTTAACAATATGGTATATTTAAGTAGATATAAGTAGATATAAGTAGATATAAGTTATTTTCATTAATAATAAAATTATTTTTTTGAAAAGATGAAAAATATCTTAAAATAAGGAAGTGAAAATATGTTTTTTAATGATAAAAAGTTAAAAGGAGCCCTAATAGTTGTTACTTATGCTATTATTTTACACTTTGTATTTATGAAATACTCTACAGTATTTGGGGGACTAGGTTATATTACAAGTCTTGTTAAACCATTAATTTTAGGTATAGCAATAGCCTTTGTATTAAATATACCTATGAAGTTTTTTGAGAGAAAGTTATTTAGAAATTTAGAAAATAGCAAAAAATCATGGGTTAGAAGTGCAAAAAGACCTTTAGCTATTACAGTAACAATAATAGTTTTAGTTGGAGCCATAAGTGCCATAATCTTATTTGTTGTTCCTCAACTAACTTCAAGTGTAGTTAAACTTACAGAAAGTATTCCTACTTATTTAAAATCCTTTGAAGTTAATATGAATAATTATGCTGATTCCACAGTACTTTTAAGTAAAGTTTGGGATCAGGTTATGAATACTTGGCAAGAAATATTAAAAACAGTTACTCATTTATTTGGTGGAATTGCATCTTACCTTGTTGGCTTAACAGTAGATGTAACAACAGCTATAATTGATTTTTGTTTAGCTTTTGTATTAGCTATATACATGCTTTCAAGTAAGGAAAAATTAATATGTCAAATAAAGAAAGTTATGTATGCATATCTTAGAGGAGATATAGCAGATAAAATATTAGAAATTGGACAAACTACCAACAGAGTATTTTCAGGCTTTATTATTGGCCAATGTACCGAAGCACTGATAATAGGTACTTTATGCTTTTTAGGTATGTTAGTATTAAGAATGCCATATGCTTTCTTAATAAGTGTTCTTGTTGGTACAACAAGCTTAATTCCTATTTTAGGAGCATTTATAGGAACAATACCTTCATTTTTCTTAATATTTATAATAAATCCTATTAAGGCATTTTGGTTTATTGTATTTATATTCTGTCTTCAAAGAGTTGAAGGAGATTTAATTTATCCAAGAGTTGTAGGAGGATCTGTAGGATTATCATCCTTATGGGTAATGCTTGCAATTATGATTGGTGGTAGTGCCTTTGGATTTATTGGAATGTTAGTAGGAGTTCCAACAGCGGCTGTTATATACTGCGTATTCGGAAGTGTTACTAATAAGAGATTAAGCAAAAAAGGTATAAAAATAGATGAAGAAGAAATAGAAGACAGTGGAAAAATTCACGTATAAATAATAAAAGAAGGAATTTTATCAAAACTTTATTATAAAGTAGATATAATTCCTTCTTTTTATTTTTTTGAATATAGTATCTTAAATAAGGTTTTATGGGAGAGAGTAATTAAATAAGTGGACAAATGCAGAGTTATAGTTTATAATTGAAAATAATTATCAATTGATTACGGAGTAAGTATGAAAGGAGGAGATAATATGAATAATGTACTTATGGCTTTTCTATTAACTTTATTAGCGGGATTAGCTACTGGAATAGGAAGTTGCATAGCTTTTTTTGCAAAGAAGACTAATAAAAAGTTTTTGTGTGTAAGTTTAGGTTTTTCTGCTGGAGTTATGATTTATGTTTCAATGATAGAAATGTTTCAAACAGCTAAGGAATCCCTTGTTGGGGTTATGGGTATTAAGGCAGGAAATTGGATTACTGTTATTTCATTCTTTGCTGGTATAGCAATAATTGCTTTAATAGATAAATTTGTACCTGAAGAAGAAAATCCTCATGAGGTTAGAAGTGTTGAAGAAGTGGAAAATGAAATTGAGGAATATAATGGTGAAAATAAAGAGGGAAAAGTAGATATTAAAGATAAAACTCTTATGAGAACAGGAATAGTTACGGCTCTAGCTATAGCCATACACAATTTTCCAGAAGGATTAGCTACATTTGTTTCTGCACTAGAAGGAGCAAGCTTAGCAATTCCAATAACTATTGCTATAGCAATTCACAACATACCAGAAGGAATATCAGTATCTGTCCCTATTTTCTATGCTACTGGAGATAAAAAGAAAGCTTTTTTATATTCTTTCTTATCAGGTATGTCAGAACCAATAGGAGCGATAATAGGATATACTTTACTAAGAAATATTTTTAATGATATAACTTTAGGAATATTATTATCAGCAGTGGCTGGAATAATGGTTTTTATATCTTTAGATGAATTATTGCCAACAGCAAGAAAGTACGGGGAGCATCATTTGGCTATATATGGTCTGATTGCAGGAATGGTTGTTATGGCAGTTAGTTTATTATTATTTATATAGATTAATTTAAACCTTTGTTGATTTAAAGAGCTATTTCAACGGAGGTTTTTATTCATTATTGCTTTTTTAAAAATAAAAGAATATAATAATAAATAAGAATAAATGATAATAAAAGATACTAAATAATAAAAGATTATTCTTATTAATAAGGGGTTACTTAAGCGTAAAGGAATAGCGGTATATTGTAATGTTTATGGAAGAAAGATTAGAAGAGATTTTAAGAATATTAAAAAAGGATGGAAAAGTTTTAGTTAAAGATTTAAGTGTTAAATTTAATGTTACTGAAGGAATGATCAGAAAAGATCTACAAAAACTTGAGCAAGAAGGATTATTAAAAAGAACTTATGGTGGAGCTATATTAGAAAGACAAACTATTCATGATGATAATATAAAGCCTAGATTAATGAAAAACTTAGGTGAAAAGGACATTATAGCAAAATTAGCATTAAATGAAATTAAAGATGGAGATTTTATATTTTTAGATGCATCAACAACAAACTATTCAATTGCTAGTATGCTTTTAAATACAAAAAAGCAGGTAACTGTAGTAACAAATATGAATAGGATAGCAATACTTTTTGATTCACATTCATCTATAGATGTAATTTGTATTGGTGGTATTTATAATAAAAACTTAGGGGGAACTATAGGAAGTAAAGCTATAGAGGATGTTAAAAGTTATAGATTTCATAAGGCGTTTGTAGGGGTTGGAGGAATAAATTTAGTAGAAGACTTCATAAGTAACTTTAACTTAGAAGAAGCTAGTATGAAAAATGCTATAATTAAATCTAGCTTAAAAACTTATTTAGTTGCTGAAAATGAAAAGTTTTATATTGATGGTGTTTGTGAATTTGCTAAATGTGATGATATTGACTTTATAATAAGTGATAAAAAGCCTAATGAAGAAATTTTAAAGCTTTTAAAAGAAAGAAATATTTCTATAATATACTAGGACTTAATACTTTACATCTAAATTTATACTTTGATTATTTTAAATAAATTATTTTACAATTTATATTAAATATATAAAATTAACTTTAATTTATACTTTTACTTAGGAGGATATATATATGATAAAATTTATAGCAACAGATATGGATGGAACTTTATTAAATAGTAAGAAAGAGTTAAGTCCAGAATTCTATGATGTATTTGAGGAACTAAAGAAAAGAAATATACTTTTTGCAGCTGCAAGTGGAAGACAATATTATACTTTAGCTAAAGAGTTTAATGATATAAAAGAGGACATGCTATTTATTGCTGAAAATGGAACTTTTGTTGTTTATAAAGAAAAAGAACTTGTTGTTAATGGATTAGACAGGGAATTAGCTAATGAACTTATAAGAATAGGAAGAACTATAGAAAATTCAAATGTAGTTTTATGTGGAAAGAATTCAGCATATGTTGAAAGTAGTGATGAAAGATTCTTAGGAGAAGTTAGAAAATACTATGAAAGATGCGAAATAGTAGATGATTTAGAAAAAGTAGATGATACAGTTTTAAAAGTTACTATGTGTGATTTTAATGGTTCAGAAGAAAATAGTAATAAATATTTTGATAAGTATAGAGAGAAGCTTCAAGTAACTGTTTCAGGGGATATATGGTTAGATATAACTGCTGGAGGAGTTAATAAAGGAGTGGCCATAAAAGAAATTCAAGATCTTTTAGGAATAGACTTTAAAGAAACTATGGTATTTGGAGATTATTTAAATGATTTAGAAATGATGGAAAGTGCTTATCATAGTTATGCAATGGAAAATGCTCATGAAGATTTAAAGAAGGTTTCAAGATTTATAACTCATAAAAATAATGATGAAGATGGAGTTATGCATCAAATAAAAGAAGTTATAGGATTATAGAATAAATTAAAGAGTTGTATTAAATCAACTCTTTTTTTATTACTATTAATAGTATTTACTCCATAGGTGAAATTTTCTATATGTCATTTAAAATATAATACATTTTATATATGAAAATTAAGAATAATAGTAGTGTTTACTACTATTATTTTTTTTATTTATATTTAGTAAATTAAAAAATATTATGAATGGAGATAATGTTTATGTTTAAGCCAAAAAGAATTTTATTTGAGAAAAATTCATTAAATTATGAAATGGGAAGAAATATCTATAATTATTTTAAGGAATATAAAGATATAGAGATTATTGAGCTTAAAAATAATAGAATAAAGCAAAATATACCTGGAGATGATATAAAGGAATTTTATAAAGAAGGAAAGAGTACAATTGTTGTTGGGGTTAAGAGAGTAGGAAAATTTCAGTCTTGTAAACCATCAGCACATTGGCAATTACCATTACTAAGTGGCTGTGTTGGTAATTGTCAATATTGTTATTTAAATACTAATTTAGGGGATAAACCTTATGTAAAAATAAATGTTAATGTAGAGGATATATTAAATCAGGCTCAGAAATATATTGATGAAAGAAAACCTAATATCACCATATTTGAAGGTTCAGCCACATCTGATCCTATACCAGTTGAGCCATATACAAATTCCTTAAAGATAGCAATAGAATTTTTTGCAAATAATGATTTTGCAAGATTTAGGTTCGTAACAAAATATACAGATGTTGATTCATTATTAGGTTTAAATCATAATGGCAAAACAGAAGTAAGATTTACTATAAATACTGATTTTGTAATAAATAATTATGAGAGAAGAACAGCATCTCTTTGTGAAAGAATAAATGCCAGTGTGAAAATAGCTAAGGCTAATTATCCATTAGGATTTATAATTGCTCCGGTATTTATATATGAGGGATGGAAAGAGGATTATGAGAACTTATTAAAGGATTTAAAAGAAAAATTACCAAGGGATTTACAACACAAATTAACCTTTGAGGTTATTTCCCATAGGTATACTACAAGAGCTAAAAATATAATAATGGATATATTTCCAGATAATAAATTGCCTATGGATGATGAAAAGAGGACTTTTAAATATGGTCAATTTGGTTATGGAAAATATGTTTATAAAAAAGAAGATATACATGAAATAAAAGAGTTTTTTATGGAAATAATAGATAAATATTTTCCAATGAGTGAAATAAAATATATTATTTAAAAAATTAGTACACTTAGAGTTTTTAAAATGAGTTTGTTTAGTATAATTTTTTTAAGTATCTAAAATTAAAAGAAATTAAAAAAACACCTTTAAGTTTTAAGAAAATTATTTTCAATAAATTTTATTTGCGAAAATAATTTTCTTTTTATTTAGAGTTAAGAAATATTTTCTTTCTGTAACTCCAAGAGTAATTGTTTGTATAGCAGTAAAGGTTAGATAATAAGTAGTTTGAAATAAGGTTTATGTATCAATAATTAAAGAATAATAAGAAAGAATAAGAAAATTTTATAGAAAAACTTACCATAAAAATATCTTTATTATATTGAAATTTCTTTAGAAAAGGATTACGATGTTAAATATAAGAAAAATATTTTCAAATTATTCTTATTTTGAAAATACTTTTCATAAAAATGAAATATTTTAGTATTCAAATTTTAATCGTTGCATTTCAAGAAGTATATTCATAAAAGATTTAAGGAGAACTAAGAGTAAAAATCTTTTTTCAAATTAAGGCAAAATTCTACTAAAAGAAGCATTTAAGATATTCTATGTTATAAATCCAAAGTTACAAATACAATAATAAAAATTTTACTTCGTATGTCATAGTATTTTAAATTAATACTATTTCAAAATAATAAAAAATTATTTATGGGAGGATGTAAAATGAATTACAAAGGGATAACTTTAATTTTAACAGCTGCTATGGTTATAAGTGGTGGTAATTATGTATTGGTTAAAGGAAGTACTTTAGACTCAGGGAAAAATAATAGTGGGTATGAGATTAAAGTAAATAATAGTGAAAATTTAAGTTCACTAGGAGAATATAAGGATATAAATTTAGAAAGTTCAAATGCTTCTAATATTACTTATGATTTAGAAAAATATAAAAATTTAGATGAAGGTACTATTGTTGTAAGATTTAATTCCAAAGATTCTAAAATACAAAGCTTATTAGGAATAAGTAATAGCAAGACTAAAAATGGATATTTTAATTTTTATGTTACTAATTCAAGAGTTGGTTTTGAGCTTAGAAATCAAAAAAATGAGGGAAATACACAAAATGGAACTGAGAATCTAGTACATATGTATAAAGATGTTGCTTTAAATGAGGGGGATAATACTGTTGCCTTAAAGATTGAAAAAAATAAAGGTTATAAGCTTTTCCTTAATGGAAAAATCATAAAAGAAGTTAAAGATACAAATACAAAGTTTTTAAATAATATAGAAAATTTAGATAGTGCTTTTATTGGAAAAACTAATAGATATGGACAATCTAATGAATATAATTTTAAGGGCAATATAGGTTTTATGAATATATATAATGAACCTTTAGGCGATGATTATTTACTTAGTAAGACTGGAGAGACAAAAGCTAAAGAAGAAGTTCTTGTAGAGGGAGCTGTAAAGACAGAGCCAGTTGATTTATTTCATCCAGGATTTTTAAATTCTAGTAATTACAGAATACCAGCCTTATTTAAAACAAAAGAAGGAACTTTAATAGCTTCAATAGATGCAAGAAGACATGGAGGGGCCGATGCTCCTAATAATGATATAGATACAGCAGTTAGAAGAAGTGAAGATGGAGGGAAAACTTGGGATGAAGGACAAATAATAATGGACTATCCTGATAAATCCTCTGTTATAGATACAACTTTAATTCAAGATGATGAAACAGGAAGAATATTCTTGTTAGTAACTCATTTCCCTTCAAAATATGGTTTTTGGAATGCTGGATTAGGAAGTGGATTTAAAAATATTGATGGAAAAGAATATTTATGTCTTTACGATTCATCAGGTAAAGAATTTACTGTAAGAGAAAATGTAGTATATGACAAAGATGGCAATAAAACAGAATATACAACAAATGCTTTAGGAGATTTATTTAAAAATGGAACTAAGATAGATAATATAAATTCTAGTACAGCACCTTTAAAAGCAAAAGGGACAAGCTATATAAATCTTGTATATAGTGATGATGATGGAAAGACTTGGAGTGAGCCACAAAATATTAATTTCCAAGTTAAAAAGGATTGGATGAAGTTTTTAGGAATAGCTCCAGGTAGAGGAATACAAATAAAAAATGGAGAACATAAAGGAAGAATAGTAGTTCCTGTTTACTATACAAATGAAAAAGGTAAACAATCTAGTGCTGTAATATATAGTGATGATAGTGGTAAGAATTGGACAATAGGAGAATCTCCAAATGATAATAGAAAATTAGAAAATGGAAAAATAATAAATTCTAAAACCTTATCAGATGATGCACCTCAATTAACTGAATGTCAAGTAGTAGAAATGCCAAACGGTCAACTAAAATTATTTATGAGAAATTTAAGTGGATATTTAAATATTGCTACAAGTTTTGATGGGGGAGCTACTTGGGATGAAACAGTAGAGAAAGATACTAATGTTTTAGAGCCATATTGCCAACTAAGTGTTATAAATTATAGTCAAAAGGTAGATGGAAAGGATGCTGTTATTTTCTCAAATCCAAATGCAAGAAGTAGATCAAATGGTACTGTGAGAATTGGATTGATTAATCAAGTTGGAACATACGAAAATGGTGAACCTAAATATGAATTTGATTGGAAATATAATAAATTAGTTAAACCAGGTTATTATGCTTATTCTTGCTTAACAGAATTAAGCAATGGAAATATTGGATTATTATATGAGGGTACACCAAGTGAAGAAATGTCTTATATTGAAATGAATTTAAAATATTTAGAGAGTGGAGCTAATAAATAAGAAATTATTAAAAATATTATTTTATGGTTTGAAAGGGGTAAAAGATTATGAAAAAGATATGGAAGTATGGGGTATTACTTGCATTACCATTAGTTTTAGCGGGATGTGGAAATAAGCCTTCAGAGGGTAGTAATAAAAATAAAGAAATTACTTCAATTAAGTGGACTGTTGATGGAGCGTTAGAGGCTCAAAAAGGTCAAAGCAAAAATATAGGAACAGCAGGGTTACTTTATGGTAAAACAAAAGATTATATAGTTGTGGGAGGTGGAGCTAACTTTCCAGAGGAGCCAGTAGCAAAAGGAGGAGCTAAAAAGCTTTATCCTGATATATATGTATTAAAAAATGAAAATGGAGATTTAAAGCAAGTAGATCATACAACATTAGATTATGAAATAGGTTATGGAAGTTCCATAACTACTGAGGAAGGAATTTATTATGTAGGTGGAAGTCCTAATAAAGAAGAAGGAAATAACGTTTCTCTTATTACAACTGATGAAAAAGGTAAAATTGGTTTAAAGCATATTGGAGATTTACCTTTTACATTTAGTGATGGCTTTGCAGTTAAAAAAGATAAAGATATTTATTTAGGACTTGGAAAACAAGATGGAAAAGCTAGTAATAAGGTTTATAAATTTAATGTTGAAACAGGAAAAACAGAAGAATTAAAGGAAATACCAGGAGAACCTACTAGAAATCAAGCCGTTGCTCAATTATTAGGTGACGATATATACGTATTTAGTGGTGGAGATAAAATTGCTTACACAGATGGTTATAAATATAGCATTAAAGATAATTCATGGACTCAAGTAGCTGACGTTAAGATAGGAAGTGAAGAAATTTCACTTTTAGGTGCTAATTCAGTTAAATTAAATGAAGATGAAATGCTTGTTATAGGTGGATTTAATAAAGCAGTTTATGATGATGCTGTAAAAAATTTAAATACATTAAAAGATGAAAGTCTAGCTGAATTCAAGAAAGAGTATTTTGAAAGAGACCCTCAAGATTTTGCTTGGAATACAAAAGTTCTAATTTATAACTCAAAGAATAACGAGTGGAAGTCAATTGGAGATGTACCATTTAATGCTCCATGTGGAGAAGCATTAATATTAGATGGAGATAATATCTTCTCAATAAATGGAGAAATCAAACCAGGAATTAGAACAAATAAAATTTATTCAGGTGAATTAATATATAAAAAGTAAATAAAATGAGATTGAGAAAGTAAAAAAAATAGGCGTGTATCAAAATACAATAAAACTTACAGCTTCTAATAGTTGTTAGATCAGCTTTAGAATGTATGTGAGTTTTAAGGAAATTTATTTTGATACATGCCTTTTTAGTCGTTCAATTATAATCTTTGATATTTTAATGAATAACTTAAGAGAAGATAATATTTTGATTTAGGGAAATTTTTTATAAATAAAATTAAATTTTTTGTTGGGTGTATTAGATAGCTTTATTAAATTCATTTATTGGTTTTTTAGTTTATAGGTATAGAATTTGTTGTTATAGGAAAAATAATTTCATTATATAAAGTAAGTAATATGGTTATTAAAGGTTATTTTTAGTGAGGTTTTAGATTTATATACTTAATATTTTTAGTAGGAGGATAAAATGAATAAGAAAGTTATTTTAATTACTGGAGCTAGTTCGGGGATAGGTTATTCAACTGCTAAATTATTATTAGAAGACGGACATATAGTATATTGTACTGCAAGAAGAGTAGAAAACATGAGAGAACTTCAAAGGTTAGGTGGAAAGATAATATTTTTAGATGTTAAGGATGAAAGGGCAGTACAAAAAGTTGTAAATACTATAATTAGAATGGAATCTAGAATAGATGTGGTTTTTGCTAACTCTGGATATGCCTGTGCTGGGGCATTAGAAACTGTAAATATAGATGATGCAAGGGAAGAATTTGATGTTAATTTGTTTGGAGTAGCAAGAGTGATTAAGGCTGTAATGCCTCAAATGAGAAAACAAAAATATGGATATATTATTGTTACTTCTTCTCTAGTTGGAATAGTTTCAACCCCTATGATGTCATTTTATCCAGCATCCAAACATGCTTTAGAGGGAATGATAGATGGGTTTAGAATGGAAAATAAGGAAAGTGGAATTAAAATAGTGAAAATACAACCTTCATTTATTAATACAGAATTTATTAATCCTTTTATGAATTCACTTAATAAAGCATCAAAAGCTAAAAATGCTGAGGCTTATAAGAAGGAGTTTGAATTTTTTAGAAAGAGTTCTACTAAATTAATTCTTAGTTCGCCACCTCCAGAAAAGGTAGCTAAAGTTGTATCAAAAATAATTTCTAAGAAAAACCCTAAAAAACATTATTCTATAAATATTGATTGTAAGTTATGTAAATTAATAAAAAGATTTTTAGGAGATTCTGCAATAGATAAATTAATGGCTAAAACATTTTTTAGATAAGATATTGAATAAGCTAATAAATTTTTTATAAAATTAAGATACAAAGTATAAAAAAGATATTTTTACAAAGGACTAGATAATTTAAAGAGGTTATAGGAATAGTATGGGGGAAAGAGTTTTGGAAATTAGAGAACTTAAAAATTGTGAAATAGATGATATTATGAAAATTTGGTTGGAGAGTACAATAGAAGCTCATTATTTTATTAAAGAAGAATATTGGAAGAAAAATTATGAAGTTGTAAGAGATATTTATATTCCAATGGCTAAAACTTTTGTTTACTGTGGTGAAGGGAAAATAAAGGGATTTATAAGTATAATAGATAGTAACTTTATAGGTGCTTTATTTGTTCACACTAAAAGTCAAGGACGTGGAATAGGAAAAAGCTTACTTGAATATGTTAAAAATAGATATGAAAATATAGAATTAGCTGTTTATAAAGATAATAAAAAGGCAGTTGAATTTTATAAGAAACATGATTTTAAAATAATAAAAGAGCAAGAAAACGAAGATTCAGGTCATTTAGAATATTTAATGTCATATTCTAAAAATAGTAGTAAGAACCAATAAAAATTATTAACACTTAAGTTTATTGTAAATGGGCTTAGGTGTTTTTTATTAGTATTTATAATGAAGAAATTAGATTTAGAAAGAGGTTAAACTTAGAAAGAGGTTAAATTTTGTAGAAATTAAAAATTTATAAAACTAATTAGTTAAGGGGGTTAATTGATAACTTTTTATATGAATATAGAAATATGTAGTGTAATTGTGCAATAATTTACATATAGGAAAAATTATATGGAATGCATAAAAATAAATCTTATTATTATATTTTTTATAAAGCATTTATGTATAAATTAAGTAAAATACAGACTTAGGTTATGAAATGCATGATATATAAATAGGCTATGAAATACATGAGATATAAAAAGGAGAGAGAAAAATGAAAAAATGTTTATATTGTGGAAAAGATTTAGAGAAAGAACCAAAAGAAAATTATATAGAAAATAAAGTAGGATATTTTTGTAGTGAAGATCATTTTGATAAATACATACTTTCCTTAACTCCTGAAGAGTACATAGAAGTTCAAAACTCTTTCTGCGTATGTAGTGATGATTAATAAAGATAGGTTTTATACTTAAAGGAATTTTGAGTTTATAGGAAATTTAATTTAAAAAACTATTTTTTTATAAGGAAGGAGAAGCTACTTAATAGATAATATATTTTTTTAGTAGCATTAGTAAAGTATGAAAAAATGGAGTAATGGTGCAAAAGGTAAAAAATTTATAGCATCATATAGTGGTGGTAAAGATAGTACTTTAGCTTTATATAAAGCTATGCAAGAAGGAAAAGCTATAGGGATAATTGTAATGATGGAGGAAGATGGAGAGAGATCAAGAGCACATAGTCTATTTCCATCTGTATTGAAAGCACAAGCAGAGGCTATTGGATTACCTTTGTTTACAGCAGTTACAAATTGGGATGACTATGAAAAAGTTTTTGTGAAGAAATTAAAAGAAGCAAAAGATTTAGGGGCAGAAGTGCTTGTTACAGGGGATATTGATGTTCCAGAAGAGGAATGTTGGCATGAAAGGGTTACTAATAGTATTGGACTTGGACTAGGTATGCCACTTTGGAGAAAGAATCATAAAGAAGTAGTGGAAGAGTTTGTAAATTTAGGCTTTGTAACAAAAATTGTTACTGTTAACCTAAATAAAGGAATGAAAAAAGAAGACCTTGGAAGGATTCTTACCTTTGATTATATTAAAGAGTTAGAAGAAAGAGGAATTGATCCTTGTGGTGAAGCAGGTGAATTTCATTCAACAGTTATAGGTGGTCCACTTTTTAAAAAAGAATTAAGAGTTAAACATGGAGAAATTATATCAGAGGGAAACTATATGTATTTAACTTTAGAGTTAGAGAACCTTTAGTTATTAGAGAAGTAGTATTTAGAGGTATAATTTATTACTAAGGAGAAAATAATGAGTAAAAAAAGTTATAATAAACCTATCTTAAAAGGAATTTCAATAATTATAATAGTAAAAAATTATATCTCGCTTTTTAATTAAAGTTAATAATATTAGTAAATAAGAGTCAAGGTAAGTTTTATAAGACTTATCTTGACTCTTTATAATTAAACAATATTAGTAACAAAAACACCTTTTTTTTGAGATTAGAAAATCTACAAATTTTTGTTCATAATAATCTAATTTATAGTTTTTTCTAAGTGCAATATAGTATTGGAAAGGAAGTTTTAAATCATTTATATCGATTTTCTTTAATTCACCACTTCTCAATTCATGGTTTAAAGAAATTGCAGGTAAAAATGAATATCCTTGTCCAAAAGATACAGAAGATTTTATTGATTGAGGAGAATTAAGTGATAAAACAAAATTAAGATTATCTATATTAATTTTATTTTTCTTTAAGCTTGATTCTACCAATAATTTATTAGCTGATCCATCTTCTCTTGTTATTAAAGGAAGTTTATAAAGTTCTTCAACATTTACTGATTTAAATGAAGTATTTCTACCACCAACTAAAACTAGCTTATCAGTCATCAATGGAATAAGTTCTAAGTTTTTACAATCACTAGGTTTACCTTGAATAATGCCTATATTTGTTTCATGATTAGTTAATTTTTTTAATATATCTGAGGTATTATCTATTTCCATAGAGATATCAGTCTTATAATGAATTTCTTTAAATGTATATATACTGCAAGGCATTACATGCTCACCTAAACTTTTACAACAAGAAATAATAAGTTTTGAATTAATATTTTTTAATTCATCTAATTTTTTTTGTAGGTTATCTTCTATGGATAACATTGATTCAGCAAATTCAAAGATTATTTCACCAGCACTTGTTAAACTTACTCCTGTATTACTTCTATTTAAAAGTTTAAAATTTATATCATTTTCAAGTTTTTGAATTTGCATACTAACTCCTGGTTGAGTTAAATGCAATTGTTTTGCAGCTTTAGAAATACTATTACACTTAACTGTTGTATAGAAAGATCTAAGATAAGTTAAATTCATGAGTTCACCTCCTAAATATTGTTTTACTATTTATATTAAAGGTAGTCTTTTTATTATTTCATACTTTTATATAAAAATAATGAAGTTTTCTAGATAATTTTAAAAGTTTAGTTTGTTAAAATAATTAACATTAAAAAATAAATAGTATTATATAAATCAATTTTAAAGTAAATTCTTTGTTTAAAGCAAGGTATATAACAAAGTGTTATTAAGTATAACATACTTTTATTATGGTATAAACCTAGTTATATGATACTATCAAGTAGAGGTAATTAAATTACACACATATTAGATAAAAATTTAACAAAGAGAATTTGTTTAGATATTCACTAAGAAAGGTGGAAATATAATGAGTAAAAAGATAGTTATTGTTGGAGGAGTAGCAGGTGGAGCTTCAACAGCAGCAAGACTTAGAAGATTAGATGAAAACAATCAAATAATAATGTTTGAAAGAGGGCCTCACGTATCCTTTTCAAACTGTTGTCTACCATACTATTTAAGTGGAAAAGTTGAAAATCATGAAGATTTAGTTCTTATGACTCCTGAAAAATTTTATAGCCAATATAGAATTGATGCGAGAGTTTATACAGAAGTAGTATCAATTAATAGAAAAGCTAAAGAAGTAACAGTAAGAAATGTAGTAAGTGGACAAGAATATACTGAAAGCTATGACAAATTAGTTCTTTCACCAGGAGCAAAGGCTATAGTACCACCAATAAAAGGAATTGAAGATGTTAATGTATTTACAGTTAGAAATGTTGTGGATATAGCAAAATTAGATTCTTTTATAAAGGATAATAATAGTAAGAACATATCAGTAATAGGTGGAGGATTTATAGGAGTTGAAGTTGCAGAGAATTTACATGAAGCTGGATATAACGTAACTTTAATAGAAGCAATGGATCAAATAATGAAGCCATTTGATTATGATATGGTTCAAGTTTTACATAAAGAAATGTATGATAAGGGCGTAAATTTAATAGTTGGAGATAAAGTAAGCTCTTTTGAAAGTGGAAAAGTAGTATTAGAATCAGGAAAGAAAATAAATTCAGATGCAGTTGTTATGGCTATAGGAGTTGCACCAGAAACAGATTTAGCTAGGGAAGCTGGGTTAGAAATTGGACAAACTGGAGCAATAAAAGTTAATCAAAATTATTTAACTAATGATAAGGATATATATGCAGTTGGAGATGCTGTGGAAGTTTATAATTCATTAACAAACTCAATATCTAGATTACCATTAGCGGGACCCGCACAAAAACAAGCGAGAGCAGTAGCAGATCATATACATGGAAGACCATCAAGAAATAGTGGATATATAGGTTCATCCTGTGTTCAAATATTTGATTATAATGGAGCTTCAACAGGCTTAACAGAAGGTCAAATAAAAGCTATGAATTTAAGCTTAAACTATGATGTTGTAAGGGTTATACCTCAAGATAAGGTAGGATTAATGCCAGGAAGTGAGCCATTACATTTTAAATTAATATTTGAAGTTCCAACAGGAAGAATTTTAGGAGCACAAGCAATTGGTAAAGGAAATGCAGATAAGAGAGTTGATATAATAGCTACCTTAATAAAAATGGGTGGAACTGTAGAAGATTTAAAAGATTTAGAGCTTTGTTATGCCCCTCCTTTCGGAACAGCTAAGGATGTAGTAAATCATGCTGCATTAGTTGCATCAAATCTTTTAGAAGGAACATTTAAACAAGTTTATGTACATGAGGTAAGGGATTTAGTTGAAAGTGGAGCATGTATAATAGACGTTAGAGAAGTAAGTGAATATGAAGCAGGACATATAAAAGGAGCCAAAAATCTTCCTTTAAGTGAAATAAGAGATAGATTAGATGAAATACCAACTGATAGACCAGTTTATTTACATTGTAGAAGTGCTCAAAGAAGTTATAATGCATGTTTAGCATTACAACATTTAGGATTTGATAACATTTATAATGTATCAGGTGGATTCATGGGAATAAGCTTCTATGAATACTATAATGATAAAGTTCAAGATAGAGAGCCTATAGTTACAGAATATAATTTTAATTAGAGTAAATCCATGGTGTTTTAATTAATTTTAAAACACCATGATAAAAAATAATATTATTAAAAATAAAATAGTTTGTTAATTAACAAATTAATAGGGGGAATTAAGTTGAAGAAATATACGGAATATATTATTGGATTTATATTACTAGCAGCAATAATAATAATAGGTAAAATTAATCTTGGTAGTTCAATGCTATTTTTTAGATTACTTGCAGGTTTAGGATTAGGATATGCTCTTACAAGATCATTCTTTGGATTTGCAGGTGGAGTAAACAGAAGTTATAAGACAGGATCTACAAAATTAATGAGAATGTTAATGATATTATTTGTAGGAACAGCAATAGTAAGTGTTTGTTTCTTTATAGGACAAGACCCTACAGAATATGACTTATGGGTTAATCCAATTAACTTAGGACTTATATTAGGTGGATTATTATTCGGATTTGGTATGGCATTCTCTAGTTGTTGTGCATCAGGGGTTCTTACTGACGTAGTAACAGGATTACCACGTGCTTTCATAACATTAATATTCTTTGGAATGGGAGTATATTTAGGATTCCCAGTTCAAAACTCAGCATCTTGGGTAAAAGATACAATGATATGTACAGGAACATTTGAAAATGGTGTATTCTTACCAGACTTATTTAAATGGGATGGTTTAGAAGGATATTTAGGAGCAATAATAGTAACTATTATCTTAGCTTGCTTAACAATTTGGGTGGCAAAGTTATATGAAGAAAAGAGAAAAGCAAATAATACTTATACTGGAGTTGACACAGAAATTCTTCAAGAAAAGAAACATGAAGAAAAAGGTGAATTTAAATTATTTAGTGAAGCTACATATGAAAAGTTATTTGTAAGACCATGGACTCTTGCTACTGGAGCTTTAGTAATAGGAGGTATATTCATACTATTAATGGGAGTAACTAAAGCAGGATGGGGAGCATCAACACCTTATGGATTCTGGTTTGGTAGAGCACTTGTAGCTGTTGGAGTTTCACCAGAGAGTGTAGCAACTTTTGCAGGAAAACCAGTAGAAATGTTTACGGCTCCATTTTTCTCAAATGGAATGAATGTACAAAACTTTGGTATAATATTAGGAACATTAGTTGCGTTACTTTTAGCTGGAAGCTTCAAGAAAACTTTCAAAGCTGGTTTACAAATAAGTTTTAAAGAAGCTTTATTATACATCGTTGGTGGTTTTGCCATGGGATTCGGAACAAGATTATCAAATGGATGTAACGTAGGAGCACTTTATACACCAATAGCTAACCTTTCATTATCAGGTTGGATATTCCTTGTATTCTTAGTAGTAGGAGGAGTTTTAGGAAATATAGTTTATAAAAAGATTATGGGTAATAAGTGTTGTAAAGTAGAAGTTAATAATAAATAGAGATAAAAAATAGTTTAAAAAGCTATAATTGGTTAATATAAAATAAACTAATTATAGCTTTATTTTCTTAAATGGATGGAGATAATGATGAAAGAAATTAAACTAAGTAGAATAGATATATTTTCTATAGTTTTGGGAGCCATAATTGGATGGGGATCATTTATGCTACCTGGAACTAAATTTTTAAAGGAGTCTGGAGTAATAAATACTTTCTTAGGGCTTTTTTTAGGGGTAATATGTATAATTATTATTGAAAAAAATTATTTAATAATGATGCAAACTCACGATGAAGAGGGAGGAGAATTCTCTTTTACTTATAATAATTTAGGGAAAAAACATGGGTTTATTGTTGGATGGTTTTTAACTTTGGCTTATTTTACAATGATTCCATTAAATGCAACTGCATTTCCACTTGTAATCAAGAAGATATTTGGTGGGATTTTAGAATTTGGTTATTTATATAATGTAGCTGGATATAATATTTATCTAGGAGAAATATTAACATCAAGTATAATAATAATTGCTTTTGCAGCATTAAATTTAAATGGGATAAAGAAAACAAGTAAAGTTCAGAACTTAATAATTTTTAGCTTAATATCAATGACTTTTATTGTTTTAGTTGGCATGATAATTAAAGGAAACAGAATAGATTTTATTAATACATATATTAATAAATATTCTTTTGATTTAAGTCAAATAATAAAAGTATTTGCTATAACACCTTTTGCTTTTATAGGCTTTGATGCTATTCCACAATTAAGTAAAGAATTAAACTTTTCTAAGAAAAAGGCATCAAGGGTAGCAGTGATTTCCTTAGTTATGGGTGCATTAATTTATAATATATTAAATATTATAACTGCCTTAGCTTATTCACCAGAACAAGCAAGTTCTTTAGAATGGGCAGCAGGAAGTGCTGTATTGAGAACTTTAGGCAAAGGAGCCTTCTTTTTACTTATAATAGCTTTAACTGCCGCTGTGTGGAGTGGAATAAATGGATTTATGATTTGTAGTTCAAAATTATTAGGATCTATAGCAAATTATAAAATGCTTCCTTCTAAGATGGGAAAGATAAATAAAAATGGAGTCTTTAGTAATGCTATAATTTTCATAACTATAGTAAGTTTAATAGCCCCTTGGTTTGGGAGACAAGCAATAATTTGGATTGTAGATATGTCCTCTTTAGGAGCATCAGTTGCATATTTTTATGTTTCTTTTATAGTTTTAAAAGAATCTAAAAATACTAAAGATAAAATTTTATCGGGAATAGGAGTGATAATAAGTATAATTTTTATGCTTTTATTAATTTTACCTATTTCACCAGCAGCCTTGTCTAAAGAATCTTTAATAGCTTTAATAGCATGGTGTATAATAGGTTTTATTGCATACTATAAAATTCAAAAGGATAATATAGAAGTATAACCTTATTTTATGATAAATAAAACATATAAAGTTATTTAGTTAATATTTAAAATAGAAAATATCATCTTGAAACAAACATGAAAATAACCTAAGGTAAGTATTATAAGCCTTAGGTTATTTTTTGATATTATCAATATTACACTTTGTAAGATTTCAATTATTTCTTAATATTATTAACATCTTTCAAAAGTTTTTCAAGCTTATCAGTTGAAGTAATTCTTTCATTACATTTTTCACTGTCTAGGCAAATATCAAAACCTATTGATCTATAAGTTCCTTGCTCTGGATTAGAAGTTTTACAGATAGCTGAAACAAACGCTACTTCAGTATCATTTCCAATATGGTTACAAAGAGTACAAATGTGATTATTGCTTGAATTATAGCTTGGTATTTTACATGCCATACCAGTAAGCTTACCATTTAAGTTATATGCTATAAATAACTTTCTACTTCCCTCATCAATCCATCCTAAGTAAACTTTTTTTGAGCTTTCAAAGTCTAAATTAGGAATTTTTAATTTTTTTTCTTTTCTAAATAATTTAGTAATTGCATTGCTTTTAATAGCAGTCATTCCATAGACATATTCATTTAAATCCTCTAAATATTTATCAATATGTAGTGGATCAGTTATTTTATTAATATCAATTAATTCTTTTTCTTCATTAGATAATTCTGAAAATCTACTTAATATTTTTTCATTTATATACGCTTTATTTGTTTCTATAATATTAGGATCAGTACAGTTTCTTAGGGTACCATGTAAATCAGTGATGCATTTTTTTATAAAATTAAAATCTTCTTTTTTTATAAAAGGTTTCATTAAATATACCTCCTTTTAGAAATTTGATTTTTTATATTATATATTAACTATTAAATTCATAGATAAAATTAAATAATAACTAAAATAAAAAATGATTATTATTACTCAAATTAGAGAAATAATAATCATCTATATTTAAAATGTAATATATTCATAATCATATTATTTAATAGCTTGTTTTAAATTTAGATGTTATTACTTTAAGTACTGCTTTAATGAGATAATAACATCTTTTAAAATAAGTATTCAATCTAATAATTAATTCTGTAATGATTATGAGCATAGTTTCTTTTTATCACTTATAATTCTTCTTATACTTTTCTCAGAAAGAAAGTACTCTTTTGCAAGAGTATTTATGGAGGTTCCGTCTTTATATTTTTTGAATATCTCAGTATTTCTAGCATTAAGGCTTTTTCTTATTCCACTATTTTCACCCCAAGCTTTTTGATTTTCATTCTTTCTTGGAATATAAAGATATTTTCCATCCACATATTTTTGTAATATTTCAATGATTTCCTCTGGTAACACATCTTGTGCTTTTACATATTTCATTTCCTTGCTCCTTTAATTTACATAATATTATTGAAGCAAAGAATACTAAAAGCTATGTGTCACAGAACCTAATTTATATTCAGCTAACTCAATACATTAGGCTCCAAACAAAGCATAGCTTACTCTTAGTAATCTTTGCAAGGAGCAAGATGATTTATAACTGAATGTATTATTTACCTTCAAGAAAAACACCTCCTTTATTTAATGTGTATTATATCACATTAAATTTAAGTGGTAACTAAAAAGTGCCTAATTGTTAAAAAATCATATGTTGATAGAATTAAGCTAGAGATTAAAGAGATTCTGTTTTAGAAATGAAATATGAATTTAAAAATGGAGGCATGAAAATGGTAAAACATATAAATCAAGATGAATTTGAAAAGGAAGTACTAAATGAAGAAGGAGTAGTTGTTGTTGATTTCTTTGCAACTTGGTGTGGACCTTGTAAAATGCTAGCACCAGTTTTGGATGAAGTACAAGATGAAATGAAGAATGTAAAAATAGTTAAAATAGATATAGATGAAAATTCAGATAAGGCTTCTGAATATGGAGTTAAAAATATACCAACAATAAAAATATTTAAAAATGGAGAAGAGATTACTACAAATGTAGGATTTGTACCTAAAAATTTATTAAAAGAGATGATAGAAAAAACTTTATAATTACTTATTAAGTTATATAAATATTTATTTTGGATAGTCTTTTAGATATTAAGATATTTTTTAATCTACTTAGTCAAAACTACTTTGAAATATGGTATATAATTCACATTTAATAAAGATATTGATTTAATTAGTAAATATGGCTTTGTTTTAGGAAGAAGTTAATTTATCAAATTTAACTAATAGCTAATACAAGGCCATAAGTAATATATAGACTTATTTAAAATAAATTCATAATATTTACATATACTTTTAGTAATTTTAGGTTGAATTTTAATTATGTTTTATAAGGAATTGAGGAGGATAAAAATGTATAAAGTAGAGAATGATACTTATGAGTGTCCAGTTGAAGCCTTATCAAATATTTTAGGAAGAAAATGGGTTGCTGAGATAATATGGGGAATTAAAGATAATAAGGTTAGGTTTGGAGAATTACAAAGATTATTAAAAGGATGTAGCAAAAAGATGCTAAGTCAACAATTAGAATTATTAATGGAAAATAACATAATAATTAATGATAAAAAAACTATAAATAATATAGTTGAATCAACTTATTATTTAAGTGAATCTGGGATGTTGTTATTACCTATTTTAGAGAAGATGATATCTTGGGGAAACATAAATTTATCTTGTGAGGGATAAGTAGAAATAAAGGGGGAAAAGGTTTAGTGGAAAATATTAATTTCTTTATTGTTTTTATAGAGGGAATCTTATCAATTTTCTCGCCGTGTATATTGCCAATACTACCAATATACTTAAGTATGTTATCTAATAGTAGTGTAGAGGATATAAGGGATTCTAATTTTAAAAGTGGTGTTTTAATAAGAAATACATTATTCTTTACTTTAGGAATATCAACTACATTTTTTATATTAGGTTCATCAATAAGTGCTTTAAGCTCATTCTTTAATACTAACAAGAATATTATAATGATTTTAGGTGGAGTTATTATATTATTCATGGGCTTATTTTATTTAGGTGTAATAAACTTAAATATATTAAACAGAGAAAAAAGATTGAATTTTAAATATAAGAATATGTCACCATTATCAGCCCTTGTGTTAGGATTTACATTTAGTTTTGGATGGACACCATGTATAGGTCCTATATTAGCATCAGTTCTTGTAATGGCATCAAGTTCAAAAAATCTATTAATGTCTAACTTATTAATATTAGTTTATACAATTGGTTTTATATTGCCATTTATAATAGCATCATTATTCTATGGTAAATTATTTAAAAAGTTCGATGGAATAAAGAAGCATATGGACTTAATTAAGAAGATAAGCGGAATTTTCATCATAATAGCTGGTTTAATAATGCTTGTAGGTGGAATAAGAAATATGAATAATGAGATAAAGATTAATAATAACCCTCAGATAAATAAGAGCGAAAGTGTAAATAAAGATAGTAAAAATGAAAGTGACAATAAGAAGCAAGAAGAGGAAAATAAAATTCCTCCAATAGATTTTACTTTATATGATCAGTATGGGAATAAACATACTCTTAGTGAATATAAAGGAAAAACTATATTCTTAAATTTCTGGGCAACTTGGTGCCCGCCATGTAGAGGAGAAATGCCTTATATAGATGAGCTTTACAAAGAATACAATGAAAATAAAGATGATGTTGTAATCCTTGGAGTAGCTTCACCTAATTTAGGAAGAGAAGGTTCAGAAGATCATATAAAGAATTTCTTGAAAGAAGAAAATCATGTTTTTCCAGTTGTACTTGATGAAAATGGAGCTATGGTTTACCAGTATGGAATAAATGCTTTTCCATCAACTTTCATTATAAATAAAGAAGGATATATAACTAAATATATTCCAGGTGCAATGACAAAGGAAACCATGAAAACTTTAATTGAAAGTGAAAGATAACAATGGGATTATTACAGTATTATTAAGTTTAAAGTTTGCTTTATTGAACTTAGAATCTTATTTGGATATCTTAATTAATTTATTGTTATTAAATCTTAAGACAATTATATAAAAGAGATTAAATCTCATATAGAAATAGAATTTATAAGAGCTTAAGTAGTTTCTTACATCCTAAAGAGTTATATTTAGATAGTTAGTTAAAACTATTAAGAATTTATAGTTATACAAATTTAAAATTTTCATATCAATATTTCATTTAAAAGTACTGTATCAAAACAATTTAATAAAATCTATATATTATGATAATAAAAATTTTTTAATACTAATTTATAGGTTTTATAATTGAGTTTTGGTGCAGTTTTTTATTATACTTAAATAAAGATTAGTTATAATAAATTAATCGTAAGACTTAAGTATAGTGCTAAAAAATCATCTTTAACTAAATGGGTATAATAAAATAGTTTTAAGGTGGTTAAATAATTAAAAGGTTATTAGTTTTATTTAAAAAGAGAGGAAATGAGGTTAAAATGGACAAAAATTTAAAGAGTTTTAATGGGATTAAAGTAACAGAGGACAATTTAACTGGAATAGCTAAAGCAAATTTTAATACTGAACAAGGAGTTAGAAACCTAGTACTTTGGGGAAAAGAAGTAGATGAAAATTCTTATTTATCTCTAGGAATTTTAAAAAGATTACATAAATATTATGGCACTGATAATTCAGAAATAAAATTTGAAAAAGTATTATCTGATAGATTTGATGAAGAGGTTTTCAATAAGAATAATGCTAATTTAGTTTTAGTTGTAAATAGTATTAATGACTTAATTAGGTTAGAGTGCAATAAATTAAAAGAAGATGAGGAAAATTTAAATCTAATTATAAAAAGATTTGTGAGATTAATAGAGATTGCTCATAAAAATAGGGCGAGAATTATATTTACAACAATACCTCCATTTAGTGGTGAAAATAAAAATTTAGAGTATGTAAGAAATGAAATAAACTCTTGGATTAAAAAGAGTACATTTTTAGATGGATATTTAGATTTAGACAAAATTGTTGAAAAGAGACTAGGTGTTTCTAAAGATAAGAAAGAGATTAATTATGATAAAGAATTAGAAGAATATATAGTAGAAAATATTTCTTTAGATTATATTGTAGAAAGACTTAAACCTTTTGAGCTTGACCACATGAGCCAAAGTGATTTAATAAAAGCAATGAATGAGAATGCAAGATTTATTAATGAAGATGGTGTTGATATTTTAGTTAAGCCAATACCAGATCCAGTTAAAGGGACAAGAATAGATAGAAGAATTAAATATTTTGATGAGTATAAAAGACCTAAAAGATCAGGAAATCCTTATGTATTTGCAGGGGAAGCAGTTGGAGATATGAGAGATAATATGGGATTATTAAATTTAAATCTCTGCAAAAGTAATATATTGATGAGTAAAGAAAATATAAATGGAGTTAATTGCAGAGTTTATAAGAAAGAAGGATTAAAAGAAAATTTACCATGTATAGTTTATATACATGGAGGTGCATTTATTGGAGGAAGCTTAGATGTTTCTGAAAATCCTTGTAAACTTATAGCTGAGGGAATTAATGGGATTGTAATAAGCGTTGATTATTCCTTGGCACCAGAAAAGCCATATCCTCTAGGATTAAATGATTGTAAAAAAGTTGTTGAATATATTGAAGAAAATAATTTTTTATATGGAATAGATAAAAATAAAATAGGAATAGTAGGGGAAAGTGCAGGAGCTAATTTAGCAACAATTGTGGCTAATGAGAATTCAAATATAAAGTTTCAAGGGCTTGTATATCCTGTAGTTACTTTTGTAGAGAAAAATCCATTTTTTAATTGGGATATAGATTTATATGAGAATCCATATAAGGAAGAAAAAATATATAATTTTATTAATTCTTTAAGAAATTGTGAGGATTTAGTACAAAGACTTTACATACAAAGAGAGTTAGATCCTAGAAGAGAAGATTTATCACCGATATTTAATAAAAATCTTTCAAAGGCTAAAAAAACATTAATTGCAGTTTCTGAATATGATTATTTAAGAGTACAGGGAGAAGCTTATGGTAAGCTTATTCATAAAGCAGGAGTAGAAACAAAAATAATAAGATATGAAGGGGTAAACCATTCGTTTTTAGATAACCTTGGAATATACCCTCAAGCAGAAGATACAATAAATGAAATTGTAAAAGAGTTTCTAGATACTATAGGAAATAAATTTTAATTGAAGTTATAAAAATAATGTGTGTATTAAAAGGCTACAAGAAAACTTATAGTGGTTTGTGGATTATTAAAGACTATTAATAAGTTTTGTTTGCTAAGCTTTTAATATACACTTTTTTATTATTAGAATTATATTGTAAACTAAGATGGTTATTTTTATCTAATAGTATAGAGAATTTTAAAGGAATTATAAATGATTTTGTTTTAAAGTATAATATTAAATTTAAATAAATAAAAATCACATTAAAGCAGCATAAATAACAAGGAGTGAATTAACTTTAAAAAGCAACTTTGAAAAAAATAGTAAATAGTCAAAATTCAAAGTTATTACCTAAAATTTCAAGAGTATTCAGTCTGAAAAGGCTATTTTATGGTAAAAAAGAATTATAAATACGTTTTCTAAAAGGGGTATAATTAAATTGTAACAATTAATTCAATTAACGAAGGGGATGAGAAAAATGATATCATTTTTATTATCATTAGTATTATTAATTGTGGGCTACTTTACTTATGGAAAATTTGTGGACAAGACCTTTGGTACAAATGATTCAATTGAAACACCTGCTGAGTCTATGGCAGATGGAGTAGACTATGTACCAATGAGTTGGCCAAGAATTTTTTTAATTCAGTTTCTTAATATTGCTGGGCTTGGACCTATATTTGGAGCCATAGCTGGAGCATTATGGGGACCTGTAGCATTTTTATGGATAGTTTTTGGATGTATATTCGCAGGAGCTGTTCATGACTATTTCACAGGAGTTTTATCTATAAGAAATAAAGGGGTATCAGTTGCTGAACTTGTAGGTAAATATCTTGGAGAAATACCAAGAAAAATAATGGTTATATTTTCTGTAGTATTATTAATTTTAGTTGGGGTAGTTTTCTTAACAGGCCCAGCAGATCTTTTAAAAACTTTAACAGGAATAGACAGAGATATATTTATAGTTATTATAGTCGTATATTATATAGCGGCCACTGTTTTACCAGTAGATAAGGTTATAGGAAAAATTTATCCTATATTTGGACTTTGTCTTTTAATAATGGCTGTAGGAATAGGTGCTGGAATTGTAATTGAAGGATATAATATTCCAGAAATTCAATTAGCAAACTTCCATCCAGAAGGAACACCAATATTCCCATTCTTATTTATAACAATAGCTTGTGGAGCTATATCTGGATTCCATGCTACACAATCACCTATTATGGCTAGATGTGTAAAAAAAGAATCAGAGGCAAGAAAAGTATTCTATGGTGCAATGATTGCAGAGGGAGTTATAGCCTTAGTTTGGGCAGCGGCAGCTATGTCCTTCTTTGGTGATACAAATGGATTACAAGAAATTTTAAAAGCTGGAGGACCAGCCACTGTAGTTAATACTATTTCTAATACAGTAATGGGAAAAGTAGGTGCCGTATTAGCAATATTAGGGGTAGTAGCTTGTCCTATATCTTCAGGCGATACAGCTTTCAGAAGTGCTAGACTTACAATTGCTGATGCTTTTAAACTTAAACAAGATAAGGTTATTGATAGATTTAAGATAGCCATACCACTATTTGTTGTGGGTATAGCATTAACTTTTATTGATTTTGGCATAATATGGAGATATTTCTCATGGTCAAATCAAACTTTAGCAATGATAATGCTTTGGGCAGCATCTGCTTATATGTTAAAAGCTCATAATAATTATTGGATAACCTTAGTGCCAGCAGTTTTCATGTCAGCAGTTACTTGTTCATATATATTACAAGCTCCTGAAGGATTTAGATTAAATGCAACATTTTCTAATATAGCAGGTGTGGTATTTGCCTTAGTTCTTTTTGGAATTTTCATTAAGTATTGTAAAAAAGAAAATAATGAAAATTGTGAGATTGTAGAAATTGAGGAAGTAGAAGAGGTGATTAAAAATAAATAAGACACCAAACAATTAAATATATTATAATTCTACAAATAATAAGAACAAATTCAGCTAATATTTACATATTGTATATTAAGAGATTTTTAGATTAATTTCTTAAATATATAGTATAGAGGAGATATTTGAAATGGGTTATCAAAATTATAAATGTAGAAGAGACTATCATGACAATAATGAATATGATTGTTGTCACATGAAATATCATTGTGAGAAATGCTGTGATGAAGAAAGACAGACACATGTTCATGAATATGGAGAAAGCGTAAAATTGGCTGAAGAAGGAGATGATAGGCATAATCATCGTGTTGCAGGTGTTACAGGTGAAGTTATACCAATAAATGGTGGAACAAATCATATTCATAAGATTAATAATGACAAGACAGATTTTCTTGATCATTTTCACAGAATATGTATTTTTACTGGTCCTGCAATTCCAATACCAGGCACTAATAAACATGTTCATTTAGTAGTTGGAAGAACTAGTATTAATGATGGACATTTTCATGAATTTCTTTTTACAACACAAATTAATGCACCTTTAGTATAATAGCTATTGAAATAGATAAATATTTATTGCGTTTAAGAATATAATTATCTATTTAGTTGATTTGTGGTAAAGTAAATAATAAAACTAAGAGGGGATTATGAAAAAACTCATAATTCCCTCTATTATTTTGAATTTGTATTAGAATTATATAAATAAATATAGTATTATAAGGGAAATGAAATTAAATTAATGGAGTAAAGATTATGTCATTAGAAAAGAATTTTGAAAAAGAGCTTATTAAGAAATGTGAAATAGCAGAGACAGAGTGTGGTTGTCCTCAAAAAAGACTTTTATTAACAATAGAGAAGTTTGGTGGAGTGAGAACAGTTCAAGAAATTTTACGTAAAGGTAGAGTTTCAGATGGTTTTGATAAATTACAAAAGGCAAATCGTTTAGATCTTACCATGGAAGCTACTATTGTTGAAAGTAAATACAACGAACTTTTCACTGATGATGAAGTAAATAGTTGCCATGAGCTTCTTTGTGAGTATGGATATTACAGATAAATAAAGAACATATAGAAATTAGTTGAGACTATAGAAAGTTTTGTTTTATGGAAAGCTTACTATAGTCTCAATTATTTTGAATATATTTTAGCTACTCATTTGATTTATACCATTAATTATTTGGACAAGCTCCTCTGGAGATTCAGGAAGATCATTTTCTAACCAGGTTTCAATGATTGAAATACACCCTCCAACAGAATATCTCATATAGTAATTAGCAATGGTTTTATTTATTAAATTATGATTATTAAATAGCTTCATTACATCTATTTGATCTGCAATATTTAAAATACGATTTAATATACTACTATCCCTCTGATTGCAAAATAGAACTTTGCACAAATCTTTATTTTCTTTAATTAATTCAAGTACCTTAAGAAGCAGTAAACTATTATATTCTTCTATAGGAATTTCTTTTATATATTTTAAAATTTGATGGAATAACTCGTCTTCCATAGACTGAAATAAGTCAAAGGCATCCTTATAGTGAGTATAAAATGTTCCCCTATTAATATCAGCTTTTTTACAAATATCAGTAACAGTAACTTGATGAATTTCTCTAGTTTTAAGAAGTTCTATTAAACTTTCCTTAATAACCTTCTTAGTATATAAAGTTCTACGATTTCCACTAACACCAGCCATATATACCTCTCCTTTTAACATCTCATTTATATAATACCAATATATTTCCTTTAGTTTATATATTTTAAAAAGTTATTGATTTTAAAGAAATTTTTAGACTTACGTAATTTTTAAAAGAGTGTTTACTATATATTAAAACTTGTCTTTAAGCTAAATTTGAAAATAAATTTTACCTTAAAACATAATTTAGATAATTTAATGTTAAATGTTATTAAATCAACAAATTAATTTTAAATGTACATTTAATAACGTTAAGAAATTATGTGATTATTGTTTAGCATATTTTCTTAACTTATACTATTTATTATAAAATTAAACGAACAAAGTGTCTATTTAATAACTTTGAGTATATAGTAAATTTTTTATGATGTAATTGTTAGTTTAGGGAGGAATAAGATGGCATATATAGATGTGATAGATGTTCACAAGAGATATAAAATTGGGGAAAACATAGTTGTTGCTAATAATGGAATTAATTTTTCTATTGATAAGGGAGAATTTGTTGTTATTTTAGGACCAAGTGGAGCAGGAAAATCAACTACTCTTAATATTTTAGGGGGAATGGATAGCTGTGATGAGGGAAAAATAATAATTGATGAAACTGATATATCTAAATTTAGTAATAGAGAGCTCACTAAGTATAGAAGATATGATGTTGGATTTGTATTTCAGTTTTATAATTTAGTACAAAACTTAACTGCAAAGGAAAATGTGGAACTTGCCACTCAAATTTCAAATAATGCCTTAGATGTTGAGAAAACTTTAGAGTTAGTTGGACTTGGGCACAGAAAAGATAACTTTCCAGCACAATTATCTGGTGGAGAGCAACAAAGGGTTTCTATTGCGAGAGCTATTGCAAAAAATCCAAAACTTTTACTTTGTGATGAGCCAACAGGAGCTTTAGATTATAGTACAGGTAAGCAAATTTTAAAAATACTTCAAGATACATGTAGAAAGATAGGAACTACGGTAATAATAATAACTCATAACTCAGCAATAGCACCTATGGCTGACAAGGTTATTAAGATTAATGATGCAAAAGTTAGAAGTATTGAGATTAATTCTAATCCAATCTCAGTTGAAGAAATAGAGTGGTAGGAGTGAATAGTTTTAGATGAAGGCATATAAAAAGTCCATAGTAAGAGAAATTCTATCATCAAAAGCCAGATTCTTTTCTATAATGGTAATTATATTTTTAGGGGTTGCCTTTTATTCTGGAATAAAATCAGCAGGCCCAGATATGAATAAAACCATAAATAAGTTTTATAATAGTGAAAATCTTATGGATAGCAAGATTATTTCAACTTTAGGATTAAGCGATAAAGATTTGGATTTACTTAAGAATAATCCTAAGATTTTAGCTTATTATGGTACTCATAGTATAGATGCAAACTTAACTAATATGAGCAATGTGGTTAAGTTTATGGAGTATGATGGAAAGAACAATATAAATAATTTAGTTGTATTAGAAGGTAAGTTACCAGAAAAAAGTGGTGAAATAGCTTTAGATGAAAGAGCTTTTAAACTTAATAAAAACTTAAAAATCGGTGATGATTTTATAATTGATACTGATGAAAATACAATGAAGAACTTTAAAGAAAGTAAGTTTAAAATCGTTGGGATTGTAAAAAGTCCAATGTATATTGAAAAAGAGTCAAGAGGATCAACCACTGTTGGAAAAGGAACTATTGATTACTTTGGTGTATTAAATAGCAATGATATAAATATGGATGCTTACACTGAAATATATGTAAGATTTAAGAATGTACAAGGTCTTGATGCTTATGGAGATGAGTACAAGGAATTAATGGAAGAGAATAATAAATATCTTGAAGATTTATATTCTAATAGAGAAGTAGAAAGAGTTGAAGAGATAAAAGGGGAAGCCAAAAAAGAGTTTAATAAGGCTTATGAAGAGTTAAATGAAAATGAAAAGTTACTTTTAGATAAGGAAAAAGAATTACAAAAAGGAAAAGAGCAATTAGCAGAAGGGAAAAAACAATATAGTGATAAAAAGCTAGAGTTTGAAAAGGGAATTAAAGAAGGAGAAGCCAATATTCTAAAGGGTGAAAAGCAATTAGAAGAAGGGCAGGCTGAAATTAAAAATCAAAAGTCTAATATAGAAGAGGGCGAAGAAAAGTTAAATGATGCAAAAACTACCCTTGATAATAGTAGACAAGAATTTTTAAACCAGGGAATTAATCCAGAGGAAAGTACAAATGGATTAAAGGAGAAAATAGAAAATTTAAAAAGTTTATCTAAAACAATGACTTCTCTATCTAATGATATAAAAAATACAGTTAATAATCTTTCAGAAAATGAAAAAATACCAGCTGAAAAGATTCAGTACTGGAAAGGTATAGTGGCTAACTTAGGATTAAATGAGTTAGGTGGAGCAATAGAGGGCTTAGAAAAAAATCCAGAAAATAAAAATATTGCTTTAGGACTTTCAGATTCTTTAGATAAAAGTGTTAAGTCAATTAATGATAATACTTCAAAATTACAAGTATTGTTAGATGGAATAACTAAATATCAAGAGGGAAAAAATCAGTATGAAACTCAAGTGGCTGTATTTAATACAGGTAAAAGTAAACTTTATGAAGCTGAAAAACAATTAGAAAAGGGTAAGGCAGAATTAGCTGAGGGAAAAAAATCTCTTGAGAAAGGAAAAGCTAAAGGAGAAAGAGAACTTCAAAAGGCAAAGAAGAAGTTAGATGAATCAGAAGAAAAGTTAAAAGAGGGCCAAAAAGCAATAGAAGAAAATAAGGAAAAACTAGCAGAAGGAAGAAAAGAAATTGAAGAAAAAGAAAAATCAACATTAAATGATTTGAATGAATGTAATTACTACGTATTTGATAGAACTGATAATCCAGGATATTCAGGATACAAGGATTCTATTAATAGTTTAGATAGTATTGCATCAGTATTACCTGTGTTTTTCTTTATAGTGGCAGTCTTAATTTGTTTAACAACAATGACAAGAATGGTAGAGGAGAAGAGAATAGAAATAGGTACTATGAAGGCTTTAGGATATGGAGATTTTGAAATTTCCTTAAAGTTTGTAATATATGCAGCCTTAGCAAGTATTTTAGGATGTCTACTTGGAATATTAGTTGGAAGCAACATTCTTCCTAAAATAATAAGCAATGCTTATACAAGTGTATATGCTCTTCCTAGTATAGATACTTATTACTATCCATCTTATATAATTCAAGCTTTAGTAATATCCATATTATGTACAGTGGGAGCAGCCTTATTTGTTGTAAGAGTTGAGCTTAAAAATAAGCCATCAAATCTTATGAGACCAAAGGCTCCAAAACTAGGCAAAAAGATATTATTAGAAAGAATTATACCAATTTGGAAGAGATTAAACTTCAATCAAAAGGTAACATTTAGAAATATATTTAGATATAAACAGCGTATGCTTATGACTATCTTTGGCATTGCAGGATGTATGGCACTTCTTGTTACTGGTTTTGGACTTAAGTATTCAAATACTGGAATGGTTGAAAAGCAATTTGATAAGTTATGGAAATATGAAACTATGGTAGTCTTTGGAGATAATCCTACAGAAACAGAGATTGAAAAATATAATGAAACTTTAAAAGAATTACCTGGATATGAAAATAATTTAAGAATGCACCAAGAATCAGTAACCTTTAGCAAAGAAGGAATGAATAAGCAAACAGTTAGTCTATATGTACCTGAAAATAAAGATGAGTTAGATAAATTTATACTTTTAAATGATAGAATTTCAGGAGAAAAATATGAGATTCCAGATGAGGGTGTTATTATTAATGAAAAGTTAGGAAAACTTTTAGGGGTATCCATTGGAGATACAATAACCTTTAAGGATGAAAATAATAATCCTCATGAGGTGAAAGTAGAGGAGATAGCTGAAAATTATCTTATGCATTCAATGTATATGTCACCAGAATATTATGAAAAAGTCTTTGGGAAGAAAGCTATCTACAACACAGATCTTATAAACTTTGATAAGAGTAAGATCAATGAAGATGAAATATCCTCAAAACTTATGGAATGCAAGGACGTTGTGAATGTAACAATGACATCACAAATAGAAAAGACAACTAAAGAGTCAGCAGCTAATATGAATGTAGTAATGCTAGTAATAATATTATCAGCAGGATCATTAGCTTTTGTAGTTTTATACAATCTAAACAATATAAATGTCTCTGAGCGTATAAGAGAACTATCAACCATAAAAGTTCTTGGATTCTTTGATGATGAAGTTACAATGTATATATTAAGGGAAAATATAATCTTAACCTTATTAGGAATATTGGCAGGATCAGTTTTAGGAAAGATTCTACATGCCTTCATAATAAGGACATCAGAAACAGATACTATGATGATGTATCCTAAGATACATATATCAAGTTATATATTCTCAGCTTTAATAACTATACTTTTCACAGTAATAGTTATGATACTTATGCATGTTAAGTTAAGAAAAGTTAATATGATTGATGCATTGAAATCAAATGAATAAATAAAATACCCAAAGAATCTCTAATTTATTTAAAGTTTAGAGGTTCTTATTTTCATATATACTCAATTGATAATTTATAAAGTTAAAAATTTTTATATGTTTGAGTGCATTTAAAAAAAATATATTTTTTTTAAAGTTTGATAATTTTATTAAGAAGTATTTTGATTTTAGCTAATTATAAAAGGAAAAGAGAATTATATTGAAATATATAGTTGCAAATTGTGTATTTACGTTTTAATAGAATAGAATTTTAAAATATGGTAAAATATTCTTAAATATTTTAATAAAGGAGAATTTAATGAATAAAAAAACAGATGAAATTGCTTTGAAAGAATATATAAAATGTGCATATAAAAAATTAAAATCTAATTCATATTACGATAATAAAAATATTTTTTTAAAAAACAGAATAGTGGAGTTTGAAAATAATGGCAAAAAAATAAAAAGCTCTACAAGATATGTTAAAGATATAGAAAATAAATTTGAAAAATTAGAAAAAACTATATTAAATAAAGAAAAAATTAATTTTAAATTTAAGCATAGTGCAAGTTAACAGATAATTATTTGAAAAGACAAGGATGTTTTACTATAAGAAGTGTTCCGAAGAGTATTGCAGATGATGAGTATGGAAATAACATAATTAGAAATTTTGAAAAAAAAGATAGCAATGCCGAAGTTGATAAACTTATGTATTATATAGACATAGATATTATGTCTCAGATAATAGGAACATTATGGGTAATGATAATAGGTAAAGATTTAGAAAATTTATATAAGGATTATACTGCAGGAAATCTTTTAGAGGAGGATATAGATAACAATAATTTAAAATTATTTAAACCTTATTATTTATCATATGAAAGGTGGAGAGATGATGCTATCAATATAGTAGAAGATAGAATAAATAATGGGAACAGATCAACAATGTTATCTTTAGATATAAAGGAATACTATTATTCTATAAATTTAGATATAAAAAATGATAAAGAAAAAATTATAGATATATTTAAAAATAGCAAAAATAAAAAGTATATTTCATTAGAAATATTTAAATATATTAATGATTATGTATTTAAGGTTATTGAAGAGTATTCAAATATTATGAATTTAAAAGAACTTTCTGATAATACTAGTAAAAAGATTAGAAATATTCTTCCTATAGGTTTTTTACCTAGTTCTATATTAAGCAATTGGTATTTGAAAGAGTTCGATGAAGCAGTAAATAGTAAAATAAATGCATTATATTATAAGAGATATGTAGATGATATTTTAATTGTGTTAAATACAGATTATAAAAAAACAGGAAGTTTTTGAAGAAGAATCATTATTAAATACAAAGTTTTATGACACTGAATTATTTGAAATTGGAGTTCTAATAGATACTAAAAATAAAAAAGAAACAGATAAATTAACAGAAGTAATTATATTAGATAGTATAAAAAATTTAATAAAATTTGTTAAAAAAATAGATAGGATTGATATTAAGTTAAAACAAAATATTTTGTTTGTAATTGAAAATTCATTAAATAAAGAGATATTTAATGAAGAAGATATTTTCTTAGATTGGGAAATAGAAAATCCGATTGAAAGAAAAATTAACCTGGAAGAATTAGAGAAAAATCTGAGAGATATAAATAAAAATTTGATAATAAAATCTAATAAATTTAAAAAAATATATTTAATAAAAGATTATATAAAAAATAAACCAGAATTAAATGGTTGTTCTGCATATTTAATAATACAAGATGAAAAAGTTAAATTGTATGATTTCTTAAGTACAGGATCAAAAGCCTTAATTGAAAATTTTAAAAATGAAATAGCTAAAAATTCTAGTGTATTTAAATTCTTACCTCAAAAAGATGAAGTTTTAAATAGTTTTGATAGAGAAGTTTATAAAGTTGATTATAAGGATAGTATAAATAAATTATCAAGCATTAAAGATTTTAAAATAAATAGATATAATCTTTCAAAATTTTTAGCTCGTATTATATATTCAGATAAACTTGAAAATGATGATTATACTAAAGATGTAGATGAAAAAATATTATGGATTTTTAAGGGGAAATATGCTGTAGAATATTTTTTCTTATGGGATAAAGTTTTAAATTATTACTTAATGAATAGACGATATGATTTTATTAAGGATTTATTTGTAAATATATATTCGTCTATAGAAAAGTTAGAATTAAATTTATCTAACTTTACTCTTAATGATGTAAATTGGCATAATTATCAAAAAGAAAATTTAAAAACAGATTTAAAGTATTATTTAAAGTTTGTTTTGGCTAGAAATTATGCATTAAATGATAGCATTTTTATTAATGATATTAAGTTATATAATAACTGTGATGAATATGATAAATATATAAAGAATGCATTAAAAAATAGACTTAGTTATGAAAATAGATTGGAATTAGATATAGATGGCTTATATAGATTAAAAGAAGAGATAAGAATATCAAATATGATGAATCATTCTTTTGTAAAAAGTCCCTTAATGAATTATTATTATCTTAAATATAGGGAATGCTATTTAAAACAATTTAAATTAATAAATATTAATTTTGTTAATTACATAGTTGGAAAACCAGAAATATTGACAGATAAAAGTAGATGCTTTCTTATTAATGCTAATTATAAAAATTGTATTTTTAATAATAGGATTGATAATTCAAAAAAATGTAAACATAATAATTGTAACATTGAAATGTGTGAATTTGCAGTTGAATATAATCCAAGGTTTGTTCATTTACATGAATGTATTTTAAATTCAATACATAACATAATCGCAAAAGGAGAAGTAATAAGCAAAGGAAGAGAAATTATAGAAGCTCAACAAGTTTTTTATAAATTAAATAATTTAAATTATAAAAAAAATAAAAATTTCAACAATATCTATAGTGACATAAATAATATATTAAAATGTAAAATAAATTTAGAGCAATCATGTGAAAATAAGAATTACAAATGTAAGTACAAGTATAATACTGATGAATGTAAAGAAAATAAATATTTAAAAGAAATGTTTTTAGATACTCATTTTAAATATTTTGATTTTGATGATTATTTATTTGTAGGTAAGGAAAGAGTAATAAACTATTTAGAATATGCTAAAGAGAAAAATAAAAATAAACTTAAAATTGGAATAGTAAATATGAAAATTCATGATAATGATTTAGAAAGCAGTTTTAAAAAAATACCTAATATAAGTAGTAAAAGATTAGAAAAAATTAGTGCTTTATTGAATACTTCTGTAAAAAATGGTGCGGAACTTATAGTTTTCCCAGAAGTTAGCATACCTATAGAATGGCTTGGAGTAGTAGCAGATTTTGCTAGAAGACATGAGGTATTAATTGTTTGTGGTTTAGAGCATATAATTTATGATAATAAATTATGTTGCAATTATATTGCTACTATTTTACCAGATAAATATAAAGACTATACATTTGCAGCAATAAAACTTAGATTAAAAAATCACTATTCTCCTAAAGAAAAAGAATGGGTTAAAGGTTATGGTTGGGAGTTGCCAAAAGAGAATGAAAATTGGAAAAAAGAATATGATTTATTTAGGTGGAAAGGAATAGATTTTTCTACATTTAGTTGTTTTGAGTTAGCTAATATTAAAGATAGAGCATTGTTTACTTCTTTTGTAGATTTATTAATTGGAAGTGTTCATAATAGAGATATTAATTATTACTCTAATGTGATGGAATCACTTTCTAGGGATGTTCACTGTTATTTTGTACATGTGAATGATTCTGTTTTAGGTGACAATAGAATTATTCAGCCATCATCTACAAATAATAAAAATATTTTACAGATTAGTGGAGGAATAAATAATGTTGTATTAGTAGGAGAAATAGATATAAAAAAATTAAGAGAATTTCAAATTAAAGACTATAATTTACAAATTAATGATAAGAGTTTTAAGCCTGTGCCACCTGAATACAAACACAAAAATGTAAAAATAAGAAGTAATTTACCATTATAAAAGGAGTTTAAAATTTGTACGAGTATGAAAAAAATTTTTTTGAAAAAATAATTAAAATTATTTCACCATCATATATTTTTTATAATATGATAAACATAGAAAGGGAAGAAGAAAAGAATAGTGAAAAAAATATAGGGGGTATGAGAAGTACAATATCAAAAATAATGAAATATTTTTTCTTTTCTATAGATTTGAATTTTGTTTCTCTAATATTTTTTATAAATCTTAAAACTATAATCTTAAAATCTAAATTTAATATTAATAGTTTGACGTATGTAATTGTCTTTTTATTAATACTATTTTTAAATATAAATTATATTTATAAATTTAATTTAGTTATTAATGAGATTAATAATAAAGAAAATTTTATAAAATATATAATAGAAACTAAAAAATATAAAAATAATAGTATTAGAGCAAATTTTATTAAAATATTTTTTAGACATTCTCTTATAACAATTATCTTTTTATCTTTAATAATGATTTACTTTGGAAGTTTAGTTTTAATAAATAATTATGTTGCAAATATAGTATCATTTTTAAGTGTAATTTATTTTATAACAAGAACAATGCATTATTGTTTTGTATTTTATAATGATTTTAAAAATAAGACTAAGTATAATGAGGTAAAAAAACCTAAAGAAAAGATAAAATATATAGAGTTGGCATTATCTAATTATATAAAGATAATTTTAGAATTTTGTATATTAATATATATATTAAAATATATGAGATGGGCCTTTAAAGAGATTGAAGTAAATACCTTTTTTGAACTTTTTAATATTGTAATAAGTGGAGAATTAAAGGCTAATACTGGACTAGAAATCCTTATTAATATTTTAAGAATAGGTACATTAGGTATGGTGATAACTGTAAGTTTAGCTACATATATGTCATTGCAAGTAAAAAAAGACAATTTAGATGAAAAATAGTATAGAAAATTTCTATACTATTTTTTATGTAATTTAAATTTTAATTATTTGATTAATCACTTAATAAATGGGTTAGCTTATTTAGTTGTTACTGTGATATTATTGGGAGGAAATATGGAGAATTTAGTTTTTAAAGAAGATATTATTTTAAACGTTGAAGATATACTATATTTGTATAATGATGTTGGTTGGAATTCATATACTAAAGATATAGATTCTTTAATTAAATCAATTAAAAATTCATTGAAAGTAATAAGTGTTTGGGACAAGGATTTATTGGTGGGTTTGATAAGAGTTGTAGGAGATGGACATTCTATAATTTATATTCAAGATATTTTAATATTACAAAAGTACCAAAACAGAGGAATAGGAAAAAGACTTATAGAAATTATTTTAGATAAATATAAAAATGTTATGCAAAAAGTACTTTTAACAGATAAAGAGGAGAAAAATATTTTATTCTATAAAAAAGTTGGATTTTCTATGGCTGAAGAATTTGGCTGTGTATCATTTGTAAAGTTTTAATATTAGTTATTGCTGAATGTTAAGATAGAATATATTTTTATTTATTTTAAATTCACTCTATAATTAATTTTATTTTTCTTTTGATAAAAGATATATATTAAAAATAGTACCTAAAATACACAGAGAGATAGATATAATGGATAGCCAATCAATTCTTTTTTTCCATATGAATAATGAAAAAAATATTATTAGGATTAATATGACTAATAATATCATAATGCTTATATTAACAATGGTATTATTTAAGGGGTTTTTATTGGTACTCATAATAATCTCCTTTATAGATTTTATTTTTAGTATGAATTAAAATTTGTAAAAATACAAGACTTCTAAAATTATGAAATTAATGTTAAAATTATACTATTAAGTGTTTTGATTTTATTAACAAATAAAAGAAAGATTGATAAATAAATATAAAAAAATAATCAGCAATTATGATAAATATGCTGATTATTTTTATAAGATCTTGATTTTATGAGTATAAAAAACTATTTCAAGGAGATTGCATTATGGATGCGATATCCTAAGGAGTTTTAGGAGGTATTTTTATGGAAAATTCAGAGAAATTAACCAGAAAAGAAAAAAGAGAATTAGTGGAAAATAATTTATTAGCACGAGTTTATGATTTAATTCTAAATGAACAAACTTCTGAAGAAGAACGTAGTATCTTAGTTGAATTTAAAAATGCAGTTGAAAGTGGAAAAGATTTTCAATTAGAAACAATGAAATTAGCAGAAACTTTAAGACAATTAGCACTTAGTAAGTTTAAACATAAAGAAAAACTTAGTGATGAAGTTAGTAAGTTTTATATGGACATTTCTACTACAGGACTATTTGAGAAAAATTTAGCTATTGGTTTATGTGCAACTAAACTTTGGTTTCAATAAAATTGAAAATTACTCTAGTTACTTTAAAAAGAAATTTGGAGGATATCTATTATGATATTAATAGAAATAGTATGTGTTTTAATAAATTTAATAAACTTGATATTAGCTTTAAAGTTAAAAAATATAGTTGTTGAAGGAGAATATATAATAGAAAGTCAAGAAATTAGAAAGGCATTAGTAGGACCCATAGTAATTTTTATTTTTTTAATAACTTTAATTTTAGTCAAGCAAACAATGATCATACCACTTTTATTAGTTTTTGAGAGTTTCTATTTAATTAGTTTAAGGTGTAAACTTTACGACTTAGAGTTTTTATCAAAAGATAGAAGAAAGTACATAGATATAAATAAATTAATTTTTAAAGATATGGATAGTAACGAAAATTCTGATATTAGTATGACAAAGGAATTTATAAATATAATAAATTCTAATGATATGGTAGAAAATTTAGATGAATACAAATATAAATACAAACTAACAGATATCCAGATGAATTATTTATTAGAATCATTAATTTGTGAACCTAATAGTATATATACCAAATATAATGCTTACATTTATGTTAATTATGATTTGAAATTACTAGAAATAAATAGTAGCTTTAAAAAAAGTAATATAAGGGAATTTGAATTTAGAAATATATTAATGGTAAATGAATATGAGATTCTTGAAAAAATTAGAAATATAAATGAAATTTCTGAAGAGAGTAAATTAGAAAGTAGTGTATATTTTTTATTAATGAATTATTTTAAATTAAAAGAATATACTACAAAATTAGATGAGAATAACTATATTGAATATAGTAATACTAATTCAAAGTTATTTGATATATATTTTAATCATTTAGATGAATGTATAAATAAATTAAGTGATCAATCTATAAAAATTTCTTTAAAGGCTATAGAAGCAGGAATACCTATAGAGACTATTAGTGATATAACAGGTGTATCATTATTAAAATTAAAGAAGTTTGTTGATGATAAAATAGATAAATAATATTTTATTGAATTTATTAATATGAAAAAAGTTATTATAATTAACCTTGGAATTAAAAAATAATTTTATAGGATTCTTTTGAATAATTAAAAGAATCCTATAAAGATAGATATTTTTATTAAGCTTTATTTTAGATTAAAGTAAAGCTGAGAAGAGTTTTGAAAATGATTCTTTAATTTTAACGGAAGTTCCTCTTTTAAGATAGTCTTCCCTAGTCAATTCTTTTGAAATAAGCATGTCCTTTTCAAATTGTTTACGTTGTATTTTTGCTATTTCATCTGAGTATAGCATAGCAATTACTTCAAAGTTTAGTTCAAAGCTTCTTGTATCCATATTGGCAGTTCCTATTGAACACACTTCATCATCTATAACCAATGTTTTAGAGTGAAGGAAAGCATTCTTGTCATAATGATATATTTTTACTCCAAAGTTTAGTAAATCGCCAGCGTATTTTAGATTTGCCCAATAAACAAAGGGGTGATCACCTTTACCAGGTATCATTATTCTTACATCAACTCCAGAAATAGATGCAAGTTTTAAACTATCAGCTATGCTATTATCTAAAATTAAGTATGGTGATTGTATATAAATATATTTTTTAGCTTTTTGTATCATTTCTAAATATGATAATTTGATTTCATAAAAGTTATCAGGGTTAGGGCCACTAGATATTATTTGCATACCACATTTTGAATAATTAGCCATTGTAGAAGGGGCTTGTTCATTTTTATAATCTATTAAGTGGCTTAAATCAATATCTTCCTTAGTAGCATATCTCCAATCAGCCCAAAATCTTAAATCTAAGTCTCTTACTGAGTCACCCATGAATTTTATATGAGTATCTCTCCAGTAACCAAACTTAGGATCTTTACCTAAATATTCATCTCCCACATTAAAGCCACCAACATATCCTATTTTATTATCTATAACTATTATTTTACGATGGTTTCTAAAGTTCATGTTTATGTTTATTAATCTAAGTAGAGAAGGGAAGAATTCACCAACTTTTACACCAGCATCAATTGCAGACTGAAGTTTTTTTCTATTGGTAGTTCTACTTCCTACAGAGTCATATAATAATCTTATCTCAACGCCAGCTTTAGCTTTTTCTTTAAGAATATCTAATACTTTTGAACCAATATCATCATTTTTAAATATGTAAAATTCTATATTTATGCTTTTTTGTGCTTTCTTTAAGCTTTCTAAAATATCATCAAATAATTCCTTACCATCAAAAAATACTTTAGTTTCAACATCTTTTCTATAAGGTGAGTACTCCATACTTTCAATAGCTTTAATCATATCAGAATGCTTGGCTCTTTTTAAATCATTATTTGAATTATCAGCATTTTTTAATTTTTTTATATATTTATCAAAGAGAGTAAGTTCAGATTTTTTCATGATGAAAATATCTTTAGTATTAACTTTTCTTCCTAACATTAAAAATAGAATAAAACCTATGTATGGTAGTATAATTAATACTAATGTCCAAGAAATTATACTCTTAGAAGAACGATTCTCTTTAAAAATCATATAAAAAATAGTTAATAAGTTTACAATATGAACTAAATTAGAGAAAAAAGTAAAAATCATAATTAATAAATCCTTTCTATGGTTCTTATTATTTTATAAATTCATTTTAGTTATTTTGTTTTTGAATTGAATCTACAAAATTTTTAATATAATCATTATATAAATTATCATTAGTTATAAAGTTTTCTGGATTTCTATCTTCTAGCAAAATATTATTAATAATCCTATTAATATAATATTTATTATTTTCTTTTTGAATCAAACAGGTATAATCTGTTTTAATGTCCATTTTTTCTCCCTGTAAAACCTGTAACTTCACTATATAATTATTAGAATCTTTTTCATAGATACTATTTATTTTAACTTTAAATTTTTTATATTTATTTTTGTAATCAAGAAAACGATTTTTATTTAAATTTAGCAAAGTAATTAATCTATGATTATTTACAACATTTGAATAATCTAAAGGCGTATTATTATAATCAATTTCAAAAAATTCAGTTAAAAGATTATATATAGGTTATTCTATTTCAGAATTATTCTTTAAATTTTTATTTTTAAATAAATAAAAATAAGAAAGAGTAATCACTAAAAAAATTATAATTATGGTAAGCAATTTCTTTTTCGTAATAATTCACTTCCCTTATTTTAAAATTTTTATATTAATGAGAATCTCTATATATTTTCCATTAGCAAATTTTTAGTAAGTTAAATTATAAAAATTGTTATTTAAATAAGAAAACCTAGTGGCTTTTAGAATCATAAGAATTACTAATATTATATACTATTTTAACATGAAAATATAAGTTGAAAAGAAAGGTTTGGTTTATAAACAAGTAAATTTACGATAATAATTAATAGAAACTATTGGTTTACAATGTGTAAACTACTAGATGCTTGAATAAGGATAGGGATATAGAGATAATTATATTTGAGGTGAGCAATTTGGGGTTTAATAATAAGTTAAAGGAATTAAGAAAAGAAAAAAATATATCACAGGAACAGCTTGCTAAGGAGTTAAATATATCTGGTCAAGCAATATCAAGACTGTATATTTTTGACTAAGCTATAGAAAAGAAATATAATAAAAGGTAAATTCTCACTTTAGTGGGGGAATAAGAGACTAAGGATAAATCAACTAGTATAATCTATATACTAGATATAAGGAGTAAAGACTATGAATTATTGCTTTCAGTGTGGCACTAAATTAATAAATAAACAATGTAATAATGAGGGGGAGGTTCCATATTGTAATAAGTGTCAAATGTTTCGTTTCCCAACATTTAGTTCAGCTATAAGTGCAATTGTTTTAAATCCTGATAAAAATAAAGTGTTACTTATACAACAATATGGAAAAAAAGATAATATACTTGTAGCAGGATACATTAGTAAAGGTGAAAATGCAGAACAGACCTTAGTAAGAGAAATAAAAGAAGAGACAGGTCTTAATGTTAAAGATTATCAATATATGAAGAGTAGTTATTATGAAAAGACTAATACATTAATGTGTAATTTTATTTGTATGGTAGATAGTGAAGATTTAAGTCAAATTAATGAGGAAGTTGATAAAGCAGAATGGTTTTCTTTTGAAGATGCATTAAAAAATATTAAAAGCAAAAGTTTAGCTGAGGAATTTTTAATATATGCCTTCAAAAAGATGAATTACATATAATATTTAAATGCCCTTATAGAAAAAAATGAGAGTATATATCAAAATAACTTTTTATAAAGATTACAAACAATATGAAGAGAATATCTAGATGAGCTTTAGAATTTAAATTATTACGTAGAAGATATTACGTTAAAAAGCTGAGACTGTTCGAAGCGAAGCGAGTTTCGAAGCTTTAGTAATATCTTCGAAGTAATAATTATAAATTCTTAGTGAAATCTAGTAATTTTCGGAATATGTTTGTAATCTTTAATTTATATGGTGACTATTTTAATAGAGTTATTTTTGTGTCTATTATTTCTGGTTCTCTCTTAAATAGGAATTCTCCTCTTCTTACAGAGCAGTTAACTCCAACTCTTTCAAGGATTGCATCAAATTCATTTTTAGCATTTAAAACTATGAAGTTAGCATCTTTTCCTACTTCTATACCATATTTGTCTTGGATATGAAGAGTTTTAGCACCATTTGTTGTGATTAAATCTAAGGCATTATTAATTTCATCAACAGACATAATATGACATATGTGAATACCAGCATCTAATATATTCATTAGGTTACCATTTCCTAATGGGTACCATGGGTCTGAGATTGAATCTTGAGCAAAACAAACATTAATTCCTGCATCATTTAATTCTTTAACTCTTGTAAGACCTCTTCTCTTTGGATAAGTGTCATATCTTCCTTGTAAGTGAATATTTTCTGTTGGACATGATATGAAGTTCATTTTTGATAATTTTAAAAGTTTGAATAATTTAAATGCATAAGCATTATTATATGAACCCATAGCACAAGCATGGCTTGCAGTTGTAAGTTCTCCAATTCCATTTAAATAAGATTCTGCTGCTAATAATTCAACAAATCTTGATTGATCATCATCAGTTTCATCACAGTGAACGTCAATTAATTTGTTATATTTCATTGCAAGTTCTATAGTTTTCTTAACTGATTTTTCTCCCATTTCTCTTGTGAATTCAAAGTGAGGAATAGCACCAACTACATCAGCACCCATTTTTAAAGCTTCCTCTACTAATTCATCTCCACCTTTATAAGAATACATTCCTTCTTGTGGGAAAGCTATGATTTGAATATCTATAATATCTTTATATTCTTCTTTTAATTCCATAATAGCTTTTAATCCTGTAAACTTAGGATCTGTTACGTCAACATGTGTTCTCATATATTGAGTACCATATAAAATCTCTTTTTTAAGAGCTATTCTTGCACGTTCTTTAATTTCATCTATTGTCATGTTTCCTTTTGTTTCAGACCATCTTTGAATTCCTTCAAAAAGAGTTCCTGTTCCATTATTTGCACCAGGCATACGAGCTGTATATACATAGTCTAAATGAATATGTGGATCAACATAAGGTGGTACAACAAGATCTCCTTTTAAATCATAAGTTTCTACATCTTTATATTTTTCAGAAAGATTTGGACCTATTTCCTTATAAACTCCATTTTCAACAAGTAAATCAACTAGTGTTTCATTTCCTTTTAATCTAGCATTTTTAAATAAAATAGCTTTCATTTAAATAATCTCCCTTCAGTTTTTGGTATTTTACTAAAAAAATTTACTTATATCATTATTAATAAATTGAAATTTCTATTATTTTTAGTAATGACTTGTCAATAAGGAAAGTTTAGCATGAAAGATTTATCTAGTCATTGTATCAAATATACAAGAATAGTTTAAGATTACTGTGCACATAAAGAACATATTTTGGTAAATAGATTTGTATTTTTAGTACATTGTCACTAAAAAATACTCATTGTATACTGAGAGCATAGCAAAATTCACATAAAGAATTTTCAATTAAAGCTACATTTAATGAAGTTTTGATTTTTAGCTAGATCTTTAGGCGCATTTAATTTTGCAAAGGATTACTTTGGTAGAAATGGTTCTTATAGTTCTAGCTAAAAATCAATCTTTAATAAAGATAAGCTGAATAATAAGACAAGAAAAGGGGACTTTATTATGTATGAAAATGTAAAAATGGAAAACATGACATGGAGAGAATTTGCGAAGAAAAAAGATGATGTAATTATATTACCAATAGGATCTACAGAACAACATGGACCTCATCTTCCAACTTGTGTAGATACTGTAATAGCAAATGGATTTGCTTATAGAATTGCTGAAAAAATAAATGGGGTAGTTGCTCCTGCTTTATCATATGGATATAAATCAAAACCATTAAGTGGTGGTGGCCCATTATTCCCAGGAACTATAGATTTAAATGGAGCTACATTACAAGCTTTAGTAATGGATATAATAGACGAATTTGTTCGTGATGGATTTACAAAAATATTTATATTAAGTGCTCACTTTGAAAATGAAGCATTCATAGTAGAAGCTATGGATTTATGTTCTGCAAAATATGGAGATAAAGTACAATTACTTCTTACTAACTGGTGGGATCCAATGTCACCTGACGTAATTGATAAGGTATTTGATGAAGTACCATTTCCAGGTTGGGCTTTAGAACATGCTGCTGTTACAGAAACATCATTAATGATGTATTTTGCACCAGAACTTGTTAGAGAAGATAAGATTATGGATACAGAAAATGCTAGCCCTGCAACTTACTATAGATATCCAATAGAAAAAGATATTGTTCCTGAAACTGGAATACTTGCATCAGCTAAATCTTCATCAGCTGAAAGAGGAAAAATAATAGTTGATGATGTTATTCCAAACATTATCGAAATTATTGACAAAGCTTTTAAATAATATTAAATTAGTATTTGATAAATTTAAGCAGAAAAAGTAGGGGATACTATGAAATTAAAAGGAATTATTTTAACTATGCTATCTTCAATTACCTTTGGTTTTGCCTTTACACTTGGGCCAATGACCTATGGTCTTGAAGGAAGCAACCCTGTGACATTAACTTTTTTAAGAAATTTTTTAAGTTTGCCATTTTTATTAGTAATTATTTTACTTTTAAAAATAGATTTAAGAGTAACAAAGAAACAACTTAGAGATCTAATAATACTTGGTTTCGTTGGGAATGCAATAACAACTTTAATGTTAAATATGGCATTTGCTTGTATAGATGTTGGAATAGTTACACCTATACATTTTACTTACCCAATATTTGTAACATTAGGTTGTGTACTATTCTTCCACGAAAAATTAAGTAAACAAAAAGTCTTTGCATTAATTATTGCTATGTCAGGTATAGGATGTTTCTTTATTACAGCGTTAAATTCAGCATCTTTTGGAAAAAGTACATTGTTAGGATTAATTTTAGCCGTAGCATCTGGAATGTTCTATGCATTCTATATTATATTTATGGATAAAAGTGGTTTAAAAAGTGAACCACCTTTTAAAATAACATTCTATGTAGCAATAGCTTCCACAGTAGGTATGTTTATCTATGGAATGCTTACAAAGGAACTTGTATTATCTTCATTGACACATAAAGCATGGGGATTATCAGCAATATTTGCTTTCTTATGTACAGTGGTAGCATTATCATTATTACAAGTGGGTATAAAATATATTGGTGCTAGTGAAGCTGCGGTTATAAGTACATTTGAACCTATAACAAGTGTTATCTTTGGAGCTATACTTTTAGGCGAAGAAATAACAGTAATGAAAATAATTGCATGTTCATTAATATTTGCGGGAGTATTAATACTATCCTTTGCAAAAGAAAAGTCAAAAGCTAATATAAAAATAAAAGAATCAGTTACCAATTAAAACAATTTGCCAATTAATTGCAATAAACTATGGACTATATAAAAATTGTTTGTAGAATTTTTATATAGTCCATTTTAATATTTTAAATATATAGTAATTAATCTTTATTTAAAGGGTAGTCCACATTTATAATTTATTTTGTAAATTAAGAAATTCAAAAATTAATATGCTATTAAAAAGTTCTAAGTCAGTCATAGCATCATCTAAATCCCTTTGTAAAAGATTTTTAATTGTTGATAATCTATAAAGTAAAGTATTCCTATGAATAAAAAGTTCTTGGGAAGTTTTTAGTAAATGTCTATTATTTTTAAAATAGCATTTTAAAGTTTCTAATAAATTCATTCCATGACTTTTATCATATTCTAAAATAGGACCTATGTTTTCATAACAATATTGTTCAACGTCCTTAATTTCAGCTAACTCAATAAACAATCTTATAATACCTAATTCGTTATATTTAATAACTTTTGAATCGTTATCATACATGTCAATCATGGATAAAGCTTTAAAGGCTTCTTTATAACTTGCTTTAATATTAGAATTAGTTTCTCTTATGCGGCTAAAACTTAAGTTCATTTCAATATTTTCTGAATATCTAGAACACATAAGGTTAAAACCAGATTCAATATATTCTAAGGATTTTTTTGCTTCTTCATAATCATTAGCAAATACCAAACTCAATAGATAATTTGCATATTCCATATGGATTAAAGTATAATTTTTCCCTTTTAAGCCATCATCTAAGGAATTAGTTATATGTTTGCTAATATGCTCTGTATCATAAGGAATATTTGAGGATTTTCTCATTTTCAGTATGCAAATATAATGAAAGGGTCTTAACTTTATATTATAAAATTCCGCTAAGGCGTTTATATCATCACTTAATTGATCTTGTGAAAAAAGAAGTGATTCAAGAAAATGCTTACCATTTTTTGCTTCCTCTCTTTTTTGTTCTATTTTTAGAAAAATTTCCTGTATAATATCAATTAGTTTTATATTCCAAGGCATTATAAATAGGGGAAGAGCCTCATTATTTGCTCTATCAATCATGGTATCTGTTATTTTATCTATATGTTTATCATCAATTAAAATAACAATACCTGCAAGTTTCTTTTGAATACATTCTTCAAGTAAAAGTGAGAGATTTTCATCATTATCTTTATAAATAACAAAGAGTAACTCTCCTCCATAAAGCCAATTTGAAATAGATTCTGTTGTCCTTACATAGGGCAAAGAAATTTGGTTATTTAGTCCACTTTCTCCAGCTAACAATTTTGCTTTTGAAAAATACTTAAGTTGAAATAAATCTTTGCAACAAAAACTCATAAAGTCACTCCTTTTAATCCCATTTCATTCCATCTTATTTATTTTACCATTTTTTATAAATATATTAAATATTAATTAATATATTTACATATTTGTTTATTACATTTATATTTTAAGTATGATTTTTTAAAAAGATTGTTAATTTTAGACCTTATTAAGGTCAATAAATTAGAAAGGTTGGAATAAATATGATAAGACCAATTGTTAAGGATGTATTATTTTTAGGGCAAAAATCAGAACTTGCAACTAAAGAAGATATAGGAATTATTGATGATTTAGTTGATACCCTAAGAGCAAATTTAGAGAGTTGTGTTGGTATGGCTGCCAATATGATAGGAGTTAAAAAGCGCATACTTGTATTTAGTATAGGAAATATTATAGTTCCTATGGTTAATCCAGTTATATTAAAAAAAGAGAAAAGTTATGAAACTGAAGAGAGTTGCTTATCTTTAACTGGCTTCAGAAAAACAACAAGATATGAAATAATTGAGGTAGAATATCTTGATAGAAATTTCAAGAAACACAAAGAAACATTTTCAGGATTTACTGCTCAGATTATTCAGCATGAAGTGGACCACTTCGATGGTATAATAATCTAAGACATGATTCGGATTAGTGAAGGAGAAAGCAAGCAATTTTATATTAATTATATAACAAACCACGTTTAGAAATGATATAAAGAGCTGCAATTATAAAAAATAGATATTTTTTATACCAAGAATAAATTTTGATTTGAAAGATATACTTATTAATTTAAGTATATCTTTTATTAATATAGTATTTAATATTAAAAATTTACAGAAAGGTAAGCCCTTGTCTTCCATAGGGATAACCGTATTATAAAGAAATATTAAAATAGTCTTAGATATTGATATAACTTGTCTAAGACTATTTTTATAATTAAATAAAATCATAATTTAGTAAATTAAAATTATGCTATTTCACTAACTGATTTAATATATTTTTGTCCTTCTTCAGCATTAAATTCCTTTTCCCATTTAGATATAACAACAACAGCTAATGAGTTTCCAAGTACATTAACAAGAGTTCTCGCCATATCAACGATACGATCTATACCAGCAATAAAGGCAACTCCTGCTACTGGAATTCCTAAAGAACCAACAGTTGCTAAAAGTACTACAAAAGATGCACCAGGAACTCCAGCCATACCTTTTGAAGTAAGCATTAATACAAGCACTAAATTAATTTGAGCAGAAAGTGGTAAGTGAATTCCATATATTTGAGCAATAAAAAGTGCTGCAATAGATTGATATAAAGTAGATCCATCTAAGTTAAATGAATATCCTGTTGGAATAACAAAAGATGTAATTGCCTTAGGACAGCCAAACCTCTCCATCTTTTCCATAAGCTTTGGTAAAACGGCTTCAGAACTTGCTGTAGTATAAGCTAAAATAAGTTCATCCTTTAAAAGCTTTATAAGTGATATAATGCTTGTTCCAGATATTTTTGCAATAAAGCCAAGAACAAAAAATACAAAGAAGAACATGGCGCCATAAACAGTAATTATTAACTTTCCTAAAGGAATTAATGAAGCTAATCCAAATTTAGAAACAGTTACACCTATTAATCCAAATACGCCAAGTGGCGCAAGCTTCATAATTTGATTAGTAATCCAAAACATTGAATCAGCTATACCTTGACATATTGCAAGGACAGGTTTTCCTTTTTCTCCAATTGCAGCTACACCTAATCCAAACATAACTGAAAAGAAAATAATAGGAAGTAAATCTCCTTTTGCAAGAGATTCAAAAATATTAGTTGGAACAATATTTATAAATGTATCCATAAATCCATGGTTAGATGCAGCTTCTGCTGTACTCATATATTTATCAATATTAGTAGTTGCAAGAGTACTAATGTTTACTCCGCTTCCTGGATGAAATAAATTAGCTACAACTAAACCTATTATAATAGCGAATGTAGTTACAATCTCAAAGTAAAGTATTGTTTTTCCGCCGATTTTCCCTAATTTTTTAACATCTCCAACTCCAGCAACACCAACAACAAGTGATGAAAAGACAATAGGTATGACAATCATTTTAATTAATCTTATAAAAATATCTCCAAATGGTTGTAAATATGAAGTAACAACTGGATTACCATAAAAAACAGCTCCTACTATAATACCTAGTATAAGTCCAAGTACAATTTGAAATGCTAGTCCTAATTTTTTCATTTGTTTAATAGCCTCCTTGAGTAGTTTATAACTTGAAAATCATTTATTTGAAACTTTGCTAAATTAAATATATGCAAGAAATGAATAATTGAAATTTCATTTTATAGCATATAGTATATCACAAAAAAATAAACTTAGCTTTATATTTTTTAAAAAAAATTAATTTAATATATGTATTTGTTAATTAAAATTTAAAAAAATTAAATTGATATAAAAATAATTGATGGAAATCCTTCGCTTATTTAAAAAAATGCAAGTTTTACATTAATAAATAGAATATAATAACGAATGTTGTGTAAAAATATAAATATTTTATACGCTTTAACATTAAATTTTGATTGGATGTACTTATGAAGTTTTTATATAATATTTAATACGAAATTGCAGTTTTATTATATAGAAAATTGCAATTATATTAATAATTTATTTTAGGGTGAGAAGTTTATGAAAGAAGTATTACACTTAGGAGTTGATATAGGATCAACTACTATTAACCATATAATAAATGAATAAGTCTTTTACAAATATTTAAAAGGTATAGAATTAGATCTAATTCTATACCTTTTTGTTATTATTTATGAATTAATTAGTAAAGATTTTAGTTCATCAAAGCTAGAAATTTCATAAGTAGGTTTTATTGATGTTTCGTTTTTTATCTTGTTAGGGTTGTACCAACAAGTATCTATACCAAAGTTTATACCACCTTGTATATCAGAAGTTAAGCTATCTCCAACCATTAATACTTTACTCTTATCAGAAAAATTCATATGTTTTAGAGTATGCTCAAAGATTTTTGGATCAGGTTTTGATATTAGTATTTCTTCAGAAATTACTATAGTGTCAAAATATTTTGCTATAGTAGATTGTCTTATTCTTTTATCTTGAACAGAAATAAGACCATTAGTTATTATAGAAAGTTTATAAGATTTATTAAGATTTTCTATAAGGTCAGTACTATCTTCATATAGAAAAGAAGCATCAGCTAAATGATTCATATATGATTTAGCAAAGTTAGCTGCATCAAAATTTATATTTAATTTATCTGATAATCTTTTAAATCTTTCTATTTTTAATTTCTTTTGTGTAATAAGTCCTTGCTCAAACTCTTTCCATATAGCAGTATTTATTTCTTTATATACTTTTAAATGGTAGTTTTCGTCATATGCTATATTAAAGTCAAGCATAGCATTTTTAAAGGCTTCCTTTTCAGATTTTTTAAAATCAAATAGGGTTTCATCTGCATCAAATAGTATAACTTCATATTTCATAATATATCCTCCAGCTTTTGTATTTTTATATAAATAGTTTCATTATTAATTGAATAAGAGATTGTTTATTTATCTTTTTATGATATTTTACATTAAAAGGAATGATTATTAAAGTAGTTTTTTATTTATATATATTTACAAATTTATATAAATAAAATAATATATTTGTAAAATATAACACTTAAGCTATATTAAGTTATTTATATTTTTATGGGGGAGGAGTTACATGAAGGGGAATAAATTAAGTGTTTCAGGAGTTATTTTAATAATAAGTTTTTTAATTTATATTGTTTATTTGGTTTCAAGCAATATTTTATTAAACTATGGTATGGAGTTTAGAGAAAGTGTTAAGAATTTTATACTTTTAGATAAATTTGTATTTATAGCTTTTGGTAATATAATATTTATTAAAATAATTTGGAAAGAGAAAGGAATAGGGGGATTTGCTAAGACGTTTACTACATTTTTATCTTTTATAATAAGTTTTGTTTTAATATTTGGTTTTATTTTAATACCTTATGTTTTTGAGTCAAAAGTGGAAGCTTTAGCATATAAAGAAGGAAGATTAGTAGTAGCTGCTTCTAGTGATGGATTACATGATTCAAGGATAAGTTTTTATGAACCTATAAATTCTATTGTTATGAAGAATAGTGATATTAAGGATGTACATCATAATGCACCTAACAATTGCTATTATTATGGAAAATCTAACTTTTTAGAAAATCCTGATTCTGATATAAGGGAAGAATCTGATTTTAGGGATTTAAAACCATGGAGTGCAAAGGAAAAATTTAGCCATGAAGTGTTTAATTATTTAGGCAATCAAACTTATGATTTTGGGGGTATAGTGATTAAATTTAATAAAAAAGAAACCTGGGTGAAAGAAGCTTCTATAGAAAGAAATATAGTTAAGTATGAGGGGGTAAATATAATAGGTGAAAATATTGATACTATTAAAGAAAATATAAGTAAAGCGGAGAAAGATCATGATGACAGTACTATATATGAAGAATTTTTAGATGAAAAAGGTAATAGGAATGTTAGAATTGGTAGGAAATACAGATTTAATACTGAAGATGAGTATAGCATATATTATTATGACACGACTCTAGTTCTTAATGATAATGGAATAGTTACTTCAGTTAAATATTTAAATAGGAATTTTGAAGATGTAGATTAAGGTTTATACTTAGTAAATAAAAACTGATTAATTTATTAAAATATAATTTATATAAAAACATAAATACAAATGAGGTTTTTTAGTAAGTTTTGATTTAATAAAAATTTTTCTTTCACCTTATTTTAAGAAATTTTTATAAGTCATAACTAAATTTTAAGGTGGATTTATTTGACTTTAAATCAGATATTTAATGGATTTAACCTCATTTGTATTTTTTTATTTTTAAGAGAACTTTTAATAGGAATAGGTATATAAAAATGTTTTAAAATTTGAGTCTACAGTTTTTAAATAAACATCTACTTCATCTAAACAATTAAACCCTTGGCTCTTATAAAATCCATAGTTACATCTATCATCTGTAAATAAGTAAAGAGAAGAGGATTTCATAGAGTGCATATATTTTAAAGAATAATTAAGAAGAGTTTTTCCAATTCCAAGGCCTCTAGATTCTTCAGATACAATAAATAAATTAATGCAACTATCAAAAAGATTTTCCTTTCCATTTAATAATTCTGAGTAAGCTTCTTTTATTTTAATAAATTCAGTTATTTCATTTTCATCTTTAATATTTTCTATAGGAAGAGTAGTTGGATATTTTTCTTCATTTAAAGGGGTGAAAAGATGGTTATAATTAGCCTTATCCCCATCAGCTTTACACAATATAAATCCTAAAACTTTATCACCCTTAGATGCCACTTTAATAAATGAACTTTCACAAATACTTTCCTTAAGATAAGAGCTTGTTATTACTTTTAAAAGCTCTTTATTATGGATAAACTTATCAAAGTTAAAGGCATCCTTGATTAAGTTTTCAAACTCACATAAATCCTCTTTTTTTACATCTCTATATATTACATCTTTCATAAATATATCATCCTTTCTAAATAAATTTTATCTACAATAAGAAAGTATAAAGAGTGGAGTAACTCCAATGTCAATGCCTATTTTGAAAATATATTCATATGTATAATTTAATGAGATATAATTGAATATATAGTGAGTATAAGAGGTGGGAATATGAAGTTATCTATAGGTGAGGTAGCTAGGTTATTTAATATAAGTAAAGATACATTAAGATACTATGATAAGATAGGAATTTTGAAACCAGAGATTAATAAAGAAAATGGTTATAGATTTTATGATATAAGACATTTAGAGCAATTAGGATTAATATTAGGAATAAAATATTTAGGTATTTCATTAAGTGAAATCAAAGAGATTATAGAAAATGGGGACATAGAGGATTATTATAATTTGATGCAAAAGCAAAAAGATATAATAAAAGAGAGGATTCTAGAACTTAAAAAATTAGAGGAATCCTTAGATAATAGTGGACAAGTAATAAATAGAATAATGAATTTTAAAAATCAGTATGATTTTTCTAAAGTCAATGTAGAAAATTTAGATTTAAAACTCTATGAAGTGAAGGTAAGAAGTGCTTTAGACTTAGAGAATGAATCTAAAGTAGAAAAAAAATTAATAGAATTAAAAGATGAAGCATATTTTTATTTCTATGAAATAAAGGATAATAAACACATTATAGAAGAAGAAAACTTACTTTTTATAAAATCTAATGAGAATATAGAAAAATTTTTAAAAAAATCAAAGAGCAAAGATAAAATTACCTTTAAAAGCATACAGGGAAAGTTTGCTTTAGTAGATTTTTATGGAACTGTAGAAGAAATTCATAATTATATACTTAGTATGAATAAATATTTTAAAGGTAATATAGATAATTATGCCTTTATAGAATATGAATTTTACTTGCCTAAAAAAAGAGAGGAAGTAAAGTACTTTGTAAGAATATACTTAAGTTTATAGAATAGGTGAATTATTGGCTATTTCAAAATAACTTTTGATATATGACATTATTTAGAGTGAAAAATAATAGTTGAAGAAAAGGATAAAAATATAACTGGAAATAAAATTTCCAGTTATATAAGTAATATAGGGTATTAAATTCATATTACCTTATTTTCAACTAATCTAAATTAAATCATCTAATCCATTAACTGTAGTTTGTTCATCATCATTAATAGGAATAACTATGCATTTTTGACCATCAATTATTTGAGATTTTATTTCAGGTATTTTTTCAGGTTTTACTTGAAGTACAATATCATATTCACTATTAATATCAGTATTATCTTCAGATTCTTCTAAATTACTTTCTAAGATTTCTTCTGAGTTACTTTCTAAAGTTTCATCAGAAACTAAATCATCATTTTCTGTAACAGAATCTTCTTCCTTGTCCATGGCAGCTTCTTTTTTCACTTCTTCAAGTCTAGTTTTTAGTATTGCCACTTGCTTTTCAAGATGTTCTTCTTTTTTTCTCTGTTCATTTGCTTTTAGAGTTTTATTATCAATTAAGTTTTCAGCTAAAGGAAGATCTTCTCCAAAGCTTTCCACATAAGATTTTTCAATCTGGCTAGTAATATCTTCAGGAATTCCACTTTCTATTAATATATTTTGAACATCCTTATCTGTTAAAGCTATAGGTTCACAGTCAGGAGTATCTTCATACATAGAGTTATGTTCTTCTATCATATTATTTAAATTTTCTTGTACTTCCATAAATACTTTTTCTGCTTTTTCTTCATCTAAGAAAGAATCCTTAATAATTGATTGGAAGGTTTGCTTTTGAATAGTAGCAGTTTGTTTTGAAGTACAACCTAATACATTTTCCATTAATTCTGGATGAGTATCCTTAGCATTTTTAGTATAATACATAACAGAATTCACATCTGAGCTACGATCTATAAAAGCTGGGAATACAAATCCATTGGCAGGGGCTTCAACTACCCAATCTCTAATACGTGCTTTTATTTGATTTTCTTCTTCAAAATATCTAAGACCAGGACCAGAAAGAGAAACTGGACATACTGCACATAAAATATATTCATATACTTCTTCAGATTCATCTACCTTAAGGTTATCCTTAGTTTTAGTGATAACATCATAAGCATCATGGAAAAGAAGTATTAAAAAGTTACCTGTGTAATCATAATTATCTATTACTAATTTATAAAAATCATTAAGAAGTTCATCATCCTTTAATTGACTATTTTTTAATTGCATAAGAGAAACTTGTCTCTCATTAACAAGATAATCATTTAGTGGAAAGTTAAGTTCTAAAATATTGTTTCCAATAGTTCCAGATATTACTTTTTTAGCAATTTCTAAATACTTAAAGTATTCATCTTCATCTAAGTTAAGAAAAGTTTCCCTAAAGTTTAAAATAATATTTTTTTCTCCATTGACATAGCATCCACACATTTTAGTAAAGGTGCAATGGTCTTTTTTAAGACGTTTTTTTAATTCAAGTATATCTTTTTTTCTCATATATAAACTCCTCAATCTAAACTAATTAATATATTTTCATTATTAAGTATAGTATTTTTTATACATTAATTAAAGATTTTATTAAATGAATTCAGTGTAGATTACACAATATTAGATAAATATAAAATGGCAAAAAACTTTTTATTAATAATTATTTTTAAAAAACAATTGCATTAAAATAAATAGTGTGTTACTATAAGAGAGTAGCAAAAATGCTAACAAAAAAAGTTTCATTTAGGTAAATAGTTTCTCGTAAATTAGAGATTATTATATCGATTTAGAATCTTTAATTTCAGGAGGAATATTTATGACAGATAAAATAATGACATGTAGAGATTGTGGAAGTGAATTCGTATTTTCAGTAGGAGAGCAAGAATTCTACAAAGAAAAAGGATTCGATAACGAGCCAACAAGATGTATGTCTTGTAGAAGAGCTAAGAAACAACAACAAAATAGAAGATAATTTTGAAGTGTTATAGGCTGTAGTTTTAAACTACAGCCTTTTTTATATTTCCATAAGTTAAGCTTCATTAACAATACACTTATCATTATTTAATTGATTTTTAAATACATTTCTAAAAACAAATCTTACAAAAGGTTGTATTAAAAATAATTGTGTGAAAAATGCAAAGGGGAAATTAATTACAATGTTTTGTAGCCAATTCGCAATAAGTTCTGAATTAAATCCTTTAAAAAGTAAAGCTGAAACAAAGGACATCATAGGGCACATTAAGCAAATTGTTGAACATGTGATTGCTATATTTACTATATAAGGTTTGTCCTCTTTAGGATTTACAATGCTAAAAGCCAATTTAAATGCAAGTGGACCTGCAATAAAAATATCAAGTAAAAATGCAAATAAAAATTCAATTGGGACTATATTTATAGAGTCTATAAACACTTGATTACACATACCCCCCATCTCTATAGCAAGATTATAAAATACGAATAAGTGAACAGTTATTAGCACTGTTAAAAAAGCAAAAAATAACTGTTGAAATTTTGTCTTTGGCATATAATACATTCCTCTATTTTCTAAAAATAACTATTTTTGTATTGTTGAACGATAAAAAAACACATGTATGCCTTTGTACCGTAATCAGATTTACGTGCAAAGCACTACATGTGTCGTTTCATTAAGGATTATACTACATATTTTCTTTAAAAGTCAATTTAAAATTTAATTTTTTGATTTATATAGTATTTAATTAGGAAATATAAATCAATATTTTAGAAACTTAATTCTATTTGATTAATAGAAAAATTTTGCAATAATATAAACGAAGATTAAGAAATCGATTTCTTTTTTGAAGGTTTAATTAAACGGGTATTTATAAGATTTTATTATTTAAATATAGAGGTGATGGTTTGGATACATTAATAAATAAAAAAGTAGAAAAAAGTGATGATGTTTCTATAAAAACTTTAATTACTTATAGTATGGGAAGTTTAGGAAACAATATGATATACGCATTGATTAGTTCCTACCTTTTAATCTTTTTAACAGATAGTTTTAAAGTAGGGGCAGCTGCCATAGGAACCTTATTTTTGGTGGCAAGAATTATAGATGCAATAACAGACCCTATAATGGGGGTTATAGTTGATAATACTAATACTAAAATCGGAAAGAGTAGACCATATTTATTTATCGTTCCTATTTTCATGGGAATAGCAACAATAATGTGCTTTTCAGCACCAGATTTAAGTTATAGTGGTAAAATAATATGGATATACATAGCATATATTTTCTGGGGAATATCCTTTACTGCAATGGATATACCATATTGGTCATTATCTGCAAATATTACAAGATCTTCATCAGGAAAAACTAAGATTGTTACATCAGCAAGAACAGTAGCCTATGTAGGTAATTTTATAATTTTAACTTCAACAATTCCTCTTGTATCAATAATTGGAAACTGGCAAACTGTGGCCATAATATATGTTTGCTTTGCTACTATATTTACTTGGGTTACAGCCTTTGGAATTAGAGAAATTAAGGATAATGTGGCAAAGAAAAAGGAAAAGCAAGGTTTTAAACAATTTATAAATCTATTAAAGACAAATAAGCCTTTAAGAATAGTTTTATTATCAATGTTAGTTTTAGAATTAAGTGGATCAATAAAAAATACAATATCTATATATTATGTAAAGTATAATTTTAATGCGGAAATGATGATTCCAGTAGTTAGTTCAGTTGGTATGGGAGCTAGTATATTAGGTGGAATAATGTCACCATTTTTAACAAAAAAATTAGGAAAAAGAAATACAGCTCTTTTAGGATTATTAGCTGGTGCTGCAGGATCATTTTTAGTATTTTTATTATCCTATTCTTCATTACCTTTAATGATAGTTATAAACTTCATAAGTGGAATTTTTGATGGAGCAGGTTATATTACCTTAACATCAATGGTTGCAGATTGTGTTGAGTATGGTGAATGGAAAACTGGAAAGAGATCAGAAGGAATGATATTCTCTTTAAATATATTTAAAAGTAAGATTGCCAGTGCTATTGGGGGATCCTTATGTGGATATATCTTAGCGTATATTGGTTATACAGCAAATGAAAGTCAATCTACTTTTACATTAAACGGAATTCATTTAATACAGACTTTAGTTCCATGTGCCATTGTAATAATAAGCTTTATGCTACTAAGAAGATATAATTTATCTGAGGCAGAATATGAAGCTATAGTTGATGACTTGAAAAATGGTGTTACAAGAATAGGTTAACATTAATATGAAAAGTATAAGAGATAATTTAGATATTAATACTAAATTAAGTGAATTTAATATAGTAATTATATTAAAGGTCTAATTGAGATTTTAGAAAATAAATTTCATATAATTTTAATTCTTATAAAAGATTTAAAAAGTATAACAGAGGTTTAAATTTACGCCTCTGTCATACTTTTTATTTTTGGAATTTTTTTGTTTTAAAGCTGTATTTTAAATTTATATGCTTGGTTTATTTACTTGATTATTTCTGTAATTTAGTGGAGACATTGAAAAATGTTTTGAAAAAGTTTTTGAAAATAATAGGGAGTCACTATAACCTACACTATTTGCGACTTCTCCTATAGGAAATTTAGTGCCTTTTAGTAAAAGGGTGGCTTTGTACATTCTAAGGTTTATTAAATATCTTTGAGGAGAAATTCCAAGGTTTTTTATGAACATTTTATATAAATAACTTCTGCTTAAGTTTACATAATCAGCAATTTCTTGAACAGTTATACTATGCATATAATTAGAATTAATGAAATTAAGGGCATCTTGAATATATGTGTGTAATTCCTTATCTTTGTATTCAAAAGGTTTTGGGAATTCTTCTATAAGTGCGTACAATAATGAGTAAAGTTCCTTTAGTAATAGTATGTCATCAGATCTTGAAGGATTATAAGTCTTTGATATTTCGCACATATTTAATATTATCTGTGGAATTTTTGAGTTTTCTTCACAATTAGCAACACAAGAGTTAGTTATAGAAGTTCTATTTAAATATTCATTAGCATTTGAACCACTAAAGCCTATCCAGTAGTATTCCCAAGGATCATCTATAGAAGCCACATACTCAACTTGCATACCTTTTAGTAGTATAAAAATATCACCTTGTTTTAAGTTATATACCTTACCATTAAATTTAAAAGTCCCATATCCCTTAGTTACGTAATGAATAACAGCATTTTTCAATACTTCATAGTTATATCCTAATCCTGGTATACCTTGTTCTATACCACATTCATCTACATTCATTTCAAAATTTTCTTTAACATACTTTTTCCACAATATTTGCATTTCTACCTCCTAACCTATAAAATTAGCCAATTTTATAGTAAGTTTTATATTAAACATTTACATGAGAGCTTTGCAAAGCCGTTTATCAACATAAAAGCCTTTTATTTTAAAATAAATCCTTCTAAATATAAGAATATTTTAAAGAAATATCTTTATATATTAGTTATTAAAATTTATAAGATTATAAGAAACATTATAACATATTTTAGAACTTTTTAACTATTCTAAAAGATTAATTTACATATTAACATTTAATTATGGGTAAAAACTATTTTGAAAAATGATTTATATGGAATTATGTTTCTTAAATATACAATCATGTTTCATAAATACATAATTATTTTAAATGTATTGGGAGGGTAAAATGATATTAAAAAATGAATACCATGAAGATATTTCTAAACTGCATGTAAATATGATGCCAAGAAGAAGTTATTATGTTCCTTTTGTGGATACTGATGAAGCTTTAAATATTAAAGATAGAAGTAAGCAAGTTAACTTCTTTTCACTTAATGGTAAATGGGAATTTAATTACTTTGATAGCTTACAAAAAGTTAAAGAGTTTGATAATATAAATCAAATTAATTTTTCAGATAATATTGATGTGCCATCTCTTTGGCAATTAAAGGGATATGATTATAATCAATACACTAATGTAAAATATCCAATTCCTTTTGATCCACCTTTTGTTCCTACAAACAATCCGTGTGGAATTTATAAGAGAGATTTTGAAATTGAAATACTTCCTGAAAATTATGATTACAATATAAACTTTGAAGGCGTTGATTCCTGCTTTTATTTTTGGATAAATGATAACTTTGTTGGGTATAGCCAAATATCTCATAGCATATCTGAGTTTGATATTACAGAATTTTTAGTAAAGGGTAAAAATACAATTACAGTCTTAGTTTTAAAATGGTGTGATGGAACTTACTTTGAAGATCAAGACAAGTTTAGAATGTCTGGAATTTTTAGAGATGTATATATACTAAGAAGAGCAAAGGAAAGAATAGTTGACTATAAAATAACTCAAAGTATAGATTTTTCAGCTAAAGAAGGAAAGTTAGATCTTGAAATTTTATCTAATATAGGAAATCCAAAAGGGAAATATTATTTATTAAATCCTAATAATCACATGATAGCATCTGGAAATATAGATAATAATAAAGTCCAAATCAATATTAAAAATGTAGAACTTTGGAGTGCTGAAATACCTAATTTATATACCTTATTAATTGAAACAGAGCATGAAGTTATAAAAGAAAGAATAGGTATGAGAGAAATTAAAATAGAGAATTCTATTTTAAAAATTAATAATAAAAAAGTAAAGTTAAGAGGAGTTAATCATCATGATAGTAATCCAACTAAGGGATATGTTATGACATATGATGATATGATTCTAGATTTAAAAATAATGAAAGAGTGTAATTTTAACTCTATAAGAACAGCTCATTATCCTAAATCTCCGATTTTTTATGAGTTATGTGATGAATATGGTTTTTATGTTATGAGTGAGGCTGATATTGAAATTCATGGGGTTGTTGAACTATATGGACTAGGATATTTAGATAATTATAATATGATAGCTGATGATAAAGTTTATGAAAAGGTTATTATTGATAGAGTTGATTCATCTATAGTTCCTTTTAAGAATAAATCTTGTATTTTCATGTGGTCTCTTGGAAATGAGTCAGGATTTGGATGTAACTTTGAAAGAGGATTAGAATATGCTAGAAAATTAGATCCTACACGTCCACTTCATTATGAAGGTGCTTATTATGCTAGCAAAGAAAGAGAAAATGACTTTACAAATATTGATGTTATTAGTCGTATGTATATAAGTATAGAGGAAATCAAGGATTACTTTGAAAAAGGAATAGACAAGCCATTAATATTATGTGAGTATGCACATGCTATGGGAAATGGACCAGGTGGATTACAAGATTATGATGAAATGATACAAAAGTATGACCAGTTTGCAGGGGCATATGTTTGGGAGTGGTGTGACCATGCAATACTTATTAATGAAAATATTAACGATAAAAAAGCATATGGATATGGTGGCGATTTTGAAGAGGAAAATCATGATGGGAACTTCTGTGTAGATGGTTTAGTTTACCCAGATAGAACTCCTCACACTGGGTTATTAGAATATAAAAATATCAATAGACCTATAAGAGCCATAGAATTTGATGAAGTTAAGAAAAGAGTTAAGCTTAAAAATATGCTTGATTTTAGGGATGTTGGTGAATTCTTAGATGTTACCTATAAAGTATTTTTAGATGAAGAAACAATTTTCGGAGATGATATAGATTTAGAAAGCTTAAAAGCAAAAGAAGAAAAATGGTATGATTTAAACTTATCAGAATTGCCGAAGGGAATTATAACTATATTATTTGAGTGTAAAGTGAAAAATCATAATCATCTGTATGAAAAAGGTGAAGTTCTAGGCTTTGACCATTTTATCATAAAAAATGGAGCAGATAATATTTCATCTGTTGATAAAATCTTAAAAAGTACTATTAATGAACAAAAATTTTATGTAGAAGAAACAGTTAATAAGATTAAAGTTATAAATAATGAGTTTATTTATAATTATAATAAAAATACAGGTTCCTTTGATTTTATTCAGGCATTAGGAGAAACATTTATAGATGATCCAATGAAATTTATTATTTGGAGAGCACCTACAGATAATGATAGAAAGATTAAAAATCTGTGGATTGAAGCTGGCTTTAATCAAATTACTACAAGAGTGTATAATAGTAAAATTAAGGAGTTTTCAAATAGGGTGGAGATAACTAGCGATTTAAGCTTGATACCACCATATAGAGAAAGAGTTCTTGATCTTAAGGTAACATGGAGTATACACTCAGAGGGATTAATTAAATGCCATGTTAAAGGGAATAAAAATATGAAAACACCTTATTTACCAAGGTTTGGTGTAGAGCTTAAGCTTAATAAATCCTATGAAGAGGTAAGTTACTTTGGATTTGGACCATATGAAAATTACGTGGACAAAAATTCATCTTGTTATTTAGGAAGATTTAATTCTAAGGTTTCTGAAATGCATGAAGATTATATAAGACCTCAAGAAAATGGAAGTCATCATTATTGTAGAGAAGTAGCTATTAATAATGAAAAAGGAAAGGTTTGTGTTTTATCAGAAAATGACTTTGCATTCAATGTTTCACACTTTTCTTTAAATCAATTAACTAATGCAAATCATAATTTTGATTTGAATGAAGAAGAGGCAACTTATTTAATTGTAGATTATAAACAAAGTGGTATAGGATCAAATAGTTGTGGCCCCGATTTAGATGAAGAATATAGACTAAATGAAAAAGAATTTTCTTATGATTTTTACTTAAAATTTGTGAAAGAAAATATATAGAATAATTAAATATAATAATTTTTTAAAATAATTGCTGTCTTATATAGTGCTTGAAAACACTATATAAAACAGCATTTTTTATAGAATAAAAACTGTAAAAGAGTTATATCAAAATATAAAAATAATATTTAAAATTTTAGTATTAAACAGCAAATTTCATAGAAAATAATAAAACTATTACAGCTGTTGTAAATATAGGAATAAGGACAGAGGTTACAAACATATCCTTGTATGCTTCTTTATGAGTTAAACTACAAATTGCTAAAGTAGTAATAACTGCTCCATTATGAGGAAGAGTATCTAACCCTCCAGAAGATAGAGAAGCTATTCTATGAAGTATTTCTGGTGAAATATTCATAGCCTGACTCATTTGTAAGTATGTTGGAGCAAGAGCATCTAAAGATATTCCAAGTCCTCCAGAGGCTGAGGCTGTAAGTCCACATATTAAGTTAACCGATAAAGCTTCAGAGATTATTGGGTTTGATGAAACGCCAAATATAACTGATTGTATAAGAGTGAACACAGCTAGTGATTTTATTACACTTCCATATCCAACTATGGCACTAGAATTTAATAGTGGTTTAAATGAGTTAGTAACTCCTTTATCTAATACTGATTTTAAGTTTTTTATTTTTTTAAAGTTAGTTATTATTAAAAATAAGTCTGCTAAAACTATAGCAATTATTACACTCCAAGTTCCAGAAACATTACTTAAAGTTGTATTAAATTCTTTAAGGTAACTTCCATCTATATTTTCATAATAAACTTTTGAAAAGAATAAGTTAACTATAAAAATTATTATTATAGGAATTATTGCTTTAAATATACTAGGTAAGTTTTCATAGTTTTCATTAACTATTGAATCATTATGATTTCCATATCCCTCACCCTTAGCTTTAGCTGATTTTGCACGGCGTGTAAGCCATATCATACCAAGAGTTAGCATCATAATGCTTGCTAATAATCCTATAAGTGGTGCTGCAAAAGTATCTGTACCAAAATATTTCATTGGTATAACATTTTGAATTTCTGGTGAACCTGGCATAGCAGTCATTGTAAAAGTAAATGCTCCAAGAGCAATTGTTCCAGGTATAAGTCTTTTAGGAATATCAGCTTCTCTAAATAATGTAGTGGCAATTGGATAAAGAATAAATGCTACTACAAATAAGGAAACACCACCGTAAGTAAGCAATGCTCCAGAAAGAACAACGGCTAATATTGATTTTTCTTTTCCAAGTTTTTTAGTTATAAAGTGAGCTATAGATTTAGCATAACCTACCTCTTCCATTAACTTTGCAAAAATTGCTCCTGTCATAAAAAGAGGAAAATAATTTTTTATAAAACTTGCAAAGCCAGACATATATATTTCAGTGTAACTAGCCATTAAATGTGCATCTAACCCAGTAGTAATAAGTATAGCTACTAATGCTACAATGGGAGCTGTTATTATTGTTGAGTACCCTTTATAAGCAAGATACATTATAAGTATTAAGGATAATATTAAACCTAAGATATTTGTCATTATGATTAAATAGCTGCATCTAAAAAATAAATTATTATAAAACTAATAAACATATTAAGATAATTACTAGATTTTGCTAAAGATTTAAATTCTAAAGCTCATCTAGATATTCTCTTCATACTATTTTTGAGTTTTATTTTTATATTTCTATACAGCACTATCTCCTTTCTTTAGTTAAATTCATTTATTATTTTTTCTTTTTTATATTTATAAATTCATAAAATTAAATTAATAATTTTGATTTGATAAAATATTATATCATATAATAATTTATATTAAATAAAATTAAGAGGTGAATAATGGCAAATAGCTTCTTTATTAATCGTTTACTAAGCTGTGTTATAATATTATTTGTATAAAAGTTGTTTATAAATGATTTATTTTTAAAGAAAGTATTATAAAGGGTGTTTGAGTATGGCATATTTTAAATATAAAAATCAATCTTGTTATTATGAAGAAATAGGAGAAGGAAGACCATTATTATTTTTGCATGGTAATACGGCTTCTTCAAAGATGTTTTCTCTTATTGTTGATAAGTATTCATCAGATTATAAGGTGATTTTATTAGACTTTTTAGGACATGGAAAATCAGATAGACTTGATAAATTTCCAATAGATTTTTGGTATGATCAAGGAGAGCAAGTTATTGAATTTTTAAGACAAAAGAAATATAAAGATGTTTATATAATAGGGAGTAGTGGGGGAGCATTGGCAGCAATTAATGCCGCTTTAGAGGCACCAGATCTAGTTGATAAATTGATTACTGATAGCTTTGAAGGAGAAGTACCTTTAAAAGCATATACTGAAAACATAGTCAAAGAAAGAGAACTTTCTAAAAATGATGAAAATGCTAGAGGGTTCTATGAATACATGAATGGAGATGATTGGGAAAGCATAGTAGATAAAGATACTGAAGTTACTTTAGAGCATGAAAAGAAAATAGGTAAGTTTTTTCATAAACCTTTAAGTGAATTAAAAGCTGAAATACTTATGACTGGAAGTCGAGAAGATGATATTTTAAGCTTAAATAATAAAGACTTTTTTGAGAATGCATACAAAGATCTCATTAAAAAGATAGGACATGGTGAATATTACATTTTTGAAAAAGGTGGACATCCTGCAATGTTTTCAAATTATGAGAAGTTCATCAAAATAAGCAAAGAATTTTTTTATAATAAAGTAAATATTAAATAAATTAATATATATTTAGTAGAAAAATAAATATTGACAAATTGAAATTATTCTAATAAAATATACAAAAAAGTAAATTCTTTGAAAGGAAGAGTAAATATATACTTAGTATGCAAAGCGAGTAGGGTTGGTGTGAGCCTATGAGAAAGGTAATATTGAAAGACATTCTGGAGAAGCTTATCTGAAGTGTTAAGTAGGATGAGACGGTTTTCCTCCGTTACAGGGATCTGAGATGATAATGTATTAATACATTGTTGAATTAGGATGGCACCGTGAATATATGCATTCGCTCCTATTATGGGAGTGAGTGCTTTTTTTATATAGAAAAGAGCTCATTCTATATAGTGTTTTTATTTTAATTCAATTAAACATTATTAAAAAGGGTGGTACCGCGAAATTATTTTGCCCCTTGAGTTTTTACTCAAGGGGATATTTTTTTGGAGGTAAAAATTATGAAAAGAAGTTTAATAAATGAATTAAAAAATCATTTGAATGAAAATGTGTGTATTAAGGGATGGATATATAAAATTAGAAGATTAAAATTTATAACGTTTATTATTATAAGAGATAGGTCTGGATTAGTTCAGTGTGTTGCTGAAAATGAAAAGAGTGATTTATCAAATTTAACTGTGGAATCTGTAGTTTCTATTGAAGGAGCATTAAAAGAGAGTAAAAATTCATTAAATTCCTTTGAAATACAAGTAGAAAATATAGAGATTATAAATAAGGCAAAAGAAGAGCTAAAAATAGAAGTAAATAAAGAAACTTTAGATATAAATTTAGATACTATGCTTAATAACAGAATGTTAAGTTTAAGGCATAAAAAGATAAATTCTATTTTTAAAGTTCAAAATATAATAACAGACTCATTTAGAGAGTTTTTAAATAAAGAAGGTTTTACAGAAATTCATACTCCTAAGATTGTTAAAGAGGGAGCTGAAGGGGGAACAGAAGTTTTTGAGGTGAAATATTTTGAAAATAAAGCATATTTAGCACAAAGTCCTCAATTCTATAAGCAAATGATGGTTGGTGCAGGTTTTGAAAGAGTTTTTGAGATTGGTCATGCATATAGAGCTGAGGAGCATAATACCAATAGACACCTTAATGAATATGTAAGTATGGACCTAGAAATGGGATTTATTGAAAATGAGTTTGACATTATGAATTTAGAAGAAAATTTACTTAAATTTATATTAAACTCTTTAAGAATTAAAGGAAAAGAATATCTAGAGTTATTACAAGTTGAATTGCCTGTTATATATGAGGAAATACCTAAAATAGAATTTAATGAGGCAATAGAGATATTAAAAGAACAGTATAATAAAAATGACTTAGATGGTGACTTAGACCCAGAAGCAGAAAAACTTTTATATAAGTATGCAAAAGAAAAACTAAATAGTGATTTTCTATTTTTGACTAATTATCCAAGAAAAAAAAGACCAATGTACACAATGCCTAAAGGAGAGAAGGGAACTCATAGTTTTGATCTATTGTTTAGGGGAATAGAGATAACAACAGGTGGACAAAGAATACATGACTATGAAATGCTAGTAGAAAATATGAAATATAAGGGGCTTAACCCTAATAGTTATGAAAGTTATTTAGAGTTATTTAAATTAGGGATGCCTAAACATGGTGGATTGGCTATTGGTCTAGAAAGAATAACAGCAAGAATTTTAGGGTTAGAAAATGTTAGAGAAGCAACCTTAATAACTAGAGATAGAAAAAGGCTTGTTCCATAGGAAGAATAAAAGTATTTAAGAATATTACTTTTTAATGAAATATATTAATAAATTAGATTTAGAAAATATTGTTTTAATTGGAGAATAAAAAATTTAAAATAAGAAATATAAAAATTATTAAAAATATGCAATGTATAAAAATATATTAGATTTAAAAATTCATTATATTAAAATTAAATTTTAAGAAAAAATAAGATTTATAGTATGCTGATTAAATAATCAGCATACTTTTTTTATGAGAAATTTTATCAGATAAAGTTCTTTTTTTTTCTTTCTAAAAAAAAAAAAAGAACTAACTATAATTCAAATTAATAATATAATGTGTATAAATAGTAAATATTGTTTAGTATACAATGTTATTTAGGAATTTTTATTTAAGTTTAGTCAATTGGTAGTATAAAAAATGTACATTAGAATATTCCCTAAATATTTTTAATGTTATATTTTTGAATCTATTTAAATAAAAATAAGAAAGGGTTATTAAGTATGGATAAGAGAAATTTTTTAATTAAAAAAATGATTTCATTTTTAACTGTTTTTGCTATGTTTCTTAGCTTTGGCTCGCCATTAACAAGTAAAGTAGTAAAAGCTGCTGGACAAGCTCCTAGTGATAATGATAAAGCATTGGGAACAGTACATAATGTAGCAGAAGGAAGTACAGTAACTGCATATCAAATTGTAAAAGGAAATTATAATGAGAATGGGTTTATTAGTTATGTTTTCAATAGTGCTTTGGGAAATGGATTAAATATTAAAGATCCAACAAAACCAACTCAAGAAGAAATTCTTGCAATTGCAAAAGATACTAATGCTTTAAATAGTTTACCATCTAATGAAAAAATTACAATGACTCCTGGAGAAGATAAAACAACTTATACAGCAAATTTAAATGCAGGTTATTGGTTAGTAATAGCTACTCCTAAAGATGAAGGTACTACTATTTATAATCCAATGTTATTAGGTATTTATTACAATAAAGGTGGTAGCGATAATTCAATGGAACAAGGCTTAATTGATGCTAATACAAATTGGAACCTAAATGGTACTGAAGCATGGGCTAAAAAAATAGGGCCTACTATAAAAAAGGAAATTGAAAATCCACACAATGGTAATAATAAAGGTGCAGACCAAGCTGTTGGTGAAAATTTTAATTTCAAAGTAACTGCACTTATTCCAGGATATTCAAAAGAATATACTAATGTAAAATATATTATTACAGATAAATTAAGCGAAGGATTAGATTACAATGATGATTCTATCAAAGTGACTGTAAATGGACAAGTCATTCAAGAAGGAGAAAATACTTTTAAATTTACAAAAACAGATGCTCAAAACATAAAAATAGATTTCAATTCTAATTATATTCTTGCAAATGGTGGAAAAGAAGTTATTGTTACATATAGTGCAAAATTAAACAATGATGCAAAATACAACTTTGATCCAAACACAAACGATGTTACTTTAGAATATAGTAATAATCCAGATACAACAAAAGATAGTACTAAGATACATGATCGTACTTATCAATATACATTTGGTATAGATGCTGATTTATTTGCTTCAAGACAAGATAAAAATAAGGTAACAAGAGAAATTATAAAAGTTGATGAAACTGGTAAAGTTTTAGATCAACAAACAGAAAATGTAATGGAAACTGGTCAAAAGGTAGAAGGGCCTTTATCTGGGGCTGAATTTACATTAACACCTAAAAATGGAACGCCAGGAAAAGTACTTACTGCAACTTCAGATAATAGTGGTAAATTAAAATTTACTGGTTTAGCTACTGGTGAGTATGAGTTAGTGGAAACTAAAGCTCCAGAAGGATATGCTTTAAATAACACACCTCAAAAAGTAAAGATTACTGCTACATATAATCCAGAAGGTACTTTAAAGAGTTATAGTATAACAATTAATGATCAAAATACATCAACATATACAGCAACCTATGAACAAGATGGAAGCATTAAAGAAATTAAAGATGATACAAAAACTTCAATAATCAAAAATACAAAATTAAGTCAATTACCATCTACAGGTGGAATGGGTACATACATATTCACTTTTGTAGGAGTTACTTTAATGGCTGGTGCTATAGGAAGCCACTTCTTATTTGGTAAGAAAAAATCAAGAGTATAGATTTACATGGAGTAATTAATATTACTTAGGTAATTAAATAAATTCGTACTAGGTAATTCTAGTACGAATTTTTTCTATAGGAGGAAATATTGAAAGGCGTTAAGAAGATTTCTATTGTTTTAATATTTATACTTGGATTAAGCATAGCATTTTATCCATTGATAAGTGATCAATGGAATAAATATAGGGCTAATAAATTAATTGCTAATTATGATAATGTTGTTAAAGAAATAAAACCTGATGAAATTAAAGAGAAAATAGATGATGCTAGAAAGTACAATGAAACATTAATTGGTGGGGTTGTACCAGATGCTTTTTCTGTTAGAAATGGTATTAAAGATAAGGAGTATGAATCATTATTAAATATAAATAATGATGGAATAATTGGAAGTGTTGAAATTCCATCAATTGATGTTAACATACCAATTTATCATTATACTACAGATGAAGTATTGGCTAAGGGGGCTGGTCATCTTTTGGGTAGTTCGTTACCTGTAGGTGGAGAGAGCTCACATACTGTTATTTCAGCTCATAGGGGATTACCCAGTGCTAAGTTATTTACTGATTTAGATCAACTTAAAGATGGAGATTTATTCTATTTTCATGTATGCGGTGAAACTTTTGCATATAAAGTAGATCAAATATTAGTTGTTGAGCCAGAACAAACTTCTGAATTAGCAATTAAAGAAGGTAAAGACTTGGCTGCTTTATTTACATGCACCCCGTACTCAATTAACTCACATAGATTATTAGTTCGTGGACATAGAGTTCCATATGATAAAAAAGAAGAACTTCAAGAGAAAGAAAAAGTAAAAAATGTACAACCATATTTCTTAATAGTAGAAATTGCATGTATTATTGGAGGAATATTATTAGCTTTAATTTTGGTTAAATTACTTGACTTTATTAAAAAAAGACGAAAAGAGTGATTAATTTTATGAATAAAAAAAATAATAAATTAAGTTTAATTTTTTCATTTTTAATTTTCTTTATTGGAGCTAGTATATTTTTTTATCCAACTATTAGCGACTTATGGAATAAACATATAAATAATCAATTAGAAGTAAAGTATAGTGAGAAAATCTCAAAAGAAAATACTGTTGAAAAAGATAGAATTTTAAATAAAGCAATAGAGTACAATAAACAGCATTTAGTCAATATGGTTAAAGATGTATTTAGTAATAATGAATATTCAAAAGATAATGTATATTATTCATTACTTAATCCTAATAATGATGGCGTTATGGGGATTCTAGAAATACCTAAAATAAATCAAAAACTAATTATTTGGCATGGAGTCGGAAAGGAAGCTCTTGAAAATGGGTGTGGACATATTGAAGGAACATCACTTCCAGTTGGTGGGGAAGGAACTCATGCAGTTTTAGCATCACATAGTGGTTTTACAAATGCACGTTTATTTACTGATTTAGATAAGTTGAAAAAAAAAGATTTATTCTATATTAAAGTTTTAGATAAAAAGCTTGAATATGAAGTTGATAAAATTTCAGTTGTATTACCATCAGATCTTTCTCAGCTAGCTATAGAAAAAGGAGAAGATCTTGTTACATTAGTTACTTGTACCCCATATGGAGTAAATAGTCATAGGTTATTGGTTAGAGGAAAACGAGTGAATCATTCTAATGATTATAGACAGATAAAAAATAGTTATATAGACAACTCTAATAAAAATAAGAAAACTTATATTTCTATAGTATTAATAGCAATTATCTTAATAGTAATTATTACTATTAAAAAGATAGTAAGAAATAAATCTAAATAAAAAAGACAGTGCTAATATTTTTACTAAGATAAAATAGTTGTAACTTTAAAAATATGTTATTGTTTTGACTTAATTTTATTAAAGTAGTGTATTAATCTTAGTCTTAGCTATTTTGTTTATACTTTCACTATTACGTGGAGTAAATATGGAGGTGATTTAATTTATGAATAGTAAGGGTATAACTACGAAAAAATTAACGTCAATTATAAGTTTAATAATGACAGTTGTATTTTTAAGTATTTTATTGCCTACTAATTTAATAAAAGCAGAAGAAAATTCTCATAGCATGTCTGTTGAAAAAGTATTAAATTCAGAAATGTATAATAATTTCAATAATGAAATATTAAACAATAAAAGTAGTATTAAGTACACTACTGATAATAATAAAGGTACATGGCCAGAATATTGGGAGTATGGAAATGTAAGTAATAAAAATAAAATAAACAAAAGTGTATATGGTAAGAATCAACCATTAGAATATAATGAAGGTTTTTTGACAAAGAAATCTTATACAACAGATGAAGATAATGTATTTGACATTAATCTAAAGATTCAAGGGAAAAAAAATCAATCTTTAAAAAAAGATGTGGTTTTCCTTTTAGACAATTCAAATTCTATGACAACAAATAATCGTGCAATAAAGATTAAAGAACAAATTAAAAATGTTATGGATAAGCTAAATACTAATAATACACGTTATGCACTTGTTACGTATGCCTCAACAATTTTAGATGGAAGGTATTATCATTTAATTGATAGATCTATAGGGGATAATCAATATACAGTTTATAAAGGTTATACAAGTAACCAGTGTTATCTAAATTTTACTAGTAATATTCAAGAGATTTATAATAAAATACCTGCTACTGTTCCAAATCAGAGAAATAATGGTTATGTAGGGGGAACATTTACTCAAGAAGGATTATTGAAAGCAATAGAACTTTTGAAAAATAGTGATGCTGATGAAAAAATTATTATTCATCTTACTGATGGGTTACCAACATTTTCTTTTCTTTTAAAAGAGTTTGGGGGAAATGAAAAAGCTATTTTTGATTATAACACTCAATATAATGGTATTGGTGTACGTGGATTTGGGACATCATACTTTTTTAATACTAAAACTCAAAAGCCGTATATATATTCTAGAGAAGAAGTATATTCTGCTTTAAATCGTTCAACAAATAAAAATGAAGCAATATTGAATAATGGTTTTCCAACTACTTTAGAAGCAGAGAATATTAAAAAGGAGAATCCGGACATTAGTATTTACACTATTGGGATAGAACTTAAAAAAGAGGTATATAAATGGGATGATTACAGAAAATATTATAATGCTGAAGGTGTCGCTGAACTTCCAGAAATAAAAAAATTCTTAGAATCAATTTCTTCTAGTCCTGCTGAAGCTTTTGTTAATGATAGTGTTGATGATATTGATGAGATTATTAATAAAATTATTGATAAAATAAAGAATTCAATAAATGATGGTACTGTTATAGATCCTATGGGTGATATGGTTTATATTGTTAAAAATGGAGAATTTAATAATGAGGATTATAAGTTAACGGCATCTAATAATAAGTTATTAGAAGGTGTAAAAGTAGGATATAACGAAAAAAATAGACAGATAGTTCTTACAGGACTAAATTTAGGTGAAAATGAATGGGTTGAATTAAATTATAAAGTAAGATTAAATACAAGCAACCCTGACTTTAATGGGGATTTTTGGTATCAAGCTAATAAAAGAACTGTTTTAAACCCTAATAATAAAGAACCAAATATTTTTCGTGACTTTGTAATACCTTCTGTTAGTGGAAAAAGACCATCAATAGAAGTTAAATTAAAGAAGATATCAAGTGAAACATCAAAGCCATTAGCTAATTCAGAATTTGAACTTTATAATTCTATAAATGAAAAATTAGGCTCTTTTACAACAAAAGAAAATGGGGAGGTAAGTCTTGGGTATTTACCAGAAGGTGAGTATAAGTTAAAAGAAATAACCCCACCAAAGGGATATATTTTGTCTAAAGATTTTATTAATTTTAAGGTTAAGAATGGAAAGGCTATACAAGATGAAAATGAAGTAGAATTTATCACTGTAAGCAATATACCTAATAGTATACGTATAAAGAAAACTGATGATTCAAAGTTAGAATCTGATGCTAAATTTTTAAGTGGAGCAAAATTTGAATTAAATAAAGCTAATGATAAAAATTTTAAACCTTTAGTAAAAGAAACTGATGATAAAGGAGAAATAGAATTTAAAGAGATTGAACCAGGTACTTACTATTTAAAGGAAGTTCTTGCTCCAAATGGATATGAATCAATTAAGGAAAATATCGGACCAATTGTAGTTGATAATACTGGTGTAGTAACAATTCCTTGGGAGAAATTAAAAAGTAATGATGTAGAAAAGTGGAATAATCAAGAGATTATTCGTATAAAAAATAAAAAGTTGAAATCAGCTGTATACATAGATAAAGTAGATGCAATAAATCCAGGAATAAAGCTAAGTGGAGCAAAATTTTCACTTTATACTAATGATGAAAATTATAAAAATAATAAAAATCTGGTAAGAAATGGTGTTAATTATTATTTAATAAGTGAAAAAGTATCCAATGATGAAGGGAGAATTGAATGGGATAATCTTAATTCAGGACAAGAATATAAATATCTTATTCAAGAGACTGAGGCACCAAAGGGATACACTGTAAGTGGAAAAGAAATATTATTCCATTTTAAAGATAATATTGTTGTTATAGATAATGATAAGGATGTACAAGCACTTGCTAATGTAAATGGACAAACTATTTTTATTAAAAATGCTAAAATATATAAACTTCCGTCATCTGGTGGCATCGGAGTGTATCCGTTCTTACTTATAGGAACAATATTAATTACATTAAGTTTAAGTTTTTATTTTAAGAGTAAGGCTTTAAATAAAAAGATATAAAATACTTAATTTAAATATATTAAATGTTATTTAAAATAAATTGAAAAGAGCGAATCAAAAATTAATAATTTGATTTGCTCTTTTCATTCTAAGATATAAGATATTATATCTTAATCTAAAATAAGCTCTCTTAGACTAATAGCCTTAATCTTTTATAAATTTGGTTACAAAAAATTATATATAATATCCTAAATTTTTTTGTAATTAGATAAGATTAAATATGAAAGGAGTATAAATGTTTAAAGAAGAATTATTAGAAAGGTCAAAAAGAATTCAGTTAAGTATATTAAAAAAAATTTGTTTTAATAATGGGAAAATATCTAAAAATGATCTGTGTAACAATTTAAATATTTCATTCCCTACATTAAGATCATATATAAAGGAAATCGAATTCTTATTAAAGAGTAATAATTGTAAAAATACTCAGATAATATGTACTAAAAATTATGTTTTATTAAAATGTGATAAACATTTTAATTTAGATAAATTAACATCAAAATTAATAGAAAATTCCTTAAAGTTTAAACTTCTTAAATATTTATTTGAAAAAAATTCATCCATGTTAAGTACTATAAAAATATGTAATGAATTGAATATTAGTAAGTCTACTTTAAATAAAAATATTATTGAATGTAATAACATTTTACATAACTTTGATATATGTATAAAAAAATTTAAATTTATAGGCTCACCGATTCAAATTATATATTTTTTTTATTTGCTTTTTATAAATACTGGAGTGATTTTAAATGATGAAAGTTTTTTATGTAATAATTTAGTTGTTTTTTTTATGAAAAATTTAATATTTCTTTAAATTCAAAACAAAAATATCGGTTAAGTGTATGGTTATTTACTATTAATAAAGGATTTTCTTTTTTAAAAAAGGATTACAAATTTATTAATCTTCATAAAGAAATTTTAGAAAGCTTAAATAATAATATATTATTCTTAGATTTTAGAAAATTTTTTGAAGAAATTTATTTGAATAAAAGTTTAAATCAATACTTAGCTTATATAACAACATGTTTCTTATTAAGTTTTAATATTTTACCTAGTGATTTTATTTACAAAAATTACGAGTTTAAAAATAGTAAATCTTATAAAATATATGATTTTATAATTAATGAAATTAATCAATTATATGTATATCCTATACATATAAATAATATTTTAAAAGAAAATATATTAAGTATATGTTATAGGTTTTATTTCTTTAAAGGAATTTTTTATTCAAATGACTATATAACAAGGAAATATTACTTAAACAAATTTTCAAATCACTCTAGGATAAAATTTGTTGAAAATTTATTGTTGAAATTACATAATTTAGATGGGTATGATAAGACAAATGATGAGTTCTTTAAATTTGTAATAATTATTACTTTAAGTTATATAAATGGAAAAACTAAAAATTCAATAACTATAGGTATATTATCATATAATGAAGATTTAGTTTTAATACCTAAAATTATTAACTTAAATGATTATCTAAGAAAAAAATTTGATATAAATATAGAAATATATAATAAAAACAAAAATTATGATTTAGTATTATCAAATATAGTTTCGAACAATGATAAACTATCTAATAACTACCGAAAAATGTATTTTTTCACAAATTTAGATGAACAATATGATTTAAATAATATTGTAGAAATATTAAAAGAAATTGATAATAGTATTGAATACTAAAATTATGAATAGGAGTATTAACAAAGTTTATGCAGAGAATTATATAAAAATTCAATCAAAAATATCAGAATTTTTTAAAGTGAATAATTTAAGAAAATCATTTTTGAAGGTTCCATCATTATTTATTACGTATGGACGAAAATAAAAGGTAAAACTGTAGATTAAATATTCTACAGTTTTTTTTATTTAATTTTTCTAATGTGACCCCGGTCATATTTAAGATAAGCACTTTGAAATTATAATAGCATCATAAGAGAGAGGCAACAAGCCAAATAAATAATAAGAAATTTTTATTTATAGGAGGAAGTAGTTAGCATAAATTTATTATGCTATTGAAATTTATATATGGAAAATAAAAAAGTAATATTAAAAAATGGACAAGCAAAGGTTATTGATTATGAAAGAATCAAAAGGTTAACTGACTTTTTAAGAAGAATAAATAAAGAAGGTATAACTAAAGAATTAAGAGAAGAAGGATTAGATATTGTAAAGTCAATTGATCCCTTAGAATTATCAATTGCAGAGCAAAGCTTAATAGATGATGGAATGGAGCCTAGTGAATTAAGACATTTATGTGATATACATATGGAAATACTTAAGGATGAACTTGAAAAGTTAAAAAGTAATATATCAAGGGGACATGTCTTAGATACTTTAGTTGAAGAGCATACAAAAATATTAGGATTATTGGAAGAGCTTGAAGTAGTTACTAGTAAAATAGTAAAAATGGATAAGTATAATAAAGAAAAGGTAGAATTTTCAAAGGCTTTAGAAATAGTACAAGGTATTTTAGATGCAGAGCTTCACCATAAAAGAGAAGAAGATGTATTATTTCCAGAGTTAGAAAAGAGAGAGATTACTGGTCCAACAAGAATAATGAGATTAGAACACGATCAATTAAGAGAGAAAAAGAGAAGATTAAAGGAATTAATAAAAGTAGTTGAATATCTTGATTTTGAAGACTTTAAAGATAATCTTCAATCTTTATCTAAAGAAATTTGTTTTGAACTTAAGGATCATATATTTAAAGAAAATTATATTTTATATCCAACAGCTTTAGAGGCCATAAAAGATGAAAAACTTTGGGAGAATATGAGAGAGAAATGTGATGACATAGGATATTGTCCATTTACTCCAAAAGAATGTATAGAAAAATAGTTTAAGATTATATTTCGGTTGAATGTTGATTTTAGCTGGTTCTTTAGATGAAATTTAGTTTATTAAAGTATTTTTATTACTTTATTATTAAGATTAACTTAAAGTTCTATGTAAAAATCAACACTAGCAAAAATAGTTTGTTATAAATGTGTGATTAAAAATTAGGAGGAAAGCACTATGGAAAAATTAATTAGAAAAGACTATAGTTTAGGAGAAGTTGTTACTGTTTATCCAGTAGTTGTTAAGAAATTTAATGATATGGAATTAGACTATTGTTGTGGTGGAAGTAAGAGTTTAGAATTAGCACTTAAAGAAAAAGGTATTGATGTTGATAAATTTGTTGAAGATTTAAACAAAGAATTCAAAGAGTTTAAATTTGAAAACTCTCAATATGTAGATTGGAGAGAAAAATCTTCAGAAGAACTAATTAATCATATAGTTGAAACTCATCATGCAGAGACTTTTAAATTATTAAAAGAAATAGATCCATTGATGGTTAAGGTATTTAGAGTACATTTTTCACATGATCCAGAACTTTTAATGAAAGTTCATAGCCTTTTTGGAAAGCTAAAATGTGAATTAGAAGAACATTTACTTAAAGAAGAGAATATTTTATTCCCATTAATGATTAAGTATGACCAAGCAAAGGATAAAGAAGAAAAGAAAGAAATAGAAGAGGATATAAGAATCATAGTTAAGGAACATGAAGCTGCTGGTGATATATTAAAAGAATTAGCAGAAGTAACTGATGATTATAAAGTTCCAGAGTGGGGATGCATAAGTTTTAAATTATTATATGATTATTTACATGACTTAGAAAAAGATTTATTTATACATATACACAAAGAAAACAATATATTATTCCCAAGATATTAATAGTTATAAACATTATTATAATTATATATGAGAAGCAAAAATATTGAAAACATTTTCTGAATATGATATTTTTAAATAAAGAAAATAGATTGTGTTTAATGATTAATTTACACAGAAAGATGTTTTAGTTATTTAATATTTTTTCTAAGGAGGTATTTATGAGCTTTGAGTTTAAATTAAATTTAGTTTTTTCAAAAATAATCGCTTTTTTAGGATTATTAAGTATATTAATTATAATTTTAGAGTTTTTAAAAATACTTCCTCGTGAAATAATGTCTTATTTAGTTGGATTTAGTTTTGTAGTATCTCCAATATTATTTATATCATCATTGATTAATTATATATTGATTTTAATATTATTTATTAAAAAGTATAATCATGAAAAAAGTTACGGTAATATGAAGTGGAGTATAAGCCTTACTTTTATAGGATTAATGCCATTTATGTTTTATTTTATTATGATATTGATCTTTGGTTTTTAATATTAGTATTTTGGAGATTAGAAAATGAAATAATTTTATAAATTGTAAATTAAAAAGAAACATAGACTAGTTCTGATGTTTCTTTTTTTATTAAATGTTAAGTTTTATAGTAGAATATTAAATAAAGAAAAAGGATAAATAAAAGAGTAAGGAGGAAGATATAAATGGAAAAAACATGTACATGTGGGTCATGTAAAGAACCTTGTGCTAAAAATATATCTATTTTCTCAACATTATCCAATGAAGAGTTGTTAAAAATAGTTAATATGACTGAACATAAAAGTTTTAAAGAAAATGATGTTTTATGCAGAGAAGGAGAAAAATCAGATAAGCTTTTCTTAATTAGAGAAGGAAGAGTAAAGATATGCAAAATAACTAAAGAGGGAAAAGAACAGATAGTTTACGTATTATCTAAAGGTGATTTCTTTGGAGAAAATAATCTTTTTACTAGTAATAATATTAGTAACTTTTCAGCTTATGCAATAACAGATGCAAAGTTATGTATTTTAAAAAAGGAGAATTTAGAAAAAATACTCATAAAAAATCCAGAGATATCATTAAAAATAATACAAGAGATGGCAGATAGAATAAATTCTGCTGAGAATTTGGCACAAACTTTAGCTACTAGGGATGTAGAAGCAAGATTAGCCACTGTATTAATAGAATTTATGGATAAGTATGGTGAGAAGAATAAAGAAGGAATATACATAAGTTTACCTCTGAATAGAGAACAGATAGCAAATTATTGTGGTATAACAAGAGAAACTGTAAGTAGAAGACTTTCAAAATTTGATAAGTTAGGAATAATAAGGTTACAGGGGAATAAGGGTCTTATTGTTAAGGACAAAGAAGCTTTATTTAGCTTAGCTGAATAGTTAAAAGGGTATTATATATTAGTAAGTTGAAAATATTTTAACAAGGCTATATTTTTAAGTCTGATTTGATTTTAGACTTCACTTAATGATTTAGTTATTAATAAGTGGTTTATAGCTTTAATCAAATTTACTTTAAAATATAGCCTTTAAATAGATAATAATCTTTATAAAACTTTTGATTTTTATAATAGAACTAATTAGATATACTGTCTTAGTTTAGGAGTGTATTATAAGGTTTTATATACACTTCTAAATTATTCAACTTTAGAAAAATGAGTTTTATCTAGTTTACAAAGTGGACATACCCAAGTATCTGGAATATCTTTAAATTTGGTACCAGGAGCCACACCATTATCAGGATCTCCTACAACTGGATCATAAATATATCCGCAAACATCACATACAAATTTTTCCATTATTAAAACCTCCTTAGAATTAATAGATATGTTATTTTATTATGTTTAATTATTAAATAAATTATGTCTAAAAATATTAATTAGTATTAGATTTATTAGAAATTATAATATATGTAATTTTAAAAATCCCAATAAGTATAGAAGAATTAGTATTTTTATATTTGGATAGTATATTATTAAAGTCAAAGACTTGTTTTGGGTAAATATAATTTTTAAATGTGATGCCAGTCATATTTCGTAGCAATTATTGTAGATATAATAAATCTATAATAGAGAAGTAAAGACTAAGATGTTAATATTAATAGCATATAAACACATATTAATAGCTTTATATATATAATATTTAAATAAACTTATAATTTTCGTTTTTATTTTTATAAAACCCTAAAGTAATATATAAAACCTATAAATTAAGAATTTCGATGTACAAATATAAATTAGTTTCTACTTACTCTATTAAATTTATATAAAAATATAAATTTAAAATTATAGGTTTAACTGTAAGTAACAATATATGAAGTTTCATTAAGTATTAATTTAAGTCATATATTGTTACTTATTTAATAATTATAAACTTATGATAAGTGTAATGAGGTGATAATATGGAAAATGTTTGGAATGGATTTAGACAATTAGAAATATTTAAAATAGAAGAAGAGGCAAAGGATATAAAATCATTTTACCTAAGAGCTACTGATGGTAAACCATTAAAAGAATATAAATGTGGTCAATTTTTACCTCTTAAAATAGAAACTGATGATGAAGTTATAAAAAAAGAAATGAGAAGATATAGTTTATCAGGTGATCCCAAAAAGAATTATTATAGATTAACAATAAAAAGGGTGCCTAATGGAAAGGTAAGTGGATATTTTCATGAATCTATTAATGTAGGTGATACAATATTAGCAATGCCTCCATTTGGGAATTTTACATTAACAGAAGATAGTAATAAGCCTTTAGTTTTACTATCAGGAGGTATAGGAATAACACCTATTTTATCAATGCTATATGGAGCTAAGGAACAAAGCAGAGATGTATACTTTGTGGAAGCTGTATTAAACTCAGATAATCTAGCTTTAAATTCAGATGTTCAAGGAATTAAAAAAGTAAAGAATTTTAAGGAAATAAAGATATTTAGTGAGCCATTAGAAAGTGATATAAAAGGTAAAGATTTTGATGAAGAGGGATTTATAACAAAAGAATGGATAAAAAATAACTTGCCTTTAAATGGAGAATTTTTCTTTTGTGGTCCAACTTTATTTATGAAAAGTATAAGAAATAGTTTAAAAGATTTAGGCGTTAAAGAAGATAATATTAATTTTGAATTCTTTGGAAAAGAAGAGTTTTAATAATTATTTTTTAGATTTTAATATAATAACACTTAGTATATTAAAAATTTGGATTTAAAATGTTATAAAAAGTAGTTAATTCTTAAGAATTAACTACTTTTGTTTTTAATAATATTATATGCTTATATTTTTAAAAACTTATGATATATTGATAGTTATTAATAGCATTTGTTAAAATTGATATGAAATACCAAAAGATAAAAGGAGCGTATAAATTTGTGATTAGATTATGTAATTGTGCATTAGATAAAGGACCATGTGCTAGGAATATAGCTATTTTCTCATCATTATCAGATGAGGAACTATTCAAAATAGTCCATATGACAGAACATAAGGAATTTGATGAAAATGATACATTATGTAGGGAAGGTGAAATATCAGACAAGCTTTTTTTAATTAGAGAGGGAGAAGTGAAAATATGTAAAATTACTAAAGAAGGAAAAGAACAAATAGTATATCTATTATCCAAAGGAGATTTCTTTGGAGAAAATAATCTTTTTGTTAATAGTAATATTAGTAATTTTTCAGCTTATGCAATAACTTCAGGTAAGATGTGTGTATTAAATAAAAAAAGTTTAGATAAAATACTTTTAGAAAATCCAGAAATATCAATAAAAATAATAGAAGAGATGGCTAATAGAATAAACTTAGCAGAGAATTTAGCACAAAATTTAGCAACTAAGGATGTAGAAGTGAGAATAGCATCAGTGTTGGTAGAATTTATGAATAGATATGGAATTGAAAAGGAAGAAGGAATATATGTAAAGTTACCACTTAATAGAGAACAAATGGCAAACTACTGTGGTGTTACTAGAGAAACTGTAAGTAGGAAACTATCTAAATTTGATAAAACAGGAATAATAAATTTACATGGAAATAAGGCAATTATAATTAAGGATATAGAAGCTTTATTAGATTTAGCAGAGTAAAGTAAAAAGCCTAATAAATCTATATGATTTATTAGGCTTTTTACTAATATAATATTATTCAGTTTCAGAGAATTGAGATTTATCTACTCCACAAAGAGGGCAAACCCAATCATCAGGTATATCCTTAAATTCAGTTCCAGGTTCCACACCATTATCAGGATCTCCTACAGCTGGATCATAAATGTATCCACAAACATCACATATAAATTTTTTCATAATTAATTCCTCCTAAAATTTAACGATTATATTATTGAACTGATATAATCAGCAGCTCTTACAACTTCTTTTTCTGATTCTTCATTTAGTGAGAATCTAATTCTTACTGGGAAATGAACATCAATCATACCAGTAGATTTTATTATTGATGAAGTATTTAAAACATTACCATTTGTAGAGTTTAAGTAATCCTGAATTATTTCTATAGGTTCACCACTCCATCCAAATGAACCAAAAGCACCTAAAAGTTTATTGCTTAAATCTAATTTAGGTAATTCTTTTAATATATCTTCAATAGAACCTATTAAATCTCCATATTTAGTTGAAGTACCAAATAGTATTGAATCTGATTCTTTTATTGAAGCTAATATATCTTCTTTAGTACTTTTATCTGCATTAAATATATAAACTTCAATATCCTCATTTTCTAATTCAGATTTGAATTTTTCAGCTATTTTTTTTGTTGCATTTCTCATTGTAGTGTAAACTATAGTAGCTTTTTTCCCTTTTTTAGTTTCTTTACTATATTTATCATATATATCAATATATGATTGAATATTTTCATCTAGTATATAACCATGTGATGGAGCAATAACTTCTATATCTAAATCTTTTAATATATCAATCAGTGGTCTAATGTATTTTCTATGTGGTTCCATTATAAGTTTATAGTAAGTTAAAAAGTCCTCTGTAATATCTTCATTTGATTTACTTGAGAAATGTTCCTTGGCAGTAAGATGAGTACTAAAAATATCACAAGGAAATAATATTTTATCTTCCACATCATATGTAATCATTGTTTCCTCAGTGTGAAGATAAGGAGTCATTTTAAATAATAATGTTTTTCCTCCTATATCAAGGGTATCCCCATCATTTACTACTATAAAATCTCTATCATGTAATTTATATAATTCTTTTAGATGATATACGGCTTTTTCACTGCAAACTATTTTAGCATTAATAGCTTGTCTAGCTAGTCCACCTAATGCACCTGAATGATCTGGTTCTGTATGATTAATAACTATGTAACTTATATCTTTTAAATCAATAATCTCTTTTAAATTATTTAAAAAATCTTTTGTATATATTAAATCTACAGTATCAATAACTGTTGGCTTTCTAGTTTTTAATAAATAACTATTGTATGTAGTTCCTTTTTCTAATATTAATCTGTGAAATGGAACAGGTCTATTGTCAATTACTCCTACTGAGTAAATATCATTTCTTAGTTTAATTTCTTTATTCATAAGTACCCTCCTTATTAAATTTCTTTTGTGAAAATCTACAACCTTAGTTTAAAACATAATAAAATATCTGAATGTGATTGCACACACATGATAAAAATAATATAAAAATTTTTCTAAAAAGTATTGACTTTTTATTAAATAATAATTATTATTGATTATAAGAAATAAATGATAAATAGAATCAATTGAAAATAAATATCAAGGAGGAAGTGCAAATGTCATTAATAAACAAAAAAGTTTCAGATTTTAAAGTGCAATCATATCAAAATGGAGAATTTAAAGAAGTTACATCAGAGGATTTAAAAGGACACTGGTCAGTATTCGTATTCTATCCAGCAGACTTTACTTTTGTTTGTCCAACTGAGTTAGGAGAGTTAGCAGACAATTATGAAAGCTTTAAAGAAATAGGATGTGAAGTTTACTCAATATCAACAGATACTCACTTTGTTCATAAAGCATGGGCAGATGCTTCAGATACTATAGGAAAGATTAAATATCCAATGTTAGCAGATCCAACAGGAAAATTAGCAAGAGATTTTGAAGTTATGATAGAAGAAGAAGGATTAGCTTTAAGAGGATCTTTCGTAATTAACCCAGAAGGAGAGATAAAAGCATATGAAATCCATGATAACGGAATTGGAAGAAATGCTGAAGAATTATTAAGAAAGGTTCAAGCAGCTCAGTTTGTTGCAGAACATGGAGATCAAGTTTGTCCAGCTAAATGGAAACCAGGTGAAGAAACATTAGCACCAAGTTTAGATTTAATAGGAAAACTTTAATAAAAATAAATAAAAGAGTGGCTTAATTACCACTCTTTTATTAAATTAATATATAGTTTGTATAAAAATTATTTTATATTTAGGTGTTTTATAAAATTTATTAAAGATTAAATGCTTAGGTAATAAGAATTTATTTTATATAGTTTTTTAGTTAATTAATTGAAATTAAAACATTTTTAAGTTATTTCAAAGTAGATAGTTTAAAAATATTTTGAATAGTAAGGACTAAGGAGGAGACGTAAATTTATGAGTAAAATATATGATTTGGTTATTATTGGGGGAGGGCCTGCAGGACTTTCAGCAGGTATATATGCCGGAAGAGCTAAGATGAATACCTTGATAATAGAAAAGGGAGAATTAGGAGGACAAGTCAATAAAACCTTCGACATATCTAATTATCCTGGATCTAGAAATACAAATGGTCCTAAACTTATGAGTGAAATGAGAGCTCAGGCAGAGGATTTTAAAGTTAAGTTTATGAATGGAGAAGTCCTTGAAGTAAGTTTAGAGGGAGATATTAAGGAAATAAAAACTGACAAAGGTTTAGTTCAGGGAAGATCTGTAATAATTGCTACTGGGGCAGCACCTAGACAACTTGGATTTAAAGGGGAAGAAGAATTTACAGGAAGAGGAGTTGCATATTGTGCAACTTGTGATGGTCAGTTTTTTGAAGGATTAGAGGTATTTGTAATAGGAGCTGGTTTTGCAGCGGCTGAGGAAGCAATATTCTTAACTAGATTTGCATCAAAGGTAACTGTAATAGCTAGAGAACCAGAATTTACTTGTGCAAAATCTATAGCAGATAAGGTTCTTTCTAACCCTAAAATTGAGGTGAAATTTAATACTGAAATAATTGAAGCTAAGGGCAAAGACATGGTAAACTATGCTAAGTTCAAGAATAATGTAACAGGAGAAATTTTTGAATACAGAGCAAAAAAAGAGGATGGAGCCTTTGGAATATTTGTATTCGTTGGTTATGCCCCTAAAAGTGAATTGTTTAAAGATATTTTAGAGTTAGACAAGCAAGGATATATTATAACTAATGAAGATATGGAAACTAATATTAATGGGGTTTATGTTGCTGGAGATTTACGTCCAAAATCTTTAAGACAAATAGTTACAGCTGTATCAGATGGAGCTATTGCTGCCACTACAGCAGAGAGATACGTTAAAGAGCTAAAAGAAAAGCTTGGTATAGAAGATGAATATTTAGAAGAAGAGGAAAATATCCAAGAAGAAAAAAATAGTGATGAAAATAATGATTTGGGAAATATATCAAGAAAAAGTTCCCTATTAAATGATGTATTAAGAGCTCAACTAAAAGGAATTTTAAGCAAAATAGAAAATGAAGTAACTTTAGTTTCTATAGTTGATAGAAGTAATACAAAATCTATAGAACTTAGAGACTTAGTATTAGATATATCAGATTTAGGAGAAAAAATTAATGCTAAGATATTTAATAGAGGCGAAAATAAAGAGGTTGAAGAGAAGATAAATGCTGATAAATATCCAATAGTTGCACTTTTAGACGAAAATGAAAATTATAGTGGAATTAAGTTTCATGGTGTTCCAGGAGGACATGAGTTAAATTCATTTATTTTAGCTATATATAACTTAGGTGGTCCAGGTCAAGGTATTGATGAAGGAGTACTTGATGAAATAAAGAAATTAGATAAAAAGACTAATATTAAGGTTTGTGTATCACTATCATGTCATTTATGCCCTGATGTTGTAGTTAGTGCACAAAGAATAGCAAAAGAAAATAAAAATATAGAAGCTGAAATGATTGATTTAGCTAATTTTAAAGATATAAAAGATGAATTTAAAATAATGAGTGTACCAGCTCTAATAGTAAACAATAAAGATGTTTACTTTGGAAGCAAAAAAATAGAAGAAATTTTAGAGATAATAAAATAATTTTATTATAAAACACCACAAAATAACCTTAACAATTTAATTTTGTTAAGGTTATTTTTATAGATTTAAGTTAATAGTTCTGCTTTAAGTGAATATTTGTTTCTACAGAGTTTTCTAGATTTAACTTAATCTTTTTCTTAAGTTTTTTAATTCTTTAAGTAAATTATAATATTCATTTTCTAATAAACTTTTTTTATTGTTGTCAGGTTCTATTGAAAGGAGCGATATTACATTAGAAAGTCTGTTTTCTAAGAGAAGAAGACTATCTTTATTAGCTCTTTCTTTATGATCTAACTTAGGTTTTTTCTTAAATTTTATATATTCATCATAGGTGCCAGAAAATTCATGAATTAAATTGTTATCTATCTCTAAAATATAATCGCATACATTAGAAATAAAGTTTCTATCATGAGAAACTACAATTAATGTTTTATTACAATTAATCAATGCAGTCTCTAGAGATTCCATAGATTTTATGTCAAGATAGTTTGTAGGTTCGTCCAATATTATTAAGTTATTATCAGATAATAATATTTTACAAAGTGCTATTTTTACTTTTTCACCACCACTTAAGGAAGAGACTTTCTTAAATACATCATCTCCTTTAAAACCAAAACCATCTAGATTTATTCTCACAAAATTTTCATCATAAGAACAATCTTTAAGAATATTTTTTAGTATTGATTCATCATCTTTTAATATCTTTTGAGATTGATCAAAGTAGCCTATAACAACATTATCTAAAACTTTTATATTGTCTTCTTTTGAAATAATATTTTTTAGCAATGTACTTTTACCACAACCATTATCACCAATAAGTGCTACTTTCTTACCATTCTTTATTTTAAATTTAATATCTTTAAGTAGAAGCTTATTACCTGCAAATAATGTGAAATCTTTAGCTTCTATAAGATTTTTAGAAGCTATTTTTAAATTATCTTGAACTCTAATTTTAATCTCTTTTATTGTTTTAGGCTTTTCCTTAATGTCAAGATGATCAATTCTACTTCTTAAGGCCTTTATATTATTATCTAGATTTTTCTTTGCTCTTTGAGGCCCCATTTTGTGTAATCTAGCTTCAGAATTACCCATTCTTTTAGGTGTTTTTCGAAGACTATCTTTTAAGTTTCGCTTATTAAGGATAGCATTTTCAAGATGCTTTTTTTCATTTATATAAGAATTATACTCAATTTCAGCTCTTTGCCTCTCTAAAGTTTTTAGCTCTAGATATTTAGAGAAATTTCCTTTATAAGTTTTTATTTTTCCATCTTCAATTTCAATAATAGTGTTACATAATGAATCTAGAAATCTTCTATCATGTGATACTAGAAGTAATGCACCATTATAGTTTTTTAGCATGTTTTCAAGAGTTTCAATGCTGTTTTCATCTAAATTAGCAGTAGGCTCATCAGCAATAATTAAATGTTTATTTTCACCTAGAGCTTTAGCTATTTTAAATTTAACCTTTTCTCCACCTGATAAAAACTCATGGTATTCAAAAGGAGCATTGAATACATTCTTAAAATTATTATTTAAAGTTTCTTCATTAGAATTTTCACTTTGACTTATATAAGCAAAGCTTTTAGTTAGAGATACATTTCCTTCATCAATAGGAATTTGACCTAATAAAGATTTAATAAGTGTAGTTTTACCAGCACCATTAACTCCAACTAATCCGATTCTATCTTCATCTAAAATTTCTAGTTTATCTATATCTAGAATTAATTTATCTCCATAATATTTTTTTACTTTATTTAATCTTGCTAAAGACATAAAAAAATCCCTCCTATAAATTACAGGAGAGTATATATAGTCATAAAAAGTCAAAAATATACCTATCTCACTATAATCTACTCTCCATAAAGTTAAATACAACAAAAAAAGCTTAAAATAAATCATTTTTAAAGCTAAAATTAAATACTTTTTGTTGTAATTAAAATTTGAAAAATAGATTATATTTCCATTGTTGAAACTACCTTCGCCTTTCTTAAAGTCTTAGTTTATAGATATTATTATATCACTATTTACTATAATTATCCAATGGGTAGTGAGATCTATTAATAAATCATATTCTTTTCATAAAATATATTAGATTTAAATAGGTAGTGTGGATTATTAAAAATTTTATATAATTATATTTTTATTTTAAATTTAGTGATTTGTTTATTATATTATATAAAGTTCAGAAAATATTTTTAAAATGTGAATTTTGTAAAATAATTTGTTATATTTTTAACTTTTATGTCTTAAATATATTGCAATTTATATTTATATTATGATATATTTATAGCAGAAAAAATTAGTTGTACATACAAATGAACTTAAATTTGTATGTATTTATACATTAAAACAATTAATTTTAAAAAAATTACTAGTAATTTATAAAAAAGTGGAGTTTGACATGAGAATCTATAAAAATATAAATGACAAAAAATAAACAAAGACTTTGAATAATAAATATTTTTAGAGAAATAATATTTAATGAATTTTGTATTGTTATAGATTTTAACTAACAAAAAATTTTATAATAGGAAGAAGAGAGAGATGACACAAAAGAATGTTTCAAAGAAAGATAAGTTAACACCAAAAGATTATTTAAATAAAGTTTTGGCAGGAACTGCAACAGGGATAGTTGTAGGGTTAATTCCTAATGCAATATTAGGATCAATTTTTAAAGGGCTAATAGGGGTTTCACCTATATTTTCTACTTTTTATAATGCCGTGAATATTATGCAGTTTATAGTACCTGTGCTTGTGGGAGTCTTAGTTGGATTACAGTTTGAATTAAATGCTATGCAATCAGTTATAGTTGGAGCAGCAGTATTCTTAGGTTCAGGGGCATTTAAGGTTACTGAAGCAGGAGTACAAATGGTTGGTATTGGAGACTTAATAAATATAATGTTAGTTTCTTGTATAGCTGTATTTGTTATTAGATTAATAGGAAATAAATTAGGATCTTTAACTATATTATTACTACCTATTATAGCTGGCGCTGGAGTTGGTATAATAGGAATATTTATGTTACCTTATGTAAGACAAATTACCATAGTAATTGGAGATATAATGAATAACTTTACTACTTTACAGCCATTATTAATGTGTATTTTAATAAGTGTTTCATTCTCAATATTAATTATTTCACCAATTTCAACTGTGGCAATAGGTATAGCTATTGGAATAACTGGCTTAGGAGCTGGGGCAGCTGCCATAGGAGTTACTGCTTGTACAGCAGTTTTAGTTGCAGGATCAAGAAGAGTAAATCAAAGTGGAGTTACTTTATCAGTATTATTAGGAGCTATGAAAATGATGATGCCAAACCTAGTAAAATACCCAATAATAGCAGTTCCAATAATAGCAAATGGAATACTAAGTGGAATAGGAGCTTATTTATTTAATATATTAGGTACACCTAATAGTGCAGGATTTGGTATAGTTGGATTAGTTGGACCTTTAGCGGCTATAAATACTCCAGGGGCTACAAATGCTATATTTGGAGTAATAATGGCATTCTTTGTAATACCTTTTGTAGGAGCATTTATTATTGAATGGTTCTGTAGAAAAGTTATACATTTATATGATGAAAATATTTTTAAATATATTTAATTTACAAAAAAGATAATAGAGGAGAGTTGATTTAAATGAAAATCGCAATTGTTGGAGCAGGAGCAATGGGCTCACGTTATGGATATATGTTACATGAAGCTGGAAATGAAGTTATGCTAATAGATGGGTGGAAGGATCATGTAGATACTATAAACAAAGAGGGATTAACTGTTGAGGAAAATGGAGAAATTAAAAAAGTAAAGATACCAGCAATGCTACCTCAAGATGCTAAAGAAATTCCAGAGTTAATAATATTATTTACTAAATCTATGGGATTAGAACCAATGTTAGAATCTATAAAAGGTATATTAGGAAAAAATACAAAAGTATTATGCTTATTAAATGGATTAGGACATAATGAAACTGTAGCAAAATATGTTGATAACAAAAACATACTTATGGGAGTAACTTTATGGACAGCTGGGTTAAAAGGACCAGGACATGTTGTATTAACAGGAAGCGGAAGCCTAGAAGTTCAAAATATTGATCCAAGTATGGAAAAAGAGGCAAAAGAAATTTGTGATATATTAAGTAATGCTGGATTAAAAGCTCACTATAGTGAAAATGTATTATTTTCAATATGGCGTAAAGCATGTGTAAATGGAACTTTAAATAGTGGATGTACAATTTTAGATTGTAATATTAAAGAATTTGGTGAATTAAAAGAAGCTCCAGAGCTTATACGTAATATCATAAAAGAATTTGCTGATGTTGCATCTAAATATGGAGTAAAGTTAGATGTTGAAGAGGTTGCAAGGGGAATAGAGGCAATATATGATCCAAGCCAAGCTGGCGCTCACTATCCATCAATGCATCAAGATTTAATACAAAATCATCGTCTTACAGAAATAGATTATATAAATGGTTATGTATCAAGAAAAGGTAAAGAGTTTAATATAAATACACCATATAATGACTTACTTACTACTCTTGTTCATGCAAAAGAGCAATTACTTATTAAATAAGAATATACAATAAATATAGTTTTTTTAAAGTTGATTTTTATGTTTTATAGAAATCAACTTTTTATATTTTATAATTTAACTTGGTATAAATACTTATTTTAATATAGAAAATAATCTTTTATATTTTATAGATACATTATTAAATATTAGGGTAGTAAAACCTTATTTATTTGAAAATAATGGAATGAACTCAGTTGCAAATTTTAAAATTTATATTTAATATAATATATAGACAAAATTTTAAGAGGTTAGGACTGATATAATGCTTGAAGAAAATTTTTGCCAGTGCTTGTTTTTTACTGTAACCAGATTAAAAAAAATAGCAGCTAAAATAGCTGAAGATGAATTAAAACCATTAGGAATGTCTCCAACATATGTATATATACTTCTTGGGGTAAAATTTAAACCAGGAATAACTCAAAAAGAATTATGTGAGGAACTTCATTTGAAACCTTCTACAATAACTAGACTTATAGATAAACTTGTTATAAATGGATTGGTGGAAAGAAGATCAGAGGGAAAATTATCTCATATATATCTAACTGAGAGTGGAGAAAAGATACAAGAGGATATTAAAAAATACAGATTAAAGTTACATAATCGTTATAAAGAGATACTTGGAGAAGAGGAATATAATTTTTTAACTAAACTAACAAATGATTCTGCAAGAATATTAGAGTCTGAATAAAAGATATGCTTAATAGTTAAATTTTAAAGGTTTAAACTTATTTGAAAACAAGTAGTAATGCACAACTTCTTACATTTTTAATTATAAGAAGCTGTGCATTATTATATATATAAGTACTTATTTTAGATTAATAATGATATAATAAACTTATTATTTTTAATAAGAGATTAGAATATTTATTTAATGATTTAAAATATTCAAAAAGGAGATATACATATATGAAAGAATTAAGAATAAAGAAATTTACTGTAGAAGAATTTAAAAATAAGTTTAACTTAGATAATATAGAAAATATTTCAGCTTATGAAGTAAGTGAATTAGGAAATCTTTTTGAGAATTCATCTGAAGAGGTTTATTTCTTAATTGAAGATAAATTATATGCTGAGCCAAAGGAAGCTATAGGGGAAGGAGAACTTTCTAGAGAGGATATTGAAACTATAGAAAAATTAAATGAAGAATTTAGAGATTCTTTAATAAGCTTAAGAGAGTTTTTATATCATGGAAATGGAAAATTAGATTCAGAAGAGGCTAGAGATATTCAAGTTTCAATGAATAATAATATAAAATCAGCTAAAGAAATTTTAAATAGACATAATATAGTTGATAAAGACCAATTAAAGAAAATGAGTAAAAAATACTTTATGCCAGACTTCTTAAATGGTGTATTTGGTAATGAAGAATATAATTTTGAAAATGAAGTAGAAATAGACTGCGGATTATAAGAGAAAGCTATATCAAATCTTTACTTGGTTTGATATAGCTTTTTTATTTAAATAATTATATTTAATGTTGACAATATCACTAATTAGTGATAAATTAAAAGCATGGATAATATAAAAGATTTAATTAAAGAAAATGAATTAGAATTATCAACATTAGTTGTCTTTACAAGAGCAGAGCATACTATTCATAAAAAAGAATTTCAGACAATCAAGGAAAGTGGATTAACCATAGCTCAATTTGGAGTTTTGGAAGTTCTATACAATAAAGGTGACTTAAGAATATGTGAAATAATTGAAAAAATCTTAACAACATCAGGAAATATAACAGTTGTTATAAAAAATCTAGAAAAGGATGGACTAGTGAAAAAAAATGCAGATCCAGAAGATAAGAGATCTTGTATAATATCATTGACAGATGAAGGTAGAAAGGTTATAGAAAATATTTTACCTAGTCATATTAATAATATTAAAAATATTTTTGAAGTTTTAACCGATGAAGAGAAAATCACATTGAAGAATATATTAAAAAAATTTAAAAATGTATAGTCATCAATAAAAAATAAAAATTTTTAGGTATTTATCACTAATTAGTGATAAAAGTTGTTTTAGATAAAAAGGGGGCAAAGCAATGAAAAAATTCAGAACTATAGAGAATATATTTAAAGGACCAGAACCACATATGGTTGTGGATGGATTTAGAGTATCTCAGTATATACCAACAGGAATAAAAAGTATGGAGCGTTTATCACCATTTTTATTATTAGATTATAATGAACCATATTATTTTAAGCCATCAGAGACTAGATTAGGCGTTGGAGCTCATCCTCATCGTGGATTTGAAACAGTAACAATTGCTTATGATGGAAAGGTTGAGCATCATGATAATAAAGGAAATCATGGGATTATAGGACCAGGGGATGTTCAGTGGATGACTGCAGCATCAGGTATTATGCATAAAGAATATCATGAAGCTGAATTTAGTAAGAATGGTGGTATCTTTCATATGGTTCAACTTTGGGTGAATCTACCTAAAGATAAAAAAATGATAGAACCTAAATATCAACCTTTATTAAAAGAAGAAATGGGAGTTTTAAAACTTGATAATGATAAAGGAGAAATAAGTATAATTGCAGGGGAAGTTAATGGGGTAAAGGGGCCAGCTAATACCTTTACTCATATAAATCTTTATAATATAAATTTAAAGAATTATGGTAATACTACATTAAGTGAACCAAAAAATTTTAATACTGCAATTCTTATATTAAAAGGTGAAGCTAAAGTAAATGAAGATAAAATATGTAAAGAAGGAGATTTTATCATATTTGATAATGTTGAGGGAGAGATTTTACTAGAGTCTTTGACTGAAGAGTCACTATTTTTAGTTCTTAGTGGAGAACCAATAAATGAGCCGGTTGTTTCACATGGACCATTTGTTATGAATACACTAGGAGAAATACTTGATGCATATGAAGATTTTAGAAACAATAAGTTTGGAACAGAGAATTTTTAATAATTTATATATAAATTAGAAGGAGTGAATACAATGAGTAAAGTATTATATGTTAAAGCAAATATAAAAAATGAGGGAGAATCAAGAACTTTTAAAGTATCTGATAGTTTTGTAGAAGAGTATAAGAAAAATAATCCAGAGGATGAAATAATAACATTAGATTTATATAAAGAGAATATAGACTTTTTAAGAGCTGATGATTTAGGAAAATTATTTGGACCTAAAGATGAAGAAAGTAAGAATAATTCAATATTAAAATATGCATATCAATTTGCTGATGCTGATAAATATATAATTGCAGCACCTATGTGGAATTTAAGTTTTCCAGCTATACTAAAAGCTTATATTGACTATGTAAGTGTTTCTGGAATTACGTTTAAATATACTGCTGAAGGACCAGTTGGTTTATTAAATAACAAAAAGGCAGTACATATAGTATCTAGAGGTGGTGGGTATGATAATTCACCATATGAAATGGGAGATAGATATTTAAGAACTATATTAGGTTTCTTTGGAATTAAGGATATAGAAACTATTGCCATAGATAATTTAGATGTTATTGGCGTAAATGTTGAGGGAAAGGTAGAAGAAGGTATAGAAAATGCTATTTCACTTGCAAAGAAATTTTAAATTAAAGCTAAATATTAGAACATAAAAAATAGTAAATTTAAATAGAAGACTTCTTGATAATTATATAATTCATAAATACGAGATATAAAGAGATAAACTAAGGAAATTTGATTTACATATAAAGTATTTAGATGTAAAATAAAATTATAATATTAAAATGCAGATGATTATTAGGGGAGTTTAGGGAATAAACTCCCTTCTTTTTTGTATTTATGGATATATTAATTTCATTAAAGGGGTGAAGATATGTATTTTAATAAAGTTCTAGGGATGAAAGAGTTTGGAAAAGATGAAAAGGTGTTTTATAGAGTTGCCATAAGGGCAATTATTTTACAGGGTGATAAAATACTTATGGTAAAATCTAATACAGGAGATTATAAGTTCCCAGGTGGCGGAGTTGAAAAAGGGGAGACTCCAGAGGAAACCTTAAGAAGAGAAGTTCAAGAAGAAACAGGATACATATTAAATGAAGTTAAAGAAAAATTTGGAGTTTTAATTGAAAGAGATAGAAGAAGGAGAATGGGTTGTACAATTTTTGAAATGACCTCTCATTATTATCTTTGCAGTGTTATTGAAGAAAGAGGAGAACAACATTTAGATAAGTATGAGGAAGAGCTAGGTTTTACTCCTATATGGATTTCTTTAGATGAGGTAATTAGAGAGAATGAAAATATACTTAATCAAAGAGAAAAAATTAATCCATGGGTGAAAAGAGAAACTTTTGTACTTAAAAAGATTAAAGAATATTTAAATGAAAATTAGTTCTAAATATAAAAATACTTTATCAAAAAGATATTAAAATTTTTGATAAAGTATTTTTATTTGTACAGATTTTTAATTTAAAGATTATATAGTATACAAATTAAAATTCACTTAAAAATTAGCTTTTATTTAAACTTTAGAGTTTTAGATTATTTAACTAATTTATTTAAAATTGGTATATGTTTTTCAATTGAAAAATAAAGTTTTTGAACGCTTTTACTTAAGAATTTTATGTAAAGTACGTTTAGTATAATTACAATTAAGAATGAAGCAACAACGTGTTGAGGATAATGGTGTCCAACATATACTCTAGAAATTCCCATTAATATAGATAAAATTACGCAAATTGTTCCAAGCGCTTTATTATATCTATTTAATCCTAAAGCTATACTCATGCTACCAACTGAATGACCACTTGGAAAAGATGAATCTGGCTTGTGTGGATATAATAGCTTTGCATTAGGATCATTTACAAAAGGTCTTGGAGCATAAAAAAAGTGACCTACAATAACGGCTAGAATTAAATTAATTCCAGTAAACACAATGGTGTCTACAGCTATTCCTCTAGCTTTTTTATTTTTACTTATAATTCCTATTAAATAAACAACAATTACTGTAGCAAAAAGAATATAGGGAAGTCTTTTTGAACTAAAAAGCATAATTGAATCTAATAAGTGATTTTTTCCTGCTAACCCATTAATAGAGTTAAAAATGTCATTCCAAAAATTCATATATGGTTCTCCTTAATAATTTCTTCTTAAGTTATATTTATAAAATTTTATGATGCTTGTACATAAAATTTAAAATTAATTATACATAGTTTATTTTAAAAAGAAACTACACAAAAGTTACAAAAAATAAATTTTTATATAAAAATAAACAATAATATATGTTGAATTAAGATTATATTATGACTATATTTATTTTATAAGAATATTATTTGGAGATGTTAATATGAAAAAGACTTTATATGATTATGAAGAAGCAATTAAAAAACTACCTTTAAAAGATAAATATACAAAAGAAGAACTTTTAACAGATGATTTTCTTGTTGATAAAGAGGGGAATATTGAAATTTATTATGCTCCACATAATGAATATATAAATCCTAAGGCTAAAGTGTTTATAATTGGTATAACTCCAGGTTTTAATCAAATGAGTACAGCTATAGCTACAGCAAGAAAAGAATTAGAACTTGGTAATAATATTAAAGATATTCAATATAAATGCAAGGTGGCAGGACGTTTTAGTGGAACCTTAAGAAAAAATATAATTAGTATGTTAAATGAGATAGAGCTTAATAAGGCTTTAAAAATAAATGATTGTGGAGAGCTTTTTGGAGAAAAGGATTATTTATTACATACGGTATCTTTAATTCCTTACTCTGTTTTTCTTAAGAAAGCAAATTATACAGGACATACTCCTAAACTTATAAAGAGTGATTTTTTAATGAAGTATGTTTATGAGAACTTTATTGAGGAAATTAAGAGTTTAGATGATTTTGAAAATATATTATTAATACCTTTAGGAAAAGCAGTTGAGGAAGTACTATTTAAGCTTAAGGAAGAGGGCTTTATAAGTGAGAGACAAATACTTAAGGGATTTCCACATCCATCAGGTGCAAATGTAAATAGAATACCTCAATTAAAGGAAAATAAAGAAAGTATGATTAAAAAAATTAAAGAATTTTATTAACTTACACTAATTAAATTCCTATAGAGATTTCACTTTTATATTTGATTTTGAAAATTTACTTATAATAGTCTTTAATATAAAAAGCTTTAATTTAAATTTTCAATGGGATAATATGGTGTGATAAAATAATTAAGTGAATTAAATTATTTTATCTAAGAGGGAAGTATATAATGAAGAATATTAAAATGAGATATCCAATATATCTTAAAGAGTTTAAGTGTATTGGGGGAGAATGTGAAGATAGCTGTTGCATAGGCTGGGATGTTGATATTGATAAGTTTACTTTTCAGCAATATGAAAGTGTAAGTGATAGTGATATGAAGAATATACTTAAAAGCAATCTTATTAAAAATAAGAGGTGTCAATGTGATGAAATTGATTTTGCTAAAGTGAAGCTAGGGGAAAATAAAAGATGTCCATTTTTAAAGTGTGATAACTACTGTGTTATCCATTCTAATCTTGGAGAAGAGTATCTTTCAAATGTTTGTACATCATTTCCTAGGGTAACTAATAAGATTGATGGAATTTATGAAATGTCTCTTGCTGTAGCATGTCCAGAGGCAGCTAGAATACTTTTACTTAAGAAGGATGGTATTGAGTTTTCAGAAAGTGATGAAGACTTAGGGAAACATATAGTATCAAGTGAGGTTAATACTAAACTAAGTGAAGAGGCCTATCTTCCAGTAGAGTTTCTTAAGGAAATTAGAGAGACTAGTATAAAGATAATGAAAAATAGAAAGTTTTCATTAGATAAAAGGCTTTACATATTAGGTGAATTTATAAATGCTTTAGAGGATGAGTATGAGTATAATTACCATAATACTTTAAGTTTTATAAGGGAATATGATATAGATACTATTAAAGATTCATACGAAGAAAACTATATGAATTATATTATTCAAGTTGATTTCTTTAAGAAATTACTTACTATGCTTAGGGTAGAAAAAGATATAGATAGTGATAGATTTAAGGAATACTCAAAGGAAGTTAAAATTGGGCTTAATTTAGATGAAGAAAATTATTTAGCTAAAAATGCTCAAATGTATATAAAGGCTTTTGAAGAATATGAAAAAGAATTTATAGAAGAAAATAGTTATATATTTGAAAATTACATAGTTAATTTTATTTATAGCAATTTATTCCCATTCTGTGAGAGAGAATCAATATTTGATAGCTATATTATGTTGCTTATAAGATATACATTTATAAGATTTTATTTAGTTGGTATGTATATATATCATAAGAAAAATAAAGAGACCTTAGATAAAGCTCTTTCAAAAGAAGAAGTAGTAAGATTTATTCAGTGTTTCTCAAAGGTTGTAGAACATCATAAAACTTATTTAATTGACTTATTAAATTATATAAAAGAGCATGATTTTAATAATTTAGAATTTGTGAAAACTTTACTACCTGCATTAAAAAATTAAAGATATAGGTAGAAATGAGGAATTTTAACTTCGTCCTATGTATATTTAGGATGGAGTTTTTTATTACATTGGGATTAAAAATATAGGTAAAGCTTAAAATAATATTTTATTTCCTATTTTAATAATTTATAATACAAACTAATATGCAAAGATATTGGTATCTTGTCTATCTTTTAAGTAGTTTTTTAAAGTTAAGTATGTTTCAGTTGAAACTTTTGATTTTATGGTTACATTTTGAGCAAAGTTTACTTCTATAATTAAATCATTACTGCTTTCAATTAAGCTTTTTATTGCTTCATATGAACTATACGATGTTTCTATGAAGATAGAAAGCTTTTCTTCTTCATCTTCAGAAATACTTTCATCTCTATAGTTTGCTCTACAAGCACTTTGATCTTTTGTTTCTAAAACATATACCCTAAGTTTATTGCTTCTAGGAAATTCAATTTTTTCTATGGTTCTTAAAAGTTTTTTTAACTCTTCTTTTGAAATATTAAGGAATTCTCTTTTTTCATAGCCATCTTCATATACATTAAAAGTATTTTCAAGTTTTTCTATAATCACTTTTCTATTTTTCTTATAGGATCTTATATCTAAACAGTTATATAATTTTAATTCATCTAATTTTTTTATAGAATCAAAAGCGAAATTATTAATTGTAAACATAAATATTCACCTCACTTTAAGAATCTTTCCTAAAGTATATCATTTTTTAGTTTAGACTAAAATAAATTCACTTATTTGATTTATTTATAGTTATTATAGGTTTTTATAATTTTATAAAGTTTAATATTAATATGATTTTATTTATATAAATTTATTTTTATATCATGATACAGTTAATAGGATTATGCAATAACAAAGAATCACTGAGCAAAATACTAATAAATCCATAGTAATAGTCACTTCCTTAAATAATTTGAAAAATTTTAAAATGGGAGTTTTAAAAAGGTTTGTTATGATTAAGTTAATAGTATATTGTAAAATAAGAGAGTTATATTATTAACTTTAAATTGCATATTATTTTATTTTATGAAAAAAAGTTTTAATTTAGAACTTTATGATTTAGTTAAAAAGGATAAATTAAAGTATATATAGCTAACAGTTTAAAACTTATTTACAAAGAAACTTTAAATTGATAATATTTATATAGGATTTAAAAGATTTGGAGGGGAGCATGAAGAGTTACGAGAGAAAACTAAAGATTGAGATTATTACTATTTTGGTAATGATTGATTATATACTTATGATAAGAAGGGCAAGTAGTGATATAGAAGAATCAGTACTTGCAGGAATTGCTCTTTTATGGACAATTTTTGCTTTAGGATACCATATATGGGATTTAAAAAAGCGTGGATTAACTTTAACAGATGGTATTAAAAGTTTTACTGATAGAATTAAAGGACTTAAGTATTTTAGTAGAATCTACACAAAAATGTTTAAATACGGTACAAGTATAATAATTATATTAGGTATGGTATTAGTTGCTTTAAATGTAATTAATACAGAGGTTTTAAATACTTCATTTATAAAGTATATTATAAACATAGGAATGTCTTTAGCTTTTTCATTAGGAATGACAGAAGCTATAGTATTTTGTATGGCTGGTATAGTAAGAATTATGGAAGAGAATAAAGAAATATAAAAAAATGCTTCACAATTTTGTGAAGCATTTTTTATTTATATGATTTTTTATACAGAAATAAAATTAAAATAGCATTATTTGGTATAATTAACTTTGTTAAAATGTGAAAAATTACAGAGAGGTTTTTATGATATTAAAATTTCAATATGAAAATAAAATTATAGATTTTGAATTAATATTAAGTAAAAGAAAAACTATGAGCATAGAGATTTCCGCTGAGGGAGAAGTAAAAGTAAGAGCCCCTATGGGCATTTCAGAGGAAGTAATTATTAGTCAGGTTATGGAAAAAGGAAAATGGATTCTTGAAAAGAGAGAAGAGGCTTACAAGCGTAATTCTAAAAAAGTTGAAAAAAACTATAAAGATGGAGATTTATTTATGTATTTAGGAAATGAATATTCATTAAAAATAAAGTTTAGTCCATTTTTAAAGAGGATTTCTGTTAGGATAATAGGAAAAGAATTAGTGGTTTGTATGAGAGAATATAATAAGGAAAGATTAAGAAAAGCAATTGAATTATGGTATAGGGAGGAAGGGTTAAGAATAATTAAAGATAGAGTTGAGCATTATTTGAAGTTTTATTCTGTAAAGCCTAGAAGTATAAAGGTTAAAGAGCAAAAAAGAAGATGGGGTAGCTGTACATATTATAATGATTTACTTTTTAATTGGAGATGCATCATGGCACCTTTAAAAGTAGTTGATTATATAGTTGTTCATGAAATGACACATATGGTTCATAAGGATCATTCAAAAAATTATTGGAATTTTGTTTCAAAAATTATTCCAAATTATAAAGAACAAAAAATGTGGTTAAAAGAAAATGGAATTATAATGGATATATGATAGGAATAAATAGTATTAAAATTAATATAAAGGATAATTTTAGTATTTTTATAATTAATAAGATAGAAATTATTTAATTAATATTATATACTGTATATGGATAAAATGTTAATTTTTTATCGAAACATTAAAACTTATTTAATATTATTATTAAATAACATACTTCACAAGTGAGGGTAAGATATGAAAAACTACTATTTAGAAGAGGTTGTGGATGAAATTTACTATAAAGAAGGCAAAGAAAATAGAGAATTAAAAATGGATATCTTAAGTATTAAGATAGAAAATGAATTGAAGATTATAGAAAATTTATGTGGCAATTGTAAAAGAAAAAATACCCTATATGAGGCTATAAAGAATATAAAAAGCTTATTAAAACAATATTATATAGTTTTTAATGGAACTCAAGATGCATTATTTTTAGTTGAAATGCTTAAAGATGGAAATTTTAAATATGTAAGAAATAACAATGCATATCTTCAGGAATTTGGACTTAAAGGAGAAGAGATTATAAATAAAACTCCAAAGGATGTGTTTGGGGAAGAGCTTGGGAAAAGATTCTGTAATTATTATAAAAATTGTATAGAAGGTAAAAGAGTAGTTGTATTTGAAGATGATTTGTTTTTAAATGGGAAGAAAAGAGTGTTCTTAACGAAACTACTTCCTATTGTTGATGAGGATGATGGAGTTTTCATAGTAGGTTCAAGAGAAGATATTACAAAGAGAAAAGAAATGGAAATAGAGTTAGACAGAATGGCTAATTATGATGAATTAACTAATATTCCTAATATGAGATTATTTTTTAAATCTTTCAGAAATACTATAAATGAAAGCAAAAAGATGGACAAGAAGTTTGCAGTTCTTTTTATAGATTTAGATTGGTTTAAGGAAATAAATGATAATTATGGACATGATGTAGGGGATGAAGTTCTAGTTTGTGCAGTTAAAAGAATATACAAATGTTTAAGGAAGGGCGATATTCTAGGAAGAATAGGTGGAGATGAATTCGCAGCTATATTAAAGGATATAAGTGATAGAGAAGAAATTGAAAAAATAGTTAAAGATATTCAAAACTCCTTAAGAAAAAGAATAAAAATAGGAGATGTTACATGTAATATTGACTCATCCATAGGGATAACAATATTTCCAGAGGATGGAGAAAAAATAGAAGTACTTATGAGAAATTCTGATAAGGCTATGTATAAAGTAAAAAATAGAGAAAAGGGAGGATATAGATTTTTTAATAATATGATTAGAGAATATAACTTTAAAAATAAAGATGGTCATGTCCATACAAAATATTGCCCTCATGGTAGTGATGATAATATTGAAGATTATATTGAAGAAGCTATAAAATATAAGTTAGATGAAATAAGTTTTACTGAGCACCTTCCTCTTCCTGAAAATTTTATTGATCCTTCGCCTTTGAAAGATAGTGCTATGAAATTAGAAGAAATGGAATCCTATTTAAAAGAGGGACATGAGTTACAGGAAAAATATAAGGATAAGATAAAAGTAAATATTGGAGTAGAAGTAGACTATATAGAAGGTTACGAGATTGAAACAGAATTGCTTTTAAATAAATATGGCAAATACTTAAATGATGGAATTTTATCCGTTCATATGATAAAAGGAAATAAAAGATATTATTGTATAGATTTTAGCGAAAAGGAATTTAAAAAAATCATAGATGATTTAGGTTCTTTAGAGGAAGTATATAATAAATATTACGATACATTAATTATGGCTTTAAAAAGTGATTTAGGACCATACAAACCAAAAAGAATAGGACACTTAAATCTAGTAAGAAGGTTTAATAAGGAATTTCCATATAACTACGAAAAACATATTTCAAAGATAGAGGAAATACTAGATCTTATAAAAGAAAAAGGATATGAACTTGATTTTAACATTGCAGGTTTAAGAAAAAAAGAGTGTAATGAATTCTATATAGAAGGAAAAGTTCTAGAAATGGCAATTGAGAAATGCATACCTATGGTTTTAGGAAGTGATTCTCATTCTGCTAAATATATAAAATGTATAAAAGAATTCTTATAAACAAGATATGATTTAAAGTAGTGTTTGGTTTAGATAGTAATTATATATCTAAACTAAACACTTACCTAAAACAAAATCTTATAGTAATTTTTAATTTCATTTAAATATAAAATTTAAAACCTTTCTAGGAATTTATAATAAAAATGTTAAAAAATATTGAACGTTTTCATAAAGGGGATTATAATTACATACAGAGAAGATATACATATTAATATTTTTTTGATTTGTTTTGGTACCGTTACCAAAATTGTTTGTAATAATTTATGATTATAATATTATGGAGGGTTAAATTTATGGGTAAAATTACAAGAGAGGCAATACATCATATAGCTCAAAGCAATTATTCCTATGGATATGATAATGAAACTTTGCATTTAAGAGTTAAGACTAAAAAAGGTGAAGTTAATAAAGTGGAAATAAGAATTGGAGATCCTTACATATGGGATGAAGGTGGTTGTGATGGAGGAAATATGAATGCCACTGGAGGACGATGGACAGGTGGAAAAAGTTATCCTATGAGAAAGGAATGCGAAACAAAATACTTTGATCACTGGATAGTTGAGTATAAACCATTAACCAAACGTTCAAGATATGGATTTATATTATATGGAGATGAGGAAACTCTTTTATGCACAGAAAAAAGAATAGAGGAGTTAGATGGAAAGTATGATGAAGAAAAATTAAGTGCTATAGGAAACTTTTATTGTTTTCCATATTTAAATGCCATAGATGTTGCTAAAACACCACAATGGGTAAAGGATACTGTTTGGTATCAAATATTCCCAGATAGATTTTGCAATGGAGATAAATCAATAGATCCAGAAAATGTTGAGCCATGGGGGACAGAGCCTACTAGGGATAATTTTATGGGAGGAGATTTACAGGGAGTTTTAGATAAATTAGATTACTTATGCGATCTTGGAATTAATGGACTATATTTTTGTCCAGTATTTGAAGCTACTGAGAATCATAGGTATGAAACCATAGATTATTTTAAAGTAGATCCAGCACTTGGTGGGAATGAAGTCTTTAAAAAACTTGTAAGTGAAGCTCACAAAAGAGGCATGAAAATAATGTTAGATGCAGTATTTAATCATATAGGTTATTTTTCACCAAAATGGCAAGATGTATTAAAGAATAATGAAAAATCAAGATATAAGGATTGGTTTTGTATAAAGAAGTTCCCAGTGCTTGAAAATGGCTTAGAAAATGTTGATGGAAATAATTTGAATTATGAAACCTTTGGAAGAATAGCCACAATGCCTAAACTAAATACTGAAAACCCAGAGGTTGTAGAATATTTATTAAAAGTCGCTAAGTTCTGGGTTGAAGAAATGGATATAGATGGTTGGAGACTTGATGTATGTAATGAAGTAGACCATGTATTTTGGAGAAAATTTAGGGAAGTAGTAAAGGGAACTAATAAAGAAGTTTATATATTAGGAGAAGTTTGGCATGATGGACTTCCATGGCTTATGGGAGATCAGTTTGATTCAGTTATGAATTACCCTGTTACAGATGCAGTAAAAGAATATTTTTGTTTAAATCAATCTAATCCAGAAGATTTTAAATATATGATAGAAGCTAATAAGGTTAGCTATTTAAGACAAATAGGAGAAACAATATTTAACTTGTTAGATAGTCATGATACTCCAAGAATATTAACTGTAGCTGGAGGAAATAAGGATAAGATGAAACTAGCTTATCTGTTTATGTTTACTCAAGCTGGTTCTCCATGTATATATTATGGAGATGAAGTTGGTATGGAAGGAAATCAAGGAATGGGTATGGAATTCCATAGAAGATGTATGATTTGGGATGAAAATAAACAAGACAAAGATATGCTTAAGTTTATGAAACAAATAATAAAAATAAGAAAAGAAAATAAGGAATTAAATTTATTAGATAATAATTGGATAAGAGCTAATAAGGATGAAAATATACTTATTTATTCAAAGGAAAATATATTTATAATTATGAACAATTCAGAGAATGAAGAAAAGATATATTTACCTAAGGAGCTTAAAAATAATAAGATTAATGATTTATTTGAAGAAAAAATTGAACTCTTAAAAGAAGATATAGACTTAAAGCCCTTTGCATTTAAAGTTTATAAAAAGCTTTAATATTTAATAAATTAAAAAAAGAGTAAGAATTTTAGAATGTATTATATTTTATAATTTTTACTCTTTTTATTTATATTTAGAAAGGATAAAATAACTATAGTTCTAATGTGTTTTGTAAGCAATAATTAAACGTGTAATTAAAACATTATAATAAATAAATTTGAAATTTTCTTGTAAATGATTACACGAGGTGAGATATGGTGTTATAATAAAAATATAAAGGAATTTATAAGAAGGTGAGAAGATGAGAGAGTTATATTTAAAAACATTAAAAAAGGAAGTAGTACCATCAGAAGGCTGTACAGAGCCAATAGCAATAGCTTATGCAGCATCTATAGCAGCAGAACATTTAAAGGGAGAAATAAAAGAAGTAAATATTTATTTAAGTAAAAACGTAATAAAAAATGCCTTAGGAGTTGGAATAGAAATAGCAGCAGCTTTAGGAATCTCAATTCAAAAATCCTATAAAAAATTAACTATATTATCTAATTTCACAGAGGATGAACTTAAAAAAGCTAAGGAAATTGTAGATGAAAATATAATAAATATAAAGCAAAAAAATACCAATAAAGCTCTTTATATAGAGGTAGAACTTTTATCTGAAACTTCAAAATCTAAAGTTATTATAGAGGATACTCATACTAATGTAACTTTAATTGAATGTGATGATGAAATAATAATGGACAATAATAGTGAGGTAAGTGAAGATTTAGAGGAAGACTATAAATTATTTAAGATAGCAGATATATATAACTTTGCTAAAGAGGCAGATTTTGATGACATAAAATTTATTTTAGAAAGTGCAAAAATGAATGAAAAGGTATCAGAAGAAGGATTAAAAGGAGATTATGGACTTCAAGTTGGAAGTAAAATAATTCAAAAGGGTAATTTTAATTTATTTTCTAATGATGCATCTAATAAGATAATTGCAGCCTCAGCAGCAGCCTCAGATGCAAGAATGGATGGGTGTGCAATGCCTATAATGACCACTGCAGGAAGTGGAAATCAAGGAATAGCTTGTTCAATACCAGTAGCTCAAACTGCTAGACTTTTAGATAAGTCTGAAGAGGAATTAGCAAGAGCTTTAGTTTTAAGTAATTTAGTTACAATAAGAATAAAAAAACACATGGGAAGACTTTCTCCTCTATGCGGTGCAGGAATAGCAGGGGCAACAGGGGCTTCCTGTGGAATAACTTATCTTCTTGGAGGAAATTTAGAAAATATAAATTATTGTATAAATAATATGATTTCAGATCTTTCAGGTATGATATGTGATGGAGCAAAGGAAACCTGTGCTTTAAAGATTGCCACAGGAACTAATGCTGCAATACAATGTGCAAACTTGGCTATAAATGGCATATCAGCAACAGCCAATGATGGAATAGTAGCAAAAGATGTAGAAGAAACAATTGAAAGTATAGAAACTTTAATACAAAATGGCTTTAAAAATGTTGATGATACTATACTTAACATAATGCTTGAAAAGAAAAAGAATAATAAGTAATAAGTAATAAAGATAAAAGGTTAATATTAATAATTAAAAAGTGATTAAGAGCCTAGCCAAAGTTAATATATTACTTAGAATCTGTAAAAAGAAAGAATAAATAAAAATATAAATGAAAAAAGATTGTATTAATTTACTTTATAAAACTTTTAAATATATTTTTATAAATTATAAGTTTTATTATTCAAAGTTTTTAATACAATCTTTTTTATACTTTAATAAAATAATAACTATATATTTTTTTAGATAAGTTTAGATACTTAAAATAAGTTTTAAAAATTTTTATCTAGAACCTTATAAATTTTTAAATAAGTTTTTCTTAGAAGCTATTTTTACTAATAAAGTTGTTATTAATAAGGAGAGTACTAATACGACTAATGGGCTTAGTCCTGTTACTTCTATTAATTCGTCTAGTTCAGTATGTAATCCAAGATCAGTAAATAATGATACCAATGGATAGAAAATTAAGCATACTGAAATGCTTAATACTGAACACATAAAAAATATAAGAGTAAATTTATGATATAAGCCATTTCTTAATGAATTATTAAATATAAGTACTAGTGCGAATAAAAATAATACTGGTATTGATATTCCTAGTATAAGATTAAGGGCATAAGAAAAATTGCCATAATTAGCATTTACTATTGTTATGCCATGATTAAATTCTATTTTTCCTCCACATAATAATCCAACCACAGCTTTTGAAATATCATGCAATAAGTAGATTATTAAAAATGATAAAGCAATCATAATTAATGTTGAGATATTATTTCTAAGTTTGTTTGTTGTATTCAATTTTTTCAACTCCTTAATATAAGTAAATAGTGAATGTGAAATAGCTTATCATTAAATTTAAATTGCTACAAAAATGAACAAAATGTTAACTAACTCTATACTAATATAAACTTTTTGTAAATATAAGTAAAGGATTAAATAGAAATTTTTATATTTAATTTTATATAAGAATAAAAAAGTAACTTTAGTGAATTTAAAATACTATCAAATATTAGTTGGGTATATAAATATTTCTTTATATACAAACGTTTTCATAGGTGTTATAATGAAGATGAATAAAATGTAAATGTATTTTGTAGCTTTAAAGGTGGAGATTTGCATGAAAAAATTTATTACAATTTTATCAGTTATTATATGTCTAGGATTAGGAGGCTTATTAATAGCTAATCATTATACAAGTTTAAAAGAAGAAAGGTTTAATAATATTATAGAAAATGCTAATAAAGCTATTGAAAATAAAGAATATAAGACAGCAGAGGTATTATTAGAAAAAGCTAAACTTATGAACAATAAGACCAATGTAATATGTAAAAAGATACAGAATTTAGAGTTTCATAAAGAACAGCAGGAACTTTATGATCAAGGATTAAGATTGGAAAAAAATGAAAAGGTATTCAGAAGCTATAGATGTTTTTAGGGAAATTCAGGATGATTCAAATGATTTAAAAATAAATAGTCATAAAGAAATAGAAGTTTGTAAAAAATGTATAATAGATGATTTTTCACGTAAGGCAGATAAGGCTATAAAAAGAGGAGATATAGAAAGAGCAAAATATATTATAGCTAAAATTGAAAGAGTAGATAGTGATAGTCCAGAAATAAATATATTAAATATGAAAATAGAGAATTTTAAATCAGCCAAATAAATATCAAGAGTACTCTTGATATTTATTTGGCTGATTTTTTTAAACAATATCTTTTGTATCTAGAAAAGCTTCTTGCAGAAGTAATTTAATCATAGCAGGAAACTCTCTAACCATATATTGAACTCTTAAAGATATAGGAGTTTTTGAAGGAAGTCCTTCATTTTTAATATTAAGGTAATCTGCGATTTCCTTAGCTCTAAATAAATGAAAATCACTTGTTACTATTAACACTTCATCTTTATCAGCATGTCTTTCTTCAAGAATTTTTTTACTGAATTCTAAATTTTGAAAGGTTGATTTAGATTTATCTTCTTCTATAATTCTATTAGAATTAATTCCTTTATTAACAAGAAAATTTTTCATAGCCTCAGATTCTGGTATTGGCTCGTTACTTCCTTGTCCACCTGAAACTATTACTTTAGTATTAGGGTGTAATTCTAAGTATTTCAAGCCTTCCTCTAACCTTTCTTGTAAAATTGGACTTGGCTTGTCTCCATATAATCCTGCACCTAAAATTATTTCATATTCTACATCCTTAAGTTGATTTATATCTTTAAAATTTATCATTTTATATGTTAAAAAAACTTCAAAAATAAGGAAGACTAGGATAAGTAGCCCTATTAAAATAGATATTCCAACTAAAATTTTCTTCTTTAGCAAATAATCACTTCCTATGTTTATTCTTTGAATTAATATAAATTTTATCCTTAAGCTTATTATCTCATATATAACTTACATAATTATGATTTAAATGTTAAGGAACTATTACAATAATATGTAGGTAAAAATTGGAGTTGTGAAATTTTTGATAATTATATTGACTAGGCAGAATCTGATGATATAATAAATCATGTTTATATGAAAATGATTATCATTGATGCAAGTTGCTGGTAATCTAATAAGGAAATTAGGAGGACTAAAGATGAAAGGACTTAAAAAATTAGCGATTTTAGGGATCGCAACACTTACGGTTGGAATGTTTGTAGGATGTTCTAATAGTAAAACTAGTGAAGAGGGCAACACTAGTAATGAAAAAAGGATTGTTCAATCTGTAAAAGGAGAAGTTGAGATACCAGCTAATCCTAAAAAGATAGTAGACATTTCAGGAAGTTCAGAAGAGTTAGTTTTATTAGGACATACTCCTGTAGCTACGGCAAATGTAGACTCATATAAAACTGATCAAGTACCAGCATATATGGCTGAGACGTTAAAAGATACAAAAATAGTTGGTCATTCTATGATGGATACTGCTGATATAGAAGGGATATTATCAGTAGAGCCAGACTTAATAATAATGTCACCTAGACAAGAGAAAATATATGATCAATTAGCAGAAATAGCTCCAACAGTTATAATTAATGATAATGCAAATGATTGGGAAGCTAAGTTTAAAGAGGTAGCAAAATTATTTGATCAAGAAGATGAAGCACAAAATTGGTTAGATAATTATTATAAAAAAGCAAAAGAAGTTGGAGAAGAAATAAAGAAAGCAAATGGTGATGGAACTTATTTATCTGTTTTAGCTTCTTCAGGTCAATTCATGGTATTTACTGAAGGTGGAATAGGCACAATTTTAAAGAGTGATATGGGATTACCTCAACCAAGTAAAATGCCAGAACAAGATAGCATAACATTACCTACAGTTACACTTGAAGGACTTACTGAAATAGATGCAGATCATATTATAGTTTTAGGAACAGAATCAGATAAGGCTGATTTAGAGTCAAATAGTGTTTGGAATGAAATGAGAGCTGTTAAGAATGGAAATGTAACAATACTTGATGTAAGTCCATATTTTAGCCAAGCTTATAACCCAATGGGAAGAGAACTTTTATTAGAGTCAATAAAAAATGAACTTGTAAAATAATTAAAATTTTTAGTAGGGGCTGTATCAAAATATAAAGATACAGCCCCACTATTTAAGTTAAAATAGAAATTTTGGTGATACTTTAAGGAGGACAACTTATGAAAATAGGAAGGAAAAAGACCTTGGCTTATGGATTAATGTTTATAGGTTTATTACTTTTGCTTAGTGGAATCATTCTATCTATATCTATAGGGGCAAAAGAAATTGATTTTTCTATGATAATAAATGCTATTTTTACAAATGATGCAGATATAAATACTAATATAATTAGGGATGTAAGAATACCTAGAGCACTTGCAGCAGCTTTAGTAGGAGGATTTTTAGCCGTAGCTGGTGCCATCATGCAAGGAATAACTAGAAATCCAATTGCAGAACCTTCTGTAATGGGTATAACTCAAGGAGCTACATTTATGATAGCTGTAGCATTTGTTTTACAAAGAATATATCCTAATTTAGTTATAAATAGCTTTGCTCTTATGATTTTTGCATTTTTAGGGGCAAGTATAAGTGGTCTTTTAGTATATTTTATAAGCTCTAGAGCATCTAGAAAAGTTGATCCTGTTAAGTTATCTCTTGCAGGAACAGCCTTAGGAACTTTACTTATATCCTTAGCAATGGGAATATCAATGTATTTTAATTTATCTCAACAGTTAAGTTTCTGGGTATCAGGTGGATTGTTAAGTGCTAAATGGGAAGGGGTAATTTTATTAGCTTTAATTGGAGGAATAGCATTTATTGGGGCCATGATTATGTCACCTAGAATAACAATTTTGAGTTTAGGAGAAGAAGTAGCCATAGGACTTGGACAAAAAACCAATCTTGTAAGATTTATATCCATAATAATAGTTATATGTCTAACAGGTGCTTCTGTTTCGGTAGCTGGTAATATTGTCTTTGTAGGATTAATAATTCCTCAAATATGCAAAGGAATAGTAGGTTCAGATTATAGATATATAATACCTAGTTCAATGATATTAGGTGCTGTTTTATTAGTGTATAGTGATATATTAGCAAGGATTATAAACCCTCCTTATGAAACACCAATAGGATCTTTAACTGCCTTATTAGGAGTTCCAGTGTTTATATACTTAGTTAGAAAGGGAGGTAAGTAATTTATGAATATAAAAAAGAATTATAAATTTATATGGGTAACGGGAATTTTAATAGGTTTAATTTTTATTACCTTCTTAATAAGTTTAAACATGGGTTCACTTTCAATAGAGCCAGGAGAAGTTATTAAAACTTTAATTGGACAAGGTACAAAAAGTAATGAAATAGCTATATTTAAGCTTAGACTTCCTAGAATAGTCATAGGAATATTAGTAGGAACAGCTTTAGCAACTGCAGGTACAATCCTGCAAGGGGTTACTAAAAATGATTTAGCTGATTCAGGAATACTTGGAATAAATTCAGGAGCGGCTTTATTTGTTGTAGTTTATATATACATAATGAATGGAAATGTATATGATGGTGTAAGCAATTTAACTATTTTTACTATGCCTATAGTAGCTTTAAGTGGAGCCATATTTGGAGCATTTTTAATATACATATTAGCATGGAAGAATGGAATAAATTCATCAAGACTATTATTAATAGGTATAGGTATAAATATAGCTTTTACATCCTTATTAACAATATTTCAGTTAAGATTTACCACTCAAGAATTTAATAGAGTTATGGCTTGGATATCAGGAAGCATATGGGGAGCAAGTTGGAAATATGTATTAGCAATATTACCATTTATAATTATATTTATGGCTTTAACTATATATAAATCAAGATATTTAGACGGATTAAATTTAGGAGACGAAGTTGCCACAGGTATAGGGATTGAAGTAGAAAAAGAAAGAAGAAAACTAATTATATATGCAGTTATATTAGCAGGGGTAGTTACATCCGTTGCAGGTAGCATAGGTTTTTTAGGTTTAGTATCTCCTCATATAGCAAGAAAATTAATAGGGCCAAAGCATAAAAAATTAATTCCTGTAGCAGCCCTTATTGGAAGTTTAATATTATTAGTGTCAGATACTATAGCAAGAAATTTAATTGCACCAATGGAAATGCCAGTAGGTATAATCGTATCTATAATAGGAGTTCCATATTTTGTTTATTTAATGTTATCAAAATAGATATTTATATACCTAGGCATAAATTAATATTTATAAATAAAAGGCAATTAAAATTAAATTTCATCTTAGATAAATTTATTTTAAATAAGAGATAAGAATTAAAGTAACAAGTATTTTAAAATCTTATAATTAAAAGTTTTCACGAAAGTAGAAGGAGATAATTATGAATTGTATAACTACTGATAATTTAAATATTTCATATGGAAGTTTAGATATAGTTAAAAATTTAAACTTAAATATACCAAAGGGGAAAATAACTACAATAATAGGTGCAAATGGATGTGGAAAATCTACAGTGCTAAAAACAATAGCTAGAATTTTAACTCCTAAAAGTGGGGAAATATATATAAATGAAAAAAATATAAAAGAGCAGGGAGCTAAGGAGTTAGCAAAGGTTATGGCCGTTTTACCTCAAAGTCCTCAAGCACCTAATGGGCTTACTGTTGAAGAACTAATAGCCTATGGAAGATTCCCTCATCAAAAAGGTTTCGGTAAATTAAAAAAAGAGGACAAAAATATAATTCAATGGGCTTTAGAGGTTACAGGATTAATTGAATTTAGGGAAAGAGACATAGAAGACTTATCTGGAGGGCAAAGACAAAGAGCTTGGATTGCTATGGCCTTAGCACAGCAAACAGATATATTAATACTTGATGAGCCAACAACTTATTTAGATTTAGCCCATCAATTAGAGATTTTAAATTTACTTAAGGAATTGAATGAGAATCATGGAACAACTATAGTTATGGTTATTCATGAACTTAATAATGCTGCTAGATTTGCCGATTATATGATAGGTATGAAAGCAGGAAAAATAGCTTGCCAAGGTACAGCATACGAAGTTATGACAAAAGAAAATCTTAAAGAGCTGTTTAATATAGATGCAGAAATTATAGAGGATCCAAGAAATAAAAGACCAGTTTGTGTAACTTATGATATGTTGTAAAATTAAGATGATAATTTTTAAAATATAAATGTAATTCTAATAATAGTATAAGTATAGTTTAATAAAAATAAATCTTAGAGAATATTCTCTAAGATTTATTTTATTTATTAAAGTTTTTATGATTAATGAAATACTTAATATGATATAATAATATTTAATTGGTTTAAATTGGAATTTAGATGGAGTGTAATATCTATAAATGTAGACATATTAAAAAGTATATTTATTAATTAGTATGAAATAAAGGTATAAGTATATTAATTAATTTTTAAATTGACTTATTATAAAAAGTAGAGAGGATAATTTATGAGTTTAAGGATTAGAGATATTAAGATAGAAGATTATAAAGAAATTAGTAAAATTAGAAAAATGCCTGGAGTTATGGAGAATATATTGTCCAATAAGGATGAGGAAGAGGAATTGATTAAGGAAAAGATTATAAATAGGGGCAAGAATCAGTACTGGTATGTTGCTGAAGAAAATGGAAAAGTTATAGGATTAGGAATATTAATGAATCATGGCAATTTAAGAAAGAAACATGTTTGAGTAATAACATTAATGGTCAATAGTGATTATCAAAATAAAGGCATAGGAAGTTTATTAATGGATAAGTTAATAAATTTAAGCGAAAGTCTTAATATTATAAGGTTGGAATTGTGTGTATTTAGGGATAATTATAAAGCAATAAACTTATATAAGAAGTTTGGATTTAAAGAAGAGGGAATAAAGGTAAAGTCAGCTTTGAAAAATGGAGAATATGCTGATGAAATTATGATGGCAAGGATAAACTTGTAGAGTTAATTATGGGGATAATATATATTTATAATTTTAAATAGTATAAATAGGTTTAGAGAATAAAGGGGGAGAGGTTATATGTATGAATATAAATTTATAAATGTGCCTGTTGACAAATCATTTAAGTGCAAAAGAGGAGACTCCTTTGAAAAATGTAAAGATATTATAAAAGAAGAAGCTAAAAATGGATGGAGGTTAAAGCAGATTGTTACTCCAATTAATGAAAAGTCAGGTCTTAATATTACTTATGCTTATGAAATAATATTTGAAAGAAAAGTAGAAAATAATGTTTAATAAAGAATTTTTTAATAAGAGAAATTTAAGGACTTTAATTTTAGCTATAGTTCTTTTTATTATTTTTATATGGGGAACCAATTTAGCTGCAATATGGTTTAGTGATATGGGAAAAGAAAAAATATCTATTATTAAGAAAATAGGAATTTCATTTTTAATATTAGGACCTTATTGGGTAGTAGCTATAAGTGGATTTTATAAAAGATTAAGAAGAATATTAAATTACAAATTATTTAATTTTATGTTCTTTATTATATATTTTTATTATTTCTTTCTTATAGATAGTATTGTAAATAATTTAAGTAAGTAGATTGTAATTAAAAATATAGAGGGTTATATATTAATAAAGTTATTGGTGAAGTTTATTAAATAAAACATTTAAAGATTGTATTACTAATTCTTTGTAGGTAATTACATTATAGAAAAGTATTTGATATTAATATAAATTATATGAAATATAGATGGATAACAAAAATAGTTGCTAAATAAAAGCAACTATTTTTGCTTATTTAAATATTACTTAACTGATTTTTTTATTGATTTCAAACATTTCTGATACATAGTATATAAAGCAACCTACAAGAGGTATTAATAAATAAGCATCTTCAAATTTAAAAACAAAAAATACACACTCTGTTAAAACTAAAATGGTACCAATAATTATAAATGTTATACCTATTAAGTCTGCAATATGATCTTTATTTTTTATTTGGTTCACATCATAGTAGTTTTCAATTCTTTTGAAGTAGAAAAGATAATATCCAAGTTTAAATTTCTTATTTTTAAATACATAAAGACCTACAAATAAAAATATTAATCCAACTATAAGAATAAGAATTAAAACCATAATATTTTCTCCTTTCACACTTACTTTTTATTACTAAACTTTTATTATAGAAAACTTTAGCAATAAAAAATAAGCGTATATGAAATATTATTTTTTAGTTAATAAAGATTAAATCTAACAATATTGCTTTGTTATAAATCTACATATTAAATAAAAACTTAAATTTAATTTTAGGAATATTAAATAACAAGTAATATTTAAACAATAATATATTTATAATTATATTACTATTTTGAACCAATTTAAACATATTAGAACAATATTTTCCAATAGAGAGGGAATGAATTTGAAAAAATAAAATTTTTCTAAAAAAAGTTTTATTTTTTTGTCATATTATATGATTTTACCGAATATAAATATAAAGTCATAAAATTAACACTAGATTTTAGGGGGAAAAGGGAAATGAGAAAAAGAGGCATTATGAGTAAACGTTTGCTAGCGGTTTTGTGCATGGCATCAGTAACAACATCATTAATTAGTTTTAGAGGATTAGAAGTTAAGGCTTCACCAAATGTGCCATATGATCAAAAAGAATCATTAGCACCATTAGGAGAAGTTTATAGCATTGAAACTTTATTAAATTGGACACCGGAAAGTGATCCAGATGCTAAGTATAATAGAGCAAGCATTGAGCTTCAAGATAGGTTTATGGGAGACATTATAAATGAAAATGCTAATCCAGAAGCTAAAATAATGAATGTTGCTCTAACTAATCCATATGTTGATAGAGCACCATCACAAGGTAGTGATTCAATGGATGCTTATGTGTTTTCATATTGGCAGTATGTAAATTCATATGTTTATTGGGGAGGATCAAGTAGAGGAATATTTGCACTTCCAACACCGGATGTAGTTGATAATGCACATAAAAATGGTGTTCCAGTTTTAGCTACAATAGGATTTCCATGGGGGCCAGGAGAAGGGTATGTTGAACAAGTAAGAGCATTCCTTCAAAAAGATAAGAATGGAAACTTCCCAGTTGCAGACAAAATGATTGAAATAGCTGAATATTATGGATTTGATGGATATTTCTTTAACCAAGAATCCTATGGCTGTGTAAAAGATGATGCAGATAGAATGGTAGAAATGCTTGAGTATATCAAAAAGAAAGCTCCAAATATGGTTATAGGTTGGTATGATTCTATGACTGTTGATGGAAATGTTAAGTGGCAAGATGCTTTAAATGATAAGAATGCTGCTTTCTTCCAAAATGGAGAAAATAGAACAACTGACGAATTCTTTTTAAATTATAATTGGACTCCAGAAAAAATAGAGACTACAGTTAATACTGCTAAATCATTAGGAAGAAGTCCTTTTGATGTTTATGCAGGATTAGATGTTCAACAAAATGCATATAATACTCCATTTAATGATGATTACTTATTAGATGAGAATGGAAAGCTTAGACTTTCTTTAGCTATGTATACTCCAAACTCAACATTCTCAATGGCTAAGGATGTTTATGATTTCTATAAGCATGATCAAAAATTCTGGGTAGGACCAACAGGAGATCCATCAAAATCAGATACAGAGCAAGATTGGACAGGATTAGCTAACTATGTTCCAGATAGATCAGCAATAAATGATTTACCATTTGTGACAAACTTTAATTTAGGACATGGGGAAGATTATTATATAGATGGTTCACTTTCAAGGGATGAAGAGTGGAACAATAGAGCAATGCAAGAATATTTACCAACTTGGAGATGGATAGTTGAATCAAATGGTTCAAAACTTACTCCAGATTTTGACTTTAAAACTGCATACAATGGAGGAAGTTCATTAAAGGTTGAAGGTAAGTTAGAGGCTGCAAATCCAAACCATATTAAGTTATATAGTACTGATTTAAATATAGAGAATAACTCAACAGAATTATCAATTGTTTATAAAACAGAATCAGCTCCAAACATGAAAGTAGGATTATGTTTTGGAGAAAATTATGATGAAGAAAACTTTACATTCTTTGATGTAAATAAAAATAGTAATGGAGAATGGACAGAGGTTAAAATACCTTTAGGTGACCATGTTGGAAAAACAATTTCTGCAATATCATTAAAGTTTGAAAGTGGTCAAGATGTTGAAAACTTTAAGATAAATGTAGGACAAATCTCCATAGAAGAAACTGCTGAAAATAATAAAGGGTTAAAAAATAGTGATGTTATTTTAGAAGAAACAATGGTTCATAATTCAAATAGTGCAGAGGCTAGAATTTACTGGAATGGATTAGAATCAGGAAATGAAGATGATTTAGCATTCTATGAAATATATAGAATTAAGCCAGACGGATCTAGAGAACTTATGGGAGCAACTCCAAATGATGCTTACTATGTTCAAGAGTTTGAGAGATATGGAGAAGAAATGGAGTTTGACATTGAAGTAGTTCCTGTAGATGTAAATTACAATAGAGGAGAAGGAAAGAGAGTAACATTTAATTGGGGAATTCCTCATGATGCTACACAAATTCCAGATAAAAAGGTTTATGAAAACCTTGCCTTATATAAATCAGTTCAAACTAGTGCAGAGGGGGCTGCAGAACCAGGTCTTAAAGCCGTTGATGGAAAAGTAGATAATAATAGTAAGTGGTGTGCCGCTGGAGCTAAGGATGGTTGGTTAACAATTGACTTAGGAGAGCCAAAAAATATTCAAAGATGGGTTGTTAAACATTCTGAAGCCGGTGGAGAAGCAAAAGATATGAATACAAGAGATTTTGCTTTAGAAGTTTCATATGATGGAGGACAAACTTATCAAGAGGTTGATGTTGTAACTGGAAATGAGGAGGCTATTACTGATAGAAATCTAGAAAATCCAATAGTTGCACAACATCTAAGACTGAGAATTGATAATTCAGGAAATTCACCTTGGGCAGCTATAAGAATATACGAGTTCCAATTATATGAAGAAACATTTACAGATCAAACAACTGAGATTCCAATGAGATTTGTAAATGCTAAAAATAATAAAGGGGATAATGACTCTGTATTATTTACAAGAGGTAAAGAAGGACAAACTGTTAATCTTTATAAGGGATTAAATGATGAAACTCCTTTTGCTACAGCTACTATAGACTCTAATGGAGAAGCTAAATTTGAAGGATTAGATTTTGGTGAAGATGGTGGAAGAGTTTACTATGGAACAGTTGAAGAAGGTAAGAGAGAAAGTTTAAGAATGAGTGCTGCTTTTGAAGGAGAAAATTGGGAATATTCAAAGGTTCCAGAAAGATTTGAATTAACTCCTTACAAGGCACCAGGAATGAATGGAGAAAATCACAATTATGGTACTTTAAAAATAAAGGATTTAGAAGCTGGAGATATTGTAAGCATATTTAATGACAAGGATTCAATATTCCCAGAGAAGGTTAGTGTTTCAGTAGCCAAAGGGGGAGATACAGCTATTTTAGATAGAATATCTATTAATCCAGAGGGTGGAGTACTAACATTAGAAGTTAAATCAGAAGGCAAGAAGGCTAGAAGAATTGAAGTTCCATATTCAGGTTTTGGCGAAATAGAAATGAAAATAGAAAATGAAGCACCTACTAACTTAAGAACAGTAGATGTTCAAAAGAAGAGTGTAAGTCTTGCTTGGGATTCACCAGAAAATACTTATGGATTAGATGGATATATAATCTATAAGGATAATAAGAAAGTTGGAGAAGTTTCAGCAGATCAAACTGAATTTACAGTTGGAAAGTTAAACAGACATACAATTTATAACTTTAAAGTTGCTGCTAAGTATTCTAATGGAGAAATTTCAAAAAGAGATACAATAACAGTAAGAACAGCTAGATAGATAAACTAAATAATTAATTATAAATGATATTAGATAGATTTAAATATTTTATATTCTATCTAATATCATTTTTTATTAGGCCACCATTATATAAAATTAAAGCCTATGTGGTTCTTACCTTTATATGCAAAAATTCTATAATAATATTATAGAGTTAAATTTGGATTTACTTATAATAATTATAGTTGGAGGACAATAATATGAAGGTTGGAATAATAATGGGAGGAATTTCTTCAGAGAGAGAAGTTTCTTTAGCAAGTGGAGAATCAATTTTTAATCATATAGATAAAGAAAAGTATGAAGTTAGTAAAATAATTATAAATAATAAAAGAGATATCTTAGAAAAAGTTAAAGGGTTAGATTTTGCTTTACTAGCACTACATGGTAAATTTGGGGAGGATGGAACAGTTCAAGCTTTATTAGATATAATGGATATACCATATTCAGGATGTGGAGCTTTAAGTAGTTCTTTATGTATGGATAAAAATCTAAGTAAGAAGGTTTTAAAAGCTGAAAACATAAGAACAGCAAAATGGATAACTGTGAAGTCTATAGAGGAAATAGATTATGACAAGATTGAGGAAATTAGCTATCCAGTTTTTGTTAAACCTAATAATGGAGGATCAAGTGTAGCTACCTTTAAGGTTTATAAAAAAGAAGATATAAAAAATGCTGTTATGGAAGGATTAAAATATGATGAAGAAGTAATAATTGAATCCTTTATAAAAGGAAGAGAAATTACTTGTCCTATATTTAATGAAGATCTTTTTCCTATTCTTGAAATAAAGAGCAAAGCAGATTTTTATGATTATAAGCAAAAGTATGCAGCTAATGGAGCAGAACATTTACCAGTTCAGTTAGAAAAATCTTTATATGATGAAGTTAAGGAAATGGCTTTAAAAACTTTTGAAGTATTAAAATGTGAAGTTTATGCTAGAGTGGATATGATAATTTCAGAAGAAGGAGTTCCATATATACTAGAAGTAAATACATTACCTGGTATGACAGCTACAAGTTTATTTCCACAAAGTGCAGAATCTAGAGGAATATCATATTCAAAATTTATAGATTTAATAATAGAAACATCATTAAATAAGAAAATAAAATAAATATAAGTTTTCAAAAGTCATTTATTGAAAGATAATTATTTTAATAAATGGTTTTTCATATACTCCTTTGAATAATATTTAGATATATTGTATATTAGATAAAAAAAGGTAATTAATGTTTAGGACATTAGAGAAAGAGGTATTAAATGGAGTTATTTGTTTCAGATTTAGACGGAACTTTATTAAATAAGGATCAAGTTATATCAGATTATTCTAAAAAGGAATTAAATAGACTTATAAACACAGGGATTAATTTTGCAATTGCAACAGCTAGAAGTCCAGCTACTGTTTCAGATATTTTAGATGGAATAGATATAAAAACACCTGTTGTTCTTATGAATGGAGTTATAATTTTTGATATTGAAAAGAAAAAATATATAGATGTTAAAGAAATAGACAAAGAAAGTGTCAAAGAGATTATCAAAATACTTCAAGAATATAACAAAACATTCTTTCTTTATGGGATAAAAGATGATTATCTATGGGTTTATCATAAAGATTTTACTTATGATTTTGAGAGAGAATATTATGAGGAAAGATGCAATAAAAAACTTAAGTCTTTTAAAAAAGTTGAAAATTATTTAGATATTTTAGATGATAATCAAATAATAAATTTTGTGTTTTTTGAAGATAATAAACTTATAGCTCATGAATTATTTGAGAAGATACTGAAAGTAAAAGGTGTTACTGGTAATTGTTATAAAGATATATATAACGAAGGAGCTTTTTTCTTAGATGTATATAATGAGGAGGCTTCAAAAGCTAATGGAATAAAATTTTTGGCGGATTATGTAGAACATAGTAAAGTTATAACTTTTGGTGATGGAGAAAATGATGTTCCTATGTTTGAAATTGCAGATGAATGTTATGCTTTAGAAAATGCTTCAGCTGGGTTAAAGGCCATAGCTACGGGGATTATTGGCAATAATAATGATGATGCAGTGGTTAGATTTTTGATTGAAAGATTAAAATAGAAAAAATGTAAAATGAATAGAAAAAATATAGAAGAAGTATAATTAATAGGTGTACTTCTTTTATAATTTGTCAAAATAAAGTTTGAATTTTTTGAAAATTTTTTAAAATGGTTTAATATATTATCATAAGTGATAAAAATGTTCATTATATAGATAAATACTTGCTTAAAGAGGTATTATTTATTTAATAGAATTTGTATTTTTGAAAAATATATATATGTTTAAAATTTACATAAGGCTTGTAAAACTGATGTAAAAATTGTAAAATTAACGTAAGATAAAGTGAAAAATTTGTCTTAAAGAATAAAAAAATAGGAGGTATACATATGGTAGGAATTATTCTTGCTAGTCATGGGGAATTTGCTAAAGGCATATTACAATCTGGCTCAATGATTTTTGGAGAACAGGAAAATGTAAAAGCTGTTACATTAATGCCGAGTGAAGGACCTGATGATATTAGAGCAAAAATGAAAGAAGCAATCGCTTCCTTTGATAATCAAGATGAGGTTTTATTCTTAGTTGATCTATGGGGTGGAACACCATTTAACCAAGCAGATAGCCTAGTTGAAGAACATAAAGACAAATGGGCAATCGTAGCTGGTATGAATTTACCAATGGTTATTGAAGCTTATGCTTCTCGTTTCTCAATGGAATCAGCACAAGAAATTGCTGCTAATATCCTAAAGTCAGCTAGAGAAGGAGTTAAAGTTAAGCCTGAATCATTAGAACCTGAAGAGTCTACTAAAGCTACTACAGATTCTGTTCAACAATCTAACAATGTAGGTGCGCCTGGCTCTTTTGAATACGTTTTGGCACGTATTGATTCACGTTTACTTCATGGTCAAGTAGCAACTGCTTGGACAAAAACTGTAAAACCAACAAGAATTATTGTTGTATCAGACGATGTAGCTAAAGATGAACTTCGTAAGAAATTGATTCAACAAGCAGCTCCTCCTGGAGTTAAAGCGCATACTGTTCCAGTTAGTCAAATGATTAAGCTTGCAAAAGATGATCAACACTTTGGAGGACAGCGTGCATTACTTCTTTTTGAAAACCCAGAAGATGTACTTAGAGCAGTAGAGGGAGGAGTACCTATAAAGACAGTTAATGTTGGTTCTATGGCACACTCTCCAGGTAAGGTTCAACCAAATAAAGTACTTGCTTTTAATCAAGAAGATATTGACACTTTTAATAAACTTAAAGAAGCTGGATTAGATTTTGATGTTCGTAAAGTTCCAAATGATACAAAAGGAAATATGGATGAAATTCTTAAAAAAGCACAAGAGGAATTAAATAAATTAAAATAATTTGATTTAATATAAATAAGTTATTTTAATGAAAAGGAGGATTAATAACAGTGGATTTAAATATAATTCAAATAATATTAGTTATTATTATTGCATTCTTAGCTGGTATGGGAGGGATCCTAGACGAATTCCAATTTCATCAACCATTAGTTGCTTGTACTTTAATAGGTTTAGTTACAGGTAATTTAATACCATGTTTAATCCTAGGCGGTAGTCTTCAAATGATCGCTTTAGGTTGGGCAAACATAGGTGCTGCCGTAGCACCAGACGCAGCATTAGCATCTGTTGCAGCTGCAATTATCTTAGTTCTTAGTGGAGAAGGGCAAGCGGGAATATCTTCAGCTATCGCTATAGCAATTCCACTAGCTGTTGCTGGATTATTATTAACAATTATTTGTCGTACAATAGCTACAGCATTTGTACACCTTATGGATGCTGCTGCTAAAGAAGGTAATATAAGAAAAGTTGAAATGTGGCATTTCATTGCTATTCTTATGCAAGGTGTACGTATAGCATTACCAGCTGCATTAATTTTATTAATAGGTGCTGGTCCAATAAGCGCATTACTTGCTTCTATGCCTGCTTGGTTAACAGATGGTTTAGCAGTAGGTGGTGGAATGGTAGTAGCTGTTGGTTACGCAATGGTAATTAACATGATGGCAACAAAAGAAGTATGGCCATTCTTTGCAATCGGTTTTGTATTAGCAACTATTCCTCAACTTACACTTATAGGATTAGGTGCAATTGGTGTAGCTTTAGCTCTTATTTACTTAGCACTTAGCAAAAAAGGTGGCTCAGGTAATGGTGGATCAAACATAGGAGATCCAGTAGGCGATATTATCGATAGATACTAAGAAGGGAGAGAAGACGAAAATGGAGAAAAATTTAAAATTAACAAAAAAAGATCGTCTTTCTATTTGGTGGCGTTCAACTTTCATTCAAGGATCTTGGAACTATGAAAGAATGCAAAATGGTGGTTGGGCATTCTCATTAATTCCTGCAATCAAAAAATTATACAAAACTAAAGAAGAAAGATCAGCGGCATTAACACGTCACTTAGAATTCTTCAACACTCACCCATATGTAGCTTCACCTATCATTGGTGTAACATTAGCATTAGAAGAAGATCGTGCAAATGGAGCTCAAGTAGATGATGTAACTATTCAAGGGGTTAAAGTTGGTATGATGGGACCTTTAGCAGGTATCGGAGACCCTGTATTCTGGTTTACTGTTAGACCTATATTAGGAGCATTAGGTGCTTCACTTGCTATGGCTGGTAACATATTAGGACCAATAATATTCTTCTTAGGTTGGAATATTATCCGTATGGCATTTACTTGGTACACACAAGAATTTGGTTATAAAGCTGGTTCTCGTATTACAGAGGACTTATCAGGAAACTTATTACAAGATATTACAAAAGGTGCATCTATACTTGGTATGTTTATATTAGGATCACTAGTTAATAGATGGGTATCTATTAAATTTGCTCCAGTAGTATCAACAGTTCAATTAAGCCCAGGTGCTTATATTGATTGGAATAGCCTTCCAGCAGGTGCAGAAGGTATTAAGGAAGCCTTATTACAACAATCAGCTGGATTATCTTTAACTGCTGAGAAAGTTACAACATTACAAGGAAACTTAGATTCATTAATTCCTGGTCTTGCAGGATTATTATTAACATTCCTTTGTATGTGGTTACTTAAAAAGAAAGTATCTCCAATTGTAATTATTCTTGCTTTATTCGTAATCGGTATTGTTTTCCACGTAATAGGATTAATGTAATATTTTTTATTTAGCCTAGGTTAGTATAATATTTTTACTTAGCCTAGGCTTTTCTTAAAAATAAAAAGGATAAAAGAGCCTTTATAAAAAATTTTCATAAGAACTATTTATTTTGAAAAGAAATAATTAAGTAAAATAAGTTTATATATTTAATTAGAAAAGAGGTAGATCTATGGTTCAATCACTTAATACAAAAGTGGATTTAGTAGTTGATGCAACATCTTTTTCAGGTCTTGCTGATTATGGACAAATAATGATTGGTGATAAAGGATTTGAATTTTATAATTCTAATGATTATAGAAAGTTCATTCAAATCCCTTGGGAAGAAGTTGACTATGTAATTGCATCAGTTATGTTCAAAGGAAAGTGGATTCCACGATATGCAATTAAAACTAAGAAAAATGGTACATATTCATTTTCTTCTAAAGACACAAAGAAAGTACTTCGTACTGTTAGAAAATATGTTGATGCAAATCGTATAGTTAAGTCATTAAGTTTCTTTGATGTTGTAAAAAGAGAGGTAAAAGCACTATTTAAGAAGAAATAATTTAAAGTTTTTTTGTGTAATAAATTCTATGTAAATTTATAAAATTAAGTATAAAAGCAAATATGTTTTAATATTCTTTAAATTACCCAAGAAAATTAATAAAGCTTATTATAAAAGTAAATAAATATGTTTAAATATTTAATTTTAAAGTAAATAAAAGAGTTATTAAAAGAAAATTTGTATTTTTAGTATAAAAGTAAACAAATATTAGTTTGAATAAGAATATTGATTAATTTTACTGATTTAAGCTTTCTATGTAGGTTTGATTGAGAAAATGTAGAGGAGTATAATAAATTTTAAGATACATAAGTTAATTAATGTATGAAATCTTTACTTATAGGATATAAATGTAATGATATGTTTATACTTAAGGGGGAGAATTTTATGTTTAAAGAAAACCTTAAAAATTTATTAACTAAATATGGTACTGTAGAGTTAGTTCTTTATGATGATGAGCTAAACTTGTATGCCATGACACTATGTGAAGAGTGTCAATGCGATGTAATAAGGGAGCTAGGTATAAGAGGAACTGGAGTAGAAAATTTAAAAGATATAGTACATTCCTTAGGATATGATTTTATTTCTTTAAAAGAATATTATGAAAAAGGAATCTATGATGAATATGGTAATAGAATGATTTGTTGCTGTAATGATAGTTCTTATAAGGTTGTTAAGGTTAATTTTAATAAGGATAATGAAGATGACTATTATATGGCATGGGCAACCGTCTAAAAAGCTACTTAAATTAGTGGCTTTTTATTTTTTATTAAATTTATTTTAATTATAGATTATAAAAGTATGTTAAGATAGTAATTGAGTATATAAATTTGTAGGTTTAAATATTTTATTCTTTAAAATAACATAAAAAAGTAAAATAATTTTAAACGCTTTGTTTCTATTTTGTATTTTTTTATATTTTATATTTTTATATAATAAATTTGCAATAATCAATAAACATGGGGGATAAATAGATGAAAAAAATAATTAAAATTGGTCTTGTTTTTAGTATGTTAATATGCTTAGGAGCTTTTGTAGGATGCAACTCACTAAATAAAAAACAGGTTGAGGCAACAGAAAATAAAGAATCTGTAGAAGCTAAGGATACAGCAGATGAAAAAAATACAGAAGGTAAAGATAAATCAAAGACAAATGAATTAGAGTATTTACCTTTTGATAAAGATCCAAATGCTGAGGATGGAAAAGTTGTATCAGAACACACTAACGGTCTTCTAAAAGGAACATTACAGTATCCAGTTAGAAAAGATGGTAAGAAGATAGCATATTTAACTTTTGATGATGGTCCATCAACAACTAATACACCAGAAGTTTTAAAGATTTTGGATAAGTATAATATAAAAGGAACTTTCTTTGTAACAGGAAATTCTATAAGTGCTGGAGAGAAATCAAAGGAATTATTAAAGCAGATTGTTAAAAATGGACATGCTATAGGAAATCATACATATAGTCACGATTACAAATATCTTTATCCTAATAGAAAGATGAATGTAAATAACATAATGTCAGACATAAATAAGAATGAAAATCTAATGAAAGAAGTTTTAGGTGAAGATTTCTCAACAAAAGTAGTTAGATTCCCAGGGGGATACTGGTCTTGGCAAGATAGAACACCTATGAAGGAAAAAATGATTCAAGAGGGAATAGAAAATATTGATTGGAATGCATTAAATGGAGATGCAGAAGGGAAAAAGAAAAATGCAGATGAATTAGTTGAATTTGCTAAGAAAAGTGTAGAAGCTTTAGGACCTAATGCAGATAGTGTAGTAGTTTTAATGCATGATACTTATGGAAAAGAAGAAACAGTTAAAGCCTTACCAAGAATAATAGAGTACTTACAAAGTAAAGGCTTTGAATTTAAGAGTATTAAATAAGAATACTATAACTTTTAATTAAAAGATAAGATTTACTAAAGTATATAAATAAAGATAATATTAAAAATAATTCAATAATAGAAATAAGAAGCTACTAATTTTATGAAGAAATGATTTAAGTAATAAATTAGTAGCTTTAATTTTTTATAATAAAAAGAATAAAGAAAATATTTTAAAGAATAAATTAAGAAATAATTTGTTTCTTATGTGATAAAATAGATAATATAATAAACAAAATAAATTTGTTAAGTTAAAGAAGGATGTGATTATATAAGGGATTATTAAGTATATGAGTATAAATTCTAGAAGATATATAAATTAATAGAGTTTTAGAATATAGTTTAAAAATAAAGTCAAGGAGGAGACTACTCAGCATAATATTTTTGAGTAGATATAATACTTTGAATAGATTGTTAGCGTTTAGCAATGAAATATTTAGGATAGAAACAGATGATTATACTTTCCCGTTATTTTCATCTTTACATTTTAAAATTATTTTATGTGTAATAATAACCATATTTATAGGGATTATATTTAAAGAAAAAATAAAGACATGGAAATATAGGAGAGTATTTGAAATATCTATAGCACTTATTTTAGTATCAACTCAAATATTTTTAGCAATATGGTATTTAAGGTTTCCTAATTTTTATTTAAAAGAAAGTTTACCTTTGTATCCATGTAGAATTGCAATAATTATGGCAGCAATAGGATTAATATGGAAAAGTAATGACTTTGCAAAGTCAATAGCTTATTTTTGGGGAACAATAGGATCCATAGGAGCATTAATAATCCCTATAACTAATTCTTATATTTTTCCTCATATAACTTACTATACATTTTTTATAGGGCATTATTTTTTATTGATAGCATCATTATATATAATATTAATAGAGGAATTTAGAGTAAAAAGAAAAAATGTAAAACAAGCACTTATTTTTTCTTTTATATTTGCAATTTGTGCTTTTATAGCAAATTATTTATTTAATGCCAATTATGCTTTTTTAAATCCACCAAATGGATATGAAATACTTAATCTCATAAATGTTGAAAATAATATAATTACAACGTCAATCTTTGCATATTTTATTTTTGTATTAGGAATATTTATTATGTATTTGCCATTTAATATGAGTAATTATAAAAAAGATAGTTTGTTTGAATATTCCTTAATTAAATATTAGGATTAATCAATAAAATTTTATCAAGAATGTGGGGTTGATCATTTTAATTCAATATAACTTAGAAAGAATTATAATACTAAGTTATATAAAAATGAGGATATAAATATATTAGGGTTTAATTTAAAAATTTATTAAATATATGTAGAAGATTTTAGGGAGGTGAAAAGGGGCATATTAAAAGTTTTATATAAAGATTATGAATGTATTATCTTAATATTTTTTATAAGGCTTATTTTTATATACCCCAAAATAAATTATGCTTAAAGATTTAAATGAAAAAATAAAAGAATGTCGTGAAAATATGGCTTTAAAGGAAACACTTGAAAAGAGGAATTTATCACTTGAAAATGAATTGGATAATAAGGAGAAAGAATTACTAGAGCTTGAAAAGAGTTTAAATAAGGAGCTTAATGATGTTCAAAAGTTAAAGAGTTTATCTTTTTCTAATTTAATATCTAATATATTAAGGAATAAGGATGAGAAGTTAGAAAAAGAGGAAAGAGAGTATTTAGAGGCAAAACTTAAGTATGATAACTTTAAGTTTAAGGTGGAAAAGTTAAGATATGATGTAGAAGAAAATAACAACAGATTAGGGCAGTTAATTAATATTGAAGGTAAGTATAAAGATCTTATAAATGAGAAGAGAGAGTTAGTTAAAAAGTTTAATCTAAATATAAGAGATGAAATAATTGAAATAGAAAATGAAATAAAGGACTTACTAAGTAATAAGACAGAAATTTCAGAAGCCTTAAGAGAAGCTAATAATTGCTTAATGATTAGTGAAGAAACCTTAAAATCCTTAAGGAGTGCTAAAAATTGGGGAATATATGATATTGTTGGGGGAGGAATGATTTCTTCAGCAATCAAACATAATAGAATAGATGATGCTAAAACTTATATGGAGAGACTTAGTTATTCAGTAGATAGATTAAATAAGGAATTAGGGGATGTAGATACCTCTATATTTAATGAAGGCTTAAATATAAGTGGATTTTCTTATACCTTTGATATTTTCTTTGACAATATATTTAGTGATTTTTCAGTTCAAGGAGAAATCAATGATTCTTTATATAAGATTGAGGATTTTCGTAATAATGTTTTAAATTTAATAAGAAAATTAGAGGAAAAAGAAAATAGTATCGGTTTAAAGGTAAATCTACTAAATGAGAGATTAGAAAGGTTAATAGAAGAAAATTAATTATTATAGATATTTTAAAAGAGATATTTGTGTGGCTTAGTCACATAAGTATCTCTTTTAAGGTTTAATTTATAATTTTAGGGTTTATAGACTTTTTATTAATGGTTATTTTAGCAATTACTAATGTACATATGAATGCTAAGAAGTCTGAAATAGGAAATGCCAACCATATGCCCCATATACCAAGATTAAATAATGATGGTAATATTATCGAAAGAGGAATAAAGAAAATAAATTGTCTAAGTAAAGATAAAATTAATGATTCCTTTCCTTTGCCTGTTGATTGATAGAAGCCAATAGATGTTAGATATATACCAAGAAATGGATACATAATTATATTGCTTTTTAATACTTTACTTCCTTCATTTATTAGATTTATATCTGTTGTAAATAATTTCATAAACATATCAGTTTTTATTAATATTATTAGTGTTAGAGTTGTAGCAATAAAGGTTGATATTATTAAAGTTAATTTAAAGGTATTAATAACTCTAGTTCTATTATTGGCTCCAGTACTAAATCCAATAATAGGTTGCATACCTTGTACTAGTCCAGATAAGGGCATTTGTATGAATAAGGTAAGTTTATATATTATTCCGTATATAGATAAGGCAAAGTTGCCGCCATATTTAACTAAAGAATGATTTAGTAGAAGTGCAACTAAACTAATAGATACTTGAGTTATAAAGGCGGATGTTCCTATAGAAATAATTTTTTTTAATATTGAGAAATCAAATTTTAAATACTTAAGTTTTAATTTTACAGATGACTTATTTAAAATATAATAAGTTAAATATGAAAAGCTTAATGATTTTGAAATTGATGTTGCTAAACCAGCTCCAGTTATGCCCATGTTTAATTTGCATATGAATAGATAATCTAAAAATATATTTGAGATCATACCAATAGACATACAACACATAGCATCCTTTGCACTTCCTTCGGCTCTTATTATATTATTAGCTGCTACACAAATTGGGAAAAATAAAACACCAGGAAGTATTGATCTAGCATAATCTATTGCATAAGGTAAAACCTCATTACTAGCACCAAGAAATCTTACAAGTTCCTCAAGAAATATAAATCCAAATATAAATGTAAATATGGAAAATAAGTAAACTAATAGAATTAAATTACCAAAAGCCTTATTAGCTCCTTCTAAATCATTATTACCAATTTTTCTTGAAAAAATTGAGGCTGTACCAACACCAATTAATGATGCCAAGGACATCATAATCATTTGTAAAGGAAGATATACTGAGACACCTGCTATTCCTAATGCTCCAATTTCACGACCTACAAAAATTGTATCAACAATATTGTATATAGCATTGATAAGCATAGCTACGGTTGCCGGAATACTTAATTTCATTAGAGCAGTGAAACTTTTTTCTTTACCTAAAATATAGTCATGATTCATATAATACTCCTAAGTTAGCTTTAATATACAATTATTATATTTAATTTAATTGTAAAATGAGATTAGTATACTTGAATAAAATAAATCAATAAATGAGATAAATTTATTTAAAAATTTCATTACTTTTAATTGTTAAAAGAAAGTTCATAAGAAAACATGTATAATGTATATATGGTAATAATTAACTTAAGGTTTATATAATTAATCGTAAAATTAGGAGGAGAATTTATGAGGAAAATAATTCATATCAATGATCAATGGTTTTATGCAAATGATTACAAAGATGAGTATTTAAAAAATGAGTTTGATTTTAGTAATTTTGAAAGGGTAGATTTACCTCATACAAATATAGAGTTACCATATAATTATTTTGATGAAAAATCATATCAGTTTGTTTCTACTTATGTTAAAACTTTAAAATTTGATAATAGTATCAAAGGGAAAAAAGTATTTTTAGATTTTGAAGGAGTTATGATAGCTGCAGAGGTATATTTAAATGGAATTCATGTTGGTGGACATAAGGGGGGTTACACTAATTTTTCAATAGATATTACTGAGGCTTTAAAAATTAATGAAGATAATATATTAAAAGTTGTTGTTGACTCCACAGAAAGACCTGATATACCTCCTCATGGATATGTTGTTGATTATTTAACCTATGGAGGAATATATAGAGAGGTTTCCTTAAGAATAGTTGAACCTATATTTATAAATAATTTATATGCAAGGGCATATGATTGCTTAAAGGAAGAAAAAAGATTAGAACTTGATATAGAAATAAACAATTTTGAAGAGCATAGAGATGATTTAGAGATTGTTGTAGAGTTTGGTGATGATACTTTTGAAGAAACTTTAAGTACAAAGTTACCAATTGAAGAAGGAACAAGTATTAAAAATATAGAAATAGACCAATTAAATATGGTTAAGTTATGGGATATAGAAAATCCTAAGCTTTATGAAATAAAAGTTAAGTTATTAAAGGATTCAGAAGTTATAGATGAATATAAAGATACCTTTGGATTTAGAGAGGCTGAATTTAGAGCAGATGGTTTCTATTTAAATGGAAGAAGAGTAAAACTTGTTGGATTAAATCGTCATCAGGCTTATCCATATGTAGGATATGCTATGCCTCAAAGAGTTCAAGAAAAGGATGCTGAAATTTTAAAATATGAATTAGGACTTAATATAGTTAGAACATCTCACTATCCACAATCAGTACATTTCTTAAGAAAATGTGATGAGATTGGATTATTAGTTTTTGAAGAGATACCTGGTTGGCAACATATAGGTGATGAAGCTTGGCAGGCAGAATCTATTAAAAATGTAGAGGAAATGATAAAAAGAGATTATAATAGACCTTCCATAGTTTTATGGGGCGTTAGAATAAATGAGTCTCAAGATAGTCATGATTTTTATGTGAAAACTAATGCTATGGCAAAGAGTTTAGATCCTATTAGACAAACGGGTGGGGTTAGATACTTAGAAAATAGTGATTTCCTAGAAGATGTTTATACCATGAATGATTTTATACACAGTGGGGGAGAAAAAGTATTAAGAACTCAAAGTGAAGTAACAGGACAAGCAGATAAAGTTCCTTATTTAGTAACTGAGTATAATGGGCATATGTATCCAACAAAAAGCTTTGATCAAGAATGTAAAAAAGTTGAACATGCTTATAGACATTTGAGAGTTATTAACGAATCCTTTGGCTTAGATGAAATAAGTGGAGCCATAGGATGGTGTGCTTTTGATTATAATACACATAGTTCCTTTGGTTCAGGAGATAAAATTTGTTACCATGGAGTTTCTGATATGTTTAGAAATCCTAAGTATGCAGCTTATTCATATGCTAGCCAAAAGAAAGTAGAAGATGGTGTGGTTTTAGAGCCTATTACTTTAGGGGCTAAGGGAGAAAGAGATGGAGGAGCAATACTTCCATTTATAGTGCTTACAAACTGTGATTATATAAAAATATTTAAAGATGGAATATATATAGATACTTATTATCCTAACAAAGAAAAGTTTCCTAATTTACCACATCCACCAATAGAGGTTTCACATATTTTATCTATGGATTCAGAAATACCTCTTACTGAAGAAGCAAAAAAAGAAATTAAAGACTTTGTATTAAATAAATTAAAAGATTCTAATTTAACTAATTTAGCTGAAGAAGATTTTAAATATATTGAAGAATTTAGTGAAAGAGTAAATATACCTGTATTTAAAATAATGTCTTTAGTTTATAAATTAGCTGGAGGTTGGGGAGATAAGGAAAACTCCTTAATAATAAAAGGCTTTATAGATAATAAAGAGGTTATTTCAAAAGAAATAGGTGAACTTAGAAGCATGAATAAACTTGAAGTTACACCAGATAATTTAGAACTTTCATTAGATAAAACAAGTTATGATGCTACTAGAATCGTGGTTAAACTTTTAGATAATTTAGGAGAGGTTCTTTTCTTAAATAATGATTTTATTGAAGTAGAAATAGATGGACCTTTAAGTATAATGGGACCAAGTAAGTTTGGAATTTCTGGTGGAGCAACAGCTTTCTGGGTAAGAACTCAAGGGAAAAAAGGTCTTTGCAAAATAAAGGTTAAGAGCATGTACTTTGAAGAAGAAATTTCTATAGAAGTTAAGTAGAGTTAACTTATTAGTATTTTTATAGGAAGAATTAAGTAATTTTAAATTAAAGAAATGGATTATATTTTAAAGTGAAGTTTTGCTTTAGATTAATTTATGATTAAAGATATATTTGAAATTTAGTTAAGGAATTTAAAATAAAAAGAGGGAGTTATATCAAAACTTAGATATAAGAATTATAAATATATTTGGAGAATTAGTGAATTTCACTAAGAATTTATAATTTTTATTTATAAGTTTAAATTGATATAACTCCTTTTTATGTAACTTTTGAAAGGACGACAACTGTCGAAATTATAATTTTTAAGAGTAAGAGGGTCCATTAATATTATTAGCTAAATTAAGAACAAATATCCTTATAATTTATATAGGAATTAATAGGAAAAAATAGGGGGGAGGTGAATAATTTATTATTGTAGAGTTATTTTTACTTTATAACCAGTAATAATATTGGGGAATTTTAGGAGAAAAACTGGAGATTGATTAAATATTCATATATAATTCATTTAAAGTCTATGGACAAGACTTTATAATTTATTCATTCCTAAGCTAGAAAAAAGTGTTGATCTTAAAGGTTACAAGAAGATGTAAAAGCCAAGATGACTTATACATATAGAGGTAGTTAAGATAGAACACTTTTTTTATTTAATAGCTAAATGATTTTTAGTTTTATTCTTACTTAAATATAATAAATTATTTAAGTAGTAATAGCCTCTACAAAGAAAGACTAAAAGGATTTTAGTTATACTTATTAGGAAAAACAAAGGATAACTAGGAGGGAAAAACATGAGTAAATTTTTAATTTCTATATTATTATCTTTAGGATTATGTTCTGGAGGTGCTGGGGTGAGATATTTTAATAGTAATAATATATCTCATAAAAATGTACAAGCTAACCAAAGTGTTTCAAATGAAAGTTCAGAAAAGGTAGAAGCACAACAAGGAGAGGAATCCAAGGAAGAAACTAATATTTTAAGCAGTAATCCTTTTACTAAAGTTTTTGAGAATATAAGTAAGAATTTTTCTAAGGATAAAGTAACAGATACTACTAAAAAAGAAGAGATTGTTAAAAATACTCCACAAGATGAAGAGACAAAGGTAGAATCTAATTATGAAAATGGAAAGTTAGAGATTATTCAATCAAATAATGAAAATAAAGAAGTTGCACAAAGTAACAATAAAGAGGCAAATCCTTCAAAGGATAAACAAGAAGAAAAACCAGTTGAAAATAATAAAGTAGAGAAAGAAACTAATAAGGATTCTGTGCAAAAACAAGAAAATAAACCTGTAGAAAAGCAAGTTGAGAAACCAGTAGAGCAATCAAATAATAGTAGTTCTTATATAGCTCAAATTGAACAAATGATATTCAATAAGGTTAATGAAGAAAGAGATAAGGCAGGGGTTGCACCTTTAAGTTATAGTAACACTATGCAAAAATATGCTCGTATTAAGTCAGAGGATATGGGAGTGAGAAAATATTTTTCACATGAAGATCCAAATGGACAATTAATAACAGCTAAAATGAAAGCTGATGGAGTTTCATATAATGCATGGGGAGAGAATATAGCTTATTTAGGTGGATATTCAGGAGATTCAAATATAGCTAACCAATTTATGACTAATTGGATGAACTCATCAGGACATAGAGCTAATATACTTTCTCCTAACTTTACTTCTATTGGAGTAGGAGTTTATAAAATAGGAAATACATATTACGCTACACAAGAGTTTATGAAATAGAATAGCAATTTTATAATATGAACTGTATCAAAATAAGTTTTATTACGATATTTTGATGCGGTTCTATATTTTTACAAAAATGTTGCGGTAAGGTATTTACAAAACATGGTATGTTGTATATACTAAAAATATAAAGAAGTTTATATTTTTTTATAGTGTTCGTAACAATGTTTCATTAATTTATTGATTAATCTTTAAATTAAAATAAAAATCTTTTTATATTTTACATATCAACGTAACAATGTTTTATTGAAGGGAGTGTTGATACAATGTCTAATAATATAGATATATCTGGATCAGGAAAAGTTACAGGTGGAGATTATAACAATATAAATATATCTGGTAGAGGAAAAGTAATTGGGGATGTTAAAGCTAATAATATTAACGTATCTGGTATGGCAAAGGCTTTAGGAGATATGGAATTTAGGGAGATGGTAATATCAGGTTCTTTTAAAGCTTTAGGAAATTTGAATGCTACTGAAAATATTGGGGTTTCTGGAAGGTTTAAAGGTGAAAAGAATATAGTTACCAATAGGTTAAATATTGCTGGTTATTTTATTTGTTTAAATGAAATAAATTTTGATTTACTTGAATTTGGAGGATATATCAAATGCATAAATAACTGTGAAGGAAGAAAAATTTGTGGCGAAGGCAAATTAAGAATTGATGGATTACTTTCAGCAGATGATATTGATATAAGATTAATAGGACAATCTAGTATAAATGAAATTGGTGGAGAAAATATAAAAATTAAATCTGGAAAAGATAATAATTTTAAATTATGGATTTTTAATTATAAACAAAAAAATCAACTGACTTGTAACCTTATAGAAGGAGATAATATAGAGATTGAAAATACTAGAGCAAAGGTTGTTAGAGGAAAGAATATAATTGTAGGAAAAAATTGTACAATAGAGAGAATTGAATATTCAGGAGAGTTTAAGATAGATGAAAAGAGTTTGGTTAAGGAGAAAATTTTGATTTAAATTAATTGAATAGGATTTCTAATTAATTTCATAAAAGGAGGATTTAGTTTTATGGAAAATAAAGAGAATTTAAATGATGTTAAGATATTAGGTTCTGGAAGTATATCACAAGGAGAATATAATAATGTTAAAGTGGCAGGATCAGGTCAAATTTTAGGAAATATAAAGGCTAATGATATTAAGGTAAGTGGAAGTGGAGATTTTCAAGGAAATATAATTACAAAAGAAATTAAATGTTCAGGTAGTATGTCTTGTAATGGAACAGTAAAGTCAAGTGATATATTAAAAGTAAATGGATCAGGGATATTTAAAGAAGATTTAACAGGAAAGGAAATTATATTGAATGGAGGAAGTTCCATTAGTGGAAATGTAAGTTTTGAAAATATGATTTCTAGAGGAAGTTGTGAAATAAATGGGAATTGTGAAGGTGAAGAGTTTAATAGCTTTGGCTATATAAGAATAAATGAACTTTTAGCTGCAGATAAGATAAATATAGTACCAGAAGGAGAGTCATATATAAAAGAAATTGGTGGGGAAGAAATTACTATTAAATCTGAACAGAAGAAAAAGTTTATGTTTTTAAAGTTTTCTTTCTCTTCAGATGGTTTTATAAATTGTGATATTATTGAAGGTGATAAAATTACTCTAGAAAATACTAAATGTAAGATTGTTAGGGGTGAGAATATTACTATAGGGAGAGGATGTGAAATAGGAAAAATAGAATATACAGGAGAATTGAATATAACAGATGAAAAAAGCATAGTAGGTGAGAAAGTATGCATGAAGAATTAATTTCAAAAAAAGATTTATTAGTCCTGATGAATATATCATATGGACAATTATATAGATGGAAAAGAAAAAATTTAATTCCAGAAGAGTGGTTTATAAAAAAGAGTGTTTCTACTGGACAAGAGACCTTTTTCCCTAAAGAAAAAATTATAGCTAGGATAAACAACATAATAGAGCTTAAAGATGAGGCTTCATTAGATGAATTAGCAGAAAGATTTTCAAATAATTCTATTAAAAATGTATATTTAAAAAGAAGTTATATATTAGAGCATAATATTGTTTCAGAAACTGTATTAAATATGTTTGAGGATTTTTCTGGAAGAGAAGAAAATTATAATGAGATTAGCTTATTTTCTTTATTAATATATAAGGATTTAATATTAAGTGGAATCATTAATGGAGATGAGGCAAGGGATATATCACTTGCTTTAAAAAAGGAATATGGAAGAATTGAAGAAGAAATGATCTTAATAATAAAAAGAAAGTTAGGGGTTTGTTTTTATTATTTAGTTAGTGAAGGAAAGGAGATAGACTTAGATGAAATTGCTGTGGTAGTACAAAAAATAAATTTAGATAGGGTAAAGGAGAGGGTTAAAAAATATAGTTTAATAAATTAGAGCTAAAGATGAGAAATAAGTGGGTTTAATTGGAATTATGAGATGGAATTTATGAGGGGTAATAAGAAAAAGGGTACTCTTTTAAGTAATCTCAAGTATATTATGGGATATGCTTGGAGTCAGGATAAGGTTTTGTTTGCGCAATGTGGTGTTTATACTATTTTGGCATCTATTTCACCTTTTCTAGGAATTTTTTTACCAAAATTTTTGATTGATGAGCTATTAGGACAGAGAAGAGTAGAAATAATCTTAATGACTTTAATTGGATTTTTTCTTTTATCTTCAGTTATGAACTACTCTATAGCTTGGCTTAGATGTGTATATAGTCCTAGGGTTACTAAAATTAGATGTGACTATATGACCATGATAAGTGAGAAAATAATGAAAATGGATTTTAAAAATACGGAAGATCCTGAGGTTCTAAATAAAATAAAAAGTGTTATGAATGCAGTTATGAGTAATAATACAGGGGTTGAAGGAGTATATCACACAATTTTAGGACTCTTTGGAAAGTTAACTGCCTTTGTGGGATATATATCTATAGTATTATTTTTAAGTCCATGGATTTTATTATTTTTAATAATAAATGTTTTAATAAGCTATGCTTTAACTATGAGGGTTAAAAAGTATGAGTATAGCCAAAAAGAAAAGGCTGCTGATAAGGATAGAAGAACTTTCTATGTCTTTGATACAATGTATGATTTTGCCTATGGTAAAGACATAAGAATATATGACTTAAAAAATATACTCATTGAAAAATTTAAGAAATTTAGGGGAGAGAGAATAGATATATCTAGGGACGTCCAAGGAAAACAATTAAATGTTAAGATTGTTGATGTAGTACTTCTTGTAATAAGAGAATGTGTAGTTTATGGATATTTAATATATAATGTGCTTTTTACTGGAATGGGCATAGGGGATTTCACAATGTATTTTTCAACAATAAATGGCTTTGGAGATTGGATGAAAGGTATATTAGATGACTTAGCACATATTAAGGCACAAAATATGTATTTAGATGATATGAGAGAGTTTTTAGAAATTAAGAGTGAAGATAAAGAAAAAACTAGGGATATACCTATTGATAGTTCTTATGAAATAGAATTTAAAAATGTATCATTTAAATATCCAAAAACAGATAAATATATTTATAAAAATCTTTCATTAAAGATTAAAAAGGGGCAAAGACTTGCTATTGTTGGAATTAATGGAGCAGGTAAAACAACCTTTGTTAAGCTTTTATGTAGACTTTATGAGCCAACAAGCGGAGAGATTTTAATAAATGGGATAAATATACAAAGCTTTTCTAAGGAAGAATATTATAAAATCTTATCAGTAGTGTTCCAAGATATTAAAACCTTTGCATTTACTGTGGCAGAAAATGTTTCATTAGAGAATTTAGAAGATGTTGATAGAGAAAAAGTTTTACATTGCATAGAAAAGGCTGGAGTAGGAGAAAAAATAAATTCTCTTCAAAAGGGAATAGATACCTCTCTTTTAAAAATTTTAGATGGAGAAGGGGTTGAATTATCAGGAGGAGAAAATCAAAAGTTAGCCCTAGCTAGAGCCTTATATAAAAATGGAAAAATAGTAATCTTAGATGAAGCAACCTCAGCTTTAGATGCTGTAGCAGAATATAATATTTATAAGGGATTTGACGAGCTAATTGGAGATAAAACAGCAATTTATATATCTCATAGACTTGCAAGTACAAAGTTTTGCGATGTTATAGCCTTCTTTGAAAATGGTGAGATTGTTGAGTATGGAACTCATGAGGAATTATTAAAGAAAAATGGCAAGTATAGTGATATGTTTAATATACAAGCACAATATTATAAAGAAGAAAGTGGGGCTTTAGCATAATGGAGAATAAAGAAAAGTACACAAGTGATTTATATATAATAAAGCATTTCTTAAAATTAGCTCATGGAATATCAAAGACCTATATACCAACATTATTCTTTTCATCTTTATTTGCAGCAGCAGTTCCTTTCTTAAATATAATAATGCCAAAGTATATTATAGATGAACTTTTAGTAGCTAGAAGAATAAAGGTTCTTATTATATTAGTTTTATTAACTGTAATAGGTAATGGAGTATTAAACTTAATAAATAGAGTTTTAGATAAAAAATGTAATATTAAAAATGAAGAGGTAGTAGCAGGTTTTGATTTGCTTATAGGAAAGAAAGTTATGGACTTGGATTTTGAAAATATTGAAGATCCAGAGATTTTAAACTTAAAGGAAAGAGCCTTATTTCCCATAAGAAATCAGGGAGCTATTTGGCAACTTACCTACAATATATCTAAGGGATTAACAGAGATATTTAAAGTAATTGGATTAATAGGTCTTATTTTAACCCTAGATTGGATTATTATAGCCCTAATAATTTTAATTGTTCTCTTAAGTTCATTTATGTATAAGAAATCTCAAAGGTTACAGCATAAATTTTTTGATTCCTTAATTCCACTAAATAGGGAGTTTGGATATTATATTAATACAATAAATGATTTTTCAGCAGGTAAAGATATAAGACTTTATAATGTAGCTCCTTTATTTGTAAAGAAATTAAATGACTTTAATATAAATAGCACCAATGCATTTATTAAGATGTTTAGCAAATCAGGTAAGTATGAAGGATTCAATGAAATAGTATTACAATTTCAAATGATTATAGTTTATGGATATATAGCTTATAGAGTTTTAATAAATAGTATAGGAATTGGAGACTTTACAATGTACACTAATGCTGCTATAAATTTTAGTAACTCCATATCTAATCTTTTTAGAAGTTATGTAATGGTAAGACAAATGTGTAGATATCTTCAAGCCTTTGTGGAATTTGAAAATATAGAATCTAAACATAATAAAGAAGGTAAGAAGATTGGAAGCTTAGAAAAGGTTAATATTGAATTTAAAAATGTATCCTTTAAATACCCAAGAAGTAAAGAATTCACCTTAAAAAATGTTTCAATAAAAATAAATGAGGGTGAAAAGTTATCAGTAGTTGGATTAAATGGTGCTGGAAAAACTACTTTTATAAAGCTTTTAGCAAGGCTTTATGAGCCAACAGAAGGTGAAATTTTATTAAATGGAGTTAATATAAATGAATATGATTATGATGAATATATGAAACTTCTATCAGTAGTATTTCAAGATTTTAAACTAATGTCCTTTTCAATTAAGGAAAATATAGCTTTAAATGATTTTAATAAGGTTAAGGATGAGGAAATAGAAGAGGTTCTAATAAAGAGTGGCTTTGGAAAAGACTTAGAAAAGTTACCAAAGGGAATAAATACTCCTGTATATAAAAACTTTGATGAAGGTGGAATAGAGTTTTCAGGAGGACAAGCACAGAAATTAGCCATAGCTAGAGCAGTTTATAAGGATGCACCAATAGTAATCCTTGATGAGCCAACGGCAGCTTTAGATCCAAAAGCTGAGTATGAAATATATAGTAAGTTTAATGAACTTATAGGAAAAAAGACAACAATATATATTTCTCACAGATTATCTAGCTGTAGATTTTGTGATAACATAGCAGTATTTCAAAAAGGAAAACTTATTCAATATGGAACTCATGATGAACTTGTAAAAGATAAAGGCAATGAGTATGAAGCTATGTATAGTGCTCAAGCACAATATTATATTTAATATTTATATTTAAAAGACAAAAAGATAGAGTTTAATCACTTTCTTAGGTAGATAGAAGAAAAAAGCTTCTATATAAATACTTAGGAAAGTGATTTTTTATATTACAATAGATTCTTTCTTAAACTTTGCTTAATTCTTAGGTTTTAAATTGACTTAATAAGACTAATTATGATATTTTAAGGAAAAGTTAACAAAATTTGAATGGGGGATGGACTAATGGACAAAAAGCTAAGCAATAAAGCTATTAAGTCATGGATTTTAGGGAGAACAATAGGGTTAATTGTATTAGTGATTATTTACTTAGGAATTATATTTGTTTTACCTAAGATGGATATTCAATGGGCAGATTATATTTTGAATAATCACATGAAAATAGTGAATATTTTAAGCTTTATAATTCTAGGGATAACAGCTTTAAGCGCTTATATTGAGCCTTTTTTTGAATACAAACAGTGGAGTTACAGAATAGATGAAGAAGAGATATTCTTCACTGAGGGAGTTTTTTTCAAAAAAAGTGTGACTATTCCTATAGTTAGAATTCAGAATATAAACTTAAGTGAAGGGCCAGTAAATAGAAAGTTTAATTTGGCAGATGTAAAAATAGGAACTGCTGGGGGAAGCTATAAGATTCCTAATCTTGATAAAGAGGAAGTTGAAAAGATTAGAGAGTTTTTAAGGATTAAGATTAATGAAAACGTTAGAGAGGAGCTTTAGGCATAATTATGAATGAAAAATTAGCTAATAAAGAAATAAGTCAATGTAATTATGAAAAAGAGAGCCTTAATAACAGGGAAATAAAAAATAGTGTAAGAAGTCTACTTTATAATATAGTTAAGGGAATGATAAGTGATTTTGGATTAGGTCTTATATTTGTAGTATTTTTAAAACAATGGGTTTACATCTTAATAATAGTTTTAGTACTTTTAGGAATTGCAATTTCAATTCTTAGTTGGAAGAAAGAGTATATGCTTTTAAAAGGAGATGAAGCTCATTATCATAAGGGAGTTTTTTCTAAAAATACTACAATAATTCCAAAGAAGAGTTTTAAATCTATGGATATTTCTCAAAATTTAATAGAGAGAATTTTAGGATATAAGATTGTAAAAATTGAAAGTCCCTCTAGAGAGGTTGGAGAAGAAGATATTAAAATGAGCTTAAGTAATGAAGATATAGCTTTGCTTAAGAGTTTTGCCTTTGGAACTAATAAAGAATTTAATAAAGAGCTTAATAATGAAGTAAGTGAAGGCTTTGACTTAAAGGAGAATATATTTAGGGAAAGTTTTGTAGATTCTGAATTTGAAAAGTTAAAAGAGGATTATGATAGTAATTTAAATAATAGGGAAAATATAAATGAGAGCAAAAAGGTACATATAAATAAGAGTGAAAAAGTAAATATTAAAGAAAAGAAAATAAGCAATAAAGATTTAATTTTATATGGATTTACAAGCTTTAATTTATTTATAGCTATTATTTTCATATTTAATGCTTGGGGTAAGATTGAAAAGTTTATAAATTCAGAGTATGTTGATAGTGTTATAAATGGATATATTGCAAATGAGGCTTCAAAAATAGGGATTATATTTGCAATAGTTGGATTAATCGTAGCTTTAATTATATTAAAAGCCATAGCTACAGTATATTATTTTATAAAATATTATAATTTTACCCTTTTAAAAGAAGGAGAAAATATAAAAATAAAATATGGATTCTTTAGCACAAAGGAATTTTCTTTTAAGGAAAATAGCATAAAGCTTATAAAATTAAAATCAAATCCTTTAAGACAACTTTTAAAAAGATATGAAATAAATGTAGTTATAAAAGGCTATTCTGGAGAAGGAAAAGAGCAGATAATAATGTATCCCATAGGAAATGACAAAGAAGTTCAAAATATAATAAGAGAATTTATACCTCAGTGGAGCATAGAAGGTGATGGAGAAGGAATAAGACATGGAAAGATATTTATGATTCTAAAACCAGTTTTAATAGTATTTATTATATCTTTAGTAGCCTATTTAATATTAAAAGTAAAATGGGTATTGCTTATTAATATAATTAGTCTTATAACAATTCCTTCATCAATTTTAAAAGGAAGAAATATAAATCTTAAGATTGAGGAAAATAAAGTTCGTGCAGTAACAGGAGGATTCTTTAGAACAATACATATTCTTAAGGGGAAGGACATACAAGCTGTAGGCTTTAATACAAATCCCATACAAGAAAAAAATAATATAGGCAAAATTGTAATTGATTATTATAGTGAAAATTCAGAGGAAATAAATTTACCTTATATGAATAAGAAGTATGTAGAAGTATTATTAAATAGTTCTAAAGGAATTATGCATAGAAGATAATAAAAAATGTAACTACAAAATAAGTAAATACCACCATAGGTAATGCTTCATAATCAAGTAAGACAAGTTCATTTATATTCAATAAATAAGGAAACAACAGTTTATATAATGTGTCAGAGATAATAACTCCTAGTAATCTTTTTTCTAAAAAATCCATAAAAGAAGAAATAAAAAGGTTGTATAAGTTAATTTAACTTTGCAACCTTTTTTAGTTGTTTTTAAATTGGAGATTTAAAAATGAAATAAAAACTATAAATATATTTTGAGGATTATCCCTAAGTTCAAAATATATAACATTGACAATTGTCGATATATAATTATAATGAAATATAGTTATAAAAAGTTTTAGTATTAGGAAGTGAAGAAATATGGAGGATAAGTTTGAAATAAATTCAAGGGTTTTTAAAGCTTTGGGAGATTCAAATAGATTAAAAATAATAGATTTGTTATCAAGTGGAGAAAAGTGTGCTTGTGAAATATTGAAGTTTTTCGATATATCTCAATCTACCTTATCACATCACATGAAGATTTTAAGTGAATGTGGACTTGTTAAATGTAGAAAAGAAGGAACTTGGAATCATTATAGTTTAAATTTAAATAATGCAAATAAATCTATATTATTTTTTATGGAAATAATAACATGCTTAGATTAGTATGAATTATTTAGGAAATATGATAAATGGTGAAACTTAGTTTAAGTTAATTAGAATTAAAATGTTTAAAAAGATATTAGTTTATTATGAAAAATAGTTTAGTAAAAGGAGAAGAATTATGAAAAAAGTAGCCTTTATATGTGTACACAATTCTTGTAGATCACAAATGGCAGAAGCCTTTGGGAAAATACTAGGATTAAATGTCTTTGAAAGTTATTCCGCAGGTACTGAGGAAAGAGATAAAATAAATCAAGATGCTGCTAGAATAATGAAAGAAATTGGAGTGGATATGGAATTAACTCAAAAACCAAAATTATTAAGAGAAATTCCAGAGGTGGATATAGTTATAACTATGGGATGTAATGTTTCCTGTCCAACATTACCTTGCAAGCATAGGGAAGATTGGGGGTTGGAGGATCCAAGTGGAAAGAGTGATGAAGAGTTTATATACACAAGAGATAAAATAAAAGAAAAGGTAGAAGATTTAGTAAGTCGTATAAAAAATGGGCAAATTTAAATAGGAGAAAGGGTAAATGAAGAAAATAGATTTAACCAAGGGTAAGGTACTAAGTGTCCTTACCACCTTAGCTCTTCCTATTATGGGAAGTTCATTCCTTCAGTTTGCTTATGGGCTTATAGATATGTTTTGGGTTGGAGGTCTTGGAAGTAGTGCAGTGGCTAGTATTGGCTCTTCAAGCTTTTTTTTAGGACTAGGATATTCTATAAATGCCTTAGTAGTTACGGGAACTGGAATTAAGGTTTCTCATGAAGTAGGGAGAAAAAATGAAATAGAGACAGAGGATTATATAAGAAATGGTATTATAATGAATTTTCTTATAGGACTAATATATGCATTAGTATTAGTGGTTTTTGGAAAAGGATTCATAGGATTTTTAAATTTAAATGATCCCTTAGTTGAAAGAGATTCTTATATATATTTAGCTGTAAGTGCTCCAGTATTATTTTTTAGCTTTTTTAATTATCTTTTTACTAGAATATTAGCTAGCTTTGGTAATAATAAATTAGCTTTAAAAATAAGTGCTACAGGTATAATTTTAAATATGATATTAGATCCAATATTAATATATACCTTTAAACTTGGTGTTTTTGGAGCAGCAGTGGCAACCTTACTTGCCAATATACTTATGTTTTTTATGTATATATATTATGGAAAAGGAATATTTAAAATAGATTTAAAAAAGAAAATAAACTATGAAAAAGTAAGAGAAATAGCTAGATTAGGATTTCCTATGGCATCTCAAAGGGTACTTTTTACCTTAGTGAATATTATATTAGCTAGAATTATAGCTAGCTTTGGAGCAGATGCTATAGCAGCTCAGAAAATAGGGCTTCAAATAGAATCTGTAAGCTTTATGGTAATTGGAGGATTAAACGGGGCTATAGCAGGATTTACAGGACAAAATTATGGAGCAAAGAAACTAAATAGAGTAAATGAAGGGTATAAGAAAGCCTTGCTTTTAGGAGCTATATACTCAGTACTTGTTTCAGCCTTATTTATTTGTATTCCAGGATTATTAGTAGGATTATTTGTTAAGGATGAGGCTACAATAATAATTGGAAGCAGTTATTTAAGAGTACTTGGAATAGTTCAGATATTTAGTAGTTTTGAGATGATATCAAATGGGGTATTCTCAGGATTAGGACTTCCTAAAATACCATCAGCCATAAGTATAATCTTTACTATGTTAAGAATTCCTATGGCCTTAGTTTTAGTAAAGTTTTTAGGGATAAATGGAGTTTGGTGGAGCATTGCAATATCAAACATATTAAAAGGAAGCACATCTTGTATAATTTATAGATTAAAAATTTATAGAAACTATATTGTGTAATTAATAGTATTTTTCATTATGACTGTATTAGGTAACTTAAATTAAAAAGTGCTTTAATACAGTTTTTTTTATATAATAAATTAAAGACAATAAAATCGTAATACTTTAAGAAAGCTTAATATATAGCTTTAAAATTTTATCTGTTAAGAAAGAATATTATGAAATTAATTATAATGGAAGGACTGGTTAGTATGAAGAGAATTCTTATAATTGAAGACACAGATACCATAAGAGAAGAACTTACAAAACTTCTTACTAGATATGGATATGAAGTTTTAGCTCCAACAGATTTTGAAAATATATTAGAGTATGTTAAAGAAAATAATTCAGATTTAATCCTATTAGATATAAACTTACCTTATTTTGATGGATATCATATTTGTAGAGAAATAAGAAAAGATTCTAATGTGCCTATAATAATAGTTACAAGTAGAGATAGTGATATGGATGAAATTATGAGCATGAATTTAGGAGCTGATGATTTTATAACAAAGCCTTATAATACTCAAGTTTTATTAGCTAGAATAGCCTCATTACTTAGAAGAACCTATTCTTTATCAGAGCAAGAAGTTTTAACATATGGTGATTTAAAGCTTAATTTATCTAATGGAACAATTTCTTGCAGAGGAAAAGAAGAAGAGTTAACTAAAAATGAACTTAAGATATTATCACATCTTTTAAAAAATAAAGGAAATGTTGTTTCAAGGGAAGATCTTATGGATTATATGTGGAACTCAGATATTTTTGTAGATGATAACACACTTTCAGTAAATGTAACTAGACTTAGAAAAAAATTAGAAGAGGTTGGAGTAAAAGGTGCTATAGAAACTAGAAGGGGATTAGGGTATATTATGCCATGAAACTAAGGGATTACTTTGAGGAAAAAATATTCTTTTTAATTGTAAACTTTATAATTTTTGCTACTATAGCAGTTTTATTGTTCATAGGCAATGTTGGTTCAGGAATAATATTTTTAATTGGATGCTTTTGGTTTATTCCTCTTTTTACATATATAATTTTAGATTTTTACAAGAGTAAAAAATTTTATGATAACATAAGCATTACTTTAGATAAATTAGACAGAAAGTACCTATTACCTGAGGTAATAGAAGAGCCAAATTTCTATCATGGCAAATTTTTATATGAGGTTTTAAAAGAAACTGACAAAGATATGCATGAGCATGTTAAAAAATATATACTGGAGCAAAAAGAATATAGAGAATATATAGAAACATGGGTTCATGAGATAAAAACTCCAATAGCTTCCACTAGGCTTATTTTAGAAAATAATGAAAGTGAGTCTAGTGAAAATATCAAAAAGGAAATAAAGAAAATTGAAGAATATATAGATCAAGCTTTATATTATGCTAGAAGTACAGATGTTAGCAAAGATTATATTGTAAAAGAATTTTCCTTAGGGAAAAGTGTAAGAAATGTAATTAAGAAAAATTCTAGGGATTTCATAAACAAAAGAATAGCTATAGACTTAGAGGATTTAGATTACAATGTTTATAGTGATGAAAAATGGGTTGAATTTATAATAAATCAAGTTATAAATAACGCAATAAAATATAGTGCTAAAAATAGTAGAGTCAAAATATTTGTAAATAAATCTAAAAACAGCATAACTCTTAGAATAAAAGATAATGGTGTTGGAATACCTAATAAAGACTTAGGTAGAGTTTTTGAAAAAGGCTTTACTGGAGAAAATGGAAGAAGATTTACCAAGTCTACAGGTATGGGATTATACCTATGCAAAAATCTTTGTGATAAATTAGGCTTAGGCTTAAAAATAACTTCAAAAGAGAATGAAGGAACAGAAGTTAGCATAATTTTCCCAATAGGAGATACTATAATAGCCAATTAGATAACTAATTAAGACTATTGAAGTATATGGATTATAATGATATGATTTACAAAATATTACATATATAAATGGGGGATTGGGAATTGTTTAAGATGATTTTTAAGTCAATTGGATTAGCAATATTTATAGTATTTGCATTTTTTTTGTTTTAGGAAGCATACTCAATGGTAAAGATGCAGGAATAATGATTATAGGATGGGCTACAATATCAACTGTTATTTTTGCACATATACTGTTATAGATAAAATAGATAAGAACTTTAATAAATAAAGAATTATTTATACCGTATTATTCTATATTGGATATGCGGTATTTTTTTATCTAAATTTAGAAATTAAGAGAAGTGAAATATATGATAAATAATCAAATAAGTTTTTTTGATAAACCTAAAATAAAGTTACTAGAAGATTAAACAAGGCTCCATCATCTATTAACTAAAAATAGCGTTCATGAGGTTTTTATGGAGAAAAATGATAGTTATATTGTGTGTTAATATATAGAAGGTTCTACGGAGGTTATAGGAGAGGGGTTAAAGTTGAATAAAAAAAGCAGGGCAATTTACCCTACTAATTCATTTTGATATTCCCAAGGTATGGATCCTACAAACTTTCTATCAGATAGGACTATATACCAGAATGCTATAAGTGCAAATATTATTCCTATGATTGTAGAAAGTAATCCGAATCCAAAATTTTTAAAAATTTTATAAAGTACAATTATAGTAATAATAATATTTAAAATTGGTATAAATGTAAGAATAAAATACCAATAAGACATACCAGCTAGGTGAAACATTTGTAATTCACCGAGGATTGGTATAAGCATCATCCAAGGATTTTTTAAATTGGCCTTCTTAGCCATGGCATAAGAAGGATAAACTTTTATTAAATAAATAATTAATAAGATAAGAAAACTACTTGAAGTGTAAGTAAATTCTTTAAAGTAATACATATAATCAACCTCCTATTTGGTTGATTATATCATAAGTGTAAATAAAATGTAAATAATTGCGATTGTATAATTTTTAATATTAAGGAATGAAAGAATTGGAATTGTTATATGAACTAATAGCTGTTCATAATATTCCCGAAAAATTAAATACTTTTTGTATATTTATAAACTTAAATAATAGATTATTATAACCAGTTATGTATAAATTTTGACCAGTTATGCAAATTGTATTGAAAATTTCATATATTAAATTAATATTAAATTAGTATTAACTTAATGTTAACTTAATGTTAATTTTCAGAGGGGGATGTATATGTTTAAGAAAAAGTTATCATTATTGATGGCTACTATTACCATTGGTAGCGTTCTATTAGGAGGAGCTTCAACAGTAAGTGCTGCTCCAAGACACAAGCATAAAACTGTATCAGAGAAAATTAAAGAGGCTGAAAAAACTGAAGGTGATAAAAAACTAACGGTTATGGTATATGCTGATTGTGATAATAACCTAGAAGAGTACATACTTAATGATATTGAAGAAATGAAAGAGGGTTATAAAAATAATCCTAATCTAAATATTATAGTATTAGTTGATAGAATTCCTGGTTATTCTAACGATTCAAAAGTGTTAGGTTCTAATTTTGAAGACACAAGACTTTATAAAATAGGTGAAAATTCTGCTGAAAGAATTAGTGGAAAAAGTGAATTTCCAGAGATAACTACTACAAGTAATTATGAAGCTAACATGGGAGATGCAAATACTTTAAAAAAATTCATTAAATTCTGTAAAAAGAACTATGAAGCGGATAAGTATATGTTAATCATGTCTAACCATGGTGGTGGGGCCAAGGATGATAAAGATATAGCTAGTACTGTAAATAAGGCAATATGCTGGGATGATAGTAACAACAAAGATTGTCTTTATACTGGAGAGTTTTCAGATGTACTTACTAAAGATGAATCTGTTGATGTTTTAGTATTTGATGCTTGTTTAATGGGAACTTCAGAGGTAGCTTATCAATATAGACCTAATAATGGAAGTTTTGAAGCAAAAACACTTGTTGCATCATCTCCAGTTGTTTGGGGGAATGGATATCCTTATGACAAAATATTTTCACGTTTAAGATCTACTAAAGGTGAAAATGGAGAAGTTGATTCCACTTTAGGAGGCAAAGAAAAAATATTTAATCCATCACTTGTTACAAATAATGAACTTGGTGCATTATTTGTAGAAGAGCAGCGTGATTCTGTAAATAGCTATGGAGTAACTAGTCAACAGCTAAGTTGCTACGATCTTTCAAAAATTGAAAAAGTTAAAAAATCAGTTGATGCTTTAGCTAGAAATTTAAGTAAGAATAATAAAAAGGATGCTATTGAAAGTTTAAGAGGTACAGGGAAAAATGCACCAACTATGCATTATTTTAAAGCATATGATGAATATGAATGGATTGAATATCCATATTTTGATTTATATGATTTATGTGAAAAAATTAGCTTAAGTAATGAATTTGATGAAACAACTAAAAAATTATCAAAGAATGTTATGAAAAATGTTGACCAATTAATTTTATATTCATTTGGAGGAAAAGAGTTTAAAAATTTCAAAGAAGGTAAAAATGGTATAAGTATTTTCCTTCCTGATGGTAATAGAAATTATTATGATCAATATTCAGGACAAGCAATACCACATTGGGCTATTCAAAGATGGTACAATCCTTTAGACACTAATGCTTGTAGATTAAGAAGTGGATATGGAAAACTAGCATGGTGTAAAGATGGATTAGATTCAAAAATAAATAAAGTTGGTAACTGGTTTGAACTTTTAGATTCTTGGTTTGATAAAGATAATACTTCATTTGGTGGATATAATAGATATAGATATTAAAAGATGATTTCTTAAGATTACATAAAAGAAATTAAGTTAATTAATAACTCTACTTATAAGATTTAAGTAGAGTTATTTCTTTTTTGTAATTTTTATAATAATATCTTGAATATCACAATGATTTTCTCATTTGAACTTCTATTATTTATTAAATATTTTCTTCTAAGGAAACCTTACAAAATTGTAAGGTGTATGAAAGATAAATAAATATGTGATTTCTATTAAAGAGGATAAAATAACATTGTAAAATGAAACGAGGAGGAACAGAATATGAAAAATATTTTAAGTGTAGAAAATATAGAAAAGTATTATGGAAACAAAGATAACATAACAAAAGCAATAGACAATATTAACTTTAAGGTTGATAAGGGTGAGTTCGTTGGAATAATGGGACCATCAGGAAGTGGTAAAACAACATTACTTAATTGTATATCAACTATAGATAATGTTACTACAGGAAGTATAGTTATTAATGGAAAGGATATTACAAAATTAAAATCAAAGCAATTAGAGAAGTTTAGAAGAGATGAATTAGGATTCATATTCCAAGATTTTAATTTATTAGATACCTTAACAGCTTATGAAAATATAGCTTTAGCATTAACAATACAAGGTAAAAAGCCTAAGGAAATAGATGCTCTTATTAAAAAAGTTGCAAAGAGTTTAGGGATAGATGGAATATTAAATAAATTCCCATATCAAATATCAGGTGGACAAAAACAAAGGGTTGCTTCAGCTAGAGCAATTGTTACTAATCCATCATTAATATTAGCAGATGAGCCAACAGGAGCTTTAGATTCAAAGTCAGCTAGAATGCTTTTAGATTCTTTTGAAAGTTTAAATAAGGACTTAGAAGCTACAATACTTATGGTAACTCATGATGCTTTCACAGCAAGCTATGCTCATAGGATTTTATTTATAAAAGATGGAAAAATATTTAATGAATTAGTAAGAGGAACAGATTCAAGAAAAGAATTTTTTGATAGAATTATTGAGGTTATAACACTTCTTGGAGGGGATGATAGGGATGTATTTTAAGATTGCTTTAAACAATGTTAGAAAGAGTTTTAAAGATTATTCAATATACTTTCTAACATTAACTCTTGGAGTATGTATATTCTATGCATTTAACTCCATAGGAGATCAAAAGGCCTTTTTAGAATTTGGAAAAAGACAGGCTGAGTATATAAAAGTATTACAAGGGTTAATATCTGGAATATCTGTATTTATATCTTGTGTTTTAGGTGGATTAATTCTTTATGCAAATAACTTTTTAGTTAAAAAACGTAAAAAAGAATTAGGTATATATATGACCCTTGGTATGGGAAAAAACAAAATTTCAAAAATACTTACATATGAGACAGCATTAGTAGGAATTATATCATTAGTTGTAGGTTTAGGAGTAGGTATAATAGTTTCTCAAGGAATATCTGCTTTTGCAGCTAAATTATTTGAGGTATCTCTAAGCAATTATAAATTCTTATTATCAACTGATGCTATTTTAAAAACTATTTTATACTTTGGTATAATTTTTATCTTAGTTATGCTTTTTAATACTTTTGTAATTTCAAAATATAAACTTATAGATATGTTAACAGCTGCTAAGAAGAATGAGGATATAAAAATAAAGAATCCTATATTAACAGCAATAATATTCTTTATATCTTTAGGATTATTAGGAGTTGCGTATAAATTAGTAATTAAAGTTGGATTAGATCCTACAAATAGTATGTTCTTAGTGTCAATAGTATTAGGAGTTTTAGGAACATTACTGTTATTCTTTAGTTTAGCAGGATTTGTTTTATATGTTTTACAAAAGAATAAGAATGTTTACTTAAAAGGATTAAATATTTTTGTGTTAAGACAAATGAATAGTAAAATAAATACTAACTTTTTATCAATGACAGTAATATGTCTTATGTTATTCTTAACAATAAGTACATTATCAACTGGATTAAGCTTTAAAAATGCTTTAGAAAAAGGATTAGAAGCTACAACTCCATTTGACGCATCTGCTACTTACTATGTTGATGAGGAGAGTAAAATAAAAACTGCTGAAGAATCAATAAAAGAGTTAGGATTTAAATTTAATCCAGAGGATAAAATTGTTTCATATAATGAATATAAATTAGAAAAAACTAATTTAGAAAGCTTATTAAATAAAAATGCAGAAGGTAAAAATAAAAAAGAGATAGTAGAAGCAATGACTTATAAGGGAACAAATGCCATAAGTATAAGTTCATATAATGATATAAGAGCTTTAAGTGGTGAAAAATCAGTAAGTTTAGCTAATAACGAAGTATTAATTTCATCTAACTTAGGTGAAGTAGAGAATACTTTAAAAAATATTCTTAAAAACAATGAGAAAATAGAAATTGATGGTAAGGAATATAAGGTTGCCAATAATGCCTTAATTGGAGAGGAAAAAGTTATAAAAGAGGCATTTGAAAGTACTGGAATGACAAATAACTTTTTCACTTTAATAGTGCCAGATAATATTGTTTCTAATTTAAAGCCTATTGCAAATAAAATTAATCTAAACTTCCCTAAAAATTCAAATGAGGAAGAAAGAGTACAAAAATTATTCAATGAATATAGAGATGGAGTTGTTGATTCAAGTAAATATGGTTTTGTAAATGGATATACAAAAGCACGTATTTATGAAGATAATAATGGAATGACAAATATAGTATTGTTTATAGGAATATATTTAGGAGTTATATTCTTAATATCAAGTACTGCTGTCCTTGCTCTTCAACAATTATCAGAGGCTAGCGATAGTATTGATAGATATAAATCCTTAAGAAGAATTGGTGTATCTCAAAAGATGATAAATAAATCAATATTTACACAGGTTAGTATTTATTTTGGATTACCATTAGTTGTAGCTTTAGTTCACTCAGTAGTAGCAATAAAAGTTGTAAATGGATTCCTAACTATGTTTAATAGACCAGATATAGGGGGTTCATCCTTAGTAACTGCCTTAATAATGGTAATTGTTTATGGTGGATATTTCTATGCAACATATACTGGATATAAATCAACAGTAAAAAATGCTTTAAAGCAAAAATAATATAATAAAAATAGTTAAGGAGCTTGAATTTAATCAAGCTCCTTAAATTATATTCTATTTAAAATATAATTTATATTTACCCTATTATTCATATTAAACTCCTTGTATAAATTAATAAAAAATAACTTTATATTTTCTAGATATAAATTAACTTAAAATGAAAAGAAAAGCTAAAATATAATTATTGATAAATTTTACAAATTATGTTTTTATAAAAGTATAATTCAATAAATTGAGAGGGTAGGTTATATGGGGAAGTTAAAAAGTTATATTTTTAAAATGTATGAAAATGAATATTGGTATGGGCCTGTGGTTAATGATGGCATAAAATATCCACTTAATTTTAATTCTAAATATGAAGTGGATATCTATCCAAATAAGAGTCCTAATAAGGTTAATACAATATTACTTTCTAATAAAGGAAGATATATATGGTGTGATTCAGGATTTGTTTTAAAAGTTTATAGTGGGGTTATAGAAATCTTAAGTGAAAAATCTGTTCCACAATTGTATGAAGAGGGAGAAACTTTAAAAGAAGCTTTTTTACATGCAGCAAATAAATTTTTTAAGCCTAATGGTAAAGTACCACCTAAGCGTTTTTTCACTAAACCACAATATAATACTTGGATTGAACTTTTATATGATAAAAGAGAGGAAAAAATATTAGAGTATGCTAATTCTATAATAGAAAATGGTATGCCTAAGGGAATAATAATGATTGATGATGGATGGAGTGATTATTATGGAAGATGGAAATTTAATGGTGAAAAGTTTAAAAATCCTAAAGGAATGATAAATAAATTACATGAGTTAGGTTTTAAGGTAATGCTATGGACATGTCCCTTTATTACTCCTGATACACAAGAATTTAGATATTTAAGAGATAGAGATTGTTTAGTAAAAAATAAAGATGGCTCTGTTTCAATAAAAAAATGGTGGAATGGTTATTCAGCAGTACTAGACTTAACAAATCCTGAGGCAGTTAAATGGTATTTAGATCAAAATGATTTTTTGATTGAAGAATATGGAGTTGATGGATTTAAATTTGATGCTGGAGATGCTAGTTTTTATAGTAATGATGACTTAACATATAAGAAAATAGAGGCTAATGAACATAGTAAGCTTTGGGCTTTATTAGGAGTAAACTATGAATTTAATGAGTTTAGAGCTTGTTTTCAATGTGCAGGATTACCTTTAGTACAAAGGTTAGCAGATAAAAATCATAGTTGGGAATATAATGGTGTTTCATCACTTATTCCTAATCAGCTAGCACAGGGGATTTTAGGATATTCATATACTTGTCCTGATATGATTGGAGGGGGAGAATATCTTAACTTTTTAGAAAATAGTTCTAATTTAGATGAAGAATTGTTTGTAAGGTATGCTCAATGTGCAGCCCTTATGCCAATGATGCAATTTTCAGCAGCACCTTGGAGAGTATTATCTAAAGAAAATTTTGAAATTTGTAAAAAAGCAGCTTGGGAGCATGTTAAATACTCAGAATATATTTATAAGTTAGCAAAAGAATCTAGTAGAAGTGGAGAGCCAATAGTTAGATATATGGAGTATGAATTTCCAAATGAAAATTTAGAAGAAATTAAAGACCAATTTATGTTAGGAGAAAAATATATGATAGCACCTAATATAAAAAAGGGAGCTAGAAAAAGAATAGTAAACTTTCCAAAGGGAAAATGGAAATATAAAAATGATGAATTTATTATAGGGCCAAGGATTAAAGAATTTAATTCACCCTTAGAAGAGATTCTAATTTTTGAAAGAGTAAATTAATAAATTGGATTAAAATAACTTTTTATAAAGCTTACAAACATATTAAGAGAATTACTAGATTTTAAGTAAAAGTTCAAATTTTTAATTTGGATTCTTGAACTTATAAAGTGGAACTTTGAGAGATTGTATTCCTAAGAAATTAACAGTCTCAGCTTTTTAAAGCAATATCTTCTACTTAATAATTTAAAATCTAAAGTTCATCTAGATATTCTCTTAATATTGTTTGTAAGCTTTATTATTATGTTATGAACTTAAACTTCGTAATCTACAACAACTCTTGATGATGCTACTTTTTTTACAAAAGAACCTGCTTTAACATGGTCAGGATTCTTTTGATATGAATCTAAATCCTCTAAAGAATTAAATGTTGAATATAAAACCACATCATAAGCTTGCTCTGATTTATTAACATCTATTCCTACTTCAATATCAACTATTTCATTAATTTTTCCTTTTAAATCTTCTAGTGAGTTTTTTATTATTTTAGCGTTTTCATCTTTAGAGTTTCCTTCAGCTTCATCTTTTAATTTCCACATTACTATATGCTTTATCATAAAATCATCTCCTAGTTTAAATGTATTTCTATAAATTAATTATATACTAATACCTTTTATAATAAAAACACGAAATTAAGAGTTTGGTGTAAAGGGAAATATCAAAATTTATAAAAGTTTTTATTTTTGAATTTTATTTAATAGTTACTTTTATATACATCCCTTTTTAATTTTTGTATTGTATCGATTCTATTGGTGATTTTGAATAGTTGTGTTATTTTTTATACAAGAGAAAAATGAGAGTGTTTGGAGGAATGAATTATGAATTGTAATAAAACTATTTATACACCAGGGCCTACTAATTTAAGAGAAAATGTAAGAAGAGCAAGAGCTTTAAAAACTACAAATCCAGATGTTGATGTGGATTTTGTTGAGTTCTATAAGGAAACTTGTGATAGGTTTGGAGAAATTATAAATACTAAAAATGATTGCTATATACTTTCTGGAGAAGGAATTTTAGGGTTAGAAGCTGCCTGTGCATCCTTAACTGAAAAAGGAGATAAGGTTTTAGTTTTAGATAATGGGCTATATGGAAGATGGTTTGATGGCTTTGTAACCATGTATGGGGGAGAAGTAACTTATTTTTCAGGAGATTATACTAAAGAGATTGATGTTGAAGCTTTATCTAAGTTTTTAGAGAATAATAATGATTTTAAATATGCTACAGTTGTTCATTGTGATACTCCAACGGGAGTATTAAATCCTGTTGATAAAATTTGTCCATTACTTAAGAGTTATGGAATTTTGACAGTTGTTGATTCTGTCTCTGCTATGGTAGGAGAAGAATTTAAAGTTGATGAATGGCAAATTGATATAGCCCTAGGTGGCTCTCAAAAGGCATTTTCAGCAGAGCCAGGACTTACTATGGTTAGTATAAGTGATGATGCAAGAAAGGTTATGGAAAATAGAGAAACACCTATTGTAGGTTTTTATTGCAATCTGAATATATGGAAAAATTATTACAAAGATAAGTGGTTTCCATATACAATGCCAATAAGTGATATTATTTCTCTTAGGGTTGCTATAGACAATATTCTAGAAGAAGGAAAAGAAAAAGTTATTGAAAGACATAGAAAAATTGGAGAAGCAACTAGAAAGGCAGTAAAAGAATATGGATTAGATTTATTCTTAAAAAATGGATATTCAAATACAGTTACAGCTGTGGAAATACCAGAAGAAATAGGTGCTTTAAACTTAAGAAATCATCTAAATAAAAAATATAATGTACTAATTTCAACATCCTTAGATAAATATGAAAATAAATTATTAAGAATTGGACACATGGGGGAAAATGCAAATATAGAAGATATAACCTATGTCCTAAATGCTATAGACAAGGCTTTAAAAGATTTAGGCTTTTCAAGTGAAAAACAATTAGATAAATTATTTATAGAAAATATTTAATAGGTCTTACTAAAATAATTAATTTGTATTTAAGTGCTTAATAAAGGAAATATTATACCTTTATTAAGCATTTTTTATGTTTGTATAAATTTAACAGTAGATTTAAAGTTACGATATAAAAAAATGATATCATGTAGAAAATGAAATAGTAAGGAGAGTTTTCAATGAAATCAAAGAGAGTGATAGTGTACTCATTAATTGGAATAGTTTTATTTTCTATAGTCATTTTTATTGGATTTAAGTTAAAAGATGAATCAAATAAAAAAACAAGTAACTTTGAAAAAATTTTAGAAGTAAATAGAAAATTAGAAAAAGAAAATGAATTAAGTGGAGGTTTTCCATACACACTAGAGTTTTTAGATTACAATATAACCATAAATTCAGTAAAAGTATTTGAAGACTATGCATTATTTGATTATTCAGTAAAAAAGATTGATGGAGGATATATAAACAGTACAGATGTTAATATTACTGGAAATGTGAACTTTAAAGGGAGAGAATTTTATATATCTTCAAATGATGTTGAAAGAAGATGGGAATATTCTAGTGTACGTATTATTTCAACTGGACAAATAATTGCTAAAGAAAATAAGGATTCACCTGCAAATTTAAGCTTTTCAATTAATGCTAGATCAGCTGATGGTAGTTATATAGCGAAGTCTGTATCCATAAAAGAAGAAGTTTATTTAACAGATGAAGATTATTTAAGTTTAAATAAAAAAATTACTTTTGATAATGTTGATTTTGAAATTCGTAGTTTATCAAATTTTGAATTTGGTTCATTACTGTATATTTTTGTTGGTAATAAGGATGAAGAGGAATGTAAAAGAATTGCAAATCAATATTCCGTAAAGTTAATAAGTGGAGATTATGAAAGAAGTTTTGATTTAGAAAAATGGGTTGGGTTTACTGAGTTAGCCATAAGAAAATATAGTAGTATTGATGAAAGATATAATAAGGATTCAAAGCATGATCAGTTTTATATGTCAAGAATGTTCTATAACTTAAATGAAGTCCATAGAGATAATATGGAAGTTTATTTAATTAATAATAGAACTAAAGAGGAAATACGTATTATATAAAAGCTTAATAAATTGAAATTATTTATAGATTTTTTAATTCAACCTTACTATGTATTTATTAATGAGAAGTTTGTTTTATTTTAGCTAAAAATTTTAACTTTAAATTTAGAATATAAAACCTCAAAAAGGGAAAAATTAAATTGTATTGATGTTTATTAGAAATAAGATCGATAGACTATAAAATTAAATTTTGAGGTGGAGTTCATGGATTTAAAAGGAAGTAAAACAGAAAAGAATCTTTTAACAGCCTTTGCTGGAGAGTCACAAGCTAGAAATAAATATACTTTCTATGCAGAGAAAGCTAGAAGAGAAGGATATAATAAGATAGCTGATATCTTTGAAGAAACTGCTCATAATGAGATGGCTCATGCAAAGATTTGGTTTAAATTTTTAAATGATGGTACAGTTGGAGAAACTTTAGATAATCTAAAGGATGCAGCTGGTGGAGAAAACTATGAATGGACAGATATGTATGCTGAGTTTGCTAAGGAAGCAAGAGAAGAAGGTTTTAATGAAATAGCATTCATATTAGAAAAAGTAGGAGAAATAGAAAAGCACCATGAAGAAAGATATTTAGAATTATATAATCTATTGAAGAATGGTGAAATATTTAAAAAAGATGAAAAACAATTATGGAGATGTCAAAACTGTGGATTTATTTTAGAATCAACAGTAGCACCAGAAAAGTGCCCTGTTTGTCATCATCCAAAAGCATACTTTGAACTAGTTTGCGATAAATTCTAATTATAGTATTTAATAAGGATTAAATTATATTGTTTTATAGAATTAACTTCTTCCGCAAATTAGCATATTACCTATAAAAGATTTATTTTAATTCTTTTTAAATAAATTGAGATCAAGGTTTAGGTTTTAAGATTTCTTCCTATCCTTGGTCTTATTTATTTTATACCTTTTTTATTTCTAGGATAAAAATTATTTTTAGAAGAAAAGTTTAAAATATAAAATTAAAAAGTTTTATTTGAATTTAATTTTAGTTATTTAAAGAATATAGAAATTAAACTGTTAAAAATATAATCTAAATTTAAAATTTAAAATTATAATTTAAGAGATTTTAAATTGAATTTCAATTATTAAAAATATGAACTATAAAACTAATATTTGTCCACTTTACACTTAATTGCTTATAAGATATCTTTAAAATAGAGAATTTAGATGAATCGAAAGAAAAGAAGCCCATTAATTTAATTATTAAGGTAGGATTCTAAAGATTTATTTTATGATTTTTAAATTTATCAAGGGGTGAGATGAATGTTATTTCAGATAAATGAACGCAAGAATATTGTAAACGGTTTGTGTGAGAAGCTAGAAAAGGCAATATACAATGTGGTTGCGCCTTTAGAAATAGATATGTATATAACTAATGAGCCAGTAAGTTATGAAAATAGACTAACTGGAGAGCATAAAAAAGGAATTATAGGAGAGTCTTGGGGAGAACTTTGGGACTGTGGTTGGTTTAACTTTAAGGGAGAAGTACCTAAAAGTTATGAAGGAGAAAAGATTGTCCTTTTAATAGATATAAGTGGGGAAGCCTTTGTGGTAGATAAGAATGGAAATCCTATGAGAGGGCTTACAACTTTAAATTCAGAGTTTGATTTAAGCTTAGGAATGCCAGGTAAGAGAGAGGTTCCTATGTTTGAGAGAGCTGAAGGTGGAGAAGTTATAGATATATGGGCAGATTGTGCATGTAACGATTTGTTTGGTAAATATAGAGATAATGGAATTATAAAAGATGCATATATTGCAACTTGTAATGAAGAAGTAAAGGCTCTTTACTATGATGTAGAGGTTTTACATGAACTTATGAATCAATTACCAGAAGATAGTGCTAGATATAATACTATATTAAATGCTCTTTATGAAGCATCAAAGGTATTAAGTATTAAAACTGGAATGAGTGGATGTGATTTCTTAAAGGACGGAGTTGTTACTCAACAAGAAGTTACAATCTTAAATGAAGAAGAAGTTAAAAAAGCCAGAGAAATTTTAAAGAAAGAATTAGATAAAAAAGGTGGAGATCCTTCACTTTCAGTTTCAGCTATTGGACATGCTCATATAGATTTAGCTTGGTTATGGCCAATAAGGGAAACTATAAGAAAGGGAGCTAGAACATATTCAACAGTTTTAGCTAATATGGAAAAATATCCTGAGTATGTATTTGGAGCAAGCCAACCTCAAATTTATCAGTGGATGAAAGAATACTATCCAGATTTATATGGAAGAATTAAAGAAAGAATAGAAGATGGAAGATGGGAAGCTCAAGGAGGTATGTGGGTTGAACCAGATACTAATGTTCCATCAGGAGAATCTTTAGTAAGACAATTATTATATGGAAAGAGATACTTTAGAGAAGAATTCAAAAAGGAAATGGATACTTTATGGCTTCCAGACGTATTTGGATATTCAGCAGCTCTTCCACAAATTCTTAAAAAGAGTGGTGTAGATTATTTCATGACAATTAAATTATCATGGAACAATTATAACCAATTTCCACATCATACCTTTGTTTGGGAAGGATTAGATGGAAGTAGAGTATTATCACACATGCCACCAGAGGGAACTTATAATAGTTCAGCTGCACCAAGGGCTGTTGCTAAGTCAGAGAAAGCCTTCTTAGATAAAGGCTTATCAGATGAATGCTTAATGCTATTTGGAATTGGTGATGGAGGCGGTGGCCCAGGAGAAGAGCATTTAGAGAGATTAAGAAGAGAAAGAAATATAAATGGAATAGCTCCTGTTAAGCAAGAACCTTCAAGCAATTTCTTTAAGAGAATAGAAAAAGATATAGATAAATACAGTGTGTGGAGTGGAGAGTTATATTTAGAGAAACACCAAGGAACTTACACTACACATGGTAAGAATAAAAAATATAATAGAAAGATGGAAATAGCTCTTAAGAACTTAGAGTTAGCAGCAATGCAAGCTAAAGTTTTAGGAAAGGGAGAATATCCTCAAGATGAAATAGAAAAAGTTTGGAAGGAAGTTCTTTTATATCAATTCCATGATATTTTACCAGGATCATCAATAGGAAGAGTTTATGACGAGTCAGTAGAAGCCTATGAAAAGATGCTTGCTAAGGTAGAAGGAATGACTGAAAAGTTATATAGAGATATTTTAGAAAGTGCAGATAGCAAAGAAGAGGGAGCTATATTAGTAAACTCTTTATCATGGAGTAGAGAGCAATGGATTAAGCTTTATGATAGATGGACAAAGATTAACTTAAACTCTTTAAGTGGAGAAACAATCAGAAAAGAAGAAATTGAGCCATATTGTGAAATTTCAACTTTAAAAGTTTCAGAAAATAACTTAGAAAATGGATTAGTTAAAGTTGAGTTTAATGAAAATGGAACAATTGCAAGAATTTTTGATAAAGAATTAAATAAAGAAGTCTTAAGAGATGAAAAAGGAAATGAACTTAGAGTTTATGAAGATAATGGAGATGCTTGGGACTTCTCAGGAGTTTATGAAGATAGACCATCTGAAATTTTTGAGTTAGTAAAATCAGAAGTTATTGTAGATGGACCAAAGGCAACTATTAAGCAAAATTATAAATATGGAGATTCTACTTTAGTACAAGAAATAAGCATTTTAGAAGGTAGTAAGAGAATCGACTTTAAAACAAAGGTTGATTGGAAAGAAAATGGTAAGATGCTTAGAACATCTTTCAATACTAATGTTTATACTAGAGAGGCAGATTGTGAAATACAATTTGGTACAATAAAGAGACCTACTCATGGAAATACTTCATGGGATATGGCTAAGGGTGAAATATGTGCTCAAAGATGGATAGATTTATCACAAAGGGATTATGGAGTTGCTTTAATAAATGATTCTAAGTATGGACACAATGTCTCAGAAACTAAAATAGACTTAAATCTATTAAGAAGTCCAGGATATCCAGATTCAAATGCTGATAGAGGAGAGCATGAATTTACTTATTGCTTATTCCCACACAGAGGAGACTATATTGAAGGAAATGTTGTTCATGAAGCTCATGAAGTTAATGCTCCAATACAAGTAATTTATAGTGAAAACTTAGGTGAAAACCTAGTTAAAGAAGCAATGGCTTCAATAGATTGTGAAAATGTAATAATTGATACAATTAAAAAAGCTGAAGATGGTGACCAAATGATAATCAGATTATATGAGTGTCATGGAGAAGATGCTAAGGCTAAAGTTAATATAAATGTTCCATATGAAAATATAGAAATGGTTAACTTAATAGAAGATAGCATAGATGGAAAGGAATTAAACAAAGAAACAATGCACCTTACATTTAAACCATTTGAGGTTCATACTTTAAAAGTAACATTAAAGTAGTTAAGAATTTAAAGAGTATTAAAACCTTTAAAAAACTTTAAACTTTAAATTATAATTAAGAATTTAAGTAATATTTATATAGAAGGATAATACTAACAGATAATAAGGGAATTAAAAGAAACACTTCTAATTACTTAAAGAAAATGGTAAGCATAGCTTGCCAAGGGGGAAATTAGGTATAAGGAAAAGGCAACCTTTGAGGGAGGGTTGTCTTTTTTGTTTGATTAAAAATTGTATTACTGAATTTTTATAGTACTTACTCTAAATCTGTTTTTAATAGAGCATATTGAGCTATATCAAAAAATTCACCTTTATTATCCTTTCTAGCTTTTCTAAGTATGCCCTCAAATTTCATGCCACATTTTTTCATAACTTGTCCAGACGCAGGATTAAGAACATGGTGTATTGCTTCTATTCTTGTGAAACCACATTGAAATAAATAAGAAAGAACTTCTTTTAAAGATTCACTTACTATTCCTTTATTCCAATATTTTTTGCTAAGACAATAACCTATGTGAGCTTGTTCTAAATAATTGTCAATAAATACTGCACCAATACTTCCAATAACCTCATTTGGATTTTCTTTTAAGGTTATTGCCCAGTGATAGTTTTCATCAGATTCATAGGCTTTAATCCAATTATCTAAGCATTCCTTAGTCACATTTAAATTTCCGTGAGGAGTCCAAGACAGATATTTTGTAACTTCAGGATCATTTACCCAGTTTTTAAACATATTTTCAGCATCATCATAACAAAAAGGTCTAAGAGTTATTCTTTCCGTTGAAATGCATTTTGTTCCTTTATGATTTATCAAATTAATCACCTCTCATAAGAATAATTTAAATATATTATATACTTTAAAATGTATATTTCAATATTTTCCTATTATATTGTTGGTTTTTATTTTAAATTTATGTGAATATACATATTTTAAACATAATTAGAGTTTTAAAATATATTTATAGAATCTTTTACTTAAAATAAAAAGTGATATATAATATTGTAAACGTAATTAATTTAAATAATATGGAAAAAAGAGAAAGGGTGAGTTAAATGAATAATTTTACTTTTTATAATCCTACTAAAATTAACTTTGGTAGAGGGGTTGAATCCTCTGTTGGAGAAGAGATTAAAAGCTTAGGAGCTAGTAAAGTACTTTTTCATTATGGTGGAGGAAGTATTAGAAAAAATGGGTTATATGATAGAATTTTAGACTCTTTAAATAAAGCAGGATTACATGTAATAGAACTTGGAGGAGTTAAGCCTAATCCTAGATTAAGTTTAGTTAAAAAGGGAATAGAACTTTGTAAAAATAGTAAAGTTGACTTTATACTTGCTGTTGGGGGAGGAAGTGTTATTGACTCAGCTAAAGCCATAGCTCTTGGTGTTCCTTATGATGGAGATGTATGGGATTTCTTTACTAAGAATATTAAAATAGAAAAAGCTTTACCATTAGGTACAGTATTAACAATACCAGCGGCAGGAAGTGAATCAAGTTCAGGAACTGTTATAACTAATGAAGATGGATGGTATAAGAGATCAACAGGATCACCACTTTTATATCCTAAATTTTCAATGTTAAATCCAGAACTATGTGTTACTTTACCAGAATATCAAATAGCAGCTGGAAGTGCAGATATTTTAGCACATTTAATGGAAAGATATTTCACAAACACAAAGAATGTTGAACTTATAGATAGATTAATTGAGGGAACAATGAAAACAGTAATAAATAATGTTCCTAAGGTATTAAAAAATAAGGAAGACTATGATAGCTTTGCAGAGGTTATGTGGGCTGGAACAATAGCACATAATAATCTTTTAAGCACAGGAAGAGAAACAGATTGGGCATCACATAATATAGAGCATGAATTAAGTGGAATATATGATGTTACTCACGGAGCAGGATTAGCTGTTATATTACCAGCTTGGATGAAGTTTGTTTATAAACATGATTTAGATAGATTCAACCAATTTGCTACTAGAGTATTTGATGTTCAAGTTGAAGATAAAACTAAGGAAGAGGTTGCCTTAGAAGGAATTAAGAAACTTGAAGAATTCTTCAAATCAATAAATCTTCCAGTAACTTTAAAAGAGTTAGAAATAGGTGAAGATAGATTAGAAGAAATGGCTAAAAAATGCACAGATAATGATGAGTATACAGTAGGTCATTTTGTAGAATTAAACACAGAGGACATCCTTGAAATATACAAATTAGCTTTATAGGATATTTTACCCTTAAGAAAATAAATAATAGCAAGTAGGAAAATAACTATATGTAAAATAGTATGGTATGTATCAAAATAACTTTTTAATAAAACTTTTAACTATGTTATGAGAATTAATAGATTATATATTTTATAAGTTTTATTATTTAGTTTTGATACATATCCTTTTTTATTTTAAGTATTGTAAATGTTTAAATATTTTGCTAGTATCAGTTTATCTAAGCTTATAGAGAATACTCCAAAGTGTAATTATGGGAGGTTCAAAGAGAGGAGGAGTTAAGTATAAACAGGGAATATACTTAGCGCAATATAATGTTAAATAGGGAACTGGCTCAAAATATAGTTAATAAAATGATGGAGGTTATTCCTTACAATGTAAACATAATGAATCATAAGGGAGTAATAATAGGTAGTGGTGATTCAAGTAGAATAGGAATGATACATAATGGTGCTTTAGAAGCCTTAAGGGTAAAAAAGGTGGTTGAAATATCTAAAGATGGGGACAAGGTGAAATCTGGAGTTAATTCACCTATATTTTTTAGAGAAAAAGCTATAGGGGTTATTGGTATAACAGGAAATCCTAAAAATGTTAGGCAATTTACACAGCTTGTAACTGTTACTGCTGAACTTTTAATAAATCAAGAATACACTTTAAATAAACATATAGTTAAAGAAAGATTGAAAGAAGAGTTTATTTATGAATGGCTTTATTCAAAAGAGGCCTATGACTTAGAATTCATTCAAAGGGGAGCTAATGTAGGTATTGATATATCCTTAGATAGAATAATACTTGTATTGGAGTTTCAGAAAGATCAATTTAAGGAAATAATTAAAAAAATAAAAAGGTTCATAAAAGAAGATGAGTACTATATAAATTTAACTTCAAATAGAATAGTTGTAATTTTATTAGATAATAATTTGCTTTATAAAAGGTTAATGGAATTAAAGGAAATTATGAGTGACACAAATTCTAAGATAGGATTAAGCTCAAAACATAAAATTATATCAAAATCTATGAACGAGGCAGTGGAAGCAGTAGATATAGGAAGTAAATTATATAAAAATGAGTTCTTTTATGATTATAAAAAAGTAAAGGTTTTTAGTTACTTAGATAATTTTTTAGATGAAGAGGAATGGAAAATTATTAAAAACAAGATATTAGAGGAAAATATGGGAGAAGAATTATTAGAAACCTTTATATCTTATATGAAACATAGTGGAGAGAGAAAAAAGACCGCAGAATCTTTACATATACATAGAAATACATTAAATTATAGACTAGAGAGAATTGAGGAAATAACAGGCTTAAGCTTTGATAATTATTTAGATTTATTTCAATTTTTGATTGCATATATAGTAAGTCAATTAAAATAAAAAAAGGTTTTCTTTGTGCGTTTGCATAAAGAAAACCTTTTTATTTTAGTGATATTAAATAATGATTTTGAATATGAAAACTTATACAATGAAAATCGTCAATATAAATAAGAATAAATGAGTTTAATAAGAAGGAGGAATTTATTGTGAATGTAACAGTTACAGCTTTAGGTGCAGTAATTGCATTAGTTATTGCAATCACTCTTATCATAAAAAAGGTTCATCCAGCATACGGACTTATATTAGGAGCTTTAATAGGTGGACTTGTTGGTGGAGCAGGACTAACAGGGACAGTTAATTTAATGATGGATGGAGCAAAAAATATGATGCCTGCTATCCTTAGAATACTTACAGCAGGGGTACTAGCTGGGGTTTTAATTGAATCCGGAGCGGCAGCGAAGATTGCAGAGACAATAGTTGAGAAGATTGGAGAATCAAGAGCTCTTATAGCCTTAGCAATAGCTACTATGGTTTTAACAATGGTTGGGGTTTTTGTAGACGTTTCAGTAATAACAGTATCTCCAATAGCTTTAGCAATAGCTCACAAATCAGGTTTAAGTAAACCAGCTATATTATTAGCCATGGTTGGTGGAGGTAAGGCAGGAAATATAATGTCTCCAAACCCAAATACCATTGCGGCAGCAGATAATTTAGGAGTTTCATTAACTAATGTTATGATAGCAGGTATAGTACCAGCTATATTTGGAGTTATAATTACATGTATATTAGCAAGTAGAATAAAACAAAAAGGTTCTTTAGTAGAATCTGATGAACATATGAAAGAGTTAACAGATATGCCTGGATTTTTACCAGCAATGGTTGGACCATTAGTAGCAATAATCTTATTAATGTTAAGACCAATAGCAGGCATTGCTATAGATCCATTAATAGCTTTACCAGTAGGTGGTATATGCGGAATACTAGCTATGGGAAAAATTAAGCATATTAACAAATATGCAACATATGGACTAGCTAAGATGAGTGGAGTAGCTATACTTTTAATAGGTACAGGTACTTTAGCGGGAATAATTGCTAACTCAGGATTAAAGGATGTTATTATAAGTGGAATAAACGCTTTAGGATTACCGAGCTTTATGTTAGCTCCAGTTTCAGGAATACTTATGTCAGCGGCAACTGCCTCTACTACTTCAGGAACAGCGGTGGCTACATCAGTATTTGGACCAACAATTGTTCAATTAGGAGTGGCACCACTTGCTACAGCAGCTATGATACATGCTGGGGCTACAGTTTTAGATCACTTACCTCATGGAAGCTTCTTCCACGCTACTGGTGGAAGTGTTTCAATGGACATGAAGGAAAGACTTAAACTTATACCATATGAATCTTTAGTTGGATTAACAATGACAATTGTATCAACTATAATATTTGGAATAATATTAAAATAGTTATTTAATAAATAAAGAAAAGTTTTAACTATATGCTTATTATCGCTAATGTATAAATATTTTGTTACTTTATAATAAAGAAAATTTTTAGTAAGGTTTAATTTAAACTTAGTATGAAATTTATTAACTTTTAAGAATTATGATTTAAAATAGAGTTTTTAGTAAAAGCACAGTGGATTTTAAAATGAAAAGTTAAGATAAAATCTAGTAGGAGGAAATAAAGATGAAATTTGTATTAGCACCAGATTCATTCAAGGAAAGTATGACTTCAATGGAAGCCTGTAATGCTATGGAAAGAGGAATTAAAAAGGTCTTTAAAGATGCAGAATGCATAAAGGTTCCAATGGCTGACGGTGGAGAGGGAACTGTAGAAGCCTTAGTTCATGCTACCTTTGGAAGAATAGAAAGAGTAAATGTTACGGGACCTTTAGGAAACAAGGTGGAAGCTTTTTATGGAATTTTAGGTAATGGAAAGACTGCTGTTATAGAAATGGCTAGTGCTTCAGGGATTCAACTTGTTAAGAGAGAAGAGAGAAATCCTTTAATAACAACAACTTTTGGAACTGGAGAGCTTATAAAGGCTGCATTAGATCAAGGAATAAAACATTTAGTTATAGGAATAGGTGGAAGTGCCACTAATGATGGAGGATGTGGAATGCTTCAAGCCTTAGGTGGAAAACTTTTAGACAAGGATGGAAATCAAATAGCCTTTGGTGGAGGAGCATTAAAAGATATAGAAAGTATTGATTTAAGTTCTTTAGATGAAAGATTAAAAGAAGTATCAATAGAAGTAGCTTGTGATGTAACTAATCCATTAGTAGGGGAAAAAGGAGCCTCAGCAGTATTTGGTCCTCAAAAGGGAGCAACTAAAGAAGTGGTTAAAGAATTAGATAATAATTTAGCTCATTACGCTTCTGTAATAAAAAAAGACCTAGGAAAAGAAGTTTCACACATAGAAGGTTCTGGTGCTGCTGGAGGATTAGGTGCCGCTTTATTACTATTAGGTGGAGAATTAAAAAGAGGTATAGAGCTTGTAATAAAACATACAGAGTTAGCTGAAAAGGTAAAGGGAGCAGACTTTGTATTTACTGGTGAAGGAAGTATAGATGATCAAACTATATATGGAAAAACACCAATGGGAGTTGCTACTGTGGCTAAGGAGAATGGAGTTTCTACAATTGCCTTTTCAGGAAAGGTTGGAGAGGGAATAGAAGACCTTTATGAAATAGGTATAAAGAGTATATTTAGTATAATGACTGGAGTTTCAACTTTAGATGAAGCTTTAAAAGAAGGAAGTAGAAATTTAGAATTAACAACTGAAAATGTAGTTAGACTTTTAAAATAAAGTTTATGGGCGTGTATCAAAATAACTTTTTATAAAAATTATAAACATATTCCGAGAATTACTAGATTTCGCTAAGAATTTATAATCATTACTTCGAAAATATCACTAAAGCTTCGAAACTTGCTACGCTTCGAACAGTCTCAGCTTTTTAACGTGATATTTTCTACGTAATAATTTAAATTCTAAAGCTGATCTAGATGTTCTCTTCATACTGTTTATAATTTTTATTATTATATTTTGATACAGCCCCATAGAGTGAAAATAAAATTTAATACTTGCTTAAAGATAGATAGTTTAAGGTGAACATAAGCAATAAAAAATATATTGTTTGTGTTCACTTTTTTATTATAAAGAAAATTCTTTATAATAAGATATTTTAAAATATATAAGTTAATAAAGTAGAAAACATAGTATTATGTTATTTTTTTAATCTTAAGAATTTTAACTGTTTCCCTCTTTATGATATATGGAAAAATGTAATGTTATCTTATTTTCTTAGGATTTTAAAAATTAAAATTAGTAGAAAAAATGAATATATGGTATAACTATAAGAAGACTAATAAAGTTTTAAAAAAGGAGATAAACATAATATATGAAATTTAATGAATTAAATTTAAGTGAGGATATTATTAAAGCACTTAATAATTTAGGATATAAAAATCCATCAGAGGTTCAGGAAGCTTCTATTCCAAAATTATTAAAAGGTGAAGATATAATAGTTAAATCTCAAACTGGTAGTGGTAAAACTGCAAGTTTTGGAATACCTGTTTGTGAAAAGATAAATATTGAAGAAAAAAAGGTACAGTGTCTAGTTTTAACACCAACTAGAGAGTTAGCAATTCAAGTTAAAGATGAACTTTCTAATATAGGAAGAATAAAAAAGGTTAGATGTGCGGCTATATTTGGGAAACAACCTTTTAATGAGCAAATTAGAGAGCTTAAACAAAGAGTACATATAGTGGTAGGAACTCCAGGAAGAGTATTTGATCATATGGAAAGAGGCACTTTAGACTTAAGTGAAGTAAATTATGTAGTCATAGATGAAGCTGATAAAATGCTTTCAATGGGATTTATTGATCAAATAAAGGACATATTAGGAGAATTAAGATTAAACAAAACCACTGCATTATTTTCTGCTACATTTTCTAAGGAAATAGAGGAAATATGTGAAGAGTATATGAGAAATCCTATGCTTTTAGAGGTTAAATCAAAAGTATTTAATAGGGATAGAATAGAAGAAAGTGCAATTGAAATAGAGAAGAAAAATAAGGGGAAAGCTTTATGGAAATGCCTTTATGCTTATCATCCAGAGAGTGCTATAGTATTTTGTAATACAAGAAATAAGGTTAAGTCTGTTTACAAAATGCTTAAGGATGAGGGAATAACTTGTAATGAACTTCATGGAGATATGGAGCAAAAGAAGCGTATTGAGGTTATGGAAAACTTTAGAGATAAGCACTTTAAAGTATTAGTTTGTACTGATATAGCAGCTAGAGGAATTCATGTAGATAGTATAGAACTTGTTATAAACTATGAGGTTCCAATGGAAACAGAAAGCTATGTTCATAGAATAGGAAGAACCGGTAGAGCAGGAAGAGAAGGAAAGGCTATTACCTTTGTAAATCATTATGAGAAGAAATATTTAGAGAATGTTGAAGAATATATTGGTTATGAAATAAAAAAAGTAAGTCTTCCTTCTGATGAAGAAGTTAAAGCTGGAAGAAAAATATTTAAGGAAAGTCAAAAGGTTCAATTAAAAGAGAGTAAAAAACCTAAGAAAGAAGTTCATGGTGATATAGTTAAAATACATGTTAATGGCGGAAAGAAAAAGAAAATAAGAGCCTTTGATATTGTTGGATGTTTTAGTAACTTACCAGGTTTAACAGGAGAAGATATTGGAATAATAGATGTTCAAGATGGTTTCTCTTATGTTGATATATTAAATGGAAAAGGTGATAAAGTTTTAAAAAGCTTTAAGGAAGTTACTATAAAGGGTAAAAAAGTTAAAATACAAAAAGCAAGAAAATAAAATTATTATATACGATTTAAGATAAAATACATTTAAGTTATATGTTGTATTTAAAGTACATGTAAAAATAATAGTGACTTATAAGTTTTTACTTTGAAAATATTATGATTAATTTAATTATAAAAATAGTTATAATGTTAAATTGTTTTGAAGTATATAATGACCATGTAATATGTGGTAAAATTAAAGTAAGATATAGTAAAATATATCTTACTTTTTTTAAAAGGAAATTTTATTTTTGAGAGGTGGTCTGTATGAAGAAAAAGGTTGCTATCTCTATTACAACTTTAGTAATAATATTTTTAATATCTATAGTATATCTAGGGTTGTATCATAATGACTATGTTGGAGAAAATAAGTCATTAAACAAAGAAGTTATAAGTATTATAGAAGGTGAAGAGGATAAAAAGCTAGACTTAATTTCTTTAAATAAAAATATAGCTTTTGAATGGGATGAGGTTTATTTAATAGCTCCATACCAAGATGTAAGCGATTTTTTTAAAGAGATGAATGCTTACGCACCAGAAAAAACATACACCTCAGAAATAAATGATGTGTACATGCTAGCTTTTACTAAGTATTCTGACAAACTAGGGAAAAACAAACTAATAGAATATACTTATATACCAGGAACTTATATCGATTCTGAAAAATTAAAAGATATGGAAGTTATAAATGGAAATTATTATTATGCAAATGATAATTTAGTTTAGATTTTAAAGCTCTAAGTTTAAAACTTAGGGCTTTTTTTAATTAAGAATTAATTTAAAAATAAAAATATTAATATAATTGCTTTAATATTCATATATTGTTAAATTTAAACACGTATTATAAGTTAGTACAGAATGCTATAATGTACATTGACTTTTATAAGAATATATTTTTAGTAAGGGGGCTAATTATGATTATAACTAGAGACAAAAGATTTTATAGGTTACTTTTTAGTATTGCTTTGCCAATAGCAGTACAAAATTTAATAACCTTTATGGTAAGTATGGTAGATACTTTGATGGTTGGAGCTTTGGGGGAAATTCAACTATCAGCAGTTTCTATAGCTAATAATTTATTTTTTGTACTTACAATTTTAATGTTTGGACTAGCTGGAGGATCTAATATTATGATTTCTCAGTATTGGGGAAAAGGAAATGTTAAAACAATTCATAAGATTTTGGCCATAATGTATAGGGTATGTTTATTAATAACTGGTATTTTCATATTTATAGCATTATTTTTACCAAAATACTTTATGGGAATTTTCACAACTGATAAGGCTGTTATAGATTTTGGAGCAAGTTATTTAAGAATTGTGTGCATAGGATATTTGTTCTATTCTATTACAAACTGTACAATAATGATGCTTCGTTCAGTAAAAACTGTGAGTATATCAATTATAGTTTATACTGCTTCTTTAGTGGTAAATTCAATATTAAACTGGATTTTTATATTTGGAAATTTAGGTGCTCCCGAACTCGGAATAAGAGGAGCTGCCATAGCTACTGTCTGTGCTAGAATTACTGAGTTTTCAATAGTTTTAGTGTTTATGTTTATATATGAAAGAAAGATTGGTCTTAAGATAGAACATTTATTAAAGATAGATAAAGAGATTTTAAAAGATTATGTTGGATTATGTACTCCTGTTTTATGTAATGAATTACTTTGGGCAATTGGAGCTTCTATGATATCTGTAATAGTTGGTAGAATGGGAACAGAGGTTGTAGCTGCTAATAGTATAAATGGAGTTGCTCATCAATTTGTAACAGTTTTTATATTTGGTATGTCTAATGCTACAGCAGTAATTATAGGAAATACCATAGGAGAAGGTAAAAAAGAAAAAGCAAAGGAATATGCCTATAGTATAGGGATTTTCAGTGTTGTCATGGGATGTATATCAGGACTTATGATTTTACTTATAAAGCCATTTGTTGTTAATTTCTATAATGTATCTTATTCAACAAAATTAATAGCTATGGAAATAATGACTGTAACTTCAGGAATAATAGTATTTCAATCTCTTGCAAGTAATTTTATGATGGGTGTACTTAGAGGTGGTGGAGATGCTAAGTTTGTCTTGATAAATGATCTTATTTTTATGTGGCTTGTTGCTATTCCAGGTGGATTTTTTGTAGCCTTTGTTTTAGAACTTCCAGTTGCCTTAGTATTCTTAGTTATAAAATGTGATGAAATATTAAAATCTCTTACCAGTGTATATAGGGTAATTAGTGGAAAATGGATAAATGATGTAACTAAGGATTATGAATTTGAGGAAGTAAAGTGTTAGTGGTTTTTAGGAAATAGTCAACAGTTTTGGAAAGTTGTTTTAAGGATATATGAGTTATTAAAGTTAAATACTAATTAAGAACTTAATTTGAAAGGAGTGTTTAACTTTGTCTCATAAAAATAATAAAAACAGCAAAGATAACAAAAAAACTAGTCAAAAAACAAAAAAAGAAGTAGAGAAAATGAAAAATGAAACTGCTAATGAAATAGGATACTCTAAGGAATCAAGAAAACTTGGAAAAGATAAAACTAGAAATAACCCATATATGGGACCACAATAATTAAAAAATAATAAAATATTTTAATTTAAATAGTTAGGGCTTGTAGCTAATTTTAATAAGTTTAAAGTTAGCTATAAGCTTTAATTTTTGCTATTACTTTTAATTAAGTGATAGTGATTAAAAATTTAGTTCTTATAAAAAAATCCTTAGTACTATGGATTAAAAATATTTTTTGTTTATTTTGGTTAAGATGAGAATTAAATATTTAGTTATTTTTTGTAGGAACATCTAGTTTTTTGTAATAACATACATTTTTTTAATTTACTAAACATATTAATATAATAGTAAAGCACAACAAAAAGTAGTTTTATTGAATATATTATAGTGAAGGGGATTTTAAATTGTTTAGTAAAAAATTTAAAAAGCAAATGGCTTATGTTTTAGCAAGTACTTTTGTATTTGGATTAGTTAATCCAAGTGCAATTAAGGTAAGGGCATCAACTGGTGTTGAAATTACGGAAGGGGTTACTGTAACTGCAAAGGGAAATACTGAAGGTAACACAGCTGATTTAGCCATAGATGGTGATTTATCTACCTACTGGGAATCTTCAAATGATTATAAATGGATAGAAGTTGACTTAGGTGGAATTTACGAATTATCAAAAATTGAAATATTTAATAAGGATGAAGCTGTGTATAAATATAATATATATGCTTCAGAAGATGGAGAAAACTTTAATAAAATAGCATATAAAAATAATGAAAATGTATCAGACAGTAATGGTAATGTGCATACCATTGATAATGTAAGGGCAGGAAAGATTAGAATTGATGTAGTTCAAAATAGTAATAGTGATAGGGTGAATATAGCTGAAATAAATGTATTTGGTAAAAATACAGGAGAGAGTTTACCAGAAGTTAAGAAAATTGCTACAAGTAATTTTAGTGAAACCCCTTGGGCTACTGAATATGAAAAGTTTAATAGTGATAGTGCCTATGCCAATGAAAAAACTTTAAATGAAATAAAGAATTTAGTTGGTAGAGTAATAGGAGAAGAATTTAAGGACAAGTTTATTTTTGAAATAAGAGATCAATTAAATGGAAATGATGTTTTTGAGGTTTCTGATTCAAGAGATGGAAAGGTTTTAATAAAAGGTAATAATGGTGTTTCCTTAGCATCAGGATTTAACTATTATTTAAAAAATTATTGTAATGTAAGTTACAATCCAATAATGGGATCTAATTTAAAAATGCCTGAAACAATGCCTTCTGTTGGGGAGAGAGTAGTTATAGATACTCCATATGAGCATAGATATGCATTAAACTTTTGTACCTATTCTTATACAATGTCTTTCTGGGATTGGGATCAATATGAAGAATTCCTAGATTGGTGTGCTATGAATGGGGTTAACTTAGTATTAGATATAATTGGACAAGAAGAGGTTTTAAGAAGAACCTTAAATGAATTTGGATATAGTGATGAAGAGGTTAAAGAATTTATTTCGGGACCTGCATATTTTGCTTGGTTCTATATGCAAAATATGACTGGATTTGGAGGGCCACTTCCTAATGATTGGTTTGAGCAAAGAGCAGAGCTTGGAAGAAAAATGCATGATAGAATGCAAAGTTTTGGAATAAATCCTGTTCTTCAAGGATACTCAGGTATGGTTCCAAGAGATTTTAAGGAAAAAAATTCAGAAGCACAAACTATTTCTCAAGGGGGATGGTGTGGCTTTGATAGACCAGATATGCTTAAAACATATGTAAATGAAGGGGAGGTAGATTATTTCCAAAATGTTGCAGATGTTTTCTATGAAAAGCAAAAAGAAGTGTTTGGAGATGTAACTAACTTCTATGGAGTAGATCCATTCCATGAGGGAGGAAATACTGGTGATTTAGATAATGGAAAGATATATGAAATAATTCAAAATAAGATGATAGAGCATGATAATGATGCAGTTTGGGTTATACAAAACTGGCAAGGAAATCCTAGTAATAATAAGTTAGAAGGATTAACTAAAAAAGACCAAGCTATGGTATTAGATCTTTTCTCAGAGGTAAGTCCAGACTGGAATAGATTAGAGGAAAGAGATTTACCGTGGATTTGGAATATGCTTCATAACTTTGGGGGAAGAATGGGAATGGATGCAGCACCAGAAAAACTTGCAACAGAAATTCCTAAAGCCTTAGCTAATTCAGAGCATATGGTTGGTATAGGTATTACACCAGAGGCTATAAATACAAATCCTTTAGCGTATGAACTTTTATTTGACATGGCTTGGACTAGAGATCAAATAAACTTTAGAACATGGACTGAAGATTATATTGAAAGAAGATATGGTAAGACTAATAAAGAGATTTTAGATGCTTGGAATATTATATTAGACACTGCTTACAAAAAGAGAAATGATTATTACCAAGGTGCTGCTGAGTCTATTATAAATGCAAGACCTGGCTTTGGAATAAAAAGTGCTTCAACTTGGGGACATTCAAAAATAGTTTATGATAAGAGTGAATTTGAAAAAGCTATTGAAATATTTGCAAAGAACTATGATGAATTCAAAGATAGTGATGCATTCCTTTATGACTTTGCTGATATATTAAAACAATTATTAGCTAACTCAGCTCAAGAATATTATGAGGTTATGTGTAATGCTTATAATAATGGAAATGGAGAGAAATTTAAATTTGTTTCAGGAAAGTTTTTAGAACTTATAAAGCTTCAAGAGAGAGTATTATCAACTAGACCAGAGTTTTTAATAGGAAATTGGATTGAAGATGCTAGAACTATGCTTAAGGACGCTGATGATTGGACTAAGGACTTATTTGAGTTTAATGCTAGAGCTTTAGTAACAACTTGGGGTTCAAGAAATAATGCTAACGGTGGTGGTCTTAAAGATTATTCTAATAGACAATGGTCAGGATTAACTGAGGATTATTATTATGCTAGATGGGAAAAATGGATAAATGGATTACAAACTGAATTAGATGGAGGAGCTAAAGCCCCTAATATAGATTGGTTTAAGATGGAGTATGACTGGGTAAACAAGAAGAGTGATACAGATAAGCTTTATCCTACAGAAGCTTCTAATGAAAACTTAGGAGAACTTGCTAAGATAGCCATGGAAAGTTATTCAGTAACTAATATGGATAAAATATTAGGTGAAAATGAATCAGTTGAAAGAGTTAATATTGCTTTAGGAAAGCCTGTAAGTAGTGAAACTCATGAAGAAACTGAAGCCGATCCTTTAAGTAACATTACAGATGGAAATACAGGAACTATGTGGATTGCTGATAGAGAGGGATATCCTGCAAGTGTAACTGTAGATTTACAAGGAGTTAAAAGTGTAGATGGAATAGAATTTGCTTTTAGAAATCAGGCTGGTGATAGGGCTGTAGCATACAAAGTAGAGGTTATGGATGAAAGTGGACAGTGGAAAATAGTATCAGATAAATCTGAGGATTATTCTAGTAAGGGAGTCATTGAAAAGGTTGATTTTACTGGAAAGGCTCAAAAAGTTAAGGTTTCATTAACTAATGTAGATTTAAACCTAAGTCCATCATATAAAATACCAGAATTAGCAGAAATAATGGTATATGGAGGAAAAGAAAAGGAAGATGAGTATACTAACGTTGCTTTAGGAAAAACAGTTACTGGAGCAGAGGCTGAAAATGGAAAATCATTATCTAATATTACAGATGGAGATTTAAATTCTCTTTGGGTTAGTAATGGTGGAAAAACTCCAGCAACTACATCTATCGATTTACAAGGAACAGAAAATGTTGAGTTCTTAGAGCTTCACTTTGAAAAGCCAGGACTTAGATTCCAATTTAAAGTAGAAGTAGAAGATGCAAATGGAAATAAAGAAAATGTATTAGATATGACTTCAAATAAAGAAGATAATGAAAAATCATATAAAATACCTGTAGGAAAAGATATAAATAAAGTTCATGTTACTATGACAGGAAAAGCAGAAGGTGGACAACATCCAGGAGCTTGGGCAGCTATTGCAGAAGTAAAGGCCATGTCAAAAGAAAAACCAGCTAATTATGTAAATATAGCAGAAAATAAAAATGTAAGTGGTTCTAATTCTCAAAGTGGAAATCCTTTATCTAATATTACAGACGGAGATTTAAGTTCCATTTGGATAAGTGATAATGGAGCTATGCCAGCTAATGCCACAATTGACTTAGAAGGAAATAATTTTGTAGATTTCTTAGAGCTTCATTTTGAAAAGGAAGGATTTAGATTCCAATTTAAAGTGGAAGTTGAAGATGAGAGTGGAAATAGAGAAACAGTATTGGATATGACTTCTAATACAGAGGATAATAAAAAGTCATATAATATTCCTGTAAAAAAAGAAATAAGTAAAATACATGCTACTATTACAGGAAAAGCTCCAGGTGGTTCATTTGATCAAGCTTGGGCAGCTATTGCAGAAATTAAAGCTATGAGTAAAGAGGCTATAAATAAAGTTGAACAAGCTTCCATAGCATTACCTCAAGGAAATATGAAAGCTACAGCAACATCAGAGCATCCTGATGTAGGAAATGAAGGCTTAGCTAAGTTTGCTATTGATGGAAAGGAAAATACTATATGGCATACAAAATATAATCCTGTAGAAGAGTTACCACAAAGTATTACTTTAGAACTTGGAGGGAGTTACGAAATTAATAAGTTTACTTACTTACCAAGAAGTGGTGCTAAAAATGGAAATATAACTAAATATGAGCTTCATGTAAGTGAGGATGGAAATAATTTTAGAAAAATATCTGAAGGAAATTGGGATGATAGTGGAAGTTTAAAAACATTAAAATTTAATAGTACAAAGGCAACTCATGTTAAACTTGTAGCTTTAGAAGGGGTTGGAGGATTTGCTTCAGCTGCTGAATTAAATGTATTTGCAATTCCAGAAAACCTAGCTATGAAAGATGAAACTAAGGTTGAGGTAACTTCAAATAATTCTGAAGCAAATAATTTAAGAGATGGAAATGAAAATACTCTTTGGGTTCCAGGACAAGAAGAGGAAAAGTCTGTAACTTTTGATTTAAGTAAGGAAAAGGATATATCTGCAATAGATATAGTAAGCAAGGGAAATTCTCCATTAAAATACTCTATAGAGATTTCTAATGATGGAACAGAATGGACAAAGATAGTTGATGAGAACAACAATGAAGAGAATAAAGCTGTATATTCTAATATATTAAAGTCAGGAAAAATAGGAAGATTTGTAAGATTTAATTTTAATAGTGAGAATGTTAAAATTGGAGAAATCAAAATTTATAAAGGAGATTCTACTTCAAGTTTAGCTTCTTATATAAGAGTAGTTGAAGATATATATAATAGTGCAGTAGTTGGGGATATGGCTGGAAACTATACTGAAGAGGCTAAGGAATCCCTTGGAAATGCTATAAATGAGGCAAAATTAGCTTTAGGAAATGATATAAATTCAAAAGAGGCTAATGAAGTTATGAGCACTTTAAAATCAGCTTTAAATGAATTCTATAAGGGATTTGTTCAAATAAACAGAACTAAACTTGCAGCTTTAATAAGTGATGTTGATATTTTACTAAATGAAATATTACCAAGTCTTATGAATAGCATGAACTATAATGAAAAAGCTATAGTAAATGCAGAAATTCAAAAGCTAAAGTTAGAAAATAATGAGGCTAAAGAAGTTTACAATAAAAAGCAAGTTTCACAAAGTGAAATAGACACAGCTTATGATGAGTTAAAAAATACATTAGATTCATACTATGATGCTGTAAGTGCTGAAACTGCATATAAATCAATGGTACTTTTAGCTAAGGAAAAAGTAGAAAATGCAGTAGTGGGAAATGGAAATGGACAGTATCCTAAGGAAGCTGTAGATGCTTTAAATGAAGCTATAAGAATTGCTGAGGAAGGTTTTGAAAGTTCTACAAGCTTAGAAGAGATTAGAAATATAACAAAGACTTTAAAAGAAGCTATAGATACTTTCGTTGAATCAGTTAATGTAATTGATAAAGCACAATTAGAAGAGATAATATCTTCAATAGAAAGTAAATTAGAAAATGCAGAAGGAGTATATATTCCTAATGCTATAGAAGAACTTAAAAAAGCTTTAGATAAAGCTAAGGAAGTGTTAAACAATGAAGGTGCAAATGAAGAGGATATAAATAAGGCTATTTCTGATTTAACTGAAGCAGAAGCTAATTTTGAACTTTCAAAAGTTCCTAATAAAGACGAATTAAATTCTGAGATAGAAAGAGCATATGATGTTTTAGAAAAACTTAAAGGATTTGATCATCTTGAAGGAATAAAAATAAAGTTAGAAGATGCTATTTTAGAGGCTGAAAGAGTTAAAAATGATGAAAATTCATTAAAAGTAGATGTGGATAAAGTTTTAGGTGAATTAAAGATTGTAATAGAAGAAGCTTTAAAAGCTATTGATTCCTCAGAAGTTATAGTAAGCCCAGTTAGAGATTTTAAAGCAACTAATATTTCAAAGAAAAATGTAACTGTTCAGTGGAGCGCACCTGAAAATTCATTTGGATTAGAAGGATACGTACTATATAAAGATGGTAAAAAAGTAGCTGAATTAGGAAAAGATGAGACTACCTATAAGTTTAAAGGATTAAATAGACATACTATATATAACTTTAAAATTGCAGCAAAATATAATAATGGAGAGCTTTCTTCAAAAGAATCCATAACTTTAAGAACTGAAAGATAAAATAAAAATTAAATAATTATATTTTTTTATATGAAAAGAAGCTGTATTAAAAAGCTAAGTACAATTAAGTTTAATTTATTTAACTATATTTATACAGCTTCTTTTGTTTTTTATTAGAATTTTATTTTTTAAGGGAGTATATATATAATAGGGGAGGTTTAGTTAAACAGAAATTAATTATTTTAAAGATATAATAAAAAGAAAAAAATTGTTTAATAATAGATTTTTAGAAAAATCGGTTTAATTATAGGAGAGGATTAATGGGGTATATTATAATTTTATTAAGTCCAATTTTAGGATTAATTTTTTCAGAAATATATGTTTTTTTAGCTTCATTTATGTCATGGATATCTGCAGATGGTTTTGTTACATCCACTAGTGTGATATTTGCTATTTTAGGAATGATAATAGTGTTTAATGATAAGGAAAAAACAAAATAAAAAATTAGTTCTAGAAATAATTATGATTAAATTAGGTTATAGTTCATTAAAATGTTAATGACTAAATTAAGAGAGTGTATTAAAATAACTTTTAATACACTCCTATTTTTATTAAATATAGTTTATTACCTTAACTATTTCATTATTCTTTTTATATATTCTAGGAACTCTGTGGCTGATCATACAAAGTATTTCGTAGTTTATTGTTCCCATAATTTCAGCCATATCGTTAGCATCAAATTTTAATCCATTTTCTTCCCCTAAAAGAATTACCTCATCGCCAATTTTAACATCTTCTATATGAGTTACATCAATCATACATTGATCCATACAAACTCTTCCTATAACATTAGCAAATTGACCCTTTATTATAACTTTGGCTTTCCCACTAAGAAGTCTTGAGTATCCATCAGCATATCCTATTGGAAGAGTGGCAATTTTACTTTTCTTTTCAGTTTTATAAGTTCTTCCGTAGCTTACATACATATCTTCATCTAACTCTTTAACAAAGGCTACATTAGTTTTTAATGTAAGTGCTGGTTTAAGTTTTAAGTTTTCTTTTTTTACTTCTTCAGATGGATAGTATCCATAAGAAATAATTCCACATCTAACTCCGTCTAAATAAGTTTCTGGTAAATCCATAATAGCCCCACTATTAGAAGCATGTTTTAAAGGAATGTGTATTCCATTGTCTTCTAAAGCTTTATTAAAAGCAGTTAATTTTGAAAATTGTTCATAAGTATAAGTTTTATCTTTTTCATCTGATGTTGAGAAGTGAGTAAATAGGCCTATTACCTCAACTCCAGGTAAAGAGCAGATTTCTAAAACTTTATTTAATCCCTCTTCATTTGGAAGGAAGCCTATTCTACCCATTCCTGTATCTATTGCAATGTGTACTTTAGCTTTTTTGCCAAGCTTTAAGGCAAAGTCAGATAATTCCTTAGCATATTCCACATCATAAACTGTTTGTTCAATTTCATTATTGATTAAATTTTCAGCAAAATTTATAGGAGTATAACCTAAAATCATAATAGGTGCAGTTATTCCAGCATCCCTAAGTTCATCAGCCTCTGTGATTATAGCTACTGCCAATCTAGAAGCACCATTTTCTAAAAGAGTGGAAGCTATGTCTAAAGCTCCATGACCATAAGCATTAGCCTTAACAACGGCTATTATTTCCTTTTCACCAACTAGGTTTCTTATTTCTTTCATATTATTTGCTATTATATCTAAATCTATTTCAGCCCATACAGGTCTAACACATATATCCATTTAAAACACCTCAAATTAATTACAGCTTTTATTACTTTTATTTAATTAATTTCAACTTAAATCATTAAATTAATAAGTCGTAGCTAAATTATTATGCTCATATAAAGTATTACATATAAATCACCATATTTTTATTAAAAAACTTAACTACATATACTATTATAAGATATTGTATCATAAAGTGAAGAACCACCATAATTGTAATTTTTATATATAGTGGTTTCAATATTAAGAATATGTCATACTTTTTTATGAGTGAGTTCAATAATGTTATAATTAATATCTACAAATTAATAGGGATTTCTGTGGATATACAAATACTAAGTTGAAAAGGTATTTACTTAATTAAATTATTATTTTCTTTGGATCAATTAATATCTAGATATAAAGAATGAAAAAAAGTAGTGTAATATTAAAATTATAAGTTTAATGATAAAATTAAATATAGAAAGGTATAAGAAAATATTTGTAGTCTAGTAGCTATAAGGATAAAAATTAAGTTTCAATAGGTTATATGGTTTATTTGGAGGGATAGAATGTTAGATAAAAGTATAGAATTTTTTAAAATAATTTTAAAGAGAGAAAAGGGAAAAGAATTAAAAGATGAAACTTTACCAGAGGGTTTTAGATTTGTTAAGTTTAAAAAAGGTGATGAAAAAGCTTGGGCAGAAATAGAAAAATCTGTACTGGAATTTGAAAATGCTAAAGATGGAGAAGAATATTTTAAAAATAAATATTTACCTCATATAGATGAGTTAGAAAGAAGAACTATATTTATAGAAAATAATAATGGAGAAAAAATTGCTACATTTACAGCTTGGTGGAGATATACAGGGGAAAGAAGACATCCATTTATGGAGTGGGTTGCTGTGAAGCCGGAATATCAAGGAAAAGGGCTAGGAAAAGCTCTTATCTCAGAAGGAGTTAAACTTATGATAGCTATTGAAGGAGATTGTGATATGTACATACCAACTCAGACTTGGAGTTATAAAGCAATTAGGTTATATAGATGGGCAGGGTTTGAATTTGAAACTGAAGAAAAGTTTCCAGGTGGAATTAAAAATGAAACCCTAGAAGGTATTAAAGTAATAAAAAACTTAATATAATTATAAAATAAAGTTTAAAAAGAAACAGAGGATAGAACTCTGTTTCTTTTCTTATTTTATTGTAGGTAAGTATATTGTAAACTCAGTGAATTCATCAGTACTACTTACTTGAATTTTTCCATTATATGATTCTACTAACTCCTTTACTATAGCTAGTCCAAATCCATTATTACTTTCTTTATTTTCTTTTGTGGTAAATCCACTATCAAATATTTTATTTAATATTTTATCTGGAATTTCAGGACCATTATTTTGGATTTTTAACACAAAATAATTAAAACTATAATAAGTATTAATTTTTATTGAACCACTACCATCTAAAGCTTCAATAGAATTTCTTAATATATTAGAAACTATACGTTGAAAGTCTAATTCGTTTACATTGGTTTCTAATAAATCAGCATTTTCATCTATAAATACAGTAATATCTTTTAGATTAATAGTATTTACTATCATTGATATAATTGAAGTGTCATTAGATACAACAATATTATTAATAATATTATCATTACCATCAATTATGTTTTTTAATAATTCTCCTAATTTCTCATAGTTCCCCATAAGATGTAATCCATATAAATAAGAAATTTGAGAGCCATAATCATGTTTTAATTTTCTTAATGAGCTAATATTCTGTTCTAAATTTGAATTTAGTAGTTCAATTTCTTTGGATTTTTTCTCTATGTTAGAAAAATATATTATTATAAATATTATAAATATGAATAATAAAGTTAATATTATTTCTGTAAATATAGGATTATCCTTTGCATTAATAATAGCATTAAATGAAGCTATAAAGTCTAGTACTATTGTAAAGAGTATTAAATAGATAATTGAGCTATTCCTAGACTTTATAGTTTTGTAAAGTGAGTATATACCTTTCTTTTTATATAAAACTAAAAAGGCAAGTATATACTGTGGAAAATACATTATAGTTATGAAAAATATATTACTTTTATTTATTAATGATATATTTTGGGATAAGACATTATATAGAAAAGATGAAATTATTAAGGTTATAACAATGAATGAATAAATCAAACTAAATCCAATAGCAGCAGCTAAAAAATCATCTTTATATATTAGACCTCCAATGATTAACATTACTAAATGAAGAATTAATGTTGCAACACTGGAATTTCCCATAAAAAAAGTTGTTAGTGATATCATTGTCCACAAAAGAAATATATAAAATAACATCTTTGACTTTGGTTTTTTGCAATTTTCTTTACTACATAAATTTATTGTGCTTATAAATAATACACATTGTAAAAAAGTGTTTATCGTATCAGCTAAAAATATAGTTTTATTCATTTTTATCTAGATTTTTTCATAGACTCAGGCATTTCTTCTAATCCTATAGTAGCAAAAGAAGTAGTTGAAGCGTTGATAGTTAATGTAGTTAATAATGCTAACATTGATAATATTGATTTTCTCATTTTAAGAATCCTCCCTTTTATACTTATTAAATAATAGTAATGTTTGTATTAATAAAGTCCACGTTATTGTTTGAGAAATCCATGAAATTTTGAAAAATATTAAGGTTATTAAAAAAAGAATACTTGAGTTTGTAACACTTAATATTTTATTTTTTTTAATTAAATGTTCTTTAGTCAATGGAAATCTACTATCTATTACTGGAGCTTTATTATAAATACTAAAAATACTAAACAAATTTAAAATAACAATGCTAAATAGATTTAGCTTGTTAAAAGTAACAAGCATGATTATACTTGTTGTAATAATTAATGTTGCAATAAAACATTTTAATTGGCTATCTTCATGATATCCACCAATAAATGGCTTTATAAAGCACATGCTAAGAATTACTATTAAGCTCTCTTTGAAATATCCAAGTATTCCAGCAATTAGAATTACAGAAATACATTTAATAAATTCAAAGGTCAATACAATTACAACATATTGAATTTGCTCTAATAATTCTTTGTCCAAGTCAAGATCTTTTGCTAAATACTCTATAGCAGATTTTAAAAATTTTCTCATAAAGAATCTCTCTTATCTATTTTTTATAAACATTAAAATAAATGTAATATGCTTACATTATAATAAAAAAATAATTGATTTACATAAGATAATTCCTTTTTTAAAGGTATATTTACAATTTTTTCATAATGTAGCCAATATATATGTTTTATATTGTAATTTTATAAGGAATTATGTAATTTTTTAAGAGAACTTATTAATAACATTAATAAGTTATACTTATAAAGTTAATTAATTTTTATTAATTGGTATTTTTAGGAGAATATTTTTGTGTTACTATTATTGAAAGCAGAAAATTAAATTGAGGTTTGAAAAGTTAAATCAAATTACAATTTAGATTAAAAAATAGGGGGCTATAATTATGAAGGTGACTGAAAGATTAGAAAAATTAAGAAAAATTATGAAGTATAAAGGAATTGACTATTATATAATTCCTAGTGAAGATGCTCATCAAAGTGAATATGTATGCGAACATTACAGGGGTAGAGCATATATGTCAGGTTTTACAGGATCAGCAGGAACTTTACTTGTCGGTTTAGAAAATGCTATTTTGTGGACTGACGGTAGATATTTCATACAAGCTTTAGAGGAGTTAAAGGGTTCTGGAATTGAAATGTTTAAAATGAGAATTCCAGGATGGCCAAGCTTATTAGAATGGCTTAAAGAAAATGCAAAGGCAGGAGAAACTATTGCTTTTGATGGAAAGGTATTTTCAGTAGGAGAATATAAAGATTTTAAAAAATTAGAGAAAGAAAATAATCTTAATATAAAAATAGATGAGGACCTTTTAGATGAGGTTTGGAAAGAGAGACCATCTCTTCCTAAGGAAAAGGCATTTTTACATGAAGTTAAGTACTGTGGAAAAAGTGCGAGAGAAAAATTAAGAGAAGTTAGAGAGGAAATGAAAAAACTAGGCGCTAATAATTATATTATAGCTTCTTTAGATGACATAGCTTGGCTTTATAATATTAGAGGAAATGATGTTAAATGCAATCCTGTAGTTTTAAGCTATGCCTTAGTTAAAGAAAATGAAGCATATCTTTATGTAGATAAATCAAAGTTCATTTCTAAAATGGATGAAGAAATTTTAAATGAAGGGGTTACTTTAAAATCATATGAGAAAATTGGAGAGGATATTAGTAATTTAGAAGGAAAGATTTTAATTGATCCAAATAAGATAAGTGCTTATTTATACGAGTGCATTAAGAATAAAAATAATATTGTGGAATTTGGAAACATAACAACTAAGTTTAAGGCTATTAAGAATGAAGTTGAATTAGATAACTTAAGAAAGTGTCAAGTTAGAGATGGAGTAGCCATGGTTAAGTTTATGAAATGGCTTAAGGATAACATTGGAAAGATAGAAATAAGTGAAATATCAGCTTCAGATAAGTTAGAAGAGCTTAGAAGTTTAGATAAGTTATTTAAAGGAATTAGTTTTGAAACCATAGCAGGGCATAAAGAACATGGTGCTATGATGCATTATTCAGCAACTCCAGAGAGTGATTACACTTTAGAACCAAGAGGATTTTTATTAATAGATTCAGGTGGACAATACCTAGATGGAACTACAGATATAACAAGAACTTTTGTTTTAGGAGAATTAACTGAGGAAGAGAGAAAAGATTATACTTTAGTTTTAAAAGGACATATAGGCCTTATGAGAGCTAAGTTCTTAAAGGGAGCTACTGGATCAGCCCTTGATATAAAAGCTAGAGAGCCATTATGGAATGAAGGAATTGATTATAAATGTGGAACAGGTCATGGAGTTGGATTTTTCTTAAATGTTCATGAAGGACCACAAAGCATAAGTCCAGTACCAAATAAGGTTGCCTTAGAGCCAGGAATGATCATAACTAATGAACCTGGAGTTTATAGAGAAGGAAAACATGGAATAAGAACAGAGAATACAATGGTAGTTGTTAAAGATACTTATTCAGAAGAGTTTGGAGAATTTTATAAGTTTGATACTATTTCACTTTGTCCAATAGACTTAGAAGGATTAGATATAAGCTTATTAAATGAAGAGGAAAAGGCTTGGCTAAATAATTATCATAAAAAGGTTTATGATTTATTAGCACCATATTTAGATGAAGAAGAAAAAGAATTCTTAAAGAATGAAACAAGGGAAATATAATTTAACATATGAATAGATTTATAAAAGAAGATGGAATAATTCTTCCACCTTCTTTTATATTTATATAGTTTACAAATTTTTATAGGAGTATAATAAAATTGATAGATAAAACTTATGAAATAGATAGAAACAAATTGGTGATTTTATGGAGAGAGAAAAAGGTTTGGCTAAAGGGAAGATTTTATCTAAAAAGAGAATAAAGGTATTATTTGTATTAAATATTATTCTTTCTATAATAATGGCAATACTACTTTTAAAAAATATATATTATAAAAATTACTCTAATATTACGGCACTTTTAGCACCTTTAATTATTATTACTTATAATTTTTATTTTTTAAATTTAAATATTAAAGAAAGAAAAAGATTAGGCGAAAATTAGAAAGATAGTTTTAAAAATTTATTGTTATTAATAAAAATAGTAAGTTAAAATAGAGTTCAAAAATTAAAATATATAAATTTGTATGTTTAGGAGGTATATGTATGGCAGATCAAAGATTAAATAAGTTAGCTAAACTGCTTGTAAATTATTCAACAGGAGTTAAGGAAGGGGACTTTGTTTTTGTATCTTGTAATGAGGTTGCAAATCCTTGGCTTACTGAGGTAGTAAAGGAAGCTACTAAGGCAGGAGCTCATGTTGAGTATATTTTAGAATCAGAAGAAGCTAAGGAGGCAAGACTTAAATTTTCTACAAAGGATCAATTATTATCAGGGAATTTAATAATGGAAACTATGCTTGAAAAGGCAGATGTTTGGTTAAGTGCATGGGGAGCTAGAAATACTAGAGCTTTTAGCAATATAGATTCAGAAAAAATAAAAGATAGCAGAGCTGGAGAAAAGGGATGGAGAAAGTTCTATTCAGGAAGAATGGGAGATGGCTCTTTAAGATGGTGTGGAACTCAATTTCCTACATATGCAGATGCGCAGGAAGCTTCAATGAGTTTTAGTGAATATGAAGATTTTGTTTATGGAGCAGGGCTTTTAGACCATGAAGATCCTGTGGCAGAATGGAATAGAGTAAGCAAAGAGCAGGAAAGATGGGTTAAATATTTAGATACTAAAAAAGAACTTCATATTTTAGCAGAAGGAACTGATATTAAGGTTTCAGTAGAGGGAAGAAAGTGGATAAATTGTGATGGTAGAGTAAACTTCCCAGATGGTGAAATATTTATATCACCAGTTGAAAATAAGATAAATGGACACATAACTTTTTCATTCCCAGGGATTTATGCAGGAAAGGAAATAGAAGGTATAGAACTTGAAGTTAAAGATGGTAAAGTTGTTTCATATAAAGCTAAAAAAGGAGAAGATTTATTAAAGGCTTTATTAGAAACTGATGAAGGAGCAAGCCATTTTGGAGAAGTAGCTATAGGTACAAACTATGGAATTAAGAAGTTTACTAGAAATATGCTATTTGATGAGAAAATAGGAGGAACAGTTCATATGGCTATAGGAGATTCTATGCCAGAGGCTGGTGGTAAAAATAGATCATCACTTCATTGGGACATGCTTTGTGACATGAGAAATGGTGGAAGAATATATGCAGATGGAGAACTTTTCTATGAAAATGGAGAGTTTAAAAAAGAAATATTAGAAAAATATAATCTTTAATATTATATATAAATTATAGAATAATAATTAAATTAGGGGATGAAGAAACTCATCTCCTAATTTAATTCTAGTTGAATTTTAAAATAATGGGAGTATAAGAATTATGAGTAATATATATGAGTTTAAAAAAGAAGACTTAAATGAATGTGCTGAGCTTTTTGTTAAAACCTTTAGTAAGGAACCATGGAATGAACCTTGGGATTTTGAAAATGCTAAAAAAAGACTTAATGATGTGGTTTTAACTCCAGGATTTAGGGGTGCTGTTTTAAGAAATGATGAAAAAATAGAAGGCGTTATCTTAGGAAATTTAGAGCAATGGTATGATGGAGAGCATTTTTGTGTTAAGGAATTCTTTGTGGATTCAAGTTCACAGGGGAAAGGAACAGGAAAGAAACTTTTAAACGCTTTAGAGAATATACTTATGGAAAAGGAAGTGGGAGTAATTCACTTTTGGACTATGAAAGGAAGCACAGCTGAAGCCTTTTATAATAAGAGAGGGTATGAAATTCCAAAGGAATTAATAATGATGAGAAAAAAGTTAAAATAGTAAATTTTTAAATAATGAAGATCTAGTGTACAATTAAAATTATTTTAATACACATAGAAATTAAAAAATTTAAAATAATACTATATGTTAAATTTTAATATAGAAGATATAAAAGAGCATGTAATAAGTTTAAAACATTAATACATGCTCTTTTTACTATTTAATTTAAATTCTATATATTATTAAACTGTAAGAGAACCATTTTTCTCTAAAACTTCAGCTTCTTTATTTTCATCTTTAGTATCAATACCATCATTTTTGTATTCATAGATTACGCTTATTAGTTTACCACTTATACATACTGCTATTATTGAGAAGAATATTTGCTTAAAGTCTAAATAAACTAAAGACATTAATAAAACAATGGCATCTGTTAACATGTAGACATGTTGTACCTTAAGAGGAGTAAATTTATTACCTAATAAGGCTATTACATCATCTCCACCAGAAGCACCACCACCACGTAATACTATTCCAGCACCAACACCAACTCCAATACCTGCTAAAACACTAGCAACTAGCATATTATTAGTAAAGTTAGGTGTTAAAAATCCTATGCTTTCCCAAAATCTATAGGATACTGAGAAGCAAAAAGTTGCAAATATTGAACATGCTAAGAATTTTTTGCCAAAGAATTTAGAACCTATTGCAAATAATGAAAAATCAATTATTAAGTTTGTTATAGATGGAGATATATCAAAAACATTTTTTACTAAAAGTAATAAGCCTAAGACTCCACCCTCTGTTACATTATTTTGATAGTTAAAGTTATAGCTACCAAAGGCTAAGATGCTTGAACCTAGTGCTATTAATAAAACACTTCTCAAGATCTTCTTTTTCGATTCCAAAATATCACTCTCCTAAAATTAAGGTAATTTAGCTATAAAGAAAATAGCAGACCTCATATGTCTACTATATAGAAATAAAAAATTATGAATTTTAAATTATATTTTATAGTAAATTACTGTATATTTTAATTATAATCTTAATAAATATTAAGAGCAAACTATATAAAATAAGAGTAATGAGGATTAAAGGGGCAATTCTTTAATAGAAATAAATAGCCTCTGTGGTCATCTGTTTTTCTTTAAAGTGTTCATTTTTACAAGGTTTTCCGAAAGGTTAAAATATTGTTGTTAATAGTAAGAAAACTTCAAATGAATAAATGGTTAATATATATAAATTTATTTTTATTTGAAATACTATAAATGAAAGCAAATACATAGATGGTTCTTAAATTTAAAAGTAATTATTTTACATAAAATATATCTTAATTTTTAAATTTAAGAATAAAACATATGAGAAAGGATGTTATAGTTATGAAAGTAATTGTTAGAAAAGAGTTAGAACAAGATCATAAAACAGTAGAGCTTTTAGTAGAAGAAGCCTTTAAAGATGCTGAGTACAGTGATCATATGGAACATGTTTTAGTTAGCAAACTTAGAAAGGGAGAAAACTTTATTGATGGTTTATCTTTAGTTGCTGAAAGAGAAGGGGAAATAGTAGGACACATATTATTAACTAAAGCTAATATAGAAAATGAAACAGAAAAATATGAAACTTTAGCCTTAGCACCAGTTTCAGTATTACCTAAATATCAAGGTATTGGAATTGGAGGAGAGCTTATAAGAGAAGGTATGAGAATGGCTAAGGAACTTGGATATGATTCAATAATAGTTTTAGGACATGATAAATACTATCCTAAATTTGGATTTAAAAAAGCTGGAGATTTTGGAATAAAAGCTCCTTTTGAAGTGCCAGAAGAAAACTTTATGGCAATAGAATTAAATGAAGAAGCTTTAAAAAATATAAGTGGTGTTGTAAGATATGCCAATGAATTTTTAGCAGATAATAATAAGTAATAACTTTGATATATTTATTTAAATATTAATTAAATATTGAGACTATAGTTGTATTAATTTAAGGTAAAATAATAAGGTGGTTGTATAAAAAAATTATAAGTTTTATAATTTTTTATCAATCACCTTGTTATTTTTTAGATTAAAGTTTTAAACTTTTGTTTTTTATATAGATATAGGAGAACACATCGATATACAATTAGGGTTTAAATATTTATATAATAATAAATATTTAAAATAGAATCTATTTATAATATTTAAAAAGTATTTTTATTTAAATAATTTATTCCAAAGTAAACATATATTATTGATACTAAAAAGCTTAGGGGAAGAGTAATGAGCATATTTAAGCTTAATAAATTTAGTAATGCTAATAATACTAAGCATGGAGTTATTCCATAAGTACTTAGTTTTATTATTTCCAAAAATCCAATAGGATTATTTCTTATACTACATAGAATTTTAGTTATTATAGCTAATATTAAGGTTATAATGTATGAGAAAGCAATAAATATAATAACCATTAAGGATAAATATGTATTTCCAAAGGTTCTCTCTAAACTATTTATATAATTTTTTAAGTCATTATCATTTAAAGATAGATTCATATTTGAATAATTAGCTTCAGTAATTTTATTATTGTTATATTTAATTATTAAAGATTCATTTCCAAAGGCAATTCCTGATTCATAATCCTTTAATAAGTCTTTTGCAGGTTCCTTATCATTTAGTACAAAGGTCCAATTTTCTTCTTGAAAAACTACAAAGTTAGAATCTTTTAGGTCTAAAACTCCATCCTTAATTTCAAAGGGAGGAATTTTGTCTTCAAAGGCAGATTTTCTAGAAATTAAAAATCTATTAAGTTCAGTGTAATTTCTACTAAAAGCTAAAAGTCCTAATAAAAGAGATAAAATAAGTAAATAAAAGAAAGTGCTTATTCCAGAAGTTTTAATAAGTTCTTTATATCTTTTAGGAGTAAATAAACTTATATAAAATCTTTTAAATAGGTTCATATAATCACCCTTTCTATTTTTTATTAGTTTGTTCATTAAATAGAAATTTATTAATACTGTTAACTTTTGTTTAATTAATTTGAAAACGATTTTAAAACATAGTGTCGTATGATATCATAAAAATGTATTAAATGGAAAATAAATAATAAAAAGACTTTTAAAGGATTTGATACAATTAAATATTGAATGAAATATTGGGGGATTTTTATGATTAAAAGGGATTTTAGAAAAAAGTTAACTATGTGTTTAGCATCTGTTATGGCTTTAAACCTAGGTATAAGTGTATCGGTAAAAGCTGATGAGGGATTAAAAAATGAGATTAAGAATAATGATATTACTAAAGATATAAGCATATATCCAACTCCTAAGGATATGACTGTAGGAAATAGTGAATTTACCTTAGAAGATTCAGTTAATATAGTTGGAGGAGATTTAGCAGATACATATGCCTTTGAACTTTTGAAAAATATGTTAACTGAATTTGGCATAAAAATTAATGAATCAGAAATTGAGGGGGCTACTACTATTTATATAGGAGAGAGCGATGACAATATTGAAGAGATGGAAAATACATTAGAAGAAATGAATGTAGACACATCTTCAATAAGCAAAGATGAGGGCTATGTATTAGTAACTGATGAAAATATAGAGGGAAATAAAATAGTTATAAGAGGAAATGATGAAACAGGAACTTTTTATGGAGTAAAAAGTTTAAAGCAATTAATTAAAAAGGAAGATAATAAGGTTATCTTAGATGAAGTTGTTATAAAAGATGAGCCGAGTTTTAAAATGAGAGCTGTAGTTGAAGGTTTCTATGGAACACCATGGTCTCAAGAGGAAAGATTGGATCAAATAAAAATGTATGGAGAATATAAAATGAATGCTTATATATATGCTCCAAAGTCAGATCCATATCATAGAGAAAAGTGGAGAGAGCCGTATCCAGCTTCTGAATTAGATAGAATGAAAGAACTTATAAAAACAGCTAATGAAAATAAGGTTGATTTTGTTTTTGCAATATCACCAGGTTTAGATATAAAGTTTGAGGGAGAAGAGGGAGAAGCAGATTTTAAAGCTTTAATAAATAAAGCTGAGACTCTATATGATATGGGAGTAAGAAGCTTTGCAATTCTTTGGGACGATATAGAAAATCGTAGTGGAGTTCAACAAGCAGAAGTTTTAAATAGATTTAATAAAGAATTTATAAAAAATAAAGAAGGGGTTAAGCCATTAATAACTGTCCCAGTAGAATATTGGGGAAGCACAATGTTTAACGGGGAAGAGGTAAAGACATATACTAAAGAATTTGCAGAAACTTTAGATAAGGATATTGAAGTAATGTGGACAGGAAATGATGTAATTCCTCCAAATGGGGTTAGCTTAGAGGATGCAAAGAAGGTTTCAAATGTATATAATAGAAAAATGATGTTATGGTGGAATTATCCTGTTAATGATTATAAAGAGGATAAAATGGCTTTAGGACCAATATATGATCTAGATAGAAATTTAGATGAGGAAGTGTCAGGATTTATAGTTAATCCTATGAGATTTTCTGATGCATCAAAGATTTCCACATTAACAGGAGCTGATTATGGATGGAATTCAGTTTCATATGAAGCAGAAAAATCATGGGACAAAGCTATTGAAATTATTGCAGGAGAAATGAAAGAAGAATTTAAGATTTTTGCTAATCATTCAACTAGATTAGATACAGGAAGACCGGATTCACCAGAGATTAAAAATACTATAGATAGCTTATGGGAAAAGTGGGAAGCAGGTTCTGATATTAGTTTAGAGTTAAGCAATTTACAAAATGAGTTTTCTAAAATGGTTCAGGTGCTAAATAAATTAAGAAGTAATTTAGAAAATAAAGCTTTATTAAATCAATTAGATTCACACTTATCAAAGTTTGAGATTTATGGAAATGCTGGACTTAAATCCATAGAAATATTACAAGACATATTAAATAAGGATATGTCAGAGTTCTGGAGTGATAATTTTGAAGGAATAAAACTTCTTAGAAATTTAGATGGAATAAAAGCTACAATTGCTAATAATGTGGTGGATCCATTTATGAGAAAAGTCCATGAAGTTGGAAATGAATATTTCAATAAGGAAACTACTGTTTTAGAGGACAAGGAATATTCTTATACATCAATTGGAAATATTGCTGACCATAAATATTCAGAATGGTTTATTTCTGAAGAAACGCACTTTCCAAATTATATGTTTGATGATAAAGATAATACAGGCTTTTGGTCAGCAGCACCAGTACAAAAGGATGAGTTCATAGGATTTGATTTAGGTGAAGCTGAAGAGATTAAAGACATATATCTTCTTATGGGAAGAAATAATAATGATACAGATGTTTTAACAAATGGAGTAATAGAGTATTCATTAGATGGAGAAAATTGGACAGAGTTAGAGGTTAATAAGGGAGAGAGAGAATTACTAGTTGAAACAGGAATAAAAGCTAGATTTATAAGATATAGAGCTCTTTCAGACTCTGAAAATAAGTTATATGTTAGAGATTTTAAAGTTAATACTGGAAAGAGTAAGGAAAAATTAATAGGAAATGTAGAAGTTAAAGATTCAAATATTAATAAGTCTTCAGAGGGAGAAAATGAAATTATATCTGCAAGCAATATAAATAAGATTTGCTTTGAAGAGGGAGATTCTATAGGACTTGCTATAAATGATGTTAAAAATGTAATTGGATTTGAAGTCTTAGGAGATGTAGAAAGTAATAAATTTGTATTAGAAAGTTCCTTTGATAATATAGAGTGGGAAGAAGTTTGCAATGGAACTATCTTTAAAGATGAGACTCCTTTAGTAGGAAAGTTCTTTAGAATAAGAGCGAAGGAAAAAACTGAAGCTAATATTAATGAAATTAAGATTTCATTAGAAGGATATTCTAAGGGAATAGTTTCAACAAATAGAAGAATAAGCTCAAACGCAAATATACATCCTGATTTTGTTGCTGATAATGATTATGGTACATCTTTTGTATGCTCAGATACTATTAAAAAAGGTGACTTTGTACAATTAGATCTTGGGGTAGAAAAGAAAATTAGAGATATAAGCTTAGTTCAAGGACCAGGTGGAGATTATATGGATGGAGATATTGAGTATTCTTTAGATGGAGAAAATTGGACAAAGTTAGGTGTTGTAGAAGGAACTGATACCTTAATAAAAGATTTAGATGTGAAAGCTAGATATGTTAGAGTTATTTCAACTGGATATAAGGATCGTTGGTCAAGAGTTAGAGAATTTACTGTAAATAAAACAGTAAAAGAATTCGAGACTAAGGCTACTTCAGAGGGAACTTATATAGATAGAAGTGAGAATATAAGAGATAATAATTTAAATTCTGCATATATACCAGAAGGTGAAATTAAGAGTGGAGATTATCTTCTACGCAGAATTTTTAATGAGAGATTAGTTTCAAAAGTTACAGTTGCTCAGAGTACAGATAATTTATCAGGAGCGAAAGTTATTGGAAAGACTGTAAATGGAGAAACTTTAGACCTTGGAGTGTTAGATAAGGGATTAAATGAGCTTGTTCTTAAGAATCCAAGACAATTAGTATCTGTAAAGTTAGTGTGGGAAAAAGATGCTGGAAAGGTGGAAATCTTTGAAGTAAAACCTACCTTTGTATCTTTAGATTACATAATTGAAGATATTAAAAATGAAATTCAGCGTGGAAAAGATGTTTTAGTTGAGCATAAAGATAAAGAAAATGAAGAAAGAACTCAGTTAGAAGAAGCATTAAAAAATATTGAGAATTTATTAAATAATAAAGCTTCAGATGATGAGATTGTAAGAGCATATGAGGATTTAACAAATAAAATAAATAACTTTATTGATTCAGAGCCAAATAAAGAAGAGGAGAATAAGCCAAGTAAACCAGAAGGTGGAGAAAATGGTTCTGAAGGTGAAGGAGACAAAGAAGACTCTGGAGATAAGAATGAAAATGAAGATAATAAGGATGAGAATGGAAATCTTCCAAACACTGGATCACCTTTAGGAGCAGGTGAGTTAATGCTAGTAGGTGCAGCTTTGGCTACACTTGGAGGAGTAACTATTAAAAAGAAAAAGTAATTAAAAAGAAATAAAATTATTTTATAATATAGTAGCTGTATCAAAATAAGTTTTAATTTTGATACAGCTACTTATTAATAGAAATTTTTATTATATTAAATATGCTCTTAAGAAACATATAAAATCAGTATTAAACAAAAATATAATTATACACTAAATTAAAATTAATATTTTTTATATTTTTCGTGATCAATTTTTTCACGTTTTTTTTCTTTAATTCTACTTCTAATTGTCCAAATAATTAAAATTATAGAGCCTAGGATTATAGAGCCATAAAACAAGGCAATAATTCCTAATATAATCATAAAAACACTTCCTATCTAGGCATCTTCATAAATAACTGCTGTACCATAAGCAACCATTTCAGCAGCCCCTGCAGCAAGAGAAGAAGAAACAAGTCTCATTCCTATAATAGCATTTGCACCTAAAGATTCAGCTTCATCTACCATTCTTCCTATAGCAATTTGTCTAGCTTCTGTAAGCATTTCTGTGTAAGAATTCATTTCACCACCAACTAAGTTTTTAAAACTTGAAGCGATATCCTTACCTATATTTTTACATCTTACAGTACTTCCTTTAACAAGTCCTTTAACTTCTTTTATTCCTTTACCTGGTATTGTTTCAGTTGTTAATACTAACATAATTTATACCTCCTGAAAGTATTTTTATATTTATATTTTAAATTAAAATATATTCTAAATATAAACTTAGTTAATAAAATAATAAATTGAAAAATCAACCAACTAAATTGTTAGATAAATCATATCATAAGTTAAAGTACAATTCAATATATAGTATTAAAGAACTTATTAGAAGATAACTATAAGTTTATATATTACTAAAATTTGTAAATAATTTAATGTAATATTAATATTGTGTGAATAAGAATGGTAGTGTAAAATAATGCTATAATGTAAAATTTTACTTGAAAAGTTATTTGTTTGATAGGGTTTTGGTGTATTTAAATAGGCCTTGAAATCGAAAAAGAATTTTAAAATTTCTTTTAAAAAACTTCATTAATAAATTACTTAATAGGTTTGGTTTTACGTTAAATAATCTTAGAAAAGAGGATAAAAAGATGAAAAATATTGATAATTACACAAGTAACAAAGAAGCTAGAAATAAGATTCTTAAAGAATCTTCTGAAATTGTTGCAGATGAAATGAGAAAGTTACAAGAACAAGATGATGAGAAGAAAAGAGAAGAAGGTATAAAAGAAACTTCTGAAAAGTTAGCTAACTATATGAGAGAGCTAGAAGAAAAATAATTTTAAAATAAGGTGGATAATTAGTAAGGGTTTTAGGGACAAAAATTAAAAAAATGGGGGAATTATTAGTGGCTTTAGAAAATTCTAATGAGTTAATTATAAAAATAAGAGATTTGAAGATGAATTTTGGAACAAAAGAGGTTTTAAAAGGAATAAATTTAGATATACATAAGGGAGAAATAATAGGATATATTGGAACAAATGGTGCTGGGAAAAGTACAACATTAAAAATAATGTTAGGCCTTATAAGTGGCTATACAGGAAAAGTTGAAATTTTTGGAGAAGATATTCTAAAGAGTGATGGAAGTTATAAAAGGAAGATAGGATATGTGCCGGAAATGGCAGACATATATGATACTTTAACTGCTAAGGAATATTTAACTTTTATGGGACAATTATATGGTATGGAGTATAAAGATGTTTTATATAAGAGTAAGCAACTTATGAAGATATTGGGCATAGGAGATGTTTATAATTCAAGAATTTCAAGCTTTTCTAAGGGAATGAGACAGAAAGTTCTTTTAATATCAAGTCTTATACATAATCCAGATATATTGTTTTTAGATGAACCATTAAATGGCTTAGATGCAAATAGTGTTATGGTTATAAAAGAAATCTTATCTGAGCTAGCTAGAAATGGAAAAACTATATTTTATTCATCACATATAATTGATGTTGTTGAGAAAATAAGTCATAGAATAATTCTTTTAAATAATGGAGTAGTTGCTGCTGATGGTAGTTTTGAAGAGCTTAAGAAAAATTCTAATGAAGAATCCTTAGAAGAAATATTCAATGATTTAACTGGTTTTAATGATCATAAAAGATTAGCAGAGGAATTTACTGCACTTATAAAGGGGTGTAGTTTATGAAAAAGGATAAGTCTTTAGCTGTAGTTCATAGATTAAGAGGATTTTATGAAAAGCTTGGTGTTGATTATGAAATGATGAGATTAATATTAGAGACTAAGCTTACAATGGACAGAAGAAGAGAACCTACAATAACTATGAATAATAAAAATAATGATGAGAAAGATAATAGTTTTGGCAAGGCATTAATTCTTTATGGAGTAATGGGAGCTTTTATGTCTATGCTTATAATTGTGAAGCATAATATAATGCTTCAAATGGCTGTTTATTTTGGATTTTTTATGTTTGTAATAGGTAGTAGCTTTATAGCTGATTTTGCTTATGTTCTTTTAGATGTTAGGGATAAAAATCTACTTGGAATTACTGGTGTAAGTTCTAAAACTATAAATGCAGCTAAGATTACTAATATTTTGATTTATATGACCAAGCTAAGTTTAGCTTATGGGGGAGTAGGAATACTTGTTTCTTTAAGATATGGTATATTATTTACTCTTGTTTTTATACTTGAGATTATACTTATTAATTTATTTATGATACTTATAACAGCATTTATTTATTATTTAGTTCTTAAGTTTTTTAATGGAGAAAAGCTTAAAGACATAATAAATGGAGTTCAAATAGTTTTAACTGTTGGGATAATGATTATGTATCAACTTGTAGGAAGACTTTTTGATTTTCTAGATGTAGGTAGTAGATTTACCATAACAAGTTGGTGGCAAGGATTTATAGCTCCTTTATGGTTTGCTGCCCCTCTTGAAATAATAGAAAGTGGAGTAATAGATAAGACATTAATAATATTTACAGTGTTAGCAATTTTAGCACCAATATTATCAATACTTATTTATTTTAAAATAGCTAAAAAGTTTGAAGATTACATTCAAAAGTTAAATGATAATACTTATAAAGGTAAAGATAGAATTCCATTTTCCTTTAAGATTGGAAATTTGGTGTGTAGAAGTAGTACTGAGAAAAGTTTCTTTAATTTTACTGTAAATATAATAAAAAGTGAGAGAAACTTTAAGTTAAAAACATATCCCAATATAGCTATGTCCTTAGTTTTCCCTTTCATATTCTTATTTAACTTTATTAGAAGTTATGAAAGTTTTGCAGATTGGAAAAATCATATGGCTAGTTCAAATGAGTTTTTCACATTGTATATATGTATATTTATGTTGACTCCTGTAATCCTTATGGTTAAATATTCAGATCAGTTTAAAGCCTCTTGGATTTATAAAGCTGTTCCTATAGATGATATGGCTTCAATATTTAAAGGGACATATAAGGGTGTGTTTTATAAAATGATTCTGCCTGTATATATAGTATTGGCTTTAGTATATTTATGGGTATTTGGATTAAGAATTATTCCTCAAATTATAGCAATATTATTTGTAATAATTATTCTAAACCTAATAACAGTTAAGTTGATGGATAAACACCTTCCATTTTCAGTTAGTTTTAAAGATGGTGAAAAGATGGATGATTTAGGAATAACCTTATTTATTTTTATGCTAAGTGCAATATTTGGAGTAGTTCATTATATAATTAATAGACTTAATTATGGAGTATATATCTTTATCCTTATAGAGTTAATATTAATAGGAATTTTATGGACAATAATAAGTAAGAGCAAATATCATAAAATTAATTAAATAAAAACAAATTAGAGTTTAATAGTTATAGAATATATAAGCTAGAGTTAAATAAAATTAACCTTAACTTTATATATAAAAATAAATTTAAAAATCTTAACCTTATTTTTAAGAAGGTTAAGATTTTTATTATATATTTAAGTGGTAAGATATTTAAATATTAGGTAAGAATATATCTTCACCTAATGGAAGAATATCATTTTTAAATGGGTTTATATCCATAAGGAAATCTATAACTACCTCATGATTATATTTAGGGTAGTGTTTTCTAGCTATGCTATACCAAGTATCCCCTTCTTTTACAGAGTATTTTTTCCCATCTTGAAAGGCGTTAACAGGAACTAATACTGTATCCCCTGATTCTAGTGATGAAGTATTGCTTATTTGATTGAGAGATTTTATAATATTCAAACTAGAATTAACAGTACAAGTATCCTTAAACTTTTTAGCCACGTCACTTAATTTTTCATCCTCTTTAAGAGTATATTTTTCTGTTTCTAAATCTTTTAAGTAAGAAGAGTAGCTTATTGTATTTTTACTTTCTGATTTAGAGTTTTCAGATTTGTTTTTATCATTATTTAATGTTTCTTTTGAATTAGTATTTTTATCAGAAGTATTTTTTTTGTTTTCATTAGTAGAATTATTTGATTTATCATTAGCAGATTTATTTTCTGAACTATTAGAAGTTTTTTCTGATTTCTTTTCATCAGTATTGTTTTTATTTTCTTCCTTCTTTTGGTCAGTTTCTTTTAATCTTTCACTTAAGTCATCTTGTGAGTTTTTATCTTTATTCTCAGAGGAGGTATCTTCAGTAACAGTAACCTCTTGAGAAACGGATTTAGATTTCATTAATGTAGAAACAGTTGAATATGTAAAATAACCTAATAAAGCTACACATGTCAATGATCCTACAAGTACTAAAATATTTTTTTTATTCATTTAATAGCCCTCCTAATATGAATTTATACTGAGATTATTGACAGTAATAAGAAAAATATACATAAAAAAGAATCTTAAAAAAATATTAAATATTATTTCTAAGATTCTTTATAATCAATAAATTTAAGAGGGGGAGAAATATTATATTTAAAGTTTTCCTCTTTATTATGGATAAAAATAACTATTTTTTGAAAAAAGCTTGATTTGGTCTAAAATTAGAATTATAATGTAAACGTATTAAGATATTGGTTTATATATGTATAGATTTAGTTATATAATTTATTTTTAGCCTTCCAGAGCGGTTAAAGGAAGGCTCTTTTTTTTTATCTTTCTCCTATTAGACAAATAAGTTCATTTGAAAGTAATACCTCTTCAATAGGAGAAAAGGCAGCTTCTTTCATATCTGATATAATAGAATCCTTACTTAAGGCTTCTTTATGCATACCTTCTTTCCAATCAGCAATGAAAATTTTTCCCTCTTCTTTTAATACTCTATAAGCATCTTTTAAAAGATCCTTAGGAGATAATAACTCATGGTGAAGGTTTATCATTACTATTAAGTCAATAGAGTTATCTTTTAATGGAATATGAGTTTCTTGCATCTTTCCAATTTTTAATCTATCACCATAATAGTCTTGAAGATTTATATCCATATAGTTTAGAAACTCATCTGAAATATCAAGGGCATACAAGGTGCAATTAGGAATCTTTTCTAAAAATGCACGTGAAAATAGTCCAGTGCCTGCTCCCACATCAGCAATTTTTGGACAATTATTTAAGTCTAAAATTTTTAAAAGTTCTCTTAAATCTATTAAGTTTAATCTTTCTGGATTGTTAAGTTTTTCTAAGTTATCAGGATTAAATTTTTCACTCATAATGTTTATACCTTTCTTATAAGATTTATATACTTTATATTATTATCAAAGTAGTTAAATCTTATTATTTATAATATTATGTAAAATAAAATTTATATATTTTAATGTAAACATTAAAATCATATTGTGATTTTATCATATTATGATAAAATAATTGAAGTTAGATTAATAGAGTTAATTTTATAGTTAAGTTTATTATGAAGTTTCTTAAACCAATAAATAAAATAACAAAACTCAATGTAATAAAAATAAATTTAATTTTATAATATTGATAATAAGTATTGAAAATACATTAGTGGTATTAAGAGGTGAATTATATTATGAATAATATTGAGAATATAAAAGATATCTTTAGAGATTATAGAATAGGAATAAATGGGGAAGAGGACATGAAAAGATGTTCTGTTTTAATCCCAGTTGTAAATATAGATGGAGAAGATAATATTATTTTTGAAATAAGAAACAATAAATTAAATAGTAATCCAGGAGAAATATGTTTCCCAGGTGGTGCCATAGAAGAAGGAGAGACTCCTAAAGAAGCTGCTTTAAGAGAATGCTTTGAGGAAATTGGTTTAGGAGAAGAAAATTTGGAAATCATAAGCCAATTAGATTTTTATGTTTCACCTAACAACATATTAATTTATCCTTTTTTAGGAGTTGAAAAAAATCAAAAAGAAGATATAAAAAATCTCATTTCAATTAACAAAGAAGAAGTATCTCATATATTATTAGTTCCTTTAAAATATTTATTAAATTATGAACCTGAAATTACCTACAGCAAAATTATAAATATGCCAAAGGAGGATTTTCCTTTTCATAATATAATAGGTGGTAAAGATTATAAATTTAGAGATGGAAGATACAAAGTTATGTTCTACAAATATAATAATTTTGTGATTTGGGGAATGACAGCTAGAATATTAGAAAATTTCTTAAATGTATATAAGGAGCATTATAATAAAAATATTTAATATAGTAATTTAAAAATAAACTAAAACTTGTATTAAAACAGGTTTTTGTTAAATTTTATAAATATATAGACATTTTAAAGGAGCGATTAAGTGGACCAAAGAAGTTTAGAGAAAAAGTGTAAGTTCAATAAAAGGGTTATTCTATTTACATTTTTACTTACAATTGCTACATTAATAGCAATTTGGATTTCTACATTTAAGTATTATTACAATGAAATTAAATGCAATAATGTTACTATGGAGAAATTACCCATAGGAAGCTTTCAAGAAGAGTATAAATCTCCAAACAAAAAATATACTATTAATTCTTATATATGTAGTTCTGGAGGAGTACCTGATTGGGCCGTAAGATGTGAAGTGGTTAATAATATAAGTGGAGAAGTAAGAAATATATATTGGGATTATAAGATAAAATTAATTGATGTAAAATGGATTAATGATAATATAGTCTCAATAAATGGACATAAAATAGATGTTAAAAATGAGGTTTATGATTGGAGAAAAATATAACTAAAATAAAAAAGACAAATACTTTTAGTATTTGTCTTTTTTAATCACATTCAATAATACGTAAATAACACAAAAGTGCATTAAAAATGAAAAAACAATTGCTTTTATCGATGATAAAGTAAGAAAAGAGGGTTTCATCGATAAAACCTTTACATTAATTATAATACAATGTTTTTAAAAATGCAAGAAAATGTTTTCAGAAATAAGAAACTTTTTAGTAATAAATTAAAAAGAATAATTTGTTATTATTATTTATGTAGTATGATCATAAATAATAACTTAAAAAATATTGATTATTTATATGTAAAAATACATATTTAAGAATTAGTTTATAAATTAATACAACAGATGGGAAGGAAAATAGTTTATGGGGTTTTTAGAGAGCTTTGTTAGCTTTATAGTTTATTTGGCTAGCACTTGTGGATACGTAGGAATATTTATATTAAACATGCTTGAATATGCTTGTTTGCCATTTCCAAGTGAAATTGTATTACCTGCAATAGGTGCTAGTGTAGCAAGTGGTAAATATAGCATGATATATGCTTTGCCAATATCCGTTATAGGAGGCGTAGTTGGCCCCTAATAAGCTATTCAGTGGGAATGTATGCAGGAGAAAAAGTAATTTCATTTGCTAAGAGAAAGCATAAAAAAAGTAAATCTATATTTGAAAAAATAGATAGGTTATTTTCTAGGTATGGCAAAATAACAGTTTTCCTAGCTAGATTATTACCATTTACAAGAACATATATATCACTTTTTGCAGGAGCTGAGAAGGTTAATAAAATTATGTTTGTTATATTTTCAGCTTTAGGTATAACAATAATGGATAGTTTCTATCTTCTATTAGGATATTTTGCATATGATAATAAATCATTTATAGAAAAAGCTTTAAGACATTATTCAATAGCATTAATAATTATAATAGTAATAGCTATTTTTTCATATTATATTTATAAAAATCTAAAATTAAAGAAACTTAAAAAAGAGAATTAAGTTTTATTGACAAGTTTTTTTAAAAAGAGTATATTAAAAATAACACGATGTGGTGTTTAGAGAGCAAAGAAGCTCCATAGGAAATCCCTATGGAGCTTCTTATTTTTTTTATAAGTATATTTTTGGAAATAGCCAATTTTTATTTATAATTAAAAATTCACCTTAATTATATTAAACAAGAAAGATCAACAAAAAAACTACCCGTAAACTAAAAATATACTTATAAATAAGCTCTTACCCATAATTAATAAAAAGAGGGGAGCTAAAAATGAAAAGGTTTAAGATTAAGACAGAAATACTTTTTGGAGAAGGAGCCTTAGATTACCTAAAGGAACTTAAGAATAAAAAAGTTTTTATAGTAACAGATCCTTTTATGGTTAAGTCAGGGACTATAGAAAAATTAACTAATAACCTTACATCATCTGAGGTTTTTGTATTTAGTGAAATAGTTCCAGATCCACCTATTGAGTTAGTTGTAAGTGGAATAGAAATGCTTAAAGATTTTAATCCTGATGTTGTTATTGCTTTAGGGGGAGGGTCTGCTATAGATGCAACTAAGGCAATAATAGATTTTTCTAAAAAATTAGTTAAATTAAATGATATTAAGTTTATAGCTATACCAACAACAAGTGGTACAGGCTCAGAAGTAACTTCATTTTCCGTAATAACAGATAAGCAAAAAGGAGTTAAATATCCTTTAGTATCAGATGAATTATTACCAGACATAGCAATTTTAGATCCAGAACTTGTTAAAACAGTTCCAAATTTTATAACTGCTGATACAGGAATGGATGTACTTACTCATGCATTAGAAGCATATGTTTCTAAAAATGCAACAGACTTTTCAGATGCTTTAGCTGAAAAAGCAGCTACTTTAGTTTTTAAATATTTATTAAAAGCTTATGAAAATGGAAATGATATAGAAGCTAGAGAAAAAATGCATAATGCCTCATGTTTAGCTGGTTTAGCCTTTAATGAGGCTTCTTTAGGAGTAAACCATGGTATTGCCCATGTTTTAGGAGGAAAATTCCATGTTCCTCATGGAAGAACTAACTCAATATTATTACCACATGTAATAGAATATAATGCAAACATAACAAGCTATAATTCTAAGGAATTTAGTGAAGCTGCAGAAAAATATGCTAAAATAGCTAAAATGGTTGGATTACAAGGATCAAATACTAGAGGATTAGTAAAAAATCTTATAAATGAAATTAAAAAGATGCAAAAGGCAATGAATATGCCTACAACTTTAAGAGAGTGTAAAGTTAATTGTGATGAACTAAAGAGTTTAGAAAATGAAATAGCTCAATTAGCATTAAAGGATGCATGTACAGAAAGTAATCCAAGAGTGCCAGATGAAAATGATATAATATCTATTTTAAACAAAATTAAATAGTTTTTTTATAAGCTTCAAAATAGGATTGATATGCTTAGAAATTATCCTTTTTTGGAGCTTATTTTAGATAGGCATAGATATATACTTAATAAAGAATCAGATAAAAGACAATAAATTTATTAATATGACAAAATAATATGAAAAATATGTGAATATATTGACAAAGGGCCTATTAAAATTTATAATAAAGATATCACAAAGGTGTGATTAAGTTTTCGAGCAATGTAGCTTCTTAAAGGTATTTCATTTACTTAAAGATAGGAATGAAACTTTAAGGAGCTTTTTTATTAAATAGTTATGAAAAGGATTTAACTAGTCAATAATTTAACGTGGGAAAGTAAGGTGAGAAGCATATGGGAGAAGAGTCAAAACAGAGAATTATACAAGAATATGTACCAGGGAAACAAGTTACACTTGCTCATATAATAGCAAATCCTAATGAGGACATATATAAAAAATTAGGTCTTATAGTGGATAAAAAGGATGCCATAGGAATATTAACTATAACACCAAGTGAAGCCTCTATTATTGCGGCAGATGTTGCTACAAAGGCTTCAGGAGTTTCATTAGGTTTTATAGATAGATTTAGTGGATCTTTAGTAGTAACTGGTGATATAAGTTCCGTTGAGTCAGCCTTAAATGAAGTTTTAGATGTTTTAGGTAACATTTTAAATTTCTCATCAACTAAGATCACGAGGACTTAATATATGGGAAGAGTAATATTTATGGGTAAGACAGGATGTGGAAAAACAACCTTATGTCAAGCCTTAAACAATCTAGAAATAAAATATAAGAAAACTCAAGCCATAGAACTTTATGATAATGCCATAGATACTCCAGGAGAATATATGGAAAACAGGGGATACTATACTGCTTTAATAGTTACAGCAGCAGATGCTGATATTATAGCTTTAGTATATGATTGTACCTCAGAGGAAAATTATATTGCTCCGGGGTTTGCAAGTATGTTTTGTAAAGATGTTATAGGTATTATCACAAAGATAAATCTAGCTAAGGACGAGTCAGAAATAGAAGTAGCAGAAGAGAGATTAAATTTAGCTGGAGTAAGTAAAATATTTAAAGTTGATACAGTAGATGATGTAGGAATTAAAGAGTTATTTAATTATCTAAACAAATTTTAATTTGAGGTGAACTGTTAATGAAAAGAACTATAGTAATAGTCGATGATGAGCCTATTACAAGAATGGATACAAGAGAAATTTTAGAGGCTAATGGATACGATGTTGTAGGAGAGGCTTCTGATGGTTTTGAAGCAATTGAAGTTTGTAAGAAATATAATCCTAGCTTAGTTTTAATGGACATAGATATGCCTTTATTAGATGGAATAAAAGCTAGTAAGGTATTAACTAAGGAAAAATTAGTTGGGGGCGTAATATTATTAACAGCATTTGAAGACAAAAAGTATATTGAAATGGCTAAAGAAGTAGGAGCCTTTGGATATATGATTAAGCCTGTAAATGAGAAGGTATTTATTCCTACTGTAGAAATGTGCTTATCAAAGGCAGAAGAATTTGATGAACTAAAAAAAGATTATGATAAAATAAACAATAAATTAAATGATAGAAAGTTAATAGAGAAGGCAAAAGGAATACTTGTTAAGCAATTAAACTCAAATGAGAATGATGCTTATAACAGAATAAGAAAATTAAGTATGGATAGAAGAACTACCATGGCTGAAATAGCAAAAATAATAATTGTTGGTTATGAGGGATAATTAATGATTGGAACACTATGTAAAGAATATACTCTTTTAAGTGAAGAGGAGATAAATAAAATAAGAGAAGTTTCAAAATCTCTACAGATTATGGCTGACTTTTATGAAAGTGATGCATTTATAGATGTTTTAGATAAAGAGGGAAACTTTGCTATTGTGGTAGAGCATGCTATTCCAAAAGATAAGCCTTCATTATATAAAGAAAAAGTAGTTGGAAAAAAAGCTTTAAAGGAAAATGAGCCAGGTGTTATAGAAACATTAAAAAATGGAACAGTTAATAAGGATATAAAAGCACTGACTCAAGAAAATAAGTTTGTAAAACAAAGAATACATCCAATTCTTAATGAAGAAAAGGTTGTAGGAGTTGTTATAGTAGAAAAAGATATTAGTAATGAGCTTGAAAGTGATTTCAAAATTGACATAAGTTCTGCAAATGAAAGTTCAGAATCAAAAGGTTTTTTAAATCTTTTAAGAGAAGGTACTTTAATAACAAATAATCTTCATGATGGAATACTTGTTTTTGATAAAAAAGGAAAGCTTGTTATAAAAAATACTAAAGCAGATAATATATATAGTAGTTTAGGATATAAAAGTATAGACTATGGAGATGATTTTAATAAATTGTCTTTAGATAATTCCAAGTTTGAAGATCTTTCAAATGTTATTGGAGAAAAGAGTGACTTAAAACAAATAATAGAGGTTCAAGTGAAAAATTCTTATTTTGAATTAAGTAGAACCTTTATAGATAAAGAAAATTTAAGAATAATTGAGATAATAAAGGACATAAGTGATGTTAAAAATAAAGAGGCTGAGTTAGTTTTAAAATCAGTGGCACTAAGAGAAGCTCATCATAGGGTTAAAAATAGTTTGCAAACAGCAGCCGCATTACTTAGAAGTCAAAGTAGAAGATGCAAAAGTGAAGAGGCTAAGGAATATTTACAGGAAAGTGTAAACAGAATACTTGCCATTGCTACTACTCACGATTTATTATCTAAATCTCAAGGAAATAATATTAAGGTTAGAGATGCACTTGAGGTACTAACAGAAAACATAAAGAAAAGTTGGTATGGATCTAACATAAACATCTATATAACAGGAAATAATTTTTATATAGATGGAGAAAAGCTAACTGGATTACTCTTAATAATGAATGAACTTATACAAAATTGTTTTGATCATGCATTTATTAATAAAGATGAAGGTACAATACAGATTCTAATACAAAGTGATGGAGAAGATAAAGCCATAGCTGTTGTGGATGATGGATGTGGATTTGACTTAGGTTTGATTAACAATAATAATTTAGGATTATTCATAGTTAATAGTTACATAAAGGATCAGCTAAAAGGAAGTATGAATATAACTTCTAACAAAGAAGGAACCAAGGTACTATTAAATTTTAAAATTGAAGAAAATGAAGAATTTAAATAACTATGAACTGCGAAGTAGTGGTTTGAATTGAGCAATGAGGCTTAAGGTTATAGAAAATAAAACTTAGATTTTTAAATCAGGTTTATTTCTGTAGCTTTAAGCCTTTTTAGTTCTTTAAAATAATTATTTAAGTTAAGAAATTTAATTAGAGTATTATAAGTTGATATGAAAAATAACAGCTTATGAATTTTAAAAAATATTAAGGGGGTGAAAGGATGAGAGAGGAACTTTTAAGTGTTGGAATAGATATAGGCACAAGTACAACTCAGCTTATATTTTCTAAGTTAATAGTTGAAAATGAAGCATCAGCTTTTACCGTTCCAAGAATAAGTATTGTAGATAAGGAAATTATCTATAGAAGTGATGTTTACTTTACACCACTTATTTCAAATACTGAAATAGATGGAAGAAAAATAAAAGAAATTATTGAAGAAGAATATAAAAAGGCTGGAATAAATAAGGATGATATTCAAACAGGTGCTGTAATAATAACAGGGGAGACAGCTAGAAAAGAAAATGCAAACGATGTATTACACACATTGAGTGGATTTGCTGGAGACTTTGTTGTGGCAACAGCTGGACCAGATTTAGAAAGTATAATAGCTGGAAAGGGTGCTGGAGCACATATTTATTCTAAGGAACATTCAACCAGTGTTGTCAATATGGACATTGGAGGAGGTACAAGTAACCTTGCACTTTTTTTAAGAGGTGAAGTTAAGGAGACTGGCTGTCTAGATGTAGGTGGAAGACTTATAAAGATTAATCCAAATACAAAAGAGATAATATATATTTCACCTAAAATAGAAAGAATAATAAAAGAAAAGAATTTAGGTCTACAAATAGGAACTAAGGCAACCGTAGAAAACATTAAACCAGTAGTCAATATGATGGTTTCTTGGTTAGAGGAAAGTGTTGGTTTAAGACCTAAGGATGAATACTTTGATTACATAGTAACTAATAAAAGTATAGCTTTAGAAAATGAGATAAAATGCATATCCTTCTCAGGAGGAGTTGCAGATTATATATATTATGAGGGAGAAATCCAAGACTATTTTAAATATGGAGATATAGGAATAATACTAGGGCAAGCTATTAAAAATTCAGATTTATGTAAGAAGCTTAAAGTAGTAAGATCTATTGAAACCATAAGAGCAACTGTTGTGGGAGCTGGCTCTCATACAACAGAAATAAGTGGAAGTACAATTACTTACACAAAGGATAGTTTCCCAATAAAAAATTTACCAATATTAAAGCTTAGTTTAGAAGATGAAAGTCAAGGTTCTTATGAATTAGAAACAGCTCTTAAGAAAAAAATAGAATGGTTCAGGTTAGAAAATGACTTTCAAAAGATAGCAATAGCTATTAATGGTAAAAAGAATCCATCCTTTAAAGAGATACAGGAGTATGCAAAAGGTCTTGTAAATGGAATGAAGGATTTGATTGAGAAAGAGGGACAACTAATAGTAGTTGTTGAAAATGATATGGCTAAGGTTTTAGGACAAGCAATATATTCCTTACTTAATTTTCAAAAAGAAATTATATGTATTGATGGTATTAAGGTTGAAAATGGAGATTACATAGACCTTGGAACACCAATTGCAGATGGGAAAGTATTACCTGTTGTTATAAAAACATTAGTTTTCAACTAGTTGGAAGGAGGATAAAAAATGATTTTAAAAACAAAATTATTTGGAAAAGTCTATGCTTTCAAATCTTTAAATGAGGTTATGGCTAAGGCAAACGAAGAGAAATCAGGAGATAGATTAGCTGGATTAGCAGCAGAGTCTTCAGAAGAAAGAGTAGCAGCAAAGGTTGTATTATCAAATATAACTTTAGAGGATTTAAGAAATAACCCAGCAGTTCCTTATGAAATAGATGAGGTAACTAGAATAATTCAAGATGATGTAAATGAAAAAATATATAGTGAAATAAAACATTGGACAGTATCTGAATTTAGAGAGTGGATATTAGATGAAAATACAACAGGTGCTGATATAAGAAGAATTTCAAGAGGGTTAACTTCTGAAATGGTAGCAGCTGTAGCAAAATTAATGTCTAATATGGACTTAATATATGGAGCAAGAAAAATAAAGGTAACAGCTCACTGTAACACAACAATAGGTGAAAAAGGAACTTTATCTGCAAGACTTCAACCAAACCATCCAACAGATGATCCAGATGGAATAATGGCTTCATTATTAGAAGGATTAACTTTTGGTGTTGGAGATGCAGTTTTAGGATTAAACCCAGTTGATGACTCTGTTGAGAGTGTTACTAAAGTATTAAAGAGATTTGATGAAATAAAAAGAAAATTTAAAATACCAACTCAAACTTGTGTACTAGCTCACGTAACAACTCAAATGGAAGCTATAAGACAAGGGGCACCTACAGACCTAATATTCCAATCAATAGCAGGTTCTGAAAAGGGAAATGAAGCTTTTGGATTTAATGCAGCAACTATAGAAGAAGCTAGACAATTAGCTTTAAAACAAGGAACGGCTACAGGACCAAATGTAATGTACTTTGAAACAGGACAAGGTTCAGAGCTTTCATCAGATGCTCACCATGGAGTTGACCAAGTAACTATGGAAGCTAGATGTTATGGATTCGCTAAGAGATTCCAACCATTCTTAGTTAACACAGTTGTTGGATTCATAGGACCAGAGTATTTATATGATTCAAAACAAGTTATAAGAGCAGGTCTTGAAGACCACTTCATGGGTAAATTAACAGGAATACCAATGGGATGTGATGCATGTTATACAAACCACATGAAAGCAGATCAAAATGATATAGAAAACTTAGCTGTATTATTAACAACAGCAGGATGTACTTATTTCATGGGAATTCCACATGGAGATGACGTAATGCTTAACTATCAAACTACAGGATACCATGAAACAGCAGCTTTAAGAGAAATGTTTGGATTAACAGCTATTAAAGAGTTCCAAGATTGGTTAGTTGAAATGGGATTCGTAGACGAAAATGGAAAGCTTACTAAAAAAGCAGGAGATGCATCTGTACTTTTAGGATAGGAGGGAGAAGAGAGTTATGAACGAAAAAGATTTAAAACTAATGGTTGAGCAATTAGTTAGCCAAATGGTTGGACAAGTTGATATGCAATCAGTAGAAAAAGTGGTTAAGGAAGTTTCAAAAAATCAATCTCAAGTGGAAAGTGATGAATTTATACCAGATATTACAGAGATAGATATAAAGAAACAACTTTTAGTTGATAATCCAGCTGATAGAGAGGCTTACTTAGAAATGAAAGCTAAAACTCCAGCTAGATTAGGATCAGGAAGAGCAGGAGCTAGATATAAAACTATAACAGCTTTAAGAATGAGAGCTGACCATGCTGCTGCACAAGACTCAGTATTCTCAGATGTTTCAGAGGAATTCATAAAGAAAAATAATTTTATACCTGTGAAAACTATGTGTACTGATAAAGATGAATATGTAACTCGTCCAGACCTTGGAAGAAGATTTTCACCAGAAACAACAGAGATCATAAAAGAAAAATGTGATAAAAATCCTAAGGTTCAAATAATGGTTGGAGATGGTTTAAGTTCAGCTGCAATAGAAGCTAACGTAGAAGATATTCTTCCTTCAATAGAGCAAGGATTAAAAATGTATGGTTTAAATGTTGGACCTATATTATTTGTTAAATATTGTAGAGTTCCAGCTATGGATGCTGTAGGAGAAGCAACTGGAGCAGATGTTGTTTGCTTACTAGTTGGAGAAAGACCAGGTCTTGTAACTGCTGAGTCAATGTCAGCATATATAGCATATAAACCAAAGGTTGGAATGCCAGAAGCTAAAAGAACTGTTATATCAAACATTCATAAAGGTGGAACAACTGCCGTTGAAGCAGGAGCTCACATTGCAGAGTTAATAAAAACAATGTTAGATAAAAAAGCTTCAGGAATAGATCTTAAATAATAAGTTTGGAGGGAATTAAGCATGAAAAATGATTTAATACGTCCTAATGTTTTAAGCGTTAAGATAATATCAAATGTTAGTCCAGAAATGGCTAAAAAATTAGAATTAGAACCACATCACAAGAGTTTAGGATTAATCACAGCAGACTGTGATGATGTAACTTATACAGCTTTAGATGAGGCTACAAAGGCAGCAGAAGTAGATGTAGTTTATGCTAGATCAATGTATGCTGGAGCTGGAAATGCTTCAACAAAATTAGCTGGAGAAGTAATTGGTATCTTAGCTGGACCAAGTCCTGCTGAAGTTAGAAGTGGATTAAATGCTACTTTAGATTTCATTGATAGTGGAGTTGGATTTGTAAGTGCAAATGAAGATGATTCAATTTGTTACTATGCTCAATGTGTATCAAGAACTGGATCATATCTTTCAAAAACAGCAGGAATAAGAGAAGGTGAAGCTTTAGCTTACTTAGTAGCTCCTCCATTAGAAGCAATGTATGCTTTAGATGCAGCATTAAAGGCTGCAGATGTTGAAATGTGTGAATTCTTTGCACCTCCAACAGAAACAAACTTTGCAGGAGCCTTACTTACAGGATCACAATCAGCATGTAAAGCAGCATGTGATGCCTTTGCAGAGGCAGTACAATCAGTAGCTAGTAATCCATTAGGATTCTAATAGGCTAAAGATATGGGAAAAGCTTTAGGATTAATAGAATTTATAGGATATGTACCAGCCATATGTGCTGCAGATACAGCCTTAAAAGCTGCAAGTGTTGATTTGATTGGAATAGAAAAGGTTACTGGAGGAATTGTAACTGTAAAGATTACAGGAGATGTAGATGCTGTACAAGCTGCAGTGGAATCTGCTGAAAATTATGCAAGTAGAATTGGAAGTTTAAGAAGTGCTCATGTAATTCCAAGACTTGATGATGAGGTAGAGAATCTTTTAATGAATAGTAAAAGTTCAGAAGAAGAGATACAAGAAGAAATTCAAGAGTTGGAAGAAGATATTAAAGAGGTTTTTGAAGAGATAAGAGAGGAAATTACAGAAGCTATTATAGAGGAAACAGAATCTAAAGAAGAAAGCCTACAAGAAGATGTTGTTGAATATGTTAAAAATGTTAATGATGAAGTAGAAGAAATTTCTGAAAAAATAGAAGGTGAATCTCACTTAGATGAAATAGAAGTTTTTGAAATCTCTCAAAATAAAGAAAGCTCAAAAGAATCTTTAGAAGAAGTTATTATAAAACCTGAACTGACAGAGGATAAGACCACAGAGAATAAAGAAGCTGATTCTATAGATATAAAAGAAATATCTAAAATGAGTGTTAAGGAATTAAGAAAGAAAATAAAATCCTTAAATATTAATATAACTTCTAATAAGCTTAAGTCTCTAAAGAAGAAAGATTTAGTAGATATATTACTAAAATATAATGAAGAAGGTGACAGTTAATGGAGTTTTTAGATAAAGACTTAGTTTCCATACAGGAAACTAGGGGACTTATAAGAAAGGCTAAAGAAGCTCAAAGTAAGTTAGCCCGTATGAGTCAACAAGACATAGATAGAATAGTTAAAGCTATATCTGATGCTGCTTATGAAAATTCTGAAAAACTTGCTAAGATGGCAAATGAGGAAACAGGATTTGGTAAATGGGAAGATAAAGTATTAAAAAATGTTTTTGCTGCAAGAACAGTTTATGAATCAATAAAGGATACAAAAACTGTTGGAATAGTAGAGGAAAATGTTGAGAAAAGAGCATTTAAAATTATGGTGCCAGTAGGAGTAGTTGCAGGACTTATACCATCAACAAATCCAACTTCAACAGCAATCTACAAAGCTATGATTTCAATAAAAGCTAGAAATGCAATTGTTTTATCACCACATCCAAGTGCAAAAAAATGTATTATTGAAACAGCTAAGATAATAGCTAAGGCTGCTGAGAGAGCAGGTTGTCCAGAAGGAGCTATAGGATGCATTACAGTACCTTCAATAGAAGGAACTAATGAACTTATGAAGAATAAAGATACTTCATTAATCCTAGCAACAGGTGGAGAAGCAATGGTTAGAGCTGCTTATTCATCAGGAACACCAGCTATAGGTGTTGGACCAGGAAATGGACCAGCATTCATAGATAAGAGTGCAGATGTTAAGTTAGCAGTTAAGAGAATATTAGATTCTAAAACTTTTGATAATGGAACAATATGTGCTTCAGAACAATCAATAGTAGTTGAAAAAGCTATGGAAGATGAAGTTGTTAGAGAATTAAAAGAACAAGGAGCTTACTTCTTAACTGAAGAACAAGCAAATCAACTATCTAAATTTGTAATGAGAGCAAATGGAACTATGAACCCACAAATAGTTGGAAAAACTCCACAAGACATAGCTAAATTAGCTGGTTTAGAAGGAATTCCATCTTGGGCAAGAGTTTTAGTTCCAAGAGAGTGCCATGTTGGACATAAGTATCCATTCTCAAGAGAAAAGTTAACAACTATTTTAACTTTCTTTGTAGAAGAGAATGTAGATGCTGTATTAAATAGATGTAGAGAAATATTACTAAATGAAGGAGCTGGACATACATTCTGTATGCATGCAAATAATGAGGAGCTTGTTAAGAGATTCGCATTAGAAATGCCAGTTTCAAGAATGGTAGTAAATTCACCAGGAGCTCTTGGTGGAATAGGAGCTACAATCAACTTAGTACCTGCCTTAACATTAGGATGCGGTGCAGTTGGAGGAAGTTCTACATCACATAACATAGGACCATTAGATTTAATGAACACAAGAAATGTAGCTTATGGAGTTAGAGAACTTGAAGATATTAGAGAGTTAGCTGTAGGAGCTACAAAGGAAGTTGCCTCAAGTTTAGACTTAGGTGACAAGGAAGAATTAATAAACTTATTAGTTAAGAAGATTATTGAGGAACTTAAGTAAGTTTTAAGATAATTGGATTCTAATATAAATTAAAAACTTATTTAATATTAAATATAATTTTCATTACATAGAAATGAAAAGATATAAAAAGGCTTAATATGTTTTAGTCTTAGGAAAATTACTCTTAGGACTAAGACTATATTAAAAGTCTAAAGGCAGGTTCTTTAGGCTAATAGATAAATATAAAATTTTTAAATAATTCAAATTAAAGAGATGTAAAAATACATTAATACTAAGATTTTGGAGTTAAAAGCTCTATGTGAAATTTTAACTAAAAAGGTTTAAAATTAAATTAAAGACAAATTAAAGTCTAAATTAAAAAATTAAGAAGGATATTTTGAGGAGGAATTTGTTATGGCAAACGCAAATGCATTAGGAATGATCGAAACTAGAGGATTAGTAGGAGCAATAGAAGCTGCTGACGCAATGGTTAAGGCTGCAAATGTTCAATTAGTAGGAAAAGAACAAGTTGGTGGAGGATTAGTAACTGTTATGGTTAGAGGAGATGTTGGAGCTGTTAAAGCTGCTACTGACGCTGGAGCTGCTGCTGCTGAAAGAGTTGGAGATTTAATATCAGTACATGTAATCCCAAGACCACACTTTGAAGTGGATGCTATATTACCAAAGGCACCAAAAGCTGAATAATAAAAAGTTGTAATTAGGGGTTGCATAAAGAGTCTTTTATGCACTCCTTTTATACATCTAATAGGGGATGTGATAAAATGGCTGTTTTGACAGAAGGTGAGGTAAGAAAAAGATTAAGTAGAGAAGACCTAAAAGCTCTAAAAGAATTTAAGGTTGTAAAGGGAGAAATAATAACTCCATCTGCAAAGTCTTATTTAGCTGAACATAATATAAATTTAGTTTATGTTAATTCTGAAGAAGAAAAATTAAATAAAGAAACAGAACCTAAAGAGATAATAAGAGAAGTCGTTAGGGAAAAAGAATACAAGTATGAAACTGTTTTTGGAGCTAAGTTAGATGAAAAGCCAGAGCATATGACTCATCTAACAGGCAATCTTCTTGTATTTAAAGATCATAAGAGAATAATATTTAGAGGTAAGATAGATTCTCTTGAAGCAAGAATTGTTGAAACACAAGTTCTTTGTCATAAACAAGGAATGAATAAACTTGTAGAAGACCTTCAAGAAATACTAAATCTTATAGGAAGAATATTGAGATGTGAGGTTTTAAGTGAGCCTTTAGAAGGTTTTTCTCTTCAAGGAATGACAGAAAAGGATCTTAGAGAAAAATCACATAACCCTAAAAAATACTTTGGTATAGGACATGAAATGCCAACTTATGAAATGGGTGAAATAGTGGCTGCACTAAATATTTTAAGAACTTTAACTAGAGAAACAGAGCTTTCAGCTTATGAAGCTTTTAAAGGTGAATATGGACAAGTTGAGAGAGAAGATTTAATTAGAGCTTTAAATAGACTATCCTCAGTATTTTGGATTATGATCTTTAAAGTTAGAACAGGAAAGTACGAGAAATAGGAGGAAGCTATGGACAATCTATTACAGGACATTATAGAGGAAGTAGTCAGAAGAGTTAAGGATGAAGCTTTTATAGAAGTTGAAGCTTCAGGTAGACATGTTCATTTAACTAGGGAGCATATAGAAATATTATTTGGAGAAGGACATGAGCTTACTAGAATAAAAGATTTATCTCAACCAGGTCAGTATGCTTGTAAAGAAAGAGTTACTATATCAGGGCCTAGAGGTAAGATAGATAATGTTGTGGTTTTAGGACCACCTAGAAATGAAACTCAAGTGGAAGTTTCATTTACAGATGCTCTAGTACTAGGATCTATACCTCCAGTTAAATTAAGTGGAGATTTAGAGAATACTCCAGAAATAACAATTTCAACAGAGAGAGCTTCTATAGCATTAAATAGAGGGCTAATGGTTGCTAAAAGACATATACACATGACACCAGAGGATGCAATAAAATTTGGTGTTAGTAACAATGAAAGCGTAAAAGTTAAGGTTTTAGGGAAAAGACCTTTAATATTTGATGATGTAATTGTAAGAGTTAGCAAAGATTACAGAACATTTATGCATATTGATTATGATGAAGCAAATGCCTGCGGATTTTCAAAGGGAACTTTTGCCTTAATTGTTGGAAAAGATGAAAAATAATAATTTAAGATATTAAGCTTATACATTAAGTTAAAAGTTAATTATGCTTTAGAAAGCTTTATACTAATTTAATGATATAGAAGTTTTAAAGAGTTATCTTAATTTAGTATATTAAGCTTTTGTAAAGGATTATATAGTTTAACTACCTAAAATCTTAGGAGTATTTAAATAATATTTTAGCTAATGTAAGTGAGAGGAAGCCTCTAAATGAAAGGGGGTAAGGATAATATGGACTATGAAAAGTTAGTTGAATTTTTAGTAGATGAAATATACAAGAGAATTCAAGAGGAAAATAGTAAAAGTAATTCTTTAGAAAAGAGAAAATCCATTGTTGTAATTGGAGAGAGTAATGTAAGTTTCTACAGAGAAGCCTTAAAAGGATTTGATATTAATCCATTAACATCAGAATGCAAAGATTGCGACATATTACTTATATCAAAGCTTTGTATTAAGGGACTTAGCAACATAGCTCAAGGAACATGTACAACAAAGGCAGAAAATTTTGCTTTAGAAATGCTTTTAAAAGGTAAGAAAGTTTATATTCTTGAGGATGGTATTGAGTATAGAAAATACAAAAATACGGCTCCAAAAGTTTTATACAATAAATATATTAAGTTTGAGGAAGAGCTTCTAGCTTATGGCATAGAAGTTATAGATGATTTAAATAGGATTTCAATAGAAAGCAAGGATGAAAAAGTTTCTTTTAGTGGAATTAAAGAAGAAATAAGTAAAAATCTTTGTTTATGTAGTGAAAATAAGGTTGAAGGAAAAAAGGACTTAGATACTACTGCTATTGCAGATGAGTTCACAATAAATCTTTCAAATAAGAAATTAGTATCAGAAAGTGATCTAAGAAAGCCTCACATAAATGGAGTAAGAACCTTAATAGTTGATAAAAAAGCTATAATTACTCCCTTAGCAAAGGATTATATTCGCATAAATAATTTAAATGTTGTGCTTTCTTAGAGTAGCTTAACTCTTTAAAATATGGATGATTTTTGTTTATGAAGCTAATTAAACTTAAGAATCATCCATATTTAAAATAAACAACCTTTAAAAAGGGTTAAAGTATTTAGGGAAAGTGGCAATAAGATGATTGGGAGTGAATTATTATGGAAATAGGAAGAGTAGTAGGAAATGTGTGGGCAACTAGAAAAGATGAAAAACTAAATGGACAAAAGTTTTTAATAGTTAAGCTTCTTATAAGTAAAGATAAGGAAAAAGAGGGCTTGTTTGTAGCCGCTGATAATGCTGGTGCTGGAATTGGAGATATTGTTCTTATAACTAAGGGTGGTGCTGCAAGACAATCAATTGGAAATAGAGAAGTTCCTATAGATGCTGCCATAGTAGGTATTGTAGATTCTATAGATATTGAAGAGGATTAATATGAAAAAAAGTATAGGAGCTTTAGAATTTAGAAGTATCAGCAAAGGCATTGAGGTTTCAAATGAGGTTGTAAAGAAAGCTTTTGTAGAGGTTTCTTACCTTAAAAGTATTTGTCCTGGGAAATTCTTTTTAATTGTTAATGGAGATGCTGGAGAGGTGAAGGAAGCCATAGAATTTGGAGAAAAACTTGGAGAGAAATATTTAGTTGGAAGCTTTATTATAAACTCTATTCACCATGACATAATAAATGCTCTTAAGGGAAAATATTCTCAAAAAAACATAGAGGATAAAGCAATTGGAATAATGGAAACGGGAAAGGTTTCTTCCGGTATATTAGCCCTAGATAAAACATTAAAAAGCAGTGAGGTTAATTTAGTTAAGCTTCAACTGGCTTTTGGAATTGGTGGAAAGCTTGTATATATAGTCTCAGGAGATTTAAGTAGTGTAGAAAATGGAATGAGAGAAGGACAAGCTATTTTACAAGAAAAGGACATTATAAATGTTTCTATAATTCCTTTTGTACATAGTGAGATAGCAAAAAATTTAATTAAATAAATTTATGAAAAATAATTAAGTCCATATTTTGAGAATAAGGGGGAAGAGAAATGTCTATCAATGAAATTATCGTTTATATTATGGTTGCATGTATGGCTTTAGGAGCTATAGACAAATGCCTAGGAAACAAATTTGGAATAGGTGAACAATTTGAAGAAGGTATAATGGCAATGGGTTCTCTAGCTTTAGCTATGGTTGGAGTTATATGCTTAGCACCAGTACTTGCTTCTGTTTTAGGACCAATAGTAACACCTGTATTTAATGCTTTAGGAGCGGACCCAGCAATGTTTGCAGGTTCAATACTTGCAAATGATATGGGGGGAGCACCACTTGCAGCTAGCTTAGCACAAGATCCACAAGCAGGAATGTTTAGTGGTTTAATCATAGGAGCTATGATGGGAGCTACTATAGTATTTACAATTCCAGTATCTTTAGGAATTATAGAAAAGAAAGACCATAAATTCTTAGCAACAGGAATTTTAGCAGGAATAATAACTATACCAGTAGGAGCTTTTGTTGGAGGATTAGTAGCAGGATTCCCAGCAATGATGGTTCTTAAAAACTTAGTTCCAATAATAATATTTGCAATTTTAATAGCTATAGGCTTAGCCTTTGCAGAAGAAGCTATGATAAAAGGATTTAATATTTTGGTAAGATAGTTGTTATAATTATAACTTTAGCTTTAGCAGCTGCTATTATAGAAGCTTTAACAGGAATAGTAATAATACCAGGAATGAATCCTATAAGTGAAGGTATAGAAATAGTTGGAGATATTGCTATAGTTTTAGCTGGAGCATTCCCACTAGTTTATATAATCACTAAAGTATTTAAGAAACCTTTAATGGGACTTGGAAAAATATTAGGAATCAATGAAATAGCTGCAGCTGGTATGATTGCTAGTTTAGCAAACAATATCCCAATGTTTGGAATGTTAAAAGACATGGATGACAGAGGAAAAATAATAAACGTTGCCTTTGCAGTATCAGCTTCTTTCGTATTAGGAGACCACTTAGGATTTACAGCTGGTTTTAATCCAGAAATGATATTCCCTATGATAGTTGCTAAATTAGTTGGAGGTATCACAGCGGTTATTCTTGCAATGTTCATAGCAAAGAAAACTTTAGGAAAAATAGAGGAGGCTAAATAATTATGGAAAACATAAGTAAGGAATTATTAGAAAAACTAGTAAGACAAATAATTGAAGAAAAGCTTGCTGGAGCAGGTAATAATGATTCAGTTGACTTTATAAGAAATAAAGACAAAAGTGGAATAATGTCAATTAAGCTTCCAACAGTTAAGGTTGATGAATCCAATAGATTAGATACTGGAAACCCAAGAGATGTAGTTTATACTAAGGATTTATTTACATTAGAAGAAAGTCCAAGACTAGGCGCTGGAATAATGGAAATGAAAGAGACTACTTTTGATTGGACTTTAAACTATGATGAAATTGATTATGTTATAGAAGGTCATTTAGATATAATAATAGATGGAAGAAAGATTTCAGCAGATGCTGGTGAAATCATTTTAATACCTAAAGGATCAAAGATTCAATTCTCAGTTCCAGATTATGCTAGATTCATTTATGTAACTTATCCAGCAGATTGGGCAAGCCAAGCGTAATAATTATTATAAAATAAGATTGAAGTATAAAACATAGAGCTTACTTTTTAATAAAAGTAAGCTCTATTTTGGTATTAGGTTAGGTAAATATTAAGATTTTATTTGATGTAGAGTTTGGCGAATATTGTGCTGTGAGAAGTTTTTTTTGCATAATTTATGAAGAAGCAGACAAATTAGTACATTATCAAAAAACTCCCCTACTATGATATTTATATGCAGAGAATTTCAAAATTATTACTAAAAAATGGAAAAATATTATTTTTAGATTAATGCAAATGTATATTGACATATTAATCATATAGAATTAAAATAATTGTATAAAATTAAATTTTAAAAAATATAATTTAGAATATATGGGGTGAGTAGTATGGAAATTTATGATATTAGCGTAAAAGATATTAATGGAGAAAATGTAAGTTTAGAAAGATATAGAGGAAAGGTTCTTTTAATAGTTAATACTGCTAGTAAATGTGGTTTTACAAAACAGTTTGATGGATTAGAGGAGTTATATGAAAAATATAAGGATGAAGGCTTCGAGGTTTTAGGATTCCCTTGTAATCAATTTAAGGAACAAGATCCAGGAAGCAATTCAGAAATAATGAACTTTTGTAAATTAAATTTTGGTGTAACATTCCCTATGTTTGAAAAAATTGATGTTAATGGAGAAAATGAATCTCTATTATATTCATACTTAAAAGAACAGAAAAGTGGAATGTTTGGAAGTAAAATTAAGTGGAATTTTACTAAGTTTTTAGTGGATAGAGAGGGAAATGTAATAAAGAGATTTTCGCCACAAACTACTCCAAAGTCAATAGAAAAAGATATTGAGGAACTTTTAGCTTAAGGTTACATATTAATTTAATATTACTTTTAAACAAGCTTTATTTTTTAGGTGCACAAACCATCTTTTCTTTTGGCATTACAATAGATGATTTTAAACAATATTTGCTTTTAGGTCTATTTACGAGCAAATATTAAATAAAATCTAAACTAGATACTTTTAAACAATATTTGTTTTTAGGTGCTAACAGCTTTTTAGTAGTTACTATTAATAGAATATTGATTTTAGGTTAGAAATTTTAATCACACATAAATCCTTAAATGAGAACATAGTATGACATTGTTTAAGTATTAGGGGAGAGGGTATAATTAACATTGGATGAAAGAGATAAGCTTTAAAAAAGCAAGACTTTCTCTTTTATATAGGTGTAATTAAACTTATATGAAAAATACATGTAAGATTTAGTGATTTATTTGAAGTTAGGAGGAGTTTGAAATGAATCTTAAAAGAATAAATTCAAATGATAATTGCTTTAATAAGGCAATGGAAATATACAATGGAAGCTTCCCAATATTTGAAAGAAGAACAATGGATGATCAAATAAAGGCATTAGATGATATAAACTATCATTTTGAGGTTATATATGATAAAGAGGAAATAGTAGGAATATTACTCTATTGGGATATGGGTAGGTATAAGTATATAGAACACTTTGCCATAGATTCTAAGTTAAGAGGAAAAAACTACGGATCTAGAGTGTTAAAAGAGTTTTGTGACCATAATAAAAATGTAATTTTAGAGATAGATCCTCCGATAGATGAGATATCAATAAAAAGATTGAATTTTTATTTGAAATTAGGTTTTAAATTGCAAGATTTTGATTATACACATCCATCCTACAGAAAAGGCTGTAAGAGACATAGTTTAAAGATTATGACTTTTAATCATAATATGCCTAAAGAGGATTATGATACTTTCAATATATTGTTGAAAAGAGATGTTATGAAGTATTCTGAATTTAAAGATAGGTTAAATAATTAGTTTAAAGTATATTTTTATATAAACTAAATAGAAATTGATTTAAGTAGAAAATACAATGGTACTAAATTTAGGCCATTGTATTTTGTTTTTTAGAGCAATAAAACTTTATAATACTCTAAAAAATTAGAAGCATAATAGAATAGCAATATAGACTTTAGAGTAACAAAACTTTAGAAGGATTAGTATAAAAGCTTTTTAAATTTCTAGAAAAAAAGGTTTTTTTTATTTATAATAAAAAAGATGTAGATTTTAGAGTATTAATATAAATTACTAATAGCAAAGGAGCGAAATATGAAGAAGGTTTTAATTGGAGTTTTAGTGTTTTTAATTTGTATTATTTCAGTCTTTTTGTTTTTTGATAGAGAAGAGGAAAGCATAGTTACTGATGTAGTTGAAAAATCTCAATATGGTCTTTTAGTTAATTATGAAGATGGACTTATTGCAGTTGATACTGAAGACGCTGAAATAATTGATAGAGATGGAAAAGAAAATACTCTAGATTGTATAAATGAGGGAGATAGAATAGAAATTATTTATGATGGAAAAATAGAAGAAACTTATCCAGCTCAGATTAATAATGTTTACAAAATAATAATTTTTTAGTTTATATTAAGAGTCTTATAATAAATATATTTTTGAGTTTTGTTGAAAGTTTTATAAGAAAAAGCACTAAATTTATTTAATAGATTTAGTGCTTTTTTATAAATATTTATATTGTTTAAATTTTAATATAGTTTTATATTTATTTATTAATTTAGATAAAGAAAAATTAGTTAATTGCTTTAATTTCAAAAAAGAAGAGATAAAAATATCAATTGCTTAAATCAAGTTTATTAGAAAATTATGTTAATATTTAAATAGAGTAAAAATTTATTTAGAGATAAGGTTATATGAGAGGTTAGGGAAGTGTTACTTTATGAAAAAAAGGGTGTTTTGGGTAAGTATAGTATTTTTAATAATTATAACGGTTTTAGGTATTACAATTAAATTTGATGGTAAGAAAGTTAATTGTAACAGAAAAACAGTTAAAGTAGGATTTTATGAATATTATCCTTATTATTATCTTAATAAAAATTCTATGCCAGATGGCTATTATAATGAAATACTAGAATTAATATGTAATAAGTTAGATTTAAATTATAAGTATGTAGATTGTAATGTAACAGATGCTTTAGAAAAGCTTAAATCTGGACAGATAGATTTAGTCTTTGGAATAAGTAAGACTCCTGATAGAGAAAAGGAATATGAATTTACTGACCACTATCTAAATAATGATAACTTTGCTATATATACTAATAAGAATATAAAAAATGGTGATTTAAAAGCTTTAAATGGATTAAAAATGGGATTTTTAAAAGGAGAAGAAAATAATGAGTGGATTTTAAGGCTTTTAAAGGATAAAGGCATAAATGTGAAACCTATAGATGTTTCTAATTATCCTGAAGATGAAGAATATTTACATGATAACAAAGTAGATTTTGTAGTAGAAAATACAAGAAGCAATATAAATTATGAAAATAAAAATATTAAAAAAATTTTTGAGTTTTCTTCTGGACCAGTTTATATAACTAGTAGAAAAGGTAATGAAAAATTAATTGAAGGAATAGATTCTGTCCTTGGAGAGCTTGAAGAAGATGGGGAACAAAAAGATACTAATTTATATTCTAAGTATTTTGATGAGCATTTAGATAAATTAAAAAATGAAAAGTTATTAGTTGTAATATTTTTAATTATAATATCATTATTTATTTATAAAAAAAGAAAAAATAAAATATTCGCTATAAGAACTAAAAGAAAAATTAGAGACTATATGAAAAATGATAAATATATATTATATTATCAACCTATAGTAGATCCAAAGACAAATGGAGTAAAGGGATTTGAATCTCTTTTGAGATTAAATAAGGATGGAAAAATTTTAACTCCCTATAGCTTTATAAGGGAAATTGAAGACAATAATATGTCTTTAGAAGTTTCTTTATGGCTTTTAAAGAAGGTTATTTTAGATTACAGAATAATAAAAGATTATGATATGGTTAAAGGAAGAGATTTTTATATATCCTTAAATGTTTCATTTAAAGAAATAGAAAATCCTAAGTTTTTAAGATCCTTAATGAAAATTGCAAAAGATTATAAGATTGATGATTGTAATATTTGTTTAGAGATAGTAGAAAAGTTTGGTATGGAGGATATAGGAAGAATACAAAGTGCAATAAGAATAATAAAGGAATATGGATTTTTAATAGCTATAGATGATTTTGGAGTGGAATATTCTAATTTAGATTTATTAAATAAAATTGATTCTGATATAGTGAAGCTAGACAAGTACTTTGCTGATAATTTAGATAAGTCTATTATAAATGAAAAAACAGTGGAATTTATATCAGAAATATGTATCATAGCTAATAGAACTATAGTATTTGAAGGTATAGAGGAACAGTATCAGGTTGACATTGTTAAGGCATTTCCATATGAAAAAATATATATTCAGGGATATTTCTATTCAAAGCCAGTAGATATTGAGACTTTAAAGGATTTTAAATTTAAGGATAGTTAATTTTTAAAGGATAGAAATAGTAAGAATTAATGAGAAGGATTTATAATATAATAAGGTGGTTATAATTAGGAGGTACAAAAAATGAAAGTATTATTAGTTAATGGAAGTCCCAATAAAGAGGGATGTACTTATACAGCATTAAAGGAAGTAAGTAAAACTCTAGAGGAAAATGGAATAGATACTGAAATATTTCAAGTAGGGAATAAGCCTATAGGTGGATGCATAGGATGTGGTTCTTGTAAAAAAACAGGGGAATGTTTTATGAAGGATGGTGTAAATGAATTTGTAGAAAAAGCTAAGGATGCAGATGGATTTGTATTTGGTTCACCAGTTTATTATGCAGCAGCTTCAGGTTCAATAACTTCATTTTTAGATAGAGCATTTTATTCTGGGGGTAAGCATATGGCATTTAAGCCAGGGGCAGTTATATGTAGCGCAAGACGTGCTGGGACAACCTCTACTTTAGATCAATTAAGTAAGTATCTTACAATATGCAATATGCCAGTTGTAAGTTCACAATACTGGAATATGGTTCATGGAAATACTCCAGAGGAGGTTAAAAAGGACCTAGAAGGTATGCAAACAATGAGAGTGCTAGGAAGAAATATGGCATGGCTTATTAAGTGTATAGAATTAGGTAAGAATAATAATATTCTTAAACCAGAATTAGAAGAAAGAGAAAGAACTAATTTTATTAGATAATATGAAGATTTAAAAATAGTTTTTATAAATAGACTCTGTTAGTTAAGAGAGAAAATAAGTGGAATGTATCAAAGTTAATTTTAATCTTTGATATATTTCACTTTTATTTAGTTATATTCTAATTTTTAAATCATGTTCAGGATTTATTATGTTTCTTTGAAATCTTTATTCTAAAAATTCTTTTTAATGATGAAACTATTACAATTATTTCTTTATTAACTTGATTTGGTATTTCAATATTTAGAAAATATACAAATATTTTAACTTTAGTTAATTTTATAATATAATTTATATGTGATAAAATGTAGCTAAGAAAATGATTACAAAATATATGGTTTATTTAAAGGTATTCTTAAAGTTTTAGATTACATAAAAAGAAAGTTTATAAGTAAAAATAATACTTCTATAATGTAGATTTTAACTAGAAAGTGGGGAACTAATTATGGAATCAAAAGAAATGAGATTAGCTAAAAAAGCAAAAAAACTTATAGATGAGTTTGAAAGGGTTCAATCAGTTCTTTTAAATGGAGAATTATCTGATCAAGAAGTGGAAATAAGAGATGATGGAGCTACTATTGTTCTTAAAAATATAATGCCAGGATATAGTGGAGAAGCTATGTTTAAGTTAACTCATATATCTGATGTGGTTAAAGCTTACATTGATGATATGGATGAAGAAAATGATGAAATGATTAAGAGTTACGAAGTTGAAAATACTAATTGGCATGAAAGTGATTTAGGAGATATTTACAGAGAATCTACTATGGAACATTTAGAAAAAGTTGAAGTAGTAGGAGATAAAGTTAGACATACGTATAAGGAACTTAAAAAGATAGAAGAGAAAGCTAGAGAAATAGAAGGACTATAGGATTTAGTTTTTATTTGTAAAGTAAGGTTTATTTAATATATAACCTTACTTTATTTTATTTATAAATAAAATAACAATATTAATTAAATACACATTTAGGAGATATATTTTTTTGGATTCTATACCGTAAATAAAAGAATAATGAGAGTTAAGTACTTTAAAATAAGGAGAAGATAATTTTGAGGGGAATAGTTTTAGATAAAGGGCAAGAATATTACACAAATTTAAGAAAGGTTTTTAAAGCTTTTAATAACATTCATCTTGAGTATAACTGGCTTATTACAGATTGTTGTGCTTATCCAGAGAATGAAGATATAGAGGAACTATTATCAAGAGAATATTGCTTTATATCTGGAGAAGAACTAGACACTATAATTAAAAAAGAGGATTTTCAATTGATTTGGGGTGTTTTAAGTGGGTTCAATAAGAAATTTACTTTAGAAGAAATTATGAAATATACTTTGCCTTACGCAGAAGATAATAAAGATATTTGGGAGAATCCAGTTTGTATTCAACATCCTCTTTCAGAGATAGAGATAATTTCATGGGATAGCGATAAAACAGTTCTAATAAGCAAAGATGAAAATTTATTAGGTAGTTTTAAAAGTAATTTCCATTTAAGTGAAGATTTAGAATTTTACAATAGAAAGTTAAAAAATAGATTATAAAACTTTAATAAAAAAAGAAATTATTAAAAAATTTATGTTTTTTAGAAAGTAGGAAAATACAATGTTTCATTATGTTTTTAATAGTTTAACTAAAATTTTCTTTGAGTTTTTTGAAAAAAGTTAAAAGGTTTAAAGAACTTAGATTATAAGAGACATTAAGAGTATTTCCATAAAAAACAAATAATTAATTGATTATAAACATATAGGTATATGAGTATTTATTATAATACTTTGAACTGATGTATAATGTCAGTATAAATAAAAGGGATGTAAAAAAGGATGTGAAAAATATGTTATCTAGTAAGAAAATAGTAGATGATTATATTAAAAAAATAGATTGGAGAGTCAATGAAAATTCCAATTCACCATATAGTTTTGGGAGTCTCAATAAACATATAATAGCTGAGGTTTCTAAAGATTACTGGCTTAATGAAGTTTATAAGGATAAAAGAATAATAGATGCTTATAAAAATGGAGATATGCATATTCATGATCTAGGAGGATTAACACTTTATTGTTGTGGATATTCCTTAAGAAACATAATTTTAATGGGAGTACAGGGAATTCCTAATATTCCAACTAGTAGTCCTGCAAAACATTTTGATGCTATATTAAATCAAATAGCTAATTTGGTTACAATATATCAAAATGAGATTATGGGAGCCGTTGCTTTTAATTCATTTGATACATTATTAGCACCTTATATAAAGAAGGATAATTTAACATATGAAGAGGTTAAACAAAATCTACAAAACTTTATATTTAGTATAAATAGTAATAGTAGGGCAGGAGCTGAACCAGCTTTCACTAATATTACCTTTGATCTTTTTCCACCAAAAGACTTAGAAAATGACCCTGCTTTAATTGGAGATAAAATTCAAGAGTTCACATATAAGGAATGTCAAAAAGAAATGGATATGTTAAATAAGGCGTTTTATGAACTTATGAATGAGGGAGATTATAATGGAAGACCATTTTCTTATCCAATACCAACTTATAATATAAACAGTAATTTTGATTTTGATAACCCTAATAATGATATGTTATTTGAGATGACAGGAAAGTTTGGGTATCCTTACTTTGCAAACTTTGTTAATTCAGATATGGATCAAAGTGATGTAAGATCAATGTGTTGTAGATTAAATCTTGATTTAAGAGAGCTTAGAAAGAGAAATGGTGGTCTTTTTGGAAGTGGAGATAGTACAGGAAGTATAGGTGTTGTTACAATAAATTTACCAAGATTGGCATATAAGTATAAAAATAATGAAAAAGAGTTTTTTAATGCTTTAAAAGAAATATTGATTATAGCAAAAGATAGCTTAGAAAAGAAGAGAAAATGGTTAAATGACAATATTATAAATAAAGATATGTTGCCGGCATTTTCAACTTATGTAGGAACTTTGAAAAATCATTTTAGTACTATAGGAATAGTTGGATTAAATGAGATGTGTGAAAACTTTAATGGAAATAATATATTAACTGAAGAAGGAATGGAGTTTTCAATAAAGGTTTGTAATTTCATAAGAGAAGAATTAATAAATTTTCAAGAAGAAACAGGAAATCTTTATAATTTTGAGGCTACTCCAGCTGAATCAACTTGTTATAGATTAGCTAAAAAGGATGTAGAGGACTTTGAGGATATTATAGTTAGAGGGGGAAGAGAATATCCATACTATACAAACTCATGTCATATGCCACCTAATGAAGTTAAAAACTTAAAGCAATTATTTGATCACCAAGAGAAGCTTCAAGTGTTATTCACAGGAGGAACTGTGGTGCATATTTATTGCGATGGAGCTATAAGTGGAGAAAAGGCAAAACACATAGTAAAGACAGTTTGTAAGAAATATAGAACACCTTATGTAAGTATTTCTCCTTTAAATAGATATTGTGAAGAGCATGGATATGTAAAGGAAAGGGTAGAAGAGTGTCCTATATGTGGCAAAAAGCTAGATTTATATCAAAGAATAACAGGCTACTTAAGAAAAGTTGAATTCTTTAATGATGGTAAAAAATCAGAATTTAAGGATAGAAATCAGTTAAGCCTATGATTATAAAAACAAAGGGCATTGTTCATGAGAGAGTAGAGGATGCGCCTTTTATGGGAGCATTAATAAGTGCAGTAGATTGTAACTTAAACTGCAAAGGATGCTTTAATCAACATTTAAAGGATTTACCAAACATAGAGATGGATTCAGAAGATATATTAGATAAAGTGACAAATGATCCTTTTAATGAAGGAATTATACTTGCAGGACTTGAATGGTCACTTCAACCTAAGGAGTTAAGGGAAATGATTAATTCGGCAAGGAAGAGAAAACTTAAGGTTATAGTTTATTCTGGACTAAGTGAAGAAGAATTTAAGAAAAAATTCCCTGATATATATGGTTTAAAAGGAGACATGTACTTTAAGTTTGGAAAGTATGATGAAAAATTAAAGGTGAATAATAATATTCAATATGATGTTAAGTTAGCCACATCAAATCAAAAGATATTAAAGAAATAATAGTAATGAAATGGAATGACAAAGAAGAAACTATTGAGTTAAAGAAAGTTTTAGATTAGATAATTACTTTAATATTATAAAAACTCAGTTATTACTGAGTTTTTTTGTATTTTATAAATAAATCTTTTAGTAGATTTTTATAATATTATAGAAATATAAGCTTCTTAATTGTTTTTATTTTTAGATTTTTCTCTTATGAAATTTTTTAAGCTAGATATAACTAATACTAAAACTACAAAATATATTAATATGTAGTTTAAGGATAATAGATTACCATTTTTATCAAAACCGAATCGGTATAATAAAAATGATATTGTTACTAATATGATAAAAATTAAATTAACTTTATTTTGGTATTTTATATTAATCTTTTCATCTTTCATATCAAAGCTCCTTTTCTTTAAGATTATTAAATATATTCTTGCATTTATTTTTAAAATTTTCAATTACATGTGTAAAACTGGCAATATTTTATGAATAATTGGGCAAATATTGCCAGTTTTATAGTGATTAAAAGTATGACATTGCTTACAGCATACCTTTCAAATATGTAATACAAGTGTAATCTAATTAAATATGAGATTTTTACTTAAGAATATATAATTAAGTCAAGGGTTGAGAGAAACAAACAAGAAAATAAATTAAGATATACAAAAGGAGAGAATAGATTATGAAAAAAGCAATGGATTTAGTAAGAATATTAGTTAAGGTAACATTTTTAGGATATAACGAAAAGGAAGATTTAAGATAATAGAAAAAGTGTACAAGCTAGTAAAATAGTTGAAACTTAAGAAAAAAATAGAAACTTAAAAATAAAGAATTAAAAGGAGAGATAACATTATGAAAAAGGCCATGGATTTAGTGAGAGTATTAGTTAAGGTAACATTTTTAGGATATGACGAAAAAGAGGACTTAAAATAATAAAGACAGATGGACAATATAAATAGGATTAGAAAAGAGAATTATTATGTATATGTTAGAATGAAAAAGATTTAGAGCAGAGTAAGCTTTAAATCTTTTTTTTTGCTTAAATCTTTATTTAGTTTATAAGAATTCATTTTAAGTGAGTTTTGATTTTAACTAGGGAATAATTAATCTTAAAGTAGGCTGTATATGATTTTGGGAATAATTTCATTTCTGACTTTTTTTCTATATTTTAGTTCACTTTCAGTTTTCCCATTATATATTGATTTATTTTTTATTGAATTATCAGAGACATTAAAAATAGCTGCTATTGGTATATTGCAAATTGAACAAGCTTTAAAAGCAGCAGCAGTCTCCATTTCAATACTTTTACAACCTAATTTCATTATATAATCTAAATGTGCAAATTGAGCAAATATAGTATCTACACTAAAATTGGGTATTATATGATAGCTAATATTATTATCTTTGCATATTTTTTCTGTATTCTTAATTAGAATTTTATTAAGCTTAGTATCTGGATAGTATTTTTCACCAAAACAATCTTTTGTTAAGTCTTTTTCTAGGTATCTGCATACCCCATCACCACATACTGATAAAGTAGGTATAATAATATCACCAATATTTATTTTCTCATCTAAAGCACCAACAGAACCAATAAATATAATCTTCTTACAATTAGAGTTTCCTAAGGCTAATATTACATCAGTACAGACACTTGCCCCAATTCCAGTTTTTATATATGTAATATTTTTATCAAATAACTTACAATTCCATATCTTAATAGAAGTATCCACAATTAATTCAGATTCAATGTCTTTAAATATAGTTGGCTCCCACCAAGGAGCTATAATAACATTTTCTTTAATTGCTTCATCGTCACATTTCAATACAGATTTACAAAGCGTATCTTTCTTTAAACCATACTTTGTATGTCCAGCTATTAGAAAATTATACATATTACCCTCCTAATATATATTTCTATAATATTATCTTATCATAAATTGGGATGATTGCTTATATTAGTGAAAAAGATAATTAACATTTAAATTAATTATTTACAGTATTTTGTAGGTTGTATATAATAGTTTTTAATTACTTAATTTCAAATATTTTCATTAAGGTTAAAGAATTATTTAATTTTGATTAATTAATGGTGAATAAAAGTTTGTAAGGCATAACTTGTTTTATACCGTAGTTTATTTTAAAGAAAATTATGAGAAGAGTTTTATTTATACTTTTATTAATGTTAGAATAAGTTATGTTTTATAGGATAAAGTAAGAAAATTTATGGTGTAAGATAGGGGGAAATACAATGAATAGATGTGAATTGTTATTAATTGTAGATGGGGACACAATTGAAGTAGAAGCAAAAGTGACATTAGAAAAAGAAATGAAGCTTAGTTTTGCATTAAAAGACTCTTTTAATATGTTATATTCTTCTGCTGAATATGACACAGAACTTATGGAACCTAATTTTATTGGCAAGTGCAATAAATATATTTTAAAGGAAGAAACTGATAATTTTACTTTAAGATACAGGGGAAAACCCTATGGATTTTGTACTGAATGCAGTGATGAAAAAGTTTTATTATCATTTTATTGTGCTTGGTATCCAATTTTAGATGATTTTTTATTTGATGATATTAAAGTAATTATAAAAGGTTTAGAGAATTTTATAGTATTAGATGCAGTAAAAGAAAAGGATTTCTGGATATTTAATAATAAAATACCCTTTGATTGCAATATAAGAGCCTTTAATAAGGATAAAGTATTTTCCTCAGAATGTGATTTCATAAAAATATATTCTGGAAAGGAAAGCGAATTAGGATATATAAATAAAATAGTTGGAGAGTTACATAAGATAAATGAATATTATAGCAGAATATTAGGAGAAAAGGAAAATAATAAGCTACAATTAATTTCTACTGGTATAGAAAATAGTGGTGGATATTTTAGAGAGGGATTTATTGTATTACCCTGCTTAGAGGATAATGATAAGTTTATATATTCATTTTTAGGACATGAATTGGCTCATGCATGGCATATGGGATATTCTGTTACAACATATGATGATTGGCTTAATGAAACTGGAGCTGAATGGAGTAGTTTATCATATATATTAAGTATTGGTAAGAATGATTTATATAACAAACAAATTCAATATGCAATAAAAGCCTTTGAAGAATATCCTATAATGAAACCCGAGGATGGGTCAAGACCTAGAACAGCACACTTTGGAGGAGTTTTGTTATTTGATAAAATTTACAAAAGGTATGGGTTAGATACAATAAATAAGTTATTAAGGTTAGCCTATGAAACAACTCCTAAAAATACTGATGAATTTTTAAAAAGAGTAAAGGGTGATTTTGATACTGAAATTTATAATATATTAAGTGAGCCTTTTAGATAAATTTTGATTTATAGAAAATAACTTAATAGTTTCAATAATGTTTGTAATAATCTATGCAAATATAAGTAATCGTTTCTAAATGAAATTTTAGGGGGATATAATATCAATTAAAATTAGAGTAATCTTATTAAGACTAAAGTTATTTGTGTATTAAACAACCAATCAATTAAATAAAATTTGTAAGGGGGAGTTGGCATTGAGAACATATGAGAGTAAAGAAGAATTAAAAAAAGAAATTGATAAGTATTATAAAAAATACATTGCTGAATTTGATAATATACCAAATGATTTAAAAGATTCAAGGTGTGAAGAGGTTGATAGAACACCTGCTGAAAATCTTGCATATCAAATTGGATGGACAACTTTAATTTTGAATTGGGAAAAGGATGAAAAAGCTGGTTTAAAAGTAAAAACTCCATCGGATAAATTTAAGTGGAATCAATTAGGGGATTTATACAATTGGTTTAATGAAGAATATGCATTTCTTTCATTATCACAATTAAAGCTTCTTTTAGCTGAAAATATAGAAAATATATATAAAATGATAGATTCTATGTCAAATGATGAATTATTTAAACCACATCAAAGAATATGGGCAGATGAAGCCACAAAAACAGCAGTCTGGGAAGTATATAAGTTTATTCATGTCAATACAGTAGCTCCTTTTGGTACATTCAGAACAAAGATAAGAAAATGGAAAAAGTTAATGTTATAAATTTATTAATTATTTTGAGTATATGGAGTGAGAAATATGAAATTTAGAATAGTTGGAAGCGGAGGCTGTGTTTCATTACCTAAGCCATTATGTAATTGTGAGGTATGTAAAGAGGCAAGGAGTAAGGGAAGATCTTATTCAAGATGTGGTTGTAGCTTGTTTTTAGATGATATAAATCTTTTAGTTGATACTCCTGAAGATATTACTTATGGAATAAATTATTGTGATATCAAAGAGATTGATAGAGTTTTATTTAGTCATGTTGATCCAGATCATACTTTAGGAATGAGAGTTTTTGAACATCTTAGGCTAAATTGGTTAGAATTATCTTGTGGTAAGAATTGTGAAAACCCAATAGAAGTATTTGCATTAGAAGATGTTATGAAAGATATAAATTCAATAGGATTTAAGTTTGGCTCTTATTTAGATTATTACGAAAATGTGAGAAATCTTATTAAGAGAAAAAGTGTAGAGGACTATATATTTATTAAAAATATAAAAGTGAGTTTTATTAAAGTAAATCATGCAACAGTATTTGTTTTTGAAAAGGAAGGAAAGAAATTAATATATGCACCTTGCGATGTTAAGCCATTTCCAGAAAGCAAACTCTTTCTGAATGCAGATTGTTTAATTATAGGAAATACCATTGTAGGGGAAGTATTAAAGGATGGTTTTATTTTGAAAGAAGATAACCCTTTAAGAGATGAATTATTTACTATAGGTGACATTGAAGAATTGAAAAATAAATATAATATTAAGAGGGTGATAATAACTCACTTAGAAGAGGATTGGGGAAAATCCTATGATGACTATGTTGAGCTTGAGAAAGGATTAGATGGAATAGAGTTTGCTTATGATGGAATGAAGATAGAAATCTAATTTATGAGGTGATTTTATGAGTATGAAGATATTGATGATTGCTTTATTTATTTTATTAGGAATAATGTTCTCCTTAGGTAAATGGTCATTTTTAATAGCAGGATTTAATACTATGACCAAGGAAAAAAAGGCAAAATATGATGTTATGTCTTTATGTAAATTTATGGGTAAACTTATGTTTATAATTGCTTTTTGTATAACATTATTTACCTTAAGTGATATTTTTATGATGAAGATACTATTTAATATCGGAACTGTTATATTAATAGTTTCAATAATATTTACAATAATATATGCAAATACAGGAAATCATTTTGAAAGAAAAAATTGAAATTATATAGTAATATAAATTAAAATGGAGCAAAAAACTTTTGCTCCATTTTTGATTGGATTTTACTAGAATTTATGTTGATATTTTCAATGTGAATTAATGTTATATTAAATTAAGTTTAACTTAAAACAAGAACTTAGTGTATATTATGTACACTATGTTCTTGTTTTAAATAAGATAAATATGGTTTATTATTTATTTGGTGTATTAAGAAAGTTTTGGATTAAATTCTTAGAGTTTATTATATCTGAATCTTTATTTACTATTTCTAATATTATTTTTCCATTATATTGAGGCAACAGCTTACTAAATATATGCTGGAAGTCTATTTCTCCATGTCCTATAGGTAAATGCTCATGAATAACATCAAAATGTCTATCTGCAATATGAAGAATTTTAGGATATTTAATATTAATTAGATCTTGTAAGTGATTAATATTATCTATATGAGCAATATCTAATAAGAATTCTAAATCAGCATTTTGGCTAAATATCTTTTGAATTTCATCAGTAGTTGTAAAAATTGGATCAAGTTTACTATTGTTTTCTAGAAAAAGATTAATTCCATGTGGTTTAAGTATATTTAAAGCGTATTTAATATTTAGGTTTAATTTGTTTAAGGTTTCTTCGTCTATATCTTCATTTTCACATATTGGATGGATTATTAGTTCTTTGTGATTTAATTTATTTAGGATATCTAATAGTTTGGGTATGTGCTCTTCAAATTCATTTATGTTTAAAACGGCATGAATAATAGTAGGAAAGTTATATTTATTTATAGTGTTAATAAAATCTTTATCATCTTCATGTAAGCATAATCCCCTATTGTCATACCATAATTGCATAAAGTCAAAATTATTTTCTTTTGCAAATTTAAATTCATCCTTATATCTATTGAAAAATCGTGCTAAACAACCTAACTGTGGCATAAGTAATCTCTCCAATCATTTAAAGTAAGTTTTAGTATACATAAATATATAGGTACGCTTATTCTTAAAACTTCATCTATATTTTGTAAAAAAGTTCTTTTTAGCATAAAATATAGAGATTCTATAATTTATTCCATCCTCTTTTAATAATTCACAATTTACATTTGCTTAATAATAATATTATAACATAAATTACAATATTTTCCTCGGTGGACTTTTATAAATTAATAAAATACATTTAAATTTTAGGAAGATATTAAAAGCTTAATTTTATTAAATTGTTTAAGTTTTTTTAGAGTGTTTGTATTAAAGAAAATTTAGAATAATTTAGTTAAGTATTACAAAAAATATTTTGAGGTGATTATTATGAGAAGGTATAAAATGGTAATAATTAGCATTATTATTTTACTTTTAATAAATAATATTATGCATAGTAAAGTTAGTTATGCCTTAGATATAGCTAATTCAAAAAATCAAGTATTACTTTCAGAAATACCTAATGAAGAGATATATTTATATGCTTTAGATTCTGATGAGGGAAAGAGTGTATATGAAGATATACTTCTTAATGTTAAAGGTAAAAAGAAAAGATTTAATTGGATTGTTGATTCAGGATTATCTTTTAGACCTGAGTTGATACTAACTGATATTAATAATGATGGAAAAAAAGAATTAGTTATAATAATAACCACAGGACATGGCACAGGAAAAAATACTCAAGAAGTACATATATTCAAGGAAGAGACTTTGGAAGAAATTAAGGTACAGAATCCGTTTGATATTATATCTAAAAATGTTAAAACAAAAGTATATAAAGATGAAAATAGTGTTAAGGTCTATATTAATATAAATGGAAAAGAGTCTGTCATTAGCAGTAAAAAATTAAATGAATTATATAATGATCAAAACAATAAAAAGAACTTTGGTGATACGTTATTTTTTAGAGATTTTTTAATATATGAAGTTTACAATGAAAAGCTTAAGGCAATTGTAGGTGGAGATATTTTCTTTTGGAATTATCTTGTTAATATAAAAATAGATTATAAATTTGAAAGTAATATGTTAGTAGTTGATAAAATTTATTTTGATGTAACTGAATATTTTAAGGACTAAAATGTTAAGTTATATAATAAAATTTTAAATATGAAACCTAATCATAGCCTACTCAAATATGAGATTTTTATTTTAATTAGTTCTAGAGAAATCAGAAATATTTTAGTATGAGATGAGACTAGAGAAATTTTATTTTTATATAAATTTTCTTCTAGTCTCAAATTTTATGGCATTCTATTAATTACTTTGATTTGTTTTAGTATAATGTAGAATTTTATTATTGTTTATTAATTAGTGAGTAATAAGGTGTTAAGTCTTGGTATTCTATATTTCCATTGGCTTCATAAACAATGCCTAAATGGCCATTTTTAAAGGATAGACAAGAATAGCCACCACCTAATTTGTTACCATCTTCAGGATAAGGAATACATATTTCCTGAACTCCTTTAGATAAATCATCAAAGTCAATCATATAAACAGCAATATTGTCTCTTATATATTCACCTTTAGTGTTTTTAGGTGCTGAAATTAAGCCTATTCTATGACCATTTGAAGTAGTAGCCTTAATAAATGAGCCTTGGCATCCAGAGCCTTTACCAGTTAAAACTTTACCGTTTAAAGGTTCATATATTTCCCAGGTGCTTCCTAAATCGTGAGAGATGTATGCTGCCCTATAACCAGAGTAATCATATCTTGTACTCATAATTAAAGCTCCATCTAATTCTATGACCATATTTTCAGAAGTATTTGAATTAGGAACCTTGTTTCCCATTGTCCATGTTTCACCATTATCCTTTGAATAGATAATTAATGAATAATAGTTATTTTCATTATTTTCTCTTAAGGAAATTTGTGCTGGCATAACTATTGTTCCATCATCCATTACAATACCTGAGCCAACTCCTCCTAGCCATCCAATTGTATTGCTTGGTTGATTTTTTACTTTTGAAGAGTCCTTAGTTAAATCTATTTTATTAGACCAAGTTAATCCATTATCATCAGAATAAATCATTTGGACAGACCAATCACTTCTTCTTGTTGAGGTAGTCATTGCCCAGTTTCCATTTGTGTTCCATGAGCCTGCAATCAATATTATTCTACCTGTATTTGTAATAACTGTTGTGGAGTCCATTACACGAGAGTAGGTAGAGTCAATACGATTATTTTTCATTGCTATGTCATAGCTCCATGTCTTTCCAAAATCAGTGCTTCGTGCAGAAGCTATGTCTATATAAGCATGGTCATCAGGACCATTATAACGAATATCTGAAAAAGTTAAAATTGTACCATCATTTAATAATTGTATATTAGGAATTCTAAAATACTTTGAATTCCATATGTTATTATCCTTGTTAAATAATATTAGTGGTTCTGGTTTATGGCTTATATCTAGATTCTTTTCAAAGGTATTGTTTTTGTTACACATAAATATAATCTCCTCCATAAATTCATATTTACCCATTAATTTAAAAGTTATTTTTCTTATAAATAGGTGTAGAAACCTAATTATTAAAAACTCCTATCTTGAAAAATATAGAAGTTTTTCAAATAAATTATAACAGTATTTGAAATTCTTTACTATGGAATAATGTAAATATAATTCTTTTTGGAGTTTTCTATAAAATTTTAGTTTTTATAACTTTAAGAAGGTTTAAGCTTAATAGCTTTAATTTAAGGAGATTTTAATAAAACAATAGTTTTTAAAGAAAGGAAATGGGAGTAAAAAAACTTTATATTTCAGAGAAGTTTTAATAAAGTAATAATTTCTAGAGAAGTTATTAAAGATAATTAGCCTTCTTTAACAGTTAGGATGATGTAGAAGGATTGAACTCTAAAAGTTTTAAAATATAAGGTATTAAACAAAGGAATTATATTTTTTGATATAATTAAAAGGTGAGACTTAGAATTATTATAAACTGTGAGGAAAAAGATGAAAGTAAGAGTACCAAATTATTTTAATGAGTTTAAATGTATAGCATCAGAGTGCGAAGATACTTGTTGTGCTGGATGGGAAATCGTTATTGATGATGAAACCTATAAGCGTTATGAAAATGTGGAGGGTGAATTTAGAGAAATCCTAAGAAGTAAGATAGTTAAAAGTGATGGGGAAAATATTTTCCTTTTAAATAATGGGAACTGTTCCTTCTTAAATGAAAAAAAGATGTGTGAGATTTATATTAATCTTGGAGAGGATCATCTTTGTTATACTTGTCAGCAATTTCCTAGATATACTGAAGAATTTTTAGATTTAAAAGAAGTAGGACTATCTTTATCATGTCCAGAGGCTGCAAGAATTATTTTAAGAAAGGCTGAAAACACTACTTTTAATTTAAGTGAAGAGGATAATTGTGAAAATGAGATTAAAGAAGAGGTGGAAGATGATTTAAGTTTATCCTGTGAAAATATAAATTCCTCAAACTGTGATTTATGTAAATCTTCTAACTTAAGGGATAGTGAAAATAATAAGTTTTTTAACTTAAGTGAAAGTGAAAATAGAGAGTGCTTTCATTTGAAAAATAGTGAATGTAATAATAGTGAAGTGGAGAGCTTTACTGAGGATGAAGACTACTTTGATGAAGGCATTGATGAAGAGGTTCTTTCAGAGTTTTTAGAGTGTAGGAATATTGTTTTTAATATTATAGAGCGTAATGATTTAGATTTAGGAACAAAGGCGGCCTTAGCTCTTGAATTTGTTAAAGAGGTTCAAAACAAGATAGATTTAGGTGATATGGATGAAATCCCAGAGCTTATGGAAGAGTATAGGGATGAAAATTTCATAAATACACTTATAGAGGAACTAGAAGATTTTAAAGGAAAAGAAAGCATAAAACATAAAAATCTATGTGAATATTTAAATGTTTATAAGAGTATAAAACATATAAATTCAAATGATCCTTTAGGGCTAGAGAAAGCATTAAAGTGTTTTGAAGGAAATGAAGAGTTTTATTTAAGAAAGCACAAGGAATTTAATGAGTATTACAAAGAAAATTTATATAAGTTTAAAAACATACTTGTATATTTTATATTTAGATATTTCATGAAAGCTATTTTTGACTATGATGTCTCTGCTAAGATAAAGTTAGCTATAATCAGTACATTAATGATTAAAGAACTTGCTGTAGTAAGATTTATAGAGAATAATAATGAATTTACAGAGGAAGATATGGTAGAGGTTAGCCGTATTTACTCTAAAGATATTGAACATTCAGATGAAAATATAGAAAATTTACAAGAAATATTTGAGACAGAAGAAATATTTGAAGTTGATGAAATACTACCTATGTTAATGAATGACTTCTAAGTTTAGATAATAACAATTAGATTATTTATGGAAAGAATACTATAGGTAATTAAGAAAGTTTTTTTGACTTACCTATAAATAGTTACAATTTAAATCTTAATGATTTTTCTATTAAAGAGGATATTTAATAAAATGATTAATTGAAAAAGTGCTACAGGTTTAATGAGTTAATTTTGGGTATAAATAAATTAAGCTTTTAAAAACTTAGGCTTTTTAAATTTATTAATGATTTCATATAATATAATTTGCTTAAGTTTTAACTTATTTAATAAGTTGTAATCTTGTATAAGGTTTTGGGATATTTTAAAGGGCTAAAAAATTAAAGAGAAATTAAAATAGTGGCTATATATAAGGTTAAATAATAAAAAAGAGTATTTTAAGTTATATATTTATGTAATTTAAAACACTCTTTTTATTTTTAGTTTTGCTTAAAATGTTATTTAAACCATTCACTTGGTGATGGATTAAAATAGTGAGCGTTAAACTCTACAAATTTATAATCCTGTATTCCATAAAGTTTAAATGGTTCCTTTGATAAATAGGATTCTAATTTTTCTACAGATTCTGATTTAATAACAAATATGACTCCACTCATGTCTGATTTAAGGCCAGAGACTAATATCATTCCTTCATCCATTGCCTTTTGAGTATAGGCCATATGTTCTTTCATTATATCTTCATTAATCTTATCTGAATTTTTTAATATACCTTCAACAATAAAATATTTCATTTCTTATCCTCCAAAATTAAGTACTATAAATATATTATAAACTAATAATTAATAGTATTTAATAATATTTACTAAAATAAACTTTTGGGGTTAGAGGTGGAATTTCTTTTAAATATGTTTGGACTTAAAGAATTATTGTAAATATATTATTGTGTTAATTTAAGAAGCCATATATAAGTCTTATTATTTTATTACTAGTGCTTAAAGTTTTTAAGAGTTATACTTTTAAGAATTAATGTTATTTAAAAAGTTTTTATTATTAATCGAGGAATTTTAATTGAGCATTAAATTAAGATGTTTTTATGCACATTTGAAAAACATCTTAAAAGTAATAATCATAAATATCCTTAAATTTATAATTATAAATAACCTTAAATTAAGATTAAGCTTAGCTTGTTAAAGAGCCTTTTTTGTATAGCTTGTACAATAGATAGGCCATTGGAACTATGCTTATTATTTGAAAGCCATTAACAAACTGGAGTATTTCATGCTTAGCTAGTGGAGGGGGAAGGGTTGCAACTAGGTTATTTAGCATATGCATGAATATAACTAAAGGAAGAGACCGAGTTTTACTGTATACAAATCCTAAAATAATTCCTAATATAGAGGCATAAACAACTTGTACAGGCTCCCTATGGAATAATCCAAATAAAAGACCAGAGAGAATTATAGGTGCTGCTCCTCCTTTTATCTTATCTATTTCGTTAAAGATTAATCCTCTAAAAAGTAACTCCTCAACAATTGGGCCAAATAAAATTACAGATAAAAATATAAATATATAGGCTTCATTACTTAAGCTTTCAGATATTTGAGAAAAATTTTGTAAGCTATTTTTTACAAGGGTAATAGAGGATAATATTTTGTCTGCAAATATGAGCCATAGAGCAGAGAGGCCTCCCATACCCATTGAAATTAAGGCGTATTTAGGAATATCTTTTCTTGGAAGTTTATTAATAATTTTGTTCTTGTTGTATTTCTTACATTTATATATAAGAAGATAAACTAACATGGTTAAAAAACAAGCAAATCCATCAATCATAAAGAAATTTGAGTCAATAAAATTAGGAGGTAATAGTCTTAAGGAAGTCTTTGTTATAAAGCAGCAGAATAATAAAAATAAAAGAGATCCTATAAAGGATAAAATGTAATATAGAGCTAAAAAAATAAATATGTTTAGTATGGCTTGAAATAGTTTAATGATTTTTTTCATGATTCACCTCAATTTATAAAAAATAGTCTAATGAGCTTTTGTGATAAATCTTTCCTTAAATTTTCTTATTAAAGAAACTTACATAGCAAGGGTTAAGAAGATATTATGATAAATTTCCTTGTGAGAATCAAGCTTATACCTAATCAATTTAGTAATGTTAAGAAGATATTATGATAAATTTCCTTTTAAATGATGCTAATATATTAAGTGTAGGAAAATAAGTTTAATAAGTTCTTATAATAAATACTCAATTTAAATTTTGATTAGTGCTATAAGTTCCATAATTTTTAGCTTGGGAAAGAACCTAGATGAGATAATATATGGAATATAAACTAATTATATGCATAATGTTTAGGGAAAAATAGCTTAGCTATTTATAGAATTAATTAGGAAATAACTGATAGTACCAAGAGGGTTACATATTATTTATAAAAGCTAAAATTTTTATGGTATTAGGAATAATGGATTTTACAAGGAGGTTTAGAGAGAAAAGATAATTACTGTTTATAATATATTTATTGATAATATGTTATAAGAAAATGGTTGTTTCAGAAGAAAAAACTTGTAATAATTTATATTTATTGATAATTACTATTTTAAAATAAAGTTTTATGGTATATAATGTAAGAGTAGTAAATTTTATTGAGAGATTTAATTTTTAGGTAGCTTAATATTATCTGCCTAATACATACAAAATTATTACTCGACATAATAATTTTATGAGCTAACTAAAAGTTAATATTTTCAGAAAGAGAATTAAGCAGTTATAGGATGAATTAAAAGTTCCTCTTATAACTGCTTATATTTTTTCGTTGTCTTAATTTTGTAATATTTTCTATCTAAAATATTAATAGAGATATATTTAGAGGGATAAATTGTTTTTTTAATTAATAACAGTAATAAAAAGGGATTGGCTTTTAAAATAATTATGAGTAATTAGATCTTAAGATGAGGTGGTAGTATGGATTCTATTAAGGAACAAATATTTCAGCTAGAGAATGATTTAATAAAGTCTGAAGTGAGAAAGTCAGCAGAGAAAATAAATGAAATATTATCAAATGATTTTGTTGAATTTAGTAGTTCAGGAAGTGAATATCATTATAAATGTGGAGATGTTTTTCAAGATGAAGAGGATGAGAGAACATTAGATTGGGAAATATTAAATTTTAAGGTGAAGAAGGTTGCAGAGAATTGTATTTTAGCCACTTACAGGGTAATAAAACATGATGAGTTAGATGAGAGAAAAAGATATTCCCTTCGTAGTTCTTTGTGGACAGAGGAAAATGGAAAGTGGAAGATGTCTTTTCATCAAGGAACACTACTAGCAGGTAAAGAAGGAAGAAGTATTTTTTAGCATAATTAAATAGAATATTTGATTAATATATCAAAGAGCTTGTATCAAAATTTAGTAAGTATAAGACTTTATTAATATGTTTTTAGAGGTTTTATAATTTAAATTTTGATAGAAGCTTTTTATTTAGTATAAAAAATTTGTATTGATAAAGTGAGTGGTGAATTTATAAAAAAATGGTAGAATATACATAAGAAGGTGTGCTAAATGAAATTAAGAAAGCTTAATTATTTTTAAAATACTTTCTTAAAACTTTTATATAGACTTAATGGAATATTTGTAGGGAGAAGAGTTTGGGATTATTAAAAAATGTTTTAAGTAAGGGGGAATTATGAAACATAAAAAAGAAGTGTTTATAGCTGCGCTTATAATAGTGTTTTTAATAGCTATAGGACCAAGTATTAAGAAGCAAGTGGGGATTTATACAAAAGGTAAAAATATTGAGAAGAGTTATTCTAAAGATTCATTATATGATATTTATATAGCTCATGGTAAGGGATTAGGATTAATTCAAATTAGTAATATTGAGAAGGGAAATATAAATTACTCGAAGATAGATAATATTAATGTAAAGTATGATTCAGCTAACTTTTTATTTATTGAGAAGGACTCTAGTGGAAAGATATATGTTCCTTATTCCTCTGATATAGAAAATCCCAAGAATGCAAATAGACTCTTAATTTTTAATGAGGGAAAGTTAGAGGATGAAATAGAGTTTGATGATATAAGAAATCCACAGACTGTAATAAGTGATAGGGAAAATAATAGGATTTTCCTTGAGCAGAATATTACTGTTCAACATGAAGATTCTCAAGGATTAAAGCTAAAGGTGATTGATACAAATAGCAAGGAAGTAATTAAAGAACTTTATTTAAAGGGATATATTAGAGATTATTATGTGGGAGAAAAAGAAATAGTTCTAAGCCTAGAAGGGGCTAAGAAGTTAGGTTTTTTAGATGCACAGGACAGAAGTTTATATGCCATAAATAGAGAAACTTTAGAAGGAAGAGTAATTAGTAAAGAACCAATATGCAATGTTGTTAATGCTCTATGTGGAGATTCTAAAGGGAATAATGTAATATTTACCAATATAACTTTAAAAGAAAGTGGAGATTTAAATAAAAATGAAATTATTGTTATGGACAGTCATGGGGAGATCAAGGAGAGAAAAGAGATTCCTTATGATATGAATGGTAGCTTTTATGGCAATGAGAAATATGAGTATGTATTAAATGGAAAAATTCATAATAAGAATAATGGTTTTCTTATTTTTAATAAGGAGACACTTGAGTTTGAAAAATTAGTTGATGATGTAAAGGATATAAGTTATATAGAGAGTTTGGATGGTTACTTATTTATATTAACTAGGGATTCAAAGATATTTATATATGATGAAAATACTCTAGAGCAAATAGGAAGCATAGAGTTAGGGTGGGAGGTTTCGCACAGAATGAAGGTTATTAATAGAAAGGTTAAATTGTCTTAAGAATATGATTAAATATATAGATGGGGGGGATTTCAAATGAATACTGCTCTTTGGATTTCAATAGTCGGTGCTATTTTTTGTGGGGTTATAGCTGTATTTATTGAAAATAAAGAAAAATAATTATATTTATTATGGAGAAATTAGTAATGGGAAAAGGTAGCATTGAAATAAATATTGATAGAGTAATATTTATAGGCTTAATAATAGAATTTATTTGTACAGCATTTATATTTTTTAACTTTACAACACTTTATGAGAATTTGAACTTAATAATAGATTGTTTAATGATTTTAAATGTAATTATATTTATACTTAGTATAATTTATTTTAAGTATAATAAGAAATTGGCTTTAAGATATACCATAATAAGGTTAATATTCTTTTTCTTTTCAGATAAATCAATGTATAGTTTAATACTGGTTATTATTTTAATAATGCAAGGTAAGGGAATGTACTAAAAACAGAAAATAATTTTAAAAGAGAATTGAATTTTTCATTCTCTTTTGTTATATTTATTTATAAGATAAGAATTTTTATTTGGGGTAAATTATTTATAAGATAAATATAGGATATAAAATTATGGAACACATAGATAGAATGTTGCATAGGTGGATTATTTACAAATTGAAAATTATATAGAAGGTGTTTTTATATGGATAAGATAAAGAATGAAGTTACTAAGGAAGTTAAGGACCTTACAAAAGAGGATTATTTAAGCATATTGGAATTTTTAAAGAATCATGCAGGGGAAGAATATAGTAACCCTGAAAATGAGGAAAATATTGAGGAAAAGAATAAATATATAGCTTTGAGAGAAGAGGCACAGGAGACTTTAAGTAAATTTAGAGCTATTGGGGATTTATTTAAAGAAGAGGGCTTAGTTTATGAAAAAAAGGGAGCTTCAAAGTGGTTAGTTGCTGCAAGGGTTACAAGGGTTAGAAACTATCTTTGGATTGAGCTTAAGGAGCCAGAGAAGATAGGATTTTCAACTAGCATATCCATATTTGCAGATAAGATTGAGGAGGGAAATAAGCTTAGATTCAGGGTGGTTTTAGAAACTAAAGATTTAAAAAGCGATGAAGGTGACTATGTTAGACATTTTAGATTTTTAGAGGAGTTAGATCCTTATGAGGATAAATTTGAGTACTGGGATAATTATAGTGATTATAGTTATTTAGAGAGAGGAAAAACAAGTGATATAAGGGCTTTAATACAGGATGTTAAGGAAAGAAAAGAGTTAAAACTTCAAATAGGAAGAACATTATATTATGAAGAGGTTAAGAGAATTAGCAAAGAGGAAATAAGAGAGTTTTTTGAAGAGGCAGTTAGAGAGCTTAAGCCTTATTATGACTTAGCTGTTGAAGGAGAGTATTTCTTATCAAGTGAGGAAGAGCTAGGAATTAATGAGGATGGAGAAGAGTATTTAGAAGAACCAAAGATTCTTAAGGTGAAAAATCAAATTCTATATGGTCCGCCAGGAACAGGGAAAACTTATAATGCCATAAATAGAGCTTTAGAGATTATTGATTTTAAAAAGTATAAAGAGTTAATAGGGAATGAAGGGAAGAGAGGAGAGGCAATTAAGGTTTTTAATGAACTTTTAGATGAAGGACAAATAGCCTTTTGTACATTTCATCAAAGCTATGGATATGAGGATTTTGTGGAAGGATTAAGAAGCAATGAAAGTGGAGCTGGATTTGTTCCTAAGGATGGGATTTTTAAAAAACTTTGTAGAAAAGCTTCAAAAAGTCCTAAAAACCATGTGCTTATTATAGATGAAATTAACAGAGGAAATATTTCTAAAATCTTTGGAGAACTGATAACCTTAATAGAGGATGATAAGAGACTTGGGGAGAAAAATCAGCTTAAGGTTACTCTTCCATATTCAAATGAAAGCTTTGGAGTGCCAAAAAACTTGTACATATTAGGAACTATGAATACAGCAGATAGATCCATAGCCTTACTAGACACAGCCTTAAGAAGAAGATTTGAGTTTTTTGAATACATGCCTAAGGAAGAACTTTTACCTGAAGATGCTTGTGGGATTAATTTAAGAGAGTTTTTAAGGGTGATTAATGAGAGGATAGAGTATTTATTTGATAGGGAACATACAATTGGACATTCTTACTTTTTAAAAGAAGACCTTACTTTTGAGGAGCTTGTTTCTATAATGAAAAATAAGATTATTCCTTTAGTGCAGGAGTATTTCTATGGAGATTGGGAAAAGGTAGAGCTAGTCCTTGGAGGTGCTTGCAAAAAGGGAAGAGCTAATAGATTCATAGAAAAGAGTAGAATTGACACAAGAAAACTTTTTAAGGGAATGAGGGTGGATTCTTATGGAGAAGAGTATAAGTATTCCGTAGTGGAAAATCCAGAAAAAGAGGCCTTTCTAAATATCTATGAAGATGAGGAATAGACAATGAGGTATATAATTATTAAGGAAAGCTATGAATCACTTAGGATTGTAGATGACTTTATATTAGATACAATAAGAGAACAAGGGGATTTAGGGAGTAGAAAAGGTTCTGAAAAAGATAGTGATCACTTGGAAAGGCTAAATTTAGGTGATGAAAATTCTAATGACTTCTATAATCATAGAGGGAAGAATTATGAAAAAGAGAGTTTAACAAATAAAGGTGACTTTCTTGATAATAATTTTGACAAAAATTTTACTAACAACAAGGGTAGTTTTAGTAAGGTTGGAGAGTTTTTTAGAGAGCAAAGTTCTTTAAAGGATAACTTTAAGAAAGAATTTCAAGAGAAACGGTCTTTAGGTGAGAATTTTAAGAAGAGGGTTAAAGAGAAAAGTTTTCAAAGAGAAAATGATTTTTATAGAGATAAAGAAGAGGATTTTTATGATTATGAAGGAGAAGATTTTTATGGGAATTATGGCTGTGAAAAGATAATAAGCAGAAGAGAGGCTAATGAACTTTATAATTATGCTATGTCTGAAAAGTTAGATATGGATAATATCCTTTGGGAAAGAGATACCTTAAGATTCATAAACTATGTTGGGTATATAAGACTTTCAACAGTTTCTATAGAAATACTTCCTAAAATAAGCCTAAATGGTAGTGTAGAGCTTGAAAGAAAAGCCCTGTTAAATATGCTTTCTAAGTGTGGAATTTTGAAAGTTAATTATTCAGAAATCAGTTCATTAAAGTTATATAAGCAAAGTCTAAATGAGATACTGGCATATTTATTTAGTAAAAAACTTCAAAAAGAGCTTAGAAAAGGAGTATATGGGGAGTATGTTTATATTGAGGAGAATATAAATTCCTTAAAGGGAAGCTTAAGGGTTCAGGAGCAGATTAAGAACATGGCTTCTCATAGCTTAAAGGCTTTTTGTAGATTTGAGGAGTTTTCTAGAGATAATAAATTAAATAAGATATTGAGCTTCTTTGTGAAAGAAGTCATGAAGAATATAAAAAACAGAGAAACTTTAAAGCTTTTAAGAATTTCAGAGATGATTTTAGGAGAAGTTGATGAAAGAAGTATCACCTTAAATGAGGTGAATAATTTTAGTTTTAACAGGTTAAATAAACCCTTTGAGGATGCTTTTACCTTAGGAAAGATGATTGTTTTAGGAGAGTCAGCCCTTGGAAACTTAGGAGAAAATAAGGTTTATTCTATACTTTTTAAGATGAATGAAATCTTTGAAATTTATATAGGAAAGCTTTTAAAGGAACTTCTTTATAAAGAAACTGTTCATATTCAGCATTCAAAATACAAGCTTTTAATAAAGGAAGAAAGCAATAGAGGAGTGTTTAAACTTATTCCTGATATAGTAATTGAAAAGAATGGAATAGAGAGGGTAATAATAGATACAAAGTGGAAGAGTGTAGAGAGTAAGTTTAATAGGCATGGAGTTAAGAGAGAAGACCTTTATCAAATGTATGCTTATCTTACTAGATATAAGAATGCAAGTACAGTTATACTTCTTTATCCTTATAATGAAAGAATAGAGGGGGAAGATGGAGAATATTTAGAGTCTTGGTATTTAGAGGATGATCAGCATAAAAGGCTTAGAGTTTATGCAGTAAACCTTGAAAATGAGAAAGAAACTTTAAAATCCTTAGATAAAATAGTTAGAAAGTATGTTGAAGAATAAATTAGATTAAAAGGGGAGATAGAAAATGGGATTTTGGATTTTTATGATGGTTATGGAATTATTAATACCACTTATAATGATTATTTTGGGTAAGCAATTTAGCAAAAAGGCACCAAAGGAAATTAATCATTTTTATGGTTACAGAACCTCAATGTCAATGAAAAATAAGGACACTTGGGAGTTTGCACATAAATATTGTGGAAGGCTATGGCTTAAAATAGGATGGATTATGTTTGCTATAACTTTTATTATTATGTTATTTGTCCTTGGAAGAGGTGAACAGGCTATAGGAACCTTAGGTGGAGCACTTTGTATGATTCAGTGTGTAGTTTTAGTTGCCTCAATATTTCCTACAGAGAGAGCTTTAAGGAAGAATTTTGATAAGTATGGCAATAGAAAAAATGTGTAGTTTTTTATTTATTGATTAGTCCTGATTCATTAAAGAAATTATAGGTGGATTGTCCACCTATAATTTTTTATATAAAAACTTTGTAAATTACTATTTAATATTTTTTCCTATATTAAAAGCATTGCCAATAAAGTTACCTATTTCCCAATAATTATTGTCCATAGAGTAAATAAGTGGATTTATCTTCTTTGTATCTGGAAAACTATTTGTAAGCAGGTCTTGGTTAACATAAGTTTCTATTATTTCACCAATAAATACTTCCATATCATAAATTTCAATTATCTTTGTTACTTTACATTCCATATTTATTGGATATTCCTCAATCATTGGAATTTTATTATTACTTTCATAAAAACACTTAAAAATCTGTGATTTATCAATATTATTTCCTGAAACAAGTCCGCAATAATCAACTTTTTCAACTAAATCTGCTGAAGGTATATTAATACTAAACACTTGATTTTCTCTTATGCTTTTATTTGTATAATGATTCTTTTCCATTGATATATAGATAACAGCAGGGTTAACGCTTATTATTCCGCAGTTTCCTATAGTTGCAAAATTAGGCTTATCATTTATAACTGTTCCTATTAATACTGATGGTATAGGATAAACTAAAGGAAGTTTATTAAATTTAACTTTTGACATTTTACCACTCTCCTAACCTTTTATTCCATATAAATATATTAACTTACAATTGTTCTAAAAAGTAGTAAGTTAATATATAAATTAGAATAGCTATACCAATAGTTCTGAAAAGTATTTTAGTCTTTTTTACACCTCTTTTTTGCAAACCCTTATCTTCTCCAAAGGGAAATATTACATGTAAAGTAGGTGCTATTAATGAAATAGCTATGAATAAATATTTTGATATAGGATTATTAGGTAAAAACATTATATTAATAAAGAAAATTAATAATAGTATTATAGAAAAAATCTTTACTGGAGTTTCAGTTTTTTCTCTTTGTTTCATATATTTTTGGTATTTAATATTGCAAGGCTCAGAGCAGCAACAGATTTCACTTGTTCCTTCATATGTTTTGTCACAGTATTTACATCTCTTAAGTATTAGATTATCCATAGATTGCGTAAAAAGAGCAATTGGAGAGTTTTATAAAATTGATGCTTAAGTATTAGATTATCCATAGATTGCCCCTTTTCATAAACTAGAATATTTCTACTTTATAGCTATTATAATTCTAAGAAACTATGAAGATTCCTTTTTATATTTAATATTACAGTTATTGTAAAGTTGGATTTTAATATATTGTAAGAAATATAAATAAAAAATAACTATTTTTAAGTAAATGTTAATTATTGTTATAAATTAGAAAAAAATACATGGGATTTAAGGTTAAATAGAAAATTAAAGGAAGAAATTAATCTTTGTCATTGGTATATAATTGAAAAAGTAAAAGGAATAAATACATTTTAAAAGGAGTTATGATATGAAGAAGAGAAATTTTTTAATTAGTTTATTGGCTGTGGTACTTAGTTTAGGAGTTTTAGTTGGCTGTGGAGATAAGACAAACACTTCTAATGAGTGGGCTTCTGTAAATAGCTCAGAAAATAGTGAGGCTGCTAGTTCAAAAGATTCTGCTGATGTGGTAAAGGATAAGGGGGAAGCAGATAAAGCACAGGCTAAGGATGCTGATCCTAAGGATAAAGAAGCTACAAATAAAGATGAGGGTGAAAAGAAAGAAGAGGATAGTAAGAATGATAGCAGCACTAAGGAGACTGCTAAAGTAGATAATTCTAATAAAAAGGAAAGTAAAGGATCAAGTAATTCTTCTAAGAAGGAAGAGAGTAAGAGTGCTTCTAAAAAGGAGAATTCAAAGGATGAAAGTAGCTTAGCAAAAGCAAAATCAGAGTATCTTCAAAAGATGAAAAAGATAGATAGTGAGTCTGAGAAGTTAGATAAAGAGTATGATAGTAATAGAGGATCAACACAAGCAGGAATGAATGGTATAAGTGGTGAACAAGCTAAATTATATGATAATGAGTTAAATCAAATTTATGATTACTTAAAACAAAATTTAAGCAAAGAAAAATCTAAGGAACTTGAAAAGAGTGAAATGGCTTGGATTAAAGAAAAAGAAAGTAATATAGCTGAAATAAAGAAACAATATGAAGGTGGTTCAGTTACTCCTCTTATGGTAAATTCAGAGGTGGCAAAGGAAAGTAAGGAAAGATGCTATTATTTAATAGATAATTATATGAAGTAGAGATATATTACATATAATTTCTTTAGAAGAAAGTTATTAATTTAATAGGAATTTTATAATATAGTTTATGAAGAAAAGAAGTGGTTTAATTTTATATTAAATCACTTTTTTTATAAATATGAGTCAATGAACGTTGAGGTAGAGTGGGTTTCTTTTAATTAATGGTTTTAAAATATAGTAGTAAATAAAATATTTTTATGTAGATAGTAAGAAGATATAAGGTTAGGGAAGTTAAGGGTTTTTATAGGTAAGAGATTATTACAAAAATCTAACCTATAAAAACTTATCTTTATGAATATTTTGTTTTGAAGATAATTTAGAATGTAGTTTTGATTTTTAATAATTTAAAATTTATCTATTAATAGTGTCTTTTAGGGGCTTAGACTTTACTTTCTTTGTAGAGTTTTCTTAATAAATATATCATTGGAATTATTGAAAGTATTTGTATTATAGAAATAAATGTTGAAAATGGTTCAGGGAAAAGGGTAAGTAAATTATTTAGCATATGTAAAAACATTACAATAGGAAGTGAATGAGTTTTACTATATACAAATCCAAAAATAAGTCCAACTATAAAAGCATATACAATTTGTATTGGTTGCATATGAGCTAGTCCAAATAATAATGCAGATATAATTATTGGAAAGGAACCACCTTTATATTTAGCAGCTTCATTAAAGATTATTCCCCTAAAAATAATTTCCTCAACAATTGGAGCAAGTATTGCCACTGATATAAAAGCAAGAATAGGATTAGCGTTAAATATTTCATCATGCTCAATAAAACTTTCTAAGCTGCTTTTAATAGTAGGGGAGTAGGTTGATAGAAATTGCATAAGAAAAATCCATAAATTTGATATTCCACTAACACCGAGAGAAATTAAAGCATATTTTCCAAGGGTTTTTAAGGACATATGATTATTAATCTTTGGTACATTGAATTCCTTTTTTCTATAGATTTTAGTAAAGAAATATATTCCTAAAACTTGATCGGTGCAATTTACTATAAGATCTAAAATACTATCATACTGATTTCCCAACAAATTTACTTTAAATATTAGATTTAATACTATGGCAAATGGAATAAGAATAATAGTAGCTAAAAATTCTATTCCTATATAAATAAATATTAATGAGAAAATACTTTTCGTAAGTTCTAGTGTTTTATTTTTAGATAAAGTCACAAAATCCCTCCTTTGAATTCTTTTATATGAAATATTTTAACATTATTTAACATTATATTCAAATATTATTAAAATATAGAATTTAGTTTTAAATTATTTTAAGTGTATTTTAGTTTTATAACTTCATTGATCTTAAGTTAAATATTGTAAGAGAATTTTGGATGGATTATATTTAATATAGAACATACTAGATTATATTAAAAAAGTTAAGTATGAAGTGGAAAAAGAGAATATATAAAATTATTAAGATTAAATATAATTTAAGATCAAGGGGATGGTAAAGTGAAGAGGCATGTTATGAATTTAAGTCCAGATTCATTTGAAATGATAGAAATTGGTACAAAAACAATTGAAATGCGATTATATGATGAAAAGAGAAAGAAAATTTCAAAAGGTGATTATATAAATTTTATAAGCACTATGAATAATAAGAAGTAATTAGAGGTTAAGGTAATAGATATTTATAAGTACAATAATTTTGAAGAATTATATAAAGAATTCAATAAAGTAAAACTTGGCTATAGGGAAGATGAGATTGTACATTATACTGATATGGAACAATATTACTCAAAAGAAGATATAGATAAGTATGGTGTAATTGGAATTGAAGTAGAAGTGATTAGAAGAATATATTTATAAGAAATAGTAATAATATGATATACTTATAAAATATATTAAATAATTAAGGAAAGTAGGACTTTATGGATATAAACCCTATAGAAGTTCAATTCTTTACAGAAAGAGATTATATATTTAATATGTGGCTTCATAAGTATGTTTATAAATACAAAGATAATAGTATAGGAATTAAGTTAAGAGAATTATATGATAAAAATATAATTATGATAGAGGAAGATTTTAAGGAGGAATTTAATAAATGTATTATATATTAGTAAAAGATTTTAATTCTGTTGGTTCAGTAGTATATGCATCAGAAGATTCAAAGGAAATAGATATTATAGATGATTTATTAAACTATAAATTAGATAGTCAAAGTAAGCAAGTAGTTTTATTATCTAACTTAGCAATGTGGAAAGAGTATGAGCCTTTTGACATAGTAAAAAATGCAGGTGAGTTTATTGATAAGGCTATAATGAATTAGAGATAACTTGTTATAATTAGCGGTTTTTTAAAATCTATCATTTAATAACAAAGGCTATAACTGGAACTTAAATTTCAGTTAGATACATAATATTTAATAACATAGAGTATTAAATTATAAAGTTAGAGATTGCAAGTTATAGACTATAAATTAATAATTTATAGTCTATAACTTTTTATGTTTTTTATTTTGTTTATGTTTTGGGGAATTTTTTGAAGAAAGTTTTTAAGCTAACTTTTTTATCTAAGTATATTATCAAATTCTTCAAAAATAGGTTTGTAATTAAGTTTACTTATGGTCTTGAAGCCAACGCATTGCTGTGTAGGCGTAAACTGCACTACCACTTGATAAAACTTCTTCATCAAATTTAACCATTGGGTGGTGTTGAGGGTATGGATATCCTTTGTCTGGGGTTCCAGCAGCTAAAACTAACATGATAGCAGGGATTTTTTGGCTTATGTAAGCAAAGTCTTCTGAACCAGAGGTTTTAGCAGATTTTTGATTTCCAGCCATGGCATTTAGTTTGGCAACAGAGAATGTTTTATCTTCCCCTAAAAGTTCTTTTATGTATTTTTCAGAGCATACAGTTAAGTCTTTATCGTTAACTAAGGTTGGGCATCCACTTCCCCAGATTACCTCAGCTGAAGCTCTAAAGGATTTTGCAGTACATTCTGTAATTTCTTCAATTCTTTCCTTTATAAATGAGCGTGTTTCTTCATCAAAAGTACGAATAGTTCCACCCATAGTAGCTGTGTCAGGGATTACATTGGCAGCAATACCAGCATTCATTGTTCCAATTGTTAAAATTGCTTGATCGCTTATGGCAAGTTCTCTAGCATGAATTTCTTGTAATGCAATTAAAATGTGAGCAGCTACATTAAGTGGGTCAACTCCAGTGTTAGGCATAGAACCATGACATCCTTTTCCTTGAACCTTTATTTCAAAATAATCAGCAGCTGGAGCTCCAATTCCAGGTACAGGAACAATAACAGTACCTGCATTAAAAGGCATTCCTGCCATTACATGAATCATTAGTGCCTGATCAACCTTTGGATTTTCTAATACTCCTGCTTTAATCATATCCTTAGAACCTTCAAAAATTTCCTCAGCAGGTTGGAACATAAGTTTAATAGTTCCTTCAATTTCATCCTCATGTTTTTTTAATAATCTTGCAGCACCAAGCATCATAGATGTGTGCATATCATGGCCACAGGCATGCATTTTTCCACTTTGGCAAGAAAACTCAACATCTGATTCCTCTTTAATTGGTAAGGCATCCATGTCACCTCTTATTAAGAAAACCTTTCCTTCCTTTTTTCCACCTGCTAAAGCAATAAGTCCTGCTTTACCACATTCTATTGGCTCATAGCCCATATCAATTAACTCTTTTTTTACAAAGGCAAGAGTGTTTTTTAAATCAAATCCTGTCTCAGCATGTGAGTGTAAATATCTTCTGTTTGAAACAATAGTTTCTTGAAGTAAATTAGCTTCTTTTAGTAATTCTTCTGGTTTCATTTATGTTCTCCTTTCAAAGTTCTTTTTTTGGGTAATATTATTATTTTATCACATTCATAAATTTAAATCATTTTTAAAAATTTGAGTAAACAGACTTATTATCTCCAATTAATTAAGAATAAAACCATTATTCAAAACTATATTAAAAATTAAAGGCTAATAATGGCTTTTTTAAAATTTTAATTATTACTAAAGATAAGATGTTAAAAAACAAGATTTCTATAAGGAAGTTTTAAATAATGAGAAATTAAATAGAGTTAAGAATTTTTTTAGATAATTATTATAAACAAATTTATGGAGGTGGAAAGTAATTAATTCACATGGTATATTTAAAGAAAGCGTTTTAATTACATGAAAAGGTAATTATTTTAAACTTAAAAGATAAAACATTAAGGTGAGGATTAGAGAATGAATGTTAGAATATACAAAATTAATACAGGAATAACAGGAAGAAATTTTAGTAGTGATAAGAGGAGCAATTTTCCTATAGGAGGAAAAACTAATTCTTTTTATTCAATTGGTAACTTAATGAGAGGAATAGAGGACTTTTATTTGGAGGGAAATCTTTATTTTATAGATAAGGAAGAGGAACTTGAGAAGTTTTATAATCCTTTGGGGGATAGATGGGTGGCAAAGAAGAAATATTACATAAGTCATCCTAAGAAAGAGAGAGAAAATTATCTTTTAGAGGCTAGTAAGTTTCATGAGTATATAGTTAGGGAGCAATTAGAAGAGATAGCAAATTACTTGCATCATGAGCTTAATATAAATTCTTTAAAGATAGAGGCTGAAGAGGGAAATGACTTTTCATCTTATACTAATATAGTTCTTGAGGAAATGAATCTTAATGATGAGGGAAAAGTAGAACTAAAGGGAGATAAAACTTTAGAGATTAAGTGGAGTGGAAATGATACAAGGGATTATGAAGCTAAGCAGGGGATGAAAGATGCTAATGGTTTAAACAAAGAAAGGGACAGTAACCCTTTGGAGGAATCTGGAGAGAAATCTTTTAAGGAAGATAAAGCAAGAAATATTTTAGAAAGTGGAATTTTAAATGGTAAAAATGAATTTCTGTGGATAGAGGATTTTGAAGGCTTAATTAATAAGGTTCAGGAACTTAAGGCTTCTAATAAAAGAGGAGAGAAGGAAAGTTTAGAGGGAAATTCTTTAGGTAAAGGAGAAGCTTCTTATATATTGGAAATAGATAATTCCTTTGGAATTAGTGAAAAAATAGGAAAGAAGATAGGGGTTAATCCTACTTGGCTTAAGAAATGCTCTTTTAAAATAACATTTTAGAATTAAGATTTAATAAAAGGTGATGTATCAAAACTTTAATATAAAACTTATAATAAGTTTAATTTTTAGGTTATTTTTATACAATAAAGTTGGTTTAGTTAAGGAATTAGATTATACTTTGGAGTTTTATTTCTAGCTATGTTTAAGAATAGTGTTGATAGTATGTAATTTTTTAAGGGAACTTGTTAAAAGTTCCCTTAATGTACATTTTCTCACCCTTATACCACTTAAGAATATTACTAATCAACAATCATAATATTGTAGTCTTATTAAGAAGATTACGAAGTAATAAGAATATTTTACTCTTATATAGCCTATTAATTATGCTTAGGATAATATAATGCCTTTTTCTATTTTATTTCCTTTTAAAAATTCTTTTACCTCAAGAGGTTTCCCACCTGGAAACTGTAATATTTCTATAATTAGAATGCCGTTCTTGGTCGCCACTTTAATTCCTTCATCATTTGCATCTATAATATAACCAGGCGGGTCAATAATATTTGCTTCTAATGACTTGGATTTAAATATTTTAAATGGAATATCTTTATAGTAAGTATAGGCAGTTGGCCATGAGTTTATATTTTTATATGGCCAAGAACTTAATCCTCTTATTAAATTATGTATGTTAGTACTACTGTCATTCCAATTAATATTTGCCATTTGTTTGTTTAACATCTTTACATAAGAACTTCCATCATTGGGTTGTTTTATTCCACAAATTTTACCTGTGATAATTCCATTTATTGTTTCTTCTAATAGTTCAGCACCGTTTATTTTTAATAAATTATATAATTCTCCTGCTGTCATAGATTCAGATATTTCAACTTCACTTCTCATGAGCATATCACCTGTATCTATACCAGTATCCATTAGTATGGTTGTATTTCCAGTTTTTGTTTCTCCATTTATTAAACACCAATTTATTGGTGCTGATCCCCTATACATTGGAAGGAGAGAGGCATGTAGACAAATACATCCTAGTCTTGGTATATCAAGTATCTCCTTAGTTAATATTTGACCATATGCTACAACAATAATAAAATCAGGTTTTAGTTCTTTTAATTTATTAATAATTACAGAGTCTGTTCTTATTTTTTCGGGCTGAAAAATTGGAATTTCATTAGATAGTCCTACCTCTTTAATTGGTGAAATTGATACCTTTTTACCCCTTCCACTTGGCTTATCAGGTTGTGTTACAATGGCACTTACATTAAATTTCTCTATCATTTTCTTCAATGAGGGAACTGCAAAATCAGGAGTCCCCATAAAAACTATTTTCATTATTGCTACCTCCCTTTTATACCCAAAAATATGTTTCATAGTTATTTATTATTTACACAATATTTTACAGTTATTCATTTCTTTGAGTATATAATATATAAGTGTTCAATTTCAAGTATTTAACATATGTTATGTAAATTACACATCTAATCCTAAAATAATTTAATTATCCGAGGAAACTATAAACTAGTAACATACTTGTTAGAGCTTGTTTAATTTTTAGAAGCGTATAATGGGTTTGCAGTACGAACCATTCCTGAGAATTCTTTTTTCAATTCTGAAAATGCTAGATTAACCTCATCAGATATAGAAACATGGGCAATAAAATCTTTTCCTTTAGGTCCATATCCATCTGGATTATCAGAAAGCCTTGGGATTTCACCCATTAGAAGAGTTATATAATGGTTAATGTCCCACATTCCTAAAATATCATTCTCATAAGCAAGTTTACCATCTTTAAGGATTACTTTTGCATCATAGGTAGCAAAGTTTATAATCTTAATATCACTAGAAACATATTTACGAAGTCCAGCTTCCATACGGTGTTGCATAGTTGCATCTTGCATGATTATTATGCTATTAAACTCAATATTATTTTCCTTTAATAGTTCTAAAAGATATGTAATATTATTACCACAATTTGTAGAATTGCATTCTAATAAATCTGCTTTTAAATTGTATTTATATTTTAAGTATTCATCAAAAATTTCTGCCTCTGTTAATTTTGATGTGTCTACATTTGGAAGTTGAGAATGCATTTTCTTACGCAATACTTCTGTTGTATGACCAGCACCTCCAACAATTACATACTTTTTGGCAATATTATTTTTAATTCCTTCTGCTAAAAGGTCACCCCCACAGATTATACTCCCTCCAAAGAGTACCATTACATCAGCTTGCTCTATACCATATTTCTTTTCGAGTTCTTCTTTTCTTAAAGAAGGAATATCTCTTTTTCCACAAAACCTTCCTAGTACATTAATATATTCTGCTGTTTTTTCCTTCATAAATTTTACCTCCAAAAATAAAATTAACCCAATTAAGCTTAGGAAAGCATAAGATTTATAAATATTTATAAATCTTATAAAGGTCTTTTATTTCCTAAAAAAATATCATGTTTATTATTAATAAAATTATAGCTATTGAGCTAAAGCCTATGGAAAAATAGTCATAGTATTTTTCCTTTGAGTTTTTAGTTTGTTTTAAGAGTCTACTTGATAATATTAGTTGATCACCTAACAGTACTATTAAGAGTAAGTTGATTTTCCCTTTTAAAAATACATATTCTGCAAAGCCTACAATTAATAAAAATATGTAGATATAGCTGTAGGCCTTTGGTAAGGTTTTTCTTATCTTACCTTCTAGTTTTACATTTCTTTTGATTTTAAATCCAAACCTTAATACTATAAGAGCTATTAAATATAATGACAATAAAATTAATGCTGTTATAAGTTCAATTTGATTTTTAGACATTAAAATTCCTCCTTTGTAAAGATTATATTTTTGTGAAATTAAATAAACTTGTCCAATAGTTTATTTTTTTATTATACAGAATTTATGACTTATAATTCCAATAATATATAAATTCAATAAAATTTATTTAGTCATAAGGAAAATTTAAGAGAAATAATCTTGGGAAATACATTGTAAAGCAATGTATATTTGGATAAAATTAACTTGAGAATATTTTACTGGAGAATAAATTTCTTAAGGGTAAAAGAGTTAAAGAGTAAGTTTGATAAATCTTTATTAAAGGTTCATTTGATGAGAATTAAATATTAAAGAGTATAAACTTAAGGTTTATTAATTTTATGCTAAAAGGGGTGATGGCTTGGACAGAGAGATATTAAAAGGTTCTTTGGAAATAATTTTATTATCTTTATTAAAGAATAATGCTATGTATGGATATGAAATTTCTAAAACAATAAAAAATTTGAGTGAAGATGCCTTGATAATTGGGGAAGGAACATTATATCCAGCTTTGAAGAGGTTAGAAGAGAAAGAATTAATTAAGCATTATTTTGTTGAATTTGAAAATTCAAAGAAAAAGCGAAAATATTATGAGATTACTGAAGAGGGAAAAAGTGAATTAGACTTAAAGCTTAAAGATTTTTCGCTGATTGAAAAATTGATTAAAAGTTTTTAGGAGGAGAGAAGGATGAGGTTAAATGAGGTTTTGGACTATAAGTTAAATAAACTTGATATGTCACAAAAGGAATTGGAAGAGTTAAAAATGCAACTACTTGATAATGCTGAAGAGATGAAAAAAGACTTCTTGGAGGAAGGATTTTCAGAGGAAGAGGCTCAGAAAAAAGCATTGGATTCAATAGAATTAGATGAGCTTATTACATCAATAAAAGAAAGTTCAATTAAGAAGTATTTGACTCTTAATAGAATACTAGCTACTATATTTGTAGTAATTTACTCTGGATTTTTAATAAAGTGTATTTCTCACACCGCTGGTATGAGTAGTAAGCTTTTAGATTCAAGCTATATTCCTTTTAGATTTTCAATTAATTTGGTAAAACATATTATGAACAATAAAGGGCCTATATACGAAGAACTTTACATATTAGATCAATCTCTTATATTAATGTTATTTATTCCTTTTGGCATATTAATTCCTATAATAATAAATAAATGCAATTCATTAAAAGCAAACTTAAAGATATTTATAGTATTTATTTTGTTTTTTAGTTTAATATTCTATCCTAGACATTTTAATTTTGACTTAACTGTGTTAAGAATATTAGCTTGTATTTTAGGATTTTATATTTTAAGGTTTTTTATAAATAAATCTAAGGCTAAACAATATTAAACAAGTATATTTAGATGTTTTTTTATTCTATCTTTATAAGATAATAAATGAAACAATGGAAAAGATTAATGATTAAAGTAAATTAAAAAGAGAGAAATGCATTTAGAGTTTTAATAGAAAATATCTGTTTAAATTCTTAAAGTTGATTGAAAAGTATAGATACCAATAAAAAAGACTAGTTAATAAAAAATAACTAGTCTTTGGTCATTTTAGGAGCAATAAAACCAACCTAAATAAGTTTAACTTGTGGTTTTATAAAAGTTAATTTATGACTTTAAAAATTTTTATTGGTGTTTTATATCTTGATTATAGACAGAAATAAGAATTTTATACATTTAAAAGTAAAATTTATAATTTATATTTTTCGAAGGCCTTTGTTGCGCTAATATGGACATCTTTAAAGAAGAGAATTAGCCAAATAATAAAGGCTATAATTGCACAATATTGGCTTACAAAATAGGAGAAGAGTGCACCTATAAATAAAATCATTGCCCATAGGAAAAAAGAGTTTCTCATATCTAGGCTTATTCTTTTTTGATCATATTTTTCCCTTTCAGCTTTTGAAAATGAGTTGAATCCACTAACAAGTATTGCCCCTTTTTCCTTTAAAATAGCAAAACAGATTGAAAAGATTAAGAAAAATATGCCTAAGGTTAAACATGCTATCATACCTATATTCATAATACCTATCCCCTTTAAAATAAATTTTTTGTCTAAACAATGTTTATAATTAAATATATTATACAGCAAAAAAATAATTAGTTTTTTAGATTTTTAAGCAAAGTATTAAGTTAAAAATAAGTTTTAGGTTTTAAAGTAAGGCTTTAAGATTGAAAGTAAAGTACTAAATTTAAAAGTAAGCTTTAGGCTTTGAAGTAAGTCTTTAAGATTAAAAGTAAAGTATTAAATTCAAAAGTAAAGCTTTAATTTAAAATAGAGCATTTACTTGAAAGAAAATATGGGTTTCCTTTTCAAGCAAAGCTCTAATTTAAAAGTAAGTTTTTAGAATTATAACCTTTTGAGTTTTTATGATTTTAATTTTTTATGGCTTTTTAATTCTTGAGTTTTAAGCTTTCTTTATTAAATTTGGCTTTTTAGGTTTTTAGGCAAAGAGCCTCCAAAGCTGAGTGGTGATGAAGCAAATAACTATGCCTGCCACTGTTGGGATTAGGAAGCTTAGGGCTGTCCATTTAAAGCTCTTAGTTTCCTTTTTGATTGTCCAGAGGGTTGTACCACAAGGATAGTGCATTAGGCATAGTATCATAACATTAATTGCAGTTAAGATTGTCCATCCATTAGCAACTAATAATTCTTTAAGCTCATATAGGTTATCTAATTCTAACATTGTGGTGGCTCTTAAATAGCTCATTATTATTATAGGCATTACTATTTCATTGGCCGGTAATCCTAAGATAAAGGCCATTAATATATATCCATCTACCCCTATGGCATTAGCAAGTGGGCTTAAATAGTCAGCACATATTGTTAGTATTGAAGAATCACCAATCATTATATTAGAGAATATCCATATAACTGCCCCTGCTGGAGCTGCAATTGCAATGGCTCTACCTAAGACATATAGAGTTCTATCAAATATTGATCTTACTATGACCTTTCCTACTTGAGGTTTTCTATATGGAGGTAGTTCTAATATAAAGTTTGAAGGCATTCCTTTTAGTATTGTCTTTGATAGGATTTTTGATACTAGTAATGTCATTAAGACTCCTAAAATTATAACTACAGTTACTATAAGGGCTGATATAAAGCTTTCTTTTATTCCTACAGATATTCCACCTATGAATATGGCTGCTATGGAAATTAGCATAGGAAATCTTCCATTACAAGGCATAAAAGCATTAGTTAATATAGCTATAATCCTTTCTCTAGGAGAGTTAATGATTCTACATCCTATGATTCCTGCTGCATTGCATCCAAGTCCCATACACATGGTAAGGGCTTGTTTACCACAGGCACAGCATTTCTTAAAGCATTTATCTAGGTTAAATGCTATTCTTGGCAAGTATCCTAAGTCCTCTAAGAGAGTGAACATAGGGAAGAAAATTGCCATAGGAGGTAGCATTACTGAAATTACCCAAGCTAAAGTAACATAAATGCCGTCTATTAATATTCCTGATATCCAAGAAGGTAAGTTTAGTCCAGAGAAGAAGTCTCTAATGTAAATTTCTCCATGGGCGAACATATTAGCAAGCATTTCAGATGGGTAATTTGCTAAGGTTATGGTTATCCACAAGACAACTAATAGGGTCATTATCATAATAGGTATTCCTGTTGATTTTGACACAAGTATTTTATCTATTTTTCTTTGGGTGTCAGTATATTCTTCTCCACCTTTAACAACCTTATTTCCTATTCTTTCAGCTTCTTTTATTATGGATTTTATGATTATATCTTCTACTAATTGATCCTTATAATTTTTATTAAGCTCATCTTTTATTTTACTTATCATATTTATATACTTTTCTTGAATATTATATTTATTGTATAAGGATTTTAAGATGCTTGTATTTCCTTCTAGAATTCTAAGGGCTATCCATCTTTTCTTTCTTTTAGGAACTTCAAGGGTTTCATCTAGTATGATTTCTATTTCTTCTATTGCTTTTTCTATAGGGGAATCATAATTTATTGCATTTTTTTTGGAGTTTTTTAGGGTGATTTCTTTAAAGATGGCCTCTTTTAATTCTTCTATGCCAACTCCATTTCTAGCAGAGGAGGAAACAATAGTTGAGTTTAGTTCCTTTGATAACAAATCTAAATCTATTTTTATGTTATTTTTTTCTGCTTCATCAATTAAGTTTACGCAGAGGATTGCCTTTTCTGTTATTTCAGATATTTGTATAAAAAGGTTTAGATTCCTTTCTAGGGAGGTTGCATCAGCTACAACAACTACTATATCTGGATCATTAAAGCATATATAATCCCTTGCGATTTCTTCTTCTTCTGAATTTGATAGCAATGAGTATGTTCCAGGTAAATCTACTATCTTTATGGTTGAATCCTTAAATTCATAGTATCCTTCTGCCTTAGCAACTGTTTTTCCAGGCCAGTTTCCAGTATGTTGATTTAAACCAGTTAGAGCATTAAAAACTGTACTCTTACCTACATTTGGGTTTCCTGCTAATGCTACAACATAGTCTTCCTTGGTGTTTCCTCTTGATTTGTCTTTAGATAATAAGCTAATTCCAGTAGAATTTTTGTTTAAACTCATATCTTTTTCTCCTACTATTAAATTACTTCTATCTCTTCACATTCTTCTTCCCTTATGGCTATTACAGTTCCTCTTATCAAATAGGCCCTAGGGTCACTAAAGGGGCCAGCATATAAAACTTTTATATCTGTTCCTTCTATTATTCCTAGGTCAAAAAATCTTCTCCTTAGTTCTCCCTGTGCCTTTATGTCAATTACCTTAACAGTTGACAATATTTTAGCTTCATGTAATTTCACCTTTATTCCCTCCTAAGGCTTAATCTAAGATTATTTTTAATGAAAGAAGTTTAGGGCTTTTATTAATTAACAGTACTGTCCATATATAATAAACTATGATGAATAATAATTTAGTGTGATTGAAACTTTAGGGAGGATTAATATTGTTTAAATTGAAGGTTAATAAGGAGTTAAGAGACTATGCTTTAAGCTTAGGGAGATTTAGTTAGATTTTTTAAAGTAAATGTATAATTGGAAAAAAATATAAAGCTTTATCTTACATATATGAGTTATTTTCTTCCCTTAAATGAGTATATAATCGAAAAAAGTTATAAAAATTTTATAGGGAAGGGTTAGAAGAATAAAGAGTAATAAATTTAAATTATTAACAGTTTTGTTATATAATATTAGTAGCATTCTGGGGTTTTATGGGGTGATTTTTAATGAGTAAATTTTATGATGAAGCAATTAAGAAACTTGATTATGATGAAAGACCATTATGTTATTTGAAGTGTTCTCTTTTAACTTTTGTATGCAGAAGAGGATATAGACCAGGGATACTCATTGCAACAAATAAAAGAGTGTTTTTTTATGAGTTAAATTTAGGCTTTTGGCATACAGAAAGCTTTTTATATGAGGATATTTCTTCTATTGAAGAAAGGGAAGGAATACTGAGGAAATCTATAGTTATGAATGTAAATGGAGAAGTAGTTAAGATATGCAATATAATTTCTGGAAATGTTCAAAGGTTTATGGCCATAGTAAAGGATAATATTAAGGTGGGAAGAGATTAATGAGGAATAAAAAGTGTAGAAGAATTATAGAGATTTTATTTATATTATTACTAATAGTACCTTCACAGCCTATTTATGCAAGAGCAGGAGGAGGCGGTGGAGGAGGTGGAGCAGGAGGTGGTGGCTTTATCTCATCAAGTGAAAGTGGTGGTGGAAAAGATGGGGCCAGTGCCTTTGATTTTAAATTTATTATGAAACATAAACTCCTTTTTGGATCAGTAGCTTTTTTCTTGCTGTCTGGAGGGATAGTTTTAATGTTTGTTGAGATGGATAAGTATAGTAAAGTGGTTAAGCGTAAAAGTGATAAGCTAAAGGAGTTATCCTTAAAGGATCCTTACTGGAATATTAATTATATAAAATCTGTTGTTGAGGATACCTTTTATAGTATTCAGTATGCTTGGAATGATGATGAATATGAAAGGGTGGAGAGTTTACTTACAACTTCATTATATAATAAGCATCTTAAGGTTTTAGAGGAGCTTAAAAGTGAAAATAAGAAAAATGTTTTAGAGGATATTCAGTTTAATGGGTGTAGAATAATAAGTCTCTTTGAGGGAGATGAAAAGCAATGGGGATTTATTTGGGTTGAGGTTAATTTTTCCATGAGGGATTACATAGTTAATACAAAAGGGAAAAGAAGAGTAATAGAGGGAAATGATAATTATAGCAGAAGTGACTTTGAGTATTGGAAGTTTGTGTATATTGAGAATACATGGCTCCTTTCAAATATATTGCAGAAAAATGAGGTGGGTTCAGGCTATAAGAAGTTATATAGAGAGGCTGAAAATGCCTATGGCTCTAGTAATATGAAGAAGGTTTAAAATGTAGGAGGGGAAATATGGAGTTTAATATCAATAGTATATGGATAATTATAGGAGCTTGTATGCTGATGATTTTAGTTAGTGTTATTAGTCAAATGAGAAATGATCTTAAGCATATGAGGATTACTTTAGATAAGATTGCTGAAAAGTTTGGAGCAATTGAAATTGTAACAAAGGAAGAAAAAGAGGAATTAAAGAGGCTTGTTTCAGAAGGAAAGAATGTTGAAGCTGTAAGAAGATGCAGAGAGATTACAAGCTTTGGACTAAAGGAAGCTAAAGAGTATATTGATGAGCTTAGTGAGGAGAAAGGGATATAAGTTTTTTATTTTTAAAAATGGAAATAAAATTGTTTTAATGTTAAAATAAAACAGTAAATACAAATATATAAAGATGGTTTGACGTTTTATAGTTATTATGAAAATAAGGAAACTACTGTTTTTATATATTTGTATATTGTAAAATTAGGAGCATTAGAATGAGTGTATTACAGGATATAAAGGAAAAAGTTATAAAGGATAAAATTGAAGAGGTAGGATCTAAAGGCATCATTGAAGATAAATATCTTATTAAGAACAGGCTTATTGTTAATTCCCAAAGAGGAAATCTTTTGGCGGAACTTAAGGAGAGTCTAAGGGAGTGTAAGAGTTTTTATTTTAGTGTTGCCTTTATTAATTTTAGTGGGCTTCAACTTCTTTTGGATTCTTTTAGGGATTTGGAGGAAAGAGGAGTTAAGGGGAAGATAATAACTTCTACATATTTAAACTTTACTGAGCCAAAGGCTTTAGAGAAGGTAAAGAGTTTTGAGAATATAGATTTGAAGATTTTTATTGCTGACAGTGAAAAGGGGTTTCACACTAAGGCTTACATATTTGAGAATGAGGATAATTTTAAGATTATAATTGGTTCATCTAACATAACTCAAAGGGCCTTAAAGAGTAATGTTGAGTGGAATGTTATGATTATTTCTAAGAAGGACACTGACTTTGTTAAGGAAGTTTTAGAAGAATATGAGGGAATATGGAGCTCAACTGGAATTGTTGATGATGAATTTTTAGATAAATACAATGAGTTTATTAAAAGTATTAAGGAAAAGCAAAGGGAAATAGCTATTGATTTTAGTGAGTATGAAGTTATAAAACCTAATTTCATGCAAAAAGAGGCTATGGAAAACCTTGAAAGATTAAGAAGTGCTGGAGAGGATAAGGCTCTAGTTATTGCAGCAACTGGAACAGGAAAGACTTATATGTCAGCCTTTGATGTTATGGCCTTTAATCCTAAAAGGTTATTATTCTTAGTTCATAGGGAAGATATTTTAAGAAGTGCAGAGAAAACTTATAAAAGCTTATGTAAGAATAAAAATATCACCATGGGATTTTACACAGGAAACTCAAAGGAAAAGGAAGCTGATTATTTATTCTCTACTGTTCAAACCATGTGTAGAAACTTAGAGGATTTTAAGAGGGATGATTTTGACTACATAGTTATAGATGAGGCACATCATAGTACAAGACCCACTTATGAGAGAATATTAAATCATTTTACTCCTAAGTTTTTACTTGGAATAACTGCAACTCCAGAGAGATGCGATACTGGAGATATTTTTCAGGTTTTTGATAATAATGTAGCCTTAGAGATTAGACTAAATGAGGCTTTAGAGCATGAACTTATTGTACCATTTCATTATTTTGGAATAACTGATATAGAGGCAGTTGATTATAGCAATGTTAATTTGGATAATATTTCTGAGATTTCTAAGAGATTAATGATTAACTCAAGGGTTGATTTTATTATAGATAAGATGAAGTTCTATGGTTTTGATGGAAATAAGCAAAAAACAGTGGGGTTTTGCATAAATAAGGAACATGCTTATTACATGGCTTGTAAGTTTAATGAGGCTGGTATTCCTAGCATAGCTTTAACTGGGGATCATTCAATAGATAAGAGAACAGAGGAAATAAAAAATCTTGAAAATGAAAACCATGAATTAAAGGTTATATTTACTGTTGATATATTTAATGAGGGGGTTGATATTCCTTCAATTAATCAGGTACTAATGCTTAGACCAACTAATTCACCAATAATATTTATACAACAGCTTGGAAGAGGATTAAGAAAACATAGGAGTAAAGAATTCTTAACTGTTTTAGATTTTATAGGAAATCATAACAAGGCCTTTTTAATAGCCTTAGCCTTAAAAGGTGGAAGATACTATGATAAGGATAGTTTAAAGGTTTCAGTTGCTACAGATTTTTCTGATATTCCAGGATGCTCTAATATTCAGATGGATAGAATTTCTAAGGAGAGAATATTAAATCAGCTTAACACAGAGAATTTTAATAGCTTAAAGTATTTAAAGGAAGAATATAATGAGTTTAAATCTCTTTTAGGTGGAAAGATTCCTTATCAGTTAATGGACTATGTTAAGTTTGATGGAGCACCAGATCCACTTAAGTTTATTAATTATGGAAAGACATATCAGGGATTTCTTAATAAGGTTGAAAAGACTTACGAGGCTTTAGAACTTTTAGATGAGGATTTTTATAAGGTTTTAAAGGAATTATCAGATAAATTACCTCTAAAGAGACCTCATGAATTTGCCATAATAAAGGAATTAATAAATAAAAGTGAGTTAAATTTAGATGAAGCTTCAAAGGGAATAAGAAAGTATATAAAGTCTGTAGATGAAGAAACAGTTAAACATGCCTTTAGAACACTAAACCAAGATTATTATGATTCAAGGGAAAAGAGTAATTGTATTAAATTATTTGATTTAATTGGAGAGAAGTTAGTAAAGCTAATAAGCTTTGAAAAGATATTGGCAGATAAAAGGTATAAGGAAATCATAGTGGACTTGTTAAACTATGGACTTATAAACTATGAGAAGAGATTTGGTAGTGAAAATTTTGGAGTGCCATTTTTTAAGCTATATGAACAATATCAAATGGTGGATGCTGCACTTCTATCTAATTATGAAAAGATACATAGTTCCTTTAGAGGAAGTGGACTAATGGCAAATGGAAAGGAATACTTCCTTTTTGTGGACCTAAATAAGGATGAAGATATAAAGGAAAGCATTAACTATAAAGATGAATTTCTAAGTAGAAGCTTGTTTCAATGGGAAACACCAAACAGTACAGCACAAAGCTCTGAAAGAGGAAAAAACATAATATTCAATAAAGAAAGAGGAATTAACTTGCACCTTTTTGTTAGAAAATATAAGGAGATAGACAGAAAAGTACAGCCTTATATCTATATAGGAAAAGGAGATGTAGTAAGGTATGAAGGAGAGAAACCAATAAAAGTTGAGATAAAGCTTCACAATAAGGTTCCAGAGAATTTGTATGTGGAGTTTATGAAGAGGGTTTAATAAAGACAATTTAAAAGGTAATAAACTTAAATATTAAACTGTTCGGGAGTTATATCGAATAACTTTTTATTCTTAGGTTATGTTATAAGTAAATGGTGATTTAAAACACAGATTATTATTAAGTTTTAATTAGTCTTTAAAAAATACTAATGAAGAAAATTTAAGTTTAAAGTTATATAGATGTTTTAGAGGATGAAACTATAGAGAAGATAACAGCGTTGATTATATAGAAAGCTAAACGATTAAGAAAAGAAGAAAGTGTTAAATTTTATATTATAATTAAGAAAATTTATGTTTTAGAAACTTTAAATTGATTGAATTGTAAAATGTGTAAAGTTATTTTTAGGTTATTATGTAAAATAATATAATAATATGTTGATAATTGATAAAATGGATATTATAATTAATTAAGGAAATGTAAAAAAAGGAGTGAATAAAATGCTAAATAAAAAAGATTTTTTATTTGAAGAAATTGAAAATGAAGAAATATTTGCTGAATATTCAGATGGTTGCTCTGGTTCAAGATCAGATTGTTGTACAAGAGTTTGTACAAGAATGGGTGAATATGCTACAGAAGAGCAATGGGGAAAATTCCTAGAAGTAAATGCAGGTGTTGTACAATATTAATTGAATAATTGAGTATCTTCTGTTTTAGCAGAAGATACTTTTTTATATTTAAAAGAGGTGTTAAAAATGACAAGGTTAAATATACCAGTAGTTAGAACAAAATTAGTAAAAGAGTATGACATTATATTTTCAGAAGATAAAGTTTATGGGGTTGAAGGGGCAGACAACATTTTTGATAGATTAATAGGAGGATCCACATTGGAAAAGGTTTCTATTATATGCTTAGATTCAAAGAATAAAGTTATAAATGCAGCAGTAACTAATATAGGTACAGATAAAAAAGTAGATATTATACCGAGTGAATTATTTAGAATTGCAATATTATCAAATGCTAATTCAATAATAATATGCCATAATCATCCTACTGGTGATTTAAAACCTAGTCAATATGATATAGATATTACAAAAAAAATAGGTTATATTGGATCAATTTTAGGTATAAAATTAATTGATTCTTTAATTTTAGGAGATAACGGTGAATGTTTTTCAATTAGAAGTCAAGTAAATAAGAATGGAGTATTATAATGAATATTAAAAATATATATAAAATTAGAGATGGTGTTGATTTATATTTAAATGATAATGAAGTACTAACTATATACTTTATGAATACTAGGGCGAGAAAACAATTTAGGGTTTCAGAAGTGATAATAAAAATATTAGAACTTATAGATGGAGAAAAAAGTATAATAAATATTCATAATGAATTAGAAAAAGAAATGAATATTAAAATAAATATAGAAAATGTAATTACTGTTTTTGAAAAGTTAATAAAAGAAAATATAGTTGTTGAAAAAATAATTAATGATACTGATTTAATAATTAGGTATGATAGACAAATTAATTTTTTTGGAGATTTTATTAGTGGAAATAGAGAAAACATTATTGCACAAGAAAAATTAAAAAAATCTAATGTTTTAATTTTAGGGTGTGGAGCAATAGGCGGAAACATAGCAATTCAATTAGCAATGTGTGGTGTAGAAAATTTTATATTGTATGATTACGATGTGGTTGAAGAGTCTGATGTAAGTAGACATATGTACTTTAAAGAAAAATATTTAGGTATGAAAAAAATAGATGCATTAGAGGATTATTTAATATCTATTAATAAAAATATTAAGGTTAAAAAGATTAATGATGTACTAACACCAAATAAAAATATAGAAAATTTAATAGATAGTGCATCATTTATAGTGAATACAGCCGATGAACCTTATATAGGATATACATCTATGAAGATTTCTAGGTATTGTACTTTAAATAGGAAAGCACATTTTATTGGAGGTGGATTTGATGCACATTTAGCAAGTTCGGGAGAGTTGATTATTCCTGGAATAACTCCTTGTGTAGATTGTTATGCTAACCACTTTAAAGAAGTTTTATCAGAATGGAAACCTAAAGAGCATCCAGTAAAAGATAGATATTTAGAAATTGGAGGTATGTCAAGTTTATCTCTATTTTCGGCAAGTTATGCTGCTATAGAAATAGTGAAATATATATGTGGATTAATAGATATTAAAGAGTATAAAAATACAAGAGGAGAATTTTTATTTCATACAATGGATATAACTTATTTAAATGTTATTAAGGATAAAAATTGTAAAATATGTGGAGAGATTAAATATGAATAAACCAAAATTAAGATCATCTGTATCAGTGGTTGATTTAAATGATAATATTATAGAATTTTTTTTAACTAATACAAGAAGACAAGTAAGAATAAAAATAACTAGTAAAAAGATATTAGATTTAATATTAAATTTAGATGGAGAACTAACAATTGATGAAATAGTCAATAAATACAATATAGATTTAGAAACAAAGGAATATTTAATAAAGTTTTTAAATTATTTAGAAAGTAAGAGTATAATTGAGGACAATATATATATAGATATTGAAGAAGGAAATAAATATAGAAGGGTAATTAATTTTATAGGAGATTTTTCAAGTAGTAAAGTAGAAACTAAGCGAATGTGGAGTAATATAAGAAATTCACATGTTGTTATTATTGGTTTAGGGGCGGTAGGTTCATGGGTAAGTTCGTTGTTAGTTCAAAATGGAATAAAAGAATTTACTTTAATCGATAATGATACTGTTGATATTACAAATTTACATAGACAATTTGGGTTTTCAGAAAATGATATTGGATTATTAAAAACTGATGTTATTGAAAAAAGATTAAAGGAATTTAATAGAAATGTAAAAGTTAATAAGATAAATAAATTTTTAGATGAGAATCTTTTAGATAATAATATAGATTATAAAGTAGACTTAATAATAAATTGTGCAGATAAACCAAATGTTGATACTACATCAATGTGGGTTGGGGAGTACTGTATGAAGAATAATATACCTCATATAATTGGAGGTGGCTATAATTTGCATTTGTCATTAATTGGACAGACAATAATTCCTTTTAAAAGTGCTTGTGTAAAGTGTTTTGAAAAAGAATTAAGTAGAATAAATGAAATAGATACTAAAACATTAAGAAAGTTAAATATTAAAAATAGAAAGATAGGTAGTTTTGGACCAATGTGTTCTATTATTGCTAGTATGATTGCTATGGAATCAGTAAAGGTATTAAGTAAAAATATAATTCCTGCCAATTTAAATAGAAGAGGTGAATTTAATATTTATAATATGGATATTAAATATTATAATATAGAAAGAGATGATACTTGTGAATGGTGTAGTAAAGAAGGAAAGTATGGAAAATTATATGAAAGAAATAGAAGTAATTAATGCTAATGAAAATAATTTAAAAGATATTACTATTAACATACCATTAAATAATATAACCGTAGTGACTGGAGTATCTGGATCAGGTAAATCTTCATTAGTTTTTGATACTATATATGCAGAAAGTGAAAGAAGATTTTTAGAAAGTATTTCTATAAATACAAATAGTATATCATCCAAATTTAATAAGCCAAATGTATATAAAATTAATAATTTATTGCCTGCAATCGCAATTTCTCAAAAACAGACTAATAGAAACCCAAGGTCAACTGTAGGAACAGTAACAGATATTTCTCAGTTTGTTAGATTGCTATTTGCTAAATGTGCAAGTATAGATACAAATAAATTGTTTGTGGAAGGCGATTTTTCTTACAATAATCCTAAAGTATGGTGTAATGCGTGTAAAGGAACTGGTGAAGAGTATATAATTGATAAAGATAAGATAATTGATTATAGAAAATCTATAAATGATGGAGCAATAATATATTGGAGTGAAACCAATACAAATTATTACTATAAGTTAATGCAAGAAGTATCTAAATACTATGGCATAGATTTAGATATTCCTTTAAATCAATTAGATAAGGATAAACTAGATTTTATTTTATATGGAAAAAGTAATGAAAAATTTAGTATAAGATATAAGAATTATAAGAATAAATATAGGACTAAAGAAGTAGAATTTGTGGGAGTATTTAGGGATATTGAATGTAAACTGGAAGATGTTGATACGCCTTCAATATTAAAAAGTATACAAAAGTTTTTAGTAAAGGCAAAGTGTTCAAAATGCAATGGAGCAAGACTTAATAATGAAATATTAAAATTTAAAATATATAATAAAAATATATTTGATTTTCATAATGTAACAATAACTGAATTAAGATTATGGTTATTAAATAATATTAATAAAAATACAGGTATTAAGGATAAAGTATTTAAAGAAGTTTCAATTGAGATAGTAAAAAGAATAGAAAACTTAGAAAGACTAAAATTAGGTTATTTGTCATTATATAGAAGCATACCTACTTTATCAGGCGGAGAATCTCAAAGATTAAGATTAGCAAATCAATTATCATGTGGATTATCTGGATTGTTATATGTATTAGATGAGCCAACAATGGGGTTACATATGAATGATATAAAAAGTGTTTGTGGTATCTTAAATGAATTAAAGAATAAAGGTAATACAGTATTATTAGTAGAGCATAATGCAGAGATAATGCTAGGTGCAGATAAAATAATTGATATGGGCCCTAAAGGCGGAGTTTATGGTGGTCAAGTTATATTTGAAGGATCGCCTAGTGAAATAATTAATGAGAATAATTCATTAACAGGAGAGTATTTAAAATGTTATAAAAATAATATTATAGAAAATAGTAGTTATATTTATAATGATACTCTTAGAATTGAAGGAGCTAACAGTAATAATATAAAAAATGAAACTTTTATTATTCCATTAAAACAATTAGTTGTTATTACTGGAGTTTCTGGAGCAGGAAAAAGTACATTTACAGATTGTATATTAGAGCCATCATTGAAAAAAAAGAAGAATGTTAATTGTATAAAAATTATAGGGCATGAAAAAATTAAAAAAGTAATAAAAGTAGACCAATCATCTATAGGTAGAAGCCCTAAGTCAAATATTGCAACTTATACAGGAATATTTGATTTAATTAGAGATATATTTTCAAAAACTGATGATGCTCAAAAGAAAAATTTAACTAAGTCGGAGTTTAGTTTTAATGTTGCTGGTGGAAGATGTGAGAAGTGTAATGGTGATGGAATAATAAAAATAGATATGAATTTTATGCCAGACACTTATATAGAATGTGATGAATGTAAAGGCAAAAGGTATAAAGAAGAAATATTAAATATAAAATACAATGACAAAAATATTTCAGAAATATTAAATATGACAGTAATAGAAGCATATGAATTTTTTAAAAGCAATAAAAAAATATCAAGTATATTACAGTGTTTAATTGATGTTGGATTAGATTATGTACAAATAGGACAATCAGCATTAACTATCTCTGGTGGAGAAGCACAACGAGTAAAATTAGCAAAGTATCTAAGTGATGAAAAATCAAAAAATATAATGTATATATTAGATGAACCATCAGTTGGTTTGCATTATAGTGATATAAAAAAATTAATAGACTTATTAAAGAAAATAATTAATAGAGGAAATAGTATAGTAACAATAGAACATAATTTAGAAGTAATAAGAAACGCTGACTATATTATTGATATGGGTATAAGTGGAGGACCTTTAGGTGGTAAAATAATTGATATGGGATCACCTAAACAAATAAAGATTAATAATAAAGCATCTATTTCTAACATTTTGTAGAATAGGAATTATGTTTAATTTAATGTAAGTAAAATTAAAATATAAGAATCATAGAAAAGCTAGAAAAACTGGACGTTATAATTAATGTTCAGTTTTTATTTTTTACATTATAAATACTTCATATTAAATATTATTTATATAAAGAATTTTTAAATTAAAAGTGAATTCATAATTTATATTTAATAAATTTTAAGGAGAGATAAAAAGCATATATGATTACTATTGAATATTTATAAGAGAGAGGTTTCAGATATAAAAATGAAGAAGTTATATTTTCCATTAAGAAACATTATTGTTATAATATAATTATAAAATTGTGAGTAAAATTATTTTAACTTTAAATAGATTACAGGGGAGAGAGAGTTTTTATAATGACTTATCAAAGTGAACATGAATTAGAAGAATTATTAATTAATCAATTAGTTGAGCAAGGCTATGCAATAGTTACTATACCTGATGAAGCTGCTTTAGAGAAGAATTTTAGGGAGACTTTATTTGAGTTTAACAGGAAAAAACTAGGGGATGTGGCTTTTACAGACAAAGAGTTTGAGAGAATACTTATTCATTTAAAGAATAAGAGTATTTTTAATAGCGCTAAGATTTTTAGGGACAAGTTCATTCTTGAGAGAGAGGATGGAACTAAGGTTTACATAGAGTTTTTTGATGGAAAGGATTATCACAACAACATATTCCAAGTTTCTAATCAGATAACTATGGAAGGTAAATATGTTAATAGGTATGATGTTACTATACTTATTAATGGCTTACCTATGGTTCAGATTGAGTTAAAGAGAAGGGGTAAGGACTTTAATGAGGCTTTCAATCAAATAGCGAGATATAGAAAACATTCTTTAAAGGGTTTATTTAGATATATCCAATGTTTTGTTATTAGTAATGGTGTTGACACTAAATATTATTCTAATAGCGATAAGGAAATTAAGCGTGAGTTTACTTTTTTCTGGAGTGATGAAAAGAATAAGAGAGTAACTAACCTTAGAGAATTTGCTGAATCTTTTTTAGATAGAAATATGTTAAATAAGATCATAGCTAGGTATATGATTATTAATGAGAGTGAAAAAAATCTTATGGTTATGAGACCTTATCAGATATATGCAGTTGAAGCTTTAATGAAGAGGGCTAATGAAACTAACAACAATGGGTTTATTTGGCATACTACAGGATCAGGAAAGACCTTAACTTCCTTTAAGGCAAGTCAGCTTTTAGCAGATGAGGACAAGGTTAAGAAGGTGTTTTTCTTAATAGATAGAAAAGATTTAGACAGCCAAACTGTTGAGGAGTTTAATAAGTTTGAGAAGGATTGTGTTGATACAACTGACAATGTTAGAACTTTAATAAAACAAATAGAGGATGTAAACACAAGGCTTATTGTAACTACCATACAAAAGTTAGCTAGACTTTTAAAATCAGAAAAATATGCACATAGAATGGACAAGTATAGAGATGAGAAAGTTATCTTTATAATAGATGAGTGTCATAGATCTCAATTTGGAGAGATGCATACAGCTATAAATAAGCATTTTACAAAGGCTCAATACTTTGGATTTACAGGAACACCAAGACTTCCAGAGAATAGGAGTCAAGATGGAAGAACTACAGCGGATATTTTTGATAAATGCTTACATCATTATTTAATAAAAGATGCTATTAATGATGGCAATGTACTTGGCTTTTCTGTGGAGTACATTAAAACCTTTGATGGTCAGGTTAATGAGTATGATGATGAATATATAAAGGCTATAGATAAAGAAGAAGTCTTTATGAATGATGAACGTATAGAGAATATAGCTAAGGATATAATAGCTAATCATGATAAAAAGACAGCAGGAAGAAAGTTCTGTTCACTGTTTACAGTTCAAAAGATTCCAATGCTTGTTAAGTATTATGATGCTTTTAAAGCTTTAGAACATGATTTAAAAATAGCAGCAATTTTTACCTATGATGATAATGAAAATTTAGATGGTAAGTGTGAACATTCAAGGGAGAGCCTTGATAGAATTATAAGTGATTATAACAAGATGTTTAAGGAAGATGATATAGACTTTTCAACAGATACTTTTAAGGAGTATTCAAAGCATCTATCAAAAAAGATTAAAAATGCAGAGGTTGATATAGTTATAGTTGTAAATATGTTTTTAACAGGGTTTGATAGTAAACCACTTAATACTCTTTATGTGGATAAGAATTTAAAATATCATGGACTTATACAAGCATATTCAAGAACTAACAGAATATTAGATGGAACAAAACAGCATGGTAATATAGTTTGCTACAGAAATTTAAAAAAGGAAACTGATGAAGCCATATGTTTATTTTCACAAACTGATAGTACAGATGTGGTTTTAATGGAAAGCTTTGATTATTATTTAAAGCTTTTTCAGGAAAGACTAGATAGATTATATGAGGTTGCACCAACAATAGAATCTATTGACTGTATGCAGGATGAAAATGAAAAGAAAGATTTTGTAGAGGCCTTTAGGGAATTAACAAAACAGTTAACGAAGCTTAAAACCTTTGTTGAGTTTGAGTTTAATGAAGAAAAACTAGGGATATCAGCTCAGAAATATGAGGATTATAAGAGTAAATATTTTACTATATATGAAAGTGTTAAGAAAGATGGAAAAACCTCTATATTAGTAGATATAGACTTTTGCATAGAGCTTATGCAAACAGATAAGATAAATGTTAACTATATACTAAACTTAATAAGAACTATAGATTTTGAGACAGAAGAGAAAACTAAGAAGGATATAGAAAAAATTAAAAGGTTATTAGATAATGCTGATAATGAAAATTTAAGACTTAAGTCAGAATTACTTAGAGAGTTTTTAGAGAAGGTTGTACCTAATATTACAAAAAATGACTCAGTAGATGAAGCCTTTAATGAATTTTTAGAAGATAAGAGAGTAGATGAAATAGAATACTTTTCAAAGGAAGTTGAGATAGATAAGTTTAAGGTTAAGGAATATGTTTCAGAATATGAGTATTCAGGAAGAATTGATGGTTCTGAAATAAAGGATAATTTAAGTGGTGGTCTTTTAAAGAAGAAGAGACTTGCAGAAAAAATAAAAACTTTCATAATAAATCATGTTAACAAGTTTAATTTTTAAGTGTTATAATAATGTGAAAGTAAAAAGATTTAGAAATGTTATATGGAAAGTAGGGAAGACATAATGAGTACATCCGAAATACAAAAGGAACAGCAAAGTAATTTACAAAGTAATTTATGGAATATAGCAAATGATTTAAGAGGGAATATGGATGCTAGTGAGTTTAAAAACTACATACTAGGACTTATATTCTATAGATATCTTTCAGAAAATGTGGAAAGCAGAGCTAATAAGCTTTTAGAAGAGGATGGAGTTAGCTATGAAGAGGCTTGGGAAGATGAGGAGCTTAGAGAAGCTCTTAAGGAAGAGTTAGTAAATGATATAGGATATTTTATTGAGCCTAAGTTTTTATTTGATAAGCTTTTAGCTAAGATAGAAACTGGTGATTTTGATATAGAAATCTTAGAGGAAGCTATAAATAATATAACTGAATCTACTTTAGGACAAGAGAGTGAAGAGGAATTTGACCATCTTTTTGATGATATGGATTTAAAATCAACTAAGCTTGGTAAGGATGTTAAAAGTAGAAGTGAGCTTATAGCTAAGGTTATGGGGAAAATAGCTCAAATAGATTTTAGATTTGATAACAGTGAAATAGATATACTTGGAGATGCTTATGAGTATCTTATAGGACAGTTTGCAGCTAATGCAGGTAAGAAGGCTGGAGAGTTCTATACGCCTCAACAGGTTTCAAAGATATTGGCTAAAATAGTTACAATGGGAAAAACTGACCTTAAAAATGTATATGACCCAACATGTGGATCAGGTTCATTATTACTTCGTGTTTCTAGAGAAGCAAAGGTTAGAATGTTCTATGGACAAGAGAAGACTTCAACAACATATAACTTAGCAAGAATGAATATGCTTCTTCATGGAGTTAAATATAGTGATTTCAATATTAAAAATGATGATACTTTAGAGAATCCACAACATGGAGATTTAAAGTTTGAAGCAATAGTTGCAAACCCTCCTTATTCAGCAAAATGGAGTGGGGATGATAAATTCTTAGATGATGAAAGATTTTCAGTTTACGGGAAATTAGCACCAAAATCTAAGGCGGATTTTGCATTTATTCAACATATGATACATCATTTAGAGGATAATGGAACAATGGCAGTTGTGCTTCCTCATGGAGTGTTATTTAGAGGGGCAGCAGAGGGAGTTATAAGAAAGCATCTTATAGAACAAAGAAATGTTTTAGATGCAGTAATTGGACTTCCTGCAAACATATTCTTTGGAACATCAATCCCAACAGTAATACTTGTATTTAAAAAGAATAGAAAAAATGCAGATAATATAATGTTTATAGATGCCTCAAATGAATTTGAAAAAGGTAAAAACCAAAATGTCTTAAGAGATAGGGATGTAGAAAAGATAGTAGAAAAATACAAAAAGAGAGAAAATATAGATAAATATGCATATGTAGCTACTATGGAAGAAATAAAAGAAAATGACTATAACTTAAACATACCAAGATATGTAGATACCTTTGAGGAAGAAGAAATAGATATAATAGAAGTTCAAAAAAACATAAAAGAACTAGATAAAGAAATAGAAGAACTAAAGAAAAGTCTAGAAGCAGACTTAAAAGAATTAGGTCTTTAGGAGGTACAAATATGAGTAAGAATGTACCAGAGTTAAGATTTAAAGGCTTTGAAGATGAATGGGAAAAAATACATTTAAGCGATAGCGTTGAAAGAGTTGTTAGAAAGAATAAAGGAAATGTAACTAATAGACCTTTAACAATTTCAGCTCAATATGGACTTGTAAATCAAGAAGAGTTTTTCAATAAAGTTGTAGCAAGCAAAAATTTAGAAGGATATTATCTTTTAAATAATGGTGAGTTTGCATATAACAAGAGTTACTCAAATGGATATCCATTTGGAGCTATAAAAAGACTTGATAAATATAGAAATGGAGCTGTATCTACGTTATATATATGTTTTAAACCAAAATTAAATGTTGATTCAGACTTTTTAACACAGTATTTTGAATCTAGTAAGTGGTATAGAGAAGTTTCTATGGTTGCAGTTGAAGGAGCAAGAAATCATGGATTATTAAATATAGGTGTTTCTGACTTCTTTGATACTATTCATAGATTTCCATCATTACAAGAGCAAGAAAAAATAGCAAATTTCTTAAGTAAAGTAGATAGTATAATAGAAAAACAAGAAAAGAAAGTAGAATACTGGAACTCTTATAAAAAAGGAATGATGCAGAAAATATTCTCACAAAAGATAAGATTTAAAGATGGGAATGGGAGAGATTATCCGGAGTGGGAAGAAGAAAAGCTTGGAGGTATTGGGCAAACATATACAGGGTTGTCTGGTAAAACTAAGGACGACTTTGGTTTTGGTAATGGAAAATATATAACATATGTAAATATATTCAAAAACACTAAGGTTGACATAAATATGTTTGATTTGGTAGATATTAAAAAAGATGAAAAGCAAAATAAAGTCTTAAAAGGTGATATATTATTTACTGCTTCATCAGAAACACCAAATGAAGTTGGAATGGCTTCGGTATGTGATAATAATATAGAAAATTTATATTTAAATAGTTTTTGTTTTGGATTTAGATTAAATTCAAAGAAGGACATAGATTATATATTTATAGGTTATTTATTAAGAAGTCCTAGTTTAAGAAAGAAAATTTCTATATTAGCTCAAGGATCAACCAGATATAATCTTTCAAAAAGTGAGTTTATGAAAATTAAAATACAAATTCCTTGTTTAGAAGAACAAAGAAAGATAGTTAATTTCTTATCCAATATAGATAATATAATAGAAAAGGAAAATAAAAAACTAGAAGAATTAAAGCAATGGAAAAAAGGTTTATTACAACAGATGTTTGTATAATAATATTTCTATAGCAAAATTCTCTATACTTATTGAATATAAGTATAGAGAATTTTTTTATGTAAATGAAAGGTAATTATATTGTATTCATGCTTTAGATAGAGTCTTAAATCATAAGTTTACAGAAATTAAAGGGAAAATATTTAATTTAAAAATTTTCTTTAATTATTATAAAATTTGGGTTAACATATAACTATAGAGTAATGATTGGAGGCTATTATGAGTATTAAAGATTATAAAGAGTGTTTATTTAGAACATTAACAGAGGTATATCCTATTTATTTAAAAAAGAAAATTTTAAGAAAGATGTCAGAAGATGATATTATAATTAATGATAAAAGGAAGACTCTTAATGGTCAATTAAATATGATGATGATTAATGTCTCTGATATAGATGGAATAGAAGAAAAATTAAAATATATTTTAGAGTATGATAATGAAAGTTTAGATAAAAAAATTCATAAATATATTGAAGAATTTGAATATGATAAAGAATATAGGCATGCTTGCTTCTTTGAAGTAGAGGGCTATAATGAAGAGTTATTACCTTGTATTATAAAGGAAGGTAAAGCAAATATTTTTATAAAAACTGATGAAGCTTATGATTGCATAAATGATAAATTTTTTATGCCAACTATAAAGGATACTCAAGATACACTTTATATTAAGTTTAATCATAAATTAACTAATAGACAAGGCGAAGAAATAAAGTATGTAATTATGGCAATAATACATAAAAAGCATAAATTACTTGAAATAAGATTTGATAGAGTTGGTGGAGAATATAAAGAGCCAGCTAATGATTTTTATGCTTTTATAATAAATAAAACAATAGAGGCTGTGAAAGTATTATTAAATATACAAATTAATAATATTGATTTTAAAGCCATTATAGATTATATGAAGGATGAAAAAGAGGATGTATGTATTTATGCTCAAAAGATGACTAGAAATGGAAGTGTGGCATATTTAGAAGCACTAAATAATAAAGATAAAATAGGAAGTGAAGAATTGGTTATTCCTATTTTAGGTGAATTTAAAGTGTTTGTGAATAATAATGAAGAACTTTTTAATAAATCTAAAGATACTATGGAAATTAAGAAGAAATTAGAGAGTTTAATAGATGAAATAGAAGTTACTTCTGATTTACCTAAAGTTAAAATTAACTGGATTAATGAAGGAATAAAATTGGGAATTGATCATGAGTATAAAGGGAATGAATATAGTTTCTTTATGTATTATGACGAGTTGAAAGAAGGAAAGGAGAGAATGGATCATGTTAGAGAGTACCTTATTGAATGTTATAGAGAGCTTAAAGATCAGACATAAGTTAACATCATATCAAGAGAGAAAGTTAACTGATTATATGAGATACTGGAAAGAAGATGATTACATTTATCCTGGAGTTTTAAAGTCAAAGTTAAATATATCAATCAAAGAGTCATATGAAATTCTTGAGTATATTAAATCATTAGGAATATTAGAGAATGTTTTTGAAGTTTATTGTAAAAGTTGTTCTAAAAGTAAGGGACTGTACTTAAAGAGTTTAACTGATATGCCAGAAGATTTAAGCTGTGATTTTTGCAATCATGAGTTTAATGTACTAGAAGATACCATAGTTTTATATAAGGTGAAAAGTAATGGCTAATGTAAATATTGAAGTGGATGGAAAGGCCATATCAACACAGGACTATTTAAAACTTATAATAAACAATTCAATGGATACATTTAAAGAGTTAACACATTGGAAAGAAGATGATTTTGAAAAATATAAACTTTTATTAGAGAACCTTAAGGAATTAAATGGAGCAAAAGATGTTAAAACTACTGCCAAGGGACTAGCCTTAGAAGAGTTAGTTAAGTTTATAATTAAAAAGACATTTTTTTATAAAGTTCATGGAAATGTTAAAACAGGGACTAATGAAATAGATCAAGTAGTCTGCTTAAGTAATGAAGGAAAGCAGGCGTTAGAACAATTTAGTATTTCAAGAAAATTAATACCTATATATGAAGATTTATTTTTATGTGAGTGTAAAAATTATAAGAGTTCTTTAGGTGTTACTTGGATAGGTAAATTTTATGGATTATTAAATAGTTGTGATTGTAATTTTGGAATATTATTTACTGTTAATGGATTAACTGGAGATGAAGAAACATGGAGTAATTCATTTGGATTAATTAGAATTTTTAATTTAATACAAAAACATAAATTTCAAAATGATAATTTTAATATAATAGAATTTAATCTAGATGATTATGAAAAAATTGCTCGTGGTGAAAAATTCTTTGATTTAGTTTATGCAAAAATAAAAGCAATGAAACTTGCTACTACTTATGAGCAATTGCTAGAAGATAATATACATGAAAAACAAAGAGAAGTGAAAGAGCTAATTAGTAGCATATTAATAGAATGATTTAAAGATTATTAAGCTAAATATGACTATTTGTCTTAAATTAATATTTTTATGTCAAGGAGTTTTATTTGTTTGTATAAATAATCGTAATTATATAAAAACTCTTTATCTTAAAACAGACTATTTAGGATAAAGAGTTTTTATTTTTATAAGAAATATGTTAAGAATTAAGTTTAATCAAAACTAAATCCAAAGGTAGATTTAGAGATTTAGCCATATCCTCAGCACTTTTTCCTTCAAATTTTTTTGCCATCTCATCTAATATAAGTAAGTGTGCAGCAAAGATTTTGTCATACCTTTCAAAGTCATCCTTTGGTTCTAATGAGGAATAAGTTATAACATGTATTTCTTCTTTTGGATGAATTAGAAGGTATCCTAATTCATGGGCACATACAAGCCTTTTTGTTTTTAATAAACAATTCTTGTTTAAGTGGATGAATCTTTGTCTTTTATAGGTATGGGAATAGCCATATACTTCTCCTAAGTCTTCCTCTAAAAGTATGATTCCCTTTGCTAATGCTATTTCTAATGGATCATTTAATCCATATTTTTTAATTAATTGCTTTGCTAAGTTCTTTATATTCATATATTTTGGATTTCATCAATGAAACCTTTTAATTAATTTTATTGGTTTTGATGCAAGTCCTTCACCTACCTTTCAAATATTTTATAATGAAAGGATATTGGTGTTTTAAGCATGTTTAATTGATTTTAATTGGCTAATTTGCTTTAGAAGAGAATTTGTTTTTGGCAATTAGTTTTGCCATTTTCATTGAATGTTCTAAGCTTTCCTTAAAAGCCTTTCTTGTTTCACCATCTAAGAGGAACCCCTCAAAGGATATATGTTTTTCAAAATTATCTAAGTTATTTAGAGTTTTCTCTAAATCTGCTTTAATATTTAAGGTTTCCTTTTTTGAAAGGGAGCCAGTTACATAAGGAGTGTTCAAATCATTATTAATTATTTGCTTTTCAACAATCTCATTTTCAGAAAGCTCCTCAATTTCTTCAAAGTTTTCATCTTTTAGCTCCTCACTTAGAGGTTTTAGATAATAATCTTCTTCTAAGAGAGTATCATCAAAAAATGATTTTAAATCAAGCTTTAGAGCATTGGCTAAAGCCTCAATAGTGTCAAAGCTAGGGTTATACCTGTTATGTTCTATATCTGAGAGATATGAACGAGATATACCTGTCATTTCAGCTAAAGCCTTTTGAGTTAATTTTCTCTTCTTTCGCAATTTTTGTAGCCTATAACCAATAAACATAAGTTAAATTCCCCCTTTTGTTTTAAAGTTTTGATTTTTTAAACTAGTATTGATTTATAAAGATATATTAAGACCTAAAAAGTTTCTATTGTTATTTATTTTTGTAAAATTATCATATATAAACCACTATTTACAACAGAGTCTAAAATAAAATTTTTAACTGAGAAAAAGATTAAGATAAGGTACTTAAATTGTGTTAAGTGTAATATAAGAATAAAGTTTAAAAAGGTATTTTATGCTATAATTATTAAAATATCTTAAATTAAAAAATACAATATATTTGAAAGGAATAGAGAATGAAAAAAAGAAAAAGAAAAAGACTTTTTCTAAGTATCATTTTTTTTGGTACAATTTTAAATTTACTTCTTATATTTTTAGGGCTTAAAGTATTGGTAAAGAGGTTAGAGATAAAAATCAATGAAGAGCCAAAAGTGGTGGAGGCACAATTTCCTTACAATACAGAATTTGATAATTACAATATAGAAATAAAGAAGCCTAAGGTAGTAAATCACTACATTCTCTTTGATTACACTATTTCTACAAAGGATAATTCTCCTATAGAAGAGGATGATTTTCACATTACAGGTAGTCCAAGCTTTCCAGACACAGCATATTTTGTATCAGCCCACGATATTTTAAGAAAAGTAGAGAATAATAAGATGAGAATTGTTAATGTTGGAATAATTGTAGCTAGAAAAGACTATGATAAATATGTTAATAATTTTGATTTTTTAGTAAGTGCTAGAGAAAAGGGAAGTAGTAAAAATCTCTTTGAGGAAAAAAGGGTAGATACAACTATAAAAGTTGATGGAGTAGTTTATCCAGATAAGGAAAACTACAAGGAGATTAAAAAGACTTTTAAACTAGATGATATTGATTTTGAAGTTTTAAGCACAGGGGACTTTGACTTTGGAAGCTGTATACCTATATTTGTAGGAAATATAAGTGAGGAAAAAGGCAAAGAAATAGAAAATAAATATGCCCTTAGAGTTGAAGGGGAAAATATAAATGCAATTTATGACTTAGAAAAATGGGTTGGATTTTATGAGCAGGTAATAAAAAGATACAGTAATATAGACCCAAGCTACAATGCAAACTCCCAGTATGACCAGTTCTACATGGGAAAAATCTTCTATAATCCAAAGGAAGTAAATAAGGACAATGTAAAAATATATCTAATAAACAAGGAAACCAATGAAGAAGTAAGAATAAATTAAACTTACATCCATAAAAGAAGTAAAGATAAATTAAGTTAACAAAATAAGTAAAGATAAATTAAATTGACATCCATAAAAGATTTGCAGTAAAAACCTTATTGCAAATCTTTTTAATATAAAGTGAAAAAATATCTATCAAAGAAAAATCTATAAATCAAAAATTATCTCTAAGTTAACCCTAAAGTAAGAAAAAGCTAACCTAAGTAAAAACTTTTATAAGGGGATAATGCTTTAAAAGGAAAATAATCCTAAGAAAAAATATAAAGTGTAAAAAATTATGAAAGCCCCAAAATATCTAAGGCAAAAAAGTATCTTCAAGTGAAAAAATGCTTTCAAGTAAAAATCTCTTAAAGCAAATATATTTTAAAGTTAAAAAATACATTTAAGTAAAAATACTTTTACAGAAAATTATAGGCTATGAAGGAATAAAATCTATGGGTATTTATATATATTTGAATAAATGAAGTAAATTTTTTTATAAGAAAAATCTTTTTAGGAAAAAAGAGAAAAATAAATTTTTAGGGGAGTAGAGACTATGGCTAAAAAGTGTTTTTTTATTGATTTAGATGATATGCCAAAAACAGATGAGGATATTTGTTTAGAAGTTGAAAGGTATTGTGGTAAGAATAATTTGCCTTTTGATTTTATTAAAAAAACTTCACCTGTAATTGCTAAAATTAAGGATAATAATTATGAAATAACAAAGAAATATGAAAATGGAAGATTCCTTAATCGTTGGATTTTAAGCTGTAAGGCAGTAAATTAAGGCATAAAGCGTTGGGGATTTTTTAAAATGATTTTACTGTTTTAAGTTGTAAATTATTAACTTAAAGTTTAAAGTGTAGTGGGTTTTAAAAATGATTTTACCTTTTTAAGTGGCAAAAGAATAAATTAAAGCATTAACTTTATTTAAAATTCTAAATATATTGAAAAATATGGATAATAATTATATAGTATATATAACAGAACTCATAAATGCTTCATGAAAAGAGTAGTGAACTACTTATAATAACTATATATCATAGAAAATAGCTACTTTTAAATAGTGTAAAACAGCTAATTTGAAATTGCATTTACAATAAAATAGCTAATTTAAAATAGCACATGTACTAGCTACTTTCAAAGGGTGTAAAATAGTTAATTTTAAAATTACTTTATCCAATATAATAAACTTAAAAATTAACTTTATTAAGGGGGATTAGAATTTATGTTTAAAAAAGGCTTTTTAATTGATTTAGATGTGGAACCTAAAACAGATGAGGATATTTGTTTAGAAGTTGCAAAATATTGTGGAAAAGATGGCTTGGCCTTTGAGTTTATTAAAAGAACTTCACCTGTAATTGCTATGATTGATGGAACAAAATATGAAATCCAAAAGAAATATCAGACTGTTAGATTACTTAACTGTTGGGTTTTAAGCTGTAGTGAAATAGACTAATATTAATTTATCTTAAGATATGAAATGCTTATTAAAAAAATTATCTATAAACAGAGTTTTTACATGGACCATACTAAAATAAAGAGACATATTAAAAAAATCCAAATAAAAAGTTATATTAAAAATTTGCCAAAATTTATCCTTATAGTTTTAGTACATTATAAATTAAAAATAAAAGAAAAATAGGTAGATCACATTTTTAGGTCTATCTATTTTTTTATAACTTAACTCATAATATTACTGATTTTTATAATAACCATGGTATAGACTATTTTTATTTAACATATTTCCTCAAACAATGGCTTTATTGAAGAAATAGTTATAGAGAATAATAATGATTTAAACTTTGTCATAGCTTCATACATAAAAACTTTTAATCATAGGGAAGTAAATGTAAGGGTTCCAGTATATGAAAGAGAGAAAATATTACAGCTTTTAAAGATATGTGAAAATTACTCAATTACTAAAAATAATAATTTCAGAATATTTAATTATGAAAATATAGTGAGAATAATGCTAAAACTAAAATCTACTTACTCAAATCTAGAAGATGGAGAATATAACATAAAAATAATAAACTATGGGATTTTAAAGATTAAAGTCCACAAAAATCAAGTGGAAGTAAAGAAAGTTGAAGAGAAAACTTATAAAGATAAAGGAATTTTCAATAATAGTGAAAATGAAATCTATAAAGTAAAGGAATATTTCAATAACAGTGAGGAAGAAACATATAAACACAAGGAAGCTTTAAAGAGCAGTGGAGAAGAAATCTACAAAGATAAGGAAGCTTTAAATATCAGCAAAGAATTTTTAATATAATCATAAAATAAGATTAACAGAAAATAATAATAAACCTTATCATTTAGCCTAAAATGATAAGGTTCTTTTATCTTAAGCAAGGAAAAAAGCTTTATTATACTTTTCATGAATATTTTCATTTTTGATTTTCCTACCTTATATAATTAGGGGTTATTATATCATATAACAATGTGAGAATTTCAATAACTTTAGAGAAAGTAATCACTCCTATATTAAAGTAATTTCCCTAAAATATATGCCCTGCAAACTTTTCCTGTATAACTAAAAGTGCTACAACATCTAAAATACAAAGAATAACTATACTAAGCTGCATTTGTGCAAAAGTTAAAATTTCAGTAAAGCCTAAAATAGAAAAGCCTATAAATACTACGCCTAAAAGGAATAAACATCCTCCCATAAAGCTACAATAATTTTTAATGTCCTTTACTCCCCTTAGATGATAATGGTGTATTAAGCTTGTTTTTTTCTTAACCATTACTAAATATCCCAAAACAGAGAAAAGTATTCCTACAGCTCCTATAATAATAAACTGAAACATAAAATCACCTTCCTAAAAACCAAAGCTTTAATAGAAACTTTGAACATGACAGCATAAAGAGAAAGTCCCCTAAAAAAAACAATGGCTTAATATAATTTACTATATTTTTATGGTAACATTTTGAAGCTAGAATGTTAATATTTTTTATTAAGTTTATCCATTTTTAATATTATAATTTAAGTAAGAATAGTAAAAAATTAAATTGTTATACCAGAAAATAACTCCACAAGAGTTCTTAGAGGGAGTAAAAGCCATTGTATTTTCTTCCATGCTTTATAGAGCGAGGAGTTAAGGGAATTAAACTTGCAGAGTTAAAAATTTAATAGTTCACAGTAATATACCTCATATTTATACTATGGTAAAAGATTTGAAAAGCAGACAACCCATATTTACATAAATTTAATTTTATTTACATAATTATTGGAATTATAATCCATAAATTGTATATATAATAAGAATATGAAGTTTTGGACAACTGTATTAAATTTATAACAATAGTAATTATGAGGGGGATATATGAATAACAATCTAAGGTTTATATTAAAAATAACAGGAATACATATTTTATGTGGAATAATTTTTTCTACCATATTTAGTTATAATAGCTTATTTTCTATGAATGGGGTAGATGGATTAATGAAAGGTGTTGGAGGGGTAAGCACCTTATTAGGACCTTTAGTACAGGTTATTCGTGGAATTTTATTTGGATTAGTGTTACTACTATTTAAAGATACTTTTATGGGGAAAAAATATGGATGGTTAAAATTGTGGGCTATATTAAGTATAATAGGAATAATAAATACACCAGCACCAGCTCCCTTTTCAATAGAAGGTATAGTGTACACCAAGTTACCATTAGAGTTTCATTTAAAAGTAGCACCAGAAATTCTTATTCAAACATTACTATTTTCATATCTATTAGCAAAGCCATCTAAAAAGAGAAATATAAAATTTATTGAAGATAACAAAAATGAATTTGTTTCTGCAATAGTTTGTATGGTGCTTTTTTCTTTATCAGGTATAGTACTAGCATTTATAAAAGGAATAGATATTAAATCCTCAGTAGGTGATATGGGAGCTTTTGGAGTGATGTTTATAGCTTCAGTATCTACATTTTTTATCTCTAAATATTATGCCAAAATAGAAAGTAAATTAAAGGATATTATAGCCGTAATTAGTTTATATTTTTTATTAGGAATTTTGCCATATATATATAATTTAATAACTAATTCTCCTTTTAATACTAATTTAACTTTATTAATAAATATAATACCTACTGCAATAGTTTTATGGGTTATAAAGTTAAATTGTAAGAATAAAAAATAACATAATGAATCAAAAAAGTTCTAGATCATTTATTTGCTTTAGAACTTTTTATTATCTGTATTTTAATGTTATGGTAATTTGTGGAATAAAATTTGGACTTGTGATATTATAACACTTATAGATAAGCAGAAAATTTTATGGTAGGGGTTGGTTTAATGAATTTTATAGATACATATGATGAAATTTTATCTTATTTTTCATCAAAGGAATTTAATATATCACTTTGGGAAAATTATTCAAATGTGATTTCAAAGGAATTATCTAATAAAGTTAAAAGGGATATTAAAGATTATAATTACAGAAAGGATATATTGCCTGTAGTTGAAACAGCTCTAAAAAGTAGGGAAAAATTAAAGCAAGTCCATGAATCATTTATAGCAGTTTCAGATAATATAAAATATAAATTCAATGAATTATTTGAAGAGGACTTGGATTTAGACATTATTCTATACTTAGGTCTATGTAATGGAGCTGGCTGGGCAACATCACTTGATAATAAGAATGTTGTTCTACTTGGAATTGAAAAGATTATTGAACTTGATTGGTGTAACGAAGAGGATATGTTTGCTTTGATAGCTCATGAAATAGGTCATATTTGGCATAAAACTAAGGGTGGATGTTTTGGAAAACAAAAAAATATTAGTGAAAAAGCACTTTTTCAACTTTATAGCGAAGGAGTAGCTATGTTATTTGAGCAATTACTATGTGGAGATGAAAATTATTATCATCAAAATCAAGAGGGATGGATAGATTGGTGTGAAAATAATTTAATTGAACTAAAGAGAGAATACTTAATAAGAATTACTAATTCTGAAAGTGTACAAGACTTTTTTGGAGATTGGAATAGTTAAAAAGGTCATTCAGATGTAGGCTATTTTATAGGATGTAAATTTGTTAGATTTCTTCTAAAAAAATATTCACTTGCAGAAATGCTTTCTATGGAAATGGATTTAATGTTGAAAGAATATATTAGCTTTTCAAAGTTAGGAAGGTAATTAATATGGAGAGGATAGTTGTAGTTAAAGATGAATTATTTATTAAGGAAGAGCTATTGAATAATTATTAAAGTTATAAATGAAAACAGGGTATTTCTCCTGTTTTTTATTTCTCATATTTTGTATAAGTTTTAAAAGTGAAAGTATTAGGATATAATAGGATTAGGAATAAAATGAGGTGATTAATATGACAGAAGCTGATTTCTTAGAAAAACTAAAAAAGTTAAAAAGTATAATTTGTGTAGTTGAATTTGGAAGTTTTAGAACAGAAGCATGGATTAAAGATAGAAGCGATATTGATTTATTAGTAATTACAGCACCAAATGTAACTTTTATGGACACCTTAGAAATTGAGGATGATGTTTTAGAGATTGCAAAAGAATTTTATAAATATCCTAATATACATTTAACTTTCCTTTTATTTAAGGATTTTCATAATAAGTTTGCAAAAATAGCAATAGACAGTGAAAAGAAATACATATTAAATGAAGAAAAATGGTATGATTTCAATCATAACGTTTTAAAATATATAAGAATTAATGAAAGACTTAATAGAAACTTAAAATTAGACGAGCAGTTTAGTTATTTTGGAGGAATAATAGATGAGTCCATATTATAGATATAAAAAAACAGGAGATTTCTCCTGTTTTTTTACTTTTCACTTACTAATTGCTTTACGGCTGGAACATCAGCAGGAGCCCATGAAAGAGTTTCAAGGTAATCTACTGGAAGCCATATAAGTTTTGCGTGTTCACTAGCCTTTGGAGTTCCATTAACAAGTTTACATCTTAGTGTTATTAAGTTAACTATAACTTTCTCATATTCATGAGTATTATCATTAAATGTAGATATGTATTCTATATCACAATCTAATTCTTCTTTAATTTCCCTAACAATTGCTTGTCCTACAGTTTCCCCTTCCTCAATCTTTCCACCTGGGAATTCCCATTGCTTAGGAAGAGTCATATCCTTTGATCTTAAGGCACAAAGAATTTCTTTCTTTTTATTTTCAATTATAGCACCAACTACTTTTACTGTTTTTTTCATAATGTTTTTCTCACCTCGAAGATTATTTTATCATAATTACAATTGAGATCAAACTTTAGATTAACTTATAAATAATTACTGGTTATATTTAGATAAGAAATGTAATATTAGATTATCTATGACACCATTATCACATGAAACAATTCCTCACAATAGGTAGGCCTCCATTTCTCATAATTCATATAATCCTCATTAAAGGTAAAACGCTTGTCCATAATACACCTCTTAAAAATTAAATTTATACCATAATATTTTTTATACAATCTTATTATATCATTAAACTTAAAGTGTCACATATATTTGACATATGAAATTTTTAATGGTATTATTTTACTAAAGTCATATATATGTGATACGGAATTGAGGTGAAGGGATGAATAAAATAAAGGAATATAGATCTCTAGCTAATATGTCACAGTTAGAGCTTTCAAAAAAGGTTGGAGTTGCAAGACAAACCATAAATTTAATTGAAAATCAAAAATATAATCCATCCCTAGATTTATGTATTAGGATTGCCAAGGCCTTAGGAACTGATTTAAACACATTATTTTGGGTTAATGAGGAGGAATGAGAGGATGAATAAGTTTGAAAAAACACTTCTAAAGCACAATATAGGTTACTTAGATGAAAGAGATGAATATCAGCAAGGAGTAATTTATGAAACCCTTGCAACGGCTAATTTATACTTATCATACTTACTTATAATTTGTATGGTAATTAGTCTTATTTTTGATGGAATTAATCATAGTCTAACCTTTGGAACATTTGCCTTAGCTGCCCTTCAATTTGGGAACTCATGTTATATTTTAAATAAGCTGAAAAAAAGTGGAGCTTATGAAACAGAGGTTTATGATGATTATACTTACAATATGGAAATTAAAAAATTAAAAAAACAATGTATAATATCAGCAATACAGTGGGGAATATTTATGTTTTTTGTAATGACATATCTTTGGCCATGGATTTTAGGGGATCCAATTAATGTAGGATTAAGACAAGTAATTGCTTGGACAATTGGTGGAACTTTATTTGGACTATTATGTTATGCTATTTCAAAATCAAAGATAAAGAAAGTAGTTTAAATTTAGAAAATTGCTAACTAAAGTAAGTTTAATAAGATTTATTTAACTTGGTAATTATATTATATAAAGGAATAAGGTTTTAAAGAAAGTTACAGGAGTCTAGGCAGAAGAAGTAGAATTATATTATAAGAACTAGAATTATATTATATAGAAGAATAAAGTTAGGATAAATAGACAAGGATTATAATTTTAGATCTCAATATTATATTGTAAAATAGCTTTACTTTAAGAAGAAATAGCATTTTAAATTTAGCCTCCTATTTGCTAGGATTCTTGCAAAAATATAAGAAATAGCAGTTGACTAATACGTAAATTTTAATCTTATATTTACTAAGTTTCTTGAAAAAATATAAGAAATAGTAGCTAAGAAAATATTATCTATTATATATTGAAATAAACATAACATTAGGAGTATTATATATTGCAAAGGAGGGGTTTTGTATGAGTGAAGAGAACAAGGAGCTAATCATTGAAGAAGTTGAGATAAAGGGTAAAAAGCGTAAAATAAATTTAGAAAAATACGCAAAATTCTTTTCTGATAAGGACTTCTTTGAGAAATTAAGAAAATTTGCTAAAAAGGCTGGTATTAAGGTAGTTTACACATGCCTATTGCTATATTACACTTTAAAAAAGGATACAACCCCTAAGTGGGCTAAAAGCATAATCATAGGTGTCTTAGGATACTTTATCTTTCCTATAGATTTCCTTCCAGATATTGCACCAATTGTGGGATATACAGATGACTTAGGACTTCTAATACCTGCCCTTGGAGCAGTAGCATTTTACATTGATGAAGAAGTAAAAGAACAAGCCAAAAAGAAACTAAAAGATTGGTTTGGAGAATATGAGGAAGATTCCCTAGAAGACATCAATGAAAAAATAAGTAGAGGCTAGAATATCAATTAGATTTATTAAGTAAAAGCAAGAAGAGCTAATTTATTGGTTATTCTTGTTTTTTTATTACAATAATATAAATTCATTAAATATATATTGAGTTTAAAAATTTTTAGGTCATATGAAAGGTTGCATAACTATTTTCATATGACCTTTTTATGCTTTTAAGGAAAGGATTTAAATAAGACATCCAAAAAGAAAGTTAAAGAATAAATTTACAGTATAAATTTTAATAGCCAAGATCAAAATTCTTAGAATTACTTAATCTTAAAAATAAATTAACATTATAAGTTTTAACAGAAGCTTTAATAGACTAGGAGATATAGATTCATACACAAAATAAATTAACATTATAAGTTTTAACAGATAATGGACTTTATGATTCTCATAATATAATTAAAAAACAAATTAATAGTATAAGACTTAATAGGGTATTTATTTGGTTGCAAAGAGTAATAAACTTAACTTATTAACAAAACTGTTATATAATGTTAATGAGTTGTTAAATATAGGAGGATATTATGAGAAATTTAGTAAGTTTATTACTTTCAATAGGAATATTAAGCAGTGCTTTTATTGGTTGTAGCACAAATAATCAAAAAGAAGTAAGTGACAATGAAAACAGCTCTAATATTTCTAGTAAGGAAAAGAATAATAAAGAAGAAGTTAAAAATGATACTAAAGCAAAAAAAGAAGAAAAATCTTCAGAAAATAAAGAAGTTGTTACTGTAAAGGATGGAATTATAACTATACCAAAGGGGTTTAAGATTGCTGAAATAACATTTGATTACAATAGAAAGAATATAGTAGAACTTAATGAAGTTGAAAATTATTCTGATTTAGACAAAGAAAATATTTATGGAGCTATAATAGGTAAAAATCCTTTGGAGGTTGGAAATATTGATGGTGATTGGAATTATAACACCTTTCTTATGCATGGTTTATCATTAAGGTATCCTAATTTCTTTGAAATACAAAAAAGTGAAATGCCAGATTTAGAAGGGGGAATAACTCTTAAGAGTAAAGATAAAAAAATAGAATTTTCAGCAGGGTTAAATGATAATCATGATGGAAAAACAGCTAAAGATGAGCTTGATATTGAAAATAAATGTAATGAGAAAGATAGCAAAATATTAATTAGTAATCTAGAAGGAAATACATATACCTTTGCTTGTGAAAAAAATGGCTTAATAATTTATGAATATGGAATTGTAGAAGGACCAGATTCAGATATACCAGTATTTATATATAGATATCCTGCTAAATATAAAGACACATTTGATAAGATAATTGAAGAATCAAAGAAGAGCTTCGTACCAACTAAAGGATTTCCAAGAGAGGTTAATAATAACTCTAATAAGGTAAATGATAAGAAGTCAAATAATGTTCAGTCAAAGGATAACGCTCAAACAATGGACATTAAAGAGTACGGATTAACTCCAGATGAGGCTATAAAATTATTTTATAAAAATGATCCTAAAGGATTAAAAACACAAAATGAAGTTGATAAATTTTTAATTAAGAATTATAAAAGTGCTGATATATCAGTATTTTATGATAATTTAGATACCATATTAAATAATTTTGATAATAATATGGTATATATAGAAAAACCAGAGTGTGAGATATCTCCTGTTGCTTTTATAGGGAATGAACCTATATATATGTTTGAAGGATGGGGACAAGTTAATACTACATTTTATATGGATAGCAAAGGAAATTATTATGGAAATGAAGTATTATTAAATGCTCTTATGGAGAATAATTTATATAGATTTCTTGATGGGAAAAAGAAAAAAGTAGTAAAGAAACCATCTTTTAATAGTAAAGGATGTTTACTTATGTATAATGATGAAGATTAAAAAGGTAAATAGTATGAATAACAATAAAAAATTTAAATTTATAGTATATTTAGACAACAAGGAGTTAGTAAAGCAATTTTTTTATACAAACATTGCTCCTTTTACATATTACACTTTACCTGTATGTGGTATACCTGCTGGAAAAGTTATTTTTGAAATAGAAAATAGAAAGATTTACTTAAAAGTAAAGATAAATGATTTTGAAAAGGGAGAACACATTGAAACCTTAAGTGAAATAGGCTTTGAGGATTTAGATGATTTTAGCATTAATAAAACAAAAAATAAGGATGTTTACCACATTACAATGGCCAAGAAAAAACACAAAGTAGGACTAAACTGTAGCAATGGTTTAAATGATGATCTGGCTAAGGAAATAGTTCAGTATGTGAGGGAGAGTGCTTAAATGCATAGTTCAAAGAAGATAAATTCATATATTGTGGCAAACCTAATAATCATGGGAATTATTTTCATAAGCAGCATCTTAATGAATAGAATTAGTATAATATTTTTCTTGAATTTAATCTTAATAGGAGCGTTAAATATTGCCCTTTTAAATAGAGCAAAATATTCCTTAGACCTTTTAAGAAAACTAAAGAAACTAGAAGATGTGGATTTTCCAAAATTTAAGGATATTTCAATGGTTCTTTTAGGAATTTTATTTTCAATAGTTACATATACAAGCCTATTTTTAGATTCCATTGGAATCATAGATATATCTAAAACCATTAGAGAGGGTGGACAAGCTAACAATACACTCATATCCATCATACTTTTAATAATTTGCCTTTGGGCATTTATAACCAATTTATCAGGAGCAATTGTAACAGAAACTACTAGCAAAGGAAGAAAAATCTTTGACCTTAGTGAAAACAATGTAGCCCTTGGAAATGAAGCACTAAATAGAGCAACAGGCTCCTTTAAGGATGGAATTATACTTGGCTACTACATTTTCTACTTTAAAAACATACAAGTAGCTTACAGAGATAAATCAGGAAACATCATTGTAGAAGGATACGACAAAAGTCCCTTCAAAATAACCATTGCAGCAAAGAGAAGCAAGAAGTATTTCTCCAAAATTTTAAATGTAGACTAGAAAATATAAATAAATTTAGGACAAGAGCTATTATATAAGCTTAATTAGTGTTAGAGAAACTAAAGTTTTAATATAGATAGGTAAGTATCATTATATAAGTTTAAAATTAAATAAATTATATTTAGGTTTAAATTATAATTTCAAGTTATTTTATACACTAGATATAAAAGTTCAGTAAAATTAGCCAGTATAAATATGATTATTATGTATTATTTAATAAACTATATCTAAAGGGGAGAATAGAAAAAGATGAGTACTTTAGGGAATACTTTAAGAATGCTTATGATGTTAAGGAGTGGCAGAAAATTAAAGGTTAAAGAGATTGCAGAAGAATTAGAAGTAAGTGAAAAACAAGTTAAGAGATATAAAGAAGCATTATCAGAATTTTTTTATATAGAGTCAAAATCAGGAATTGATGGAGGATATATATTGAGAGATAAATATATCCCCATAAAAGAATTACTTGATGAGCATGAAATAAATTTACTAAAGTATTCTATAGATGCTTTAGAGGATTTCTCTTTAGAAAGCAATAAAGATCTAAAGAGAGCAATAGATAAAATAAATTATTCCATTGAAAAAGGACATAATTCCAATAATGAAAAAACTAATAGCATAATCCCTTACGGAAGAAGTTTACCAATAAATAATAAATTACAAGAAATGATAGATGTAATTTTTGAAGCCATAATTTCTAATAAAGAGGTTTTTATTGAGTATAGTGGGAACAATGGAGAGGTAAGCAAGAGAACTATTCAACCTTATAAAATATTTACCTTTAAAGGTGAGCAATATGTAATTGCTAATTGTCTTTCAAAAAATCAAGTAAGATATTTTAAGTTAATAAGAATAAAGGGATATCATATAAGCAATAAAATTTTCAAAAAAACATTAGATGTAGATAAACTAATAGAAAACAATAAGAAAAATAGCATTGGGATATTTGGAGGTAAAAAGTATAATTTAATTTTAGAAATAACTCCACCTATAGCTAATACTATAAAAGAGAAAATTTGGGTCGATAATCAAGAAGTTATTGAATTAGAAAATGGTAAAATATTATTTAAGGCCACTATGGAAGGACTTCCAGAAATTATTTCGTGGATTTTAAGCATGAGAGAGTATGTAAAAATAATAGAGCCTCTTGAAATAAAAGAAGAAGTTAGATTAAGTGTTCAAAAAATTATAAATAATTTATATTAAAAATTTAATAGGTACAATATATGTCCTCAATTAATGTTAATCTTTAATTGAGGATTTTTTTATGAGTTTATATAGACTTATAAAATTTAGATTAAAAGGTGATTTTATGGAGTTTGATTTTGAGAATTTAAAAGTACAAGGAATAAAGTTTAATTATTATTTTGTCTGTAAAAGAAAATTATGGCTCTTTGATAAGGGGATTTCAATGGAAGATAATAGCGATAGGGTTTTACATGGAAAAGTAGTACATGAAAATTCTTATATAAGGTCAAATAGTCACAAAGAAAAGCTTGTAGATGACATTATAAAATTAGACATTATGGAAAATGAAACTGTAAAAGAAGTAAAGTTATCAAGCAAAATGAAAATTTCAGATAGAATGCAGATTTTATATTATCTTTTTTACTTAAAGCAAATAGGAATAAATAAAAAAGGAGCCATACATTATGTTAAGGAAAAAAGAATTGAAGAAGTTGAATTGACTGAAGATGATGAAAATAGGATAAGAGAAACTTTACTTAAAATAAATGAAATTCTAAGGGGAAAAAAGCCTCCAAAGATTGAGAAATTACCTTATTGCAAAAAATGTGCATATTATGAGTTTTGTTATGCAGGGGAGAGGGATTAATATGGGAAGAGATTACTATATTTTTTCTAATGGAAGGATTAAAAGAAAGGAAAATACTATTTACTTTGAAGATTTTGAAGGTAATAAAAAAGGTTTACCAATTGAAGATATAGAAAGACTTCATATATTCGGAGAGGTTGACTTAAATACAAAGTTTTTAAATTATATATCAAGATACAGTGTTCTTATAAGTATATATAACTATTATGGATTTTATAGTGGATCATATTACTCTAAGAAGAAAAATGTTTCTGGAGTATTATTAGTAAATCAAGCTTTAGCGTATGATAACTATGAATTTAGGGTGGCTATAGCAAAGACTTTTATAGATTCTGCTATGCATCATATATTAAGAAATCTTAGAAGATATAAAGAGAAAACATCTGAATTTGTAAAAGCAATAGAAAATGAAAGAAAGATTATGAAGGAAGCAAAAACAATTGAAGGGGTTATGGGAGCTGAAGGTAGAGCAAGAAAAAAATATTATGAATCATATAATGCTTTCTTAAAAAATGATTTTCATTTTAATAAAAGAGAGAAAAAACCACCTAACGATCCCATAAATGCATTGATTTCCTTTGGAAATAGTATGATGTATACCACTGTTTTGGGTGAAATTTATAAAACACAATTAGATCCAACAATAAGTTATTTACACGAGCCATCAACAAAGAGATTTTCTTTAAGTTTAGATTTAGCAGAGATATTTAAGCCTTTAATAGTAGATAGTGTCATTTTTAATATGATAAATAAGGGAATGATTAAGAAAAGTGATTTTGATATTGATGAAGGAATTTGCTATTTAAATGAAAATGGAAGAAAGAAATTTATAAAAGAGTATGAAAATAAATTATCAACTACTGTAAGACACAGAACTTTAAATAGAAATGTTTCATATAGAGGATTAATAAGGTTAGAGTGCTATAAGTTAATAAAAATGCTTTTAGGAGATGAGGACTATAAACCTTTAAAAGCTTGGTGGTAAATAATTATAGAGATAGTTAAAGGTTGATATACAGTGAGGTGAATTTATGTTTGTAATATTAACTTATGATGTAGGTGAAAAGAGAGTAAATAGAGTAAGAAAGATTTTGAAAAAATATTTAATTTGGACTCAAAACTCAGTATTTGAAGGGAAAATAACAGAAGCTAAATTACATAAATGCTTATCTGAAATAAATAAAGACTTTATTAAGGATGAGGACTCTCTATATATTTATAGAGTCAAAAATCCTAATAATTTAGAAAAAGATATAATAGGATTTGAAAAAAATTGTGATGATTTGTTTTTATAATATGATTTAATGATTTGTCTTTTATTAGAATATTTCTAGGTTAATTAAAAATATATTATTAATTATAATGTTATATTAAGTTAATATATGCTATAATTTAAGAATATTAACTATGAGGAATGTAAAACCTATACTTTCCTAAAAATATATTTTTATATTAACTATGAGGAATATTATAATTAATCGCTAATCATTTATGAGATTGGCGATTTTTTATTTTAATATAAAAATTTATTTGCTTAAAGTTATACTTTATCAGTTGATTTTTAAAATGTTTAGAAAATATACTTGGTATATATTTAATTAAAATCCAATAAAAGGGTTGGAATTGGATAAATATAGTATTAAAATAAAGATATAGCAAATTTAAAAAAGTATAAGAGGTGAAAATATGAAAATTTTAGTTGCTGGGAAAATGAAAAATAAAAAAATCTCTTTATCATATAGAATGTTTATTTTAAGTATGATAAAAAAGATAATTTCTGATTTTGATCAAAGTTATTTTGAAGAGATGTTTTTTTATGAGGGTAAGAAAACTAAGAAAACCAAGCCATTTACTTTTAGTGTGTTTTTTAAAGACTATAAAATTAATAGGGATTTTGTAGATGTTGAAGGAGAAGTTAAAATAGTAATTTCTACTCCAGATATTAAACTAAACATGGTTCTTTTTAATGGTTTTATGAAAATGAAGGAATATGGTGACTTTGAAAAAACATCTGTAAGAATAGAAAAAGAAAGAAAAGTAGAAGAAAATGAAGCTATATTTAAAACTTTATCACCAATATTTATAAAAGATGCTAATAATAAAGCTCTTGAAATTGAAGATGAAAATTATAATAAAGAGCTTAATTACTTTGCAAATCTATCTCTTAAACCTTTTAGAGGATATGGGTTAAAAGAGGAACTTGTATTTACTCCTTTAAAGATGAAAAAGGTAGTTGTAAAAGAAGAAATAAGTGGCTTTAAAGAAAAGACTAATAAGAAATATATATACTTTAATTCTTACTCTGGAGTATTTCACTTAAGAGGAGATAAAGATGATTTAAACTTACTAAAAGAACTAGGATTAGGGTGTAGAAGAAACTCAGGTTTGGGAAGCATTGATTTAATTTAAAAACTAGGAGGTGATTTAAGAGTATGGAGGAAAAAGTTTTTGATTGTACTTTGGAAACTGGAGATTGGCGAGAAAGTGCAACTATCGTGGGGTTAATTAAATATTTTGATTTTCTCTATCAAAATGGAGTAGCAGATAAAAGTGAACTATATGAATTTGAAGATGACTATCTTAGATATAACAGCAATTATATAAGTGAAGAAAATTATTTGTTATTTGTAGAAAAATATTTTAAAGATGCCATGCACCATAAGGTTGTAGAGAATATTTTATTAAAGGATGAATTATCAGAGGATGAAATTGTCCTTATAAATGATAAGTTAAAAGCTAATCAAGCTATGAAGAGTATATTTGGAAAAATAAAATATACAGGAGAAAATAAAGAAGAAATCTTAGATTTAATTGAAAAAAATAGACTTAAACTTATAAAAGAAACTTACAGAAGAGGTAAAAGTCTTTATTCTAATTTTGCAAATGAGAATTTATTATTTAGTGATAACAATAAAGTTTGTAGATTAGTAAATTATTGTGCTGATATGGGTAAAAAGGGAAAGAGCTTAGGATATTATTGGGATAATAATACCTTTGAATTTAAAGATGAAAAGATATTTGACTTTATTCCTTTTGCTTTTTCAAAATCTTATGATGCATTTTTTATAAACAATAATGTTTCAATAAAAGAGCTTAAAAAAAGCAATTCATTTATTGAAAATAGTGAAAATACAAGAACAACTTTGTTTGGAAATATGAAAGAGTCAGCTGAGTACATTGGCTTTGATGTTGAGGTCATACTTAAAAACAGAGATAAAAATTATTATGAAACAGTATATGTAAGAGAAAAAGCTATAAACATCTTTAAACAAAGTGATGACTTTGACTATAAAGGGATAAAATTTTGGTATAGAGATGATGAAAAAAATCCTAAATATATGGAGCCAGAAGTAGTTAATAGAATTTTAAATGGTATCAGAATGGATTCTATTATTGAGCTCTTATTTAAATCTAAAAATAACCATTCTTATAATATAAAAACCTTAATTGCTATAAATAATTTAATTTATGAGGGAGGTAGTGAAATGACTAAAAATATGAAAAGTGCCTATGCTTCTGCTAAAAGGGTAAGTGAAAAATTAGAAGAAAATAAGCTAAATAGTTATAAGCAAAAATTAATAAGTGCAGTAACTTTTAAAAATAAGGATAGATTTTGTGAAATACTATTACAATTATCATCTTTCTCAGGAGTAGTATTTGACTTTGCTTATGATTTGTTTGAAGATTTTGAAAATAATAAGAATTTAGCATATACATTTATTAATGCACTTAACAAAGAGGGTAATAAAGAAAATGGAGGAGATAAGTAATGAAAGGAAAGTCAGTAACTTTAACAGTAATAGCAAACATGACATCAAACTATGGGGAAGGATTAGGTAATATATCTTCAGTACAAAAGGTATTTAAAAATGGAAAGACTTATGCAGCTAGAAGTAAAGAGAGCCTTAAAAATGCAATAATGGTTCAAAGTGGTTTATATGATGATTTAGAGACAAGCCTTGATAAAAAGGTTAATCAAAAGGTTGTATCAAAGGATTTAAATGTAACTAACTGTAGAGCATTAGAAGGTGGATATATGAATACATCAGATAATACTTACGTTAGAAAAAGTTCATTCTACTTAACTGATGCAGTATCATGTGATGAATTCATAAATGAATATAGATTCCATAATAATTTATATCTTGCAACAAATTATGCTAAACATAATAATATAAATCTGCAAGGGAATGCTCAAAAAGCAGGACTTATGCCTTATCAATATGAATTTGATAAATCCCTTAAAATATATAGTTTAACAATAGATCTTGATATGATAGGTAGGGATGAAAACTTTGATTCAGAAGAAGCAAGTGCAGAAGAAAAAGCATATAGGGTAAATGCTATTTTAGATTCTGTTAAAAATCTTTCTTTAATAGTAAAAGGAAACTTAGATAATGCAGAACCTATATTTGTAGTTGGAGGAATTATAAACAGAAAAACTCACTATTTTGAAAACTTAGTTAAGGTTAAAAATGATAAATTAGAAATTACAGAAGAGCTTAAAGATAGAATAAATAATGGATGCTATGTTGGATTTTTAGAAGGTGGAAATTTTGAAAACGAAGTTCAAATTAAGGAAGAACTTAAACCTCTAACAGTAAGCAAATTCTTTAGCAATTTAGAGGAAGAAGTAAGAAAATACTACGGTGTTTAAGATATGAAAGCTTTAAGAATCATATTAACACAAAATAGTGCAAATTATAGAAGAGAGGAAACTACTGTCAATAAAATGACATATCCTCTCCCACCTTTTTCAACAGTTATAGGAGCTATCCATAATGCTTGCAATTATAAGGAATACAAGCCTATGGATATAAGCATACAGGGAACTTATGAATCAATGGGATTAGAACCATATACTGATTACTGTTTCTTAAATACTGTCATGGATGACAGAGGAATATTAGTTAAACTAAGAAATGGAAAATATTTATCTAATTCCTTTGATAAAGTTGCAAAGGCTTTAAAATCTCAAGGCAATAGTTTTAGAGAGGGCAAAACTATTCAAGTTTATAATGAGAAATTATTAGAAGAATATAGAAACTTAAAGGATTTAAAAGATAAAATAGACGAGTTTAGCAGAGGTAAGCTTAAAGAAGTTTTAAACTTAATAAAGCTTAGAAAAAAGACATTATCATCTAAAAAGAAAGAACTAAAGGACAATAAAGAAAAACTTGAATTAATTAAAAAGAGAGAGTTTCAAATAAAGAACCTAGAAAAAAGATTAAAAAGTGAGTTTGATGATTATAAAGAGAAAAATTATAATGAACCTTACTCAAAATTTGCTAGTTTAACAACTTCACTAAAATATTATGAAACTTTATATAATGTAAAGTTAATTATCCATGTAAGATGTGAGGATGAAAATACTTTATTAGATATAAAAGAAAATATATACAACCTAAAATCAATAGGTAGAAGTGAAGACTTTGTTGATATAAAGGAAGTTAAAATAGTAGATTTAGTTGAAGATCCAGATGAATTAGAAGATGAAATAGTAAATAGTAATTATGCATACGTAAATTATGATTTAGTAAAAAATGATATTATTATGCCAATAAATTTAAGCGATAATAGAGTATGTAATGGAACTAAATATTTATTAAATAAGAATTATAAAATAGAAGATAAAAAAAGAAAATTTGAAAAGAAAAAGGTTCTATATATTTCAAAATATGTTGTTGATGAAGCTTATGAAAACTTATATTTTGATGTAGAGGATAAAGAAAAATATATTGTTAACTTTATTTAGTGGGTGATTAAAATGGATTTAAGTGAATTTAGTGCAAAACCAGATAAAACTATTAGGGAGCATACAGATGACTTATTAAATAACTTAGAGTTTTTAAGTGATTTAGGTTATATAAATAAGGAATCTATATATAATTTAACTAAAATTGCATGTGAATATCATGATTATGGAAAAGCTAATAGAGAGTTTCAATATAGGATAAAAAATCAAACAAAATTTAATGAGGAAAAAGAGATAGCACACAATGTGCTTTCTCTTTACTTTATAGATCCAAATAAATTTCATAGTAAAGAAGACTACTATAAGGTATGTTTCGCCGTATTATATCACCATTATTATTGTAATGGACTTGAAGTATTGAGCAACAAAACTTCCTTAATAAATGATTTGTTAAAAGAGTTTGATGTTTGCAAAGTAAAAAGAAGCTTACCTAAAAAGATAAGAGATGTTATGAATGATGATGAAGCTATTTTAATAAAAGGCTTCTTAAATAAATGTGATTTTAGTGCAAGTGGAAATACTGAAATAGAGTATAAAAATGATTTTTTAGAAGAGAGTTTAGAGGGACTATTAAATTCTTGGAAGATAGATAATAAAGATGCTAAATGGAATGAACTTCAACAGTTTGCTAAGAATAATAGAGATAATAATATAATGGTTGTTGCCCAAACTGGAATGGGTAAAACTGAAGCAGGTTTGCATTGGATTGGAAATAATAAAGGTTTTTTTATTCTTCCATTAAAGACAGCCATAAATGCTATATATGATAGAGTATCTAATGGTATAGTAAAAGAAAATAACAATGAAGAAAAGCATAAAGTTGCATTAATTCATTCAGATTCTTTATCATATTACATTTCTCAAAATGAAGATACAAACATAGTATTAGATCATCATAGAGAAGGAAAACAACTATCTATTCCTATTAGTATAGCAACATTAGATCAAATATTTGATTTTGTATTTAAGTATAAGGGCTATGAAGTGAAATTAGCTACTTTATCATATTCAAAAGTGGTAATAGATGAAATACAGATGTATAGCGCTGATTTATTAGCTTACTTAATATTAGGAATAAAAACCATAATAAGGCTAGGAGGAAAAGTTGCAATTTTAACAGCTACCTTAGCTCCCTTTGTTAAAGATTTATTATTAGAAGATAATAATAAATTAGGCTTTGTAGAAGGTACATTTGTAAATGAATTAAAAAGGCATAATTTAAAAATATATGATGACAAGATAAATGCAGATGTAATTTATAATAAGTATATTGATAATAAAGAGAAGAAAATAAGCAACAAAATATTAGTTGTATGCAATACGATAAAAAAGGCTCAAGAAATTTACAATGAACTAAAAGATAAAAATATAGATAATTTAAATATTTTACATAGTAAATTTATAAAAAGAGACAGAGCTTATAAAGAAGAGCAAATATTAGAGTTTGGGAAAACTAATAATATTGGAGATGGCATATGGATATCAACTCAGATTGTAGAAGCTAGTTTAGATATTGATTTTGACTATTTATTTACAGAACTATCAGATATAAATGCTTTATTCCAAAGACTTGGTAGATGTAATAGAAAAGGGGTTAAGCCTGCTTATGACTATAACTGTTATGTTTTCTTACAAATAGAGAGAAATTTATTAACTAATGGAGATAAGGGGTTTATAGATAAAAAAATATATGAATTATCAAAAGAAGCATTAAGAAACGTAGATGGTCTTTTATCAGAAGAGGAAAAAGTAAATATTATAAATAGAACATTAACCACTGAGAATATAAAGGGAAGTGATTATTGGTCAAAATACACAGAATTTTTTGATTATGTTAGTGGACTTAATCCATATGAAGTAGATAAGAAAGATGTTAAACTTAGAAATATAATATCTTTTGATATAATACCTCAATGTATTTATGAGAAAAATGAATCAGAAATTGAAAGCTTACTTGAAATTATAAATGATGAAAAAACAGATAAAATAAATAGAATAAAATCCATAGATAAAATAAAAAGTTTTACAGTATCAGTTGGGCAATATGATATTGAACTTTTAAAAAATAAACTTATTATGGAGTTAGAAGTAGGAAAGTATGAAAGAATTCCAGTATATAAATGCAATTATTCAGAGTTAGGATTTACTAGAAACACAAAAGAAGATGTATATGATAATTTCATATAAAACTAATTTTGCAGTAGATCTATTTTCTTATAATACTAGCTGTAACCAAGTAATATCAATGGTTAGAAGGAGACTTTTATTGATACACTAAAACATTACTGATGGTCTACTGCAAAATTTTAATATTTATGATAAAATTAACAAGAGAGAATGAGGCTATTACTAGCTTTTAGCATTTTAAAATTTGGGGTTTTATATTAACTATGAGGAATGTAAATTACTATTCCATAATATCTGGCAGTACCAACTCACTGGTTTTATATTAACTATGAGGAATGTAAATGAGGATGTTGATATAGATTATCTATATTATATCTGCAGTTTTATATTAACTATGAGGAATGTAAATTATGTTAAAAGTTGGTCTAAAAAATATGACTCATGGGGTTTTATATTAACTATGAGGAATGTAAATCCAAATGAAAGTGGTACAAGTCATGGAGTTTATAAAGTTTTATATTAACTATGAGGAATGTAAATTAACAAAAAATCGTTAGATTTACAAGGAAACATCTTGTTTTATATTAACTATGAGGAATGTAAATGAAAAAGAAAAGTTTAAAAATACTTATTTCACAATATGTTTTATATTAACTATGAGGAATGTAAATTTGCTCAGCTTTCTTCTTATCATCTTTGACATAATGGGTTTTATATTAACTATGAGGAATGTAAATATTTCTTAGGTCTGTTTATTAAACATAATGAGGTGGGTTTTATATTAACTATGAGGAATGTAAATGTAAGCGAGAAAAAAGCAAGTGAGGTTTTATTTGAGGTTTTATATTAACTATGAGGAATGTAAATTAAACCTATACATGTTTTCTTCTCTTTGCTTGTTTTGTTTTATATTAACTATGAGGAATGTAAATGTACTAGACCAAAGCAAAGGTGTAATAGATGAAAGTGTTTTATATTAACTATGAGGAATGTAAATAAGCTTAGAGAAGGGCTGAATGTATCTCACGGCTAGTTTTATATTAACTATGAGGAATGTAAATTTTAAATTACCATTTAAAACAATATTCTGAACATTGGTTTTATATTAACTATGAGGAATGTAAATTATACTAAAGTATATTAATTTTAGTTAGGATGTGATGTTTTATATTAACTATGAGGAATGTAAATACCTTTATCATTCCATCATTAAAAGCATCAATTTTGTTTTATATTAACTATGAGGAATGTAAATGGAATGTTTGGCACTTCCAAAGGTGGCTCTCCTATTTGTTTTATATTAACTATGAGGAATGTAAATGGGAGCTAGAGAGATATGCAATAGAGATTGAGGATGGGTTTTATATTAACTATGAGGAATGTAAATTACTTATGAGGTAACAAGATTAGGTGCTAAGGGTGAGTTTTATATTAACTATGAGGAATGTAAATCTAGTGAAACCACCTTCACCCTCAACCTTCATATAAGTTTTATATTAACTATGAGGAATGTAAATTATGAAGTGAGATAAATATATCAACGTTATTGGAATTGTTTTATATTAACTATGAGGAATGTAAATATAACACAATGTATTAAATGATTTGGATATTCTTCTAGTTTTATATTAACTATGAGGAATGTAAATAGAGTTTACTCTAAGAATTTTACTAACCCTTTAAAGGTTTTATATTAACTATGAGGAATGTAAATGCGTTAAATTCTGAAATGTATTTTCATAATTTAACTTGTTTTATATTAACTATGAGGAATGTAAATAAAGTTGAACAAAAGTTAAACTTTTTAGGAGTTAAAGTTTTATATTAACTATGAGGAATGTAAATAGGTTATTGTGGGAGATTATTCAAAAGATAACGCAGAGTTTTATATTAACTATGAGGAATGTAAATTTGTTAACTCTAACCATAACGGGTTGTTAGGTACGGGTTTTATATTAACTATGAGGAATGTAAATGTGTCAGTTGCTCCCTCTGACCATGCTCCGATAATCCGTTTTATATTAACTATGAGGAATGTAAATATTTTAGAGATAGCACAAATCATAAGAGAAGTTGAAGTTTTATATTAACTATGAGGAATGTAAATGGGGCAAAAGGTGAACAAGGTATACAAGGTTTGCCAGGTTTTATATTAACTATGAGGAATGTAAATACACATAAACAAACAACACTTGAATTAAGATATCAATGTTTTATATTAACTATGAGGAATGTAAATTTGTTCGGTCTATACCCTTTCTACCATTGACGGTATGTTTTATATTAACTATGAGGAATGTAAATTATTTTGAGGGTATGGTTTTTCGCTTTCAAGAAAGGTTTTATATTAACTATGAGGAATGTAAATTATCTCTTTAACCACTTTTTATCTATTCTATGGCGTGTTTTATATTAACTATGAGGAATGTAAATTGTTGCTTCAAATAATCTTGTAGCATATGTTTTTCTTGTTTTATATTAACTATGAGGAATGTAAATTTTTTAGGTATAACAATTTCAGGAACATATTTAGCTAGTTTTATATTAACTATGAGGAATGTAAATCTTACACACTCATATTATAATGTCTTTTAAGACAGTAGTTTTATATTAACTATGAGGAATGTAAATTTATATATGGGAAAATATTATCATTAGCATCAGCAAGTTTTATATTAACTATGAGGAATGTAAATTGTATTGGACAGTAATTTTCTTATTTTTTAATATAGGTTTTATATTAACTATGAGGAATGTAAATGGAACAATGACAATAGAGCAAGTTGGTCAGCGTATAGGTTTTATATTAACTATGAGGAATGTAAATTAACCACTTATACCATATTGACCAATAGTAGTATAAGGTTTTATATTAACTATGAGGAATGTAAATCTTCTGCATCTTCTATAAGTCGCCCTAAAGCACTTGGTTTTATATTAACTATGAGGAATGTAAATTAGAAGGTTATTTTATAAAAAAACATTTGCTTGAACTGTTTTATATTAACTATGAGGAATGTAAATGGATGCAATACATTTGGGAAACTGTCTTAAAGCGTGGGTTTTATATTAACTATGAGGAATGTAAATCAATGGGATGCTTTAGACAATTGGGAAACTGTATGGGTTTTATATTAACTATGAGGAATGTAAATAGAATGGAACTTTAAAGAAAATATTCATACAGGGAGAGTTTTATATTAACTATGAGGAATGTAAATTAAAAATTATAAAGAGAGCTATATTGGGGCTTATAAAGTTTTATATTAACTATGAGGAATGTAAATGGATATAACTGACGTTATAATCGTTAATATAAAGGACGTTTTATATTAACTATGAGGAATGTAAATGTTTTTGCAGGTGATAATTTTCTCTTTACTATAGCAGTTTTATATTAACTATGAGGAATGTAAATAATGAGACCAGGCAAGCGGAGCATTTAGTTCGTAACTGTTTTATATTAACTATGAGGAATGTAAATAAGGAAATTATCGTACATCATTCGGAGCATAGCACCGTTTTATATTAACTATGAGGAATGTAAATGGATACGAATGGGAGGAAAAGATATTCAAGGCTCTTGTTTTATATTAACTATGAGGAATGTAAATAAGGCAGATAATGGGTTCATAGGATTAATACCCATAAGTTTTATATTAACTATGAGGAATGTAAATATTTTTATACGCCATTTCTAACACGAAAGTTATTTGGTTTTATATTAACTATGAGGAATGTAAATACGGATATCTGATTTAGTAAACAGATGTGTCTCAACTAGTTTTATATTAACTATGAGGAATGTAAATAGGGAAAAATGTTGAAGGTAAAAAACAACGTAAGAAGTTTTATATTAACTATGAGGAATGTAAATAAGGCAGATAATGGGTTCATAGGATTAATACCCATAAGTTTTATATTAACTATGAGGAATGTAAATATTTTTATACGCCATTTCTAACACGAAAGTTATTTGGTTTTATATTAACTATGAGGAATGTAAATACGGATATCTGATTTAGTAAACAGATGTGTCTCAACTAGTTTTATATTAACTATGAGGAATGTAAATAGGGAAAAATGTTGAAGGTAAAAAACAACGTAAGAAGTTTTATATTAACTATGAGGAATGTAAATGTGCTATTTCCTGTGTTACCGCTATAAGCGATAATATGTTTTATATTAACTATGAGGAATGTAAATATGATGATGTTACAAATGAGTAAAATAACTGACATGAGTTTTATATTAACTATGAGGAATGTAAATTCTTTAAATGGTGTGGATGAAATTTATAATGTTCTTGTTTTATATTAACTATGAGGAATGTAAATAGTGAAGGTCAAAAGGAAGGATTAGAAGTTATATTAGTTTTATATTAACTATGAGGAATGTAAATTACTATTTCTAAAATAAAAAGATAATTTTATTTTAAAGTTTTATATTAACTATGAGGAATGTAAATTAGTTTAAAGTTTCTAAAACTCTTACTTTTAAGCTCAGTTTTATATTAACTATGAGGAATGTAAATGCTGAAATCTTTATTTCACCAGTATTTAATGAATAAGTTTTATATTAACTATGAGGAATGTAAATTTTAATAGCAGGATCTATCACAGCAGATAAGATACAGTTTTATATTAACTATGAGGAATGTAAATCTCTATAAATGGACTATATGATTTTATAGTAAATGATTGTTTTATATTAACTATGAGGAATGTAAATTTATTATATCAGTCATAATTTCATCTCCTTTTCATTGTTTTATATTAACTATGAGGAATGTAAATTTTTAAAAATTATTTCTTATTTTGTTAACTGTATTGAGTTTTATATTAACTATGAGGAATGTAAATAATGATAGATTTAATATCTCTCTCAATAGGAGAAGTAGTTTTATATTAACTATGAGGAATGTAAATCCTAATATACATACATTAAGATTTTTTCTTGTCTTTGTTTTATATTAACTATGAGGAATGTAAATATAGTTAATTTTGTATTATTTTTTATTGTATATAATGTTTTATATTAACTATGAGGAATGTAAATTTTTTAATTTCTTTATCACTAAATTCCCTTTTTAAAGTTTTATATTAACTATGAGGAATGTAAATAAAAAAATTATTTATGCTGAAAAATCAGTTAAAAATCGTTTTATATTAACTATGAGGAATGTAAATACCTTTTATAAATAATTTTAATAGTGCTTCCATGTTCGTTTTATATTAACTATGAGGAATGTAAATATTTGGAAAGAGATTCAGAGGATGAAGAATGTGTTGGTTTTATATTAACTATGAGGAATGTAAATTTAGGATCTTTAAGCATGTATTTTGCGATTCCTTCAGTTTTATATTAACTATGAGGAATGTAAATACAAATTCATCTATAAATTTTTCTTTATTTATATTTGTTTTATATTAACTATGAGGAATGTAAATTCTATTGTTCCTGAAGTTATGTGTGCATTATTTATAGGTTTTATATTAACTATGAGGAATGTAAATCAATCCAACTTAACAAAGTTATTTAAAGCTTATAGCAGTTTTATATTAACTATGAGGAATGTAAATAGCTTCTTTTTTCTCTGCAACTACCTTTGTTACATCAGTTTTATATTAACTATGAGGAATGTAAATAACTTTTTATATCGTAAATCAATTCTTTCTACTATATGTTTTATATTAACTATGAGGAATGTAAATCATAAAGTATTCCATACTTTGTAACACCTTGTGCTTGTTTTATATTAACTATGAGGAATGTAAATAGAATTGATTGGAAGTGGAAAATCATTGGGTGATATGTTTTATATTAACTATGAGGAATGTAAATTACAGACATTTCTTCTTTTGGAATCAATGAGAATACGGTTTTATATTAACTATGAGGAATGTAAATTTTCTATACAAAACATAGTTAGCATAATACATTGTTTGTTTTATATTAACTATGAGGAATGTAAATGAGGAATTTTTAAAAGAGTTTGAGGGAACTAAAGCAGTTTTATATTAACTATGAGGAATGTAAATAGGATACAATTAGGAGGGCTTTGTATGGACAGAATTGTTTTATATTAACTATGAGGAATGTAAATGCATTTCTAAATTCCATAGCATACTTGAATACACTATGTTTTATATTAACTATGAGGAATGTAAATTATCTATATCTGTTGATACTAAACTTAAAGCTTCTTCGTTTTATATTAACTATGAGGAATGTAAATATTACTACTGCTGTTACTAGCAATCTTACAACACTTGTTTTATATTAACTATGAGGAATGTAAATTTGTCATATTGTTTTTGGTGGATTAACTCTTTTATTGTTTTATATTAACTATGAGGAATGTAAATATTACTACTGCTGTTACTAGCAATCTTACAACACTTGTTTTATATTAACTATGAGGAATGTAAATGTAAAACAACTTTAGAATTTGTATGTTATGATCCGACGTTTTATATTAACTATGAGGAATGTAAATTTTATTTGTGCTAAATGTACTTTTAAATTTATAGGTGGTTTTATATTAACTATGAGGAATGTAAATTAAGAACTATATTTCTTTTTACTAGTTTTCTGCACAGTTTTATATTAACTATGAGGAATGTAAATTCCCCTACAAGTAAAGTTAATAGTAAATTCTCCCTTGTTTTATATTAACTATGAGGAATGTAAATATAAAAAAAGTTTCATCTAATAAAGCGATAGTTTTGGTTTTATATTAACTATGAGGAATGTAAATTTCGCCAGTTTTGTTACGGCATATGCTAGAGTATATGTTTTATATTAACTATGAGGAATGTAAATCACATATACTGTTAATAATTTCTGTTCTAATAACACCGTTTTATATTAACTATGAGGAATGTAAATTAATAATGTTCTCCTTCTTCACAATTATCTGGATCTGTTTTATATTAACTATGAGGAATGTAAATGTACAACATAAAAACTTTGAATTAAACAATGGTGTGGGTTTTATATTAACTATGAGGAATGTAAATGTACAACATAAAAACTTTGAATTAAACAATGGTGTGGGTTTTATATTAACTATGAGGAATGTAAATTATATCATTTTTACCACTCCTTAATGACTACAAGTTGTTTTATATTAACTATGAGGAATGTAAATGAAATTGAATAAATCTAATGTCATTCTAATGGTGTAGGTTTTATATTAACTATGAGGAATGTAAATACAAATCTTTAAAAAAAAATCAAAATTAATAGAAGCAGTTTTATATTAACTATGAGGAATGTAAATGAAGACTTACAAAATCCAGAAAATCTATATAACTTCGTTTTATATTAACTATGAGGAATGTAAATTGGTTCTTATAAAATGCTAGATAAAGCTGGAAATTTAGTTTTATATTAACTATGAGGAATGTAAATCATATTTCACACTTATTCTTTATTAATTTATTCCTTAGTTTTATATTAACTATGAGGAATGTAAATAGAAGACGGAGATCTGGAAGAAGTGGAAGAGATTAAGTTTTATATTAACTATGAGGAATGTAAATGAGTATAGAGCTAGGGTTCTAAAGAGCCATATGAGTTGTTTTATATTAACTATGAGGAATGTAAATAATTCATTAAACATAGAGTTCATATAGGTTGTTGTCTGTTTTATATTAACTATGAGGAATGTAAATTGAAACTTTGGGAGAAAGAGTTTAATAAATAGTGTTTTATATTAACTATGAGGAATGTAAATAGGTTTAAATAGGAAAGTTAGAGAAGTTAAATTTTAGTTTTATATTAACTATGAGGAATGTAAATTAAAAAGAATTGAGGATAGTTTTTATCGCCGAATATGTTTTATATTAACTATGAGGAATGTAAATTTGAGTGTTGATAATTATAATAGTGTTCTAAAAATCGTTTTATATTAACTATGAGGAATGTAAATAAATTATTTGGATGCACTTCTACACCCATTTTCTTTGTTTTATATTAACTATGAGGAATGTAAATTTCAAATGATAGGATTTGGACAAGCAAAAAAAGAAAGTTTTATATTAACTATGAGGAATGTAAATAAGAGTAAAGAGTATGAATTACAAATGATTAGATTAGGTTTTATATTAACTATGAGGAATGTAAATTATTCCTTATATCATTCAATTCATCATATACAGTTGGTTTTATATTAACTATGAGGAATGTAAATAAATTTAGAAAACTTAGATAACAAAATGGACAGCATAGTTTTATATTAACTATGAGGAATGTAAATTCGGCTTCTTCAAAGCCCTCAAGAGTCTTTATTGTAAGTTTTATATTAACTATGAGGAATGTAAATATACTTGTTCCGTCTGATGTTAAAAACGTTGTACCAGTTTTATATTAACTATGAGGAATGTAAATATCTTGTAAAAAATCTTTGTAAATCATTAAAAGCTAGTTTTATATTAACTATGAGGAATGTAAATTTCGGATATTCAATAGAAGAATTATTTTTGGAGGACTGTTTTATATTAACTATGAGGAATGTAAATCATACATTTAAATCTAAAATACAAGTATCAAATTGAGTTTTATATTAACTATGAGGAATGTAAATTATTGAGATAATAAAATATCTTTTTTATTTTCTTTATGTTTTATATTAACTATGAGGAATGTAAATCTTAAATTACCGTTATAATCAAAGCTACTTGCAATAGGTTTTATATTAACTATGAGGAATGTAAATCTTAAATTACCGTTATAATCAAAGCTACTTGCAATAGGTTTTATATTAACTATGAGGAATGTAAATTCTAATCAAGTAATTTATATTTGACTTGAGAGGAGGGTTTTATATTAACTATGAGGAATGTAAATTTAAGAATTACTAGAACACTAACAAGTAGTACAGATGGTTTTATATTAACTATGAGGAATGTAAATGGAGATAGAAAGATATTAACTATAGGCAAAATGATTGGTTTTATATTAACTATGAGGAATGTAAATTAGTACAAACTGATAATGTTTATTATGGATTGGAAGGTTTTATATTAACTATGAGGAATGTAAATGAACAATCTGTACCAGCATCAGAACCTAATGGTGGGTAGTTTTATATTAACTATGAGGAATGTAAATTAATGAATAGCTTTATTACCAGTTGCTACTTGTTGCGTTTTATATTAACTATGAGGAATGTAAATTTGCTATGACAATGCAGTATATTATTTTCTTTATACAGTTTTATATTAACTATGAGGAATGTAAATATTTCTAGACTACTGGAATGGTACTTACAAAATGATGTTTTATATTAACTATGAGGAATGTAAATGTTAAAAATGCTATGTTAAAAGCTAATATAAATTTAGTTTTATATTAACTATGAGGAATGTAAATTGTGTCTTTGCATGGGATGAAGTGCAAAATGAGTTTGGTTTTATATTAACTATGAGGAATGTAAATGGGTTTGAAACTTCTGCTGCTGCTACAGAAGTAGCAAGTTTTATATTAACTATGAGGAATGTAAATTTATATTTGTGAAAAGAATGTACAATCAATGGATGCGTTTTATATTAACTATGAGGAATGTAAATGGGTTTGAAACTTCTGCTGCTGCTACAGAAGTAGCAAGTTTTATATTAACTATGAGGAATGTAAATTTATATTTGTGAAAAGAATGTACAATCAATGGATGCGTTTTATATTAACTATGAGGAATGTAAATGCGTATGATGGTTGTCTTGTAGAAATGCGAGATAAAGGTTTTATATTAACTATGAGGAATGTAAATCCACATCACTCATTTGGTAAAGTTAATAAGATATTAAGTTTTATATTAACTATGAGGAATGTAAATGGAACACATTACACTATTACTTAATCCAAAACTAATGTTTTATATTAACTATGAGGAATGTAAATTACTAAACCTATAACATTGTAGCATTTATATATAATTGTTTTATATTAACTATGAGGAATGTAAATACATATTTTGCTAAGTTAGGAGCACCGCCAGTAAGTGTTTTATATTAACTATGAGGAATGTAAATTCTAAGCATTTTTTTATGAGAATTATCTATATTTAAGTTTTATATTAACTATGAGGAATGTAAATTATACCCATTCATTACTTTCTTTAGACTTTCCTCTAGTTTTATATTAACTATGAGGAATGTAAATTTATTTCCTTTTGCTCTGTAGATCACTTTGTAATTTGTTTTATATTAACTATGAGGAATGTAAATCTCTATTCTTCTGCTTCTTCTGGCATCTTGGTAAATAGTTTTATATTAACTATGAGGAATGTAAATCATGCAAAGCGTTAAGGCTAATACAAAGGATACAGTAGGTTTTATATTAACTATGAGGAATGTAAATACTTTAGAAGTATTAAAATCTTTAGCAAATGCATTAGTTTTATATTAACTATGAGGAATGTAAATAAGATTGAAGGTGATAACATTGATTAAGAAACTAATTGTTTTATATTAACTATGAGGAATGTAAATATTGGTAAATTACGAACTTTACCATCCGGTGGAGAAGGTTTTATATTAACTATGAGGAATGTAAATGATTCAATTTGATTAGCTTGTATGTGTTGAGATTCTGTTTTATATTAACTATGAGGAATGTAAATATATACAACAAATTCAATTAGACAACAATGAAGAAACGTTTTATATTAACTATGAGGAATTTAAATTTATAAATTCCCAAACCTCTTTCTCATTACCTAATACGTTTTATATTAACTATGAGGAATGTAAATGGTTTTAATTCAGCTTCACTAACTTCTATACCTTCTGTTTTATCTTAACTATGAGGAATGTAAATTCATCTGATAAAACTCTTAAAATAATATATTGATTACGTTTTATATTAATTATGATGGGTGTAAAAAAATAAAAAAAGCATCTTAAAAAGATACCTTTAAACTTAGAATTTTTTGTTTCAATAGCAAGTGAACCTAATGCAGATATATTTCCAACAATGTTTTGGCTTGCTTTATATACAACATTGCCATTTCAAAGTGTAATAAATCTTTTAGTAGGCTATAACATAGAGAGTTTGTCATATTTAATACTTCCAATATATATGGTAACATTAAGCTTATTAAGCTATAAGGTACTTAAATTTAAACCTCAAAAAAATAAACAAGATAAGTAATTTTAGTTTTATAATAAGAATTAAAAAGTAAAAATGGACATGATATCTGTCCATTTTTACTTAATTATTAATATATACTTATTAAATTAAATTTAGAACTTTGAATCTAATAATCTATGCATTTAGCAGTTTAAATCTAATAGCTCACTTGAAATTTCCTCAAATCTTTCATCAGATATACCAAGTTTTTTCTTAAATATATCATCATCAATTCTAGCAACAATAACCTCATTAGGGCAGATTGTTTTTATAACTTCCTTCAGTTTATTAACTGATTCAGGATCATCATTATATCCCTTAACTATGGTTATTTCAAATATGAATTTTCCATTATATTGTTTATTAAAGGAGTCCATATTTGATATGTATTCATGAAGGGTATATCCTTCAATTGGTCTTTGAACCTTCTTAAAATCTTCCTCTGTTATTACCTTTATTTCTCCAATAACTTCATCACATTTATTAGCAATCTTTATATATTCATCCTTTCCAAGCATGTAACCATTAGAAAGTAGTCTTACAGGAACTCCCTTTGATTTTATAAAATCTATAATATCCTGAATTTTATCATTTATTAAGGCTTCTCCCTTTGAATTAATAAAGATTAGATCAGGTTTTGTATCATTAATCATATTTTCTAGTTCAATTAATGACTCATCCACATTATCAAAGGATTTTTGAGTATCTATTTTATTCTTTGATCTTCCTATAGGACAAAATATACAATCAAAATTACAGTACTTTTCTGGAAGCACATTAATCTCTAAAACTCTCTTTCCATCCTCAATATAAACCTCTTTATAGGTAAAATTATTCATAAACTTATCCTCCGTAAATACTTAAATTATAGCTTCCTTATTGTTAATATGAAGTATTGAAATCTCAGATTTTCCACCTAAGTTTTTCTCTACTAATTGAGATAACTCTTTTAAGGCATTTTCAAAATCTTTTTCTCTATTTTCATCAACTAACTCAATGCATAAGAAAGCATTTTTTGTGTCTTCTGTTAACATAGTTCTTACTGACTCACGCCAATTCCAGCATCTGCAAATAGCTCCTTCATCATCTTTATAAACTATTTCTCCCTCATAGGGTGGCTCACTTTTATCTGATCCTAAGGTAATAAAACTTTCATCTCCTGTTGCCTTAGTTAATCTTATATCTCCAATAAACTTATCCATATCCTCTCCACCACAAGGCATGGCATACTTTAATGATATAGAGTTGTAAATATCAACTAGAGGGTTAATTGTTCCTAATCCTTTACCAGTAGAAACCCTTTTTAACAAAGCTTCAATTGATGACCTTGCCCCTTTTTTAGTCTTAAACTTCTTAAATGCATCTCTCCATACCTTAATAACTTCATTGCTGCTAAATTCTTCATTAGGTAAGTGATTTAAAGCTTCCTTTTCTCCTTGAGAAATCATGTCCTTATATTGGTTCTCATCTTTTATAGTATTATCTATGCCATTGCAAGTGATAATACCTATCTTTGTATTAGGGAATAGCTCCCAAAAATCATCCTCAATAATAAACTTTTTCATAACAATATACCTCCTTTAAAATAAAAAAGCCAGAGAAATATTATAAAAATATCTCCCAGGCTTTTATCCTTCCGTGTTCACAGTTTATCTGTGCGTTTTCTCTTGGACCAGACTAACTAAAAAGCTACGGAACCCTAGAAAACCATATATTATTAAACTTTAATTAACAAATTCAAAATTATAAGTTAATTTTAGCATAGTATAAGGGCTAAATCAAATTAACTGAATTATTATACATATTTCAATTACAATTAAAAACCCTATATGAAAAATTTCAAATATAAAAGGTTATATTAATTTTTACAAGAATAAAATATTAAGAATTACTAAGAATAGATATAGTGTTAAAAGTTATTATAGAGGAGTTGGAATAATGAAAAAGAGAATAGAACGCTTAATAATTTTTTGTATGCTTATAACTATAACTATTCCCAATATAGCATATGCAAAAACTAATATGAGATATGAACAAGAAAAAACAAATATTGTAGAACCTTATGGCCCTAAAATAGAAGATTTAAAAAGTAAGGATGTTATTATAAATAACTTACAGGAAATAAAGAGAATAAGAGGAAATTTAACTGCTATTAATATAAGTGAAAGTTCTACACCTAATGAGTTAAAAGATGTATATAATCGTTTAGACTTTTATATTCAAGAGTTCATTGAGATTAAAAAAAATTTAGATAATAATATAAAGACATATACAAATTCATTTTCAGATAAATTTTTTTCTGAGCAAGTTTTATTTATAGCTGAAAGTTATATTGTTAGTTTAAGACAACAACAAAACTTAATAATTGCATTACAAGAAAAAAAAGTAGATGCAAAAAAACTGGTTTATTCAAGTTATTTAATACCTATATATCATTATATTACTTTAGGAGACCAAATGACGGCATATGTTGATACTTATTTTGTAGTAATATAAGTGCATTAAAGAATTTATTTATAGCTAATAATAAATATTTAAAACTAGATAACTTTTAACATAAACTTAATTTTATTATTCATTTTTAGAAGCAATATATTACTAAAATAGTATTAACTAATATATATAATTAAATAAAAAATAATATATAAAATTAAAAATTTCTCAATTACATTAAGCTGATAATTGAGAATTTTTTTTATATACTATTTATATAGTATATAATTCAACTAATAGTTAATTTATTTAATTTTAAATTAACTATTATTCAAGGGAATTTAAAAAATTTCCATATATTAATCCAAAATAATTAATAACAGATGAAATTAATAAAAAAGGTTAAATTTAAATCTTTTTTATATTTTAGATTAATTTTCATTAATTATGAAGAAATAGCTATTTTACAAGCATTAAAACTTAACATGATATGTATTTAAATATTAATACTGAATTCACTAAAAATTAAGTATCTAATTTATATTATTTTTCAGTATAATATAATTACTTAATGTCTTTCTATATAAAGTTTTATAATTAAGTAGGGGTATAATATGAAAAAACTAGCTTTTATTATAAAAAATATTTTGAAATTCTGGTATTGGCAAGATATAGAAAAATCTAATGTTTTTATAAGAGTTATGAATCTTGGAATCGCTTTATTTTTAAGTTTTTGTCTTTTAGTATGGATGTATGGAGAAAGCTTTAATATTATATTAAGATCATTTATAAGTATTTATGGAGTTCTATGCTTCATGTCTTTTTGGCCAGTTTCATATTTACTTGATGAAAAGGACAAGGTAAAAGGAAGTACATTTTACATATTTCAAAATATTTCAGTATTTTTCTCTATTATTATATTAGTTGTTTATATACTAAAGAATTATGATAGAGTTAAAAGCTAGTAATATAATCAAAAGCAATATAATTTAAAAAATATAATTTTAAAATCAAAAGTTTATAATATAAAAATAAACTGATAAAATATAAAAATAGTATTTTATCAGTTTTATTTTTTACATTAATATTCATAAGTTACTATGTGTTCAATCTCATTCTTAAGATTAGTTAACTTTTCTCTAAAGAATGTAGGATAAGCTCGATAATTACTTAGTTCTTCTATTGGAATCCAATACATTATTTTCTTAACTCCACCAGTATAGCTATTACTATTTAAATTACGTGTTCCTCTAGGTTTCATTAAAAAATAAAAACATATTTCATGACAGTTTTTACCTTCCAAACTTCCATCACCTTTAAAGAAGTTTTCATGTATAAATACCAATCTATCAACTTCATATTCTACTCCTGTTTCTTCAAGGACTTCACGCTTTACAGCTTCTTCAGCTGATTCTCCCATATGTACTCCACCACCAATAGAGTAGTAGTAATTTTCCCTTTCATTACTAGCAAAAAGAACAGCCCCATCTTCAATAATAATTGCACCAGCACGATAACGAAACCAGTTACTTTCCTTTACAAAACCACAATCATATTCCATAATATTAAACCTCTCAAAATTATACTTTAAGATTAATTTTATTCCTTATAAAAAAATATTTCTAGTATTTTTTACATTTTATTCAATTTATAATCCATAAGGAATGTATAATAAAAATATAAATACTTGTAGCAAAGTTTATAAGATAACTGTGAAGTTACAAGAGTAATTAATTTAATAGAGATTATTTTCATAGTATTTTAACTATGATTGCTATAGAAACTGTAGAAAAAGATTAAGCAGAAGTTAATTAAATTTTTGAAACAGTTTATTTAGGTGTTATAGGAGGAATAGAAAATGAGATTATTACTAAGTGATAAAGAGTTAAATATTAATTTTTTAGAGAGTGATGAAAATAAATATATTGATTTATCTAAGCTTAGAATTTCAAATTGTATAGGATGTTTTGGTTGTTGGACTAAAACTCCTGGAAAGTGTGTTATCCGTGATGATGCAGTAAAGGTTTATCCTATTATTGCAAAGAGTGATAAGGTGATTTATGTAAGCAAAGTTAAATATGGTTCTTATGATACAGTGATGAAAACTATGCTTGAGAGAGCTATTCCAATTCAGCAAGCCTTTATTCGTCTTTTAAATGGGGAGGCTCATCATGTTCAGCGTGATGTTGCTATGAAGGAGGCTATTATTATTGCATATGGAAATATAGAAGATGAGGAAAAAGAAATATTTAAAAGGTTAGTAGAGCGTAACTCTCACAATATGAATTTCAAAAGTTTTAATGTTATTTTTGTAGGTGAAGAGAATTTAGAAGAGGTAGTAGATAAGGAGGTTAGAAAATGGGAAGAGTAATTATTATAAATGGGAGTCCAAGAGCACCAAGATCTAATTCTAAAGAGTATGGAGAAATCTTTAGCAGTTATTACAAAGGACAAGCTGATACTTTTAATATTACAAAAAATAATCATAAAGAGATTTGTAGTAAGATAGGAGAGTATACAGATATACTACTTGTTTTTCCACTTTATGCAGATGGACTTCCAGTTACAATGCTTAACTTTTTAAAGGTTCTTGAAGAAAATCCACCAAAAAATAAACCTAAAGTAAGTGTAATAGTAAATTGTGGATTCATAGAGCCAGAGCAAAACAATGTTTGTATTGATATGGTTAAATTATTTTGCAAACAAAATACATATGAGTTTAATTCAGTACTATCAATTGGTGGTGGTGAAGCTATTTTAGGAACACCTTTTAAAATCTTTGTAAAATGGAAAATAAAAAAATTAGGAAAGTCTATTTATAATAACACTCCTGAAAACTTAAGGGTTACCATGCCTATATCAAAAAAGATGTATCTTAAGGCCTCTACAAATTATTGGATTAACTATGGAAAAAGAAATGGTATTACAAAATCACAGATGGAAACCATGAAGATTGAATAGTTATTTATTCTATTAGGATAATAAATGTTATTTTTGAATTTAAATTAACTTTAAAGTTTATAAGTTATAATAAAATAATAGGTTTTAAAAAGAATAAAATCTATTTAATAGAGGACTCTATATTAATAATTATATTTTATAATTAAAAAATACATAATAAATTTTATATCCTTAGGCATTTAGATAAGTTGCCTAAGGATATATTTTTATTATTAAAAATTAATTGAGTTTAAGGAAGAAACAATCTAACTTTTAACAGTTTAACCTATAGTTAAATTATTTAATTTTAAATTAACTACTATTCAATTGTAGCTTAGTATATCACTTGATAAAATAATACTATCAAAAGCTTTTGTTATTATTATTTTATCAAGGAGTAGAGATTATATGAGAATAAATGAGATTATAAAAGAGAAAAGAAATGCTCAAGGGTTAACTCAGGAACAAGTTGCCATGTATCTTGGAGTATCAACGCCTGCAGTGAATAAATGGGAAAAGGGAACTTGCTATCCAGATATTACATTACTACCAGCTTTAGCAAGGCTTTTAAAGGTTGATTTAAATACCTTACTTTCATTTAAGGAAGATTTATCAGAGCAAGAGATAGGAGTTTTTGTTAATGAGTTAGTAAAGATAGCTAATAATGATGGATTTCATATAGCTTTTGAAAAAGCCATGGACAAAATCTATGAGTATCCTACCTGTGATAAATTGATTTTAACAGTTTCTACAGTGATGCAAGGAAGCCTGTATATGTTTGGAGTTGAAAGTAAGGAGAAGTATGAAGAGCAGATAGAAGAGTTTTATATTAAATTAACAAGAAGTGATGATATAGAGATTAGAAATCAAGCAGTTTCTATGCTTATAAACATATATTTAGGAAGAAAAGAGTATGGGAAAGCACAGGAGTGTGTGGATAAATTACCTGATATTACTTACGATAAAAAAGTATTACAAGGAAATATTTATAATAAATCTGGTGAATTTCAAAAGGCTGCTGAAATTTTTGAACAGAAGTTACTTTCAGCCACTACTGATATATTTATAAGTTTAATTTCTATGCTTGAAATAGCCTTAAAAGAAGGGCGCAATGAGGATGCTAATTATTTTGCAGAAGTTATAGATAAGACAACAAAATTATATGATTTATGTGAGTATAATTCATATAGTGGGTATTTTGAAGTATACAAAGCAGAAAAAGATGTAGAAAACTTTTTACTTGTATTAAAGAAAATATTAGATGTAATGGGCAAAAAGTGGGAGCCATCAAAATCTAAATTATATAAGCATATAAAAAGTAAAGGAGACGAAGAGGGATTTAATGAGCAACTTCTTTCTAACTTTGTAAACATTCTAAAAAATGATAGCGATGGTGAATTAGATTTTTTAAAGGATAATGAGGAATTTAATAATTTATTAAATTCATCTATATAATAAAACTTTAGATATAAAAATTATTATTTAAGGGAAATTAAAACATTACCATATATTAAACTCAAAATCATTAATAACAGATGAAATTAATAAAAGAGGTTAAATTTTAATCTGATTTTAATCTTTCTTATATTTTAGATTAATTTTCTAAAAGTATTATATAACCAAGATGAATAAGGAAATTAATTCGTGGAGGTAATATAAATGGAAAGAAATGAAATGATTAATATTTTAATTAGAAAGGCTAATATAAATGAGGAAGAGGCACAAGAGGTGCTAGAAAAATGTAATTGGGATCTTTTAGATGCTATTGTTTACTTAGAGAGAAGAGGAAAAGTAGAAAATAATGAAGTTACAGCACTCACTATAGTTGAGATGAAGGAAGAAAAAGAAGATAAGAAAAAGCAGGATGAGAAATTTGGTGGCATTGGAGAAATTGTTGGAAGAATGTTTAGGTTTATAGGTAAAATTATAAGAAAAGGAACTAAAAATTTCCTTGAGATTAGAAAAGACAAGGAAAAACCAATAAGAATATCTTTAACAATATCAATCCTCTTCTTAATATTTTTATCAGTACCAACTATAGTTTTATTAATCGTAGGATTATTCTGTGGATATAAATATTCAATTTCAGGACCTGACTTTAATTATGATGGAGTAAACAATATTTTTGAAGAAGTATCAAAGTCAGCAAATCATATTAAAAAAGATTTTAAAGAAGGATATGAAAAATAGTTTTTAGATAGTACTATTAAAGGAGCTACATCAAAACTCTTATATAAAATTTTATAAATATATTCCGAGAATTACTGAATTTTAAGTGAAAGTCTAAATTTTAATTTAGATTCTTGAACTTATTAAATGGAACTTTAGTTATATTGTAGTCATTAATTATAGCAATTACTTCTAATAATTTGATAAAGCTCAGAACTTAAGTGAAAATCCAAATTTTAATTTGGCAATTTGAACTTATGCAATGGAACATAAGTGACATTGTATTCCTATTAATACGATGCTTAGCTTATTAACGCAAATTATTCTACGTAATAGCTTAAATTCTAAAGGTCATTCAGATATTTTCTTTATATTATTTATAAAGTTTTATTAACAAGTTATTTTGATATAGCTCCTTTATTTTTGTGGTGTGGAAATATCAGGGGAATGGTATAATTTAATTATTATAAAGAGAATTAAAGTGGGAGATTAAAAGCTTTAATACTAATATAGGAGTAATGAGCTTCAGTAAATATGGAGGATTATTTATGGAAAAGCTTAAACTTGTAGATAAGTTAAAAAATAAAGCTAATATAAGCTATGAAGAAGCTAAAGATGTTTTAGAAAAGAGCAACTGGGATATGCTAGAGGCTATGCTATATTTAGAAGCACATGGAAAGGTGCAAAAGCCTTCCATTAGTATATTTTATACCAATGAATCCAAAGAAAGTTACAATGAAAATGGAGAAGAAGTTAATCTTAAAAAAGATACAAATGAAAATAATTTTGAAAATAAAAATAGTTTTGAAGGAGTTTTTGAAGCTATATGCAAAGCTATAGATACTTGCAATAATATATTTATTGAAATAATAAGAAATAGTAGAGTGATTTTAAAAATTCCTTTTACTGTACTAATTGTACTTTTGTTTTTTGCATTTTGGATAGTTATACCTTTAATGATAATTGGACTATTCTTTAATATGGAATTCTTAGTATCTTCTAAAAAGATTGATGTAGATAAAATAAACAAAGTATTTAAGGAAACATCAAAAGTAGTTAAAGACGTAAAAGGTAAGTTTACTAACCATATGCACTAAAAAGAATTCTTACTTAAGGGGGTTAATGAATGATTAAGATTTTGATTGTTGAAGATGAAGAAAAAATAGCAAGATTCATAGAATTAGAGTTAATTCATGAAGGATATAAAGTAATAAAAGCAGATAATGGGAGAACAGGTCTTGAAATTGCAGAGAGAGGAGAAGCTGACTTAATTATTCTAGATGTTATGCTTCCAGAAATTAATGGTCTTGAAGTATTAAGAAGAATCAGAAAGGTATCAGAAGTTCCTATTATAATGCTTACAGCAAGAGATGCTGTAATGGATAAGGTTTCAGGGCTAGATGCTGGAGCTGATGATTATATAACAAAGCCTTTTGCTATAGAGGAATTGCTTGCAAGAATAAGAACAGCTCTTAAAAAGAGAGTATTTACAGTGAAAAAAGATGAAGATGTAATAAGATGTGGATTATTAACCTTAGACAAGATGAGACATAAAGTAATGTATGGTGATACAGAAATAGAATTAACTAATAGAGAATTTACTTTGTTGCAAATATTAATGGAAAACAAAAATATAGTATTAACTAGAGATGTGCTTATAGAAAAGGTATGTGGTTATAACTATGTTGGAGAAACAAATGTAATAGATGTTTACGTAAGATATTTAAGAACAAAGATTGACGATGTTTTTAAGGTTAAAATAATAAGTACAGTACGTGGTGTAGGATACGTAATAAAAGATGAGTAAAAAGAATAAACCTAAAAATGTTACCTCTATTGCAATAAAGATTAATGCTATTTCTGTTAGAGATTTATTTTTTAGATTTTTAGCAATTGACATATGTTTAATAATTATTTTAATTATTCTTTGGTGTATTCAAGCTGAAAAAGATTTCTATGGAGAATTGGTAAAAAATGCACAAAGGTCATTTAACTTTTTCCCTATAGAAAATTCAACCTATACAGTTGTTTGGAGTAATGGAAAGACCATGGTTAAAGAAGCTGGTGCTTTTTTATATTATGTTAGAAAAATAGTTATAATTTTAGGAATAGTAGAAGGAGTATTTTTATTAGAAGAAATAATATTTGGTACAGCTAAAATTAGAAAGACCTTAAAACCACTTAATGAAATAGCAGAAACAGCAAGTAGGCTTAGTAATATGGACTTTGATGAGGAAAAATTTCAAAGTCTTGAAGATGCTATTTCCAAAATAAGTCCTGTAACATCTGATGAGAGAATACATATAGGTGATAGCGAGCTTAAAGGATTAGAGGATGCAATAAACAAGCTTTTAGACAGGATGAGGGATTCTTATAGGCAACAAGCAAGGTTTGTATCAGATGCATCTCACGAACTTAGAACTCCTATTTCTGTAATTCAAGGATATGCTAATATGCTAGATAGATGGGGAAAAAATGATGAGAGCGTATTAGAAGAGTCTATTATAGCAATAAAGAGTGAATCTGAAAATATGAAAAATCTAGTTGAGCAGCTATTATTCTTAGCTAGAGGTATTAATGGAAAGACTCAGCTTACAATAAAGGAATTTTCTTTAAATGATATGATAGATGAAGTTTTTGAAGAGTCTAAGATGATAGATAAAAATCATGTATATAACTACATTGAATCAGAACATATAACTGTTCAGGGTGATATGGCTTTGCTTAAACAAACAGCTAGAATACTAGTTGAAAATGCAACTAAATATACAGAAGAAGGAGAAACAATAACGCTTAAAGTAGGTAAGAATTCTAAAGGAGAAGCTTATTTCTCAATTCAAGACAATGGAATTGGCATGGATGAGAATGATGTGCCTCATATATTTGAACGTTTTTTTAGGGCTGATACAGCAAGAGTTAGAAAAAATGGTGGAACAGGGCTTGGGCTTTCTATAGCAAAGTGGATAATTGATAACCACAAAGGGTACTTTAGTGTTTTAAGTAGAAAAGGAATAGGAACAAGGATAACTGTTTACTTACCACAAAATATTAAGTAGCAAATATAGTTCTAAATTGGATTTAATAGAATGAAAATGGTGTCTTTATAGGGGATAGATACACCATGGTTGTGATTGTAAAAATTAATAATAAGATTAGCATATATTATATAATGAAATTTAAGGAGAGAATATGAAGTTATTAGCAAGTGATTTTGATGGAACATTATTAGTAGATAAAAAAATTAATAAGAGAGATATTGAAGGAATTAAAAATTTACGTAAAAAAGGTCATAAATTCATTATATCTACAGGTAGAACACTTCTAACTATGGAGGGAGTAATTGAAAAATATGACTTAGAGTTTGATTATTTGGTTCTTTGCAATGGAGCTGTAATACTTGATAAGAATAAAAATGTAATAAAAAATAACCTTGTTGATTTTGAGGCAGTTAAAAAGATTGTAGAAGAGTTTGCAGATCAAGATAAAATAATGATTTATTTTGATGATGGAAGTGGAATGAAACTAATAGAAAATAAAAGCGTTGATATGAAAAATCTATATTTTTCTGAAGAAATTGACTTTGATTTAGTAAAAAAAGAAGAGATATTAGATTTAAAAAGTGGAGCAGTAATCTTAAGTATATGCACCTCAGATGCCTCTGTAGAAAGAGGAGAAGAAATAAAGAAAAGATTAATAGAAATCTTTGGTGATGAGCTTTCCATATTCAGAAATCAGTTCTTTGTGGACATATCCTCAAAAGGCTCCTCAAAAGGGGAGGGTCTAAAGGAAGTTTTAAAACTAGAAAACAAAAATCTTAATGATATATACACCATAGGTGATTCTTTTAATGATATATCTATGTTTGAAATAACAGATAATAGCTATACCTTTAACAGAGCAGAAGAGGGCGTAAAGGCACATGCAAATAATCACGTAGACTATGTTCATGAAATTGTTGACCATATAATAAAATAGGGATGAATACTTAATAACAGGATGTTTAAAAGGTAAGAAAAATAGATAAACTTTTCTTACCTTTTTTTTATTTTATAAGATTTAAGTAATAGTAAAGCATTTATTATGAAAATAGGGAATAGTACAAACATTCCTATGAAAAACCAGTGATACTGTATTAAAAATAGTCTTTTAAAAGGCACATCCCAATAGGATACTTCAAAGACAGGGACTGCACCATCACCAGAGAATTCATAAGTTATATCTGTTACTTTCCCATAAACAGTAAGGGAACCAATTTCAGCTGGATCAGAAACGAGGTCATAGGGTGTATTGCCTACAAGTTTTATAAGAGAAGTATTTGCTTCTGGATAAGTATCTTTTAAAAGTTTTTTTAACTTTTTTGAATCTTCTTTAAGATAGTGAGTTGCTCCAGTAACTGCTTGATAATAAACCTTTAGCTTTATATCACCATTTTCAATAGCAGATCTTCCTATTAATTTAATCGGTGAAAATATGAGAAAGGCTAAGAGCAAAGCATAAATTACCACAAAAATCTTTTGAAACTTCATAGTTCACCTCCAATAATTATGTATTTTTCTAAATTATTATGCATGTCTATATTGAAATTTAAAAAGATTTATTTAAAAATAAATTCATACTAAAATTGGAAATATAATAAGATTTTATCATAAAGTAAGTTTAAAAAATTAAACTGAATGTAAAATTTATTAAAGGTGTGTTCTTAGATAAGATTTACCTTATGTTAATTGTTTTCAATAAAGTCTTTTGATATTATTAAAAAGATATTTGGTTAAACATATGAAAAAAAATTAAAATTTTTAGTATTTAAATATAAACTTAATGATTACGAAGGAGAATAACTATGATATTTAAAATTGAGGATAGAGATAGAAAAGAAAAAATATCACGAGAAATACTATGTGAACTTCAAGAGTGGTTTGGGTTGCCAGAGAGTACAGCTGAATATATTACTTATAGTAAGGAAATGTCTTTTGGGGCTGATATAGAAAATAGACAAGTAAGAGGCTTTATTGCACTAAAAGAAACAAGTCCATATACTTTAGAGATTTATGTTATGGGAGTATTAAAAGAATTTCATAGATATAAAATAGGTACTAAGTTATTTAAAGCTTGTTATGATTATGCCAAAGAACAGAGATATTTATATATGCAAGTCAAAACAGTAAAAGAAGGATGTTATGATGTTTAAGATAGAACAAATTCATTTTATAAAAAGCTTGGACTTAAAGAGTTTGAATGCTTTCCTACACTTTGGGACCAATGGAATCCTTGTCAGATTTATATTATGCCTATTAATTAAATTAAAGATATAAACAATGGTAAATCAAATTTCACCTAATAAGTCTAATGCTTCAGTAGCCATAGCTAAAATATTTTCTTGAATATTATTTACGTTTTTAAATCTTTTTTACTATACCACTTAAGAATTTTAGATTCACCAATTTCAGGTGAGGTCTCAAAGGAAGTAGTTGTTGCATAATAAACAAAGTCTATATGTGAATGATTAGGACTTACATCGCCCAAAATTGTGTGTATAGGATTTATGAGTAGTTTTTCACCAGATAAATCACATGATTTTTTTAGATTTATGTCTATGGGATTATATAAAGTTACATTTAATCCAGCTTCTTCTTTTGCTTCACGAATATATGCTTCTTTAGGCAATTCATTTACTTCAATATGTTCACCTAAAGGGAGCATTTTTTTAGCTTTCTTATGTAAATGTAATAATACCTTATTTTAATATAAAATTATATAATTCTTGGTATTATTAATGAGAATAAAAATAAATAGCTTGCAATAAATGTTAAATTTTTAATCCAATAGTATTATTAAAGTTTATATATTTAAAGTTATACTCAAATATGAATTGAAAATTTTTTGAATAAATTTTAATTATATTTAACTTCAGATTTATTCTTGTTTTAAAGTGTAATCGTTTGTTTTTGTGATAAAAATATTATCTTGCTATATTTTTTAATTTTATATTTTAAAATAAAGTGTTAAAAATGTTAAAAGTTGTTTTAAAAAAATTATTAAATATGCTATAATCTGTAGAATAATGGATAAATTTAAATAATATAGTGGGAGTTAATTTATGAAAAAAAGTAAGAGGTTTATAATGCTTATACTCTTTTTTCTTGTATTTATAATGTTATTTTTATGTCATGGATTAATTATAAATAAAGAGCAAAGAAAAACCTTATTGAAAATTGGATTTTATGATGACTACCCTCATTTTTATATTGACCATAAAGCCAATATCTGTGGATATTATAAGGATATAACTGAAAAATTAGCTGAAAAACTTAATTTTAAGATTGAATATGTAAATGGAAAAGCTCCAGATCTTTTAAAAGAACTTAAAAACGGAGAAATAGATTTAGTATTTGGAATAAAAAAACTTCCTGAGAGAGAAGAATTCTTTGAGTTTACAAATAAATCTATAAATAATGAGCTAAAGCTTATATATACTAATACTGATATAAAATATGGTGATTTAGAAGCCTTAAATGGCATGAAAATGGGATATATAGAGGGAGAATTAGATAATGAATGGATATTAGATTATCTAAGAAAAAGAAATATAAATGTTGAACTAGTTAAGGGATCTTCTTATAAAGCAATAAAAACTTTATTAGCTGATAATAAGGTGGATTTTATTGTAGATAATCCAGATAGTGATATAAAAAATAAAGGAGAAAATATTAGAGAAATTTTTGAATTTTCATCTGGACCAAAATATATTGTAGCAAATAAGAATAATAATGAGTTAATAAAAAAATTTGATGGATCACTTAGTACAATTAATCTTAATGGATATCTTGATAATAACCATTATTTTAAAAAAACTCATAACTTTATCATTGCTATTACTAATAAGAATGTAATTACTTTAATTATTTTTATTATATGTATAATTATATTTAAGAGGGTTAAAAAGAGAATAGTTAAAATCTTTAAAAAGAAAAAAATATATAATGATCTAAAAAAAGATAATTATATTTTGTATTATCAACCAATAGTGGATTTTAAACATAATAGAGTAAGAAGCGTTGAGGCTTTATTGCGTTTAAGGAAAGACGGCAAATTACTAACTCCATATCATTTTATGAATGGGATAGAAGACGCCAATATGATGAAAGAAATTACATTGTGGGTCTTAAAGAGAGTAATTAAAGATTACAATATTATAAGGTGTTACGACAATATTAATGAAAAAGATTTTTATATTTCTCTAAATGTATCTTTTAATGAGATAAAAGATAGAGAATTTTTAAAGAAAATAGTAAAAATAGTTAATGATAACAAAATAATAAAAAATAGCATCTGTCTAGAGATTGTAGAAAAGTTTGGAGTAGAGGAAATAGAAAAAATACAAGAAAACATCAAGTTTTTACAGGATAATGGTATTTTAATCGCAATAGATGACTTTGGTGTGGAGTACTCAAATTTAGATTTATTAAAGAAAATAGATTCTAATATTATTAAATTAGATAAGTTTTTTGCAGATGGAATTAATGATTCAGAAATAAGCCTTAAAGTAATAGACTTTATATTAGATATATGTAGATTATCAGATAAGTCTATAGTTATTGAGGGGATAGAGGAAAAAGAGCAGGTTGATATAATAAAAACCTTTCTTTATGAAAAAATTTATATTCAAGGATATTATTTCTCAAAGCCATTAGATATTAAAAGTTTAAAAGCTTATACCTTTTAGAATAAACTTATGGATATAATTACTTAATTTGATAAATAATAAAATAAGTAAATATTTAAAGGAAATAAGTAAGAAGAATAGAAGTAAGTAATTAGTCTTATTTTAGGAGGTAAAAAAGGTGAAGATTGGAAGAGTAAGAGAGGATGCTAATGATGCCTTTGAAAGCTTAATTGGATTTGAATTTATTTTATTAGATTTAAAGATTAAAGATAAATTTATGGTACTAAATCCTTTGACAACAGAGGGCTTTGAAAAGTTTTATTATGAGATTTTTAAAAGGTTTGGGAAAGATGTAATCAATAAAAAATATAAAGATTTCTTAAAATATATGATGAGTGAAGAGTGTGGGTTTGATATTTGCTCAGATATAGACAACTTTAAGAATCTAAGAGATTTTACTGATGATGATAAGAAAAATTATAATTTTGCTCTAGAAAACTTCAAGGGTAAATATGGTTTGCAATAAACAGTATTTCAATCAAAAATCTTAATAGTTCTTTAGAAGCAAACCTTCTAAAGCATAGTTTGCAATAAAACTTATGTTAATCAAAAATTAAGCTATTAAAGGTAGAAGAAGTTTATAAGATTTTAAAATAAGCAGTATAGTAAGGCATATACTAAAAATGATTTTAAAAGATAAAAATACATCTCTGCAATAAAGAGAATAGTAAGCTATATTCTATAGAATTTAAAAAATTAGTTTTTGCTTAAGTAAAAGTTAAAGTATATTAATACCTAAGATAATATTTGCCTTCTTATTAACAATGGGGCATTGTTAAAGTCTATATTAAGACCTAACTTGATTTTTCAAAGAGTTTCTATAAATAATGAAACTTTAATGAATCATTAAGAAGGTCTTTTATTTTTAGAATAAATGAATTGGATTAAAAGGAATATGTAACATCATTTTATATATAGGCATAGTATATTACTATAACGAAATTACCATATATGTAAAGGATGGATAAATAATATGTATGATTGTACTGATGACAAATTTAAATTAGAGTATGCACGTGCATATATATTGCCTCAAAAATATGAAAACTTATATTCAATCTGTAAAGGTTTCTGGAAGGGAACAATCTTTAAAGACTTATACAGACCATATAAAGAAAAGAAAGAATGTTAATGAGGTGAAATTATGAAAGCACTAGAATTATTAGATGATATACAAAAGTTACAATTTTATGCAGTGGAATTAAATCTTTATCTTGATAATTTCCCAGAAAACAGAAAAGCTACTGAGGACTATAAAGAAATATCTTCAAAATTAAGCGAATTAATAGAAAGATTTGAATGTGAATATGGACCTATAAGAAATTTTGGGCAGGCTTATGTAGAAAATCCAGTTGCGTGGATTGAACAACCTTGGCCTTGGGAAATTAGATATTAGGAGGATTTAATTATGTGGTATTATGTAAAAACTTTAGAATATCCAATAAACTTAAAGTGTAACGATCTTAGAATGGCAAAGTTTTTAATATCTCAATATGGTGGACCAGATGGAGAGTTAAGTGCAGCACTTAGATATTTAAATCAAAGATATACAATGCCAACTAATAAAGCAAAAGGATTATTAACTGACATAGGAACAGAAGAAATGGCTCACGTAGAAATGATTGCAACTATGATTTATCAGTTAATGGAGAATGCTTCTCTTGAGGATTTGAAAAAGGCTGGACTAGCTGAACGTTACACAGACCATGGTAAAGCATTATTTTACTCTGATGCTCAAGGAAATCCATGGACAGCAACTTACATTCAAGCAAAGGGTGATGTTGTAGCTGATTTACATGAAGATATGGCAGCAGAGCAAAAGGCTAGAGCAACTTACCAATGGCTTATAAACTTAACTGATGACCAAGATATAAAGGAAATCTTACGATTCTTAAGAGAAAGAGAAATTGTTCACTTCCAAAGATTTGGTGAAGCATTAATGGATGTTCAAGACAAAATGAAATGTAAAAAATAAGTAGAACAAAAGGGCTATATCAAAATTAATTTTGATACAAGCCCTTTATTTATATTTTTTTATAACTTGAATAAGAAGCAATATAATGGGTTCTTTAATTATATTTTATTATATTTTTTATATAAGAGAGATTAAAAATATAATAGTTCTATCTATTGATACTTTTAAAAAATATAATAAAAAGCTATTTAATCTCTTTACAAGCCAATTCATAACCACCACGAGCCATTGTAATTTCTACTTCATAGATCACATTGTCTAATTTAAAGATTACAGGTTTTTCTTTACTTATAAATTCAACATTACTTTCTTGCTTTAAAATCGTATCGCATATGGTATTAGCTGAAGGGTACTGTAATGAATCCTTTAGTTCAACAACAAAGGTTTTCCTAAAAAGTTTCATTATTAAAATCACTCCTTTTTATAAAATTATATGCTTAGATATTATATATTTACATTCATTATATCAGGATAGTGTTACTTATAAAGAATTTTAATGAAATGTTTACTTAAAATACATGATATAAAATAATTTTACATGTTATAATAAAGTTGTAATAAAAGTAAAAATATGTATATAAATATTGAAGGTGTATTTTAAACTAAAGTATAGTCTTTAGATGAAGGGTGATTTTTATTTAATTATTAAATTTAAGACTATGATTTTATTTTATTAATATTGTCACACGATATAATCAACATATTAAAAGTTTAGAATACATTTTTAATAGAAGTGTACAATTAATAAACAATTAAATAATACATTAATTAGTTATAAGGGAACTAGTTATTTAGATTTAATAAGTTTATTAAGTTTAATTTTTATTAGATTATTTTAGGAGGTGTTATAGAGGGAAAAATTCATCTTATGTAAACTACAAAATTCATTATGAATTTTATAGTTTAAGAAAACGTTTTAAAGCAATCATAAATAAATATATTCTAATTTATAATCTGTTAATTTACTATGAAAAATTAGTTTGATTCTTTCAGAAAAAAAGGGGTTCTTAAAGAATCAATTTAACAGTTAGTGGAATTTATAGGGGGAATATTAATATGATGAAATATTTTCAGAAATTAGGTAAATCTTTAATGCTACCAGTTGCTGCACTTCCAGTAGCAGGTATATTAATGGGAATTGGATATTGGCTAGACCCATCTGGATGGGGGGCTAATAGTGTAGTATCAGCATTCTTATTAAAATCTGGTGGAGCTATTATAGATAACATGGCAATATTATTTGCTATTGGGGTAGCTGTTGGTATGTCAGATGATAATGATGGAGCAGCAGGTTTAGCAGGTTTAGTATCATGGCTTATGATAACTACATTATTATCTAGTGCAGTTGTTGCAATGATGCAAGGAGTAGATGTTGAAGCTGTTAACCCAGCTTTTGGAAAGATACAAAACCAATTTATAGGTATCGTAGCAGGTTTAATAGGAGCTGGTTGTTATAATAGATTTAAAAATACTAAATTACCAGATTTCTTAGGATTCTTTAGTGGAAGAAGATGTGTTGCTATAGTAACAGCACTTGCTTCAATAGTAGCTTCTTTAGTTTTATACTTTGTATATCCTGTAATATATAGCGCATTAGTTTCATTTGGTGAATCAATAATAGCTATGGGACCAATAGGAGCTGGTGTTTATGGATTCTTCAATAGATTATTAATACCACTTGGTTTACACCATGCTTTAAACTCAGTATTCTGGTTTGACGTTGCTGGTATAAATGATATAGGAAACTTCTGGGCTGGAACAGGTACTTTAGGACAAACTGGTATGTATATGTCAGGTTTCTTCCCAGTAATGATGTTTGGTTTACCTGCTGCTGCTTTTGCAATGTATCGTTGTGCAAAAACTAATAAAAAGAAGGCTGCTGCTGGTATATTATTAGCTGCTGCTTTATCATCATTCGTTACAGGAGTAACTGAACCATTAGAATTTGCATTCATGTTCTTAGCACCTGCTTTATATGTAGCTCATGCTTTATTAACAGGAATATCTATGGCAGTTGTTGCTGCTTTACCAGTAAGAGCAGGATTTAACTTTAGTGCTGGTTTAGTAGACTGGATATTAAGTTTTGCATCACCAATGGCATTAAACCCATTATACTTATTAGGTATAGGTTTAGTAGTGGGAGTTATATACTACTTAGTATTCGTAGTTATGATAAAGAAATTTGACTTAAAAACTCCAGGTAGAGAAGATGATGAGGATGATGATTCAAATGCAGTTTTAGCAAATAATAACTACACTGAAGTTGCAAAAATCATCTTAGAAGGACTAGGTGGACCTTCTAATATTACTTCAATTGATAACTGTATAACTAGATTAAGATTAGAAGTAAAAGACAGCACATTAGTTAATGAGAAAAAGATAAAATCATCTGGTGTTTCAGGAGTTATAAGACCTGGAAAAACAAGTGTTCAAGTTATAGTTGGAACACAAGTACAATTCGTAGCTGACGAGTTTAAGAAGCTTTGTAAGTCTAAAAATTACGTATAATAATTAATAGAGTTTTAAAGTTTTAATATAAAGTCTTTTATATAAAAAGTTTAATATTTAGATTAAGACTTTTTAATAAAAAAATAATAAAGTATCTCTTATATTTAAAAAATAATTCCAGTAGAGTAGTTGGATATTTCTACTGGAATTTTTTTATAATAAACCCCAGTTGTATAGAATTTAAATGATTTTAATTAATTTGTATATATTGTAAAATAAATTAATATAGTTATTAGAATATAGATTGGGGAGATTTTATGAAACAAGCAGATTTAACAGGAATTCTAGTACTTGCCTTTTTAGGTGGAGGAATATTAACCTTTTTAGGGGCAATAATTAAATACTTTAATGCAGGAGATATTCTTAATGGCTTTGATGAAAAGAAGTATGATAAAGAGAAAGTATCTAGAATTGTTGGAATGGATTTTTTAATAATTGGATTAAGTGTAATAATAATTGCTCTTATTAGTATATTTATAGATAAGAAATATTATAATGCTATAATGATAACTCAAGGAATTATTATTGTTTTGGGATTAATAAAAGCTTTATATGATCAATTCTTTAAATGTGGTAAAAATTAATTGCAAATAAATATGAAGATGGGGTGTTTTTATGTTTAAATTAAATCTAAAAGAAGAAGATATTCTAATGAAGATTACTGTTATGAAACAAGTGAGTAATAAGGATGCAGCTATAAATTTTATATCAAATTTAGTAACTGGAGCTGGTGGAGATGTGGCATATAAAGTAAATCTAATTGTAACTAAGGATTCTCTTTATTTAGAGCATGTAGGACATGCATCCTTAGGTTATGCTGAAGAAACAAGAGAGGTTGATCAGATACCATTTGAAGATTTAAAAGAATTTTCAGTAACTACTAAAGATGAAAATGAGGAAGTAAAAATAGTAACTGCTAATAAGGAATTTAATCTTTTTAGGGATAATTCAAAAGGTGATAATTTAGCTTTAACTATGGCTAAGGTAGTAGAAGATTTAAAGTAATATAGCTTTAAATTAATATAAAACTATAAAAATACATGTGTTTATTTAATTTTACAAATTAATAATATAATTAATAAATGAAAAGCTAGCAAGAAAAAAATAAAAAATCTTGCTAGCTTTTTATTTATAGTATAACTTCTATAAATTAATGTTTTTAGAGTTTAATTTTATTTATAAAGTGATCTTATAAAAGATGAATAAAATGTAAAAAGTATAAAAAACAAGTCGTTTTTTATAATATTACATAAAAAATTAGAATATCTTATATTGAATATAGGATTAAATTTTTGTATTATATAAATACTAAAATAATATATTGGCAAACCTAGGGAAATCTAGAGACGCAAAGCTAAAGGGGCTAAGGTTATATGATAACTATGCTAGCCAGTTGCCGAAGAATTAATATTCTTTGTTTTAATAGAGTTAATTTATAAATATATGCTTAAGTATATATTTATTTTTAGAACTGTTTTTATGCAACTATCCTTTAATTAATATTAAGGATAGTTTTTTTTAGTAAAAATACTTTATTAAATGGTATAGGCGTAGAGAGATAAATCTTGGTTACATAGTAATATGAGGGGGAAGATTATGAAGAAAAAAATATCTAAAATTCTTATTGCATCAATGATAATGTCAAATGCAAGTCCTATTTTGAATGTTTATGCTAGTGAGGTAATAAAGGAAAAGATAAGTTCTATAGAAGAAAGCGTAATAAATCAAGCATCTATAAATCAATTTACTTTAAATAGCTACGAGAATTTTGAAGGGTACAATGAAAAATATAAAGTACAAAGAAATGAAATAGTTTCAATAACAAATAATGGGGGACAATATTCATCAAGCTCTATAGATAAAGCTATAGATGGTGATTTATCTACTCACTGGGAAACAGGAAGACAAAATAGTTCTGATTTTACAAATGAAGTTGTAGTGGAATTTAATGATTTAGAATCAATAGATAGAATAGCATATGCAACAAGACAAGATGGAGCAAGAGGAAAGGGATATCCAACAGAGTTTGATATATATGCTTCACAAACTGGAAATGATAATGACTTTAAATTAGTTTCTCAAGGGACAAGTAAGTCAACAGGAAACCTTATGGAGTTTAAGTTTGATACAGTACAAGCTAAGAAAATAAAATTTGTCTTTAAAGCAGCAGATAGAGATTGGGCAAGTGCTTCAGAGTTCTGGTTTTATAAGGAAGATAAAATCATAGATAAGGTGAATTCTATATTCACAAATGAAGAGAAAAACAAGGTGAATCCAGAGTTTGATACTGTAGAAAAATTAGATGCTTTTGAAAATGAGATTAAAGATCATCCATTTTATGAAAAGTTTAAAGAAATAATAGAAAATGCTAAGTTAGTTTTACAAGGAAATAATGTAGTTTACAAGGATGCCTTAGTAAGTAAGTTTAAAGATTTTAATGATGAATCATTAAAAAAATATAATGAACTATTTAAGATAAATACATCATCAATAACGACTAATGGAGGAAATTATGCAGAGAATACAATAGAGAGAGCTATTGATGGAGATGTTAATACAAAATGGCATTCTGGAAAGCAAAATAGTTCTGATTTTACAAATGAAGTAATAATTACTTTAGATAAATTAGAGACTTTAGATAGAGTAGTTTACACAAACTTAAATATGAGAGGATTTGCTGAGGCCTTTGACATATATACATCAAAGACAACTTCTGGAGATACTTTTGAAAAAGTAACATCAGGAAGCAGTGAAGTAACAAAAGGTTCAGTTGAAATTAAGTTTAATCCAACAGAGGCAAGAAGAGTTAAATTTGTATTTAAAAAAGGATATGAAAATTGGGCTTTAGCATCAGAATTTACTTTCTATAAAGAAGATCAGTTAAGAGATAAAATGAGTAGATTATTCACAGATAGCACTATGAGTCAAGTATCTGAAGAATTTAATACTTTAGAAAAAATAGAAAAGTTAGAATCAGAAGCTAAGGAGCATCCTTTTTATAATGATTATAAAGAAGAATTAGAGAATGCTAAGTTAATTATTGAAAATAAAGAGGTTCAATATACTGATGCTAAAGTATCTGACTTTTTAAATCCAGATAATGAATTACTTAAAGCTTATGATGCTATCTATAAGTTAGATAAGAGCAAAATAAAATCAATAAAAACAAATGGTGGACAATATGCATCAGAATCTATAGATAAAGCTATAGATGGAGATTTCAATACAAAATGGCATTCAGGAAAGCAAAATACAGAAAACTTTACAAATGAAGTTGAAATAGAATTAGAAGAATTAACTACATTAGATAGAATAGTATATACAGCACCTCGTGGTTCAAATAGAGGTTTTGCTGAAGCTTTTGATATTTATGCATCAAGAACAACTAAGGGAGATAATTATCAAAAGGTAACTAGTGGTAATGCTAATATAACTCAAAATTCTGTAGAAATAAAATTTAATCCAACAGAATTTAAGAGAATTAAATTTGTATTCAAAAAAGGTTATGAAAATTGGGCTTGTGCTAGTGAATTTGGATTATATAAAGAGGATAAAACATCAGATAAAGTTGATAAACTATTTACAAATGGATTAATGAATGAATTATCAGAAGACTTTAATACAGAAGAAAAATTAGCTTCATTAGAGGAAGAGGTAAAAAATCATCCACTTAAATCTTTATATGAAGAAGACTTAGCTTTAGCTAAGGATTTAATAAAAAATCCTGATAAGTTTAAAGATTCTAAAATCTATACAGCAGAGCAAAGAGGTAGATATACAGAAGAAACATCTATGAGAAGTATAAATGGTAATGCCTATTCATCCTTCCAATCAACTGGTTTATATGTAACTGCTGGTGAAGAATTTGAGGTGTATGTTGAAGCTGATATAAATGGTGTAATGCCTCAATTATGTTTTGGACAAATGGGCAAAGGAAAAGGTGATTGGAGAAGATGGGTAACCTTAAAGCCTGGAAGAAATATAATAAAAGCTCCAGAAAATATAAATCCAAGTGCGGTATATATAGTAAATAATGCAAATAAAAATGATCAAGCTTTTGCACCTAAAATAAGATTAGAAGGGGGAACAAAATTCCCTACTTATATATATGGTGAAACAGATCCAAGAGAATTTGCAAAAGAAGTAAAGGCTTATGCAGAAAAAGTTGAATATAGTGATGAAGCTTTTGCAAATGGTAATCCTGAAGGAAAAGTTTATAACATAATAGAACTAGTATCTGAAAACTGTGTAATAACTACAACTGCTAAAGGAGCAGTTAAAGCTTTGGATATTATGGAAAAAGATAATTTAACAGTAGAGGATACAATGAGGGAATGGGAAGAGATGTATGACGTGTTCCAAGGTTTCCAAGGATTTGATAAAGATGCAACAGAGGAAAAAAATAGTTATTTCCCTAATAAATTTATAGCAAGAGTATTTTTAGGTGTACCTTTAGGATATGCAGATCATGGATATACAGGATATTTAGGAAGCAATCCTGTTGAAAGAGATGAAGGTTTCTTTAAGCAAATAGTTTTACCAATAACTCATAAGAATAATGATAACTGGGCTTATAATCATGAGTTTGGTCACATATTCAATACTCAATATGTTGTAGATGGAGAAGTAACAAATAACCTTTATGCTCAAGAGTATAGAAGAATCAAAGGATTAGGTGGAGATAGAGCTAATTGGAATGAAATGATGAAGAGATTCAAAGGTGAAAATTTTGCAATGCATTATTTTGAAAGATTAGGTGTGTTATCTCAAATAAATATAGCCTATGGATATGATGCTTATACAAAAGTGTCTACTTATGTTAGAAATAATACTGAGCAAATAAAATCTGTAAGGGGTTCTGATCAACAAAGATTAGCTGTGGCATATTCATTGGCTTTAAATGTTGATTTATTAGATTTCTTTGAAGGATGGAATTATATAGAAGTAACAGAAGAGATGAGAGAGGTAGTAGCTCATTTACCAAAACCAGATAAGAAAATAGAATACTTATATGGTGCAGCTTACGACTATAAAGGTAATGGATTTAATGAGAATCTTAAAGTAAAAGTTAAATCTAAAATAAATGAAGAAGAAAGAACAAATACTTTATCATTTGAAATAGATTCAGAAAATAGAGATGATTTATTAGGATATGAGATATTAAAAGATGGTAAGGTTATAGGATATACTATAAATAATAATTTTGTAATCAAAGATATTGATTTAAGTGAAAATGCAAGTTATGATGTAGTACCTTATGCTAAGGATTTATCAACTGGTAAGGCTGTAAATATTAAAGCTTTTTCTCCAAATTTGGATATACAACAAGAAAGTATGATTGTTAATCTAAGAAGTGATTTTAACCCTGCTGATTATGTGAAGGGAACAACTTATAAGGGAGAAGATATAAGCTCTAATATAAAGATAGAAAGCAATGTAAATACAGCTGAAAAAGATAAGTATGAAGTTAAATATACCTTAATGGATAATGATGTTAAAGTAGAAAAAGTTATGAATGTAGAAGTTATAAGCTCATATGATTACTTATCAGATGAAGAGTGGGAATCAGTAGAAACTCAATGGGGAACTCCAAGAAGAAATACAAATATAAAAGGTAGAGTAAATGGAGAAATTAAAACCTTTGAGAAGGGTATAGGAATTCATGCTAATGGAAAAGTTGTATATGATTTAGAGGGAAAAGATTATGACAGATTTGAAGCTTTATTAGGTGTTGATCAAACAATAGGAGCTAATAATAATTCAAGTATTTCTTTTAAGGTTATAGCAGATGGAGAGACTTTAGAAACAACTAAGGTTTTAAAATATAACGATAATATGGTAGAAATAAGTTTTCCAGTTAAGGGCGTTAATAAGTTAGAAATACAAGTTAGTGATAGTGGAAATGGAAATACATCAGACCACGGTATAATAGTAAATCCAAAGTTATCAACTAATAATGTAAAGCCTACAATAAAAACTGAAGATGCAGTAATAAATGTTAAGGATAATTTTAATATATTAGATGGTGTTACTGCTAATGATGTGGAAGATGGTGATTTAACATCAAGCATAAAAGTAAAATCAAGTGATTTTGAAGCAAATAGAGGTGGAATATACACTGTAGTTTATGAAGTTACAGATAAAGACGGAAATACAGTTACTAAGGAAAGAAAAATATATACAATAACTACAGCTGAAAGTCTAAGCGATAAGGAATGGAAATCAGCATCATCTGGATGGAGAGATGTAAAAAAAGACTTAAGCGTTGAAGAAAATAGAATAACTTTACTTGGTGAAGATGGACAAGAAGTAGAATATAATAAAGGACTTGGAACTCATGCAAACTCAGAGATAGTTTATGATTTATCAGGCAAAAATTATGGAATGTTTGAAACTTATGTTGGTGTAGATAGAGAAATGAGAAACTCTAATGAGCCATCAGTAATCTTTGAAGTTTACGTTGATGGAAAAAAAGTATTTGATAGCGGTGTTATGAATGTAAACAGTGAAAGAAATCATGTTTTAATTCCAATAGCAGGAGCAAGTGAGCTTAAATTAGTTGCTAAAGATGGTGGAAATGGAAATGCCGGAGATCATGCAGACTGGGCTGACGCAAAAGTTTATACTACAAGCGATAAATCAATATTAACTGGGGAAGAGGTAGCCTTAAATATAGGTGATTCATTTGACCCATTACAAGGAATGGTTGCTAATGATCCTGAAGATGGAGACATAACAAAGAATATAAAAGTTATAAATAATAATATAAATACAAAAAGAGGAGGTAACTATGTAGTATCCTATGAAGTTACTGATTCTCATGGAAATAAAACTACACTAGATAGAAAAGTATCAGTTGTTAATGCTTATGATTATATAAGTGATAAGAACTGGAAATCAGCTAATTCAGGTTGGAGAAGTGTACAAAAAGATAGAAGTGTTGAAAATAATACCATAACTTTACTTGGTGAAGATGGACAAGAAGTGGAGTATAAAAAGGTATTGGAACTCATGCAACTTCAACAATAGTATATGATTTATCTGAGGGAAATTATAAGTTCTTTGAAGCATATGTTGGTGTAGATAGAGAGATGAGAAATTCTGATGTATCATCTTTAAGTTTTGAAGTTTATGCTGATGGAAAAAAAGTATTTGATAGTGGTGTTATGAATTCAGAGACTCCAAGAAAGCATGTTTTAATTTCAGTAGTTGGAGTAAGTGAACTTAAATTAGTAGCTAAAGATGGTGAAAATGGAAATGGAGGAGATCATGCAGACTGGGCAGATGCTAAGTTATTATATGCAGACTCTAAGGATTTTACTGCTTTAGAAAAAATAGTTGAGGAAGTAAGAGGATTAGATGAAAATTTATATACAGAGGAAAGCTTTAATAAATTACAAGTTGCTCTAGAAAAGGCTAATAAAGTACTAGAAACTCCTAATCCAGAACAAGAAGTAATAGATTCTACTATTATAGAGCTTAGAGAGGCTATGGATAATTTAGAGGCAGCTATTGATTTAACAGAGGAAGTTAATATACCAGATAATGAATTAAAAAGGGCTATAAAAGATCAATTAAATCTATCAAGTGATGTAATAACAAGAGGAGATATGAATAAGTTAACAAGCTTATCAGCAGTTGGATATGGAATAGCAAACTTAGAAGGTTTACAATATGCTGTAAATATAGAAGACTTAAATCTTGACTGCAATGAAATAAAAGATATATCTAAAATAAAAGATTTAAAGAAGCTTAATAATGTAAGCATAAAAGAACAATATATAGTTATAAGATCACCAGAGGAAGTTGAAGGAAAATATGTTATAAATGAATCCTTTGTAGGAAAAGATGGAGAAAGATTATCACCTAAAGAAATAAATATAAGAAGAAATACAGGTGGACAAAGTATTGACATATCAAATGTTGATGTTGAAAGTTCTTTAAATAATGGAAATTTAGAACTAGATACTAAGCTTTTTAAAGAAGGTTTTAGTGGTATAGCAGCAGTGTATGAGGATTTAGATGGAAAATATGTAGCAACTCTTTCAACTATAGTAAGTAGATAAAAATAATTTATTTAAGAAGAATATTTAAATTAAAGTAAAAGGAAAGGGATTCGTATTTTAAATACGAATCCCTTATTAGTTTTATATATAAAATATTTGAAATGGTATTTAGTTTTTACCTTACTATTTAATTTATTATTCATTTAAATAAGATTTTATAAATAACTTTTATCTTAGTGATTTTAATATATGGTGTTGTAAAAATATTATGCACAATATAGCTAAGAATATAGGAAAGAAAGGGTTAAATTTAAAACATACTATACATAGACATAATATTAAAATAATAAAATTTAAAAAAGTTGAAAATAATATCTTTTTATATTTTTCTTCATCTAAATTAGTATATAGAATTCCATTAAATCTAATTTCAGTATCGCCGCTAAGGAATGAACAAATCGGATTAATAATTCCAGTCATCAGCATAGTTAAAAGCATCATTAAAGAAATACAGTAATATATAAGCATCTACATCTTTCCTCCTTACTTAGAATTTTTATTTAAATTTAAATTTTAATCTTATATTAAAAAATAATAATAAATTAATCAATAGGTTTTGCGCAACTGGTCGAAAAGCTAACAAAATTGGCATAAAAGTAAGTAAATGTATTAATAGAGGGTTAATAAGATATGAATTTTAGATAATTAATATATAAGTAATATTAATAAAAGTATTTTTATTAAGGGTTTATTAGATGAGTTTTACATATATTATTAAAGGGTTAGTTTGTTAAATATTGGTGGATTTAATGGGGGAAATTATATAAAATTAATCTAAGGTTTATATTTTAATATGTTAGGAGAAATGTTATGGAGGAAAGAGAGAATAAATATTTAAAGAATAAGAATTTTAACTTTAGATTAGGAGTTTATATTATTGTAACTTTAATATTTTTAGGTGTAGCTACTTTTAAAATATCATCATCAATAAGAGAGTTTAATGATAGGTTTAAAGTAAGTGAAGAGTTTTTAGGAGAAACAGTATCTAGTGACGGAAAGTATAAGGTTGAAGCTTATCTTATTAATGGAGGGGCTACAGTAGATTGGTCAGTTAAATGTTATTTAAGAGAAGGAGAGATTAAAAAAGAGATATATAGGGATTATCATATAAATGAGGCAAATATGATTTGGATTGATAATAATACTATTTCAATAAACAATCAGAATATAGACTTACCAAATGGTAAATATGATTTTAGAGATGAATAAAGTAGAGAGTAGGTTTTAAAGTATATTGCAGTAAATTAGTATACTTTTGATTAAGTAGGTTTAAGGTAATATATTAGGGCTTACTCTAATTTTTTATTAAAAAGCATTTTAAACAATAAAGTTTTAATGGTAGATTTTTTTGTTATAAGAAGAAGCTTAAAGTTTAACAAGATTATTGTATTAGTGACATGGGGAATTTAAAACTTAAATATCCTAATAGGCTTAAGTTTAATAAGGTTACTATTAGGTAACATAGATATAATAAATATAAACTAGAAATCTATAAATTAAAATTTATAGATAAAAGCTATAGAGAATTAAAATTGTATTAAAATAAAGTTCATATTATCAACAAAAAGTTAATAAATGCATGAAAAATAAATAATAGTATTTAAATACATTAATTGAAAAAATATGTATTTGAGGTTAATATTATATGAAATAAGAAAACAAAAGTTTAAGGTTAAGGGGAGGAAAATCTATGGGTAAACATTTAGCTACGGATATACGTGTAGCTATTGAGAAGGATAATCCATCTATTTGCAGAGATGAAGAGAAATGTATAAAATGTGGTTCATGCAAAAATATATGCACAGATTATATAGGAGTAAATGGTCATTATTCTTTGGAAAAAACTAATGATACTGCTGTTTGTATTAATTGTGGTCAATGTGCAAATGTATGCCCTACATCTAGTATTACAGAGGTTTTTGATTATAAAAAGGTACAAGATGCGATAAGTGATAAAGATAAAATAGTCATAGTTTCTACGTCGCCTGCTGTTAGAGTATCTTTAGGTGAAGAATTTAATATGAATGATGGAAGTTTTGTTCAAGGTAAAATGATAGCATTACTTCGTAAGTTAGGTTTTAATTATGTTCTTGATACTAATTTCGCTGCTGATATGACTATAGTTGAGGAGGCAAGTGAATTAGTAGAGCGTATAACTAAAAATAATAAACCGCTACCTCAATTTACTAGTTGCTGCCCTGCATGGATAAAATATGCTGAAACCTTTCATCCAGAAATCTTAGAGCATATTTCAACTTCAAAGAGTCCTATAGGTATGCAAGGACCTACAATAAAGACTTATTTTGCAAAGAAGATGGGAATTGATCCTTCTAAGATTGTAAATGTAGCCTTAACGCCATGTACAGCTAAAAAGTTTGAAATCAAAAGAGAAGAAATGAATGCATCAGGTAGATATTATGGCATAGAAGATATGCGTGATGTGGACTATGTTATAACAACTAGGGAAGTAGCTATTTGGGCTAAAGAAAAAGAAATTGATTTTAATTCTTTAGAGGATAGTAACTTTGATAAATTAATGGGAGAAGCCTCTGGTGCTGGTGTTATATTTGCTAATACAGGTGGAGTTATGGAGGCAGCTTTAAGAACAGCATACAAATATATTACCAAAGAAGATCCACCTAAAGATTTTTATGATTTAGAGTCTGTAAGAGGTATGGAAGGTGTTCGTGAAGCTAGTTTCAAAATAAATGACTTAGAAATAAACATAGCTGTTATTTATGGAACTGAAAATGCTTCAAAGTTTATTTCAAAGATGAAAAATGAAGATAAGAAATATCACTTTATTGAGGTTATGACTTGTCCAGGCGGATGCATAGGTGGAGGTGGACAACCTAAAGATAAAAAAATTGAAGGTGATAAGCTTAGAGAAAAACGTATAGATGGGTTATATAAAAGAGATTCAAACATGAAATTAAGAGTTAGCTATGAAAATGAGGAGATTAAAAAGTTATATGAGGAGTTTTATGAAAAACCTTTAAGCAATCTTGCTGAGGAAATGTTACATACAACTTATTTTGATAGAAGTAAAGATTTAGGAGGAGAAAAAATGAGTGAATCAGTAAAATATCGTTGTACAGTTTGTGGATATATACAAGAAGGAGAATTACCAGAAGAATTTATATGTCCAGTTTGCAAGAGTCCAGCTTCAGCCTTTGTAAAAGTTGAAGAGAAATCAGAGGCAGATGATAAAGATTCTAATAAATCAGAATCATCTAGTGAAAGTAGTAATAAATATAAAGGAACAAAAACAGAAAAGAATTTAATGGATGCATTAGCTGGGGAGTCCATAGCCAGAAATAAATATACATTCTTTGCAGAGGTAGCTAAGAATGAAGGATATGAACAAATATATGAACTATTCTTAAAAACAGCTGGCAATGAAAGAGAACATGCTAAACTATGGTTTAAGGAGTTAGGATATTTAGGAGATACTAAAGAAAATTTATTACATGGGGCAGAAGGAGAGCATTATGAATGGTCAGATATGTATGCTAGATTTGCAAAAGAGGCTGAAGAAGAGGGATTTTTTGATTTAGCAGAAAAATTTGTAGAGGTTGCTAAAATAGAAAAATCTCATGAAGATAGGTATAGAAAGCTTTTAAACAATATAAAGATGAAAAAGGTATTTGAAAAATCAGAAGAAACTATGTGGGAATGCTTAAATTGTGGATATCTTGTTATTGGTATAAAGGCTCCAGAGGTTTGCCCAGTATGTAATTATGCCAAAGGATTTTTTGAAGTAAGAGCTGAAAATTATTAATAATAATTTATTTTACATAGTTTAAGCTTATAAATTATAAAAACAATCTTTGTCACTATAAAAATATAGGTATAAATAAATTACTTCCTTTAAAGTAGATAAAAAACTATAAAAATCTATTTTAAAGGGAGTATTTTTTATTTGAAATGATACATAGATGAACTATGTTTTATTAAAATAATAGTTTGAAAATAGAGAAAGAGGATTTTAAAAGATAAATTTAAGTGATTTTACAGGGGAAGTGAAATAGAAATATTTCTTTAAATGTATGTACAAATTATATAATTTATTAACAAATTATATAAAGTATTCTTTTTGTATTAAAATATTAGACTTAAATTATTGATATTAAATAGTTTAAATAGTAAAATTCTTTATATAAAACGTTTTCGAAAGCGGATAAGATATTATTAGGAGGGGGACAATATGATAAAAAGAAAAAAAGCATTATCACTGATTTTAAGTGGTATTGTATGTTCATCTTTAATACTTACAGGCTGTGGAAATAGCAAAGAAGAGGAAAGTAAGGAAACTGTTAATTTAACTTGGTATGTTATAGGTGATGAGCCAGCTGATAATGATATTGTGGAAGAAGAAGTAAATAAATATTTAAAAGATAAAATAAATGCTACAGTAGATATAAAACATATACCTTTTGGGGATTATACTAAGAAAATGAGTGTTATTAGTAATTCAGGGGAACCTTATGATCTTGCCTTTACATGTTCTTGGGCATTTCCTTATTTAGAATATGCTAGAAAAGGAGCTTTTTTAGAGTTAAATGATTTATTAGATACAGAAGGAGCACCATTAAAGAAAGAAATAAACAAAGAGTTATGGAAGGGTGCAGAGATAGATGGTAAAATATATGCTGTTCCAAATCAAAAAGAAATAGCATTAGCACCTATGTGGGTATTTGATAAAGAGCTTGTTGAAAAGTATAATATTCCTTATGAAAATATACATTCAGTAAACGATTTAGAACCTTGGTTAAAATTAGTAAAAGAAAAAGAACCAGATTTTATTCCATTTTATACTCAAGGAGATTCAATTCCTTTAGACTTTGATGATATAGTAAATCCATTAGGCATATTCTATAATGATAAGAATTTGACAGTAACAAATAAATTTGAATCAAAAGAAATGAAGGATATGTTATTAAAATTAAGAGAATATTATGAAGCTGGATACATAAATCAAGATGCAGCAGTAACTGATATGAAACCAGAAGTAAAAAGATTTGTATGGAAAGCAGATGGACAACCATATGCTGAAAATATATGGGGAAAATCTTTAGGTAGGGAAGTAGTAACTTCATCAATAATACCACCATATATAACTAATAATTCAACAACTGGTGCAATGACTGCAATTTCTGCTAACTCTAAACATCCTAAGAAGGCAATGGAGTTATTGACTTTAGTAAATACTGATACAAATTTAAGAAACTTATTGATGTTTGGAATAGAGGGAAAACATTATGAAAAAATAAATGACAAGCAAATAAAGAAATTTGATGGTAAGAAATATGATGTTGTTAGCTGGGCATATGGAAACTTACTTGGTACTTATGTTTCAGAAAATGACCCTATAGATAAGTGGGAGGCTTTTGAAAAATTCAATAATTCAGCTAAGGTTTCTCCGATATTAGGATTTAAATTTAATTCCGAAAACGTTTCAAATAAAATTTCGGCTATAAATAATGTTTTACAGGAATTTGAAAGAGCATTATATACAGGTTCAATAGATCCTGAAGTTGGACTAAATGATTTAAATAAGAAATTAAATGATTCAGGTATAAATGAAGTTAAAGATGAAATACAAAAACAATTAAATGAATGGAAAGCAAAAAATAATTAGTGTTATTAATAAATAGAGGGTAAGTTTTCACTTACCCTCTTTATCTATTTAATAGTCTTATATTATTTATGATGTTTTGGTGAAATTTCAACTGTTATGCTAATACCAATACCTGCTATTATTCCAGTTAATATGTAGTAAGTTAAGTCATTCATTGGTATTACATATAAACCAAGTAGCCCTATTATAAGTAAAAGTAAAAACATACATACCACAAAAAATAGTGGTTTAAATTTAGGGGTTGTGGGAATAATTTTTGCTATTTTATCTGATAACTTTAAACTTTTATTTATAGGTATAAAAATAAAAGTTGCAATTGCTAGTGATAAAATCATTGGAATAAAACTCATTAAAGATTTCATCTTAAGTTCCTCCTTTATTAAAAACTTTCTTAATTTTATAAGTTGATATTACTATTTTAAGAAGGCCTTATAATTCTTACCTTCATAATAATCACCTCGATTTTTCTTTAAATATAAGTAAAAATACAAATTATAAATTAATCAGTTTTAATTAATGTTAATTACTTCTTATATAAATTATACATTATTTAAGATAAAAGAGTTTATATTATAAGGAATTTAATATAGAACTTTTTTACAAATTAGAAGTGTTTTAGGGATTTTAAGCAATTAGAAAATTAATCAAAGGAAAAAATAAAGAACCAGTTATTAAAAGGTAAAAACTGGTCCTTATGAAATGTATATAGTTAAAAATAATTAAGATTATAAAAAATTAATTATTAGTGCTATTTTCTAATTGTTTAATAGACTCCTTAGTTTTATTTAATGAATCATTTAGATTACTTAATTGTTTTTCTAAATCCTCTTTTTCAGTCTTAGCCTTAGATACTTCCTCTTCTTTGTGAGTTAAATCCTCTTTTGAATTGTTAATTGTGGTAACTAATTGATTATGAGTATTATTTAAATTTGAATCACCTTTTGCTGAAGAACCAATACAAATAGCTATAAAAAATATACATATTCCTAATAAGAATTTTAATATTTTTTTTGATGTATTTTTCATAATATAGTAAAGTCCTTTCTAAATTTTATTAATAACATTTTGAACAAGGGGAGTATCCCATAGATTCTGCCTCTGATAGTGGAATATAACTTGTCCTAGATGGATTTGTATTACCGCATTTATTTTTACGATGATATTTTTTACCTGTTGCAGTTATGTACACCATCTCACCAACTGGTTTAGAAGGCTGTGGATTATCAGAATTATATGAGTCTGATTTAGCGTTAGATGAGTTATTACTAGTAGATTTTTTACTAGAATTATTTGAATAACTTTGACTAATACTATTTGCTTCTTCTTGTTTTTGTTTTTCAATCTCAGCTTGTCTTTGTTTTTCAGCTTCTTCTTTTTGTTTTAGTTCTACTTTGGCTGTGGTATCTTTTAAAAGTTGTTCCTGTTTTTGTTTTTCATCATTAAGTTGATTTATTTTTTCCTTTAAATCACCTATATCTTTATTCAAGGTAGATAGTTCTTCTTGCGAGCTATCTATTTTTGCTAATACAGTAGTTTTTTCAGCTTTTAATTTATTAATATCTTCTTGAGTTGTACCCAAAACAGTAAAACCAAAAATCATACCAATTAAAGCTACTATAACAAAAGCTTTTCTTTTCTTTAAAAATGATGTGAATTTATTCATTTTGTCCTCCTTACGTTTATGTCCATTAACTAATATAACATAAATTTAGAATAAAATGTATAAAATATTGCTAAAAATTAAATTTTAAGTAAATAATATTAATTAATTATTCATTAATTAGATTTTTATTATTATTTTATAATATTTAACTATATATGTATTATCATTACTTTAAAAAATACCAATTTATAATATTTTTTTATTAATTAGTGATGTTATTAAAAAATTAGTATTTAAATTTATAAAACTTTTCTATATATTTGAAAAATATATAATAAATTTGTATTATATATTATATAAACAAATATGGAAAATTTTAAATAGATTGTTTTAAAGATTTATACTATTAATGAAAAGAGGATTTATGATGGAAAAAAACAAAAGAATGTAAGAACTTATTATTAAAAGAAATACTAATGGATTTTTTATTTATTATCCCTATGGTTGCACTTATATTATTAATTGATGTTGTTTTAGGACAATTAATAGATATATATATTAAATTAGGTGGAAAATTTATTGGAAGCAATTTAATTAATGAGAGTGTTAGTGTAAGAATTATTTTTGCTAGTATAGTAGGACCCATAATAGAGTCATTTTTAATAATTGGATTAATAAATTTAAGCAAAAAATTTATTAAAAGCAAATTTAAATATTCATTATTAGTTGCACTAATATTTTCTTTATTGCATTACTATAGTCTAATATATATTTTTTGTGTGATACCTAGTGCAATAATAATGGTATTTTCTTATACATATTATAAACCTAAAAAATTATCTCCATTTTGGATTTTAACCTTAATACACATGATAAATAATTTTATAATTACTATGAGTTAAGCTAGAAGTTATATTTTAAATTTACTCTAAGGAGGACAAAATGAAATACAAAATAAGATTTGCAGATAAAGAAGATTACAAGGTGATAAATGAAATTATTAGAGAGGTACATGATCTATATGTTAAAAATAGACCAGATGTGTACAATGAAACTGATAAACCCTTATCAGAAGAGGAATTTAAAGAAATTCTAGAGGATGATAGATACAAGATGTTTTTAGTTCAGGAAAGAGAAAGTAAAGAGGTTGTAGCTTTTAGTCTTATACAAATAGTAGGACCTAGAAACATACCAATACTTACTCCTGTAAAAACTGCCTTAATTGATACTTTTTGTGTTAAGGAAAAGTATCGTAAAAGAGGAATAGGAAAATTTTTATTTCAGCATATTATAAGTTTTGCAAAAAAAGAAGGAGTAAACACATTACAATTAGTTGTCTGGGAATTCAATAAAGGAGCTATTAAATTTTATGAAGCTTTGGGAATGAAAAAAAGAAATATAAGTATGGAATTAGCTTTATAGAAAAATATTACTTTATTACAATAAATAATTAAGATAAATTTTAATTAGGACATTAAATAGTTAATAATCTTTAATGGATAAAAATAAAACAGGGTGCTAAATATTAGCACCTTGTTTCTATTTAGGTTAAAAGTATTTAAGCTCTTCTTCGTATATAATATTTCCATTAGTATCTAAGCCTTTTATATAGTTAGCTTTATTTTTTTCATTATTTGTATGTGAAGTAAGAATAAACATTTTATTTTCATCCAATTCATAATTTGAAATGATTTTATTATTATTGTCCTCTAATACAATATTTTTTATTTGAGGGTCATTTACATAACCGTATATTTTAGCTATAGGTTCAGAGTTTTTTGTAGGCTTTGAAGTATAAGTATTAAAAGTTACTTGCTTAGAGTAGTCTATTGGATATCCAGCTGGATAATTAACTGGATGCCACTTAATTAGCCCTTTTCTAATAATGTCTATTGAAAACCAATCCTTATATTTACATAGATATATTTTTTCTTTACCTAAGTCTATAGTTTTAATTATATTTGAAGGGCCATAATAAACTGACTTTTCTGATTGCTGATGTGCTTTTAGAGGAGTGAAGCTTCCAGGGAAAATTATTTTAGAACAAATGAGGATAAGTATTATTGCCAAAAACCATTCTATAATAGCACTATATTTTTTATAAATTTTCATTAGCTTCACCTTCTTTGTTAAGTGGAATTTTTATTTTATTTTGTCTATCATACCAGTCAATTTTAATAGTTAAATATTTTACGTCTTCCTTGATCTTTTTATCAAGTAGTATTAATCCTTCTGTTACCCAAAAACTTGTAGAGGAGCTTATAGCTGTTTTTATATATTCTTCTCCATTGTCATCAAATATTCTAAAGATACTTTCTGAGAAAGACCAGTCTAGAGTAGTTCTGACTTGTTTATATCTAATATATGACTCACCTTCAGTATTAATAATTCTTTTTATTATTAAGTAATCATCATCTATTTTTATCTTTTGATTTGGTTCTATTACTTCAGCTTTGCCTTCATTAACAAGTGATCTTATATCTTTAAAATAATATTTGTTTTTAGGTAAGCAGATAAAGCCTATAAAACAAAGAGTAATTAAGCAAACTAAAATTATTAATCGTCTTATTGCCTTAATTGTAGTCTCCCCCTTATTAATTTATTTGTAATTTTTATTTTTAAAGTTTAAATTATGATATTTTGTGATTTGTTAATAATTTTATATTAAAACACCCAATAAAGTCTTCATATTTTAAAGTGATTTATCCATTTTTTATATTTACTATAGATTTTAGTGTATTCACTAAATATGCTTTTAAGATTTAAATTTTTCAATCAATATATATATAATTTTATAAAATAGTTTTGCTTTCTAAGATAATATACCATTTTTTCTTTTATATGGGAATAAGTTTATTGAATAAAAGGGATATTTAATAATATATATTTATTTAAAGTATATAAAGTTGAAAAAGAAACATGTATATTTAAAAAAATAATAAATAAAAGTATATTTAAAATATAAGTTTAATTTAGTTGCTTTTGTATAATGTTACAAAATTTCTAAAAATATTGAAAACGTTATTATGGAAGTGTTAATATTAAAATATATTATTAAAATTCAAATAAGAAAGGGGTTTATAAAGTGAATAGCAGTAAAAAGATTAAGTCTATTTCTATGCTGGTTTTATTAACATTCTTGTTTAGCTTTTTACCTCATATGCCAGTAATGGCTGAAGTGGAAAATAATAATACTAAAGTAAATGAAAAGACTTTAGTTAAGAATGAGAGTGAAGCTTTTGCTGTAGTTGTGGGAGATTTTTTAAAAGAAAGTGGTAACGGTTCCGATTGGGATCCAAGAAATATGAATGGAGTGCTGAAAAAGTATAAAAATGGTTTATATGAAGGGGCTTTAAAGTTAAAGGCAGGAAATTATAATTATAAAATTGCCATGAATGGAACTTGGGATGAGAGCTATGGTAATAATGGTCAAAACATAGCTTTGAATTTATCAAAAGATTCAGAGGTAATATTTAGGTTGGATTATAAAAATAAAAAGGTATATGATTCAATAAATAATCCTGATCAATTTAAAACTAAGGCTATTTTAGCAGGTAATATAAAGGATATAATTGATGGGGCTTCTGATTGGAATCCTGGTAACGATACCGAGAAACTTGATTATATAGGTGGAGGGATGTATAAAAAGACTTTCACTATAAAAGAGAGTGCACAAGGAAAAGATATAAGTTTAGAATACAAAGTTGCATATAATGGAGAGTGGAATAATGGTGAAGTAGCAGAAAATGCTAAGGTAGTAATTCCAAAGGGTACTAAAAACATAATTATTCTAAGCAATTATTTAGATAATTATGTTAAGGATTCAATAAATAATCCAAGTCTTTCTAATACAGTTTCCCTAATAGGAACAGTTAGAGAAGGAAATGGAGATTGGGATGTAAACAACAAAGATTTTGAAATGCATAATCTTGATGAAAATAGAGTTTTATATTCTAAGGTAATGAAAAAAGGAACTTATGAGTATAAAGGCCTTGTAAATCATTCTTGGGATAATGGAGGAATACCATCTCAAGGAAATGTTACTTTAAATATGCCAGAGGACAGAAATGTTATCTTTGTAGCAGATTTAAAAAATAATAAAATATATGATTCAATAAATAACACCAAAGAAATAAATGAAGCATTAGGAATAAAAGGTGATGAAAATACAGATGAAGATAATAATGGTGGAAATCAAGGAGAAAGTGAAAACAAGCCAGATTCAGTAAAAAGTCCTGTAGTAAATGAGGATGGAACAGTAACTTTTAGTGCTAAGTTTAATGGTGATAGCTTGTATCTTATAGGATCTATGGTATCTTGGGATACAAGTAAGCAAATTGAAATGAAAAAGGGAGAAGATGGTGTATTTAAAGTAACAATACCTTTAATTGGTGGAGTTTATGAATATAAGTTTAAACCTAATAAGGATAATTGGGATAATTCATTTACAGACCCATCTAATAAGGCCATGGCTAATGGAAATTCAGTATTAAATATGCCAGGTTTAGAAATAGGTGGAGAATCAAGTGTTGAGGCAGGTAGCACTACAAAGTTAGTTGCATATATCTATGATACTGAAGGCAATAAAAAAGAAACTAATGTTAATTGGTCTTTAGAGGAACCAGTAAGTGGAGTATCAATTGAAGAAAATACTTTAAAAGTTTCTAAGGATGTAGATTCAAGTAAGAAAATAAAGATTAAAGCTACTGATGGAAAATACGTAGTTAGTAAAGAACTTACTATTTTATCTCAAATTTATACCTATACAATAAACTATTATAGATTTGATGGTAATTATGATAACTGGAATTTATGGTTATGGCAAACAGGTGGAGAAGGAAAAGGTTACGATTTTAATAAAAAAGATGAAGCTGAAAAAGGCTTTACAAGAGCGGTCTATAAATTCCCATCAGATAAATTAAACTTCCTTATTAGAAAAGGAAATTGGGAAGATAAAGATGTTGGACATGATAGAACCATAGAAGTTAAGAATGGAAATAATGTAGAGGTATGGTTAATACAAGGGGATGAAAATATTTATTATGATAAGAAGGATGTAGATACTTCACCTAAATTAGTAGCTGCCTTAATGGATAGTAAAACAGACCTGTTAGTTACTTCTGCTGGAAATATAGAAGATTCAGAGTTAGATTCTTTCAAATTAATTGACAAAACTGATAATAAGGAAATTAAAACAAGTGCAATTAAAGTATCTGATAATAAAGTTAAATTAACTTTAAAGAAAGGATTATTTAGTACTCCAGAAATTGATCCAAGTCATGATTATGAAGTTAGCAGTAATAACTTTAGAGCAACTAAGGTTACTATGAGAAAAATCTTAGATGATCCAGAATATTTCTATAATGGAGATGACTTAGGGGTAACTTACAAAAAAGATTCTTCAACATTTAAATTATGGGCACCAACAGCTAAGGAAGTTAGCTTAGTATTATATGATAATGAGGGAACTTATGATGAAAATGGAAAAGTAACAGATAATACTGGTGGAAGAGAAATTTCTATGAAGAAGGAGGATAAAGGAGTTTGGAGCCTAAAAGTAGATGAAAACTTAGAAGGTAAGTACTATATGTATAAAGTAAGCTTCGCAGATGGAAAAACAAATTATGCTATAGATCCATATGCCAAGGCTGTTTCAGCTAATGGCCAAAGAGGGGCTATAATTGAATTTTCATCTACAAATCCATCAGAATGGGGAAGTGTAAAGAAACCTCCTATGTTAAATCCTACAGATTCAATTTTATACGAAATGCATGTTAGAGATTTTTCAATATCTAAAGATTCAGGAATAAATAATAAAGGTAAATTTGAAGGTATAGCAGAGAAAGGAACAAAGGTTCCAGGAACTGATGTTAAAACAGGAATAGATCATTTAAAAGAGCTAGGAATAACAACAGTTCATTTATTACCATCTTTTGATTATGCTTCAGTTAATGAAATAAGCAATAAGCCTCAATTTAACTGGGGATATGATCCTCAAAATTATAATTCCTTAGAGGGATCATATTCAACAAATGCTGAAGATCCAAAATCAAGAGTAAGAGAATTTAAAGATATGGTACAAGCTCTTCACAAAAATGGAATAAGAGTGGTTATGGATGTAGTTTATAATCATACTTATGGAATAGGTCAAAATTCACCTTTTGATCCAGTTGTACCAGGATATTTTTATAGAACTAATGATGAGGGTAAATACACTAATGGATCAGGATGTGGTAATGAAGTTGCAACAGAAAGACCTATGGTTAGAAAATATATAAAAGATTCTGTTAAGTATTTAGCTAAAGAATATGATGTTGATGGATTTAGATTCGATTTAATGGGATTAATAGATACAAAAACTATGAGTGAACTAACAACTGAGTTAAGAAATGAAATTGATCCAAGTTTAATAATATATGGTGAACCATGGCAAGCTGGAGGAAGTGCACTTCCACAAGAACAACAAACTTTAAAGGGAAGCCAAAAAGGTAAGGGCTTTGCCGTATTTAATGATAATTTTAGAAACGCTATAAAAGGTGATAGTGATGGAGCAGGACAAGGATTTGCCACTGGAGCTAGTAGTAAAGAAGGAGATATAGTAGCTGGGGTTAAAGGATCAGTTGATGATTTTACTGATAGTCCAAGTGAAACAATAAACTATGTAACTGCTCATGATAATTTAAATCTTTGGGATAAGATTATAAAGGCAGCAGGCAAGGAAAAAGCTGCAGGCTTCTTAGAAATGAGAGATGGAGTTTTAACAGGGGAAGATGCTAATAAGTATTCTTCGGTTCAAGAGGCAGTTAACAAGAAAGCTAAACCATATAGTGTAATAACAGAGACTAATCCTTTAGATAATGAATATGTAAGAAGAAGTATATTAACAACTGCTATTACAATGACTTCACAAGGAATTCCATTCTTCCAAGCTGGAGATGAATTCTTAAGAAGTAAATATGGAGATCACAATAGCTATAAGAGTCCAGATGCTATAAATGAAATAAACTGGCAAAATAAAGAAAAGTTTAGTGGAGTATTTGATTATTACCAAGGATTAATAGCTTTAAGAAAATCACATCCAGCCTTTAGAATGGATACAAAGGCTGCTATTGAAAGCAATTTAGTAGTAACTAAAGCTAATGATAATATAGTTGTATTCCAACTTAAAAACTTTGCTAATGGAGATTCATGGAAGAATATAGTTGTAGCTTATAATGGAAATAATGCTGAGAAGGAAATTTCTCTTCCACATGAAGGCGATTGGAATGTGATAGTAAATGAACACAAGGCCGGAACAAGTGTCTTAGAATCTCTTAAGGGAGTAAATTCAGTAAAGGTTGCACCTTTATCAGCTAAGGTTCTTTATGATGAAAGCGTAGAAGGAGAAGAACAAACTCCAACATCTATAGATGTTACTCCTTCAAACTTAAAATTAGATATAGGAGCTTCAAGTTTCTTAAAGGCAGTAGTTAAAGACCAAAATGGAAGAATAATTCCTAATGCAGAAATAAAATGGAATATTTCAGATAACTCAGTAATAAAGGTTGATTCAAATAATGGAAAAGTAACTGCTTTAAAAGAAGGAAAGTCAATTATAACTTTAAGCTCTGGAAGTTTAACTAAGGACGTAGAAGTAGAGGTTGTTCATCTTGTTCCAAGCTCTTTAGAATTAGATGGTCCAAATCAAGTTTATACAGGGAAGGATATTCAACTTAATGGAATTGTTAAGGATCAATTTGGACAAATAATCTTAGGAGCAAACATAGAGTGGTTCTCTTCAGATGAAAGCATAGCTAAAGTATCAACTTTAGGAGTGGTTCAAGGAATTAGTGAAGGCAAGGTTAAAATAACAGCTAAGAGTGGAAAGACTAAGGCTACTAAGGAAATAGAAGTTAAAAAATATACTAAAAAGTATATAGAATTCACTTATGTTAGAGATGATAAAGACTATGATGGATGGAATATTTGGACTTGGCAAACAGGGGTAAATGATGGTCAACAAAACTTTACTCAAATAAAAGATGGAAAAGCAATATCTAAGTTTGAAATAGCACCAGATGTAACTCAAGTTGGATTTGTTTTAAGAAAGGGTACTGGATGGGATGAAAAAGATCCATATGAATCAGATAGATATATACAAATAGATCCATCAATGAATGTAACAAAGGTAACTGTTAAGAGTGGAGTAGGAGAGTTCTTCCAAGTTCCAGCTATAAAAAATGCTGAAATACAAGGAGGAAATATTAACTTTAAATATAGAGATAAAGCTTTATATGAAGATAATAATCAATCTTCCATAGACAAGGTTCAAGTTAAGGTTACTTCACCAGGGGTATTATTTAAGGATACAAAGACTTATGACATGGATTATGATTCACAAAATGAGTTCTTTGCATATTCATTAAAGGATATAAAACCTGGAACTTATGAATACAGTTTCTTAGTTACTAAGGATGGTAAAACAGTTGAAACTGAAAAACAAAGAATAGAATATTCTCCATTAAAAATAAATGGAGAGGTTACTTTCAAAAATAATCAGGTTAACTATGATGAAAATGCCATTACAAATCTTAAATTAAGTGGAAGTGATGCTAAAAAAGAAAATATAAAAGAAGTTTATATGGACCTTACAAATGTAGGTGGCCCTAATAAGGTGTTAATGGATTTAAATTTATTAAAGGATAATTCATTAAGCCAAAGCATTGGAATAAATGATAATGTAGTAGCTGGAGAAAAAGAAATACCAGTTACAATAGTTGATAAAAATGGTGAAAATCATAAAGCAAAAGGAATTTTAACTGTTAAATCAAAGGTTGGAGTTGGACCTTTAGATTTTGGCTTTGATGAGTCTAGAATTTACTTTACAGTGACAGATAGATTCTTTAATGGAGATAAGAATAATGATGATCCTCATGGAAACAACTATGATAAGAAGAATCCATATACTTATCATGGAGGAGATTTAAAAGGATTAACAGATAAGATTCCATATTTAAAAGAACTTGGAATAAACACAATTTGGATAACTCCTATTGTTGAGAATACTGATTTTAATCAAATGTTCTCACAAGGGAAAACTCAATACTCATATCATGGTTACTGGGCTAAGGATTTTGAAAAATTAGATCCACATTTAGGAACTATGGATGATTTAAAAACATTAATAGATACAGCACATGATAGTGGAATAAAAATAATGGTTGATGTTGTTTTAAATCATGCTGGCTATGGAATGAAAAATAAAGAGGCTAATAGTGGAGCTAATAACTATCCAACAGAGAAAGATAGAGCTAAGTTTAAAGGTATGTTTAGAGAGAATCCAGGAAATGATTTTATAACTCAAGAGTCAGCAGGACTTCCAGATTTTAAAACAGAGGATCCAGAAGTAAGAGAAAAATTAATAGAGTGGCAAACAGGATGGATTGAAAGATCAAAGACTGAAAAAGGAAATACTATTGATTATTTTAGAGTTGATACAGTTAAGCATGTTGATAATACAACTTGGAAGGCATTTAAAAATAAATTAACAGAAATAAACCCAAGCTTTAAAACTATTGGTGAATATTTTGGAGCTGATATAAATAACGATGGAGGACAACTTCAAAATGGACAAATGGATGCTTTATTAGACTTTGGTTATAAAGGAAAAGCAAGAGATTTTGTAAATGGAAATATTGAGGGAGCTTCAGCTTATTTAGATGATAGAGCAAGTAAAATAAGCAATATCAATTTAATGGGACAATTCTTAAGTAGTCATGATGAAGATGGATTCTTAAAGACTGTAGGAGATGACTTAGGCAAACAAATGCTTGCTGCTTCTCTTCAAATAACAGATAAGGGTATCCCTGTTATATACTATGGAGAAGAACTTGGAATGTCAGGATGGAATGGCTTTGAACAAGGAGATCAAAATAGATATGATATGGATTTTGAAAGATTAAATGATCCTAAGTATAAAAAGGTTCATGATCATTATGAAAAACTTCTTAATATAAGAAAAGAATACTCTAAGGTATTTTCAAAGGGAAATAGAAAAACTATTGCAGGAAACAATGAAGAAGGGTATTCAGTAGTATTAAGAAGCTATAATGGAAAAGAAATTACGCCTATGAATCTAAGTGAAAATAATGAAGAGAAAAATATTACAAATGGACAAAACCTATTTGTTGTATTAAACACTAAAAATGAAGATAAAGATATAAGTTTTAAAACAAATTTCAAAGAAGGAGATAAGGTTAAAGACTTATATAGTGGAAATGAATATTCAATAGGCAAAGATGGAAATGTAACTGTAAAAGCCCCTTCAAGGGAAGATGGAGGAACTGCTATCTTAGCTCTTAAAAATGATAGTATATCACCTTCAGTTATAAATAATGCTCCAGAAATAAATGCTAAAGATGTTACATTAACAGTTGGGGATAAATTTGATCCAATGGAGGGTGTAACAGCTATGGATAAGGAAGATGGAGATATAACAAAGGATATTAAGGTTATAGAAAATAATGTGGACACAGAAAAGTCTGGAGATTATAAAGTAATTTACAAAGTAACAGATAGTGAAGGGGCATCAAAAACTAAGGAAATTAATGTTAAGGTAAATGAAAAAGAAGCCACTTCTCCAGAAGAAATTAAGGTAACTGGCGTCAAATTAAATAAGAAAGATTTAAACCTTAAAAAAGGTAAAAAATATACTTTAAAGGCTGAAATAAGTCCAAAAGATGCAACAAACAAAGATGTTACTTGGATATCAAGCAATCCAAAGGTTGTATCAGTTGATGAGAATGGAAATATAGAGGCTAAATCATCAGGAGAAGCTGAAATAACAGTAACAACTAAGGATGGTGGATTTAAAGATACATGTAAAGTTAAGGTTAAACACTCAGGTTTCTTACCTAATACTGGCTCAGTGGGCGGAAGAATAGTTATTGTAATAATTGGAGTTATAGCTATTGGAATAGGTGTAGCAATGATTTTTTACAAAAGAAAAGTAATTAGAAGAAATAGGCAGGATAAATAATCATTATAAATTAATCTTAATTTCTTGGCTTTAAAGGAAAATTAATAAAAATATCATTAATTGAATAGTAAAATCAATGAAAAAGAGATATCAAAATATATGATATCTCTTTTTATACTCTATATTTTAATTGAATATTAATTTAAAGTGGTTTTCATATAGTATTGTTTAAAGAATTAATCTTATTATTTTTCCACAACTAAATTTCCTTTAGAATCTAGTAAAGGGGTTAAACCGCAGCCATTTGGACCTTGAGCTAAAAGATAATTTACTCCAGTTTTTTTATCCACTAAGACAATTATTGTTCCAAAATCTAAGTTTTCTATAAACTTATTTTCAAATCTTTTTTCTTTCTTAGAAAACATATAAAAACTCCTTTTAATATATTTAAATTAATAAGCTTAAAAATAAGGCGTTAATTTTATATAATTTTATTTAAATCTTTTATATATTCTTCAAAATAAGAGCCACATTTTCTTAGCTCACCAAGAACTCTATTTATGCCGTAATCAGATTTATACCAGTTATCCTTAGAAATTCCTTGAGTTTCTACTGGAACAACATAAAATTGTGTATTAGAATATGCTAAAGAGTAAGTAATTAAAGCCCTTCTGGCATGAAAGGCTTGGCAACATAATATAGCACTTTTAACTTCTATATTTAAATCATCTGTAACTTTCCTTGAGAAAAAGGCGTTTTCAGAGGTATTAGTTGATTTATTTTCAACTAAAATAGATTCTAATGGAACATCATTTCTAAATAAAACTTCCTTACAGAATTCCCAATCAGATTCATATTTACCAGCATACTTTTTATTTATTATTTTTTCATTTGGAAATTTTTCTAGTTTACAAGAAAACTTGCCTGAAGGAAGTACATATTTTGCTAATCTTTGTTTATATAATAAACTAGCCTTTTCGCTTACCTCGTATTTGGATGAACCTGGTATAAAGATTAAGTCACAAGGCTTTGGTTTATCACAAACAAAAATAAATTTAGTTATATCATCTAGTATTCTCATTTCATAACCTCTCTAAATTTATAGCCTTAATTTTAAAACTTATGTAATTTAATATAAAAATTATATGTTTAGTTTATAAAGTATAATTAGTTTATTATTTTAAAAATTAGCTTATTATTACAATATATATAATTTTATATATTGAAATTAGTTTTAATTAAAGTTTTATATACTTCTCATTATCATTATTTTCTTTTAGTTTAATCATAAATGGAGATAAGGGAACAATAATAATTAGATAAATAATGTAATAAAAAATATCAAAAGAAAATAGATAGCCTTCTATAAAATAAGGGAATAAGGCTAATAAGGCAATGAATGCTCTAGAATTTTTTGTAACCTTGTATTGAGTATTACAATTTTTACATCTAATATACCCACAACCAACAAATCCCCATAATGCAACCATTAAATCCATATATGAAAAGTTTTCTTTACAATTAGGACAAACTTTCATAAGAGCATCTCCTTAAGTAGTTTATATTAATTAAAGTATCTTAATTTGACATTATTGATTACTTTATTGTCTTTAACTTTAGTTTTATATGATATTTATGTAATATATACCATATATTTATAAATACATTATACACTGTTTTTTAATTAATTGATAAAATTTAAAGAAATTTAAGTGAATGTTTATGGTATTAATTAAAAGTATAGGTTAACATTTGAATAGATTATAAATTAACTTCATAATTGTTTTAATAAATTCAGGATATTATAAAAGTATAGAAAAACATTATTAAAGGAGGGAAGAAATATGGCACTTGGATATTTATTAATATTATCTGTATTTATATTAGTACTAAGTATATTAGGAATTTCTTTGCTTTTTTTCTTGAAAAACAGCAAACTAAAAAATGTAGTATTTTATTTTTTAGTTATATGGTCAATTCTTATAGCATATCTTAATGCAACTAGTTTACCAACAAATTATATAGTGCAACAAATTATAGCTTGGTTATTTGGATCTATATCAATAATTGCAATTATTATTAAAGTTAAAAAATTAGGGGAAACAAATATTCCCTATATACTTGTAACAATTTCAGTTTTACTTGGAATATTTATGATGTTTTTTTAAGTAGTTGACTATATTTATAGTTAAGGGATAAAAATTTCTTAAAAGAGATAATAAATTAAAATTTATTAGAATAATGGGTTTGTATCAAAATAACTTTTTATAAAACTTATAAACATTATGAAGAGAATATCTAGGTGAGCTTTAGAATTTAAATTATTACGCAGAAGATATTACGTTAAAAAACTGAGACTGTTCGAAGCGTAGCAAGTTTCGAAGTTTTAGTAATATCTTTGGAGTAATAATTATAAATTCTTAGCGAAATCTAGTAATTCTCGGAATATGTTTGTAAGTTTTATTTGTTATATTTTAATATATGATTTAGAGAAATTTTTTATAAAATTTTTCTAAAAAAGTAAAACTATTTCCTTATCTATTACGAATAAATAAGTGTAAAGATATTCAAGAGAAAATTATATATAATTTTTGGTTATTAAGGTTTAGGATGAATTTTACTGAAGATGGTGGGGTGAGACGGATTAATGAAAAGAAATTAATAACCCTTGTAAAAAAGAATAATGATAAAAAAGCAGCTGGTGAAATTGTTAAGTTTTATTATAAGGAGATATTTGCTTATGTTTTTAGACAAACCTCTAATGAGGAGTTATCTAAGGATTTAACTCAAGAAATATTTATTTCTATGCTTAAATCCTTAGGGGGATTTGATGATGAAAAAGCTTCCTTTAGGACATGGCTTTATAAAATAGCCAGTAACAAGATAATCGATAATTACAGATCTACATATTATAAATATGTTACTGTTGTAGATGAATTTGAGGAAGGATTAGTAGGATATGAAAATGATTTGGAAGAATCATTTCAGCTTAAGGAGGACGCTAAGGAGATATTAGAGATTATTAATACTTTAAATACAAGCATTCAGCAAATTTTAAGACTAAAGATATTTGGAGGAATGACATTTTTAGAGATTGCTTATCTAATTGATATGTCAGAATCTACAGTTAAAACTAAATATTATTCAAGTATTAAAAAGATAAAGAAGATATTGGAGGTGAAGAAGAATGAACAGAGAAAAAGAGGAGTTTAATATTGAGAATATGGATTTAGAAATAGAGGTTCCAGAATTAAATTTAGGGGAATTAGATGAAATACTTAATAAGGGGGTTAAACCTAAATTAACATTTTTCGCTTACTTAAGAAATGCTTTTAAAGATTTAGGCTTTAATAATATATTTCATGATAAAACTGAACTAGGAATTATATTACTATCTGGAATATTTGTATTATTTTTTTCAATGACCAGTTTAAATAATAGAGAGGTAGGAAGTTTATATAAATTTATATTTATATCTTCACCAATACTTTATCTTAGTGTGATTTTATTCTCATTTTATAATTCAAAAACAAAGGGTGTTTTTCAGTTAGAAATGACTTGCAAATATAATTTGTATCAACTTTCAGCTTTAAGAATGTTTATATTTAGCCTTGGAAGCATCTTAATAAACACAATAGTTATAGTTTTTATGAGTATATTAAATAAAGATTTAAATGCCTTAAGGCTAATAATATTGTCAGTTACAGGTTTATTTCTATTTTCAACAGTATTTATATATGCACTAATGAGGTTTAAAAATGTATTTTCAAAGGCTTTTATTATAGTAGGGTGGATTTTAGGAAACTTACTTTTAAGTTTTGGAAATGAGAAGTACTATTTAGAGTTTTTAATGGAAGTTCCAATATATGTTCACATAGTAATTTCCATTGTATGTATATTTCTATATGTTAAGAATTTGAAGGAATTAATAAATTATAGGTATAAAAAAAGGAGAGAAATTTTATGTTAGTTGTTAATAATGTAAGCAAGAAATATGGGAGTTTTTGTGCCCTTAAGGATATAAATTTAGAGTTTAATAATGGGGTATATGCTCTTTTAGCTCCTAATGGGGCTGGAAAGACAACTTTAATTAAACTATTAACCACATTAATTTTTCCAACTAGTGGAGAAATACTTTATAAGGGGACAGATATAGTTTCATTAGATGGAGAGTATAGAGATATTATAGGTTATTTACCTCAGGACTTTGGATATTATAGAAATTACACACCAAGAAAGTTTTTGTTATATTTAGCAGCTTTAAAGGGAATAAAAAAGGAAGATGCAGTAGAAAAAGTAAAAGAGGTATTAAAAGTTGTTTCCTTAGAAAATGTTGAGAATAAAAAGATGAAGGGTTTTTCAGGAGGAATGATTCAAAGGGTTGGAATAGCTCAAGCTTTGTTAAATGATCCTAAGATACTAATTTTAGATGAGCCAACAGCAGGGTTAGATCCTAAGGAAAGAGTTAGATTTAGAAATTTACTAAGTGATTTATCAAGAGATAGAATAGTAATAATCTCAACTCATATAGTTTCAGATATTGAGTTTATTTCTAATGAGGTAATTATGATTAAGGATCATAAGATTTTATATAAGGATTCCATAGAAAATATATGTAGCACTTTAGAGGGGATGGTTTATGAAACCTCAATGACCTTTGAGAAAAGTAAAGAGTTTAGAAAGAAATATATTTTATTATCAGAAAAGCAAGATGGTGGAATAATGAAAGCTAGATTCATAAGCCAGGGTAATAATGATGAAAAATGGGTTAGGGTTAATCCTAATATAGAGGATGTATTCCTTTATCAATATAGAGATGAGGAGTTAGAAGGATAATCTTATGAGTATTAAAAAGGGTGAATGGGAAAAACTTTTTAGAAATCCAGTGTTAATAGTTCTTGCAGGTATTTTCTTAATATACAATTTTATTTTAATTAAGGATAATTCCTATATAAAAGAGGGGTTAGAGGAAACTAATAAGCTAATAAGTCAGGTTGGATATAAAGTAGACGAGAATATGCTTAAAAAGTTAGAAAATATGTATGATGAGAAGATGAAGGATTTAAATGAGCTTACAGAAAGAAAACTTCATAAAACCTTTGAATCTATGGATGAATTTTTAGCTAATAAGGGTTTTCATAATTGGACTTATGAGGAAAAAGTATTTTCAAAGGAGGATATGGATTTAATAAATCAGTTAAGTGCAATTAATTTATATAAAAATATAACTCCAGAGTTTATTCATAGAATAGAAAGCTTAGATTCTGAAAAAATGGCTGAAAGTAACATAAATAAGTATGGGTTTAAAGGAGAAGCCGCTAATTTAGTTAGAAAAAATTATGAAGATTTAGGGAAAAGACTTCAAGAGTTAAAAAGTAATGGAGAACATAAAAATTTATTTTTCTTTGGAGAAAGTTATAGAACTCAAAATTTATTATATAAAAAAGTAATTGGAGCTTGCTTAATCGAAATTATGATACTTGTAGTATTAGGAGTATGTTTTTTAATAAATTATGAGAGAGAAAATAAAACTCTAGGATTAGTTTCTGCTACAAAAAGAGGGCGTAATCTTATTAAGGATAAGGCTATAGTTGGACTTATGTATTCAATATTAGTTGCAATAATCATCTTAGGAATTACTCTAATTGTATATTTTAGTGTGTTTGATTATAGTAAGATTTGGAATGTTCCAATTAGTAGTGCTTTAAATTGGGAAGTAGGTCCTCATATATCTTGGTATAACATTACAGTTTTACAAAACTTACTTCTTTCCATAGGAGTTGTTTTAATAATATCACTTATTTCAGGGGGAATAAGTTTATCCTTATGTCTTTTTCTAAAGAGTAGTTATAAAGCTTTTTTTGCCTTTTTTATACTTTTTGGAGGATTATTTATGCTGCCAGGATTATTTAGTATGAGTTCAAAACTAGTTATATGGTCATATTTTAACATATTTGTTTTAACATTAAATCCACAAAAATGGTTTGCAGAGGCTGGAGCACTATTAACTTCAAAATATTATATAGAAGAAACACTAATAAGTAATGGAATTATTGTAACTATAATTTCCTTAATTTTAATAAAAAGATTTAAGAATGTAGATATATTATAAGGGAAAAATATTAATTTAAGTGAAGAGGTAAAATATGAGAATAATAATTAATGAAATAAAGAAACTTTTCAATTTAAAAATTATATTGATTCTTGGATTAATAGTTTTTATAATATGGAAAATATTTATAAGTTTTTGGATAGAAGTTTTTCCAAATGGTTCAAACACACCAACTTTTAATTTAAGCGTACAAATGCTTAAAGATTATGGAACAACAATGGATGAAAAGGAATTTGAAGATTTTAAGGAAAAGTCAGCTTTAAGAGAAAAAGAGGCAGACGAATATTTAAAGGGAGATAAAGAGGCACAAGAACTTGGAATAAAATCATATAGAGAGCTAAGAGAAAGTTTAGATAAGAGAAAAACTGATGAAAAGGTTGAGGCTCTTCATTCAAAAATATATTTTAAGGATAATGTATATCTGTTTTGGGAAATGCAATCTAGAGAGTCTTTAATAGCGTCATATGAAAATCCTTTAAATAGAAAAGCTGAATTATATAGTAGCAAACCCAATAAATATAAAAGGTTAGAAGAACTTGAAAAAGGTGATCAGCTAAAATCTGTTTTAAGTTATGTTACTTTTTTAAATTATGATTCCTTAATAACTAATTTTTCAATACTTGTTGTGGTGACCTTAGCTTTTATAATATCACCAATATTTTTAAGGGATGAAAAAAATAAAGTAAACTTTCTTCAGTATTCATCAAAAACTGGAAGAAAGATTGGAAGTAAAAAAGTTATTTCAGCTATGATAACTGCTTTTGGAATAAGTACTTTGGAGCTAATAGGTCTATTTTTAATGTATATTCCCAATAATACATTGCAATTTTGGAATTGTAGCATAAATTCTAAATTTAATTATATGGTTTCTTGGTTTGATTTAACTTTTGGACAATATATAATGTTAACTATTCTAGTTATATATATAATAACTTTTGTGGTAACTAGCGTATCATTATTTGTAAGTAGTAAAGTTAAAAGTTATGTGGCATTAATAGGAGTACAAGTACCTATTTTAGGAGCTTTAATAATGTTTTTAGATAATATAGGACTAAATCATATGACTACAATAAATTATCCTAAATATATTCCTTTAATTGCTTATGTGGTATTTATTATAATTTCAATACTTTTAATAATTAACTTATTAAAAAATGAAAAGAATAGGGATGTTTTAAATTAGTATAAATATTAAAGAGATAAGGAAGCATTAAAGTAAAAAAAGTCTGTAGCAAGAATATATTGTTACAGACTTTTTGTTTTTGAAAATATGAAGATTATAGATACTTATAAATATGCTTCATAAATAAAGAGTTATATAATTATTAAGCTTAAATATATAAATAATATACTCTTATTAGATGCACGAAAAATATAAGAATGTTATTATACTTCAAATACCGTATTTTCAACCCCTGGATTTCCTATATAAAGTCTCATTGCTACTAGTGGAATATAAAGTATAAATATTTGAGAAAAAGCTGTTACCTCTAAATATAATGGTATGTCAAAGACTTTATTTATGGAGCTAAAGGAATAGATTATTGCTCCAGTTAATATAACCCCCATAGATGTTACACAAGTATAGTTAAAGTGTTTTAAGTTTTCTTTATTTCTTATATTATGATCTGTATATAGATTATATAAGAGAACTCCTAAGACTATAAGAACATATAAATAAGACCATTTAAAGTAAGAATTAAATTTATTAATGACCCAATTTATAAACTCAAGATTTACATAATCATAAATTTCATTATGGATTCTTAAGTTATTTAAAAATATACTTTTTATTAGAAATGAAGTAATTATTCCAATTAATATTAAGAAAGAGGATAAAGTTAAAAATAATTTTTGTTTTACTAAGCTTTTTCCTCTACCTAAGAAAATACTTATTGTAATTATTATAAAGAAAGATAAATACAGGATAATAAGCACCTCCAATCCTTTTTAGTTTACATATTAATTATAACTTAAATTCTAATAAATTACAAATATTGGAAAATAAAAAGCTATAGTATAGTCTAGCTTATTATTAGCTAGTATATACTATAGCTTTTTATCTTATATACTCTGTGTTTGTTAGCATAGATAAATTATATTATGTTAAATTATGTTCATTTCTAAATAGGGATTAAAAAATATATTAATAAAAAAAGTTTTAGAAAAATGTTTTTATAGGGTGTTAACTTTTATATTTTTTTAAGCGTTCTTTTAAAAGAATAAATGTGTTAATCATAATATATATAACTAGTATGTTTGATATTAATCCTAATAAATTAGTTGAAGTAGAAAATAAGAGAGTGGTACTATCTTGTGGAAATTCATATGTTGTAAAATATTTTACTGGATACCCCCAAGTTTTAAAGCCAGAAGAGCTTAATTCATAGGGGGTTATAAAGGTTAAAAGTAAGCTTATCCAAGCAGCTTGGTTAAGAATTTTAAAGTTAATTCTTTCTTTCATAAAATCCTCCTATATTATGAATTTTAATAATAATATAACATGAAAAATTTGTATTATAATTTATAATTAGTAAATTTTTGTTTAATAAATTTAACTATTAAGAAAAAGTGTTGATAATTGAAGGATTTATTTATATAATGTAATTAAGTAGAGATTTAAAATCTACTTTTGAAATAGGTGCAGTGATGCTTAATAGGGAATTTAGTGTAAAACTAAAGCTGCCCCCAGCAACTGTAAATGACTTCGACTTAACGATATACCACTGTGATTGATCATGGGAAGGTGTTAAGAAGATATAGTTATGAGCCAGGAGACCTGCCTAATTCAAAGCGAATAGTTTATCTTTCTGGGGAAAGAGACAAGTGATTGAAATTTTATCATACTGAAGAGGAATAGAGCCATATTAATAAAGTTCTGACTATTTATGAGTTAGTTTGTTTAAAGTAAGATTTAAGTTAATTATGGTAAGCTACAATGAGGTGGCTTGAATTAGTATGATTAAAATATAGAGATTCATCAATTAACTTGTAGAGATTTTCCTAGATAGGTATTCAAAGTGAGTATCTATCTTTTATTTTTGGGTAATTTAAGCTAGGATTGCTCAAAAATAACATCAGAAAGCAAATCCAAAACAGGTAAAAATCTCAATGGTGAGTAAGGTGCTTTTAGAAGTACCAAGGTTCAAAGAGGAATCAAAAATTAAATTAAGTTGTTTTAAAGGCTAATATAAATAAAAAGTCTTACTAACAAAGAGGTTAGTAAATAGAGTAAGATACTCTAAAGTAAACAACTTAAAAATATTTAAGAGTTATATGATAGAGGAATTAAAAGTTAAATTAACTTTTGCTTAAAAAGACTTTTAATTAAAATCATATAACTCTTTTTTATTGTACTTTTAAAGTATTTAAAAGATGATTTATAATTTCTTTTAATATAAATTATTAAGAATTCTTTTTTATATAAATTTTAAAAATAGACATGATTTATTATCTATAGAAATAATACTTTTAAAAAATAAAAATCTCTAGCTATAAGCTAGAGATTTTTTTTCTGCCAAAACTTAAATGCATAGATTATTTTTATATGTGAGATTCCGTCAAAACTTAAATGTTTACTTATGTTCATGTTTTTTTGAGCTTGCAACTACTAAAGCTATACCACCTACAATAATCGCTACTAATATAACATAATTAAGATAAATCACTATGTTACCTAACATATATCTCACTCTCCTAAATCTATATTTTATTTTAAGTATTAACAATTTAATTATAATTTCCTTTGTACATAGTATCAAATTTTAAACATTGTGTAAAAAAGTAAGAAATTTAATTTTTAAGTTTAATTTCAAGTTTATTTATAAGAAAAGTTTAGATTTATTATTAATTGATAAATTTATAACCTGTATTTTAAAAAGTTGCAATATTTAATATATAGTATTTTTGTTCAAAGAAACAATGAAATAGAGAAATAAAAAGGAAAATTTTTAAATATTTTTTATATTGAAATATTTATAGAGTAAGAAGCTTTTTCTTGTAAATTTAAAAAATAAGAACATATAGAAAATGGCTATTTGAAAGGTGGTATGACCAATTTCAATTGTCGAAATCGAATTGGATAATAGAGTGCATAAATAAAATGAATATTTTAACGAAATTAAAAGTTAGAAGAGAATAATGTCAAAAAATAATTTGTTACTGTAATATACGTAACAATTTGTTAATTTTAGAACATTGTTAAATTAAAGAGGGAGTGGTAACATTTATAAGTAAAATAAAGTATTAATTTATATTGTATATATTGTTGAGTGAGTAAATGAAAAGCTATTCAGTGGGAGGAATAGCTTTTCTTTTTTTCAAAACAAATAGCTTATAGGTTTAAGAATCTCTTTGAAAGAGAGGTATTCTCCTTAATTAAATGAAGTGACAATAATTTTGAGAGAGTTAAAGTTGATTGACTAATTAATTACACTTTTAATAATCGTAAGAGATAGGCTATTAAATCTTAAACCTATAAGCTTAAAAAAGTAAGTAGTTATGAAGAAGGAGTATTTCATTCCTTCTTCATGAATTATTATTTGCTTAATTTAAATTTATATTCAAATATGCAATTAATTTATTTAAATTTGTATCTTATTATCCAAATTATCCAAAACATGAGAAATATAAAAAAAAGCAATGGTAATGAATGGATTTAAAGGATAATGAATGAATTTAAAAGAATTTATTAAATGAAAATTGTGGTAAATAGTGGTATTATATAAAGGCGATTGCAATTTTATATTTTTTAGTATTGGTGTTTAAACAAGAAGGGGGAAAATATTTTTGGTTATAATTTTTATGGGAATAGTTATGTTTATTAGTGGGCTTATTTGTAAAAAGCTTCATGATGACTATGAGGAATATCCCAATCTTTTTGTAGGGTATAAACTAAAGTATGCAATGAGAAATGAAGAAACATGGGAAGAGGCTAATAATTATATTTTAAAGCCATGTGTTTTTGTATTTATATTCTCAATAATATTCACTTTGATAATTAGATTTTTTAATTTAGAAATTTCTGATATAGGGTATATCTTGGTGGGTATATTAATTTTAGTTAGTCCTATAATTTGTACTGAAATTCATATAAGAAGATTCAATAAAACTAAAGAAATTTAGTTTTATAATAAATATATAACTATTAATTTTTTCAAAAGGGAATGTATCAAAATAACTTTTATTATATTTTGATACATTCCTTTTTTTATAACTTTAAATTAAGTATGAGAAAATATTAATTTAAGGAGATAATTATAGAATTTAATTATAATAAGGAGTTTTTATAGGAATTTTTGAAGTTGTGTTGAATTATATATTAAAGAAATTAAATTTTCGTTTTATTAAAGGAGTTGAGAAAATGAGAATATTAATGTTAGATTTAGACACTTTAAGAGCAGATCATTTAGGTTGCTATGGATATGAAAGAAATACATCTCCTAATATAGATAGTGTTTCAAGGGAGGGTATAACTTTTGATAATTATTATTGTTCAGATGCACCATGTCTTCCTTCAAGGGCTGCACTTATGTCAGGAAGATTTGGAATACATACTGGTGTTGTAAATCATGGAGGAGTTTGTGCTGATTTTAGAATAGATGGGGATAATAGAGGCTTTAATGATAGAATTGCATTTAATAGCCTTCCTATGTTTTTAAGAAGTGAAGGGTTTTATACAGCTTCTATAAGTACTTTTGCTGAGAGGCATAGTGCGTGGTGGTTTAATGCTGGGTTTAATGAGCTTCATAATGTAGGTGGATGTGGAGCAGAGTCAGCAGAAGAAGTAACTCCAACTGTATTAAAATGGATAGAAGATAATTGTGATAAAGATAACTGGTTCCTTCATGTAAACTATTGGGATGCACATACTCCTTATAGAACTCCAGATACTTATGAAAATCCATTTGAAGGAGATGGTTTAAAGAGATGGATAAGTGAGGAAAGATTTAATGAACATCGTAACAATAAAATTGGACCACATGGAGCTAGAGAAATAGGAATGTATAATAGTGATACATCACCAAGATTTCCAAAACATATGGGAGAAATTAAAAATTATGATGATCTTATAAAATTCTTTGATCAATATGATTCAGGAATAAATTATATGGATTCTCATATTGGACAAATACTTAGGTTATTAAAAGATAAGGGATTATACGAAGACCTTGCTATTATAATAACATCAGATCATGGGGAGGCAATAGGTGAATTTGGTATGTATGCAGAGCACGGAACTGCTGATTATGCAACTACTAAAATACCAATGATAATAAAGTGGCCTGGGGCTATGAAAAATTATAGAGATGATGGATTTCATTATAATTTAGATTTAGCACCAACTTTAGCTGAGTTATTTAATAAGGAAAAGAAAGAGTACTGGGATGGTAGAAGCTATGCACAAAGTATTTTAAATGGAGAAGATACAGGAAGAGATTATTTGGTTTTAGGGCAATGTGTTCATGTGTGTCAAAGAGCTGTAAGATTTAAAGATTATATTTATATTAGAACTTATCATGATGGATATCACTTATTTCCAAAGGAAATGCTTTTTAATGTAGAGGATGATCCTCACGAAATAAGAAATTTAGCAGAGATAAGAAAAGAACTATGCATGGAAGGAGCGTATCTTCTTCAACAGTGGCATGATGAAATGATGATGAGTAGTGAAAGTGATGTTGATCCCCTTTGGACTGTAATAAGAGAGGGAGGACCATATCATGCTAAAGGTCATTTAAAAGAGTACTGTAAAAGATTAGAGCAAACAGGAAGAGGATGGGCAATTCCAGAACTTAAGAGAAGACATCCAGAGGAATTTAAATAGAAAATAAAAATATAATTATTATTAGGATATATAAAGAAAATTTATTATAAATTTAATAAGCTTAAATATTATGGGTTAGATATATTAAAAAACTTATAAATAGATTTAGAGTTTAAAAAATATAAGCTCTTTATCTATTTATAAGTTTTATTTATATGTGTAGTTATTTATGTATAGGTTATTTTATTTATTTTAAAAACTATTAGAGGCTCTTAATGGTAAAAAGAGCTAGTCCATTTTTAGAGTAATTTTTATTTGCTAAAACAAGTTTTAGATTTATCTTTAAAATACTTTCTTATACGTAATAAGTAGTATGCAAAGAATATAATACTATATAATATTATTTCAAAAAGTTTCTTATCAAATTTTGGTATGTATAAAAGCATTATATGTATGTACATTAAACCATAAAATAAATATGCTGACCTTTGAATCTTTTTCCATGTTTTATAGTTCATTTTTTTTCTTACACATTGGAATGAAGTGATCATTAAAGGAATCATTAAGCATATCATGATTAAACTTAATAAAGTTGCAAAAAACTTATAATAAGTTAAAGAATGTGGGTTAGTAAAGAATGTAGGGAAATAATATATTCCATATAAAATATTATGACCTAAGGTTAAGATACAAGCGATTATTGAAAGTTCGCCTCTTATAGCCATTAGGTTTTTCTTATATTTAAATGAATTACTTAAAGCTCCAGTGTACATTACTATAGTAAATAAAGCTAAGGAAAAAGTACTTTTAGAGAATACTCCTATGGTGTATTTACTTATGTGTTTAGGAATATAGTTATGTAGATCGGTTTTCATAAATACTATGAAAAATATAGCTATTAAAGTAGCTATTATGTAGAGTATTGAAGAATATTTTTTTATTTCTTTATAAAAAACAATACTCAAGAATGTTGTTATTAATAATGAAATTATAAGTAGCATTATTATGTCTTCCTTTCTGTTATTGATAATCGATTTCAATTAGATTATATATGCAAGTTGTAATTTAGTCAACAAAAAGTTCATTTTTATAACAATTTATTTTTATTTATCATAAAATAATCTTTTTAGTAGGATATTTGATTTAAATGTGGAATTATATAGGAAACACCTATTTTTAGTATGAGAGGGGAATAAAGATGAGAGTTAAATTAGTTGGATTAAATGAGGAAATGTTAGAAGCTGTCAAGGGATTAGAAGAACTAATTGATTTTCAGCTTTATAATGAGAAGGGAAGTGAGAATGAAAATTTAGAAATTATAAATGTTTCTAAGCTTCCTGAAGAATCAGAAAATGTAATAGAAGTCCTTAGAGGAAAAAATAATGAAATAAGATATAAGAAAAAACATCACTTTTTTAGAGCGTTTAGTTTATATCTTCAATTTCTTAAAAAGGGAGAGGAGAGTTTTTCAAGAAGCGAAAAAACTTATATTGATTCAGTAGGAGCAATGATAGATGCCTCAAGAAATGCTGTCTATAGAGTTTCTGAGGTTAAAAAGATATTAGGATATATGGCCTTAATGGGACATAATAGGTGTATGCTTTATACTGAAGATACTTATGAGATTGATGGTTATCCATACTTTGGTTATATGAGAGGAAGATATAGCAAAGAGGAGTTAAGGGAAATTGATGATTATGGATACTTTTTAGGTATAGAGGTTGTACCTTGTATTCAAACTTTAGCTCACTTAAAACAAACTTTAAGATGGTCATATGGGGAAGGTATAAAAGACACCCAAGATGTACTTTTAGTAGGAGAGGAAAAGACTTATAAGTTTATAGAGGCAATGATTTCTTCTTTAAGAGAGTGTTTTAGAAGTAAAAATATTCATATAGGTATGGATGAAGCCTTTGATTTAGGAAGAGGACATTATTTAACTAAACATGGACATGTTCCTCATCAAAAACTTATGGTAGAGCATTTAAATAAGGTTAATAAAATAGCAAAAAAATATTATTTTAAGCCAATGATTTGGGATGATATGTTTTTAAGATGTGGAGCTCCAGATGGTGGATATTACGATTTAGATATAGTTATAACTCCTGAAATAGCAAATAATATTCCAGAGGAAGTTTCTTTAGTTTATTGGGATTATTATAATTGTGATGAAGAAAAATATAAGAAGCTTTTAGATATTAGAGATAACTTTAATAATAATATTATATTTGCAGGAGGATGCTGGAGGTGGAGTGGATTTGCTCCAAACTATTCAAAGACCTTTGAAACAACAAATGCTGCCTTAAATCAATGTAAGGCTAAAGGAATAAAGGAAGTCTTTGCTACTGCTTGGGGAGATGATGGAGCAGAAACGCCAATATATTCAATAATAGTAGGTCTTATATTATTTGGAGAGCATGGCTATTATCATAAGGTAGATAAAGAATGGATAGATGAAAGATGTAAGGCTTTAACAGGGCTTAGCATGGAGGATTTTACTTCTTTAGAAGAATTAGATCTTGTTCCATCAGTTAAAATTCCTAATATGGAGGTTTGCAATCCTTCAAAATATATAGCTTACCAAGATTTGCTTTTAGGAGCCTTTGATAAGCATTTAGAGGGTTTAGATTTAGAAGAACATTATATTAATCTTTCTAAAAAATATGAGGAAATAGGAGAGAAAAGTGAGAGGTTTAAATTAATGTTTACTATGTATTCTAAACTTGCTGCTTACCTTTCAGTTAAAAGTGAGATAGGACTAGAAATAAGAAAAGCTTATTTAGAAAATGATAAGGATGCTTTAAGGCTTATAGCATATAACTTTATTCCAGAAATACAAGAAAAGTTAAAGAGTTTTCATAAAAGTTTTAGGGAGCTATGGTATAAAGAATGTAAAGGACAAGGTTTTGAAGTTATAGATATTAGACTTGGTGGAGTTATGGCGAGATGTGATTCAACTATGTATAGAATAAAAGCATATCTTAAAGGAAATATTGATAAAATAGAAGAGCTAGAAGAGGAAAGACTTTATTTTTCTGAACATTTTGGGGGAGATGATTGTAAGCTTATATGTTGCAATGAATACCAAAAAATAGCAACACAAAATATTTTAAGTTGGTAATAAGTTTCTATGATACAAAACTCAGAAGTATAAGCAATGGATAAAATAATTAAATTGGGGATATTATGATATGAAAAAAATTATTAATCTTATTAGAAATAATATTCTTTAAAAATAGGGCTATTTAGGCTTTATAAATTTAAGGAGGAGTTTTTTAGTTGAATACCTTTATTAGGTTGTATGAAGGGTTAGAGCCTTTTATAATGAGTATCTTATTAGTTATATTTTTGATTTTTGTAAATAAATATTTTAAGTGGAAAATAGGGAAAAAGTAAGTAAGGTGAAATATAGGGAAGGATTATTAAATGGAAAATAAAAATATTAAGTTGATTTTAGTAGCATTAGGATCATTTATGCTTGTGTTACTTCAAACAGAGATGTTTCAAAGAGCTGTAGAAATTTTTAGCTTTATTGGATTAACTATAATAGGAGATATAATTCTTTTATTAAGTTCTATTTTATCCTTTGTAGGCTTTGTGATTTTTGCTTTTACATCTTTTAAAATTATAAGAAATAATATTAAATAAAAGTAGATGGCTATACCTGAAGTTTCTTAGAAGGGGGAAATATAAGGTATAGCCATCTTTAATTTAAAAAGGCATATAGAAAATTTGAGAAATTAAGACTTTTAGGAGGTGATGAACATCAATCACAAAAATGAAGTCTTAACTTCTATAAGGATACACCCTTATGTTTCCCTTAAAAAAATCTTTTATACTAAATATTTGAAAGGATAATTTGGGGGTTAATAAGAGTCTTATGAAAGAGATTATAATTTAAGTAATAAAATTTTAGTAACCTTAATTTCAGTGATTGATCTGCATAAATAAAGAATGAAATAAATAAAAATTTTTATTTGACAATAATTATTATTAGGAGTAAAATAGTTTGCATAGGAACAAAGAGTTTTCATGCGAACCATTTTAAGATGGGTTGCATCTAATAAAATAAAATTATTTTGTAGGAGATGAAAATTATGGACGGAATTAAAAAATTTACTCCAAGAGTTAGTAAGAGAATTTTACTTTTTATAGCAGGATTAGTATGGGGATTTGCAGGATTTAGAGTATTTACTTTAGGGTTTGGAGATGTTATGTCACATAACGGAAACTTAATCATAACAATCATTTTTGCAGCAGTTATATTTTTTGTGTTTTTTAAATTTATATTTAGTAAAATGTTTAAGAAACATACAATAAGAATAGTAAATAGTAAACTTGATAAACATTGTGTATTTTCCTTCTTTGATTTTAAGAGTTATCTTATAATGGGATTTATGATTTTCTTTGGAATTTCAGTTAGAAACTTAGGAATATTTAATCCAGTTTATTTAGGAGATTTTTATATGGGATTAGGAGCAGCACTATTTATGGCTGGCGTATATTTCTTTGTGGGATTCTTCACCTTTGATAATTTAAAAGTAAAATATAAAATTAGCTAATTTAGTATAAAGATATTAAATGGTGCATAAAGTTTAGAAGACTTTATGTACCATTAATTTTATATGTAGAATCTTTTATATATTTTTCATAGGACTTAGATCCTGGAGAAATATAATTTGAAATTTATTTTTTTAGAAAAGAGGGACTTATATGAATTATGATTCATTTGAAATAGCTATGCTGATAAAAGAAATTTATTCAAGTACCATGGGAAAAGTAAGTGAAGGACTTAAAGAAAGTGGACTTACTCACCAACAAATAACAGTGATTAAACTTATAGCTCATAAGGGGAAGGTTAGAGTTAAGGAACTTTGTGATGAAATGTCCTTAGCTAAGGGAACTGTGTCAGGAATAGTGTCAAGACTTGAAAATATGGGGTATGTAGAGAAGTTTAAGGATGAAAAGGATAAGAGAAATACATATATAGTTTTCTCTAAAAAAGGAGTAGACTTTGCAAAAACTTTTAGGTGTGATATAAATAATAGCTTTGATAGTGTATTTGAAAACTTTACTCATGAAGAGGTTAAGGAAATAAGAGAAGTACTTTTAAAGCTTAGGGATAAGATAAAGTAATACTTAGTTATTTAGAAGAACTTAATTAATTATTATGGTATATGGTGTCTCTGCTATTTTTAAAGTCTTTTTAGAATTAAAAATGGTTAAAATATGGTTTGTAACTATAATGTTGTTGATATATAATAGTTGAAGGTTATTTAAAAATAAAGGAGACGACTTAAGGAATGGAAAATGAATTTGATATTGAATTTAAAAACTATTTGTATCAGGTTTTAGGAAAGGACAACCTTCAGGAACTAGAATCTAATGATGAAGATGGAGAGTGTTATTTAGAGGTTGGCAGCAAGCTTTCTATAGATCTTTCGGAAGACATGGTTAGCCTTTTGACGGATAAGGATAGTCTCCTAGTTATTTTAAGGTTTCCAAGTGAAGCTAAGAAGAGTTTTAGAGGCGTAAGTAAAGGAAAGGTTGATTTTGGATTTCAACTTTTTAAGAGAGAAGACTTTGATATTAATTATGATTTTGTTGGATTTACCTTATCAATAAAGGATGCTGTTGATTATAGTGATATGAGGCTAGACTTTAATTTTACTACTGAAGGTTTTGAATTTTCTGAGAAAATGAATTACGCTTTAAATATAATTGCTATAGATGAAAAGCATATAGTAAGAGCTATGAGACATATTAGATTCCCAAGGGAGCTTTGTAAGATTATTAGGGAGTATTATTTAAAAATTACAAGGGAAGATTATAATAGAGAAGTTGCTCTAGAAGACTTAGAAAACCTTGATGCTATACTTTTTGATGGAATAACATCAAAGCAGGTAGAAGAAAGTTTTAGCCTATATAAGTTTACAGATGAACCAGAAGAATCTAATTTAGATAAATACATTAAAGATTAAAACTATAATTATATTAGACTATATCAAAAGTGATTTAATTATAAATACTTATATGTTGTGAAAGGTTTATGATTAAATAAATGTTTGGATATAGTCTTTTTCATTGTCTGTACCAAAAAAAGATTTTGGTATATAATGGATTTGGGATGACATGTAATAAATGGGGAGGTTTTTATGATGAATGAGAAGCTTAGTGATGTTAGAGATTTCGTCAGAGAACTTATTAAAACAGATGAATTCGAAGATGAACTTTTCTTAAGTACTATTAATAATGCTAGAGATGAGCTTAAAAAGAGCGAAGAAGAGGCATGTTATGAAGATGAGGGGGTTATTGTTGGTATAGGGGATAAGACCTATATGGATATTAAGGGAGATAGTGCAATGGTTCTTCAAAATAAAGATGAATTTAACCTATTATTAAGATGGGATAATTCAAATAAAGAGGATCATTTTGCTATTAACTACGGAAAATTAGAACTTGGATTTCAGATTTATCCAAAAAAGGAGTTTGGACTTTCAAGAGATTTTATAGGGTTTACTCTAACTATAGATGGGATTTTGGAATGTAGTGCTTTTCCAGTGGATTTAAATTTTGCTTCCGATGATTTTTATTTATCAGAAGATTTAGATTATACCTTTGAGATCCTTTTGATTGAAGGAAAAGAAGGGATAGTTAGAGCTATGAGAGATGTAAAAATACCAAGAGAGTTTTGTAAGGTTATTAGAGAATGTTATCTTAAAATAAAAAGTGATGAATATGAAGAATTAGAAGGTTTAGAAGATAGGATGAACATACAATGGCATGTTAGAAAGCTTGGAGGGAAGATGGTTGAAAGGAAGTATGGAGTTTACAAAATTAAAAATGAAATCCAAATGTCAAAATTAAATTCTTACATAAAGTTAATATAGTATTTGTAGGATATTACAAAAATAAAAGAGAGTAATGTTACATATTTAGGGAGTAATTTGATCATATTAAATTACTCCCTTTGATTTTGCTAGGTTTCAATTACATTTGGTTTTTGTATTTAAAAATTTTACTAATTATTCATTATTATTTTTGTTAGTTAAGAATATTTACTTATTGTTCAAAATATGATACTATTTATTTGGGATAAAAAGGAAATTGAAAAAATTATAGAAATATAGGATTTTTTATAGGGTTATAATTTTGCTTAAATTATTTTGCTAAGCTAAATTAAAATAATATAGATTAGGTGACAGGAGGTAATTAGGTGAAAAGAAGTATTAAGGCTTTAATTTTAGTAGTATTAATTACAATTTTATCATTAAATCTTATTGCATGTAGTAGTTCTAATAAAGCACTAGATAAGGGGAAAGAACTTATTAATGAAGGGCAATATGAGAAAGCAGTTGTATCTTTAGAGTTAGCTTTAGACGAAAATCCTAAAAATAAAGAGGCTAAAGAACTAAAAGATATGATTGAAAATTATTTAGAGGCAAGTAAGGCTTTAGATGAGGGAAAGATAAGAAAAGCTGAAGTTAAAATTCAAAATGTTGGAGAGAAGTCTAATGAGTTTCCAAATTTTAAGAAATGTGTAGATGCATTAAATAAGAATATAGATGAAAAATCTGAATATGATAAAGATATAAAAAGTGATATGGAGAAACTAGAAAAGTTTATAGATAATAAAAACTATTCAGATGCAGTATTGCTTACAAAGAGTTTAGATGGAAGGGTAAGAACAAAGGAACAAAAGGAGAAACTTGAACAAATAAAATTGAAATTGATTTCAGTATTATCTATAGAAAGTACTAAGAAATGAGAGTTATTTGTAGAAGGATATATTGGAAAAAAGAGTATTTCATATGATTATACAAATGGAAATAGATTAAATTATAGATTTTTGGACTAAAACCTAAATCTAGTTAAGTTTTTTAATAAGGATTATAAGGTATTGGTATCGAAATAACTTTTTATAAAACTTACAAACATTATGAAGAGAAATCTAGTAATTCTCGGCATATGTTTGTAAGTTTTATTTGTTTATTTTTATACATATTCTATTCTTTTATAAATAATAGTCTGTTAAATTTATCTAAAAATTTATTGAAAAATCTAGCTACACAATCCCTAGAGAGAATAAATGTTACTATTAAGGAGCCTACTATTAGTGCAAGTAATTTTCCTAAATTACTTGACATTAAGCTTGTTAATCCTAAAATACTACCTATAAAATAAGTATGTAAAAAATAAACTGAAAGAGTATTTTTACCTATTTTTGATAGAAATGTTTGATTTTCTGGCATTAAGTTTATAAAGACATATACAAAAGCAAATCCAATTATATAAACTGCAATATAAAGTAAGATTCCAGTGAATATTTCTATATTAAAATTACTATAGGACCTATCTGCCCAGAAAAATTCATCTGCAATATTTGAATAGTTAACAAAAATTAAGGCTATTAAAACTCCAATAATTAGAATTAATATTGAAGGAACTTTGTTTAGAATATTAAATCTTGTAAACTTCCTAAATCTTTTTAATTTTTCCTCACTAGAATAATAACCAGCTAAGAAAAATGGAGCAAAGGTAATAGTTCTAGAAAGTGCCATATAAGAGCCAAACTCACCAGAGAGTTTTACAAAAATACCAGCAATAATACTAAGTATAAAAATATTTTTGAACTTTAAAAGATCAGGTAAAAGGATTTTCCATAAAAACATTGCAAATATATACCATAGTGCCCAACCAGGAGTGAAGAAGGAAAATGCTTGTTCACTAGGAAGTTCAGTAAATTCACCTCTTAAAAATAAGGGACCTACTAATGTGATTAAATTCCATATTATATTGAATAGTAAAAAGGGAGTGAGAAAATTTCTTACGGCATTTCTACGTCCTTTTTCTACATTTTTTGAAAGATATCCTGAAATAAAAACAAATACAGGCATATGAAATTCATATATGAATACATATAAAAGTCTTGCCACTTCATAATCTTTTCTAATAAATTCTAAACTGTGTCCTAAGACCACTAAAAATATTAAAAGGCCTTTACTATTATCAATTAAGTAATTCCTATTTTGTGTTTTCAAGTAATTCACTTCCTTAAATAAGTTTGAATATCTTTACTATATTGTTCTTAGTATGATAAAAAGTATTATTTTTATAATAAAATTATATAAAATAACTATGCATTAAAATTATTATTAATAATTATGTTAAATTTAGGTATTAACAAATCTATTATAAAGAAAAATTTTTAACTATTATTGAATTTTTATTATACATTATATTAAAGTAGAATTAGTAATTAATTTTATATATTAATAATTATGTAAAGTTAAAGAAGTTTTTAAGCATAAAAGGGGGAGAAGATATGTTAAAAATACTATTAGTAGATGATGAGGCTACAGAACGTGAAGGAATTGAATTTCTTATAAAAAGATATGAATTTCCTTTAAATATAGCTAAAGCTGTAAATGGAAAAGAAGCTTTAGAATACATAAAGAAAAATCATATAGATATTCTTTTTACAGATGTAAAGATGCCTTTCATGGATGGACTAGAATTAGCAAAGGAAACCTTTAAGTATGATCCTAAAATTAGAATAATAATTTTTAGTGCATATAGTGAATTTGACTATGCTAAAAAAGCCTTAGAAGCAAAAGTGGTTGATTATTTACTTAAACCTATTGAGGTGGATGAATTTAAAAGAGTTATGGAAGAGGTAATAAAAAGCTGCATAAAAAGAAAGGAAGAAGAGAAAGAAAAAGAATTACTTATGGAATCAAGTAAGAAGATTTTACTTTATAAGCTATTAGCTAATCACAACAATCAAAATGATATTAATGAAAAGTTAAACGTATACAATATAGAGCTAGAAGATAAATATTTAGTACTTATAAACATAGAAACAAGGGATAATTTCTTTGAGGAGAGGGAGGAGATTTTCTTTAACCTCTTAAATACATATTTAAAAATTCCATATGAATATATAAATTTTTATCCTAATGAATCATATTTATTACTTTATAGTAATTTAAAAATAAAAGAGGACTTTTTAGATGAAGTTTGTTCTAAATTAGCTAAAGAAATTAAATTATTAGCTAATGAAAACTCTTCTTTTTTTATTAGCAATGTATTTTGTGGAATTGAAAAAATCTATGATGAGGTAAAGGGATTAAATAATATAAAGGAAAATATTTATGATTTTGAATCAAGGATTATTAGGGTTAATAAGGATAAAACTAATGATTTATACACACTTGAAATAGAGAATGTAAAGGAAAATCTTAAAAACTCTATAAATGAAAGAAATTTAAATGATATTGAATTTTACATAAATAAGCTTATAGAATACATGTTAGAATCAGGTTCACTTAGTACTATATACATACATCACCTTTTTTATGATTTAATAGAAAAACTTTGTAAAGCCTTTGATATATATAATGGTGAAGTGAAAAAGAGATTTATAGAAAAGATATTAAAATGTAACTCAAGTGAAACCTTAAAAGCAGCTTTTGAATCTATTATAAAGGATATTGCAAAGGAATGTGATAATGATATTTTAGACGAAAAAAGCATAGCTAACAAAGTGATAAAGATAATAAAAAATGAATATAGCAGTGAACTTAGTTTAGATTATATTGCAGATAAGGTTAATTTTACGCCAACCTATTTAAGCTATGTTTTTAAGAAAGAAACAGGATCAAATATAGTTAAATATATAACTGATTTTAGAATGAATAAGGCTAAGGAGTTTTTAGAAGAAGGTAATATGAAAATTGTACAAGTTGGTAAGGCCTGTGGATATGAAAATCAATCATACTTTAACCGTATATTTAAGAATTATTTTGGAGTAACTCCAAACCAATTTAAACGTAATAATAGTTAAGATAAGTGAGGTTATGTATGATTGAAAAATTAATAAAATGGTTTTTAGGAAAAGCATCTATAAGGAAAAAGTTAATTATTAGTTTTAGCATATCTGTATCTATACCAATAATAGTTTTAGGAGTTTATAGTTTTAGTGAATCAAGAAAAAATTTATTAATACAAACTGAGAAGACAATGGAAAATAATAGTCTTAGAATTGCTGATGAGATAGACTTTAAATTAAAAAAGGAAGAAGGGTATGCAAAATATCTTGCTTATAACTTGAATTTTAGGAAGGTTATAGAAAATAAGCCTAATGATAATATATCAATAGCACAAACCTTAAATGATACTGTAGAGCCTATATTTTGGTATTTTATAACCAGCGATGATTACATAAAGGAAATAAATATATATACTCCCAATGTAAGTGGAGAGATAGGATCATTTTTAAAGCCAAGTAATTTTGTAGAGGGTGAGAAATGGTATAAAAAAAGTGAAAAGAGTTTTAAGCCCTTTTGGAGTTATGAGGATGGAAAATTATTTATAACTAGAAGCATATTAGACACTGCAACTAATAGTAAAGTTATAGGTGTACTTAGAATTGAATTGTTTATGAGTATTATAACAGAGCCTTTAGAAAATATGGATTTCTTAGATAATGGAATTATTATTAAAGATAATAGTGGAAATATAGTTTTTAAAAAGCTGATGAAAAATAGTAAAATAAATGAATTGGTTTTAGAAAATATATTAAATATAAAATCTGGAGCTAATTTGAAAGAAAAGGAGTATTTAATATGTGAAAATAATATTGATGCTTCAAATTGGAAGGTATTTTATTATTTAGATAAAAAGAAAATAACAGAGGAATTAATCCCTATAATAGGTTCAACTTTATTAATAGTAATTTTTTGTTTAATTGCAGTAGTTATATTAATAAATATATTATCTAAAGTCTTAAGTAGAAGAATATTATTGCTTAAGGATAAGGCTAAAGATGTTTCAAAGGGGAATTTCAATAATCCTATTTTTACAGAGGATACTGATGAAATAGGAATTGTGACAAATAGCTTTGGACATATGACAAGGGACTTAAACGATATGATAAATAAAGTTTATAAAATTGAGCTTGAGAAGAAAGCAACTGAGCTTAAAGCATTACAAGCTATGATAAACCCACATTTCTTATATAACAGTTTATCTACTATAAAGTGGAAAGCCATTAGAGAAGGAAATGATGATATAAGTGATATAACAGGGTATCTAGCTAAATTTTATAGAACTAGTTTAAATAATGGACAAGATATAACAGATGTTAAAAGTGAAATTGATAATATAAAATCCTATATTGAAATTCAAAAAATAGCACATTCACATAGTTTTGATGTGGAATATAGAATAGATGAAAAGGGATTAAAAAATAATATGTTAAATTTTATTCTACAACCTATAGTTGAAAATGCTATTAAGCATGGAATTGATTGTAATGAAGGAAAAGAAAGAGGAAAGATTATAGTTGAGTTTCAGGAGGATGAAGATTCTTTAATCTTTAAAATTTATAATAGTAGTAATAATAATGATATTAAGGGCATAGAGGAGATGTTAAATAAGCCAGGAAAAGGATATGGTATATATAATGTAAAAGAAAGAATAGAACTATATTATGGTATAGAGTGTAATTTAGAGTGTTCTTTAGTTGAAAATAATTATATATGCATTGCACTAAGGCTTCCTAAAATAAATGATAAATTAAATTAAAAATAAACTAAGGTGCTGTATCAAAGTTAAGAGATAAAACATAGAAGCATACTGAGAAAATTACTAAAATTCTCTTTATAAGGCTTTAAGTTTTATTAAAAGTTATTTTGATACAGCATTTTTTTATTAATAAAAAATAACGTAAAATTGTACAATGTTTCGAAAAAATGTATTATTTATTAATAAATTAAATGATTTTATAATTTAATCATAAGAGGAACTTAATAATTTATAAGCTATGACATCATTAAAGGGATGGATAAATTAAAGGGGGAAGAGATATGAGAAAAAAAATTCTAAGTGCAATTCTATGTATGATGATTGGAGCAACTGCAATGGTAGGATGTGGTGACAAAACTGATTCTACTCAAGCAAAAGATGGTGGTAAAGTAAAGCTTCGTATGACTAACTGGAATAATGAAGATACAATGAAAGATATGTTAAAGTATTTATCTGAAAAACTACCAAATGTGGAAATAGAGTATCAATTTATTGATAACTCAAACTATAACACAATAGTAGATACTCAATTATCAGCTGAAGAGGGTCCAGATATAATTTGTGAATCTCCAGCATCAGCCTTAAAACATGCTAAATTAGGATATCTAGAAAATGTAAACGATTTGGCTAAGAAGTATTCAGATTCAGGTACTAATGTTTATAAGTACGATAATAATGTATATGCTTTACCAGGAATAAGTTGGTTTGAAGGAATATATTATAACGAAAAATTATTTGAAGAAAATAATATTCAAATACCTAAGACTTTTGATGAATATATTGAGGTTTGTAAGAAATTCCAAAGCTTAGGAATAAAACCTTTAGCAGCAGGATTAAAATCATGGGAACCTTTATTAAAGAATTCTATGGCCTTTGTAACAGCAGAGTATTTATCAACAGATGCTGGTAAAAACTTTGGACAAGAGTATAGAGAAGGAAAAGTTAAGTTAGATGGTACATGGAATATGTATTTAGATAAATGGTCAGAAATGATAAAGGATGGAATATACACTAAAGATATGACTGGAATAGACCATGATCAAGCTTTAGAGGAATTTGCTACTGGAAAAGCTGCAATGTATTGTTCAGGACCATGGGATTTAGAAGCAATTATGTCAAAAAATCCTGATTTAAAACTTAATATGATGCCATTTTACGGAACAAAACCTAGCGATGGATGGTTAATAGGTGGACCTGGATGTGGATTTGCAGTAAATTCAAAATCTAAAAATAAAGATGCAGCAATGGAAGTATTAAAAGCTATATCTACAGAAGAGGGACAAAAAGCTTTATGGGAAAACAATCAAGGAGGATCTTCTTACTTAACTGGAACCTCATTCACTCTTCCAGAAGCCTTTAAGGGAGCTGAAAAAGCTATAAATGCAGGTCATATTTATTGTCCTTGGAATGAATGGGGAGATGCAGGATCAGCACATGTAGATTACGGTAAACAAATGCAAAATTATTTACTTGGAAACCAAGATCTAAAAACAACTTTATCAAATGTAGATTCTGCTGCAAGTGAACTTATAAATAAATAAAATTAAATCTTTTGCTCATAATTCTAATTTGTTTAGAGTTATGAGCAATTTTAAAAAACTTATCTAGCATTTAAAGGAGGAGACTACATGGAATTAGTTAAAAAGAAAAGAAGAACACCGGGAACTTTGGGAAAATACTTTTATGTTTTTGTATTACCAGCTTTAGCAATTTACTTAATATTTAGTATTGTACCATTTTTATACACAATATTTTATAGTTTTACTAATTATACAGATATAAATCCTATTAATTTAAGTTTTGTTGGATTTGAAAATTACGCTAAGGTATTTTCAACACCAGTAATGATGACTGGTATTAAGAACTCAGTAATATATGCTATAGCTCTTACAGGGTTACAAACAGTTTTGGCATTACCTTTAGCAGTATTATTAGATAAAAAATTAAAAAGCCGTAATTTATTAAGAGCTGTATTTTTCTTTCCAGCAGTATTCAGTTCATTAATAATAGGTTACTTATGGAATTTTATACTTTCATCATCAGATTATGGTTTAGTAAATAATATATTACATTCTTTAGGATTAGACACAATAAATTTCTTCACAACAAATAAAGCTTTATTTTCTGTAATTTTTACTCAAGCTTGGCAATGGACAGGATGGGCAATGGTTATATTCTTAGCAAATTTACAATCAATACCTAAAGAATTATATGAAGCTGCAAGTATTGATGGAGCTGGAAGTTTAAAACAATTCTTTCATGTAACACTTCCATTAATGTGTCCATCAGTAAAAATAATAGTTGTTACAGGACTTATAGGTGGTATGAAGGTTTTCGATATCATATATTCAATGACTTCAGGAGGACCAGGAAATGCTACTGAAACAGTTATGACTGTTATGATGAAAAAAGGTATTTCAGATGGATTCTATAGTACAGGGGCAGCCTTTGGAGTATTATTCTTTATTATAGTTCTTGTAATAAGTGGAATAACAACGAAATTAATGGGGAAATGGAGTGAGTCTATATCATGATGAATAAAGTGAAGAGTAGTGGAATTAAGAAAAAAGACAAAAAACTATGGGGATTAGAATTAGCAATGATTCTATTAGCTGCTATATGGTTTATACCAATTTATTATCTTATAGTAACAACTTTTAAATCTCCTCAAGAAGCAACCGCTAGTCCATTAGGAATTCCTAAGACTTGGATTTTTGAAAATTATTCTAATGCGTGGAAACAGATGAGTTTTCCAAGAGCTTTTGGAAATACAGTGTTTATAACTGCCACAGCGGTTATATTGATTGTTGTTTTTGGATCTATGGCTGGATATGCTTTAGCTAGAACAAAAACTAAACTTGGAAATCGTATGTTTTTGCTTTTCCTTGCAGGATTAATAGTTCCATTCCAAATGAATATAGTAAGTTTATATAAAATCGTAAAGAGTTTACATCTTATGAATAGTGCCTTTGCTGTAATATTAGTAAACGTAGCCATAAACACACCTCAAGCAATATTTTTATTTAAAGAATTTATAGAAGCTACTATTCCAATGGAGTTAGAGGAAGCTGCAGATATTGATGGATGCGGAGTATTAAAAAAGTTTTTTAGAGTTATATTACCACTTTTAAAACCAGTTATTTCAACTGTAGTTATAATAGTAACTTTAAATGTATGGAATGAATTCTTAACACCTTTATTATTCTTACAAAGTAGAGAAAATGGAGTTATTTTACAAGAAGTATCTAGAAATATAGGTCAATTCTCAACTGACTGGACAGCACTTTTCCCAATGTTAATGCTAGGAGTTGCACCTCTTATGGTATTCTATATATTTATGCAAAAATACATAATAGGTGGAGTTACAACTGGAGCTGTTAAAGGTTAAATGGCGAGGTGATAATTTTATGAGAAATATTAATATAGACAAAGATTTTGGAAGTATTATGATAATTGTTCCCCATGAGGATGATGAATTACTTATGACAGGAGGAATAATAAAAAATGCCATAGAAAGTGGAGTTGATGTGAAGGTAGTAATGGCTACTAATGGAGATTATGATTGTAAAGATTTTTCTGTGGGAAGGGCAAGAATTAGCGAAAGTATAGAAGGCTTAGAACTTTTAGGGTTACAAAGTGAAAATTTAATAGTCCTTGGATATGCGGACACTGGAATGCCTAAAGAAGAAAGTTTTATATGGAATCTTTATGAAGAGAAGGATGAAAATAAAATTTTAGAGTCTAGCTGTTCAAAGGAAACTTATTCTTTAGAGAATCATAAAGAATATCACTTTAAAAATTTTAATGAACATAGTAAATATACTAGAAAGAATTTTCATGATGATTTATTAGGAGTAATAGAAAAATATATGCCAAAAAATATTTTTACAACCTCTGAGTTTGATACCCACGGAGATCATAGCGGATTATATTGTTTTGTAGTTGAAATACTAAAAGAACTTAGAGAAAAAAATAACTATGAACCTAATTTATATAGTGGCATAGTACATTCTTGTGATGGGGATGAAAATTGGCCTATTATTACTGAAGAAGTTAGTGAATTTACATGTCCAAAACTTCTAGAAGAAACTTCAAACTTAAAATGGAGTGAAGCATTAAGTTTTATTGTACCTAAAGAAATGCAATGTAATAATTTAAAAGAAAATTTAAAGAGAGAAGCAATTTCAAAACATAGGACAGCATTGAAACCAGATGCCATTGAGTTTTTATATTCCTTTGTGAAAAAGAATGAAGTTTTTTGGAAAATAAAGTGGTAAGGAGAGAGTAATATGGAAGATTATAGAGAGCCTATTTATAAAATAGAGCCTTGGAATATAACAGAAGAAGAATTTCTTTTAAAAAATAATTATAGAAATGAAACAACATTTTCATTGGCTAATGGATATATAGGTACTAGAGGCACCTTTGAAGAGGAATATGATTTTGATGTTGAAACAGGATTAGAAGGAAACTTTGTAAATGGCTTTTATGAAAGTGAGCATATAAGATATGGGGAATGGAATTTTGGTTTCCCTACAGAAAGTCAATCACTTTTAAATCTTCCAAATGCTAAAATAATAAAGCTATTTATAGAAGATGAAGAATTCAGTATGCTTACAGGTGAAATAGAAGATTATAAGAGAGTTTTGCATATGAAAGAGGGAAGGATAACTCGAGATCTTATATGGGTATCACCTAAGGGTAAAAAAATAAAAATTAGCATAAGTAGATTTGTTAGTTTTAATAATAAAAATTTAATGGAAATACGTTATAAAGTTACTCCTTTAAACTTTAGTGGAAATTTAAAATTTATCTCTGCTATTGATGCAAATGTAGAAAATCATACAAGAAAAACTAATCCTTTAGTTGATTATGGTCCTTTTGGTAAAAGGCTTGCAAATGATTATATAGATTCCATAAAAGATGAACTTTATTATGAAGGAACAACATTAAATAGTGAAATTTCAATAGCTTGTGGAGCAGTAAATAAAATATCAGCAGAAAACTTTATAAGAAAGAATTTTAAAAATTATGAGCTTTTTGGGGTATCTTATGAATTTTATGCTAAGGAAAATAAAGAAATTATATTAGATAAGTTTATTGCATATAGCACATCTTTAGATATGAATTGTAAAAAGTTACATGGCTTTATAAAAACTATTTTAAGTGATGCCAAGAAAAAAGGATATATAGAAGCTGAGAGAGAGCAAAAGGAATATGTTGAAGAATTTTGGAGAACAGCTGATGTAATTATTGAGGGAGATGATGCACTTCAACAGGGAATAAGATTTAATCTTTTTCACCTTATGCAATCAGCTGGGAGAGATGGTAAAACCGGAATGGGAGCTAAAGGGTTAAGTGGAGAAGGATATGAGGGACATTATTTTTGGGATACAGAAATGTATGTACTTCCTGTATTTGTATATACTAAGCCAGATTTAGCTAAGAAATTACTAGATTATAGGTATTTTACTTTAGATAAAGCTAGAGAGAGAGCAAGGGTATTAGGACATGATAAAGGAGCCTTATATCCATGGAGAACAATTAATGGAGAGGAAGCATCAACATATTTTCCTTTAGGAACGGCTCAATATCATATAAATGCAGACATAGCATATGCCTTTAAGCTTTACGTAGATGTTAATGATGATTTTCACTATTTAAAGGATAAAGTAGCTGAGGTTTTATGTGAAACTGCAAGGGTTTGGGCTGATGTAGGATCATTTTCTGAGTATGTAGGAAATAAATATTGTATTTGTGCTGTAACTGGGCCAGATGAGTACAATGCTATAGTTGATAATAATTTTTACACTAATCTTATGGCCCGTGAAAACCTTAGAGATGCAATATGGGCATTAAATAAGATTAAAGAAAAGGATAAATTATCTTATGATAGTTTGGTTAAAAAGATTGATTTAAAAGATGAAGAAATAGAATATTGGAAAAAAATAATTGAGAATATGTATTTCCCTTATGATGAGAAAAGAGGGGTGTATCCTTTAGATGATGGCTTTATGAAGAGGAAGCCTTGGGATGATTCAAAAATACCTAAAGAAAAGAGACATCTTCTTTATGAAAATTATCATCCTCTATTTATATTTAGACAAAGGATGTCAAAGCAAGCTGATGCAATTTTAGCAATGTATCTTCATAGTAATCTTTTTAGTATAAATGAATTAAGAAGAAACTATGATTTTTATCAAGAAGTAACATTGCATCATTCCTCCTTATCAACTTGTATATTTGGTATTTTAGCTAGTCAAATTGGATATGATGAGGAGGCTTACAAGTATTTTTCACAGTCAGCAAGAATGGACTTAGATGATTATCACAATAACTTTTATGCAGGAATTCATGCTGCAAATATGGCAGGAACCTGGCAAGGCATTGTAAATGGTTTTGCAGGACTTAGAACTAATAAAGGAATTTTAGAATTAAATCCTACAATACCTAAGGAGTGGAATGCATATAGTTTTAAAATTTTCTATAAGAAGAATCTATTAGAAATAAAAATTTCTAAAGATGAAATTGAAATAAGACTATTAGAGGGCGAGAATTTAGAATTATATGTATATGGAGAAAAAGTTTATATTGAAAATTTAAGTGAAATAATAAAAATACCAACTAAATAATAGTTTAGCTATTTAAAAATAAAACTTTTAATCTGCTTTGTTTAAATTTATTATTAATAAGAAAAAAGGGAGAGTGTTTTATGAATAAGGGGTATAGAGCTATCTTTTTTGATTGGGATGGTACTGCTGTAACTTCTAGGAAGGCACCAGTAGATGAAATAGTTTCGAGAATGAAGGGTTTACTTAATAAGGGAATAAAACTAGCAATAATTAGTGGAACTACTATTGAAAATATTGCTGGTGGAAGATTACAAGATTACTTTACTGAAAAAGAATTAGAAAATTTATTTTTAGGCTTAGGCAGAGGGGCATATAATTATAAATTTAATAAAAATAAAAATTTAGAGTTATTCAATAATATGATACCAGAAAAATCAGTTCTTTTAGATGTTCATAGGGCTTGTTTTGATATCCATATGAAGCTTTTAGAAGACTATGATTATAAGACGGATATAGTTTTTAGCAGACCTAATTACTGTAAAATAGATCTTATGGTTGATAATAATAGAGGAGAGCAACTATTTCTTCAAGAAAATGAAGTTGATATATTAAAAGAAAATTTAACTAGACATGGATTTAATGAGGGGATTTTAGAACTTATTAAAATTTCTGAGGAAATAGGAGAGAAATACGGCTTAGATTTACTGGTAACAACAGATGCTAAATACTTAGAAGTTGGAGTTTCTAGCAAAAGTGATAATGTAAATACAATTTTAAATTATTTTAAAGATGAATTTGGAATATTACCAGAAGAATGTAGCTTTTGGGGAGATGAATACATAGGAATTGATGAGGGGTTATATGGTAGTGATAGTTTTATGATTACTGATTCCTCAAAAAGTGGAGATTTCTTTGATGTTTCTAATTTAAAAGGAAAAAGACCAGAAGAAGTAATAATTTTTTCAGGGGGCGTTGAAAGATTCTTGGAATTTTTAAGTTCACAAGAAAATTTATAAAGTTTTGATATTTATAATTTTTTTATAAATATATTTTATAGGTCAAACTTTTAAATTGGAGGGGTATTTTTGAATAGAAAAGGTGTATTAAGATTCATGTTTGTCTTTATGTTACTATTGCTGCTACCGTTTACTATTTCAAAAGCAAAGGATTTTCCAGCAAATCCAATTGAAAAAGCTGGATATAAATTAGACTTTTCTGATGAATTTAATGGTCCTACATTAGATAGAGAAAAATGGACTGATTATTATTTACCACATTGGTGCAAGGATCCTGAAAGTGCTAAGGCTAATTATCGTTTTGAAAATGGATCACTTGTTGAATATATAACTGAAGATCAGAAACCATGGTGCCCAGAGCATGATGGAACTGTTAGATCATCTGCCATAATGTCTTTTGATAAAAGTTGGATACATAATTTTAGTGGAACAACTGATAACCATGAAAGAAATGAGTGGAGAGGTTATACAACTAAATATGGATACTTTGAAATTCGTGCTAAGCTATCTAACACAGGTGGTGGAGGTCATCAAGCTTGGTGGATGGTTGGTATGCAGGATGATACTAATGATTGGTTCAATTCAAAACAAACAGGAGAAATTGATATATTAGAAACTTTCTTTAGTAAAAAAGATACATGGAGAATCGCTGCATATGGATGGAATGATCCAAACTTCCAAACATCTTGGACTATTTCAGAAGATAAAGTTCCATCAGGAGATCCAACTTCTGAATATCATATTTATGCAATGGAATGGACTCCTACTGCTTTGAAATTCTATTATGATAATGAATTATTTAAGGTTATATATGGTTCACCAGACTATGAAATGGGGACAATTTTAAATATATACACAGATGCAGGTTCAGGTGCTCATAATGATGTTTGGCCTAAGGAATGGGCAATTGATTATATGAGAGTTTGGAAACCAGTAGATGGATATAAAGAGAGTGAAAGTTTAAATAATTACTTAATAAGAAATAGACAAACAGGAAAATTCCTTTATATTGAAGAAAATAATGATAAAGTGTCTTATGGGGACATAACTTTAAAAAATGAAAAAAATGCAAAATGGAGTAAAGAATATAGAGATGGATACACTTTATTAAAGAATAATGAAACAGGAGAATATTTAAATATAGAAAATCAAACTGGATATATAGAACATGGTAAGGTTCCAAAAACTTGGTGGAGCGCTCAATGGAGTGAAGTACCAGTAGATGGATATACAAGGTTTGTTAACAGATGGAAGCCTAATATGTCAATACATACAGAAAGTTATGAAGGCGTTTTACAGTATGGAAATGTTCCAAATACTTATTGGACAAGTAAATGGCAACTTATTCCTGTAGAATAAAAATAAAATTTTAAAAGTGTTTTATTAAAAAATTAAGTTTGACCTATATATGAATCAAAAGAGGGAGTTTTATTTTAAGTAAAGCTCTCTCTTTTGTTATTTTATAATCTCTTTATAAGTATTTAATGTTAAAAATAAGAATATTTAATTTTTATAAGTTTCTAACTTTTCTGTGGCCACATGCTGGACATTTAAAGACAAGTTTATTTTCTGAATCATAGTCATATGCAAAAGGATTTTCATCCATCTCTTCTCCACAGATTTCGCAGATTTCTTTTATTTCAATATCTGTATTGTTTTGTAAATTACTTCTTTTCAATTTAATTGCTCCTTTTAAATTTAAAGTTTAAAATTATAGGGTTAAATTAACCTATATAAAAACAATACATCTTTTTTATTTTTACTTCAATTGTAATTTTTTTAATAAAAGATATAAAAAATATTGTGGGAAAAATATCAATATATATAATTAAATGTATATATGAAATAAGGGGGAGAGTCAATGACTATTAAAAAATTAAGGGAGTATTTAAAGAAAAATAAAGTAGTTGTTTTATCAGTATTATTAATAGCAAGTATGTTCTTTGGTATTTATAAAAGTACAAAGGTATATTTATATGAAAAAAGATTAGAGGAACAACTTAAGTACAATATTAGTAAATTTGCATATGCAACCTTAAATTCTAGTGGAGAAGAAAGGAATGAGGATGTTTATGCTAACATGAAAGCCTGTAAGGAGATTGTTGGCCTTTGGGATGGAAGAGGGGGTTACACTGATAATGAAATAACCCTGTTAAGAGCTTTTTGTAATTTAGAGTATTATTGGAAAGTGGAGCGTGAAAGAATAGAGTTGTTATTGTCTAATAATGATTTTGGATGGCTTATATATGATATATCCATGAATTTAGAGAATAATAAGCATATTAAAGATTTTATTGATTTAATAAATGGAGATGTTAAACCAAAATTTTGATGTTTTTCATAAATAAAAATTATGTAGTGATTTCAGTTAACTGGTAAAGTTTTACTGTTTGTGTTATTATATAAAATATAATAACAAAATGTTAACAAAAGTCATTTTATTATTGTGTTTTAAGCTTTTATTAAGGATAAGTATTAGTTTATATAATAGGAAAATTTGGTTATGGATAATAATATTATATAGTGAAATAAAAATTTTGATTAATAAACTATAAAACTTAATATTACTAAAGATTAAATATATTTAAAGAAATAGTATTTCTAGATGAAGGAGAGCAATAATGGGAGTTACTACATATAAGACAAAGAATGGAAATTTTATAATTGATTCTAAAAAACTAAATGAAAAAGTTACTGAGGTTTATAAAACTTATGGATTTGATCTTAATTTATATGAATTTGAAGATGAAGTAGATAAGGTTTTTTATCTTAGATATGCAGTTATGAAACTTAAGGAAGAATTAGTTGGAAGAAAGAATAAGTCTGAAAAGCAAAAACTAGCTGAAAATTGGTATGATATGATGTCAGAAAAATTTGGTGCTGACTGGGATAAAGAAAATGCTTGGTGTAAATATATTTCAGAGAAATATATATTAGCAGAAGTTACTCCTAATGGTAAAGAAGTTCCAGAAGCTTATTATGATACAAAGGTAGAGGCTATTATGGAGTTCTTAAAAATGGGAGCTTGTGATAATCTTAAGGTTTTTAGAGGTACAGTGGTATGCAAAGATATCTGTGGAGAAGAAGTATTAATTTCACTTAGAAAAAAAGATGATTATGTATTCCCTCCATTTCGTAAGGGATTTTAAAAATTATAAAGAGAGATAAGTTTAAAATAAGCTCATTAGGTGTAATGAAATATTATACCTAATGAGTTTATTTTTATTACTATAATTAACGTTATCAATGATTTATTAATAAACTATTAATAATGTTAATTATAATTTATGAAACAGCAAAATTGATATTTTTTAAAAAAATTAATATATAAGTAGGTGGGGGAATCAAAGTAATACTGCCTTTTAAAGGGATTTAATAGAATTTATTTACAAAAAGTTAATAAAAAGAACACTTTCGAAAAATTAACTAATAATGTATAATCTATTAAAATATAAATAAAGTGTTAAGAGAAATTAAAAGATTAAGGAATTAATGTAATAATTAAAATTCATTAGTTTCTATATAAAGCTTAAAATTTTTTTATAATATAAATATTTGGTAGGGGCAACTAAGTATTTATTATAAAAATTTTTATAAATAACATAATAAAAAGGGGGACAAATTTAATGAAGGAACAGAAAAAACAGATGAAGAGGTTTTTATCCTCAACGCTCAATGGTTTGGTGGTATTGGCTCTTATAATGCCTAGTAGTGTAGGAACTAATGTAATGGCAGAGGAAATTCAAAATGGGACAAGCCATACAGTAAGAAATTTAGAGAATATTGCTAGGGATGAACTTTATTTTAAGTATCAAAATCCAAATGAAGTAGTAAGAGTTATAGTTGAACTTGAAAAGCCAGCAGCTATAGAGGAAGCTAAGGCTGAAGGTGAGAAAAAACCATCTGAAGCAAAAATTCAAGAAGTAAAAGAAGAACAAAAAGATGCTAAGGATGAAGCAGAAGAAATTACAGGAGAAAAGATAAATAAAAGCTTTGGAACCTTAATAAATGGATTCAGTATCGATACAAAAGTAAAAGATATAGAGGAATTAAAGAAAATCGATGGTGTAAAAAGCGTAAAAGTTGTAAAGACTTATTATCCAGCTATGAATTCTGCTAAAGATTTAACACAGGCAGTAGAAACTTGGAAAGAGTTAGGCTTAAAAGGTGAAGGAATGGTTGTTTCTATTATAGATTCAGGAATAGATCCAAATCATAAAGATATGAAAATAACAGATTCATCAAAAGCTAAGCTTAAAAAAGAAAATTTAAAAGATGGACCAGGAAAATATTTTACAGAAAAAATTCCATATGGATATAATTTTGCTGATGAAAATGAAAATATTATAGATACACATCCAAAAGTAAATATGCATGGAATGCATGTAGCAGGAATAGTTGCTGCCAATGGAAGTGATGAAGAGGTTGCTAAAAATGAGGCAATAAAAGGAGTAGCACCAGAAGCACAATTACTAGCTATGAAAGTTTTTTCAAATAATCCTAATAGACAAGGGGCAGCTGAGGATGATATAGTAGCTGCCATTGAAGAGTCTGTTAATCAAGGAGCAGACATAATAAATATGAGTTTAGGATCTTCTGCTGGATTCCAAAAAGAAGATGATCCAGAACAAATAGCCGTTAAAAAGGCTGTGGATGCTGGGGTAGTCGTTGTTGTGGCTGCTGGAAATTCACAATATTCAACGGCTCCATACAAGGTTCCAGATATAAAGGATACTGGTTTAGTAGGAGCTCCTGGAACTGCAAAGGATGCACTTACAGTAGCAAACTATCATAATAGTAAGATGTTATTACCAACAATAAGCTTTGAAGATAATGGTGAAGCAGTTAATATACCATTTATGTTATCAGGAGAAGAAAATAGTCTTAATTTAGATAAAGACTTTGATTTAGTAGATTGTGGACTTGGAAAGGTACAAGATTTTAAAGGAAAAGATTTAAAGGGAAAAGTTGCCTTAATAAAAAGAGGGGAAATTACTTTTATAGATAAAAATTTAAATGCACAGGTAGCTGGTGCTGAAGGGGTAATAATATACAATGGAGATGGTGATGAGTCATTTATAAATATGGCAACAGATCCAAAGGTTAAAATTCCATCAGTATTTGTTAAAAACTCAGACGGGGAAAAATTTAAAAATGCTATTAATAAAAGTTTAAAAATAAAGTTTACAAACAATAAAATATTAGTTGCAAGTAGTGATGCTGGTGATTTTGTTGAATCATCATCATGGGGACCTACTCCAAGCTTAGACTTTAAACCACAAATATCTGCACCAGGTGGAAATATATATTCAACTATAAATGATAATAAATATGGTATTAAGACTGGTACATCAATGGCAGCGCCACATGTTGCTGGAGGAGAAACATTAATAGTTGAAGGGCTTAAAAAGGAAAATCCAAATCTTAAGGGAAGAGATTTAGTAGAATTAGCAAAAAATACAGCAATAAGTACTTCTAAGATAGAGATGGATAAAAATAATCCTAAGATACCTTATTCACCTAGAAGACAAGGAGCTGGTCTTATGCAAATAGAAGAAGCTCTTAAAAATAAGGTTGTAGTATTAGATGAAAATAATAATTCTACTGTAGCATTAAAGCAAATAGGAAATGAGAAAGAATTTACATTAACATTAAAAAATTATGGAGATAAAGAGGCTGAGTATGATGTTGAAAATTTAGGTGGAGTTTTAACAGAAACTAGTGATACTTTAAAGACTATGTCTCATGATGTAAGAATTGAGGGGGCAAATCTTAAGTTTGATAAAAATAAAGTTATTGTTCCAGCTAAGGGTACAGAAACTTTAAAAGTGAAATTAACAATACCTAAAGCCGTTTCAGAGGATAGATTTGTTGAAGGATTTATTAAACTTACAGGAAAAGATGTTCCATCATTATCAGTTCCTTTCATAGGATATTATGGAGACTGGGGAAAAGATCAAATAATAGAAGCTATGAATTGGGATAGTAAAAATCAAAAGTTCATAGTTCCATCAGAAGTATTAACAAATTTAAATGGAGCAATTGGGTACAAGCTAGGTTTAGGAGCAAAGGATGAAAAGGGAAACCTTAAAGTAGATCCTAGTAAAATAGCAATATCTCCAGATGGAAATGGAAATGGTGATATCATAGCTCCATATTTATATTATTTAAGAAATGCTAAGGTAACTGAATTAGAGTTATTAGATAAAGATAAAAAATCCTTAGGCGTTATAGGACATGAAGACTATATAAGAAAAGAGGAATATAGTGAACCAAGTGGAAGTGGAAAAGCTCCAAACTTATTTGAGAACTTAACTTGGGATGGAAAGCTATATAACCAAAGTACAGGAGAAAAGGAAGTTGTACCAGAAGGACAATATTATTTAAATATAAAATCAAAAGTTGATTATGATAATGCTAAAGATCAAGAGGTAGTTGTTCCAGTACAAGTTGACCTTACTGAACCTAATATTGAAATAACTTCAGGAGACAAAGTATTAGGTAATAAGGATGATAATGAAGTAGATTATAAATTAGAATGGACTGCTAAGGACAATGTTTCTATTATACCAGATATAGCTACAGTATATGTAAATGGTAAAAGCGTAAGAGCTAATATAAGTGAAAATAATGGCACTTATAGTTGTGACATAAAGTTAAAAAATAATGCTTTAAACGAAGTTAAGATAGCTATGAATGATACAGCATTTAACTTAGGTGAAGTATCTAAGAATATAAAGGTTGAATCTTCAGATCCATTAATAAAATTTGAAGGTAACTTTGGAACTGCTACTTTAAGTGTTGATAATTCTTTAGAATATCTAGTAAAGGGAGTAGTTTTAGGTCCAGTAAAAGAATTTAAGTTAAATAATGAAGATGTTAAGGTAAATGAAGATGGAACTTTTATACATAAAGTTTCTTTAAAAGAAGGTATGAATAAAGTTAATATTTATGCGAAAGATGAAAATGGAAATGTGTTATATAATTATGCTAGTAATATATTATGTGATACTAAAGCTCCTATAATAAACTTATCATCTCCAAAGGTAGAATCAGATGGTATAGTTATAACTAATGAAGATAAAATAAATATAAAAGGTACTGTTGAGGATAACACATGGGGATATAAATTCTATAAAAATGACACTATTCAATTAGAAGTTGAAGAGAGAGCTAAGCCAGGAAATGATAGTACAAGAAGAGAGTTTTCATATGAAGTTCCTGTAAAAGATGGAGATGTTATAGTATTAAAGGCCGTTGATGTATTAGGTCATGAAACTCTTAGAAAGCTTACTGTTAAGGTTGATAAAAATGCTCCAGAAGTGACAATTGGAGGGGTATCAGATCAAGGAATATACAATAGTGATGTAACTCCAAAGGTAGTTTCTAATGAAGATGCAGAAATTAGTTACTTATTAAATGGAAAAGATTATGATGGAAAAACTCCTATTTCAGAGGATGGAAACTATGAGCTAATTGTAAGGGCTAAAGATAAAGCTGGAAATAAAACAGAAGTAAAAACTAACTTTACTATAGATAAAACACCAGCAAATATTTCTGTTAATAATATTGAAGAGGGAAAAGTATATAATGAAGAAATTATTCCTGAAATAGCTAGTAATGAAGAAGCTACTTTTAAATATACTTTAAACGGAAAAGAATATGATGGTAAATCTAGTATAAAAGAAGATGGTGACTATGTTTTAAATGTACAAGCAACAGATAAAGCTGGAAATGTATCAAATAAAGAAGTTAAGTTTTCTATAGATAGAACACCTGCTAATATATTTGTAACTGGAGTTGAAGAGGGTAAAGTTTATAATGAACCTGTTACTCCAATAATTGAGATTGATGATAAGGATGCAACTTTAAAATATACTTTAAATGGAAAAGAATATGACGGAAAATCAAGAATAGATGAAGATGGTAAGTATATCTTAAAGGTTGAAGCTTTAGATAAAGCAGGAAACCCATCAGAAAAAGTTATTAACTTTGCTATAGACAGAAGTTCCTTAAAAAATTCAGAAAAGGATGATCCAAATAACAATAAGAAATATAATGAACCTATTGATGAGGAAATAGTACAAAAGCCTGAAGCTAAAACTGATTCAAAGGAGGAATTAAATGCTAATAAGCTTAGAGAAGAGAATAAAGTTAGTGAAGAAAATAAAAGTAATGAAGAGAACTCAGTTAAAGATGAAAAACTTCTTAAGAAAGAAGGAACATTGCCAACAACAGGACAAGTTCTTGGAGGATCTATGCTATCTTTATTAGGAGCTATAATGGCTTCAGTTGGAGCTGTTTTCTTAAAAAGAAAAAATAAAAACAAGGAAGAATAGTTAATAGAAAGTATTTAAAATAAATTAATAATTTATGATATTTTAAGGGGATTATTTAAAAATATAAAGTAGATAAAGAGTTTTCTTATAGGGTAAACAAAGAAATTTGTTTATACTTAGGAAGGCTCTTTATTTTCTTACTAATAAAGATGATTATCTTATAAAAAATCGATTATATTAATAACTTTAGACTTTATTTTAGTGTAATAATAAATTTCTTTTTGCAATTTTAAGTATATATTTTTTATAAAAATGATGCTTTTTAAATAAGGAAAAAATACCATATTTATTCAATAGAAAATGTTTACATTAATAGGGTGAAGTAGTATAATAAAAGTGTAAAGAGAAAGAGGTATTACTACAAAATAAGGTTTAAAAATTTTAGAATATAAACCTAAAATGGATTATTTTAAAACTTATAAACGTTTATAGAGTCCTGGATTTTGAATTTTGCTTTTTAATTAACAGTGATCTAATTCTCTTTTCATAAGATATAGCTTTAATGAAAATTTATGTGTTTTTAGGACTTTACATACTAATATGATTCATTTTATAAGGAATTTATGATTATTAAAAGGGGTGTTGTAATATGTTACACAAAGGCAATGAAAAAATAAAAATAACTTTTAATGAACATTTTTTAAGTAGAGTCGATTTTATGAGAGCTGTTGTTAGATACTTAATGAAAAATGATAGGGACTGTAAAGTAATAGATTTTTATCATTTAATAGTTGATGACAAAAAATATTATTTAAGAGATCAAAATTTAACACCTGAAGGTGCAAAATGTATTCAAAATGCAATTTTAATTCCAGTAGATGAGTAAAATTTTATATTTATATATAAATTAAAAAGATTAAGAGAATTATTTTTAAATCTCTTAATCTTTTTGATTTTTTATTTAGTTAATTTCATATAAAGTTAGTAGCATATAAGCAAATAGAGGGGGTTAAAAAATAATATTTTCTAAGTTTGTATATAATATTTTAAATTGAAAGAACCAAGAGACTATTGGAAGGAGATCTCTTGGTTCTTATAATAATTATAACTAAAATAAATAATTATAATTAGAAGGCATATTTAATTTATTGAAAACCTAGCAATAATCCAACTTGATATACAAGTGTTGATAAAACTAAGGCAATTACAAATGTATATACAGCAGAGAATATAGTCCATTTCATAGAATTAGTTTCCCTTTTTATTGCCCCTAAGGCTGCTAAGCAAGGAGTATATAAAAGAGTCATAACTAAGAATGAAATTGCTGAAAGTGGAGTAAATACCTGTTGAATTACATTTATTAAGGCTTCCCCTTCTTCAACTCCAGCATAAACCATACCCATTGTTGCAACTACTGATTCTTTAGCTAATATACCAGTTATTAATGATACACCAGCTTGCCATGTTCCATATCCAGCTAGTACAAATAATGGAGCAACAAAGCTACCAATCATACCTAAAATAGAGTGTTCACTATTTGGTTCAACTCCTAGTGGTAATACAGATAAAGCCCAAAGAACTATCATCATTGGGAATATAATCATTCCAGCTTTCTTGAAGAAAGCACCTGCTTTTTCCCACATTAATAAGAATACATTCTTTATAGATGGCATTCTATAAGCAGGAAGCTCCATTACAAAATATGAAGATTCACCTTTAAATAAAGTTTTGCTAAATATTTTTCCGCTTATTAAGGCAACTATAATACCTAGCACATATAAACTAAAAAAGACTAAACCTTGATGAGTAGGGAAGAATGCTTCAACAAATACAGCATATATAGGCATTCTAGCACCACAGGATATAAATGGATTAATAAGTATAGCTATCATTCTATCCTTTTTGTTTTCTAAGGTTCTAGTAGACATTATTCCAGGAACATTACATCCAACGGAAACTATCATAGAGACGAAGGTTTTTCCATGTAATCCCAAACCCCTCATAAGTCTATCCATAACGTAAGCAGCTCTTGCCATGTACCCACTGTCTTCTAAAAGTCCTAATAAGAAGTACATAACCATAATTAATGGTAAGAAAGAAAGAACAGCACCTACACCACCAAATAGTCCATCATTTATAAATCCTACTAGTAATTCGGGAGCACCCATATTAGAAAACCATTCAGATACAATTACACCTGCTTTAGCTATAAGATCTCCAAACCATTCTTGAATTCCAGCACCAATAATAAAGGTTAATTCATATAAACAGTACATAATAAGTGCGAAAATAGGGATTCCTAAATATTTGTTTGTAACTATTTTATCTATTTTTTCAGTAGTTGTTACTTGCTTTTCACTAGGTTTCTTTATTACATCTTCAGTAATTGATGATATAAAAGAATATCTTTTATCAACAATAGACATATCAGCTTCAAAGCCTATATTTTTTTCTATGGTCTTATTACTTTCTTCAAGCTTAGTAAATATACTTGGAGAATTTAATTGTTTTACTTTATCTTTTATATATTCATCATTTTCTAAAAGTTTTAAAGCTGTCCAATTAACAGGGAACTCCAATTTGTTTTTATATGTTTCTAGTAAAGAAGAAAGGTTTTTTATTTCATTTTCAATATCTTCACCATAATTTATATTAATAAGTTTTTCATTCTTTTTTGAATGTATAGAAGTTTCTATTAATTCTTCTATTCCTCTATTTTTTAAAGCTGATGTTTTTATAATAGGAACACCTAATCTTTTAGAAAGTTTATTTGTATCAATTTCTATATTTAAAGCCTCAGCTTGGTCAATCATATTAAGAGCAATAACCACATTTGCTCCCATTTCTATAAGCTGAGTAGTAAGATAAAGATTTCTTTCTAAATTAGTTGCATCCACAACGTTTATAACCACATCAGGTTTATCCTTTAATATGTAATTTCTAGCAACAATCTCATCTTCTGAGTATGCTCCTAAGCTATAAGTTCCTGGTAAATCAATTACCTTGTAGCTTTCACCTTTAAACTTTAAAGTACCTTCTTTTTTTTCCACAGTAACACCGGGCCAGTTTCCTATATGTTGTCTTGATTTAGTAAGCAAGTTAAAAAGGCTTGTCTTACCACAGTTAGGATTACCAGCTAACGCAATAGTTAACATTAATTTTCCCCCTTAATAAAGTTTTAAATTTAGTAAAATACCCAATACCAACTCTAAAAGATTTTTATTTAGTCTTTTAGATAAACCATTTATATATTAATTAAAAAATAAATTATTATATTAAAGTATGTTTCTTATTAATACATAAAATATCTCAATACACCATTTAAAATATAATAATATTCATTATCAATTAAAAACAAAAATATATAGCTTAGATTTCTTTAACAAAGATTTTATTTGCTAAAGTTTTATCTAAAGCAAGACGTGATCCGCTTATACTAATTATTAGTCCTGTAGTATCATTTTTAATTACATCTATAATATTTCCCTTTGAAATTCCTATTTCCATAAGTCTTTTTCCTAGGGAATCATTAATAAGCATTCTTTCTATCTGAATAGAACTGCCTTCTTTAGTCAAAGACATAGGTATCATAAAAAGTTCCTCCTTTTAAGATATTAAGTACTAAACTAAAATGCTTTTAGCCTCGTTTTTTCTTAGAGTTAACTTATATCCTCTTACAATAACTTCAATAGGATCACCAAGAGGAGCCTTACCTGTGATTTCTAAAGTAACGCCAGGGGTAATTCCCATATCTAATAATCTTCTTTTTACAATACTGTCTTTTTGAATTCCTTTAACAATAAGTTTTTCACCTACTTGTTTTTTTTCTAAAGTATCCATTTTGCATATCCCTCCTAATTATAAAAAACTTAATTTTATCTAATTAAAATTATTTTTGTAAAACTAGTAACCCTTTTTCAGTTATTTCCCAGCCTGAAATAGAATTTAAACTTTTAGAACTCCCACAACCACATCCACATGATGAGCATTGGTCTTGAGAGCAGCCAGATAAAGAGATTTTCTTTATATATCCCTTTTGTTCTAGTTGTTCTTTGTAAATCTCAACCATTGTTTCACTTATATTAAGCTCTTTAGCAATAGTAGAGGATGAGAATTCATTTGAAATTTTCATTATTTTTAAGATAGCTTTTAACATTATATCACCTCTTTACATATCTAAGAAACAAATGATAATTAATCTCAATTGCTATTATAAGGAATTTGATAATTGTTTTCAATTGAGTTTTGCTATAGAATATTTCTATTAGAGTAAAATAACTCCTTTAGAAATAGATATCCTAGTAAATACTGGTATTAACTTAGATTTTTATTTTAAAGGAATAAAATAAGTAGGAAATTAAGTTATTTAGGTATGATATAAAATAAAAGATATTAGTTTATGAGTGAAACTATTTAAATAAATTTTATTTGAAGTGAAAATAAAAAAAGTGAGAAATATATTCTCACATAATAGTAAAATAAATTAATTTAAAAATAAGTTTTGAAATGAGGTTACTAAAATAGCAATATAAGGTTTATACATAATTTTATTAAAGTGAATTTGCTGTGTAAGTAAATTTGTATGGAATTTAAATAAAGGAGATGTGGATAGTAAAAAAGTTTTTAGGTAAAACCATACTGTACAAAAGTAAGGAGGTGTTTATGTATAAACCTATATGATTATTTATATGTAATTTCTAGGTTTTGGTGAATAATTTTAAATATACTATTATATTTAAAATTTTGAATTAAGTTTAACATTATTTCGCATAATAACAAATAATATTTATAATTTATAGATTTAATTATATTAAGCAATAATCTTTATAGAAGGATTTAATTTTAAATCTAACAATTTGATTTTATGTTAATTATAATAAATAAAGTTTAAAGGAGGAATTAAGTTGGAAAATTCATTAATGTTTTGTTATCAATGTGAGCAAACAGTTGGAGGAAAGGGATGTACTAAAAGAGGGGTGTGTGGTAAGACGCCAGAAATAGCAAATCTTCAGGATTTATTAATTTACCAATTGAAGGGAATATCATGTTATGCAAAAGAAATCCTTGATAAAGGAGGAAATATTGATCAAGAGGTGGTAAAGTTTGTAGAAAATGGGCTATTTACAACCTTAACCAATGTAAACTTTGATCCAGAAGTTCATATCAATCTTCTGAAAAAATCTCAAAAAATAAAAGAAAAACTTAGAAAGATTGCTCCAAAAGGAGAATATCCAGAGCACGCTATATATAATTTAAGTGATAGTAAAGATGAGATGTTAAAAGATGCTATTAAAGCTGGAATAATGTATGATGATAGCTTAGATCAAGATATAAGATCTTTAAGATCAACAATTTTATATGGATTGAAGGGAATAGCAGCATATGGACATCAAGCTAGGTTTATTAACTTTATAGATAAGGAAGTAGATAATTTTTATTTTAAAGCCTTAGAAGCCACTACTAATAATAAACTAAGTTCAGAAGATTTAATAGAATTAACTATGAAAACTGGAAATATAGCTATTGCAGTAATGAAGTTATTAGATGATGCTAATACAAGTAAATATAAGAATCCGACTCCTCATAAGGTAAATATAACTTTAAAAAAAGGACCTTTTATAATAGTATCAGGACATGATTTGAGAGATTTAGAAATGCTTTTAGAGCAAAGTGAAGGAAAAGGAATAAATATATATACACATGGTGAGATGTTACCAGCTCATGGTTATGATGGATTAAAAAAATATAAGCATTTAGTTGGGAATTTTGGATCTGCATGGCAAAACCAACAGAAGGAGTTTGATGACATTCCAGGATGTATTTTAATGACAACAAATTGTTTAATGCAACCTAGGGAAAGCTACAAGGATAGAATATATAGTACCAGTGTAGTTGGTTGGGAAGGAATAAAACATATAAAAGCTGATGAAGATGGATATAAAGATTTTTCAGAGATTATAAACAAGGCTCTTGAACTTGGTGGTTATGATGAGGATGAAGAATATAAAGAAATTTTAGTTGGTTTTGGACACAAAACGACTTTAAGTAATGCAGAAAAAATAGTCTCTGCAGTTAATGATGGAAATATAAAACATTTCTTTGTAATAGGAGGATGTGATGGAGCAAGACCTGGAAGAAATTATTATACAGACTTTGCAAAATTAGTACCTAAGGATTGTATAATTTTAACTTTGGCTTGTGGAAAATATAGATTTAATAAATTAGAGTTTGGAGAGGTTGCAGGGTTACCAAGATTATTAGACATAGGACAATGTAATGATTTGTATTCAGCAGTTAAAATAGCAACAAGCTTAGCTGATGCTTTTGATACCAATGTAAATTCATTGCCTCTTAGCATAATACTTTCATGGTATGAACAAAAAGCCGTGGCTGATTTATTAGCACTATTAGCTCTTGGAATAAGAGGAATATATTTAGGACCATCATTACCAGCTTTTTTATCACCAAATGTACTTCAATATTTAGTTGATAATTTTGACCTTAAACCAATAAGCACTCCAGATGAAGATCTTAAAAGTTGTTTAAGACAAAATTTATAATAAAATATTAAGAAGTCATATCAAAAAGGAAGAAATGAGTTTTATTTAAATTATAACATTAAAAAATAAGAGAAAGTTAATTCTTTCTCTTATTAAGAGTGATTTTAAAAAGCAAGACCTAAGTCTATAGGTTTATACTTTTTATTTTGATTAAGATTTAGATTAGTTTAAAGGAGATTTTAGGGTAATATTATTATAGGAGTCTTTAGTTTATTATGTTTATACTTTGGTTAATTTCTTTTAAGCAATTCTTAGGTACTGGATAAATAAGATTACTTAAATATAAAGTTCTTTGGTTTCTTATTATTTAAATAGTTTATTCTATCATAAACTTTATGTAATTATGTAAAATGGATTAAATCCATAATTGAGCTTGTAAAATAAATGCGTAGCTAATTAGCAAAAAAGAATTAGAGGAGAGCATTAACATAGCTACACATTTAATTAACTATATTTTTAGTTGTGTTATTTTACATGTCTATATAAAATCAACACTATTTTGAAAATTGTCTATTAATAAAAATATAAACTATTTAGGTTTAATCTTTATAATATATAACTTTTATATCTTCATTAAGGATTATAGACATAGTTTTAGATTTCTATACAATTTACATAAAATAATTTTAAAATTTAAAAAGGATTATTATTACCTTAGTTTTTTTATTAATAAGGTTCTACCATCTTGCAAAAAGATTCTAGTGTTAGAAAAGCCATTGTATTTCCAAAAAAGTTCATTTCTTTTGTTAGTAGGGGTAAGTTCTATAGTTTTAGCACCTTCTTTTATCATTTTTTCTTGAAGTTTACTATATGCAATTTTACCTAAGCCTTTATTTCTAAATTCTTTGTTTATACAATACTCTAATATTATAGATTTCCCACTTTCATCAATGTATATAATGTAAGTTGCAAAACCTATTATTTTATCTTTCTCCTTAAAAAATATTATTTTTAGAGGGTTAAAATCTCTTTCAGAAAGTTCTAAAACAGAATCTTTATATTCTTTAGATAAAAAATATTCAAAGGTTTCTTTAGAGAGTGGACTTGTTTCAAAAATATAGTTTATATAATCATGGAACATATTCCAAAATAGATTTAAATCTTTAAAGCTTTCAATTTCATAAATTTTAATACTCATAATTAAATATGTAAAGTTTATATTTAAATATAAACTTTATCAAAATCCTCCTTTCAAAATTATAAACCTATACATTAAGTAAAATAAATTAAGTAAAAAGTAGGGTTCTCTTAAATATAGAAGGAGATTTTAAAATGAGAACCCTTAATAAGTATGAGTTTTAAATTATATATTTATATATATGATTTTATATAAGGATATATTAATATATGGATTAAATTAAATAATTTTCAATTGGTGTGATTTACCATGACGAAAAATGGAGGTTTTATGGTATAATAAGGGAATAGGGGAAAGTTATTTCATAAACCTTATATTTCTATATAAGGTTTATATTTATGTGCCTAGAATTTCATTAAAAAGTTATTAATGAGAAGTATAGTGAGTTGTTATTTGGTATTATATTTGAATTTTATCTATAATTTAAAACAAATGGGGAGGTGAATGTCACTAGTATTATAAAGTAAGTATTTAGAATACTTTATATTTAATGTATTTTAAGACATACTAGGATAAGTTGTAGTGAATTTTAATTAAATTACAATCTTATTTAAAGATTTTATTATATTAGTGGCTAAATTTTTGAAGTTAATTTGGAAAGGGAAGTTTAACGGTGTAGAGGATCTTCCAATAGATGAATTGCCTGAAAACGCTGTAAGGTTTGAAGAACCGGAATCAGCTGAGGAGCTAGCTAAAGAAACTAGAAGATTTTTAATACCCGTTGTAATATTTTTGCTTATAGTTATTTTTCTTAGAATAAAAACTAATGGATTTTTTGGAGTGAGTGATGTACTAAATATTTTTGGAATTATCTTAATACCTTTTAGTATATTACCACATGAATATTTGCATGCTATATTTTTTCCAAAAGATGCAGAGGTTGAAATGTGGTATTCTATTAAGCAAAGGTTGGCTTTAGTTACATCTAATACAGCCATAACAAAGAAAAGATTTATATTTTTAAGTATTTTTCCAAACATAGTATTTGGGTTTTTACCACTTATAATATGGATTTTTATACCTAGTGATATGAGTTTTATATCAGGAATTTTATTTACTTTTGGTTTTATAAGTTTAACCATAGGATCTGGAGATTTTATGAATATTTATAATACCATAAAACAAGTTCCTAAAGATGCTATGGTTCAAATTTCTGGGTTAAATTCTTATTGGTTTTTTAAAGAAAAATAAATTAAATGTATATATAATAAGTTTAGGCATATATAATTAAGAAAAAATTTAATATAAAAAGCAAGTAATTTTACTTGCTTTTTATTATTTTTTAAAGAAAAAATAATAAAAAAAATGATATAATAAGTTAAAGTTTTATTTTACTCAATGGATAAAAATTAGAATTAGGAGGAATTCACCATGAATTTTTTTAATAAAAATGAAGAAGAAAATAGTGCTGTAGAAGAGAAAAGTGCTGTAGAAGTTGCTGTAAATGAAGAGGGTAATGTAGAAAATGTTACTTTTGACAAAAGCGAAGCTGTGGCATATGGTGTTGATTTAGAAGCAGAATTAGAAGATGATAAAAAAGATGAAAAAAATAATGAAGTAGATGAACAAGGAGAACTTTTAAATCCAATACCTACACCAGTTAAGCAAGGTGAAAATATGTTAGACTATGTTGTTACTCTTTCAGATGAACAAAAAATTAAGTTAAATGAGCTTATACAAGCTAATGATTTTTCAGGAGTAAGTAGATTGCTTTCAGAGCATAAAAGAATAATTTCAACTCCTAAAGAGTTATTTAACATAGTTTTAAACTTTAATGATAGCAAAATAATTCCTTTTAAATCTGCTATGGTACTAGGATTAGATGAAATAGATGCATTTAATGTTTTAGCAAGACAATATCCTATATTAAAAGAACTTGAAAGAAATAAAATATCCATAAAGAGAATTAATAGGGTTCAACAATCGCAAATTATTCTTGTAGATGGAGAAATGAAATTATCTTAAGTTAATATTAGAAGATTAAATAATCTTTTATTAAGATATTAGATTATTTTTAATAGACAATCTTTAAAGGTTTAAAAAAGAGATTTTATGATTAGAGTTAAATCATAAAATCTCTTTTAACTTATATTAAATAATATAAGATTTTAATATTTAGTTTCTAAATATGTTTTTTATTTTGGCATGAAAGGATAATCTTAAAGATTACTCCTAGTATAAAAAAGCCAAAAAATATACTTAAAAGACTTAATGTGTATATGTGAGTTGATAACAATAAGTCAAAAAATAGACCCATGAACAATCCAAATATAACATAAGCTAAAATAAAAATTTTGTTTTGTTTATAAGTAGAATTTCTCATAAAACAACACCCCTTTAATCCCCTTTTATACTTTCATTATACAACAAAATATAGAATAATAGGTTATGTATGGAAGTTAAGTGTTAAATATATAAGTATTTAGATATTTAATAGTTTTATTTATAAGAAAGTCATTTTAATGTGTTTTATTTTGATAATTATGTAAAATTTATGGTGTTTTTTTAAGGGGTATAATAGGCTATTAAATAATGCCTTTTAAAAATAAGAGTATAATTTTATTAATAAAGTTATGTAAGTTAATTTCTGTAATATAGTACATAAATTCATACTAAATATTAGTTGTATTACAGTAGTTAATTTGCACTTATTTATAATTATTTTTTTGAAAAAGAAAGGATGATTATTATGATTAGCGAAAGGGTAGATTTATTAATTAATAACGGTGAGATTTTAGATGAGATTGAAGGGACTTCTGAGAGAAATATTGATAGAAAATATAGTGCCTTAAACCTAACATTAAGAAATGAAATTGCTAACATAGATAGAATAGAAAAAGCAATAAAACTTATAAAAGAAAATACTTCAGCTTTTTCAGAATATAGAAGAAGAAATTTATTGAACTTAGCTGTAAATATATCCTTAGAAGAGGATATGGACAAAGCTTTAAGTGAAATAGAAAACATTTATATTAATCTTAAAAGTGAATTTTCACAAAGTAGATATTTAATGTTAGCAGCAGAAGAAATATTCTTCTCAAGAAATTTTATTAATGTTGAAGAAGTGATAATGAATACAAAGAGTGCTTACAAGTATATGAAGAAAAATCATAGATTTGAGACTAAGAGAGAAGATCTTTGCTCAGCAGCAATGATTGCTATGACTTCAGAAAATCTTGAAGAAACCTTCGATGAAATCAATGAGTGTTATGATATTTTAACAGATTGTGGTTTTTCAAAAAATAATGATTTAGAATTATTAAGCAATGTGTTATCAATAATAAATATGCCTGTTGATATAAAATGTGCACAAGTAAGAGATTTAGCAACCAATTTAAAAGAAAATAAGGTTGAGTTTAAGAAATCTTATCTTCCAATACTAGGAATAGCAGCCTTTGTAACTGATGATTACAATAAGTTAAGTAAAAATGTTTTAGATGTTTCAGAGACTTTAAAAGAAAATGAAGGATTTAGATCAGTTACTGTGGATGAAAAAGCTAGAAATATTATGGCTTTAATTTTAGTGGTTAAGGAATATTTGGATAATTTAAAGGATGATTCTAAGCTAAAGATTATAAAGAAATCTTCAGATAAATCCTTAGAGGCTGTATTTGCAATTGCTTCATCTGGTAGTGTTACCATTGAAGAAGTTGATATAACCGTTACAGAATAATTAGCTTAAAATTTATTATATAATTAATTTATAAAGTAAAAAGTATTTTTAACAAAAATGGAATGGAAGTTTGTATTTGTGATTAAGGGCTGTATCAAAATATGAAATTATTTTGATACACGCTCTTTTTCTTTTAAAATAAATTTTAGAACAAAAACTATAAAATATTTAGCAATAAATGGTATAATTAACTGATGGAATAATTGGGATTTTGATTTAATAAGGAGGGAGAAAATGTATAGATATGAATATGTAGAAGCACAAGCAGAAGGTTTCTTTAATAGTGCTAATCATAGAGAAATTATTGATGAATATGCTGAGAGAGGATTTAGATTTATCACTGCAATACCAACTAGTTTTAGTAGCTATGGAAGTATAAAAACCTTTGATTTAGTTTTTGAAATAGAAGTATAGTAATTATATTATTAAAATTATGGATAGCATAAGTAAGATAAAGGAATCTATAATAAACACTTTAATATAGATTCCTTTATTTGTATAATTACATCCAAGTTATTTTAGCTTCTTTTCTTGGTACAGTTCTTTTATATTTAACTTTAGGATAACCAATAACCATACAGTTTACTAAGGATTCATTCTCTTTTAAGCCTAAGAATTCATTGATTTTAGGGTTTACTTCAGAGGCTCTTTGTAAAAATCCACTAAAATATGTTCCAAGTCCTAAAGCATTAGTCATAAGCTCCATATTAGATGCTGCAAGAGAAGCATTTACAGTAGATTCTGATTTAACAATTATAAGTGCAGGAGCTTTAAAGAATAGTTTATCTTCACCATTTGGATCTTCTAAGAAATCATTATACATTTTAATCCACATATGGCAATATCTCTTTATATTTTCAGGAGTAGTTTCTTTATTTAATAAGTTTTCTCCTAGAGATTTTAAGGTTTCTAGGACTATTTTTCTAAGTTCTTGAATCTTATCTTTTACAACAACATAAGAAACATTTTGCATATTACTACCTGTTTGAGTAAATCTTCCTGCTTCTATTATTTTTTCAAGTTTTTCATCTTCAACATCTCTGTTTTGGAAAAGTCTTGTACTTCTTCTGAACTTAATAAAATTTAAAAGTCTATCTGAATCAATATCAAAACTTCCTTTCTTATATTCTTCAATTTTACTCATATCGTAATCTGAATCTGAAACAGCCTCCTTAGGACAAATAGCAATACAGTGCCCACATTCCATACAGCTTTCATTTTTTATATGAGCCTTACCATCTAACATTTCTATGTCACTAACTATACAATCTTGCATACAAAGGGTACAGCCTATACATTTACTAGTATCCACATTCATCATAATAAATCAACCTACCTATCTAATAATTATATATCCAAATAAGATTATAGTAATTATGAAATTTTAAGACAAGTACGCAATATTTATTTAGTTACTTACAAAAAGTTAAGTATTGAAGTTAATTTTATTTAATTTAATATTATATAATTTATAATGGATTTAAAGTAAATAAGACTTTAGAAAAGTGGAAGTTATTTGTATAAATGCTTTATTTAAGAAGAAGCAAAATAGACTATTAAGAAATATTATTATGTGATATCATTAAGCAGTAAAATAAATTTTAGGACCGGTGTTATATGAAAAAACATAATAAAAGGAAGATTAATGAAAAGCATATAGAACACGCTTTAAAGGTTTTAAGTGGTAAATGGAGATTAAAAGTTTTATGGGAAGTTTCTAGTTATGACAGTATAAGGTTTAATCAGCTACAGAAAAACGTGGATGGAATATCTAGTCTTATGCTAACAAGAGTTTTAAAGGATCTTATAGATAACAAACTTGTTATAAGAACTCAATTTAATGAGGTGCCTCCCCATGTTGAATATTCTTTAACTGACTTAGGGAGAAGTCTATGTCCTATAATAAGGCTTTTAGAGGATTTCGGTAAAAAGACATTAGAATAAAAAATATAAAAAATCAAAATTTACTTAAAATACAGTTTTAAATTAAAGTTTAAAAGAGGAGTTTTAATATTTATATTAGGTAGGAATATTAAAACTTCTTATTTTTTTTATTTAATTTTCAATCTTTAAAATTTACTTATGAAATATAATTTGAATAGGAAATAAAATATGAACAAATTGTAACTAAATGTGGTACAATTTTTATAGAAGTATATTTAAAATAAGCAAATAAGAGTTTGAAAGAAGGAGAAAGCCTTGGAAGTAAATAGTATAAGAAAAACTTTAAAAAAGGCATTACCACCAACTATTTTATCTATGGTTTTACTTTTAGTAAATTTAAAGTTTTTTGGATTAAGTAATATAATTATTGCAACTTATATGACTTTAACATTTATAAGAATGAGGACATATCTAATAATTGAAAATAATATTTTTAAGCCCTTATTTATACAATTAGCCATAGGGGTATTAGCCTCTGTTGCAAGTATGGGAGGACTTTTAGAAGTATTAATAAACTTTTTTGGAATAATAATATTGGTTTATTTACTTACAGATGAGTATAATCCGGATAGTTATTTCCCTTACTTAATGGCCTTCGTTCTTCTTCAAATGTTTCCAGTAAAATTTGATCAAATTTCTAATAGGCTTTTAGGAATTTTTGTATCATACATAATAGTTTATTTAGCTTTAATGATTGTATCACCTAAGGGAGAAGATAATAAAATTCAAGAACTAATAAAAAGTGGATTTGAAAATATTCATTCTCAATTTAAAAATCTTTATTATGATGATATAGATAAAGTTAAAAGCGAACAGATAGAGCTTTTTGATATTTGTAGGGAGCTTAATAGATTTGTGTACTCAGGTGGAAGAAGAAAGTACTATCAAATTATGATTGCTTTTCAACATATAAATAATATTATACATGACTTAAAAAGTTCAAAGGAAATAATTGAGGAAAATAAAAAGGAATTTAAAAGGTTTTATAAGTTATTTAAATATCTTGAAAATAATTTTAATGATTATAAATTATGTGATGAAAAGTTAGAGGGATTTAAAAAAGAATTTAAATTTCACAATAAAAATCTCACTTTTTACACAAGTTTAGTTTTAAGATATTTATCAGAATCTATAGAACATTTAAATTATCATAGATTTAACTTAAGGAAGTTTTTAAACTTTAAAAATAATAAGGATTATTTTCAAGTTTATAGTAAATATAACTTTAAACTTAATGAATTTAAACTTAGATTTGCCATAAGAATGTCAGTTATAGTAACTTTAGCTTTTTTCGTAATTAGAAGATTTTCCTTACCAAAGGGATATTGGTTACCAATGACAGTCTTTATTTTAGCTCTTCCTTTTTATGAAGATAGTAAAGCAAGGGTTTACGCTAGATTTAGAGGAACTATTTTAGGAGTTATAGTAGCATTTTTACTATTTTCTGTTTTTAAAGGACAAGAGATGCATTTTGTTATAATTTTAGTTACAACATTTTTTATGTATGCTTTTAAAGATTATGCAACAATGAGTATATATGTAACTTGTTATGCTTTGGCCATAACTACCATATCTATGAGTGATGGGGAAGCGGTTATATTAAGACTATTATATACAGGAATCGCTGCTATAGTAGTATTATTTGCTAATAAATTTATTCTTCCTAATAAAAATCATGTTGAACTTATAAATATGGTGAAAAGGTTAATTGATTTAGATAAGGTTATGATCACTAAAGTAAGAGAAGCACTAGAAAAAGATTTTGATGAAATGGAATTAAGAAGAATTATTTATTCTTCATATTTAATTAGTGGGAGAATACAAATGCATACAAATCCTAGTGATGAAAAAGAAGATAAAGAAATTAAAAAGTTTATGCTTTCAAATAGTGAATTTACAACTTCAATTATAAACTATGCAGTTGTTTTGAGTAATTCAAATAAAGGAGCCTTAGATTATGAGTACATAAATGAGGGTATAAGTTTGATTGAAGAAAAATTAAGGAGTTTTAAGGAAGAATTTTTTTATAATCCTAATTACATAGGAAGCTTTTGTAAAAACATTCAATTAATAGACCATGAGGATAATTATAAGAATTATTGTTTAATTAAGTGTGTAGACAGGGTTTATAACCTTGAAAAGAATTTAAATGCATTAAAGAAAACAATAATAAATTAAGATAATAATTTTAATATTCAATTTAAAAAATCCTTTATTTTAAAAATAAAATTAACTTTTTACTTAACTTAACATATTTAATCATTTATATGCATATATAAATAATAGTTGCTTAAATTTTATCTTTAGGTAAGACTTAAAGGAGGAGATGCTCTTTAGTTACTAAAAATGCAATCAAATATATTCTAATATTGTATAATATAATCACAAAAGTATGTCATTATATTAGTAAACACTATATACCAAAAGAGTTTGCGGAATTATTATTTATACACGAGTTTTAACTTCTGACCTAAAAGGTGATTTAAAAAATTAAATTGAATTTCTTAGATAATATTATAATGATAAAGGAATAATATTAGATGAAGTTATTGAGGCTTTAATAAAAGATTAGAGAGGATGAAGAAGTTGAAAAGAGCATATAAGATGGAGATTAATCCTACTGATGAACAAAAGTCTAAAATACACCGAACTATTGGCGTATCAAGATTTGTGTATAATTTTTATATTGCTCGTAATAAAGAAATTTACGAAAGAAAAGGAAAGTTTATTAGTGGGATGGATTTTTCAAAATGGTTAAATAATGAATATATCCCTAATAATCAAGAGGTAAAATGGATTAAAGAAGTATCTTCAAAAGCTACTAAACAAGCTATTATGAATGGAGATAAAGCTTTTAGAGATTTCTTTAAAAAAGCTAAAGGTTTTCCAAAATTTAAGAAAAAGAAAAACCAAGATGTAAAAGCTTATTTTCCTAAGAATAATAAGACCGATTGGACTTTAGAAAGACATAGAGTAAAAATACCAACACTTGGATGGGTAAGATTAAAAGAGTTTGGATATATTCCTATAAATTCAGTAGTTAAAAGTGGTACAGTTAGTCAAAAAGCAGATAGATATTATGTATCTATACTTGTTGAAGAAGATGATAAAAAAGTATATAAATCTACTAATGAAGGTTTAGGTATAGATTTAGGAGTAAAAGAATTTGCTGTATGTAGTGATGGAAGTAAGTTTAAAAACATAAATAAAACTTCAACAGTTAAGAAAATCGAAAAGAAACTAAAAAGAGAGCAAAGAAAACTTTCAAGGAAATATGAAAGCTTAAAAATAAGAAATAAAAATATAAAAGAAGGGAGAGCTACTGGTCAAAATATTCAAAAACAAATAGTCAAAGTACAAAAACTTCATCAGAGATTAACAAATATAAGAACTGATTATATAAATAAAACAGTATTTTCAATAGTTAATCAAAAACCAAGCTATGTAACTATTGAATATTTAAATGTTAAAGGAATGATGAAAAATAGGCATTTATCTAAAGCTATTGTAAGTCAGAAGTTTTTTGAATTTAAAACTAAACTAATGTCTAAATGCAAACAAAATAATATAGAACTTAGAATAGTTGATAGATTTTATCCATCATCAAAGACTTGTAGTAATTGTGGAAAGATTAAGAAAGATTTAAAACTATCAGACAGAATTTATATATGTGATTGTGGATTTACTATTGATAGAGATTTAAACGCAAGTATTAATCTTAAAAATGCTGAAGAATATAAGATAGCTTAAAATCAAAAGCACTTATATATGTACGGAGGGCTAACTTCGGAATTTAAGCCTTTGGAGAGCCATACCAAATCGTAGTAGCTTAATGCAAGGCGAGGTTCTATGAAGAAGGAAAATTCTCAATATGGATATGTTTGACCATATTTTGAGTAGCAGTAGAGATGGAGTTAAAGTTAAGATGCAATTATAAGGAAAGTAATGATGAATTAAAGCAAGTTGAAGAAAAAAATCAAAGTGCAGATGCTTTTTGTTTTAATTGTGAAAAAGGTTTTAGTGTAAATGATGGAGGATACTTCATAGTAGATGAACCATATTGCTCTTTAGAATGTGTTATAGAGGCAATAATAAAAGAAATAAATAGTGAGCTAATGATTAAAAAGATGCATAGAGATAATATTGATCTAAAATATTTATATAATAGTTCAGCTAAGAAAAATTTACTTCACTTAAAAAATCATTATAATTTAGACTCTACTCAAAAGGAAAGAATAATAGAATTTACTAAAGAAAAGGGAGCAGTATATTTAGTAGAATTTTTAGAAGAAGTTTTATATGATGATTAAAATTTAAATAATATATTGGTTTTAAGTAATGTTTTAAATTAGAGATAAGATAATATATGTATATAAAATATATGGGTTAAAAAAGTGTGTAACTATTAGTTATGCATTTTTTTTATTAATTTTAAATTTTAAGGTGAAAACTAAACTAACAGGATTTTAATTAATTTAAAATCGTTAAGCTTGTGTAAAGGAAGTGGTATTAAAATAATTGGAATGCTAAAATATTTAATGTATTTACATAAAAATTAAATTTTAAAAATGTAAAATAAGGAGAATATTATGATAAAAGTACTACTTGTTGAAGATAATATAGAGATTAGTGAAAATATAGTTGAGTATTTTAAAAATGATGTGGAGATAGAATGCGTTTATGATGGATTAGATGCTATAGAATATTTAAATACATATTATTTTGATATAGTCATATTAGATTTGATGCTGCCAGGCGCTGGAGGTATGGAGGTATTAAACTTTATTTCAAAGAAGAGGCTAAATACAGGGGTTATAGTTCTAACTGCAAAAGAAGAGCTTGGCGATAAGCTTAGAGCCTTTAATTTAGGAGCTAATGATTATTTAACTAAACCTTTTTTTATGGAAGAATTAAAAGCAAGGGTAAATGTTATACTTAAAAGCTTAGGAAAGATAAAAGATTCAAACATACTTCAGTTTAAGAGTATGGAAATAAATATGAAGACAAAGAAGGTTTTTATAAATCATAAAGAATTAGAATTAAATGAGAAATTATTTAATCTATTAGAATATTTAGTAATAAATAAGGGAGTTGTACTTTTTAAAGAGCAACTTTTTGATAATATATGTGGATATAATAGTGATGCATCTACAGAAATTATAGAAGTTTATATGAGTAGACTCAGAAAACAATTAAGTCCCTTTGGATATGATAAATATATAGTTACTAAAAGAGGAATGGGATATTTAATAGATGAGAGCATAGAGGATTAGAAAATGAAGAGAAAAGATATATTCTTTAAAACAAAGAGAAGTGTAACTTTAATTAGTGCAGGAATAGTTTTTTTCTGCCTTTTAATATTTGCAATTATAACCACAACATTATATACATCTAGAGTATTTGTAAATGTTGATAATAGCTTAATCCAAGAGAAAGAAAAGGTTCAAAAAGTATTAATTCCTAATCCGCAGGATAGACAATTTTTTGAAATTGGTAAAAATATTTTACCTCCTACTCCTCCTAATATTATATCTATTTTATATAGAGGAGATAGGGTTTTATCAATGAATCCTAATCCTTATTTTGATGAAGATAATTTACCAGATTTAGGAGAAGAATCTAAGAGTAAGGTAGAACAAATAACCTTTAAAGGTTATAAGTTTAGAGGAGTTACCATATCAAGTAGAGATATAAGAGTACAATTACTTATGAATATTGATTCTGAAGTTCAATCAATAAACCAATTAATAAAAACCATAATAATGGCTTTAGTAATATTAATAGGAATTGCATTAGTTTTATCATATATTCTTTCTTCAAAGGTAATAAAGCCTATAAAGAAAGCTTATGATAAACAAGTATTTTTCGTTCAAGATGCATCCCATGAGATGAAAACACCTTTAGCTGTTATAAAAGGCAAATTAGAGCTTTTAGCAAATTCTTGGGACGATAAAATAGAAGATCATTTTGAACATATTTCTAAAATGATGAGTGAAGTTAGAGATCTTGAAAAGCTAAATAGTGACTTATTATTATTATCAAAGGAAGATATAGATAATAGCGTAAATATATTATCCTTTGAGCTAGAGGAATTTATAGAAGATTTAAGTGAGTTTTATGTTGATTTAGCAGAAGTACAGGAAAAGAATTTTATTGTAAATAGACCTCTTACTCCTGTAATAGTAAAGTGGGATTATAGTAAGGTAAAAAGAATGCTTATAATACTTCTTGAAAATGCATTTAAATATACAGAAGAGGGTGGTAAGATAAGCCTATCTTTTGAGGAAGTAAATAAAAATATAAAGATAATAGTTTGTGATAATGGTATAGGAATTAAAGAAGAGGATATAGGACGTATTTTTGATAGATTTTTTAGAAGCGCAGATGTTAGAGGAAAGAATATTAAGGGTAGTGGAATTGGATTAAGTTTATTAAAATCTATTGGCAAGACCTTAGGAACAGATATAAAGTTATATTCAAAATATGGTATAGGAACAAAATTTGAAATTACAATACCTAAAATATTAAATTAATACTTAACAAAATAATTAGGTAAATTAAATTTAAAAATAGTAGTTTTATTAAAACTAAGAAAATAAAAACTTATAAATATTATGAAGATGATAGCTAAGTTAGTTTTTGATCAATTATTTAGATTAGCTCTTTTCTGATTATATTTATAAGTTTTTTTGCTTTTAGAAAAATTTTTTATAAGCGTTAAGGAACTATTAAGGTTAGCTATTTAAAATAGATTTTGATGAGAGATTGGAGGTGAATTTAGTGAAGGAGAAAAAGTTTAGACATGAGATTAAGCATTATATAAATTACTCAGATTATAGAGCAATTAAAAATAGATTAATGCATATTATGAAAATTGATGCAAATGCTAGTGAAAATAATGAATATAAAATACGAAGTCTTTACTTTGATAATTTAAATGACAAGGTTCTTATGGAAAAGATTAATGGAGTAAATTATAGAGAAAAATTTCGTATAAGATTTTATAATGATAATCACTCTTTTATTAAACTAGAAAAGAAATCTAAGATAAATGGATTATGCTCAAAGGATAGTGAGTTAATAAGTAAAGAGGAATGTGAAAAAATTCTTAAGGGAGATATAGAATTTTTAAGATATAGTAATAAACCTTTATTTATTGAATTTTATTCAAAAATTAAGGGGGATTTATTAAAGCCTAAGAGCATAGTTGATTATGTAAGAGAAGCTTATATATACAGATTAGGAAATGTGCGTATAACCTTTGATAAAAAAATAAGAACAGGAATATACAGCACTAATATATTTGATAGTGAAGTACCTACAATAGAAGCCATAGATAATAATATAGTTGTGTTAGAAGTAAAGTATGATGAGTTTTTACCAGAATTAATACAAGATATTATTCAAACTAATGAGCGTAGAGCATCAGCTATTTCTAAGTATGCAGCTTCAAGAATATATGGATAAGCTTTTTATAAGGTTTGTTTAAATTAAGATAAATCAGAAAAACATGCAAAAATACATTAGTTTAAAATATAGGATTAAATTAGGAGGATAAATAAATGAGCAATCAAGCAGTTAATTTTAGTGACATATTTAAATCAAGTTTTGTTGATAAAATGACATCTATTTCATTTTTAGACATGTTTATAGCAATGATCCTTTCTTTTGCAGTAGGATTATTTATAATGCAGGTTTACAAAAAAACATTTAAGGGAGTTATGTATTCATCAACTTTTGCAATGTCTTTACTGGCACTTACTTTAATAACTACATTAATTATACTTGGAGTTACTTCTAACGTAGTTCTTTCACTTGGTATGGTTGGTGCACTTTCTATAGTTCGTTTTAGAAGTGCTATAAAAGAACCTATGGATATTGCATTCTTATTTTGGTCAATAAGTGAAGGTATAGTTTTAGGTGCTGGCCTTATTCCTTTAGCTATTTTAGGTGCCGTTTTTATAGGAATAGTAATGGTTCTATTTGCTAATAAGAAAACAACAGATAATCCATATATATTAGTGGTTAATTGTAAAAATGATATTAGTGAAAATAGTGTACTTAACATACTATCTAAAAATGTAAACAAATATTGTGTTAAATCAAAAACTATTTCTCCTTCAAATGGAATTGAAATGACAATAGAAGTTAAGTTAAAGAATATAACTACATCCTTTGTTAATGAAGTATCAAAAATAGAGGGAGTTTCAAATGCTGTTTTAGTTAGCTATAACGGAGATTACATGGCTTAAGCTTTAGTTTATATAGATAAATACAAGTAGGAGAGGGTAAATTTATTCTCTCCTATTTTAAATAAATTGAATTTTTGTAAGGAGGGTGAGTTTAAGTGATAAATGAAAAGGCAAGTAAATATATTTCTTTAATAAGTATTTCCTTAGCTGTCATATTTGTTTTTGTATCCGTATTTGCTTTAAAGTCATTTAATTCTACAGAAGCACTTAGTACTAGTGGACAATCTTCTACTATTGATACGGTTTTAAATAAAAATATTGTAACTGATATAGATATAAAGATAAAAGAAAGTGATTGGGAATGGTTAATTGAAAATGCTACAGATGAGGAATATAGAAGTGCAGATATAACTATAAATGGAGAAACTTTTTATAATGTTGGGGTTAGACCTAAAGGAAATTCAAGTTTATCCTCTGTTGCAAATGATGATACAACAGATAGATATAGTTTAAAAATAGATTTTGGACAATATGTTGACGGACAGACCTATCATGGAATAAGAAAACTAGCTTTAAATAATAATATATCTGATGCCACTTATATGAAGGAAGCAATATCTTATGACATATATAATTTTCTTGGGATTCCTACTCCAGAGTATTCTTATTCAAACATAAAGATTAATGGAGAACAGTGGGGATTATATTTAGCATTAGAAGTAATTGAGGAGAGATTTGTTGAAAAAAATTATGGTGAATTAGAAGGTAATTTATATAAACCTGAAACTATGGGAGTAGGGGCTAAAAAAGATGAAGGAAATAAAGACGCCATGCCTGATATGAAAAATAATCAAGGAAAAGAAGGGGGAATGATGAATCCACCTAATATGCCTAACAATGAAGGAAATAATAAAGAGGGTAATAAACCTATGAATATTCCTAATGAAAATCAAAATATGGCTGGCAATATGAATAAAGAAAATGCAGGAATGGGACAAATGTCTCCTATGATGGGAGGAACAAATAATGAAGGTGCTGATTTTAAATATATAGATGATAATATTAGCAGTTATTCTACTTTAAGAGATAGTGCAGTATTTAAGAGTACAACGGATGAAGATTTTGAAAATGTAATTGAAATGATGAAAAGTTTAGAAAATGGTAGGGATATAGAGAAATATTTAAATGTTGATGAAGTTCTTAAGTACTTTGCAGTAAACACTTTCTTAGTTAACCTAGATAGTTATTCAGGTGGAATGTATCATAATTATTATCTTTACGAAAATAATGGAGTTTGTGAGATACTTCCATGGGACTTAAATTTATCCTTTGGAGGATTTGCCACAAATAGTGGAAGCAGAGCTGTAAATTTCCCTATTGATTCTCCTGTTACAGGTAATTTAGAAAATTTCCCTCTTATAGGAAAACTTTTAGAAAATGATGAATATAAAGAGAAGTATCATGAGTATTTAGAAAAGATAGTAAATGAATATTTTAAAAGTGGTATTTTCAATACTACAGTTACCAATAATGATAAGTTAATAGGAGATTACGTAAAGGTTGATCCTACAGCATTCTATACTTATGATGAATACAAAAATGCCATTAAAGAGTTATTAGTTTTTGGAGAGGATAGAACAAAGAGTGTAGAAGCTCAGTTAAATGGAGAGCAAACATCAACGGAATATGGAAACATTGAAACTTCATTAAATTTAAAAGCCTTAGGTGAACAAAATATGGGTGGAAAAATGCCTAATGATAAGATGAATGAAGAAAATTTAGCGAATAATAATGAAGAAAATAATAATGGACAAGCTATTCCAGAAGGTGGAAGACCTTTTAATGGAGGAAACATGGGAGAAGCTCCTAATAATATTAATAATCCTAATGGTAATATGGATAATAAAATACCTAATATGGGAAACATGCCTACACAAGAAAATATACAAGAGGCTATGAAGATATTGAATAACAGGGATTATTCAAGCTTAAGCGAAGAGGAAAAGAAACAATTAAATGATTTAGGAATAAGTGAAGAAAATATAAATATGTTTAATAATATTCCTAAACAAGGAGAAAGAGGAGAAGTTAGAGAAACCTTTAATAAAACATATTATGTAATATTTGGAGTGGTTCTTTTAACACTATTAATTTCCCTAGTTTTTGTAACAAAGTATAAAAGAAAAAGATACTAAGTATATTAAAAAGCTACACATAAATGTGTAGCTTTTTCTTTTAGGAACATATAAAAATAAAATTACATATTATATAACTAAAGTATTTTTATAATAATTAATTATCAATTGATAATATAAATTATATATATGCCTTGATTTTATATATTTTATTTAAGTTTTAATATATTAATTGATAATATTAGGGGGATAAATATGGAGTCAAGATATTGTGAAGCAAATAAAGTAACAATTATATCTATATTATGGAATATAGTTTTAGCTATAATCAAAATATTAGCAGGTATAATAGGAAAGTCTAATGCTATGATAGCAGATGGTGCACATTCAGCATCAGACATTATAAGCTCTGTAGGAGTATTAATTGGAAATAAAATAGCAAGCATACCAAAGGATAAGGGACATAATTATGGACATGAAAAAGCTGAAACTTTAGTATCTTTTTTATTAGCTATCCTACTAGTAATTTTATCTATAAAGATTGGGTATAATGGTGTTTATTCACTTTTTCATTTAAATGAAGTTCAAATTCCAACTGCCTTTCCTTTAGTTGTATCAGTTATATCTATTATTATAAAGGAATATCAGTATAGAATTACTATTAAGGTAGCTAAGAAAACAAATTCACCGGCACTTAGGGCTGATGCATGGCACCATAGGTCAGATGCTTTATCCTCAGTTGCAGCTTTTATAGGAATAGGTGGAGCTATTTTAGGGTTTAAATCACTAGATTCCATAGCATCAATAGTTGTTGCTCTTTTTATAGCAAAGGTAGGAATTGAAATTTTAATAGGTTCAGCAAATGAGCTTATGGATATTTCTATTGATGAGGAGAAGGAAAAGGAAATAAAAACTATAGTAGATGAAATTGAAGGAATTAAGTCTTTAAGAGATATTAGAACAAGAAAGTATGGGGCTATGGCTTATGTAGATTTAGTAATATGTGTTGATAAAGATATTTCAGTTTTTGAGGGACATAGGATTGCTAGTGATTTAGAGAATCTAATATTAAAAAAAATGAAATTTATTAAAGGTGTTACTGTTCATGTTGAACCTTTAATATAACTTTAAGATTTATATTTATAAAGTAATTTTAATAAGGATAGATAAACTATCCTTATTTTTTATATTTATTTAATATGTGGTAACTAAAAAGTGCCTAATTGTTTAAACTAATACAAGTTGCTAAAATTAAATTAACTTAAGAGAGAATAATGTATTTTATAAAGAGATTTTAGGATGAATTTATATAAAAATTAATATTAAAAGTTTGGAGTGAGAAGAATGAATAAATATGAATATATTATAATAGGATTTGGAAAAGGTGGGAAAACACTTGCTGGTTACTTAGGAAAACTAGGTAAAAAGGTTGCTATAATAGAAAAATCAGATAAGATGTATGGTGGAACATGTATAAATGTTGGATGTATTCCTACAAAAACTTTAGTACATAAAGCAAAAGTGTCCTTATATAAAGGGTTAAATACCTTTGAAGAAAAAGCAAGAGAGTATAGAAAATCTATAGAAGAAAAAAATGCTTTAATAGAAGCTTTAAGATATAAAAATTATAATATGCTAAATAATAATGAAAATGTAGATGTATTTAACGGAACAGCTTCATTTATATCAAATACAGAAATACTTATTAATGGTGAAAAAGAAAATATAATTTTAGAGGGAGAAAAAATCTTTATAAATACAGGGGCTACTACTATAATTCCTAATATACAAGGAATAAAAAGTAGCAGTAAAATATATAACAGTACTACCATAATGGAATTAAAAGAATTACCAAAACATTTAGTTATAGTAGGTGGTGGATATATTGGATTAGAATTTGCATCAATTTATGCAAGTTTTGGCTCAAAAGTAACAGTAATAGAGGCCTTTGATAGAATTGCTGGTAGAGAAGATGAGGATATTTCTAAAAGTATAAAAGAGATTCTAGAGAAAAAAGGAATTGAATTCTTATTAGGATCAAAAGTTAAATCTTTTGAAGAAATACATGGAGAAGTTGAAGTTTCTTATGAAAATAGCTTAGGTAAGTTAAATAAAATTAAAGGAGATGCAGTTTTAATAGCTATAGGTAGAAAACCAAATACTGAAGAATTAAATTTAGAGGCTGCAGGTGTTAAAGTAACAGAGAGGGGAGCTGTAGAAGTTAATAATAAACTAAAAACAAATGTCCCTAATATCTGGGCTATTGGAGATGTTAATGGTGGTCCTCAATTTACATATATATCTTTAGATGATTTTAGAATTATAAAAGACAATTTATTTGGAGAAGGAAAGAGAAGTACTGATGATAGAAAATTTATTCCATATTCAGTATTTATTGAACCAAACTTATCTAGAGTTGGATTAAGTGAAAAAGAAGCTTTAGAAAAGGGCTTTGAAATAAAAACTGCTAAATTAGATGTTAATACTATTCCAAGGGCAAAGGTTATTGGAGAAACTGAAGGAATTATGAAAGCTATAGTAGATGTAAAGACAAATAAGATATTAGGTTGCACACTTTTATGTGCAGAATCAGCTGAAATAATAAATATAGTTACCTTAGCCATGAAAGCTGATGAGGATTACACTTTCTTAAGAGATAATATATTTACTCATCCAACTATGAGTGAGGCTTTAAATGATTTATTCTCATTAATTTAGTTAAAAATTATAATTTTATATTATGATATTAAAAAAGTGGATTCTTAAGGAATCCACTTTTAATTTTTTATAAGTTCATACTAACTTAAAGATGTTCTTCCTATAGAAGTATTATCAGATTTTCTATCTCTTAAAGCAACAATTGGATTTTCTTTTGTTTCAAATCTATAATCTTCATTATTTTTTGAAATAAAATCAACTATGACCTTATGACTTGGAACATCTTCAACATTTTTATTAACTTTATTTTGGAATTCATGGAACGATGAATCAGGACCTAATTTACTTACATCAACATAATCATCTTTTATAGTTGTATTATTAACAGTATTATCTAATATATCTCTAACATAAGATATATTTTCTCCAAGTGTTAGAAGTTCTGGGAATTCACCATTTGGAATAACTTCTTGCCATTCTTTATTTTCATATTTTTTAAGAAGATCACAAGCTTTATGTAATTGAGCAACTTCCTGAACGAAGCATTGTTCCCATAGTCCTTTAATATATGGATCAACTTCAGAGTTATAGCAAGAATAATATAAATATGCTTCAGTGTATTTATGCATAAGTAGATTTTCAAGCCATGTACAATTAGGATCTAAAAGACTTCCATAGTGAGAAACGTGTTGTTCTTCTATTAAGCCTATTTCTTGATAAAGATTTCTTCCAATATCACTAGTATAGAAACCTGCTATATTCATGTAATAATTCATAGTTTGTTGTTCTGCCGCAGTTATTATTGATATATCTAGTTTAGTAATAAGATCTGCTGTTTTAAAATCAACAAAGTTTCTTATGTTGTCAGCGGGGCATCTATGTTCAGATATGGTTGGTCTACCTGGCATTATTTCTGTATAATGTCCAACTAGATTTTCTGCTTTTGTTCCTTCTTCCATAAATAATAAATCTGAATATCTATATAAATGGTCAAAATCTTCAAGTAATGCAAAATCTAAAGCTTTTTTAACATGTTCATTAGGTTCACGCTTTGCAAGTCTAGCAGTTAAATCTACAGCTAGTTGTTCATAACTTATAGTAGTCTCTAAAATACTTTCATTAGCAGGTCTTAGTGAACTAATTAGCATTTGTTGCTGTTTATCTAATCTTCTAGCAAGGGCAAGTTCTCTTCTAAGTTCATTGTTATTACAATTTCTAGAGAATTGATGAGAAAACCAGTTTGCTTCAAATTCAGCTCCATTCATTAAAATTATTCTAGTTTTTGTATAAGGATCAACTTCGTTTTTATTATAAGGTTTTGCGTAAATATTTCTCCAGTCTGTAAAATAGTCTTGGATTTTTGAGCTTTTTTCTAAAAATGGATTCATAATAAATAAATCACTACCTTTCCAAATTTTAATATAATTTTAGTATTACAAAATCCTTTTTTAGTATTCATTAATTATGAAAATAATCATTTATTTGTAATCATATGGTACAATTAACTTAATAAAAGACTATTTGGAAAGAAATATATATTATTAAGGGGGAACTTATTTGAGAATAATCGATATTATATTAAGCATAACTATATTGATTAGTAGTGCAGTTAATACAATTATTGGCAAAGATAATAAACTAATGAACTATTCAGAAGATAAATTAAATGAATTAGAAATATATAATTTTGCTAGTTTAGAAAAATTTATTTTAGAAAGAAATTTTGAAAGTTTATTAGATAAATCTAATAAAGTATTTAGCCATAATATTGAGCAAGACTTAATAGATAATCGTTCAAATGTGGAAGAAGATAATTCATATTCAGAGACTAATAGATTTAATAGAGAAAATCATTTAAAGGACTCTGTTATTAGAGATGGATATGGTGCTTATATTGAAGATGGTTACATAAAATTTGGAGAAAAAAATAAGAGCTTAAGAATTTTTACTAAAGGTAATTATGAAAATGGTGGAGTTAAATTAGAGGTAGCTGTCAATGATTATGATGATACTAGAGAGATTGAAAATACTTATGGTTATTTAGTTGGAGAAGAACCAATTAGTCTAGGTGGTTTAGATAGTGGTTATTACTTTGAAACGGTAATAATAAAAGGGGTAATGGTTGAATATCCTAATATAGTTGTTTTAGATGAAAACTATCAATTAGATGATAAATCAGCACTTTCTTTTAAAAGTAAGGATGGACTAATAGAGTTTTCTTTAATTAACCTTAAAAATTATAATGATGATGACAGTAAGTTTCTTTATAAAAAAGAAACTAGCTATGGAGAGGTATTAGAATCTATGTGTGGTGATGATTGGTTTTACTCATATACTAAAAAAAATGGTGAGATTATATATAGTTTAAAAGTTTTAGATGGAGATAGATTAAAAGGATTTTCTTATAAGTTTCCAGTTCAATATAAAGATGAATTTAAACCTATTATAGAACGAAGTAGAAAAACCTTTGAAATGTTTAATGGTTTTCCAAAGAGTATAAATTAAAATATATTTTAACAGTATAATTAAATATAAGTTTAATGTATTAAAAAGTTTAAGAAGATAGGGGTAATTTTATGTATTTATCTCTATCTTTAAATTTTTTATAATAAGGTTTAGGTAAAATAGTAATTAACTTTTTAGTTGAATTATTTTATAATATAGATTTAAAAGTAGAGTAATAGTAGGTATAAGTAGTTTAGAATAATTTTATTGAAAATAAGGAGGGATATGCCTTTGAACTTAGATATTTTTATGAAGAACTTAGTAAGGCGAACTTCCAGTTTTACTAGAGAACAAGGTAAAAAGTTAATTCAGGAAGCATATGTTAAAGATGTTAAGGGTAAGAGCATAGATGGAATTTATCATATTTATGGAAGTGTATTAAATGATGATAAAAACTGGGATTATAATACACACATAAAAATAAATATGAAAAATAGTGATATTATGGGTACTAATTGTAGTTGTGAAACCTTTAAAGAGAATAGTAAACATATAAAAAATTATGTGTGTAAACACATTTCAGCAACTAATGATGTTTTTTATTCCTTAGCAAAGAAGAAGATGCAAAAGAATAAATTAAAAAGTAATAATAAGCCTAAATTAGTTAAAGAGAAAAATGAGGAGCATAAAGGAAAAGAAAAGCGATTTTTATCTTTAGATATAAATATTAAGCACATGGTAAAAGAGGGAATTACTTTATTTAACTGTGAGTTTAGAATTGGTGTAGGAAATTTAAATTTAATACTGGATTTAAAAGATTTCTTATATAAAAATAGCTTAAAAAAGCCTTTAAAATTTAATGATGGATTTACTTATAATCCATTAAAAGATGAATTTTTAGATGAAGATAAAAGAGTTCTTCAATTTGTAGCAAGCCATAAGGATATGATAAGTGGAAGATATTTAAGGCTTAAACAAAATAATCTAAAGGATTTTCTAAAATTAATAGATGAAAAGAAAAAAATAAATTTTAATTTTAACTCAATTAATTATGAGGTTAAGGTGAAAAAGGAAAATGTTCCAGTAGCCCTGACTTTAAAGGAAGGCAAAGAGGGATTTGTATTAAGTCACCATAAGAAATTCCCTGTTCTTTTAAATAACTTAGGAGATGTGATGTTTTTTGATAGAAATTTATATCTTCCAAGGAAGAGACAGTTAGAATACTACATTCCAATTCATAAGTTGTTTCTAAAAAATAATACAATCACATATAAGAAGAGCTTAGAGAATTTAAGAAGTCTATTAGAAGAACTTAAAAACATAAGCAAGAATATAGTTCTAGATGAAAATGTTAGAGTTTTCAAAGAAAAGCTTATGAAAACAACCTTTAATTTATATAAAACTGAGGGAAAAATTTATTGTAATGTAAAGATTGATTATTGTGGATACATAATTGATTTAATAAGAGATGAAAAAGATAATAGCTTTTTAAGAGATTTAAAAAGTGAGAAGTATATAGAATTTCAACTTGAAAGATTTAAGTTCATAAAGAGAGAAGAAGATTTTTGTTTTATAGGAAATAAAGAGGAAATGTATGAGCTTTTCTCTAAGGGAATTAAAAGGCTTAGAGAACTTGGAGAAGTTTTATTATCAGAAGAACTTAAGGAGTTTAAGGTTTTAGATTCATCCCTTATTTCATCAGAACTTAAAGAGCTTAGTAATTTCTATAAGCTTAAGTTTGACTTTGGAGATTTTGAATTAAGAGAACTTAGGGAAAGCGTAGAGGCTATGAAAAGGGGAGACCGCTTTTATAGAACTAAGAAGGTTTATTTAGATTTAGAAGACCCTGGTATAGTAAACTTTTTAAATCTTTTAGAGGATTTAGGATTAGAAAATATAAAAGATAATGAAGTCTATATAGATAAGAGTAAGGTTTTATATATCCAAGAAAAATTAAAGGATAGAAATCTCTCTTTTATAAAAGGGGGAAATGTTCTTCAAGAAATAGTAGGAAAGCTTCTAAATAAAGAATTTAAGAGAAAGCTTCTTCCAAAGGCTTTAAATGCAGAGCTTAGACCTTATCAAAAAGAGGGGTTTAAATGGATTAATGAAATTACTGATTTAGGTTTTGGTGGAGTTTTAGCAGATGATATGGGACTTGGTAAAACCCTTCAAATAATAGCTTTTTTATTATCTCAGAAAAAAAGCAAAAGCATAGTAGTTGTTCCAACCTCTGTTATATATAACTGGATGGATGAGTTTGAAAAGTTTGCTCCAAGTATAAGGGTTGGATTAGTTCACGGTAGTAAATCTAAGAGGGATAAGGTTTTAAGAGATTTTAAAAGAGGACTTGGTATTAAGATAGAAGAGGAGAATTTAAAAGAAAAATCCTATGAAAAATATGATGTTTTATTAACTACCTATGGAACCTTAAAGAATGATGAAAAAGCTTATGAAAACTTAAGTTTTGATTATTGCATAATAGATGAGGCTCAGAACATAAAGAATCCATCAGCACAAGCAACTTTATCTGTTAAAAATATTAAATCAAGATGCAATATTGCCTTAACAGGAACTCCTATAGAGAATAATTTAATGGAGCTTTGGTCAATATTTGATTTTGTTATGCCTGGATATTTATTTACTAAGGAGAGATTTAGAGAAAGATTTATTTTAGATGAAAGCAATTTAAGTGAATTAAAATCTTTAATAACTCCTTTTATTTTAAGAAGACTTAAGGAAGATGTTTTAAGTGAACTTCCAGAAAAACTTGAGAAAAAATACTTAGTAGAAATGAAAGGAAAACAAAAACAGTTATATAGTTTCTATGTAAAGGCAATAAAGAATCAATTAAATGAAAATAAAAGTTCTGAAAAGAGTGGAAGAGATAAAATTAATCTATTTGCCTATTTGACAAAATTAAGAGAAATTTGTTTAGATCCTTCACTAGTTGTACCAGATTATACTGGAGAAAGTAGTAAGCTTACTGTGGTAAAAGAAATTGTAAAAGATGCTAGTGAATCAGGAAAGAAGATTTTACTATTTTCTCAATTTACTTCAGTACTACAAAAAATAGAAGAGGACTTTAAAAAAGAGGATATTTCTTATTTATACTTAGATGGAGGAACTTCTGCTAAGGATAGAGTAGAGAGAGTTAAAAAATTCAATGAGGATAGTAATATTAAAGTGTTTTTAATATCTCTAAAGGCTGGGGGAGTTGGACTAAATTTAACCTCTGCCAGTGTGGTTATACATTTTGATCCTTGGTGGAATCCAGCCGTAGAAGACCAAGCTACAGATAGAGCACATAGATTTGGACAAGAAAATAAAGTTGAAGTTATAAAGTTAGTTGCAAAGGATACTATTGAGGAAAAAATAGTATTAATGCAGGAGGATAAAAGAGAACTTATTCAAAGTTTAATGGATGGAAAAACTATGGATGGTAAGGGATTAAAACGCCTTACGGAAGAAGAAATTAGTAAATTATTTGAGTAAGAATTTAATAAAAGAAAAAAAGCTAAGATATTTAAACATCTTAGCTTTTTTTCTAATCTTACCATTATCTGTAGTTGGTGGCAAACCAAGTTAGAGAGTTTAAAGAAATAAGACTAAAATTAATCTTATTTATACATAAAAATCATCCAAGTTATTTTTAAAGCAAAGAAGGTTGTTTACTCTAAAAATACAATATAAAAAACAGGCTAACAGAAAATCCGAAAAGTTTATAGTATAACCATACGTTCCTAAAGTATGTTATTAAAATTTAAATATACTATAATTACATTATAAACTACTATTTGCAATATATAAACTAATTTTTAAAATTTGGTTAAAATAAATATTTTTACTAAAGAAAAAAAGGATAATTTTATCTTAGAAAGAAACTATTATTTAGGGAATTCTAAGGGATTTATAGATAACAGAATTTTAATAGTAGTAAGAGGGAAATAGTACTATTAAAATTATAGTTGAATATGAAAAGGGGAAATTTATGAAATTAGAAAGAAAAAATAGTGGGATAATATTTCTTATATTTGGAGTTGTTTTTGTTTTAAACGCCTTAAATCCAGTAATGGAGTTACTGTATATTAAAGCTAAGGGAGAAATTGCAGAGGCAAAAATAGTTGCATATGATTTTATTCAAAGAAGTAGCAGAAGTGGACGAGGGAGTTCTTATAAGTATATCCCTATAATTGAATTTTTTGATGGAAAGGAAATTGTACAGGTTCCTGTAACAATGAATTCCTTAAATGAAGAATTAGATATAATAGGATTAGATGTTAAGGTTAGTTACTTGAAAAATACTCCATCTAAGGTAATAATAGATGATAAACTATTTTGGTTATATGAGATATCTAATTCTTTAGTAGTTGTTGGCTCTTTTTTATTAATGGTTATGCTAAGTCAAATGTCTGTAGAAACATATAGAGGAAGAGAATTAACCTTTAATGTTCCTACAAAGAATAAAATAATATTTTTGATTTCAGGATTGCCAGGAGTTATAGGGACATTTCTCAGTTTTTACTATGGCTTTATTACATTAAAATATAATGGGCTAGGTTTTACTTCGGGAACCTTAATATTATCTTTGTTGATAATAGGGGTATATCTATTGGGAATAGTTAATTTTCTTAAAATAAAAAATAATTATTGGGGTTAGATTTTATTATAAATTCTTTGAATAGTTAATTTAAAATTAATGTTAACTAACTTGATTTTAGGAACTAATAAATTATGTTAGTTCCTTTAATTTTTACATATTTTTTTCTGGTATATTAGTTTTGAAAGTTATTCAGTAATTCTGTTATAATTAAGCAGATGAATTTAGAACTAATATAAATAAGAATTTAACTTTAGGAAGGAATGTTTATAATTACTAATGAGAATAAACAAGCTTTTTAGCAATTTTGGGATATGCTCTAGAAAAGAAACTAATAAAATTATTAGAGAGGGAAGGGTTATTGTTAATGGCAAGCCATGTATTGAGGGGCAATGGGTTGAATTAAGTGATGAAATACTTTTAGATGGAAAACCCTTAGTTCCAAAGGAAAAGATTTATATAGCACTTAATAAGCCTGTAGGAGTTGTATGTACTGCTGCAGAAGAAGTTAAGGATAATATAATAGATTACTTAGGGATAGATGATTATGTTTTTCCAATAGGAAGACTAGATAAGGACTCTCAAGGATTAATAATTTTAACTAATGATGGAGATTTAGCAAATGAAGTTTTAGCAGCAGAAAATAACCATGAAAAGGAATATATAGTAACCTTAGATCAACCTTTTTATGATGATTTTATTGAAAAGATGGAGCGTGGTGTTGAAATATTAGGACAAGTAACAAAACCTTGTAAACTAAAGAGAATAAATGAAAATACCTATTCAATAATATTAACTCAAGGGTTAAATAGACAAATAAGAAGAATGAGTAAGGTTTTTGGCTTTAATGTAGTTAAGTTAGAGAGAATTAGAATTCTTAATATAACTCTTGAAGACATAGAATATGGAAAGTGGAGATATATAAATAGGGAAGAAATTGAGATTTTAAAAAAACTTATAAAATAATTAAGGGGATAACAATGGAAAATAATAAGGTTAAAGTGTGGTTTTTAAAGTTAGTTGTAAGTTTAGTGTCTGTACTAATTATTTATACAATTGCATCTGATTTGTATAAAATAGCTTATCTTGAATTTAAAGGAGTAGAAACAACAGGAAAGTTAATAACTTTTAATGAAAAGATTAATTCGGGAAAGTTTAAGTCAAAATCATATACTCCCGTTGTAAGGATAAAGGTTTACGGACAAGAGATTGATGTTCCTGCAAAGTTAAATAAAATTGATAAAGACTTAGTTGACTTTGTTGGAGATGAAGTGAAAGTTAAATATTCTTCTAAGGATTATAATCTTTTAATTATAAATGATAAAAAATATCTTTTAAATAGAATTAATTACATGCTACTAACAGTTCAAATTTTAATATTTGCTTTATTATCTGTTTGTATGAAGGCTACTTGTGGAGAAGATGGTAAAGTAAAGTGGATTATGAAAAAGAAAAATCCATTTTTAAATTTAATTTTTCTTATTCCTGGAGTAATATTTTCATTTTCATGGATTTATTATCAAATAATATTAGGGAAGTATGCCATGGAACAGTTTGACTTTATAGGTGCATTAGGTACATTTATGTTTTTATTAGTTTATATTATTATTGCTTATAGTTTTATTAAAAGTAATAAGAAGTTTCATAAAGTTTAAACAAAACAATGAAAAGCTCAAAATAAACTAGAAAATTATATTTATTAAAATAGTTTGTAGGGTTGACACTTTGAAATTAATTGCATAGAATGAAATTAACAATAGAATATTAATCGGTAGGTGAGGTTACCACCGGGATACGGATTGCTGCCGCAAAATAGTGGAGACACTATGAGAAGGTTAGCAGGCTATGTCGAGAAACAAGGCATAATCTAATGCAATTTCATTGCCCAGTGAAGCTAAAACTTGAACGATATTATACTTAAGCAAATTTTTTGCTTATAGTTTTATTTTGTTTGAATTTAATCCTTACCTAATTTTAGGTGAGGATTTTTATATTTAAATCAAAAATTATTTGAAATTATTTTAAGAAAGTTGAGGTGGTAGTAATGGATACGGGGAGTAGTAGAGGCATAAAAGTCACAGGCGAAGTACTTTTTATAAAAAATGCTTTAAGAATATTTTATTTCATATTCTTACTGCCATTTTTTACTTAGCTTAATATAATTAAATAAGGTAAAAGTATACTTTTGTCCTGTACAATGTCTTTACTTCCTAAAAATTATTTAGAAAATTAGGAGGTAAGAAGGATGAAAAAGAGAACAGAACAAAAAGTTATAAGTGAAGTTTTAATCAATGAAAGATTAATAAAATCAAGCAAGATGATCAAAGAAAATTTATTAAAGGAAATGAAAAATACTTTAAATGGATATAGCAAAGAAGAAGTTGAAAGAAGAATTCGTAAATATGGCAAAAATGTAATTTCACATGAAAAGGGTGATTCAGTTTTAAAAAGACTTATTGAATCCTTTGTTAATCCATTTACAGTTGTACTTTTTATTCTTGCAATAATATCAGCATTTACAGATATTATTTTACAAGCTCCAAAGGATAGGTCCTATAGCACAGTAGTAATAATAATCACAATGGTTACTATTAGTGGAATATTAAAGTTTGTTCAAGAAAGCAAATCTAATAATTCAGCTGAAAAATTAAAGGATATGATAAAAACAACAGCTACAGTTGAAAGAAGAGGTAAAAAAGAAATTGAGCTTTCACAAATTGTACCAGGAGATATAGTTTATTTATCTGCAGGAGATATGATTCCAGCAGATGTAAGAATAATATCTTCTAAGGATTTATTTGTTAGTCAAGCTTCATTAACAGGTGAAAGTGAACCAGTTGAAAAGTTTAGTAAAGAAATAAATTCTAATATAAATAGTCCTTTAGAAAGTACAAATTTAGGCTTTATGGGAAGTAATGTAATAAGTGGCTCTGCTATTTGTATTGTAATTTCAACTGGAGATTATACTTACTTTGGTTCTATGGCAAATACAATTACTAATGACAAAGTTGTCACTAGTTTTGAAAAAGGAGTAAATTCAGTTTCTTGGTTATTAATTAAATTCATGATGTGCATGGTACCAGTTGTATTTTTTGCAAATGGATTAACTAAGGGAGATTGGGGTGAATCATTTTTATTTGCATTATCAGTTGCAGTAGGTTTGACTCCAGAAATGTTACCTATGATAGTTACAACAAACCTTGCAAAGGGTGCTGTTAAAATGGCAAAGAAAAAAACTGTTGTAAAGAGTTTAAATTCAATGCAAAATTTTGGAGCTATGGATGTGCTTTGTACTGATAAAACAGGAACATTAACTGAGGATAAAATTGTCTTACAATATCATCTTGATGTTCAAGGAAATGAAAATGAAAGAGTTCTTAGACATGCTTTTTTAAATAGCTTTTTCCAAACAGGATTAAAAAATCTTATGGACTTAGCAATAATAGATGAAGCTAACAAATTAAATCTTAGTTATTTAAAAGAAAAATATACTAAGGTTGATGAAATACCTTTTGATTTTAATAGAAGAAGAATGAGCGTTGTAATAAAAGATAAGAAAGGTAAAACTCAACTAATTACTAAAGGGGCAGTTGAAGAAATGCTAAAAATTTCTTCAAAGGTAGAATATAGAGGAAAAGTTGAAAGTTTAACAGAGGAAATAAAAAAAGAGATATTAGAAATAGTTGAGAGATTAAATAGTCAAGGTATGCGTGTCATTGCAGTTTCACAAAAAACTAATCCTTCTGTAGAGGGTGTTTTTTCAGTAGCTGATGAATCTAATATGGTTTTAATGGGATATCTTGCTTTTTTAGATCCACCAAAGGAATCTACATTATCTGCAATTAAAGCTCTTAATGAAAATGGAGTATCAGTAAAAGTTTTAACAGGAGATAATGATGGGGTTACAAAATGCATTTGCAAACAAGTTGGAATAGAAGTAGAAAATATTCTTTTAGGATCACAAATAAGTGAAATGGATGATGAGGAATTAAAGAAAAAAGTTGAAAAAATTAATGTTTTTGCAAAGCTTAGTCCAAGTCAAAAGTCTAGAATAGTTAGAATACTTCGTGAAAATGGACATACTGTTGGTTTCATGGGAGATGGAATTAATGATGCAGCAGCAATGTGTGAAGCAGATGTAGGAATTTCAGTAGATACAGCGGTTGATATTGCTAAAGAATCAGCAGATATAATACTTTTACAAAAGGATCTTATGGTATTAGAACAAGGGGTTATTGAAGGAAGAAGAACCTTTGGAAATATAATTAAATACATTAAAATGACTGCAAGTTCTAACTTTGGAAATATGTTATCTGTAGTTATAGCAAGTGTATTCTTACCATTCTTGCCAATGTTACCTATTCAAATACTAGCATTAAATTTAATCTATGATATTTCTTGTATTTCAATTCCATGGGATAATATGGACGAGGATTATTTAAGAAAGCCTAGAAAATGGGATGCTTCCTCAATAGGTAAGTTTATGATATGGATAGGTCCTACAAGTTCAGTTTTTGATATATTAACTTATATTATTATGTTTTTCATAATTTGTCCAAGCGTTGCAGGAGGACATTATGGTGCACATGGCGTAGATAATTTATTATTTATTTCAGTATTTAATACAGGATGGTTTGTTGAGAGTTTATGGTCTCAAACCCTTGTTATACACATGATTCGTACTCCTAAACTTCCATTTATAGAAAGTATTGCATCATTACCAGTATTAGCAATTACAACCTTATCAATAATTATTGGAACAATTATTCCTTACACTTTTTTAGGAAATTCATTAGGCATGAGTAGATTGCCATATACTTATTTCCCTTGGTTGTTAGGAATAGTAGTATGCTATATGGTTCTTGCAACAATAATGAAGAGTGTATTTAGAAAACATTATGGAGAGTTACTATAAAAAATGTATATAAATTTATCTACTTATTTAGAATAATAGTTATATACATTGTATTATTATATAAATAAGAGAATTATTAAATTTATAGTATGTATAAGAGGTGATGAGAATGGATATTTTATCAAAAAGCATAAAAAATAAGGTGGTTATAGTAACAGGTGGTACTAGAGGAATAGGATTTGCTACTGTGAAAAAATTTCTAGACCATGGTGCTAAGGTTGCTTTATGTGGTTCAAGAAAGGAAACTGTGGATAAAGCATTAGAAGAATTAAATCATATTAATCCTAATTATGATGCAATTGGATTTTATCCTAACTTATTAGATAGTAATGAAGTAAAAGAAATGGTAGATAAGGTTTTAGAAAAATGGGGAACTATAGATATACTTATAAATAATTCAGGAGTTAGTGATAATAAGTCAATATATACCCAAAGTGATGAGGATTTTTCAAAGATAATTGATATTAATGTGAAGGCTATTTTTAATTGCACAAAAGCTGTTTCAGAAATAATGAAAAATAAAAAATATGGAGTAATTTTAAATACTAGTTCTGTTGTAAGTTTATATGGACAAAAAACAGGAGTAGGATATCCTACATCTAAGTTTGCAGTAAATGGGTTAACAAAGTCTTTAGCAAGGGAACTTGGAAGGGATGGAATAAGAGTAAATGCTGTAGCCCCTGGAATTATTGCTACAGATATGGTTGCCGCTTTAGATAAGAAATTAGTAGATCAAATAGCTCAAAATGTACCTTTAGGAAGAGTTGGAGAGCCAGAAGACATAGCAAATGCTTTCTTATTCCTAGCCTCTGATATGGCAAGTTATATAAGTGGAGAAATATTATCTGTAGATGGTTCTGTAGTACTTTAATATTTTAAATTTAACACACAAAGTATATAGATTTAAATCTTAAGTAATAAATATTTCATGGCAGTAAAATCAATTGAATTATTTGTAAATTATATGTTAAGGATACTTAATTTAAAATAAGTATCCTTAATTTTTTATATTTAAAGTATAATATGGTAAAATTTGATTTATTTAGCTGCTAGGTATAAACTTAAAATATATATTACAAGTTTTTACATAATAAACATTATTTTATTTATAATTATATTTTTAACAAAGGAAGTTGGGGAGGAAATGAACATAAGTCAAGTAATAATAAGGATAATATTATCTATAATTATAGGAGGTCTTGTTGGATATAATAGAGAGTATAAAAATAGGCCAGCGGGATTTAGAACTCATATGTTAGTATGTTTAGGAGCCACTATTGCAGCCTTAATTCAGGTACAAGTTGGTTATTTTGTACTTGAAGAAATAGCCAAGAATCAAGCTATGTCAAGTATATTACATGTTGATGTAGGAAGAGTTATATGCCAAGTTATATCAGGGGTAGGATTTTTAGGAGCAGGAGCTATAATTCAAACTAAAGGTACTGTAAAGGGTTTAACAACAGCTGCCTCTATGTGGGCAGTAGCAGGGGTTGGTATTGCTATAGGAATGGGATTCTATGTTATAAGCATTTTAAGTGGTGTTAGTATATTAATAGTTTTAATTTCTCTAAAGAAATTTGAAGATAGATTTATAATAAACACTAGAAACTTAAGTATAGAAATAAGGTGTAAAGATCTTAAAGCATTAAATGAAATAAATGATTTTTTTGAGGAATATCAAATAAAAATAAGTAATATTGAGTCAATTAGTGAAGAGGTTTATCAATATAAAATAGAAGCATCACAGTTTGTAACAATAAATGAGATTATAAGTGGGCTTATAGCTAATGAAAATATAAGTAGAGTAAAGGAAATAAACTATAGTTGCTGAATGAATTTATATCATTTGGATAACTTTTCTAATTTTAGATAATACGGTACCTTATTTAAGAAAAAATTTTATAAAATAATTAAAGTGTATTAAAAAATAAATTGTATTTAATTGTACTTTTCTTTTTAATACACTTTATTTATTATTATATGAAGTAATTATATTTTAAATATTATAATTTAGAATATCTTTAAATACTTTATTATGTTCTAGATCCTTACTTAAAGCTTGAATTACATATATTATATTTTTTTCTGAAATTTCATTTTGTGATGAGATGTTCCAAAGTATTAAATAGCTTTTTATTAGTTTATAAGTATTTATAAGCTTATGAATACTTTCATTTAAATCACCACCTGTATTAAAGGGAATTATATCCTTAAAAATTTGATTTACTAAGTAATTTTCAAATATGTATGAGTACTTCTTAAAGTAAGTATCAAAGGATTTTAAGTCATATTTATGTATATTGTTAAATAAATTTTGATCCTTATTTAAATCTGATAACAAATTCTTTAGCCTAGTACCAATGACTTTTCTTAAAAGTTTTTCATCTAAGATAATCTTAAAAAAGTTATTGGTAATACTAAGTGGAATAATTTTCTTAGAATCAATAAATTCAGTTATATTTGATGGATATTCAGTTATTTTTTCAAGTAAATCTTCAATTTCATAAAAGTTTTCTTCAGTTTTTAGATCTTCTAGACTTTTATAAAAGGCTTTTAATAGACTTAGTCTCTCCTCAATAGAGAAATTTCTGTTTTGCATAATATTTATTGATATAATTCTTATATCCCAAAAATATTGAATTAAATTATCTGAACCTATAAAAGCTTCAGTATCTATTACTCTGCGTATTTCTAGGAAATCTTCAGGAAGTTCTTCTTCTATTTCTATAAATTCCATTTTTTCTTTATTTAAAAAAGCTTTAGAACAAATTTCTTCACAGGAAGGAAGTCCGCTTTTCTCATATATATCATCTATAATATTAAAAACTCTAGGATATCTTCTACAGGTTATAGATAAGCTTTCTTCGCCACATTTACCGTGAATTTCACAAAGTAAGTTTTCATTTAAAAAGGGGCATTTATTATCTTCTGTTATTTTCATAAATCCATAATTAAATGAATCATCTGATTCAGGGCTTTTTATGTATTTTCCAGTTGTTAATTCTTTTAGATTTCCTTTATCATTTTCATACTTTTTAAAGGTATTTTCATCTATGTTAATGTCCCAACCAGCACAACAAGTATCAGTGCAATTAGGACCTATGCATTTAAATGTCTTCATATATTTTGGAATAAAAAAATTTGTTTTCAAAACAACACCATCTTTCGTGTAAAATTATACTGCCTTAATATTTTATCACTTAGTTTTATAAATAGTTAGTAATTTTTTTAGAAAGTAAAATTAGCAAAGAAATAAATTAATATATTAAATTTTCATTTGTAAAATTAATGAAAAAGTATAGTTTTTTTAGGGGTTCATGATTAAAATAATGTTATTATTTAGTTAGTTGGAAATTTTTATAAATAAATTCTTTTGATTTATATGACAGGGGGAATAGTTTTGAATATTCAAATTAGAAATATTATAAAATCAGATATTATTAACTTTAATAAAGAGTTTAAATTACAAGGGTGGGAAAAACCTATTTCATTATTTGAAAAGTATTATGAAGAGCAAGAAAATGGAATTAGAAGGGTTTTTGTAGCATGTAATGATAAGCAAGTTCTTGGATATGCAACGCTAATTCCAAATGATGAAAATGGACCTTTTGCAAATAAGCAAATTCCTACTCTTCGTGATTTTAATGTTCTTGAGAAATATCAGAATAAAGGTATAGGTACAGCTTTACTTGATGAAATTGAAGATACTGTTAAAGAATATTCTAAAAGCATTTGTTTAGGGGTTGGGCTTCATCCAGGATATGGTTCTGCTCAGAGAATGTATATAAAAAGAGGGTACATTCCTGATGGTAGTGGAGTTTGGTATAATAATATGCTTTTAGAGCAGAATGCTCAGTGCAGAAATGATGATGATTTAGTATTGTATTTAATTAAAGAATTTATTTAATATAAACAAGATATAAAAAACAGTTAAGCTTTGATGCTTGACTGTTTTTTATTACATCAAGTACCTTTGATTTTTAATGTTTTATAAATAAAATTATTTGCTATAATAAATATTTGATAATCAAAATAATTCATGATATAATAATGACTTACAAAATTCTTTTATGAAGGAGAGTATATGAATACAACACATATAAAACAAGAAAATAAAACTAAGAAAAGATCGAGTAAGCTTAAAAAATGGATTTGTGGAATATTAGTAGGAATAATAATATGTATTATTTTAGCTTTAGGATTTGGAGGAAACTATTTATATAATTTAGCTATAAATCCAGATACACCAAAAGATATAGTCTTTGAATCAACTGAAAGTAGTAAAGATGTGGTTACAATAAATAGTACAAGTGGACCAGTAAGTATTTCAAGTGAAGAATGGCTTTTAAAGGAAAGTGGTTACGAAGATTTATATATGACTTCAAGAGATGGGCTAAAATTACACAATTATCTTATAAAAAAACCAAACTCTAATAAGTGGGTTATTACAGTACATGGCTATACATCTCAAGGAAAATTAACATCATACTATGCAAAAAACTTTTCTGACATGGGATATAATGTTATAATCCCTGATTTAAGAGGTCATGGCACTAGTGAAGGTGATTATATAGGAATGGGATGGGACGAGCGTTTAGATATAATAGATTTAATTAATTATATAATAAAAGAAGATAAAGAGGCAGAGATAGTTTTATATGGTATATCAATGGGGGCAGCTACAGTTCTTAATACATCAGGAGAAGAACTTCCAGAGAATGTTAAGGCCGTTGTAGCAGACTGTGGATATACTAGTGCATGGGATGAATTTGCTTATCAGTTAAATAAACTTTTTGGTCTTCCAGCTTTCCCTATGATGCATATAGCAAATTTAATAACAAAAATTAGAGCTGGCTATTGGATAAATGAATCGTCACCTATTGATCAAACTGCAAAATCAAAAACACCAACACTATTTATTCAAGGAGATGAAGACACTTTTGTTCCTTCCTTTATGGTAGAAGAACTTTTTAATGCCTCTTCTGCTGAAAAGGAAAAATTAATAGTAAAAGGAGCTGGACATGCTAAGGCAAGTAAGGTTAATCCTAAACTTTATTGGGAAACAATAGATGGTTTCTTAAATAAATATGTTAGTTAGTTTTAAGGGATAAAATAAACTATAAGTAAAGATAGAATAAATAATACAAGCAAAAAAGCTTTGAAAAATTTAATAGATCAGATTAAATAATATCTAAAAAAACAAACAGTAATATTTTATTACTGTTTGTTTTTTTATCTTAAATATATGGTTTTAAATTTTTATTACATAGCAGCTTTAGGTGAAAATTTAGCTTTAAGTATTCCTACTATAGCAGGTAAAATAGAAACAACTATTATACCTATAATAACTATTGAGAAATTTTCAGCAACAATTTTTATATTACCAAAGAAATATCCTAAACTTGATACAAGTATAACCCAAATAAATCCACCAACTGCATTGTAAGTTAAAAAGTTTTTATATTTCATTGTTCCTATACCTGCAACAAAGGGTGCAAAGGTACGAATTATAGGAATAAATCTAGCTATTATTAAGGTTTTTCCACCATATTTATCATAATAAGTATTAGTTTTCTCAATATACTCTTTTTTTATAAGTTTAGAATTAGCAAGTAATTTGCTACCTAAAAATTTACCAATACTATAGTTTAAAGTATCTCCAAGTATGGCTGCAATTAATAGTAATGGTACTAATATATAAATATTAATCATACCTAAAGCGCAGAAAGTAGCTGATGCAAATATTACTGAATCTCCAGGAAGAAAAGGAGTTACTACTAATCCTGTTTCCGCAAGGATTATTAAAAATAAAACCAAGTAAGTCAAGGTTCCATAATTATTGATAAAAACACCTAGATATTTATCTAAATGTAATATTAAATCAAAAAAATTGCTTATTAAGTTCATAAAAAATCTCCTAACTAAAATGAATAAATCTATTTTTTATTATATTACTAATTTAAATATTATTCATTAATTTTTTGAATAAAATGTTAATTGAATCCAGTAATTGGTTTGATTCTACTAATATTTAGATATTTATATAAGTTATTTCTTATTAATATTCTAAATAAAAAGTATATTAGTTATTAATGTTTAAATATTATAATAAATATATAGAATAGTTGTTCATGATTTTACATGATTTAAGAGGAGAATATAAATGGAGAAATTAACAGTAGAAGAAAAGCAAATATTAAAAGCTAAGGGTATATTAAACCAAAAGCAAGAAGAATTCTATGCTATAAGGTTTTTAAGTAAAGTTGGATATTTTAAGGCAGAAGAGATGATTGCTTTATCTGAGATTGCTAAAGAATATGGAAATGGAGAATTAAGTTTAACTAGTAGATTAACTGTGGAAATACCTTATATAAAGGAAGAAAATATAGATAAAGTAGTAGAAATATCAAGAAAAAAAGGTCTTAGAATTGGAGGAGCAGGAAAAACTGTTAGGGCTATAGTTACATGTAAGGGAACTGTTTGTAAGCATGGACTTATTGATACAAGAAAAATTGGAGAATTATTTGAGGAGAAGTTTTTAGGAAGAAAGGTTCCATCAAAATTTAAAATAGGAGTTTTCGGATGTATAAATAGTTATGGTAAAGCTCAAAGCAATGATTTTGGTATTGTACCAATTGTGAATTCAGAAAGTAAGGAAGTAGAGTTTTTAGTTTTTATAGGTGGAAGAGCTGGGAGAAAAGCTAGGAAGGCAGAGCCGATGAAGAGAATATTTAAGGAAGAAGAATTATTAAAACTTCTAGAATGCACTATAGATTATTATAATGAGCTTGCAGATGAAAAAGAAAGGTTAGCAGAGATTATTGAAAAAATTGGAGAAGAAGAATTTGAAAAAAATATAATAAAAAGATTTAATGCTTAAATATTGCTATAAGTATTTTGAAAAGAGATGATATGCTTGATTGATAAGAAAATAGTCATTGAAGAGAACAGTTATTTAGAAAAGTTTTTTGAACACAATAGAAAACATGAAGATTATATAAGAAATAGAATATATAAGTGTACATTAGATTTAATAAATAATAATCCTCATAAGATTAAGAAGGTAAGAGGATATAAGTATAAGGGTAAAACCATATATGAATATAAGATTCCCTTAGAAGCTGGATTGGACTGTAGGGTTGCATATATTTTCTATAAAGAAGAGATAATTATATTTTTTATTTCAAATATAATTATAAAAAATGAATTCACAAAATTAGTTTCAAAATTAAAGGATGTAAAGAAAATATAAAAGGAGATATATAAATTGGTAAGTATAGCAGATTTTGTAGATGTTGCTTTATATACAGTAAAAAGAATAGAAATAAATGATAAAGTTAATTTTAAAACATTTAAAAAAGATAGAGAAGTTGAAATAGAAAAAATAGATAAGGGGTTATTCAATGTAAGTGAAAATGGGTTTAATAGGGAAGTGTTTTTAAATCTTCATGAAAAGGACTTAAAGAGAACTTTGAAATATTTACAAAAGAAAGAGTTTCCTAAAAGCAATAAACTTTGGTATAAAATAATAAGAACAAAGAAATAGAAATATGATTTAAATATTATATAAACTTTTTATCTGTTTTAAAATAGAATATAGTGTAATTAATAATATTAAGGAAGAATTTACATGATTAATTCAAATGATAAAATAATTTTAGATTCTAAATTAGGAAATGTTATATCAAAAGAGGATAGAGATGAGGAATTAAAAGAAAAATCTCCTATAGAGTTAAGTGGATTAAGGTGTATAAAAACCATGAATTCTTCATTTATAGATTTTTATAAAACTTATGAAGAAGAGGATCTTTTATTAAATAAAGAAGATAATTTAATAAAAAATTCTAATCTTATTGAAAGTAGAAAGGCAAGTTCCTTTAGTAGAAATGAAAAAAAGAATAATATTCCACTTAATATAGCAAATAAGTTCCCAATTGAAACTGAATTTTTAACCTTAGAGAATTTAGAGCATAGTAATCTTCTTAGAATAGTAGATGAAGAAAAAGAAAGTATCTTAATACCTTATTTATTAGATAAAACTCCATATTTAGCCTTATTAAATAAAAATTATGAATCTTATATGCTAAAACATAATTTTAGGGGTGAGGGTTTTACTATAAAGGATTTATTTGTTTTGAATTTAGGAAAAGAAGTATTGGTATTCATAGGTTTTCAAGTAGACACTAAACTAAACAAACTTCATATTTTGAAAGTAAAAGATGGAAAGTTTGTTAAGGCTTTTAATGAAAATGAGTACTATTATAGTAAGGTATTTTTGGAAAATTTAAATAAGGATAAGGAAGCTGAACTTATTATTTGGATAAATGAAATAGAGGAAGCTTACAAAATAGAGATTTACTCTATTAAAGAAAATGGATTAAAGAAAACTAATAAATTTGATAAAGAATATTATGGAAAAGTAGTAGATTATTATAAAAATCTTATAGAGAGTTATGGTAATAAGAGGATATATTCTTATTATTTAGCCTTAGCTTATGAAAAAAGGAGAGAGTATAGAAAGGCTATAGCTGTAATTGATGATGCATTAGAGGAAGAATTTTCATATCCATCTGTAGAAAAATTAAAGGAATTAAGAAAGAAGCTAAAAAAATTAATTAAATAGTTTGAGTATAAAAAATAACTATATCTAAGTGTTAGAATTTAATTAGATATAGTTATTTTTTATATTTTATATTTTATATAATTAAATTTGTACATATATATAAATATTGTTTTTATAAATTTATGTATTTAATATAGATAATAATTTTAATTTAATCATACACTTGTTTTTTATGATAAAATTAAATTCTAATAGTATATAAGTAAAGAAGGATGAAGTTTATGAATTCAAATTTATTAGAGGTATTATTAGATAACATACCTTATTCAGTATGGTTAATAGGAATAGATAGTAGATTTATTTTTGTAAATAAATATTACTCAAATGCTTTAAAGTTGAGTAAAGAAGAGATAATTGGAAAGAGTTTAAGTGAAATTTATACTAAAGAAGTGGCAGATGAATATATTGGAAATTATAAGTTAGTAATAGAAGAAGGAAAGCCAAAACTTTTTTCAGGATATGAAAATGGATTAGGATATCCAAATGGAGCTTTTCTAGAATGTTATTTAGCACCTATAAAAGAAAATGGAGAGATAAAGTGTTTTTTAGGAATTCTTCAAGATCAAAGTGAAAGAAAAAAGTATGAAGAAGAGCTCATAAATCAAAAGGAACTTTTAAATACTATTGTGGAATCTATTCCAGATGGGATTTATCATAAAGATAAGAATGGAAAATATTTAAAATGTAATGATACTTTAGTTAATGAATATTATAAAAAAAATAGAGAAGAAATAATTGGGAAAGACATAAAGCGTATTTCTAAAAAATCTTCTAATAGAAATAGCCTTTTTAAGGGAGAAAAAATACTAGATGATTTTATAGCTCAAGATAAAGAAGTTATAAATACAAAAAAGAAAGTCAAGGAAAAAATACGAGTAAAGCTTAATAGAAAAGTAAAGTATATAGAATCTATTAAAGTGCCTGTTATAGATAACAATGGCAGTGTAACAGGTATTGTAGGTGTAGTGAGAGATGTAACTGAGAATGTTGTTTTAGAAAATAAATTAAAAAAAATGAGTTACAGAGATAAACTTACAGGACTTTATAATAGAGCTTATTTTGATGAAAAGCTAGAAGAATTAAATAATGAAGAGTTTTTCCCTTTAAGCTTTGTAATGGGAGATTTAAATGGACTTAAGGTTATAAATGATGCTATTGGACATTTAGAGGGAGATAAAATTTTAAAAGAAATTTCAGGGGTAATAAAAAATTCTTGTAGAAAAGATGATCTTATATTTAGATGGGGTGGAGATGAGTTTTGTATTCTTTTGCCTAAGACAACAGAGGAAGAAGCAGAGGCTATATGTAATAGAATAAGGAAAAATTGCAAGCTCAATCATAAAACTATAATTCCTTTAAGTATAGCACTTGGAGTATCTAGTAAAAAAGAGGCTAAAAAACCAATAGATGAAGTTTTAGTAGAAGCTGAAGATAAAGTTTATAGAGAAAAATTGGTGAATGAAAAACGTATAAAAAAGAATATAATAGACTCATTAAATAAAGAGCTTTTTTTAAGACATGATGATATTAAAGATCATATAAATAGAGTTAAAAAGTATGCTGTTGAACTAGGTAAGAAGATGAACTTATCAGAAAAGGAATTAAAAAAATTAAAAATGCTAGCTAAACTTCATGATATAGGCAAAGTAGGAATTCCTGAGGAAATACTATCTAAGCCAGGTGAGTTAACAAAAGAAGAGTATGAAATAATAAAAACTCATGCTGAAAAAGGATATAGAATTGCTATGTTTAATCCAGAGTTTAAAAAAATAGCACCATGCATATTAGCTCACCATGAAAGATATGATGGTACTGGATATCCATTAGGACTAAAAGGTAATGATATTCCACTACTTGCTAGAATTATAAATGTAGTAGATTCTTATGATGCTATGACAAATAAAAGGGTCTATAAAGGAAGCCTTAGTGCTGAAGAAGCTAAAAAGGAGCTTAAAAAGAATTCTGGTACTCAATTTGATCCTATGATTGTAGAGGAATTTTTAGAGTTAAAAAGAATTTAAATATATCTTATAATTTTGTAATATTGTTTAAAGATAAATATGAAATTTATAATTAATGGGAGTGGAACAATGAATTTTTTTGATTTAGTTAATAAAAGAGAAAGTGTAAGAGGGTATTTAGATAAAGAAGTTGAAAAAGAAAAGATAATAAAAATAATAGAAGCAGCAAGGGTAGCACCATCAGCTTGCAATGCACAACCTTGGAAATTTGTTGTTGTTAATGATAAAAATTTAGTTAGAAAAATTGCAGAGAATTTATATGATCCCATGATAGGAATTAATAAATTTGCTATTACCTCACCAGCATTTATAGTTGTGGTTGGAGAAAAGAGAAATTTAACATCTAAAATGGGAGAGCTTATAAAGAAGAAGGATTATACTTCTATGGATATAGGAATAGCATCAGAACATTTATGTTTGGCAGCCACCGAGCTAGGACTTGGAACCTGTATGATGGGATGGTTTAAAGAAAAAAATATTAAAAAGCTTATTGATATTCCTACAAATAAAGAAATCCATTTAGTAATTTCATTAGGATACTATGATGAAAAAGTTGCAAGAAGAAAAATAAGAAAGAATATTGATGAAATTTATTCTTTTAATAAATATAAATAAGTAAAGAGCAAACTAGCAAATAAGAAGCTAGTTTGCTTTTTTAAAAAGATAATTCATTTAATCTTTAATTTTGATTGAAACATAATAGCATTTAAGTGAGCTTGTATTATTAATTTTATTACTAGATTTTTAAATTTGAAAATAAAGAGCTACTTTACAATTTTAAGAAATTAGATGTTTTTATATGGTATGTAAATGTGTACAAAAGGTTAATAGAATGATATAATTAAAATGTAATTATTTGGTTTTGTTTTTATATTTAATGACTAGGGGTGAGGATATGGTTTTTACAATTAATGCTTATAAAATACCTTTAGAGTCAGTTTATAGACTGAAGAAAAATAATAATTGGGAGCCACAAGAGCACTTTTTAACTATTGATTTTGAAAATGATATGATATTTAACACACATGAAGAAGCTGAAAAATGGCTTGCTGATAATAATATTCTTTTTATAAATGATGAAAAGGTCAATACTTCAGAATTTCAGTTAAATTGCTATGGTGTTGAGAACTTTAATATTGAAATAGTAGTACATAGAAAAACAAAGCCTAATATTTTTACTGAAAAAGACGTAAGGAAAGTTTTAAACGAGGGCGATGATAGATATAATAATTCCTTAATAATAGACTTTGAAGGCAATTTGAAGTTAATACAAAGCAATCCAGAAGATATAATATATCATTCTAACTATGCTGTTAGCAATGAAGTTTATAATAGCGGAAATGGATTTGTTGGAAGAGAATTTAGCGACTTGTATATTAAATATATTTATTTAAACTTGTTAGATAATTGGGTTTTACATTTAGAATCAGGAAGAAGTATTTATGTAACTTGTTATGAAGATAACATCAATGAAGAAAATACAATTTATAAAATAAATAAATTGTTAGCTGATATGAATTGATTATAAACAAAGGAGATGTAAATATTATGGAAAAGTCAAATGTATTTTCCAATGATGAAATAATAAGATGTACCGTATGTGGCAAAGATTTAATGGAAGATATAAAAATGTCTATGGTACAAATAATAACTGATGAGAATGATGAAATAGTAAGGGTTATTCCTTGTTGCAAGGGAAAATGCGATCAGATTTTACAAGATGAGATTAAAGAGTCAGAAGGAAATGGATTTAGAGATTTAATAACCTTTGTAAATCCATATTTATATATAAATAATATTATGCAGATGATGGATAGGATGTTTGAAGGAAAAGGATTTGCAAACCAAGAAGCTTTTAATGCATATTCAGATTTAATTTTAAATTGTTATCAATATGTATCAAGAAATTTAAGTGAAGAGGAAAAGGAATTTTCTAAGAATATAAGCTTATTACCATTATAATGTTTTTAATATTTTTATAGTTTATTTTAGTTGTTTTTAGTATAAAGGCAGTTTGAGATGCAAGAGGAGTGAGTAAATTGAGAATAACTACATTAGTAGAAAATACAAAAATATCAGATGAATATGAAAATAAGCATGGCTTATCATTTCATATAGAAACAGAAAAACATAATATACTTTTTGATTTAGGGCCTAAAAATACATTTTTGACAAATGCAAAGAAGTTAAATATAAACTTAGAAGAAGTTGATATTGTAGTAATATCTCATGGTCATAATGATCATGGTGGTGGGTTAGAAGAATTTTTAAAAATAAATAATAAAGCTAAGGTTTATATACACAAGGATGCTTTCAACGAGTATTATAGTATGGCAGGAATTTTCAAAAAGTATATAGGATTAGATAAAGAATTAAAGAAAAATCCAAGAATAATATTGACAGAGGGAGATATGAAAATAGATGATGAGTTATATTTATTTTCAGTAGTAGAAAATAGACATAAAGTATCTAAATTTAATAAGGTCCTTTATAAAAGAGTAGATGGTATGTACTTAGAAGATGATTTTGTACATGAACAAAGTCTTATAATAACAGAAGATAATAAGAATGTACTAATGGGTGGTTGTGCTCATAATGACATAAGAAATATAATTGATAAGGCAGAGGTTATAATAGGAAAAGACTTAGACTACGTTATAAGTGGTTTCCATATTTTTAATCCTAGCACAGGAATAAGTGAAAGTGATTTATTTATAAATACTTTAGGAGATAACTTAAATAAAAGAAATACTAAGTTTTATACTTGTCACTGCACAGGAATGAGAGCATTTAAAATGCTAGAGGAAAAGTTACAAGATAAAATAGAATATATTTCTACTGGACAAGTTTTAAATATATAAAATACAAGGGATTGTATCAAAATAACTTATAAATTTTAATATAAGTATTTGATATAATCCCTTGTCTATTTATTATATAAATTTTCTTATAATGGTACAAATTTTATAAATTTGAAAAAATCATAAAAATTAATTAGAATATTAATATAAATAAAGAGTAAATTGGAGGAGTAAAATGGAATTAGATTTTTTTAGAATACTTGCTACTTTATTAAACCTATCTTTAATAATTTTAATTGCATATGTAGTAGTTAAAATAGTAAGACATATAATAAAGTCATTTAATAGATTAGAAAGAATAGAAAATAAGTTAAATGAGATTTCAGAAAGTTTAAAAGAAAAAGAACATTAAAATGTTGAAAATTTAACTAATTTAAAATATTTACATGGATAAATTTTCTTGTAATAGAAAGTGTTTTTTAGTCAAATTAACGAATTTATTAAAAATAAAAGAAATTTTCAATTATAAGCTTGACTATTTTTTAACATGTGTATTATAGTATAATTGTTGTTAAAAGAATATTAAATGTTTATTAAAAAGAATTGTATTTGTGTCATAAATATAGAGGGAGTATAATTTATGGCATCATTATTAGCAGAATTAATAGGAACAATGCTACTTATCATACTTGGTGATGGTGTTGTTGCAAACGTAGTTTTAAAGAAAACAAAGGGAAATAGCTCAGGATGGATAGTTATAACTACTGGATGGGCTTTAGCAGTTGCTATACCAGCAGCTATTTTTACTAGTGTAAGTGGAGCATTATTTAATCCAGCATTAACAATAGCATTAGCTATAGTTGGCCAATTTACATGGTCTCAAGTTATTCCTTATATAATTGCACAACTTTTAGGAGCTTTTTTAGGAGCAGTTGTTGTTTATATAACTTACTATAATCATTTTGAAGAAACAGAAGATCAAAATTCAAAATTAGGAGTATTTTGTACTATTCCAGAAATAGAAGATCATAAAATAAACTTCTTAACAGAGTTTATAGGAACTTTTGTTTTAACTTTTGCTGTATTAGGAATAGGAGCACAAAATATAGATTATGGTGTTAAAGTAATTATAATAGGATGCTTAATATGGGCTATAGGATTAAGCTTAGGTGGTCCAACAGGATATGCAATAAATCCAGCTAGAGATTTTGGTCCAAGATTAGCACACTTCTTACTTCCGATTCCTAGAAAAGGAAGTTCTAAATGGGAATATGCTTGGATTCCTATAGTTGCACCAATAATAGGAGCAATATGTGGAGCCTTAGTTTATGTAAATATATTTTAATAAACCAAGGTAAATAAGTTTAAAATTATTATCTATAGATCAATATAGATAATAATTTTTTTTAATTATAAATGATAAATTTCTTATAACTTTAAAAATACGTTATTTAATATTATGTTTTTAAGTATTATTTTTTTATAGTAAAATATAGTGTTTATATTATTAAAGCTCTTAAGAGGAGGAAATATGGCAAATTTATTAGATATTAGAGAGATTTTAGATGTTAATTCCTTTCAAAAAATACAAGATGATATAGCTAAAGCAACTGAGTTTGCTATGATTACAGTAGATTACAAAGGAATACCAGTTACTAAGCATAGTAGATGTAGTGAGTTTTGTAGATTAATAAGAGAACAAAAAGAGTTCTCGAAATTATGTGAAAAATGTGATTCAAGAGGTGGATTAGAAGCTGCTAGAGAGGGAAGTTTTTACATATATAAATGTCATAGAGGTCTTGTGGATGTGGCTGTTCCAATAATAATTGATGGACAATATCTAGGGGCAGTTATGGTAGGACAAGTTTTATTGATGGATGCAGATGATCATGAATTAGAAGCTGTTTTGACTAAGGAATTAGAATATGATTCAGAAATAAAAGATAAAATTATTGATGCATATGAAAAAATACCAGTTCTTAGTTTTGATAAAATAAAAGCTGTTTCAGAGATGATGTCTCATGTAAGCAATTACATTGTTGAGGAAGCCTTACTTAAAAGAACTCAAAATGAGATTTATACAAAAAATATAGAAATTGCAAGAGCAGAGAGAAGTAAGTTAGAACTTGAAGAGGAATACAAAGCTTGCCAGCTAAAAGCTCTTCAATCTCAAATAAACCCACATTTTTTATTTAATGTATTAAATAGCATAGCATCTTTAGCAATTATAGAGGATGCCCCTAAAACTCAAGAAGTAATTTATAATTTGTCGTATATTTTAAGGTACACTTTAAAGAAAGCTAATAAAATTGTAAGACTTAGTGAAGAAATAAATCATGTTAAGGCATATTTAGAAATTCAAAAGGTTCGTTTTGGTGAAAGAATACAATATAATATAGATTTTGATGAAGAGGATTCAAATGTACAAATTCCATTTATGGCACTTCAAGTTTTTGTTGAGAATGCAGTTTTGCATGGGATTGAGGAAAAAGAACAGGGAGGAGTCATAAACCTATCAATTAAGAGTAGAGGAGAGGACATGATTATTACTATTTCTGATGATGGTGTTGGAATATCAGTTGAAAAACTCTGTGAAATTAGAAATGAAATAAAAAGTAGAGATAAACTAGACTTAGATAAAGTTGGAATAAATAATGTAAATAAGAGAATGTTTCATTATTATGGTGAAGAATATAGTATAAATATAGATAGTAAAGTTAAAAAAGGTACTAAAGTAGAAATTATAATACCTAGAAAACTTTAAATAAAGGAAGTGTATTTTTGTGTTTAGCATAATGGTTGCTGATGATGAACAATTAGAAAGAAGAGTTTTAACCTCTATATTAAAAAAGAATGTAAGAGTTAAAGAAATTATTGAAGCAAAAAATGGAAAAGAAGCTTTAGAATTAAATAGAGAATTTAATCCAGATATAATAATAATGGATATAAAGATGCCAGGAATAAATGGCATTAAAGCCTTGGAGCTTATAAAAAATGAAAATCCTAATAAGGAAATAATAATGCTTACAGCATATGATGATTTTGAGTTTATACACAAAGTTTTAGTGTTAGGAGGATCAGACTACATAATAAAACCAATAAAACCAGATAAATTAATGGAAATTGTTGATAATATTATGGATAAGATTGAAAATAAGAATATAGAATTAGGAGTAAAAAATCATAGTGATGAAAAGACTCTAGATAGAAACTTAACAAATGAAGAGAAAATAGTAGATAAGGTTTCTAAGTATATTGATGATAATATGGATAAAATGCTGAAGTTAGAAGAATTAGCTTCAATCTGTAATTTAAGCCCAGGGTATTTTAGTAGGGTTTTTAAAAAGGAAACTGGCAAAACTGTAATAACATATATAAATGAGAAAAAGGTAGAAAGAGCAAAGAAACTTTTAAAAGAAAGTAAAGACCCTATAATCAATATATCCTTAGACTTAGGCTTTGATGATTGTGGGTATTTTATAAGGGTATTCAAAAAGATAACAGGCTTAACTCCTAAGGCCTTTAGAGAAGAATAATTAATTATTAAATTAACAAACATAAGATTTTTGTGAGAAATGTTACAGAAGAAAAAAATAATATAAGATAATATATTGTTATAAATAAAGCAACTTTTATAGGAAAATATAGTTATAAATCAATAAATATATTAAAAAAATGACATACAAATAGGATTATTTTAATTTTTACGCAGGTAGAGTTAAAATAATCCTATTTTTTTATTTAAAATACGACAAAAATTTAACATAACACATGAAGATTTTCCAATGGAATTTGATTAAAATTATATTAAAATCTAGACATAGACAAAAAATTAACAAACGAATTTGAATTTGAAAGTGAGGAGACGTTAAAGTGAAATCTAAAAGATTCCAAGTATTATCAGAACGTCCTGTAAACCAAGATGGACTTATAGGAGAGTGGGCTGATGAAGGCTTAATAGCTTTAGATAGTCCAAATGATCCAAAATCATCAATAAAAATAGAAAATGGAATAATTACTGAATTAGACGGCAGATCAAGAGATGAGTTTGATATGATAGATAAATTTATAGCAGAGTACGCTATAAATATAGAAGACGCAGAAGCATCTATGAAACTTTCATCTAAAGAAATAGCAAGAAGATTAGTTGATATAAATGTTAGTAGAGATGAAATAGTAAAAATCACTACTTCAATAACACCAATGAAGGCTGTAGAAGTTATTCAAGAAATGAACGTTGTTGAAATGATGATGGCTCTTCAAAAAATGAGAGCAAGAAGAACACCTGCTAACCAATGTCACGTTACTAACGTAAAAGACAACCCAGTTCAAATAGCAGCAGATGCTGCAGAGGCTGCTTTAAGAGGATTTGCAGAGCAAGAAACTACAGTAGGTATAGTTAGATATGCACCTTTTAATGCATTAGCTATCTTAGTAGGTTCACAAGTAGGTAGAGGAGGAGTTTTAACTCAATGTGCAGTTGAGGAAGCTACTGAACTTGACCTAGGAATGAGAGGACTTACAAGTTATGCAGAAACAGTTTCAGTTTATGGAACAGAATCAGTATTTACAGATGGAGATGATACTCCATGGTCAAAAGCATTCTTAGCATCAGCTTATGCTTCAAGAGGACTTAAGATGAGATTTACATCAGGTTCAGGTTCAGAAGCATTAATGGGATACTCAGAAGGTAGATCAATGCTTTACTTAGAATCAAGATGTATATATATAACTAAGGGAGCTGGAGTTCAAGGCTTACAAAATGGTGCAGTTAGTTGTATAGGTATGACAGGAGCAGTTCCATCAGGAATAAGAGCAGTTCTTGGAGAAAACTTAATAGCTGCAATGCTTGATATAGAGGTTGCATCAGCAAATGACCAAACATTCTCACATTCAGACATAAGAAGAACAGCAAGAATGTTAATGCAAATGCTTCCAGGAACAGACTTCATATTCTCAGGATATAGTGCAGTTCCAAACTACGATAACATGTTTGCTGGATCAAACTTTGATGCAGAAGACTTTGATGATTACAACATACTTCAAAGAGACTTAAAAGTTGACGGTGGATTAAGACCAGTTACAGAAGAAGAAACTATAAAGGTTAGAAATAAAGCAGCTAAATGCATACAAATAATCTTTAGAGAATTAGGATTCCCAGAAGTTACTGATGAAGAAGTAGAAGCTGCAACTTACTGTCATGGAAGTAAGGAAATGCCAAACAGAAATGTAGTTGAAGACTTAAAAGCTGCAGAAGAAATGTTAGAAAGAAGAATAACAGGATTAGATATAATAAAAGCTTTAAGCAAAAATGGTATGGAAGATATAGCAAACAACTTATTAAACATGCTTAAGCAAAGAGTTACTGGAGATTATCTTCAAACTTCAGCAATTTTAGATAAAGATTTCAATGTTATAAGTGCTGTTAATGATGTAAATGACTATATGGGACCTGGAACAGGATATAGACTAGATGGTCAAAGATGGGAAGAAATCAAAAAAGTTCCTACAGTAATGAGACCAGAGGATATAGAGTAGGGGGAGAATGACAATGGAAGAAAGAACTTTTATACCAGAAATAACAGTTGAAGAAGTTGGAGAAGCTAAGGTTGGTTTAAGATCAGATGAAGTTGTTATAGGATTAGCACCTGCATTTTTAAAATATCAAAATAAAACAATAGTAGATGTTCCTCATACTGAAACTTTACTTGAAATCATAGCAGGTATCGAAGAAGAAGGATTACATGCAAGAGTAGTTAGAATTTTAAGAACATCTGATGTATCTTTTATAGCTCATGATGCAGCTTGTTTAAGTGGATCAGGAATAGGTATAGGAATACAATCAAAAGGTACTACAGTAATACATCAAAAAGATTTATTACCATTAAATAACTTAGAATTATTCTCACAAGCTCCGCTTTTAACTCCAGAAACATATAGATTAATCGGAAAAAATGCTGCTAAATATGCTAAAGGTGAGTCACCAACACCAGTACCAGTAAAAAATGACCAAATGGTTAGACCTAAATTCATGGCAAAGGCAGCTTTACTACACATAAAAGAAACTAAACACGTTGAACCAGGTAAAAAGCCAGTTCAATTAGAAGTTAAGTTTTAATTTAGAAAGGATTGAAATCATGGAAAATAAGAGAATGACTGCTGCAGATTATCCTTTAACTTCTAAGAGAAAAGGAGATATAAAAACTCCTACAGGAAAAGCTTTAGAAGATATAACTTTAGAAAAAGTTTTAAGTGGAGAAATCAATGCAGATGATATAAGAATTTCACCAGAAACTTTAGAAATGCAAGCTCAAATAGCTGAAAGCATGAACAGAGATGCTATAGCTAGAAACTTTAGAAGAGCTGCGGAGCTTATAAGAGTTCCAGACGATAGAATATTAGAGATGTACAATGCTTTAAGACCATATCGTTCAACAAAAGAAGATTTATTCAAAATAGCTGATGAACTTGAAACAAAATATGATGCTAAAGTTAATGCTGATTTTGTTAGAGAAGCAGCTGAAGTATATGAAACTAGAAATAAATTAAGAATAGAAGAGTAAAATCAGAGGTGAAAAGATGAAAATCATAGCAGGAATTGATATAGGAAACTCTTCTACAGAAACTGCTTTAGGTAAGGTTTATGAAAATAATGTTGAATTTCTGTCTAGTGGGATAATTCCCACTACAGGAATCAAAGGAACGGAAGAAAATATAAGTGGGGTAATAGCTTCTTTAAACCAAGCTTTAAAGAAAGCTAACTTAACTTTAGAAGATTTAGATTTAGTTAGAATTAACGAAGCAGCACCTGTTATAGGGGATGTTGCTATGGAAACAATAACTGAAACAATAATAACTGAATCAACAATGATAGGACATAACCCGTCTACTCCAGGAGGATTAGGTGTAGGAATAGGTAAAACTATAAGATTAGAAACTTTAGAAACTTTAAATATTAATGAAATCAAAGAGGAAGATAATGCTTTTATTCCATTGGTTTTAGGAAATATAAGTTTTTTAGAGGCTGTATTTAGAATAAATCAAGCAACTAGAAGAGGTATTAATATAACTGCTGCCATTGTTCAAAAGGATGATGGAGTATTAATCAATAACAGATTAGATAAAAAAATACCTATAGTTGATGAAGTTTCTCTTTTAGAAAAGGTTCCTGTAGATATGAAAGCAGCTGTTGAAGTAGCACCACAAGGTTCAGTAATAAGACAGCTATCAAATCCATATGGAATAGCTACTGTTTTTGACTTAAGTCCAGAAGAGACAAAAATGATTGTTCCTGTATCAAGAGCCTTAATAGGAAATAGATCAGCTGTTGTAATAAAAACTCCTCAAGGGGATGTTAAGGAAAAGAAAATACCAGCTGGTAAGATTAATATAACAGGAATGAGAAGAAAAGAGTCTGTGGATGTTGAAGAGGGAGCAGATAAAATAATGGAGGCTGTTAGCCTTTGTTCTCCAATAGAAGATTTAAGAGGAGATGCTGGTTCTAATGTTGGAGGAATGCTTGAAAAAGTTAGACAAGTTATGGCTGATTTAACTAATCAAAGCATTTCAGATATAAAGATTCAGGATTTATTAGCAGTAGATACTTTTATCCCTCAAAAGGTTAAGGGTGGACTTGCAAAAGAGTTTTCAATGGAGAATGCTGTTGGAATAGCAGCAATGGTTAAAGCTCATAAACTTCAAATGCAAATAATAGCTAATAAACTTGAAGAAAAGTTAGGTGTTCCAGTAGAAGTTGGTGGAGTAGAAGCTGACATGGCAATAAGAGGAGCCTTAACAACTCCAGGTACAAATACTCCTTTAGCTATTTTAGATATGGGAGCTGGATCTACAGATGCTTCTATTATAAATAAAGAAGGTAAAATAACATCAATACATTTAGCTGGTGCAGGAAACATGGTAACTATGCTTATTAAATCAGAATTAGGTATAGAAGACTTTGGACTTGCAGAGGATATAAAGAAATATCCTTTAGCTAAGGTTGAGAGTTTATTCCATATAAGACATGAAGATGGAACTGTAGAGTTCTTTGAAAAACCTTTAGATTCTTCAGTTTTTGCTAAGATTGTAATTATTAAAGAGGGAATGCTTATTCCGGTAGATGGACAGAATTCTTTAGAAAAGATTAAAAATGTTAGAAAAACTGCTAAGGAAAGAGTTTTTGTAATTAACTGTTTAAGAGCATTAAAAAGTGTTTCACCTACAGGAAATATAAGAGATATAGAATTCGTTGTTTTAGTTGGAGGATCATCATTAGACTTTGAGGTTCCTGAATTAGTAACAGATGCTTTATCTCATTATGGAGTAGTTGCAGGAAGAGGAAATATAAGAGGATGTGAAGGTCCAAGAAATGCAGTTGCAACTGGATTAGTATTAGCCTTTGACAGAAAGGGTGTCAAGGAAAATGATTAAGGATTATAATCATCCAAGCATATTTGTATATTGTTCTTTAGGAATAAATGAAGTGGATATAGAAGAAATTCTATGGGGAATAGAAGAAGAAGGAATCCCTTTCATATTAAAAAATAAAGATTTAAATGATGCTAAGGAACTTGCTAATTTAGCTGCTAATGATTCCAAACTTTCAGTTGGAATAGGAGTTAATAGTAAAGGTGATGTAAGTTTAACTATTAATAAGTTAAAGGAAGAAGCGCCTTTATTCTTTATAAACTTAGAAAAAGGAAATACCTGTTTAAGAAGTTTAGGAGCTAATGGAGCAAGATTAGTTAAAGGGATGCCTTTAAAAAATATTTAAATTGAAGAGGTGTTTAACATGAATATTTACACTAAAACTGGTGATAAAGGAACAACTTCTCTTTTCGGAGGAAGTAGAGTAGATAAATGTGATTTAAGAGTAGATGCTTATGGAACAATAGATGAATTAATATCTTTCATAGGTCTTGCTTATGCTGAATTAACTGATGAAGAAGAGAAGGAAATACTTAATAAAATACAAAAGGAATTGTTCATGTTAGGAGCCGAGCTTGCTAGTGATGAAAAAGGACTTGAGCTTTTAAAAGATAAAATCCAATTAGAGCATATAGAGTATTTAGAAAAATTAATAGATAAATACATGGGAATAGCAGGGCCTTTAACTGCCTTTGTTATACCAGGTAAAAATAAACCTTCAGCAACTCTTCATGTAGCTAGAACTGTAGCTAGAAGAGGAGAAAGAATAATGACTGCTTTAAACGAAGTACAGCCATTAAGAGAAGAAATTAAAAAATATATAAATAGATTATCAGATACTTTATTTGCATTAGCAAGATATTATGAAGAAAAATAATTAACCTAAAGGAGGAGAAAAATATGAAAAAATTAAATGATGTAAAAGAATTAAGCTTAGAAATAGTTAAAGAAATGGCTAAAGCTGCAGAAGCTAAAGCTTGTGAAATGAATGTTCCAGTTATATTTGCAGCAGTTGATGCTGGTGCTAATTTAATGCTTATGCACAGAATGGAAGATGCATTTTTAACAAGTATTGATATAGCTATAAACAAAGCTTATACAGCTGCATGTTTAAAGCAAGGAAGTCATGAAATTGCAGAATGTGTTCAACCAGGACAAAGCCTTTATGGTCTTCAATTAACAAACAATTGTAGAATAGTGCCATTTGGTGGTGGATTCCCAATTATAGTTGATGGAAAAGTTGTAGGAGCTGTTGGTGTAAGTGGTGGAACAGTTGAAGAAGACATGGCTATAGCACAAGCAGCAGTAGATTGTTTTAACAATAAGTAATAAAAAGCTAATAGTATTTAACCTATATAATAGATTAAATATTTAAAATATATTTTAATAGATATAAAATGTTTGAAAATGGAGGAAAATGAAATGAGAATGTACGATTATTTAGTACCAAGTGTAAACTTTATGGGAGCTAACTCAATATCAGTAGTTGGTGAAAGATGTAAAATATTAGGTGGAAAGAAAGCTTTAATAGTTACAGATAAATTCTTAAGAGGATTAAAAGGTGGAGCAGTTGAATTAACTGAAAAATACCTAAAAGAAGCAGGAATCGAAGTTGCTTATTATGATGGAGTTGAACCAAACCCAAAAGATACAAACGTTAAAGATGGTTTAAAAATATTCCAAGACGAAAACTGTGATATGATCGTTACAGTTGGTGGAGGAAGCTCACATGACTGTGGTAAAGGAATAGGTATAGCTGCAACTCACGAAGGAGATCTTTATGACTATGCTGGAATAGAAACTTTAACAAATCCACTTCCTCCAATAGTAGCAGTAAACACTACAGCTGGAACTGCAAGTGAAGTAACTAGACACTGTGTTATAACAAACACTAAAACTAAAGTTAAATTCGTTATAGTAAGCTGGAGAAACTTACCTTTAGTTTCAATCAATGACCCAATGTTAATGGTTGGAAAACCAGCAGGATTAACAGCTGCAACAGGAATGGACGCTTTAACTCATGCTGTAGAAGCATACGTATCAAAAGATGCTAACCCTGTAACAGATGCTGCTGCAATACAAGCTATAAAATTAATATCAAGCAACTTAAGACAAGCTGTTGCTTTAGGAGAAAACTTAGTAGCTAGAGAAAACATGGCTTACGGTTCATTATTAGCTGGTATGGCATTCAACAATGCTAACTTAGGATATGTACATGCTATGGCTCACCAATTAGGTGGATTATATGACATGCCTCACGGAGTAGCTAACGCTATGTTATTACCACACGTATGTAAATACAACTTAATATCTAACCCACAAAAATTCGCTGATATAGCTGAATTCATGGGAGAAAACATAGAAGGATTATCAGTAATGGACGCTGCTCAAAAAGCTATAGATGCAATGTTCAGATTATCAACTGATATCGGAATACCAGCAAAATTAAGAGACATGGGAGTAAAAGAAGAAGACTTCGGATACATGGCTGAAATGGCTCTTAAAGATGGTAATGCATTCAGTAACCCAAGAAAAGGTAACGAAAGAGACATCGTTGAAATATTCAAAGCTGCATTCTAATAAAAGATTAGCTTTATAGTAAAAAAATAATTAAAAATATAATAAGTGCTAGCTCTAATAATTAGAGCTAGCAAATAATAAAAGGCATAAATACAATAGACTTTTTATATAAACTTAATAAACAAACAACAGTAAAAATTAATATATGTAAATCGGATAAATGAAATAATTAAGTTATAAATACCCAATAACTTAAATTAAAAGATTAGTTTAAAATAATTTTTTATATACCCAATTAAATTATTTTAAAAAGGAATTTTTCATAATATATTTAAAAGACTCTTTCAATATTGAAAGAGTCTTTTAAATATATTTATTATTATTTTCCACTTTAAAATTATGCAGTATTTTGTATAAGTTGTGCATTAAGAAAATCTATTATATATGAAAATCCTTAATATACTAAGTATTCGAATCTAAAATAACGATTTCATAAATAAATATGCATAGTTTATGCATTTTTATTCAAAAAATATATTGTATATTTATTATGTTAGTAGTATAATTTTAACATATTAAATATGAATAATAAATTAACAAATATTAAATTGAATTTAAAAATGTAAGCTAAGGAGAGTTTAAAATGGGAAAGGATAAAAAAATAAAGTTATGGGCATTGGTAATGCTTATTTTTGTACCAACATTTGGATTTGGTAATATAGCAAGTAATGCTGTGTATTTAGGGCCAGCAGCTATTCCATCGTGGGTAATAGTATCTATTCTTTATTTCTTACCTTTATGTGGAATAATAGCAGAAATGGCTTCAGCAAATAGAGATAAAGAGGGTGGAATATATTCATGGATAAATAAATCTTTAGGAGAGAAATGGGCTTTTGTAGGGACTTGGACTTATTTCATAGGAATATTATTTTACTTACAAATGGTTTTTTCAAGAATACCAGTAGCTGCATCATGGGCAATACTTGGAAGAAATGTATTTACTGATTCTAATTCATATTTATTACCTATTTTATCAATTGTAATATGTATAGCAATGACATATATAGCCACTATAGGGGTAAGTAAGTTTTCAAAACTTGCTGACTTTGGAGGACAATTTACTTTAGGGGCAACTGTTATCTTTATATTAATGGCAATAGTGGGATATTTCATGGGAACACCTTCTGCTACAGAATTTACAGTTCAAAATGTAATTCCTGATTTTAATGTGAGTTATTTTTCTACATTCTCATGGTTATTATTTGCAGTGTCAGGATCAGAAGTTGCAGGTACTTATATAATGCAAACTGAAAATCCTAAAAAGACATTTCCAAAGGCTATGATAATTGCAACAGCTTTAATAGCATTCTCATACATTTTAGGTTCTGTAGCTATACAGTTTATAGCATCACCAGAAGTTTTACAAAAGGCAGGAATTCAAGATGCCGGTTACGTTGTATATTATATATTAGCTAATAATTTTGGAATAAATGGTAAGGTTATAGTACAAGTATATGCAGCTATTAATTTAATAACATCAATAGCAGCCTATATAATTTGGATGGAATCACCAATAAGAGCCATGTTTGGAGAAGTTCCAAAGGGAACATTTCCAAGTTTCTTAACTAAGAAGAGAAAAGATGGAACTTTAGTAAATGCTTTATGGACACAATGTGCAATTTTAGTAGTATTAATATCAATACCTTTATTAGGAATAGGATCAATTAATGATTTCTTTAAATTATTAACAGATTTATCATCTCTAGCAGTTGTGGTTCCATATGTAGTATTAATATGTGCATTTATATCCTTTAGAAAACACAATAAAGATTTAGACTTTAAATTTTTTAAAAGTGATGCCTTAGCATATACAGTTGCGGGAATAGCTTTAGTGCTTTCCTGTGCTGGATTCTTTGGTGCTGGCCTTCAAGACATTGTTGGAAGCTCAGGGAAAGAGGCAACCATTTTAATAATAAAAACTTATGGAGGACCTGTTATTCTTATGGCTTTAGGTCTTGTTTTAAGAGCTTTATCTGAAAAGTCATATAAAAATAAGAGTTTAGGCAAAGAGGATATTGAAGTTGAAATTGTTGAAGAGAGTATATGTGAATAGATTAAACAATAGTTTTAAAAAAATAAGGTAGAGTGTGTGATATTTTCATATAACTTCATAGCTTAGATTAAGAAATAGTTTTTTAAAAATTAAATATGGTAATTTTATTTATGTAGAAAAAAGGTGGATTAAAGAACTTATCCATCTTTTTTTATATTTTATGATAATTAAATTAAAAATAATAAATATTTATTAATAATATTTCTAAATTTTTAATTGACTTTTAATGAATTGTATAGTATTATTCTAAATGAAAATGATTGTCAGTAACATATGGAAGGAGAAATCAATGGAATATCTAATTTATTCATTAATAGCAGTAATAATTTTAACAGTAGGTCTAAACAACATTTTTAAAAAGCAATCTAAATATTTTTATATGTTGGCTACTTTAATATCAGTAGTAGTTACATCATATGAGATTTTTAAAATATGGACAGGCTTTAAATTAGAAGGAATTATATTTGTTTTAGAAAGAAGCTTTATGAAAGGCTTTGTATCAACAGCATTATTTATTTTAGTAATGTTTGCAGGAGCTTTAAGTAAAAAATGGGGAATTACTAAAAAACTTTTAAGAGTTAGAGCAGAAATGGCAATTTTAGCATCTATACTTATATTACCTCATTTTATAATCTATACTTATAAGTTCTTAGTAAGATTATTTAGTGGAAAGCCATTAAGTATTTTATACATATCTTTTATAATAGTAGGATTAATAGCATTTATAATAATGATACCTCTATTTATAACATCATTTAAGAAAGTAAGAGTTACTATGTCACCAAGTAAATGGAAAATGGTTCAAAGATGGGCATATCCTTTTTATTTTCTAGTGTATGTACATATAATATTAATCTTATTTAATAAGAAAGTTTTTAATTTAAATGCTGTAATAATATATACAGTTATATTCTTAGGATATTTTATTTTAAGAATATGTAATAATAAAAAAGCTATTAAATAATATAAAAGTTAGTATTCTTACAAACTCCCTTTGTAGTAATAATTAAATTTTTACTATAAAGGGAGTATTTTATTATGAAGTTAAAAGATAAAATAGTATAAGAGACAAAAATAAGTTATTTTTATATTATAGTAAGAGTTAATTTTTACATTCTTAAGATTAAGTTTGATTTTTAATATTTAAGAGTTTTTTTTTATAATTATATATTATTAAGATTAATTTAATTTTTGAGATTTAATAGTTGATTTTTTATAATTAAGATAAATTTTATTTTAAGGTAGACAAAATAGGAGTTTTAATATAAAATTTCATTTAAACTTTAGAAATTAGGGGGAGTAAATTTGGAATTTAGACAAGCAAATATATCTGATTTAGATCAGATTGTGGAAATAATAGAATTATCGAAAAAATATCTTAAAGAAACTAAGGTTGATCAATGGCAAGATGGATATCCAGCAAAGGAAGATTTAAGAAGAGATATAGAAAGTGGAAATAGTTATGTATTAACTAATAAAGATGAAATTGTTGCTACCACTGTAATATCCTTAGATGGTGAAAGTACCTATAATTCAATATTTAATGGGGAATGGATTACTAATGAAGAATATATTGTTATGCATAGGGTTGCTGTTCATGATAAATATAAGGGAAAAGGAATTTTTAAAGAATTAATAAAAGAGGCAGAGAGTTTAGCTTTAAATAAGGGAATTTCTAGCATAAAAATAGATACTCATAGAGATAATATTTCTATGCAAAGAGCAGTAGTAAAAAATGATTTTCAAAAATGTGGAATAATATATTTAGAGGATGGAAGTGAAAGAATAGCTTTTGAAAAAGTGTTGAAGTCTTTTTAGATAAAATAAAAGTACTGGAATTTTTATGCCAGTACTTTTGTTTTATAAATTAATTAAATTTTAGAGTCTATTCAACTTCATCAGCTAAAGCAGCAGGAATACCAGGAACTGTTACTGTAACAGGTCTAAGTTGGAATATAGAAATTACTAAGTTAAGATTTAATTTTTCTACTACTGTATCAAATAAATCTTCATTAGTAAGTGAACAATTTGTTTTGCTTATAACAGCTTCATTAATAGTATATCTATCTAATTCACAAGAGAATGGTTCTTGTAATACAACTGCTTGAGAGAATAATCTTTCACAATCAGATTCGCTCATAGTACCCTTATCACATGGTTTCATACAGTCTTTTAATAATGCTCTTTCTGTTTCAGTTACAGGAGTAACTACATTAGCATTAGTTAAAGTTATTGGAACTGAAAAATTAAAGTTAATTTTTGCTGTTAAATCTCTATAGTCATTTCTCATAACAACGCAATCTTCACATGGGTCAGCAGCATTTTGATCAGCGCTTGGAGTAGCGTATTGAACATTTTTTAAAATATATCCTTCAACAAAAAGTTGACCACTTGTTACTGGAGTTGCTGAAATTGGAACGATATAACATTGAGTTAAAACTAATCTTCTAGATATTCCTTTTATACTATAAAATCCTTCAGGAATTACAATTGAATCGGTTAAAGGATGATTTATATTTACAGCAGCAACCCTAACTAGAGCTTTAGCATTTCCAACAGTTACAGGAGCTGTACCTAGTGTTGTATCAAAATTATCAACATTTACATCTATATCATCAGCACAAACAGGAAATCTTCTTTCGCAACATGAACTCATTTAATTTCACCTCATAATATAAAATTTTTATTAATGACCTTATGTTATATAGTATTCTATTTTATCCTAAAAGGTTCTGTTTTTATTGTTGAAACTTTAAAAATTTTATAAAAAATCGTAGAGTTCAATAGAATAATTAGCTATTATGGAGAATTTAAAGATTTTATGCAATTGAATACAGTCTTCTATAACTTTTATGTTGCTAGATTTTATGTCAGTAGTAAATCTTGTTTCTTTTAAGGATATGTTAGTTTCATTAAAATACACCTTGTTCCCCATTAATGGATAAATAAAATTAATATGAATAGAACTATTAAAAGGAATTCTAATTACATAGTTATTTAGCTTAGATATAAGAGGAATTTTGTTGTTTTCTGGTGTTGAATATGTTAAATCTATTTCTAAGTACCCATCTAAATATAAAAATCCAGACTTTCTACTAGATGCATCTAAAATTAAGGAACTTGAACATAAGTTTAAAGTGTTTTTTATTGGATTTATATAGGTAATATGTTTAGGAAATTCTATATCTCCCTTAAATACATCAATTATGGAGAAGTGACTTAAGTAAATAGGTAGCTTATATTCTTGAAGTTTATCTTTTAATATTTTAAAATCAGATTTATTTTCAAAAATATTGTTATTTATATTTTGTAGATAAGTAGAGTTTTTTAGGTGAATAATTGATACCTTTAGTTTATTAGGAGGGGTATTATCTTTATTTTTTATTTTTGATGAATTATATATATTTGAGAAATTTTTTATATTAATTTTATTTTTGTGTTTAGTAGTATGCTTATTTGGAGTAGTTATTAAAAGAATAATTTGACAGTACAAAAAGCTAAATAATACTTTGGTAAATTTTATTGATAATAAGTCTTTGCAATACAAAATAAATATGGAAAAAACATACTTTAAATTCATTTAATTTAACCTCAATAATTGCTTATTTAATACATATTGTTACTTTTTAAGAAATAGTATAATTATGAATAAATTTTAATATAAGTCTATTAAATAAAAAAGAAAACCCTTTAAGAGTTTTCTTTTTTAGAGTTAGAATTTGCATTGCTTGACTTAAGTTCTTTTTTTAGAAAGTAAGAGATTACAGTTCTTAGTGCAACTGTTGATCCTAAAAGTAAAATATCATATAATGTAGGTTTTAAAATGGATAATATAATACCTGAACATACTAATATTTCTAAACCTAATAATATATAACTACCAAGAAAGTTTTTAGCATTATTTAATGCCTTAACCTTTAATATTCTATTTTCCTTTGAAAATTCAATTTTGAAGAATTTAAATATAGTTAGTAGAACGCCATAAATAATTACTGTAACAGATATTCCTTGCAAAATAAGAATCAACCATTCTAAAGTTTTGTGTACCAAAGAAATCACTTCCTTCATAATAATCTAGAATTTAATTTTCAAGGTGCTCCTTATTAGATTCTATTTCTTTATTAAGAAAGTAAGAAATTACAGTTCTTATTACTACTATGGATGCTAAAACTATAATATCGTGGAAAGTAGGATTTAATATAGATTCAATTATATCAGCACATATTAGAATTTCTAATCCAAGTAATATATAAGTTCCTAAGCAATTTTTGACAATAGTAATCTTTTTTACAGCTTCAATTCTATCTTTAGATTTTATTTCAGATATAACAAAATTCTTTACAGTTAAGAGAACTCCCCATAAAAGAACCATTATTGATACTGCATTTATTATCCATATAGCACCTTCTAAGATATGTCTAAACATATTAAATTCACCCCTTATATTTAGATTGTAGAAAAATTATTTTTTTATTCAATTTTATATAGATAGTATAGCATAAAGCCTTTAATTGATTTTAACCTTTTATAAATATTTATTTTTAATAAGTAGTATAATTATCTTAGGGAAAATATATAATCTATGAACATATAAAAAAGGGGGAACTTTATGTGTAAAACTTTAAATAGAAAATATATTTATAAATATGGGGAGAAAAAAGAGGATGTAGAAATAGTTGAAAATATGCTAAATAGGATGAGAAATAGTGGAACTTTTAAAGGAGAGAATTTTGCTAATATATATTATGAAAAATACATAGTGGAAGAATCGGATAAAGCAATAGTTATATGTCATGGGTTTTCGGAATGTATAGAGAAGTATCATGAAATAATATACTATTTTCTAAATGAAGGTTTTTCAGTTTATATAATGGAACATAGAGGTCATGGGAGATCAGGGTGTTTAAGTAAATCTTGTAATACACAGGTGGAAGTAGAATCCTTTGATTACTATGTTAAAGATCTAAAGACATTTTTAAATGAGGTTGTATTAAAAGATAAGAGGTTTAATAATAATTTATATTTATTTGCACATTCTATGGGAGGAGCTATAGGTACTATATTTTTAGAAAATAATCATGGATATTTTAAGAAGGTAATTTTAAATTCTCCAATGTTTAGAATAAATACAAGAGAATACTCTCATATAAAATGCAAATTAATAGCTAAATTTTTAATTCTTATGGGAAAAGGAGAGAGTTTTATTTTTGGACAAAAACCCTTTGAGGAAGAGGAGAATTTAGAGGCATCAGGAACATCAGATAAACTTAGACATGGCTTATACCATAAATTTCTCCTAGAAAATCCTATTTTGAGAAGAGGTGGAGGCTCTATTCATTGGTATAAAGAAGCTGCAAGGGCAACTGATTATTTAATGAAAAAGAGAAATATAGAGAGAATTGACACACCTATTTTATTATTTAAAAGTGAGTTTGATTCCTATGTTGACACAAAATTTCATGATGAGTTTAAAAAGATAGCTAAGGATTGTGAACTTATTGAAGTTAAGGGAAGTAAACATGAGGGGTTTTTTGAAAAAGATGAAATTCTTTATGATTATTTAGATAAGATATTTAAATTTTTATCTATATGAAGATTAAGTTTGAAAATTTAAAATAAGGTATAATTGTATATTATCAGAGAGAGTTTATGTCTCTCTGATAACATCCTAACTATTCATAAATTCCTATAATAAACCTTCATTTTTAAGCTTAGTAATAGCTTTATCTATGTAGCTTAAAGTACAGAAATCTCTATCTATTTTTTCAGCAGAAAGTTTAAGACCTTCTATAAGCATATTTTCTTTATGATTCTCAAGAAGTCTAATTAAACTTAAGGTATTTAATTCACCTTCTTTTGTATCTAAAACCCTAGATTTTTTTATGTATTTATTTTCTAAAGCCTTTAAAGCAGCTTCCTTAAGAGAATAGCTAATTTCAAAAGATGGCATATCTTCATAAATTTTAACTTCATCTTCTTTAAACTTCATGCCAGATGTTTTACTTATATCACTATTTATAAATATTACATTTTCAAAGGTAGCACCTGAAAAATCAACTCCATCTAAGTTAACCCCTTCAAAGATTACATTTTTAAATTTAGATTTTTTAAATTTACTTTTCTTAAGGTTACTACCTATAAATTCTGTAGAGTCAAATTTGCATTCAAAGAAATCACAAGATTTAAAATGTGCACCTCTAAAGCTTGCATAACTAAAATTAGAACAAGAGAAATCACAGTTATAGCAGTTTCCTCTTCTAAAATCCATATACATAAAATTTTTATTTCTTTTTTCTGCCTTATTGTATTTGAAAATTTGAGTGTTTTTTTGAGTTTGTGTCATAATAATCGTTACTAAGTCTTAGTTATATATTATAAACTTAACTAATATAGTAACGTATCCACCACCTTTCTAAATAAAAATACCTTTAATTTATTTAAAATAACTTTATAAAGATAAATTATATAATTACTAATTTAAAAGTCATATTTTTTTATTCTATCACATAATATTACTCTTAGAGAAGAGATTATAAGCTTTTAATATAAATATTCTTATAAAAAGGCAACTTAAATAAAATTTTAGTTGCCTTTTTACTTAAAGTTTAAGATCTTCTTCTATTTTTTTTCTAACCTCTTCATCAAAATCATATATTCTAATATAGGATTCACTTATAGAATTCATAAATTTTTTATATTCCTCTGTACTCATAAAGGAGTTTTTAGATAGATTAAGAGGAATAACCTTACTTTCTGAAATGTATTCTTTTACGTTTACAATTAAGATTATAACGGTAAGTATATCAGTTGCATTTGCATAATCTAATAATCTTAATGGGATATCTTCAAAATATAAGGATTCAGATGAAATTAATACTAATAAATTTCTTATTTCATCTTTAAACTCTAGAGGTTTTAATTTTAATTTTTCAAGAAAATTTTTTATATCAATAGATTTTTCATAGACTTTATCTATATGGTTTTCTAAAATTGCTTTAACAAAGGCTTCTTCATAGTTTGCTTTTTTCTTTATGCAGCAATTATAAGAAGAAAGAAAAATAAGAGATGATATAAAATTAAGCAAGTTTAAATTATACTTAGAAGTTAGCTCATTGTATGAAGATTTAAAATCTTTATAGTAATCTTTTTCTAATGTTGAGTTTTTGAATATAGAACAGTGTTTAAAATAAGCATAAGGATTGTTATTAAACCAATTTCTAAATTCATCTTTATTTTCAAGCAAAAATTCTAAAATTAATTCTCCTTCATTTAGTAATCTTTTAAAAAGAGTTAATTGTTGAAGTTGAAAAGAGCAGCCAGTTAAGGTTGTAGAAGCTACTCCAGAAAAATCAGAATTTAGCCCGCCCATTATCATGTTTCGTTCACCAATTTTTTCATAGAAAAAATCTGAAAGAGTACTTTTTGATAACCTAAAAATAATATCATCTAAGGCTTCATTATTAAACAGATCTTTTTCCATAAAATCTTCAATAAGAGTATAAAATCATTAGATAATATTCACCTATTGAGTAGGCCTCCCTTCTATAGTAATGTAGACATCGCTATAGTATATGCATAGGAATTCTAATGTGTTTATATAGGAACTTCCTTTAAGAATTAATATTTATAATAATTATTCACAATTAAAATCTTTAAATTAAATTTTGGATAAAAAAGTAGAGCTTGGCATCCGGCGAAGGACTAAACCAAGCTCTACAAAAGAATTAGCACTATACGTACCAACTGCTTAATAATAATACCATTTAAAATATGAAACTGTCAAGAAATAATTTAAGTTAAAAAAATATGTTGACTTTAAAAAATAAATAATATATTATTTAAAACAAGAAAAATATTTATTTAAATGCGTTGAAGAGGGAAAGTAAATATTATAAGTTACTACAGAGAGAGGTTAGTTTGCTGAGATAACCTGTAATGAGTATTATTGAAGTGCCCCTTGGAGCTTAAGTGCCGAATTAAGTAGGTGTTTATGGGAACTCCCATTATAGAGTTAGGGTATGAATGTACCTAAATAGAGATGGATATTATATATCTAATCAGAGTGGAACCGTGGAAGTATAGTCTTCTGCCTCTGTAATTTACAGAGGCAGAGGGCTTTTTTTATTATATTTTGCTGGCCAGCATATAACAATAAAATTATACTTTGTAAGCTTGGCTTTTAATATAAAAGCTTAGCAATATTAAATTAAAAGTAATTTTATAGGAGGAAATTTTTTATGATTAATATTAAATTAATATTAGCAATTGTACTTTCAATATTAGCAACATATGCTATATATAAAATAAGAAAAATTACAAATAAATTTTCATTTGCTACGCTGACAGCATTAACTTTAGGGGTAGTACTTGGAATTATATTTAAGGAGAATATACTATTTTTAGATACAGTAGGAAAGGCTTATATGTCTTTAATTAAGATGATAGTAGTTCCTTTAGTAGTAACATCCTTAATAACTAGTATTGTTAGATTAGAAAATTTAGATACATTAAAATCAATAGGATTAAAAACATTTACTGTTTTATTAGGAACTACAGGAGCTGCAGCCTTTATAGGAATTATTGTAGCTAGTTCTTTAAATCTTGGACAAGGTTTAAGCTTTATAGGGGCTGAAAATTTTAAGGCAAGAGAAATACCAGGGTTTTCTAAGGTGCTTATAGATATGCTACCATCAAATCCTTTAGCAGCTATTGTAGAGAATAAAATAATACCAATAGTTATTTTTTCAATGTTTATAGCAATTGCGTTAGTTATTGAAGATAATATCAATAAGGAAAAAGCAAAGCCATTTAAAGACTTTATTTTATCAGCTTATGATATAGTTTTAAGAATAACTAAAATGGTATTAAGAATAATACCATATGGAGTATTTGCCTTAATAGCTACAGCAGCAGCTAAAAATGGAATGGATACTTTGATGTCATTAATATGGGTTATACTAGCTGTTTATATAGCTGCCTTTCTTCAATTTTTATTTGTATATACTCCATTAATAATCTTTGTTGCAAGGATGAATCCATTAAAATTCTTTAAAGGAATTTTCCCAGCGCAGGTTGTAGCTTTTACAAGCCAAAGTAGTTATGGTACTTTACCTGTTACAATAAAATCTTTAGTAGAAGGTGTAGGAGTATCAGAAAATATAGCAAGCTTTGTAGCACCACTTGGATCAACAATTGGATTAAATGGATGTGGAGGTTTTTATCCAGCAATAGTTGCAATATTTGCAGCCAATGTTTTTAATGTAGAACTTACTATTTATTCATATATACTTATAGTTTTAACTGCTATAATATCTTCTATAGGAATAGCAGGGGTACCTGGATCAGCAACAATGTCAACAACTGTAATGTTAGCAGCCTTAGGGTTACCAATAGAAGCACTAGCAATGGTGATTGCAGTGGATTCTATAATTGATATGATAAGAACTGCTACAAATGTAACAGGGGCCTCAGTTGCTGCATTAATAGTTGATCAAACAGAAAAAAGAAAAGAATATAAAGTTGAAGAATCAGTACAAAGAGCATAAAATTAAAAATTTATTTTAAAATATAATACATAAATATCTAATATAAGGAGTTGAATTAAAGACTTAATAAAGCTTGTTTATTAATAAGTTTTAAACTAAAGTTTTGTTCAGCTCCTTTAAGTTTTATTTGATATAAGTGTATAGAAAATTTATTGTTTTTTATATGGAATACATTCTTTCCAATCTTTAATTTGATATTAATATATAAATTTTATTTTTATATTAAGGGTTAAATTAAATTTAAGATTATTTTAAATAAATCTAACTATAGTATTATGGTATTATTTTGGTATAGAAAGTTTTAAAAATACAATTATAAATTAATTTTTAGGGGAGTTAAAATTATGATTAATTCAGAAAGTATTTTAATAGTTGAAGATGATATAGATATAAATAATTTATTGAGTAAAATTTTAGAGAAGGAAGGGTTTAAAGTTAGACAAGCATTTTCAGGATCTGAAGGTAAGATGTGTTTAGAATTTTTTGATTTTGATATGGTACTTTTAGATCTTATGCTACCAGGTATAACTGGTGAAATATTTATAGAGGAGATTAGAAAGATAAAGAACACTCCAATAATAGTTATATCAGCAAAAACTGCAATGGAGGATAAGATAAATGTTTTAAAATTAGGTGCTGATGATTTTATAAGTAAACCTTTTGATGTTAATGAAGTTTTAGCTAGGGTTGAAGCGCTTTTAAGAAGAAGTAAAATAACAAATTCAAGTGAAGGTGTAGAGACAATAAAATATAAGAACCTTATATTAGAACCTAGAAGTAGAGAAGTTAAGGTTAAGGGAGAGGAAATACAACTTACTTCTAAAGAGTTTAAAATATTAGAACTTTTAGTTTGTAATCCAAAGAAAGTTTTTACTAAGGCAAACTTATTTGAAACAGTATGGGAAGAGGAGTTTTTAGGTGATGATAATACTATAAATGTTCACATAAGCAATCTTAGAAATAAGATAAATCTTTTAGATAATGAAAATGATTATATAAAAACTATTTGGGGAGTAGGCTTTAAAATGGATTAGCTACATTGATGATTCATAATTTCCTTAATAAGTTGATTTGAATAAATATCAAAATATAGAGGAGTTTATATTTTAAATATACATTTAATTAAGAGTTAATAGAAAAATTAAGACTTTCTTAAGGTTTTCTTTAAGGTATTTTGAGACTTAAGGTTTATTATATAAACATAGAGAAAGATAAAGAGAAAACTTGTTAGGAGGTAAATATTTTGGGAAATATAATTTCTATAAGAAATTTAAACAAAAATTATGGTAAGAAAAATATTATTGATAATTTAAGTATGAATCTAAAAAAAGGCGATATATATGGTTTAGTTGGGAAAAATGGTGCTGGTAAAACAACTTTAATAAGAATTATTTTATCCTTAGCTAACTATGACTCAGGAGAAATAGAACTTTTTGGTGAAATTGATGAAAAGAAAAAGCTTTATGAGCATAAGAAAATAGGCAATATAATAGAAACTCCATCATTTTATTCTTTTCTTACAGCAAAGCAAAATCTTGAATATTATAGAATTCAAAGAGGAATAGTAGGAGAAAAATCTATTGATGAAATCTTAGAAATGGTTGGACTTGGAGATGTGGGAAATAAAAAGTTCAAAAAGTTTTCACTAGGTATGAAGCAAAGATTAGGATTAGCCTTGGCACTTTTAGGAGAACCAGAATTACTTATTTTAGATGAGCCTACTAATGGAATGGATCCTATGGGAATTAAAGAAGTAAGAGAAGTATTAATTAATTTAAATAAGAAAAATGGAGTTACAATATTAGTATCAAGTCATATTTTAGGAGAGTTATCACAACTTGCAAATTGTTATGGCTTTTTAAAGGATGGGAAAATAATAGAAGAGATTTCATCAGAGGAACTTAATGAGAAATGTAGGAATCATTTGCTTATTAAAGTTGACGATTGTAAAAAGGCTGCAGTAATATTGGAAAAGGTTTTAGATAATAACTCATATGAAGTTTTACCTGATAGATTTATTAAGATTTATAATAAGTTAGATGAACCTCAATTAATAAACAGAGCGTTAGTAGAAAGTGGAGTTGAAGTTTATTCTTTAGAAAGAGTAGGAGTTAATTTAGAAGATTACTTTGTAGATTTAATTGGAGGTGAATATAATGCTTAATTTAATAAAAGCAGAACTTTATAAGATAGCAAGAAGACCTTTATATATTACAATTTGTATAATATTTAATTTACTTATAATTTTAGCCGGAATAGCTATGCATTATGCTTTCTTAGAAAATTCTAGAATACCTGATTTCTCAGCATTAGTTTTTATAACAATTAACTTTATGGGAGCTATTCCATGGATAATGCTTATGTTTATAGATATAGTTTTAGAAGAATATAAAGAAAATACTCTTAAAAATTTAATTTCTTCAAGTATATCAAGGGAAAAAGTGTATTTAAGTAAATATAGAGTTCAGGTAATTATATTTTTAGTTATTGAAATAACAGCAGTATTAACTATGATAGGAACTTCTTATGCCTTAGGATTAGTTGGTCCTAATGGATTTTCAGATTTTATGGAAGTAATATTAAGATTACTAATAGCTTTCCCAATATATATTAGTGCATTAGCTATATATGATTTTATTACCATAATAACTAAAAAGGAAGGGTTAGCAGTTGTAGTTATCTTAGGTATTGTTTCTGGAGTACCAATGATATTTTCTATATTATCAAGTATATATGAAGGAATTTTCACTTTAATTTATCCTTATTTATTATTTAATCCTTTAAAGAGTTTAGTCAGTGAAGTTTTAACTACAAAAATAATAGGAACTAATATTATAGTAGGAATAATAAATACAGTAGTATTTTTAATTTTAGGAATTTTAGTAATAAGAAAACAAGAAGTTAAATAAAGGAGGAGGTATATTGGAAGGATTTATAATAGGATTGTCTTTGACAATCCTTATTGTGCTTTTAATAATATTTATTTTAAAAACTAAAGAAATAAATAGATTAACCTTGGAGTTAAAAAAGTTAAATAGTGAGGGGAAAATAGAAAAATTAAGATTATCACTTCCAAATAAAAATATTGAAAATTTAATAGTAGAGATAAATACATTAATAGATGATAAAAGAAAAATGGAGAATATTTATAAGGAAAAGGATATGGAGTTAAGAGAAGCCATTGCAAATATGTCTCATGATTTAAGAACTCCTTTAACTTCTATAATGGGATATGTTTATTTATTAAATGATGATAAATTAGATAAAGAGGAAAGAAAAGAATATTTAAAAATAATAGAAAAAAGATCTTTAGTTTTAAATGATTTAATAACTAATTTTTATGGACTATCTAGAATACAAGCAGATCAGTATGAAATTAAACTTGAACCTGTTAATTTAGAATTAGTCTTGGGTGAAATTATTGCGGCTTTTTATGAAACCTTAGATTATAAATTTGGAGAACCAGAAATTAATATTGAAGAGGGCTTAGGACCTGTATTAGGTGATAAACAGGCTTTAAATAGAATATTTACTAATTTAATTGAAAATATCATAAAGCATGGTGAAGGGGAAGTAAAAATATCCTTAAAGAAGAAAAATAAATACATAGTAATGGAGTTTTCTAATAAAGCAGAAGAATTAGAACCTAAGGATGTAAATAGAATCTTTGAAAAGTTCTTTACTAAGGATAGAATGAGAACAGGGCAAAATACTGGCTTAGGGCTAGCCATAGTTAAACTATTAGTAGAAAAGCAAGGACAAAAGATAGAGGCTAAAAAGGTTGGAAATAGGCTTGTTATAAATATAATATGGAGTTTAGAAAGTTAAAAGGATTTAGACTTTTGAAAGAATAGAAAAATTAATTTTTAGAAGTATAAAATAAGCAATTTGAAATTAAATTGCTTATTTTTTTATTTTAATAAATATAATTCTAAAGTTTTTCGTAAACTTTTAGTCCTTCTCTTATTTCATTAAGTGCTTTAATTCTTAGATCAACTTTTTTATTTATATGCTTTAAAAATGCGGATTCTAAGGTTCTCTTTTCTGTATATGATAGCTTATCCCAAATTATTTTAGGAAAAAGATCTTTTATTATGAATGTTTCTCCAGAATTTATATAACTTAATAGATTAACTGCTTGTGGTAATATTGAATTCATAAGAAAACCTCCTTAAAACGTAAATTAAACTACTAAGTATAATATATGCTTAAAATTTTTTATTAAGAACTTTAGAAGTGATTTTAAGTTAAATAAAAGATTATAAAGCAATTGACCTTAAGTAAAAAATATTAAGGTGAGTTAAATTATTATGTAGTTTTGCTCACCTTTTTTAGTGTATAATACTTATATATTTTTTAAAATTAAATTATTAAAAGTAGAATTTAATTTCAGTTAATCATAAAGAATAAGATATAAATTTTTGGAGATATTTTCAAAATAAAATTTGGAGGCAACAAATGAGTAATAAAAAGGTAATAGTAGTTGGGGGAGGCCCAGCAGGAATAATGGCATCTTTAACAGCATCAGCTAATAATGAGGTTGTGCTTATAGAGAGAAATAATGAGATCGGTAAAAAGCTTAGACTTACTGGTGGCGGAAGATGTAATATAACTAACAATAGAGAAATAGAAGAGTTTTTTGATAAGATAGTTACAAATAACAAGTTTATGTATAGTGCATTATATACATTTTCAAACTATCAACTTTTAGACTTTTTAAGTAAAAAGGGCTTAGAGTATAAGGTTGAATTAGATCAAAAAGTATATACTAAAAGCGATACAGCAGAAGAAGTAATAAGCATATTTAAAAATGAATTAAATGATTGTAGAGTAAAAGTTTTATACAATACTAAGGTATGTGATTTTATAGTTGAGGAAGATGAAATAAAAGGAATAATAACAGAGCAAGGTAAAAAGATTTTAGGTGATAAAATAATAATAACTACAGGTGGAAAGAGTTTTCCTAATACAGGGTCAGATGGAGAAATGTACGGTATATTAGAGAAATATGGACATACAATAACTCCTATTCATGCAGCCTTAATTCCTCTTGTTACTAAAGAAGACTTCGTTAAAAATCTTCAAGGAGTAGCTATGAAAGATGTGGTTGTTTCAGCTAAAATAAAAAAGAAAAAGTATGAGAAATTTGGAGATATGATATTTACTCACTTTGGAGTATCTGGTCCTGCAATACTAAAATTATCTTCTTATATAACTAAGGCTTTAGATCAAGGAGAGGTTGAGCTAAGCTTAGACTTTTTAAGTGATAAATCCAAGGAGGAATTATCACAGATAATAAGAAGCAATCCTAATAAAACTGTATTAAATAATTTAAAAGGAACATTACCACAAAACTTTTTAAAACAGATATTTGAAATGCTAGGATTAACAGAGATTAAGGCTAGTGATTTGAAAAAAGAAGATGAAAATAAAATAATTTCATATATTAAAGAGATGAAACTTACTGTAAGAGAAACTTTAACTATAAAGGCAGCTCAGGTAACTTCTGGTGGCGTTAAGGTTAAAGAAATAAATGCCTCTACTATGGAATCAAAGATTATAAAAAATCTTTATTTTGCAGGAGAAGTTATAGATATAGATGCAGAAACTGGTGGATATAATCTTCAAATGGCATTTTCAACAGGATACTTAGCAGGAAGTGATTTTTAAATTCTTTAATTAAAATTGTCAAAGTAAAAACTTACAAAGGATATGAGGATTCATCTACTAATTCTCAAAATCTCTTTGTAAGTTTTTTATATTTTAAAGGTGGAATTAGTTAATTTTTATATAATTTTAAAAAATTTTCAGTATTTTTGTATTAAAAAAATTTTTATAGGATAAATTAAAAAGGTATTAAAATACATTAAAAGGAGAGATTTAATTATGCTATATGATTTTAAAGTTAAGGATATTGAAGGAAATGAGGTTTCTTTAGGGGAGTATAAAGGAAAGGTTCTTTTAATAGTTAATACTGCAACAGGATGTGGATTTACTCCTCAATATGAAGGATTAGAAGTGCTTTATAAAAAATACCATGATAAAGGGTTTGAAATATTAGATTTTCCATGTAACCAGTTCTTTGAGCAAGCACCAGGAAGTAATGAAGAAATAGTTGGATTTTGTAAGTTAAATTATGGAACTACATTTAAGACCTTTGCAAAAGTAGAGGTTAATGGAGAGAATGCTTGTGAATTATACAAATTTTTAAAGAAAGAAGCTCCAATGGCAAAGGAAGATGAAACATCTTTAGGATTTTATGATAAATTAAAAGGCTTAGGATTTACTACAGAAGGAGAAGAAATAAAGTGGAATTTCACTAAGTTTTTAATAGATAAAAATGGTGAAGTTGTTGCTAGATTTGCACCTACATTTGAACCTGAAAAGTTAGATGAATTAATAGAAGAATTATTAGAAGAATAATATATTTTTTAAGAAATAGGCTTATGATTAGATTGTTAATACTAATCATAAGCCTTTTAATATTTTATTTAATATTTATTAACTTAATATTCATCATAGAGTAATTAATTTGTTATTAAGTCGAATTCTAATAAAGATATACTTAATTGTGATAATTTGTAAAATTTCATAGTAGAAAAGTAAATATGAAATGTTAAAGTAGGGGGAAGAATGATAATTCAATGCAAAGATATAAAGAAAACATTTAAGGTTGGAGATACTTCTGTTGAAATTCTAAAGGGAATAAGTTTAGAAATTAATAAGGGGGAATTTACTGCAGTTATAGGAGAGTCAGGATCAGGAAAATCTACATTTTTAAATATTTTAGGAGGTATAATGCCTTGTGATGAAGGAGAAATAGTAATAAATGAACATCATATTGAAGGCTTAAATGAAAATGAATTAGCTTTATTTAGAAGAAAAAATATGGGGTTTATATTTCAAAGTTATAATTTAATGCCTCAACTTACAGCTTTAGAAAATGTAGAGATGCCACTAATTTTTTCAGGAGTTTCTAAAAAGGAAAGAATAGAAAGAGCAAAATTAATGCTAGAAAAGGTTGGATTAGCTGATAGGATGAATCATAAACCATCAGAATTATCAGGGGGACAACAACAAAGAGTATCTATAGCAAGAGCTTTAATAAATAATCCAAGTGTAATACTAGCTGATGAGCCTACGGGGAATTTAGATAGTAAGACTACCATAGAAATTTTAGATTTATTAAAGGATTTAAATAAAAATTTTAATACAACTTTTGTTGTGGTAACTCATTCACAAGTGGTTTATGAATACGCAGATAGAGTTATAAAAATGGAAGATGGTCTAAAATAATTAAAATTAATATTTATATAAATTAGGTGAATTTAGGGGGAGAAATTATGAAAAAAAGAAATTTGGGTTTAGTTTTAGCTTTAACTACAATATTGACGACTGTATCAGTTCCACAAAAAGCATTAGGTTTTACAGATAAGGTTTCTAATGCACTATCTGAAATTCAAAATCAAAGTGATAACAGTGAAAATAATAATTCAAGTGGGGGAGAGCAATTAAATACTCAAATAAGCAATATTCAATCAAAGGATTTAATAATAAGTTCAGTATCAATAGATGAAGAAGTTATAGAGCCAGGAATACCATTTACATTAACCTTTAAAGTTGAAAATATAAGTGGAAGTAGTCTATATGGAGTTTCTCTTAAAATTGTAAATGTTGAGGGAAAAGGAACACTAGATGGATTCATGCCAGTTGGGACAACAAATGAAATATATGTAGGAAGCATTGCACGTAATGATATTAAATATGTTAGCGTGACTTTAGCAAGTGATCCTAATATAAAAGCTGGTGTACACAATTTTGTTACTAGCCTTATGTTTAATGAAAAAGGAAAAGAGCAAGAAGAAATAACAAAAGTTATAGGGGTAATGATTCAGAACACTCCAAGTTTAAGTATAAGTGGAGTTACTCCAACTGAAAGTACTATTAGTGCTGCCTTAAGGAATGATAGTAAAACAAAAATAAAAAATGTAAATGCTAAGGTTACTATAGGCACTGAGGTCATGGAACAAAATATAGGAACTATTGATGTAGAAGGGGAGGAATATATGGATGTAGCAATAACTCCTTCTGAAGAAGAAAGAAATGCTTCCATTGAAGTTACTTATGAAGATGCTACAGGTAAGAAATATAATTCAACAAGTTCATGTATTATACCAGCTATGATGCCTGTGGAAGAGACAGTACCAAAAAAGAATAAATTAGGGTTAATATCATTAATAAAGAGTTTATTCGGATTTTAGGTGAGAATTTATGAAGTTTAATGATTTGTTATCCATAATATGGAGAAATATGTGGAAAAGAAAAACAAGAACAATTTTTACTATGATGGGAGTAATAATTGGGTGTCTTGCAATTTTTATAATAATTTCAATAACAAATGGTTTTGAAAGATACTTAACCTATGAAATGGAAAGTTTAATGGATACTTCAGTAATAAGTATTTATCCTAATTGGAAATCAGAAACTGAAGATAATAAAGATAGTACCACCAAAACTAAGTTAACAGATAAAAATGTTGAAGAGTTGAATAAATTAGGATATTTCTCAGAAGTTATTCCTAAGAGGTATGCTCATACTCAAATAAAATATGGGAAAAATCAGACTTATGCAAGAATATTAGCTAATGATAAGGCTAATTTAATTTCTGAAAGTTCTCTTTTAGCTGGAAAAGTACCTAAAAATAGAAGCAAAGAATTATTACTTGGTTATGATGTAGCTAAGGAACTTTTAGGATACTCTTGGGAAGATAAGGTTAAAGATGATTCTGAATTTCAAAAACTTATTGGAAAAAGAGTAAAGTTAGGAGGAGAAGATTTTGGTTCTGATGACAAAGGAAATCCTCTTAAAAGCAAACAAATAACTTGTAATATTGTTGGGATTTTATCAAGTGGAAATGGTCAGAAAAATTATGAAATACAAGGTTCGCGTAAACTTGTTGAAGATATAATAAAGGGAGCGCCATTAGTAGATGAAGAGTTTTTAAAAGAACAACTTACTACATATGAAGGAATAGATGTTAGGGTAGATGATAAAGAAATGTTAGAATCTTATGAGGGAACATTAAGAAATATGGGATACCAAACAAGTTCTTTTAAAGAGTTTGAAAAACAAACAAGGTCAATGTTACTAGGTGTCAATATAATCCTTGGTTCCTTAGCAGGAATTTCACTTTTAGTAGCTGCTTTAGGAATAACTAATACTATGGATATGGCTATTTATGAGAGAAATAGGGAGATTGGAGTAATTAAAGTAATTGGTGGAAGTGTAAGGGATGTCATAAAAATATTTGTTGGTGAAGCTTGTGCAATTTCTATTACAGGTGGATTTATTTCAATAATACTTGGAGTACTAGCAACTTTAGGAATAAATTCTGTTGCAAAATCAATTACTGAAAATATGATGGGACAACCTATAGAGAAAATATCAGTTCCGAGTTTTTCATTGATTTTAGGAATTCTTGTTTTTTGTTTAGTTATAGGTTTTATTGCAGGGATATTTCCTGCTAGAAAGGCGGCTAAAACTGATGTAATAACTGCAATAAGATAAAGAAAATAATTTTTTATAAAATAACCGCACATCTTTAATATTTTGATGTGCGGTTTATAATTTAAAGTTAACTAATTATTTAGTCAATTTTTTATTAATCAGATACTCTAACTATTTGAACCCAAGATCCTATTCCTGAATTTATTCCTGTAGATTCTCCTAAGATAGCTGGAGTTACAGAAATTGGTGAAGATATTATTTGTGATAAAACGTTTCTTGTAGAATTATTAACTAAAGCAAATACATCACCAGCATTAGCATTTACGGCAATACTTCCATTTACTACGCCTATTTCACCAGGAGCTACTCTAGGAGTTCCAGATAAAAATACTCTAGAACCATTTCTAAATAAAGATACTATAGCGCTAGCTGTGGTATTATTTGTGTTATCTAAATTAAATGACCACATAAATAAATATCTTCCAGGTTCATTTATTGTAAATGTTCCGTTTGCTATATTGGCAGTTATTGCTGTAAAAGTTGAGCCATTAGGATTTTGGATATTATAAGTGAATATACCATTAGCATTAACATTTTGAGAAGTTAATGAGGAATAACTAACTAATAAGGTATCATCAAAATCCACTCCAGGTTCACCTTGAGGACCTTGAGGACCAACAGGGCCTTGAGGACCAGCAGGACCTTGATTACCTTGAGGACCCTGTGGGCCAGTAGGACCGGTAGCACCTTGAGGACCTTGAGGGCCTTGTGGACCTTGAGCTCCTTGAGGACCAACAGGACCTTGATCTCCTTGAGCACCAGTAGGACCTTCAGGACCTTGAGGGCCAGTAGCACCTTGAGGACCGGTAGGACCTTCAGGGCCTTGAGAACCAGCAGGACCTTGAGGACCAGTAAGACCTTGCTCACCCTGAGGACCTTGAGGGCCTATAGGACCAACAGGACCTTGATCACCTTGTGGACCTTGTTCGCCTTGAGGACCAGCAGGGCCTTGAGGGCCAGTAAGACCTTGTTCACCTTGTGGACCTTGAGGTCCAATAGGTCCCATAGGGCCCATAGGACCTATTGGACCACGCTCACCTTGACATCCCATAGGACCTCTTGGTCCTTGAGGACCCCTAGGACCTTGAGGTCCTCTTGGACCCCTTGGTCCAGGTTTACAACAATCGCAACAATTGCAATTTATCTCTAAATAGCAATCATCTTTACAATAACAGTCTTCCTTGCAATAATAATCATCTTGACAATACTCATCATCATAGCAATTATATCTATCGTAACAATTATATCTATTGTAATCATCATAATATCTATTAGGATTATAAATTTTTCTTATCATAACAAAACTCCTTGTATACTATTAAAATCAATTTTATAATATCAGTTTATGAAATTTTTATTATGTTGTTCCAAAATATTTTATATAAAAAGTAAAAGCACTCAAAATAGAGTGCTTTTACTTATAAAACTTAATATATTTATTCCTAAAATATCAGATAAAATTAAGACTATGTTATATATAATGAGAAGGAAATTAAATATTTTTAGTATTTTATTTATTATCTTTTCAGTTTTTGATCCAGTTTTAATTTTGGCTATTTTAAAGTTAGTTTTCCAAGGATAGAAAAGTTCTATTCCTTCTGAAGTTAAAAAATCTAAAGTTAAGTGGGATATATATCCAGCTATAAATCCTATTGAAATTATTAATAATATTATGTTGAAGTTACTAACATTTAAAATAATATATAAGGTTAATACTATTAAAGATAGACATAGTAAACTATGAGTAAAGCCACGATGTCTACATTTACTACCTATATGCTTTGAAAGAAAAGGATACATTTGACTAATTGAAGATTTTCTTTGATCTATATCAGGAAATAGAGATCCTATATAAGAAAAATGAAAAAATAATGCTATTAATAAAATTTTATAAGCTATATCATATGGAAATAAGAACAGGCTTAAAATTGTATTTAGCATTATTAAAGAAATGCATACGCCTCCAGTTGAATGAGTTTCTTTTGTCATAAAATCTCCTTTAAAAATAATTATCATTAGTTTATATTAAAAATATTATCATAATATTCATTTTACATAAAGAAGAAAAAAATAAAAATCCTAAAAATAGAGTGGACAGTTCTATTTCTAGGATCAATAGTTATGGTGGTAATTTTATGTAAGGTTTTTTACTAAATTAAAGTAAAATCATTAATAAGTAATTATTTATTTTTAATTACAATTATGGAATATGCAATTGAAAATATTGATATTAAAGCAAGTATGGGACTTATAATACTTGAAACAACTTCTAAAGATGTAAAATAAGATACTCTTTGTTCAATATATAAAGCTATGCTATTTTTAAGTATTAAGGGAGAAAAAAGAGTTATTAATGTAATTAAAATTGCACTTGTTAAAATCCTTTTTGTATGTTTCAAAAAAATCACCCCTTGCTTAATAAAAATAAATATTTACTTAAGAAATATTACAAGTGTATTCTAACAATAATTTAAAGATGATGGAATAGTTTGTGCGTAACTGGTCAAAAAACAGGTAAAAGTGGGCAAAGTATGTAAAATGTAATCTTTAATTTTGAAAAATTTATTATAATTAACTTGCGAGAATTTTAATTTGAATTGGAGGTTTTATTGTGAATAAATTATTAAAATGGGCTACTGAGATAGATTCTATTGCTCAAGCAGGATTAACTTACTCTAAAGATGTGTATGATATAGATAGATTTAATCAATTAAAGAATATTGCAGCTGATATTATTAGTGAAAGTACTAATTTAGAATTACATAAAGTTAAGGAAGTTTTATTTGAAGAAAGAGGATATTTAACCCCTAAGGTTGATGTAAGGGCTGCTATAATAAAAGAAAATAAAATTTTATTGGTAAAAGAAAAATTAGATGGCACTTGGAGTTTGCCAGGAGGATGGGCTGATATAAACTTATCAGTATCTGAAAACATAAAAAAAGAAGCATATGAGGAAGCGGGGGCAAAGGTTAAACCTAAAAGTATAATTGCAATTTTAGATAGAAATAAACATAATAAACCTTTAATGGTTCAAAGTATTTATAAAATTTTTATTCTTTGTGATCTTTTAGATGTTAATTTTAATGATAATATTGAGACTGAGACATGTGGATTTTTTGAACTAAATAATCTTCCAAAGTTATCTTTGACTAGAAATACAAAAGAACAAATACAGATGTGTTTTGAAGCATATAATAACCCAAGCTTTAAGCCTAAATTTGATTAAATTTTATTATATTAAAAGCCATAATATTTAAGTTCAAAATTAAAAATTTAAATATTATGGCTTTTAGATTTTAGTTAAATAAGAAAGAAGATATTTAGAAGCCGCGTTTTTTTGCTTCTATTCCACTTTCATTTATTCCTGGCTCTTCTATACTTGTGTTAATATGATTTTTAGCCCATTGATTTTGAGTTTTATGGCCATTAGCTAAGTAATTTTCTTTAGAATATTCTTTTTTGTTTTTACTTTTCATAAAATCAACTCCCTATATGTTTATATTATTAGTATGTAAAAAATTTTAAAAATTATATTGTAAATTAGAGCCATATTTGTATGATATAATTCATATTAAATATAATTTTTGTTTTAGGAGATACAAGTATGAAAGTTTGGGAAATAGAGTTACCTAAAATTCCTTTAGAATTAAATAATGTAGATGATGTAGCAGAAGAAATTTTGAAAGAAGAAAAACTAGAGGAAGTTATAATAGAAAATGTAATTATAGAAAATTTAGAAGAGAGTTCAATAAAGCTTGATTCATGTATATTTAAAAATGTTATATTTATAAACTGCAATTTTAATAGAATAGATATGACAGATGTAAAATTTGAAAAGTGTGATTTATCTAATTGCGAATTTTTTGATGGTGGGTTTTATAGAGTAGAGTTTAAAGGCTGTAAAATCATAGGAAGTAGATTTGATGAATCATCATTAAACAATATTTCTTTTAAAGATTGTTTAGGAAAATATATTAATTTATCTTTTAGTAATTTAAAAGAGGTGGAATTTAAAGATTGTGATTTAACAGGAGCTGTTATTCAAGAAGCTAACTTAAAAAAAGTGAATTTTCAAAATGTGAATTTAAAAGAGTCTATATTTAGAGGAACAAATATTAAGGATATTGATTTTAGAACTTGTAATATAGAAGATATAGATTTAAACATGGAAAACTTAAAAGGTGGAATTTTTACAGCTTATCAAGCTTTAGAATTAAGTAAATTTTTAGATATAATAATAAAATAGATAGAGCTAGACAGATAAAATGTAATTATCTACTTACCTTTATCGGAGAGTATTTGCCTATATACTTATATCATTAAATCATTACTAAAAACTGATATTATAAATCGAATTTATATTGACAATATAATAAAAAAGTAATATCTTAATTTTATAATTAATTGTATAAAATTTAATGTAGCATATTTAAAGGATTAAAGGGAGCTATTATGGATAAATATAATATTTTAAAGTTAGAAAACCAACTTTGTTTTAGATTATATGCTTCTTCAAGAGAAGTTATAAAGAAATATAAACCTATTTTAGATCAATATAATTTAACTTATACACAATATTTAACAATGCTTGTTTTGTGGGAAAATGAAAGAATAACAGTTAAAGGGATTGGTGAAAAATTGCATCTTGATTCTGGAACTTTAACACCTCTTATAAAAAAGTTAGAAAAGATGAATCTTGTAACAAAATATAGATCAAAAGAGGATGACAGAGTTGTAATAGTTGAATTAACAGATGAGGGAAGAAATTTAAAAGATGATATGATAGATGTGCCAAGAAAGGCTTTTTGTTCTTTAGGAATAGAAAAAGAGCAAATATTAGAACTTAAGAAAAATTTAGACTCATTACTAGAAATATTAAAATAAAAAGCATGTATATAAGCATATATATATGCTTTTTTTATATTAAATATGGATAAATTTACGTGTTATATAGTAAATTTTATTTTTTAGTTAAGACAAGAGCAAAAAATAAATAGAAGTATACATAAAGTCTTTAAGATTAATTCTTAAAGACTTTTTTTATAAAATTTTAAGAAGAAAATCTTTATACAATCTTAATACTAACAAATAAAACTCTAACGCCATCTTAATACGCTTTTAAATATAATAATTTAAGAAAGGGGAGAGAAATATGGATTTAATTTTAATCATCACTGGATTAACATTTTTAATACTATTTATTTACCTTTGGTATATATTGCTTAGGGGGGAGAGAAATGAGTAATGCAATTTTACAGTATTCTTTATACTTAATAATTTTAGTTCTATTAGCAATTCCGTTAGGAAAATATATCGGAAAAGTTATGAATGAAGAAAAGGTATTTTTATCAAAATTAATATTACCTTGTGAAAATTTTATATATAAGGTTCTAGGAATCAATGAAGAGGATATGGATTGGAAAAAATATTCATTTTCAGTTTTAGCATTTAGTGCTGTAGGATTTATATTTTTATTTGCTTTGAATTTGTTACAAGGAGTATTACCATTGAATCCTGAAGGAATAAGTGGAAGTTCATGGGATTTGAGTTTTAATACAACAGCAAGTTTTATTACAAATACAAATTGGCAGGCTTATTCTGGTGAAAGTCAATTAAGTTATTTAACTCAGATGCTTGGATTAACAGTTCAAAACTTTTTATCAGCAGGAGTTGGTATTGCTGTTTTGTTTGCTTTAATAAGAGGATTTACAAGGGTAAACAAAAGTGGATTAGGAAACTTTTGGAGGGATTTAACAAGGATTGTTCTTTATTTATTAGTTCCTCTTTCAATAGTTCTTTCAATACTATTAGTTTCGCAGGGAACAGTACAAAATTTTAAACCTTATGAAGAGGTAGCTTTACTAGAGGAAATTGTTTTAGATGATGGAAATAGAGTTACTAGTCAAATAGTACCTCAAGGACCAGCAGCAAGCCAGGTAGCTATAAAACAATTAGGAACTAATGGAGGAGGTTTCTTCGGGGTAAACTCAGCTCATCCTTTAGAAAATCCAACAGCTTTTTCAAATTTATTAGAAATGTTATCTATACTTTTGATTCCAGCGGCTCTTTGTTTTACCTTTGGTAGAAATATAAAGGATAAAAAACAAGGGAGAGCTATATTTATAGCTATGTTTACTTTGCTTATTATTGCATTATGCATAATCGGAGTAAGTGAAGCTAATGGAACACCACAATTAGCTCAAAATGGAGATGTAAACTTAGGATATATAGATCAGAGTGGTGGAAATATGGAAGGTAAGGAAAGTAGATTTGGAGTAGTTGGTTCTAGTACCTGGGCAGCTTTTACTACAGCAGCATCAAATGGTTCTGTAAACTCTATGCATGATAGTTTTACTCCAATAGGTGGAATGGTTACAATGCTTTTAATGCAGCTTGGAGAAGTTGTGTTTGGAGGTGTTGGGTGTGGTCTTTACGGAATGATAGCATTTGCAATAATAACTGTGTTCATAGCAGGGCTTATGGTTGGAAGAACTCCAGAATATTTAGGTAAAAAAATAGAGCCTTATGAGATGAAAATGGCAATGCTTATATGTTTAGCAACTCCTATTTCTATTCTTATAGGAAGCGCTTTAGCATCTATTAATCCAGAAATACTAAATAGTTTAACTAATTCAGGAGCCCATGGCTTTTCAGAAATTTTATATGCTTATTCTTCAGCAGGAGGAAATAATGGATCAGCCTTTGCAGGCTTAGGAGCTAATACTGTATTCATAAATGTAAGTATAGGATTAATCATGTTATTTGTTAGATTTGTACCTATGATTGCAACACTTGCCATTGCAGGTTCCTTAGTGAAAAAGAAAAAAGTTGCAACTAGTGTAGGAACATTGCCAACACATAATTTATTATTCATAGGATTACTAATTTTTGTAGTTTTATTAGTAGGTGCTTTAAGCTTTTTCCCAGCACTTGCTTTAGGTCCTATCGCTGAGTTTTTACAGATGATTGCTTAAGGAGGAGAAAAGTATGAAGGAGAAAGAAAATTCTTTATTTAATAGTAAAATGATTAAAAGAGCTATGAAAGATTCTTTTATAAAATTGAATCCAAAGATTCAATTACAGAATCCAGTAATGTTTATAGTATATATAGCTTCTATATTAACCACAGTTTTATATGTTTTTTCACTATTTGGAATAAAAGATAACTCACCATCTTTTATATTATTTATTTCAATTTTACTTTGGTTTACTGTTTTATTTGCTAATTTTGCTGAAGCTATTGCAGAAGGTAGAGGAAAAGCACAAGCTGATGCTTTGCGCTCTGCTAAGAAAGATATTTTGGCTAACAGAATAGAGTCCATAGAGACAAAGGAAAAGGTTAGTAAGGTTAATTCAACAGAGCTAAGAAAAGGAGATTTAATAATAGTTAAGGCCGGTGAACAAATACCTGCTGATGGTGATGTGGTCTATGGAGCTGCATCAGTAGATGAGAGTGCAATAACAGGAGAATCAGCTCCTGTTATAAGAGAAAGTGGAGGGGATAGAAGTGCCGTAACTGGAGGAACTCAAGTTATATCAGACTATATAGTAGTTAAGGTAAGTAATAACCCTGGAGAAAGTTTTATGGATAAAATGATAGCTATGGTAGAAGGAGCCTCTAGAAAGAAAACTCCAAATGAAATAGCTCTTCAAATACTATTAGTTTCTCTTACAATAATATTTTTAGTTGTTACAGCCTCATTATATGCTTATTCAGAATTTGCTTCTAATCAGAATGGAGTTATAAATAGCACTTCAGTGACATCATTATTAGCTTTATTAGTTTGTCTTGCACCTACAACAATAGGAGCCTTATTATCTGCCATTGGTATAGCAGGAATGAGTAGATTAAACCAAGCTAATGTTCTAGCTATGAGTGGAAGAGCCATAGAAGCTGCAGGAGATGTTGATATTTTAATGTTAGACAAAACTGGAACAATTACCTTAGGAAATAGACAGGCTAGTGAATTTTTACCTGTTGATGGGGCTAATATAGAAGAACTTGCAGATGCCGCCCAATTATCATCTTTAGCAGATGAAACTCCAGAAGGAAGAAGTATAGTTATTTTAGCAAAAGAACAGTTTGGAATTAGAGGAAGAGATTTAAGTTCTTCAAATGCTAAGTTTATTGAATTTACTGCTAAAACAAGAATGAGTGGTGTTGATTTTAATGGAGATGAAATAAGAAAAGGATCAGCAGAATCTATTAAAAAATATATAACTGAACATGGTGGGGATTTTTCTGATGAATGTGAGAAAAAAGTTGAAGAAATTGCTAGGAAAGGAGGAACTCCCTTAGTAGTAGCTAAAAATTATAAAGTTTTAGGAATAATATATTTAAAAGATATAGTAAAAAGAGGTGTTAAAGAAAAATTTTCTGATTTAAGAAAAATGGGAATAAAGACAATAATGATAACTGGAGATAATCCACTTACTGCAGCAGCAATTGCAGCAGAGGCTGGGGTTGATGACTTTTTAGCGGAAGCAACTCCAGAAGGTAAATTAAACATGATAAAAGACTTTCAAAAGAAGGGGCATTTAGTAGCCATGACTGGAGATGGAACTAATGATGCGCCAGCCCTAGCACAGGCAGACGTAGCTGTAGCAATGAACACAGGAACACAAGCGGCTAAAGAGGCTGGAAATATGGTAGATTTAGATTCATCGCCAACTAAATTAATAGAGATAGTAAAAATAGGGAAACAACTTCTTATGACTAGAGGTGCACTTACAACTTTTAGCATAGCTAATGATATAGCAAAATATTTTGCCATAATTCCTCCACTTTTTATAGGGTTATTTCCTGAATTATCAAGGTTAAATATAATGAATCTTCAAAGTCCAGAAAGTGCAATATTATCTGCAGTTATATATAATGCCTTTATAATAATATTTTTAATTCCTTTAGCTCTTAAGGGCGTTAAATACAGAGAGGTCTCAGCAAATAAGTTATTATCAAGAAACTTATTTGTATATGGATTAGGAGGTATTATAGCTCCATTTATAGCTATAAAAGGTATAGATATTTTAATAACAATGTTAGGAATAGTTTAGAGAGGAAGATTAATATGAAAATTATCAGGAAGTCTATTTTAGCTGTTTTGGTTTTTACAATATTATGTGGAATAATTTATCCAGTATCAACGACTGTGTTAGCACAAGTTTTATTTAAAGAAGAGGCAAATGGAAGCATTATAGAAGTAGATGGTAAAAAATATGGAAGTGAGTTATTAGGTCAACAATTTACAGATAATAAATATTTGTGGGGAAGGATTATGAATATAAATGTAGAAATGTTTAAGGATAGCAATGGAAAACCATTAATGTATTCATCTCCATCAAATTTAAGTCCAGCAAGTGAAGAATATGAAAAGTTAGTAAAAGAGAGGGTAGAGAGAATAAGAAGTTACAATAAAGGTAAGGAAGAAGAACCTATTCCTGTAGATTTGGTAACTTCATCAGGTAGTGGATTAGATCCACATATATCTGTTGCAGCAGCAAAATATCAAGTAGATAGAATTGCTAAGGAGAGAAATTTAAGTGTAGATTATGTTAATGAAATAATAGATAAATATACTACGGGAAGATTTTTAGGTATTTTTGGAGAAAAAACAGTTAATGTTTTAAAAGTTAATCTTGCTTTAGATGGTATATTACGAGAATAGGAGGATTATAAATGAGGGAAACTCGTCCTAATCCACAGGAAATATTAAAAGAAATAAATAAGAATGAAAAAGATAGTAAAAGAGGAAAACTTAAAATTTTCTTTGGATATGCTGCTGGGGTTGGGAAAACATATGCAATGTTAGAAGCGGCACATTCAGCAATTGCTATGGGACTAGATGTTGTAGTTGGATATATTGAGCCTCATACAAGACCAGAAACCCTAGCACTTTTAGAAGGATTAGAATTATTACCTAATTTAGAAGTAGCATATAGAGGATTGGTATTAAGGGAATTTAATTTAGATTTAGCTTTAAGTAGAAAACCAGATTTAATCATTGTGGACGAGTTAGCTCATACCAATGTTAAGGGACTTAGACATGAAAAGAGATATAGTGATATAGAGGAATTATTAGATGCTGGCATAGATGTTTATACTACTCTTAATGTTCAACACATAGAGAGTTTAAATGATGTAGTGGCATCTATAACTAATATAGTTGTTAAAGAGAGAATACCTGATAGAATATTTAAAAATGCTTTTCAAATTGAATTAATAGATGTAGATCCATCTGTCTTGATTGAAAGATTAAATAGTGGAAAAATATATGTTAAAAATCAAGCAAAAAAGGCATTAAAAAACTTTTTTATAAGAGAAAACTTAGTTGCTTTGAGAGAGTTAGCCTTAAGAGAGACTGCTAATAGTGTAAATAAAGAGGTTATGATAAATAAAAATGAAAATTTTTATCATACTAATGAGCATATATTGGTATGTTTAAGTTCTTCCCCTTCAAATAGTAAAGTAATTAGAACATCAGCAAGAATGGCAGAAGCCTTTCATGGAAAGTTTACTGCTTTATTTGTTGAAACAACTTCATCAAGAGAATTAAAAGAAGGAAATATTGAAAGGTTAAGAGAACATGTTAAATTAGCAAAAGATTTAGGGGCTAAAATAGAAACAGTTTATGGAGATGATGTTGCATATCAAGTTTCAGAGTTTTCTAAGATTAGTTCAGTTTCAAAAGTTATAATAGGGAGAACAAAGAAGAAAAGACATCTATGGTCAAGATTTGGTATTGTAGACAGATTAATAGAATTAGCTCCAGAGCTAGACGTTTATATAATACCAGATGAAGAAGAAAATGTAGAAGATATAAATAAAATTTGCTTAAATAAAGAAAAAATAACAATTAAAGATTCTTTAAAAACTTTGGGGATTTTAATTATTACAATTATTATAAGCTTATTCTTTGAAAATTTAGGTTTTAGTGAAGCTAATATAATAATAGTATTTATTTTAGGTGTTTTAATTATAGCAAAGGAGACTTATGGAAGAATATATGGAGTTATATCTTCCTTATTTAGTGTTTTACTTTTCAACTTTTTCTTCACAGAACCTAAATTTACTTTTAATGCTTATGATTCAAGCTATATATTTACGTTTTTTATAATGCTTGTATCAGCTTTAATAACTAGTACTCTTACAAATAAAGTTAAAGTACAGGCTAATAAATCAGCAATAACAGCATATAGAACAAATATTTTATTAGAATCTAGTAGTGAGCTTGGAAGATGTTCAGATTTAGAAGAAATTATTTTAAAGTCTCAAGAGCAAGTTAGTAGATTAGTAAAAAAACCTGTAGTAGTTTATAAGGCGAAGAATAGTCAAATTGAAAATATATATAATTATAAATTCAAAGATGGAAGTGAATTAAGTGATAAATATATTAACTTAGACGAACAGGGAGTAGTACTTTGGGTTATCAATAATAGAAAATATGCTGGAAAGGGTACAGAAACATTGCCTGGAGCTAAAGCTATGTATATTCCTGTATTAGGACAAGAGGATATAGGCATAGTAATAGGGATAATTTTAGAAGAAGGAGAGGAATTAGAGGAAGGAGAAAAATCCTTACTAATTGCAATGATAAATCAAGTATCTTTTGTCATAGATAATTATATTTTAGAAGAAGCAAAGAAGCAGGCTTTAATGCAAGCTGAGAATGAAAAATTTAAAGCAAATTTATTAAGGGCTGTTTCTCATGATTTAAGAACACCCTTAACAAGTATATCTGGAAGTGCAAGTTTGCTTTTAAATAATAATTTTGACGAAGAAACTAAAAGAAAGTTAACATTAGATATATATGATGATTCAATTTGGTTAATAAACTTAGTTGAAAATTTACTTTCTGTTTCAAGAATAGATAATGGAAATATAAATTTAAATAGAGAAGCTCAATTAGTAGAAGAAATTATTTTAGAGGCTTTGCAACATGTTAATAGAAATGCCTGTGACTATAATATAGAAATTGATTTGAAAGATGAATTGTTAATGGTTAATGCTGATGTAAGACTTATAATACAAGTAATAATAAATATTGTTGATAATGCAATAAAGTATACAGAAAAAAGATCAAATATAAAAATAAGTGCCTTTTCAAAAGGAGATAATGTAATAATTGAGATAGCAGATAATGGTGTAGGAATTAGTAAAGAAGATAAGGAACATATATTTGATATGTTTTTTACATCTAAGAAAAATATTAGTGATAGTAGAAGAGGATTAGGGTTAGGGTTAGCATTGTGCAAATCAATTATAAATGTACATGAAGGAGAAATATATGTTAGAGATAATAAACCTAGGGGAACTATAATTGGCTTTAGTTTGCAGAGATTTGAGGTGAATAATAATGAAACCAGCAATTTTAGTTATTGAAGATGAAAAAGCCATAAGAAATTTTGTAACAGCTACATTAGAAATAAATTCATATAAGTGTCATACGGCTTTTAATGGTTCACAAGGAATGATTTTAGCAATATCAAAAAGACCAGATATTATAATACTAGATTTGGGACTACCTGATATGGATGGCATAGAAATAATTAAAAAAGTAAGAGAATGGTCAAATTGTCCAATAATTGTAGTTAGTGCAAGAAGTGAAGATAGAGATAAAATTGAAGCCTTAGATTTAGGGGCTGATGATTATTTGACTAAACCATTTAGTGTAGATGAGTTAATGGCTAGAATAAGAGTTGCTATAAGAAAAATGAACTATGATAGAAATAATACACAGGAAATACAAGAGTTTGTAAATGGAGACTTAAAAATTGATTATACTTCAGGATGTGTATTTTTAAATGAAGAAGAGATACATTTAACTCCAATTGAATATAAATTACTATGTTTACTTTCTAAAAATGTTGGAAGAGTTCTTACCCACAATTATATATTAAAAGAAATTTGGTCTAGCACTTGTGAAAGTGATATTCCTTCATTACGAGTTTTTATGGCAACTTTAAGAAAAAAGTTAAGCAAAAAGGCTGTGGATACAAATTATATACAAACCCATATAGGTGTTGGATATAGACTGCTTAGAATTCAAGATAAGGATAGTGAACTTTAATATGAGTATTATAATTTCAAAGTGTTTAATAGATGATTTAATAGAACAAATTGAGTTTATAATGAAAAAGGTAGAGGGATTAAAAGAGAGTACCTATATAAAAGAATCTCTAAAGAAAGCAAGAAAGTATATTTGCTCTAGGGAATATGATAAGGCTGAATTATTATTAAAAAATGCTTTAATAATTAATAGTAGTTCAGCAGAAATAGAAAACTTACTTGGAGTAATTGAAGAAAAAAGAGGAAATGTTTTGTTAGCACAAAGATATTATAGGGCAGCATTAGCCTTTGAACCTTGTTATTTACCTGCAGATAACAATTTAAAGAGAACTGTTTTTTATAATAGTGGTATATCAAAATTTGATTTGGGATAAATGAGTTAAGAGAGATCTCCTATATATTAAATTAGTTATTTAATATATAGGAGATTAATTATTGGAAGTTTGTTAATAAAACTAATTTTAAGTATTATAATAATTTTTATATAGCATATTTATTGATAGATTAAAAAATGAAAATGTTTAAAAATAGTATAGAGATAGTTGTTTTATTTTTAACAAAATACTTTTGGTATGATAAAATTAATCTGAAATTTTTAAACAAAGGATGTCGTAATATGAAATATAAAAGATATTTTATATCACTTGTACTTATTTTAGCTATGGTAAGTATTGCAGAAATTACAGGGGAAAGAGAGATAATATTTCCAGAGGTGGCTGCTTTAGTTGTTGGATCTTGGGTTTTAGAAAAGCAACCTTGGAAGGTTAGCAAATTAGGATTAGTAGGTCTTATGACACTATGTTCTATAGTAGGGGTATTTATTGTAAGATATGTTAACTTAGGGTTAACTATTGAAGTTTTAATAGGATTAGTTTTTACTGGGCTTATATTAAAGCTATCAAAAACAACTCTTGTGCCAATTATTTCAGCTTGTATTTTACCTATTGTACTTAGAACTGAGACTTGGGTTTATCCAATATCAGTATTTATACTTACTATACTTATAGTTTCAATTAAGTATTTTATAGAAGATTATGGAGTAAGTGAAGAGGTAAGAGAAGAATTTAAAGAAGAAATTACTAAACTTGAAAGAAATACTTCACTTAGAAAAAAAGAATTTATTAGATTATTGAAGATATTTATTACTGTAGGTATATTAACATATTTCTCTGTTAAATTTAATATTACTTTATTAATAGCACCACCTTTAATAGTTGCTTTTATAGAACTTACAAATGAACATTGTAAATTTAGGAAGCGTTCAAAAAGTTTATTATTATTGTTTATTGTTGTAGCTATTTTAGGATTTATATTTAGAATTGGATTTAACGAATATTTAGGAATGCCTTTATGGCTTTGTACTATTTTTCTATTAATTAGTTTATTTATATGTCTTGAAATATTTAATATGTACTTTCCACCAGTTGCAGCAATTGCTGTTTTGCCAATGCTATTAACTAGTAAACAAGTAATGTTTTATCCATTTCAAATTGCTATAGGATGCTTTATATTTATAACTATTGCTATGATTTTTTTTAGAGAAGAAAAATGTATTGTTGACACTTTTAAGAATTAAAATAAATTTATTGAAAAAATAATTGGTCATAGAAATTTATGACCAATTATTTTTTTAGGGATTTTTATTATAGTTAACTTTAAATTATAGTCCTTCTAGCTTATTTAGAATCATCATCATGAACTTCTATATCTATTACTCCTATTGTTTCACTTGTAACTTCTTCTTCAGCTTTTTCTATTTTTTCAAGTTCTGTATCAATTTTATTATCAATATTTGAAATTTGTTTTTTTAGTACATTGTTTTCATATCTTCTATATATTAACCATGCTAAGAATCCAAATATAATAGGACCAGAAATTTGGAAGATTACAGCAACATAATCTTTATTTTCTGAAGTAAGAGGTTGTATTATTGTAAATATATTAGCAAAACCAACTGTTAATGTTACTATGATAGACCAAACTAAAGCGCTCTTATAATTTTTATATACTTCAAAAGGTTTTACAATTTCTTTTTTCTTCTTGAAGAATGAAAAAGCAAAGGATAAAAACATATAAGGTAATGTCATGGCTACATTCCCCATAAGTATTAAATAGTTAAAGAATTTAGATGAATCTTCGCCACCCATTGAGCAACATAAAACAAATATAATTACTGTTATACATTGAATCCACATAGCTGTAGCTGGCATATTTTCTTTGTTTAATCTTGTCCATTTTTCAGGCCAAATATCCTTAGGAGTACCTTCTATTAATTGTTTTAAAGGAGAGTAGCTTAAAGCGAAGAAGGCACCTATAAGTGCTAAAAACATTGAAAGTCCTATAAATCTAGCAAAGAAGTTACCTAACATTGTACAAGCATTAGCACTTAAGCCAATTGCTTCTCCTATGTAATAACCAAGATAATTTACTACAATATATGCTATATTTGCCATATTTACATCAGGACCAGTTAAGTCTCTATTCCAATTAACAAAGAAACCAATACATAAAATTCCTATTGCATAACCAATAACAATTACAAAAGCAGAAATTTTTATTCCTTTAGGGAAATTCTTTTTAGGATTTTCAGTTTGGTCAACTAATCCACCAACTACTTCTATTCCACCATAAGCAAATATTGCAAATACAACGAAGCCAAGTACGCCTAAAGGGGATTGATATGCAGGGTTTGGAGAATGTATGAACTGTTCAATATTAAAACCTTGAGCTGATTCAAAACCATTGCTTGCTAGTACGAAAAAACCACCAAGAATTAAAACTACATTAGCTAAGGCAACAACTGTTCCTCCTATGGATGTAATTTTTGAAATTTTATTTAATCCTTTAGAAGAAATAAATGTTATTGTTATTAGTAATATTATAGCTAGCACAGCCATTGCACGAGGGCCTGTTAAACCAAATATATTCCAAGTGGAAGTTGTATCTTTACCAAAAAATACATTAGATAAAGGAATCCATATAGATGATGATACAGATACCATCCATATTAGATTTGAAGAAAACCACATAAAGGTTACTATAAAAGCAAACTTAGGGTTTACTGATTTAGCCATCCAAGAATATATTCCTCCCTTTTCTTTTCTAAAGGCAGCACCATATTCAGCCATCATAAAAGCATAAGGAATAAAAAATAAAATAGCTGACATTATATACCATATGATTCCGCTATAAGCCATTAAATAAAAGGTTCTTGGCATATTAGTAAAGCCATAAACAGATGTAAAGATCATAAGGATTAAGGCTGTTAGGGTTAATTTACTTTTTTCTTTTGATTCCATATAAAATCACCTCTCATATATACTTTTAAAGCCTTATTTTTCTTAAGTATACAAATAATACACATTAAATTAAAGTAAAGTATGTTAATAAATTAATGGTTTGTTAATAAAAAGAAGGAGAAAATATCTGTAAAAGAATATATTTTTATAAAATAAGTAAATTTTAAATGGTTTTCATATAAAAGTAATAAATTTACCAAAATTTATAAAATTAATTAAAGTGTATAATTTTGAGTTTAATTTATATTATTTACTATTAAAGTAGGGGTTAATGTAATAGATATTAAATAATATATAAAAATTATTTTAAATAAATAGAAATTTGAGATTTAATTATAATAAACTGACAATTTAAGATTTGTAATCATATAATTTATATATATGTAATTTTTAGGTGATTTAATGTCATTAAAAAATCAAAGATATTTATGGATTTTAGGAGTAGTATATTTTTTATAGTAACTATAGTTTTTCTTATAGAAGGTTCATATTTGGGGTGGCTTAGCATAATAAATTCTTTTCTATTAGGTATTACTGTTTTTAAGGTGAAGAAAAATTTAAAAGATACATAGGTATTTTTTAGAGTAAACTATCTTATTAGAAAATATAATTTCATAAATAGTTAATATATGCTAGGAATAAAGAGAAGGGAAGTACACAAACTATTTTTGAGGTGATATTAATGAGTAAAAAAAATAACAACAAAAAACACATAAATCATAATCCTCAAAGTGAAAGTGTAAAAGCTGTTTTTGGAGAACCAAAAGCAAAGGGAGATGAATTCACTCCAAAAACTTTTAAGTAGACTAAGAGTTCTCTCCAAAAAAATTAATAGTAATCCTTAATCATATAAGAAAAGGTAACTTATAGTAAGTTACCTTTCCTTATATTAAAGTTAATTAGAAGAATCAGAAGAGTTATCTTCTAGATAAGTATAGGTATTTCTTCCTCTTGTTTTAGATATATATAGTGCTTTATCAGAAAATTTAATTGCATTTTTCAGATCATTTTTAGTATATGTAGTATATATTCCAATACTAAAGGTTACATGGTCTGAAGTCTTTGAATATTTATGTTTTATATTTAAATTATCTAAATTTTCTTTGATTCTTTTAGCGTAGTTAATAGAAGAATACTTAGAAGCACCTTTTAGTAAAACACAAAATTCTTCCCCTCCATAACGTGCAACTATATCTTCTTTACGAGAGTTTTTTTCAAGTACAGAGGCTATACTTTTTAGTATAAAATCACCAGCTTGATGACCATAATTATCATTATAAAGTTTAAAATAATCTACATCTATCATTAGAAAAGAAATAGGCAAATCTTTTTCTTTTAAATTATTTATGTAAGAGTCTAAAAAACGCCTGTTATAAATATTGCAAAGCCCATCTTTTAAAGAATCTAATTTTGAATCCCTAGCTTTTTTTAAGTAAAAAAGCACTAATAGAATAGAGGTTAAAAATAGAATTATCAAAATAATAATGGTCTCTTTTAAAAATGGTAATTCGTGATTGTTTATAATTTTATTATCTATATAATATTTAAATTCATAGTTATTTATATCATTTATTGAAGTTTGTTTTTCATAATATTTATTTATTAAAGAATCTACCTGCTTATTATCATTTAGTTTTCTATAAATTGATATTCTTTCGCTGATAGAAAAAAGTGAAACATAAGAAGCACCTTCATTATCAGCTAATTTTTCTAGTTTTGAAAAGTAGTCTAATGCTAGATCAAAATCTCCAATACTTTTATAGTACATACCATAAGAACGAGTTTTAATCATTTCTAATTCAGAATATATAACATCTTTATTTTTAATCTCTAATTCTTCTATTTCAGAAATATAGTTTGGTACTAAATCAAGATTATTTTCTGATATTGCTTTTATTATTAAATAGGAATCTAAAAGGATTTTTAAGTCTTCTAAATCATTTTCAGGGCCATAATAATAAGAGTTAGATGCCTTTGCTATTGTAGAGTTAAAATCAGTCATATCATTTACAGCAAAATAAGTTTCAGCTAAGTTTAATAAAGTATATTCTTTAAGGTAAGAATCTTCATTCCTAAATAATAATGATGAATCTAGCATTTTATCTAAAATATTAGTAGCAGTAACATAGGCCCCCATATATCTATAAGCAGATGTCATGTTTAGTTTAATAATTATCTTTGACTCTTTATCAGCATATTTAAAGGCTTCTTCATAATAAGATAAAGCATTTAAAAATTTTTCTTGTTGAAGATTTATTATAGCTAAATAATTATAAATTTCGAACTTTAAATTATCAGGTAAACTATAAAACATATCTTTATTATCTATAATTGAATAAAGTTTATTTTCAGAATCTTTAAAATTTCTTTTTTTCATCTCTAATTTAGATTCATATAAAATTACATTAGTTTTTTTTATATATTTTTCATTTTTTTTATTTACTTTAAATTTATAAAAAGAAAATATAAATAAATTAATAACTATTAAAAAAATTAATAAAATTAAAAAATATTTCTTTTTTCTATTTTTCATAAATGCTCCTAAATTTCGTAAAAGTTAGAATTTATGTTTTTCATTAACATATAACAAAAAAAAGTATACCATAAATATTAAATAAATGTATATAAGATGAATAAATCATTAAATATAAAAACATTAAACTCACTTTTGATATTGTTTACATTATTACCAATAAATGGTAAAATAATGAAGGAGTTAAGCTAAGGGGGGAATTTTATGTTTAGCAAAAAGACTATTGCTAATATATTAAGTATTGCTTTATTTTCAAATATTGTAATTAATAATTTTAGCATTAACGAAGTTTTAGCAAATGTAAAAAAAGTAAAAATTGAAGATGGTGTTTTTTGGGCAAATAATCCTGAAAAATTTGAAGACAATCGGGAAAAAGCACATGCTACTTTAATGCCTTTTAATAGTATTGAAGAAGCATTAAATAATCCTAACTACTCTGATTATTCTAATTCAGAGAATTATATGTCTTTAAATGGAGAATGGAAATTTAATTTAGTAGAAACTTATGATAAAGATATAAAAGATTTTTATAAAACCGATTTTGATTCTAGTTCATGGAATACTATACCTGTTCCATCTAGTTGGCAATTGCATGGATATGATCAGCCAAGGTATAATGATACAGCTTATCCTTGGGAATATCAAGATAATATACCAGAACCGCCTGATGTACCAACAGACTATAATCCAATTGGATATTATAAGAAAAAATTTACTATTCCTGAAGGATGGGATAATAAAGAAGTTTTTGTATCATTTCAAGGAGTTGAATCTGCATATTACTTATATATAAATGGAGAATATGTGGGTTATAGTGAGGATTCATTTACTGGACACGATTTTAATATAGGAAAGTTTTTAAAAGAGGGAGAAAATGAAATATCTGTAAAAGTTCACAGATGGAGTGATGGAAGTTGGTTAGAATCACAAGATATGATAAAGCTTAGTGGGATATTTAGAGATGTGTTCTTATATTCTACACCTAAAGCTCATATAAGAGATTATACTTTAGTTACAGATTTAGATGATAAATATAGAGATTCTAATTTGAATGTTGAAATTGATATTTCTAATTATGGTATTAAAGCTGGAAAATATAAAATAAAAGGTATTTTATATGATGAAAATAAAAAAATAGTAAATGAAGATATTAGTGAATTTGAATTAAATGATGAAGAAAATGTATTAGTTTCTATTAATACTAGAGTTGAAAATCCTAAAAAATGGACAGCGGAAACTCCTAATTTATATACTTATGTAATTGCTTTAGAAAATGAAAATGGTGAAGTGGTAGAAACTATAAGTAACAAGTTTGGATTTAGAAAAATAGAAATTAAAAATAATCAAGTATGTATAAATGGACAGCCTATATCATTTAAAGGAGTGAATAGGCATGAATTTTTACCTGATACTGGTAGAACACTTACGGAAGAAAGTATGATAGAAGATATAAAGCTTATGAAAAAAAATAATATAAATGCAGTAAGGTCATCTCATTATCCTAATGATCCAAGATGGTACGATTTATGTAATGAGTATGGACTATATGTTATGGATGAAGCTAATTTGGAAACTCATGGAAGATTAGATGATATTCCTCAGAGTAGACCAGAATGGACCGAGGCGGTTATAGATAGACAGAGATCGATGTTAGAGAGATCAAAAAATGAAACAAGTATAATAATGTGGTCATTAGGAAATGAGTCAAGTGGAGGGGAAAATTTTGAAATAGCTGCAAAGTGGATAAAGGAAAATGATCCTACTAGATTAGTTCATTATGAAGCGGAGAGGACTGTAGGAGACGTATATAGTAGAATGTATAGAACTATAGAAGAAATGGAAGCCTATGCAAATGATCCTGATAATAAAAAGCCATATATACAATGTGAATATGCTCATGGAATGGGAAATAGTATAGGTAATTTACAAAAATATTGGGATGTCTTTGATAAATACGATATAATGCAAGGTGGATTTATATGGGATTGGGCTGATCAAGCTATAAGAATGAAAGATAAAAACACAGGTGAAGAATTTCTAAGTTATGGTGGCGATTGGGGAGATAGTGAATTTACGGATGGGAATTTCTGTGCTAATGGCTTAGTTTCAGCTGATAGAACAGTTCAACCTGAACTTCAAGAAGTAAAAAAGGTTTATCAAGAAATAGAGATAGAGGATATTGATATTTTAAATGGTAAAGTAAAGATAGTAAATGAACATTTATTTACTAATTTAAATAAATACAAAGGAAAATGGGAGTTAAGAGCCGATGATAATATATTACAAAATGGGGAGTTAGATATTTCTGTTGATCCATTAAGTAGCAAGGAATTTACGATTCCATTTAAAAAGCCAGAACTTAGTCCAGGGGTTGAGTATTGGTTAAATATAAGTTTTGAATTAAAGGATGATGAGCCTTGGGCTGAAAAAGGATATGTAATATCAAAAGAACAATTTAAACTTCCTTTTGATAATGAAATGGAAAAAGGAATTGATTTAAATTCAATGAATTCAATAGAACTTAAAAATGATGAAAATAATGTGCAAATTATAGGTGATGGATTTAAGGTTTCTTTTGATAAGAAACTTGGTGCTTTAGAATCATATAAAATAGATAAAGAAGGGAATGAAATTGAGCTTATAGAAGAACCTATAAGACCTAATTATTGGAGAGCACCTAATGATAATGACAAAGGATTTGGTGCTGAAGAAAGATTTGATACTTGGAGATATGCAGGTGCAAATGCTAAAGTAGAAAATCTAGAAGTTATAGAAGTAGGAGATAAGGCTGTAAAAGTAAATGTAGACTTTATATTACCAACTAATATAGAATCTAAACTTAATGTTGAATATATTGTTTATGGAAATGGAGAAGTTTCTGTAAATAATACACTTAATGCTTCTAAAGGTCTTTCAGAAATACCAGAAATAGGAATGATGCTTAAACTTCCTAAAGAATTTGATAGTATTACTTGGTATGGAAGAGGACCAGAAGAAAATTATATAGATAGAAATACTGGGTATGATATTGGTGTTTATAACAAGAATGTTAAAGATTTCTTCTTCCCATACTTAGAACCATCCGAAACAGGAAATAGAACAGATACAAGATGGGTAACATTAACTAATAATAATGGAGTAGGATTAATGGCATCTGGAATACCTAGTATAGAATTTAATGCATTACAGTATACTCCAGAAGAACTTTCATCCGGTAAACGTCATCCACATGAGTTAGCAAAAGAAGATAGTATAGTTTTAAGAATTAATCATAGACAAATGGGTGTTGGAGGAGATAACAGCTGGGGAGCAACTCCACATAGAGAATTTATGAATGAATCTGGTAAAATATATAATTATTCTTTTAAAATTAAAGGTATCGACAAAAGTTCTTCTCCAATGGAAATAAGTAAAAAGAATTTAAAGGAAGATTTAATTAAGGATATTAAAATTGATGGTGTTAGTTTAAGGGGCTTTAATGAAAATATTACAGAGTATAACATAGATTACTTAGAGAAAACATTGGAAAAACCTCCAGTAATAGAAGTTGTAAAAGCTAATGATAATATAGATGTAGAGGTAGAAAATGTATATACAATACCAGGAAAAGCAACCATTAAGGTTAATCATAAGGATGAGCTTTTAAATAAAATTTATACTAAAGAATATGTTATAAATTTTGGAACACATAATGTGGAATATCTTTCAGATATAAGTTGGAAAAGCGCAACTTCTGGCATGTATGAACCTGTAAAAGATAGGTCTGTAGTTAATAATCCATTAGTGTTAAAAATTGATGGAGAAATAAAAACTTTTGATAAAGGTGTGGGAGTAAACTCAAACTCAGAAATAGTAGTTGATTTAAAAGGAAAAGGTTATGAAAAATTTGAAGCTTATGTTGGCATGGATAGAGGAGTAAGTGGATATGGATCTTCTATAGTAGCTAGAGTTGAGGTTGATGGCAAGGAGGTATTCAATAGTGAGAAAATATATAGTACTTCTAATTGTCATAATGTTGAAGTAGATTTAAAAGGTGCTGAAAAATTAGCATTATATATTGATGACTATGACAATAATATTAAGTATGATCATGGAAATTGGGCTGATGCTAAATTTATAAAAGCTGAGGCAAATAAAGATACTTCCTTAAAAGCTTTTATATTAAGGTTATTTCAGAGGCAAGCACTATGAAAACTTATAAAATAAACTTTGAATTAAATGGAAATTCTACAGAAGATGATGAGAAGCCTGGAGATGTAGAAAAACCAAATGATAATGACTTAGATGAAAATAATAAGCCAGAAGATTCTGAGGGATTACCAAATACAGGACAAAGTGTTATTAACTTTGCTATTATTGGAATTATTTCATCTTTAGCAGGAGTAAAACTATTAAGAAGAAAAAATAAATAATTAAAATTTTAGTTTTTAATAAGCCTTTCTAAATTTTAGAAAGGCTTTTTTATATAATCTAAATTAATAAAAAGTCATAAAAGTGATAAAAAGTTAACATTAAAGTTACTAAAATAAAATTGATGAATGGTTAACTTTTTTGTATTTTGATAATATTTTTTTGATAATTTATATAAAAATTTAAGTTTAATAATGAAATTAAAGGAAAATTTTAGAATTTAAATTATGGTATATTTTAAATGAAATTAATGGATACTAAAGATGAAAATGTTTTTATCTTAGGATAATTGGGAATTAAGCTAATTGACTTAGTATATTCAGGTTTATATAATCAAATACGTCATTGAGAAAAAATATATAGGTAAGGTGATAAAATGTCGAAAAAAGTAAAAGTGATATTTACCATATTATTAGCATTATTAGTAGTTGGAGGATTAAGCAAAATATTCTTAAGTAAACATAGCAGTGAATATGCTTATAATATAGGTGATACAGTAAAAATTAAGGATCAAAGTTTAGTAGTAAATAGTGTTAAAACAAGTATGGTTGAAGGAAATGATAAACCAAAAGAGGGAAATGAGTTTCTTATTTTAAATTTAACTCTTAAAAATAATGGAGATTCAGAATTAAATTATAATCCATATAGTTTCCAAATTGAAAATGCCAAAGGCGAAATAAAAGATAGAACATTTACTGCGATTGATGGTAAGGAAGCTTTAGATAAGGGAACACTAGCACCAGGAGAAGAGGTTACAGGAACTATAGTAGTTCAAGAACCTATAGGAGCTAAGGATTTAAAGTTAAATTATGTTCCAAATATATTTAAAAAAGATGTAGCAACAGTTAAACTATAATATTCGACATTTATATACAGCAAAATTTATACTAATAGATTATATTTAAAATACAACAAAATATTTAGCATTTAAAAAGGTAATATTTATTAATATATTACCTTTTTATTTACATTTTTTTAAAAATTATGTTGACTAAGTGCAGAGTTTAAAATATAATAAAGTTAATTCATATAAGAATACTAAGAATTAACTTTCATAATATGAAAAGCTGTGATTAGAAAAGTAGAATTAATTTCTTTATTCAGAGAGAGTCTTCTAGGCTGAAAAAGACTTTAAAGAATTTTTTCATGAGTGCATCTATGAGCTTGTTTCCAGAAATAATCTTAGGTTAGAGTAGGGGAATGCGGGTATGCCCGTTATAGCAGAGTGGTATATTTGTACCTAAAGAGATTTTGTAGTTTAATTTAGCTTACTACTTAAAATCAGAGTGGAACCGTGGAATTTTACTTCTGCCTCTGTATAGGGGGTAGAAGTTTTTTTATTTATAAATAATTCTTTACATGAAAGTATTAAATAAAAAGGGGGGATAAATTGTGAAGAAATTATTTAATAATCTTATTTTTAAACTTGTTTTAGGTGTTATATTAGGAATAATAATAGGCACATACTCTTCAGAGGGGCTTATGTCAACAATTGTGACAATTAAGTATGTATTGGGACAAATTATATTTTTCTCTGTTCCACTTATTATTTTAGGATTTATAGCTCCATCTATTGCTAAATTAAAAGATAACGCAAGCAAACTATTAGGATATGCTGTTTTAATAGCTTATTTATCTTCAGTTTTTGCTGCTATTCTTTCAATGATTGCAGGATATGCATTAATACCTAAATTATCTATAGTATCTAATATAGCATCATTAAAGGAATTACCAGAACTTATATTTAAATTAGATATACCACCAGTTATGAGTGTAATGAGTGCGTTAGCTTTAGCATTACTTTTAGGATTAGCTGTTGGATGGACAAAGGCTGATTTAGTAGAAAAGCTTTTAGATCAATTTCAAGCTATAGTACTTAGTATTGTAAATAAAATAATAATACCAATATTACCATTTTTCATAGCAACTAACTTTGCAGCTTTAGCTTATGAAGGAGGATTAAGTAATCAACTTCCTGTATTCTTTAAAGTTATATTAATTGTATTATTTGGTCATTTTATATGGTTAACAATTTTATATTTAATAGGTGGAGCAATATCAAAAGAAAATCCATGGGAAGTTGTAAAGTATTATGGACCAGCATATCTTACTGCAGTAGGTACAATGTCAAGTGCAGCAACATTACCAGTAGCTTTAGAGTCTGCAAAGAAATCAAAGGCTTTAAGAGAAGATATAGTGGATTTTGCAATACCATTATGTTCAAACATACATTTATGTGGTTCAGTTCTTACAGAAGTATTCTTTGTAATGACAGTATCTCAAATTTTATATGGTAAGATTCCGAGTTTACCAACTATGATATTATTTATAGTATTATTAGGGGTGTTTGCAATCGGGGCACCAGGAGTCCCTGGGGGAACAGTAATGGCATCATTAGGTTTAATAATTAGTGTATTAGCCTTTGATGAGGCTGGGACAGCTCTTATGTTAACAATATTTGCTCTTCAAGATAGTTTTGGAACAGCATGTAATGTAACTGGTGATGGAGCAATAGCTCTTATGCTGACAGGTATAGCAAAGAAAAAGAACTTATAATACAAAAAGGTGTACTTTTATAGTACGCCTTTTTATTTTTAATTAAATAATAGGGATTATACATGAAATTAAGGGGGTAAAAATAATCACTTTAAATCAATAGATATATAATTTGTGTAATTTTAAAAACTAATAAATAATGTGTTTAAATTCACAAAAATACAAGATTTGACTAAAATAAATAGTAAGAGAATTTATAAATAAGTGTATATTTTTATAATTATTTATAGAATTTAACTTTAAAACATGAAGATTAATATGAATATTTTATACTAGTTTTATATTTATGAAAGGAGGTAATTATCAGCTTTAAATAGGTTGATAAGTATTTATGCGAAGTAGAGTTAATAAAATAAATAATCGTACAGTTGCTGCTTTAGGAATAAAAAGTTTAGATGAAAATTTAGAGAAAAGTATAGTTAATATAATAAATTGTAATCCAGAATATATTATTTTAGGGTGTAGTGAAATTCCTTTTACAGAAAGAATTTTGAAAGCTTTAAACAATGCTAATTGTCCTAAGATTTTAATACTTACCTTTAACTATAGGTTTAGAAATCAAAGAGAGATAGTTAATGAAATTAAATTTATGAAAAATTTCCCTGAAAATAATATAGCAATTATATTAAATTCAGTAAATGATTCTAATTTTATCTTAACGGATAAAATTTGTTATATATCTTCAGGAAGTTTAAATAATAATGGTATAGCAAACAATGTAAATTCCTATGAAATAATGAATGACAAAGATTGTAATTATAAATTATGGGAATCAGAAATCTTTGATTTTATAAATAAAGAAATAATAAATTACAGGAGTAATAATCAAAGGGAGCAAATAGAATACATTTTAAAGGAACTTAAAAAAAGGTTGTTTATCAATATTTCTAATAATTCCAATATATTAAATGAGGAGTATATATACATTCTTCTAGATATATTAAATAGCATAGATAGATTTATTATGATAGGAACTGATGTTTATCAATATTTTGATAGGGATTTTTTAGACATAATAAAGAGTAATAAAAAAATATTAGCTAAAATAAATTCCATAAGAAATGAATTATTTAGAATACTTTTAAACATCAATGAAGGAAAGAATGATATTAATAACAAGATTTTTAATTGCTTAAAAAATGAATTTTTAGTTCTTTTAGAAGAATTAGAGGAGTTAATAAATTTAAGAGAAAATAAATATCATAATTCTATCATGTCATGGAGAAAGGATGAAAGTATAAGCTCATTTTTATCAGCTAATAATACAATTAATAATTCTTTGATTAGGAAATTCTATGAAAGAATTATTTTAAATTGTGAAAGATAAGGAGTAGTGATAAAAGTGACTAATGTAAAGAATAAATTTGCACTAGGAAATTATACAAAGGGAGCAGTTAAGAGCTTTGAAAAGAATATAGTTAGCGAAAGGGATTATTTAGAAAAGATAAAGAAAAATAAATAAAGTGTTTACTCTAATAAACAATAATAATTAATTTATTATTGTTTATTTTTTTATAAGTATATTTTTAGCTTATAATATAAATATAAAACTTAATTATAGTATTATTCTAGAATTTACTATAAAAATAGTATAAGTTTTTGACAAGAGGTGATAAAACATGTGGAAGAAACAAATTATGTATCTTAAAATGTTTTTGATAGTGGTAATTTCTATACTAATATTTGTTTTATTATTTGGAAAAGAAAATCTTTTTATTGGATTAGCCGCTGTTATTACAGTTACTACAATGTTTGGAGAGGATTATACAATAAATCCAATACATCATACATTATACTTTACTGGAGTTGAACTTTTTGTAGGTTTAGGAGCATATTTTGCAGGATTAAATCCTATTTTAGGGGCCATAATGACTTTAATTGTATCATTCTTTATATACTTTTCTTTTACTTATGATACAAAGCCTACTAAAGCCTTAGGATTTATACAGTTATATTTATTTTTATTATATGAACCAGTTACAACTAGTGAATTACCAAAAAGAGTATTTGCTTTAATTTTTGGTGGTATAGTTATAATGACACTTTACTATACTTTAGCTAGATATAATTTTAATAATATATTTAACAAATCAATAAAAGGGTGTATTAATTCATTAATTGAAAACTTAAATGAATTGATAAATACTGGTTGTATAGAAAAAGATAATAGTGAAAAGGTAGCTTTAATGATTAAAGAACTTGAGATAAAGGTTCATGAAAGATTGGAATTAGATAAAAATCAAGTTTATTCTATATATTCAAAAGATTTAATAGTAGTTTTTCTAAAGAGAGTATCAAGTCTTTCATCTGAAGCTATGAAGAGAGAGGTTAATAAGGAACTTATTAAAAAGACCATTGAATTACTTAAAAATGTGCAAGACTTTATAGAGGATGGAAATAAGGAAAAGTTAAAAAATATACTAAATGAATATTATAATTATTTAGATTCTTTTAAGTTAAGAGATGATTTAGATAGGTATAGCTATTACAATGCTAAATTAAGTGTAAAGGAGTTTTTACAAGGACTTAATGTGAAAGAAAATCAGATTGAAAGCTATTCAAATTATATTGCAAATTTTTTAAAAGCTTTAAAATCTAATTCAAATAATTTTAGAAAAAGCCTAAACATAAGATCTCTAAGATTTAATTTGGCAGTAAAAGCAGCCATAACATTGGCTTTTTCAGTATTTATAGTAAATTACTTTGAAATTTTTCAAGGTAAGTGGGCATTATTCACTATTTCCTTATTATTAATTCCCTATGCGGAACAAAGTAATAAGAAGGCAAAGGCAAGGGTTTTAGGAACTATAATAGGAGCAATTTTATTTAATGTAATTTTTTATTTTATTCAGTCAAATGTAATACTGATATTTGCTTTTATAGTTGTTTGTATATACTTAAGTATGTCTGTTGTTTCTTATAAAATTAGATGTATATTTATAACATTAAATGCATTATTAATGGCTGGGGTAATGGACCCATCACATACTCCTTATTATGTGCTAAGTGAATATAGGGTATTTTTTATCTTAATAGCATCTATAATTGTTGCTATAGTAATGAATTATATTTTCCCTTATAAAATGAAGGATGAAACTAATAAAGCAATAAAATTATATGTTTATTTAAATGAGAGAATACTAGATGGTTTAATAGAAGAAAATTCAGATAAGGAAAAATTAATATTATCTTTTTTTGAAAGTTATAGAATATGGAAGAAGATAAATTATAACAATAAAGAGATGAAATCAGAGCAAATTCAAGAGTTATTGATATTGCAAAATGATTTTGTATCAGATGTAAACTTCTTAATAAAAAGCCCTATGATACATAATAATAAAAGCTTATTTAAAAAGAGCTTTGAAGACTTTAAAAATTATACTAAGAAAAAAGACTTTGAAGATTTAGCAATAGAAGATTTAGAGAAGGCAAAAACAGAAGAAGAGAGATTAATACTTGTATTGCTTTATAAGCTTTTCTATGTGATAAAAGAGATGAGAAAGTTAAGTGATTTAATATGTAAAGAATAAAAATGGCATATATCAAAATATAATATAAAACTTACAAACATATTCCGAGAATTACTAGATTTCGCTAAGAATTTATAATTATTACTCCGAAGATATTACTAAAACTTCGAAACTTGCTTCGTTTCGAACAGTCTCAGTTTTTTTACGTAATATCTTCTCCATAATAATTTAAATTCTAAAGCTCATCTAGATATTCTCTTCATACTGTTTGTAAGTTTTATAAAAAGTTATTCTGATACAGCCTTTTTTATTCTTCTGGCAAAGTTAAATCGCAGGTTGAAAGCATATTAAGGGTTTCATTTACATCATGCTTAACTCCAGCAAGGATTACTAGGTCATTTTCCTCTAGAATTGTATTAGCATTAGGCATAAACTCATGGTCATCTCTTACCATTGAGAAAATCCTACATCCTGTAGGTAACTTACAATCCTTTAAGGCTTTACCTATATACCATTGGCTACTAACAAGTACTTCACGGATTATTATTTTTTCATCTTCTTCTACAGTATCATTAGTATCTCCATTAAGTGTAATTAATTTTTCAAATAGTATCGGGAAGAAGATACAAGTTATTACTGTGGTAACTACGAAAGCAGAGTAGTCTGCAGCAGTTATGTATCCTAAATTCAATGCCATTTGAGAACCAACTATAACTAAACTAAGCTGGGCTGTTAATAACATAGATGCTGCTAAGGAATTTCTCTTTCCATATTTCTTTTTAAGTAAAAGTGATGGAATGAATTTTACTAAGAAGAAAATTAGTATAAACAAAGGTATTTTAGCAATTGATTGAGGATTTTCAACAACTGCCTTTAAATCAACATTAACTCCTACCATTATAAAAAATATAGGAATTAAAAAACCATACCCAACCACATCTAATTGGTGAGAAATTTCTTCTTTGGCTTTCCCAACTATTAATGAAAATACCATACCAGCTAAGAATGAGCCTAGAATTATCTCAGAGTCTACTTTTTCAGCAACAGCAACAAGTACCAAAACAAGAACAAAGGCACCTCTTACGCTAAGGTGAAGGTTTTTAAAGGCAATAGTAGAAAAATCATGAACTTTAAATATAATCTTTGATAAGAAATATACTACTATAGCCACTGCAAATATTATTAAGAAAGTAAAACTCTTTAAGGTAATACCATTTACTGCAACAGAGGCCACAAAAGTAACACCTATTAAACTTACTAATTGAGTTATTATTCCAAAAACAAGTAAAGTTTGACCATAACTACTATTTATTATGTGTTTTGTTTTTAAAATAGGTACAAGTAATCCAGGAGCAGCAGCTGTAAATAGCAATGCAAAGAATATATACCCTTCTGAAATACCTGCAAATTTTAATGTAAATGATAAAATTATAGCTGTTATTATAGATACAATAAACATCTTTATACTAGTGAATAACTTAGAATCCTTTAAAAGTTCTCCCTCCTTAGGTTTAAGCTCATCAAAATCTATAGCAAGACCGCTTAAAAACATTAAATAAGCTAATCCTAAGTTTGATAAAAATAAAATCCAAATATCTGGTTTAATTATGTTTAAAAAACTTTTACCCAATAATATACCTATAAATATTTCCCCTACTTGATAAGGGATATTTACTCTTTTTAGCCTTGAAACTAAAAATGGAGTAAAAAAGGCTACTACAGATAAGATTAACAATGAATCATAATTTATAGTTTCATTCATAAATAAATCCTCTCTTTTCTTTAGTATTTTATATTAAATTTAAATAACTAAGTTCATATATAAGGATTTTTTCTCTTGAGTCATATTCATACTTATTAGGAATCTTTATTTCCTTCTTTAAAGAAAATGGAGTGTAGTTTTCTAAATAGTATATGTAATCATCAGAGGGATAATAAAGTATAATATCTACTGGTCTCTCATGATTAGATACAGAATCAAGAATATTTCCAACAACTTTTATAAATATTTGCTCTGAAAAGGGATTAAAAAAGTAAAATTTATTATCCTTTGAATCTATAGGATACCTTTCAGCAAAACAATTTATAAAATTTAATTTATCTTCCTTAACTTTATTTTGTGATAAATAAGATTTTTTATTTCCTAAGCATTCATTAAAAAAAAAGTTATTCATCTCTATTCCTGTAACTTTAATATTTAAAAAGTAATTTAAATAGAAATTAAGTCTTCCTTTACCACAGCCAAAATCGATTAAGGAATCTTCTTTAGAAAATTCATATTGAGAACACATAGCTTCTAATACATCATAAGATGTAGGTTCATATCTATTGTAATGTAGAGATTCATTAAATATTTTTTGTTCTCCAGAAGTTTTTATGTTTAGTAATTTTTCAAAATATTGTTCTTTCATTTTCTCCTCTTTCATAAAAATTTAGTATTTAAATTTACAATTATCAGTATAGTATTTTACCTTAAATAGGGCAAGGTAAAATTTAGGGTGAGGAATTCTTAGTTAATTGAAAATACTTTATGTAAATTAAACTAAAGAAGAGATAATAGATTTATAGAATGGAAATTTAATGTTGGTCAAATTTTTATAATTAGATACAATAGTAAATGAATGTTTAAATACATAGGAGGAGTTTTAATGAGAAGCAATTATCATACACATACATATAGATGTAATCATGCCACAGGAACTATTGAAGATTATGTTAAAGAAGCTATAAAAGCTAATATAGATGAAATTGGAATTTCTGATCACTTACCACATCCAGGTAAGAATATAGATAATTATCACAGAATGGCTTATGAAGATTTAGAGGATTACTTTGGAAAGATAGAAGAAGCTATAGAAAAGTATGGAGATAAAATATCAATAAAAAGATCCATAGAATGCGAGTATTTCCCAGACTTCGGATGGCTTTATGAAGAGCTAAAGGAGAAATATAAGGCAGATTATTTAGCTTTAGGAGTACATTTTTTCCCTTATAAAGGAGAATGGGTGTATGTTGGAACAATAGAATTAACGCCAGAAATCCTAATGATTTATGCTGATTTTGTAGTGGAAGCAATTAAGAGTGGATATTTTTCATATTTAGCTCATCCAGATTTATTTGGAATGACATATAGAAATTGGGATAAACATGCAGAAGAGGCCTCAAAAAGAATTTTAAAAGCTGCAGAAGAAATGGATATGCCTATAGAAATAAATATAAATGGAATGAGAAGAAATAAACTTTCTTATAATAATGGAGAAAGATATCAATATCCAATAAAAGAGTTTTGGGAATTATCTAAGGAATACAATGTTAAAAGAATAGTTGGAATTGATGCTCATAATCCAGAAGAAATGCATGATTTAGATATGGGGTTAAACTTTGCTAAAGAACATGATTTAACTATTATAGATAGATTAGAATTTAATAAATAAAAAAATAGGAGCTTAGTTAAGCTCCTATTTTTTATTTATATGTTGTTTTACTTGATGGCTCATTGGATTCATATGGAGTGTTTTCATTAGCTTTATTTTTAACTTTTTCATTATAATTATTTGAACATGGTGAGATGGAATCAGTTTTATGTTTCTTACAGTTTTTACTCATGATTTGGCCTCCTATTTATTGTGAGAAAGTTTTGATCTTTTAGTATATTTTTTACCACTTGAATGGGAACCTTTTTTATGACCATTTTCAATTCCTATTTCAGAACCAGCTTCTGAATACATTTTTCTTTTCTCAGCATTTGATTTAGGTCTATCTTTTAATCTGTTTTTATTATTATCCACCTTTTATTACCTCCTTAATATTTAGCTATATTTTTATTTAATATTGACTTTTAAATTAAAATACCATTAAAGCAGAACTTAATTATGGTTTAAAAATCAATATAGGTTTAAGATTTTAAATCTTGATAATAGCTTATCCATTTATATATTTCATATAACAGGCAAAAGGGTGAATTATATACGTTTTTTGGTAATAATAAAAAAGGCATGTATTAAAATAATTTTTAATAAAACTTACAAATATATTTTCATAGACATTATATTCATAATACTTGTAAGTTTTATTTTTATATTTTCATACAGCCCATTATTTTGCTATTTAAACTTTATACATGTAGGAGATGGAATAAATATATCATTTTTTAAAAGTTTTAGTGTTCCATCTGGATTTTTAAGATAAATTGTTAGGTTATCTGATTTTTCATTTGCAATGATTAAGAACTTATTACATGGACTGATTTCAAAATCCCTAGGGAAATCACCATGTGAACTATAGTGATTTATAAGTGATAAAGAACCAGTTTCTTCATTTATTCTAAAGGCTGATATTCCATTAAAGCCTCTGTTAGAAACGTATAGGAATTTATTACAAGGACTTATTTTTATTGCAGAACCAAAATTTTGTCCTCCAAAGCCATTAGGAAGTACATGAATATACTGAACTAATTTAAATCCTTCTTCTCCTAAATATTTTAATATAATGATTTCAGAACTATTTTCACATATAACATATGCAAACTTTCCATTCTTTGAAAATTCTATATGCCTTGGACCGCATCCTTTAGCACAATAAAAACTTAGATTTTCAATGTAACTTAAGGTATTATTAGAATTAATTTTAAAAAGTTCTATTCTATCCATACCTAAATTTACAGCACATATAAATTTATTATCTGGAGTTATTGATGCAAAATGCATTTTTGAATCATCTTTATGAGAAAATGCACTTAGTGAAGTATCTATATCAAAATTCTCATTTAATGAATAAGTATTAATTGATTTTTCATGATAATTACTTGAAACTATTAAGGATTTATCTGCAATTATATTAATATGACAAGGTTTTTTACCTTGAAGTAAACTAGCACCTGTTAATTTTAATGAATAATCCTCTTCTATATTATAAGAAGCAACACCACCTAGGGTATCTAGAGAAAATGGGTTCCCAACTGTATATAGTTTATTGTTATGTATGCACAAATAAGTAGGATTACCAAATCTAGCTACTAAGGATAAATCTTCAATATTTCCTTTATCAGTATCTAGACATAATCTATAGATACCTTCACTAGCCCCATTTGTGTAAGTACCTATATATGCAATAGATTTGTTCATTTTTAAAGCCCCCTCTGACTTGAGTATATTGTTAATTTTACGTTTTATTTGTATGATATAAGATATATTAACAATTTTTATAAATAATATTAAAGATTAAATATTATTTGTTATACCATATAAAACAAAAATAGTAAAGAATATAAAATAAAAAACATATATAATTTTTAACGTTTAGATTTTTTTAATGGAGGACAAAGATGAAGAAGACTATTGGTATATTAGCTCATGTTGATGGAGGAAAAACCACTTTTTCTGAGCAACTTTTATATCATACAAAGAGTATAAGAAATAGAGGAAGAGTTGATCATAAAAATTCTTATTTAGATAATAATGAAATAGAGAGGGATAGGGGGATAACTATATATTCTGAGGTGGGGAAATTTTCTATAGAAAATCAAGAATATTATCTTATAGATACTCCAGGGCATATAGATTTTTCACCAGAAATGGAAAGAGCTATTAGTGTTTTAGATTATGCTATTTTGATTATAAGTGCAGTAGAAGGGGTTCAGGGACATAGTGAAACAATATGGGAATTATTAAATAAGTATAAGGTTCCTACTTTTATTTTCATAAATAAGATTGATAGAGAAGGAGCAGAAGTAAATAAAGCTATAAATGAAATGAAACACAAACTTAGTGAAGATATTATTTTCTTTTCAAGTAAACTAGAGGAGGGGACTATAGAAGAAGTAGTTGAAAGCGATGAGGACTTACTAAACTTATATTTAGAAGGAAATTTAAGTGAAGAAGAATTATTAAATAAAATACCAAGCATGATAAAGGAACTTAAAATTTTTCCTTGCTTATGTGGTTCTGCTTTACTAGATGAGGGCATAGAAGATTTTATAAGGTGGTTTCACAACTTATCATTTACTAACTATGAGGAAAGAGAAGATTCTTTTAGAGGAAGAGTTTTTAAAGTAAGACATGATGAAAAGGGAAATAGATTAACTTTTATAAAAGCTCTAAGTGGAACTTTAAGAACTAAGGAAGAATTGACATATTTAAAAGAAGGAAAAGAGTCTTTAGAGAAAGTAAATGAAGTTAGAATATATAATGGAAGTAAATATGAACTTGTAAATGAAGTCAGGGCAGGAGATATATTTGCGGTGGTAGGAGTTAAAGGACTAGAATCAGGTGATGGGATTGCTATAGAAAATATTGATTCATATGATATGATTCCTACTTTGAAGTCTAAGGTGGTTTATAGAGAAGGGTTAAATCCAAAGGAAGTACTTTCATGGTTTAAAATTTTAGAAAGTGAAGAGAGTACTTTAAGTGTATCTTGGGATGAAAGATTAAAAGAAATTCACGTTAATATTATGGGAAAAGTTCAATTGGAAGTTCTTAAAGAAGTTATGAAAAATAGATTTAATGAAGAAATAGAATTTGGAACTCCAGAGATATTATATAAGGAAACATTAAATGAAGAAGTGATAGGATATGGCCATTTTGAGCCTTTAGGACATTATAGTGAGGTTCACTTAAAAATTGAGCCTGGGGAAAGAAATTCAGGAGTAGTATTTGAAAATAAGTGCCATGCAGATGATCTTACACCAGGAAATCAAAATTTAATAAGGACTCATATATTTGAATGTGAGCATAAGGGAATATTAACAGGTTCGCCTATTACGGATCTTAAAATAACCTTATTAACAGGAAGAGCTCACAATAAACATACAAGTGGTGGAGATTTTAGAGAAGCTACCAAGAGAGCTTTAAGACAGGGATTAGAAAGTGGGGAAAATAAACTTTTGGAGCCCTATTATAAGTTTAAAATAGATGTGGATCTTAACCTAATAGGAAGAGTAATGAATGATATACAAAGGATGAATGGAGAGTTTAAGGATCCTATTATAGATGGAGAGAGAGCAACCATAGAAGGAAAGGGGCCTGTTTCTACATTTACAAATTATGGTATGGAGTTTCAGTCATTTACTAAGGGAAAGGGAGGACTTTCTCTTAAGTTTCATGGGTATGATTTATGTCATAATGAAGAAGAGATTATTGAAAAGAGGGCATATGATAGAAATGCAGACATTGATTATACTTCTACTTCTATATTTTGTTCAAAGGGTCAAGCTTATTTAGTTAAAGGAGAAGAGGCAAAAGAACATATGCATTGTTTAGTTTAGAGAAATTTTTGTTTTTAATATGGCTTTGTATAAACTTTAAAGAAATTTATGAAATTAAAATTTAACTAAATTATATTGATTAGACAAAAATATATAGCTTAGTTATAATTTATAGAGAAAGTTTAAACTATTTAAGATGAATTAATTTTCTATGAGGTGAAGAAATGGAATTAGTAAATATTTATGATGAATATAGAGAAGTAAATAAAAATTATGTAGATTTTATAGAGGAACTAGTAAATAAAAATTTTGAAGGATTTAGCGAAGATTTTGTAATGGGCAATCTAGAAAATTTTCAAAATTCCATTGGAGATTTAAAACTAAAGGCTGATGATCTTCAGGTTGAGGAAGAAAATAAAGATAATTTAAAGGATTTAAAATATTTAATTGTTGATACATTATTCCTTACCTTTGATTTAAATAACTTTTATAAGCTTAAAGAATTTGAAAGATTTAAAATGAGATTTGCAAATTATGTTAACAAAAGAAGAAGAGATGAGATGTTAAAATCTTTTTAGAATAAAGAGAGGGCTTTTATCAAAAAATAATAATAAAACTTACAAACAATATGAAAAAATACTGTTTGTAAGTTTTATGAAAAGTTATTTTGATGAAAGTCCTTTATTTATAAACACGTTTTAAAGTAGTGTGTTCAGTAGATCCTAATATTAAAGGAACATTTTCAATTTCAATTTCACTAGATTCAAGGCCGAACCATTTAGCTGGAGAAACTGTGAATTTTTTTATGAAAAGCTTAGCTTTAATTATCATTGAATTCCATGATTTAAGCTTGCTTTCTGATGATAAACATTCATTTATAAGAATAAATCTGAAATCTCCTACATTTCTGTTAGGAAGTGTAGTATACTTTCTATTTTGAACCTTAATATCACCATTATTTATAAGTTCACATACTATTTGACGTAAAAATACATTTAGTTTTTGGTTAACCCTAAAACCAAGTTTAAGTTGCACCTTAACCATATAATCAGTGCCAAATGTATTTACAGTATATTCAGCTGTATAGGGTTCATCAGTTACAATTACATTTACAAACCAATATACATCTGCTCTTTTAGGCCTTTTATCTAATATAGAATACATTATTTTTCTTTCTATTCTTTTGGATTTTTCTGAACTTGTTAAATAAACAAGATTTGTTGCATATTTAGGTCTATCTACATCATTCTTTAATTCTTTTAATTGATTTTTATAATTTTCAATAGGAATATAGTCTAATAGACTCATTTTTATATAATGACCTTTTATCCATATATACATTATGCTTAAAATACATAAAGCTATTAATACTGAAACAAAACCACCTTTTTCGAATTTAACTGCACTTGAAATTAAGAATGAAAATTCTAAAGAGCCAAAGAAGACTAGTATAATTAGTGCAATTGGTAATGGAGTTTTTATTTTTAATAGATAATTGAATAAAAGTATGGATGTCATAAGCATTGTTACAGTTATTGATAATCCATAAGCTGCTTCCATATTATCTGAACTTCTAAAATATAAAACTATAGCTATACAAGCTATCCAAAGTATTCTGTTTATAGCTGGCATGTAAATTTGTCCCTTAGAATTAGAAGGGTAAAGACATTGTAATCTAGGGAATAAATTCAATTTAATAGCTTCTGAAACTAAGGTATATGAACCTGAAATTAAAGCTTGAGATGCTATAATAGCTGCTAATGTAGAAATTAAAACTCCAAATAGTAAAAGCCAACTAGGCATCATTTGAAAAAATGGATTTAAGCTTTCAATTCCATATAATTTAGTATTATTTTTTTGTGATAATATCCAAGCAGCTTGACCAAAATAATTTAATAGTAAGCATATTTTAACTAAAGGCCAAGTAAGATAGATATTCTTTCTACCAACATGACCAAGATCAGAGTACAAAGCTTCAGCTCCAGTTGTTGATAAAAATACTCCTCCAAGAATAAAAAAACCTAAATGATTATTTGGACTAAATAAAATTTTTATTGCATAATGAGGAGAAAGTGCTTTTAAAAGATACAAATTTCCTGATAAATTTACAATTCCTAATATGGCTAAAAATGCAAACCAAATAAACATAACTGGTCCAAAGATTTTACCTATTATTTCTGTACCAAAATGTTGAATAAAGAATAAAAAACTTAGTATTACTAGTACAATGATTATAATTATATCTTGATTATTTCCAAATATATCATTAAAACTAGGCAAGATTTTTAAACCTTCAATGGATGAAGTAACAGTTACTGCTGGGGTTAGCATTCCATCAGCTAGCAGAGCAGAACCTCCTACCATGGCAGGGATAATAAGCCACTTAGCACGACGACGAACTAAGGTATAAAGAGAAAATATACCTCCTTCTCCCTTATTATCAGCCTTTAATGTTATAAGAACATACTTTATTGTTGTTAATAAAGTCATAGTCCAAAAAATAAGAGATAATACTCCAAGGATAAAATCAGGAGTAATGCTTTCTAAACCTCCATTGCCATTTATTATTGATTTCATAACATAAAGAGGAGAAGTTCCAATATCTCCATAAACAACTCCTAAGGCTATTAAAAAGCTTCCTAAAGTAATTTTTTCAATAGAACTTTTATTAGTACTCATATCTATTCTTCCTTTATTATCATAAGTTAATTATTAAGTTGAAAAATATTAATAAATTATTAATGTGTACACATAAAATTAAAATCTAATAAAATTTATACTAGCACCATTATGAAATGATGTAAAGTTATAAATTAAAAAGAAATTAGTTCTATTTTATTAAAACTTTTACATTGAAAAGTTTATTAAAAAATATATAAGTTTTTTGAAAAAATTATAATGAATTCCTGATGAGTATTAAAGTAATCTAGTAAAATAAAAAAGGCTGTATCAAAATATAATAAAGATTACAAACAGTATGAAGAGAATATCTAGATGAACTTTAGAATTTAAATTATTACGTAGAAGATATCACGTTATAAAGCTGAGACTGTTCGAAGCGAAGCAAGTTTCGAAGCTTTAGTGATATCTTCGAAGTAATGATTATAAATTCTTAGTGAAATCTAGTAATTCTCGAAATATGTTTGTAAGCTTTATCAAAAGTTATTTTGATACACGCCCTTTTTATTGATAACTTTAAATTAAATCTATTTTGTAGTTGTTGGAGGAGTGAATACTCTTGCAGCTAATTCATCATCCATCATATATAAAGCAGCAGGATTACCTTCAGATCTTCTAACTTTTTTTAATAATGAGTGGAAGTTGTTTTCTTCTTCAACTTGTTCATCTATAAACCATTTAAGTAAACTCATAGTTGCGTGTTCTTTTTCTTCAAAAGCAACATCTGCAAGGTCATATATTTTACGAGTTACTAATTGTTCATGTTCATAACCTTTTTCAAAGGCTTCAATTATATTTGAAAAATTAAATTTAGGCTTATCTATTTGTTCTAATTCAACAACGCCATTTTTTTGGAATATATAATCGTAAAATTTCATTGCATGGAATAATTCTTCTTGAGCTTGAACTCTAAAAAAATTAGCAAAACCACTTAAGTCAACAGATTCAGCATAAGCAGCCATAGCTAAATAAGTATATGATGAATAAAATTCAAAATTAACTTGTTCATTAAGTTTTTGTAATAAATTTTCACTTAACATATATGTACACCTCTTTTTATTATTTCTATAAAATAATTGTAGTCTTAAAAAGAAAATTAAGCAAACTAATTTATAAAAATTATTAACAGAAATTATTATTCTATTAATAATAGATAGGAGTATCTTGAGATTACTTTATAATGCTTAAATTATGTAATTTTTTCTTCAGATGGAAGTAATCCTATATACTTTTTATATGTTTTTGAAAAATAAGATAAGTTATTAAAGCCACTTTTATAAGCACTTTCAGATATAGTATATCCATTGTAGAGGATTAAATTTCTAGCATTAATACATCTAATATGATTAATATAATCTAGAATAGTTTGCCCTGTTACCTCTTTAAAGGTACGACAGGTATAATATTTACTAAAAGCAACATGGTTACATATATGATCAATTGAAATTTGTTCTTTATAGTTTTCTTTTAAATAATTTATTATTTCTTTTACCATTAGTATTTTATTATTATCTTTTATTTTTATTAATGATGAGTTTTGCTCAATATGGTTTCTCTTAATATGAATTAAAATTTGAAGTATATCCGATTTTATAAATTCTTTAAAATAATCATTTTTATTACTTAATTCCCTATTTATTTCTTCAATTTTCATCTTTAAAAATGAATCCTTAATTAAGTTTTTAAATCTAAAATTATCAAAATTATTTAAATTATCATTAAGTAAATCTTTATCTATAATAAGACAGTAATATTTACAGTAATCAGATATTTTTTCTATAGAATGCAGCTCCTTTGAATTAATTATTATAATATCATCAGCTTTAGCTTGGAGTATTTTATTATCACAAACCACCTTAGCATGTCCATCTAAGAAGTAGAGAAGTTCTATGTTTTCATGATAATGCATCAAAAAACTAGGTTTATTTTTATTTAAAATATCACAATGAAATATTACTGGGAAATTAGGATCCCTATGAAAGTGATTTTCATATATGTAATTACTCATAATTCCTCCTATATAAAAAGCAATATTGTGTTAAATAACAGCAAAATACTTACTTAAATAAATAAAATAATTTTATATAATAATAGTAAACATTTAAATTGTTTATTACCATTATGAGCAAATTTTTGTAGAAAGTAAAGTATTATTAGGGGGAAGAGAAATGCATTTAATACCAAGACCAAAAAATGTAGTTAACCATGAAGGTGAATTTTTTATAGAAAGAGATACTGAAATTATATTAAGTAGTGAATTATCTTTTGAAGATTTAAATTTGGCAATTATGATTCAAGAGGAAATAGAAAGAGTATTAGATTTTAAACTTAACATAAATAAACTTTTTATGGATAAGAAATATAGTAACTCAATAATTTTAAGAGAATGCAAATTTGAAAATGAAGAGGAATATAAAATAGAAATAAATGAGAATAAGGCAATAATAGAAGGGTCTGGTGCTGGATTATTTTATGGATGTCAGAGTTTTAGACAACTTGTAAGAGAGTTTGGAGCATGTATTCCAAATCTAACAATAGAAGATTCTCCATATTTTAAATATCGTGGATTTTATCACGATGTAACGAGGGGAATGGTACCAACCTTAGATACATTAAAAAGCTTAGTTGATAAGGCAGCTTTTTATAAAATAAATCAGTTGCAACTATATATAGAGCATACCTTTGCTTTTAAGGGAATGAGCGAAGTTTGGATGGATAAGGATCCTTTAACAGCGGAGGAAATATTGATTTTAGACAAGTATTGCAAAGAGAGACATGTGGAACTTGTACCATCATTATCAACTTTTGGTCATCTATATGAAGCTTTAAGAAGTAAATCCTTTAGAGAACTTTGTGAATTAGAAATAGGAGATGAAGAATATTCTTTTGTAGATAGAATGGCACATCATACTTTAGATGTTACTAACCCTAAAAGTTTAGGCTTTGTTGAATCAATGCTTTTAGAATTTATTCCTTTATTCAGTTCAGATAAGTTTAATATTTGCTGTGATGAAACCTTTGATTTAGGAAAAGGAAAGAGTAGAGAGAAGGCTGAAAAATTAGGAGTAGGTAAAATATATACAGAGTTTTTAAATAAGGTATATAACATTGTAAAAAGTTTTAATAAAAATGTTATGTTCTGGGGAGATATAATAGTTGGATATCCAGAACTTTTAAGTGATATACCAGAGGATTTAACTTGTTTAACTTGGAACTATCATCCACAGGCTAATGATGTAGCTACAAAAATTATAGCAGAGCATAATAAAGTACAATATGTTTGCCCTGGTGTAGGTGGATGGAATATGATGATGAATCTTATAGAAGGCTCTTTTAGCAATATAAGAAGAATGGTTAACCACGGAATGAAATATGGAGCTATAGGTGTTTTAAATACAAACTGGGGAGATTATGGAAATATAAATCTATTAGCTAATTCAATACCATCTATGATTTATGGAGCAGGAATTTCATGGAATCCAAAGGAAGAGGAGTTTAATGAAATCTTTAAGTCTATATCCCTTATGGAATTTGGTGATGAATCTATGAAGGTGGTATATTTAATGGATAAGCTTTCTAAAAATCAAGTTGCAGGTTGGGGAGAGCTTGTTAGATGGAAAGAAAAGTTTAATGAAAGAGAAGAAACCAAGGAAGAAATTAAGAATATAGATACTTTAAAAGTTTTTGAAGGATATAAGGTTGCTTCAGAGGTAAGAAGAGAGTTTATTAAATTACTTAAAAATACAGAGGATAAAGAAGCTATTCAAAGCTTTGTTGTGTCTTCAAAGGGATGGGAGCTTATAGATAAATTTTTTATGGTATTACTTGAAAGAGAGTTTAATAAAAAAAGTTTATTAGATATAGATAAAAAAGACTTAGCTAAGGATTTAGAGCTTTGGTTTTATGATTACACATCAATATGGAGAAAATATAATAAAGAAAGCGAGCTTAATAGAATAAGAGAAGTTATAGTATATATGTGCTCATATTTAAGGGGTTAAGAGGATTTTTAAAGGCTAAACAAATATAAAATTAAAGAGTATAATAAATTATAAAGTAATATTTACTTTGTTGATAACTTTATTTTTATACTAATAGAATGAAAGAAGGTAATAATTATGAATTATTGGCAAATATCAGCAGAGATAGGTAACACAAATTTAATAGATATATTCTTTGATTTAGGAGTAGCAATTGTTGGCCCTGGAGACAAAGGAGATTATTTTGACAATAAAGAAGAGTACGATATCTTAGGTAAAGAGGGAATAGTTATAAAGAGATTTGCTGAAGAAGTTAAGGTAGGAGATGTACTTATTTTAAAACAGATAAATTCAAGGGATGGAAGCTTTACTATTGTAGCAGCTGGTAAAGTAACAAGTCCATATAGATTTGAACCTGTATTTAACAAAGTAGGACTAGATGAATTGCCTATGCAGCACTGTAGAAGGGTAAAATGGTATATTCCTACTGATGGCTTAGTAATAGATAAAGAAGGGTTAAGTATTGGATTACAAAAGCTTAAGGATGATAGCCCACTAAAAATAAAAGCTCAAGAATTTATGAATGAATTAAAGGATGAGAATTAAAAATTAATTATAAAAATTAAAAACCAAGCTTTAGCTTGGTTTTTTAGTTTGCAGTTTAGAAATCTCCATAATGTTTTTATAATTATTATTTATAAATTATTTTAGTGAAGTTTAATTTTATTAAGGCTTCAATTTATCAAAGTAGTCAAGAGATTCAATATCATCTACTTGAAGTATTGTATCAGCTAACCATTTATCCTCTTTTCTTATAAATTTCCAAAATTCTTCAAATGAATTTGCTGTTGAATAGTCTCCATCAATTATGCAATTATTTTCTTCATTTATAGTGTAATCAATCATTTTAGCCTTTAATAAAACCCAAATAAAATCCTCTCCATTTTCATCATTTTCTACTGCTAATATAGGAGTTACCTTCTTTAATTCTACATCAGATAAAATATTCTTTTCCTTCTTTAAAAGCATCCAATTCATTTTTACAGTATGAGTATCAAAAAAGTTATCTGTCATTAAATGTTTTACAGGTGAATAATCCCTATTCATCCAAGCCTCTTGAATTAGAGGAAAGGATTCTTCAATCTGAGTTTCTATTTCATAGAAATTCCATGCTGGATTTTCAATCTCAAAGTCTTTTAGAGTAGACATAGCTTCTCTTTTTTTAGAATAAACTTTATATCTAGATACACTTCCGTTTTTCACAAACAAGAAATTTATTCCTATGAATGAACTGAATATTAAGAAGTTAATCATATTTCCATAAGGGGAGCTTGAGCTGCTTCCATGAGAGCTATGTGAAGAAGATCCTCCTCTACCACCTCCGCCACCTCCACCACCTCCGCCTCCGCCACCACCGCCGGCACGACAAAGAACTGTTGTGGATGGAATTAAAAATAATAGTATTAACATTATACTTAAAATCTTTCTTAAATTTTTCATTTATTGTCCTCCTTACTCCTATAGAGTATTAATTACTACAATATTTAACAAAATCCTTCTTTTTTTATTAAATATTCTTATTTATTAAATGAAAAATTAAGAAATTTAATATAATGTAATTAAATTTTGATTATTCTTCTTTTTGCTTAGGTACTAATCTTACTCTAAAGATAAGTGCTTTAAGTGCTTTCCAGTCAAGGGGAATAAGAGGATAAAGATAGGAATCACCAGTTAAAGTTTTATTACTTGCAATTAAAACTATTCCTATTATTAATCCTACAAAAAATCCTATTACATTAAATAGGCTTGTTAATATGAGTAGGAGAGTTCTCCAAAATTTTAAGGCATAGCTAAGTTCTAAACTAGGTTGAGAAAAGCTTCCTAGTGTAACTATGGCCATATATAATATGGTTTGTGGTAAAAACCACCCAGTATCTACAGCAAATTGACCAAGTATTAATCCTCCAATAACAGATAAGGACATACCAAGGGCATTTGGCGTATTTAAAGAGGCAAGTTTTAATCCATCTACTGCAACTTCAAGAAGTAAAAATTGTACTATCAATGGAACTTTATAGCCATCAACAGGTAATAAAAATTTTAAGTAATCAGGTATTCTATAGGCATTTTGGATTAAAAGCAAATAAAGTGGGGTTATAAAAATAGTAGAAATTAGTATAAAATTTCTTATTAAACGAATAAAATTACCTGTTATTACAGGAAGATAATAATCATCAACATCCTGTATAAAATCAAAGATAGTAGTTGGTAAAATTATAACTGAAGGAGAGTTATCTATAATAACAACTATCTTTCCCTCAGTTATATGGGCAGCTGCAACATCAGGCCTTTCTGTATATCTAACCTTAGGGAATGGATTATACCATGAGGCATTTGAAAGAGATTCAACAAGGCTTTGTTCGCTCATGGTTAATGCTTGTATATCTAAGTTTTCAAATTTCTTTTTTATTAGATTAAGAGTTTTTTTATCAACTACCTCGTCTAAAAATGATATAACCACATCTGTTTTTGATACATTTCCTATAGACATCATTTCAAAGGTAAGTCTAGGATCTCTTATTCTTCTTCTAATTAATGCAGTATTAAATACAATGGTCTCTACAAAGCCATCCCTAGAACCCCTTAATACTTTTTCAGTTTCTGGTTCTTGAGGCCCTCTAACTGGATAGGTTCTTAAATCTATCATTATTGCACTGGAGAATCCTTCTAAAATTAATGCTGTCTGTCCACAGAGAACTTGAGATACTATTTTATCTATGGATACTTCTTCAGCTACTTCTACATAAGGGATTTGTCTTCTCATAAAATCCTTAGGTGATTTTATTAAGTTCATTTCAGTTTTGCTTAAGGAAAAGAAGTCACTCATGATTAATTCCATTACGTCATCTTTTACAAATCCATCAATATAATACATTGTGGCTTTTTTATCCCCAATTATTATTGAACGCTCAATTATATCAAAACTTTTTCCAACCCTTAAAGCTTTAGATAAAGTATTTATATTTTTATCAAAATTTGATGTTAAGTCCAAAAAAATTCCTCCTTAGTAAATAATATAAACTTATTATTTCAAAGGAGAATAAATAATATTCCTATAATAATTTTATAGTTTAGTATTCTTATAATAAAAAAACTTACAAACATATTTAGAAAATTAATAGATTTTCCTAAGAATTTAAATTCCAAAGCTTATCTATATAATTTTCATATTGTTTGTAAGTTTTATAAAAAAGTGATTTTAATACACTAATATTTTAAATGTTTTAAAAGTGTACCTGTACTAATAATAGTAAGGCTGCAAAGGCTGCTATAATTCCCATTAAAGGCATAATAAATTTCAGCCATTTATTATAGGTTACATCAACCATAGCAAGGGTAGCTAAAATTAATCCTGTTGGAGTTATAAAGGAGATTAATCCTTGACCAAATTGGTAAGCACTAACTATAACATCCCTTGGTAAACCAACTGTATCTGCAAGTGGTGCCATTATTGGAATTGATAAAACAGCAAGACCAGATGAAGATGGAATAAAGAATCCTAAGATTATGAATATAACAAGCATTAATATTATAAATATATTTTTATCCATACCTTGAATTCCATTTGAGGATACATAAAGTAAAGTATCTGATATTTTACCATTTTCAAGTATTAAGTTTATAGATCTTGCAACACCTATAACTAAGGCAACTCCTACTAAATCAGCAGCACCAGCTATAAAGGTATTAACAAATTTCTTTTCTCCAAGTCCTGAAAGGAATCCTAAAATTATTCCAACTACAAGGAATAGAGCAGTCATTTGTATAAATCCCCATCCTTTAGCTGAAACTCCATAAACTAAAATTATAAATGAACCAGCGAAGATTAAAAGCATAAGTTTAAGTCTCCAAGTAAATACTGGCACATCATTACTAGATTCATGAAGGAATTTAGAATCTATTTCATCTTTTTGATCATATACAAGGGATTTAGAAGGATCGTTTTTAACTTTTTTAGCATATCTAAGTATATAAATTATTGTTATAAGTGTAGCTAAAACTAATCCTATCATCCTAAAATCAAGGCCTTCTTTAAAGCTTATTCCAGCAGCTGTTGAAGCTATTACTGAAGAGAATGGGTTTACAGTTGAGAACATTGTTCCTATAGATGAACCCATGTATATTGTGGCTATACAAACTATAGCATCATAGCCAGAAGCTAGGAAGATTGGGAGCAGAATTGGATAAAGGGCAATGGTTTCTTCTGCCAATCCAAAAGTAGTACCACCAAGAGAAATAAGTATTGATAATAATATTATAAGTATATATTCTTTTCCCTTAGTTATTTTAGAAAGGCTAGCAATTCCAGCATTAAATGCTCCAGTTGTATTTAAAACTCCTATTACTCCACCAATTATTAAAACGAACATAATTATATCTATAGTGTCATAAGTTCCTTGAATAGGAGCTTCTATTATTTGAGCAATACCTTGAGGATTTTGAGCAACCTTTTCATAAGTATTTGGTATAGCTATTGGCTTATTTATACTTCCATCAGTAAATTTACTTAAGTCTATTTTTATACCAAGTTTATCTAAGGTATTTTGGGTTGCAGCTTCCTTAGTGCTTTCCCCTTGAGGATTTGTAACAATAAAGGTATTTTCAGCTTCATTATAAGACAACTTTGAATATGATCCTGCTGGAATCACATAAGTTAAAACAGCTGATAAAATTAAAACAATAAATAATACAGTAAAGGCTGTAGGGAACGAAATTTTTTTCTTTTTACTCATTTTTTTACCTCCTCTTAAGTTTTTTATATTGTTAAAGTTTACAATTAATAATATTAATAAATAAATTTTATTAATTAAATACTTGTATTATATTAATTATACTCTTTTGTAATTTAGGGGTAAAATTAGAAAAAATTATTAAAATAATGAATTATTGATTAAATAAAGATATATATACTATTAATTAACTTTAAATGAAATAATTTGAACTTGACTTAATATAAAATTTAATGTAGAAAATATATTTAATATATTATTTTATCATATTTTTACATAATTAAAATAAACTTAATATATTGTTTTAAAGTTCCAAAATGAATATAATAAAAATAAAATAAGGGAAAGAATGTTTTAACTTGAAAATAATTGATTTTCATAACTTAAAGGGGAGTTATACTATTATGAAGGATTTTAATTTTGAAGAAATATTAGAGTCATGTCCTATGGATTATATTTATGGGAAGCTAAAGAATAAAGATTCTAGTGATTTATTTGTACTTAAGTCTAGCATAAAAGAATTTAATAGCAAATTGTTAAGTGAAGTACTAGGTAGTGATATAGATTTTAAAACTATATTTAGTAAAAGTAATATTCATGGAGAAGGGTATTATAAAGACTTAAATGAAAACTTTAGTTTAAAGCTTCTTAATAATGATTATGTAATTATTTGGTTTAGTCAATATTTATTGGAGAAATATAATAAACTAGAAATTAATCTAAAAAAAGAAAAAGACATGTTAGATTTATTTTTAGATTCTTTAACAGATTACGTATTTTTTAAGGACATTGATGGAAGATATATAAATTGTAATAAGGCTTTTGAAAATAAAGTTGGAATTGAGAAAAAATATATAATTGGAAAAACTGATAAAGATATATTTTTTGATGATCCAAGTAAGGTAGAAACATTTATTAAAACAGATAGAGAGGTTATTAATTCAAGAGAAAAGAAAGTTTATGGTGAAGAATGGGGATTTGAATGTGAAGATGGGTATTTAGAAGAGACTGTAAAATCCCCATATTTTGATGAAAACAATGAAGTTAAAGGTATAATTGGACTAACAAGGGACATTTCCTATAAAAAAGCTATAGAATATAGGCTTAAGAAAAATGATAAAATGTTTTTTGAAGTTTTTAATTACTTAGATGATGTTGTAATTATAAAAGAAGGAGAAAAAACTATTTATGTAAACCATGCCTTTGAAAAATTATATGGATTAAATTGTAAAGAGTTATATAAAGAAAAAAGTATGATTGTGAAATTAGATAGAATTCATCCAGAGGATAGATATAAGTTTAGCAATATTGATTTTGGGAATTTTTTTATGGAGAAGGCTAGAATTGTTAGAGCAGACAATGAAGTTAGAAATGTTTTGTTTAGAGCAAACTCCATAAAAAATGAAAATGGAGAATCTATAAGGAGAATCATAGTTATAAATGATATTACAGATACTATAGAAAAAAGTAATGAGATGGAAAAGCTTAGAGTGGAGTTCTTTGCTAATATATCTCATGAATTTAAGACACCTGTAAATTTAATATACAGTGCACTTCAGCTTTTAGAATTAAAGTTGAAAAATAATATAGATAGGAATGAAGAGAGTTATATTAATTATATTAAAATGGCTAAGCAGAATGTTTTTAGATTATTAAAGTTAATAAATAATTTAATAGATAGTACTAAGCTAGAAGCAGGCTTTTTTAATGTTAATATTAAAAATCATGATATAGTAAGTTGTGTTGAGGATATAACAATGTCTATATGTGGTTTTGCTGAAAAAAATAAAATTTCCATAACTTTTGATACAGAAGAGGAAGAAAAAATAATTGCTTTTGATTTGAATCATTTAGAAAGGATACTATTAAATATTTTATCCAATGCTATAAAATTTAATCGGGAAAATGGTAATATAGATGTCTATATGAGTTTTGATGAAAGGTATGCAAATATAAGTATTAAAGACACGGGTATAGGCATACAAAAGGATAAAATAGACTTGCTTTTTCATAGATTTAAAAAAATAAATAATAGATTAACCAAGGTTAATGAGGGAAGTGGAATAGGACTTTTTATAGCTAAGGAGCTTGTAAAAATTAATGGGGGTGAGATGAGAGTTAATAGTGAACTAGGAGAAGGAACAGAGTTTATAATAAAACTTCCAATTAAAAAGATTGAAAGTGAAGTTTTAGATGAGATAGCCTTAACATCCTGTGAAAGAGAAAATAGAGAAGAACTTTACAAAGTGGAATTATCAGATATTTATAGCCTTTAGAAGAAAAGCTGTATCAATTGATACAGCTTTTTATTTTTTATTATACTATTAAAAGTTTAAATTTGAACATTTATGTTATTTATTATACAAATTTTTAATAAGTAAAATAAATTGTAAATTATACCATGAAAACCTTTTCTAGGGTGAAATGCTGTTGTAAAATGATTTTACTAATAAAATGATTTTATTATTAAATTTAAAAAATACATAGGGGGATTTTATTATGCAAATCTTATTTGGAACATTATTATTATTATTAGTATTAGGAGGCTTTACATTATTTAGTTATAAGGCACCACATGGAATGAAGGCTATGGGTGGATTAGCAAATGCTGCCTGTGCAAGTTTTTTAGTTGAAGCCTTTCATTTAGCATTTTTTGGAGATGTATTTCAAATACCTTTTTTAGCACAAGTAGGTGCATCTAATGGAAGTCTTGGAGGAGTTGCAGCTGCAATTTTAGTACCTTTAGCACTTGGAGTTTCTCCTGTATATGCAGTATTAACAGGTCTTGCATGTTCAGGATTTGGAATATTACCAGGATTTATAGCAGGTTATCTTGGTTCATTTGTTATAAAGTTTTTAGAGAAAAAAATACCAGCTGGTCTTGATTTAATAGTTATTATTGTTCTTGGAGCTCCACTTGTAAGGGGAATAGCAGCAATCTCAAATCCACTTGTAGAAACAACTCTACAAAATATTGGAGGAGTTATAACAGCTACATCAACAGCTAGTCCTATAATGATGGGAATTATACTTGGAGGAATAGTAACAGTGGTTGCAACTGCACCTTTAAGCTCAATGGCTTTAACAGCTATGTTAGGATTAACTGGACTTCCAATGGCAATTGGAGCATTAGCAGTATTTGGTTCATCATTTATGAATTTTGTATTCTTTGGAAAAATGAAATTTGGAAGTAAAAAAGATACTATTGCAGTTGCTATAGAGCCTCTTACACAAGCAGACATAATTTCTGCAAATCCAATACCAGTGTATGTAACTAATTTTATAGGGGGAGCTCTATCAGGAATAGTTGTTGCATTAATGGGTCTTACAAATAATACACCAGGAACTGCTACGCCAATAGCTGGTTTTGCTGTAATGTTTGCATATAACCCAGCTATTAAAGTTTTAATTACTGCGGCAATAATAATAGTTCTTAATGTTATTGCTGGTATGATAGGATATTTAATATTTAGAAATTATAAAATAATGAAAGCAGATGAAATTAGAAATAATAAAGATTCTGAAAATAATTTAAATGTTGAAGATGAAGAAGTTTTAGTAGTTTAATAATGATGGATAAATAGAGGAAGGGATAGTTATGAATAATCTTTGTGTTTTTGATATATTAGGTCCAGTAATGGTTGGACCATCATCATCTCATACAGCGGGAGCAGCTAGACTAGGAAAGGTAGCTAGAGCAGTTGCTGGAGAAAAAATTATAGATGTTAAATTTTTGCTTCATGGATCTTTTGCTAAAACATATAAAGGTCATGGAACTGATAAGGCTTTACTTGCAGGTATATTAGGAATGAAGCCAGATGATGAAAGGCTTAGAAGTTCATTAGCTATTGCTAAAGAGGAAGGATTAAACTTTGAATTTATAGAAAGAGATTTAGGAGATTACCATCCAAATACAGTTAAATTTGTTATGGAGTGTGAATCTGGAAAAGTTTGCGAGGTATTAGGGTCATCAGTAGGTGGAGGAAGCATAGAAATAGTTGAGGTAAATGGAAATGAAGCTAATTTTAGTGGAGCATATCCAACACTTATTACATGTCATGATGATAAATTTGGTACTGTAAATAAAGTAACAAAACTTCTTCTTGAACATGAAATTAATATTGCTTTTATGAACGTTTCAAGAACTCAGAAGGGAATGGACGCTACTATGACTTTAGAAATAGATAATAAGATTGATGAATCTGTTATAAAGAGAATGGAAGAAATAGATGGAATAAAAAAAGTTATACTTATAAATTTAGAAGAAGAGGAGAAATAACATATGAGAGTTGCAAAAACTGGAGAAGAACTTTTAGCTATATGTAAAGAAGAAGGGATTAAGCTTAGTGAATATGCCTTAAGATGTGAAATGAAAAGTAAAAATCTTTCTAAAGAAGAAGTTTTAGAGAAACTTTCAAAAACTTTAGAGGTTATGAAAAAATCATCATCAAAAGGAAGAGAAGAAGAAGTATATTCACTTAGTGGATTAATAGGAGGAGATGCTTTTAAACTTCAAAAGTATTTAGAATCTGGAAAATCTTTCACAGGTAATGGAGCTATATTAGCTATGGCTATTTCTTCATCTGAAGTAAATGCTTCTATGGGAAAAATAATTGCTTGTCCAACAGCAGGTTCTTGTGGAATTCTTCCTGCGGTAATGTTAACAGCTAAGGAAAGATTAAATCTTCAAGATGAAGATTTATTATATGGACTTTTAGCAGCATCAGCTATTGGACTTATAATTGGGAAAAATGCTACATTTTCAGGAGCAGAAGGTGGATGTCAAGCAGAATGTGGCTCAGCATCTGCCATGGCAGCTGGTGCCCTTGTAGAACTTATGGGAGGGACACCAGAAATGTCATTAAATGCCGCTGCAATAGTAATAAAGAATATATTAGGTCTTGTTTGTGATCCTGTTGCAGGTCTTGTTGAAATTCCTTGTGCTAAAAGAAATGCTTCAGGTGCCGTAAATGCTATATGTGCAGCAGATCTTGTAATGGCTGGAATAGAATCAAAAATACCTTTTGATGATACAGTAAGTGCTATGGCTCAAGTTGGAAAGGCTCTTCCAGAGACCTTAAGAGAAACAGCACTTGGAGGAGTAGCTATTACAAAAACAGGGCTTATGTTGAAGAAAAAAGTATTCGATAAGTAATTTTAATAATATAAATTTATATTATGTATTTACAAAAAAAGTGTACAAGTATTAACTTGTACACTTTTTACATTTTCTTTACTATTTCTTTATCCCATACAAACATTTGATCAGTATTAGTTAAAGATTTAAATAAATTTTTCTTAAAACCAGGCATAGTTTTGTCTAAACTTCTAATAAGATTTTTCATATCTTCTCTTTTAGTTTTACCATCTGCAGGACAAGGATTTTTTATTACTGGGAAATTATATTCTGCTACTGCCTTTCTTATTTGACTTTCCTCAATAAACACCATAGGTCTTATAAGAGTTAAATTATTTTTATGCATAAAGCTTTTAGGAGAGAAGCAGTTTATTCTTCCTTCATAGCTTATGGAGAGCATAAGGGTTTCTAAGGCATCATCTTTATGGTGTCCTAAGGCAACTTTGTTGCAACCAAGCTTTTCAGCATTATCATTTAATGCACCCCTTCTGAGATTTGCACATAAGGAGCATGGATTTTTTTCTTTCTTTATATCAAAAACTATTTCCTTTATATCTGTTTGAATTTCATAAAAAGGAACATCTATATTTTTACAAAGCTCATGTAATGGACTGTTATCAACTCCTCCAGGATTTAAAGTTATAGCTATTAATTCAAATTTTTCAGGAGAAAATCTTTGATAGTTTTTTAATATATGTAAAAGTGTTAGACTATCCTTTCCACCAGAAAGTCCTACGGCTATTTTATCACCATCTTCAATAAGGTTATATTCTTTTATAGCTTGTCTAGTTTTACTTAATAATTTTTGCATGGTTTTCATAAAAATCACCTCTTAATCTTTATTTAATTATCTTATAATAAAAAGGTGAAAATTAAAAGAGTGAAAATTTTAGAATAAAATTAAATTTGTTGTCAGATATTTAAATTGATATTCCAATTTAAACATGTTACATTAAAACTTAGATTAAGTATTAAAATTAAAAATTTAAATTTATATATTTAAATTTTTTTTGAAAGGAAATTAAAATGAGAAATATAAAAATTACTTTAGATTATGATGGGAGTAAGTACAAGGGATGGCAAAAGCAAAACCAAAAGGGAAGTAATGTTTCCACAGTTCAAGATAAATTAGAAAAAGTACTAACTAAAATGACTAGTGAAGAGATTCAACTAATTGGTTGTGGAAGAACTGATAGTGGTGTACATGCAAAAAATTATGTAGCAAATTTTAAGACAAATTCTCTTATGACTCTAGAACAAATTATTGAATACATAAATGAATATTTACCTGAAGATATAAGGGTAAAGGAAATAAGAGAAGCAAGTGAAAGATTTCATGCTAGATTTAATGTTAAGTCTAAAACTTATGAATATACTATTGATAACAATAAGTTCAAAGATGTATTTTTAAGAAAATATGCATGGCATGTTGAAGAAAAGTTAGACCTAGAAGCTATGGAAGAAGGAGCAAAATATTTATTAGGCACTCATGACTTTAAGAGTTTTACAAGTTTAAAATCAAAGAACAAATCAACTTTAAGAACCATAAATAGCATTGGATTTCATGAAAATAATAATATATTAAGTATAAAGATAAATGGAAATGGCTTCTTATTAAATATGGTTAGAATAATAGTAGGAACTTTAGTAGATGTAGGACTTGGAAAAATTGAACCAAAATATATAAATGATATACTTGAAGCGAAGGAAAGAGCAAAAGCTTCAGAGAAAGCACCAGCTCATGGACTTTGTCTTTTAGAATTAAATTATTAAATAAAATCTGTATAAAAGAGTAGTTAAACTATTAATTAGTATTTATACTCTTTTATACAGATTATTTTATGCTTCTAATAAATCTTTTTCTAATTCATTCATAAGTGTCTCTACAGATACTATTTTATCTATTTTTGAGGCATTTTCACCACAAAAAATAAGTCCATTATCTATATCGCCTTTTACGGCATTTATAAGTGCTTGACTTATGCAATAAGGAGTATCAGCAGGATTACAAGGGATTAGGCAATTATAACAATGAGAAACCTTAGATTTTTCTGTTTCTGTAAATTGAACAAAGGAGTTCCTAATAGCTCTTCCTGGCATTCCAACAGGACTTTTTACTATGGATATACTTTCTTTATTACAATTTATATATGCTTCTTTAAACTTTATATTTGCATCACATTCATAAGTTGCCACAAAACGAGTTGCCATTTGAACTCCACTTGCATCTAGTTTTAAATATTTTGCAATATCCTTTCCATCAAAAACTCCACCTGCAACTATTATTGGAATTTTCTTTTCATATTTATCTTCATAAATAGAAGTTTCTTTTATTATATCTAGTATTGTTGAATCAAACTTTTTACTTTCATCTTCAAGTGATTCTTTAGTAAATCCTAAATGTCCTCCAGCTTTTGGTCCTTCAATTACAATCATATCTGGAGATACTTTATGATGCCTATCCCAAAGTTTTAAAATTACTTTGGCAGCTTTAAGGGAAGAAACTATAGGAGCTATTTTTACATTGCTACCTTTCGTAAATTTAGGAAGATGAGAGGGAAGGCCAGCTCCTGAAATTATTAAGTCAACTCCAGCGTCTATAGCAGCCTTTACATGCTCTGCGTAGTTATTCATAGCTACCATTAAATTAACGCCTATAATTCCATTTTGTGATTTTTCTTTAGCTATTCTTATATGTTTTTTTAAAGCTCTTAAATTAGCTTCTAAAGGATTATTCTTAAAGTCTTCTTCTAAGTATCCAGGTTGAGCACCGGATATAATTCCTATTCCTCCAGCTTTTGTTACAGCACTAGCTAAATTTGAAAGGGACACTCCAATTCCCATTCCTCCTTGTATAATAGGTAATCTAGCTGTTAAATTTCCAATTGTAAGTGGTTTTATATTCATAGAAACTATCCTTTCTGTCAAAAAATTAGAAAAACAAATATTTTGACTATTAAAATATTTGAATATAAATATATTATAAGGATAAGTTAGGAAATAAACAAGTATTAAAATAAATTAATTAATAGTAAAAAAATATGAATAAATATATTATAATTAATACTAAAGATATAGGATTATAAATAAGAAGTTAGGAGAGAGCTATGAAAAAATGTGATTGCAAGGGCTATAAAAGTTGTTTATGCAACAAGGAGCTTACTATATTTAAGGATTTAACAGAGGAAGAATTTAATAAATTAGCTACTGGAATGACATGTTTTCATTTTAATAAAGGGGAATATATATGTTATGAAGGTGAAAAGCTTTCGAAGCTATTTATAATAAGTAAGGGAAGTGTAAAGACATCAAAGTTGACAAAAGGAGGAAAAGAGCAAATAATGCACATATTCTCTATAGGGGACTATTTTGGAGAGACAAGCCTCTTTAATAATGAGGGAGGAATTTTATTTAATGCTATTGCTTTAAATGATGTTATAGTTTGTGCTGTAGATAAGGATAAAGTTGATAGTGTCTTAGAAGAAAATCCAAGAATAGCTATAGTTGTTTTGAAATCCTTAACTAATCGTTTAAAGGATACTGAAGAATTTGCTCATAAATTAGTAACTAATGATGTTAGAGTTAGAATAGCATATATGTTAAAAGAGTTTAAGAGAAAATATGGCAAAATAGAAAATGGGGAAATATTTATTGATTTACCAATTAATAGAGAAGATATGGCTAATTATTGTGGTATAACTAGAGAAACAATGAGTAGAAAACTCTCTATATTTGAGCACGAAGGATTAATAGAAATTAGAGGAAATAAATCTCTAATAATAAAAGACATAGAAAGATTAAATAAAATAATTTCATAGGAAACACTTATTCCTATGAAATTATTTTATTTTTAGAAAAAATTCTATTTAAAAGTTTATTTTTTCATAACTCCTTCATATTTAAATGAGGGAACATAGGCTTTTGAGTTAGTTCCACTTTCTTGTATAAATGCATTTTTAACTCCTAAAGATGCTGCATAATCTATAAGAGATTCATAATGTTTAGGGTTTAAAGGCTTATTTATTTCAGGATAATCACAAGACTTATTCATAGGAGTATATTGATTCATAATGCTTATATAAACATCATCTCCAAATTTAGAAAATATAGTGTCGATAACTTTCTTTGAATCAAATAAAAGACCTGGAAGCATTAAATGCCTAATTATCATGCCTTTTAAAAGTTTACCTTCCTCTGAAAATTTTGGAGAACCTACCTGTCTAAACATTTCATCTAATACTGGAATTAAATTGTCCTTATAATTTTTTATCTTTGAATATTTAAGTGCATAATCATCCTTAAAATATTTAAAATCAGGAAGATACACATCTATGTAACCATCTAATAACTTTATTGTTTCTAAACTATCATATCCATTAGTATTATAGAGAATAGGAATACTTAAGCCTTTTTCTTTTGCTATTTTTAAAGCCTCTATTATTTGAACTGCATAATGTGTTGGAGTAACTAAGTTTATATTTTCAGCTCCCTTTTCTTGAAGTTCTAAAAAGATTTCTGCTAACCTTTCAATTGATATTTCAAGTCCTTTAAAATCTTGACTTATTTCATGGTTTTGGCAAAAAACACATTTTAAATTACAATGAGAAAAAAATACTGTTCCAGATCCATTCTTAAAAGAAATAGGAGGTTCTTCCCAAGGATGAAGTTCTGCTCTAGCTACCTTAACTTTTTCACTAGCCTTGCACACACCAAGAGATTTAAATCTATTAACTTTGCAGTTTCTAGTGCAAAGAGTACATTCTTCTAATAGTTCTTTATTTTCCATTAAAACACCTCTAATCTATATTCAATATTAATTATATATTTTAAGAGATTAAGTAACAAGATTCTTAAAAATAGAAATAGTAATTTATGGCATTATATGGCCTATATGTTATAATTAATATATAAATAGAGGGGGCGAAATATATGGTAAGTATAAACAAAGATTTTATTTTAGATGTAGCAAAAGAAATTTTAAGCTTCCATAGTCCAAGTGGATTTTGTTTTGAGATTATGGAAAAGGTAGAAAGAATAGTTAATAATCTAGGATATGATCTAGAATTGACTAACAAGGGATGTGGAGTAATAACCATTCCTGGAGAAAGTGATGAAAAGGTTATTGGATTAGCTGCTCATGTAGATACTTTAGGGGCTATGGTTAGATCTATAACACCAAAGGGAACTTTAAAGTTTGATTTAGTAGGAGGTCCAATAGTACCAACTTTAGATTCAGAATACTGCATAATAAGAACAAGGGAAGGTAAAGAGTATACTGGAACTTTCTTAAGCACAAGCCCATCAATACATGTATTTGATGATGCATCAAGCAAGCCTAGAGATCCTAAGAATATGGAAATCAGAATTGATGAAAGAGTTTTAAATAAAGAGGATGTAAAGGCCTTAGGAATAAATAATGGAGATTTTATTTTTATAGACCCAAAAACAACAATAACTGAAAGTGGATTTATAAAATCAAGATTTATAGATGATAAGGGAAGTGTATCAGCTTTAATAGGATTATTAGAGCTATTAAAAAGAGAAAATATAAAGCCTAAATATAAAACAAAAATCTTTATATCTGTATATGAAGAGGTAGGACATGGAGCATCATATTTACCAGAGGATATAACTGAATTTATAGCAGTAGATATGGGATGCATTGGTGATGACTTAAGTTGCACAGAGTATGATGTTTCTATTTGTGCTAAGGATTCAGGGGGACCTTATGACTATAAAATTACATCAGATCTTATAGAATTAGCTAAAAATAATAATTTAAGCTATGCAGTAGATATATACCCTAGATACGGCTCAGATGTTGGAGCTGCCTTACGAGGTGGAAATAATATAAAAGGTGGCCTTATAGGCCCTGGAGTTCACGCTTCACATGGTATGGAGAGAACTCACTATGATGCTTTAGAAAACACCATAAAACTAATATATTTATATTTAACAAGGTAAAATAAGAAAAATAATTAACAAATTTGAGTCATCTAAAAGTGAAAAATACTTTTAGGTGACTTTTTTTAGATTATTATATAACTATTTATATATTTCACTTAAAAATATAAGATATGAACTACATAATTAATAATTTTTTTACTTGAATTAAGGGTTAGCTAATATTAAAATTAATAAAACTAAAATAGTTAATTTGAATTTAACTTTGAATTTTCCTTAGATAATATTAGGATTAAATGAAACTACATTATAAGGTGATTAATAAATAAAACTTTTGTAAATAATATACTTAAGATAAAGTTAATTGGAGTGTAGAGAATGAAAGAGTTTTTAATAGTAAGTATTTTAGTTTCTACTTTATTCTTAAGTGAAGGATTAATTTATGGAAGTACTTTTTTAGAAAAAGAAGTTGATTTAAATAATGCTACCAATATTTCATTAGACAAAGAATCCTATAAAGACTTGTATTATACTGGGGAAAAAGCCCCTTTAACTAATGAAGAAAAAAAGATAATAGAGAATTATGCTTTAAAATATAGGGAAAGGGCTACTTTCTTAGATTTAGGCGCTAATATAGATGGATTTAAAGAAATAGGAAAGGAAAGATACTATCAAATAACCTTATATTCTAAAAGTGTAAAAGGTAATGATTTAACGGGAGTAGTAGATAGAATTCTTATAAATAAAAAGGGAAATGTTTTAAAGGGTGAAAATGGGGAACCTTTAAGTGGAATAGAGGGTCTCATAACAAATTTGAATATAAGCAACAATGAGATTATGGAGTTAGAGAATATTGCAAGAAATTATGAAGCAAAATTAAATAATAAAGATTTAGATGTAGACATATGGGGAGAAAAAGAAATTAATAATGAGATTTATTATGGAGTTAATATATACTCTAATACTTTGAAAAAAGAAGGAATCTTTGAACCTTTAGAAAAATTATATATAAATAAATCTGGAGAAGTTATTAGAAATACAGAGACTTAGATTAGGAGGGTATAAATGGAATATGGAGATATTAAATTTTTAGTTAGGAAAAGTTTAAATACAGAAGAGGGACTAAATATAAGTCTTAAGATTAAAGATGTTAATTTAAGAGAAATTCAGCTTTATAGGGGTAAAACAAAAATAAACAATATAAAGTGTAAAGAGGAGTTTTATTGCGATTCAAACTTTATATATATTAATAATAAAAGCAGGGATTTGATTTTAGAATATGAGGTTTTAATAGGTAACTTAGGAAAGCATGGAAAAGGTGGAGAAATAGAAGAGGATTTAATAAGCTTTATGGGTGAACAAATACTTATGTTACCAGTTGAAATGCTTACAATGAATGATGACCTAAAATTAAATTGCATCCTAGAAATAGATTTTACCAATCTTATAGAAGATATAAAGAGTGAAGTCTATAGTGAAAAGGATTATAAAAGTATAATACCTTTTAAAGAAAATGATTTTAAGTCAAAGTGTGTAGGGGGTACTTGGAGTGACCTATATGAAATAATGAAGTCTTCATATACCTTTGGCTTTTTTGAAGAAGTTGTTTTAAAGAAAGAATATGGAGAAGTACATTTATATAGTAGTATTGAAAATACATTTTTAAATGACAGTAGTAATGAAGAGCTTGTAAGAAATATAAAGTCTATTTGTGATTATTATTATGATTTATTTAAAATAGATTCTCTAAATAAGAAAGATTTGAATATAGTTTTACTTAGAAAGAGCAAAAAGGAGAACTCTTATATATTAGGCGGAAGTGGGAAAAATATTATAAGTGCTACTTTTGATATGAATAAAAAGAGAGATTGGCAATTATTATCCCATAGAATTTTTCATGCCTTTATGGATGATCTTTTAAAATCAAGAGTTTATCATCTTCCTCCAAATCTTTGGTTAACAGAGGGATTAGCTACTTATTATGAAAACTTAGCTTTAGAATCCATAGAAGATGGATTAAAAGAAAGCCTAGATATAAAGTTTAAAAAGGAAATGGCAAATTTATATACAAGATATTTATATATGACTTTAAAAGAGCCAAGCAGATTTAGAATAATTCCTATGGAAGAAGGAAGCATAAAAAGTCATGGTAAAATAGAGTTTTTACATTATACAAAGGCTCCCTTATTAGTATATTTTATAGAAACTTTAAAGAATTCATGTGGTAATAAACATGAAATAATAGAATATTTAATTAATAACAAAGACAAAAGTTTTTCTATGCAAAATCTTTTTTATAATCTGTTAGGTTTTAGGTGTGATAGCTTTGCATCTAAATATTTATTTGAAAATATTATAATTCCTCTATGGGACTTAAAAGAACATTTAGATGATAAAGAGGTTATTTGTAACTTACAGGAATATGAGTATATTTTGTGGACATGGTTTTTAGGAGAAGAAGAAAATTATATTAAAGATGATCTTAGGGAATATAACAAAAATATTGAGGAAATCATAAGCCTTAGAAATATTAATATTTATAATTCTTATTTAACAAAGGAAATTGAGGATTATTCTAAGGAATTAAGCTTTTTATTAAAGGCTTGGATTATTAGAAGTAATATATGTAGTGTTTCTTCTCAAGATGAAAATATTAGATATAAACTTTTAAAGGATAAAGAGAATCTTAGAATTTGGAAGGGATTTGTACAGCAATCCATAAAAAATAAGGTGAATATATAAGATAAGGCATCTATTAATTTTATGAAGGTTATAATATGATTTTTTTAGTTATAATATAAAATATTTAATAAATCAACATAATATATAAAGCTAACAAAATAATATAAATGAGCCTTTAGTAAAGTTAATATTATTATATTAACTTTATAATAAATACATTATAAGTCTATTCATTATGTCTAAATATAAAAATATATAAAGATAAAAGTTAAATATCAATAATTTTAATAAGGGTATTTTATAAGAAGTGAAATATACTAAATAATAGTATTATGTTATTTATGATATAATAATTTATGAAATAATTATATTTAAGAGTGGTAATATTTTTGTTTACAACTTTAAAGAATCTGATATAATAGAGTTTGTTATTTAAAATGAAATATTTTATTGCTATGATGAAGAAGAGTACATAAGTAATTATTTTAAAGCGATTTAGGGAGGGTGAGAGCCTAAAAAATAATCTTATAGAAAGAAGCTTCGGAGCTTAGACTGAAAATCTTAAATTTTAAGGAGTAGGTCTAGGGGTAATTCCCTTAATTGATTATGAGTGAGTTAGCTTAGCTAACTAATTTAGGTGGTAACGCGGAAGTTAAGTCTTTCGTCCTAATTTTTAGGACGAGGGACTTTTTTTATTACATAAATTTAGAAAGGAAAGTGAAAAGAATGAGTTATGAAAATTTAGCTAATTTAATATTCCCAAACATAGACAAAACACCGGAATATTATTTTGAAAAATATCCAAAGAGAGATTTAAAAGAAGGGGCTAAAGTATTAAGATATGCACCAAGTCCAACTGGATTTCAACATATAGGAGGAGTTTTTGCTTCATTAATAAATGAAAGATTAGCTCACCAAAGTGGTGGAATATTCTACTTAAGAATAGAAGATACTGATCAAAAGAGAGAAGTTGAAGGTGCTATAGATGATACTATAAAAACTATGCATAACTTCGGAATGGATTTTGATGAAGGAATAACTGGTGAAAACTCAGAAAAGGGAGCTTATGCACCATATAAACAAAGTCAAAGAGCTGATATATACAGAGCTTTTGTTAAAGATCTTTTAAGAAAAGGATTAGCTTATCCATGTTTTATGACTTCTGAAGAATTAGAAGCTTTAAGAGAAAAACAAATTGCAGAAAAATTAACTCCAGGATGTTATGGAGAGTTTGCTAAATATAGAGATTTATCACCAGAAGAGGCTATAAAGAGAATTGAAGCTGGTGAAAGCTATGTTATAAGAATGAAGTCACCTGGAAATCCTGAAAAGAGAGTTGTTGCTCATGATATGATAAAAGGAGAGGTTTCATTCCCAGAAAATCTTCAAGATGTAGTAATAATAAAAGGTGATGGCCTTCCAACTTATCACTTTGCTCATGCAATAGATGATACATTAATGAGAACTACTCATGTTATAAGAGGAGAAGAATGGTTATCATCACTTCCAATACATCTTCAAATGTTTGAAGTTTTAGGAGTAGAAGCACCTAAATATGCTCATATTCCAACAATAATGAAAATGGATGGAAGTTCAAAAAGAAAATTATCAAAGAGAAAAGATCCAGAAAGTGCAGTAAGTTATTACAGTGAAAAAGGATATCCATCTCAATCAGTTATTGAATATCTTTTAAATATAATAAACTCAGCTTTCGAAGAGTGGAGAGCAGAAAATCCAGATGCAGATTATCATGATTACAAAGTTGAACTAGATAAAATGAGTAAGAGTGGAGCTTTATTTGATTTAGTTAAATTAAATGATGTAAGTAAAGATGTTATCTGTAAAATGAAACCAGAAGTTGTTTATGATTTATATACAAACTGGGCTAAAGAATATGATAAAGAAATGTATGATTTAGTTACTTCTAAAGAAGCTATGATGAAAGAAGTATTCAATATAGATAAAGAAGGTCCAAAGCCAAGAAAAGACTTTGCTAAATGGGATGAAGTTAGAGAAAAAATATTCTACTTCTTTGATGAGTTATTTGATAAGGAAACAGCTAATGATGTTGAATTACCAAAAACTTTAGAATTAGAAGAAGCTAAGAGAATAATAGAAGCTTATGAAAAAGCATATAACTTTAATACAGATAAGGATACTTGGTTCTCAGATTTAAAAGAAGTTGCTGTAGAATTAGGATATGCTACTGATAGAAAGAAATATAAAAAGAACTCAGAAGAATATAAAGGAATGGTTTCTGATGTTGCAGGAGCTGTAAGAGCAGCTTTAACTCACAGAGCTAATACTCCAGATCTTTATACAATAATGCAAATTATGGGAGAAGAAGCTGTAAGAGAAAGATTTAAAAAATTCTTATCTCTATAATTTGATTTTAAGAGGTTTTAACACAATGCTAATAAAAAGCTTGCAATGTTAATTTTTTAGTGGTATAATTAGAACATAACAGAAAAAGCTTTAAAAGATGAATAAAATTTTCCTTAAACTTAAAGAAAATTTTTATTAATCCATTTAAATCTTTAAATTTAAGGAGGATGTCAAAATGGCAGATAGAACATTAAAATGTAAAGACTGTGGAGCAGATTTCATATTCACTGAGGGAGAGCAAGCTTTCTACAAAGAAAAAGGATTTGAAAATGATCCAGTAAGATGCTTAGATTGCAGAAGAGCAAGAAAAGCTCAAAGAAACAATAGATAATAATTTGTTTATTATAAGGTTGTAAGATTAGTCTTACAACCTTTTTTATTTTTATAATAAAAAATTCTTCTTAAATTGAAAGTATGTATAATTTTTAATATATAGTGAAAAATCTATATTGTTATTAAAGAGGGTTAGAAACTTTAAAATAAACCATTTTTCTAAAAGAGTTAAAATCAATATTGATTTTAGTTTAGTATTATAATTAAATTTTGGAGGTGTTTTATATGGAGATATATACTATAGGACATTCTAATTATGATTTAAGTAGACTTGTTGACATGTTAAATAAATATAATATAAATTGTGTAGTTGATATAAGGGGAATACCTTATTCTAAATATAATGTGCAATACAATAAGGAAGCAATTCAAAAAACTTTAAATGACTTAGGATTTACATATATCTATATGGCAAAGGAATTTGCTGCAAAGAGAGATAGCAAAATATCTTACAATAAAGAAGGCTATGCTGATTTTCATAAGGTTATTAATGAAGAATCTTTTAAAAATGGAATAGAGAGACTTAAATTAGGAATAAGTAAAGGATATAGAATAGCTTTATTAGGTGCTATGCAGGAACCTGTAAGATGTCATAGAAGTATATTAGTTGGAAGAGAATTAGAAAGATATGGATTTAAGGTTAATCATATACTTCATGATTATTCAATATGTGATCAAAGAGAAATAGAAAATATGCTTTTAGATAAATATTTTAAGGATAGAGGGCAGATTACCATAGATTCACTTATAGGAAATGAAAAGAGTGAAGAAGAAATGATAGAAGAAGGATATGATTTAGCAAATAAAGAAATTGGATATAGGATGGAAAAGCTAAAATAGTAGTTTAGAATAACTACTATTTTAGCTTTTATTAATTAAAGTTTAATGTTAGGTGTAATAAATAAAGTTAGGTTACAATAATATTTTATTTTTTATTTAGTTGAAGATTTCCAATAATGAACAAAATCCTCAAGGATTTTTCTAAGTACAGTTCCTATTTCTGAATAAGCATCATCATCTAAATTAGCTAAAGATATTCTTACTGACCATTCAGGCCCTTGGAATCCACCACCGCTTAATAAGACAATAGATGATTCCTCAGCTAATTTATATAAAACATCTACAGGTTTATAATTTGATTCTAAATAATTTGCAAATTCAGGACCATAATTTTTAAGAGCCCATTGCAATAAATCAAACTCAGCATAATATGATGCATCATATGGATTTTCTTTAATCGGTAAGTCTAGTCCTTCAAATAATAATTTTTGACGTCTGTGGCATATATCAATAGTTTGATTTTTATATGTATTTTCTTTATCAACTAAAGAGAATGCAGAAAAGAAGGCCATTTGTACTTGTTGAGGGGTTGAAAGCCCAGCAGTGTGATTTAGTGCTACTTGGCGGCTATCAGCAACTATTCTATCAATAAATGGAATTTTTTCTGGGTCTGTTGATAGAGACTCATATCTTTTATTTACCATTTCCTTTTTCTCACTAGGCAGTTCACTTATTAGTTTATCAAATATATTATCTTCATAAAGGGCCAAGGTACCAAGTCTCCAACCAGTTACTCCAAAGTATTTAGAATATGAATAAACACCTATGGAGTTATTAGGAAGATCAGCCACTAATGATTGAAACTTATTAACGAAGGTTCCATAAACATCATCAGAAATTATCATTAAATTTGGATTATAGTTAGTAACTATATCCTTTAAAAGCTCCTTACTTTTATCATGAATGGCCATAGAAGGAGGATTGCTTGGGTTAACTAAAAATAAAGCCTTTATTGATGGATCTTTTAATTTGTTTAATTCCTCCTCTGGATACTGCCAAGTATAGCTTCCTTCTTCATTTATTTCACTAGCATGAATATATATACTTTCTAAATCATATCTAGGGAGTTGAGGAATTTCTAAATAAGGAGTAAAAATAGGTGTCATTATAGCTATTTTATCTTTTCTTTGAAGTAACTCATTTGCTATTAAGGAATCAAAAATATAGCACATAGCGGCAGTAGCACCTTCAACAGCAAAAAGTTTGAATTTTTTTGAAGGTGGAAGATAGCAAAGTTCTTTTAAAATATAATCATGAACTATAGATTCTATATGAGGAAGCATTCTATCTGGATAGGGATAATTATCTCCAATGATTGCATCACATAATTCATAGAGGAAATCATCAGGATTAAATCCTTTTTCATTTATGCCATAATCAATTATTTGTTCTAATAATTCAATGGCTGGAAAATTTTTGTTTTCTTCTAGAAAATTTAAGAATCTATTATATATTCCTTCTTTATGAGGAATTCCAGCTAAATCACAAGATTCAAAGGTTCTTTTTGTTTCAGATACAGCAAAATGACCAAAGGTAAAAAAGGCATCACGTGGCGTAGATGCTGTCCAGTTAGGATTTCCACGTCCAGCATCTAAAAGAATATGGGCACTTTTTTTGTCCTTAGCTAAATCTATTAATTTATTTTTAAATTCAAAGGGACTTATTTTTCCATATATTTTTTTTAGTTCTTCTAATTGTAGATTTTTATTTGTCATTGTAATTCCTCCTAAAATTGTGCTTAGTCATAGTATAGGTATAAAGAGGAATTTCTATAATAATAAAATAAAAAAGGGCATGTATCAAAATAAGTTTTATTAGTATATTTGATACAGCCACTTTTTAGTGATTATTTATTTGACATTGCTTGAAAAATTTCTAAGAAAAATTCTTCAAGTTCATTTATTTTCTTTTCAAGGTTACATACACGTTCTTCTAAAGATTTATCCCTATTACTTTCTAGGGAATCAGAGTTTATATTTTTTATAAAATCTGAATTAAGTTTTAAATCTCTAAAGTCTTTTTTTAAGTCTTCTAAGGAATATTCATTTGAATTTAAAAAGTTTATTTCATTTAAGTCAAAATCTACTTTAGGAATTCTTCTTCTACCTTTAAAGTTTTTAGGTATTTTTATTTCAAAAGGTAACTTGCTTTCACTGTTAAGACCATGAGAAGTTGTTTCTATTTCATCATTAACAGGAAGTTTTTCTATAGCAACTTCTTCTAATATAGTACTATTTGTAGCTTTTATGTTGATTTCTTTCTTATTAAAATTATCAGTATGTTCTATCTTAGAAGAAGGTTTATTTTCTTTCTTTTTAATTAAAAATATTTTAGAAAAACTATTTTTAAAATATGAAATCATCCTTTTAATTAGAGTTTTCTTTTTCTTCTTTTTTCTTCTAGCTGTTCTAGATACTCTAGGAATTTCTAAAGTCATACTTTGAGAAGTTTTAGTATTATCCTTTGAATTATCTTCCTTAGTAACACTAACTTTTTCAGATGTTTTAATTTCAGGTAATAATATATTAGTAGTTTCAATATCTTTTACGTTTAATTTTTCATTTATAGAATCTATTATAGATTGAACATCCTCACGTTCTGGTGTTTTAGGAAGGGAGGATTTACTTGTTTCAACTGAAGGCTTTATATCTATTGAAGTAGATTCTTCTTTATCCTTTTTAAAATAACCATCTGTACTATCAAAGAAAAAACCTTCTTCATTCATAAATTTTATTATATCTTTCTTTTGTATATCTATTTTTTTTGAAAGCTCTTTAAGAGAAATTCCATCTAGAACTAAAGAGTTATTTATTAATTTAACCTTATCTGAATTGTTCATATTTTTAAAGCTTATTTTTTTGTTACTCATAATTTCTCACCCTTAATACAAATATAAATTATGTCAATAGTAATGTGAGCTTTGCCATATTACAAAAGTTTCTAAAAATATTATAAAATAAAAACGAAGAATTTGAAATATATTACAATTAAAATAGGGAAAAATTTCAAAGATTTTTACATAATATATATAATTTTTATATATATTATAATTTAATTCTCATTTAATGAAGAATTTAGTAAGAAAGATTGTTGCTAAAAAATAGATACAAATGTAAAATAATATTAGAAATAAATTAAATCAAATTAAAGTTATACTAAAAAGGAGAATAAACATGAATATAGATGAATTAACAAAAAGAATAAATGAATTACACAAGAAGCATAAAGAAGAGGGTTTATCAGAGGATGAACACAAAGAAAGAGAAGAACTTAGAAAAGAATATATAAATAGATTCAAAAGCAACTTAAGAGAACAGTTAAAAGGAATTGAGCCGAAAAATAAGAAAAATTAAGGGTGATTTATGTGGGTGTTACAATAGAGAAGTTAATAAAGGATTTTAGTTTAGAGGTAATTCAAACTGGCGAAGAGAATGTCCCTATAAATGTTAGTGATGTAAATAGACCAGGATTACAATTAGCTGGCTTTTATAACTATTTTGCTCCAGAAAGAATTCAAGTTATAGGGAAAGCAGAATGGAGCTTTTTAGAAGATATGTCTCCAGATCTTAGGAAGAAAAGATTAAATAAATTTTTTTCCTTTGATATATCTTGTCTTATAATAACTAGAGGTTTAGAGATACATGAGGAACTTTTAAAAGCAGCTAGAAAGAGAAACTTATGGATTCTTAGAAGTGACATGGTAACTACTAAGTTTATAAGTAAAATCACTATGTATTTATCAGATAAAATGGCTCCTGAAACAAGATTACATGGGGTTCTTGTTGATGTATATGGTATAGGAATGTTAATCACAGGGGAAAGTGGTATAGGTAAAAGTGAAACTGCCCTAGAACTTATTAAAAGAGGACATAGATTAGTAACAGATGATGCTGTTGATATAAAAGAAATAGATGGAGATTTAATAGGTAGATCGCCAGAGATAACTTTTGGAATGCTTGAAGTTAGAGGTATGGGAATAATCGATGTATCAGCACTATATGGATTAAGTTCAATTTTAAATTCTAAGCAAATAAAAATAATAATTCATTTTGAGCATTGGAAAGATGATGGAGATTATGATAGATTAGGTGTAAACGACGAATATCAAGATATATTAGGTGTTAAAGTTAAAAAATTAAGGGTTCCAATAAGACCTGGAAGAAACATAGCAGTAATAATAGAAGCTGCCGCAGCTAATTATAGATATCAACGTATGTCAGACATTTCACCAGTTGATATAATTGAAAAAAGAATGCTTGAAAGTATTGAAAAAGAGAGTAAAATTTAATAAAAAGTATAAACTATAACCATATCAGAATTAAAGGTGATGATATGGTTATATTTAATATTGAGGAAAATTTTAAAGTAGTTGAAGAATGGAAAAAGGATGAGTTTCCAGCATGGATTTTAATGGAAGAAGATGAAGTCAATCTTTTAGAAAAAATGTTTTCTTATGAGTGTATAAATGAATGCATTGACTATAAACAGGAACAAAGAATAGACTGTTTCAAGGATTATACATTTATTTTAATTAATATAATAGAGCAAGTTGAAAAGCAAATTATCTCTAAAGAACTTGATATATTCTTAGGAAAAAGTTTTATAGTTACTGTTTATAAGAGTAATATCTCACTTCTATATGATTTAATTGAAGACATAAAGGAAGAAAAGAACTGTCAGTTATTTAAAGTAGATAAGAGTCCATCTATTATTCTTTATTACATTTTAGATAGGATTATAATAAATAACTATAATATAATATCTGATTTAGAGACTGAAGGAGATAAGATTGAGTTAGAAATCCTTAAAGATCCTGAAAGCAAGCATTTAAATTCCCTATTATTTATAAGAAGAGAAGCTTATAAACTTAGAAAACTTATAAAGCCAATTAGGTATATTGGAGATACCCTTGTTATAGATGAAAATGAAGTAATAGGAGAAGGGAATAAAGTTTATTTTAAAAATATAAATAGTAAAATAGAAAAGTTAATTACATCTTTAGATACCTTATCACAAGAGTTAGCAATTGTAAGAGAAGCCTATGAATCAGAACTAGCCAACAAGACAAATGAATTAATGAAGGTATTTACAATAATAACAGCAGTTTTTTTACCTTTAGAATTAATAACGGCTATATTTTCTATGAGCTTTGAATCTATGCCCTTTAAAACATGCCCTTATGGATTTTATATTTTAGTTTTTATATTAAGTTTAATGGCTATAATCTTGCTACTAATATTTAAAATAAGAAAATTTCTATAGTTTGACAAAATATTACCAAAAATATAGAATTGAATTAGAAGATAAAATAGATTGGAGGGCTATATTATGAAAGATGTAAAAGTTTTAAAAAAAGAATATGAAAATGCTTGGACTAAATATGAAGAGGCAGATTTAAAACAGGTATTTTCATTAAGTGATAGATATAGGGAGTTCATGTCAGTTGCTAAAACTGAAAGAGAATGCGTTAAGGTTTTAGCTCATATGGCAGAAAGTAAAGGGTTTAAAAATTTTTATGAAGTTATTAAAAATGGAGAAAAAGTGACAGCTGGGGATAAACTTTATTCTATAAACATGGATAAAACAATAACTTTAATAAAAGTAGGTTCAGAACCATTAGAAAAGGGATTAAGAATAATAGGAGCTCACATAGATTCTCCAAGAATGGATGTTAAACAAAATCCATTATATGAAGATTCCGGATTAGCATTATTAGATACTCATTATTACGGAGGAGTAAAAAAATATCAATGGGTAACTATACCTCTTGCAATACATGGAGTTGTTGTAAAAAAAGATGGAACTAAGGTAGATATTAAAATAGGAGAAGATGAAAATGATCCTGTTTTAGGAATTTCAGATCTTTTAATCCATTTATCAGCAGATCAATTAGATAAAAAAGGAGCTAAAGTAGTAGAAGGAGAAGACCTAAATATTTTAGTTGGAAGTATGCCATTAAAAGGAACTGAGGAAAAAGAGGCTGTTAAAGCTAATATATTAGTTTTATTAAATGAAAAATATGGCATAACTGAGGAAGATTTTGTATCAGCTGAGTTAGAAGTAGTTCCTGCTGGTAAGGCAAGAGATTATGGATTAGATAGAAGTATGATTTTAGCATATGGTCACGATGATAAAATATGTGCATATACTTCAGCAGAGGCTTTAATGGATTTAGAAAATGTTGATAAAACATGTGTAGCATTATTAGTTGATAAAGAAGAGATAGGTAGTGTGGGAGCTACAGGAATGCAATCAAGATTCTTTGAAAATATAATTGCAGAACTTATGGATAGAAAAGGAGAATATTCTGAATTAAAACTTAGAAGATGTCTTCAAAATTCAATGATGTTATCAGCTGATGTTACTGCAGCTTTTGATCCAAACTATCCTTCTGTATGTGAAAAGAAAAACACAGCTTATTTTGGACATGGAGTAGTATTTAGCAAATATACAGGAGCTAGAGGGAAAGCAGGTTGCAATGATGCTAATGCAGAATATATAGCTCATTTAAGAAATATAATGGATAAGAATGGTGTTGTATGGCAAACTGGAGAGCTTGGAAAAGTAGACCAAGGTGGGGGTGGTACAATCGCTTATATATTAGCTCAATACAATATGGAAGTTATAGATTGTGGAGTAGCATTACAAAATATGCATGCGCCTTTAGAAGTAGCATCTAAAGCAGATTTATATGAAACTAAAAAATGTTATAAGGCATTTTTTGAAGAAGCATAATTAATCAGTTAAGAAAGGCTGTATCAAAATATCTAATCTAATATATATGATTTAGAGTATATTAGATATATTTATGGTACAGTCCTTTTTATATTAAAATAATTTGTTTGATAAGGATTTATATATGAATAAAGTATTAAAGGGGAATTTAATTTTTTTAAGTTTTATATTGTTAGTAACATTAATTTTTATAGAAAGATATAATGGTGAAAATATTCTTTTAATTTTAAGTTTGATTTTTTATCTTGAAATAATATTTATAACAAGGGAATTTCTTAAATACATAAACTTAGGTCAAGCTATAAAAAATAGGAGTATTTTTAGTAGAGAACACAAGAATAAAAATAAATTTATTAATAAAGTTTTGTTAGAGGAGAAATTAGACCCTCTAAGCAATGTATTTACTAGATTTGAATTTAAAAATAATATTAAAATGTGGAAAGGAGAATATACACTTTTCCTAATTGATTTAAGAAAATTTAGTTTGATAAATGATGCTTTAGGCAGAGATAAAGGAGATGAAGTTTTAAGGGAGTTTGGTAAGGGATTAAATAATATATCAAAAAGCTTAGCTTCTAAAAATTTATATGGAGTATATGGAGGAGAAGAATTTTTAGTTGCAATTAATAGTAGAAATAAAGAAGATATAATAGAAGTTTTAAATAAGCTAGATAATTTGAAAAAAATAAGATTAAATAGCCTTAATAAAGAAATTAAAATGGAATTTAATATAGGATATTCTATAAATTTAGGAAATAAGAGTTTTGAGGAAATAATTGAAGAAGTGTTTTTTGCTAAGGAAAGAGCTAAAAAAGAAGATTTTATATATGTTATAGAATATACGGAAGAACTAAGGAGTATAAGAAAAAAGAATAATTTAATAATAAGAGATATTAAGGATTCATTGATAAATAAAAAGTTATATACTGTTTATCAACCTCAAATATCATCCTTAGATGATAAAATAAAAGGTTATGAGACTCTTATACGATGGAATCATGAAACTCTAGGCTCTATATCAGCTAGTGATATAGTTAAAACCTTAGAAGAAATAGATGCTATTAAGGATTTAGATTTATATGTTTTTGAATCAACCTGTGAATTTCAAAGTAGGTTAATTCAAAATAATATTGAGTTACAATGTTCAGTTAACATATCAATAAACACCTTAAAACATAGAGGGGTAGGATCTAATCTTTATAAGATAAGTAAAAATTATAACCTTAAACCAGAAAATATTACCTTAGAGATTTTAGAGAATTCTGATTTAGAGGTTAGCGGAAATGCTATAAATGAAATTATTAATCTTAAAAAATATGGATTTAAAATATCTATAGATGATTTTGGAAAGGGATATTCATCTATAAATAGAGTATTAAAGATACCTTTTGATCAAATAAAAATACCAAAGGACTTTATATCAGATATACCTAATAGTAAATATATAGCCATAATAAATTCAATTTCAAATTTTGCTAAGACTTTAGGAGCTGAACTTGTTATTGAAGGTGTTGAAAGCAAAGAATACTATGATTTTTTTAAGTTATTAGATTTTGATGTTATTCAGGGTTTTTATTTTTCAAAAGCATTAAATGAAAAAGAATTCTTAGAATATGTAAATAATTTAGGTATAAGTGTGTCAATATAGGATTATTTAAATTTATAAAAGTTAATTTATTGTTTAATTTAAGTTATTATTTCAATATGTTCTTATTTAGGATATAATTAATTGTGTAAATGTTTAAAAAAGAAAGGAAATTTTACGAAAATAAATATAGTTACTTTGTTTGTTTAGGGAAAAAAAGGGGAGAGTCAAATGAAAATAGCATTAATAGCACATGATAAGAAAAAAGAAGAAATGATAGAGCTTGCAAAAGATTTTGAAGATAAGTTAAGTAAACATATACTTGTTGCAACAGGTACTACAGGACTTAAAGTTATGCAAAATACATCTTTAGACGTTAAAAGATGTAAAAGTGGCCCACTAGGGGGAGATCAAGAAATAGGAGCAATGGTAGCAAATCACGATGTTGATATGGTAATTTTCTTAAGGGATCCATTAACAGCTCAACCTCATGAACCAGATATTAGTGCATTACTTAGACTTTGTGATGTTTACAAGGTTCCACTAGCTACAAATACAGAAAGTGCTAAGCTTATAATGGCTGATATTTAGTAAAAATAAAGCTAAATCACCTAATTTTTATTAATCTAACATCATGATTACATGTTTGATCATGGGATTATATTAATATAAAATTAAGGTGATTTTTTTGTTAGAAAAAGATTTTTCTTATTTTTTTAGATAATAACCATAAAATCATGCTAAGAATATAATAAATTGTAGAATATTATAAAAGGAAGCGATTATATGCATGATTGGAGTATGTTAAAGAACTATAGATTATGGTTAGCTATCTTTGCTTTAATACCTTTAATACTTGAAGGGTTCAATTTGAGCATTTTGCCGTCAAATTATAATGAAATAGTAACTTTATTTTTATCAATATTAGTTATGGGAGGAATATTAAATAATCCTAATCCTGATAAGGTAGAATTGAAAGAGAATAAGGGATCAGAAAATTGCACAAAAAAATAACTAGTTCAGAGGGAGAAGAAGAGAAGAAATAGTAATAATCCATTGAATTTAAATTTTTGCTGTATTAAAATTAAAGTATCAGAAGTAATGTGTTGAAGAATAGGAGATGTTTTATATGGCAAAAGAAATAATAAAAACAAACAAAGCACCAGGTGCAATTGGACCTTATTCACAAGGAATAAAAATAGGAGATTTTGTTTATACTTCAGGACAAATTCCACTAAATCCTGAAACTGGAGTAATGGCAGGATCAATTGAAGAACAAACAGCTCAATCTTTAGAAAATGTAAAGGCTATCTTAGAAGCTGCGGGAACTTCTATGGATAAAGTAATAAAAACCACAGTATTCTTAAGTGATATGAATGATTTCGTAAGAATGAATGAAGTATATGCTACTTATTTTACAGAAAATCAACCAGCAAGAAGTGCTGTAGAGGTTGCTAAATTACCTAAAGATGCTAAAATAGAGATTGAAGTTATAGCTACTTTAAAATAGTTTCTATATCTTCATAATTAGCAAGATAGGGGAGATTTTACTTATGAATTATAAGACTACAGGAGTTTGTGCTAAGGAGATTAATTTTGAAATCGAAGATAACAAAATAAAAAGTGTTAGCTTTGTAAATGGATGTCCAGGAAACTTAATGGGAGTTTCTAAGCTTGTTGAAGGAATGGAGGTTGATGAAGCTATTTCTAAATTAAAAGGAATAGATTGCAGAGGAAAAGGAACATCTTGTCCAGATCAACTTGCAAAAGCTTTAGAAGAATATAAAAAAAGCTTATAACAAGCACAAAGAGCATATAGTTTAAGTAATTTTTGCTTAAGTTTAATATATTTCTTTAAATAAAAAAAGTGACTATATAAAATTTATATAGTCACTTTTTATTTTATTTATAGTAAGTCATTTGATAAAGCAGCTGCTTTAGATAGCTTATTATCTATTGCTATTATTATTTGTCCTGCCTTAGAAATATCACCAACTATAATTCCTCCAACTAAGATGTTATCTTTGAAGAATAGTTTAGTATATTGACCTTTTGATTCATCTTTAGAACTTATTTTTTCATAAGAAGAATCGTTAAATCTTATTAAACCAGCTGAGAATACATGAGTATTTAAAGCATCTAATATTATAGATGGTGTAAAGTTTTCAAATACTTTTTCTACTCCTGTTACATTTGCACCAGCAGTTTTACCCATTTCTATAGCAGCAGGCCAGTTTCCGTAAACAAGACCATTAAATTCAGCTACATCTCCACAAGCATATATGTCTTTAATACTTGTTTCCATTCTTTCGTTAACAATAACACCTCTGTTGCATTCAATTCCAGTTTCTTTAGCTAATTCTATATTACTTCTAATACCTGTTGAAACTAGAAGAATATCAGCATCTAAAGTTTTTCCGCTCTTTAAGTTTAAAGAAGTTAATTTTCCATCTTTAGCTATTATTTCAGCACATTCCTCTGATGTTATGAATGTTATTCCGCAATCAGAAACTTGATTTCTAAAGATATCAGCACCTTCTTGATCTAATTGGTTATTCATAAGATTTGGTAAGAATTCAACTACTGTAACATCTAATCCAGCAAGTTTCATTTCCCAAGCTGCTTCTAATCCAAGAGGACCAGCACCTATAACAACAGCCTTCTTAGCTTCTTTCATTTCTTCTTTAACATCAAAAGTATCTTTTAAATCTTTAATAGAGTAGATACCTTTAAACTCATGAATATTTTCACAATTTAAAGTAACTTCTTCATTATTATTTTTAACTTTAAATGGTGGAATAAAGTTATGGCTACCATTAGCTAATATAAGTTTAGTATATGGTATTTCAGTACCATCTTTTAAGATTACTTTTTTAGCATCTTTATCTATAGAAGTAACAGTAACTCCTAGTAATTCTTCTATATTATTTTCTTTGTACCAAGAAGATTTAGCTAAGTAGAAAGTATCTAAATTCATTTCTTCATTTAAAAGATCTGAAAGATTTGGTCTTGAGTAAGAAGATACTTCTTCACTTGAAAGTAATTTAACAGAAGCTGTACTGTTTATTTCTCTTATTGTTTTAGCAGCATAGAATCCAGCAGCTCCATTACCTATAATAACGAAGTTATCATCAGTATCATTCTTTTCAAAAGTAGCCATTTCTACTTCTATAAATTGTTCTTTTCCAGCTCCACAAACAGGGCAAACTTCAGGACATACTGGACTTTCGAATATTTCACCACAAACTAAGCATTTCCAATATCTTGTTTTACCATTTCCAGTTAATACTTCTTTAGTTTCTGTAGCATTATTTGGAGCATAATCAAGTTCCTTTTCTCCAAACATAGTTCTTGAGAAATCTCTACCAAATTCAAAAGCTTCTTTTAATTCAGTTGTTGATGGTTTAAACTTAATTCTTAAACCAGGTCCAAATATATTCATTTTTAATTCTTTTAATCTAGCTTCTATTCTTGGAACAGCTTCACCACTCCAACCAAATGAACCAAAGGCTGCAGCATATTTTCCACCATGAATAATAGGGTTTAAGTTAGCTAAAAGAATTCTAATAGGAGGTAATAATTCTCCAACTATTGTTGGTGATCCAAATAGTATACCATCTGATTCTCCTATGTCAGCTAATACATCTTCTTGCTTGCTATAAGTTAAATCATATAATTTAACTTCAACATTGTGCTCAGATTGTATTCCTTTAGCTATTTCTTCAGCTAATTCTTTAGTATAACCATAAGCTGATACGTAAGGAATAGTAACTTTCTTATCTCCATTTATTTTAGGTTTTACTGGAGTACTCCATTCCTTATAAGTATTTATTATCTTCCAAGGATCTTGTCTAAGGATAGGTCCGTGACCTGGGCATACAAGTTCTATATCTAAATCTTTAATCTTATCTATAGCTTTTAAAACATATGGTTTGTATGGTCCAAAGATACAATCATAGTAGTATCTTAAGGCATCTAAATATTCTTCTTCATTAGGAACTAAGTCATTAAATATTTCTTCACAAGAATAGTGGCTTCCAAAAGAGTCACAAGTTATTAAAGCTTTATCTTCTGGAATATAAGTGTACATTGAATCTGGCCAATGTAAAAATGGTGCAGAGATAAATTGTAATGTTTTGTTTCCTAATGAAATTGTGTCATTGTCTCCAACAACTATATATTCAAAATCTTTATTAACTATATCTTTTAAGAATTCTATAGCTTGCATTGAACCTATAACTTTAGCTTTAGGAGATAATTCAAGTAATTTTTCAACAGATCCAGCATGATCAGGCTCTGTATGATCAACAACTATGTAATCTATTGATTTAGGATCAATACCTAAGCTATTAAGTTTTGATAAGTAATCATCAAAACATTTTTCTTTTACTGTTTCAAATACAGCTATTTTTTCACTACCTTTAACGACATATGAGTTATAAGTAGTTCCATAAGGAGTGTACATAATAATATCAAAAACTCTTAATTCAGGATCTAAAGATCCAACCCAATAAATATCTTTTTTTACTTCTAAATAATTCATAAAAACACCACCTAATATATGTTAAAATTATAACAATCAAAATCAACTAATATTAATTATTAATTAATACCTACAATTAAATTATATTCTTTTTCATTGAAATGTAAATACTTTTTTTAATAAAATATTAAATTATTTGAGATTATAAAAAAATAATGGTAATTTGGCAGTTAAACCATATTACCATTATTTTAATCATTAATATTATTTTTTATTACAATTATATTTTTTTAGAAATTTTTCAAGATATTCTTCTGGCATACTCATGCATCCAACATGACCATGTCTTTCATCTCCTTCATGATCTCCATGAAAATCTGAACCACATGTTATAAGAAGATCATGATGAACAGCATATGAAATAAAGAAGTCAGTATCTTTTTTAGTATTTTGATAGTAAATAGCTTCTATACCATCAAAAGGAAATTCCATAACTTCTTGTACAGGAACTCTTTTTATAAGCTTTGGATGAGCAAGCACTGTTATAGCATTATTAGCTTTTAATATATTTATTCCTTCTTCTACAGAAATTTTTTTGTTAGGAACATAAGCTGGGCTATCATTTCCTATGAAGTTATCAAATATATATTCCCAATCATAAGGATAACCAGCTTCTATTATGCATTGAGCTATATGAGGTCTAGCAACAACACCTTTTCCCTTTGCTAAGACATCTTTATAATCAAGTTTAATATTAAAATATTTTTCTAAATTAGCTACGATTTTTTTTGCTCTACCTATTCTAGAATCCTTTAATTCATTTAAGAACTTTTGAAAATCTTCGGATTTATAAGAATCATCTCTAAAATATCCTAGTACATGAACTGTAGACCCCTTATGCTCACAACTAAGTTCTATTCCAGGAATAAATTGAATATCTAGTTCTTTTGCGGCTTTCTTTGCTTCATCAAGACCAGAAGTTATATCGTGATCTGTTAAAGCTATTAAGGATATACCTGCTTTTTTAGCTTCAGCAATTACCTCTTTTGGAGATAGTGTTCCGTCAGAAGCTAATGAGTGACAATGAAATTCTGCATTAATATTAATAGTAAACCCTCCTTTAAAACTGAAAAAATCAATGTATGTATAATAATTATTTGAATAATATTGTTAATTTTAAAAAATTTGTAGTATAAATATTTTAACACATAAATGAGAATAAAATAAATTAATTTTTAACTTTAAATTAAGTAATAACAATACTTAAGATTATTAATTAGAAGATTCAAATATATAAATGGTATAAAATTCATATTTTTTTTTAGGTGTTTTTGATATAATGATTTTAAACTAAATATTTTAGAGGTGAATTAATGTTTTTAATGATAGATAACTATGATTCCTTCGTGTTTAATTTGCTTAGGTATTTTAAGGAATTAAATGAGGATATAAAGATAAAGAGGAATGATAAAATAACTATAGAAGAAATAAAAAGATTGAATCCAAAGGGAATAATAATATCTCCAGGACCTAAAGCACCTAAGGACATGAAAGAATGTTTAAATATTATAGAGGAATTTAAGGGAAAGATTCCTATTTTAGGTGTATGTCTTGGTCACCAATGTATTGGATATTCCTTTGGAAGTAAAATAAAAAAAGGGGATTTCCCAGTCCACGGAAAAGTGAGCAAAATAACTCATGACGGAAAAGGGATTTTTAAGGGAATAAAAAATAATATAAATGTAACTAGATATCATTCTTTAGTAGTTGATAGAAATTTTTTAGGAGAAGATTTAGAGATAACTGCCTTAAGTGATGATGGGGTAGTTATGGGAATAAGGCATAAAAGGTACAATATAGAAGGAGTACAGTTTCATCCAGAGGCTGTTTTAACTGAATATGGCTATGAAATGCTTAAAAATTTTATTGATAATGCTAGGAAATTTAATATTATAGAAAGGTGAGTAATTTGAATTTTGAAATTAAGGAAATAGAAAATAAGCTTAAGCCACATGAAGTATATTCTTTATTTAAAGATGAAATAAACAGTATATTTTTAGATAGTTCAAAGGAAGATAGCGAATTTTCTTTATATTCATTTATAGGATTAAATCCTTTTAAAAAGTTTAGCTCTAAGGGAAATGAGATTTTTATAGATGAAAAACTAGTCTTAGGAGATCCTTTTAAAAAATTAGAAGAGCTTATTTTAGAATATAAAATAAATTATAATAGTGAGATACCTTTTTTAGGAGGTGCTATGGGCTATTTTTCTTATGATATAGGAAGAGTTATTGAAGATATGCCTAAAAGTGCTAAAGATGATGTGTGTATTCCAGATAGTTATTTTTTATTTTATGATAATGTAATAATATTTGATTTGAGAAATCAAAAAACATATATAACAGCCCTAGGAATTAAGGAAGAGTCAGAAAAAAGTATATCTAAGATTTATGAAAGAATAAAAGATAAGTATATAAATTTAAATATCAGCTTAGATAAAAATACTGAGTTTACTTCAAATTTTTCAAGAGAAGAATATATAAATTCAGTAAAAAAGGTTAAAGAGTACATAAAAGAAGGGCATACATATATTGCAAACCTAACACAGAGATTTTCCTGTGATTTTAATTCTGATCCTTTTGATACATATATAAGTTTAAGAAGTATAAATAAAGCCCCTTTTTCCTGTTATTTAAATTTAGAAGGTTTTCAAATTATAAGTTCTTCTCCTGAAAGGTTTTTAAAGGTGTTTAATAATAAGGTTGAAACAAGACCAATTAAAGGCACAAGACCAAGAGGAAAAGATAAATTAGAAGATGAAAAGAATAAAAAAGAACTTTTAAATAGTGAAAAGGATAAGTCAGAGCTTTTAATGATTGTTGATTTAGAGAGAAATGACTTAAGTAAGGTATGCAAACCTTTTTCTGTTAAGGTTACAGAATTATTTAAATTAGAGGAATATGCTACAGTATTTCACTTAGTTTCTACAGTTATAGGAGAACTAAAGGAAGATGTTAGTTCTGTAAAATGTATAAGAGAATGTTTTCCAGGAGGTTCTATAACAGGCGCTCCTAAAATAAGAAGTATGGAGATAATAGAGGAACTAGAAGGCCTTAGAAGAGGGATTTATACTGGGGCCATAGGTTATTTTGATTTAAGAGGAAATTGTGATTTTAATATAGTAATAAGAACTATATTAACAAAAGATAATAAGGCCTATTTTGGAGTAGGTGGAGGCATAACTATTGAATCAGAAGAAGAGATGGAATATGAGGAAACTTTAGATAAGGCAAAGGCTTTAATGAGAGTATTATAATTAGGTTGTGATATAAAGTGATTTATATAGGAGAAAATAAAAAAGGTTATAGTATGGTTGAAAAATGTTCACTTACCATAGATTCTTCTGTTTTTTTTGGACGGGGAATTTTTGAAACTATACTTGTATTAAATAATGGAGTGTTTTTAAAGGAACATCTAGAAAGACTAAAAGATGGATGTTTAAATTTAAATATTCCTTTTAATATTAATGAAGAGGAATTAAGAGAGTTTATTAAAAATGAAAAAATAAGAAATAAGGCTTTAAAAATAACTCTTACTGAAAAAAATATAATTTATTCAACTAGAGATATTCCTTATGGCATAGAAGATTACAATAGAGGATTTTCTCTAAAACTTAGTGAAGTAAGAAGAAATAGAACCTCTAAATTAACTTATTTAAAGAGCACTTGCTATATTGAAAATATTATGGAAAAGGAAAAGGCTAAAGATGAAGGCTTTGATGAAGTGATATTTTTAAATGAAAGAGAAGAGCTAACAGAAGGGGCTACTAGTAATATATATTTTATTAAGAATAATAAGATATGTACTCCAAAGGTTAGCTGTGGTCTTTTAGATGGAATAATTAGAGGATGGATAAAGAATAACTTTCAAGTTGAAGAAGGATGTTATAATATAGAAGACTTAAGAAATAGTGAAGGGATTTTTATAAGCAATTCTCTTCTTGGAATAATGAGAGTAAGTCAATTTGAAGAAGAATTTTTTGGGGAAAAAGATTTAATAGAAGAAATAAAAAGTAAATATGAAAGTTCTATTATAAGCTTTTAAATATGGAGGGCAAAATGATCGATAAAGATAAGATAAGAGAAGGAATGAAACTAATACTTGAAGCAATAGGAGAAGATATTAATAGAGAGGGCTTAATAGAAACTCCAGATAGAATTGCAAGAATGTATGAAGAAATATTTTCAGGAATAGGAATGAATGCAAAGGAGCATTTAAGTAAAACTTTTGAAGTTCATAGCAATGATCTTGTTTTAGAGAAGGATATAACTTTCTATTCTATGTGTGAGCATCATTTAGTTCCTTTCTATGGGAAAGTTCATATAGCATATATACCAAATGGAAGGGTTGTAGGTTTATCTAAACTTGCTAGATGTGTTGAGGTTTATTCAAAAAAACCACAACTTCAAGAAAGGCTTACAACGGAAATAGCTGATTCTATAATGGAATACTTAGATGCACAAGGTGTAATGGTAGTTGTAGAAGGTGAACATATGTGTATGACCATGAGAGGTGTTAGAAAACCAGGTGCAAAAACAGTAACAACAACTTATAGAGGAAAGTTCTTAGAAGATGAAAGCTTAAAAAATGATGTTTTTAGAATGATTTCTATGTAGATCTTAATTCTTTGAGGTGTTTATTATGGAGAGAATAAATAAGATACTTAATAATAGTAAGTATAAAGACTATTTAAATAAGAATTCTTTCTGTGAAAAGGATAGGATTTTTTGTAAACATAACTTAGAGCATTTTTTAGATGTATCAAGAATTGCCTACATAATGCTCTTAGAGGAAAATATGAATGTATCTAAGGAAATTATATATGCAATAGGACTTCTCCATGATATAGGACGATGGGTAGAATATGAAGGTGGAGAAAAACATAATAAAGCTTCTTATAAATTGAGTTTGGATATTTTAAAGGAATGTGATTTTAATAAAGAGGAAATAGAGATTATTTTAAGTGGAATTTTAAATCACAGAAATAGTGAAGCAGAAGGATTAGATAAAATTATTTACTTAGCTGATAAAAAATCAAGAAGCTGTTTTTTATGTAATGCTGAAAAACTTTGTAAGTGGAGCAAAGAAAAAAAGAATTTAGACATAATTATTTAAGGGGGAACTTTTGTGAAAATAGGAAATAAAGAGTTTGAAATAGGAAAAAGAACATACATAATGGGAATTTTAAATGTAACTCCAGATTCATTTTCAGATGGTGGAAAATATAATGATATTGAGTTAGCATTAAAGAGAGCTGAGAAGATGATTAATGATGGTGTTGACATAATAGATATTGGAGGAGAGTCAACAAGACCAACTCATACACCTGTTGGTGAGGAAGAGGAATTAAATAGAGTAGTACCTGTAATAAAAGCCTTAAGAGAAAAATTTGATATACCTATATCAGTTGATACATATAAGGGTAAAGTGGCAGAGGAAGCTATAAAAGCAGGTGCAGATTTAATAAATGATGTATGGGGTTTTAAAAGGGATAAATATATGGCTACTGTGGCTGCTAAATATGGAGTACCTTGTTGCATAATGCACAATAGAAATGATAATGAATATGGTGATGACATCATAGAAACTATGAAATCTGATATGGAAGAATGTATAAAGATAGCCCTAGATGCTGGAGTTAAGAAAGAAAATATAATTTTAGACCCAGGTATAGGTTTTGCAAAGGATTATGATCAAAACTTAGAAGTATTAAATAGATTAGATGAGTTTTGCAATATGGACTATCCAGTTTTATTAGGAACATCAAGAAAATCAGTAATAGGTAATACTTTAAATCTTCCAACAGATGAACGATTAGAAGGTACTTTAGCTACAACTACTCTTGGAATAATTAAAGGATGCGAATTTGTAAGAGTTCATGATGTTTTAGAAAATAAGAGAACTGCCCTTATGACTGATGCTATGGTAAGAAGATAGGAGTTAATTTTCATGGATAAAATTATTATTAAAGATTTTGAGGTTTTTGGTAATCATGGAGTCTTTGAAGAGGAAAAAAGACTTGGACAAAAATTTGTTTTAAGCATAGAACTTTTCTTAGATACTAGAGAGGCTGGAGTTACTGGAGATTTAAGTAAATCTGTTCATTATGGAGAACTTGCACATAAGGTTGAGGAAGAGTTTAAAAAGCAAAGCTATGATTTAATAGAAACTGCAGCAGAAAAATTATGTGAGTTTATATTATTAGAATATCCTCTTGTAAAAAAAGTGAAGGTTTCCTTAAAGAAGCCATGGGCACCTATATTAAGAAGTTTAGATACTGTATCTATAGAAATAGAGAGAGGATGGAATGAGGCATACCTTTCATATGGGTCTAATATAGGAGATAAAAAATATTATATAGAAGAAGCTTTAAATGAAATAAATAAGGCTTATCATACTGAAATTATAAAAAAATCTAATTTAATTGAGACAGAACCTTGGGGATATACTGAGCAGGATGAATTTTTAAATGGTGCTTGCAAAATAAAAACTCTTTTAAACCCTAAGGAATTAATAAAGTTTTTATTAAGTGTAGAACAAAAGCTTAAAAGAGAGAGAAAGATTAAGTGGGGTCCTAGAACTATAGACTTAGATGTAATATTTTTTAATGATTTAATAAGTGAAGATGAAGAGATCATACTTCCACATCCAAGAATGCATGAAAGAAGTTTTGTTTTAGAGCCATTAAATGAAATTGCTCCATATAAGATTCATCCCTTATATAGAAAGCGTGTATTTGAACTTTTAGAAGAATTAAATAAAAATAAATAAATATAAATAATTTATTCTTAATAAAGATATAGAATTTAGTAATGATTTATACTAAATCCTATATCTTTTTTTATTGTTTTTTATTAAACACATACTGGCAAAATGGTTCTAATTTAAAGGAATTAGGAATATCTTTTAAACTTAAGTAATCCTTCCTTACATCACTATCCCAAGGATAAAGGGTTATTAAATCATCTCCGTAAATATCTATTACATACTTTTCACTATTTAAATCTATAAAAATTTTATATAAGGGTTTATTAGGTAAAGCTTCCTCATTTATAAAGTTAGAATCTTTTAAGCTTTTTAATAAGTCATCAATAATTCTTACATCTTCATTATCAACAATTACTTCACTATAAATATTCATATCTAATAATCTGATTTTTATATTATTCTTAGAAACTAGTTCACTTAAATTTTTAGTGTGATAGTTTAAAGAAGGTTTTTCCTTAGAAGGAATATTAATTTTAGAACATGAAATTAAAAGAAGAGAAAAACATAGGGTTATTAAAAATATTTTAGTAATTTTTTTCATCAAATTTATCACCTCCTTCAGTTTAATTTATGAAACTTATGTTTTTAGTAGAACTTTTTTTAAGAAAATGAATAATATATATTACAATTGTCCTTAGAATTAAGGTGGTGATTTATAGTGAAATATGCATTAGATATAAATGACTCCTATTTAAGAAAAGTATTAATAAAAAAATTAAAGGAAGAAGGAGATCTTACTATAGATTGTTTTAATGAAGAGTGTTGCTTAGGAGAAAGTTTTTTTAAGAAAGTTTTATTATCTAATAATACAAAGGCAGATATATTTATAAGAATAACTAAGAGCATAGGAGAAGATAAGAGAATAGAAATTTTAGGAGATGATCAAATTCTTAGGCGTGTTGTATCCTTAAACTTAGAAGATATGGTTGATTATATAGGCCTTTCACAGATAAGTATCAAAAGTGGAAAAGGATTATATTTAGTAAAGAATTTAGACTCTTTATGCTTAATTATAAATATAAGTGATACTGAAATAGATAGTATAAATAAAGAAAAATTAGCAGATGCACTATATAAAATAATTAAGGAAGTAAGCTAATCTTATTTCTTTAATTAATAGGTTTAGTTATCCATATTTTGCTTTAAGCTTTATTTTGAGTTAATATTAATTTTAAGATATATACTTAAAATTAACAGTAGTTTAAATATAGCCTTGCTTTAAAGAAGTTTTATCAAGACTTAAACAGAGAGTTTACAGTTTATTGACAGAACTTCTTTAATTATAGTTTTCTTAAGAAACTTTTTATGATTATACTAAGTAATATTATACTAAGTATTTTTAGGAATAAACTTAGTAGTAATAAATATTATTATGTTAAGTGTTTTTTAATTGATAAGATATATAAATAATATTTAAAGCTTATTATGCATATAAATCAATAAGTAGCAATATTTATGGGGGAAATTATGGATATTATAGGCAGTATAAACACCAGATTTTTAAGCAAAAGTGAACAGAGCAAAAATGAAATCTTCAATAAAATAGATAACATAGTAAAAGGTGGAGGCAATATAATTAGGATGAATCTATCCCATGGCAAGCATAGAGATGTAGAATGCTGTATAGATTACATAAGAAGCAATCATAAGAATGTAAAAATTCTTTTAGACTTACAGGGAAATAAGATTAGGGTAGCTAATAATATATATGGAACATTTAAAGTTAATTCTGGTGATTTAGTTTATTTTTGTTCAGAGGAAACTTATGATGTTTATCTTAAAAATATTGATAGAAATAAACTTATACCTTTAAATATAAAAAATAAGTTTATATACAATAATACTTTTAAAAAGATATATATGAAAGATGCCACTATGGAATTTATAGTAATAAGCAATAACAATGGGTTAATAAAGACTAAGGTTAAATTAGGTGGAGTAGTTAGAAAAGAAAAGGGATGTAATCTTCCTAATTTAGATAGGAAAAATTGGGGGGTAAGCGAAAAGGATTTAGAAGATATTAGATTTGCCTTAGATAATAAAGTAGATATTATAGATTATTCTTATTGTTCTTATATGGAAGAATGTAGAGAGTTTAAAAATATTGTTTTTAAAAATTTAAAGTCAAATCAATTTATTCCTAAGCTTTGGGGGAAAATTGAAACTAATGAAGGAATAAATAATATTAAAGAAGTTGCTAAAGAATTAGATGGAATAGTTATAGCAAGGGGAGATTTAACAGCAGAAATTGGAATATTAAATGTTCCTATAGTGCAAGAAAAAATATTATATGCTTTAAAAAATGAGAATAAATCAATAATAGTAGCCACAAATGTACTTTCATCTATTAGAAATAAACAAAATAAGCCTACAATAAATGAATTAAGCGATATATATCATTTTATTAGGTGTGGCGCAACAGGGTTTATGCTTACTGGAGAAACTAGTACTGGGGAAAATGAAGAGTATGTTGTTACAACCTTAAAAAATAGTATAAAATATTACGAAAAGTTATTATCAAAAATAAAAAAGAGATCAAAGAGAGTCTAAAAAGACTTTCTTTGATCTTTTATTTTAGATTTTTGTATAAGTTCATAGGATTTTATAACTATTAAGAAGCTTAAATATCCTAGTAAAGCACCTGTTAATACATCACTTGGATAGTGAACAAGCAAGTATAATCTAGAAAAAGCTATTAAAGAAGCTAAGGAATAGATATATACTCTTATATTTTTAAAATAATAAGCTAACATAAATGCTGCTGCAAAGGATGCAGAGGTATGACCAGAGGGCATAGAGTAACTACTTGGTTTAGGTATCATTATATGTAAGCTTTCATATGTTGCAAAGGGTCTAGATCTTTCTATAATATGTTTAAGAAGTCCTTCACCAAGCAGGGTGTTAACAATTAAAACAGCTAAAGTCAATAATCCTATTTTTCTATATTTTTTTGAAATTATAAGTAAGATGCTTATGGCAATCCATATAAAGCCTAAATTACCTAATGAAGTTAAGAAAATCATTATTGGATTAAGAAACTTATTTTGTATATTATTTTGTATAAAGTAAAGTATATTTATATCTATATTTTGAATAAAATGCATCTTATTGCCTCCTAAAATTAATAAATATATTTTATTACTAAATTTTTAAGAAGTCTACTATAAGTATGTAAATAAGTTTATAAAAAAAAGTAATATTATATAAAAAATATTCATTTAAAGAATTAGAGAAACAAAATATAATGTAGATGTAATAAATAAAAGGAGGTCTAATATTGAGAAAATTAGAAAAATCTCTTTTAATTATTATAAGTGCAATACTTATGATATTTCTAATAATATTTAATATAATTAAAAATGGAAACTATATTAAACGTTTAAATAATAAAAATATAGAGCTGGTTTGGTACACCATTGGAATAGAACCTGACGATATGGATAGAGTTGAAAGGGAAGTAAATAACTATTTAACTAAAAAGATAAATGCAACTATTGATATTAGATTTGTAGATTATGCAGATTTTACAAAGGTAATGAATAATAAAACTGATGAAGGAGAAATTTTTGACCTGGTATTTACATCTTCCTGGGCTAATGATTATTATCCTAATGCAAAGGAAGGAGACTTTCTTAATTTAAATAACCTGATTAAAGAGTATGGAAAGGATGTTTATAAAGCTCTTGATAAAAAATTTTGGGAGGGAGCAGCAATAGATGGTTGTATATATGCTATTCCAAACCAAAAGGAGATTTCTAGTATGCCTATGTGGGTGTTTTCTAAAGAATATGTAGAAAAATATAATATTCCTTATAAGGATATAAAAACTTTAGAAGATTTAGAACCTTGGTTAAAGTTAATTAAAGAAAATGAAGAAGGGGTAATTCCTTTTTACGTTGATGATAGTTATTCAGTTCCTATGTTTTGGGATCAATTAGCCCCTGCTTTAGGAATAAATTTAGAAAGTAATAACTTTAAGGTAGTAAATATATTTAAAACTGAAGAGATGATTAATAATTTAAAGACTATGAGAAGATATAAGGAGCTTGGATATACCAATACTAAAATTGGGAATGCTGGTGATTTTTCCACTAAAAGATTTGTAACTAAAGCTGATGGGCAGCCTTATGCTGAAAAAATATGGTCTATTAAAAGTGGAGGAGAGGTTGTTGCTACACCAATTTTAGAAAGTTATATTACAAATGGATCAGTAAATGGTTCTATGATCGCTATATCAAAAAATTCAAAAAATCCTGAAAAAGCTATGGAGTTTTTAAATCTTTTAAATACAGATAAGTATTTAAGAAATCTTATTAATTATGGAATTGAAGGAGTTCACTATGAAAAGATTTCAAATAATAAAATCAGGCTTTTAGAGGAATCTAAAAATTATATGGTTGATTACTACACTTTAGGAAATTTATTTATAACATATGTATTAGAAGATGAACCAGAAAATAAATGGGATGAATTTAAAGAGGTTAATAATAAGTCTAATGTATCTCAAGCCTTAGGATTTAAGTTTGACCCTAGTAAGGTAAGTATTGAACTAAAGTATGTAAATACTGTTCTTGAAGAGTTTACAAGAAGTTTATATACTGGATTAGTAGATACAGATGAATATGTTTCAAAGCTTATTAATAAGCTTGAAAGTGCTGGAATAGATAAAGTTAAGGAAGAATTAGAAAGACAATTAAATGATTGGAAAATAAAAAAGCAGACTTTTTAGTCTGTTTTTTTATTTAAAGATATTACCTGAATATTATCTATAACTGTAATGGTTCCAGTTTCTATCATAGGCTCAATGATTTCTATTAATTCATTTATTTTTTCCTTACTTTCAATAACTTCTATGACTATAGGTAAGTTTCTAGCAAGTATTTCAATAAAATCAGAATGTATTTTATGATGGCTATCTAAGCCTTCAATTCCTCTTATTACAGTTGCCCCCAAGATATTTTCTTTTTTTAGTACTTTTAATATCTCTAAGTAAAGTGGCTCACCATTATACTTATCAGATTCATCAATAAATATTTTTAAAAAGCTACCTTTAAATTCATTTCTCATAAAAGATTCCTCCTAAAAATTAAAATAATATCCTAGCAAGTTTTTGTCCTATTACAACAAATAATAAACTACAACCTAAGTTTAAGATTATATTTTCTATTCCTAAAGTTATATTGCCATTAGTTAACATACTAATTGTTTCATAGGAAAAAGTAGAGAATGTAGTAAGTCCTCCCATAATACCAGTAGTTAAAAAAAGTTTCATATTAGATGAGATTAATGCACTATCCATACTGAATTCCATAATGAAACCTATTAAAAGAGCACCTAAAATATTTGCAATTAGAGTACCATATGGAAAGTTTCCTCCAAAATTTTTGGCTGCAAAAATTGAAATAAGATATCTCAAGGATGCACCTAAAAATCCACCCAGTCCTACTATTAAAGCAAGTAAAAGTTTTTGCATTTTAATTATCTCCTTAAATATTATTATAAATATACTTTTTTATAATGTTAACAAATTTTGAATAAAAAGTAAAAGTATAATTCTACAGAATAATAAGTCTAATTAAAAATATATCATACATTTTAATCATATATGATTAGAGAAAGAATAAAAATATTCAAAATGTAATAGTTATATTACAAAAATTTCAAACTTTTTAAAATATTTAAAAAGTTAACAGAATATATATATAAATCTTTTAATGTTAAAAACCCTTGAAATGTAGTAAAATAGCCTGTTTGACACATTAATACAGGACTTTTTTGTAATGTTGACTTTTTTACTGTTATGTTATAAATTAACTATAGAAACTTTAATTTACTTAAAGCTTCTCAAACAAAATACTAAAAAAAATATATGATTATCATATTAATTTTAATTAAATTTGATAAAGTATATGATTATTGTAAACGTTTGTTTAGTCTTTGAGATTAAGGGATCTAAATGGTATAAAAATAGTAATATGAGGGGGAAAAAAAATGCTTAGACACAAAAAATTATTAGCATTAATTTTAGGAGGAGTAATGACTACATCTGTAATGCTTACAGGATGTGGATCAAGTGACAAAAAAGCAGAGGGAGGAGCAGCAAGTGAGGAGCCAGTTAACTTAGTATGGTATGTAATAGGTAAACCTCAAACAGATGGAGAATTAGTAGAAGAGGAAGTAAATAAATATATAAAAGATAAAATAAATGCTACTGTAGACATAAAACATATTGACTTTGGTGATTACAGCCAAAAAATGAATGTAATAGCTAACTCAGGAGAAGAATATGATTTAGCATTTACATGTTCATGGGCTTTCCCATATTTAGAAAATGCTAGAAAAGGTGCTTTCCTTGAATTAAATGACTTATTAGATAAAGAGGGAGCAGACCTTAAAGGGGTTATAGATGAAAGACTTTGGAAAGGTGCTGAGGTTGATGGAAAAATATATGGAGTTCCAAACCAAAAAGAAATAGCAGGAGCACCTATGTGGGTATTTGATAAGGAGCTTGTTGAAAAATATGATATTCCATATCAAGATTTACACTCAGTAGAAGATTTAGAACCATGGTTACAAATAATAAAAGAAAAGGAACCAGATTTTGTACCATTCTATACTCAAGGGGATTCAATTCCATTAGAGTTTGATGAAATAATGAGACCATTAGGAATATTCTACAATGATGATACTTTAACAGTACAAAATATGTATGAGACAGAAGAAATGAAGTCTATGATGACTAAATTAAGAGAATACTATGAAAAAGGATATATAAATCAAGATGCAGCAGTTAATAATATGAAAAATGAAGTTAAGAGATTTATGTGGAAAGCTGATGGACAACCATATGCAGAAAATGGATGGGGACAAGCTTTAGGTAGAGAAGTTGTAACATCATCAATAATCCCTCCATATGTTACAAATAACTCAACAACTGGAGCTATGACTGCTATATCAGCAACATCTAAGCATCCTGAAAAAGCTATGGAGCTTATAAACTTAGTAAATACTGACTCTACATTAAGAAACCTATTAATGTTTGGAATAGAGGGAACTCACTATGAAAAAGTTAGTGACAATCAAATAAAGAGAGATCCAAATGGACCATATAGTGTTACAAGTTGGGCTTACGGAAACTTATTTGATACTTACGTTTTAGATAGTGACCCAGCAGATAAATGGGATGCTTTTGAAGAATTTAACCAAGGTGCTAAGACTTCACCAATCTTAGGATTTAAGTTCAATACAGAGCCAGTTACAACTCAAATATCAGCAGTTAATAACGTATTACAAGAGTTTGAAAGAACTTTATACTCAGGTTCAGTAGATCCAGTAAAAGGATTAGATGACTTAAATAAAAAGTTAGCTGCATCTGGATTAGATGACATAAAAGCTGAAATGCAAAAACAATTAGATGAATGGAAAGCTTCTAATAAATAATAAATTTTAAATATAAAAAGAGTGGTTTTAAGCCACTCTTTTTTATTTTTTTTAATAAATTCAATCTGTTTTAATAAGAGTTAATATCATTTTAGAAGAGAGTAAAATATTAAAAAATAAATTTAATTAAGAAAATACTTAATTAGATATTGAATTTCTAGAAAAATAGGAGTAGAATTTAATTAAGGAAATGCTTAATTAAAAATAAGAGGTGGCTTATGGAAGATAAAATAAAAATATTTAAAGCACTAGGAGATGAAACTAGAATAAATATACTACATCTCATAAATAAAAGATCTATGTGTGCAAAGGGAATAGCTAGAGAACTTAGCATTTCAGAATCTGCTGTTTCTCAACAAATAAAAATATTAAAAGATGCAAATCTCGTAATTGGATATAAAATAGGTTATCACATTGTTTATGATTTAAATATAGAGCAGTTAGAAAGCATTAATATCTTAATTAATTATATCGTAAATAATGATAATAATATAAAAACAAAAGAAAATATCTATGAAAAATGTAATAAGATATGTAAACATGCTAAATGCATAAATAATAAAAATTTGAAGGAGGAAAATATAATGAGAATTTGTTTCCCAGTTAAAAATAATGAAGGAGTTAAAAGTGTACCATATGGTCATTTTGGTACTGCTCCAACTTTCGTAATATGTGATTTAGAAAAAGATGAAGTAACTACTGTAGGCAATGGTGATTTAGGTCATGAACATGGAAAATGTCAACCAATAAAAGCTTTATCAGGTGAAGTTGTAGATGCTGTAGTTGTTGGTGGAATTGGTGCTGGTGCTATAAGTAAATTAAATTCTATGGGAATTAAAGTTTACAAAGCTATTGAAGGAGATATAGAAGCTAATTTAGAAGCATTAAAAAAAGGTGAATTAAAAGAGTTCTCAAGCACACATACATGTAATCATGATGGATGCAGTCATTAATAAAGAAAAAGCGAGTTCTTTTTATTATTTAGAATAAAATATTTATAAGAAAAATACTAAAAAGGTATTACATTTTAAAGATGTAGTACCTTTTTTATTTAAAAAAATTAATTTAAACATTAATAATTTTTTAAAAGGTTTATTATACAGAGAAGGTAAGTATTATTAAGTATATGTATTTTTAAAAATTATTTAATGTGGAGGATTAAAATTGGATATTGAGAAGTTTTTAAGGGAGATTAGAGAAAAAATAATTAATTATAGAAGGGATTTTCATAAATATCCTGAAATTGCATGGAAAGAATTTAGAACATCTTCTTTAATTGGAAAATATTTAAGAGAAATGGGTTATGAAATAAAAATAGGAAAAGAAATAATAAGTGAAGAGCATAGGTTAGATGTACCAAACGAACTTGATTTAAAGAAAAGTTATGAAAAATCCTTAAATCAAGGTGCCTATAAAGAATTAAGTGATTATATGATTGGGGGATACACTGGAGTAGTTGGGATTTTACAAAATGGAGAGGGTCCAACTATTGCTTTAAGATTTGATATAGATGGAGTAAAAGTACTTGAATGTGAAAATAATGAGCATTTTCCTTTTAAAAATGGTTTTTCTTCTTTAAATAGAGGTATTATGCATGCTTGTGGACATGATGGTCATATAGCTATTGGTCTTGGAGTTGCAGAAGGGATTATTAGATTTAAGGAATATTTTAATGGAACAATAAAGCTTATTTTTCAACCTGGAGAAGAAAGCGTCTGCGGTGGAAATCCAATGGCTCAATCAGGAATCTTAGATGATGTAGATTATTTATTAAGTGGTCACATAGGAATAAAGGCAAGGAAATCAGGAGAAATAATCTGTGGAACAAAGGGATTTTTAGCAACATCTAAAATTAATGCTGAATTTACAGGGAAGTCTTCCCATGCCGCAGTTGCACCTGAAAAAGGGCATAATGCTTTGCTTTCTGCATCTACAGCAGTATTAAACTTAGATGCTATACCAAGAAATGGTGAAGGCATAACAAGAATAAATGTAGGAAAGTTAATTGCAGGGAGTGGTAGAAATGTAATTCCTGGAAAAGCTTTTATGGAAGTAGAGACTAGAGGAGAAACTACAGAATTAAATGAATATATGGAAAGTTATGCAACTAGAATTCTAAAAGCTTCTGCAGATATGCATGATAATCATGTGAAAATATCCTGTTTAGGAAGATCCATAAGTGGTAGTAGTGATAGAGAGTTAATTGATATTATTAAATGGGAGGCAAAAAATATAAAGGGATATAACAATGTAATAGATGAAGAAGACTTTGGTGCTAGTGAAGATATATGTTATATGATGAAAAGAGTACAGAAAAATGGAGGAAAAGCATCTTATATAATGTTTGGAAGTGAGTTAAAGGATGAACATCATTCTATTAGGTTTGATTTTAATGAAGAAGATCTGTTTCCAGCAATAAATTTATATTTAAGAGTAGTAATGAATCTTTGCAATAAAAAATAATAAAATTTTTAAAAGATGAATTATATTTAATAATTATTCTATGTATATATGGGATTATATCAAAATAACTTTTTATAAAACTTACAAACATATTCCGAGAATTACTAGATTTTAAGTGAAAGTCCAAATTTTTAATTTGGATTCTTGAACTTATGCAATTGAACTTTGTGAGATTGTATTCCTAAGAAATTAACAGTCTCAGCTTTTTAACGTGATATTTTCTACGTAATAATTTAAATTCTAAAGCTTATCTAGATATTCTCTTCATACTGTTTGTAAGTTTTATTGTTATATTTTGATAAAGCCCTTTTATAGAGTGGATAATAAATCATCTATGATCATATTTCCACCTAATTTATAATCATATGTAGAATTAGTATTTAAAGACTTTAAGAAGCTCCAAGAAGCATTCCAAAGCTTAACTACAAAAAGGTAATTTTCTAATTTTTCCATTAATTCATAAGAGTAGTAGCCAAAATAACTTTTTATTAAAAAATATCTCTTTTTTTCATCAAGCATCCAAGATACAGTAGCTAAATCAAAAAATATATCACACATAGCAGAAAATTCAAAATCAATAAAAAGAACATTTTTATTATGATATAGTACATTTGAAGAATTTAAATCGTTATGACAAAGGCCAAGAGTCATATTTTTGCTTAATTTTTCTTCAAGAATATTTAATTTATTTAAGACTAAATCAATGCCTTCATGAAAATTAAAGTTTTTAGATTTTAAAATATGAAAATTTTTTCTTATATGTTCAAAAGGGTTAAAAATATGTTCACACTTAAGAATATGTAGTTTTTTTAAATTAATTGAGAGTTTTTCAAGGAATTCTAAAGATGTAAATGTACTCATATTTACCTTTGAATCTTCTAAAAATTTGCTTATTAGTATTCCATTATCCTTATTATGATATATAATAGGGGGGGATAGCTTGTTCAAATTAGCAAATATTAAAACAAAATTTTCCTCTGAAAAATTATTTTTATTATCTTTACTAGGTATTCTTAAAACATATTTATTATTTTCACACTCTAATAAATAATTTGAGTTATTAAGACCGCCTAGTTTGGTTATCTTATGATTTTTCATTTTGTTAGTCATCTTAATCTCCTTATATTCTAATGAAAATATTATATCAAAAAATAAGAAGGGATGGAAAAGGATAATGTTAAATGAGGTGTTAAAAGGAATAGAAGGTTTAGATAATGACATGATTTTAAAAGCTAAAAATAGAGTAGATTCTTTAGCTAAACCTTTAGGAAGTTTAGGGAAGTTAGAAGATATAGCCATAAGGTTATCTGGAATAACTGGGAATATGTTTAATAATATTGATAAAAAGTGTGTGATTATAATGTCTTCTGACAATGGAGTTGAAGAAGAAGGAGTAGCCTCAGCACCTCAATGTGTAACCTTACTTCAAACAAAAAACTTTATAAAAGGTACTACGGGAGTAGCTACATTGGCAAAATCTAATGGAACAGATTTAATGGTTTTTGATGTGGGAATTAATTCAGATGAAGTTGTAGAAGGAGTTATAAATAGAAAGATATCAAAGGGAACTAAAAATATTTATAAGGAACCAGCTATGACTTATGAAGAAGCTAAAAAATCCTTAGAAATCGGAATAGAAGCTGTAAAAATAGCTAAGGAAAAGGGATATAAAATACTTGGAGTAGGTGAAATGGGAATAGGAAATACCACTACTTCAGCAGCAGTATTAAAAGCTCTTATTGGGTGTGAAACTTCTCAAGTAGTAGGAAAAGGTGGCGGAATAAATAATGCTTCTTTTGAAAAGAAAAAAAGAATTGTAGAAGAAGTGGTTAAAAAACATAATATTAATTTTGATGATCCTATTGATATTATTTCAAAGGTTGGAGGATATGATATTGGAGCAATGACAGGTGTATTTTTAGGAGCAGCTTTCTATAGAATCCCTGTAGTGATAGATGGATTTATATCCGTTGTGGCAGCTCTTTTAGCTAATAGATTAAATCCTTTAGTTAAAGAATTTTGTTTTACTTCTCATAAATCACAGGAAATAGGATATGAGTTAGCTATAAAAGAGTTAGGTTTAGATCCTATGTTAGATTTAAATATGAGATTAGGAGAAGGAAGTGGATGCCCAATAGCTTTCTCAGTAATTGATTTTGCAACAGCCATGATGAATAATATGGCAACCTTTGAAGAAGGAAATATAGATAACAGCTATTTAGAAGATGTAAAGGATGAAGAATGTTATATTGTTCTTTAAAACTTTAAAAATATTATAGGAGTTAATTTAATTAGTTATGATAGTTTTAATTATTGGAGGCGCTAAGAGTAGCAAATCTTCTTATGCTGAATTTTATAGTAGTAATCTTTCAAAAAAAGGAAAAGGGAAGCTTTATTACTTAGCTACTATGAACCCTTATGATTCAGAGGATTTAAAGAGAATAGAAAATCATTTGAAGAATAGAGAAAAATATGATTTTAAAACCATTGAAAAACATAGAAATTTAAATGAGATATTTTATAAATTTTCTAAGGAAGATACTGTTTTACTAGACAGTTTAACCTCTTTAGTTACTAATGAGATGTTTGTAGGAAAAGAATTTAATGAAAGTGTACATAGTAATATTTTAAAGGACATAAAGAGACTAGGAACTAAGGTTTCTAATTTAGTAATAGTTTCAGATTATGTTTTTAGTGATGGAATTAAATATGATTCTTATACTGAGTCTTTTAAAAGAGAATTAGGCAAAATAAATTGTGAATTAGCTTCCTTCTCAGATGTGGTTATAGAAGCTTCCTTTGGAAACTTAATATTTCATAAAGGAGAGGAGGTTTTAGAAGATGAAAATTTTTTATAAGGCTATAAATATGACCTTAAGCATGTTTACAGTTATTCCATTGCCTAAATATGAATGGGATGACAGGGCTGCAAAACATATAATGAAGCTTTATCCTTTCATAGGGTTAATTATAGGAGCACTTTGGTATTTAAGTTTTTTTGTATTAAGTAAGCTAAATGTACCAATTATGCTTATGGCAGCTCTTATTTTAACGGTGCCATATATTTTAACTGGATTCTTACACTTAGATGGTTTTATGGATGTTTCTGACGCACTTCTTTCTAGAAGAGATAAGGAGACAAAGCTTAGAATTTTAAAGGATTCTACAGTTGGAGCTTTTTCAGTTATTTCTGTAGTTTTATTACTATTAGTAGAATTTGCTGGAATGTTTACTGTTTTAAATAAAAATTTAGATATGAGAATATTAATATTTATACCAATAGCATCAAGGGCAATAAATGGATACTTTATTGTAAGTCAAGAGATGCTTGGACAAAGTTCTCTAGCAAAATTTTTTAAAGAAGGAACTGGAAAAGTAGATGAAATAATTTTACTAGGAATATATGTATTAGTTGCATTAATAACGTTTTTCACCTTAGGAATAAATTATTTAATAGCTATTTTAGCAATGGGACTTATTTCTTTTATTTTACTTTTAAAAGTAAAAAAAGAATTAGGAGGAATAAATGGAGATGTTGCAGGATACATTCTTGTTCTTATGGAGTTTACAGGAATTTTACTTTTAGGAATTATTTAAGGAGGAGAAGCTTTTGAAACTTTTATTTGGCGGTGCCTATAATGGAAAACTAAGGTATGTAAGAGAAAAGTTAGGCATAAATGAAGAGGAAATATTTTATTGCAAAGAAGATTCTATAGACTTTTCTAAAAAGGTTATTAGTGGAATAGATAGATTAATTTATTTTAATGCCTTACAAGGAAAAGAGTCTTTAAGCTTTTTTAAGGAAAAAAAAGAATTATTAAAAGATAAAATTTTAATTTGTGATGAAATATCTTCAGGAATAGTTCCTTTAAAGAAAGAGGAAAGATTATGGAGAGAAGAGACTGGAAAAGTTCTTCAGTTTTTATCAAAGGAAAGTGAAGAAGTTTATAGAATATTTTTTGGAATAGGAACAAGATTAAAGGGTGAATAATAAGATGATAATTTATTTAATTAGACATGGGAAGACTTATTGCAATGAGAATAAACTTTATTGTGGAATAAGTGATGTGCCTTTAAGTGAGGAAGGAAAAAAAGAGTTAGAGGAAAAAAGAAAGAGTGTGAGTTTGCCAATATGTAAGAGAAATTTTACAAGTGGAGCAAAAAGAGCTAATGAAACATTTAATATTTTATATCCAAATAAGAAGTATGAAGTCATAAAGGAATTTGGTGAGTATAATTTTGGAGATTTTGAACTAAAGTCTTATGAAATGCTAAAGGAAGACAAGGAATATTTAGACTGGATCTTAGATGAAAGCAAGGAAGTTTCATGTCCTAATGGTGAATCAAGAAGGGATTTTGAAAAGAGAATGAAAAAAGCATTTTTAAAATTACTTCTAACCCTTAAGAAAGAGGGAGAAGAGGAAGCTTTAATAGTATGTCATGGAGGAAGTATAGCTTGTATTTTAGAACTCTTTGAAAAGGATAAATTAGACTTCTATACTTATCAACCTAAGTGTGGAGGAGGATATAAGTTAAAAGTTGAACAGGATATCAATAACTTAAAAGGAGATTTTTCAAGTCTAGAGTTTGAAAAAGACATAACAGATAATTTAAGACTAGAAATAATAGAAAGGTTTTAGAAATGATAAAAATTATAATAGGATATGTTTTAGACCTAATAATAGGAGATCCTAATAATCCATATCACCCTATTAGATATATAGGAAAACTAGCATCTAATATGGAAAAGCTTTGGAGAAAGGTTTTCAAGAAAAATCTTAAGATTGCAGGCTTCTTTGCTTGGCTTTTTATAGTTTTCATAACCTTTGGAGTAACTTTAGGAATTGTACATATTGCTAATAAGATTAATCCTATTTTAGGAACCATAGTATCTGGAATACTTATTTATTTTTGTATTTCTGCTAAGGGACTTAAAGTTGAAGGACTTAAAGTAATTAAGATTTTAAAAGAAGGAGATATTGTTAAGGCTAGAAAACAATTATCTTATATTGTAGGAAGAGATACTGAAAATCTAGATGAAGAAGCTATAGTTAGAGCTGTAGTGGAAACTGTAGCAGAAAATATGTCAGATGGTATTATAGCACCTTTACTTTTTGCAGGAATTGGGGGAGCACCTTTAGCTTTCTTATATAAAGCAGTAAATACATGTGATTCAATGTTTGGATATAAAAATGATAAATATAAGGATTTTGGATTTTTCTCAGCTAAGCTTGATGATGTGTTTAATTATATTCCAGCTAGATTAACAGCTTATCTTATAGTAATCTCTTCTTTTATTTTAAGACTTAATTGCAAAGACAGTTTTAAAATATACAAAAGAGATAGATATAATCATTCAAGTCCTAACAGTGCTCATCCAGAAGCAGCTGTTGCAGGGGCTTTAGGAATAAGACTTGGAGGAGCAAATTACTATTTTGGAAAGCTTGTAGAAAAACCAACCATAGGAGATGCTAAAAAGAAAATAGAAATTTCAGATGTTTATAAGACTAATAATATATTAGGAATGGTTTCTTTTTTAGGAATGGTAGTAGCACTTATTATTAGATGTATTTTAGAGGTGATTATATGAATTTAGGACATGGTGGTAATGTAGAAGAAATTAAGAGGATTTATGGCTTAAAAGAAAATAAAATTATTGATTTTTCAGCTAATATAAACCCCCTAGGAATCTCTGAAAGAGTAAAAGAGGCTATGGTAAGAGGAATAAATTCTATAGAGAGATATCCAGATATAACTTATTATGAGCTTAAAAAAGAAATTTCAAACTTTGAAAAGGTAGCTTTAGAAAATATAGTTCTAGGAAATGGTGCAGCAGAGGTTATTTTTAATATAGTAAGAGGAATAAAACCTAAAAAGGCCCTTATAGTAGCACCAACCTTTTCAGAGTATGAGGATGCTTTAAATTCTGTTGAGTGTGAAGTTAACCATTATATATTAAAAGATAATTATTCAGTAGATAATGGATTTTTAGAAGAAATCAAGGAAGAATTAGATATTATATTTTTATGCAATCCCAATAATCCTACAGGTGCTTTAATAGAAAAAGATTTTTCATTAAAAGTATTGGAAAAAGCAAAAAAAATGAATATTACAGTTGTTTTTGATGAATCTTTCTTAGACTTTGTTGAAGATAATTATAGATACTCTCTTATTAAAGAACTTGATAATTTCCAAAATTTAATTATAGTAAAATCTTTAACTAAATTATTTGCCTTTCCTGGAATAAGATTAGGTTATGGATTAAGTTCTAATAATAATTTTATAGAAAAAATAAATTCAGTAGGAACTCCTTGGAGTGTAAATACCGTAGCAGACTATGCAGGAAGAGAAGCATTAAAAGATGTTAAGTATATTAAAAACAGCGTAGCTTACATAAAAAAAGAAAATGAATTTTTATATAATGGCCTAGAAAATTTTAAAGATATTACTACTTTTAAAGGTGCAGTAAATTTTATATTTTTTAAATTGAATAAAAATATAAATTTAAGAGAAGAATTAATTAGAAGAGGTATTATAATAAGAAGTTGTAGTAATTATATTGGCTTAGACCATAGCTTCTATAGGGTGGCAGTTAGAACAAGGGAAGAAAACAAAAAGCTTTTAGAAGAACTTTCAAAGGTTTTAAAATAAGCCTTATACTATTACTTTTATTATTAATAGGTTTTATATTAAATTAAGAAGTTTGACAATGATAAAATATAATAATATAATCAAGTTGATTAACTAATAATTGGTGTGATTTTCGCTTAATAGGGAATGAAGTTAAAGTCTTCAACTACCTCAGTAACCGTGAAGCAGACAAAATCTCAATATGTCACTGCATTTTTTGTGTGGGAAGACGAGATGGAGGAAGAAGCAAAGTCGGGATACCTGCCTTTTATTTAAGTACTATTATCTTCTGAGGGTAGGATAATAGGGTGCGTATGATTTAAATATGCTTAACATACCTTCTTAAAATGGTATGTTTTTTTATTTTATACGTATTAATTTAAGCCTCAAATATTTTAATTGTTAAGTTTTATGAAAGAGAAATTTGATTTATGATGATTTAAGCTTAATTTAGGAAAGTTCAGATTTGCTTTTATAGATTGTAAGGGATGCTTAGCAATATTAAAAAAATACATATTAAAATCATTAAATAAAATCAAATAGGAATCCTTCATATAACTTAAGAATTTATAAAGGTGAAAGTGGAGGAAGAATATGAGAAACTTTAAAAAAGTAATTTCTTTAGTAATGATAACCATGATGGCATTACTTATGTTTACTGGATGTGGAAGTAAAACAGTAACAATGAAAGATATGGAAGGAACTGAATTTACAGTACCTAAAAAGATTGAAAGAATAATATCAACAGCTCCATCTAATACAGAGATATTAGTAGGTTTAGGACTAGGTGATAAAATAGTTGGTGTTGATAAATATTCGGCAGATGTAAAAGGATTAAATCCTGATATTCCTAAAATAGACTTTAGAAATCCAGATGCAGAGACTATAGTAGCTCTTAAGCCAGATGTGATAATAGCTTCAGGGCATAATAGAACAGGAAAAGAAGATCCATTTAAGGCTTTAAAGGATGCAGGAATACCTGTAGTTTATATTCCAACTAGTGATAGTATAGATGGAATATATGAAGATATCAATTTCTTAGCTAAGTTAACTGGAACAGAAGCTGAAGGAAAGAAAATGGTTGATTCAATGAAAAGTGAAGTAGATAAAATAAAAGCTATAGGTGAAACTATAAAAGATAAGAAAACTGTTTACTTTGAAATTGGATCAGGTTCAAAACTTTATAGCTTTGGAAGTGATACTTTCTTAAATAACTTATTAACTATAATTGGAGCAGAAAACATATTTGGTAATGAAAAGGGTTGGATTTCTCCAAGTGAAGAAGCTGTTATAAAAGCAAACCCAGATGTAATTTTAACAAATGAAAGTTATATTGAAAATGCTACAGATTTAATTGCTAAACGTCCAGGTTGGAATACAATAACTGCTGTTAAGGATAATAAAATATTCTTAGTAGACAATAATGCATCATCACGTGGAAGTCAATACGTGGTAAATGTATTAAAACAAATGGCAAAGGATATTTATCCAGAACAATATGCAGGAATCTAAAAAAAGAAAACTACTAATATTACTAGCTATTCCATTAGTAATATTAGTACTCTGTATTGGAACTTCCATAGGAAGTTCCAATATTAATATATGGGATACTATTTCTATAGTTGGGAATAAAATTTTTAATATTCCTCTTAGAACTGGTATAAAACCAGAGGACGTAGCAATTATTTGGGTAATTAGATTACCAAGGGTATTATTAGCTTTTGGAGTTGGAGCTTCTCTTGCAGTTAGTGGAGCCATAATTCAATCTATATTAAAGAATCCATTAGCATCACCATATACTCTAGGAGTTTCATCAGGAGCTTCCCTAGGAGTTGGAATATACATAGTTCTTGGAATTTCAATTCCTGTAATAGGAAATTTAGCTATGCCTATTATAGGATTTTTATGTGGAGTTTTAACTGTTTTTGCTGTTATTATCTTTTCTAATAAAGTTGATAGAGGGCTTTCAAATAATACAGTAATATTAGCTGGTATGGTGTTATCACTTTTTACTAGTGCAATGTTAACAACTGTAACATCTATATGCAGTGAAGATTTAAAGGCTATTACAATGTGGCAAATGGGATCATTTGCTATGAAGAGTTGGTCATATGTTTTGGCTGGAATTCCATTTTTAATAATTGGAATTTTTATGGCTGTAAGATATACAAGGGAAATGGACATCTTAAGCTTTGGAGAAGATGGAGCAAAGGCAATAGGAGTTGAAACTAAAAAGGTGAAAAAGACACTACTTGTTTCAGTGGCAATTTTAACTGGAAGTGCCGTAGCTTTAAGTGGTGTTATAGGATTTATTGATCTTATTACTCCTCATATAGTTAGAAAAATATTTGGAGCTAGTCATAAGATAGTAATTCCAATGTGTATTATACTTGGAGGAACTTTAATGGTATTAACAGATTTAGTTTCAAGGACATTAATTGCCCCATCAGAATTACCAGTTGGAGCAATTACGGCATTAATTGGAGCACCATTTTTTGCATATCTATACTTTGGAAAAAGAAGTAGGTGATATTTTGCTAGAAGTTAAAAATTTATGTTGTGGATATGATGGTAATGAGGTTATACATAATTTATCTTTTAACATAAACAGAGGAGAAAACATATCTATAATAGGACCAAATGGGTGTGGTAAATCTACAGTCTTAAAAGCCTTAGCTAATTTAATAGAATACAAAGGTGAAATAAAGCTAGATGGGGTAGAAATTAGAAATATAAAAAGAAAAGATTTAGCTAAAAAAGTTGCATTGATGAGTCAAAATTCTGAAGTGTATTTTTCTTATACTGTTTTTGAAACAGTTTCACTAGGCAGATATGCTCATATGGATGGTATTTTTTCAAGCCTTACAAAGAAAGATAGGGATATAGTCTTAAAGTGTATTGAAAGCGTAGGATTATTAAATGAAAAGGATAGGTTAATAAATGAATTATCAGGAGGACAACTTCAGAGAGTTTATTTAGCAAGAGCCTTTGCTCAAGATCCTGAAATATTACTTTTAGATGAACCAACAAATCATTTAGACTTAAAATGTCAAATTGAAATTTTAGATTATATAAATAAATGGACAAAGGAAAATAACAAAACTGTTATAGGAGTTTTACATGATTTAAATTTAGTTCAGATGTTTAGTGAAGATGCAATTTTAATAAAAGAAGGTAAAATTTATAGTAGTGGAAAAGCAAGAGAATTATTAAATAGTTCTAAAATTACAGATGTATATAAAATAGACATAAGAAAATTCATGCTAGAAGCATTAGAAAGATGGAAGTAGGTGGACAATATGAAAAAAAAGTTTGTTGTATCATATAGTTGTGGAAAGGATAGTACATTATCATTATATAGAATGATAAAGGCTGGACATACTCCAGTAGCTTTATTAGTTACTGTTGATAAAAAAGTTTTAAGAAGTTGGTTCCATGGTATACCAGATAAATTATTAAAAGACGTATCAAAATCTCTAGATATACCTCTAGTTTTAGTTGCAAGTAACGGAAAAGAAAACTATGGTGAAACATTTGTTGAAGCTTTAAAGAAGATTAAAGAGGAAATGGGTGCAGAAGCTTGTGTATTTGGAGATATTGATTTAATGGCTCATAGAACTTGGTGTGAAGATAAATGTGAAAAAGCAGGACTTGAAGCTATTTTCCCACTTTGGGAAGAAGATAGAGAGGCTCTAACTTACGAGTTTATAGATAGTGGCTTCAAAACTGTAATTAAAAATGTAAAATTAAGCATTTTAGGGGAAGAATTCTTAGGTGAAGTTTTAACTAAGGATGTAGTTGAAAGATTAAAAGCAGCTGGTTCAGATGCTTGTGGAGAAAATGGAGAATATCATACATTTGTTTTTGATGGACCTTTATTTAAAGAAAGAATAAACTTTGAAACTGGAGATAATATATTAACAGAAACTCATGGATTCTTAGATATTAAGTAGGTGTGTTTTATGAAGTATAAAAGTATAATGCTTCTTGGTACAGCATCTTCCGTAGGAAAAAGTACTGTTGCAGCAGCCTTTTGTAGATATTTTAAGAAAAAAGGATATAGGGTTGCTCCTTATAAAGCTTTGAATATATCATTAAATTCCTTTGTAACAAAGGAGGGGGATGAAATAGGACGAGCTCAAGTGGTACAAGCTGAAGCCTGTGAAATTGATCCTAAGGAATATATGAATCCTATATTGATGAAACCTAGTGCAGGATTTAAAACTCAGGTAATAGTTAGAGGTAAGGTTCATTGCACTATGGATGCTTATAAATATAAGGAATTAAATAAATATCTTAAGGAAAAAGCAAAAGAAGCTTATGATGACATTTCAAATGATTATGATTTAATAGTTTTAGAAGGATCAGGAAGCTGTGCTGAAATAAACTTAAGAGAAACTGATATAGCAAATATGCATACTGCTAAAATAGCAGACGCTGATGTTATTTTAGTTGCTGATATAAACAGAGGAGGAGTTTTTGCTTCTATTGTTGGTACTATAATGCTTTTAACTGAAGAAGAGAGAAAAAGGGTTAAAGGGGTTATAATAAATAAATTTAGGGGAAAAAGAGAGTTTTTTGAACCTGCAATGAGACAAATAGAAGAAATAATAAAAATCCCTGTTTTAGGAGTTATGCCTTACTTTGATTTAGATATAGAAGAGGAAGATAGTGCTTCTATTAAATTAAGAAAAGGTAATGGTAAAGGGATAGATATAGCAATAGTTAGATTACCTCATATGTCAAACTTTACTGATTTTAATTCCTTAGGAAGAATAAAAGATGTAGGTATAAGGTATGCTGAGAATCCTAAGGATTTAGAAAATGCAAATATGATAATAATTCCAGGAAGTAAAAATACCATAGATGATTTAATTTATTTAAAAGAAAGTGGTTTTAAAGAGGCGCTAATTAATGAAAGTTCTAATGGAAAATTAATATTTGGTATATGTGGAGGTTATCAAATATTAGGAGAAAAAATAATTGATTCTCTTGGTGTTGAAGGTGACATAAGAGAAGAAGAAGGCTTAGGACTTTTAAATATAGTAACATCATTTAATAAAGAAAAAACTACTAAACAGGTTGTGGCCTTTGATTTAGAAGGAAATGAAGTAAGTGGATATGAAATTCATAATGGGGAAAGTGTTCCTACAGCTAAAGAGAATATATGGATAAAAGAGAAAAATGGTAATGTTCTTGGAATGAATAACAAAGAACAAAATGTTTTTGGTACTTATATTCATGGAATCTTTGATGAGGGAGACTTTGGAGAAAAGCTTATAAATAAGTTAAAGAAAGAATTAAACATAGAAGAAAGTAATGAAGTTAATTATAAAGATTATAAAATGAGTCAATATGATAAGCTTTGTGAACTTTTAGAAGAGAATATAGACATGGCATATGTTGAGAATCTAATTAGATCTTAATTTTAAACAGTGTATTAATTTTTATTATTTAATACACTGTTTTTATTTTAAAGTAGTATTTATTTTATATAGAACATTAGATAAAAATGCATGACTAAGTATCCATGAATTTTTAATTTTGTATTAATTTGATTTTCAGTGAATATAATTAAATATTGAAATATGAGTTAATAATTGAATAAACCAATAATGAATTTATTAATCTTTATTATTCTTTAAGTAGATATTTATTTTCCTTTTGGAATTAAATAATATAGAAATTTAGGGGGAAAAATATGAAAAGAAAGATGATTATTAAAAAATTAAGTGTTTTAACTTTAGGTACTATTTTTACATCTAATATTCTTTTACCTTCAACATTAATTTATGCTTTTCCAACAGAAGGGATAAATCATAATATCGAAAAAGAGGAGAAAAAAGAAATAAAGGAAAGTAATTATTCTCAAATTGGAGGAGTAGAAAATTTTACTCAAAATGAAAACGATGTATTATTGGATTTAAGTACAGGAGAAAAGATTAGAATATCATTCTTGAAAGAGGATGTTTTAAGAATTTATATGGATCCTACAGGAGAATTTCAAGAGGAGCCAACTCCAAATAGTAAGGACCATATTACTAAAATAATTAATAAGACTGAGGAAGAATATGAAAATCCTACTCCAATAGTGGAAGATGGAGAAATAATAAAAATATCTACAAGTGCTGTTCAGTTAAGAATAGAAAAATCAACTGGAAAAATGGAGCTTTTTAATAAATTAAATAATAAAACTGTATGGAAGGAAGCTGAACCTTTAAAGCATAGAGTAGACGGTACTATTCAGACTCTTGAGTCAAATGAAGATGAATATTTCTATGGTGGAGGAATGCAAAATGGTAGGTTCTCTCATAAGGGTAAAAAGATAAATATTAAGAATGAAAATAATTGGGTAGATGGTGGTGTTGCAAGTCCAAATCCATTTTATTTTTCAACTAATGGGTATGGAGTTATGAGACATACATTTAAACCTGGTGAGTATGATTTTGAAGTTTCTGCATCAGGTAAAGTTACAACAAAACATGAAGAGAATCGTTTTGATGCTTATTATTTTATTGATGAAAAACCAACAAATATAATAGATAAGTTCACAGAACTAACAGGAGAACCAGTTTTGTTACCTGAGTATGGATTTTATTTAGGACATGCAAACTGTTATTCTCGTGACTGGATAAATGATGAAACAGGACAAGAGTCTCAAACACAAAAGCCTGGTTTTGATAGACAAGAGAGTTTAATGGTTGATGCTAAAAAAGTAGTTGATGACCATGTTTCTAATGATACACCACTTGGATGGTTTTTACCTAATGATGGTTATGGTTGTGGATATGGACGCGAAGAAAGTATAGATGGAAACATAGCTAATTTAAAAGAATTTGTTGATTATGCAAGAGGCTTTGGAATTCAAACAGGACTTTGGACACAGAGTTCTTTAAAACCTACAGGAAATCAAGAGGCTTATCTTGAGCGTGATATAGATAAGGAAGTTGGGGTTGCTGGCACAAATGGAGTTAAAACAGATGTGGCATGGGTTGGAGCAGGATATTCATTTGCACTTAACTCAGTTAGACAAGCTGCTGAAGGAATAATAAATAATTCAAAAGATAAGGCAAGGCCATTTATAGTAAGTTTAGATGGATGGGCTGGAACTCAGCGTTATGCAAGTATTTGGTCAGGAGATCAATATGGTGGAGAATGGGAATATATAAGATTTCATATACCAACATATATAGGGGCTGGTCTTTCAGGTCAACCTAATGTAGGATCTGATATGGATGGCATATTTGGAGGAAGTAAATTAGTACAAACTAGAGATTTTCAATGGAAGACATTTACTCCAGTACAAATAGATATGGATGGATGGGGAGCAAATGCTAAATATCCATATGTATTTGGAGAGCCTTATACTTCAATAAATAGAATGTATTTAAAATTAAAAGCAGAAATGATGCCATATAATTATAGTATAGCTAATGAAGCTACTAATAATGGAGTTCCTATGATAAGAGCTATGATGCTTGAATATCCAGAAGAATATACTTATGGAACTGATACACAGTATCAATATATGTGGGGACCTAATATGTTAGTTGCTCCTATATATCAAAATACAGATGGTGATTCAGAAGGTAATGATATAAGAAATAATATTTATCTTCCAGATGAAGAGCAAATTTGGATTGATTATTTTACTGGAAAGCAATATAGGGGTGGTGGAGTATTAAATAATTTTGAAGCTCCTTTATGGAAATTGCCTATCTTTGTTAAGAATGGAGCAATAATTCCAATGACTAGTGAAAATAATAATCCAGAAGAAAGAGATGATTCCCATCGTATTTATGAAGTATATCCAAGTGGAGATACAAGTTTTGAGGTTTATGAGGATGATGGTTTAACAACTGATTATAAGGAAGGAAAATCAGCTAAAACTATGGTAACTTCTAGTGCTCCAAAGACTGGAAAAGGAACTGCTGTTATTAATGTAGGATTATTAGAAGGAGACTATAATGGAATAGTTTTAGATAGATCAACAGAGTTTATAGTTAATGTAAGTGAAAAACCAAGCAATTTAGGTGTTACTTTAGGTGGTAATGATGTTCAGCTAACAGAAGCGCAAAGTTTAGAAGAATTTGAAAAGGGAAGCAATATGTATTTCTATGATGAAACTCCAAATCTTAATAAATATGCTACTGAAGGTTCAGAATTTGCAAAGGTTGAAATTACTTCAACACCTAAGCTTCGTGTAAAAGTTGATAAAACAAATGTAAAAGAAAATGAAGTTAAATTAACCATTGATGGATTTAATAATACTCAAGATATTGATAAAAATGAAGTGAATGAAAGTTTGGGAGTTCCAGGTAATTTTAGGGCATCAGAAGAAGATATAACTCCTGAATCTATAAAATTAACTTGGGATGAAGTTGAAGGTGCTACAACTTATGATGTTGAAATTGATGGAACTATATTTAAAAATATCAAAAATACTGAGTATTTAGATACAGGATTGAATTATGATACTGAATATAGTTATCGTGTAAGAAGTGTAAATAAGGATGGACATTCTAATTGGAGTGAATTGATAAAGGTAAAAACTGATTTAGATCCATACAGAAATGTGCCTAAGGATATGAAAACAGAGTGGAAATGGGGACAATATAGCAGTGATGAACCAAGTAAGGCTGTTGATGGAGACGATTCATCACAATTCCACTCACAAGATAGTGCTATAGATAAACCATTTATAATTGATATGCAAAAGGCATATACAATAGAGAAATTAGAATTATTATTTAGAAAAAATGGTAATGGTTCTGTTAAGAGAGCAGAAATATATAGTAGCTTAGATGGAGTAACTTATGAAAAAGTATTTAGTAATGCTGAAGGTTCAGATATAGCACCATGGGCTACTGATGGAGAAGTTAAAACTATAAACTTTAATAAGCCAATAAAGGTTCGTTACTTTAAGATTGTAACTAAGGAATCTATAGGAAACTTCTTGGCTATGAGAGAGTTTAGACCTTATAAGGTTGATGGAACTAATGGACAGATTGTAGGAGATTGGAATAATAGTGGTTCAATAGAAGAGGGAGATTTAGTATTCCTAGAAAACTATGCTGGATTAACTACTGCTGACTCTGATTGGGGCTATGTATCAATGGCAGATTTAAATAACAATGGTTTGATTGATGCTTACGATATATCTTATGTTTCTAGTAAATTGGAAGGTGGAGTAAAACCTTCAGAAGGATTAGAACTTCAAGGAGATATGATGCTTGTACCAAGTAAATCTGAAATTAAATCTGGTGAAACATTTACTATTGATTTAGTAGGAACAGGTCTTTCAGATATTAATGCATTTAGTGCAGAAATTCCTTTAGATTCTACTAAGTATGAGTATATTAAGACTGAAGGAACTGTTTCCACTTCTGGAATGAAAAATCTTTCAAAGGCAAGGGTTCATACAGATAATACTCAACATGTTTATGTGAACTTTACTAATATAGGAGATAATGTAAAAGTAAATGGAACAGATACAATTGCTAGAATAACATTAAAAGCTAAACAAAATATTACCTGGGATATGGAGATTAGCAATGCTTTATTAGTAGATAGCAAGTTAAATTCTAAGTCAGCTATTGCTAAAATTATTGATTTAGAAAGTGAATTACCATCTGGAAGACCAAATAGTAGTAAGGTTTCAAAAGAAAACATTACTGTAAGTGGTGACTCAAGTCAATTACAATCAGGAATGGGATTAGATAAATTAATAGATGGAACAACAAGTAGTGATGATAGTTCGCGTATGGATTTAAAATGGATATTTACTTCTGATCAACAAGATAAGGGAACTCTTCCTTTTGAAATGACCTTTGAATTTAATGAACCAAAAACTTTAGAAAATTTTACTATATACAATAGAATGAATTCAAATGGAACCATAAATATTGCAGCCATGAAAAAGGTTAAGGCTGTTGGATATTTAAATGGAGAAGAATTTGATTTAGGAGAAAAAGCTAATATTACATCGGCTACAACTGTTTATGAATTAGGTGGAAAAGAATTTGATAAGATTGTAATTACTGCTTTAGATTCTCATAAAGATAAGAATACTTTAGCTATAAATGAAATTGAATTTTATGAGAAGAGTGAAGTGGAAACAACAGGAATAAGTTTCGCAGAAAATACTCCAGAATCAGTATATTTAAATAGAATTACTCCTATTTTTGCAGAAGTTACACCTGATAATGCAAATAACTTAAACTATAGATTAGCCTCAGAAAACCCTGATATTTTGCAAATTTTACGTGTAGATAGAGAGGATAAAGCAACTTATTATTTACGTGGATTAAATCCTGGAGTAGCAAAATTAGTTGCAACTACTGCTGAGGGAAATCATAAAGTTGAAAAAGAAATAGTTGTTTTAGATGGAATTGATAAAACTTTATTAACTAAAGCCATAGAAGAAGCTAAATCCTATGAATCTTTAAGTGAGATATATACTATTGAATCTTATGAAGCTTTACTTGAAGCTATTAAACATGCTGAAGATGTATTAGAAAATAGTTCAAGTGAAAAAGAAATTGGAGATGCAATAATAAATTTAAGAAGCAAAATTTCAAAGTTAGAAGAACGTGAAACTGTAGAGGAGGATAAGATAGATTCTAGCAAGTTAGAAGCTATTTATGCAACTAGTGAAGCAGATAGAGATTATAAAGAGAATGCTGTAGATGGAGATGAAAATACCATTTGGCATTCAGCTTATCAAGCTGCAGATAAACTACCAGTATCTATAACAATTAAGTTAGATAAAGCTTATGATCTTAATCAAATAGACTATTTACCAAGACAAAACAGTAGAAATGGTCATGTTACTGAGTATAAGATTGAAACAAGTTTAGATAATGAAAATTGGACTGAGGTAAGAACAGGGAACCTAGAAGTTAATGAAGCTGGTAATGCTTTGGCTAATAGAGGATATAATCCTATAAGATTTAATACTATTAATGCTCAATATTTAAGATTTACAGCCCTTAAAACTTTAGGAGATACAAATAATAAGTATGCAAGTGCAGCTGAATTAGTATTCTACGGAAAAGAGGGGAAAGTAAGTGCTGAATCTATTACATTAGAAAAGACAGAGTTAAAATTAAATGTTAATGAATCAGAGCAACTAAAAGCTGTATTAAATCCTATAGAAAGTAATGATACTATTACTTGGACTTCAAGTGATGAGAGCATTGCTAAAGTAGATGAAAATGGAGTAGTTACTGGAATAGGCAAAGGAGAAGCCTTAATCACTGCTACAATACCTAATGGAAAATCTGCTACTTCCAAGGTTATAGTAGAAGATAGCGTTTCTGAGGAAATAATAGTTAGTCCAGTAAGAGACTTTAAAGCTTCTCAGGTTAATAAAAAAGATGTAACTGTAACATGGACTACTCCAGAATCAACTACTGGATTAGAAGGATATATACTCTATAGAGATGGAAAGAAAGTAGCTAAGTTAGAAGCGGATGAAACTTCATATATGTTTAATAAATTAAACAGACATACAATTTATAATTTTAAGATTGCAGCTAAGTATTCAAATGGAAAAATTTCAGAAAAGTCATCAATAACTATTAGAACAGCAAGGTAGATATTATCAAGTAATAATTATTCAAGGAGGATAAGTATAATTTTATTACTCCTTGAATATAATGATATACATTTTAGGGAGAGGGTTAAATTATGAGAAAAATAACAAAGATAGTATTTATATTTATACTATTACTCAATTTAGTTGGTTGTATAGAAGGAAATTATCTTAGAGATACTTCTAAAGGGAGTATAGTAGAGATTAAATTAGATAATGCTATTACAATTGCTGAAAAAGAAGAATCTATTATACTTTTTACTCAGTCAACTTGTAAAGATTGTATAAATTTAAAGAAGATATTAATTCCTTATTTAGAAAATCACAAAGTAAGTATTCATGAAGTTGTTTTGGATAATGAAGGAACATCTAAAGAGGAAATTCAAAATAATAGAAAGAAAATAAATAAGGTTTTTCCAGAATTTGATTCTACCCCTTCAATGTATTATGTGAAAAATGGAAAAATAATTGATGAAATTTTTGAAGTAAAAAGTGAAGAAGAGTTAGATCAATGGGTTATAAAAAATAAGCTTGATGCTAAATAAATTATGGTGAAATTATTAATTAGGTTTATAAGAGATAAAATCTTTTATAAACCTTTTTATTAGTCATATTTTAAATTTTTATATATATTTAGACTTAAATAGCTTTTATATCTAGAAATAAACATTTATTTTAAATATAATATTTTCATTAAATTAATATTAAAGTTTATTTGTTAGCTATATATTTTTTATATAATATCTTTAAGCTTTTTTTTAGAGGTGATGATTTTGGGGAATTATATACTAGACACTAATGTTATTATAAAACTTTGGAATAAAGAAGAATTTAATGATATTTTACAGGAAAATGAAATTATAATTATAGATGAAATACTTAAGGAACTAGCAAAAAAAGAAAGAATGTTATTTAATGGTGAATTAATAATGTCAGAGCGTTTTATGAAGTTAATTCCTTATAGAATTGAATTAGATAATATAATGGCAGAAAATTTTATTAAAGAGATAAATTTTGATCATATAAAAGGTGAATTTTATTATTATAATGGAAAAAAGATAAGCAAAAATGACTTGTTACTTATAGTAGCTTTGAAAGAAAAATGTGAATTTTCTTTGGTTACAGAGGATTTTAATTTAAGTTATATTGCTAAAGAGTTATTAGGAGAAAATAGAGTTCTAAATATAAAAGATATTCTAATGTAAATTATAAGCTCATATTTGATATATATTTAAATCTTATGTATTATATTATATAGCAAGTTAAGTTTAATATTACTTTAACTTTAATCTATGATGGATATTTATAATGGGTCAATTTTTAAGGAGAAAATTTACTTAAAGACACTAATAAAAATCAGAGATAAGAGTTTATTTTAGAAAAATGTTAAGTTTAACTTTAATAATAGATTGTAAGGTGAGTTTTAATGGATGATTTAATAAAAGCAATTGATAAGATTACAGAAGAGGAAATCATAAAACTAGTAATTAGTAATAAATTAAATAAGGATACTGAATATAAAAAAATAGTATTTCAGCTTAAAGAAAAAAATAAAAAGGATTTTTATCAAATAGAGAAATATACTGAAAAACAAGTTTTTCATGAAAATATAGAAAAAAAAGAACTTAAAGAGAAGGTAGAAGAATTATTTATTTCTAAATACAAGCAATTAAATGCTTTTTCTAAGGAAAGTTCTTTCGATCTTAAGGTTTCTAAAAAGGGAAAGGTATTTTTAGGAATTAAGAAAAATAATGAGGTTTTAAAAGTTTTAAAGAAGGAACATAATAGAAAGAAAAACTACATATTAGAAGAGGGAATGATTATAGAGCCTCTTATAGACTTAGGAGTTTTTACTAAAGAAGGAAAGGTTATAAACTCTAAATATGATAAATACAAGCAAATAAATAGATTTATAGAAATAATAGATGATGAAATAAAAAAGATAGATCAAAAAGAGCTTACAATATTAGATTTTGGATGTGGTAAATCATATTTAACATTTATATTATATTATTATTTTGTTGAAATCAAAAAGATAAAAGTTAATATGATAGGATTAGATTTAAAGGCTGATGTTATAAAAAAATGTAATGAAATAGCTAAAAAATATAATTATGAAAATTTACATTTTGAGCTTGGAGATATAAATGGATTTAAATATAATAATAAAGTAGATATGGTAATAACATTACATGCTTGTGATACAGCAACAGATTATGCTTTATATAATGCAATAAAGTGGAATAGTAAAATGATATTCTCAGTTCCATGTTGTCAACATGAATTTAATAGTCAAATAGAAAGTGAAAAGTTTTCTATACTTACTAACTATGGAATAATTAAAGAAAGAATATCAGCACTTATGACTGATTCAGTTAGAGCTAATCTTTTAGAGTGTGCAGGATATAAAACTCAGCTTTTAGAATTTATAGATATAGCACATTCACCTAAAAATATATTAATAAGAGCAACTAAAGGAAATGTTTCTAAGGCTAAGAAAGAAAAGTCTTTAAATGAGGTTAATAATCTTATGGATGAGTTTAATTTAAGCCCAACATTATATAAGCTTTTAAAAGATGATAACTTAATATAATTAATAAAACCTTTAATTTAAGTAAGTTTTTTATTTAATTAATATTTTAAGAAAATTATAAAATTCGTAATAGCTTTAAAGTTAATAAGTTTTTAAAACAGAGAGGAGAGTTTTTAAATTACTTTCCTCTCTATTTTTGGTTTACTATTAATTAATATTTGATTTTATTAAAAAATATAAAAAAATACTTGTAATTATAAAAATATTATGTATAATTATTTGTGGAATAACGAACTATTTAATTTAAAGATAATATATAGTTCGAATAAACACTTTTAGGAGGGGCAAATTGAATATATTAAAAAAGACAACAAGTGTATTATTAGCTATATTAATTACAAGTTTTAGCTTAATTGCATGTGAAAGCAAGAAAAATGTAGAAGCATCTAAGGAAGAAAATACTATAGGAATCATAGGTGCTATGAATGAAGAACTAGAAGTACTTCTTAAGGATATGAAAAATCAAAAGGAAGTAAAAAGAAATGATTTAACTTTTTATGATGGAGACTTATGGGGGCAACATGTTGTAGCTGTTGTATCAGGAGTAGGAAAAGTTAATGCAGCTTCATGTACTCAAATATTAGCAAGTGAATTTAATGTTAAATCTTTAATAAATATAGGGGTTGCTGGAGGAGTATCTAAAGATATATATCCAGGAGATATAGTTATAGGTGATACATATGTACAACACGATGTAGATGCATCTGTTTTTGGAGATAAAATCGGACAAATACCTAGAATGGATGTTTATGATTTTAAAGCTGATGAGAAATTATTAAACTTAGCAAAAGAGGCTGCAAAAAATGTTCCAGAGGTTAAAACTTATGTAGGAAGAATAGTATCTGGAGACCAATTTATTGCAGATAGTAATAAAGTTAAAGTATTAGATAAAGAGTTTAATGCTAAGGCAGTTGAAATGGAAAGTGCAGCTATAGCTCAAGTTGCATATCTTAATAAAATTCCATTTGTAATAATACGTTCAATATCAGATAATGCTAATAATGGGGCTCACATGGATTATAAAGAATTTATACCTGTGGGAGTTAAAAATTCAACATCAATACTAAAATCAATGTTTGAAAATATGTAATAAAAAATCCAACTTAAATTTAAGTTGGATTTTTTATTATTGAAATTAAAACTTTGGATTTATTTCATCTCTTTGAATTCTTTTTATCTCTTTTAATCTTAAGTTAGTAACCTCTTTTATTTTATCGAAGGATTCACCATCAATAATCATTTGTTTAGCTATGTCATGGGCTGATTTATTATTATTCATTTTAAATACCTCCTAAAAAGAAATTCAATATATATTGTTCCTATAATTTTAGAAGATATTCTTTGAGAACATAGCTAAAAAAGTTAATATGTTACAATATATAAGGTCTTGTATTAAAACCTTATAATAAGACTTAATTTATAAAAGACTTTAATATTAATTAGTCTTCATATAAATATTTTCTTGTCATAGGAAGAGTGTTGTTTATTCCTTTTGAGAATAGAATTTGATGTATGTCAATATCCCAATAGTGGAATGCAGCTGCACAAGTAGCAAGATATAAATGCCACATTCTTAAGAATTCATCATCAAACATATCTCTTTCTTCATCTAAATGATTCATGAAGTTTTTACACCATTCTTCTAATGTTTTCATATAATGAAGTCTTAAACTTTCTACATCTAATGTACGGAAGTTAATATCTGCTGCAATATTAAGCTCTTCTCTTAATGTTGGAAGGTATCCACCTGGGAATATGTATGTTGTGATCCATTTGTTTCCTTCTGTCTCTACAAGGTTAGTTATGTTATGTAATAGGAATAATCCACTTTCTTTTAATACAGAATCAACATTTTTGAAGAATAAAGGTAAGTTAGCGTGACCAACATGTTCTGCCATACCAACACTAACAATTCTATCAAACTCTAAGTTGGATTTTTCTAAGTTTCTATAATCCATTAATTGAACATCAACTAAATCTTCAAGTCCTTCTTGTTTTATTCTTTCTTTAGCTTTCTTAAATTGTTCTTCACTAAGAGTTATACCTAAAGCTTTTACCTTATAAAGTTTAGCAGCTTCTATTATTAAGTAACCCCAACCACAACCTATATCTAATAAATGTTGACCTTCTTTTAAATTAAGTTTCTTTAATATGTGATGTATTTTATTCATCTGGGCATCATAAAGTGTATCTGTTGGATTTTTAAAATATCCACATGAATAACTCATTGTTTTATCTAACCATAAACTATAAAAATCATTACCTATATCATAGTGATGTGCTATATCTTTTTTTGATTTTATTAAAGATGGAGCTTTTATTTTAGAAGCAAGTCTAAATACTGTATTTTTGTTCATAAAGCTATCTTTGTTACGAATAATACTTTCAAAGAATTTTTGAAGATCTCCTTCTATATCAATATCACCTTTCATGTAGGCTTCACCTAAAGCTACACTAGGATCTGATAAAAGTTCTTTTTTACTTGGGAAATTTTTTATAATAAGCTTGAATTCAGGTTCTCCTTCACCATACTTAATTATTTCACCATCCCAATATTCTAAGTCAAAAGGTCTATCTGAAAGATGTTCAGCTATTGATTTGACTATATTTTTGTTAATTTCCATAAAAAAAATCACCTCATTTAATATTTATATTTTTATGATACTCCATATTTGTTAAAAAATCTTTCGAAAAATGCACTTTAATTCCTTAAATTTACTGAATCTAATAAATTAATCAAAAAATACTTAAAAATACTCATAAAAATATTTAATAAAAAAGAGAAAATAATAAAATAAATATATTTTATGGAAAAAATAATAATAAATTCAATAAAATTAGTAAATTGGTGTGAATTTAATAATTTTTAATAGTTATTTACTAAATAATATAAATTTGATATTATTTTTAATGGTACTAAAATTAATAGAAAATTAATAAAACTAAGGAGGAAAAGATGAGTTTATTAAAAAAATTAACTTTAGGTTTAATGGCAGTATCTACAACTGTAACTTTTATGGCCTGTTCTGGAAATAAAAGTAATGAAACAAATACTTCTATTAAATCTTTAAGCACAAAAGAAGTACAAGAAAATTTAAAAGATAATTCTTGGATAGCTGTTGATACACGTTTAAGTGATTCATATAATGGGTGGATATTATATGATGAAGCTAGGGGAGGACACATTCCAAATGCAGAGGACTTTTCTGCAAACTGGATAAAGGTTGATGCTAAGGATAAAGAAAATAAATTAGATGAAGCCTTAAAAACTAAAGGGATAACTACAGATAAGAACATAATATTATATGATGCTAATGGAGAAGATTCAAAGGTAGTTGCTGACTATCTTTCAAAAAAAGGATATAAAAATCTTTATTCATATGATATTAAAGAGTGGGCTAGTGATAAAGATCTTCCTTTAGAGAAATATGAAGACTATAGTTTAATAGTTCCTGCTAAAATATTAAAGGAAGTTATTGATGGAAATAAACCAGAAACTTTTGAAAATGCTAAAAACATAAAAGTACTTGAGGCAAGCTGGGGAGATGAAAATCAAACATATGGAAAGGGACACGTTCCTACAAGTGTACATATAAATACAGACACTATAGAACCACCTCCAACTTGGATGCTTGCAGATGATAAGACATTAACTCAATTTGCTTCAGACTATGGAATTAATAAAGATGATACAATAATACTTACAGGTGCTGAGCAAATGGCAGCTTATCGTTTAGCTAGTGTTTTAAAATACATGGGTGTTAAAGATGTAAGAGTATTAAATGGAGGCGATGGAGCTTGGACTAGTGCTGGATATGAATTAGAAACTAAGGTTAATCCTAAAACTCCAGGAGTAGATTTTGGTGCTACTATACCAGCAGATCCTGAAGTAATTACTACTATACCAGATCTTAAAGAAGACCTTAAAAAATCTGACTTTACTTTAGTTGATAACCGTACTTGGGATGAATATATAGGTAAAATATCAGGATATAGCTATCATGATAAAAAAGGCCGTATAGAAGGTGCTGTTTTTGGATACGCAGGAGTAAATGGTCCAACATCTTTAGAGTATTATAGAAATGTAGATAATACAATGAGAAATGGATATGAAATAGAAAAAATGTGGGAAGATCAAGGAATAAACTTAAAAAATCATCTTGCATTTATGTGTGGTAGTGGATGGCGTGCAGCTGAGGTTTACACTTATGCTAATGTAATGGGACTAAAAAATACATCTATATACAGTGATGGATGGATTGGTTGGAGTAATGGTGGAAATCCATCAATTACTGGAGAGCCTACAAAATAGTTCATGGATAAAATAAAAAAAATACTATATCCAATAATAGTAATAATTCAAACCATATTATGGATTGGGGTAATTGCTATTCAATATTTAACTAATAAAAAAGCTGGTGTAATGCACCATGTTTATTTTAGGAAATATCAATATTCAAATAGCATAAGTATTGAAAATTTAAATATTTTATCAATTATAGCTTTAATTATATCTTTAGTATTTTTTATATGGTTTATTTATTCTATAAAAGCTAAAAAGAGTGGTTTTTATAAAATTCAAACTATAATAACAAGCATTATGGCTATTATATTAATTCTTGTTATAAAGCTAACATTTTTTCAAAATCTTTTAGCTTATTATTATTTTATAATCATAGGAATTATAGTTTTAGTAATTCAGATTTTATGGAATGTAATTATAGCTATAAAATATAAATAACAAAAAACAAATCATCTTAGTATTTAATTAAGGTGGTTTGTTTTTATTTTGTCTAGATTTTAATAATTATTAATTTTAAATAGGAATTTAAATAAATAATTATTAGCTTTAAATTTTAGAAATTTATTTTATAAAAGAACATATAATTATTTACTTATTTTATGAAGTTTAAAACAATTATTAATAATACTCATTTAATATCGTATATAATATACTCGTAAATGAATATTAAATTAAAAAAGAATAAATAAAAAAATATATAAAATAATAAATAAGAAAGAAAAATTTAAAGGAGGAAATAAAAATGAATGATAATCAAGTAGTATCTTTTAGAGATGAAAATGGAAAAAAGATTGAATATCTGGTTTTAGAACAAAAATTAATTTGTGGTGCAGAATATGTAGCAATGGCACCTAAAAATGATAAGACTCATGTGGAACTATTTAAGATTAATTTTGATAAAGATTGGAATGAAACTTTAGATTCTGTAGAATCTGAAAAGGAAATAAATATGTTTAAGCAAGTGTCTAATTTGAAATTTTAATAATTTATATTTAATTTAAAATAAGTACATATAAATTAGAATTTGTCACTATAAAACATATCTATATAAATATTATAATTGTTTTAGGCTCTGTTTTAAGTAAACCCTAACTTTTAAAACAGAGCTTATTTTAAAAAGATTTAGATAAAGGGGGATAGGTTTAATTAATTTATTAATTAAGCTAATAATTATGAGAAATTTAAAGGTTATGACATTTAATTTAAAATATGATTTTAAAGCACAAGACAATAATGAATGGAGTCAAAGATGTTTAAGAATTACAAAGCTAATAAAAGACCATTTGCCAGATATAATAGGTACTCAAGAGGGACTTATTCATATGTTAGATGATATGGATGATTTATTAGATGAGTATTCATGGGTTGGAGAAGATCGAGAAGGAAATGGAAAAGATGAATTTAATGCAATTTTCTTTTTAAAAAATAAGTTTGAAGTACTAGAGTGGAATCAGTTTTGGTTATCTAAAACTCCTAATATTAAGGGAAGTAAAGATTTTAATAGTAGTCTTCCTAGAATATGTACTAAGCTTAAGTTAAAGGATAAAATAAGCGGATTAAAGATAGATATATATAACACTCATTTAGATCATGAAAGTGAGCTTGCAAGGGAAGAGGGCATAAAAATAATATTAAAAGAAGTGAAGAAAAATTATAAAATTTATAAAACTCCATATATAATAATGGGTGATTTCAATTGTTATTTAGAGGATAATCTTTTTAATATAATCAGGGAAGAAGAAACAAACAATACATGCTTTAATGTATGTTATGATAATATAAAAAATAACATACTTGGAACTTTTCATTATTTTAAAGGGGGATATGATGGGAGAATAATAGATTATATACTATACTCAAAGGAATATGAAATAAAAAGTTTAAATATTGATGATAGAAAAATAAATAGGGGATATCCTTCGGATCATTATCCAGTAATATGTGAATTAGAATTAAAATAGCAGTATATTGGTAGTATGTTGTCTTATTAATTTAATAAGGTATAATATAAATGGATTAAAAACTAATTGTAAATTATAATAAAGTTTATTCTTAGAGTTTTTAATTTTTTAAATCTAAATGAATCTTTTTATTAAGATTTTAGATTTTGACAAAATTTATAGCAGCATAATACGGAGGATAAAATGATTTTAAACACAAAAAGAGATGGACATGTTCATAGTACTTATTGCCCACATGGTAGTAATGATAGTCTAGATATGTACATTGATACTGCATTAAAAAATGGGATTACAGAAATAACTTTTACAGAACACATGCCACTACCTATGGAAGACCCTTCACCAAGAAAAAACAGTGCTTTACCTATGGAAAGATTAGAGGAGTACATAAAAGGAATAACTGAGCTAAAAGAAAAGGTTAAGGATAAAATTAAAGTTAATGTAGGCTTAGAGGTTGATTATGTGGAAGGGTATGAAGAAGAGACTAAAGCTATATTAAATAAGTATGGAAAATATTTAGATGATGCAATTCTTTCAGTTCATATAGTAAAGTTTCAAGGAGAGTATTATCAAATAGGTAATGGATCAGATATGATTGGTGAATTAGTAGAGAAAATTGGCGGAATGGACAAGCTTTATGATCTATACTATGAAACTATGTTAAAGTCAATTAAATGCGATCTAGGAGCCTTTAAACCTAAAAGAATAGGACATCCAACTTTAGTTAGGAAGTATAAAGCAGATTTTCCTAATGAAAAATATAATATTAAGCTTTTAGAGAGTATTCTAAAAGAAATGAAAAAAGGAAATTATGAAATTGATTTAAATACTTCAGGCCTTAGAAGAGCGAAATGTGGAGAGGTTCATCCTCAAGGAATATTTTTAGATTTATGCTTAAAGTATAATATACCTATGGTATTAGGATCTGATTCTCATAGTTCAAAATATGTTGGAGTAGAGTTTGAGAAGGTTGCAAATATGATTTTCCCAGATTCAGAAGCAATATAAGACACTATAACTTATATAAATTTATTGAAAAATTTGTATGAGAAGAGATTTTAAAATAATTATCTATAAAGTTTTAATTTATAGATAATAAAAAAGCACAAGGAATTATTCCTTGTGCTTTTTTATTAATTACCGTATATAATTTTTTTAGTAACATCATTGTAGAACATTGTGTTTGGATAATCATTTTCAATTTCTTGCGCGTATTTTTTAGATTCAGCACTGTTACCTTCTTTATTATATAAAATAGCTAAGTTATATAAACATTGAGGTGTGTACATAAAATCTTCAGCATCTGGCTTTGCCTTATAATCCTTTAAATATTCTTGGAAATACTTGATTGCCTCTGTATTTTTATCTAAGTTTTCATAAGAAGTTCCCATGAAATAAATTAAGTGAGGTCTCAAGTAAGAATCAGATGAAAAGGCATATGCTTTTTCAAAGTCCTTAAGGGCATCTTCATATTTTTTCTCTTTAAATAAATCTGATCCTTTTAAGTATAAATCCTTAACCCCATCAGTTTTCATTAAATTTTCTGCTTTATTATAAGCATCTAAGGCATCTTGAGGTACTTTATCCTTAGGAGTAGAAGTTAATAGTGTATAAAGAGAATTTATATCATTATTACTAATAGCTTTATTTAATTCATCAGCAGTAATAGTCTTAGTTTCTGTTTCTTTTTTTGAATCTTCATTTGTCTTATTGTCAGTTGAATTTTCAGTCTTGTTAGCATTATTATTAGCTTCTTCACTTGCTGTTATTTGATTTTTACTAGCATCTGTAGTTTTTATATTTTTTGTTACTCCATAAGCAAGTAATAAAACTATAGCACCTGAAACAGCTACAGCTATATACTTAACTGGTTTCTTTTTGTTAGATTTTTTAGCGTTAGATTTCTCGTTTTTAAAATTAGGAGTACTAATAACTTTAGGTTCATTATCATCCTTAGGTTTATCTTTAGATTTTTTAATTTCATCTTTTTTATGGAAATCTACCTTTGTCACATTATCAAGATGATTACTTTCAGTCTTTGAAGTTTCTTTAGCTTTATGATCTAATGGTTTTATATCATCAATCTTAACATCTTCTCTAGGTTTTTCTTTATTTATCTTAATAACTGGAGCTTGTTCAACCTTTTTGTTTTCTTTCTCTTTTTCAGTGTCTTTAGGTAATGGCTTAATTTCAGAATCTCTCTTTTCTAATTGCTTAGCATATTCTTTTTGAGCTTCTTCTTGAAGTCTAGCCTTAATTTCATCCTTCATAGTTTCACTGAATATAGTACTCATTGCTAGTTTTTTTTCATCTAAATTATTAAATTTATCAAGTTTTGTTCTAGCTTCCTCATTGTTATTATACTCAGCATTTATTTTCCAAGAAACAATAGCATCGCTTATTCTGTTAAGCTTTTCAAGTGCTCTACTTTCTAGTGTAAGAGCTTCCTCATTATTGTAGTCCTTATCAAGAACTTTTTCACATATATCTAATGCTTCTTCATAATTCCCATTTTCATATTGAGCTAACGCTTTTTTAAGTTTTTTATCATATTTACTCATAGCTTTATAGCTCCTCCTTTTTCAATAATTTTTATCAAACATATTTCGATAAAATAAATAAGTATCTGTCTAAATTCTAATTATACATTATATATATAAAATTTTACAATATATTTTTGGCAAAACTATGTCAATGTTCTTATTTTTTTTACAAAATAAGATTTTATTATATAAAAAAGAATCAAAAATAGTAAAATTAATCTATTTAGGAGTTTTACCCTTATTTAAAAATTAAATTTTAAATGATAGTTATAAATAAGCAAAAAAGAACTATAAACAGAGTCTAAAATTATTTTTTATTAATTAAAAATAATGTGAAGAAAATGTTTATAGTTCATATTTTAAGCTTTTTAATATTACTAAATTAAAAAGTCATTATATACAGCATCTGAAGGCATTCTCCAATCACCTCTAGGAGAAAGTGATATAGAACCAACCTTTGGTCCATCTGGAAGAGCAGAACGCTTAAATTGTTGAGTAAAGAATCTTCTTATAAACTTATCTAGCCATTTTTTTAGAGTTTCTTCATTATAATCATTTTTAAATGCTTCCTTAGCTAAGAATAGTATTCTTTCAGGACTTGATCCATGCTTTATAAAATGATATAAGAAGAAATCATGAAGTTCATAAGGGCCAACAATGTCTTCTGTTTTCTGAGCTATTTTACCTTCTTTATCCTTTGGTAATAATTCTGGACTTACAGGAGTATCTAAAATATCTAATAAAGCTTCCTTAGCATCATTTGAAATTTCATGATTAGCAAAATAATTAACTAAGAATCTAACTAAAGTTTTAGGAATAGAGCAGTTTACTGAGTACATTGACATATGATCTCCATTATAAGTACACCATCCTAAAGCTAGTTCAGAAAGATCTCCAGTACCTATTAATAATCCACCTTCCTTATTAGCTAAATCCATAAGTATTTGAGTTCTTTCTCTCGCTTGAACATTTTCATATGTTACATCATGAATATCTTTATCATGGCCTATATCTTCAAAATGTTGAAGAGCAGCATTTACTATATTTATTTCTCTAAAATCACAGTGAAGTTCTTTGCATAAAGTTACTGCATTGTTATATGTTCTATCTGTAGTTCCAAAACCAGGCATAGTTATAGTTATTATATTTTCTCTTGGTATATTTAGCATATCAAAGGTTTTTACCACAACTAATAGGGCAAGAGTAGAATCCAATCCTCCTGAAATACCAATTACTGCTTTCTTAAGGTTTGTATGCTCTAATCTTTTAGCAAGGGCAGCAGCTTGTATGTTTAATATTTCTTCACAACGTGCTTCCATAGCATACTGAGATTTTGGTAAGAAAGGATGTTTATCTATTTCTCTATCAAAGTTTTTAATCTCTGTATTTTCTAAATTAAAAGGAATAAATCTAGGTTCATTATTTTCATTAAAAGTTGAATTTCTAAAACTTATATTTTTTATTCTTTCTGCGTCTAATTTAAATAAATCAACTATACCAGTTAATAAATCATTTTCTCTTTTGAATCTATTATTTTCTTTTATAATAGTTCCATTTTCAGCTATTATCATGTGACCACTAAATAATAAATCTGTAGTTGATTCATGAACTCCTGCTGAAGAATAAATATAAGAACACATTGTTCTAGCACTTTGGTTTTGAACTAATGATTTTCTATAAGAACTTTTTGATACAAGTTCATTAGAAGCTGAAAGATTACAAATAAGGTTAGCACCCATTAAAGCTAAATTAGAGCTAGGTGGTATAGTAACCCAAAGATCTTCACAAATTTCAAAACCTACTTTTAAATTTTTAAATGAGAATATTAAATCAGTTCCAAAAGGTACTTCCTTTTGAAAATCTAAATCAACATTTAATCCTTTTATATTAAAACCTTCTGTAAACCATCTTTTTTCATAAAACTCAGAGTAGTTTGGTATATAGCTTTTTGGCACTATACCTAAAACTTTTCCATTTAATATTACATATGCGCAATTATATAAGGAATATCTATATAAAAAAGGAGCACCAACAGCCATTAAAATATCTTTGCCTTTAGAAAATTCAACTAGATTTTTTATTGCTAAATTACAATTTTCAATTAACTTTTCGTTGGTAAATAAATCACCACAAGAGTATGCTGATATACTTAGCTCAGGAAAAACTAAAACCTTAACTTCTTCTTCTATAGCATTTAAAATCATAGTTTCTATTTCTTTAATATTATATTTTGTATCGCTTATTTTTAATTTAGGTGAAGCTGCACCTATTTTTATGAAATCCATAGCATCATCTCCAGTATATTTTTATTTTTAGTATTTCTATAGTAATAAAAGTTTATCCTTTAAGTAAAACTAGATTTTTAAATAATATTTTCTTATAGTAGTAACTTTTACTAAACAAAACTATATATTAAATATTAATGTGAATTTATAAGAAAATCAACTGGAGATAAACAGTATTAATTAACTCTTATTGAGTTTAAAAATATTATTTAAAAAAGTTTAAAATAGTACTTGAAATAATAATGTATAAACTGTATAATAAAGTAAATATTAATAAAAAGTTAAAATTAATAAAAAAAAGGAGGGGGCAAACTATGTTATGGCTTTGGGTAGTAGTTATTCTAGCTGGAATAATAATAGACTATTTAAGTTCTGATGTTCTATTTGTTGGATTTTCCTTTGGGGCTTTAGGTGGTTTAGTATTAGCATTTCTAGATGTGAATGTAATATTACAATTCATACTATTCTCCATAATAACAATTTTATTTTTCTTCTATGTTTATCCTAAAATTAAAAGAAAGATAAAAGTAGATAATATAGGAACAAAAACCATGGAACAATCCTATATAGGAAGAAAAATTATATTAGATGAAAATGTAGAAGATTCATCATTGATTAAATTTGAGGGGATTTATTGGACATTTAAAAGTGTTAGTGGACCATTAAAGAAAGGTACAGAAGTCGAGATCATAGGAATAGAAGGAAATAAAATTCTAATAAAAAAATAAAAACTAGGAGGGGTTACTCATGGTAGCTACTGTAATTATTATAATCTTATTATTAATAGTGGTATTTGCAGCAATTTCATCAATCAAGGTTGTAAATACAGGATATGTTTATGTGTTAGAACGTTTTGGACAATTTAGTAAAATTTTAGAGCCAGGTTGGCATTTAGTTATTCCTTTCGCTGACTTTGTAAGAAAGAAAATTTCAACAAAGCAACAAATTCTAGATATACCTCCACAATATGTAATAACAAAGGATAACGTAAAAATTGAAATTGATAATGTTATATTCTATAAAGTATTAAATGCTAAAGATGCTGTTTATAATATAGAAGATTTTAAATCAGGTATAGTTTACTCAACAATAACAAACATGAGAAACATAGTAGGTAATATGTCTTTAGATGAAGTTTTATCAGGTAGAGATAAAATAAACTTAGAGCTTTTAACAATAATAGATTCTATAACAGATGCTTATGGTATAAAGATACTTTCTGTAGAAATTAAAAATATAATTCCTCCAGCTGAAATTCAAGATGCCATGGAAAAACAAATGAAGGCAGAAAGAGATAAGAGAGCTACTATATTACAAGCTGAAGGTTTAAAACAAAGTGAAATAGCAAGAGCAGAAGCTGAAAAGCAAGCTAAAATTTTAAGAGCTGAGGCTGAAAAAGAAGCTAATATAAGACATGCTGAAGGTTTAAAAGAATCTCAATTACTTGAAGCTGAAGGTAAGGCTAGAGCTATTGAAGAGGTTTCAAAGGCAGAAGCTGCAGCTATTGAAAGAATAAATACTTCAATAATTGAATCTGGAACTAACGAAGTAGTAATTGCTTTAAAACAAGTTGAAGCATTAAAAGAAATGGCAGCAAATCCAGCTAATAAGCTTATTTTACCTAATGAAGCAGTTTCCTCTTTAGGAAGTATAGCAGCTATTGCTGATATTTTAAAAGAAAATAAAGAGAATAAATAATTATTATTAGGAATATACTATTTTTGAGTCTTTAAAAAGGCTTACGTAGGCATTAATTTTTCCCTTTGCTTTAAAGAGTAAAGGGATTTTTTTATTTAGGTATAAATTAGTAATTTATATATTCATAAAAAAATGTTATCATATAAAATGTAATTTCAATGTAGAAAGAGGATTTTAAAATGAGTAATTATTTTTGGTGCGATGTAAATTTAAAAAATATAGAGAATAATATAAATGTAATAAGAGATTTAATACAAAATAAAAAGCTAATTGCAGTTATAAAGGGAGATGCATATGGATTAGGCAGTAAAAAAATTGCTGAATTTATAGAAGATAAGGCTGACATAATAGCAGTAGGTAATATTGATGAAAGCTTATGCTTAGATAATATTAATAAGGATATACTTATCTTATCACCTTTATGTACAAAAGATGATTTTAAAGATGAAAGAGATAATTTAATATTAACTTTAGATAATGAGGAAATATTAAATGAATTAGATAAGGAAACAAAGAAAAGAGTACATATATATGTAGATACAGGTATGAACAGAATGGGCATAAAGCCTAACAAGTTAGATTCATTTATAGAAAGAGTTAAAAATGAATTTCCTAACCTTGAAATAGATGGTATCTATACTCATTTACATAATGCTAAGGATGTTAATTATACTTTAAAACAAATAGAATTATTTAAATCTACAGTTGAAAAGTATAAAGATAAAGTAAGAATAATACACTGCATGGCGTCAAGTGCTATTGTAAATGATCAATTAAGAAAAGCATGTGATTTTACTACAGGGGCAAGAGCCGGTAATGTGCTTTATGGATATATAGGCTTTAATAAAGGAATTAAAAAGACTTATGAATACTATGCAAAACCAGTAAATACCTATAAAGTTTCAAAGGGACAAACTGTAGGATATGGTTGTCTTTTTAAGGCAGATAAGGATATGGAAATAGGAATAATTGAATGTGGTAATGTTCATGGCTTAGGCATAAGCAGAGAAATTAAAAATAATGTTTTCTATGATATATTTAGAATGATTTATAGAAGATTTAAAGAGAGAAGTGTAATATTTAATAACAATGTACCTGTAAAAATATTAGGAAAAGTAAATATGAATATAACTATTATTTCTATGGAAAACTGCTCTAAAGATTCAGTTTTAAAAGTTGATATTTCACCTATAATATCAGATTCAAGCATAGAAAAAAGATATATTTATTAGAAGCAAAAATTTATATTTTTAAGAAACATAAGGCTAAACAAATCTAGTCTTATGTTTTTTTTATTTTTTGTAATATTTTAAGAGTTAAAACACTACCTTTTAATATAGCCTAAAAAGAATAATGCTAATGAAATATTGATTTATTAAAATCACAATTAACTAGTAATTTTAAAGTAGTGTACTAAGGATTTTAGATTTTTAAATTATTTATTTATGGGAGGGAAAATATCATGAAAGAAAATCTAAAATTAGGCATTATACTTTGTTTAATAACCTCTTTTGCAGGAGTATTCTTAGGTTTTGCAAATGAATTTACAAAAGAAGTTATTGCTCAAAATGCAAAGTTAAGTGCAGATGATTTAAAGGAAATATTGCCTAAAGCAAATAAATTAGAAGATTTTGCTTTTGAAAAGAATGAAGATTCAACTATATCAGAAGTGTTCCAAGCTAAAAATGGTTCTGAAAATGAAGGATATATTATAAAGGTTTCTCCAAAGGGATTTAATGGGCCAATAGATATGGTAGTAGCTATTGATAAGAATAGAGAAATTAGTGGAGTTAAAGTATTATCCCAAGCAGAGACTCCAGGTTTAGGAGCTAAGGTTGAAGAGAGTTCTTTTTCTGAAAAGTTTAAAGGTTTAACCATTGAAGATAATATAAAAATAGTTAAAACCTCACCAAGTTCTCAGGGGGAAATTCAAGGAATAACAGGAGCAACTATATCATCAAATGCCGTTTCAAGTGGAATAAATGATGCAATTAGTTTTTATAAAGAAAATGTTTTAGGTGAAGATCTATCAAAGGAAAAGATCTTAAATTTATCAAAGATTAATCTAGAAGGAGATATAACGGAATTAACTATTGAATTAGAAGAGGGAATAGATAAGGTTTCTATAGTATCTAATGGAGAAAAAGAGATTGGTTATGCCATAGAAGCTAGTGAAGTTGGTATGTATGAAGAGAAACCGATTAAATTTGCCCTTGGAATTTCAACAGGTGGAATAATTACAGGGGTACAAATAATAGATCATAAAGAAACTGCTGGACTAGGAGATTTAATAGAAGATGAAAACTTTTTAAATTCTTTTATAGGAGTATCTTCCCTAGATAAACTTTCAGTTAAAGAAAACACAAATGAAATTGATTTAAGTGTTTATGGTGAAGTTGTTAATGTTGATTCAATAAGTGGAGCAACTAAGAGCTCAATGGCTATTATAAAAGGAATTACTAATGTGATTAATTTCTATAATAATAATCTTAGTTAAATTAGGGAGGGATATTTTTGAAAGTTTTATTTGAAAGATTAAAAAATGGTATAGTTACTGAAAATCCTATATTTGTTCAAGTATTAGCTATGTGTCCAACCCTAGCAGTTACTTCAAGTGTTGAAAATGCCGTGGGCATGGGAATAGCTTCTACAGTGGTTTTAATTTTTTCTAATATGATAATTTCAGCCTTAAGAAAGTTTATACCAAATAAAATAAGAATTCCTGCATATATAGTTATAATTGCATCCTTTGTTACTGTGGTTGATATGTTAATGAATGCTTATGTTCAATCATTATATAAATCCTTAGGAATTTTTATACCTCTTATAGTGGTTAACTGCGTTATATTAGGGAGAGCTGAGGCTTATGCTTCAAATAACAAAATTCTACCATCTATTTTTGATGCCATTGGAATGGGAATTGGATTTACTATAGCGTTATTTTCTATAGGAACTTTTAGAGAAATATTAGGTGCTGGAACATTTTTAGGAAAGAGCATTATGCCAGAGGGATTTAAGCCAGCTACTATTATGATATTAGCTCCAGGTGCATTTTTAACCTTAGGAGCATTAATGACTTTCTTAAATTATAGAAATATAAAGAAAGCTGAAAAGGAAGGGACAAAGGCTAAATGTTTAGAACATAATTGTAGCACGTGTTCTGGATGCGGTAAAAATTCTTAATAAAATATAGGGATTAGAGGTGAAGTTTATGGAATTATTTCTGATTTTTATTGGAGCTATGCTTGTTAATAACTTTGTTTTATCACAATTTTTAGGAATATGTTCATTTATAGGAGTTTCAAAAAAGAAGGATGCTGCAGTAGGAATGGGACTTGCAGTTACCTTTGTAATGGTATTAGCTAGTATAATTTCTTGGCTTGTTTATAATCTTGTTTTAGATAAATTTAATATAACTTATTTAAAAACAATAGTTTTTGTTCTTGCTATAGCTTCCTTAGTTCAATTTGTGGAGATGGTTGTTAAAAAATATAGTCCTAGTTTATATAAAGCCTTAGGTATATTTTTACCCTTAATAACTACAAACTGCGCTGTTTTAGGAATGGCTGTTACTAATGTGGAAGAAGGATATAATCTTATTCAATCAATAGTACATGCTTTAGGGGCTGCTGGAGGATTTATGCTTGCTATAGTATTAATGTCATTTTTAAGAGAAAAAATAGATGACAATGAAGAAATACATCCATATTTTAGAGGATTACCAATAACTCTTTTTACAGCAGCACTTATGTCTATTGCCTTTTTAGGATTCCAAGGACTTATATAGATAAGGAGGCGATTAAATGGACTTTTCAAGTATATTTTATTCTATTTTAGTTTTAGGTGTATTAGGTTTTTTATTTGGGATTCTTTTAGGATTTGCATCTAAAAAGTTTGAAGTGAAAGTAGATGGGAGAGTTACTAAAATAAGAGATATTTTGCCAGGAGCTAACTGTGGAGGATGTGGCTATCCAGGGTGTGATGCTTATGCTAATGCTTTAGTTTATGAAGGAGCTGATATGAGTCTATGCGGAGTAGGTGGCCAAAATGTAGCTAAGCAGATTGGTGAAATATTAGGAGCAAAGGTTAAAACTGTTGAAAAGAAAGTTGCTTTTGTAAAATGTATGGGGGATTGTAAAAATAAAAAGATTCAATTAAATATTCCAGAAAATAAAAATTGCATAGAGGCTAAAGAATTTTTAAAAAATAATAAAAGTGAAGGATGTAGCTTTGGATGCTTTGGATTAGGAAGTTGTAAAGAAGCATGTAAATTTGGAGCAATAAGTATTATAGATGGTATAGCAAAAGTTGATTCTTCAAAATGCGTAGCATGTAAAGCTTGTGTAAGTGCATGTCCACAAAATCTTATAGATATAATAAAGGAAAATCAAAAGGTAATTGTTAGTTGCAATTCTAATGATAGTGGAAAAATTGTAAATCAAAATTGCTCCGTAGGTTGCATAGGATGTAAGCTATGTGAAAAGAATTGTCCAAGCGAAGCCATAAGGGTTGAAAATAACCTTGCAATAATTGATTATGAAAAATGTACATCTTGTGGGATATGTGTATCTAAATGTCCTAAAAAAGCAATAAATTTAAGAGAAAATAACAATGAAATTTTTTAAAACCCTTGAAAAAAAATAAAAAAACTTTAAAATAAGTGTTAAGTTTCTATTTAGGAGGTTAATATGATTAGCAAAAGAGAAGATTATATTTCATGGGATGAATATTTTATGGGAGTTGCATTAATTAGTGCTAAAAGAAGTAAAGATCCAAACACTCAAGTTGGAGCTTGTATAGTTGATAATGATAATAAAATAGTAGGTATTGGATACAATGGTTTTCCTAAAGGATGTTCAGATGATGATCTGCCTTGGGGAAATAAGGGAGATTTTTTAGAAACAAAATATCCATATGCATGTCATGCTGAACTTAATGCTATTTTAAATAGTACAGGTAAGAATGTTAAAAACTGTAGAGTATATGCTACTTTGTTCCCTTGTAATGAATGTGCAAAAGCAATAATTCAAGCTGGGATAACTGAAGTAATATACCTTTCAGATAAATATAAGGATACTGACATTGTTAAGGCCTCTAAATTTATGTTTGATAAAGCAAATGTAAAATATAGATATTTAGGAAGCAAGAGAGAAAGTTTATTAATATCATTTAATCCAGAGGATGTTTAAAATAAATAAACCCCATAGTATTATCTATGGGGTTTATTTTAAGATAAATTTATAATAGTTGACAATTTTTATTTAGTATAGTATATTTTGAATATCAAAATATTTGGTTTGATATTCAAAATATTTGAATTTTATATCTAATGATTTTGAAGTAAGGGAGCGATTTTAGGATGAAGGAAAGTGAATTAGTATTAAATAATATTTTAGTGAAATTATTCAATAATATTTTGAGGATAGAGGAGTTTGCATTAAAAAGTGCACCCTTTAATGATTTATCTATAACAGAAATGCATACTATAGAGGCCATAGGGATAGAGAAAGCAAGAACAATGTCAGAGGTGGCATTGGATTTAAAAATAACAGTAGGTACTTTAACAACTGCTATAAACAAATTAATAAAAAAAGGATATGTAAATAGAAGAAGAATAGAAGAAGATAGAAGAGTTGTTATGATAGAACTTACAGAGAAAGGAACTCTAGCTTATAAAGTACATGAAAAATTTCATGAAGAAATGATAGATCATGTTTTAGAGGAACTAGGCGTTAGTGAAGAGGAGGTTTTAATAAGTTCTTTAGATAAGTTAGATAAGTTCTTTCAAAAGAAACTAGAACTTATGAAATCAAAGGAGAATTAATATGAAAAATGCTAAAATGATAGGCTTTGGCTTATATACACCTAAAAATTTAGTAGAAAATGAAAGATTACAAGAATTTTTAGAGACTAGCGATGAATGGATTAGAACTAGAACTGGAATAGAAAGAAGATATATTTCATTAGATGAAAATACTTCAGATTTGGCAGTAGAAGCTAGTAAAAAAGCCTTAAGTCAAGCAAGATTAAGTGCTGAAGAAATAGATTTAATAATAGTAGCTACTGTAACTCCAGATAATTTTACTCCATCTACAGCTTGTATTGTTCAAGATAAGTTAGGAGCTAAAAATGCATGGGCCTTTGATATAAATGCAGCTTGTACTGGATTTATATATGCACTTAAATTAGGAAGATCTTTAATAAGATCAGGTGAAGCTAATAATGCCTTAATAATAGGTGCAGAAACTTTATCAAAAGCACTTAACTGGAAAGATAGAGGAAGTTGTGTTCTTTTTGGAGATGGGGCAGGGGCTACTGTTCTTACAAGCACAGAAGAAGATTGTGGAATAAAATGTGTAAATGTAAAATCTGATGGTTCTAAGGGAGATTCCCTTGTTATTCAGGGGTTACCTCTAAATAGTCCATTTAAAGATGGAAGAGAAGTTTCTGAAAATTACATAAACATGAATGGAAGAGAGATATTTAAGTTTGCAACAAAAGTAATGGAAGAAAGTATAGTAGAGATTTTAGAAAAAGAAAACATAAAAATAGAAGATATAGATGCTATAATTCCTCATCAAGCAAATTTAAGAATTATAGATTACGTAGTTAAAAGATTAGGAATACCAAGAGAAAAGTTCATAACAAATTTACAGAATTATGGAAATACATCAGGGGCAAGCATTCCAATAGCCCTTTGTGAATCAATTGATGAAGGAAATTTGAAAAAAGGAGACAACATAATAATGGTTGGCTTTGGTGGAGGCCTTACTTGGGGAGCTGCTTTAATTAAGTTATAATTCTTGAAAAAACAAAAATCTAGAAAATAATACTAAATGAGAATATAATTATAGATATATTTATTTTTAATCCGTTAAATTTTGGGAGGTATTTTAATGGCTAAACTAGGATTTTTATTTGCAGGGCAAGGAGCCCAATATGTAGGAATGGGCAAAGAATTCTTTGATAACTTTGAAGAAAGTAAAGAAGTATTTAAAAGAAGTAGTGAAGCCTTAGGCATAGATATGGAAGAACTTTGTTTTAATGATCCTGAGGGATTATTAAATAAAACTGAATTTACTCAGCCTGCAATAATAACTACAAACATGGCTATACTTACAGCACTAGATAAATTAGGAGTTAAATCTCATATAAGTTGTGGATTAAGCTTAGGAGAATATTCTGCACTTATTCATAGTGGTGCCATTAATTTTGAAGATGGAGTTAAACTAGTTAAAAAAAGAGGTAAATTCATGCAAGAAGCTGTGGCAGAAGGTATTGGTGGAATGGTTGCAGTTTTAAGAATGACTCCAGAACAAGTTGATGAAATAATAGAAAAAAGTTCTCCATATGGAATAGTTGAGGGTGCAAATTATAATTCACCTGGCCAAATTGTTATTTCTGGAGAATTAGTAGCTTTAGAAAAAGCTATGGAATTTATAAAAGAAGTTGGTGGAAGAGCTATAAAATTACCTGTATCAGCTCCATTTCACTGTTCAATGTTACAGCCAGCAGCTGAGAAATTAGAGGATGAGTTAAATAAAATTTCAATAAATAAATTAAATGGAATTGTTATGTCTAATGTTAAGGGAGAAGCCTATTTAGAAGATGATAATATAATAGACCTTTTAACTTCTCAAGTTAAAAAGCCTGTTTTATTTATAAATGATATAGAAAAAATGATTGAAAGTGGTGTAGATACTTTTATTGAAATAGGTCCTGGTAAAGCTTTAAGTGGATTTGTTAAAAAAATAAATAAAAATGTTACAGTGCTTAATGTAGAGGATTTAAAATCTTTAGAAAAAACATTATCAAAATTAAGAGAGATGGAGGTACTTTAACCTATGTTAAAAGATAAAGTAGCAATAGTAACTGGTGGAACAAGAGGAATTGGAAGAGCAATCGCTTTAAAATTAGCAGATCATGGAGCTAATATTGTTATAAATTATAGAAATTCTGATAAAGAGGCAGAAGAATTAAAAGCCATTTTAGAAGGAAAAGGGGTAAAAGTTCTTACTGTAAAATGTGATATAAGTAATTTTGAAGATTCTAAAAATCTTATGGATAAATGTAAGGAAGTATTTGGGAAAATAGATATACTTGTAAATAATGCAGGCATAACAAAGGATACTTTAATTATGAGAATGAAGGAAGAAGACTTTGATAATGTAATAGATGTAAACTTAAAAGGTACATTTAATTGTGCAAAGCATGCTTCTGCCATAATGTTGAAACAAAGGTTTGGTAAAATTATAAACATGACTTCTGTTGTAGGTATAGCTGGGAATGCTGGTCAAGTAAATTATGCAGCATCAAAGGCTGGTGTTATAGGATTAACTAAATCTTTAGCTAAAGAATTAGGAAGTAGAGGAATAACTGTAAATGCTGTAGCACCTGGATTTATAAATACTGATATGACAGCTTCTTTATCTGAAAAAGTTAAAGAGGAAGCTTCTAAAAATATTCCTTTAAAAAGATTAGGAGACCCTGAAGACGTTGCTAACTTAGTAGGATTCTTAGCATCAGATGCAGCAAATTATATAACAGGTCAAGTCATAAATGTAGATGGCGGAATGGTAATGTAGGAGGAGTAATTATTATGGAAAACAGAGTTGTTATAACGGGATTGGGAGCAATTACACCAATTGGAAACAATGTAAAGGAGTTTTGGACCAATGCTAAAAAAGGTGTTTGTGGAATTGATGAAATAACTTTATTTGATGCTAGTGATTATAAAGTTAAAATTGCAGGAGAAGTTAAAAACTTTAAAGCAGAGGATTTTATAGATAAAAAGGAAGCTAAGCGTTTAGATAGATTTACTCATTTTGCTCTTGCAGCTACAGAAGAGGCAATGAAGGATGCTAAATTAGACTTAAAGGATGAAAATGTAGATCCAAATAGAGTAGGTGTTATAGTTGGTTCAGGAATAGGTGGATATGGTACCTTAGAAGCACAATTTGATGTTTTATTAACTAAAGGACCAAATAGAGTTTCACCTTTTGCAATTCCATCAGGAATAATAAACTTAGTTGCTGGAAATATTGCTATTAAGTATGGGGCAAAAGGAGTATGTGAATCACTAGTTACTGCCTGCGCTACAGGGGTAAGCTCTATAGGGGCAGCTTATAGAAGTATAAAACATGGATATTCAGATATAGTTATATCAGGTGGATCAGAAGCTTCTATAACTAGAGCTGCCATTGCAGGATTTACTAATCTTAAGGCATTAAATACTAATAATGATCCTAAAAGAGCTTCAATACCTTTCGATAAAGAAAGATCTGGATTCGTTATGGGAGAAGGCGCTGGAATATTAATATTAGAAAGTTTAGAGAGTGCTCAAAAAAGAGGTGCTAGAATCTATGGAGAAATTATAGGATATGGTGCCACTTGTGATGCATATCATATAACTTCACCTGATCCAGAAGGTGATGGAGCTAAGAGAGCTATAGAAGCAGCTATAGAAGAAGGAAAAATAAATAAGGATGAAATTTCATATATAAATGCACATGGAACAAGTACTCCTTTAAATGATAAATTCGAAACTTTAGCTATTAAAGGATGCTTTGGTGAAAAAGCTTATGATATACCAGTTTCATCAACAAAATCAATGACTGGTCATTTATTAGGAGCAGCTGGAGCTATAGAATCAGTAATATGTGTTAAAGCTTTAGAAGAAGGATTTATTCCACCAACAATAGGATATAAAGTTCCTGATGAAGATTGTGATTTAGATTATGTTGTAAATGAAGGTAGAGAATTAGAATTAAATTATGTAATCAATAACGCATTAGGTTTTGGTGGTCATAACGCATCATTATTATTTAAAAAGTGGGATTAGGAGTTGAAATTATGAATCTTAATGAGATTAAAGAGCTTATAGATAAAATCGATTCTTCTAATATTGCTTATTTTGAGGTTAAAGTAGATAATTCATATATAAAGATGGATAAATCTCTAACTAGAAATTTATTAGAAGAAAAGAAAGCTTCAAATCTAGAAGAAACAGAAAAAACTGATATATCAGAAGAAAAAAATGAATCAATTTCAAAGGTTGAGGAAGTCAAATCACAGCCTAAAGAAGAGATAATTCAAGATGAAGACTTATACTTAGTTACTTCACCTATGGTAGGTACATTCTATGAATCACCTGGAGTTGGAGAAAAGAGTTATGTTTCTATAGGAAGCAAAATTTCTTCAGGAGATGTTTTATGTATAGTTGAAGCAATGAAACTTATGAATGAAATTGAAAGTGAAGTATCTGGAGAAATTGTTGATATATTAGTTCAAAATGGAAATATGGTTGAATATGGTCAACCCTTATTTAAAGTTAGGAGAGCATAATTATGATGAATATAAATGAGATTAAAGAAATACTTCCTCATAGATATCCTTTTTTACTTGTTGATAAAGTAGAAGAGATAACTGAAAGTAAAGTTGTAGCATATAAGAATGTAACAATAAACGAACCTTTTTTTCAAGGACATTTTCCTGATTATCCAGTAATGCCAGGGGTTTTAATAGTAGAGGCCTTAGCTCAGGCAGGTGCTATAGCACTATTAAATAAAGAAGAGTTTAAAGGAAAAACTCCTTTCTTTGCAGGAATAGATAAAGTCAGATTTAAAAAACAAGTTTTACCAGGTGATACTCTAAGACTTGAAGTTGAAATAATAAAACTTAGAGGAAGCATTGGATTTGGTAAAGCTACGGCTACTGTAGATGGAAAAATCGCTTGTTCTGGAGAAATTATGTTTGCAATAGGTTAGGTGATTTAATTATGTTTAAAAAGATATTAATAGCAAATAGAGGTGAAATAGCTGTTAGAATAATACGTGCTTGTAGAGAATTAGGAATTCTTACTGTAGCTGTTTATTCTGAAATAGACAAAGATGCATTACATGTGCAGTTAGCTGATGAAGCAGTTTGTATAGGTCCATGGAATTCTAAAGAAAGTTACTTAAATATTCAAAATATATTAAGTGCTTGTGTTCTAACTGGGGCTGAAGCTATTCATCCTGGATTTGGTTTTTTATCTGAGAATCCAAGATTTGCTAAGATGTGTGAAGAGTGTAATATTGAGTTTATTGGCCCTAATTGGAGAGCTATAGAACTTATGGGAAACAAAGCTATGGCAAGAGAAATAATGAAAAAGGCTGATGTTCCTGTTGTACCTGGATATGAAGGTGAAATTGAAAGTCCAGAGTTTGCTTTAAAGATAGCTAAAAAAATAGGATTCCCTGTAATAGTAAAGGCATCCTCAGGTGGCGGTGGAAAAGGAATAAGAATAGTTTATAAAGAAGAAGATTTTATTTCAAATTACAACACAGCTAAATCAGAGGCTCAAGCAAATTTTGGTGATGATAAAATTTACATTGAGAGATTTGTTGAAAATCCTAAACATATAGAAGTACAATTATTATGCGATAAGCATGGAAATGCCCTTCACCTTTTTGAGCGAGATTGTTCAGCTCAAAGAAAAAATCAAAAAGTTTTAGAAGAAGCTCCTTCATCAATTTTAAGTGATGAACAAAGGGATAAACTTGGTAAGATTGCAGTTAAAGCAGCTAAAGCTGTAAACTATAGCAATGTTGGAACAATTGAATTTTTATTAGATAAAAATGGTGAATTTTATTTTATGGAAATGAACACAAGAATACAAGTTGAACATCCTATAACTGAAATGATAACAGGTGTTGATCTTGTTAAGGAACAAATAAAAGTTGCATTTGGTAAGGAGTTAGAAATAACTCAAGATGATTTAAAGATAAATGGTCATTCCATAGAATGCAGAATAAATGCTGAAGATCCAAGCAAAAACTTTATGCCATGCCCTGGTTTAATAAAGGAAATTAATTTCCCAGGAGGATTTGGAGTTCGTTTAGATACAGCAATTTATTCTGGATATAAGATACCCCATTGTTATGATTCAATGATTGGTAAGCTAATAGTTCATGGTAAAGATAGAGAAGAGGCAATTTCTAAAATGAAAAGGGCTTTAGATGAATTTGCTATTGATGGTATAACAACTAACATAGACTATCACTTTTTAATATTGGATCATGAAGATTTTAAAAATGGTACTTATAATACTTCATTTTTATCTGAAAAGTTGGTGAATAAGTATGATTAAGAATTTATTAAATAAAAGAAAGTATATAACTGTTAGTTCAGTTGAATTAAATGATACTGAATTAAATGAAGATGAAAAACCAAATATACCCTCTGGTATGTGGAGCAAGTGTGAAAAGTGTGCAAAAATCTTATATACTGAAGATTTAAGAGAAAATTTTAATGTGTGTCCTAATTGTGGTCATCATTTTAAATTAGGAGCATATGAAAGAATTAAATATTTAACAGATGAAAATACTTTTGTTGAGTTTGACAAAAAAATGGTTGGAAGAAATCCCTTAGATTTTAATGGATATGAAGAGAAGATTAAAGGATATCAAAAGAAAAGTCATGTTATTGAAGGGGTTGTAACAGGAGAAGCTTATATTGCTCAGAGAAAAGTAGTTCTTTGTGTAATGGATTCTAATTTTATGATGGGAAGTATGGGAACGGCTGTTGGTGAAAAGATTACTAGAGCCATTGAATATGCAACTAAAAATAGACTTCCTTTAATAATATTTACTTGCTCTGGTGGAGCAAGAATGCAAGAGGGAATATATTCTCTTATGCAAATGGCAAAGGTTAGTGGGGCAATTTATAGACATGGTAGAGAGAACTTATTATATATTACAGTATTAACAAATCCTACTACTGGTGGGGTAACTGCTAGCTTTGCCATGGAAGGCGATATCATATTAAGCGAGCCAGGATGTTTAGTTGGTTTTGCAGGTAGAAGAGTAATAGAAGGAACTATTAATGAAAAGTTACCTGATGATTTCCAAACTGCAGAATTTTTATTGGAAAAAGGATTTATAGATAAGATAGTACAAAGAAAAGATTTAAAACAAGTAATAACTTCTCTTTTAAGAATGCATGAGGTGGATTATGAGTAGAGAACTAATAAGAACAGCAGATGCATGGAATAAAGTAAAAATAGCTAGAGATCCTAATCGTCCTAATGCAAAATTTTATATAAATGAAATATTTGATGAATTTATAGAATTACATGGGGATAGAAACTTTGGAGATGATAAAGCAATAATTGGAGGAATAGCTCTTTTAAATAATCTAAGTTTTACTGTTATAGGCATATGCAAGGGTGAAAATACAAAGGAAAATATAAAAAGAAACTTTGGTATGCCTCACCCAGAAGGATATAGAAAAGCATTAAGACTTATGAAACAAGCAGAAAAATTTAAAAGGCCTGTTATTTGCTTTGTAGATACTCCAGGAGCTTTTTGTGGCATAGGTGCAGAAGAGAGAGGACAAGGGCAAGCTATAGCTCAAAACTTAGTTGAACTTATGGGATTAAAGGTTCCTGTAATATCAATAGTTATTGGAGAAGGTGGAAGTGGAGGTGCTTTAGCCTTAGCTGTTGCAGATAAAGTATTTATGCTAGAACACTCTATTTATTCTGTATTATCTCCAGAGGGCTTTGCATCTATATTGTGGAAAGATTCTTCTAGAGCTGAGGAAGCTGCTAGTGTAATGAAAATAACTGCTCAGGATTTAAAAAGCTTTAATATAATAGATAAAATAATAAAAGAACCTAGGGGAGGAGCACATAAAAATCCAATTAAAATGGCTCAAAACATTAAAAAGACAATTTTAGAAGCCTTAGGTGAAATGAAGGGTACTGATTTAGATACCTTATTAAATGAAAGATACAATAAATATAGAAATATAGAAAATAATCTATAATCATATAAAATAAAACACATGAGCTAAAAAACTCATGTGTTTTTTATTAAAATTAATTCATCTTTAAATTAATATTTACTTAAAGAGAGAATTAAAATTTAGTTTGTAAGCATTTTTATTAGTATATCTATTATTGACTTGTTTTTCCTTAAAGCATCTACATAATCAGCTACGTGAAGTTTATAATACTCTTTACCTTCATCTGTTATTCTATACATCTTTTTTGTTCTTTTATTTATAAAGTCATCCCCTATCCAATAACTTGTAACTAAGCCTTTTTGCTCTAAGTCATAAAGTGTATCATAAATTGTACTAGATGATACTGGGAATGGAAGAGGAGCACTAGAAAATTCATCTCTAAAAGCTTCTAAAACTTTATTACCAAAAACCTCATGTCCCTTTGAAAGTTCTTTTAGTACATAAAAAGAATATAATTGTTTTGCATTTATAATATTTCTTGGTGCGACCATACGAGTTCTTCTATCCAAAAAAACTTCACCTCCAATTTTACATTTTATATTATAAGTATAACTCAATTTATTCCAAAAAGTAATTAACAATTTGTGATTTCTTGAATATACTATACTATACAAAAGAAGTGAGGTGGAATATTATGTCAAGAAAATGTTGTTGCTCATGCAATTCTTGTAGAAGAAATTCCTGTGGATGCAGATGTGGAAATAATTGCTGTGGATTCAATAATTGCGGCGGTTTTGGAAATTGTGGTGGATTCAACAATTGCGGAGGATTTGGTAATTGTGGATTTGGAGCTTGTGGAGGATTTCCTTTACTTTGGCTTCTTCTATTAGGCTGTGGCGGTTTTGGAAACTGTGGCGGAAACTGGTTTTAATTAATATCTAATTTTAAATATAGATTAGTTGTATAAGATAGGAGGTTTTCTCCTATCTTATAATTTTTCATAAGTTTCTTTTAGTAATAAGGCATCTTTTTCTAAAAGAGGACTTTCACATATTATACATCCCTTTACTTTATAATCCTTAAGTGCCCTTAAGCATTCAATAAAGTTAAAATCACTTTCTAAAAAAGGTAAGTGGTTTCTCTCACCTTTATCTGTATAGTGTATTCCAGACATATGAATATGTAAATCTTCTAAGGCTTCATTTCCTAAATTATCTTTTATATATTCTAAAATTTCTGCAAAATCTTTATATTCTTTTAAACCACCAATTCCTCTAGCATGTATATGAGAAAAATCAATACATAATTTGCAAGATGGCACTTCTTTACATATATCAACTAATTCTTGTAGGTTTCCGAATTGAGTTCCCTTACCTGTAGTTTCTAATCTATAATCTACACCTTCATAAGGTAGTTTCTTTAAGTTTTTCTTTATTTCCTCTAAAGCTTCTTCTTTTGAGGCTTTTAAATAAAATCCTGGATGGAATACTAAGCTTCTACCTCCAACACTTTTTAATGCTTCGGCACCTTTAAGTATTCTTTCAATAGATTTTTCTTTCTTTTCCTCTTCTTCAGCATTTAAATTTATAAAATAAGAACCATGAGCTGAAAGATAAAAATCATTTTTTTCTTTAGCTTCTATTATTTTATCTCTGTTTTTATCTGTAACATTAACGGATCTAACAAAAGGAAGCTCCATAGCTTCTAGTCCTATTTTTTTTAAGTATTCAATTCCTGTTGCATAATTGAATTTCTGGCCCTCTTCACCTATTGGTAAACCTGAAATTCCAAATAAAAGTTTTTCCATGTTATCACCTCTTACTAAAGTATAGCAAAACACTAGGAATTCTTCAATAGAAAGGAATTATTATTTAATATGAATTATAATCTATCAAATTTATTAATTTATACATAATTTTTTAAGTTTTTTTCAGAAAAAATGCAATTATTCGAAATAAATATTGCATTTTACACTATAGTTATTTAAAATTATTAATAGAAACTATCATATGGAGTGTGAAAAATGGAAGAAAGATTGCAAAAATACATGGCAAGGTGTGGAGTAGCATCAAGAAGAAAATGTGAAGAAATAATTTGCAGTGGAAAAGTAAAGGTTAATGACATTGTTGTTGACTCCCTTGGGACTAAGGTTGATCCATCAGTAGATGTTGTTAGCGTTAATAATAAAGTAATACGTCCTGAGGAAAATAAAGTATATATAATGTTAAATAAGCCTGAAGGATATGTTACAACAAATAAAGATGAAAAAAATAGAAAGACCATATTAGATATAGTAAAGGTGAATGAGAGAATATATCCTATAGGCCGTCTTGATTATGACAGTTCAGGTTTACTTTTATTAACTAATGATGGAGATGTATACAATAAGATAATACATCCAAGAGTTAATTTAAATAAAGAATATATCGCCTTAGTAAAAGGAATTTTTACAGAGGAAGAAATGAATAAATTTAGAAAAGGCGTAGATATAGGAGATTATAAAACAGCAGAGTGTGAAATAGAGTTACTAGAAAAATACACAAATAGCTGTAAAGTTAAAATAATAATTCATGAAGGCAAAAATAGACAGATAAGAAGAATGTGTGCTGCCTTTAATCATGAAGTTGTTTCTTTAAAGAGAGAAGCTATTGGAAGCTTGACCTTAAAGAATTTAAAGAAAGGAGAATGGAGATATTTAAGTAGTTCAGAAGAGAATTATATAAAATCTCTATAGTAATTATGTTTAAATATGTATCTGATGTAAGTAATATATATCATAATATAATAACTTCTTTCATAGAACATAAGAATATAGCAATAGATGCTACCTTAGGAAATGGTCATGATTGCGATTTTTTAAGTGAATTATTTAAAAAGGTATATGCCTTTGATATACAAGAAGAGGCAGTAAATTCATATAAATCAAAGAATAAAGAAAATGTTGAAGTTATTTTAGATTCACATGAAAACTTTGAAACCTATATAAAAGAAGAAAATGTTGATTGTATAGTTTATAACTTAGGATATCTTCCAGGTAATAATAAGGAAGTAACTACGGTTGCACATAGTACTTTAAAAAGTATAGAAATAGGATTAGATTTATTAGGTGATAATGGGTTAATGATAATAGCCCTTTATAGTGGACATGAGGAAGGTAAAATAGAGAAAGATGCCGTACTTCAGTTTACAAGTAAATTACCTAAAAATAAATATGGTGTTTTACATACGGAATTTACAAACAGAGCTAAGAGTGCACCTTCTTTAGTTATTATTGAAAAGAAGTTTAAATAAGATTTAAGTAAGTATAGAGAGGATTTTTAAAATGGAAAGTCAAGATTTAATGAGATTAATTCAAGTTAAGTTTCCAAAGCTTAGTAAAGGACAAAAGCTTATAGCTGAATATATATTAAAGAATTATGATAAGGCTGCATTTATGACTGCTGCTAAATTAGGAAATAATGTTGGAGTAAGTGAATCTACAGTGGTTAGATTTGCTACAGAACTTGGTTTCTCAGGATATCCAAAGTTACAGAAAGCACTTCAAGAATTAATAAAGAATAAGTTAACATCTGTTCAAAGATTAGAGTTATCTAATGACTTTATAAGTGAAGAAAATGCTCTAAAAGGTGTTTTAAAAGCGGATATAGAAAATATAAGAGCAACATTAGAAAAGATAAATCATAAAACTTTTGATGAAGTGGTAAACGAAATATTTAAAGCTAAAAGAATATATATAATAGGACTTAGAAGTTCTACTGCTCTTGCAGAATTTTTAGGATTTTACTTAAATTTAATATTAGATAATGTAAGAGTAATTTCAAATGGAATAAGCGATACTTTTGAACAAATGCTTAACTTAGGGGAAGGCGACTTAGTTATAGGGATAGGTTTCCCAAGATATGCATTAAAAACAATAGATGCTTTAGAATTTGCTAAAACTAGAAATGCTAAAATAGTTTCTATTACAGATAGCTTAATTTCTCCTTTAGCATCTCAATCTGATCATACACTTATAGCTCAAAGTAATATGGCTTCATTTGTAGATTCATTAGTTGCACCTTTAAGTGTAATAAATGCATTAATCATAGCTGTTGGTATAAGAGAAAAAGAGAAGATAACATCAACATTTAGTGAGTTAGAAAAGATATGGAAAGACTATAATGTTTATTCATATAATAAAAATAATATAGAACCTTAATAAAAAGCTGTATAAAGGTATAAAGAACATATAAATTATTTTAAGATAGAGCATAAATTTTATTCTATTATATAATTTATAAGTTTCATAAATTATATCTTTATATAGCTTCATTTTTCGAAATTACATAGAATATTAAAGAAATGCATTTGTTGACAAATGTATTTAATAAAGTTTATTATTAGTTTGATTCAATTAAATTAAGGAGCTGATAAATTGGCTAAAGTAATAGTTATAGGCGCCGGTCCAGCAGGGATGATGGCAGCAATATCTGCAGCAGAAAATCATGAAGTTATTCTTTTAGAAGGTAATGAAAGAATAGGAAAAAAGCTATTTATTACTGGTAAAGGTAGATGTAATGTAACAAATGCAAAGGATATAAGTGAATTTTTTGATTTTATACCAGGAAATCCACATTTCTTGTATAGTGCATTATACACTTATACTAATATTGATGTAATGAACTTTTTTGAAAATGCTGGAGTTAAATTAAAGGTAGAAAGAGGATCAAGAGTTTTTCCAAATTCAGATAAATCTTCAGATATAATAAGTGGATTATCAAGGGGATTAAATGAAGCTGGAGTAGACTTAAGATTACATAGTAAAGTTAAAAATGTTATTTTTAATAACAATAAAATAGAAGCTATTATTTTAGAAAATGGTTCAAAGGTTAAAGGTGACTATTTTATAATAACAACTGGGGGTAAGTCATATCCTCTTACTGGATCAACTGGAATAGGATTTGATTTAGCTAAAAAGATGGGTCACACTATAGTAGAACCAAAACCATCCTTAGTACCTATAGAAATAGAAGAGTCATGGGTTCGTGAATTACAGGGCCTATCTCTTAGAAATATAGAGCTTAAAATAAAGAATAAAAAGAATTCTAAAGTAGTTTATAGTGGGCAGGGAGAGATGCTATTTACTCATTTTGGAATATCAGGACCTCTTGTTTTAAGTGGTAGTAGATTCATAAAAGATGGTGAGAGATTTGAAATTTCTCTAGATTTAAAGCCTGCCTTAGAGGAAAAACAGTTAGATTTAAGGATTCAAAAGGATTTTAAAAAGAATTTAAATAAGGATTTTAAAAATTCTTTAGATGAACTTCTTCCAAAAAAACTTATACCTGTTATTATAGAGTTATCTAAAATAGATGAAAATAAAAAGGTTAACTCTATAACAAAGGAAGAGAGAAGAACATTATTAAATCTATTAAAGAATTTAACTTTTACAGTAAAAGGCTTAAGAGATATATCAGAAGCTATTGTTACTGCTGGAGGGGTTTCAACTAAAGAAATAGACCCTTCAACAATGCAATCAAAGATTGTAGATAATCTTTACTTTGCAGGGGAAGTTATAGATGTAGATGCCTTTACAGGGGGATATAATGTTCAAATAGCTTTATCAACAGGATATTTAGCAGGAAAATCAATTTAATTTTAAAATTATAGTTGCTATAAAGTTAATAAAAATTTTAGTTAGTTTAGTAGAAACTTTATAGTAAACTTAAAGAGAGTATAAATTTTACAATGTTTTTATGAGAAAGGACTTAAGAATTATGAATAAACTAATTACAGTTGCTATTGATGGACCGGCAGGAGCTGGAAAAAGTACTATTGCTAAGATAATAGGAGAAAAATTTAATTTAATGTATATAAACACAGGATCTATGTATAGAGCTGTTACTTTAAAAGCCTTAGAAAATAATATTTCAGCTGAAGAAGTTGATAAATTATTAGTTATGATAGATGGAATGGATATGCATTTTGAAAATGATGAGCTTATATTAAATGGAGAAAATATAAACTCATTAATAACTATGCCTAACATAAGTAAAAATGTTTCAGCTTATGCTTCAATAAGAGAAGTAAGGGAAAGATTAGTTAATCTTATGAGAAAAATGGCCTTAAAATATAGCGTAATAATGGATGGAAGAGACATTGGAACAGTTGTATTAAAAGATGCTAATTTCAAATTTTTCTTAACTGCTAGCCCAGAAGAAAGAGCTGATAGAAGATACAAAGAGCTTATGGGAAAAGGTGTAGAAGTTAATTATGATGAAATATTACAAGATATAATAAAAAGAGATTACCTAGATTCTAATAGAGAAGTAGATCCTCTAAGAAAAGCTGAGGATGCTATTGAAATTGATACTACTGGCATAGGTATAATGGGAGTAGTTGAAAAAATATCTAGCTACATGGAGAAATAATATGGAAAGAAACGTAATTTTAGCTAAGAATGCTGGCTTTTGCTTTGGAGTAAAAAGAGCAGTTGATGAAGCTATAAAATATCAAAAAGAATTTGGAAAGAAAATATATACTTTAGGACCACTTATTCATAACAATGATGTTGTTAATTATTTAGAGGATAATGATATATTTGCAATTGAACTTTCAGATGCTGATTCTTTAAAGAAGGGGGATGTTGTACTTATAAGATCCCACGGGGTTAAAGAAAGTGTAATAAAAGATTTAACAGACAAGGGTTTAATTGTTAAAAATGCAACTTGTCCATATGTAACTAATATTCAACTAAAAGTTAAAAAATGTTATGAACAAGGATATAAGATAATAATTGTTGGGGATGAAAATCACCCAGAAGTTATTGGAATTAATGGCTGGTGTAATGATTCTGCCATAATAACAAATGGGAAAACAGAACTTGAAAATATTCCAGCAAAGGTTTGTGTAGTTTCACAAACTACTGAGAAAAAAGAAACTTGGAACAAGGTTTTAAATGAAATAGTAAGAGCAAGTAAAGAAATAGTTGCTTTTAATACTATTTGTTCAGCTACTGATGTTAGACAAAAAAGTGTACAAGAGCTTTCAAAAGAGGCTGATTTAGTTTTTGTTATAGGTGGAAAGAATAGTTCTAATACAACAAAACTATATGAAATATGCAAAAAGGAATGTCCTAAGAGCTATCATATAGAAAATGTTAAAGAATTAGATGAAAGCCTATTAGAAGATGAAAGTGTTAAAACTATAGGAATCACTGCTGGGGCTTCAACTCCAGATTGGATAATAAATGAAGTGATTTCTAAGATTAAAGAATTATAATTTTTAAATGTAATCCTGCAATTTAATTCATAATTATTTTGTACTACTGGTATTAAACTGGGAATTGTTTTATACTATAAATATATGACGAAGTTTTAGGAGTAGTAGTATGAATATAGTTAGATTTAATTTGTGGGATTATTTTAAATATGCAAGAATTTTAAATTTATCACTAAAAAGGCTATGTACTAATTATTTTGTCAAAGTAACTTATAAAAATGAGGTTTATATGCTTTGGGAAATAGATTATGTAGCAAACTTTGATGCATATATAAAAAAAATTACTAAGATAGGTAGCATGAGAAGTATTCCTGAAGAAAGTGGTGTTTTTTCAGAGTTTAATATAAGTAAATATATATATGAAACTGCAAAAGAAGATGAGGGAATTGATTTAAAAATTTATGGGTTTGAAAAGAGGGCTTCTAATATAATGTTAAAGATAGATATTTCTAATTTTAATAAAAAGAATAATGAAAATTTCACTTTCACCCATTTTGTAAAAGGGAGAGATGAAAGTATTCGTTGTAAGGTACAAAATGAGATCTTTTATGAAGAAAACAGAATTCCACTAAAAACAAAAGATATTGTTTATGAATGTAATAGAAAAGCTTTTTTAGAAGATTTAGCATTTTTTGAATTAAAAGATGATATAATAATTGGTTATGGTCAAATATTGCTTTTAAAGGATAAATACACTATTGCTAACTTTGGAATAATAGAGGAGTTTAGAGGTAAAGGATATGGTGAAGCTTTACTTATACACATATTAAATCAGGCTAAGATAAAAGGATTAGAGGAAGTATATATAAAGGTTAAGTCTGATAACATAAATGCTGTAAATTTATATAAAAAGACTGGCTTTAAAGAAGCTTCTGAAATAAGTATATATGAATTGTTAGGATAAATTATATGTATGAAAATAAATCTTTAATAAAACTTACAAATCTATTCTGAGAAAAATTAGAACTTTTTCTTAATAGGATTTGTAAGTTTTATTATTGAGTTTATAAAAGAGAATCTGTTGGTACATAGGATATCTTAGTTTTGAATACACTATCTGTTAAATGGTTACTATAATAAGAACGATCGCTTATTTCTAAGTTAGCTCCTTCTTGATTTGATTGATTTTTTTCTAATTCTTTTAAATCATACATAATATTCACCTCCTCTTTAATAGTATTGACAACTTTAGAAAATCTTATTTAGAGTTAGAAAATATTTTAATATGGACAAATTTAGCTTATTATTATATAATAATTATTATTAATTAAAGAATGGAGTGCTTTTTTATGGAAAATAAAATTAGCTTAGTATATGAAAATGGAGAGTTTACTGTCTACATAAATGATGAAGTAGTTTCAGTTAATAAATATATGGATAATGCAATAGAGAAATTTACTCAAACAGTGCATAATAACGCTACACCAAAATCAATTAAGTGGGAAAGTATTGAAGAGGATTTAAAAGGAATTGATTTAAAAGATTTAGAGATAAATAGTGAATTTAAAACATTAACTTATAAGGATATGAAATATTTCTACAGTACAGATAAAATCTTTAATATGCATGGTGGGAGAATGCAACAATTATTAGGAGGATATCAATTATTCTCATTTATAGTTAAGATGATTTCTGAAAAACATTTAGAAGATTATTTGGAAGTTTTAAACTTTTGTGAAGATATCTTAAGATGTAAGGTTACATACAGAACTCCAGGAAGTAACTTTATAGTTGGTAGCCCAGCTTTTAACTATGGATCAGCATCATATGATTTTGCTACTGGAAAAGTTAATAAGGGAGCTTCAATAGAAAAGATGTCTTTTGAAGATTTCAAAAAATATATATTTGATATAATAAAATAACCTTTGGTATTCCAAAGGTTATTTTTTATTTGAACATAATTTTACAATTTGTATATAAAATGATAAAATTATTTAAATAAAAGATGGAGGATTATGTATGAATTATTATTTTAGAAAGTTTTATAAGAGGAATTTATTATGATTTTATATGTAGTTATATTCTCTATTATATGTATACCAATAAACATATTTTTAAAAAATAAATTTTATAGTAAGTATTTTAAAAGATATTTTCTAATAGCTTTATTTTTGAATTTTTTAGCTTTATTTTTAGGTTTAATATTTCATAAATATTTAGATGAATTTTTATACTTTATTTTAGTAAACTCCTCATATCTATCAGTAGTCTATAGAGGGAATTTAAAGCTTAACGATAAGTATATATTAAAACATTTAATTAAGGCATTTGTTTTTTTATTATTAGCATTACTTCTTATTTTTATAGTTGCATATTCATTTAAAATAACAATAAAATCAATTTACGGTTATTATCTTATTTTATTATTATATCCTATACAGGCATCATATCATCTATATAAAAATATTATGGAATTATATTACTTAAATCAAAAGTACATAAGAGATGAATATATAGAAGTTTAATAACGCCTTAAGTATATTACTATATAATATACTTAAGGAGAATGTTTATTTTTCAAGGGTTTTTAATGTTTTTATTATGAATTCAGGATTTCCAAATAGAGTAAAACGTGCTTTAGAAGATTCTTTTATATATTGATAAGAAAATTTAGCACCATTTTTAACAGCCTCTTCATCTTCATTTATTATTGTAATTAATTTTTTAGATAATTCTTTTCCTTCTAATATATTTTTACAATGAAGGTCTATTATAGTACAGATTTGTACTTCTTTTTGTGAATCTACATTTTTCCATTCTAAAAAATCAAGTACTTCATTATTTTGGGTAGCTCTTACCTCTTCTTTAGATTTACTGTTATCAAAAAAGTTTTCAATATCCTTCATAGTAAATCTCCATTGCCCACCAATTTTCTTGCCTTCTAATATTCCATCTTTAAGATAGTTTCTAATGGTACGTGAAGTAAGTCTAGTCATATTTGCTATGTCTTCAATAGTATAAAGTTTTTCAAAGTTATTCATATTCATACACCTCTCAATTCCTATATTTTCATTATATTTCATATATTTTCATATTTCAAGTATACAGATGTAAAAATAGGGAATATAAAAAAACTAGAGAAGATAAATTTCTACTCTAGTTTTTTTTGCTTACTTTGTTTTAAGTAATTTATGAAAATAAATATAAACTTAAAACAGAGCCTTTTAAAATTCTTGATACTCACGTGGAATATCTCCTATAAATTCTCTATCAGTTAGGACAATATACCAGAATGTTAAGAATGCTATAAAAGAAAATATGATTCCTAATATAGTCATAAATAGTCCAAATCCAAAATTTCTAAGTATTCTATAAAATACAATTACAAAAAGTATAAATCTAGCAACTGGTATTAAATAAATTATAAAATATAAGTATGATAATCCTGCTAAATGTAACATCTGAAATTCTCCAAGTACAGGAAATAACATCATCCACGAATGTTTTAAGTTAGCTTTCTTAGCCATAACATAACTTGGGTAGATTCTTATTAAGTAGAATATAAATGCAATTAAAATGCTCATATTGCTTGAATCGTATAATTCTTGAAAATACATAATAGTTTCCCTCCTTTGTTTTAATTATATCATAAAGTTTATAAAAAATTTAAAAACAGCTAATAATAAGAAGGTATTAATTATATGAAAAAAGGGCTTATTAGATAAACATATTTTAAGTTATATAGCTACTAAGCAATAAAATTATAAGTATTTATTTAAGTTACTTTAAATTGATAAAAATAAAAAAATACTATATGTTTAATAAAAAATTTTATTTATTAATGTATATATAATAAAAAAATCAAAGTAAATCTCCTTTTTAGCATACATATATGCATTAAGCTCAAATTGACAATAAATGTTTGTAGGTATACTCTAAAAACATAATTTAAAAAATTTTTGAGGAGATGATTTAGGTGTGCACTCACATACATATTTCTAGTGTTAACAATAATCTTTATTGGGGAAGAACTTTAGATACATCATTTAATCCATTTGAGGTTGGTTCTAAAATAACAATCGTTCCTAGAAACTTTACTTTAGAAACTCAAAGTAAACCTTGGAAAACTAAATACGCCTTTTTAGGTATAAATTTATGTGGATCTACTCTGTTTTTTGATGGAGTTAATGAAAAGGGGCTTGCTGGAGGTCTTTTATTTTTAAAGGCATGTACATGGGATAAGAAAGAAAATATAGAAAAGCAAGGACTTATAGCCATTAATAGTGGAGAAATAGTTACTTGGATTTTAAGCAATTTTGAAAGTGTTAGTGATATAAAAAATAACATATCAAAAGTTGTAGTAACATCTGATGATATACCATCATTAGGAGAGCTTGGAAAAGGAAACCCTATTACCGCACATTATACTTTCACAGATAAAATGGGAGAATCAGTTGTATTAGAACCAACAAACCATGGACATTTTCGTGTTTTTGATAATACTGTAGGGGTAATGGCTAATGATCCAACATTTGATTGGCACATGACTAATTTGGCAAATTATATTCAAGTTCAAGGATTTAATAAGCAACAAAATAATTTAAATAGTAAAACAGTTATTACACCAATTTCAAATGGTACAGGTATGCTTGGATTACCTGGAGATTATACTTCACCATCAAGGTTTGTACGTGTAGCATATTTAAGAAATCTTATAGGAGACATTACTGACGAAGAAGCTCCAGCACGTTTATTTAGTATTTTAAATTCTGTTTGGGTTCCAAAGGATGTTGAACGTTTTTGTGAAGATAAAAAAGACTCAGATTTTTCAAGTTATATGTGTGCATATGATCAAAACTTAGGTAAGTTATATTTACGTGTTTTCAATCATATAGATACAATGGAATTCTCTTTAGAAAATGTTAAAGAAGATGAATTAGTAACTTATTCAGTTTAATAAATAATTTTTACATAGCAATAAAAAGTCTTAGAAATAAGACTTTTTTTATTTTAAATTCAGTTTATTGTTAGAAGTAATTTAATCTTTTTGATTTATATAACAAGATTTAAAAAATCTATCTTTTAATAAAAATAAATTTTATGCTATAATACAACAGATAACAATTTAAATTGGAGGAAATGACATGACATTAGAAAATAACATGGATAAAAAACTCTTCTGTATTTCTACATACGGATGCCAAATGAATGAAGAAGATTCAGAAAAATTATCAGGGATGTTAAAATCTCAAGGATATGAAAGAACTGAAAATAAAGAAGAGGCTTCTATTATAATCTTTAATACATGTTGTGTAAGAGAAAATGCTGAAAATAAGGTTTTCGGTAATCTTGGACAACTTAAGCAATTAAAAAAGAAAAATCCTAACTTAGTAATAGCAATTTGTGGATGTATGATGCAACAAGTAGGTATGGCAGACAAAGTCTTAAAAACTTTCCCTTATGTTGACATAATATTTGGAACACATAATGCCCATAAATTCCCTGAATACCTACATAGAGTACTTCAAGAAGGTGTTCAAGTTAAGGAAATATTAAACAAAGAAGAGGGAATCGTTGAAGGATTACCTATAGATAGAAAGAGTGATGTTAAAGCATTCGTTACTATCATGTATGGATGTAACAATTTCTGTACATACTGTATAGTTCCTTACGTTAGAGGAAGAGAAAGAAGTAGAAAATCTGAGGATATCATAAAAGAAATAGAAGAATTAGTATCTCAAGGATATAAAGAAATAACTTTATTAGGACAAAACGTAAACTCATACGGAAAAGGATTAGAAGAAGATATAGATTTTGCTGGTCTTTTAAGAAAAGTTAATGAAGTTAAAGGGTTAGAGAGAGTTAGATTTATGACTTCTCATCCTAAGGATTTAAGTGATGATGTTATCATGGCTATAAAAGAATGTGATAAGCTTTGTGAGCAAGTTCACTTACCAGTTCAAAGTGGATCATCAAGAATATTAAAAGAGATGAATAGACATTATGACAGAGAGTACTACTTAGATTTAGTTAAGAAAATAAAATCAGAAATACCAGATGTTACTTTAACAACTGATATAATCATTGGGTTCCCAGGAGAAACTGAAGAGGATTTCTTAGATACATTAAGTCTTTGTGAAGAAGTTGGATATGATTCAGCATTTACATTTATCTATTCAAGAAGAAATCATACTCCTGCTGACAAAATGGAAAATCAAATTCCAGATGACATAAAGCATGATAGATTTAATAGATTAGTTGAAGCTATAAACAAAAAGGTTGTAATAAAAAATAAAGAATATGAAGGTAAGGTAGTTGAAGTTCTTGTTGAAGGACCAAGTAAGAATGATGAAACTAAATTAACTGGAAGAACTAGAAATGGTAAATTAGTTAACTTTGCTGGTGATGAAAAACTAGTAGGTGAATTAGTTAACTTAAAAATAGTTAGAGCACAACCATTCTCATTAATTGGTGAAATAGTAGAATAATTTAAAAGTGGGATGTATCAATAGGATTTTTGATACATCCCACTTAATTTTTATAAATTTGCAAGTAATCTTTCTTATTTAATTAGGGTGTATTTTTATTTTATCTTATCTAGTAATATCTTTTTTAAATTTAAAAAAGGTTTCCTAGGCAATATTTTCTCATAAAAATCTAGCTTTTAATAAATTAATATAACTTATTTGGGGATAATATAGTTTGAAATAGTGAAATTATTCTTTATTGCGAATTATATTTATAATTTGTTTAATTAAAGTTCGTTACTGTGAAATTGTTTTTCTGTTGAATTTTTCTGTGAAACTTTTCTTGCAACTTTAAAATGCAAGTAGTTTTTTAAAAAAATTGCATTTTTATTTTAGAAACACTTGATTTTAATAAATTGTTGCAATATAATTAACTTATAAATTTCATTTTTTTAAAACGAAAAGGGGGACTTATTATGAAGATACCTTGTTCCATGATGACTCAACATCCGGATAATGTAGAAACTTATATTTCAATACAACAAGAACCAGCAGAAGCGATAAAAGGATTAACACCACAAGATAAAGGTGGTTTAGGAATAGAAGAAGTTATGATAGATTTTGAAGGAAAGTTAACACCTTACCATCAAACATCACAAATAGCATTAGGATTAATTTCAAATGGTATAATTCCAGGAAAAGACGTTAGAGTAACTCCTAGAATACCTAATGCAAATAAAGAATCAGTATTTAGACAACTTATGAGTATAATGTCTATAATTGAAACAAATGTTCAATCAAAAGAATTAACTGGAACTCCAGCAATCTCAGAGGTTGTTGTTCCTATGATTGAAACTGGTAAAGAAATTTCAGAGTTTCAAGATAGAGTTAACTCAGTAGTTGATATGGGGAATAAAAACTACAAAACTAAATTAGATTTAAATAGTGTTAGAATAATACCTCTAGTTGAGGATGTACCTGCACTAGCAAACATAGATAGAATATTAGATGAACATTACGAAATAGAAAAGAGTAAAGGACATATTTTAAAAGATCTTAGAATAATGATAGCAAGATCTGATACTGCTATGTCTTATGGATTAATTTCAGGAGTTTTATCAGTTCTTATGGCAGTTGATGGAGCTTATAAATGGGGAGAAAAACATGGAGTAACTATAAGCCCAATCTTAGGTTGTGGATCACTTCCATTTAGAGGACATTTCTCAGAAGAAAACATAGATGAAATCCTTGCTACATATAGTGGAATTAAAACTTTCACATTTCAATCTGCTTTAAGATATGATCATGGTGAAGAAGCAACTAAACATGCAGTTAGAGAATTGAAAGAAAAAATTGCACAATCAAAACCTAGAAACTTTAGTGAAGAAGATAAAGATTTAATGAAAGAATTCATAGGAATCTGTTCAAAACATTATCTTCAAACATTCTTAAAGGTAATAGATACAGTTTCATTTGTATCTGACTTTATTCCTAAAAATAGAGATAGATTAACAAAAGCTAAAACTGGATTAGAATATAATAGAGAAGTAGCAAACTTAGACAACGTAGCGGATTTAGTTAAGGATGAAGTATTAAAACAAGAAATTCTTAGCATAGATAACTCAAAAGAATATGCAGTTCCAAGAGCTATATCATTTACTGGAGCTATGTACACATTAGGAATGCCACCTGAACTTATGGGAATGGGTAGAGCATTAAATGAAATAAAAACTAAGTATGGTCAAGAAGGTATAGATAAACTTTTAGAAATATACCCAATCTTAAGAAAAGACTTAGCATTTGCCGCTAGATTTGCAAATGGGGGAGTTTCTAAGAAGATAATAGATGAAGAGGCTAGACAAGAATATAAAGAAGACATGAAATATGTAAATGAAATTCTTAACCTTGGATTAGATTATGACTTCTTAAACGAAAATGAATTCTATCATACTTTACTTAAAACTACAAAACCAATAATAATGCACTTAATGGGACTTGAGGAAAATGTAATGCGTAACAGCACAGAAGAACTTAAAATCCTAAATGAGTGGATAGTAAGAATGGGTAAAGTAAGAGGAAGTATAGGCTAAAATATATTTGGTATAAATTAGATATATGGTAATTGTTCCTTATTTACTTAGAAAAAAAGATCTATAAACATAAATTTAGACCAATAAATATGTTTGAAAAAGATACAAAAACATCTTTTGTTAATTGTAATTAAATTAACAGGAGGTGTTTTTTTGTTATGGCAAGAATTCTTACAAAGAATAAAAAAGAGTTATTAGATATATTAGATATTTTTTTGACAGATTGTAAATATAGAGATCTTAGAAGAGCGAGTATAAGACTATATGAAAGAAGCTTAAAGTTACTATTTAAGTTCCTTGAAGATGACTATAACATAATTTACGTGGAAGATGTAAAAGAGGAACATATAAGAAACTATATAAAGTTTACCAAAGAACGTGGTAAATATAGCTACGTATCTAATGATAATATTCTAAATTCAAATTCTCCACAAAACATGGGAGATTTTGGACAACCAATTTCTTTATGCACTTTAGATAGTTATGTAGGTACTATAAAGAGGTTTTTTAAGTGGTGTTTGGATAATAAATATTTAAAACAAAATCCCACTAACAAAATAAAAAGGATTAAATTTAGTAGAAATCCCAAGCAAGAAGTAACATTGGTAAAAAAATAAGAGTCACTCTCACCTGACTCTTATTACAACTTAATATTGTTAAATAAAACTTTGCATATCCTCATATTAGGATATACCAATCACTTAATTAGTATTATTTCAAAAAAAGTTAGTATTTGCAAGGCTTTATTTCCTATACCCAAAATTAAGTATAGGTTAAGTCTTTCTTGCACTACGAGGACTATAAAAAAAAGAGTGGTCAGTTGAGCCGCTGCAATAAAATCAATAGTATATTATACTAGCTATATTTTACACTTATTGATATAGCTAGAGCCATGGTTATAATATACGCTTGGGTGTGTGTCTACCAATATCCAAAAACAAAAGGCACGGTGATAGTTTGGCACTCTAAAGAGTGGGGAAACTGTATCAGAAGTTATAGGACAATCTTTATAACGTTTGATGATACTTAACTAATAAGGGCAACTGAAACGATGCGAAAAAGAAGATAATAAGTTGAGAGTTCCTTATGACTTCATAATTTTAATTTTTTTATGTTGTTCATAGGGAATAACTCTGCCTTCACTCAGCTTCCCTAAAGATGTATAAGACTTTGGCATTTAAAAGTCAAGTGTATCGCTAATAAAATATTCGATTTAATTAAAGTGGGTAATAATGGTATAATAGTAAAGAAAGAGTGATATAAGGTGGAATTAGATAAGTTCTTAAATAATTTTTTAGAAAATATTATTGATGATGAATATTCAAATAAAGTGATTAAACTTATAAAAGAAGGAATGAAACAAAATGATTTAGATTTTGACTCAGCTAAAGTTGAATGTCAAGTTTTAACAGATGGTAATAATTATGATCCAAGAGTAGCAATAAGTTCTGAAGCTTATAATGATGGTGAGATAGTATTTTTAGATTATAATGTAGATAGTTTAGATAAATAACAGGAGTTAAATATGAATAGTAGAAAAATTAAGAAAAACATTAAAAAAACAATAGATAATACTCAAGAATATATAGGCGAGGGAATTGCTTTTACTGTTAATATGGTACTATCAGATCCAACAGGTATATCTGGTACAGTAGCTAAAACCGTTTATGGTAAAAGTATACAAGCATTAGCAGATAAAATAGATCCTTGTCAATTAACTGAATGGGAAAAGAAAAGGGTTGAAAATTGTATGGTTAGTTCTATAGAAAGAATAGCTGAACGTATAAATAATGGAGATGAATTAAGAAAAGATGATTTCTTTAAAGAGAAACCTAATGGGAAAACAGATGCTGAGGAAGTTTTTGAATCGATAGTAGTGGCTAGTCAGAGAGAATCACAAGAAATGAAACAAATTTTTTATGGAAATATGTTGGCTAATATTGGATTTGTTGATTATTTGGATGCCGACGAGTTTAATTTTTTGTTAAAAGTATTTGAAAAATTAACTTATAGACAATGTTTAATATTAGCTGTATTTTACATGAATTATATTCAAAAGGTTAATAATATAGCAACAGTATTTAAAGGGTATAATCCTATACAAGGCGAAAATATAAAAAGTAAACAATGGATTTTTTATCAAGAAATTTTAGATTTATATCAAAAATCATTATTATTTGATGGGAAAATATTATTTAATATAACTCAATTAATTCCAAGCGATATATATACTTATGGATTAGGCGAACAAATCGTATTATTAGCTGGATTAGATAAAATTGTTGAAAATAAAAATTTAACCACAAAACATTTAGAGGATTTTAAAACTATATTAGAAATTGTTGCTGATAATAAATATGCTAATATTTTTATAAAAAACAATTCAATATTTATAGAAGATAAAAGAAGTTTTAAATAAAAACAAGAATTTAAGTTAAAGTAGAAGGAATAGAGTTAATAGAAAACAACTTAACAATTTAATTAAAAATACTAACTTATGGGATTAATTTTAAAAATAATTATATAAATTTAGAAGGAAAGGCTATACTTAAATTAGATTATATACCATATTTAATACCACATAGTTGTTGTTTAATGTATATATTATCTATAAATTAGTTGATATAGATATCTAACTTCTAATAATAATTTTTATATTTTCACAGTAAAGAGCTACATGTTTATGTAGTTTTTTTATTTTATGTAAATTCACTAAATAAACTTACATATAAATGCAAAATAAGAGTTTAAAAATAGTTGAGGCGATAAATTGTAACAAAGTGACTCAATATTAAAATATAGCCAATTTTTTGATATTAGAATGCGACTTATAGATGATATGATACTTGAAGATTTAATTAGTACAAACATAATGCAAAGAGGAGTGGGAAATGTTAATCCTATGAAAATGGCAAAATGTATTACTGAACTTGAAAGAATTAAAGGTATTAGACAAGGAGAATTTAGAGGAAATCAATATACAAAAAATCAAAATAAGAAATATAATCAATCAGACATGGCTGAGGAATTAGGAATCACTAGACAACAACTTCAAGATTAAAAAAAACTTTTAAATCTTATTCCTGAACTTCAGCAAATAGTTGAAAATGGATCAATGGAGGCTACGGTAAGCTATAAGATATGGGCTAGAATGCCACAGTAAGAACAAGAAAAGTTTTTAATGATATTTTTTGGTAGTGAGAAAATAAAAACTATTAAAGAGAATTTAATCCCTAATAAGATCAGTTAAATATAATTCTAATAACTCTAATTGTTTAGCATCTAAATCAGAATTAGTAATAGTATTAATAATATTATCTAATTCATTAAGAGTAACCCCTAAAGCATTAGATAAGGCTATAGTAGTATCTAAGCTAGGATTATATTTATTATGTTCTATATCAGATAAATAGCTTCTACTTAGTCCAGTAGCTTTAGCTAAATCTTGTTGAGTTATTTTAGGATCTTTAGCTTTTCTTATTCTTTGTAAATTAGTACCTATTTTCATATTTATCACCTTAATTTAGATATTATAGAAAAGAAAGTATAACTTCAATTAACTTTACAAAATATACATAATTTGTTAATATTAAAAGTGAACTTTTAACAGGTTATGGAGTGTGGTAAGTATGGAGAGAAGTACGAAGAATAAGAAAAAGTTAACAATTATAATTAGTATATTAACTATAATATTGATAGTAGGCGGAATTATAATATTTAATACATCTTTAGGATATAAGTTGAAAGTTAGTTATCTTTTAAGTTATAAAAAAAATCATACAGCAGAAGAAACTCATCAACTATTAGATAGAATGTTCGATATTAATAGTAAGAATAACGATGAAGTATATAATATTGTTTTTGCAGACGAAATTCAGGCTACGAAAAAAGCTTTAGCAGAATTTAAAGAAAAAGAAGATGAATCAAAAATAAATTCTATTAGTAATATAACAATAGAAGATGCTAGACAAATACCTAATTCAAATGAAATTGAATTTAAAATAAACAATCAAACCCATAAGAATATAGGATATATAGAGTTATTAGTTAATTTTTATGATGGTAACAATAACATTATATCTAATGAGTGGACTAATGAATTAAATATACCTGTTGATACTAGAAGACTAAAACAAACATATGTAACTTTTCCTGATGGGACAAAAGGTTTTAATGTTACGGTATCTAAAGTGAATTTTGAAAATTAAATAAAGCAATAATAGAGTCTATATATTTTAGGTACTTTTATTACGGATAAATTTTATAAATATTATTTATAACAAGGAGGAAATATATTATGAATCCACTATTAAAAGAATGCTTACAACAAATACAAAATTTAAACTCTGAAGAAGTATTTCTAGTTAAGGATCTATTTAGAGGTTATGAATGGAATAGAATAGATAGAACAGCTAGATTAAATTTAGGAATACTATTTAAAAACGAAGTATTACAAAGACCAGAATTAGGAATAGAAATGCTAGATAAAACAAGTAGTAATCAACAAAAGTATAGAAAAAAATAATAAATAATAAGCAATAGGGAGTATGTCACATAGATATGCTCTTTTATTGTGAAAAAAAATAAATGCTTATAAACTAGGTTAAAATAATTTTAATAGTAGGTATATTTTTTGTATTTTAAAGAAAAATATTAATTAGAAAGGAGTGTTTAAAATGGAATTAAAAAAAATACAAAAGATATATGAAAATCTTCCAGATGATAGTACGGAAGAAGATGTTAAGATTCACGTAATAGTAGATATGCTGCAAATTTTAGGGTACAAAAAAGAATGGATGAAGTTTGAAGCTAGAGAAAAGGATCGTAAAGGTGTAACTGATATATTAATTAATTTACCTAAAGGGGAAAAAATTATTGTTGAAGTGAAATCTAAAAAATCTATATTAAATGATGAGTCTAAAGGGCAGCTTCTAAATTATTTAACTAATAAAGATTCTAGATTAGGAATATTAACCAATGGAAATCAATTTTTACTAGTAGACAATACAATTAAAGTAACTAGAAATATAGATAAATATTTCTTAGAAGTAAGTTTAGATAATAACTGTAAAATGAATTTAACTTTATTTAATTTTTTTAGTTATAAATATATTTTTGATTTAAAAACAACGCAATATTTTGAACTTTACAAAAGTTATGCTGTAAATAAATTTATTGATAGAAAATCAATAATAGAAAGTCAGTATAGAAGTGCTTGCTATATATTTTTCAGTAACATTGCTAATAAAGAATATAGCACACTTGAATTAAGTTTAAATAATTTTGAAAATATGGTATTAAAAAATAATTGGTCTAAAGAAACTATAAAAAACAAATATAGATATATAAGGTCATTTCTTGATTATTTAGAAAGAGAAAAATATATTGAAAAAAATAGATTTGATTTATATGGATTGAAAAAGATAATAGAAAAGGTAGAAAATAAAGACTTAAAAAGTAATATAAAAGTAGATAGTTATGTTATAAATAAAATGAAAAATTATTATGTGGGAATAGATAGTAAAAATGAAGTAATAACATTATTGTTTTTATATACATTAAATTATGAATTAATAATTAATTTGAAAAGAGATGATTATTCTGACGGATTTATAAAATATAATGGTAGAAAAATTAAATTACCAAACTATATAAATGATGCTATAAAAAAACATTTAGAATATTTAAAAAAGAAAAAGATTAAAAGTAATTATTTATTAAATAATAGATATGGAGGAAAGTATAAAAAGATAACTGAAGAAACTATAAGAAGAGCTGTAAAGGGGATTTTCCAAAATGATAAAGATATTAATAGAAATATATTTCAAAGTTATTTTATAAATGATATGTACAAAAAGAATTTACCAATAGAAATTATAGCAAAATGGCTTGAGCTTGATATTGCAACGGTTTATAAATATATAGATGTAAAATTATTAAAACGCAATATAGATAAACATTTTAAAGATATTATTAATAAACATACTTATGTAATTTAAATAATGGAGAGTATATCTATGGGTATGCTCTTTTCTTATGCCTAAAAATAAGTTCATTGTAATAAAACTAGATACTTCGGAAATCATAATTAAGCTTTCATATAAGTACAATAGTATTGAACTATATATAACACATGTTGTAGCTATATTTTATGATGTTAAAGTTTTAGCAAATAAACAAAATAATAAACAATATGCATTGTTAAAAACATGTATATCGTTATAAACTTTACATAATATACATAACTTGTTAATATTAAATTGAGATTTTAATATAACGGGGAGAATTAAATGAAAACAAACGCTATTAACTTATTTAACTTTGTGCTTTTTATATCTTTTTCATGTATTTTTATAAAGAATTGGTTTATTTATAAAAGATTATTTTCTAATGAATCCTATTATATTAATCCAAGCACAAAAAAAGATATACAAAAGCTTACATTATTTAAATTTTTATCTGTAATTATACAGTTAACAGTAGTTGCAACTTTACAATTAATATTATTTTTTTATACAAACAAAATTAATTTTTTTAATATAGCAGCTTTATATTTTTTAATATATGCTTTTAATTTATCTATCTCTATAAATAACGATTATATTTATAGAAATTTTAAATTAATAAAAAAGTCTGACATAGATTATTTTAATTTAGATTATAAAAATAATATTGTTAAGATATATTTAAAAGGTAAAAAGAAACCAATTATAATAGCATTTAAAAAAGATTTATCTAATTTTGCAAAGCTTTTAAATAAATTAGGATATAAAGAACTTTTGACTAGGAAAAATTTTTAATACTACTTTATAATAAAAGTTTCAGTGTTATTAACTTTAAATAAAGAAAATATATTATTTTAATTACAAGAAACAGTTAAAAACCAGTTGATTTCCATAAAAATAGTTTACATAATATACATAATTTGTTAATATTAAATTATAAAGTATTATGGGAGGGATTATTTATGAATAAAAAATTTCTGTCAATAACAACAAATGGTAAAAGTTTAATTTTTTATAAAAAGACTTGAAAGTTAAGGCTAAATTAAAACTTTAAAAAAGTGCTAATTTAAAACTAAATTTCTTAAGTATTATTTATTGAGTATTATTAATAAGAAAGCTCTATGCAAAATTTAAAAAGTATAGGCTTAGATTATTCAAGACTGCGAGATATGGTAATTGATGAATTAAAGGATTAATGCAATAGAAATCATCAAAATACTAAATTTAAAAGATGTGTTGAGTAATGGATTTAAACAAATTAAAGCAAAATAATATAAGAGAGATGGAAGTAGAAGAATGTAAAAAGGAAATAGATAGAACAGTTAGAGAGTTACTATCTATTAAAGAAAAGTTTTATAATACACAAAACAAAGTAATTGCAAATGAAAATAGAAAGATTGATGAATTTTTAACTGAAGAATTAGGATTTGTAAAAGATATTAAAGAAAATTTTGTTGATTACAGATTAGAAAATGAAGAAGTAGGAAAAATAAGAATTGAGGTTTGTAACAATTATCTTAAAATACAGGGTAAAGAGTACAGATTTTGGTTGGATACAGACTTTAATTTATGCAAGTTAAATTGGGCTATTAAAGAAGATTTTGGTTATGAGCATTTAGATAGAGGATATAAAATTCAAGGTAGAGAGAATTGGAATAAAGAATTAAAAGAATTAATGAAGGTTAAAAAAGTTTATGAGGACACTGATTTTGAACTTATGAAACTAGAAGGAGATATCTTTTATTTTGTTATAGAAGATAAAGAAAATTATAGAAAAATAAAAGCAAAATCCTTAGTAGACTTTATAAAAGAACAGTTAGAAGAACTTTAATTATATAGTAATTTAAAGAGTATCCAAGAGTAGATACTCTTTTTTATATTTAAAAAGAGTAATATTAAATGTTATAATATTTCTATGTAAACAGTATACGGGGGTAAGAGGTAATGGGGTTATTTAGTAAAAATAAAGAAAGAAAAGGTTATACTTCTATTGATTCCTATTTAAAAGAAAATAACTTAGATAATGATATTAAATCTGTGACAAATGTTAATATATTTTTTATGGATGGAGAAGATGAGGATTTTTATTTAGAAGATCATATGCTTTTAAAATTTAAAAACTTCATAGAAAATCCAGAGAAAGATTTTTTAGTATTGAAATATTATTCCTCATTATATAGTGATGGCTTTAGCCTTGAAGAAATTACTTTAATGAGACATGGAATATGTAGATTTAGAATTGATAGTGAAAAGGAAAATATACTTGTATCAGATTCATAAAAAATTAACTTTAGTAAAAAGGGGCAATTTTGAAAAAGAGATTTTATTCAACTTAAGAAATAGAATCTCTTTGATTTTAAAATTATGATTCAAATTAAAAGTAAAGATTTATTTGGAAATAATTGTGATTTTTTTATTTATAAATTATTAAGTATGTGAAAATTTTAAATATTTATTATTTATATTTTTTTAAAAATACCTTATAATTTAAGTGATTATTCTATAATTCAATTTAAATATTAACAAATTAACAAAAATTTACCTGTAAGGTGTTGAAATTGATTCTCAAAAACTTTACAATGTGATGAAAATGTGTTAAATTTAGATTGATAAAGATTTTCAATTAAGAAAGAGGGGGTAGACCATATGTTTAAACAATGGGAAGGCTTTAAAGAAGGAGTATGGCAAAATGGAATAGATGTTAGAAACTTCATACAAAAGAACTATACTGCATATGAGGGAGACAAGAGTTTCTTAGAAGGAACAACAAAAAGAACTGATGCAGTTTTAGAAAAAGCTCAAAAGTTAATTATAGAAGAAATAGAAAAAGGTATTATAGATGTTGCTACAGATAGAGTATCTGGAATAGACAATTATGAGCCTGGATATTTAGATAAAGATAACGAAGTTATCGTTGGTTTCCAAACAGATGCACCACTTAAAAGAATAGTTAATCCTTTCGGTGGAATGAGAATGGTTGAAAGTTCTTTAAAAGAATACGGCTATGAATTAGATAGCAGTATAAGAGAACATTTCAATGCTTATAGAAAAACTCATAACCAAGGTGTATTCGATGCATACTCAGCTGAAACAAGAGCTGCAAGATCTGCGGGTCTTTTAACTGGTCTTCCAGATGCTTATGGTAGAGGAAGAATTATAGGTGACTATAGAAGAATTGTCCTTTACGGTATAGATTATCTAATAGAAGAAAAGAAAAAAGATTATGCTAATATATCATTTGAAAGCGAAGGCTCAGTAGAAGAATATATTCAATTAAGAGAGAATGTTTCAGAGCAAATAAGAGCTTTAGAAGCAATAAAGTCAATGGCTGCAAGATATGGCTTTGATATATCTAAACCAGCTGCAAACGCTAAGGAAGCAGTTCAATTCTTATACTTTGGATACTTAGCTGCAGTTAAAGAAAATAATGGGGCAGCAATGTCTTTAGGAAGAACTTCTACTTTCTTAGATATTTTCATAGAAAGAGATCTTAAGGCAGGAACTTTAACTGAGTTAGAAGCTCAAGAATTAATAGATCAATTTATAATAAAATTAAGATTAGTTAGACACTTAAGAACTCCTGAGTATAATGATTTATTTGCTGGAGACCCAACTTGGGTAACAGAAGGTATTGGTGGTATGGGTGTAAATGGTAAACCATTAGTAACTAAAAACTCATTTAGATATCTTCAAACTTTAATAAACTTAGGACCTGCTCCAGAACCAAATATGACTGTTTTATGGTCAGATAGATTACCCGAAGGATTCAAAAAATTCTGTGCTGAGGTATCAATTAAAACTGACTCAATTCAATATGAAAATGATGAGTTAATGAGACCTATATACGGAGATGATTACTCAATAGCTTGTTGTGTATCAGCAATGCAAATTGGTAAGCAAATGCAATTCTTCGGAGCTAGAACTAACTTAGCTAAAGCTTTACTTTACACTATAAATGGTGGTATTGATGAAAAATCAGGTAAAGTTGTTATTAAAGGTTTAGAGCCAATAACAGACGAAGTTTTAGATTATGATAAATTAAGAGCTAACTATGATAAAGTTTTAGAGTACGTTGCTAAGCTTTATGTAGATACAATGAATGTTATCCACTACATGCATGATAAATATGCTTATGAAGCTGGACAAATGGCTTTACATGATACTCATGTAGGAAGATTAATGGCATTTGGTATAGCTGGTTTATCAGTTGTAGCTGACTCATTAAGCGCAGTTAAATTCGCTAAAGTTAAGCCTGTAAGAGAAAATGGAATAGCTGTAGACTTTGAAATAGAAGGTGACTTCCCTAAATACGGAAATGATGATGATAGAGTTGACGATTTAGCTGTAGAAATAGTTAGAAAGTTCTCAAGTGAGCTTAAGAAACATCCATTATATAGAGGTGCTAAGCACACATTATCAATCCTAACTATTACTTCAAACGTAGTTTATGGTAAGAAAACAGGTTCAACTCCAGATGGAAGAAAAGCTGGTGAAGCATTTGCTCCAGGAGCTAACCCAATGCATGGAAGAGATAACAGTGGAGCTTTAGCTAGCTTAAACTCAGTTGCTAAAATTCCATACTGTGAAGTTTGTGAAGATGGTGTATCAAACACATTCTCAATTGTTCCAGATGCTTTAGGAAAAGAAGAAGATTCTAGAATAGATAACTTAGTTGCTATTATGGATGGTTACTTCAAACAAGGAGCTCACCATCTAAATGTTAATGTATTTAACAGAGAAACTTTAATGGACGCTATGGAGCATCCTGAAAAGTATCCAACATTAACAATCAGAGTATCAGGTTATGCTGTTAATTTCAATAGATTAACTAGAAATCAACAATTAGAGGTTATAAGCAGAACATTCCACGATTCTCTATAATCTTATATAATAAGAGTGTATAAGGTGAAGGCTTTATACACTCTTTTTTGAAATGTTTACCGTAAGGAGGGACAGCATTATGGTTAAAGGAAGAATTCATTCATTAGAAACTATGGGCTTAGTAGATGGACCTGGTATAAGATTTGTAGTTTTTATGCAAGGCTGTGGAATAAGATGTGCTTTTTGTCATAATCCAGATACTTGGTGTAAAGATAAGGGGACTGAATATACTCCAGAGGAGCTTGTAAATAAGATAAAAAGATTTAAAACATATTTTAATGCATCAGGTGGTGGTGTTACTTTCTCAGGTGGAGAGCCTCTTCTTCAACCAGAATTTTTATTAGAATGTTTAAAATTATGTAAGAAGGAAGGAATACATACCACATTAGATACTGCAGGTGTGGGATTAGGAAATTACGAAGAAATTCTTGAATATGTTGACCTTATATTATTTGATGTAAAGGAAACTGATCCTGAAAAATATAAAAATTTAGTAAGAGTTCCAATAGATAAATCCTTAGAGTTTCTAAAGGTAGCTCAGTCCATGAATAAAAAAATGTGGATAAGACATGTTGTAGTTCCTGGATATACAGATAATAAAGAAGATTTAATGAGAATTAAGAATTTTGTAGATGGTCTTAATAATATAGAAAAGGTTGAACTTTTACCTTATCATGTTTTAGGTGTAAATAAATATGAAGGGCTTAATATTCCATATAGATTAGAGGGAGTTCCACCTTTAGATAAAAAGTGGTTAAAAGAACTTGAAAAAGAAATATTTAATTAATATAATTATTTAGATAAAAACTAAAGTCTAATTTTAGGCTTTAGTTTTTTCTTACATAAAAAATATGTTAGAATAATTAGTATGACATAATTAACATTTTAAAAAAATCAAAGTATATTTTATTAACTTTTTAAAGAAAAGTTTTTAGGCTTTAGTAATTAAATAAAAAGAATTTATATTTAAAAGTTATAATAGTTATTGATTATGATATTTTAGAAAATGTTATAAGGTTTTAGCATATAGAAATGATGGAGGTACTAAAATGAAGCTGACTCCGATGATGAGGCAATATTTTGAGATAAAGGAAAATTATAAGGATTGTATTCTATTTTTTAGACTTGGAGACTTCTATGAGATGTTCTTTGAGGATGCAGAAACAGCTGCAAGGGAATTAGAATTAGTTCTTACTGGAAGAGATTGTGGCTTAGAAAAAAGAGCACCTATGTGTGGAATTCCGTTTCATGCATCTAATTCATATATAGGAAGATTAGTAGCTAAGGGGTATAAGGTTGCTATTTGTGAACAAGTTGAAGATCCTAAATTTGCTAAAGGAATTGTTAAAAGAGATGTTATAAAGGTTATAACTCCTGGAACATATACAGATTCTTCTTTTGTTGAGGAAACAAAAAATAATTATATAATGACTATTTATGCAGACTTAGAGAGAAATAGATGTTCACTAGCTATAACAGATATTTCTACTGGAGATTTCTTAGCTACAGAGGGAGAATTAGAAAAGGGAGTTATTTTAGATGAAATATCTAAGTTTAATCCTAAAGAAATAATACTTTTAGATTCTTTAGATCAAGAGCTTATAAAAGATATAACATTAACTACTCCAGCTTTAATAAGTAGAAAGCCTATAGAATATTTTGAGGAAAACTTTGAGGAAGTATTAAATAATCAATTTGGAGAAAAATCAAACTCTCTAAGTTTAATGGTTAAGAAATCAAGTAATGCTTTAGTTAAATACATACTAGACACTCAAAAAATAAGCTTAACCAATATAAATGATATAGAAGTATATAGTTTGGTTGACTTTATGACTATAGATTTAAGTTCTAGAAGAAATTTAGAGCTTACAGAGAATCTAAGAGAAAAAAGTAAGAAGGGTTCTCTTCTTTGGGTATTAGATAAGACAGAAACTTCTATGGGAAGTAGAATGCTTAGAAGATGGATTGAAGAACCTCTTGTTAATAAGGAAAAGATAACTTTAAGATTAAATGCTGTAGAAGAATTATTTAATGATCTTTCTTTAAATGACTCTCTTAAGGAAGCTTTACATGATATTTATGATATAGAGAGAATATTAGGGAAAATTTCAAATAAAAATGCTAATGCTAAGGATTTAATAGCATTAAAAACATCTATAGGTAAAATTCCTAATGTAAAAGGAATTATAGAAAATTGCACTTCAAGTCTTCTAAAGAATTATCACCATAATTTAGATGACTTAAGAGATATTTATGATCTTTTAGAAAAATCTATAAAAGAAGATCCATCCCTAACATTAAAAGATGGTGATTTAATAAAAGATGGATTTAATGGTGAAATAGATGAATTAAGACTTGCTAAGACTAACGGTAAGGATTGGATATCTAGCTTAGAAAATAGAGAAAGAGAGTTTACTGGCATAAAATCTTTAAAGGTAGGATTTAATAAGGTCTTTGGTTATTATATAGAAATATCTAAGGCTAATTATAGTTCTATTCCTGAAGGAAGATATATAAGAAAGCAAACTTTAGCTAATGCAGAGAGATTTATTACTCCAGAACTTAAGGAAATAGAAGAAAAACTTTTAGGAGCTAGTGAAAAACTTTGCTCTTTAGAATATGATATTTTCCTAGATATAAGAAATGAAGTTGAAAATCATATAGATAGACTAAAAACTACTGCTAAGATAATTGCTGAGTTAGATTGTATAAGCAATTTAGCCTTTGTAGCTTTAGAAAATGATTTTATAAAACCTGAAATTAATGAAGATGGGGAAACTAAAATAGAAAATGGAAGACACCCTGTTGTTGAAAAGGTAATTCCTAAGGGAGAGTTTATTCCTAATGACACTATTATAAATAAAGATGATAATCAACTTCTTATAATAACAGGGCCTAATATGGCTGGTAAATCAACATATATGAGACAGGTAGCTATTATTACTTTAATGTGTCAAATAGGTTCCTTTGTGCCAGCTAGTAAGGCTAATATAAGTGTAGTAGATAAAATCTTTACTAGAATAGGAGCTTCTGATGATTTAGCAGGTGGTAAAAGTACATTTATGGTTGAAATGTGGGAAGTTTCTAACATTTTAAAAAATGCTACAGAAAATAGCTTGGTTCTTTTAGATGAAGTTGGAAGAGGAACGAGTACATATGATGGATTAAGTATAGCTTGGTCTGTTATAGAGTATATATGTAAAAATAAAAATTTAAGATGTAAAACTCTTTTTGCTACTCATTATCATGAGTTAACTAAATTAGAAGGAGAAATTCACGGAGTTAGAAATTATTCAGTAGCTGTGAAGGAAGTTGATAACAATATTATCTTCTTAAGAAAAATAATAGAAGGTGGAGCAGATCAATCTTATGGTATTGAGGTTGCTAAACTTGCTGGTATTCCAGATGAGGTAATAAATAGAGCTAAGGAAATCTTAGAAACTCTTGAAATGGAATCTTCAAAGGATAACTTAGATTTAGCTCTTAAAGAAGTAAATGCTTCAAAAGAAGACATAGAAGAAGCCTCTATTACAACCTCTTATGAAGTTAAAGAAACCCTAGTAGAAGAGGATAAAATTGAAATTAAAGAAGAAGTTATTTCAAAAGCTTCAGAGGCTAAAACACATAAAAAAGAAGATGATCAAATACAATTAGATTTTTCTGCCATAGGAAAAGATAATTTGATAAAAGAACTTTCAGAAGTTGATATTTTATCTTTAAATCCTATGGAGGCTATGAATAGATTATATGCTCTAGTTAAAGAAGCTAAAAATTTAATTTAGCTTATGGGAAGGAGCTGTTATAAATTTTGAATAGAATAAATATTTTAAATGCAGATACAGCAAATAAAATAGCAGCAGGAGAGGTTGTTGAAAGACCCTCTTCTGTGGTTAAAGAACTTGTAGAAAATTCATTAGATGCAGGGGCTAAAAATATAACTATAGAGATTCAAAATGGTGGAGAATCTCTTATAAAAATAATAGATGATGGCTCAGGGGTTCATCCAGAGGATGTTGAAAAAGCTTTTAATCCTCATGCTACAAGTAAAATAAAAGATACTTATGATATTTTTAGTATAAATACCCTTGGATTTAGAGGAGAAGCTTTGCCTAGTATAGCTTCTATAGCAAGGGTTGATTTTAAGAGTAAAGTATCAGACTTTGACATGGGTAAGGAATTAGTAATTAGCGGGGGAGAAAAAGAATCTTTAACGGATTGTTCTATGAATAGAGGAACTCAAATAGAAGTTAGGGATTTATTCTTTAATGTACCTGCTAGAAAGAAGTTTTTAAAGACAACGGCTAGAGAAAGTGCCTTAATAAATGACTTAGTAAACAGAATTTCACTAGCTAACCCAGATGTATCATTTAAATTATTTAATAACAATAAAAAGATTTTAAATACTTATGGCAATGGAAAATTAATAGATGTTATAAGAACTATTTATGGTAAGTCCACTGCTGAAAATTTAATATATTTTGAAGAGCATAAGGACACAGCTTCTGTTTATGGATTTATAGGAAATGATACCTTAGCAAGAGCCTCTAGAAATAATCAAAGTCTTTTTGTAAATAAGAGATATGTAAAAAATAGAAGCTTAACTGTAGCTGTGGAAAATGCCTTTAGATCCTTTAATGTTACAGGTAAGTTTCCATTCTTCGTATTATTTATAGATACTTATCCAGAGCTTATAGATGTTAACATACATCCAACAAAATCTGAAATTAAATTTAAAGATGAACGTTTTATATTCAAGGTAGTCTTTGATGCTGTTCATTCAGCTATGAGGGAATATGTAAAAGATACCTTTACTCTTCCAGAAGAAGAGGAGAAAAAATTTGAAGCTTTAAAAGAAGAAGTTATTCAGGAAAGCTTAGATGAGGAAATAAGTACCTTAGAAAAGTTAAAAGAAAATATAAATTATAAGGTAAGTGAGGATAGAAAGAAGGAAGAGATTTATTCTTATAATCCCTCTAAGGATTATGAAGCTAAAACAGAGGTTAATATTCCAGTAGATTTCTTATCAAAAGAAAATCAGGAGGAATCTTTTAGTATTAATAACTCTTTAGAAAATAATAATTTTAAAGAAGGTTCAGCTAAAAGAGAGATTTCATATGATCCTATACTTATAAAAAATGAACTTAAAGATAAAGTAAGTGAAAGTACTTCTGAATCACTTGAAAGAAGTGACTATAAATGTAATAAGAATGAATATGGAAATTCCATAGAGGAAATAATTTATAGAGAAGCAAAATTCCCTAAGCTAAGAGTTATTGGTCAATTTAATAAAACCTATATATTAGCTGAGTATGATTCTACTTTATATTTAATAGACCAACATGCAGCTCATGAGAAGATTTTATTTGAGAAGTATTCTTCAGATATAGCTAAAAAGAGGGTTGAAATTCAGCCTCTAATGATTCCACTAGTAGTAACCTTACCTACAGAGGATTATCTTTATTATGATGAAAATAAAGAGATTTTTGAAAAGGCAGGATTTAAAATAAGCGATTTTGGTGATAATTCTATAAGAATTGAAGAGGTACCATACTTTTTAGATAAATTAAATCCAACAGAGCTAATAACATCTATGATAAATAACTTGAAGAAAATGGGTACTGGAGAAACTGTAGAGGTTAAATATAATAAAATAGCATCTATGTCCTGTAGGGCGGCAGTTAAGGCTAATGATGTTTTAAGCATATTAGAAATGGAAAACTTAATAGAGGATTTAAGATACATAAATGATCCTTTCCACTGTCCACATGGACGTCCAACTATAATTAAATTTACCAGTTATGAATTAGATAAGAAGTTTAAAAGAATAACTTAAGGAGAGAGACAGTTTAAATGAATAATAATTTACTTATTATTGCTGGGCCAACAGCCGTAGGGAAAAGTGACCTTTCAGTAGATCTAGCAAAGAAGCTAAATGGTGAAATAATATCTGTTGACTCTATGCAAATATATAAATACATGGATATAGGTTCAGCTAAAATTTCTAAGGAAGAAATGGGAGGCGTCCCTCACTATTTAATAGATTTTGTTGATCCTAGTAAGGAGTTTAGTGTAGCTGAATTTAAAGACTTAGCTACAGAAAAAATTAAAGATATACAAAGTAGAGGAAAACTTCCTATATTAGTAGGAGGAACTGGACTATATATAAATTCAATCATATGCAATATGAATTTTGCAGAAAGTGATAAGGATGAAGAGTATAGAGAAGAGCTTGAAAAAATAGCTAATGAGCATGGAAATGAATATTTACATGAGATGCTAAAAGATATTGATTTAGAAAGCTATAATTCAATACATTTTAATAATAGAAAAAGAGTAATTAGGGCATTAGAAACTTATAAGTTAACTGGAAAACCATTTTCATCTTTTAAAGCTAAGAATAGTATTTATGAAACTCCATATAATATATATTATTATGTACTTAATATGGATAGAGCAAAGCTTTATGACAGAATAAACAAAAGAGTTGATATAATGTTTGAAAAAGGTCTTTTAGAAGAGGTTAAGAATCTTAAAGCCATGGGATTAACTGATGATATGCAGTCTATGAAAGGTATAGGATACAAAGAAGTTTTATATTATCTTTATGGTAAAATCTCTTTAGAACAATGCATAGAGATGATTAAGCAAGGTAGCAGAAACTATGCTAAACGTCAGCTTACTTGGTTTAGAAAGGATCCTAGAGCTATATTTATAGATAAAGATACTTTCGCCTCTGAAGAAGATATTTCTTCCAAAATTATTAATGACATAATAAATTCTTAGGTTTATAATTAAATTATATTAAAAATTTATGGAGGGCAATAGAATGAATAAGTCAATCAATAACCTACAAGATATATTCTTAAACAATGCAAGAAAGGAAAGAATTCCTGTAACAATATTTTTAGTAAATGGGGTTCAATTAAAGGGTATCGTTAAAGGGTTCGATAGCTTTACAGTAGTTTTAGATAGTGATGGAAAGCAACAATTAGTTTATAAACATGCTATAAGCACAGTATCACCAGCTAAACCTATTTTATTTAATAACGCGCAAGTTTTTGATAATTAAATATAGAAAAGAAAAATAGGTAAACCCTAGATGGTTTGCCTATTTTTTTTCTATATGATAAGATTTATAAATGTACGATATTTTAATAATGCGGGGGTATAATAATGCTTAATGCAACTATAGAATTACTAAAAAAACAATATGGTTTCACAGATGAAACTATAAAGCTTTATAATCAAGCTATAATTGATGTAGAAAATGAATTTAAAATATATGATGAAATAAGAGAATATAATCAATTAAAAGTTCTTAAGGCTTTCCAAGAGGAAAGAATTTCAGATAATCATTTTACTAATTCAACAGGATATGGTTATGGTGATATTGGAAGAGACACTTTAGATTTAGTTTATGCTAGAATCTTTAATGCTGAAAAAGCTTTAGTTAGACCACATTTTGTTAATGGAACTCATGCTTTAGGAACAGCTTTATTTGGAAACTTAAGACCTGGAGATACTATATTAGCTGTTACTGGTAGCCCTTATGATACTTTACACAGTGTAATTGGTATAAGCGGAGAAGAAAATATAGGCTCTTTAAAAGAGTACGGTGTTAATTATAAGCAAGTAGATCTTGTAGATGGAAAGATTAACATAAAAAAAGCTTTAGAAATGATTAAAGATGATGAATCAATAAAGTTAATACATATGCAAAGATCAACTGGATACGGCTTTAGAAATGCCTTCCAAGTTAAAGAATTAGGAGAAGCAATAAAAGCTATAAAAGAATTAAGAGAAGACTTAATAGTATTTGTTGATAATTGTTATGGAGAGTTTATAGACATAATAGAACCTACAGATGTTGGTGCTGATTTAATAGCAGGATCATTAATTAAAAACATAGGTGGAGGAATAGCTCCAACTGGTGGATACATAGTAGGAAAAGAAAAATATGTAGAGCAAGCATCTTATAGACTTACTGTACCTGGTATAGGAGCTGAGTGTGGATGTACATTTGGAGTGATGAAAGATTTCTACCAAGGATTATTCTTAGCTCCTCATGTTGCTATAGAAGCATTAAAAGGAGCAATATTCTGTGCTAGAATAATGGAACTTGCTGGATTTGAAGTTCTTCCTAAATATAATGACAAGAGAAGTGACATAATTCAGGCTATAAAATTCAATGATAAAGAAAAACTTATAAAATTCTGTAAGGGTGTTCAATATGCTTCGCCAATAGATTCTTTCGTTGAATGTGAACCATGGGCTATGCCAGGGTATTCAGATGAGGTTATTATGGCAGCTGGTGCCTTCATTCAAGGTTCTTCTATAGAACTTTCAGCAGATGCACCTATAAGAGAGCCATATATAGCTTATTTACAAGGTGGATTAACTTTTGACCATGCTAAAATAGGTGTATTAATAGCTTTAAATAACATTTTTAAATAATATGCTAATTTAAATTAGTAAATACAAAAATTAACATAGGCTTTTATCAAAAAATAATAAGATTTACAAAGATATTTCTTCAAAATTATTTACTTTAAATCTTATTGAAATTTATTTTGATAAAGGCCTATTTTTTATATTCTTTTTATGGAATAAATCTTTTTTTATAAGATATAATTAAAATAGTTAATTAATTTAATATTACGTATTACATTTTATATATTACATATTGTATTACAAAGAAAGGTGGAAGGATATTTTGGAAGAGAGCAGAAACAAAGAATTAAAAGTAAAAAGCTTTAGGGTAACTGAAGAAACTTTCGATAAATTTAAGAAAATAGCATCTGATGAGTTTGGAAATCAAGGACAATGTTTAGATGCATTAATATCACTGTATGAATTAGAGAATTCTAAATCAACATTGATAGAAAGAAAGTTAGAAATAGAGTCTTTTCAGGATTATTTAAACAAGATAAACCAACTTTTCTTAACTTCTCTTCAAATGAGTGAGGATGCAGGAAAAAGAGCAGAAGAGGAATTTGTTAAGAAGCTTTCTATAAAGGATGTGACCATAGAGAGGCTGCAAAGAAGAGAAGAAGAACTTATAGAAAGAGATAAGGCTTTAAAAGAGGATAATAAAGCTAAAACAAAGGAGATAGAAGAGCTTAAAGAAAATATAAAAACTTTAGAAAAAGATAAAAGCACATTATCTCAATTAGTATCTAGAAACTATGATTTAATAGAAAAAAATAAAGAAGAAATAGCCTCTTTAAAATCTTTAGAATCTTTAAAGGAGGAAAATGAAGAGTTACGAAATAAGGGAGAAGAGGATAGAGCTTCTTTAAAAGAAAGAGAATCTCATATAAAATCTCTAGCATTAGAAAAAGAAGCTCTTAAAGAAAAGCTAAATTTCTATGAAGAAAAAGAGAAGTCTTATAAGGAAGAGGTAGAATCATATAAAAAGCTTGTAGAAGCTATGAGAAAGGATCATAAGAAGGAGTTAGAGTTATTAGAGACTAAATACTCTAAAATGGCAGAAAAAGAGTCTGAGAAGCTTAGAAAGGATTTTGAAAGTAGGTTAGAATTAGAGAAAAGAACCTTAGAATTAGATATAAAAACTTTAAAATATGAAAAAGAAGTTTTAGAAAGTAAGTTAAATTCATAATATATGTTGATTTGTAAATTGAGTTATTAATTGGCGTCAGATAATTTGTGTAATTTAATATTCTGTATAGATTATATAGTTGAATATTTAGTAAAATTTTAAAATAAGAAAAAATACTAGGAAATTTGTAATGCATAAAATTCCCTAGCATTTTTTCTTAATAAGCTCTATAAATTCCTACTAATTTACCTAAAATAGAGCAATCTTCAACTATTATAGGTTCATAGTTTTTGTTTTCTGGTTGTAGTCTTATGAATCCATTTTCCTTAAAAAATCTTTTTATTGTAGCTTCATTTTCTATTAGAGCTACTACAATATCACCATTTGTTGCTACATTTTTCTGTTCTATTATTGCTAAATCTCCATCTAAGATTCCAGCTTCTATCATACTGTCTCCAGTAACTTTTAAAATAAATAAATCATTATTGTGCTTAACGTAGTTTATAGGTATTTGAAACATATCTTCTATGTTCTCTGTAGCTAAAATAGGCATACCAGCAGTGACTTTACCTACTATAGGAATATCTATTAATTCCTTTTCTTCATTAGATAATTCTACTATTTCTAAAGCTCTTGGCTTAGTTGGATCTCTATATATTAATCCTTTTTTCTCTAATCTCTTTAAATGTCCATGAACAGTTGAGGTTGATTTCAAGCTAACTGCTTGACATATCTCTCTAACTGAAGGTGGATACCCCTTTGATTTTGTAAATTCAATTAAAAAGTTATATATTTGAGTTTGTTTATCTGAATTTTCCTTAATAATCATAGTAATTGCACCTCACGATTCTTTGGTAATATTATACCACAGTAAGGAGAGTATAGCAAACTTATGTTCTCATACCGTAACTTTCATAAAAACACTTAAAATAAGTTGATTTTTGTATTATTTTTTATGGGAAAATAATTTTTATTTGATAAAAAAGAGTATATTTGTTATAATGAAAAGATGATTTTTAAGTAAGAGGTGACTTTATGGATAAAAAAGTATTTAACAATGATGATTATTGTGATGTATATAATGGAAAGATTTGCGATAATTGCGGTGATTGTCTAGAGATGCAAGGGATAGATACAAAAGCCATAAGAATAGCTGACATAGCAAAAGAAGTTGAAGAAAACAAGAAAATAGAAGAAACTCTTAAAAAACTTGCTGAAGAAGAACAAGAAGAAATGGAAGATGATTTAGAAGAAGAGCTTACAACAGAAACTTGGGAAGAGTATTTAGCTAAGCAAGATGAATATGAGGATGCTTTTGATCATATTGAATATCTTGAAGATATAGATTTAAATGATGATTTAACTATGGAAGAAATGACAGAAGAAGTATTTCCAGGGGTTAGAAAACTTAAAATAAAAGAAAAGTAGAAGAGTGTTTCTTATATAAAAGTGCTAAAAATACGATGATAGAACATATGTTCTATCATCGTATTTTTTTCATAAAATCAAGAAGTGATGCTATTTTATATTTGCTAAAGGATTAGTTTTAACTGCTTCTCTTAAAGTTTCATCATCTACATGGGTATATATTTGAGTTGTTGAAATATTTTCGTGGCCTAATATATTTTGTAAGCTTCTTATATCTACATTACCATACTTATACATAAGTGTAGCAGCTGTATGTCTAAGTTTGTGTGGTGTATATTTTTGATCTTTAAACCCTGCATTTTCTATATGTTTTTTCACTAAAATTTCAACACTTCTTTTGTTTATAGGCCTATATTTACTTGATAAAAATAAGTATTTTTTAGCTTCTTCATTAGCTTTTAAATCATTTCTATTTTTCAAATAGTTTTCTATAGCTGCAATTGAAGCTTCATTTAAATAAACAGTTCTTTCTTTATTTCCTTTACCTATAATAGTTAAGGTATCTCCTTTGATTTTTTCTATTTCAATATTACAAAGTTCAGATAATCTCATTCCGCAGTTTAAAAATAAAGTTAGTATACAATAATCTCTATAATAATTTTTATTTTCTTTATCCATAGAGTTTAAAACAGTTATACTTTGATCTAAGGTTAAATAAACTGGGTGTCTTTTATTTATCTTTGGAGATTCTAATTCTACTGTAGGGTTTTCATCTATTAGTTTTATTTTAGAATTTAAAAACTTAAAGAAAGATTTTAAAGTAGCAACTTTTCTAGCTCTGGCATAAGCACTATTGTTTCTAACTTTTTCTAAAAATGCTAGAAAGGCATAGATATCAGATAAGGTTATATCCTTTATGAAATTATCACCTAAATCAGAAATTTCAACTTCTTCAATTTTTTCTAATTCAATATTATTTTCTAGACCTTTATAAACTTTCAAAAATTTAAAAAATAATCCTAAATCAACTGAATATCCTTTTATAGTGTTTAGGGATTTTCCTTTTACATTTTCTAAGTAGTTTAAGAATTCAATAACTCTTTTTGGATGCTTCGATTTCTCTAAAAAATCAAATTTTAATTTATTCTTTTTGAGTAATTCATCTTGTTTGCTGTTTTTAAAATTTGATTTTTCAACAGAATCGCCACCTTTTTCTACTTCCAAAAGCTTGTCCATTCCAAGTTCTTTTAACCATCGTTTAATTATTCTTTGATTAACTTTATAGATCTCTGCCAGTTGTGTAATACTTAGATTTCTCTTGAAAATAAAAATATAAATATCTTCAATTAAATCTTCATAGTCACGCTGGATGTTTTGAGAATCGTAATAGTTATATATGTGATCAAGATTGTTTAAGTCATCATTACTTAAATTTATATTCAGTAATTCTTTGATTTCTTGTGAGTATTTAAAATTTTCGAATTGATTTCCTTCATTATTCATAGTCTAAAATCCTTTCAAAACCTTGATATGACTATATTGTAGCATATTTTATCAAAAAACACAACAACTTCGCTAAATATACATTTAGCGAAGTTATAAATTGGGGGTATTTTAGAAATTCATATGTGTATTTCAAACAATCTGATTTAAGATTGTTTTTTAACTTTGTTTAACCTTGAAACATCTTATTTTATTAAAAATATCTTTTGATGAAAAATTATAAAGTATTTATTCTAACTAACTGTAATACAATTAGTATTACATATAAAAGTAATACGTTTTATACAGAATAATAAATATCAATATATCTTAAATATAACCAAAACCATAGTAAATATACATTATAAATAAAATAATATAGTATATTTGCTAATTTAATTACCTATATAAATTAAAGACTCTATTCTAATATCGTATTTAGATATTAGAACGCAAAAATAATGAAGATAACTTAAATTTAGCTATCTTCATTTTATTGTGTTTCCTTATAATATAAGCATATCGCAATTTTTTAATTATGATAATTCGTCTAAGTTGTTACTTTCTTTTCCATCAGGAATACTTCTTAAATAAGCTTCCCCTTTCTTTGAATGAGAAATTATTACTCCATCAATCATTCCCTCTTCTGCAAGCTTTACACCTTCAGCTTTAGAAACAGTCTTTCCACTACTTAAAACGTAATCTGTAATTTCTCCATTACTATTCTTTTTTACTTTAACTATAGAATTTGACATGATTATCACCTTCCTTTACTATTATTTTGCATACTTTTTTAAAAAATATTCCCTGTAAAAAACCATTTTTATTTGTTATAATTAAATTATAAAAGGTTTACATAATGAGAAATGAGGGGTGATTATTTTGTATTTAGAAAAAATTATTAAAGCAAAAAAAAATATAGAAGATGTAGTTATAAAAACACCTTTAATATACAGCGAGGTTTTTTCAAGGAAATCTGGAAACCAAGTGTATATGAAATGTGAAAATTTACAATTAACAGGTGCTTACAAAATAAGAGGTGCCTTAAATAAAATAAGATCCTTATCAGATGAAGACAAAGCAAAAGGGGTTGTTTGCTCTTCTGCTGGAAATCATGCTCAAGGCGTAGCTTTTGCAGCATCACAAGCTAATGTTAAATCAACTATAGTAATGCCAAAGACTACTCCTCTACTAAAAATCCAATCAACAAAGGATTTAGGAGGAAATGTTGTTTTATCAGGTTATGTTTATGATGATGCTTTTAATGAGGCTAAAAGAATTGAACAGGAACAAGGAGCCTTATTTATACACCCATTTAATGATATTGATGTAATTTGTGGACAAGGCACAGTAGCCTTAGAAATATTTGAAGATTTAAAGGATGTAGATGTTATTCTCTGCCCTATAGGTGGCGGTGGCTTAATAAGTGGAGTTACCTTAGCTGCTAAGGCTTTAAACCCTAATGTTAAAGTAATTGGAGTACAAGCAGAAGGGGCAAATGCAATGGTTAAAAGTTTTAAGGCAGGAGAAATAATTGCTTTAGACTCTGTTGATACCATTGCTGACGGAATTGCAGTAAAAAGACCTGGTGATTTAACATTTAAATTTATAAAAGAATATGTTGACGATATAATAACTGTATCAGACCATGAAATTGTTGAAGCATTCTTTACTTTAAGTGAAAAACATAAACTTCTAGCAGAAGCTTCAGGAGCTGTATCATTAGCAGCCTCTTCTAAATTAAATTTTAAAGGTAAAAATGTAGTATCAATAATAAGTGGTGGTAATATAGATATGGTTACTATAACCGCATTAATAAATAGTGCATTAGTAGCTAAGGGAAGACTTTTTGGTTTTAGTCTAGAAGTTCCTCATAAACCAGGCCAAATATTAAAAATTGCTAAAGTTCTTGCTGATACTAATGCTAATATAGTAAAACTTGAACATGATCATTTTAAAGCAACAGATGCTCTTAAGAACATGGTTATAGAAGTAACCTTAGAGACCAATGGCCACTCTCATATAGATGAAATTAAAAAAGCTTTAACAGATCAAAACTATGTAATAAAACAAATTTACTAATTTTAAAATAAAAAAAGAGGTGAAAAAATCACCTCTTTTTTTAGTAAGAAAATACTTCATCTTCTATACTCTCATCAGTATCTATATGCTCTACACTTAAGTCAACATCTTTTAAGTCTATTATTTTAGTTTTATATTTAATTTTATAATATGCAAATAATCCAAAGAATAGAGGTAATCCAATATAAGATGAAATTAATCCACCCCAGTCTACTCCATTTCTAACATCTAAGTATGCATATCCTTGACCTAAAACTATTATTCCACATAATATTAAAGCTATTATAGGCCCTAGTGGGAATAATTTAGCTTTATAAACTAATCTATTCATATCTTTACCTTGAGCTACATAAGCTTTTCTGAATCTATAATGACATATTGCGATTCCAAGCCAAGCTATAAATCCTGATAATCCTGATGCTGCTACAAGCCATACATAAACTGTATTTTCAGCATAAATACCTGTTAAGAAACATAAACTTGCAATTATTGTTGTTATTATAATAGCATTAACTGGTACTCCCCTAGAATTAGTTTTTTCAAAAATCTTAGGTGCCATTCCACTTTTAGCCATGGCATAAAGCATTCTACTTGATGCATACATACCAGAATTACCAGCTGATAAAACAGATGTAAGTATTATGGCATTCATAATGGAAGCGGCTCCAGCTAATCCTAATTTCTCAAATACTATTGTAAAGGCACTTGTTTCTACTCCAGCTTGAGCATTTGGCACTAAAGCACCTATTACTAAAATTGTTCCTAAATAAAACAATAATATTCTCCAAAATATTGTATTAACAGCCTTAGGTACATTTTTTTCAGGATCTTCACTTTCTCCAGCAGCAACCCCTACTAATTCAGTTCCTTGGAATGAGAAACCAGCTATTAAGAAAATCATGAAAATTGATTTTGCTCCTCCAATAAACGGGCCTCCATTTTCATAGAAGTTTTTGAATCCTACATTATCTCCACCTAATATTCCAAAAATCATAAGAACTCCTACGATTAAGAATATTATAACAGTAGCAACTTTTACAGCTGCAAACCAAAACTCTGATTCTCCATAAGCTTTGGCAGATAATAAATTAAGAGTTAATATAATTACTAAGAATAATGCGCTCCAAACTATTGCTGGAACATTAGGAAACCAAAACTTCATTAATAAAGAACCTGCAACCATTTCTGCTGCTATTGTTATAGCCCAGTTATACCAGTAATTCCATCCTAAAGCAAATCCTAAAGCAGGATCAACAAATTTTGTTGCATAAGCTCCAAAGGAACCTGTTTCTGGCATATATGTTGCCATCTCCCCTAAGCTTGTACACAAGAAATATACCATTACTCCTATAATTCCGTAAGCTACAAAAGCTCCTCCTACACCGGCTTGATGAAGTGTATCTCCCATGGCTAAGAAAATACCAGTTCCTATGGCACCACCCATGGCAATCATACTAAGATGTCTTGATTTCAAGCCTCTTTTTAGATTAGTATTTTGTTCTTGACTCATTTTTTTAGTCCTCCTTATGGTTTTAATAATTAAGCCATAAGTGATAACTAAGTTTTCGCTAACAAAAGAAACCCTTAAGCGTGTTTCATGCTTAAGGGTTCGTAAAGTTATATACAATACTCTTCTTTCATGATAGCACACCACAAAATAATTTGTGACAGTGTTACATATATTTTATGCAACCCCAACCTAATAGAATTAAAGCCTCTTCTAATGGTTTCGGCGATTCATCCTTTCACTTTGCTTCAACGTGCTTACCTCTGCAAAGATACTATTAATCATCGCGCCTCTATCTCAGTTATTCACTTTATATTAACAATTATGAGATTAAATTTGCAAAATGTCAATATTTTTTTATTGATAAATAAAAATTATAAATAAAAATTATAAATAAAAATTACTGAACAATTTATAAAATAATTTAGATTTTATTGTTGACTTTAAATCCTAACTATAGTAATATGTACTCATACAAAAAACATGTGTATTCAATAAGAATACAAAAGGGGGCTATTATGAAAAATTTATCCTTAATAAAAAGAATATTTGTTGCAATTATTTTAGGAATACTTATTGGGCTAGGATGTTCCTATATTAATTTAGATATACCTATTAGAATATTAATGACCTTTAATAGCATATTTGGGAATTTACTAAGTTTCTTAATCCCACTTATAATAGTTGGGTTTATAGTTCCTGGTATAGCATCCTTAGGAAATAAATCAGGAAAGGGACTTTTCATAACTACTTTAATTTCATATGCTTCAACATTTTTAATAGGAATACTTACTTTCTTTATAGGACGCGCAGTACTTCCTAAATTTATAGTAAGTGCTTCTCTAAGCACTGGATCAGTAAATGTTGATCCTTATTTTACAATTGATATTCCTCCAATGTTTGGTGTTATGTCAGCTTTAGTTTTTGCATTTTTATTAGGAATAGGAATATCAAGAATAAAAAATAGTTACTTATTAAAAGTATCAGAAGAATTTAATCACGTTATTTCATTAACTATAAAAAATGTGTTAATACCTTTAGTACCTATTTACATACTTTCAATATTTTCAAAGTTAAGTTATAATGGTGAGATTTTTACTACTTTAAAGTCTTTTGGACTTGTGTACTTAGTTTTATTTTCAATACAAGGATCTTATTTAGTGGTTCAATATGCTTTAGCTGGAACTTTAAAGAAAGAAAATCCATTAAAATTACTTAAAAATATGATTCCTGCATATATGACAGCTTTGGGAACTCAATCATCAGCAGCTACAATCCCAGTTACTTTAAACTGTACTAAGGAAAATAAAGTTGATCAAGATGTAGCAGATTTTGTTATTCCTTTAGGAGCAACAATAAATTTAGCAGGTGATACTATTACTTTAGTTCTTGCATCAATGGCTGTAATGTATATGAAAGGACAAGTTCCAACTTTCTCTGTTATGGTTCCATTTATAGTTATGTTAGGAGTAACTATGGTAGCAGCACCAGGGGTACCAGGTGGCGGAGTTATGGCTGCTTTAGGATTACTTGAAGGTATGCTTGGATTTGGTAATGTTGAAAAATCCTTAATGATAGCACTTCATGCTGCTCAAGATAGTTTTGGAACAGCAACTAATGTAACTGGAGATGGGGCTATAGCTATAATAGTAGAATCAATCTTAAAGAAAAGAAATAATACTAACATTAAAATTGAAGAGGCTGAAGAAGACTTTATTCCAAAGGTTAGTTGTAATTAAAAAAATGACTATGAGAAATTCTCATAGTCATTTTTTATTTAAGAATTATATTGCTACTTTTAGGGAATAATTGATCATATAAAGAATCAAAGCCCTCATCAGCTAATACTACCTCTGTATCATCATTTACATAAAATTGATTCATAGTATTCATTACAAGTTCATATTTTTTTAAATTACCCTCTTCAAGTAAAACTTCATAAAGATATGCTAAGTGATTTTGCATATACTCTTGCATTTCTTTAAGTTCTTCATCAGAAACCTTATTTTCTTTATGAAGCTTATTTACAGGTCCATTTCTAAAAATAAAATATGTTGAAGCTTTTGCTATTCTAGCAATATGTTCTTTAGTCTTAGTATCCTTCATATTTTCCACCTCTTCCATCTAACGTAATAATTATAAAATAAAATTAAGTACATTTCAATTTTCTTATTTATTCTAATATAGTAAGTTTTAACAGGGAAATTTTACTTAGTTATGAATTTTTTTATTAAAATATTCAATTTATTTGACATATAGATTAACAATGGTTATAATCATTTTGTTTGGTTTTCTTTTAAGTTTTTAAATACACATTAAATATTTAAATTCACATTCAAAAATACGATTCACAAAACTCAAAAACAAGGAGTGTATTAAAAATGAAAAAAGAAAAACTTATTCCTAAGCTTATATTTTTCTTATTAGGAATGGCAATCATACAATTAGGTGTTGTAATATTCTTATTAAGCGGAGCTGGATCAGACCCCTTTACTGTATTTACTCAAGGACTTTCAAAAGCTCTAAGCGTTTCAACTGGAACTGCTAACATGATAATACTTGTTACTTTAGTTATTGCAATCTTCATTGCAGATAGAAAACAACTTAAAGTTGGAACTTTTGTACTTGTTTTAGTTGTAGGCCCTACTATAGATGCAATCATGGGAATATTACATAGATTTGGTTTAGATACTTCACTTAGTAACTTTAACTTATTTACAAAATGCGTAATTGTAGCTGTAAGCTGTATTATAATAGCTATAGGATTCTCATTCTTAGTTAGTACTGAATTAGGAGTTGCACCAAACGATTTAGTTCCTCTTATAATAAGAGATAAAACTAACTTCCAATACCGTTGGATACGTATCGGTTTAGATTTAAGCTTCCTAGTAGTTGGTTATTTACTAGCTGGTGTTGTAGGTCTTGGAACAATAATAGCAGTACTTTTCACAGGTCCAGCTATACAATTTTTTATGCCGCCATGTGAAAAAATTGTACATAAATTTATAGGCAAAAATGCTGCTTAATAATAGAAAAACAGTCCATATGGACTGTTTTTTTATATTTCTTGATATCTAGCTATAAGTTCTACTAATTCATCACAGAAAGCATCATATTTTTCTGTAGGATGTTTCACTGTAATTGTAATTTCTTCACCAATTTCTACTCTTTTCTGATCCGGCGAAAAGGTAAATGCCAATGTATCTTCTCTGTTATATATAGGTTTTATAGTAACATGAAAATCTTCTCCTAAAATTTTCTTTCTTAATAATGTCATAATAATCACCTCACCGTTTTATTATAACAATAAAAGAAAAACATGCCAATATTGGCATGTTTTTATATTGTATCAAAAAAAGCGTTTATCTTTTCTAATTCTCCATTTGCAAAAGTATAATCATCTAAATCATCTTTATTTATCCATTTATATGTAGTTATATTAGCGCCACAAGTAATTTTTTCTTTTAAGGAACCTGTAAAAACTCTTAAAGTTTCTTCTTCATTAACATTTAAATCACATAATTGATTTAAATCAAAAACTATGGTTTTTAAATCTTCCTTTATTGCTCTATTTGCGCATTTTTCTGGAGTTTCTCTTCCTTTTATTTTTCTTTCAAAAACATACCATAGGTGCTCATCTGCTTTTTTTCCTTTTCTTTTTGAAATTAAAATATTATTAAAGTCATCCTTTATAATAATAGAACAAAATTTAATATTACTCATATACGTCTCCCCTTTTACACATTTCGCTTTTTATATACATATTATAGCAAATTATTATATATTATTCCTCTATTTTAATATAAATTCAAATAAAGTTTTCAATGTTGTTTAATAGTTAATTGATTTTAAACTATCCAAGTTTTTTATATTTTAACATATTATTTTATTAGTTTTTAATTTTCAATACATACTTTAATAGTAATATTTAACGAATAAAAAACTAAAGTTAAAGCAATAAATTCATAATATAACGTATATTTATTGTTAGTAGAAAAATACAACCCCGTAATTTTTGATAAAAAGACGAATTATAAGATTGCTTGATAAAAAATATATACTCCTTTTATAATCTAAAGAAGTTTTAAGTTATTTATATCTAAATCATAAGTAACATCTTTTCTTTCAACTATTACTTTAATTTTCTCCTTAATTTCATCACATTGAAGAACTTTAGTGATAAGCTCTCTTGTTGGATTAATTGCATATGGTATTCCAACATTTTTAAACATTGTAAAATCTCCAGAGGTATCTCCATAAGCATAACTATTTTCTAAGTCTATATTATGTTTTTCTTTTAATTCTAAGATAGCTTTTTCTTTGCTTTCAGAATCCCACATTGGAATTATATCTCCGTTATATGTATTGTTATGATCAAGCTTATATATAGTTCCTTTAAAATCATTCATATTATATTTTTCTGACATTTCTTTTACAAGCTCATAAGGAGATCCAGAAATAGCTATGACAATATGACCTTGTTCTTTATGCCATTTAATTCTTTCTCTAGTAAATGTATAAACCCTATCCCCTTTTTGTTCTATTACTTTCTTAGCTATATACTCTATATGATGATTGCTTATTCCTCTTATTGCTTCAGTATATATATCAACCATTTTTAGTAAATATTCATCATAACCACCTTGTCTTTTATCCCATTTTATGAATGATGGACGTACATCCTTATACCACTTAGTTTCATCAACTAATTCGTATTTTATTATTTTTTTAAATACTTCTGTTATTAATCCTTCTCTATATATTGTTCCATCAATATCAAAAAATGCTGCTATGTTTTTTTCTTTCATTTTTTTCACTCCTCTTCTGTAAACTTTCTATTTATGTATTATTTAACAGTATATCATAAATAAATAAATTTTAAAGGGATTATACAATATATAATTGTACCCATACATTTGATAATACACTAATAATATTTTAATATATAAATATATTTTGGTTCTGGAGGTAGAAAAATATGAATGTTAACACTAACAGTAAATTTCATAAGACAGTTTTTACAGCACTAATGATTGCAATAATATTTATATCAGCAAATTTAATAAGAATTCCTACTGTAGGAGGCTTTGTTCATCTTGGAGATTGTATGGTTCTTTTAGCAGCAGCCTTACTAGGGAAAAAGCGTGGAGCTTTAGCTAGTGGTATAGGAATGGCTCTTGTGGATTTATATAGTGGATATATAATTTGGGCACCTTTTACATTTATAATAAAAGCTTCAATGGCATATATAGCTGGAGCTATTTTAGAGTATAATCATAGAAAAAGTTATTTAGTACCATTTTTAATCTCTGGTATATTTATGGTTGTAGCTTATTTCTTCTCTGGTGCAATAATAGCATTTTTATTTACAGGAAGTTCTAATACCATAATAGGAGCTTTAGCATATTCAGCAAAGGATATAATAGGTAATATACTTCAAGTTGGGGTTGGTATAGTTATAGCCTTACCTCTTTCAAAAGTATTATATAAGCAAGAAAAGAAAGCCTTTAATTAAAGGCTTTCTTTTAAATATAAAAAGATAAAACTATTCCATTATTAATTTAACAGGGCAATGATCAGACCCTAGTATTTCAGTGTCTATAGAAGCTTCTTTTATTCTATCTTCTAAATTATTTGAAACTAAGAAATAGTCAATTCTCCATCCAGCATTATTTTTTCTTGCATTAAATCTATATGACCACCAAGAATAAACTCCCTCTAAGTCTGGGTTGAAATAACGGAAAGTATCTATAAACCCACTTGATAATAATGTAGAAAATTTATCTCTTTCCTCATCTGTAAAGCCAGCATTCTTTCTATTTGTCTTAGGATTCTTTAAATCTATCTCCTTATGAGCTACATTTAAATCTCCACATACAACTACACCTTTTTTAGATGAAAGCTCTAAAAGATAATTTCTAAAATCATCTTCCCATTCCATTCTATACTCTAATCTAGCAAGTTCACTTTGTGAATTTGGAGTATAAACAGTTACCATAAACAAGTCTTCAAATTCTAAAGTTATAACTCTTCCTTCCTTATCATGGTGCTCTATATTTATTCCATAATAAACATTTAGAGGTTCTTTTTTAGTGAATATTGCAGTTCCTGAATACCCCTTTTTCTCAGCATAGTTCCAGTATTGAAAATATCCCTCTAGATCTAAATCTATTTGTCCTTCCTGAAGTTTAGTCTCCTGTAGACAGAATATATCAGCATCTTCAGATTTAAAGTAATCTAAAAAGCCTTTTTTAACACAAGCTCTTAAGCCATTAACATTCCATGATATTAATTTCATTTAAATTTCCTCCTATACTTAATCAATAAAAAATATAATTAAGTTTTAAAATATAACAACTGATTTATTTCTAAATTCAATTGTATATAATATATTGTAATAAAAAAAATTAAATAAATCATTATTTAATTTTAAATAATTGTAATATAATTATTTAAAAGAAATAACAAGGGGGCTAAATTAAATGAATAAGAGTATATATGGACTCATATACCTTTTATAAGCTATATAGTGGTTAAGGATGGACTTAGAGGTTCTGGAATAGGTGAAAGCCTTTTAAACTTTTTAGAGGGGTATTTAAAGAAAGAAAAAAATTCTGAGTTTTTATTAAGTTCTTCAATGACTGATGCTACAAAAGCTCAAAAATGGCATATCAGAAGAGGATTTGAAGAGTGTGGATTTATTACTTCAATAAATGAAAATAACGTTGGGGAAGTATTCTTTAGAAAAAATTTATAATTACATATGTTATAAATTAAGAAAAGGATATATTTAATAAAAAATATTAAAGTATTTATGAAATGAAATAAATCAACAAAGAGCATCAATATTTAAATGATGTTCTTTGTTGATTTAAATTTACTCTATATAATTTACAAAAGCTACTCCATTATAAGTATCAATTGATTTAAAACCTATATTTTTATAAAATTCAATTGAGGAATCTTTATCCTCACTTATTAGAATCTTTTGCCTAACGTGTTTATATTCATCTAATACAGAATTAATCAAACCTCTACCAATACCATTTCCCTGATATTCAGGAAGAACTACTATATCCTGTATATATATTATAGTTAGTCCATCTCCAATAACCCTAATAAGACCTATTAATTTTTCTTCATGCCATGCTGAAATTATCTTTAATGAATTTTTAAATGCCTCTTCTAATTTTTCTAAATCTTCAGTATAGTCAAACCATCCTGCACTTTCATATAAGTAAGAAATACTTTTTATATCCTTAATCAAATCTTTTTTAAAAATCACTTTTTCTAAATTCATAATCCCTCTTTAACCAAAATAATATTTTTTTATTTATTATATTCAATGTTAATCTATATAAACTTTAAATATTTTAGATACATTATGAGTTAAATCCGAAATACCATTCACCTGAAAATCATATTCTACTTTTTCCTCTTGAAGCATAAATAAAAATATACTCAACTTATAATATCCCTTCTTTATTGTAATTAAATGTATTTTATTCTATTATAAGTAATAAAGTGATGAGAATCAATTGATTTAAATAAGTTTTTAGAATATATTTTCTAAAATAAAAAACTCTAGCTTTATAACTAGAGTTTTTTTAAAATTTATCGGATTATTTTATATTTCTGCTTCCTGGTTTTATGTAAGGCACTCCTTCTTTACATAGTGGGCAATTTTCTGCCTCAAAGCTTTCTATATCAAGTTTTATTGAACTATACATTGGGAAATCTGTTACATTGCCTGGAGTTCTATCTACTATACAAACTACTGCAACAACTTCTCCACCTTGTTCTTCAATCACCTTTGCAGCTTCCTTAAAACTCTTACCTGTAGTTACAACATCCTCTGTTATTACTACCTTTTGTCCTTTTTCTATAGTAAATCCTCTTCTTAGAGTCATTTCGCCATTTTCTCTTTCAGTAAAGATTGCAGGCTTACCTAACTGTCTTCCTAATTCGTAAGCTACTATAACTCCTCCCATAGCTGGTCCTACAACTAAGTCAAAGTCTATATCTTTTAACTGATCAGCTACAACATTTAATACTTTCTCAGCTTTTTCTGGGTATTTTAATAATTGAGCACATTGGCAATATCTATTTGAGTGTCTTCCTGATGATAATAAGAAATGTCCTTCTAATAATGCTCCAACCTCTTTTAATGTATCTATAACCATAGCGTCTGTATTTTTCATATTTAATTCCTCCAAAACTTTCTTATTTATTTTCTTAATATCTTCAAAATTACTTTTTATAAAAATCACTATATTAATATGAAGATAAATTTTGTGATTTAATAATCTTTAAAATTTATTTATAATCTTTTAGCTATTTAATCTTTTATTACTTTATGCATCCTACAATTTCATTAATATTTTTTAATCCTTCTTTTTTGCAAAAGTCTTCTAATCCTTTTATTATTTCTATACCTGCTTTAGGATTTACAAAGTTTATTGTACCTATTTGTATAGCTGATGCTCCTGCCATCATAAATTCTATGGCATCCTCTGCTGTAGAAATTCCTCCTAATCCTATTACTGGAATATCTACAGTTTTAGCAACTTCATGAACCATTCTAAGGGCTATAGGTTTTACAGCGGGGCCAGAAAGTCCTGCATACACATTGTTAAATACTGGCTTTCTATTTTTTATATCTATTGCCATTCCTTTTAATGTATTTATTAAAGAGATTGAATCTGCTCCTGCCTCTGCACATCTATATGCCATATTGCATATATTTTCAGCATTTGGTGATAATTTTACCATTAAAGGTTTATCACATATTTTTCTAACCTTAGAAACCACTTCATATGCTACATCTGATTGTATTCCAAAGGCCATTCCACCAGATTTTACATTAGGACAAGATATATTTAACTCTATCATGTCTATCTTTTCTTTATTTAAAAGAGATACTGCTTTTTCATAATCTTCTATAGTAGCTCCCCCTACATTTGCTATTATATTTGTTCCTAGTTCTAACATTTTAGGAAGTTCTACTTCTATAAATTTCTCTATTCCTGGATTTTGAAGTCCTACTGAATTCATTATTCCTTGAGGAGTTTCATATATTCTTATTCCTTCATTACCTTCTCTACTATTAAGAGTTAGTCCTTTTGAACTTATTCCTCCTAATTCTCCCACATCATAGAAGCTATTATACTCAGCTCCAAAGCCGAAAGTACCTGATGCTGCTATAACAGGGTTTTTAAAATCTACTCCATTTATAACTGTTTTTAACATACTTTTAACCCCTCCTAAATTAGAATTCAACTTCTAATCCATTAAATATTGGACCATCTTTACAAGTTCTCTTATTTCCTGACTTTGTTTTACATGTACATACTAAGCAAGCACCTACTCCACAAGCCATGTGTTTTTCCATGGAAATATACACATTAACCTTAGCTTCCCTGCACATTTCAACTACCTTCTTCATCATGATTTCCGGTCCACAGCATAGCACTGTATCATAATTTTGAAGAGGAAGAATTTCTGTTACAAATCCTTTATGTCCATGTTTTCCTGTATTTGTTGAAATTTTAACCTCGTCTACATATTCTGATATTTCATCTACTAAGTATATGTCATCTCTGAATCCACCATAGAAACCCATTTTAATATCTTTATTATTTTTTCTAAGGCTTTTTGCAAGTTCTAGCATTGGAGCTGTTCCTATACCTCCACTTACTAAGGCAACTTTTCCGTAATCTTTATTTATATCGAAACCATTTCCTAAAGGACCTATTATTTCTATTTCATCTCCAGAAATCATTTTTTTCATTTCATTTGTTCCGGCCCCAACAGTAGCATACACAAAACGTACATCATTCCCATTTACTTCACAAACACTTATTGGTCTTCCTAAGAAAGTGTTTGGAGTTTTTATCATATAAAATTGTCCTGCATTTATTTTAGCTTCATGCTCTACTACTAGTGAGTATATTCCCTCTACTAATTCAATATTTTCCTTTACTTTACCTTTGAAATATTCCATAGCCATAATCTGTCCTCCAAAGTGTTTTATCTATTTTAAAATTGCTTCTCTTATACTGTCTCTCATTGAAATGGCTTCTTTTCTAGCACATTCTGCAAAGTTTTTACTATCTTCCATAGCTTTATAGGCTAATAGTATCTTTCTTGAAGAGTTTACAATTCCACCATTTCCATTTTTAAGATAAGCTGCTACATCTTTAGCAGTTCCTCCCTGTGCACCATATCCAGGTATTAAAAATGGCATTGTATCTAATTTATCTCTCATTTCTTTTGCTTCTTCTTGATGAGTACAACCTACAACTCCACCTATTGAACTATAACCATGTTTTCCTAAATAGTTTTTTCCTAGAGTATTTAACTTTTCTCCAACTACATCATAAACTTTCTTTCCATGTCCAGCCTCTAGATACTCTATATCTTCAGCTCCTTTATTTGAAGTTCTTACTAGTACAAATACTCCTTTTTCATTTTTTTCTATATAAGGTAAGTATGGATCTATGCTATCCATTCCCATATATGGATTTAGAGTTATAAAATCACTTTCAAAATCCCCTTCAAAGTGAGCCTTTGCATACATTTTAGCCGTTGCAGCTATATCCCCTCTTTTTATATCAGCTATGATTAAAGCATTCTTTTCTCTTAAATAACTTAAAGTATTTTTGTAAGACTCTAATCCCTTAAGACCTAGGGCTTCATAATAAGCTATTTGAACTTTAAAACATGCAGATACATCTAGTGTTGCATCTATTATTTCTTTATTGAAGGCAAATAACATATCGCTTTCATTTGAAAACTTACTTTTAAATTCCTCTGGTATATAATCTAAGCTTGTATCTAGTCCAACACAAACTACTCCGTTTTTTTCTACTTTTTCAAATAATTTATCAGCTATCATATATACCTCCTAAAATTCACCCTTATAAACTATTTTTCCATTCTTTATTGTTACTACTACATCTCCATAAAACTCCATTCCATTAAATGGTGTGTTTTTACTTCTAGATACTATATCTTCTTCTTTGAATATTCTTTTCTTGTTTAAATCTATAAGAACTAAATCACCAAGAAAACCTGGTTGAAGTTTTCCTTTATTTATGTTTAATAACTTAGCAGCATTTCCACTCATTAATTGGCTTAGCTTATTTAAGCTTATGTGATTTTCTTTAACTAGCTTCGTATAACATATTGAGAAAGCTTGTTCAATTCCAATCATGCCAGGTGCTCCTTTTTCCTTATCTTCCTTTGAATGAGGAGCATGATCTGTTCCTATACAATAAACATAGTTCATTTTTATTGCCTTTATTAAGAAATTTACATCTTCTTCTTCTCTTATAGGAGGATTAACTCTATAATTACTAATCTTATTATTTAAAGCTAAGTGGTGTGGAGTTATTTCGCAAGTTACTTTAACTCCATCATTTTTTCCTTCTATTATATATTTCATAGCTTCCTTAGTACTTACATGAGACATGTGAAGTCTACAATCTACAAACTTTGCTAGTGTAATATCTCTCCATGTCATCATATTTTCAGCTAATCTCATATCAACCTTTGAAAACTCTGGGCTTTCAGCATGAGACATTACTATCCAGTTATTTTCCTTAGCTATTTTCATAGCCTCCATCATAATCTTAGAATCTGACACCCCTTTACCGTCATCTGTTATTGCCTTAACATTAGGATTGCCCTCAAATTCTCTAAGATGATTTATTTCTTCACCTGATAAATTCTTTGTTATAGAAACTGTTTGATATAAATCTACTAAGCCTACCTCTTTACCCTTATTAACCACGTAATCTAAAATTTCTTTTGAACTACAAACTGGTTTTGTGTTTGGCATTAAGGTTACTGTTGTGTATCCACCTCTCACTGCAGCCTTAGATCCACTTTCAATATCTTCTTTATATTCAAAACCTGGATCTCTAAAGTGTGCATGAGTATCTATAAATGCAGGCATAAGTACTAAGCCTTTTCCATCTAGGGTTTCACATTCTTTATTTAGTTCAGTTCCAAGTTCTTTTATTACCCCTTTTTCTATATATATATCACCAAAAAAGTTGTTGCTTTCATCTATTAAATTTACATTTTTAATTAGCAAATTCATCTTAATTATGTCCTCCTAAATTTAATGCTTTTGAAAAGTGTTTTCTGCGTTACAATAATCACAATTGTATGTATTATTCTTTTTGTCTATTAAAGTAAAGCTTTGAGGAACATATTTTTCCACTTGAGTTATACATTTTGTGTTTTTACATTTATGATTTTGTAATTCTCTATTTTTCATCCTATTACGCCTCCCCTAAAAGTTTTGCCATTAAGGCCATTCTTACATACATTCCGCATTTGGCTTGCTTAAAGTAAAATGCTCTTGAATCTTCATCTACTTCATAGGCTATTTCATTTACTCTTGGAAGAGGATGAAGAACCATCATATCTTCTTTGGCACCCTTCATTTTTGCTTCATCTAATACATATACATCTTTTAATCTTTCATACTCACTTTGATCTACAAATCTTTCTCTTTGTATTCTTGTCATGTATAAAATATCAGCTTCCTTAATTCCTTCTTCTAAACTAGTAATTTCTTTGTATTCTATATTATTTTTTTCTAAAATTTGCTCTCTAATATAATTGGGAATTCTTAGTTCTATTGGAGATATTAAGATGAATTTATTATTTTTATATCTTGAAAGTGCTTTTATAAGAGAATGCACTGTTCTACCGAATTTTAAGTCTCCACATAATGCAATTGTATTTCCTTCTAGGTTTCCTTTATATTCTTTTATTGTAAGAAGATCTGTTAATGTTTGAGTTGGATGTTGATGACCTCCATCTCCTGCATTTATAACTGGGATATCTGAATACATTGAAGCAACTTTTGCTGCTCCTTCTAAAGGATGTCTCATTGCTATAAGATCTGCATAGCAGTTTACTGTTTTAATAGTATCTCTTAAAGATTCTCCTTTAGAAACTGATGAAGAATTTGGTTCTGAGAAACCTATAACTTGTCCACCTAGTCTAAGCATTGCTGATTCAAAAGACAATCTTGTTCTAGTGCTTGGCTCATAGAAAAGTGTTGCTAGAATTTTACCATTGCATATGTTTTGATATTCTTTTGGATTTGCCATAATTTGATGTGCTAATTTGAAAATTTCATCAAATTCCTCTATTGTGAAATCTGATGGATCTAATAAGTGTTTGTTTTTTAACATAAAATTTCACTCCTTTTTAACCTCTCTGTGTTAATTTAAAGAAGAAAAGCTATATAATTTTATTAAAAAAAGTCTTCCTAAGATAAGGAAGACTTTTCACGTATAAATAAATCTTTTACGATTATAATTCAACTATATAACTTCCTTATTGACCTCTCTGGATCAAATTTAAAGGTTATTTTATTCAGCCTCTCTGGACTGCTTTTATTGTGCTTATAATACCATATTAGAAATTTTATGTCAATAATGTTTTTAATAATTATTTTATATTTTAAGTTAAAAATAAAACTTACAAACACATTTTGAGAATTTAAATCTTAGAATAATTATATATTCTCTCCACATTATTTGTAAGTTTTATTATTAAAGTTTTATAAAATACATTAAATATTAGTGCCAATTGTTCATGATGGCGTCCCAGGTCATTTTACCAGATTTTGCCAAAGTCACAGTCCCGTAGACTGAGTTAGGAATTCCACTAGACATTACTGTACAAGCAAAGTTCCCTTTTTGAGTATGAATTAAGGCCGTATCATTCTCAACTCCCTTTTTGTCTCCTGTTTTGCTTGATATATCAAACTTAAGGTTGTCTGGTATATATAAAGCTAGTTTGTTTTTAATCTGTTGTCTTGTAAGTATATCTATAAGCATTTGGGAGTTTTCTTTACTTAAGAAAGAACCCTCACTAAGTTTTTTCCAGGCTAAAGTTAAATCATAAGCTGTTGTATAATTTTCTACATCTGATTTGAAATTTCTTTCATCGGCAGTTTTTCTATTAAGCTCAGTATTTTTCATACCAAATTCCTTAATAGTTTCATTTATTTTATCCATACCGACTAAATCAATTATTTTATTTGCTGCTGTATTATCACTTTGAATTAGCATTGCTACCATAAGTTCAAATACAGTATAATCCCTCTCTCCAAACTCATGTATTATACCAGTTCCATAGACCTTATCTGAACTTTCTATTTTAACTTTATCCAAAAAGTCTATTTTGCCTTCCTCTACTTCTTTTATAAGAGCTATAGCTATAGGTAATTTCATACAACCTGCTGAAATCATTTTAACGTTTTCATTATAACCATAAGTATAACCACTCTTTAAATCCTCAAAGAAAAAGCTATACGAACCAATTCTGCTCTCTAAATATTTTTGAACTTCTTTCATAAATACCCACCAGCTTTCTTTTAATGTTGCTTTTATTGTTGCCTTGTTTAAAGTGTACCATATTTTCAGAAAATTTTGAAGTATTAATTGTAAATTTTTTCTTGTTAACGTTTAATTTTTCGCTTTAAGATACATCTTTATCCTTATGATTTACTAAGTTATAAGTGAAATTTTACTAAACAGAAAAGAAAACACTCATCAAATTAAGTATGATGAGTGTTTTTATATTATTAATCAGCGAAACTAATTCCTATACTTTTAGCAGTGTTTACTAATTCACCTTCTGGATCTACATTTTTAGTATGTCCAATTACATTTTCTAAGCTTTCATAGGATACTTTATTTCCTTTTAATGCAACCATGTTTCCAAATAAATTACTATTTATAAGTTCAACAGCTTTAACTCCATATTTAGTGGAAAGTATTCTATCATAAGTAGAGGTATTTCCCCCTCTTTGTATATGTCCAAGAACAGTGCTTCTTATTTCATGATTTTTTATTAATCCTTCTAAGTCAATAGCTAATTTGTTAGCTATTCCCCCTAATCTTATTGGGTCTGGACTATCATCAACTATTTTAGAAACAACTACTTCTCCATCTTTAGGTTTTGCTCCTTCTGCAACTACAATAATTGTAAACTGTTTTCCGGCTTCTTCTCTTTCTTTTACTTTTTCAACTATCTTGTTTATATCGTAAGGTATTTCAGGTAATAATATTACATCAGCAGAACCAGCTATTCCTGATTCTAAAGCAATCCAACCAGCGTTTCTTCCCATAACTTCTAAAAGCATTATTCTATGATGTGACTCAGCTGTAGTATGAAGTCTATCTAAAGCTTCTGTAGCTATTTCTGTGGCAGTATTAAATCCAAAGGTTACATCTGTGGCTAATAAATCGTTATCTATTGTTTTAGGAACACCTATTACATTAACACCTTTTCTTGCGAAATCTCTTGCAGAGGTTAAGGTTCCATCTCCTCCAATAACAACTAGAGCATCTACCTCTTCTTTCTTTAAGTTTTCAACACCAACATCAGAAACATCTTTTTTAACTATTTTACCATTCTCATCTTCAACTTGATAATCAAATAGGTTGTCCTTATTTGAACTATGAAGTATTGTTCCTCCTCTATGAAGTATTCCAGAAACAGAATCAAGATCCAATTTTACAAAGTCATTATTATATAGACCTCTATATCCAAATTTATAACCTATAACTTCATATCCATATTTTAAGATTGCAGTTCTAGTTACAGCTCTTATTACTGCATTTAATCCAGGACAATCTCCTCCTCCTGTTAGTATAGCTATTTTCTTAATTGGTTGCATCATATAAAATCCTCCTCCTAAACAATTTTAAACCATAGTCTGTAAGTTTTTTACAATTACCTTCTAAGTAAATGATATCATATAAAGCTTTTTTTTGAAAGTAAAATTATTTTAAAAATTTAGAAAATTATAATAATTTCAATGATATCTATGTAAAATTTGTTATTTCCTTCGATAAAAAAAGACAAGGAATTTTATCCTTGTCTTTTTTGTTAACTAATTACTTTAGTAAATATTAAAATAGCTAATACTATACCAGCAAATACTCTGTATATAGCAAAAACTCTCATAGGTTTTTTCTTTAAGTAATTTATAAACTTATCTATAACAACTAATGAAACTATAAATGCAACTATAAATCCTAAGATTAATGAGATCCAATTTGTTGCATTCATTTGAGAATAATCAAATTTAAATAGATCTAAGCCAGAAGCTCCAACCATAGCTGGTATTGCTAAGAAAAATGTAAATTCTGTAGCAACAGTTGTACTTAATCCAGAAATCCATCCTCCCATTATTGTTGATGCACTTCTTGACATTCCAGGCCATAAAGATAAACATTGGAAGCATCCAACTAGTAATGATTGTCCATATGTCATTTTATCAATATCTTTTACAATCTTACTTCTTTTAGCTCTTTTTCTAAAGTTATTTTCTATAACTATAAGTAATATACCACCTACTATAAATCCTATAGCTACAGTTTTTGTTGAAAATAAATATTCTTTTATTTCATCATGGAATAAAAGACCTAAAATAGCTGCTGGTATTGTTCCTATAATAACATTTATACCAAATCTAAAACCTGTTTCTGATTCTGCAAGTCTTTTTTCATATTTTCTTTTATCGCCTGATGTTTTTAATCCGATAAATGAAAATATGTAACATAAAAACTCAACTACTGAGCTACTTATCTTTCTCCAATATAATACTACAACTGCTAGTATGGCACCTAATTGAATAACAACTTCATACATTTCAGGAAATCCACCTGATTGCGTATTGAAGTGAATAAGGTCACCAACTAGAATCATGTGTCCTGTTGAGGAAACAGGAACAAACTCTGTAAGACCTTCAACAATTGCGATTATTAAGGCCTTAAGTATGAATAAAAAATCAATTCCCATAACTACACTCGCTTTCTAATAATTAAGTTTTACTTTTTTATTATAATTTCATTAGTTAAATTTGTCCACTTTTACATAAATATAAATAAAAGAGTATATCTAAAACTAATTTTATTAATAATTATTATAAATTATTATTACTTTATGCTTTTTATTCTAAAAGTAATTCATAATCATTTATTATTTTAAATTAGTTTTCATATACTCTTTCTTTAAATTATACAATTAAATATATTATTGATTTTCTTAATAAATCTTATTAAGCTTTTACTACTGAAAGTATTTCCTCTTCAACAGCACCTTCTTTTGGAACATAACTCTTTAATAATGTCATGTTTCCTTTTAAAGAGTATTTTCCTAAGGATGCAGGTATGAATATACTATCTCCTTTTTTAATTGCTAATTCGCCTTCTTCTGAAGTTATGATTCCTTCTCCTTCAACACATGTAAATATGAAGAATCTTTCTTTATCACTCTCTTCTTCACATACTCCATGTATATCATATTTTTCTAATGAGAAATATTCACATAGTGAAAGATAAGTTTTATCATATTGATCATATGAAACTTTTAATCCCTTAGCTTTTTCTCCTTTTAATGAGAAATCGATACAATCTAAAGCTTTTTCAACATGGATTTCTCTTCCTCTGTTATAGTCATATACTCTATAAGTTGTATCACTATTTTGTTGGATTTCAGCTATTATAACACCTTCGCATATAGCATGAACTAGTCCACTTCTTACAAAGAAAGTATCCCCTTTTTTAACTTCTACTCTATTTAAATACTGATCAAATTCACCAGTTTCTATAGCTTTAACAAATTGTTCTTTAGTACAATCCTTTGTTCCTACTATTAAATTAGCTCCTTCAAAAGCTTCAACAACATACCAAATTTCAGTTTTTCCAAGCTCTCCTTCAACTCTCATACCATATTCATCATTTGGATGAACTTGAACTGATAATTTATCCTTAGCGTTTATTAATTTTATAAGTAGAGGAAATTTCTCTTTTGATATTTCAGTACCTACTAAGTCACTTCCTAATTTATCTATTAACTCATCGAATCTTAACCCTTTATATTCACCATTTTCAACTATACTCATTCCATTTTGATGACAAGCAACATCCCAAGTTTCTCCTATCATTCCCTCTGGCATATTGTCTCTGAAAAGTTCGAAATCTCTTCCACCCCAAACTTTATCATAGTATAAGTTTTCAAATCTTATTGGATACATTTAGTATTCCCCCTAGTCTAGTTTATTTGTATAATTAATGCTACTTAATTATATCCTTCCTATATATAATACAATATTTCTACATATATTGCATTGTAAAATTTCTAGTAAGTATAGAATAAATACATTTAATTATTTAATAATAAAAAATCCCTACTTATTATTAATAAATTACTATATTGGTAAATTAAATACTTTGTGCTATACTATAATAGTTTAAGAAGATTGACTAAAAAGTAATTGTAAGGTGGTGTTTAAAATAGCTATTAAATCTTATCTAAGCATAATCTTATCTAAAATGACACAATTTATTTCAAAGAAAGTTTTTAAAGGTGGAACTAACTTTCCAGGTAAAGTAGCTTTAAAAATCGATAGAAACATTTTAAAAGTAGTTTCTAAAAATTATAAAGTTATTTTAGTTACTGGAACTAATGGAAAGACTACTACTACTTCAATGATATATAATGTCCTTAAAGGTAATGGATTAGATGTTATAACTAATGCTACTGGAGCAAATCTTTATCCAGGAATAGTTAGTACCTTCGTAGCTAATTACAAATTTTCTTCAAATAAAGAAAGATATGCAGTAATTGAAGTTGATGAAGCTAACTTAAAATTTATAACAGAGTATATAACTCCAGAAATAATAACTGTAACTAATCTCTTTAGAGATCAGTTAGATAGATATGGAGAGGTTTATACTACTCTAAATAAAATATTAGAAGGAGTTGTTAAAGTACCAAGTACTACTCTTCTTTTAAATGGAGATGAATCTTTATTAGGAAGACTTGATGTTAAAAACCCTAAAGTTTATTATGGATTCGAAGTTTCTCTAAATAAAAACAAGAATATAGAAATTAATGCTGATGCTAAGTTCTGTAAGTTCTGTAAAGAGCCTTATTCTTATAACTTTATAACATACAATCATCTTGGAAGTTTCTACTGTCCTAACTGTGGATTCAAAAGAGAAGATTTAAAATATAAAGTAGAGGAAATAGTAGAACTTACCCCTGAAAGTTCTAAGGTTGTTATAAATGGTGGTTTATTTACAATAACTCAACCTGGTACTTATAATATATACAACGGATTATGTGCTTATTCTGTTGCAAAAGAATTACATATTAATGATGAAGTTATTCAAAAATCATTTTCTAATCAAAGTTCATCCTTTGGAAGACAGGAAACAATAAAAATTGGAGATAAGGAAGCTAGAATTATCTTGGTTAAAAATCCAGCTGGATATAATCAAGCCTTAGATACTCTTCTTCTAAATTCAGAAAGCTTTGCTGCAGCATTCTTATTAAATGATAATTATGCAGATGGTAAGGATGTTTCTTGGATCTGGGATGTTGATTTTGAAAAATTAAATTCAATGGACTTAAATGAAATATTTATCTCTGGAATGAGAGCTTATGATATGGCTGTAAGATTGAAAATTGCTAATCTACCAGTTGAAAAGTTTTTAATAAAGGAAGATTTTGAAGGCTTAACAGAGGCAATCAAAAATTCTAAGGAAAACAAGGTTTATATCCTTGCAACTTATACTGCTATGATTAACTATAGAAAATACTTACATTCCAAAGGTTATATTGATAAGCTTTGGTAGTTAAAGGAGAGATTCATATGGAATTAAATATATGTCACTTATATCCTGATCTACTTAATGTTTATGGAGATGTAGGAAATATTTTAATATTAAAGCATAGAGCAAAATTGCGTGGAATCAAAGTAAATGTAATAAATGTTTCTATGGGTGATAAATTTGATAAAGATAATTACGATATAGTATTCTTTGGTGGCGGTCAAGACTTTGAGCAATCAATAGTATCTGATGACTTAATAAACCTAAAAAAAGATGTTTTAAAAGAATATGTTGAAGAAGGAAAAGTTCTTTTAGCTATCTGTGGTGGATATCAACTTTTAGGTAATTATTACACTGCCCCTACAGGAGAAAAAATAGATGGCTTAGGAATTTTAGATATATATACTGAAGGTGGAGACACTAGATTCATAGGTAACACAGTAATTCATAACGAAGAATTTGATGAAACTTATGTTGGCTTTGAGAATCACTCTGGTAGAACATTTATTGGAGATTTAAAACCTCTTGGAAAATGCATTCATGGTTATGGAAATAATGGGGAAAGTGGTTATGAGGGATGTATTTATAAAAATACTTTCTGTACATACTTCCACGGATCACTTTTATCTAAGAATCCAGAGCTTGCAGATAGAATTTTAACATTAGCTCTTAGTAATAAATATGATGATATTTCATTATCACCTTTAGATGATACCTTTGAAATTAAAGCTAAGAATGTTATGATAGATAGATTAAATAATGAAAATAAGTAATTTTTTAAAAACAGAGATTTTTCTCTGTTTTTTCTATTTTTTATTTTTATTTTTTTTATTTTAATAATCATTTACGAGTATATTATTTAAGATAATACTTTATATGTAAAAAATATATATACTATTTAATTTGTAAAAGGAATTGTAAGGAACTAATTAATCTTATTTCCACTTATTATTTTACTAAATATACACAAGCTATAATTGAAAAAATTTTAAAGGTGGTGTTATTTATGAAACATAATGCAAAGGATAATTTTAGACTTGCTATTGATGAACTTTGTTCTTGCCAAAATCACTTAAATAATGCATATATGAACTTAAAGGAAGAAGAAAATAAAACAGAAGTACATGCAGCCTTAAAAACAGTTGCTAGTGCTATAGAACATGCTCAAAATAATTATAATAATTATGAAGATTAATATTAAGGAGTGTTAGTTATGGGAGACTCAAATAAAAATATAAAAAGAGAACTTAATTTGGCAGTTAAAAATGCTCTTCATGCTCAAGAATATATAAATTTAGCTTTAAATACAGTTGAAAAGAATGAAAACAAACAACTTATTCAAAATACATTAAATAATATAAATAAATCTGTAGATATGACAAAAACTTCATTCTATGGATTTAAAGAATAAAATAAATTTTAACTATATAACTAAACATAAAATATAAATAAAGTGAGGTAAAACTGCCTCACTTTATTTTAACTAAATATTTTCTTTCAAAAAACTTTGGATTATAAGACATTTTTGATTTTTTTAATCCTAATATCCCTAAATCCTCTTCTCTATTAACATATTTTAAATCTAAAAAATAATTTTTTAATAGTTCATTATTTATAAAAGCATAGGCTCCTTTGAATTCTTTTAAACACTTCTCCACATGAACTATATATGTGCTATCATTAAATCTCTCCCCTATAGAAATTCCTATTAATTTATTGTCCACATAAAGTTTTATTAAATCTAAGTCTAATTGGCCTAAATAATTTATTAAATTTCTTGTTCCATCTATTTCAGCTAAAAACTCCTCATCCATTTCTTTATTTTCTAAATACCATTTATCTAAAAATTCTAAGCATTCTTCCCTTTCTTTATTATCTAAAAAACTTTTAAAAAATGCTGTTTTATAATTATAGTTTTTAATAAACTGATTATATTTATTTCTTTTCTTTCTAAATTTTCTTCCTGATAAATTTCTTAAATCATCAAAGTTATATACATAATCAAAGTTATTTATTTCTTCCTCAAAAATTAAATTTTCTTTATATATATCTTCTAACCTATTAAGAAAATTTATGCTTACATCTCCAAATAACCATTTACTCTTTTCTTTTTTTCTTATGGATTCTAAATAGTCAATAATATTTATTAAAGAATTATCATCTATATCCCCTAAAGGCTCCATAAAAAATTTACCATTATTTTTATCATATTTTTTAATAATAAAAATATTATTTACTATATCATATTCTATATCATTAAAGTCTTTCCACATAAAAAGTGTAGCAAAAGAATATTCACAGCTTAGGAATTTGTTTTTATCTATATATTGGTAGTAAAGAGATTTATCTTTTAAAGTAATTTTTTTAAACATAACTCCTCTTTAAATTTATAGCTTATTAAATATAATATGAAAAATCCCTCAGAGTTGTATATTTTTTCAATATTTTATATTATAATTAAAGAAGGTTAATATAAAATCTACTAAACATAAAATTTTTTTACTACATAATTAAAACTATTTGAATAAAGCAAATTATGTAAAATCTACACATTTTATTTATATTTATTTGTTAAGTTATACTCGTATAGTTTTATAATATTAATTAATAATAGTTGAGGTAATAAAGGTGAGAAGTAAGAGAATAAAAAAATTAAATTCAAAAAAGGTAGCACTACAAATTTCACTAGTACTTATAGCTTTATTCTTAATTTTAATTTCTGTAGTTTTATTTAAAACTTATTCTAGTAAAAATGTTACTTATGAAGGAATTTATGTTGAAAACATTAATGTGTCAAATTTAAATGAGAAAGATTTAAAGGAAAAATTAAATGAGCACTACTCTGATTTATTAAATAATTTTAAAATAACATTTAATTATAAAGACAATTTTAATGAAACTTTTTCAGCAAAAGATTTAGGATTTTTCTTTGATATTAATGATTTATCTAATCAGGTTTTTTCTTTCGGAAAAAATAGCAATATATTTTCTAATACAATAGAAAGATTAAAGTTAAAATCTAATCCTAAATATTTTCAGTTTAAACCTGAATCAAATTCAGAGGTTTTAAGTGAAAAACTTTCTGAAATAAGTAATAAAATCAATAAAGAAAAGGTTGAACCAACTATTTCTTTTTCAAATGATTCTATATCAGCAACTAAAGAACAAATTGGGTACAAGCTTGACTTAGAAAAGCTTACTTCTGAAATAGTTAATGATTTAAATAATAGTCATGATAGTCTAAATTGTACTATTAATATACCTGTGGAAGAAATAAAACCTAAATTAACTCAAGAAACTGTTAATAACATGGTTATTTTAGGCTCATATACTACTAAACTTCCTAGTTTAACAGGTGGACGTACTAAAAATATTAGCAATTATTTAAGTAAGCTTAATGGTACTATATTAATGCCAGGAGATATTTTTTCTGCTGATAAAGAAGGAGAAGATAGAACTGAAAGTAATGGTTATACTTATGCCCCTGGTTATATTGGAAACAAAGTAGTAGATATATTAGCCGGTGGAATATGTCAAGGAGTTACAACTCTTTATAACTCAGTATTATATGCTGACTTAAAAATAGTTGAGAGAGCTCCTCATAGCCTTCCAGTAACTTATGCTCCTATAGGTAGAGATGCTACTATGGCAAGTGGAGTTATTGACTTTAAGTTTCAAAATAATATGAATAATCCAGTTATTGTTCAAACTTATATAACTTCTTCTGGACAAGTTAAGTCTAACATTTGGGGTATAAAAGAAGACCCAGGAAAAGAAATAGTTATATCTGTAGATCAACATGGACCTAAATCATCAACAACTTATAAGGAAACTTATGAAAATGGAGTATTAGTAAAAAAAGAAGTGTTATCAAAGGACAAATACAATTAAAATAAAGGAAGCCAATTAATTGGCTTCCTTTATTTTAATTTATATTCTATTTAAGCTTATCTTCTTTTCTTAATTTTTGTAGTAATTCATTGTATCTCTTATGTTTCATATTAGGGAATGCTTTTAAAAGTCTTCTTTGAAGAATATTATTTCTTCTTAGAGATTTAGCTCTATTTAACATTTCTTCTTTTAAATTAGCCTCACGCTTAAATTTGTTCATAGTAAGTTCTAATTCTTTCTCGGTCTTATCTATAAAGGAAATTCCAAACTCCTCAAACTCCTTAGATAAATCTTGAAGATTGTGTAATTTTGAATTTAACTTAATCATAGCTTGTACTGTTACTACAAAATCAATAACAATTAGAGCTGCTAAAATTATTGTTACAATAAAAACTATCTTTTCTGGAAATTTACTAACAAAATCAACTATAATAGGATTTATAAACTCAACTAATATAACTGATAATATACCAAATAGTGTGGAATTAAGTAAGCACACTCTTCCATGAATATTAAACTTGTGTTTTGAATAATCCCACCACTTAGTATGGAATATTGCTTCTAATAAAAAAGAGGTAATATACTCTAAAACTGATGTAATTATTATTCCTAATATAAATACTAATATTATATTACTTTTATACATATCTAAAAATGTTAAAACAAAAAAAGCTCCAAATCCGTATACAGGGCATAATGGCCCATTTAAAAAGCCTCTATTTGTAAACTTGTGATCTATTATATAACAATATATAACTTCACAGCACCATCCTAAAAAGCTATATATTATTATATACAAAATATTATATATAATGTTTTCCATAACTATAAAAAGAGAATTCCTCTCTTTTTAACTCACTTCCTTTCATAGTTTACTGATTATTTAGTATATTCTCTGCTTCAGGAGAAGCTATTTCCATGCCATATATGCCTAAGTCATTTACTGCTGTAATATTTACTACTACTTTTCCCTCGGATCCTTTTTGAAAATAACCTGCTAATATTTCTTTATGAGAATCTCCTAAAATATCTGTATAATACATAACTAAAGAACCATTTCCCTCTGCTTTTACCTTTACTTCCTCTGAACCACCTGCTTTTATACTTGGTACACTAATATTTTTACTATTATTGCTATAACTTATTTGTAAACCACTTATTTCTTTATTAGTCTTATTATTAATAATGACTTTATATGTAGATTGGTTACTAAAAAAATAAAATCCTACTCCTATTAATACTATCAATATAACACCTAGAATAATTAATGTTTTTTTCTTCATATGCTACACTCTCCATTTTATTATTGTTAAAATAATTATACTACATAAATTCTATAAGAATCCATATTAAGAAAATATAAGAAAAACAACATCTTAAAAAGATGTTGTTTTAAATTATTTATTTTTCATTTTCTTTTCATAATTATGATAAAGTATAAAAGCAATTATAGAAAAAACTATTGGACCAGTTATTTGGAATGCCATAGCTGTATAATCTTTATCCTGAATAACAGGTTTTATTATTGTAAATAAATTTGCAAATCCAATTGTAAATGTTACTATTATTGACCAAATTAATGATAATTTATATGACTTATACATAACAAATGGTTTTTCTATATGTTTTTTCTTTTTAAATGCTGGGAAAGCTCCAGATAAGAACATATATGGTATTGTCATGGCCACATTACCCATTAATATTAAATAACTAAAGAATTTATTTGCAGATTCTCCACCAAAAGAAGCTACTAATATAAATATAACAACAACTATACATTGAACCCACATTGCATTAACTGGCATGTTATTTTCATTTAACACAGTCCATTTTTTTGGCCAGATTTCTTTAGGTGTTCCTTCTATTAATTGTTTAATAGGTGCATAACTTAATGTAAAGAAAGCTCCCATTAAGGCTAACATCATTGAAAGACCTATGTATCTTGCAAACCAAGCTCCTAATTGAAGTGAAGCATTAGTACTCATGCCAAAAGCTTGACCTAATTTTACACCTAAGTTTTGAATTACTATATATGCTACATTTGCTAAGTTAACATTATCCCCTGATAATACTTCTTGCCAATTTGTAAATAATCCAACACAAAGTATTCCAACAGCATATCCAACGGCTATTATTATAGATGCAATCATTAATCCCTTTGGAAAATTCTTTTTAGCATCCTTAGTTTCATCAACTAATCCACTTACAGCTTCTAGTCCACCATAAGCAAAAACTGCAAAAACTAAAAATCCTAATACACCTATTGGTGATTGGTAAGATGGATTTTGTGCATGAACAAAGGCAGACCCATTTATTACCTCAGCAGGTTTAAATCCATTGCTTACAAAAACAATAATTGCTCCTAAAATAAGTACTATGTTTGATAATGCAACAACAGTTCCTCCAATTGAAGTAACCTTTGTTATACTCTTTAATCCTTTAGATGATGCATAAGTTATAACTATTATAAGTATTGATCCTAATACAGCCATTGTCTGTGGAACACTTAATCCAAGTAAAGACCATGTTCCTGTAGTATCTTTTCCATATATAACATTTGAGAAAGGAATCCATATTGATGATGAGTTACTAACTAACCATATTAAATTTGATGAATACCACATGAATGTAACTATGAAGGCATATTTATTTCCTACAGATTTAGCCATCCATGAGTATATTCCTCCTCTTTCCTTTCTAAATGCTGCTCCATATTCTGCCATCATAAAAGCATATGGAATTGAGAAAGCTAATGCTGATATTATGTACCATGGAATAGCACTATATCCCATTAAATAAAAGGCCTTTGGCATGTTAGCAAAACCATATACTGATGTGAAAATCATTAATATAAGCGCTGTTAAAGACAATTTACTTTTATGTTCTGAGCTCATATTTTTCCTCCTTGGTTAAATTATTAAGTTATAAAATTTTTATACATATAATATACCATCTTATCATAAAATTTAAACATTTTAAATAATTTTTGAACTAAATAAAAATATTTTATTAATATTTAGTTAATAATTTATTATTATTATAATATTATCAGAAAATTAAAAGTTTTTTTATTAATTAAGTTATTATATAAATTATGATAAAATAATTCAAAATAAAAGTTTTAATTTGTTAATGTAATAAATTATGTGATATTAGTACAAAATATGTTATATTATTATTATAAATATTTTTTTGTGGGGTGATATTTTGGCAGCAGGAAAAACACATGACAAAATTACGGTTATTATGACCCCTTTTATAGCTTCTTTCTTTTTATTTATAAATATGATCTTCTTAGAAGACTTAGGAAGTAGCCTTGCCTTTACAATATTAGGCGTATCTGTATATATGTTTGGTGGGTATATGTTTTCTGGAGATTTAGATATTAAAAGTAGAGAATTTAGAAGATGGGGGTATTTAAAGTTTATTTGGATTCCATACCAAAAACTATTTGAACATAGAAGTGTTTTTACACACGGATTTATATTAGGACCTATAATAAGAATACTTTATGTATCTATTATCCCTATAACAATTTCTTCATTGTTATATTCTTTTTCCATAATTAATATATCTACACCAGAAATGTTAAAGTTAGTTTTTAATTTTATGTCAAAGAATAAAGTTTTATTTGGTAATATGGCTTTAGCCTTATTTTTAGGTTCTGGTCTTCATACCATAACTGATATGATATATAGTTATTTTAAAAGAAAATTCTCATATAAAAAGAGAAAATCAAGTAAGAAATATAGTAGAAGTAAAAGACCTTCAAGAAGGGCTGCATAATAAAAAAGGCTTAGCTTTAATAGCTAAGCCTTTTTATTTTATTGGTAATTCTATAACAAAATTGCATCCTTTTAAAGGACCATCACTTAAATAGATTGTTCCTCCATGTTTTTCTACAATTTCTTTACTTATGGTTAATCCTAATCCAGAACCACCCTTTTTAGAATTTCTTGATTTTTCTTCCCTAACAAAAGGATTAAAAATATGTTTTTTTATTTCTTCACTTAAACCTATACCATCATCACTAACTATTATTTTAACCTTATCATCTTCTTTTTTTAGACTTACTAAAAACTTAGTTCCTTTTTTATTATATTTAACACTATTTATTATTAAATTGCCTATAGCTCTTTCAAGTCTTTTATTATCAAATTCTAAATAAAGATCATCTTCACTTATTTCAAAATCAAAATCAAAGTCTTTTTCTTCTAGGAGATATATGTAATCAGCTATTAAATTTCTTAAAAATTCGCTTAAATCTTGATATTTTTTATGTAAAATAAATTCAGAACTTTGAAGTGTGTAAAATTCAAATAGTTCCATTATCATTTCATTTGCTCTTTCCCCATTGTTCTCAATTATACTTATGTATTTATGTAAAGACTCTTTTTCAATATCTGGATTGTTTTTTATAATATTGGAATATCCTATTATACTTGATAAGGGAGTCTTTAGGTCATGGGCTATATTTCTAACAAATTCTTTCCTTAGCTTTTCTGATTTCTCTTTTAATTTCTTTTCTTCTTCTATTTTAGATGCCATATTATTAAAAGCCTCTCCAAGCTCCTCAAACTCATTGTTTTTTTCTATGTTAATTCTAGTAGAATAATCTCCTAAGGATAATTTCCTAACTCCATTCATAAGCTTATCTAAAGGTTTAGTAAATGTCTTAGAAGTTAATTTTGAATAAAGGATTAGACTCATTGTAAAAATAAAGATATATAAAGAAATCATAATATATACAAATATCTTAAATCCAATTTTAGGATTTCTAGTAAACATTTTTCCGAAGTTTTCTTCAGGTATTCTAGTAATTACAAAGAATCTCCCTTCCTTGCTATAACCAGTATAAGATAAGTAATCCTCATCTATATTAACTCCATGCATTTCATCCACCAAAATTTTACTGAATTCTTCACTGGAATAATTATCTCTTTTCACCTTTTGATCCCCAATTGTTTCTATTACATTTAAATCCTTATCTATAATTTCAATCCATCCACCATGCTCTGTTACATAATCTTGATTACCTATGCTGTTATAATCTTTATTTTCTATTTCTCCTACAAGTATTTTAGAAGATTCATTTTCTATTGGCTCACTTTTTAAATATATACTAACCCCTATAATAAAAGAAATTAGAAATATAGTAGCTGTTATAATAGTAATAAGTAAAAATACCTTAAGATAATTCCTAAGTAATATATTTGATACCTTATATCTGTTTTTTCCTAGATTAAATTTTTTCAAACCTATATCCTATCCCTCTTATAGTTTTTATCTTGCAAGGATTTTTAGGATCTTCCTCTATCTTATCTCTTAAGTGGCTTATATGAACCATTATAGTATTGTCATCACCTAAATACTCCTCTTGCCATACATTTTCATATATTTGTTTTTTAGTAAACACTCTTCCAATGTTGCTCATAAGCATTTCTAAAATTTTAAATTCCTTTGCGTTTAAAGTTACTATTTCTCCATCTTTTTTAACTGTACATCCTTCTTTGCTAAGTTCTAAATTTCCTATTTTTATAAGTTCATTTTCTCCAGAATATTTATAGCATCTTCTTAAATTTGATTTAATCCTAGCCATAAGTTCTACAGGTTTAAAAGGTTTTATAACATAATCATCAGCCCCTAAGCCTAAACCTAATATTTTATCATCATCCTCAATTTTAGCAGTTAAAAATATAACTGGAATCTGACTCCATTCCCTTAACATCTTTAATAGATTAAAGCCATCTATTCCATCCATCATAACATCTAATAAGGCTAAATGTATGTGTTCTTTTTTTAAGATATCTAAGGCTTCTAATCCATTTACAGCCTTAAATACAGTGTATCCTTCCTTTAATAAATGCAATTCTAAAAGATTTCTTATATCTTGTTCATCCTCAGCTATTAAAATATTCATATTCCCCTCCTATATAGTAATTCCTTAAATACATTATAATATTAAACTCTAGATTTACTAAACTTAAAATTATATTATTTAAGATATTTTTAAGCTTAATCTTTAACTTATGATAATATTCTGCTTCTTTATACAAATTAGAATCAAGTTTTTAGATAAAACTAATAAAAATTCTTTGCAAAATTAAAATATTAAAGATTAAGGTCTCAAATAAAAAACAATTCCTTATTTGAGACCTTATATTTATTAGTTATTTAATATATATTCACTTAATTTAGCATTAGCTAACATTAATTTTATTCTATTTTCTTGATTTACCTTAGTTGAAGATGGATCATAATCTACAACAACTATATTAGCTTCTGGATGTTTCTCCATAATTCCTCTAATCATACCTTTTCCAACTATGTGATTAGGAAGACATCCAAAGGGTTGAGCACAAACTATATTATTTACACCACTATTTATAAGTTCTAACATTTCAGCAGTCATAAGCCACCCTTCACCCATTTTAACTCCTCTTCCTATGTACTCTTCAACAGAAGTTTTTAATTCCTTAAATGGAGCAGGTGCTCTAAACTTACTATATTTTTTTATTGAATCTATCATAACATTTTGTAAATGCTCTAAATATGAACATCCAATTTTAGTAAATTTACTTGAGACTTTTTTCATTCCATATAATTTATAATCTATTTCTGAATTAGATAGACAATACATAAAGAAATCTGTAACACCAGACATAACAACTTCAGCATTATCTTCTCTTAAAAATTCCTCTAAATTATTATTTCCTAAAGGAGAATACTTTAAATAAATTTCTCCCACTATACCAACCTTTACTTTTTCAGTTTCTTCTAGTTCTATCTTAGAAAAATCTAAAATTATATTTTTATATAGTTCTCTTACCTTTAAATATTTTAAGCTTTCAAACTTCTCTTTTAAAATCTCAATCCACTTATCTAAAACCCTATCTGTTTCACCCTTATTAATCTCATAAGATTTACACTGATTATACATATACATAAGCAGATCTCCATAATAAAGAGCATATATGCATTTTATTAATAAGCCTGGATACATTTTAAACCCTTCATGCTTTTCTAATCCACTTGCGTTTAAAGAAATTACTGGAACTTGCTCTAAGTTATTTTCTTTTAGTGCCTTTCTTAATAAATGTATATAGTTAGATGCACGACATCCTCCCCCAGTTTGGCTCATTATTAAAGCCGTTTTGTCTGGGTCATATTTTCCACTTTTTAAAGCTTCCATAAGTTGTCCAATTACAATCATAGCTGGATAGCATATATCATTATGAACACTTTTTAATCCTTCTTCAATAGCGCTATTTGTATCACCATCAAAAAATTCTAATTTATAACCGTACTTTTTCATTATTCCAGATAAAAGTTTAAAGTGTATTGGCAACATTGTAGGAGCTAAAATAGTATGAGTCTTTCTCATCTCTTTAGTAAATACTGCAAAATTTTTATTATTTTCCATTTCCATTCTATCACCTATTCCTGTGCTATAGCCTCTAGCAAGCTTCTTATCCTTATTTTAGCTGCGCCTAAATTATTAGTTTCATCTATTTTTAATTGAGTATATATTTTGTTATTTCTCTCTAGTATGTCTTTAACTTCATCAGAAGTTATGGCATCTGTTCCACATCCAAAGGAAACTAATTGTATAAGTTCCATATCTTTATTTTTAGCAACATAATAAGCAGCATTATATAATCTAGCTTGATATGTCCATTGATTTAATATATTAACCTTTGGCTTTTCATGACTTACTTCAATAGAATCTTCTGTTAAAACAACAATTCCTAAGCTACTTAAAACCTTGTCTATTCCATGATTTATTTCTGGATCTATGTGATAAGGTCTTCCTGCTACTACTATAACCTTCTTATTGTTATTTTTAGCATACTCTATAAATTCTTCACCTTTTTCTTTTATATGCTTAGTATATTTATCATACTCTATATAAGCCTTTTCTAAAGCATTTTTAACTTCCTTTTGTTTTATATCTCCAAAAGTTTTATTTAAAATCTCATAAAGTTGTTTGCTTAATAATTTTTTATTGTTTAAGCTTAAATATTCCATCATAAAGTTATTACTATCTAACTCTTTTACATTTGTCTTTAAAAGTTCTGGATAATAAGCTACAACAGGACAATTAAAACAATTATCTGATATACCTTCGTCAAAATTATAACTCATACATGGATAGAATATATGCTCTATATTTTTACTTATTAAGTTTTCTATATGGCCATGAGCTAATTTTGCTGGATAACACACAGTATCTGATGGAATTGTATGTTGCCCTTTTAAATACATCTTCTTATTTGATTCATCAGATAAAACCACCTTAAAGCCTAACTCTTTAAAGAATGTAGCCCATAGAGGAATATTTTCATACATATTTAATACCATTGGTAATCCTATAGTTCCTCTTTTTCCTTCATCTAATGATTCATATTCTCTTAATTTTTTATATTTATACTGATACATATTAGGAATACTTTCAGATTTTTTATTACCAGTTGGTTTTTCACATCTATTTCCTGAAATATATTTTTCTCCATCATTAAAGATGTTTATTGTTAAATTACATCTATTAGTACATAATCCACATTTAGCTATTTTTGATTTATGCGTAAAACTCTCTAAATCCTCTTTAGAAATTATCTTACTTTCCTTTAAATTTTTTCTTTTTGCATAAAGAGCACATCCATAAGCCCCCATAAGTCCTGATATACTAGGTCTTATAACATTCATACCAAGCTCTTTTTCAAAGGCTCTAAGGATGGCATCATTATACATGGTTCCCCCTTGAACAATTATATTTTTTCCTAATTCATCAAGACTTTTTGCTCTTATTACTTTATAAAGAGCATTTTTAACAACACTTACGGAAAGTCCAGCTGAAAGATCTTCTACTGTAGCCCCTTCCTTTTGTGCTTGTTTTACTGATGAGTTCATAAAAACTGTACATCTTGATCCTAAATCTGCACCATGCTTCGCAAATAAACCAAGTTTTGAAAAAGTTTCTACATCATATCCCATTTGATTAGCAAAACTTTCTATAAATGAACCACATCCAGATGAACATGCTTCATTTAGCATTATATTGGCTACAATGCCATCCTTTATTTTAAAGCATTTAATATCTTGTCCACCTATATCTAAAATAAAATCTACCTTAGGATTAAAATGACTTGCTGCAATATAATGAGCTACAGTTTCTACTATTCCAAAATCAATTGAAAAGGCTTTTTTTATTAGCTCTTCTCCATAGCCAGTAACTGCACTACCCATTATCTTAATTTTTTCTCCACATATATTATAAATATGCTTTAATTCTTTTTTTACAACTTCAATAGGATTTCCTTTATTAGATCCATAATATTCATATAAAATATTATCCTCTTTATCTATTAAAACAACCTTTGTTGTAGTACTTCCAGCATCTATGCCTACATATGCCTCTCCAGCATAATTATTTATATCACTAACTTTAACCTTAGCTTTTTTGTGTCTTTCCTTAAACTCATTATATTCTCCTTCAGAATTAAATAATGGATCTATTATATTCATAGTTGATATTTCATTATGATTTTCTTTTATTATATTTAATAATTCCTCATATTCATATTTTTTATTATTTTCCTTTGAATATATAGCACTTCCAATAGCCACAAAAACCTGTGCATTTTCAGGAGAAACAACATCATTATCCTTTAATTTTAATGTTTTTATGAATCTCTCTCTTAGTCCCTTACAGAAATATAAAGGTCCTCCTAAAAACATTATTTTTCCCTCAATACTTCTTCCTTGTGCTAGTCCACCTATTGTTTGATTTACAACAGATTGGAATACACTAGCTGAAATATCCTCTTTTCTTGCTCCTTGATTTAATAGGGGTTGTATATCAGTTTTAGCAAAAACCCCACATCTTGAAGCAATCTCATATATATTCTCATGTTTAAGACTTAAGTTGTCCATTTCATCTACAGTAAGCCCCATAAGGTGAGCCATTTGATCTATGAAAGCTCCTGTTCCCCCTGCACAACTTGAGTTCATTCTCTCCTCAAAACCACCAGTTAAAAAAATTATCTTGGCATCTTCTCCTCCAAGCTCTATTGCCACATCCACATCATCATAATATCTTTTTATAGCTAAAGTTGTAGCAAATACTTCTTGAACAAAAGGTAAATTATACTCTTTTGAAATTCCATAACCAGCAGATCCAGTTATAGCTATCTTAAATTTTTTATTCTCAATTATCCCTTTTATATTTTCTAGTTCTTCGATTAGCTTTTCTCTTACCTTAGAGTAATGTCTTTCATAATTTGAGTAAAGTATCTTGTCCTCTTCATTTAAGACTATACACTTTAAGGTTGTAGACCCTGCATCAATACCTATTTTGTAATACAAAGTTAATGTCACCTCTTTATTAATAATTGATATATTTCTATTAATTATCATGCAAAAATATGAATAAATTTTGAAGAAATAATTCATTTTTCGTTAACTCTTTATTAACTATATCATAATTATTTAATTATATCACCTAATTAAAAGTTTTAATAACAAGCAAAATTTAAATTTACTTTTAAAAATTACTCCATATTCTCATTAAAATAAAGATTACTTATTAACTGTAAATATATGCATAAAAAGTGGTTATTAAGCAAAAAACTCAATAACCACCTTCCTTATATTTAATTATCTTCTTTTCTTGCCCTTTGAGCTTCTTTGGCTCTTTTGATCAAATCCTCTTGATTTGTTTCCTCTTTGTTTTTTACTATGAGAACTTCTTTTCTTATCTTCTGACTCTCTTCTTCCGCTATTCTCATTTCTATTTTTTCTTCCACCACTTTTGTGATTACTATGATTATTTCCTTTCCCAAAGCTATTTTTATCTCTAATTAAGCATTTTGGACCATTACCAATTAAATCTTCCCTACCTGCCTTAACTAAAGCATCATAAACTATGTTATAATTCTTTGGATTTTTAAATTGTAATAAAGCTCTTTGCATTGCCTTTTCTTCTTTACTTCTAGGAATATAAACTTCTTCCATTGTTAAAGGATCTAATCCAGTATAGAACATTGTAGTTGATAATGTTCCTGGTGTTGGATAGAAATCTTGTACCTGCTCTGGTTGATAATTTATATCTCTTAAATATTCAGCAAGCATAATTGCATCTTCTAACTTGCATCCTGGATGACTTGACATTAAATAAGGAATGATGAATTGTTTCTTTCCTAATCTTTCTGTAATTCTAAAGAATTTTCTTCTAAACTCATCATAAGTTTTTCCTGCTGGTTTACCCATGTATTTTAAAACATTTGGAGATACATGCTCTGGTGCAACTTTTAATTGACCACTTACATGATGCTCAACTAATTCCTTAAAGAAAGTATCATCCTTATCTGCCATTATATAATCATATCTTAATCCTGAACGTATAAATACCTTTTTAATTCCTGGTAATTTTCTTACTCTTCTTAATAAATGAAGGTATTCTCTATGATCTACCTCCATGTTCTTACATATACCTGGTGACATACATCTTTTATGTTTACAAGCTCCTAAAGTTAGTTGCTTCTTACATGCTGGCTTTCTAAAGTTAGCTGTAGGTCCCCCTATATCGTGTATGTACCCTTTAAAATCATCATATTTAGTTATTTCTTCAGCTTCTTCTACTATAGAATCTTCACTTCTACTAGTTACAATTCTTCCTTGATGGAAGGTTATTGCACAGAATGAACAGTTTCCTGAGCATCCCCTTGAACTTACTAAACTAAACTTAACCTCTTCAATAGCAGCTATACCACCATCTTTCTCATAAATAGGATGGTAAGTTTTTTGATATGGAAGAGCATACACTCTATCTAATTCTTCCCTTGAAAGAGGCATTTCTGGTTTATTTATAACAACGTATTTCCCATTATGTTCTTGAACTAAAGTTCTTCCTCTTACAGGATCTTGCTCATCATATTGAATTTTAAAGCATTCTGCATAAGTTCTCTTATCACTTGAAACTTCTTTAAATGATGGCAGAACTATATGCTCCTCATAGATTTCATCTAAACTATCAGCTATGTAACATGTTCCTGGTATATGTCTTATGTACTTTCCATCAAATCCTTGATTTAAGAAGTCAGCCACTTCAACGATTTGCTTTTCACTCATTCCATATACTAAAAGATCAGCTCCACTATCAACTAAAATTGATTTTCTTACCTTGTTATCCCAGTAATCATAATGAGCAAATCTTCTTAAACTAGCTTCAATTCCACCAATTACTATGTTAACATCCTTATAAGCTTCTCTTATTTTATTACAATAAACTATTGTAGCTCTATCAGGTCTCTTACCCATTTCCCCCTTAGGAGTATATAGATCTTTCTTTCTTAACTTTTTGCTTACTGTATAGTGATTAACCATAGGATCCATGTTACCACCATTAACTAAGAATCCTAATCTTGGTCTACCTAATTTTTTAAAATCATCAACGCTCTTCCAATCTGGTTGAGCTATTATTCCAACCTTATATCCAGCATTCTCTAAAACCCTAGATATAATTGCTGTACCAAAACTATGATGGTCTATGTATGCATCTGCTGTAACTAGTACAAAGTCACATTGTTCCCATCCTCTTTCTATCATATCATCTTTGCAAATTGGCAAAAACTTATTTTCACTCATTTCTTCACCTACTTGTCTCTTCTTAAGCTTATTTAAAACTCCTCTAAATAAATCTTCATATGATTATAACATTAAAAAGAGTCTGTATCAAAATAATTTTTAGTAAACCTTATAAATAGTGTAAATAAACTTTCTAGAGAAATATATTATTTTCTCAATATGTTTATAAGGTTTATTGTTATATTTTTTTGCAGTTCCTTTAAACTTCCTTCCAAAAATTTTTGCAAGTGTTTTTAATTCCTTCTTCACTTTCTACTAAAATATTTAAAAACCACTCTCTTGGAAGTAGCCTCTTATATTTATTTGTAAAGTATCTATCATCTAATAAAAGTACTACCCCCTTATCTTTTTCTGTTCTAATGCATCTTCCCGCTGCTTGAAGCACCTTAATTATTCCAGGATAAACATAGGCATAGTCAAAACCATTTTTACCTATAGAGTTATAATATTCTTTTATACTTTCTCTCTCTAAGCAAATTTTAGGCATACCAACTCCAATAATTATAACTCCAATAAGTTTATCTAAGGTTAAATCTATTCCCTCTGAAAAATGCCCCCCTAAAACGGCTAAACCAAGATGTGTTTTTTCTCCTCCTTCTTTAAATAAAGATAAAAACTCTTCTTTTTCCTCTTCATTCATATGATCCCCTTGGGCTACTAAACTAAAATCAACTTCTCTTTTTTTAATTTCCTCATGAACCATCCACATATATTCATAAGAAGGGAAAAATACAAGATAGTTACCTCTCTTGCTTTTAACACATTCTATTATGTAATTAACTATTTTAGGAAGAGTTCTCTTTCTATTAGAATAGGTTGTTGATACATCCTTTCCAACTATAGTAAGCTTATTTTTATAATCAAAGGGAGAAGTTAAATTAACAGAATAATCTCCTTCCTGTGCTCCATAAAGTTCTTTAAAATACTCCATAGGAAGAAGAGTAGCTGAAAATATTATAACTGATTTAAACCTATTCATTATACTTTTAAGTATCCTAGATGGATCTAAACAGTTAATTGATAATTCCAAGTTATTTCCATCTGATTTATACAAAGTAGTAAAATCTTCTCCATAATAAGAACATATATTTAAGAATTCATACACATTAAAATATAACTCTAAAAGATTTGAATTCTCTTCACTAGATTTACTCTCATAAATATCTACCTTTTCTAAAAAACCTCTTAAAATTCCATATAAATCACTTGGTTCTTCCTTTTCTACAAGACTTTTAGTTTCTAAATTTTCTAAAACCTTTCTTTTTTCTATTAAATATTTATTAGCCCTATCTAAAGAGTTATATATTCCCTTATCCTTACTTTTAAATTCTCTTTTTAGCTTTAAAAAATCATCTTTAAATATTTTGGAAGAATACATACTTCTTCCCCTATCTAAAAGATTATGAGATTCATCTATTAAAATTGTATAATCCTTGGCTTTTCCTTCTAATATTCCCTTTAAAGAAGCCTGAGGATCAAATATATAATTATAATCACATATTACTACATCACAAAAATTACTTAGCTCAAGAGAAAATTCAAAGGGACAAATATTATATTCCTCAGATAATTTGTTTATATATTCTAAATCATATTCTTCCTTATGCTTTAGTGCTTCCTTTAAAGCAATATTAACCCTATCAAAGTATCCATTAGCATAAGGGCAATATTCTGGAATACACTTTTTTTCTTCCATCTTGCAACATTTTTCCTTTGCAGTTATATTAACACTTCTTAGATTTAATCCTTTTTCTCTCATAATACGCAAAGTATTATTTGCAATTTCTCTTGTGGTAGTTTTAGCCGTTATATAAAAAATCTTGTTAGTTTCCTTAGCTCCTAAAGCTTTTACGGCAGGAAATAATATAGACATTGTTTTCCCCGTGCCAGTAGGTGCTTCTGCAAAACATTTTTTCCCCTCTGTAATAGCCTTATAAACTCTAATAGCTAGTTCTCTCTGCCCCTTCCTATAAGACTTAAAAGGGAAATTAAAACTTTCTATAGAATCATTTCTAAAGTCTATCCATTTTTTCTCTAAAAGTATCCACTCTTTATATTTTTCTATTAAATCATAGAAAAACTCTCTAAGTTCATGAAAACTATATTCTTTCCTTAAAAACTTTGTTCCAAAATCTTCAACATTGTAATAAGTTAACTGTACTATTATTGAGTCTAAATTTTTCTCTTTGCTGTATATATAAGCATATACTTTAGCCTGAGCCCAATGCAATTCATTAAAGTCATAATCTATATCCATTACGTTTTTTGTAGTAGTTTTTATTTCATCAATAATTATTTTTTTATTTTCCTCTAATATTCCATCTGCTCTACCTTCTACCCTTAAAGTAAAATCTTCAAAATCAATATCCTCTTTTAAGGTAACTTCAGCCCTATCCTTTTCAGAATAAGAACTCTGTATTTTCTTGTGTCCCTTTATTCCTTCTAAAGCTCTTGCAGATGCTTTTATACGACTATCTATACTCCCTCTTCTTAAAACAAATTCAACTAAGTTTCTTATAGAAATCTTTATTAATTCATTTTTCACTTAAATCACCCATTTTCACTGTGTATATATAAACTCTATCACATAATTAATAAAAATAAAAAGCCTAAAAAAATTAAATTTCTCTAGACTTTTTGTTTTTATTAAGAATTTACTTTTATCTCTTCTTCTAAACCTTGTGATAAATGTTTTTTATAAAATACAATAAAGCATGTTACTGTTGATAGAGCTGCTATTATATCTGCAAAAGGTTCTGCCATAAGAACTCCCATAAGCTTGTTTTCAAAAATCATTGGAAGCACATATATAAATGGTATTAAAAGCACAATTTTTCTAAGTAAGGCTAAAATTAATGATATTTTTGCTTGTCCTAAAGCTAAAAAAGTTTGTTGACAAGCAACTTGTGCACCAAAAAGCAAAATACCTGCAAAGTATATTCTAATACTCCATGAGGTTATCTCCATTAATTGAGGATTATTGCTATTAAAAATCTTTACAAACACATCTGGTAAAATCATTAATGCACTCCACATAATTGTGGTAAATACCATTGATGATACTAAAAGTAATTTAAAGGCTTTTTTTACTCTATAGACTTTATTAGCCCCATAGTTATAACTTATTATAGGTTGTGCCCCTTGAGAAAGTCCCATTAATGGAAGTAATATTATTTGCATTACACTACTCATAATAGTCATTGCTCCAACGGCTAAGTCTCCACCATACTTTAATAAATTATTATTCATACTTATTATGACTAAACTTTCAGTAGCTTGCATTATAAATGGAGAGACTCCTAAAGCCATTATTGAAAATAATATTTTTAATTTTGGCTTTAAGAATTTTTTTCTTATTCTAAGAATACTTTGTTTTCCAAATAAAAAGTATAATACCCATATAGCAGAGGCGCATTGACCAATTATAGTTGCTAAAGCTGCTCCCTTAACTCCCATATTAAATCCAAAGATTAAAATAGGATCTAATACAATATTTATTACAGCTCCTACCATAACTGTTATCATTCCAACCTTAGCAAATCCTTGAGTATTTATAAAGGAATTCATTCCTAAGGCAATTTGAACAAATATAGTACCTATTAAATAAATACCTAAATAATCTAAAGCATATCCTATAGTTGCATCACTAGCCCCAAAGGCCCATAAAATTGGCTCCTTAAACATAAAGAAAAATACTGTTAAAAATAAAGCTAATCCTATAAGTGCAGAAAAACTATTTGTCATTATTTCTTCAGCATCTTCTTTTTTCTTTTCTCCCATTTTAATCGCTGCTAAAGGAGCTCCTCCCATACCAACTAAACCACTAAAAGCAGCGACTATCATTATAATTGGAAAGGCTACCCCAACTCCAGCCATAGCCATATCACCAGATTGCAATCTTCCTATAAACATTCTATCTACTATATTGTATAAAACATTAACAAGTTGAGCTATTATAGCTGGCATAGCTAGTTTAAAAAGGAGCTTTCCAATACTATCCCTTCCTAAATCTGTTTCTTTTTTGCTCATACTATTCACCATTCTTTCCCCTAATTTTATTTATGCTCATGATTTTTTATATGATTCATACAATAACATTTATTACTTCTACATTTTAAACAGTGTCTAAATTCCATATTAGGATTATCTAAATTTATAATGTTTTAAAGAATGACAAATATATTTTCATAAAAATAGGGTTTTTAAATGTATGAATATACTATCTTCTTCATATTGTCCATTTCTTTTTCCATATCAGAAACAAGCTTAAATTGATTTCTAGCTCTATCTAAGTTGTGATTTTCCCTATGTATTTTAAAGTAAACATCTCCATTTAAATAATCCATAAGAAATCTCATTCCACATTCAAAGGTCATAAGTTTAGCTGCAAAAGGTAAATATTCAATTTCCTCTTTTGTAAAGGCATCCCCTGCTGACTCTAAAAACCCTTTTGCAAAATGCTCATAAAAATTTAAATCAAAGTTTACCTTAGATAAATCCACTTCATCTTCTAAAGCAGTTGTAGCTCCAGAACGAATAGAATCTCCAAAATCATATAGTGATAGTCCTGGCATAACAGTATCTAAATCAATAACTGCAATTCCTTCTCCTGTTTCATCATCTATCATTATATTATTAAACTTTGTATCATTATGAGTAACTCTTAAAGGAAGTTTATTTTCTTTTATCATATTTACTAAAACTTTTGTATCTTCAGCACGGTTAATTACAAAATCTATTTCTTCTTTTACCTCCTTTGCCCTTCCTTTTTTATCTTCCCTTACAGCTTCCATAAATACCTCAAATCTCTTTTCTGTATTATGAAAATCAGGGATTGTATCATAAAGCATATCAACATTAAAATCTGATAATTGCTTTTGAAATTTTCCTAAAGCCTTACCAGCTGTATATAAATGCTCAGGTTTTTCAACTATTTGATAGGTACTAGCGCCATGTATGAAATTAAAAATTCTCCAATAATTTCCCTCTTTGCATTTATAGAAACTTTTACCTTCTTTTGTCTTCACTATATTTAAAGTTTCCCTTAAAGGGTCTCCATTTTCTTCTATAATTTTATTTTTTATATGTGAAGTAACATTTTCAATATTCTCCATTAGTTGCTCTGGATTTTTGAATATGTCAGAGTTTACTCTTTGAAGAACATATTTTATTTCTTTTCCATTTTCCCCTTCACAATTTATTATAAATGTATCATTTATATGGCCACAAACATGGCTATCTGATGTTTTTAGCTCTCCCTCTAAATTAAAATTTTCTGCTATGCTTTTAAAATCATAAGTCTTGTTCATTTTATTTAAACTCCTCCCACAAATCATCTGGATAAATTTTTTTAGATAAATTTTTTAAAGAATCCCTAACGCTTTCTTTATCATCTTTATAAGTAACTCCATACCATTGTTCATTTGTTTTTAAAACCTTAACTTTAACTTTATCTTCTTTTATAAGCTCATCTATTGCTGTAGGCAAATAAAACTCCTCTTTACATTTATCTATACTTTTATCTTTTAAAAAATTTAAAAATCTATATTCTAGTTCTGTAAATATGCTAGGTTTTAATCCCCAAATATTCATAGAAACTAAGGTGTTTTTAGGAATATTATAATAATTTCCATTCTCTTCATAGCATATACTATTTCCTTTTTTCATAATTTTTGTTTTTTCTTTAATAGAAATTAAGTCTCCCTTAGAATTCAAATCACATATTCCTCTAGATACACTTCCAAAGTCAGTTAATGTTTTTCCTACCCTAAACCCCACCATAAAGTATTCAGAATCACACTTACTTTTTTTAATTTCTTCACAAAGTACTTTATAAGTTTCTCTTCCATAAAAATCATCAGCATTTATAACTATGAAAGGTTCCTCTATAAAACCTTTGCAACATAAAATTGCATGTCCAGTTCCCCAAGGTTTAACTCTTTTAAATTTCCCTTTAAATTCTTTTTCTAAATTATCAACTTCTTGAAAAACATATTCAGTCTCTATTATATTTTCTATTTTAATCCCTATAGTTTCTCTAAATTTCTTAAAAATATCTTTTTTTATTATAAATACAACCTTTGTAACACCAGCTTTAATAGCATCATAAATGGAATATTCTATTATGGTCTCTCCCTTTGGCCCTATTTTATCAATTTGCTTTAACCCTCCATATCTACTTCCCATTCCTGCTGCCATTATTACTAAAGTAATCTTGTCCAATTTCATCCCCTCACTTTTTAATACTTTTCTCCCCTTAAACCATAAATAAATTTTATAAGTTATTTAACATAGTTAAATTTATTTTACTAAATTTTCTTTTATTTTTCTCTGAATTTTATAAAAAATTAAAATATTGTTAAATATTATACAATTCTATCTTAATAATCATACTATTTTATATAAAATAAAAAAATCTATTTATTTTAGTATTTTTTTTATAAAAATCTATAAGCTAATATAATAGGAAAGGATGTGATTATTTTTGTGGTACAAAAAATCAAAAAATGAAATACTACAGGAATTAGATGTAGATGAAAAAAATGGTCTTTCCTCTACTGAGGCATTAAGAAGACTTGAAAAGTATGGTAAGAATAAACTCGAAACTAAAAAGAAGAAAACTCTATTTAAACAGTTCTTATCTCAGCTTAAAGATGTAATGATTTATATACTAATCATAGCTGCAATAATATCTGCATTTTTAGGAGAAATAAGTGATGCTTTAATAATACTCTTAGTCATAATAATAAATGCAGTTATAGGAGTTATTCAAGAATCTAAAGCAGAAAAAGCCTTAGATGCTTTAAAGGAACTTTCCACTCCTAAAGCTCTTGTTAAAAGGGATGGTTCTTTAAAGGAAATTCTTTCAGAAGATATTGTACCAGGGGATATTGTAATAATAGATGCTGGTAGATATATTCCTGGTGATTTAAGATTAATTGATACAGCAAACTTAAAAATAGAGGAATCTGCTTTTACAGGTGAATCTGTTCCTTCTGAAAAAGATGCTTCCTTTTTACCAGATAAAGAAATTCCTATTGGAGACCAAAATAATATGGCCTTTATGTCTACTCTAGCTACATATGGTCGTGGAGTTGGAGTGGTTGTTGGTACTGGAATGAATACTGAAATTGGTAAAATAGCTAAAATGATAGAACAAGAAGAAAATGATGAGACTCCATTACAAAAAAAATTAAGCGAACTTGGAAAAATTCTAGGATTTTTAGCTGTAGGTATATGTATTCTAATTTTTATTATTTCATTTTTTCAAGGAAGAGATTTACTTGAAATGTTCTTAACTTCTATTTCTTTGGCTGTTGCCGCTATTCCAGAGGGATTGCCTGCCATAGTTGCTATAGTATTAGCACTAGGAGTTCAAAGAATGGTAAAAAAGAATGCAATAATAAGAAAGCTTCCTGCTGTGGAAACTCTTGGTTCTGTAAGTATAATATGTTCTGATAAGACAGGTACACTAACTCAAAATAAAATGACTGTAACCACTGTTTACACAAATGATTCTTATATAAAAGAGAGTGAATTTAATTTAAATGATAATGAATCTAAACTTTTAGTAGATTGTATGGTTCTTTGTAATGATGCCACATACTCAGAAAAAAGCCAAACTGGCGATCCTACTGAAATAGCACTTTTAGAGTCTCCTTTTAAACTTAATATACTAAAAGAAAAACTTGAAAAAGAATTTAAAAGAATAGATGAAATTCCTTTTGATTCTGATAGAAAGTTAATGACTACAGTAAACTTAGTAGATGACAAAAAAGCTCGTGTATTTACTAAGGGTGCCTTAGATTCTATACTTTCAATTTGTAATAAAATATCTGTTAATGGAAAATTACTAGACTTCTCAAAGGAATATAAAGCTAAAGTTTTAGAAAACTCTAATATAATGTCAGACAAAGCCTTAAGAGTTCTTGCCTTTGCGTATAAAGATATATCTAAAGAAAATATAGTTTTAGATTCTTTAGAAAAAGATTTAGTTTTCATTGGCATGGTTGGAATGATTGATCCACCTAGACTAGAGGTTAAAGATTCTATTAAACTATGTAAAAGTGCTGGAATAACTCCAGTTATGATAACTGGTGACCATAAAAATACAGCCTTTGCTATTGCAAATGAACTAGGAATAGCAGAAGATATTTCTCAAGCCATTACTGGTCATGAAATAGATAAATTTAAAGAAGAAGAGTTCAATGAAAAAATTATAAATTACAGAGTCTTTGCAAGAGTGTCTCCTGAACACAAAGTAAAAATAGTTAAAGCCTTTAAGTCTCATGGAAATATAGTTTCTATGACTGGAGATGGAGTTAATGATGCACCTTCCTTAAAGGCAGCTGATATAGGTGTAGCTATGGGCATAACAGGTACAGATGTATCTAAAGGAGCCTCAGATATGATTCTTACTGATGATAATTTTTCAACAATAGTTTCTGCTGTAGAAGAAGGAAGAAAAATCTATCTAAATATAAAAAAATCTATAGTATTTTTATTATCATGTAATTTAGGAGAAATACTAACACTATTTACAGCTATATTACTAAATTGGAATTCTCCTCTTCAACCAATACACATTCTTTGGGTTAATTTAATTACAGATAGTTTTCCAGCTCTAGCTTTAGGAGTTGATAAAACAAAGGAAGATGTTATGAATAACCCTCCTAGAAATCCTAAGGAAAGTATATTTATTAAGTCTGATAAAATTCAACTTATAATAAATGGAGTTTTAATAGGAGGAATAACCCTATTTGCATTTAAATTAGGTGAAAGACTTTATGCTGATTCCTTAATTCATGCCCAAACAATGGCCTTTGTTGTACTAAGTGTATCTCAATTATTTTTATCACTATCTCTAAGAAGTAATATTAAATCAGCGTTCTCCTTAGGAATATTTTCTAATAAATACTTAGTATATTCAATTTTACTTGGAATCTTCCTTCAAGTAATAATAATTTCAATAAGCTTTATTGCTAATATATTTAAGGTTACTCCTTTACTTTTATATGATTGGATTGTGGTTATACTTGTATCCTTAATTCCATTTGCAATAAATGAAATCTTAAAATTATTTAGAAAGTAAAAATAAAAAAGTAAGGTATCACACTATAGATACCTTACTTTTTATTATTTTATATTTTTTCTTAAAAATCTTGGCATAACTCTTAAAAGTTTAGGTGAAATTTCTTCTATATCTTCCTTTTTAATTCCTCCTAGAATTATAATAGCATGAAGATACATAAATGCACCTATAGCTATAATTACTAGTAATATAGCTATGCCTAATATTAAACTTAACTTATCAAAATCTATAAATAAAGATATTACATATTTGCTAAGTATTATTCCTATACCCATGTATATTGATGCTAATAAAGGTTTTAATGCATACTTTAACATTGATATTTTCATCTTTAATGTTTTTTTCATTCTAAAGTGATTAAGTACTAAAGAAATTACGAAAGCCACCATTCCAGAAATTACAGCTCCATAAATATTTATATCTGGATTTGCAACTAAAGTCATATTTAATGTAAACTTCACTACAATACTAAGAGCTAAGGTAAATAATACATAGTAAAATTGACTTACACTTTGAAGTATTACATTTTGCATAAGAACTATTGCCGTTAATGGTATCATAGCGGCACCTATTACCATCATCTTATATCCATTTGAATCTGCAAAAATATATCTATATATATTTTCACTTAATAAAGCTAATCCAAAGGCTGATGGTATTGATAAAAGATATGTAACTCTCATAGAGAAATTAATCTTACTTTTTATCTCTTTTTTATCTTTTAAAGCATATGCTCTTGATATTGCAGGTAATGCCATGTATCCTAAAGAAGTTATAAATACCATTGGAACATTTATTAAAATCTTATATCTTGTTGAAAAATATCCATAAAGTGCATTAGCATCACTTTGAGAAAAGTTAGCTGCATCAACAAGTCTATTACTTACAGTTAACATATCTATTATATTTCCTAAGTTTTGAAGTCCAGTACTAAGAGTTATTGGCAATCCATATTTAAATAAGGTTCTTGCTATTTTTTTACCTGTAATTCTTCTAACTCCAGGCTCTTGTTTTCTCTTAGCCTCTTTTTCAACTCCATATATATTATATATGTATATTAAATATAATACCGCCATTAAGGCTCCAGCAGAAGATCCTACAGTTCCTCCTGCAACCCCTAAAGATACACTTTTCTTTATAAGGAAATATGCACATAATAAACTTAAAAATACATTGGCAACCTGTTCAATAACCGTTGCTATAGCTATTGGTGTAGCTTGAGATCTTCCTTGGAAATATCCTTTATAAGTAACTAAGACTGTTGTTATCATAATTGTTGGTGCTAAGAAAATTATTGGATAAACCATTTGTGGAGTCTGACTCATACTTGCTATAAAATTAGCACTTAACATTAAAACTATAGTAAATATTGTACCAACTACAAGTAAAAATGCTCTTGAAATCTTAAATGCTCTTAAGGCATCTTTGTAATTGCCAACTGCATCTAACTCTGAAACATATTTTGATATGGCCGTTTGTAAACCTACATTTGTTAAAGCATACACAAAAACAAATATATCATAGGTTTTGCCATATATACCCATACCAACACTTCCTACAATTCTAGTAAGAAAAGGTACATAAATTAAAGATAATAATTTAGCAACTATGCTTGCAATAGAAAGTATTGCAAAGCCTTTAGTTATAGACTGCTCTTTCATAAAAATCTCCTATCTTAAAAACTAAATCCTAAATTTAAATACATCCTTCTTTATCTTTTTAAACATTGGAGGTAATCCCTGAGCTATAGTTTTATTTTTTAAGTAATCAAACTTTTCAGGAACCTCTTTAAATGTAACTTTATAAGCATAAAGGAATTGATATGTTAATCCAAACTTATTTTCAAAGAAGGAATTCATTTTATTATCACCATATTTAAAGTCTCCAACAATAGGATTTCCTAAATGAGCTAAATGAGCTCTTAACTGATGACTTCTTCCAGTTATAAGTTCTATTTCTAATAATGAAAAGGCACCATTAGTTTGTAGAACATTAACATCCATTTTTATTTTCTTTGTATCTGGTCTTTCAGTATCATAAACTGTTGACTTATTTAATTCATCATCTTTTGATATATATGCTTCATATTTTCCAGGCTGTATTTTTCCTTTTACTAAAGCACAGTAATACTTCTTAACTTTTCTTTCTCTTATCATCTCGTTAAGTAATTTTAATCCTTCAAAATTCTTACCGAAAAATACTATTCCTGAAGTATTTCTATCTAATCTGTTACAAGATGCAGGAGTAAAAGTTAATTCATTTTCTGGAACATAATCTCCTTTTCTGAATAAGTATGATAATACATAGTCAGTTAAGGTTGGAGCTCCATTCTTTTTATCTGAATGAACTAATACTCCTGGCCATTTCTCAACTAAAAGCATATTTTCATCTTCATATACCACTTGAAGTGATCCTGAATCAACCATTTGGAAATTAGGCTTTTTCTTCTCCTTAGTTACTACACTTTGAAGATATCTTATCTCTATAACATCTCCGTCTAAAAGAGAATACTTTTCTTTTTGCTTCTTTCCATTTACTCTTATATCACCCTTTCTTAGGGCTTTAAATATTGCACTTAGAGGTACATCCTTTAAATATTTTCTTAAGAACTTATCTAATCTCTGTCCCGCTTCATTCGTACCTATCTCTATTTTCAAATTGCTTCACTCCTAATTTAAATCATTTTATAATTACTATTCTATAGATTAATATTAATTTACTCCCTTGTCAAATAATTTAATGCTGCTTTACATTGAATTGAAACTCCAATTGGTAATAAATTCTCGTCTATATCGAATCTACTATTATGAGCTGAATAAATAATATTTCTTTCCTCATTTCTAGCTCCTAAGAAATAAAAAGCTGAATCTCTTTCTAGGGCAAAATATGCAAAGCTTTCAACTCCAAGCTTTGGTGCTTCTTGTTCCTTAACATTTTGAGACCCAATAATTTCTTTTGCAGCTTCAGTTACTAAATCTACAACGGAGCTATTATTATAAAGACATGGATAGCTTTCTTCTATATCTATTTCACATTCACCTCTCATGGCTGTGCAAATAGATGTAGCTATTTCTCTTAGTCTTTCTTTAGCGTAAGCTCTATCTTCTAGGGTCATTGTTCTTATAACACCTTTTAATATAACCTCATCTGGTATTATATTCTGAGCAGTTCCTCCATTTATACTTCCTACTGTAACAACTGCTGGATTTACAGGCTTTATTTCTCTACTTACTATTGTTTGTAATCCTAAAACAACTTGAGAAGCCATAACTATAGGGTCTATAGCCGTGTGAGGATAAGCTCCATGTCCTCCTCTTCCTTTTATTTTTATTGTGAAAGGATTAGATGCTGCATTAACTACTCCTTTTTTTATCATTATTTCTCCGGCATCTAAAGTTTCTTCGACATGAAGGCCTATTATTTTTTCTACTCTAGGATTTTCTAAAACTCCTTCTTCTATCATTATAGGAGCTCCGCCTGTTGTCTCCTCTGCTGGTTCAAAGAGTAACTTAACAGTACCACTAAACTTATCTCTATGTCTACTTAATAATTTAGCTGCACCTAATAATATTGTTGTGTGGGCATCATGTCCACAAGCATGCATTCTTCCTTTAACCTTTGATGAATATGAACAAGTCTTTTTATCATCCATAGGAAGACCATCAATATCAGCTCTTAAAGCTATGCATCTATCTTTTTTAGAGTCATCCTTTAGTGTGCCCTTTATTATGCCACATACTCCTGTTTTAGCAGTTTCTATATATTCAATACCTTCATTAGTTAAAAATTCCTTTATTTTTCCTGAAGTTCTCCACTCTTCAAAACCTAATTCAGGATTTTCATGAAAATCTCTTCTTAAAGCTACAAGTAAGTCTTTTATTTCTTGAGCTTCATCCATTAAATTTATATTCATTTTTAACACCTACTTTTCATTTATAAATAATATATTATATATACTATTTATTTTATATATTTTTGATTATATATTACTATGTTTTTTTCTTCAATTATATTTTATACTCATTTACGAGTATATTATTTAAGTGTATATTGTTTAAAATTATAGTAACAAAGAAAATTTTTCTTTAAAACCTCTAATTTCCTTTGTTACTACACATTTAAACCTCACAAATTATTTTTTCTATTAAATTATTTTCAATCAAAGTTCTTAAAGAAAATTTTTTATTTTCTCCTTGAATAAATTTAATTAAAATAGTATCCTTCTCTATTTTTAAAATTTCACCTATGCCAAAATAATTATGTCTTATGGCATCTCCTTCCTTTAATCCATAATCAGTTATATTACATTGGCTATCTAGATTTGTATTATTTAAAAATATAGATGGATCCTTAAATTTACCTCTTACACTTTTAGGTGCATAAAGATATAAATTATTTATGGCTCTAGTTATACCCACATAAAAAAGTCTTCTCTCCTCTTCTAAATTTTCCATACTATTTTTATGTGGTATTGTTTCATCAACTATATTTACAATATGAACATCATTAAACTGCATTCCCTTTACCCCATGCATGGTGCTTAATATAACAGAGTCTATATTTCCTTTAGAATTTAAGTTTTCTAAATTTTCTTCAACACTTTCTATGTGAGAAAGAAAAGTGATTATAGATTTAAATTCTATAGCTGAACTTTTAAATTCTTCTACGATATCTAATAAATCCTCTTGATTTTGTTTAAATTTAGAGGAATACTCTCTTATATACTGACTATACTCTAAATCACTTAATATAAAATCAATAGCACTATTTAAGGAAATTTTATTTAAATAAGCTATGTCACTTTTTAGCTCCTCAAACTTTCTCATTTGAAATGGATGTACGCCTTCCACATTCATTAATATATCAAAAACATTTTCTTTCTTCTTAGAATTCATCACTCCATAAATAGCGCTTTTTGAAACATATCTAAAGGGTTTGTTTATTATTTTATTAAAATCTTCTTTATTAAATGGATCTATTGAGAGTCTCAAATACGCAATTAAATCTCTACATATAAAATGATTAAAGAAATTATACTCTTTATCTAAAAGCTTAAAGGGAATCTTTTTTCTAATAAAGGCATCAATAAAACTTCTACTCTCCATATTTGTTCTATACAAAATAGCAGTATCAGAATATTTATTACCTAATCTTTTGCTTTCTTCTATTTTTAAAGCAATTATATTTGCTTCCTCAGACTCATTAAAGGGCTTTTTAAGCTCTATTTTCCCTTGATTTTCATTAAAAGCTATTATTTCTTTTTGGTATCTCTCTTTATTATGCTTTATAACATCCTTAGATACCTCCACAATATTTTTTAAGCTTCTATAATTATATTTTAAATAAACCTTCTCACTACCTTCAAAGTTCTCCTCAAAGTTTATCATACATTTAGGAGTTGCTCCTCTAAAGGAATATATACTTTGGTCCTCATCTCCAACACAAAAAACTTCATTATTTATAAGTCTTAAAAATTCTAATTGAACTTCATCACAATCTTGAAACTCATCAACTAATATATATTTTATTAAATTTCTATAATATCCTAATATATGAGGATTTTCTTTTAAAAGAGTTACTGCTTTTATTTGTAAATCATCAAAATCTAAAAGTCCTCTCTCATTTTTAAAAGTTTCATATGCTTCATAGCATTTATCAAAAATATCATAAGTCATTGATATTTCTAAATCCTTAGAAGAAACTTTCTTTCTAGATATATTATTTAATACTTCTTTTATTTTTTCATCACTTACCTCTTCTATATAAGATGATAATACTTTCCTTATAATATTATAAGAATCCTTAGACTCTATAAGCCTTATTTCATCCTTATTTCTAAGTAAAATTTTATAAAAAAGTCCATGAAAGGTTCCAAAGAATGGAACAACGCCTTCCTTATGCATTTCTTTAAATCTACTTTTCATATTTTCTGCTGCCGCCTTAGTAAAAGTTATTACTATAACATGTATTCCTTTAACCTTTCTTTCTTCTAAAAGATATTTAATTCTATTTAATATTACTGTGGTCTTTCCTGCTCCTGGTGGAGCTATAACAAGGACACTTTTACTCCTTGCTCTTACAGCTTCATTTTGATATTTATCTAAATTAGACATTATAATTCTCCTAATGTTTAATAAAATTTATTTTAATTATTGACTAAAATTACTCTAGTAAACCATAATATTTATTAACATATATATTGTAATAATTCTAACTACTGGTTACAATAGTTATTGATAACTTATGAAAAGGAGATAATTTTTATATGGATTATAAGTTTGATGTAAAAAACCCTAGAAATCTTACAATGCTAGTTGATTTCTATGAACTTACTATGGCAAATGGATATTTTAAAAATGGCATAGAAAATAAAATTGCCTATTTTGATATGTATTTTAGAAGGGTACCTGATGGTGGCGGCTATTGTATAATGGCTGGTGTTGAGCAATTAATTGAATACCTATCAAATCTAAACTTTTCAGAAGATGATATAGCCTATTTAAAATCAAAGGAATTATTTTGTGATGAATTCTTAGACTTTTTAATAAATTTCAAGTTTACTTGTGATGTTTGGGCAATTCCAGAAGGAAATCCTGTCTTCCCAAATGAACCTTTAGTTATTGTTAAGGGTCCTGTAATACAAGCACAGTTTGTAGAAACTATGATACTTCTTACTATAAATCACCAAACACTTATAGCTACTAAGGCTAATAGAATATGTAGAGCAGCTAATGATAAGACTGTAATGGAATTTGGTTCTAGAAGAGCTCAAGGATATGATGGAGCTATTTATGGAGCAAGAGCTGCTGCCATAGGTGGTTGTGATTCTACAGCATGTACAATAGCTGATCAAATGTTTGATATACCTGCTATAGGAACTATGGCTCATAGTTGGATTCAACTTTTTGGAGACGAATATGAAGCCTTTAAGGCCTGGGCAGTGGCATATCCTGATAACTGTACATTATTAATAGATACTTATAACGTTTTAAAGTCTGGTGTTCCTAATGCTATTAAGGTATTTGATGAGGTTTTAAAACCTTTAGGAAAAAGGCCAAAAGGAATAAGAATAGATAGTGGTGATATAACTTATCTATCTAAAAAATGTAGACAGATGTTAGATGAAGCTGGATATCCAGATTGTAAAATAATAGTTTCAAATTCTCTAGATGAATATATAATAAGAGATGTATTAAGCCAAGGAGCTTCAATAGATGCCTTTGGAGTTGGAGAAAGACTTATAACAGCTAGATCAGAACCTGTTTTTGGTGGAGTTTATAAATTAGTTGCAGTAGAAGACGAAGAAGGTAATATAATTCCTAGAATAAAGATAAGTGAAAATGAAGAAAAAATAACAAACCCTGGATTTAAGAGAATAATAAGAATATTTGATAATAATACTCATACAGCCTTAGCTGATTTAATTCTTTTAAATGATGAAGAAATAGATACTACTAAACCATTAGAGATTTTTGATCCTATTCATGTTTGGAAAAGAAAAACATTAACTAATTATTACGTTAAAGATTTACTAGTTAAAATATTTGAATATGGAAAAGTATGCTACAAAAATCCAACAGTAATGGAAATTAGAGATTACGCTCAAAAAGAGTGTGAAAAACTTTGGCCAGAAATTTTAAGATTTGAAAATCCTCATACTTATTATGTGGATTTATCAAATGGTTTATGGAATTTAAAACATAATTTACTTCATAGATATTCTAGCATATATAAATAGCACTTATATTTTTAAAAAATAAGAGACGCTTCATTAATGTGAAGCGTCTCTTATTAATTTACTTGACTTAAAACTAGATTTGATTTTTCATAGTCATCCTCAAGTAAAAAACTTTTGTCTAAATACATAGAAAATACACACTCTTCTCCTGTGATTTTCTCATTCATTGGACATTCCTTATAACACTTAAATTTCTCCCTCTCATTTGACCAAAATGGACAATACGCCATATTATACTCTCAATCCCCTCTTAAATTAATTATAATATAGTCTTTAACCCTGAATTCTTTATAACTGTAATGTTTGTAAGCTCATTTTGGAAAGCTTTAAGTAAAGCCTTTTCTAAAACTTTTTCGTGATCAAAATTCTCAACGTTTTTACATACAGCAAAAACTTTGTTAGTCTCTCCCATAACATTTTTATAAGTTAATGTAACATTTGGTTTTTCATATAATACATCAACAATTTTTATACCCCATGATAAACAAGCAAAATCTCCATCTTTTTTTAAGAAGCTTAAATCTTTTAATTTTTTAGTTTCTTGATTAGGATCTGTAACAATAATTAATTCATCTCCAACTTTATACTTTGACATAATTAACCTCCTAAGTAATTTATTTATATAGTAAAGTTTACCACTCCTTTAACTTTAAGTAAAGTATTACAAGGTTCTATTTTTCTTTAATTTATTTACATATATTGCTTTTATTGTTTATTATGTATTGATTTTATTTGTAAAAATTTTATATTAATAATTTTTTTATTGAATTCCCCAAAAATTTTTTAAAAAATATAAGATTTTTATAACATATTAATATTAATTTTAATTTCTTTACTTGCAATTATCTTTTTATACAAGTAAAATAGTTAATAGCGTTTAAAAATATTTAAAATAAAATTCATTAAAATAAAAGTATTTTTAGATATATTAAAACTTTTAATACTTTTTATATAAAAAAAAGAACAGTAAAAACTGTTCTTAAAGGAAAATGAAATGAACATGGAAAAACTTTGTTAATTAATTAACAACCTTTAAATAAATTTTATCATAAAAAGGCTATTTTTACAAGTTTTTTTTATTAATTTTCTTAAATAATATTAAATAAAAATCAAGATTATTTCATGTGAAATAGTATTAAAAGATAATCTTTGACATATAATAATTATTATTATATAATATATTTAATTCTTATATATGATAGGGATGGTGGAAATGGACAATATAACTACTATTTTTAAAGAAAAAAAATTAAAACTAACTCCTCAAAGGATTGCTGTTTATAAATACTTAAAGGGTACGAAAGAACATCCGTCTGCTGAGACTATTTACAAGGCTTTACAGGAAGATTACCCTACAATGTCATTAGCTACAGTTTATAAAGCGTTAAAAACTCTTGTAGAAGTGGAATTAATACAAGAAATTAATGTTGGTGAAGGAAACTTTAGATATGATGGTAACTCAAATGATCACTGTCATGTTCAATGTTTAGCTTGTGGTAGAGTTGATGATCTTGAGAATTTAGATTATACTCATCTAAATGAAGAAGCCCAAAAACATTCAAACTATAGAATACTTTCAAACAAAATGTATTTCTATGGAATATGTGAAGAATGTCAAAATAAACATGAATAAAAAAGAGTGGTAATTTACCACTCTTTTTTATATTTAAATATTAATTTTTATAAAATCTATATTTTATAAAAATAAAATTATTTAGCTAATTCATATAAAGCTTTTGCATATATTTTGCTTATTAAAATTAAGTCATCTATTTTAATGTATTCATTTGGTTTATGAATAACATCTGGTTCTCCAGGGAATATTGGTCCAAATGCTACTATATTAGGCATTTCCTTAGCATATGTACCTCCTCCAATAGACATTAATTCTCCTTCTTTTCCAGTTTCCTCTTTATATACATTCTTTAAAGTCTTTATTAAAGGATGATCTGGAGAGAAATATAATGGTTTTTGATGTTCAAAGTTTTCTATTTCTATACCAGTACCTTTTATTCTTTCATTGAAAGGAGTCATCATATCATCTAAAGTCTTAGTTACAGGATATCTTAAGTTTAAAGTAAGTCTTCCTACTTTATCATTTAAATCAATTACTCCAACATTAAAGCTTAATTTTCCTGATGCTTCATCTTGTAATAAGATTCCAAATTTTTCTCCATAGACATCTTCACCTATGTTATCATTTAAGAATTTAACGAAAGCTTTTATATCTTCTTGTGCTAAATTTAATTCTGCTAAAATTTTAATAGTTTGCATTATAGCGTTTCTACCCTTTTCTGGAGTACTACCATGAGCTGAAACACCAAATACTTTTAACTCTATTTCATCATTTTTATGTGATACTTCAAATTTTATATTATTTTCCTTAGCAAATTTTGATATTTCTTCACAAACCTTATTTGCTTCCTTAGTTTTTAATTTTGTTTCACAAAGACTAGCAACTACATTTGATGCTATTCCACCCTTTATACTCTCAACTAATACATCTCCATCAGTTGTTTTTTCTCCAAAAGTTTTAACAATGTCAAAAATAGTGATACCCTTTTCTCCATTTATTATAGGGAATTCTGCGTCAGGAGTAAATCCTGATACTGGAGCCTTTTCATGTTCTAAATAATATTCTATATCCTTGCTTCCAGTTTCTTCATTAGTACCAAATATTATTCTTATTTTCTTTGATAAAGGTAATCCTAATTCTTTTATAGCTTTTAATCCATATAATGATGCCATTATTGGACCTTTGTCATCAGTTGTACCTCTTCCATATATTTTTCCATCATGTATTTCTGCACCATATGCTGGGTAAATCCAATCATCACCTTCTGGAACAACATCTAAGTGTCCTAAAGCTGCTACATACTCTTCTCCATCACCATATTCAGCATACCCTACATGTCCATCTAAATTAACTACTTTAAACCCTAATTTTTTTGAAATTTCTAAGGCGCATTCTAAAGATTTAGAAACTCCTTCCCCAAAAGGCATACCCTCTTTTGGTTCATCCTCAACACTTTTGATTCTAATAATATTTTGTACTGACTCAATTAAATCATCTTTCATTTCATCAATTTTGCTACTTATTAAATTCATTTTTGACACTTCCTCTCATCAACTTTAAGTTAACAAAATATTAATATATATTATTAATATTTTACCACATTTCAACAAAATTTTCTAATCTATTTTATTAAAATGATGAATTAAGAAGTTAAGATATAAACTTTACATACTTAATAATAAAAATAGCAAGCCATTTATATATGACTTGCTATTTTTATTTAAGCAATTACTTCTTTTCTACTCTTTGCTGATTCAAATTTAGTGATTATTAAGTTTAAAATAACACCTATTAAAGCTGCTAAGCTTAAGCCTGATATGCTTACAGCTTCACTTATTTCAATTCCTATAGGCTCTGACATAAATAAGCCTGATAAACCTACAAAAATTATTGATCCCATTAATATTAGGTTAGTTTTATTTAATTTAACCCCTTCATTTTTTATAGTTTTAACTCCCACTAAAGCAATCATTGAGAATAGCATTAAGCTTATTCCTCCCATTACTGATTGTGGAATTGTTCTTATAACCGCTCCAAACTTAGCTATAAAGCTTAGTATTATGGCAAAAACAGCTGTTAATCTTAAAATTGATGGATTATAATTTTTAGTTATAGCTAAAACTCCTGTATTTTCACCGTAAGTAGTATTAGCTGGTCCCCCTAATAAAGATGCAACTAAAGTTGCCAATCCATCTCCTAATACTGTTCTATTTAGTCCTGGATCTTCTATAAAGTTTTTACCTACAACTTGTCCATTAGTAGTTATATCTCCTATATGCTCCATTGATACAGCTAAAATAACTGGTAAAGTTATCATTATTGCTCCAAAATCAAATTTTGGCAATGTAAAGTTTGGTACTGCAACCATTGTACTTTGTTGAATTAAACTTGTATCAACTTGTCCTAAAATTAAACTTAAAGTATATCCTACACAAACTGCTGTTATTATTGCTAACTGTGAAAAAAATCCCTTTCCAAACTTACTTATTATTAATGCTAATCCTAATGTAGTACAAGCTATTAAAACTGAAGTCATAGCTCCTGTTTCTCCAGCTATTAAAGATTTTACCCCAGCCATTTCTAAGGCATTAGGTATAAGATTTAACCCTATAACCATTATCATTGGGCCAACTACCCTTGCAGGTAAAAATCTTTTTATTTTATCTACACCTATTTTCTTTATTCCAAAAGAAATTAATACATAAGCTAATCCTGCAAAGAATATACCTCCTTGTGCATATCTTAAATCTCCATATTTAGATGCAATTACTTGTATTACAGGTATAAATGCAAAGGATGATCCTAAAAATACTGGAACTTTTCCTTTAGTACATAAGTGGAATATTAAAGTACCTATCCCTGCTGTGAATAAAGCTACTGATGGATCTAAGCCTGTTACTAGTGGTACTAGTATTGTAGCTCCAAACATAGCAACTAAATGTTGTAATCCTAAAATTCCATTTTTAAAGTAAGAGAAAATTCCTAATGTTTTAATACTTCCTTGCTCTTTGCTTATTAATTGTTGTGCCATAATTTAAGCCTCCTTATTTTTTCTTAAGGAGAAAGCTCTGCTTCTCCTTTTTTCAGCCTCACGGGACTGATTTAAAAAGGTAAAAATAAAACTTCTTACCAAAGAGATTACAGGCAAGAAGTTAATTCTTTAAACTAAATAAAATTTTTATTTATAATCTAAATAATTAATTCTTGTAGCCTCTCTGGACTATCTTTAAAGAATAGTTTTATTTTATTAGATTATATTTAAATTAATATTATTTTTCAATATATAATTTAGCTTTTTACATTTTATTAATATAATTAATACTTAGTTAATTTGCTCCAAATTTCAGGATGAACTTTTTTAATGTTTATAATTTTAAAAGTTTTACTATCTACAAAAGTTTGTAAAGTTCTGCCTGTAGCTACAAGCTTATTATGATTTTCTCTTTTTACTGTGTATTTTAATGAAACCTTAATAGGTGTTATTTCATCATACTCAGTTTCTATTATTAAGTTATCTCCATATCTTGCTGCATCTATATATTTACATTGAGTCTCTACTAAAGGCATCATAATCCCGTGGTCTTCCATTTCCTTATATGTAATTCCAAATTGTTCTATAAAATCTTCTCTTGCAACTTCAAAATATATATAATAATTGGCATGATGTGCAACCTGCATTGCATCTGTTTCAGCATATCTTACTTTAATTTTGCTTATACTTTTCATATAAAATACTCCTTATAAAAAAACTTATTTTCATATTGTAATTTTATATTATTTTATTTTGATTTTCAAACCTTTTATAACTTTACATTTTTATTTATATCTAACTAAAATCAACACTAACTTTAAATAATTCCATGTTTATATAATAAAAACTCTGCCTTAAGTTATAAGCTTAAAACAGAGTCATTATCTAAAATAAAAAGTTTATTGTTATATGTCCTTTTGAATTTTCTCCTATTTCACATTCAACACCAAAAACATCTTTTATATTTTTAGGAGTTAAAACTTCTTTTGTTTCTCCTCCATAAACTACTTTTCCTTTATCAATCATATATACTTTATTACAGTAAGCTGAAACTAAATTCATATCATGAAGTGCAGCTAATACCGTTATATTTAACTCTTTAACTATATTCATTATTTCTATTTGATACTTAATATCTAAATGATTTGTAGGTTCATCTAATAAAAGAATTTCTGTTTTTTGTGCTAAGGCTCTTGCTAATAATACCCTTTGTTTTTCTCCTCCTGAAAGATTCAGAAAATCTCTATCCTTATATTCAAGCATATTAACCTTTTCTAAAGCCTCTCTTACTATGTCATAATCTTCTTTATTGTCTAATTGAAAAGTTCTTTTATATGGATTTCTTCCCATAAGAACAATATCTTTAACCTTAAAGCTAAAATTATATTGATTAAATTGGCTTACTACTGCTAATTCTCTTGCCATTGACTTTATGCTAATACTGTCTATTTCTTTACCATTTATGTATATTGCCCCACATTTTTTATCAATTAACTTATATATAGTTTTTAATATGGTTGATTTTCCGCTTCCATTTGGCCCTATAAGCCCAACAAAATCACCCTTATTAACATGAAATGAAACTCCCTTTATAATTTCACTCTTGTTTATAGAAACTTCTAACTCTTCTAATCTTATCATAATCCTTACTCCTTTTCTCTAGTTCCTTTTACCATAAGCCATAATAAGAAAGGGGCTCCTATTACAGAGGTAATTATTCCTATAGGAAGTTCCATATTAGTAATAGCACATCTAGCAATTACATCTGCCCATATAAGAAATATAGCTCCAACTAAAGCACTAAAAGGTAGTAAAGTTTTATGATCCGTTCCAAATATAAGTCTTACAATGTGTGGAATCATAATTCCAACAAAGCCTATAGTTCCACATACTGATACAATAACTCCAGTTATTAAAGATGAAAGTATCATATATATTTTTCTATGCTTTTCAATATTTAACCCTAAGGTAATAGATGTTTCATCTCCTAATACCATTAAGTTTAAATTTCTATATTGAGTAAAGAAGTATATTAGTGGTATAACTGATATTGCTATGGGAAGAACTATATTACTCCATTCCGCTCCAGCCAAACTTCCCATCATCCAAAAGTTAACTGTTCTTATGCCTTCGTTATCCTTTGATAAAAATATTATTAAGCTTGTAAGTGATGAACATATAGAACTTATAACCATACCAGCTAATATCATCTTAAAAGGAGTTATACGCCCACCTATTTTCGCTAAAAAGTACACAAATATAGATGCAATTAAAGCTCCTAAAAATGCTCCTAAGGGTGCTCCAAAGCTTGATAACACTCCTGAAAATCCTATTAATATTGAAAATGTAGCACCTAAGGATGCTCCAGATGACAATCCTAGTATGTAAGGATCACCTAAAGGGTTTTGTATAGTAGCTTGCATAATTACACCAACCATAGCTAAGGCCATACCTGCAAAAGCTCCTAAAAGCACCCTAGGCATTCTCACTCCCCATATTATATCAAATAAAGTACTATTTAATATTTCATCTAAATTTCCAATCTTAATTCCAAAAACCTTATATAAAAACACTCTATAAACATCATAAGGTGGAATATCAACAGCTCCAAAAGATATTCCTAATATTATAGATGATATAAAAAGTAAAATTAACAAAACTGCAATGAAAACTTTTTTGTCTTTTCTCCAACTTAAATTAAACAACCTTATTTATCTCTCCCTAAAATATATTATTAAACTCTAAGAAACTATTTTTAAGCTTAGTTCCTTAGAGTTTATATTTTACTTAATTTATTTTAATAAGTCTGGGTATAATCCCTTTGCTATTCTTTCTATTCCCTCTACAGTTCTTGCACCACCTGCATATGTTTCTGAAAGAGGAGTATATATTATTTTATTTTCTTTTATTGCAGTTACATTTTTTAAAGCTGGATTTTCTAATAATGCTTTTTCTTCTTTGTTATCTTTATTTTGATTTAAGTAATGTATAAGAACTATAGCATCTGGGTTCATTTCTATTATATTCTCAACTCCAACACTACCTGATTCCTTTGCCACATTAGTACCACCAGCTTTTGAAACCATATCTGAAACTAAGGTTTTAGGTCCATAAACTCTATATTTATTTTCTCCTTCACCTTCTATTACTAAAACTTTCATAGGTTCTTTAACTGATTTTATCTTTTCAGAAATATTATTTATTCTTTCTTTCATATCATCAACATATTTAGTTGATTTTTCTTCTATATTAAATATCTTACCTATATCATTTATATCATAATAAACATCATCTAAAGTCTGCTCTTTTGAAATACCAGAGTTTCTTTGAATAAAGGTTTTAACCCCTTTTTCATTCCATGATTCTACAGAACCTAGATTTTTATCTGAAAATACACTTTTCCATCCCATTATTAAATCTGGATTTAAAGCTAAAACAGCTTCCTTACTTGGATATGTTTCTGATAGAACATTTATATTTTTATACTTATCTTCTAATCTTGGAAGTATAGGACTATCCATAAATGATGTTCCAACTAAGGAATCCTGTAAATCTAAATCAAGCATTATTTCTGTAGTAGTTTGATTTGTACTAATAACCCTCTTAGGTTTACTTTCAAAAGTTTCCTGAAATTCCTTTCCACTTTGATCATATGTACTTATTGTTACTGGGTAACCTTCCTCAGTGTTTTTTGAAGCTGTACTTTCCTTTGAACTTCCAGTACATCCTGCTAAAGCTAAGGAAAATACTAACCCTATAGTAGCTAAACCTAAAATTCTTTTTCTTCTCATTTTATCCCCCTGTTATTTCAAAATATTTTTAATGTATTTTACTGTTTCATCTATATCAGAAAAACATCTACCATAATCCACCTTAGGCTTTTCAACTATTATTAATTTAATATTTGAATCTAGTGTAGCCTTTGCTTTTTCTAAAGCTCCTCCTCTTTCACCACTATCTTTAGTTAAAAGAGCCTTTGCCTTGTATTCATCTATAAAAGCCTTATTAAGTTCATAGCCAATAGGGCCTTTTATAGCAATTATATCTTCTATCTTAACCCCTAAATCTATAAGATCATTCATAACCTTTTTTGAAGGTAATACTCTATGAATAACTCTATTTTCAAGAGAAGATTCTAATATCTGCTTTACTCCATTACTTCCTGTGGTATTTAAAATTGGTCCATTAATAGTAGAGTCTAATTCTTTAAGCTTGTCTAATCCACTTATTCTAATAATATTAGGATTGTCTAACTCTTTTAGTACACCATTTCTTTCATATCTTATGTATTCTATGTTTAATTTCTTACATACTTTTATTGTGTTTTCACTAACATTCTTTGCATAAGGATGAGAAGCATCAACTATTCCTTTTAAATTAAATTCTTTAGCAAAATTTAAAAGTCCTTCTTCATCTAAAGGTTTTGTATTCATAAATGCAACAGGGAATTCTTTTAAAAGTTCCCCACCATATTCTGTAGCTGTAGATATAACTATTTTATCTTCAAATCCCTTAAGATTTTGTAAAAACTCTCTTCCTTCTGAAGTTCCTAATATAAGTGCAATCACATTCTCACCCCATTAGTTTTATTTTTTTATTTTATATCCTCTTGGAGTTACAAAATATCCATCTTTAATATAACTTTTTGAGTTTCCTATGATTACTATTGAGAACATATCAACTACTTCATCATTAAAGTCTTTTAAAGTAAATATTTCTTTACTTTCTCCTTCTCTTAAAGCATTTCTAACAACTGCTATAGGAGTTTCCTCTCCTCTAAATTCCTTAATTATATCAACACACTCTCTTAAATAGTGTGGTCTTCCCTTACTCTTTGGATTGTAAAGAGAAATTACGAAATCTCCCTCTGCTGCAAAACGAACTCTTTTCTTTATATCTTCATAAGGAGTCATTAAATCACTTAAACTTATGTTACAGTTATCATGCATTAAAGGAGCACCTAAAACTGATCCTGCTGCACTAGATGCTGTAATACCAGGTATTATTTCAACATTTTCATCTTTTCTCATCTCTAAGATAAGTCCAGCCATACCATAAATTCCTGAATCTCCAGTACTTATTAAAGCAACTTTTTTATCTTTGCTAAGTTCTAAGGCTTCTCTGCATCTTTCCTCTTCTCCACGCATACCAGTTTTAAAGATTTCCTTATCTTTTATTAAGTCTTTAACCATTTCTATATATTTAGTGTAACCAACTATTATATCAGATTCTTCAATAGCTTTAACTGCTCTTAAAGTCATTTCATCTAATCCACCTGGTCCAATTCCAATTACATATAATTTTCCCATTATTATTCCTCCTTATTATGTGGCTTAAGTTGTAAAGTATTATGGTTATAAGCTTATTAAAGCTTTTACTTTTCTACTATACTTTTAAAGAATTTCTAAGGCATTTATCTTAATAGAGTTTTTTCTACCTTTATAAAGCTTACTTCCCTTTACTTTACCTTTTAAGCTCTCCAATAGTTAACGTCATTCCATTTTTCTTTAGTTTATTTACTATAATATTTCCATTCATTAAAAGAACTGCTGGCTCTGATACAGCTCTTACTCCAACAGATTTTTCTACAAAATCACTGCCTTCAAATTCATCTTGAACACTCTTAATCTCATCCTTAGAAAATGTTTCAAAAGGACAATTTAAATATTCACTTAAATCTAAAATAGCCTTTTCCTCTTTTTTCAAATCTATTGATCCTATTTTTAAGACAGCTCTCTTATCAATATTTAAATCCTTAAGTGAATATTTAACAAAATCTATTAACTCTTGTGAAGGCACTCCTTTTCTACAACCTACTCCAAGTAATATATTTTTTCTTATTAATCTTAAAACTCCCTTAAGATTTTCCTCTTCACTTTTTTCCTTATTAGTTATCCAAAGAGTATTGTCTTTTAATAAATATGTACTTTCATAACCTAAAGGCAATTTAATTAAATTATTATCATCTAAAAAATAAACTTTTTTATTGTTTACTAACCTTGAAGCCATGTCTTTAGCCTTTTTTAAATCTTCTATAATAAGATTATTACTTTTAGCAACCATGTCTGGTGCAACTTTATTTTGGTTATCTGTGGCAGTTGTTATAACTGGAATATTATTTAAAACTTTGCTTACTTCTAAAGTTAATTCATTGGCTCCACCAATGTGTCCTCCTGCTAAACTTATAGTAAACTTATTGTTTACATCAACCACAACAATCCCTGGATCCTTATCTTTTTTTACTATAAAAGGAGTTATAGCCCTAACTGCAATTCCTGTTGAACTTATAAAAATAATATTCTTACAAGTTTCAAACATTTCCTGTGTGGCTCCTTTTAAAGAAAAATCTTCACATTTACTTTTATAAATTCCTTTGAAACTAATATTATTTTCTTCAAAAAAATCCTTAAGCTTATCCCCTATAAAGTCTCCCTTTTCAGTAACACTTATTATTCCAATCATATTTATTCAATTCCTTTTCTGAACATATGAGTAAAATGCTTATCATAAAGAAGACTCTTCTCATAATTACAGTCAATGAAATCTCCAACTAATATTTGAGCACATTTATTTATACCAGCTTCCTTAACCTTTTCTGATATATTTTCTAGTGTTCCTATGATTATTTCTTGATCATCCCATGTTGCTCTAGAAATTACAGCTATAGGAACATCTTCTCTTCCATATCCTCTTTTTAATTTTTCAACTACCTTATCAATCATTGATATAGAAAGGAATAATGCCATAGAAGCTCCTATTCCTGCTAACTTTTCTAAATCCTCTGTCTCTGGTACTGGTGTTCTTCCTTCAACTCTAGTTAATATAACAGTTTGAGTTACTGATGGAAGAGTAAACTCTTTCTTTATAGCTGAAGCTGCTGCTGTAAAGGAACTTACTCCTGGTACAACCTCATATTGTATATTGAACTTATCTAGTTCATCCATTTGTTCCTTAATAGCTCCATATATTGATGGATCTCCAGTGTGAAGTCTTACTATTACTTTATCTTCACCATCATTTTCTTTTATAACTTCAACTACCTCTTCTAAAGTCATTGAAGCTGAGTTATATATTTTAACTCCTTCTTTACAAACATCTAAATGTTCTTTGCTTACTAAAGATCCTGCATATATTACAACATCTGCTTTTTCTAATAAATTTCTTCCTCTAACAGTTATTAAATCAACAGCTCCTGGACCTGCACCTATAAAATATAACATTTTATCCTTTGCCTCCTAATAAAATACGATTTTTTATTTATAATTTTTCTCTATTTACTTGCTAGTATTAAAGACATGTAATCTCTATGATTTAAGATCTCTTCTCTAGTTTTTAAAACTTTTTCCCCTTCTCTACCTGCTCTACTAACTAGAACATAATCAAATCCTTTTTCTTCTAAAACATCTAAAACTTCTTCTTCTTTTTTATAAACTTTCATTATTACAACGAACTTTTCATCTTTTATGTCATGTACTCTACCTGCTGGAAGAACAAGTAATGGTTCATTACCTACAACTAATGTTCTATCAACTATGCTAGCTGCAGCACAGAAAGATGTTATTCCTGGAATAGTTTTTACATGGAAACCATGGTCTTCTACATAATTTAATAAATGTATATAAGTACTATAAACATAAGGATCCCCTATAGTTAAGAAACTTACATTTTTTCCTTCTTTAAGTTTTTCTAAAATAAAGTCATAAGCCTCTTTAACTTTTAATTCTCTGTTTTTCTTTCCCATTGGGAAATGTTTAACAGCTATTTCTGTTCCTTCTTTTATGTATTCCTGAGCTGCTATTAATGCTATGCTCTCTCCACCTTCTTCTGCACTTGGTGCTACTATAACATGACTATTTTCAATAGCCTTTACTGCCTTTATTGTTAATAGTTCACTATCTCCTGGTCCTACACCTATTCCATATAATATTGCCATTAATTTTCCTCCTTAAATGCCTTAACAATAAAAATTGGATTATTGCTAATCATCATGTATGTATTTTCTCTATTTTTACTTATGTTAACTAAAGAAATTTCTGTTTTATATTCTAATTTCTTTAAAAATTCTATTGCATTATATGCATTGTTTAAAGTTATAAAGTTTAATACTAAAACTCCATCCTCTTTTAATATTTCATCTGATATATTTATAATTTTTTCAAGGCCTCCACCAGAGCCTCCTATAAATATAGAATCAAATTTTGAGATTTTTTCTTCTTTAATTTCCTTTGAAAGTGATTCCATATGTTCTATAGCATCACCCTCTAAAAGAGTAACATTATTACAATTAAACTTTTTTAAGTTCTCCTTAGTTACTCTTATGGCTTCTTCATCTCTTTCTATAGAAAATACAGATCCCTCTTCTATAAATTTAGAAGCTTGAATAGTAATACTACCAGTTCCACTTCCTATATCTAAAAAATTAGAATCTTTATCTAAATCTAATTTACTAATAGTAAGGATTCTAATATCCTCTTTTGTCATAGGACATTTTCCTCTTATAAACTCTGAATCTTTTATAAACTTCATATATCCTCCAAAGGAAAATTTATCTTTCAATTATTATTACAGATAAATCTCCATAATCCTTTTCGCAAATTTCTCTTGGGCTTCCAATTGTTATATTTTCATCTTCATAAGAAAGATTTTCTCCAACATATATAGTACATTCTATAGAATTTTCTATTAACCTTTTACTTAGCTCAGAAGGAGTATTTTTTTTATCTGTTAACCAAATAGAAAGTTTATTTTCCTTCACAACTTCTATAAAATTTTCTTCTCTTCCATGCATACTTCCAACAAAAGCATCATTCCAAGTCTTATTAACCCTACATGTTAAATATTGAAAAGAACTTATTCCAGGAACAATAGAAACTTCTCCCTCATAATTTTTACATATATAATTTGTAATTCCATAAAAGGTTGGATCTCCTGAGGCAACTATTGAAATCCTCTTTTCCTTATTTTCATTTAGAAATTCTATTATTTCTTTTAAACCTTTTACTCTCTTAAATCTTTCATCATTTATACTATTTAAAAACTTTAAGCTAGAAATTGCTCTTTCAAAACCAACTATATAATCACTTTTTTCTAGTTCCTTAATAACTTTAGGAATTATATAGTCTTCATGGCCTGGTCCTAATCCTAATATTTTAACCAAAAGCCTTCATTCCTTTCTAATTTAAGTTTAATCAAACAAGTTTGAATTTTTAGATTCATATAGTAACTTCATTTCCTTTGATCCATAGTACATAAGAATATTAAAGTTTGCTTCACCATAAGCATATATATCTAATCTCTTTAGTACCTTTTCTCCAATTCTTTCATATAACATAGGAAAATCCTCTCCAAGAAGTCTTACGGCACCTTCACTTGTTTTTTGATCTAAAACTTTTTTTACTAGTTCTAAATCATATCCCATTAAGGTAAGCTCTAGGGCTATAACTTCTAATCTAACATCTGAAACCCTACTATGTGTATTGAAACATCCAAAGGCAATCTTGCTTAACTTTCCTATATGTCCTACTATGGTTAAATCCTTTATTCCTTGAGCTAAGGCACACTCTATAGAAAAACCTACATAATTAGATATAACAACTATATTGTCTTTTTTGTATCCTCTTTCTCTTAAGAATCTTTCTCCCATATTTCCAAATACAAATACAAGATCTTTATTATTTACGGCTTTTTGTCTTATTTCAATTCTTATAGATTCCTTTAAGGCCTCTTCTGACATTGGATAAACTATTCCTGTAGTACCAAGTATTGATATTCCATCAACTATACCTAATCTAGGGTTAAATGTTTTCTTAGCAATCTCTCTTCCTCTTGGAACAAAAATTGTTATTCTAACTCCCTTATCCTTAGGAAGTACACTTAAGACTTCTTTTTTTATCATTTCTCTAGGTACTGGATTTATGGCAGGTTGTCCTTTTTCTACAAAAAGACCCTCTTTAGTTACTACTCCAACGCCTTCTCCTCCACATAGTTCAAAGCCTTCTTCAATTTCTTCTGCCTTTGCAAAGATTTCAAGACCTGAGGTAGCATCTATGTCATCTCCCCCATCTTTTACTATGGAGCAAGATATTGAATTTTTTTCGACCTGTATATCTTGTATTTCTAAATTAAGTTTTATATTTTTAGGAGTATCTATTTCTATAACACTTATGTCTTTTTTATTAAAAAGCATATAAGTGGCGGCTTTAGCAGCAGCTGCTGCACAAGACCCTGTAGTGTATCCACATCTAAGTTTCTTTCCACCGCTTTCTATATACATATCAAACATTTAGATTACCTTCTTTATTACATATCTCTTTTATAATTCATATAAAGTAATGCATTTATTATAGCTGCTGCTACTGTACTTCCACCTTTTCTTCCCTTAACTCTTATATAAGGAATTCCAAGTTCATCTAAATCTTCTTTACTCTCACTAGCCCCTACAAAACCAACTGGAACTGCTACTATAAGCTTTGGATTAGCTTTTCCTTCCTTAATAAGTTCTCTAAGTTTAAATAAGGCAGTTGGAGCGTTTCCAAAAACAAATATATCTACATTTTCCTTTGCTGCAAGTTCAACTCCTGCCATTGATCTAGTTATTTCTTTTTCTTTAGCTAATTTAAATACCTCTTCTAATCCAACATAGCATTCAACTGATGCATTTAATTCTTTTAATGCTCTTTTGTTCATTCCTGATAAAGCCATTGTTGTATCAGTATATATTTTAGCTCCATTCTTTAATGCAGAAACTCCTGCCTCTATAGCACCTTCACTTATTTCTATTAAATCTTGATATTCAAAATCCGCAGTAGTATGTATAACTCTTTTTACTATTTGTAATTCCTCTTCTGAAAAATTATGTTCATGCATTTCAGAACCTATAATTTCAAAACTTCTTTTTTCAATTCCCATAGGGCTTTTCATGTAATCCATTATTTCATTTCCCTTCTATGTTTCTTCTTTTTAGTTTCTCCAAGTCCTTTATATGTACCATTAATAACATCATTAATTCTATCTATGTATAAATTTCCAAACTCTTCGTATTCTCCTAAGCCTTTTAAAATAACATTAGCCTTTATTCCTTCACTTTCAAATCTGCTCTTCCATGAATCTTCTTCATCTGAAGCCATATCATTTTTAGCATGATCTCCAGCTACAACCATTAAAGGAATTATTGTTATTTCTTTTATATCTTTCTTCTTAGCTTTCTTTAAGACATTTGAAAAATTAGGATACCCTTCTACAGTTCCTACAAAAACATCTTCATAGTCCTTATCTATTAAAACAGATTGTAAACATCCATAAACAGCATTTGATGGATGAGCACTACCATGTCCAACAAATACACATGGAGAATTCTTTTCTATTAAATCTTTCATTGTATCTACGAAATATGAATAATCATCTGGACCTGATTCAAAACCTTCATAATGGAATATTGGTCTTCCTATTTCTATCTTTTTAAAGCATGGTTCATATTCCTTTACCATATGCTTTATATAATCAAACTCTTCTCCTGGAATAATATGAAGTGGTTGAACTATAACTTCCTCATATCCTTCCTCTCCTAATTTCTTTAAAGCATCCTCTGGAAATAATACTTCCATGTTATGTTTTTCTTTAAGTTTTCTTACTATCATATGTGATGTAAAACTTCTAAAAACATCATATTCTTTAAAGTTTTCCTGTATTGAATCTTCTATTTTCTTTATAGAATTATTTAATGCGTCTAAATGACTTGTTCCAAAACTTACTACTAATATAGCTTTTTTCATATTTCACCTCTAAAATTTAAAAATAAAAAGCATCTGTGCTACAAAGAACAGATGCTTACAAATCAAAGTAATTATTCCTCAAAATTATGAACAAATAAGTACTAATCTCTTCCCTCCGAAGCTTAGTTCATGATCTTTAGGCAGGTATCCTGACTTAAGGCTTATCCTCATTTCTCCCTTCCCAATTTATATAATCAGTGGTCAAATAGAAACTTGTATCCTATCACAGTAGCGGGGGCTGTAGTGGACTTTAACCACTTTCCCTTTTAATTAAAATCAAACCTAAAAATATAAAATATTATTTTTTTTAATTATAATATATAATCTTAATTATTTCAATATAGGGTAAATTTCTTATTTTTTATATTTGTAGTATAATTAAGTTGTTAATTTTTTCTTACCATATTTTAAATCTTTAAAGGTTAAATTTGTGTTACATTTGACTTTTATGTTATAATTCAGTAATATATGATGAAATACACTTAAGTTGTGGACAGTTTAACTAAAGGAGTGTAGTTTATGCAAAAAAGAATTTTGTCAGCATTAATTGCTATGGCAATTAGTATTTCAGCTACTCATGTAGTTTTTGCTGATACAGTAAATGATAAGAAATCTACTATACAGGAGAATAAAGTAAAATATTCACAATTAGATAATGAAGTTATTTCACTTAACTCTCAAGTGTCAAAACTTAATAATGAAATTGAAGATTTAAATGCTAAGTTAGAAGATAATAAGGCTAAAATGAAAGATACAGAAGAGAATTTAAAAGAGACAGAAAGCAAAGTAAGCACTTTAAAAACTGAAATAGATGAAAAACAATCTGTTTTAGGAAAAAGAATGCGTGCTATGTATAAAAGTAAGGATTCTATGAATCCCGTAGTTTTCTTGCTTAAGTCTGAAGACTTATCAGATTTAATAACAAGAATAGACGCTTTAGCAAGGGTTACAGCTTTAGATAAAAATCTTATACAAAGTTTAGATGAGCAAAAAGATTCTCTTAATAGTGATATTAAAAAGTTAGAGAGAGATAAAGCTGAACTTAAAGAATTGAAAGCTTCAACTGAGGAATCTCTTAAAACCTTAGATAGTAAAAAAATTGAAGAACAAAAGAAAATTGATGAATTAAATAAACAAAAAGAGGCTGTTTTAGAAGTAATTAAAGAAAATGAAATGTCTTTAATATCTCATTCAGTTTCAGTTATAAATTCAAGTTCATCAATTAATGAACTTGAAAGTGCAGTAAGCACATTGAATCAATTAATACCACAACTTAACATTGATTCTGTAAAAGAGGCAGCTAACAATTCTGTACAAGCTGCTAAAAATAAAATTGAATCATTAAAAGCTGAAGAAGCTAAAAAAGCAGAGGAAGCTGCTAAAAATAATGCTGCAAACTCTTCAAATACTACTAGCAGTAATAATAGTTCTAGCCAACCTAGTAGCGATGGCAAGTATAAGAAAACACTTTCTATGGAAGCCACTGCATATAGTGGTGGAACCTTAACAGCTATGGGACTTAAACCTGTAAGAGATCCAGGTGGAATAAGTACAATAGCAGTTGATCCTAGTGTAATTCCTTTAGGATCAAAAGTGTACATCCCTGGTTATGGTTATGCTATAGCATCAGATACAGGTGGAGTTATAAAGGGAAATATTATTGACCTTTACATGAACTCTCATGATGAATGTATATCTTGGGGAAGACGTCAAGTTACATTACACATAGTTGCTTATCCTGGTGAATGGTAAAAAGATAAGACTTTTCGTCTTATCTTTTTCTTATTTTACTTCCAAAATTATTAAATGCCTTTAAAAAAAGAAAAATTACTAAAAATGCTATTATTGCAGTAATAACTACAAATAAAAAGTTTAATAGATCTTTAAAACTTAAACCCACTCCATCTAAGAAATTTCTAACCTTAATACTAACTTTAAAAAAACCCCATAAAATCAAACTTCCAATAATACCTACTGAGGCTGCTGTTAATCCAATCTTTGATCTTTTAAATATACATATTAAGCCTATAAAAGCAAAAGTTATTATTATAAAAATAAATTTCCAATCTAAAAATTCCAAAATCTATTCTCCTAAAAATACTTCTCTATTATTTTACTTAATAAAAGTTTTAATTATTCATTTACTTGTTTAAGATTTTAATTATTTTATTAGGTAAGTAAACTTTATAATTCCTAAAGAAACTCTATAATAATATCCTTATTAAATTTCTTATTTTTTGTAAAGATATGATTTTAATCATAATTATAAAGAATAAAATAGTAATAGCAAAAAAAATAGGAGTCAACTAGACTCCTATTTTAATTAAACTGTAAATCACTTTAATTATTATCCTGCAAAAACAGGTACATCAAATGTGAAATTATTTTCTAAATATAAATCTTGATAACTCCTCATAATATCAGCAATACTTGATGCATACCATGGTGTTGTAGCATATTGATGCCATATATTTGATACATTTTGATTATATCTCATCTTATAAAGAGTATTTTGACTATATCTTGAACTATGAACATAATTTAATGAAACAAATTCTGCAGCACCCTTTATAGCATTTTCAATACTTGTCCAACCTCTATTATAAGCATATGTTGTTCCTAATATTAAAGCTCTATTTGGAAAAACTGATGAATTATCCTTAGCCCCTATTCCAAATAAATTATAAACTGTTACTGGCTTAGATAATTTAATCATATGATATCCTACTAATTGACCATTACCATTATATATAGGTTTACTTTCATCTGCAATTTCAGTAATTGTTACACCCTTTGCAAGTTTACTTGTTCCATTACCTGTTTCGTGTAAACATTGAGCAACTAAGTATATAGGATCTATGTTAAAGGCTTTAGCAGCATTTACAAAAGCTTGTCCTTGTCCTGTTAAAACTCCTTTGTTACTTAATCTACTACTTAATCCACTTACATTAACTGATCTAAATTTATCTATTCTTAAGAACTGTAGCTTATTAGTAGCTTTAGCTGGATTTATATATTTTTCAAATTCTGAGTATGAATAATTTGAAGGATTATTTCTTTGTTGTAATTTTATATATTCGTTAAGTGATACTCCATAATTTGTTTTTGAAGCATTTCCTATATCTAATCCAGGATTAACATTTGAGTTACCATCAAAAATATTTATATAATTTTTAGATGCATAAGCTTCTTGTCCTTTATAAGTTATCTTATAGAAACCATTTTCTTCTCCTATTATTTCAACACTTTCTCCACTATTTAAAATTCCAATAATTTGAGATGAAGTATTAGCTTCTTTCCTTACATTTAATCCTTTAGATGCAGTTACAACACCAGTTTTCTTACTATTTTCAGGGTTACTTGGTTTTTCTGGTTCTGTTACTACCTCGTCTTTAATATCCTTGATATATTCCTTAGCCACATATCCATGAGAACCTTTATATTCTATTTTATAGAATGCCCCTTCTTCTCCTACTATTGTTACATTTGTGTTTCCGCTTAAGCTTCCTATAACCTTACTGCTTGTACTTGCTCCTTCTCTTACGTTTAAAGAGCTACTTACATTCACTATTCCTGTTTTTTCAGTACTTTCAGGAGTACTTGGTTTTTCTGGAGTCTGTGTACCTTGGTTACTATTACTACTTTCTGTAACATCTTTAACATATTCCTTAGCTACATATCCATGAGAACCTTTGTATTCTATTTTATAGAATGCTCCTTCTTCTCCTACTATTGTTACTTTTGTGTTTCCGCTTAAGCTTCCTATGACTTTACTGCTTGTACTTGCGCTGCTTCTTACATTTAGTGAACTACTTACATTCACTATTCCTGTTTTTTCAGTACTTTCAGGAGTACTTGGTTTTTCTGGAGTCTGTGTACCTTGGTTACTATTATTACTTTCTGTAACATCTTTAATGTATTCCTTAGCTACATATCCATGAGAACCTTTGTATTCTATTTTATAGAACGCTCCTTCTTCTCCTACTATTGTTACCTTTGTGTTTCCACTTAAGCTTCCTATAACCTTACTACTTGTACTTGCTCCTTCTCTTACGTTTAGAGAACTACTTACATTTACTATTCCTGTCTTTTTAGTAGTTTCAGGAGTACTTGGTTTTTCTGGAGTCTGTGTACCTTGGTTACTATTATTACTTTCTGTAACATCTTTAACGTATTCCTTAGCTACATACCCATGAGAACCTTTATATTCTATTTTATAGAAGGCTCCTTCTTCTCCTACTATTGTTACCTTTGTGTTTCCGCTTAAGCTTCCTATAACTTTACTGCTTGTACTTGCGCTGCTTCTTACATTTAGTGAACTACTTACATTTACTATTCCTGTCTTATTAAGAGATCTAACAGCCAAAACTACAGGTTCTGCTTTAGGAGTAGCTTTAGCTTCTTTTTTAGATTCATCAACTTTTTCTTTTTTAACTTCTTCTTGTTTTACAACTTGAACCTTTTCACTGTCTCCATCTTTTGATATGTATTTAGAATAAACATAGCCATATGAATTATTAAACTCTATTTTATAAAATCCATTACTTTCACTTATTATGTTAACTTTTTCTCCACCTTTTAAGCTACCAATAATCCTACTATTTGTAGTAGACGCTTGTCTAACATTTAAAGCTGTATTTATATTAACCTTACCTGTTCCTTCAATTGGTTCTTTTTTTACTTCTGTCTTAACTTCATTATTTTTATATGAAATTAAATTAACATATTTACTAGATACATATGCTCTTCTACCATTAAAATCAATTTTATACCAACCATCAATTGATTTATCTAATACATTTACCTTATCATTTTTATGTAAAGTTCCAATCACTTGACCATTTTCATTTGGGCTAGTTCTAACATTTAATTGATTAGCAGAAATTAAACCAACATTATCTTGATTTAAATTATCTCCTAGTACTCTTATGTCCTTAGCTTCTACATAACCTACAAAATCTTTATAACCAACTTTATACCAGTTATCAGATACCTTGTCTATTATGTTAACTCTAGCGCCCCTAGGTATTGAAGTTATTATTTCATGAGAAGAATCTGCACCTTTTCTTAATCCTAGGTCTTCTGATGAAATAATTTCTCCAAATGAATTTCCTTTAGAAGTATTAATGTTTTTAACCTCATTCACTGGTTTCGCATGTACTTTAGTATTAGTTGTACAAACTATTGCTCCAGCTCCAATTACAGCACCTACTATAAGACAGCTTAATCTATTTCTATTCATGTTACCCTCCTTTTATAAAAAATTAATATTTTATATAAAATCATAAAAAATTCATTATAAATCAATGTTAATTCTAAGGAAAATAATGAATTTCTTATAATTATTACTTATTGCTCATAATCTTTCCAATAATATTATACTTCCTAAATCAAAATTAGCCAATAATTATAAAACAAATCTTTTTAAAATTCCACCTTTTTTGTTTACTAAATTATAATTTTTCTATTTTTTTCTATATTTTATTATACTAAAACATTTTCAACAAAAGTAATATTTGTAATAAAAAAATACACGTCATGCAAATTTAATATTTACATAACGTGTACTCATTTATTAAAACTTTATAATAGACTTATATCTTTCCTAAGCGTTGATATATCTATTATTTGTTCATTCCTTCTTCTACAGCAACAGCAACTGCAACAGTAGCTCCTACCATTGGGTTGTTACCCATACCGATAAGACCCATCATTTCAACATGAGCTGGAACTGATGATGATCCTGCGAATTGTGCATCTGAGTGCATTCTTCCCATAGTATCAGTCATACCGTATGAAGCTGGACCTGCAGCCATGTTATCTGGGTGAAGAGTTCTTCCTGTACCACCACCTGATGCTACTGAGAAGTATTTCTTACCTTGTTCAACACATTCTTTTTTGTATGTTCCAGCAACTGGGTGTTGGAATCTTGTTGGGTTAGTTGAGTTACCAGTGATTGATACGTCAACTCCCTCATGATGCATTATAGCAACACCTTCTCTAACGTCGTCTGAACCGTAGCATTTAACTTTAGCTCTTGGACCGTTTGAGTATGGAGTTTCTTTAACGATGTTTAATTTACCAGTTACATAGTCAAATTTAGTTTCAACATATGTAAATCCGTTGATTCTTGAAATTATGAATGCAGCATCTTTTCCAAGACCGTTTAATATAACTCTTAAAGGCTCTTTTCTAACTTTGTTAGCTTTTTCAGCTATTTTGATAGCACCTTCAGCAGCAGCGAATGATTCGTGTCCTGCTAAGAATGCGAAACATTTAGTTTCATCTCTTAAAAGCATAGCTCCTAAGTTTCCGTGTCCTAATCCAACTTTTCTGTCATCAGCAACAGATCCTGGAATACAGAAAGCTTGTAATCCTTCTCCGATAGCTTCAGCAGCATCAGCAGCAGTTTTACATCCTTTCTTGATTGCTATAGCAGCACCTAAAGTGTAAGCCCATCCAGCATTTTCGAATGCTATTGGTTGAGTTTCTTTAACGATTGTATAAGGATCGATTCCTAAATTTTCGCAAACTACTTTAGCATCTTCTATTGTTTCCATTCCGTACTTTTCTAATACAGGTTGTATTTGGTTAATTCTTCTTTCATAACTTTCAAATAATGCCATTTTATTATCCTCCTTCAATAATGAATATATAGATTATTCGTGTCTTGGATCTATAGTTCTAACAGCTTCGTCAAATCTTCCGTATTGACCAGTAGCTTTTTCCATAGCTTCGTTAGCGCTCATTCCTTTAGCTACCATTTCCATCATTCTACCTAAGTGAACGAATCTGTATCCTATGATTTGATCATCTGCATCTAAAGCTACTTTTGTTACATATCCTTCAGCCATTTCAAGGTATCTTGGTCCTTTAGCTAAAGTTCCGTACATAGTACCTACTTGTGATCTTAATCCTTTTCCTAAGTCCTCAAGACCTGCTCCTATTGGTAGTCCACCTTCTGAGAAAGCAGTTTGGCTTCTACCATAAACTATTTGAAGGAATAATTCTCTCATTGCAGTATTTATAGCATCACAAACTAAGTCTGTGTTTAAAGCCTCTAATATAGTTTTTCCTGGTAATATTTCTGAAGCCATAGCAGCTGAGTGAGTCATACCTGAACATCCTATAGTTTCTATTAAAGCTTCTTCTATGATACCATCTTTAACGTTTAAAGTTAATTTACATGCTCCTTGTTGTGGTGCACACCAGCCAACTCCATGAGTTAAACCTGAAACATCTTTTATTTCTCTTGATTGAACCCATCTACCTTCTACAGGGATTGGTGCTGGACCGTGGTTTGGACCTTTAGCAATTACACACATTTCTTGAACTTCGCTTGAATACATCATATTCATTTCTCCTCCCTAAAAAATAACTTATAGTAAAAATTTACTATATCTATTCCTCTTAACAACTTGGGACTTTTTTCGTCCCTATGGGATATTTAATTACCCTCACGTCTATTTTAACAAAACAATGGCGATGTAACAATATATTTCTAAAAATTTTTCTAAAAAAACTCAATATTTTTTTATTTTATTACAACATTTGAGAATAATTCTCATATTTTTCCCCAAATTATTGAAAACAAATTATATTTTTACCTATTAATCCTTTTCAATAAACATTTTAAAATCTAATATTTTTTAAATTCATAAAATGTGCTTTATATCACATTTTACTAATTTAAAATTTATCTCTTTATAAAAAATATTTCTTTCTACAAAAAACATCCCACTAAATATATTTTCTTCAGTCTTTTATACTATTTCTATTTAATAAGATAAATCTCATGTTATATTCTATGTAATTTAATAAGGTGCATCTCAAAATGAGGTGCACCTTATATTATTATTTGTATTACTATCTTGCAGTTCTTAAAGTTAGGCTTTCTTTACTTGAAACTTCCCCATTTGAATATTTAGCTGCAATCTTAAAGTTATAGATTGTATGTCTATTTAACTTTTTAAATGTATAAGAAGTTTCATCCTTGCCTATTTCAGCTACCTTTTTACCATCCTTATAAAGAATATATCCTTCTAAGCCTTCTGTTGTTTCTGGTTCTGTCCAAGTTACAGTTACATTCTTTTTATTTATTTCTGATGCTTTAAAATCTCTTACTGGATTTACAACAATTTCTGGACTAGTTCCTTCTATTATATTAACTGTTTTTTCAGTTCCTGCAATCTCATGAACTAATCCTTCTCCATCTCCAACTGATGAATTGGTTACACTTAAATTACTTCCTTCTGCTTTAGCTTCTGCTCTTAGGACAACCTTAGCTAAAACTTCTTTAGCTGGCAATGGTTCTCCAGTTAAAGAACTTACAAGCACTCTAACCTTTCCATCTTCTATTTTCTTAGCATTTACAAATACTCCATCATCAGAAATTGCTTCTACATATTCAAAGGCATTTTCATCATAATTTAGTGTAAAATCATAAGCAAAAGCTTCTGCATTTACTAATTCGTCTATACCCACTCCAACTTCTAAGTTTTCTCCAACTTGAACTTCCTCTAAAGCTTCAAGAGATACACTTCCTGTTACCTCAGCATTTTCTTTTAACTTTCCATGAACATTAACCTCTGCAGCAGTAGCAAATTTTCCTCTACCATTTGCTTGATCTGAAACGCTATCTGTAACATCTAATCTTACATATTTAGCATCAACACTATCAAATTCTATAAATTTAATAGCTGCATTATCTTCTAAAGTTCCAGTTTTAACTTCTGTAAAGTTTTCTCCATCTAAACTAACAGATACTTTATACCCTGTTATTCTTCCATTTTTACTATCTTGTCTTGGAGCATATTTAACTTTATTTATTTCATATACATTATCTAATTCTAAAGTTAAATGATGAGGACCTTCATGAGCAGGTGATGACCATTTACTATGCCAGAAAGTATTCATATCACCATCTGAAGCAAAGGAAGCTGGTGCATTTTCCCCTGAAGTCTCTTCTGATGAAGCTGTTATCTTTACTGTTCTTGGATTTATTAATGTTAAATCAAAACTTAAAGCTTCTTGTATAAATGATTGAGCAACCTTTTCAGATATAACTGCAAAGCTACTTAAGGCTGTATTTAATTTATTTTGTGCAATTTCTTTAGCACTTTCATAAGCCTCTGTATCTTCATTTAATTGAGCTACAATCATATCTAATGAAGCCTTATCCCCTTGAGCTAAAGTAATAAGTTCATCAAGTTGTCTTGAGCATTCTTCTAAAGCAACTTCAGGTAAATTTGCCTTTAGATTATTACAAGCTTCTTCCATTCTTGCAAACTCGCCATATAACTCTTCTATAAGAGCACTTGCATCTTCTTTAGAAGATAACTTATTCCATAACTCATCCATTTTTGCTCTAAGCTCTGGAGCGTCTTCTCTTCCTGATTTAGCCCAAGTTTTATTGTCCATTCTTGTTGAATGGTTTGCAAATACCTTCATATCTTCTGCTAAATCACCATAAAGCATATCAATTGCTCTATTCCAAGCCTTATCATAATCATAGTTATCCATATTCCAGCTATAGTCAGCAGCTGTGTGTATTGATATTTTTGAAAGCTCAGCATGCTCCATTGGGTTTACAGTAAAGAAATCTACATATTGATTTAATCCTTTATCTAATCCATGCATTGGTCCTAAGGCAAGTTTACCTTTAAAATAATCTGTTACTGGATAATTCCACCATACTGCCATATTTCTATTGTATATTCCACTTATAAGTTGTGCATCACTTAAAGGAATTTCATTTGTAACAACTCCAGGGCCAGTCCACATAACTTCTATACTAGGATCAACAGTTTCTGCAAAAATTCTAGTATAAGCTCTAGGTTGTCCATTACTTACCATAGCTCCAGTATCATACTCTGTTGGAACTGTTATTAATGGTTTTACATCTCCCTTAGCCTTTACAAATTCTTCATTAAATCTATTTAAAACTTGAGCATGTTTAGCTGCACTCTTATCTTGAATATCATCCCAATAGATTGCAAAACTTCTTACACCCATGTCATATAAAGATTCTGCCTTTGTTATTAAATGATTAAAATCTTCTTCTCCTGCATCTCCATCAAATCTTATATCTATTCCTGGAGAAATACCGAAAACAAAATCAACCTTATTTTCAGCAGAAGCATTTATAAGTTCTTGCATTCTTTGCATTTCACTTTCTGGATATGGCTCTCTCCATTTTTCTCTGTGATATGGATCATCTTTAGGAGCATAAATATATGTGTTTAATTTATTTTCACCATAAAATTTAATTTGATCTAATCTATCTTGATGTGTCCAAGGAGTTCCATAAAAGCCTTCTACAATACCTCTAGCACTAACTGTTGGATAATCAGTTATATTTACTTCTGGTATATTAGATTCCTTAACTAATTGCTTAAATGTTTGAACTCCATAGAAAGTTCCATCTCCATCTTTACCCTCAATAGCTATTTTCCCATCATTTGAAACTAAAGCATATCCCTCTTCTTTTAAATTTTCTGCTGTAGTTCCATTTAAAGCTTCATCTAACTCAGGAATATCATCATCAACCTCACCTATTATAAGGGTAGTTGAATTTGGATCATTTTCACTATTTATTTCTATGTTGTTTGCAGTTAAAAATTCCCTTAAAGCATTTACTGCATTCTCATCTGCCTCTTCCTCACCAACTAAATTTATAGAAGAAGTTATCTTAAATCCATCTCCTACAACCTCTAAATTTTCTGGTGTTGGATTTAAATTTGGAACTAAAACCTGGTTTTCTTCCCCAGTTTTAGGTCCTACAGCTCTTACAGTAGTAGTTATTAAGCCATTTGCAATAAACATACAAGCAAAAGCTGAAGTTAAAAGTCTCTTAAGCATTTTTCTTTTCATAGTCCCCTCCTATTTCAAAATATTTACATTACAATTATAATATCGTTTACAAGTATTGTAAATAGTTAAAAAAATTGGAAGGATAATTTTTTCCTCCCAATTTTTATTATTACCTTTTTGTTCTTAAAGTTAAGGTTTCTTTAAATTTATAACTATCAAATCCCATATCTCTAACTATACTTGTTTCACTCCAATTAGTTTTTCCCATAGTTTATTAAACTTTCTTATTATAAATAGTTAACATTATTAGATATATTTCCCTCATATTTATATGAACCCCAACTAAGGTATTATATTTTTCTTAAACAACCTTAGACATTTCATTAAATTCTTCTACTCCAATAGCTCTTTTATTAAAGTTATTACTATAGTCTTGGTGAGAACTATGATGCCCCTCTGATTCATACCCTTTAATAAGCATCATTTGTCCAAAACCATCTAAATAATTAGTCAACTAAATCATCATTATTTTTATCTCCTGAAATTACAATTCTTGACCAAGGTAATTCAGTTACTCCACTAAAAGTTCCACCCTCTGAGTCACTTAATTGCTCCCTATATGTCCATGAGCCATTCCAAAGGCCTGCTTCTTTAACCCCTTCATTTAAAGTTGTTTGATAATATACTTGTTTCTCATAATCAAGGACATTATTCTCTAAAGATGCAACTAATCCTCCATTATCTAAAAATGCCATAGTCTGATGAACTGGATTCTGATCAACTTCTTTTTCTCTTAAATCATAAAAGTAATCATTAGAACTTAATATTCCATAAACTCTTGCTGCAGTAATATCTAGATTTTCTTCCTCTTCATTTATGCTTATAAGATTATGATTGGGAATTTGTATTTTATAAATCTTAAACTCCCCATTTTCATTTATTTCTTCAAACTGAAGTTTAACTGTATTATCAATTATTTTAAAAGATATTGCCATCTCTACATTTATCTTTCTAAAATTCAATCTATATAAATAATACTCTCCTTCAATATGGTCATAAATTTTTTCTGAGGTTACTTTAGGTTTAAATCTACTTCCATTTATTAAAAATTCATCCCTTGATTTTCTTGCTCCCTTAAGGATCTTCTCTCCTATTTTATATTGAACTATATTAGGAAATTCTCTATCAACAACTATTTCTAACCCATTACTTTTTAATATTTCAGTGCTTAATATTTCTCTAAATTCTATATTTTCTTCTAGAATAAACTTAGGATTTGTAATATCCTTATTGTTAACCCCTAATCCCCTTTTTAGTTTTTCCTTTATGTCTATAACTTCTCCATCAATATTTTTCTTAGTTAATCCTTTACTACTATAATCCTTTACTCCCTTTGATGATTCTAAAGTTAATCCATAAATTGAAGTTAATAAATAAGATGTATATTTTGAAAGATTTTTTCTCATAAATTTATATTGCGCCATAATTTCCCCCTATCTTTCAGTCCTTAAGTTCTTTTTTTATAAAAAACTTAATAGCTTTTCTCCCTAAGTATAATTTTTATTTACCCTTCACATAATATGTATACTACAATATTTTTACAAATATCACCATATAATATTTAAAAAAGCGTGTATTAAAGTAAATTTTATTTAAAAACCACTTTAATACACGCTCTTTCTATGATTTATTACATATTATATGATATTTTTCTATTATCTATTGTTATAATATTCTTCACACTTTTTCCAGTTTATTATATCGAAGAAATAGTCTATATACTCTGGACGTCTATTTTGATATTTTAAGTAATACGCATGTTCCCAAACATCCATTGTTAATATAGGAATTAATCCTAAAGAAATAGGAGATGATTGATCCTTAGTTGACATTATTTCTAACTTTCCATCTTTATCACTAACTAACCATGCCCAACCTGAACCAAAGGTAGAGATTCCACATTGTTTAAACTTTTCTTTGAATTCTTCAAAAGAACCAAAATCTCTGTCTATAGCATCTGCTATTTCAGCAACTGGTCTATTACATCCTTTTCCTAAAATACTCCAGTAGAATTCATGGTTGTAAACTCCACCACCTTGATTTACTAAGTCAGCCATAATATCCTCTGGCATATCATCTAAATTGCTTAAGATATCATATAAGCTTTTTCCATAAAGCTCAGGATGTTTTTCTAAAGCTTTATTTAACTTATCTACGTAAGCTTGTTGGTGCTTGTCATGGTGAATTTTCACTGTTTCTTCATCTATTGATGGCTCTAAGGCATCATAAGGATAGTCTAAAGGTTTTAATTTAAAACCTTCCCCTTTAGTTGAAGATGATCCACAATAAGCTGGATACATTAATGGGCTTTTTTTGTGTTTTAAAAAATTATTTTTCATTTTTTTACCTCCTCATATTTGAAATAATTTATTATTATTCTTCCCAATACCTATTTTTATATTTATTTTTTTAATTTAATACTTTGTAAAATCAAAGTTTTAAATATATAATAGCTAATAAAAAATATACCTAAAACAATTATTAAGGTAATAATTAAATTTAATCCATCCTTACTTTGAATTATGTATAAACTGTTTATTGTTCCATTAATAACATTGCTATTCATTATAAATAAAGTTAAGACAATACTTATCCACTTTATGTCTTCAAAATCTAATTTTTCTAGAAAAAGTGCATAAACAATATTAACTATGGCTATTATACTTATTGTTGTTATTAATGTACTCTTTAAAACCCCTTCTTTAAATTGAAATATTTCATTTTTAGTAAGTATCCAAAATACTTCATTTATTATAAATCCTACAATTAAACTATCAACTAAAAAGAATATATTATTTATATACTTTTTATATATTAATTTTTTGCTTTCAACAAAATTATCTAAACTCTCTTTATAGTCTAGCATAATCATACAAAAAGATAATATACCAACTATATATTTGAAGAAACTCCATTTTAATATGCTAGACATAAATAGTGAAAGAACCATTGAAAGAATCAATAGCTTATGTTCTATAAAATGTTTTTTAAAAGAAAAAAATACCTTAAGCATATTAAGTCCTCCCTTGATGTAACTTATTTCCTTTGTATCTATTCTAACACTTTTATATGAATAATAACATATAATATTTTCCTCTTCCACATTAAAACAATATTTTTAGGTAAGCTTATTTTAATTAAAGTCAACTTTTAATAAAGGAAGTAATTATTAGAAATTTAATATTTTTTAATTAATAAAAGGCCTTTATACATGGAAAATAAGCGTTTTTTCAATTTTGACAATAAAATTTTGTCGTTTTATAATTGTATAGTTAATGTTTAACAAAAATTTCATTAAAATTTAATAAAGGAGATGATTAGGTGAATAATGCTAATGAAAACTCTAAAAACACGGAAGATTTAGTTTATAAAAACAGATGGTTTATATTAGCAGTATTAGTAATGCAACCATTCATGGCATGTTTAGATAGTAGCATAGTTAATGTAGCCCTTCCAATTCTTCAAAAAGAACTTGGTGCAACTATGGCTGGAACTGAATGGATTGTAAGTTCATATTTAATAATAATTTCTGCATCAATTTTAATCTTTGGTAGATTAGGAGATATGCATTCAAAAAGTTCAGTATTTATAAAAGGGATTTTAATATTTGTTCTTGGATCTTTCCTTTGCGGAATATCCCCATCACTTCCTATTTTAGTATTATCTAGGGTTGTGCAAGCTATTGGTGCCGCTATGTTAATGTCAACTAACCAAGGTATTATAACAGATGTTTTCCCTCCTAAGGAAAGAGGAAAAGCTTTAGGTATCTCTGGTTCCTTTGTTGCCTTAGGTTCTATATTAGGTCCAGCATTAGGTGGATTCATAGTTACATATTTCACTTGGCACTATATTTTCTTAATAAATGTACCTATAGGTATAATATGCTACATATTCGCTAAAAAATATCTACCAATAAGAATTCCTAAGGAATCTGAGTCAATGGATAAGCCTGGAGCAACAATGTTTTTCATTGCTACAATTCTTATATTTACATCAATATTAATTAGCCAACATTTAGGATTTACTAGCATATATGTAATCCTAGGATTAATAATTGGACTTATTATTCTTGCTTTCTTCTTAATCTATGAAAACAAGATAAAAAATCCTATGCTTCATTTAAGCTTATTTAAAAAGCCAATATTCTCAGTAAGCTTAATATGTGCATTTATTTCCTTTACTGCAATAAATACAATTAATGTTATTCAACCCTTTTACTTAAATGACATTTTAGGCTATAGTCCTGGAAAAATTTCAGTTATAATGACAGCTTATCCAATTGTATTATTTGTTATTGCACCCCTTAGTGGAACATTATCTGATAAAATAGGAAGTAAAATACTTACTTTAGTAGGATTATTCTTAACAGGAGTTTCAATGATTTTATTATCATCATTAAATGGTAACTCAAGTGAAACATCCATATTCCTTATGTTATCTTTATTAGGTTTTTCAAATGGACTATTCCAATCTCCAAATACAAACCTTATAATGTCCTCTGTTCCTAAGGATAAGCTTGGAATAGCAGGTGGTACTAATGCCTTAATAAGAAATTTAGGTCTTGCCTTTGGAGTATCAGCTTCAACTTCTATTTTATATGCAAAAATGAGTAAGTTAGCTGGTTTTAGAGTTTTAGGATCTGTTCCTAATAGACCTGATATATTTATTTCTGGAATGAGATTTGTATATATTTTAGTTGCTATTTCATGTTTTATATGCCTTATAATTTCTGTAATTGAATATATTCAATCTAAAAAAAATAAAAAATAAAAAAATAAAAAGTGCTGTATCAAAGATTTTATTAAAATCTACTTTGATACAGCACCTTTTTAATTATTAGTTTCTTGTATGCTCATTATTCCTTGAGCATTGTTACCAACCTCTAATCTTGCTAAATTGTCAGGATTACTAAAATAAATATTGCCTCCTACAAATACTAAAAGTGCTAAAATTACCACTAATAAAATGTTTTTACTTCTAAAACTCTTCTTCATTAATTCCACCCTCTTAATAAAAATAATAATCTAAGTTAAATATGGTAAGAATAAAGTTCCTAAACCTAAGAAGAAGAAAAATCCACATACATCAGTTACTGTTGTAACAAATACGGCAGAAGCTAAGGCTGGGTCTATTTTTAATTTCTTTAAAACAACTGGTACTAAATATCCTGCAAAGGTAGCAGCAGTCATATTTAATATCATAGCTAATCCTATTACTATTCCAATTGCAGGTTTTCCTGACCATAAAACAGCAACTATTGCAGTTACTAATCCAGTTGCAGCCCCTGTTAAAATACCAACTCCAATTTCCTTAAAGAAAATTCTCTTTGCATTTTTAAAAGTTAATTCTCCTAAGGCTATACCTCTTACTATAATTGTTAAGGTTTGAGTTCCTCCATTTCCACCCATACCTGCAACAATAGGCATGAATGTTGCTAAAATTACAACCTTACTAATAGTTCCTTCAAAAAGTCCAACAGTGGCAGAAGCTAAGAACGCAGTTATTAGGTTAACAAATAACCATGGCAATCTACTTTTTACAGATTCTTTTACTGTACTATCAACTTTTTCTTCTCCATCTACACCACCTAGACGGTGTATATCTTCTGTTGTTTCTTCTTTTATAATTTCAATAACATCATCAATTGTTATTATACCTAAAAGCATATCTTTGTAATCAACAACTGGTATTGTTAAAAGTCCATATTTATCAAATATATTTGCAACCTCTTCTTGGTCCATATCAAAGGGAACACTTATGACGTTTTTATTCACAATCTCTGAAATTTTTTCGTCAAACTTACTTATTACAAGTTCTCTTAAAGAAACTACCCCTTGTAATATTCCTAAGTCATCTACAACATATATGTAATAAGCTGATTCAGCCTTTGGAGCTTCTAATTGAAGGTACTCTAAGGTTTCTTTTACACTCATAGTATCCTTTATAGAAATAAACTCTGTGGCCATAACACCACCAGCTGTATCTGGTGCATATGTTAATAATTTTCTTAAATCCTTAGCATCTTGAACTGGCATACTTGAAAGTAATTTACTAGTTTCTTCACGATTTAAGCTTGCCATAAGGTCTGTAAGTTCATCTGAAGCTATTAAATTTAAAACCTTCTTCTTCTTTTCTTCAGGTAAACTTTTTAATATATTTACCTTGTCATCATCCTTCGCAAAATCTATAATATCTGCAATCATATTTTCTGGAAGTTTTTTTATAAGCTTAATATTTTCCTCATTCTCCTCTAAAAGATCAACTATATCAGCTGGATGTATATCATCTAGAGAATCAAATTTATTACTTGGATATTTAGCTAAAATATCCTTTAGCTTTTCTTTTGTTATTCTTTTATTCATATCATTTCCTCTTTTCCTTAAATAAGAGGAATAATAACTATCTATAGGATAATTTGCTCCTTAAAGGTATATAAATGTACCATTCCTCTTATTTTTAATTTTAATCTTAAGTTCCTACTAGGGGGAACGCTTTCCATTCATACCACCTCCAAAATGCAATAAAAGTTTCAAAATATTATTTCTATATATTATATTAAGTATATTTAAACAATTTGTAAATAAAAATTTTCATTCTTTTTTTATATTTTGTAATATTTCATAAAAATAGCTCATAAATATATAGTAATAAAAATTATAATTTAGTAATTTTTAACCTCACTTTTTCTTATTTTACACAAGCATGTAGTGTCTTCTATGAATATTCTTAAACTATATAACCTGTAATTTGTTTCTTTGTGTTGTGATTCTCCTTTTACATTTTATTCATATAACTACATGCAAAATAAAAAGCAGATTAGTTTTTTCTAATCTGCTTTTCATTTTAATTCTATATTCTAAATTTTAATCCTAACTCATGTCTAATTTAAATTAAGCAATTAAAATTTTAATATTTATAAAAGCTAAATTCTCTTATCGAGGAAATATGATTTACAAAAAGCAAAAAATTCTCTTGCATACATAGAAGGCACTAAATACCACTGAGTTTTGCTTGTATATAAATCAATATTATTATATCCATTTCTTTTGGCTAAAAGATTGCTTCTCATAGCATGAAAATCTGTGGTAACAACTAAAATATCTAAGTCTTTTATAGGCTTTCCACTTAAGTTCTCTATGATTTTCTTAGAATAATTTAGATTTTCATATGTACTAGTTGCTTTATTTTCAAGTACAATTTTATCCTTTGGCACTCCATTTTCCACTAGATATTTTTCCATTGCATAAGCCTCAGTTATGCTTTCTCCAGGACCTTGTCCACCAGATACTACAATCTCTCCATTAAATCCAGTTTTCTCTAAATATTCTATGGTCTTATCTAATCTGTCTCTTAATGTAGCAGTTAAATTTTCTCCCCTTATTCCAGCCCCTAAAACAACTATGTAATCACAAGGTTTTAAGGATTTTTTAGGATAGAAAATTATTGCTCCCTCTACTATTATAAATATACTTATACATATAAGAGCTAAAATTTTTATAGGCTTGTACACCTTTTTAAACCACTGTAATTTTAAAAGCTTATTTATAAAAAGGGTGTATAATATAATGACTACTCCTAATATTAAATAAAAAGAGCTAAAGGTTGTTTTTCCACTTAAAGCATTAACTAAGATGTAATATACTATACATATTATTCCTATAAAAATTGAAATAAACTTAATAACTAAACTCTTCACATATATCTCCTTTCTCCAGTTCTTAATATAAAAATTTTATCAAAACTTTAAAAGAAACTATATACAATAATATTACAAAAGTAAATATAAAAAATTACTAAGCCCCCTTCTATTTTTCATAATAAATTACCTTTTAGGAAATAATTTATATGAACTTCAATTTAAAATAAGAGTAAAATTTCTAAAAGAAATATGTTTAAATTTACTATTATATGAAATACTATTAGTGTTTAGACTTTTTTAATTTAAGGAGATATATTTATGAGTAGTAGAACTGGAATAGTAAAATGGTTTAATCAAGAGAAAGGCTATGGCTTTATTTCTTGTGATGAAGGTGATGATGTATTTGTACATATCTCACAAGTAAAGGAAAAAGGACCTGAAAAAGATTTACATGAAGGTGAAAGTGTTTCTTTTGATATAAGCGAAGGGGAAAAAGGCCCAATAGCTACTAATGTTCAAAAGTTATAAAAACTAAGGCTTAAACCCTGTTAAGTTAAGAAGAGCTTTAAAGGTTTTAATAAATATTCCGAGTAAATTCACACTATAATTTATGGTGATTACTCGGAATATTTTTATAGGGTTTATTATAATTTTAATAAAGTCTTTTTAAAAACTCTTACTAACTTCTTATAGAAAATCCTGTGTTTTCTATGCAGTTTTTAATTTCACCTTCACTTGTATGCTCATTAAACATAACTTCTATACTTCCTCTAGCTACATCTACACATACCTTTTGAACACCTTCTAAATTTTCTAGGGCATTTTTAACTTGAGTCTTATTTGTAGAACTTCCTAAGCCATCTACTAAACAATGAATTTTCTCCATACTAATTTCTCCTTTCAAAGTAATGTTCAAAAATAGTATGTGTAATCTAAGCTATTAAAACCGTAGTATTATCTGGTATATTATCATATATCCATTTAGCATTATCTGGATTAAGCCTAATACAGCCATGACTAAGTGCCTCACCAAGTCTACCATCTTTTATATTCTTTCCAGTCTTATCATATAATATTGAGTGATAATAATAGCCATCCACTATCCTTGTAGCATACTTTACTGAATAATCTGCTCCAGAAAATCCTGCCTTTCTTCCATTAATAAAAAAAATTCCTTTTCTAGTAGGTGTAGACGGTTTACCTACTGTGCTAATCCATTTATACATCCTTATCCACTTATTATTAGACTTCTTATAAACATAGGTATATTTAGTTTTTAAATTAGTTACTAAAAGATAATCAGTACTACTTTCTAGATTATTTGAATTAACAAAGGAATCCATATCACTATTAAAATTTGTATAATTTAAAGATTTATATTTTTTTAAAGCATTACTATCCAAATTAAATCACCTAAGAAATATTAATAATACATTATACTCTTTAGGTGACTTTTAATTTCATATATTATTTTTTAATATTAAAGCTATTATAAAGCTTAATCTTTTATAAAACTTTAATTATTTTTCAAAGGGATAAACAATTCCCCAGTCTTTTCTAACCTTATTCATAATTTTTGTAACATCATATGTTAAATCTATACTATTAGATTCTTTATTTTCCTTTATTCTCTCCTCCATAAAGATAACTTCATAATCTAAGGCCTTTTCCTCTTCTCCACACTCTATAACTTCTACTGCACCATCTAAGTAGTTTATGGTTGCCTTATTAGCTCTTGGGAAATTATCAATTGTTATAAATCCATTGTCACAGGAAACAATTCCTCTCTTAGGCATTTTAGATCTAAAGGCTAGGGATATAGTTGCAATTTCATCTTCCTTTGTCTTTAATATTATTCCAGACTCTTCATCTACACCAGTTTTAGCCTTCTTAACTGTACTTAAGATTTCCTCTGGCATACTAGATAAGAAATATCTTGCAAAGGATAAGGCATAAGTTCCAATATCTAAAAGTGCTCCTCCAGCTAAATCAAGATTAAAGAATCTGTTATTTTCATCATATTCCTTGAAGCTTCCAAAGGAAACTTGAACCATATTCACTTTTCCTAAATCCTCATTATTTATCTTCTTTATAACCTTTTCATATAGAGGCATATGAAATAAGGTCATTGCTTCTTCTAAAACTAAATTTTTCTCTCTTGCTATTTTTAAGGCTTCTTCTAACTCTTTTTCATTTACAGTTATAGCTTTTTCGCATAGAACATGTTTATTATTATTTAAACTTTTTATAATGTACTCATAATGATTGCTGTGTGGTGTTGCTATATACACTACATCTATATTTTCATCTTTTATAATCTCATCATAGCTTCCATAAGCTTTTTTAACATTGTTTTCTCTTGCAAATTTCTCTGCTCTCTCCTTATTTCTAGAAGCTACTGCATAAACCTCTCCATTAACCCTATTTAAAGCCTGTGCAAAATCTCTAGCTATATTTCCTGGTCCCAATATTCCCCATTTAAGTTTTTTCATATTCTCAGCTCCTCTTTAATATAAAGTATATTATTTAAGCTTATTTTAAACTAATAATCCACTTAAAGCAAAAGTTATTTAAAAATTAAAAGGACCTAAAATTGGTCCTTTTGAAATCATATATTTTATTCTTAATTAAATTTTGTATAAATAAAAATCTCACGATACACCCTATTAAAATACAACTTTTTATTTAATTAAGCTTTTTAAGTTTCTTACAACTATACTTTCATCTACATTTCTGTTTCTTGAACAAACTATAGCTGCTTGTATTACTGTTATTAGTATAGATGTATTTCTTCTGTAAGCAATATATTTATACTCCCAATTATGACTAAACTTCTCTTTAAAGCGTCTTAACCCTTTAAAGGAGTAAAGTGCTTGTCCATTCTCATAGAATTGAAGGGCTAATTTTTCATTCCAGAAAGCATACTTAGATAAACCAACATTTGCTAAAGGAGCCATTCCCATGTTGAATATTTCATAGCCCTTTTCTTTTCCATACTCAATTAAATTTATGAACATAAAATCCATAACTCCCCTTGGAGTATTTTTACTAAATCTCATTAGATCCACTGAGAAGCTTTCATCATCATACATATACATTATATTAGCAAAGGCTTTTATTTCTCCCTCTCGATTCTTTAAAATAGCTATAGGAGCTTTATTTAAATAATCTTCATCAAAGAATCCCACTGAAAATCCTTTTTCTTTTCTTCCATCTAACCATTCATCTGATATTTCTCTTAAGGAATCTAAAAATCCCCTTGAAAAAGGTGGTTCAACCATGTGGAAAGTATAACCTTCCTTAGTCACCTTACTTCTTGAAGTTTTTAAGCTCTTCATTTTATTTCCTACAACTTTAAATTCTTTTACATCAACCTTAGCTTCTTCTCCAATTTTCATAAAATCATATCCATTAGAATGAAGGTAACTTATCATTTCATCATTAACCTGATAAAAAACTGGTGTGTAACCATAATTATCAGCATACTCACAAAACTTTTCTATTTCCCTAAATAGATTTTCATTATTTCCCACAGGATTTCCTAAAACAAAAAGTTTATCTCCATAGACTTCATATTGAATGAAAAGGTCCTTATCTTCATTTAAATAAATATACTTGTCCTTTAAAAATACTAAATGTGTTAGGGAATCACCCTTGTATTCTTCTATTATCTTTTCTACATATTCGCTACATTCATCAAAGGTCTTAACAGGAATTTTTCTTCTTATATTTAAAAAGTAAATAGCTACATATATTACAGTTACTAAAGCAAAGGCTATAAATCCAAATTTATACGCCATCTTATAAGGCATTTTACGAACAATTCCTACATATTTAAGATGTGTTCCAAAGGTAATTAAAATAAAGAAATAAATTGAAAAAGATGCAATTAATATACCTGAATCTATTAAGGTATTTTTACAACTTACAACAAAACTATCCCTGTAGAACATTCTCTTACTTAAATATAAAAGGTAAGCTACAATAATTAAAAATACTAATTCATAAGGATTAATTCCCTTTGTTAAGGATAATATTATTCCTAATATAAATAAAACCATACTTGCTTTGTAAATACTTTTAGCCCTATATTTTAGCATAAGAGCTGCAAGCATTATTAAAAATCCTAATACTACGCTCATTCCAATTGATAAGCCTAATACTTGTTTACCTAAAATTTCTTTTAATAATTTTATCTTTAATAAATATTGAGGTGCTATATTTGATAAAACAATAATAGCTCCTGATATAAATACTAAAGAAACCACTATCTTATAAGCCACCTTAGATACTATCTCATAAGGCAATCCATTAAACTTTTTATTTATTTTCCCACCGAAATCATGTACAAAAAGTAATACACCTATAAGAGCTGGAACTATGTAATAACTTATTCTATAAAGTATTATAACTAATAGGGTTTGTTCTATAGGAATACCTAAGACCTCTAATCCAGTCATAAATGTTAAGTCAAAGGTACCAATTCCCCCTGGAATCATACTGATCATTCCAACAACTGCTGCTTCAATATATATTGGTAAGAAAGTTAAAACACTTATTGATGCTCCTGTTATTCTTAAAGTAGCATAAATTAGAATTATTGTTGTAAGCCACTCTAAAAATGATATGAATATAATACCTAAGGTACTGAAAAACTCTAACTTGTCCTTTGTTTTACTATATTTATAAGCTGAGTAAATTATAAATCCTGGTGCATATAAAGCTATTATTCCTATGGCATATTTTATTATACCTAGGTTATTCCAAGAGGATATTCTAATCCCCATATATGTACAACAAACTATTGATAAGCCTGTTAAGTTTAAGGCTACTATTTTACCAATTTCTTTTAATAATTTCTTTTTATCATCTACATAGTCACCATAAAAATACTGTTTAAAAGCTAAGGATGTAGCTCCACCAAATCCAAGTAAACTTGCAATGGAACTTGCTATCCAAGAATACTTATATAGCTTTCTATTTTTTAATCTTATTCCAACTTTTCTCTTTAAAATAAAATCGTAGAAAGATAAAGGAATGTAAGAAATTATACCTAATGCTGCAATTATTAATAGGTTTAAAAAGTCTAGTTTATTTCTATACATAAAGAAATATTCTGAGTTGAAATTTTTAAATACTGAAGTAAATTCCCTAACTATAAATAGTATTACTACGGAAACGAATGCTATCTTAAAAAATAATTTTAATTTGTCACTTATCTTTATATTTAACTTCACCTTTTGTCCTCCCCATGTTTAAAATCCAAATTTATTATACACTTTACCTTTCTTAATAATCCATTGATTAATATTTCATTTGCATTACAAATCTGTAAGAATTCTATCTTAGAATAAAAATGAAATCAATATAGAAAAGGTTACAATTACCACATTTAACATAACTTAATGTAAAATTTAATATAAATTTAAGAAAAGAAAACAAAAAATACTAGGTAAAAACCTAGTATTTTTTCTACATAAGTTTACTTTGTCTATATTCTAGTGCTTCAGCTAATTTAGTAAATTTTATAGTCGTATTCATTTTTCTATTTACTATTTCTTCTATATCTGACAATTTAACATTGAAAAATTCTTTTCTTAAATTAACCTTATTTAATCTCTTGCTTGCAAAATGATTATGTAACTCCCTTTCTAAAGCAGGAGCATCTTCACTATAAATCATAGCATGTACATCAAATTTAAATGGCACTGATGCATCACTTAATTCTTTAACTCTTTCCATAGGATCAAGTCTTCTTGTTAATCCTATTTTATATATATCTTCACCAAATGAACCTATATTTGATATTACATAAACATATCCAGCTTTTGTTTTCTGAGCCATTGATTCTGCTCTTTTCATTTTTTCTTCAGCTTGTCTTAAATTTTCTTCTAAATTTTTAACTTGTATTTCTAATTTAGCCTTTTCTTCATCATTAGCTTTTTCTAATTCTGCTCTAACTTTTTCTAAAGCCTTTTGATACATTTTTTCTTCTTTCTCAGCTTCTTTTTCAAGCTTGTTAATTTCAGCTTGTACCTTAGCCTCTTCTCTCATTCTTTCTTTTATTTCTCTTTGTTCTTCACGTTCCTCTTGTATCTTAACTAAATACTCATATTGTAATTGCAACTCTTCAACTTTTAATTTAAAATAATCCATATTTATAGATATATTATATGATGAAACTAATTTATTAATTTGTTCTTTGGCTGCCTCTAATCTTTTTCTACTATTATCTATATTAGAAATTGTTAATTTATTTATTATAATATCACATTCATTATTAAATGCTCTTAATATTAACTTGCAAAGATTATTTTCAAGTTTATTTCTTTCTGAATTCTTCAAATCGCTATTAAATATTTTATATAATTCAGAATTGTTAAGTGATTTTCCTGACTTTATAAATTCTTTTTGATTTAATCTATTTAATTTTAACTGCTCATTATACTCTTCTGATAAATCATATTCATATTTTTTCTCAAATACTCCAACTTGAAATGTATATAGCTCTTTTTCTAAATTTTCATAATTTAATATTTCTTCAGATATATTAATTTTATTTGTAACTTCCTTAAGCTCATCATTCAAAACAGCTATCTTTATTTGAAGTTTTCCTTTGACATCTTCTAAATTCATAATATCATTTAATATTTCATACTGTTTTTTGAATTCTTCTATTTTCTGTAATTCAGAAGCTTTAGTATCTTTAATAGATTTTAATTCTTCCTCATTTTTCTTCAATACTTTTTCTAAATCTAAATTACTTAAATTCAAAATATTATTTTTCTTTAAGTAATTAAATAATACTATAGCTATTATTCCAGCAACTACACCACCTAATGGAATAATTGTTGAAGCAAAAGCTATTATTATTAAAATAATAAATAGACTCTTAATTTTTTTATCCATAATATTCTCCTTTTATCCGAACTCTTTTAACATTATATAACATTATTGTAAATAAAAAAAGTTGACTAAAATTTATATAACCTATTTTTGTATTTAAACTTAATCCTCATTATTTTTTCTACTTTTTATTAAGGCTTTGAAATTCATTCCAAACTCATGAATATATAGAATTACCCCTATTGCTGCTGGCAATATGAAATAACTTATCCTATAAAGTATTATTACTAAAAAGGTTTGCTCTATAGGTACTCCTAAGGCTTTAAAGCCATCTATAAAGGTTAAGTCAAAGGTACCAAGACCTCCAGGAACCATGCTAACTATTCCAACTGCTGTAGCTCTTACATAAACATAAAAATATTCTGTAAGCTTTATGTGAGCCCCTGTAATAGCTAATATTAAATATATAAGTAGCATATTTAAGGTCCATTCCATAAAGGATATGCCTACAACCTTTAAGGTGAATCCCTCTTCGTCCTTTTTCTTCTTATAATTATATAGTGAATTTATAATAACCAAAGGAGCATAGGCAGAAACTCCATATACCACATATTTTATAAGCCCTAAATTTTGTATATCTTTAAATTCTAAGAGAATATAAATTATACATAATACAGACAATCCAGTTAAGTTTAAAAATATGATCTTTCCAATTTCTCTTAATAGCTTCTTTTTATCCTTAACATGACTTCCATAAAAATATTGCTTAAAAGCTAAGGATGTAGCCCCTCCAAATCCAAGTAAACTTGCAATGGAACTTGCTATCCAAGAATATTTATATAATTTTATATTCTTAATATCTATTCCAACATTCTTTTTCAAAATAAAATCATAAATAGATAAAGGCATATATGCAATAATACCAGCTATGGCAATTAGAGTTAGCTTAAAAAAATGCAATTTATCTCTATACATATTAAAATAGGTCATATTAAATTCTTTAAACATATTTTTAAATCCAAAGGCCACTAAAACTAATACTACTGCTATAAAAGTTATCTTTAAAAAAAGCTTAACTTTATTATTTACTTTAATTTTCAATTCATTTCTCTCCTTTGCATTTATTAACACATCATTAATATTATTTTACATTAATTTAAATAAAATTCAAAATTAAAAGCGATTTAAAAAAATTTTTAAATCGCTTTTATTAATATAAAATTGTAATATGAAAACTCTCTATACTCTCATTCTCTGCTTATAATCGTTTACATAACTAAAAGAATTTTCTATATTTAAAAAGACATTTTTTAACCTTTCTGAGTTTATTACCATATATTTTGATTTATTACTGCTACCTAAAATTGAGTCATTAGGATATTCAACTATGTATTTTTCCTCATCTATACTATTATTATTTATAACAATTACATCATTGTTTTTTAAAAATATATATAATTTCCTATCACTATCAGTTATTGGTGCAAAGTTCTTTTTTTCCGTAACATCACTTTCATTTAAAACACTTACTACCTCTTCAATACTCTTCTTCTCTAAATCCTTAGGTACATTATGGTAATTTTCATTTCTTTCTTTATTCATATAGTATTTCATTGCCACTACTTCACTTTCCTTCATCTTAAAGGAATTATCTTCTTTAATAAAAATAGAAACAAGAACTCCAAGAATAATCATTATAATCACTATAGGGAATATTACCTTTTTCCCCACAAAATTACCCCCTATCTATTTATGTTCACATCTACTTATATAATACAACATTTTTTTACAATTTTAAAGTTAACATGCATAAATGGGTGTATTTTCTTTTCTTAAGAATATAATCTCACAAAACTCCATTGTATAAGTTTAAAAATCCAAATTAAAACTTTTGACTTTAACTTAACTTTTGAAGCTTTAGTAATATCTTTTAAGTAATGATTATAAATTCTTAGGAAAGTCTATTAATTCTAGAAATATGTTTGTGAGTTTTATTGCTATATTTTGATACCTCTTTTTTGCTATTGTTTAAATAATCAACTAAGGTTATTTTATTAAAATTATTTGATTCTACATTTTTTAAATTTAAATACATATTATTTAAGATTTCACTTTGATCTTCTACTGAAAATAACTTTCCATAATCACCTTCAAAATTAGAATAGATATTTTCCTCTAATCTTTCTTTCAAGTTTAAAATTAATACCTCTATGCTTTTAATATACTCTTCCTTAAATAAATCTAAGGCGTATAAAAGTTCTATTTCCATTTTATTTTCTATATTTTCATGTCCTATGAAATTCTCTATATCAATTAAAATTTTATTTTTTAAAAATCCCTTGTTGAAAGATTCTATAAGCTTAAAAAATCTCTTATTTAAGGAAGTATAATCAACCTTTTCACATTTATATGAAACAAGGTTATCTGATTTCTTTATTCCTAATTTATTTAAACTTTCAAAAAAACTCTCATGGATTGCTTTTTCATATTTTTTATAAATATTAAATATTTCCTCATTTAAAGAATTTAATTCTAAAATATCATTTTTTATTATATCTACTAGGTCTAAATTAATATCTTCCTTTGAAGATAATTTTATTTCCTTTAATACTACTTTGCTTTTTAAATTAATATTTTCTTTAATTCTTTTAGAAGAACTTTCTAGATAAGTTTTTAATTCTTCTAAGAACTTTTCTTTTAAATCCTTACATTGAATTCCAAAATCAACTCTTAACTCATTGTGATATAAATAATCCCTGTTTAACTCTTCATTATACTCTTTAATAGATTCTAATAATTTATACTTTAAATTTAATAGAACTTCATCTATTAATTCCTCTTCTAAAGATTTAAAATTATCTTTATTTATAGAGTTAAGTTTTATATCTATCTCCTTAAATTCTCTTTTTGATTTCCTTAAAAAAGATTTTATTTTATTATTCTCCCCATTGCTACTTGCACATTTTTCTAAGGATTCTAATTCTATTTTTAACTCCTTTATATATTCTCTTAACTTTAAAATCATTATTAATAGTTTATTTTCCTTTTCATATTCTTTTATATGATTATATAGCTTTAAAAACTTCTCATTTAAACTCTGTGAATTATAAAGTTCCTTATTTTCCTCTTTATCTTTAGAAACTTTTACTTCATATTCTTTAACTAACATTGTTTTCTCCTAAAATAAAACTGCTAAAATGCCTACAATTACTATGCTAATTACTAAAAAGTAATATTTTTTATCTAATTCACTTTTTAACTCTTCATGGAAAAATGGTTCCTCAGGTCCCTTATTCATATTAGATATTTTTCTATCTAAATTATTAACTCTCTCCCCAAGCCTTCTTGTGGCATCTATTACATCAACATTATACTTATCTATGGCACTATTTAATAATTCCATAGAGTTATTCATATTTGTATTTCCCTCTTCTAAAAGGTCCTTTATTTCATTAAACTCTAACTTAACATTATAATTTATCTCTTCAAGGCCTTCCCCCATATATTCCTTAAAGCCTAAAAAATTATCTCTAATTTCACTCTTATCAACCTTTAACCTATTTTCTAGTTTATTGACACAGTTCATAACTCTTAAGCATTCACCTTTTAGCATTTTATCCATCTCTTCAATTTTTTCTATATGCTCCTTAGCTATGCGATTGCTTGTCCTTATCTTTTCACTTAATTCCCTGCCTATTCTTTGTAAAGTAGCTATATTTTCAATTCCTTCTTCTTCTGATAGTTCCCCTATATTTTTATTTATTCCCTCTACTTGCTCCTTTAACCTTTCTATTTCATCATAGGTTTCCCTTGCCTTATCTTTCAAATGGTAAATGTTTTCTTTTGACTTAGTAGATACATCTTCTATATTATTTAAAAACTCATTAGCTTTTTTCTCAAAGGCTTCTTCCCCTTGCTGAACCCCTAAATTAAAGTCTGCTATAGCTTCATCTAATATTACCTTTAAATTATTTTGTAAACTTATTAAGTTATTTCTATTTATTGTAGCAGTTTTTTCTGAAGTACTTGTAAGGGTCTTTATTAAATTTTCTTCCGTAAGTTTTAAATCCCTATAAATAGATTTATCAAAGACTGATTTACTTATTTCTGAAACTAATTCATTAAATTCATCTATTAAGTTATCTTCATTCCTATTCTCCATAACTTCCTCCTACCCCACTACCTAATATGAGTTTATATACTATAAATCTTCATTTATTACTAAATCTCTTCATTAAAAGTCATAAAATTCAAGCTCTCTTTATAATAATTATACTTTATTTACCATATATGTAAATACTTAAATGTGCCTATTTTAAATAATTTACTTTTTATTTATGTATTCCTAACTTTATAAAATTTAATTAAAGAAATAGCCCTATTTTAGTGCTTAATCTAAAATAGGGCAAAAAAATAAGAGGCTTATGAAAACAACTTTTAATAAAACTTACAACATATTCCGAGAATTACTATATTCTTTTCATACTGTTTGTAAGTTTTACTATTAAATTTGATTTAAACCTCTTATTTATATTTATTAGTTTTTATACCTTAGTTATCTGAAAATTTAGCTAAAAGATTTAGTATTTCAGTGTATAACCATATTAAAGTTACCATTAATCCAAAAGCTCCATACCATTCCATGTACTTTGGATATCCATATTGTGAAGCTTTTAGTATGAAATCATAGTCCATTATTAAGCTTGCTGTAGCAATTGCAACAACAAATAGGCTAAATCCTATACCAATTATTCCTGAACCATATATAGGTAAAGTTATTCCAAAGAAACTAAGTACTATTCCTAATAAGTAAATAGCTCCAATTGATATTATGGCTATGAAAACTCCTCTGCTAATTCTTCCAGCTATATCTGGAGTTCTTCTATATATAAGTACTGTAGCAACTAAGCATATGATTGTTAAAAGCATAGCTGGAAATACTATTCCAGGAAACATACTTTCAAAGCATCTTGATATAGAACCTAAAAGAACACCTTCAAAAGCTGCATAGAAAACTGCTGTAAACTGTGCAATCTTTGGTATGAATGATGTTAATAGTCCTAAAATTAATGATCCTCCTAGTGAAACCACTAAAGCACTTTTATAATTCACATCTGGATTTTGAAAAGCTATCCAACTATAAACAAAAGCGACACCTAAAATAGCTGTCATTATTAATATTTTTACTATAGTTCCTCCAACTGTCATGGTTGTTCCATCACTAACAGCCTTTTCAAACCCGGCTGCTAATGCAGGATTTGATTCTCTTCTCATGTTTCTACCTCCTATACAAATGTAAGTAATTTATTATAGTTTAAATTATAAAGTCAAAGTATGTCAAATCTGTTTCATTTATGGCTAAAATGCAAATTAATATTAATTTAATGATTAAATTTAATTTTTATAGTATCTAATTCTTTAAGATTATTATAATCACCTTTCTTTATTTAATATTAATCCTCATCTAAATCATTCCAACTGTGTAAACAATGACTCCAAAGATGCTCCTTTACTATATTTCTACTTTTACATTTTGGACATTCTTTATTTTCCTTAAAAAATAAAATTCTTTTTAACATTCCTATGTTAAAAGTATTCCCACAATTAATACAAATAAAACCATAGGTGCTTAATATCCAAAGTCTAAATAAAAATATTTCTAAAAATACATAAATTAAAAATAAAATAAAACTAAATAAATTCATAGGTATTAATGTATAGGCAATTATGGCTGTTGAAATTACTATAAGGCTAAAAATTAATAAAGTTAATTTATTTTTTTTAAATTTCATATGAAACTCTTCCTTAAGAATTGCTTAGATATTCTCTACTCTTTTTTTCTTAAATAAGAATCAATGGACTTTGCAGCTTTTTTTCCTGCTCCCATGGCAAGAATAACTGTAGCTGCTCCTGTAACAGCATCCCCTCCTGCATAAATTCCCTTTAAGGAGGTTTTTAAGCTTTCTTCATCTACAAGGAGACATCCTCTCTTATTTGCCTTTAATCCCTTTGTGGCATTAGATATTAGTGGATTAGGAGAAGTTCCTAAGGACATTATTACACTATCTACTTCCATAATAAACTCTGAATTTTCAATTTCAATTGGTCTTCTTCTTCCTGAAGAATCTTCCTCTCCAAGTTTCATCCTTATGCACTTTATACCCTTTACCCAACCCTTTTCATCAGTTAAAATTTCAGTAGGATTAGTTAAAACATCTAAAATAACTCCTTCTTCCTTAGCATGATGAATTTCTTCTAATCTAGCTGGCAGCTCCTTTTCACTTCTTCTATAAATTATGTGAGTTTCTGCTCCTAATCTTAAGGAAGTTCTAGCTGCATCCATGGCAACATTTCCTCCACCAACTACAGCAACCTTTTTTCCTAAATTTAAAGGAGTGTGGCTTTCATTTTTAAAAGCCTTCATAAGATTTACCCTAGTTAAAACTTCATTAGCTGAAAAAACTCCATTGGCATTTTCCCCTTTAATTCCCATGAATTTTGGAAGACCTGCTCCAGAACCTATAAAGACAGCCTTAAATCCTTCATTTTCTATTAATTCATCAATGTCCACAGTTTTTCCTACAACAACATTGTTTTCTATTTTAACTCCTAGTTTTTTTATTTCCTCTATTTCATATTTAACTACATCCTTCTTTGGTAATCTAAACTCTGGAATTCCATAAACTAAAACCCCTCCAGACTCATGTAAGGCTTCAAAAATAGTTACTCTATATCCTAGTTTAGCTAGTTCTCCTGCACAGGTTAATCCAGCAGGGCCACTTCCAATAACAGCTACCTTCTCTAAAATCTTTTCACTCTTTTTTAAAGAGCTTAATTTATTATTTCTTGCAAAGTCTGCTATGAATCTTTCTAATTGACCAATGGCTAATGGTTCTCCCTTTATTCCTAAAACACACTTCCCTTCACATTGAGATTCTTGTGGGCAAACTCTTCCACATACAGCAGGTAAAGCATTATATTTTGATAATTCTTCAAAAGAAGCTGAAAAATCTCCTTTTTTTATGAAAGATATAAAACTTGGTATATTTACAGAAACAGGACAGCCTTCTACACACTTAGGGTTTTTACATCCTAAACATCTATTTGCCTCTTCAATAGCCTCTTCTTCTTTATATCCTAGGGAAACCTCCTTAAAGTTTTTACCTCTTTCTATTGGATCTTGCTCCCTAGATTTAACTCTTTTCTTTTTTAAATTACTCATTTTTCAAATCACCTCTACATCCACATCCACCATGACTATGGGTATTTCCCTCTTTAAGTTTTAAGAAAGCTCTTCCCTCTTCTGTTTTGTAGATAGCTTGTCTTCTAATAGATTCATCAAAATCTACTAAATGACCATTAAATTCTGGCCCATCAACACAAGCGAACTTAACTTCTCCTCCTACTGTAACCCTACAAGCACCACACATTCCAGTTCCATCAACCATTATGGGATTTAAACTTACAGTGGTAGGAATATTTAATTTCTTTGTAAGTTCACACATAAACTTCATCATTATCATGGGTCCAATTACAATTGCTCTATTATAATTTATGCCCTTATTCTTAACTAAATCTTCTAAAAGTTCAGTTACTCTCCCCTTAAATCCATAACTTCCATCATCAGTAGCTATATATAGATTTTTAGAAACCTCCCTAAGTTCCTTTTCAAATATTAATAATTCCTTATTTCTAGCTCCAACTATAACATCTGCTAAAATTCCATGGTTATATAGCCACTTTACTTGAGGATATACAGGTGCAGCTCCAACTCCACCAGCTACAAATAATATTCTTTCTTTTTTTAACTCTTCTAAATCTTCATATATAAAGTCACTTTCTCTTCCTAAAGGGCCAAGAAAATCATGTATATAGTCACCTTCATTGTATTTTCCAAGTTCTAAGGTGCTAGCCCCAAGGCCTTGAACAACAATGGTTACACTTTTATCTTCCTTATTATAATCAGCTATGGTTAAAGGAATTCTTTCTCCTTCTTCATCTGCTCTAAGTATTATAAATTGCCCTGGCTTAGCCTTATTAGCTACTCTAGGTGCTTCTATCTTCATTAAATAAACAGAGTCATTTAAATATCTTTTTTCTAAAATTTTAAACATCTAACTAAACCTCTCCCAAAAAATATTTTATTCTCCCACCTAAAAAATAGGATTGTATCAAAGAACTCATAAAATTTATAACTTTTATCTTTGAGTTTTAACACAATCCTCTTATCTTTACCTTATTTTAACTAGAAAAAATTTATTCTTTAAAAATCCACATCACTGCCGTAATATGCACAAGTATATAATTTTTCCATAGTCTCATCATCAATCTCCCTTGGATTTGATCCTGTGCATGGATCTAAAACAGCATTATGAGCTATAAATTTAAGGTTAGCTTTAAATTCATTCTCATCTATTCCATACTCTTTCATTGATGAAGGTATATTTAATTCCTTATTAAACTTATTTATTAAATCTATTAGGGCATCTGTTAACTCTCTTTCACTTTCTCCCTTTAATCCAATATGTCTTGCAATTTGAGCATATCTATCTTCACAAGCTTTTCTATTATATTTAATTACATATGGCAAGAAGATAGCATTAGCACATCCATGTGGTATATGGAATACGGCACCTACCTTATGAGCCATAGAATGTACTATTCCTAAAAGAGCATTAGAGAAGGCCATTCCTGCTAAACATTGAGCCTCATGCATTTCTCCCCTAGCTTCCATATCTCCCTTATATGAATTTACTAAGTGCATCTTAACCATTTCAATTGCCTTTAAAGCTAAAGGATCTGTAAAGTTTGATCTTAAACTTGCAGTATAAGCCTCAATAGCATGAGTTAAGGCATCCATTCCTGTATGCGCTACTAACTTCTCTGGCATAGTTTCTGCTAAGCTAGGATCAACAATGGCTATATCTGGAGTTATTTCAAAGTCTGCTAAAGGATATTTTATCTTAGCCTTATAATCAGTTATTACTGAAAAAGCTGTTACCTCTGTAGCAGTTCCAGAAGTTGATGGAATAGCTACAAACTTTGCTTTTCTTCTAAGCTTAGGTAATCCAAAAGGAATAATAGCCTTTTCAAAAGTAAAATCAGGATACTCGTAGAAAATCCACATAGCCTTTGCTGCATCAATAGGTGAACCTCCTCCTATGGAAACTATCCAGTCTGGATTAAATTCTTCCATTTCCTTTGCACCCTTCATAACAGTTTCTACTGATGGATCTGGTTCTACTCCTTCAAAAACCTTTGTTTCCATATTAGCTTCCTTTAAATAACTTAAAACCTTATCTAAAAAGCCAAATCTTTTCATTGATCCGCCACCAATAACTATAAAAGCCTTTTTACCTTCTAAGCTCTTTAACACCTCTAAAGAATCTTTTCCATGATATATGTCCCTTGGTAAAGTAAATCTTGCCATACTAATAATTCCTCCCAAAATAATATATTCTTAACAAAAAAACAAAGGGTATGTATCAAATAATCTTTTATAAAACTTACAAACATTATGAAGAGAATATCTAGATGAGCTTTAGAATTTAAATTATTACGGAGAAGATATTACGTTAAAAAGCTGAGACTGTTCGAAGCGAAGCAAGTTTCGAAGCTTTAGTAATATCTTCGTAGTAATGATTATAAATTCTTAGCGAAATCTAGTAATTCTCGGAATATGTTTGTAAGTTTTATTATTATATTTGACTACAATCCCTTTACATTTTATTTATTATTATTTAATTTTATTCCTAAATTCTATTTATTTTCTTTTTTCCATTCATCTAATTGTCTTTGTAACTCAACTTTTATATCTTCTAATCCTGAATCATATAACTTCTTATTTAACTTTTCTAAAGTCTCTTCAGTCTCTACAGAACCAGTGTATAAAGGTTTTATAAACTCTTTAAATGTATTACTTACAGCTGACATTTGAGTTACAACTTTTTCTGTATCAAATTTGAATCCTAATATAGTTGAAGTTTTAGCCTTTTGGTTAAATTCTTCAAAAGCATCCCACTTGTCTACTGGATCACTATCTAAAACATAAGTGTCAAATAAGTTTCCATAAGCCCAACTTGTAACACTGTATGGACCATTTGGATCTCTCTTTATTTGGTTATCACTAACCTTTTCATAGTGAGTTCCCTCTATTCCAAACATTAATAGGTTTCTTAATGTAGAATCAGTATTTACTAAGTTTATAAGCTCCATAGCCTTTTCTGGGTGCTTAGAAGTTGATGATATAGCAGTCATAGCTCCTGTAGTTGAAGCATTTGTAACATATGGAGAAACTATTGATGAAGTTACAACCTCTCTACCTAAAGCTTGCCCCCATCCATTTTCTGCATATGGTTGTCCATCAGCCTTCCATACAAATCTCTTAACTTCATTTTTCATATTACTAACTGCTGCATCTTGATTTATATATCCTTTTTCATAGAATTCTCTTAATTTAGTGAAAAGATGTTTTAGCTCCTCTGTTTCATACATATTTTTAACTGTTAAGCTTTCATCATCATAGAAAATACCTAGTCCTGATGTTATATCCTCTAATCCTTCTAGTGGAATTCCATCTCCTTGAGTATAGAATGGCACAAAATCTGGTTCCTTCTCCTTTATAACTGCAAGCCATGGTTCTAAATCATCAACTGTATGAATATCTTCATATGGAATATCATATTTTTCAACAAGTTCCTTATCAAATACCCACATAGGTGCTCCTGCTATTTCCTTTTGGTTTGGAACTGCATATACATTTCCATCAACCTCTGCACCCTTCCATAGTCTTTCATCAATAACATTCTTTAAGTCTTTTCCATGACTATCTATAAGATCATTTAACTCTAAGAAAGCTCCCTTTCTTGCATTGTCTAAGTATGGGAATGCCCATGAACATGTAAATGCTAAATCGTATTCTTCCCCTGAATTAGCTATTACGTTCATTTTTTGACTATAATCACCAAAGTCAATATGTTTTATGTCTACAGTAGCATTTATTTTATCCTTTATATATTTATTTACTTCTTCCTCAACTACTTCTCCATCAGTTTGTGGTTTACCTATTACATACCAAACTAAATTTACTGGTTCTTCTCCTTCACCACCACTAGACGAAGCATTTCCCCCTGAACCACATCCAGCTAAGATAGAAGATGTTCCAATTATTCCTCCTAATATTAAAGCCATTAGTTTTTTGTTTTTAAGCATTTTTATTTTCCCCCTTAAAGTAACTAATAAGTCCTCATTATATATATATTGTATAAATTACTTCCCCATTCTTCTTTTTTCAACATTTAACAAAACGTTTACAAAGAAATTTAATCAAAAATTTATAAAATGACTAACTTACTTTTTATTTTTGTAACCATTTCTTTTCATTTAAGAAATAATTACGTAACCTCTAAAAATTAAATTAATATTATTATTTATATAATAGTTTTAACTCCTTATACCCTTAAATATTGCACGTAGGGGCATGTATTAAAAATTATTTTGATACATGCTCCTCTATTTTAAATAAATTTTTTTCTTTCTTATTTCTAATATTTCTTAAATCCACTTATTATTTTTCTAATTTTACGTATTATCTTAAGAATTTTATTGCTTTTCTTTTTATTTTAATTATCATTTACGAGTATTTCATTTAAAATAAAGCATAAAAACCATAAATAAAATCCTACTCATAAATTTAAATTAAAATTACTTTTACAATTATTCCATTATTTATTAACATTTCTAATTATGGTATAATTACATGGAAAATTTAAGTATTATATACACTATTTTAAACTTAAGAAAATAGGAGATGATTTTATGGCTGTAGCAATAGTTCAGCAGCAACAACAACCAAATGATAAGATTAATATTGACTTGTCTAATTCTAATGTTGCTGTGGTAAAAAGTAAAAAAGAAACTAATCCCCCTATAAAAGATGAAAAACAATCAAAGGATAAAGATAATTTAAAATCTGATAAAAAAACCGAGCCTAACGTTGAAGAAAAAAAGCAAGATAAAGGTAACTCAAAGGAAGAAAATAAAGCTCAGGTAAAAACTGAACCTAAAGTTAAAGAGGATAAAGACACAAAGAAAAGTTCTGATGAAATTAAAGAAGAGGTAAAAAATCAAAAACCTGTTATAAAAGAAGTAAAATTACCTGTTGAAAAAGATTCAAAGAATTCTTCTGAAAATTTATCTAATAACTCAAGTGACTTTGCTTCAGATGTTAATAGAAGATTATATGAATATGAAAGTGTTAGAAGTAATCAATCTAATGCAATGAATGAAGCTATTCGTCTTCATAATGGAGACCCTAGCAACACTTGTGTTTTCTTCCAAGGTGCTTGTTTAAGAGCAATAGGAGTACCTGTTCCAAGTCATATTGGATACACTTCTAACCTTTGGAATTGGCTAGAAAATAATAACTGGGAAATGCATAGAGATTTTTCAAACATCCAAAAGGGAGATATTATCTTTGCAGGTGAATATCACACAATGTGTTTTATGGGATGGAAGGATAAAGCAAATGGTATTGCCTATGTAATGGGAAATGAAGCCTATACCTATGGAGATGCCTATGCTCATCGTAATTTAAATGGACAAGCTCCTACTAAAGAAAATGGATGGAATAGACAGTATAGAGCTACAAGATACTATAAATATAAAGGAAATTCTTCAAAAAGTAATTCTGACATTGTAAAAACAAATATTGTAACATCAAAACCTGTTAGCTCAAAGGATCATAAATATACAGTTGAAGCCTTAAAGGGTACTGTAACAGCTAGGCAAGATGTTTATATTAATGAAAAACCCTTCCCTACTACTGAAGGAATTAAGCCTGTAGGACTAGCTAATGGAGGAGATAAATTAACTGTAACTGGTAGAGCCTCAAATGGATGGTATGAAGTTCTTTATAATGGCCAAAAAGCTTACATAAGTCATAGATATACTGACTTCTTAGAAGAAAAGGAAGCTCCATCTAAGTCATCTGATTCTGTTACTCCTCTTGGCGTAGTTAAAACTAATACTTCAGATAAAAAATCTGATTCTAAAGAAGATAATAAAAAAGTAGAAAGTTCTCTTAAAGATAAGGATGAAAAGGTGAACAAGGGAGATAAATCTACTGAAGATAAAAAGGTAGATGAATCTAAGGATAAAGCTACTAATAAAGTTGAATCAAATAAAACTGAACAAGCTAAGCCTTCTGAATCTAGTAAGCCAGTTGAAGAAACTAAAAAAGAAGAATCAAGTAAGCCTTCTGAAACAGTTACAAAAACTGCCTTTATAAAGGCGAATGGTGGTTTATGGCTACATTCTAGCAAGGATACTTCATACTCTTCTAGAGTAAATCTAATGAGTAATGGAGCTAAGGTTAATGTTTTAGAGGAAGATAACTCTTGGTTTAAGGTTAACTATAATGGAAATACAGGTTGGTGTTCAAGTAAATATGTAACTAACCCAGTTTCTTCTGAAAGCTCAACTAATAAAAAAGTAGAAGAAAATAAAGCTACAGAACCTAATAAAACTATGGAAGAAAATAAACCTAAGAAAGAATCTGAAACAAGCAAACCTGCTTTGACAATTGTTAAAACTGCTTCTATAAAAGCTAATGGTGGACTATGGTTACACTCTTCTAAGGATTCATATATCTCTTCTAGATTAGCAATTATGGATAATGGTGAAAAGGTTACAATCTTAGAGGAAAGTGGAGATTGGTTTAAGGTTAACTATAGTGGTAAAACTGGCTTCTGTGCAAGTAAGTACTTAAGTGAACCTACTACTTATGAAAAACAATCTGAATCTAATAAAATAGAGGAAGTTAAAAATACCTCTCCTAGCAAGGCTGTAGAAGAAAGTAAACCTACTGCACCTATTAAAACTATGGAAGAAAATAAACCTAAAAAGGAAGCTGAAACAAGTAAACCTACTTTAACAAATATTAAAAGAGCCTCTGTAAAGGCAAATGGTGGTTTATGGCTACACTCTACTAAGGATTCCTATGCATCTTCTAGAATTACCATAATGAGTAATGGAGAAAAGGTTGATATTTTAGATGAAAGTGGATCTTGGTACAAGGTTAACTATAATGGAACTATGGGTTGGTGCTCAAGCCAATTTTTAAGTAACCCAACTGTTATCTCTCAAAGCTCACAAAGTAAGGCTGTAGAGGAAAATAAAACAGTTTATGAAAACAAAACTGTTGAAGTAAGTAAGCCAGTTACTAGTAAAGTAAAAACAGCTTACATAAAAGCAAATGGAGGTTTATGGTTACACTCCTCTAAAGATTCCTATGCTTCTTCTAGAATAAGCATAATGAACAAAGGATCAAAGGTAAGAGTTTTAGAAGAAAGTGGTTCTTGGTCTAAAGTTGACCACAATGGAAATATAGGTTGGTGTTCAAGTGAATTCCTAACTAATCCAATAACATCACAAAGTAATACTGTGGAAGAAAGTAAAACAGTTCATCTAGTTCAATCAAATACTAATGAAGCTTCATTAAGATCAGCCCGTGTAAAAGCTAATGGAGGATTGTGGCTACACTCATCTAAAGACTCCTCTACTTCATCTAGATTAACTGTAATGGGTAATGGTCATAAGGTTGAAATCTTAGAAGAAAGTGGTTCTTGGTACAAGGTTAGATATAATGGAAACATAGGTTGGTGTGCTAAAGAATTTATAGCTTAAAAAAATTTGAACTTATAAAATTAATCATAGGGTAATTTAGATCTTTTCTTACTTCTAATACCCTAAATAAAATCTATAAAATATGCTTTTTAAAAAGGCACATACTTAAATTTTTTTAAGTATATGCCTTTTTCTCTCTAAAAACAAAAAAACTTTTTTAAATAAAATTACACTCTGACATAGTTTAATAGAACTATTGCTTTGTATTATAATTCTTTATATTTCATGTTCCTAAGAGGATAAAAAATACTTTTCTTTTACCCTCTTCATTTTATATTTTTTATAAATTTAAGCATCATATCCTACTTCTTTTTCTTCTGCTACTAGAGAATATCCATACTTATCATTTTGCAAATCTTCTACACTAACATTTCCACACATAAGCTCAGCCTGTCTAATAACTGTATCTAAAGCTTTTTTAGCTTGCTCTGGTGGATATTTGTATTTTCTTAAAAGTCTTTTTACTATTTTTCTCATTCCTGCTTGAGCACTCTTTTTTATGCTCCAGTCTATAGTAAGACTTCTTCTTATAGTTTCCGTTAGTTCATGAGCCATTTGTTTTAGGACTTTTTCATCTATAAAGTCTTTTACTGCATCATCATCTGTTAAAGCATCATAGAAAGCTACTTCGTCCTTTGTAAGTCCTAGCTCTTCTTCTCTACTTTTCATTTTAGATATTTCTTTTGCAAGTTTTATAAGCTCACTTATAACTTCAGCATTAGTTAAGGCTTGATTTCTATATTTGTTTAATGACTTTTTAAGCTTCTCAGAAAATTTTTCAGACTTAACTAGGTTAGTTCTCTCCATAGCCTTTAAATTACCTTCTAGAAGTTTTTTAAGCATTTCTACAGCTAAGTTCTTTTGTTTCATCATTCTAACTTCTTCTAGGAACTCTTCTGAAAGAATAGAAACCTCTGGTCTTTCCATTCCAAGAGCATCAAAGACATCAATAACCTCTTCTGAAATTATTGATTTCTCTAGAATTTGATTTACCCTAGCTTCCATTTCTTTTTTACTTTTCTTTTTAGGTTTACTTAATGAATCTAACTTAACAAGACTTGATTTGACAGCTTTAAAATAGCTTATTTCAAGTGCTGAATCTCTTCCTTCCTTTGTGGCTGCACAAAGAGAATGAGCCTTTGCAAGTTCCACAACAAAGTTTTTAAATTCTTTTTGTTCTTTTTCTGAAAGTCCCAAAATAAAGTTCATGCCCTCTGTTATAGAAGCCATTCTATCTCTGTTTCCACCTTCTAAGTATTTTGAGTAATCAAAATCATAAAAAATATCTCTTAAGATTTCAACCTTTTCTAGCATTATAGAAACTGCTTGGGATGTATCTATACCAGTATTTCTCTTATCACTTTCTGTGTACTGTTTTAAAGCCCTTTTTAGACTTTCTAATATACCTATATAGTCAACTACTACTCCACCTGCTTTATCCTTAAATACTCTATTAACCCTAGCTATAGCTTGCATAAGGTTATGACCTTTCATAGGTTTATCTATATACATAGTATGCATAGAAGGAACATCAAAACCAGTAAGCCACATATCTCTTACTATAACAAGCTTTAATTCATCATTATTATCTTTTATTCTAGTAGCTAAAGTATCTCTTCTTTTCTTTCCTCCAATATGAGGTTGTAGAAATTCCTTATCAGAAGCAGATCCAGTCATAACAACCTTTATTTTTCCCTTTTCAAGTTCATCACTATGCCACTCTGGTCTTAAAGCTATTATTTCATTATAAAGTTTTACACATATCTCTCTACTCATACATACTATCATAGCTTTACCATCTACTGTTTTTGCCTTCTCTTCATAATGAGAAACTATATCCTCTGCAAGCTTTTTAACCCTATTTGGAGAACCTACAACAGCTTCTAATCTAGACCACTTACTTTTATACTTTTCTTTGTCATAGTCCTCTTGTCCTTCTGTTATCTCTTCAAATTCATCATCAATATTTAAAAGTTCTTCATCATTTGAATCTAACTTTATTATTCTATTTTCATAATAAATCTTAACAGTAGCTTCGTCCTCTACTGCTCTTGTCATATCATATATATCTATATAATCTCCAAAAACAGCTAAGGTTGACTTATCTTCTAATTCTATAGGAGTACCAGTAAAGCCTATGAAAGAAGCATTAGGAAGTGCATCTCTTAAATATTTAGCATATCCATACTTAACTTCCCCTTTATTGTTGGTTTTAGCATCTAGTCCATATTGACTTCTATGTGCTTCGTCTGCCATGATAATAACATTTTTTCTATCTGTTAAAACTGGCATTTCTCCCTCTTCTGGCTTAAACTTTTGAATAGTTGTAAATATAATTCCACCAGATTCTCTTTCATTAAGTAAATCAAATAATCCATTAATTTCTTTAGAATCTTTTTTTGCACTAGCTTTTTTCTGTTCCTCTGTTAGTTTTCTAACATCTGCATGCTTAGGTGTTTCTCTTAAAATACATCTAGAGTTAACAAAAGTTCCAAAAAGTTGGTCATCTAAATCATTTCTGTCAGTTAAAACAACTATAGTTGGGTTATTTAGTTTTCTTGTAATAGCTCCTGTATAAAAAAGCATAGAAAAGCTCTTTCCTGATCCTTGAGTATGCCAAACAACCCCGGCCTTTCTATCTCCCTTTTCACTACTTGCTATTAAAGTTTTTTCTATGGCTTTATTAACTGCAAAGTATTGGTGATATGCAGCAAGAATTTTTATAATACTTTCATGCTCTCCAATTTTAACTCCATTTTCGTCAAATTCCTCTTTTTTAGACTTTTCATACAAGATAAAATTTTTTAAGATGTCTATAAGTCTTTCCTTATGTAACATTCCTTTAAACATAACCTCATATTGTGGTTCATAAAGTGGAGCTATTTCCTCTCCATCAACACTTCTCCACTTCATAAACCTCTCATAGTTAGAAGTTATAGTACCACATCTTGAGTTAACACCATCAGATATAATACAAAAGGCATTATATTTAAATAAACTTTCAATATCATTTTTATAAGTTTGTATTTGATTGTAAGCTTCCTCAATTCCAACATTCTCATCACTAGCTGATTTAAGTTCCACAACTACTAAAGGAATACCATTAACAAAGATAACTAAATCTGGTCTTCTATCCTCATTTTCAATTATGGTAAACTGATTAACAACTAAGAATTCATTTCTTTTAGGATTCTCAAAATCAATTAAAAACACCTTTTCAGAGGATATTTCTCCACCTTTTTTTACAGGAACATCAATACCTTCCTTTAAAAGCTTAAAAAACTCTAAATTATTCTCAATAAGCATAGCACTGCTAAAACTAGTAATTTGTCTATATGCATTCTTAATAGAATCCTCTGAAAAACCTTTATTAATTCTAAATAAAGCATCTAAAATTCTATCCTTTAAAAGAACATCCCTATAACTTGCTCTTTCTGGATACTCCCCATCAACACTAATATCTGGCCCATACTTATACTCATACCCCAACTCTTGAAGAACCTCAATACAAGCCTCCTCAAGATCACTTTCAACAAAATTAATTAAACTCAATTAACCTCACCCCACATAATCTAAAATAAAGAGTTAAGAATCCCCTCTTAACTCTAAAAAAAATTAATCTTCATTATTTTCTAAAGGAACTCTTATCTCTCCAGACATAAGTTTTGGAAGAAGAGTATCTCTAAGTTTTTCTAATCTTTTATTTTCAACTTTATTGTTTATAACTTGGGTTATTATAGGATTCATTACTTTATTCATTAACTTTAATGTTGAATCATTTGGTACAAATACCAGTGATTCTGATAAATTGCTCCTTTTAATGTGTCCCATTGTTGTTGCTTTATCTTTTGCTATACTTATAAACTTATTCAAATGAAATTTAGTCCAATAATAATAATACCACTTATAATATTTGTTGGATGTAACTTTAAATAAATGTTGGTTTAATCCACATTTATCTGCTCCCCATAAATCAACCAATAAAGTTCCTGACCATGAAAAAATAACATCTCCATTATTAATTATATATTCTTGTTTTATGTTTTCTGAGCATAAATCACTACTTTTATCTGTAAATCCTTGTCTTAACTCTTTAATCTTTAATACCTTTAGACACTTTTCATTTTTATTAGGTTTAAATTTCTGCATCGCTAATCCATTTAAATATTCTGCAATATCAATTAGTGAACTAATTTTCCATCCTTTAGGTATCATTCCAAGTTCACTTTCAACCATTTCTCCACCACTTGATTTATATGGTTTTCCTTCTTCATTTGGAAATTCAAAATCTACAAACCATTGTTTAAAAATAGCCTGTGCCATTTCTTCTAAGTTTTTATTTATCTTATTATTAACTTCTATCTTTTCATCTAAATCAGAAAGAATTTTAGCAATAGCTTTTTGTTCATTAATTTTAGGCATAAGAACCTCTTTACTATACATATGTTCTCTATTTAGTCCTGGAACTGCACTATGTGTATTCATTTTATCTAGACCAATGGTTTTTAACTTATAAAATAAAAATTTCAGATCATAATCTAATCCTTCTTGTATATAATACACAGTATCTATTGGATAATAATTATCTTTAACATAATTAATACTTCCTACTGTACCTTTTCTTCCAATTATTATTCCAGGTCCCTTTACTAAATATTCATTGTGAGATCCTACTATTCCTCCAGATCCATAAACATTTATATTACCAGCAATTCTTTTGGTTTTAGGTAAGCTTTTACCATAATTAGCAACCAAAATCTCTCCTAACATTTTTCTTGTCCATTCCAATTTATCTAATCTCATATCCAAGTCCTCCTAGATTTTTTCTTATTTCCTCCTCTAGGCTTCTTGACTTTTTGAATAATTCTCCTAATTCACTTGTTAGAGTTTCCATTTTCTCTTCAAAAGGAATTCCATCATCCTCTTCATCTTCTATTCCAACATATCTTCCTGGAGTTAGAACGAAATCTTGTTCTTTTATTTCATCTAGTGTTGCTATTTTACAGAATCCTTTTATATCTTCATATTCATTTACTTTTCCATCTTTAACTTCTTCATCTTCTCCAAGATTTCTATATTTATGATAAGTTTCTGAAATTTTCTTTATATCTTCCTTTGAAAGCTCTCTATGTCTTCTGTCTATCATTTCTCCAAGATTTCTAGCATCTATGAATAAAACTTCATTTTCTCTACTTCTAAACTTTGGATTATCTTTTTTGTTTCTATTAAGTATCCAAGCACATACTGGTATTCCTGTTGAGTAAAAAAGTTTATCTGGTAATGCTACTATGGCATCAACTAAATGTGAGTTTAATAAGTTCTTTCTTATTTCTCCCTCATTTGATGTGTTTGAACTTAGAGAACCATTGGCAAGTACTATGGCTGCTGTTCCATTTGGTGCTAAGTGATATACCATATGCTGAACCCATGCAAAGTTGGCATTTCCTTCTGGTGGTATTCCAAACTTCCATCTTGCATCATCTACAAGCTTATCTCCTCCCCAGTCACTTATATTAAATGGTGGATTTGCAAGTATAAAATCTGCCTTTAATGTTTTGTGTAAATCATTATGGAAAGTATCAGCATGGTGTGGTCCTATATTTCCTTCAAGGTTTCTTATAGCAATGTTCATCTTACATAACTTCCAAGTTGTTGAGTTAAGTTCCTGTCCATATATAGAAAGATTCTCTATTTTTCCCTTATGCTCCTCAACGAACTTTTCACTTTGAATAAACATTCCACCTGATCCACAGGCAGGATCATATATTCTTCCTTTATAAGGCTCTATCATCTCTACTAAAGTTTTAACAATACAAGTTGGAGTATAGAATTCCCCCCCATTTTTGCCCTCTGCACTGGCAAATTGTCCCAAGAAATACTCATATACTCTTCCTAAAAGGTCCTTTTCTCCATTTTCATGAAGCTTTATAGTAGATATTAAATCAATAAGCTCACCAAGTCTTCTCTTATCAATCTCTGGTCTTGCATATCTCTTCTCTAAAACACCTCTTAAAGTAGGGTTTTCATGTTCTATTAAAATCATAGCATCATCAATAATTTGACCTATTTTTTCATCCTTTGCATTATTTTTTATATGTTCCCATCTTGCTTCCTTAGGAACCCAGAAGATATTCTCTGATTCATATTCATCTCTATCTTCCTCAAAACCTTCTCCCTCTTCTACAAGCTCTCTATACTTACTCTCAAACTTATCAGAAATATACTTAACAAATATAAGTCCTAAAACTACATACTTATACTCTGATGAATCCATACTTCCTCTAAGTTTATCCGCTGATTTCCAAAGAGTTTCTTCAAATCCTATATTAGCTGTTGCCATGATTATTCCTCCAATATCTATTTCAGTAATAATTATAAATTTTAGTATCATAAAATTATTAGTGTCCATTAAATTTATTTTAAAGTTCAATATAATTCTATTATAGTAAATTATACTGGTCAATAAGTCTATTTCTATAAACATGAATATAATATTAATTTTGGTAAATAAGATTAATATTGTTTAATTGCTATCAATACATATCATATTCATTCCATTAAAATTTGAATAAAATATTTTTCAAATCAGAAAAGTTGATTTTATGAATAAAAAAATATCATTTTTTGTGTTAGCAATTTTATATAACAATAGTTATGTAGTTAAAATACTTTATAAATATTTAATTGAAAGACCATTATTAATAAAACTTATAATTGGAATATTTTTAACTTTTTTCAATCAACATATTAATAAATAAGGATTTCAAATTAAAGAAGCATTAAACATAAGTTTAATGCTTCTTTTACTTAACTATTCCAATAATTTTTCTAACCAAATCTCATCATCTGAGTTTCTATATTTATCAACTAATATTACGTCTATATTTTCTTCATTAAATACCTTTAATTTATTAGCTATATTTTCTTTAACCTTATATTCTGGTATATTATTATCTAATTCAACAACAACAAGTTTTTTATTATCAATATCTACTAATGTTCTTATTATTCCATTTATATGTTCATCATCTTTGTTAAACCCAAAACCAACCACACATATTTTTTCAGAATTCTTAAAGTCATCATACATATTTACATATTTCTTTGACATTTCTATCGAAGTCATAGGTTTTGTCCCACTTTGTGTAAAAATCAAAGGTACTAAAAAATGTTTTTCTTTCTTTTCTAATTCTTCTTTTGATCCAATTCTATTTATATATGGATCATACCACAAAGTAGTTGAACCATTTAAATAGCAAATCTCTTCTTCTAATACATCACTAATAAATTTATTATAGTTTGTAGTTGCTATTGTAGATACTTCTATTTTATCTTCATTAAGATATTTTCGTAAATCATGATAATATCCATTCTCTTTAATTTCTTTTGATTCTTCAAATTTCTTCAATATGTATTCTCTTACTGAACATAAAAATATATTTATTTTACAAAATTTAGCCCACTCATCTTTTGGACAGTACAAATAATGCCAATTAGAATCTATTAATGATTTATAATCTAGTACTGATGCATATATTGATTCTATTACATTTCTTGCAAAAGCAAGAATTAAATCTTCATCATTATTTAATTCATTTTTTTTATTTTCCATTACATATTCTAATCCAGATAAACCTGTAGATTGTGAATTTAATTGAATTATATCTCCTATATCATCTAATAAGTCTATTTCATCATCTTTCTCTTTGAATATTCCATCATTTATTTGTCTAGTTAAACTTTCACTTAAAGCTCCAATTTGTAATTGAAATATAGCTAAAATTATTTTTCTTAATTCTAGTCTAATACAACCACTCTCTATAGTTTTACTTTTATATAACTTTAATAAAGAAGAAAAATAGTTACTTTCAAATATTTTATTTCCTTCCTTAAAATATTCTATAAATGAAATTTCTTGCTTCATATTACAATTTTTTAATGTGGTGTCTATTTTTTCATTTATAATTTGAGAATATGATTTTCCATAACTTGATTTCAACAAATTTTCTTCATATTTAGCTATTTCATCAAATCTATTTAGTTCGTTTATTATGTAATCTCTATTATGCTCTATAGTATCTTTTATTATAGTTTCAAATACTGTTTTACCAAAAGAACTAACACTTTTATTTTTATAATCATCAGGAAGCCAATTCGCTGCATAGTATGTTGAACCATCTATCTCATCTCTTTGCTTCTTAAAATTTGCTTTACATTCACTTGTATCTTGTCTAAATATCTCTAAAGCAAATTTTCCACCTGAAGGTAACCCATATCCTACTTCCGCTCCAGCTCCAAATAAAAATCCTACTTTCAAATCTCTCTCTCCTTTAAATCTCAAAATCATATCAAACAATTCTCTTATACTTATCTATGTATTTAATTCAACACCATATACAAATATTCCTTTATTTTCTACATATAACTTTTGATATATAATATATGCCTTCTCTATTTCATAAAAGACATCTCTATGCTCCTTTAAAAACTTCTTATTTTCCTCTTCAATATTAATCACAATATCTTTATTTATGTTTAATAGCTCCTGCTCTTTTTCTGAGAGTCTTTTAGATATTATGATTTCTCCATTATCCTGAAAGCTTATTAAATGCTTATCGAATAAGGAATCATGATTGGGGCATAGTAAGAATCCATTAAAGGGATTTAGCTTTTCCTCTGGTGTACTTTTGCTCCAAGGTTTTATATGGCTTGCTATTAAAAGCTCCTTATGAGCTAGTCCACAAATTTTGCACTTACTCTCTCTTTTAAATAGCGCTTCTCTAAACTTGTTTTGATTTTTTCTAGCCTTAACAACCCTCTCTATGACTTCTCCAACTTCATTTATTTCTTCTATGGTTTTGTTTTCAATGTCTATTTCTAGCCTTTCTAATTCACAAAGAACATCATAACTATATTTAGTTTTCATTTCCACATCATATTTTATGGCTGTTTCCTTTGTAAATTTCAATCTAGGTACTCTTACACTAAGCTCTTTAGAATCTTCAAAGTCATTTATTTCATTTTTAAAAACTTCCTTCATTTTAGGTATTAACTTTGACCAATTCATTCGTATTCCACCTTTAATTTCCCCCTCTATTTGAGCTTCAAAGGCTTCACCTTTATATATAAGAGTTATTTTCTTCTTATCTCCATATTTAATATCTTCGCATTCAAAAACCTTTCTAACCTTTATTGGAATATGGCTTCCCCTCTTAAATGAGGATTTATCTAAATCCTTTATGGCAACTTTATTATAAATATCATCATACTCCCATGATTTAACTCTATCCAAAGTAACTCTTCCCCCACTCACTAAAACAATATATGTTTTTATAAATCTATTCTTTTAAACTATCTTAAATAAACTAAGAAGTGTATATTACCATTTCTTACTCCACATTCTATAATTATACAATATTTATTATTTTATGTAATTAAAACATATGAAATTTTTAACATAAAATTCTATTTTAAATAAGTTTTCCTTTTAAATATCTAAAAAATTAAGAGATATAGAAAATTTCTATATCTCTTACTATAATAATTATATTTTAATAACGCCAACAATTACAAATATGCTTTCCACTAGCACTTACACTTACTCTACTTGTTGCCTTCCCCCCTATAAATTTACAATCTGGAGTTTTATGAACATAGCTGTTTCCACTAGCTACATACCCATAGTCTGAAGTGGCTTGTGGCTTATTAGGATCACTACCTTTGCTATCATATCCTGTTCTATGATCATGACTAGCCGTACCCCCATTTGGTTTAAATGTTCCATTATTTTTATTATTTGATTGATTATTTTTACTACTTGAATTACTACTATTTGAAGACTCTCTTTTTGCTTCTTCTCTCTTTAACCTTGCCTTTTCTGCCTCTTCTTTAGCTTTTCTCTCTGCTTCAGCTTTGACTATTTTTTCTTGCTCCTCTTTTTCAGCTTTCTTCTTTAAAAGCTCATTATAAACTTCCTCTTTTTTAGCTGTTTCAGCTTTTAAGTTTTCATAAGAGCTTTCAAGCTTTTTATAATTATTTTCTTCTAACTTATACTGATCTTCATTAATAGTATTATTATTTAATTCAACCTTTAAATTTTCATATCTCTCTATTGTTTCTTTATATTCACTTTCATTTATTCCTAATTCTTTTAAAGCATCACTTTGAAAATTTTTATTATTATTTAAACCACTATTAATAATAAAATTTATAAGAATTATAAATATCCCTGGATAAACTATATAATTTAACTTTTCATTTCTACTAAATCTTTTCATATTTTTAAAACCAATTGCTATGGATGGTAAAACTAAAAATATAAAAAATTCCCTTAATAAAAAATTGCTCCCATCTTCTTTAATAAAAAAAGTAACTATACTGAATAAAATAAGAGATCCATAGTATACAGTCATAACTTTCTTGTATTTTCCATTTACTCCTGGTAGCTTCTTAAATAATTTCTTTAAATCATTTTTCATACTAAGTTATTCTCCTATCTCTCTTTTTAGCTCTTCTATCTTTTTATCTAAATCCTTTGAAGTATTTTCTTCATAATCAGAGTATTCCTTGCTTAACTCATCATATTTATTTTTAAGTTCCATATAAGACTCTTTTCTTTCCTTTGCCTTGTTATTTTCTAACTCTAAAGCATTACAATCGCTCTCAGTCTTTATGTATTTTTCTTTAAAGTCTTCTTTATTCTCTTTATAAATACTTTTATTAAGAGATATCATTAATAAACATCCTATAAATAAAATAATAGGAACTTTAAAAATAGAAATTTTCTCCTTTAATAAACTTTTCATTTTTTCCCCCTTAAAAATATAAATTCTCATATATATTTACATATTTAAAATTTTAAGTCAATAAAGTTTAAATTAAATTCAAGAAAATATAAATAATTTTAAAAATTAAATATAATCATCTGACATTTTAAGTTTTATATCTCTTTCTTGTATTCCTCATAATTCTTTCTAGCTTCTATTTCAGATTTCATTGCTTCATTAAAAAGCTCTTCCTCTGATTTAAATAATTTAGCTATTTTACTCTTACTATTTTTAAACTGGTTAAAATCAACATCATTAAGAATTCTATCTATATAAAACTCTCCATTCTTTTCAACTATATAGGCTGTATAATCATCCATTCCACCTGATATGGTATCACTATTTTTGTCAAACTTTATCTCAAATTCCCTATGAAATTTTACCCTATATTCATTATCAGGCTCTTTTACAATACTTTTTATAGAAACCTTTGACATCTTCAATTCACTTTCTAAATTATACTTAAGTGTAGCATTAAAAGTTAAATTATATGTCTCTGCAACTTCCTTATTAGAAATTATCTCCTCACAATTAACCTCTTCTTTAGAATAATCAAAATCAACAAACTTAACTAAGAGTTCTTCAATAGGTTCTTTAATCCTTTCATCATAAGTAAGATCAATCCCTATGTTTTTATAATCCTTTATTTCCTTCTTAGCAATAATAAAAAATGATAAAGCTAAAAAAACTCCTAAACTTAAAATTGAAATAGTTACCCCAATTCCCTTTTTCATATGATATTCTTCCTTTTCTTTTTTATTTCTTATTTTCATATTTCATTTAAAACTATCTTTTAAATTTTTCTACCTCTTACCTCTCTTCCTTTTACTCATATTTTATATCTATTTCTCCCTTAATGTATAACAAAATTGTTAATTATAGCCATTAAATAATAGTATTAAACTCTCTTATTCACCTCTAAATTGAACTTTCAATGTTTTTTTAAATGACTTTCACAAGTTTGTGACGGACTTTCAAAAAGTCCGTCATACTCTAAAGCCTTGGTATGACTATCTTTAGACATATCTTGTCAGACTTTTGCTATTTTTCACTCACTATATATAGGGTATTTAATAAATGTCTTTTTTTTATACTATTTTTTTATTTTCCCTATTATATAGGAATAAAAAAAGTCCGTCAATTCCGTCAAAACCCTTGGTATCACTAAGAAAACTCTGGCTCAAAATCCGTCACAAGTCCGTCACAACTCCGTCACTAAAGCATAAAAAGCTATATTTTTCCTGTAGATAAATATAAAAGTCTATAAATACTACCCTATTTCCTAATTAACACCTTTAAAATTTATGTAAATGTTGTATAATGATAAAATAAAGAATTAAGAGTTAAGGGAGATTTTATTATGAACAATTATTTGACAGAGGAAAACGTTAGAAAGTTAAGAGAAGAATTAGACTATAGAATGTCTGTTGTTAGAGCAAAGATTGCGAAAGAGAAACTTGAGGCAGCAGCCCATGGTGATAGATCAGAAAACGCTGAGTATAAGGAAGCTTGTAGAAACTATAGAGAAAATGATAATAGAATACAATACCTTTTAACTATGATTTCAACAGCAATAATAGTTGATGAAGAAAGTAATGATAAATCTACACTAGGTCTTAACAGCAAAGCTAGAATTAAATTTGTTGAAGATGATGATGAGGATGTTGTTACTTTAGTTACAACTATGGATTTAGATTTAGAAAACATGTGTATAAGCATAGAATCTGATTTAGGAAAGGCCCTAATGGGTAAAAAGGTTGGAGATGTAGTAGAAGTTGAAGCTCCTGGTGGAAACTATACTGTAGAAGTATTAGAAATATTATAATAGACTTAGCTTAACTTATAAAAATAATTTACTACTATATTGTACAGTAGAAATTTTTCTTTAAATTTAAAACTTACAAATTAGGCTCTATTCTAATATCAAAAGAAAAATTTAAATTTTCTAATCCTAATTAATTATTAGCTATTTAAAATATTTCTTACTTAAAAATAATCTTTATTTAAAATAAGTAAAGATGACTATATAAATAAGAAAACTTATAGATAGTATAAAAAGAAGGAATATGCTTACTTCTTAAAACCTATCTATAAGTTTTATATTTTTATCTTGATACAGCCACTTGCTCTTTATTATCTAGCAGTTCTTAAAGTTATACTTTCCTTCTTTGAAAGTTCTCCATTAGAATATTTAGCAGCAATCTTGAAATTATAAATTGTATGTCTGTTTAATCCTTTAAAGTTATATGATGTTTCTTCTGCACCTATTTCAGCTACCTTTTTTCCATCTTTATAAAGAACATATCCTTCTAAGCCCTTTGTAGATTCTGGAGCACTCCAAGTAACAGTTACGTTCTTCTTAGCTATTTCTGAAGCCTCAAAATTATTAACAGGTCCAGTAACTATTTCTCCTTCATTATTAACCTTCTCAAGAGAATTCATAGCTTCTTTTAATCTTACTGTAGCTTCATCTACCCCTTCCTTAGTAGTTTCTATATCATTGTTTAAGTCTTTTGCATGATTTAATGCCTCTTCAAATACTATCCAACTTTCAATTGTATAATCTTCCTTAATTAATTTACCAGCTTCCACTAAAGTTTTATTTAATTCTCTAGCTTCTACTAATCCTTCATAAGCTTTATTTAAATCACTTCTTAATCTATCTAATTGTGATAAATTAATCTTATCTAAAGCATTTACTTTTTGTGCTATATTAATATATCTATTAGCTGTTGCTTTAGTATAATCCTCTTTATTTATTTCCTTAACTAAAGCTTTTAACTCATTTATTTCATCCTCCGTTGATTCTCTATCCTTCTTAGTAACACTTATTTCTCTTACAGCTGCAAAGTTTTGTCCATTAAATGTAGAAAGGGCTGTTAATTTAATTCCACTTGCTTTTATAGCTTCATCTAACTCTATTTTTTCCTTAACTCCATCTGTGAATTCTCCCTCTTTAACAACTGTCCATTCTCCATTTATATTAGCCTCTAACTTATATCCTTTAATTGAACCATTTATTTCTTTTCCACGAGATAATACATTAACTGTATCAAAGTCTAATTCTTCACCAAACTCTACAGAAAGCCAGTGATTTCCGCTATGATTATCTCCACCAACATAATTTGTATGCCATAAAGTAGATTCATTTCCATCAATAGCATATGAATCAGGACCATCATTGCCACTTGGTGGGTTCATTTCTGAACAAGCACTTGTAGCCCAATTTTCTCTGCTATACTCAATTATGTCAGACCCTTCATAAGAATTATAAAGTTCTTTTGCTTCATCATAGTATATTGAACTATTTCTTAATTCAATATCTCCCATAACTCCTGTAAAGTTATTATCAGAAACCATAATTGTTCCACCATTTATCTCTTGATTTATTAATGACTTATCATATGCAGAATTCATTAATTCACCATCAATATAAACTTTAAGAACTCCGTTAACCTCTCTAACTGCAGATATATGATGTAATTTTCCATCATTTACTTTACCAACAAAAGTTGATTCAGTTGAAGTTGGTACATATGCGTCAGTTCCAAAAGTTCCATGAGCCTTTTCTGTAACAGTAGTTACTTCTGACTTTGAAGTAAGATTTAAATCCTTAACTTTAAAGTTTACATATCCTTCTTCATCAATTGATAGCTTTATTTCCTCTTCTTGGCTTAATAAGTTTACATTAGATGATGTAGTATTAATAGCCATAGATACTGCAAAGTCAGTTTTTCCTTTAAAGCTTTCATTTGTATCAACTTCATAAGCTTTATTCATTTCTAAGAAGTATGTGTCTGAATTTCCATTATACTTCTTATTTATATTTTCTCCCCCTATTAATTCCTCTCCACTTTGTACTGAAACAATTTTTCCATTATTATAAACAGGAATTGTTAAACTTGTTGTAAGTGGATTTTGAAGAGCATCTCTTTCTCCATTAATATTTAATTTAGCCTCTCCTTGAAGTTTATTAGAAGTACTTATAACAACTGTTCTATAATCATCTAATAATTTAGATTCAGTAATTTCATTTCCTTCAACTGAATAAACTCCTTCTCCATTTTCAACACGCTCATTGTACTTAATAGTTATTTCATTTTCTCCAGTCACCTTAGCAGAAACTATTTCACAAGCTTTATTATCTACCTTTCCATATTGAAGTATTCTAGTTTCATAAGGCTCTAAAGTTACAGTTATGCTATCTCCATAAGATACTGATCCTATATCTCCAACTTTATATGGTAATACTTGATTTCCTTTAAGATTTGATACTGACTTTGGAACTCCTACTATATCAGTTAAATCTAAAGTATACTCTTTAGTTTCTCCCGTTGGATTTCTAAATGAAACTATACCTTCATTGCCATCCCATGCAGAATATCCATAAACACCCTCTGTAGCTCTGTGTCCAAATAATTTAGCCTTTTCTAAAACATTAAAATTATTTTCCACAAAGTCTAAAACATCTGCATTAACTTTCCATTTTTCATCATCCATTATTGATGGTGAGTAATATAATTCCCAGAATGCTGTTCCACGAACTGCATTAGCAAATAAGAAATCTCTAAAATCCTCTGTAGTTGCAAAACTTCCATCAGATACACCATATATTGGCTCATGGTTATATATATTCTTTGCAGGGAATTGTATTTGGTTTGATTTATAAATATCATGATAAACAGCATCTCTATAAGTTATTTTTTGTTGATGTCTTGAACCTGTACCAGCTTCTCCTGTATCTTGTGAATTTTGTATCCATACAGTATTTACCCATTGAAGAATCCATGGACTTAAGTTTACATAACAAGTTGCATTTATAAATAGGTCCTTTCCTTCTTCTGCTCTACTAGCTCTCATTATTTCCCAAGCATCTGTCCACTTTTCCCATAGGTCTGTTGTATAATACATATTGTTGTGTCCACCAGTCATGTGATCATGATTTTCACTTGTACAAGGTCTAAGAGCAAATCCATCTAGTTTCCAATAGTCTATATCAAATCTCTTTTGGTAATCCAAGAAAAGACTTGTTAAATTCTTAATATACCTATCTGAACCAACACAAACATTTACCCCATTATTAGTTTGAGCATATCCAGTTCCCATTTTTTCTAAGTATCTTGCAAAACCACCATAGAAATTATATCCTCCTTGAGGTCCAAGCCATAATCCAAATTTTGATTGAAATTTACTTGTTAACTCTGTAGATGTATATAACTCATTAGGAAACTTATCATTAAACTCCCAAAATCCAGTTCTATTCATACTATTTCCAGCTTGTTCTTTTGAAATATTAGGGTTAAATTCTGGATCTCTATAGTTATGCCATCCATCGTCTACTACATAAGAATCGATTGGTTCCACTCCATTTTCTGTTAATCCTTTTTCTGTTCCATAGAAAGATTTAGAAATACTTTCATCAGTTATTGTAAGCATATTATCATACCATGAATTATATTGCTTTCTAAAATCAGTTGGTGTAGCTATTTCTGATATATATTCAAAGAAATCAGTTTGAACAACATCTGTATCTACTCCCTTAGCAGCTCCCACAACATTTTGCCATGATACAAACTTTCCATCTGTAGTTAATTGATTATCTCTTTCTAACTCTTCAAAACTTTTACCACTATAATATCTAATTTGCATTCCATCATCCACTACATCAGTATCTGTAGCTGGGAATTCTGATCCAAAGAACATACCATTGGCATAAATAGGCTACCCTAGCATCAATTCATTTTTTCCTATTAATATGGAAGTTACATCTTCTAAATCTGGATGGGACCATAAAGTATCCTTTATGCCATCTTCTAATATAAAGTGATCTAAATCAATATAATCTATCTTTGCATTTTCATTATTAGTTTTAATTTCAAGGAAAGATCTCATATAGTGGTCATCATTTTCAAGAACAGTAACCATATCTATATTATACTCAGTTCCATTAAAATCATATGGCTCATATGAAATAGTAAGCTTTTTCCCATTTTCAATATCTTCTATCTTTGTAGAGGAAGTATCTATTGTTAAATCACTTGATTTAATCGCAGTTTTAGGTACTATTGGTTCCTCTGTTTTTTCATATTTATCTGAATATAAATTTATTTCTGCTCCTGAAAACTCCTGTGTATTACCTAATGCATCTGATAATTGATCTATTCTTATATATCTAGTTTCATAAGTTTTATCAAAATTACCATAAACAACATCTCCAACATTGTGAAGGTTACCTTCTTGATGCAAGTTAAAGTCTTCTCTAGTAAACTCACCTTCTCCAGCTTCTGTCCAATTTTCTCCATCTTCACTTACATAAAGCTTGTACTGTCCCATAGTTCCATTTTTGCCATAATTAGCATCAGTAAATCCAGGTCTTTTTTGGTAAGAAAATGAAGATACTGTTTTAACTTCTCCTAAATCAATTTTTAATGATATTGGATAACCTGTTATATTATAACTATCTATATAAGTATTTTTATCTCCATCGAATAATTTTTCAATATCTGTAGCTGGATATGCTGTTCCACTATTAGCTGTAAGGGTTGCATTCCAGTTAGCTCTATCTAAAACTTCCTTTGGAGAATTAGCTTCTACTTCTGGTAAATCAGAATTTTCTTGTATTGTATTTATAATAAAATCTTCTGAACCTAATTGTGGAACTAAAGTAGTGTTTGCTCTGCTATTTTCTATTTCACTTGTTAATACCTTCCCGTTTTCAATAGAAAACTCTCTAGAAATGTACTCGTTTCCAATAGTGATTTTATCTTGGCTCTTACTAGCTACAACATCCTCTACCTTGGCTCCATTTGCTAATACTGATAATGGTGCTGTGTTAGTTAGAGCCACACTGAGCCCTAATGTTAAAGATAATGATTTTTTTGAAAGTTTATTAACTTGCACTTCTTTCCCCCCTATTAATCTAATTAAAGTTTCTACATAAAATAGATTTTTCTAAAACACTACTTTTAATTTATACCTTTATAATGTATATGATAAATTCAGAAAATTATGAGATTATAATATAATTGTGTAATATAAATCTCTTCTTTACTCAACCTTTTAACAATAGACTTTTTTTAAATGTTCTATTTTTAAAACTTCTATCTTATAATGTATTTATTACTAATTTTTAGAAAAAGAAGGAAGGTTTATTTTATGAAAAAAGATACTATTCTTGGTGCTTCTATTGGCTCTACTGACTTTCATTATCTTCAAAAGGATTATGATGAAATAAAAAAATTAAACTTAAATACTTTGACTGAGGTAGCTTGGATAGGAGATGAACTTAATTCTAAAATTGTTATGTGGACAAACTCCTCTCCTATTGATAATGTTACCCTTTCTTCAAGTGACTTTATAAATGAAAATGGGGATTTAATCTCTTCAAATAATATTAAGATTTCTTGGCTTAAAGAAACCTTAGCTAACATAGGACGTAGTAATCCTTCTGCTCCCCTTGAACCTTTCCCAGATATTATTCATAATTCTGGTTCACTAAATATAGAAGAAAATAAAATAGCCTCTGCTTGGATTAATATAAAAATTCCTAGGAATGCAAAACCTGGAATTTATAATGGTTCTATTGAAGTCACTGCTGATGAATTAGAAAAAGCCTATACTTTTGATTATTCCTTTGAAGTTTTAAACTTAGTACAACCTCTTCCAAGGGAAACAAATACTCAAATTGAGTTTTGGCAACATCCTTACACCATAGCAAGGTATTATAAAATATCCAAAGAAGATTTATTTACAGAAAAGCATTTTAAATATTTAAGAGATAATCTTAAAGAGTATAGAAATATGGGAGGACGTGGTGTTATAGCTACTATAGTTCATGAAGCTTGGAATCATCAATCTTATGATAGTGACCCTTCAATGATTAAGTGGAGAAAAAACTCCTATGGCACCTTTGAATTTGACTACTCTCATTTTGATAAGTGGATTCAACTTAATATAGACTTAGGAATTCTAGATCCTGAAAAGGGCTTTGGCCAAATAAAGTGTTATAGTATTGTCCCTTGGAATAATAGAATTCAGTACTTTAATGAAGCTACTAATAAAGAAGAAGCCATAAATCCAAACCCTGGTAGTGATCTTTGGATAAACATTTGGACACAATTTTTAACTTCATTTATGTCTCATCTTGAAGAAAAAGGATGGTTTAACATAACTTATATTTCAATGGATGAAAGAAGTATGGATGATTTAAAAGCTTCTGTTGATTTAATTGAAAGCATAACAAATAAATATGAAGAGCATTTTAAAATTTCTTCTGCCATGGACTATGAAAGTGGAAATGACTACTCTTTCTTAGATAGAATAGATGATATATCAATTGGATTATCCCATATAAATCATAATTCTGATGATATGAAAAATATGTCTAATCATAGACAAGAACTTGGATTATTAACTACAATATACACCTGTACTGGAGATTATCCAAGTAGTTTTACCATAAGTGATCCTTCTGAAGGTGCTTTTACTATGTGGTACTCCTTATACCAAAACACCAATGGCTTTTTACGTTGGTCATGGGATGGTTGGGTTGAAAATCCTTTAGAAAATGTTTCTTATAAATATTGGGAACCTGGAGACCCTTTTCTTATATATCCAGCAGAAAAGGATAGTATAGATAAAACCTTTTACTCTACTCCTAGATTAGAAAAATTAAAAGAAGGTATAAGAGATATAAACAAAGCCAAATATCTTATGGAAAAGGCTCCAAACTTAAAAAATTCTATAGAAAATTTAATCTACTCTCTAAAAAGACCTAATAAAGGAGAAAATTCCTATGGCTCTGCAGTAGCAGCTTCTAAGGAGGATAGAGATTTAACTATCTCAGAAGCAAATAGAATGAAAAATGGCATAAATAACTTTGCAAGAGAATTTATTTCATTAACTATGAAAACCTTGTAGTTAATCTACTTAGAGGTTTTCACCCTTTAGAAATCAATAAAAATAGACGTGTATCAAAGTAAGTTTTATTATTATATTTTGATACACGCCCCTTTTATACAACTTATTTTTTATTTAAAAGATTATTCTCCTAAGATCTTATCCATAACTATTTGGATATCAGCTTTATCTACTACTCCATCTTTGTTTATATCAGATTTTTCACTTAAAGCATTTCCTGATATAACCTCTCCTTGATATTTAGATACTATTGATAAATCTCCTACATTTATAGAACCATCCTCATTAATATCTGCTGACCCTTCAGATTCTTCTAATACATAATTTACAGTATAGATGTTTTTAGCACCAGATTCTGAACGAGCAATGATTATTGATTTATTATTATAAACTGGTAATATAGTTACAGCCATATTTTCTTCCCCTGAAGCTTCTACAGTTTTAGGTAATTCTTTTAAATTAACTGTATATTCATTAGTATCAGGATTAAATCCTTCTAAGACTTCTCCATCTAATTTTATTTCAGATAATTTATTACCTTCATTAGCACTTACTTGTGGTACATACTCATATACTGCAACCTCTGATAATCCAATACACTTACCTACTTCAGGTTGTTGCATATAAACACGAATACTATCAGTATTTATTACTTTATCTAAGAAATAAGTTGTTTCTCCAGCAAGGTATGATACCTCTGTTGTATTTGAATGAGTAACTACCTCATATTCACCAGCCTCATTTTTATAACTTATTTCTACTTTCTTAGGAATTCTTCCATAAATATTATCAGTAAATACCCATAAATCTAATCTATCAATATTATATTTATTTTCCCAATCTAATTGAACATATGCCCCTTTAGGTTCACCATTTACAGTTAAATCTCTTTCATTCCAGTTTGTCCAACGTTCTCTTGTATCTGTACCATTATTAGTTATTCCATTATTAATAGAATTTAAATTATCAGCTGTAGAAACGCAACTTTGGCTTAAAGCAGGAATATCTTTGTTAGAAGAATTATTTATAGCTAAGTTGGCAGCAGCTTTTAAAGCCTCAACTACACGTACTGTTGAAGTAACAGTATATGTCTTACCTAATAAGGTTACTTCTCCTAAAACTTCAACTGTTGTATTAGGCTCAGAGAAATCTACGCCTTCTAAATTCCAATCCACTTTAAACTCTTCACTTTCATTTCCATCTGCTAAATATCCTTTAACAGTTTTAGGAAGTGTAGGAGTTTGTCCAGCATAAGTAAATGTTGAGTAATTTTCCATTGAAACCACATCACCAATTACATGGACATTTACATTTACAGCCACATCTGTTCCCTCTAATTTACCATTTATCTTAAATACTTGTGGAGTATTTAATTGTGATTCATCATAATCATTCCATGAAATATTAAAAGTCTCAGTTGTTCCATCACTATATCTTCCTTCTACTGTACTTGGTAACTCTGGCTTTTCATTTAAATTAACATAGTAATCTTTAACTATTTCATAAGATTCTAAGAACTTATCTTCTCCAGCATTATTTACAGTATTAATTTCTATAGATTGAGATTGTAACCCCTCACCTGAAACATTTAATCTTATATTTCCAGCATCCTTAGTTGATTGAACTATTACTAAGGCCTTACCACTTAATGCTTTTCTAGAAGCTTCTGTATCACTTGTAGGTTTATAAGAATCTGTATCAGTTTGATCTCCATTATCAACACCTACAATTTTTCCATTTCCTTCTAACTCAAAATTTAATCTATTATCTGCATTTTGAACTATATTGCCATTTTCATCAACAATATCTACAGTAATATAAGATAAATCATATCCATCTGAATCAATAGTATCTCTATCTGCACTTAATCTTACAGTTGAAGCCTCCCTAGTTGTTTTCACTGTATTTCTTCCCTCTGTATTTGTGATTTCATTTCCTTCTTTGTCATATGCCTTAGCAGTTAATGTACCCTCCTCATAAGGAACATTAAATACTGGATACAATGAATCATTTCCAAAAGTATAGTATTTATATCCTGCATCAGTTGTATGCTCAGTTGAAGTTTGCTCCCCAATCTTTTCATCATTTAGATATAATTCAACTTTGTGAGCATCAGTAAATACGTTTACTTCAACATTTCCATTTTCTATAACTATATCTTCTCTGTTCCACGTTGGAAGTACATGTAATGTATTTACATCATCATTCCATTGACTTTGATATAAATAATAAATATCTTTTTCAAATCCTGCAGTATCAACTATACCAAAGTAACTTGATTTTGGAGCTGCTCCATTTCCTCCACCAACTGTACCTGTACCAGTACCATTCCAAGGAGTAGGCTCTCCTATATAGTCAAATCCTGTCCAAACAAATTCTCCAGCATTATAATCATTTTTGATTACAAACTTCCAAGCATCACTAGCTGAATGTCCCCAACCAACTCTTGTTTGATTATTATCATACTCTGAAATACGATGATTACTATAATCTATTCCCTTTGTTTTATAATATCCTCTAGTGTGTATTGCACTACTAGTTTCAGAAGCATATAATGTCCAATCTGGATGGTTTGCTCTTTGCTGTGCAACCTGTGCTTCATTTGCATAGTTAAATCCAACTAATCCACCATTGTCATCAACCACCTCTGAAATAGCCTCTGCTGTTCTATCTCCATTTTTAGTTCTATTATCTCCTATAGTAACATGTCTTGTTTCATCCTCATCCTTAATCCAATCAATTATATTTTGAGCTACGTTAGTATAATTAGATGCACTTCCACTAATTCCTTCTAATACCTCATTACCTATTGACCACATTATTATAGATGGGTTATTCTTAGAGTTTTTAACCATAGATCTAGCTTCAAACTCTCCCCATGTCATTTCTGGAGAACCATTTAAAATTTCATTATCTTCTCCTATTACTTCATTAAAATACTTAGAAAAGTCATTTACATTTCCGTTCTTTGGATTTGTCCATGTATCAAAGGCTTCATTAATAACCAATAATCCTAAACGATTACAAATTTCTAATAACATTTCACTAGCAGGATTATGAGAAACACGGATTGCATTTACTCCCATTTCCTTCATTTTCTCCATTTGACGCTCTACTGCACGATAATAAGATGCTGCTCCTAAAGCTCCTTGGTCATGGTGCATACAAACACCTTTTAATTTCATATTTTCTCCATTTAAAGAGAATCCAGTATCTTTATCAAAATTATAATATCTAAATCCAAAATCAGTAAAATAAGTATCCATAACCTTTCCATCTACTAATACTTCACTTTTTACCTTATACATATTTGGATTATCAACTGACCATAAATCAGGATTATTTACAATAGCAGTTTGATTGAAAGTATAACTTTCATTAGCTCCTATACTTTGTTCATTTATTACTGCCTCGCTAACTTCTTCTCCCTTAGAATTTACTACTGTACTTTTTACAGTAACCATAGAATTGTCTTTGGACTCGTTTTCAACTATAGTCTCAATAGTTACATCTACATCTCCACCTTTTTGCTCTTCAAGTTTTGGAGTAGTAACTGTTGTTCCTGCATGGGCAACATGAATAGAGTCTGTTACACTTAAAGTTACATCACGATAAATTCCACTTCCAGAATACCATCTACTAGTTGGCACTGGGTTAGATACCTTAACAGCAATTATATTTTCAGTTTGTCCATCACATATTAAAGCTTCAGTAATATCAAAGGCAAAAGAAGTGTATCCATAATTATGGTCACCAACCTTTTTACCATTTACATATACTTCAGCATTCATATATACTCCATCAAAGTTTAATGTAAAATCCTTACCATTATACTTTTCAGGAACTACAAAGGCTTTACGATACCATCCAGTTCCTCCTAATAAGAATCCACTTTCAGCTTCCCCTTCAACAGTAAAATCTCCTTCAATACTCCAATCATGAGGTAAGTTTAGTCCTCTCCATGAAGAATCATCAAAGTCTACCCCTTCAGCACCAGAAGGATCTCCCTTAAAAAACTTCCAGTTTTGATTGAATATTGTTGATCTCTCTCCATCTTTTATGAATCCAACATTTACTGTTTCAGATTCAGGAATTTGTCTTGTTTCAGCCATTACTAAGGTAGGTGCTAAGGTTAAAGCAAATGCAATTGCTGCTCCTAAAGCTGTCCCCCTTTTGTTAAATGATTGCATATTAATTTCCCCCCTTATTAAATATACATATAAGCTATTTTACTTATTTTAACTTATATGTATAATAATACCATCAAGTAAATTCATGGTAAAGTCATAAAAACTTTTTAACTATTACAAAATAATTTATCATTATAAATTATTTATTTAGTAGTAAATAATAAAAATTATAACTAAAAAACACATTGAATTTCTCAATGTGTTTTTATTCTATTAAGTTTAATTAAGCTTTATTCTTATATAAAACCCTAAAGTTCTTTAGAAATTTTCTTTATTTTCTCTGTTAAACCTAGTAAATCTTTTCTTACTTCAGAAAAGCTAGCACTTACTAATTTTTTATCCTTAACAACAATCTTACCATCAACAACTACTAATTCTACATTACTAGAATTAGCAGAATATACTATTGTTGCATAATAATCATATATAGGTTGCATATTTACTGATTTTGTTTCTATTAAAGTTAAATCAGCTTTTTTACCAACCTCTATAGATCCAACTTCTTTATCAATTCCTAAAACTTTAGCTCCACCTATGGTTCCCATTTCTATTAAATCTATTGATGGTAGTAAAGTTCTATCTTTATTAAATAATTTATGAATTTTTCCCACTTGTGACATCTGGCTTAATATATCTAAAGTATTTCCACTCATAGGACCATCTGTTCCAAGTCCAATATTTATTCCTTTTTCTTTCATCTTTAATATTGGGGCTATTCCTTTAGCGCCTTTAGAATTTGCCCCTATATTATGAGATATATTAACATTATTCTTCTTTAAAATTTCTATATCTTCTTCATTAACTAAAACTGCATGGGCCGCTATAAAATTAGAGTCTAAAACTCCAAGCTTATCTAAATAAGAAACTGGAGTAAGATTATATTTATTTTTATATTCCTCTAACTCATAGTCCATTTCTGCTAAATGCATAGTTATAGGAACATCATATTTTTTACTAATTTTATATGCTTCCTTTAATGATTCCTCTGTATTTGTATAAGGTGCATGAGGAGCTATTCCTGGAGTTATCAAATCATCATTTTTCCATTTTTCTATAAATTTTATGGAATAATCTATCCCTCCAAAAGCCTTTTCTGAATCTGGCGAAGGAAAATCTACTATTGTCTCACAAAGCACTCCTCTCATATTTAATTCTTTAGCAGCTTTCGCTACCTCATCTTCAAAATAATACATATCACAAAAGGTAGTTACTCCACCTAATAGCATTTCTGCTATAGCATACTTTGCTCCTATATAAGTCAATTCTTTATCAACTAATCTTTGTTCTAAGGGAAATAAATATCTCTTTAATCTATCCTTACAATCGTCAGCTAAACTTCTAAAAGGAACCATAGACCCATGAGTATGACAGTTTATCATACCTGGCATTAATATTCCCTCTTCACCATCTATTACCTCAACTTTATATCCACTTCTTTTTAATTTTTCTTCTGTCCTTACATCAGTTCCAACATATACTATTTTATTTTTTTCAAAAACAACTAAACCATTTTCTATAATTTCTTTATGTTCATTCATAGTAAGAACTGTAACATTTTTTATTAAAGTTACTATTTTACTCATATTATCCCCTCCAAAATCCACCTAAAATATAGCTAAAAATAAGAGGCTATATCTACTAAGATACATCCCCTTACTTTCCTTTTATATTACTTTGCGTAATTAAGTTAAAGCTAACTAAATAAAAATCAATAATCACTTAATATAGACTTTATTTGAATAAAGAAACAATACTACCTTTTTTAACATCTATTAACCCTTTATCTGTTATCTTTAATGCAGGACTAACAGGTAAAGATAAAGTGCTAAATGACATAATTTCATTCATATGATTATATCCTAAATCTCTCATGGCACTCCTAACTTCCCCTAGCTTTTCTCCTATGATTTCAATAGGTTCATCACTGATTATTCCACCTATTGGTAACTCTAATTTAGCAATTACTTCATTATTTTTTGAGACTACATATCCTCCCCTAGAATTTATAACCTCATTAGCCGCTATAGTCATATCACTAATATTTCTTCCCATTACCATAAGGTTATGATGATCATGAGCCCAAGTAGTTGCTATTGCTCCCTCTTTTATAATTTCTCCTTCTACTAATCCAAAAGATATATTATTATTTTTACCATATCTCTCAAAAACAGCAATTAATGCACAGCTACTCTTTTCCCATTGTAAAATATTATTATAAACATTTAAAGTTACTTCTCCCTCTTCTGTAAAAGTAGTATTCTTTAAGACTTTCATAGTTCTACAATTTACTTTATTTTTATACTTATTTGGTACTTTAACCTCTAAACTTTCTTTAGTAATATTATTTAATTCTATACTATTATAAAATCTATAATCTAATTTGCTTTTATCTTCAAAAAACTCTTCTTTTAACCCCTTATCTCTATTAAAAACCATTTCCCCATTTTTATAAACTTCATATATATTAAAATCTTCTATACTATCTAACAATATAAAATCTGCTAGCTTTCCAGGTGCAATTGTTCCTCTATCTAAAAGATTCATTCTTCTAGCTGGCGTATATGTAGATGCATATATTGCATTCTCTATAGACATTCCAAGCTTTACGGCTTCCTTTAAAATCTCATCAAGATGCCCCTTAACTAATTTATCTGCCATTACATCATCTGTTACTAATGCAAAATGCTCATATAAATTATTTTCAATCAAAAATTTTATATTCTCTAATGTCATTGATTTATGTTGCATCTCTATAAACATACCATTTTGAATTTTTTCTTGAAGGGATCCAACTGACTGCTGAGTATGATCCCCATTAACCCCTCTATAAATATAAAGTGATAAATCTACTCCTTGTATTTTAGGACAATGCCCTTCTAAAGGTATATTTTTTTCTTTACTTATATTTATTATTTTATTTATATTAGAATCATCATCTTCTATTAAGTCTTTAAAGTTCATTACTTCTCCAAGACAAATAATATTATCATACTCTAATAATCTTTTTACCTCATTGTGAGTTATTTTCTCCCCTGTTGTCTCTAGTGAACTTGAAGTTGAAGGTACTGAGCTAGGTATACCATAAAATATATCTAGATTTCCCTTAAATTTAATAAATTCTTCTATACCTCTTATTCCAAAAACATTAGCAATTTCATGAGGATCAGCTACTACTGTAGTGACCCCATGTTTTATTGCAGCCTTAGAAAATTCCCTTGGAATAGTCATAGAACTCTCTATATGCATGTGTATATCTATTAATCCAGGAATTATATATTTTCCTTCCCCATCTATTACATTTTCAGACCATAATCTATCTTCATATCCTTTCCCTATATGAAGAAATTTCCCCTTATTTATTAAGACATCACCTTTTATGAATTTTTTAAAATAACTATTATATACCTTTAAATTTTTAATAATTAATTCTACTTGCATTTCACTACCTGCAAACTAGTTCATTATTCTGTTCCAGTTATTAACCCATTGATCCATTACTGAATTAACAAACTTAAAGTCAATTACCTTAGCGTTATCAACCACTGGTCCATATGTTAAGTTTTTAGTTTCTTCTCCATTTAATTTAACTTCTTTATTAACTGGTGATTCATTTAAAGCTTTAGCAGTTTTCTCCTGAACTTCTTTGCTTAATGCATAGTTAATAAATTCATAAGCTAAATCTTTATTTTTAGAATTTTTATTTATATTTATTGTATTAAAGTTTAAGTAAGTTCCTGACTCAGGTATTACATTTATAACCTCTGGTTTAGCTTTTGAAATTGTTCCAAAAGCAAAGTCTGATGCTACAGCAGCTACTATTTCACCATTTGAGAACATATTAGCTAAATCTGAAGATTTACTATAAGTTTTAACAACATTTGGTTTTAAAGCTTCTAATTCTTTAAATGCAGCTTCTCCATTATCAGTTTTAACATCTACTCCTGCCTTTTCTGCTGCTATTTCTACCATTGCTGGACCATTAGTTGTTGTAATATCTGGTATAGCTATTTTATTTTTAAGTTCTGGTTTCCATAAATCTTCCCAAGAATTTATTTCAATTCCTGCTGAAGGATCTACAACTATTCCTATACTATTTAATGTATATGCTGGTCCATATCCTGCCTCTACTGTAGATTTAGCCTTTTCATTCATCTCACTTGCATTAGGAATCTTTGAATAATCTAATTTATCGAATATACCTGCTTCTACTCCTTGCTCTGCAAAAGATTCTGCTAAATAAGTTATATCTATTTGTGAGTTAGGATTATTTTTTATCTTAGTTAATCTTTCTGAGTTATTACCTATATCTAAAACTATTTCCACACCATGTTCTTTAGCAAATGGTTCAAATACTGTCTCCTTTAATACATCTTCATTTAATCCCCAAGTTGAAACTACTAATTTTTTTCCTGCCTCTGCTCCTTCTGTTTTTCCACATCCAACTAAAGATGTCCCTAGTACTAATCCTGTTAATAAGGTTGCTAAAATTTTCTTTTTCATAAGATTCTCCTTTATAAACATATTTTTTATATTTAAGTTTTATAAAATTACTATTTTATCCACTGGTAATTGAAGTTTTATATTTTGTCCCTTTTCATATATGCCGTCATTTTCACTATTTACAATTAGATTCCCAAGTTTTGTTTTAATATCATATTGGTATGCCTTTCCTAAGAAAGTTCTAACCTCTATAACTCCATCTACAGTGTTTTCTAAATCCTCTTTTACAATCTTTATATCATCTGGTCTTATAGTTGCTTTTACTTCATTCTTATCCTTAACCTTGTTAACTTTTAAGTTAATTCCACTCTCATTTTTGTATGTATCTTCTGATACCTTTATTAAATCTATAAAGTTTTCAAAACCTACAAATCTTGCAACAAACTCTGTTGCTGGATTTGAATAAATATTTTCTGGAGTATCAAATTGTTCTATTACCCCTTTATTTAAAACTGCTACTTTATCTGAAATTGAAAAACATTCTTCTTGGTCATGAGTTACGAATAATGTTGTTATTCCAAGCTTTTGTTGAAGTTTTCTTATTTCAACTCTCATTTTTAATCTTAATTTAGCATCTAAGTTGCTTAAAGGTTCATCTAGTAATAAAAGACTTGGCTCTATTACTAAGGCTCTTGCTATGGCAACCCTTTGTCTTTGTCCTCCAGATAATTCCTTTGGATACCTCTTTGCTAAATGACTCATATCAACAACTTTTAATATATCATCAACCTTTTTTCTTATTTCTTCTTTGCTCATCTTTTTCATCTTTAATCCAAAGGCTACATTTTCTTCTACTGTTAAGTGAGGAAACAATGCATAGCTTTGAAAGACTAATCCAAAGTTTCTATTATGAACAGGTATATTTGTATAGTCTTCATCTCCTAATAAAAACTTTCCTGCTGTTGGTTCTATAAATCCAGCTACAACCCTTAATGTTGTTGTCTTTCCACACCCACTTGGTCCTAAAAGAGAAACTAATTCTCCTTTTTTAACTTTTAAATTTAGATTTTCCAATATATTATTTTTCTTATCATAAGAAACATTTATATTCTGTAGGTTTATTAAATCCATGTTTTCATCCTCCAAATAAATTTTTAACTTAAATTCTATCCTGCAAAATTATTTAATCCTAATGTTTTTTCTAATATGTACATAATTCCAATAGTTAATATCATTAAGATTACTGATAAAGCTGATACTGTTGGATCATAATTATATTCAACATAGTTCATCATAGTTGTAGGTAATGTGCTTACTCCTGGTCCAGTTAGAAATATAGATACTGGAACATTATTAAATGAATTTATAAAAGCCAACATAAATGCTGCCATTACCCCTGATGTTATATTTGGTAAAACTACTTTAAAGAAAGTTTGTGATTTTTTACATCCTAAGCTCATAGCTGCTTCCTCTATGGAATAATCAAACCCCTCTAAACTTGATCCTACAACTCTTATGATGTAAGGAATTATTATTAGAGTATGTCCAATAAACAAACTAGCATATACTGATAAGTTCATCTTTACCAATAAAAACTGAAACAATGAGAATCCCACTACTATTCCAGGAACTATTAAAGGCGAAAAGAAGAAACTCTTAAGAATATCTTTTCCTTTGAAGTTATATCTACTTAATCCATAAGCCGCCGGCATTCCTATAACCAAAGCTGATAATGTAGATACTGTAGATATTAAGAAGCTTGTCCCCATACTTTTTATAAATGACTCAGATTTAAATACTGTAATAAACCATTGCAAACTAAATCCTTTTGGAGGAAATGCTATATAATTTTCTGTTCCTATACTAGTCATGGCAATAATTACTAGCGGTGCAAATAGAAATATATAAACCAAAACAACGAAGGTTGTTAATACTTTGCTCTTCTTCACTTTAAGAAACCCCTCTCTTATCTAATCTTGATGCTAGGAAGTTAATCCCCTTTATTACTATTAAAGTGACTACAATCATTATTGTTGCTACAACTGCGGCCCCTTGCCAATCACCTAATGTCATAGTTTTTTGGTATATTAAAGTTGCTAAAACCGTATTTTTATTTCCTCCTAATAATTGAGGTGTTGTGTAAGCTGTTAAGGAACCTGTAAATACCAAAACTGTTCCAACTATTAATCCTGGTAAGCTAAGTGGAAATACAACTTTAAAGAATGCTTTTAATCTATTAGCTCCTAAACTTTCTGCTGCTTCTAATAAGTCATTATCTATATTTTCCATAACTCCTACTAGGGAGATAATCATAAGTGGTAAGAAAATATAAATTGTACCTATTATAATAGCTCCTTCTGTATATAGTAGTGATAATGGCTCTTGTATTAAATTAAACTTCATTAATAAACTATTGATTATTCCATTTTTTCCTAAGATACTCATCCAAGCAAATGAACGAACAACTGAATTTGTTAATATGGGAAAGACTGTTAAGGCTATAAGAAAACCTCTCACCTTTTTAGAAACTCTTGATATGTAATAAGAAACTGGCACACCTATAAACATGCAAATTATAGATGATACTAAAGATATCTTAATGGTTCTCCAAAATATTGACATCATATAAGAATCTGTGAAAAATTCTTTATAGGCACTAAACATACCACCATTTGTATTAGTGAAAGTAGGAATTATTACATCTACTAATGGAACTATCATAAAATATGCTACTAATACTATGCAGGGTATAAATAATAAATACTGGCTTATTTTCCTCATGTTTTTCCTCCGTCTCTAAGTGCTGTATCTTTACTCACTGTTTTTAATTTCTACATAATTTAATTTTATTCTACTTTTTATTGCGTATATTGTCAATATAATATAAAATAATATTCGTAAATTATATTATTTTAATACCTTTAAATTAATCAAATTAAAAATTTATTCATATTCCAATAAAAATCACGAATATTATACAACCATAGAAAATCCCTATAATAATAAATAAAATCCATATATAAACACAAAAAGACAATAATCATATATATTTTTCAATATGATTATTGTCTTAAATATGGTATTTAAATAAAAAATTTTAAGTTATTGTTAACTTATATATGTAAACTTATACATAGTTTTAAATCTCTTCTTAGTTTAAAATACAATTTAGACCAAACTTATAAAACATAGATAACCTATTTCTAAAATTATCTCCTCAAAGCCATCATTTAAGAACTCTATAACAGCATCTTTATTATTTTCAATAACTCTTGAAAAAGTAATAATATTATTCTTTATCTCTTCCCTTTGTATTTTTTCATCATTAATACAATAATTTAAAAATACAGAATATCTTGTTAATAAATATTCTAATATAATTAATTGGAAAGAAATTATCATATCTTCCATATCATCACTTGTACAATTACTAAATATCTTAGATATAATACATTTTTTAAGTAAATCTTCAAATTCTTTAAATGATTCTTTATATTTCTCCCACTTTTCACTTAAAAGATTTATATTAGTATTTTCAGCAAAATCAGATACTCTTTCTAGTACACACTTTAGATTAGAAATACTCTTATAATTTTCTATAATATCTAAAAACAGAGAGTTTACTTCCTCTAATGATTCACCTTTATTTATTTTTATTTCATTATATAGATAAATCACTTCTTTTATGTACTCTATGTTACTATACTTTTCTAGTTCATCTAAGAAAATATCTTCACTAGTATAACTTTCATTTTCTAATATATTTAACAACATCTCAAAACCTAAAAGTAATTTTTCTTCTAAGGAAAATCCCTCTTCATACATTATATTTATTAAAGTATCCCTCAATTTAAGCTCTAATGGTATATCTTCTTTATTTATTTTTTCCAATTGATTTATTATAATCTCACTATCTATATTATCTAATATTTCCATAACTTCTGGACATGAACATGATAAAGAAAGCTCTTTTCTATATTCAAACTCATTACTTATTCTTGGAAATGTACTACAAGTTTTAGATAAATACTCTTCCCCTTTACACTTAACTATATTACACAGTCCCTTACAATCTAAAAAAGAACACGCTTCAAAGGTATCTTTGTTTATAAAGTATAATTTTTCCCCATTAACTTCTCTCACTTTTACATTATTTAAAAGGTATTTAGAATGTTCTTTATTATTTTTCCATTTTTCATATGTATCCTTATCTATATCAATATCCCATCCTTCACAACAAGTGAATTTACAGCTATCAGCTATACACTTAAAATCATCATAACCTGAAAGTTTCTTAATAATCTTTTCTTCATTCATATAATTTCTCTCCATATTTTCATTATATTAGTTAAAAGTCTAATTACTCTAATAAATGTAATTATAGCACACTTTCTAATTTACTATTTTTTACTATACTATTCTTATTCCTATAATAAAAAATCTACCAGACAATAAAACTAAAGTCTGATAGATTTTAAAATAAATATATTAAATATAAAGAAACATATCTTATATTTACTCTTCACTACTAAATAATCCAGCTCCCTTAAGTATATCCTGTTCTAAAAATAGACTTGTAACAGCTTGGTTATAATCAACTACTTTCTGAGCTTTCTTTATTTTCTTAGCATATTTTTTATTATTTGAGAACATATATATCATATATCCCCATAGCTCCTTCATTCTAAACATTGCATTTCTATCTTCATTAAATACTTCTCTGTACTTACTAAATATTTCATCATGAAACTCTTTTAATACCTTTTTGTCCATAAACTCATTGTTTAAAATTTCATTCATTAAGGCTGGGTTAGCTAAGACCCCTCTTCCTAACATTATTTTATCCACTTCTTTGAATTCTTCAACCAATTTATTATGATCCTCTAAGGTAAAAATATCTCCATTATAACAAACTGGATTCTTACTTAAAGAAATTGCATCTTTAAAAACCTCTAAATTAGGTTTATTTCCATAAAAATCTTGTCTTGTTCTAGGATGAATAATAAGCTCCTCCATAGGATACTTATTATAAATTTTTATAAGTTCATAAAATTCCTCAGGCTTATCCATTCCTAATCTAGTTTTTATTGAAATTTTTATGTCATCTATTTTAAATATTTCTTCTAAAAACTTATCAAGTTCTTCCTTGTGAGCTAAAAAACCTGACCCTCTTTTCTTACCAACAACTGTTCCAGAGGGACATCCTAAGTTTAAATTTATTTCATTATATCCTAAATCCTTAAGCTTTTTAGCTGTTAAAATAAACCCTTCTGAATCATTGGTAAGTATTTGTGGAACTAAGTTTATTCCTTTATTATTCTCTGGCAAAACATCTCTTAATTCCTTAGTTTTAAGACTTTTACTACTATTTGGAACAACAAAAGGGGCAAAGTATTTATCAATTCCGCCAAAAAACTTTTCATAAGAATTTCTATATATAAATCCAGTAATCCCTTCCATTGGTGCTAAATAATACTTCATTTGTTTCTCCTTTTTTTAAAGATTCTAGAAAATATTATAACAGGCTTTTTTCTTCTTATCCACTTAGTAATTAAAGTATTTTTATGTAAATTTCTTTAATTAGCTATTCACTTTCTTCTATGGAAATTGCATAACTCTTATCTCTTATGTAAAATTCTTTTATTAAAAATATAAGTATTATCAGGGTAGCTAAAATATCAGCTAAGGGTTGTGAAATCCACACTCCATTTAGTCCATATACTCTAGGTATTATAAATACAATAGGTATAAATAGTATAACTTGTCTTAATAAACTTAAAAAAATTGACTTTTTAACATTTCCTATAGACTGAAAATATACTGCCCCTAAGATTGAAACCCCTAAGGTGGGTAGGGCAATTGTATATATTTTTAACCCATTAAGTGCTATATTTATTAACTCCTTATCCTTTGTAAATATATTAATAAACTCCCTTGGATAAATTCTAATAAGTACAAGGCCTAGAGTTAAAATTAAAGTTGCAATTATTATAGTCATTAATAGAGTTTTTTTAGCACGTTTATACTCCTTCGCTCCATAATTATATGCAACTATGGTTTGCATTCCTTGGCTCAGTCCAAAGACTGGCATCAAAAACAAAAGATATATAGATGTTATTGAAGTCATTGCACCTATAGCTAAATCTCCACCATAATCCTTAAGCACTCTATTTGTTATTAAATGTATAAATCCTGCTGCAAGCTCCATAAAAAACGGAGTTAAAGCAATTAAGATTATTGCCCTTAAAATATTCTTATTTAATATCTTTCCTTTAATCCTTAACTTTAAGTTTGACTTTCCTAAGGTAAAATAATACATTGTCCATAGAAAAACTATGAATTGACAAATTATAGTTCCTAAGGCAGCTCCCTTAATTCCCATATGAAATAAGAATATAAATATTGGATCTAAAATTATGTTTAAAACACAACTTATTATCATGATTTTACCAGCTAACTTTGGATTTCCCTCAGCTCTTATTGCATTATTAAGAGCAAATCCAGGAAAGTTAAACCATGCCCCTATAAGTATTACCCTCATATAATCCTTTGCATATATAATAGTTTCCTTACTTGCTCCAAAAAAGTATAGTATTTTTTCTAAAAAGGAGAATCCAAAGATCATAATAATTAAAGCAACAACTATGGATAATATAAAAGTATTTCCTAATATTCTTTCAGCTTCTTCCCTCTTTTCTTCCCCTAGCTTTATTGATATATTAGTGCTTCCACCTACAGATATGGCTACGCAGAAAGCACCTAGTATTGTAAATAAGGGCATAGTTACTCCTAAGCCAGATATGGCAAGGGCTCCTATATCCTTAATAGATCCTATAAAAGCTCTATCTACAGTGTTATATAAGGAAGTTACCATCATAGATAGTATAGCTGGTAGTGAATATTTTAAAAGCAATCTCCCTATTTTTTCATTCTTTAGTTCATATTGATTTTTCATAATAATGTCCCTATTCCTAATGTCCTATATTTCTTATGATGAATAATCATTTCATTTGTTATTAATAATTATTATCAAATCTTGTTTATTATAGCATCTACTTATTCTTAGTCAATATTTTCTGTGCATAGTTTTAAAAATATTAAATATTTCTTCCATAACTTAAAAAACAATAAATATGATTATAAGGATGCTTTGTTATAAACTTAAAATATCTTTCCTTATTTAAGAAAAAAATAATAACTATAGTTAAGAATTCAAACCTCCCTTAAGTTAAATCTTTTCAAAATTACAATTCACTTAAAATATATCCTAAAATTAAAATAACCTACAAAAATCTATAAAAAGACTTTTGTAGGTTACAAGATAAAATCTATTCTACTTTTTCAATATACTTGCAATTTAAATATATGTGGTTTAGAAAAACTAATAATCTTTCATAAAGAGGATGTACTTTTTCACCAAATCTCTCTTCTAAGGCTTCACCAAATTCCTTAACGGTATTAGTTCCATTGATTTGTAAAAATACTTCACTACCATATTCATCTAAAGAAGTTCTTTTATACATTGGAATCTTAAATTTCAATTTTCTAAAAAATCTTTGAATCTTATGGTCTTGTTTTTCTAAAATAGTAACTATTCTATTTTCATCAACTTCATACTGAAGATTATCACAGATTTTAAATCGCATATTTAAAAGTTCATCATTATCCATTATATTTCACCTTAATGTTTCACCTTAGATTTCATAATAGGCAATGTAGTTGCTAAAACTAAAAGAATAAGCACTATTATTGCCATTCCATTGCTAGCTACAAAACCAGTTGGTGTTCCAGGTGTTATTATTCCTGTTACTTGTAGAACTATTCCTATTAATCCCACAATAGATCCTCCAGCAACAAGACCAGAAGATAAACTTATTCCATTTGAAACCTTAACTTCTTTTTCATGATCACTCTTGCTCATTTTTTCAATAAATACACGTATTAATGCACCTACTAAAATTATAGAAGTTGTTGATATAGGTAAATAGAATCCTATGGCAACAGTCATTATTGGTAAGTCTACTAAGTATAAGAATAAAGCCATAACTACTCCAACAATTATCATAGGCCAAGGTAAGTTTCCTTCCATTATACCTGAAGTTAATGTTGACATTAAGTTAGCTTGTGGTAACGCAAAAGGTGCATCTGCTCCAGTGATTGATAATTGGCTAGAAAGTACTAATATTGTTCCAGTAACAACAACAACACCAACTATACTTGCAATCATGAAAGAGTTTTGCATTTCTTTTTTGCTTCCACCAATTATATATGTTACCTTTTGAGATTGACTATATCCACCTGCTACAGAGATTGAAACAACCATAAATGTAGCAAATAAAAGTAATGCTTTGTTATCAGCTTTTCCAGTCCATCCCATTATAACGAATACTAGTGTTAATATTACTAATGAAGCTATTGTCATACCTGATACAGGAAGGTTTGATGTTCCTATTGTACCAGTTAAGCGTCCTGCAACTATTACGAATAGTAATGATAGGATTATTGAAACAACTGCTCCTGTTATAGCCATTGCAATGCTATTAGAAATGAAGAATCCTATAACAAAAGCTAATACAGCTCCTACTAAAAGTATTATTATAGATCCGCTATTTTTCTCAGCATTTTCTTCGTTAACAGGACTTGCTTTTAAGGTTTCTTTTATTGAAACTATTATAGTTGGTATAAGTTTTATAGCACCTATAATACCTCCACAAAGCATCATTCCTGCTCCTATGTACTTAACGTAACTTCCTGATATTGCATTTACGTCCATTTGGTGAATTAACATTGAAGCGTCATTCCATGAATGCATGCTCTTCTCTGCCATATCACTGAAATATCCTATTAATGGAGCTATACCAAAGTTAGCAAGTATAGATCCTGCAAACATAGTAAGGGATACTTCTAATCCAACTATAAATCCAATACCAAGTAAAAGTGGGTTTACTTCAGTAGAAAACTTCCACTTATAAAATTTGCTTCCTAAATATGTAACAGTATTGTTTATTAAGTTTAAAAATGATCCTGTTAAAACATTTATGATACCACTTATAACAAATCCAATCCCCATAAATTTAATTGAGTCTTCACTTCCTTCAGAAGCAACAAGAGTTTCAGATATTGCCATTGACTCAGGATACATAAGTTTTCCATGTTCCTCAACTATTAGATAGTTATAAACTAATGATAGACATCCTATACCAAATAGAACTCCTCCTACACCTGCAGCTACACCTTCTAAGAAAGTAAAGTCACTTCCTATTAGTATAATTGCTGGTAATACAAATATCATACCACTTGCTATAGATTCTCCTCCACTTGCCATACCTTGAGTTATGTTTTTTCCAAGAATACCTTTACTACGTGCAAATATTCCTACAAAAACTGACCCTATAATAGCCCCAGGTATACCAGCAGCAACAGTTAATCCTGACTTCATACCTGAATAAGCAGTAGAAGCAGCAAAAACAATAGCTAATACTATACCTATTATTAGTACAGGAAGATTAACTCCATTTTTTGACTTACCAGTAAAATAAGGAACATAATCTTTACCGCTTACACCACCATAAGCTTCCTTAGGTAATTTCTTTTTCATACACCTAATCTCTCCTTTCCTTTATTCATATCAAGGGATAAAAATATCTATTGATATGTTCTATTGTTATATTTTCTATAAAATGCACAAATATTATACTATATCCACATAAAACAAAAGTTATAATGCTATTTAAACTAATTATTGCGCATATTATATTTAAACTCATCTTAAAAGACAGGCTAAACAAAAAGCTGTCAATTAAGTTAACCTTTATATAGTAATTTATTATCACTATACTTTTAAAATGTTTTTAGAACTTTCTAAATACATAAAGAAGAAATGCTTATAATTAAGTATTTCATTGTTTCAATGAATTAATACTTTGCTTAAATCTACCTATAAAAATTAGATTTTTTTTATATTTTCATGGTGTATTTTACTATTAAAATATTTTTATCATGCTTATAATAATACCATTTTAACTTAAAAAAATCCATGATAATTCTTTCACATATACAAATTTTTTACATTTATTATTAAATAATATTGATTTTTTTGAAATTTAACATTTCATCATAAAACTTATATAAAAACCTATAAAAATATTTATATAAATAAAATTAAACTAAAAAGCTGCATAGACCTATAAATCTATGCAGCTTCTCATATAACTATTTTCTAAGGCTTTTAACTTTTAAGAAAATTATCTTTTCTTTCTTTTTAATACAAAAGCTCCTGAAGCCATCATTACTACTCCTAATTGTAAGAATATTGATGATGAAGCTCCTCCAGTGTTTGGTAAATTACCCTCTGGTTTGTCTGGAGTTTCTGGTTTATCTGTACCTTCAGGATTTTCAGGTTTCTCTATATTATCTGGATTCTCAGGATCAACTGGCTTTTCTGGATCAACTGGTCCTTCTGGTTTGTCTGGATCTACTGGTCCTTCAGTCTCATCTTTTTTTACTAATCCAGAAATTGCTTCATTTAAAGCTTTTATAGCATTATCTACCTCATCTTGAGTAGCATCTTCCTTAGATAATACCTCTTTAGCTAAATTTAACTTTTCTATTAAGTTACTCCAAGAGTCCTTTGTATAATCTTCCTCTTTAAGCTTTTCTACTTCCTTAATAGCTTCTTCTAATTTAGACTTATCTACTTGAACCTCTTCTTTAATTGTTGAAAGTCCTATTTCATAAATAGTAGGTGCAAATCCATCCCACTCTACCTTTATTTCAAAGACATTTTCAAAAGCTTCTGTATTAAACTCATTAAAGCTCTTTCCTAAACTTCCTATCTCTTTCCATCCATTTTCATTTCTTACAGATACAATTGCATTAGAAATTGTATTTGGATTTTGTACTATTGTAAACTTCTTAATATCTGTTTTGTCAGAAATTCTATAAGTTAATTGGCCAGATTTAGGTGCACTTTCTAGTGGTTTAAAGGCTGTATTTAATTTTCCGTCAATTAAATTCTTAGGCTCAAATTTTGCTTCTGCTGTTGGTCTAATATCAAAATTCACATCATTATTAGAGTATTCAGCTTCTAATTTATTTAAATTAAAAGTTACATCCTTATCTGTATTATTTATAATACGAACATAGCGAGCATTTATAGTTTCTGATAAAGTTTTTGCTTCTACCCACTCAACTCCATTAATTGATGTTTCTAATGTTAAATTATCATTATTTGTGAAATCTGAAACTATGTTAGTTACTTCTCTAAGCTTATTTAACTTAATTCCAACATATTCTCCCTTTGATAAAGTAACATCATTTAAATCTAAAAGTATAGCTTTTTCCTCTGAAATACTTACTTCATTCTTAGCTAAAGCTTCTACATTTGTATATGCATTAACTTTCATATTATTTTCATCTTTTTTATTAACAGAGAATTCTCTAACAGCAATCCAGTTATTTAAAATTTCTTTAGTAGGAATAAATCTTAAATATTTTGCTGTTATATCTAAACCTTCAACTACAATCTTATGCATTTTTGGTCCATAATCTACCCCATCTACATCAGTCCAATTTTCACCATCCATAGAATATTGGAATTTACCATAGTTAAATGCATCTCCTTCATCTTGTCCTTGCTCAAAAGTAATGCTATTAACCTTAGTTACCTCATTTAATTCTACAGCAACATAGTCTCCTTCTTTAGCTGAATTACGAATCCACATGCATGAATATCTAGTATTATCTCCATCAGCTATATTTTGAACATGTCCCCAATAAAGAGGTGACATATTTGTATAAGGACGAAGTGTTAACTTAGTAGTATCTGGATTTATAACTTGGTCAATATTATCTCCTATGATTTTAGATAAATCCTTAATAAATGGTATTAAGTGTCTTGTACCTGGTTCTGGTCTAGATTGTCCATTTATTACAGGTGTTCTATGAGATCTTGAAGCAGTGTACTCATCTTCTCCTAGAACATAATACTTCATAGCTTCCTCATAATTTCCTTTTTCAAAAGCTACTGCTGAATTTATATATGCTATAGTTGATTCTGCTAAATCTCTTAAAGAATCAACCCATCCTTTAATTTCACTCTTTAATAATTCATTCTTAGATTTAGTTGCAAAATTATTAGTTGCATCTAAAATCTCTTGGTATTCATCTAAAATAACCTTACTGTAATCTAAAACAGATTCTTTTTCCCATAATTTTCTTGTAAACTCTTCAATTACTGGTCTTAACTCTTCAGATTCTTCTAAAGATAATCCATGCCAGTTTGGAGCTGGATCACTCATGTGTTTTGCAAAGGTATATAATTCTTCACTTGCATCTGGCTCTATATATTTGAAAGAATCCTTCCAACTCTTGTCCATATCAAAATCTGCTCTATTCCATCCATAATCAGCTATAGCAAATAAAGCTACCTTTGAAGCTTGAGCTTCTTGCATTGGATTTGTTACAATTCCCTTAAAGTTTGTAACTGTTGGATCTAACATCTCACCCTTACCCATTAGTAAACGTTTATTGTTAATATCATTTACTGGCCAGTTTAACCACATAAAGGCTTGACGTCCTACAGCTTCTTCAAAGAATTCAAATGTCTCTTGAGTTACATAACCAAGTATTACATCACCAGTCCACATGATATCAATAGTTTCTGGCATTGTACCAATAGTTTTTAAGTATTCATTATTAACATCTCCACCAGCTGATTCCTTTGTATAAACCTTAGGAACAAATATAAATTCGTATACATCACCTTTTTGTAAACGCCATTTTTCTAAGTCTTCCATAAGTTTTACTTGATTATTAGCTTCTCCCTCAGCATCATCTGCAAGCACACCAAATTGACGTACTCCCACACTATATAATTGTTCAAACTTAGCTATTATCTTTTCTAAATCAGCTTTATAACTCTCTTCTGATCCAAAGTTCATACCATCTTTTAAGAATGGGTGTATTGTCCATATGAATTTATTCTTTGTTGCTATTCCAACATCAACCATTTCCTTTATTTCAGCTAACTTCTCAGCAGGATATGGCTCTCTCCACTTAAGACTGTGATACTGATCATCCTTTGGTGCAAAGATGTATGAATTCATCTTAAAATCCCCACCAAATTTCATTAAGTCCTTACGATTTTCATTGCTCCAAGGAATTCCATAATATCCTTCAATAAAACCACGCCATTGACCATCTGAATAATCTTCAATTAATAATTCCTTTAATTCATTTCCTTCTAATTGATTAAATATTGCTTTTAAAGATGTGATACCATAAAATGCTGAATCAGTATTTTTACCTAATACAGCTATTACATTTCCCTTAACTGATACTACATGGGCATCATGATTTTCAAAATGAGAATCATTTGCTAAATTATTATCTGTAAAGTACTTGTCTACAACTCCTTCTGAGTTATTTATTCCTATTAGAAAGTTTGTCTTATCTTCTTTTATTTCATTGCTCTCTTCATAATTAATTCCCTTAATTGATAAAACCTCTAATAGTCTGTTTTTTGTTGCCTCATCAATTCCTTCTTCAAATACAACATTAGCATCAGTCCCTAAAGTTACAGTGCCATTATCATATTTTATACTTTGAGGAATTGGATAGATTTCATACTCTTCTCCCTTTGTTTCTTTGCTGTCATTAGCTAATACATTTTGTACAGGTAAGCTTGATAATAAAGTCACTGCCATAACCAAAGCCATGATCTTACTAACAAATTCAATAAGTTTGTTACCTTTTTTCCGCATTGTTTTTCCCCCTTATTTCCCTTTTTATATTTAATATAATTTATTTCCACAATATATTACTATATTTATGTTTTTATGTCAATATATTACAAATAACTTAACATATTAAAAATTATTTTAATGAAGACATAATAATATTTCCTTTAAAAATCATTAAATATAAAATAACCACACACCAGTTTAAGTAAAGGTGTGTGGTTTATGATAAAAAACTCTTTAATAAATATATATTTAGTTATTAGAAGACTTTCTTCCATGATTCCTTACTGGAACAAATTCTGAAGTTGTATCATTAGGGTCAATATACTTATAATCTCCATTTTCATCTTTTCTAAGACCTAAAGATGCCATTTTCTTTTTACTATTTCTATTTTTATTACCCATTTTTATCACCTCCTATAAAAATTACATTTATTATTAGATACTCTATTATTTTTAGTTTAATATTTAAAAATTATAAATAAAATTAAAAACTCCTTCTTAATTTATATTAAGCTTAAAATTTTATCATAAGCAAAAAATATAGAGTAGAATCTATTTCTATAGACTCTACTCTAAACATATATTTTATTAAAATTATTTTAAAAAGTTAGTTCTTTTATATTATAAAATTAATTCATAAGCAAAATAACTTTATATTTTTCCATTTATTATACGTTAAATAAATAGAACATTACTCCACTAAAACCTTCATCTTCAAATAATACATGAACACCATATAATCCTGATGATAAATCCTTGGTGTTTATTGTAAATTCATCTTTAGCATCTTGTTCTAGAATTGTATTTCCATTTTTATCAACAACTCTAATAGTTTTAGCTACATTTTTTCCTTCTCTATTATATACTTTTGAGTCACCTATAACTTTACCATTAGAAGGCTTTAACTCTCCTGCTGCAATAAATTGCTCTTGTGCATTTAATGTATTAAGCTTCTTTAATTTTGATAAAGGTCTTAAGTCTTTAACTTCATTATAATCCATATTTAAAGTTTCTAAATTTTTAGCATTTTCTAAGCCTGATAAATCCTCAACTCCGCTTAATGTTAATGTAGTTAAACTATACATGTCCCCTAAGGTTATATCTCCAGTTTTATTTAATTGATTTTGAATTGACTTAAGCAAATATTTATCTGGTATATTAATAACAGCATTTAAATCTACTTTTACTAAAGAATCCATTGCCTTATTTAACTCTTCAAGGGCAGAATTTATTGTCTCTTTATCCTTAGAAAGTAAGGCTTCTTCTCCCTTTGATATTGCATTTTTTAAAGCTTCAAAACTTTCTTCTGTGTAATTATTTAAGTCTAATTTTTTAGCCTCTTCTAGTGCCTTATTTAACTCTGTTGTATCATACTCTGCTAAATTTCTAAACTTAGCATCTGCCCAGTCTGCATGATCCCAAGTGTTTCCATTATCAGCTACATCTACTACTAATTTAATCTCTTTAGAGTTTCTTACATCTACAACTAAACGTTTCTTTGGAGTATCAATTCTCATTACATCTGTTTCAGCCTTTAATTCTCCATCAACATATACTTTAAACTTAACACTAGAAACTTTTTTGTCTGCAACATGTCTATCAATACCTACCCAAGTGTCAAAAATATCATACCCTTCTGAATTATAAACTATTTCTGAATATGAGTGAGTTCCTATTCCTTTAGCAAAGGTTTGAACAGAATTATCTTCATTTAATAATCTTATTTGATTTCCACTTACTGCTCTATCTTTTCTTACAGAACCTGAGCCTATAGTTGCAGATTTCCAATTTAAATCAGATAATTGAGTTTCTTTATCTGTAACTGCTATAGTTCTTGAACATTCAGAAGTTAATCCATCACTATCTGTTACTGAGTACACAACTTTAAATATTCCTGACTTTCCTTCAACAAAGTCTGAAGATTTTATTTGTATTTTAGAAGTTATATTTCCATCTTCAATATCTGTTGCAGTTATTCCTTTCATTAAATCTACTTTTTCATCCATATTATAAGCTAAATTTTCACCTTTAATTATTGGTTTTGAAGATAAAGTAGCTAATTTAGCATCTCCAAAGCTTGCATGATCTGAACTATCTCCATCTCCAGCATCATTTACTATTAATTTTAGCTCCTTAGCGTTTTTTACATCCACCTTAACATATTTTTGAGGTGTTGTACTTCTCATTACTCCACTATTAAACTTTTCTTCTCCGTCAACTAAAACTTTAAAAATAACTGAAGAGGCTGGTCTAGATGACATTGCTTTATCAACACCTACATAAGATTCAAAGTAGTCATAATCTTTTCCTTCTAAATCATATACATACTCCGCATTTGAATGAAGACCTAATCCCTTATTATAGTCAACAAAGTCTCCATCTCTTGTAAGACCTATTACTCCTCCACTTATGCTCTTATCTTTTCTAACAGTTCCCCATCCATTTGAAGATTGTTTAGGAGTTAAATCACTCATATACTCTTTTCTACTTACAACATTAACCTTAGAAGTTTTAGTGTATTCATTTCCTTTAGAATCTTCTAAACTATATAAAACTTCATATTCTCCAACTTTAGAAGTATTTACATTACTTGATTTAACTTTTACAGATTCACTTAGAGAATTACCTTTTATGTCCTTAGCTACAATATATTCTTCTTCATTAAACTCCTCACCTAAAGCTAGTGTAATCACTGGGTTTACAGATAAAGTTGGTTGCAATGCATTTACCTCTATTGGATTTAAGGTATTTAACTTTCTATCATATGGTGTTACTACATATACACCATCCTCATCTAAATTAGATTTAGTATCAACAAAGCTATCATTAGAAGTAAATCCTACATACTTTCCATCTCTGCGTATTTCATATCCAAGTATATTATCTTTATTTTCATCATCTACTGAGAATGAAAGTTTTATATTACCATTTGAACCACTTGTACTTACAGATACCTTTGCATTATCCGTAAATCCATCACCTTTATAATTCATTGCTAAATCATTTAAGTAATAGATCTTTTTATCAGGCTTTGGATACTTAGCTAAATCCTCCTTAACCTTATCATCAACACGAATACCATGTCTTGCAAAGAACTCAGTTAAATCTAACTCCATAGCATCTGACGCTGCCACAACCCAAGATTTATATATATCTTCTCTATTTTTATTTCCAAAATCTCTTTCTCTAAACTGTCTTTCAAACTTTCCATAGAAAGTATTATCATATAAATATAATTGCCATAATGGCGCTAACTGAGCTAAATGAGTACTATCAGCCTTATTATATAACTCATTATTAGAATAATCATCTAAGCCAACTTTAGGGTAAGTATTGTTTTCCCATATGTTTTGGTCAGTTATTCTTGTTTTAGTTTTATATTTAGACTCAAAGAATAATGGCATCATATTATTTGTTACTTCTACTATGGTTCTTCCGCCTGTATCAAAGTTATGTCCAAGTTCATGAGCAACACCCCATCCTTTATTAGCTGCAAGTATTGCATCCTGATTTCCAGGTCTTATACCTATAACACCATTTCCAGCATTCATGAATGCTCCACCACTAAGGTTTTTAACCATAGGCATTATTCTAAAATTAAAATCTGAATTAACATCTTTTGAGTTATCAAATCCCCAGAATCCCATAGCATCAGCTATATATTGATCCCATTGCTCCGCTGTGTACTTTGGAGTTTTGTTGTTTTTCTTATACCAATCTAAAGCATAGGTAGCTTGTACAAATTCTAATGACTTGTTAGAACTTACTGCAAAAATATTTGGAGTAGTCTTAGGTTCTGCTTTAATTTTTTCAACATAGGCTTCTAACTCTTTCATTACTTCATTTTCATCTGATTTTCCTAGAATAAATACAGGATATTTGCTTGCACCTTCTATTCTTACCTTTGGTGCTCTCTTTTGACTATCACTTTTGTAATTAGTGAAGAATAAATCTCCCCCTTGAATAACATCCTTAGGTATTCCATTAGATTCATAATTTATTTCTGGTATAGTTATTTCATTTTTACCAGGCTTTAATTGGAAGCTTGTTGCTCCACCATGTTGAGTTAAAGATTGTTTATATAATAATGTTGGAGTAGGATCACCTTCTACTACATCCACATATACAGTTATTTTATCTCCAGCTCTAGCAGATAGTCCCGTTATTTGCCAGTCTTGGAAATTCCATACCTTTCTCTTTTTAGCTTCACTTATAGAATCTCCTCTCATTTCTAATTCAAGTACATCCTCTTTTCTTGGATTAGAAATTAATGATTCCGCTAATTCTATAGTTTCGTTAAAGTCATTATATAATGGATGATTTTTAGCTTTTTCTTTAAAGGCATTTATTTTTTCTAAACTATTAAACTCTTCACTAAGTTCACTCATAGTACCATCTGTGAAAAGCTTAGGTATTGAAGAATAAACTTCATCTGGTTTATAAAACATTAATTCATTTAAAGTTGCAGAATTTTGCTTAGACTTCTTAAATTTAAACTTAACTCTTTTAAATTCTGTAGGCTCAAATTTAGCTTCCACTAATCCCTTAGTAGCTTCATGAGCCCCTGTAGCAACTAACTTATATGTATCCCCTTTACTTGTTCTAGAAGCATATATATAAACCTCTTCAGCAAAGCCCTTTAAGTCACTTTGTCTAGAACCATAAACTATTCTGTCTAAAGTTACTAAATCATTAAACTCAACCTCAACTTCATTGTTAAATGAAGAACTATTTAATGTTCCTGTTTCCCAATAAGTATTTACATCATTATCAATAGCTTTTTCAATATTTTGAGCAGAATAATGTCTTCCATTATTTTTTATTGATTTTATGTTTGTATAAGGCATTCTATATTGATTATTATAATCATCATTAAGATTATATGTTATTTGTCCTAAAGTTGCCTTAGTAGGATTCTCAGAAGTTTCTGTTAAAATAGCTCTAGCATTATTTAGTCCTTCCTTGTATAAATCATACATTGGATGATCTTTTAATTCATTCTCAAAAGCATTTAATTTCTCTAATGTATTAAATTCCTCAGATACTTTATTCATACTAGAATCTGTAAATAATCCATTAAACTTTTCATTTAATTTATCTTCTTTATAAAACATAAATTCTGCTGCTGAAGCCCAATTCTGGTCAGCCTTTTTAAATTTAAACTTTAATCTTTTAAAATCAGTTGGATTAAACTTTATTTCAACTAAATCCCTAGTTGATTCTGTATATTCTCCAATGCTTACTAAATTAAAATCATCTCCCTCATCTTTAAGAGAAGCATATATTTCAAATTCTTTTGCAAAGCCTTTTCCCCTTGCAGAGTCTCTTCTTGCAGAATATACAATTCTATCTATATTAGTTATTTCATTAAATGTAACTACTACTTCGTTTGTGAAATTTGAATCATTAGGTTTTCCTGTTTCCCAATGAGTTTCTAGATTGCCATCTATGGCTTTATCAATAGTGGAACTATTATACTTTCCACCATTATTAGTTATGGATTTTATATTTGATCTGCTAATTTGAAATTCTTGATTATAAGCGTCTAATTTATCACTATTATATAAATCAAACTTACTTACCCTTGCTTGATGTGATTCATCATCATGACTAACTTCTACCTTAGAATTGTTTTTAGTGTTTAATTCCTGTGCTAAAACATCAATTGTTGTAGCAGAAAGATTTGTAATCATCGTAGCTAAAATTATAGCTGCTATTTTTCTCTTATTCATTTTTTCTCTCCTCCTGATTGACTTTTCCCTCAGAAGTGCATTTCTACTTACAATTTAATATAAGCTTGTACAAAATAAATTTTAAATTTTTAACCTACACCCTCCTCCTTAATTAATATAAAACAAAAAGCTTAATGCACTCTTTGGCAACTGGCTGACATAGTTATAAACCTTAGTCCCTATAGCTTTGCGTCATTAGATTTCTCTAATTTTGCCCATTTTTTTAAAGTTATAATATCATAATTTCTTTTAATTTTATAGTCTTTATAATAAATTTAATATAAATAAGCATTTTTTTTAATAATTTATCCAAAAACTTAATAGATTTATAATCCACTAAAATTTTATAAACAAAAAACCTATAAGATAGTCTTTTAAATGGACCACCCTATAGGCTCTTTAACACTTAGTTTTTTAAAACTATTCTTTATAAAATTTTAAAGTTTTATTTATATGTCCTTTTTCTCTCTTCTTCCGATTAAAGTCCAGTATAATACAAGTGCTACTAAAGATATAACTGCTAATACTATTAAAACATTACTATATTGTATAGCTACTAAATCACTGAAAAGTCCAGTAAAGTTCTTTCCTAAATACTTAGTTTCCATAAATATTGCTACATATGTTATTCCTATTGAAGTAGCTATATTTAAACAGAAATTATAGAAACCAATAGCAGTTCCTGTTTTTTCCTTAGGTATTGTTCTTGTTAATGTATCAATCATAGGTGCATACATTAAAGCAAAAGAACTTGAGAATAGTATCATTACAAAAATAAATACTAAAACTGATGTTTTTACAAATAAAGCTCCTATAATAAGACTCACTATTATACCTACTATAGCCATTTGAATACATTGCTTACTTCCTATTTTCTTAGAAACCTTTCCTGATAAAGCTCCTACAGTAGCAGCTAAAACATATGAAGGAACTAAAAGTAATGAAATTTGGTCTAATCTATAATTGTATATAGATTCAACTAAGAATGGGAACATAAATATAAATGCAAGTTGTACACTGTATATAACAAAGGCTACAAGTAATACTGATATAAAGTTTCTATTTGTGAAAAACTTAATGCTTATAAAAGCATTTTCATTTTTACTTATGTATATAAGGAATAATGCAAGTGCAACTATAAATCCTATTAAAACTCCCCATTGGAATCCTGAAACAAAGATCATTAATGTTGCTGCAACTGTTGCAACTAATATAAATCCTATATAATCCACATTACCAGCTTTATTCTTTTCCTTAGGAATATATTTTAATATAAAAGGTAATATTACTAAAGTTAATAATGGAATTAAAAATAGTACTTGCCAACTTAAGTATGTTGATATGTATCCTCCAGTAATTGTACCAATTACTTGTGAAATAGCATAACTACTTGTACTAAATCCTAAGTATTTTTTATGTTCACTCTCTTTAAAATACTTTGCTATAAATATTACATATAATGTTTCTGCACTTCCTAATCCAGCTGACTGAATTATTCTTGAAATAACAATAATTAAAAATGATTTCTGAAAAATAAATCCTAATAGTGAACCAACACATATTAATATAATTCCTAGTACCAATAAGGTTCTAACACTTATTGAATCAGATAAAGAAGCGTATACAACTGCTCCAATACCAATAACTAATCCAGCTAAAGTTACTTGCCAACTAACAGCAGTAGCTGATATGTTAAAAGCTTTAGCCAAATCTGGTGAAATAATTTTAAATGAGTTGTCAATAACTAAAGCAAAAATCATTAAAGCTAATACAGCTGGTACCGCTTTTTTTATTTTTACTTCTTCAACATTTTCTAAAGTATTAAGTGAAATGTCCATTTTAAATCCTCTCTTTTCTTTTTCATTTGTGCTTCTTAAATAATAGCTTACTAATAATCATTATAAACTTGTCTACTCTTTTTACTTCATCCTCCCTCAATAATCGTTTACAGAACATACTAAAATCAACTTGTTTAGCAGTAAGTAAACTTGTCTAAGTTTTGCTTATTTTTTAGACAAGTTAATACTATCATATCTTTATTTCAATTTCAATACCCTTTATAAAGCTTTATTTTATCCCTTATTTTTATATTTTGTCCTATAATATATATAATTTACCTTATTTTAACTTGTATATTTTTATCACCTCTACTTAAAAATAATTCTCTATTAATTCAAATAAATAGAAATTTATGATATACTATTTCTGTTAAAGGTTGTATATAATATAAATTTTATAAATAAGTAAGGTGTTAAGATGAAACTCACTACAAAAGATACTAAAACTTCAAAAAAATTGCTCTATACATCTGTATATGATAAGTTATATAAAATGATTATTGATGGGGAATACCCTTTAAATTCAAAATTACCCTCTGAGCCTGAACTTGCAAAAAGCTTTGGGGTTAGCCGAATGACTTTGCGTCAAGCACTTGCTTTACTACAAGATGACGGTTTAGTAAAAAATATAAGAGGTAAAGGGAATTTTATAATATCTCCAGAAAAATGTGCTAAAAGAGATTTCTTAGAGTTAATAGGAAATCCTATATACAAGTGTCATACTGAAAAAATTCAAGATATTGAATTTGTATTCCGCTTAGAACTTGATAGTGATTATACTAAACAGGTTTTAGAAAAGGATTCCACAGCAGTGGTTGCTTGTGAACGTTATTATAAAAGCAAAAATAAAGTTTTAGCCTACGCTTTTACCTTTATATCTGTTGAAACCGTAAAAGAACTTAAAATAGATTTAAATAATGAAAGTGAGCTACTAGACTTTCTTGAACATAAATCCTATGAAATATCAGAAAGTTCTATATTAGAAATAAAGCATTCCTCTGCTGGTAACTCCTTAAATCCAAAATATAAGCTTGTTGGAGGAAATCAATGCGATTTAGTCTTAGAAACATTATATGCTAATGATTATTCCCCTCCTATATTATTTAACAAATACTATATCCCATCTCAATATAGTACTTTTAAAATTAAAGCAAGAAAAAAAGAATAATTTAAACTTTTAAAAATATTTCTACATAAAAAAAACAGCAATAATATTTTAAATATTATTGCTGTTTTCATTTCTCATTACATTGTACTATATAAACTAAACAAATTTAATTCTTTTATTTATATAATTAATCCAACAATAGTTGCTGTTAACATACTTACTAATGTTGCACCATATAGTAGTTTAAGTCCGAAACGTGCAACCACATTTCCTTGTTCTTGGTTAAGCCCCTTTACTGCTCCTGAAATAATTCCAATTGATGAGAAGTTTGCAAAAGAAATTAAAAATACTGAAACAATACCAATTGATCTTGCTGATAAATTTAAAGTTCCACTTGATAATAAATTCATTGCAACAAACTCATTAGATACTAGCTTTGTTGCCATTACGCTGGCAGCTTGTATTGACTCATTTAAAGGTACACCCATTAAGAATGCAAAAGGTGAGAATACATATCCTAGTATCTCTTGGAAGCTCATTCCAAAGATTGATCTAAAGATCATGTTTATTACAGCAATGATTGCTACAAATCCAACTAACATAGCTGCTACTATAACTGCTACCTTAAATCCATCTAAGATATATTCACCAAGTACTTCAAAGAAAGTTTGTTTCTTTTCATCCTCAACTACTAAAATATCCTCTTCTGCTGATACAGAGTATGGATTTATAACTGATGCTATAATGAATCCACCAAATAAATTAAGAACAATTGCTGTTACAACATATCTAGGCTGTAATAAAACCATGTAAGAACCAACTATAGACATAGATACTGTTGACATTGCTGATGCACATAAAGTATATAATCTATGTTTAGGTAATAAACCAAGTTCTTTTTTTACAGAAATAAATACTTCTGATTGACCAAGTATAGCTGATGCTACAGCATTGTAAGACTCTAATTTACCCATGCCATTAATTTTACTTAAAACTAAGCCTATGTATTTAATTACAAAAGGAAGTATTTTTAAGTATTGTAAAATACCAATTAAGGCAGAAATAAAGATTATTGGTAAAAGAACACTAATAAAGAATGAAAATTGATCATTATTAACTAGTCCACCAAATACAAAGTTTACTCCATCTCCAGCACAATCTAGAAGAACCTGAAACCCATTTGCTATACTTCCAACTAAATAATTTCCTACTTGAGTATTTAAAAGTATAAATCCTAATACGAATTGTAAAATAAGCATTAAAAATACAGGTTTATATTTTATATTCTTCTTATCACTACTTCCAATCCACGCAAGTGCTAAAATAACAATTAATCCTACAACTCCAATAATATATTTCATTTTCTCCTCCTTGTTATATACCATAAGTTTAATATTATTATCTTTTGCATATGGTACAATAAATACACTTTTAGTAGATTGTTTTTAATATTTCCCAAAAAAATCCTTATTCAGTTTTATTTTTTAAAAAAATATTAATTCGTACATCTTTTCGACACATTTATAAACATTTCAATTATAAATTTCTTTTAAATATATGTAAAGACTTAATAATATTTAAATTAAAAGAAGAATCAAAAATTATTTTGATTTATGCCATATGAATACGTTTCGAACATCCAAATACGAATTTTTATACATTAAAAAGAATTTTACAAAAAAATATTCAACCTTAACTTAAACTTTAATTAAAAAGTTAAGGTTGAACATAATAAATAAAGTGTATTATTTATGAGAATTAATATAAAATGCCCTTTGTATAGAATTAAATTCTTCGCAAATTTGAGATATTTCTTTTATATTGAGAACCTTTTTAGGTTTTATATCTATTCCTTGCTCAATAGATATTGCTATTTTTTCCAATACAAGTAATAATTGGGCTAATTCCTCATCACATAAACTTAAACATTTCTTAGCCTCACAATACTTAGAAAGTAAATAACTAATATGCTCTAAGGAAAAGAATACAGGCCACAGCATTTCAAGCATTTCCTCATTACGAGGAACTTCCCCTAAGGCAGTGTTATAGGCCACCTTAAGATTCATTAAGTCTACACCCATTTTTTCTTTCATATCTTTTATCTTTTTATTGTTAATTTCTTTATCATTAGTTGATAGAAGAACTAATAAATTCTTTTGACTATGTATTAACTTTACTATTAAATCCTTTAATCTACTAGAAGCTGAGCGTCGTCCAAAAATATAAATACCTATTAAACCTATTAAAGAACCTACCACTATATCAGTAATACGTGCTGTTGCAAAATAAGTAATATTATGTATTTGTGTTGAAGTCTCTGCTATAAGTAAAGCATTTGGCGTAATAAACATTACTGCTATGGCATAATTTTTTACAATAAAAAGCTCTGTTAAAGCTGTTAAAATCATATTAATTATAACTATTATAAAACCATTTGGATTTGTTTTTAAAATAATAGTAGCTATTATTACTCCAATAATTGTACCAAAGGATCTTTGAATTGATTTATGAAAGGTTGATATAATAGTTGAACCTGACATGACAGCAGCACAGGATAAAGGTATCCAGTAGGGCCTTGAAAAAGGAAAACTAAAGGCTATTATAGCTGATATAGAAAGAATAAATCCATATCTAATCGCATTAATAAATACTATTGAATCTTTATTACACGCTCTTTTAACCTTACTCATTAATGAAGTTTTTGAAATTTTAATGCTTCTTCCAATGTATGTTAATGGCAAATTAATGATAGCTTCAGTATCATAAATTATTTGTAAAAACTTATTATAATCCATATCTAAGTTTTCATAAGAATCTATCTTAAGCTTGTCTCCATCCTTAAGGTCAATTGCCATAGCTAACCTTCTTATCATATTACTAAATTCTTTTGGCAACTTCTTATTTTTGTTAACATGCAACTCAAGCATTTCTAAAAATAATTTATTACCCTCTTCATTTAAAAGGTATAATCTATTAAATAAGAATGAATTCTTCCATGGAATATATCCAGTTAAAAGGATTTCCTCTGCTTCCCTTAAAGCATTTACAGTTTTATTTCTTATATCATTAATATCTTCATTTCCAATAGCTTCACTAAAATCTGCTAAGGTTAAATAAAGTCTTTTAATAACTTTTATTTCAGGATCATGTGGATTTAAAAAATATCCCTTCATGCTCATTAACCATGCGAAAAGCCCTCCCATAAGCACAACAAAAAATCTTATAAATGCTTCTGACTGATTAACAGGCATTCCTGTTGACACTAAAAAACTTAATACAAAGAACATTGAAGAAGGTCCTGGTATTTTTAAAACACCAAATATAAAAATTGCAATTCCTCCAATTAAACCTACCATTAATATAATAAGTATTGGATAGGGAGCTAATAAAGTTCCTAAGGCAACTGACAAGCTAATACCAAGGGCTGCAAAAAATATTTTTTTACCACGCTGAGCATAAGGCTCATTTATAACATATAAATATGAAAAACTTCCTATTCCACCTAATAACCCCAAAGGAATTTTTCCTATTAAAACTCCTATAAGCACTGGAAATCCTGCACAGATTCCAGCATTTATTGCTTTTTGCCAAGGAAAAGGAGTTTTATTAATCTTAAATAATTGCTTTATTATAGTTTTATCCATGTACACTCCTTTTTTAATTTATATTTTCCATTAAACTTAAGTTTCTTAATCTAAGTTATTCATCATTTTCTCTAAAACACTATTAAAAATCTCTAATTCTTCTTTATTAATATTACTTATAGCCTCTACCTCTATATTCTTAGCTTCTTCAAACCATTTAGGAAACATTTCATAAGACTTTTCTGTTAAATTTATAATTCTTTCACGCTTATCCTTTCCCTCAGTTCTAATAACTAATCCCATTTCCTCCATTCTACTTAAGGTTCTAGTAATTGTTGGAGCCTCTACTCCAAGATATTGGCTTAGTTCAATTTGAGTACACTGTTTTTTTTCATGTAAATATAATATAATACCCCACTGTGATGAATATAGCCCAAGAGGAGCAATCTTCTCATTTAATTTCTTAGTAAAATTTCTAGCTAGTTGATTCACTTTATGCCCATATAAATTCAATTTTATTCCTCCTTTCATTTAATTACCTAAGTAATAATTACCTAGGTAATTATATCATCTTAATTTATAACAATCAAATTTCCATAAAAAAACACATGAATATATTTATATAACATATTCATGTTGTTATAAAAAATTATACTTTAAATAATATTACAGTCTGCTTCTTTAATAAATTGTGTATTTATATAATACTAAACTATTTGTGACTTTAGCTTAATATGCATTCTGGCATAGTTACATATGTTAAAATTTTTTTCTTCTAACTATTTTCCTCCCCTTTAGTTGTCTTATTGATAAATTATACATTTATATAATCTTCTATAGACTCTAAAAGAATCTCCTCTGGGTAAAGAGCCATAACTGAATCATCTTCTATAAGCTTATAAAATCTTGTAGAATAAGTAATTACAAGTTTACTATTTGGAAGAGTAATTCTTAAGATCTCCCCATAACAATTAGGCTTTCCTCCACTAGGTTCCCCTATTATTTTTGCATTAGTACTATTTTTAAAGGTATAAGCATTTAAAAGGGCTGAAGAAAAAGTTTCTCTTCCTATTAGAACTTTTAAATTTTCCTTTTTATTTATCTTTTCACTGTTCTTTAAATAATCTATTAAAGGAGTAAAAAGTGTTGAATCTCCTCCTAAGTTATTTCTTAAATCTACAGTTACCCTTTCTATGTTTTCCTTCTCAATTAGGCATATTATATTTTCAATCTTTTTCCCTATGCTTTCCTCTCCCTGTTCCCTACAGCTATTATATTTTATGTATAACTCTCCACTCTCCAAAACTTCAAACCAAAGATTAGAAAAATCATTTTTAGCATACATAGGAAGTCGTTTATTTGTATAAACTAAATCCTCAAAGGAACAGGTTGAAACTTCATATTCTCCCTCATCTAAGGTTATTTTTACTTTGTCCATGGTATCAATTATTAAAAGCCCATATAAAACCTCTGCTATTTGCATATATTTCATGCTTTGAGCCTTAAAGAAATACTCATTTTCAAAGGAAATAATATTAGAAAGTTCCTCTAAAACCTCTTCTATCTTCATATCACCAAGGGCTAAAACCTTCTTAAATAAGAGCTTTTCATATCCTTTGCATGTATTTATAATATATACCCCATCATTAAAATAATAAAACTTTAATGGAATAAACCTTTTAGCAGGAAATATAAGTGAAGTATGAGCATCCCTTAAAGAAGCCACAACCCTTGATATTTCAACCTTCACCTCCTCATAATCTAACTCATTAACCATGTTTTTTAAATTCTCTATCTTTTCATTAAAACTTTCTTCCTCTGTATAAGCAAATAGATTTTTATGCCTTTTCTTAAGCTCTTCTTTTAAATATTCAATATCCTCTACCCACTTTTTCTCCCATGTATTTTCCATAAGCTCTCCTTTGCAGATAATATTAAAATACTAGTCCTATAAATAAAATTATTTTTTCAAATATATATAGATTATTTTAAATTTACCTTTAACTCTTTATTTATCTCTTAATCTCTTTAAGACTACTTCTCTTTCTAAATCCTCTAAGACACAATCTATGTCTCCTTTTAAAAATATCTATTGTAAACTATTTATATTTTAACACATTAATAAGTTGATTAAAGGTTTACTTTTGGATAAAATATTAAGGTACGATACAAAACATTAAGATTAAGTTTATAAGATACTAATGAGGAGGATATTTTTCTATGGACGTACTTGTATATGTGGCTATCAGTGTTGGTGTACTATCTGGAGTTTGGGCATGGATGGCAGCAGTATTTGGAATGGTAAGTTGGACTGGCTTTGTTGGTTGGACTAGTTATTATTCCTCAGGTGGAATGGCTAAAGGACTTTTTAGATCTCTTTTCTCAAATGCAACAGGAATTATTTACGCCCTGCTTATTATAAAAGGATCATCTATTTTCCCAAATGAATATTGGTCTTATTTTTTAACAGCCTTTTTTTCTTTTATGATGGTAATACAAGCCAAGCTTAAAAAATTCGAATTTATCTCTGGAGCATTCTGTGGTTGCTTCTCAACCTTTGGATTAAACGGAAACTGGCAAGCTGTAGTACCAGCACTACTTTGTGGAAACGTATTAGGATATATATCTCAAAAGATAGGAATCTACTGTCATAAAGTATTTAGTAAGATTTAAATAAAAAAACCCACGATAGAAATATCGTGGGTTTTTATGGTGGAGACGAAGCGCTACATTTAAAATCAATTATAAACTAAAAATTTTAGGTGAATCAAGATAAATTCCAGCAGGATTTCCCCACGAATCTTTTTTACCTTCTTTAAAATAATTATATATTTCTAAAAGAAATTTTTCATCTTTGCTAATATCCACTCTTTTCTCTAACGCCTTATCTACTACTTCAATACTAGTTAATGTTAATATATTTTCTTCTTCTATAGAATAACAATATCCTAAACTGCTTGCACTTTCCCTAGTTACATCATACAAAAACCTAAATACATTTTCACTATTTAATATTTTTGATACATAAAATTTCAAGTCTATATCAAAGTCCTTAAGTATATGATATAAGCTCCATATATTATGTCTACAATAATACTCTTTATATATATCAATATTATTATCATATATATATTTAGCAATCTGTTTACGAATTTCATCTAATTTATTTCTTCTATTCGTTATAATATAATCGGAATTTTTTCCGTTATTACCCATATAATTATAGATACAACTTATAAATTTTATACTTTTAAAATCATTTTTAAATCGTTGTATAAAAAAATCAAATTCTATTTCGTCTATACTTAATAATAACTCTGATATAGTTATTAAAACTTTTTCTCTGGCACTTGAATAAAAAAACTGTGGTATATCCTGTATTATTTCTATTCCTTCTAATAATGCTATAGAAAAATTAAGAAATACTCTTTTATCTATCTCATCTAAATATAAGTATAAGGTATCTACAAATACTTTCTCTCCACCATTAGGTATATTACTAAATGATGATTTTAGTAATTCTAATATATTTTCTACGCTATTACTATTATTAAGTAATTTAATAAACATTTCCACTAGCTCATTAATTACTATAAATTCATTTTTAGTATGTGTAAAATATAATTCGAAAAATTTAGCACTACAAATACTTCTCCTTTTTATAATTTTTGCATATTCATCATCATTATGAATTATCACCCCTCCATTATATTCTAAATCTTCATTACGATTGTATTTATTCACATAAGGGAAAATTTCTGCTAGCACATTCAAATACCTTTTATTTTCACTTCTTGAAAATAAACTTTTAAAATATTTTTTTCCTTCTTCATTAAACTTAGATTTATCTAGAAGTATAAATAATTCTTTATCAAAAACTTTATCATGAGATATAAAGTACTTCTTATTCTCCAATATAGATTCATATAGCTCTCTATTATTTATTTTTATTAATTCCATTATCAATATTTCATTTATATTTAAATATCTCTTACTCTTATAGTGAAAGCTTAAAACTGAGTTTATGAATCTCTTAAAATCTCTTATATCAAAAATCACTTCATTAAGCAACTTATTTAAATTTTCATATTTCCTTAAAGTTTTAGTATCTTCACCATACATAATTAAAAGTCTAGTTGTACACACATTTATAACTCTTGATTTTACATCTGAATCAATTTCAGGTACTTTTACTTGAAGCTGTACTATCTTTTTTAAATAATCATAATCAATGGTCAAATCATTTTCCATAATCTTTTTTATTTGTTCATTATCAAATGATAATATGTACGTAACATACTCTAAATCTAATATATTATTAACAAGTTTAAATAATAAGGTTATATTTTCTTTCTCTATTCTATCTATGTTATCTATTATAAAAACAACTCTTTTATTATTAACTTCTAGATATTTATTAATCATTGCTTTTATCTTCTTTACTTGTTTTAGATTATCTGTATTATATATACCTAATGCTTTAATTTTCTTTTTATTGCTGTCATTAAACAAAGCATTATATAAATTGTCTACAATTTCCTTTGACCTAGATATACTATATTTTATACCAGATTCACTTAATAATATATCAAACATACCTCTAAACATACTTCCTTGGTCGTTATATGACCATGGATCAAAATCATCAATTACAATAATATCTTCATTTTTCTCTCTTATAGTCTTTTTTAATATATTTAATATAGTTGTTTTTCCACTTCCCCATCTTCCCTCTAAACTTATTACAAATTTTCGCTTAGGGCTATACTGTGTTATTGTATTGTATAAATCTTCAATAATAATGCCTCTATTTAGTAAATCATAATCTATATCTTCCTCATTTATAAATACGAGCTCATTAATATCATCAATATTTCCATTGTATAAATCTTTCAACGTATATACTCTAGATATATTATCATTAGTGTTATTTGCTTCTTTTAGTTGATTTAATCGATAAATTATCATAAATATGCAAGCTAAAAAGAATGTTAATCCTATGTATCCTCTGTAATTAAACACATTTCCCATTAGATAAGAAATAATTATATATATAATATCTGCGCTCATTGAGCATATTATAATGGCATCTAAGTCATTTACTATTTTTATTTTCAAAGAACTAAACACATGAATCTCAAATAAATTTACTATAATAAATAATATCCCCAAAAATAATAGATACTTATTGAAACTAGATGATATAACTTCGGTTGGTAAATTATAACAATCTATCACTAGCAATGTCATTGATATTATTAGTGAATATTTTATTATGCTAGTAATATTGTATAGATTTTTAAATTCTTCCCAATACTTTTTCATAACTCCTCCCATAATCATTATTTTAATTTGTTTATCTTTAGACTAGCATTTATTGCATTAGTTTTTTACTGTATTTATAAATATAAATTAAGTAATATATAATTATATTTTTTATTATTACCTTGCAAAAATTGAAAATTATATCTTTATTCATATTACAAACTCTCTATAACTATATGTTCTTAAACAATATATTGATAAAATCATTTATTTTCGTTTAATTTATTTAACATATTATACCGTACAAACAAAAAACTCATATCTCTTTGATATGAGTTTTCATGGATTTATGGTAGAGGCGATAAACTATCTTTAAAATCCATAATTATTTATTAATAACTTATTCCTTTATATATAAATAAAATTAGAATAAATTACTTGATATAACAATGGATTTATAGTGTTAGCCAATTCTGAATAATACTTGAATTTATTGTTATCTTCCCCTTTAATACATGCAATAGAAATAATTGTATATATAGCTACTATATCCTCTTTAATTTTAGAACTCATTACACTTATAGTATTATTAATAAAACTTTCTGTCAAATTAGCTATTTTAATAATTATATCAAATTCATGTTCTTGAAGTAATTCTAATAATATGTAATACACTTCTTCTAAAGCTTTATTTATAGATACATCATCCATGTTTCTTAATATATTCAATGTACTAATTATTCTATTATAATAATCAAATACATTTTCCTTATTTAAAATAATCATATATTTATAAGTAAAAATTATAAGTTCATAATTTATATATTCATTTTTACTTAATGCTTCTAATATCATTTTTTCTATTTTACTAAATATGTTAAGTGATTTTTCTTTTTCATTATTATAGAAATATACCACTCCTTTATTGAAATATGCATTTATCATTGTATTGACTTCAATAAATTTATCATCATTTATCATCTGATTCAATATATTTATCGCATTTTCAGAATCATTTATAACCTTTTCCAAAATATTACTCTCTTTTTCATAATACTTTAAATATATACTTCCTCTATTAACATATAGTTTTGCCAAAAAATATTCGTCTTTTAATTCTATATTAATTTTATTATAATATTCTAAAGCAATATTTATACTTTCTATTGCTTTATTATAGTTATCTATTCTTCTATACGCCCTTGCTTTACTTACATATGCTATAGATAAGTTTTTTAAATTGTTATCATTATTAATATCTATCTTATATTCATCAATAAACATTTTATACATATATATTGCTTTTTCAGCATCTATCCTTAAATATGTGTTAGCTTTATTTAAAATATTTCCTAAATAATCCTCTTTATATTTCACATCATTTTTACTTAGTTCTTTATATAGTTTTATAGCCTTATCATAATTATATATAGATATATTTGTATTAATATATCTATATATTTTACCCAATTCTGAATAACACATTGCTAATTTTATCTTTTGCTCTTCAGTATCTTTAAATTTAATTAAACTATTAACTGATATAACATAGTCTTCCAACGCTTTACTTTGTTTATTTATATATGTATATGATAATGCTCTCATCATATATAAATCTATTAGAACTTTATTATTAATAAAATATTTCAAATTATTGCTTTCATTATTCAGAGTATCAAACTTATATCGTAAACTATTAATTAATTCAATTACTTCAGAACATAATTCAATAAAGATCTCCACTTCATCATAATTATTTAAATTAAATTTCACATTACTAATTAATTTAAATAAATTTTCTATAAATCTTATATTTATATATCTTTCTTGATTAATATCAGCAAGCCTTGCATAATACCTAATATTTTTCACAAAAAAAACTTCAGTACATTTTATATAATATTCTTCATTAAATTCGGCGTTTAAAATATCATCAAAATAATTATTAATGATCTTATTTACATTAGTCCTAAATTTATTCAATATAGTATCTTTTATCTCTTCATTACTTATTGAATAAACATTTCCACATTTGAATCTTTCTACTACTAAAAAGCCTTTAATATCATATAACATAGGAATAATTTCAAAACTAGGGTTACTTTCACCTAATAGTTCACTTATTTGATTTATTGATATAGGTTGATATGCGATAGATATTATAGAAAAGATATCTATAAGTTTATTATAAAATTTTTCCCCATACTGTTCCTCAAGTATCTTAAAGAAACTTTCTATGAAATCATTACTATTAATATTACTTATATTTACATTTACATTATTACTATTAATTATTTGACATATGACATTTAAATATAAGAATCTATAATCACTATATTCTAAAATTTTATCTAATTCATCCTCATCAGAACTTTTTAAATCTTTAAGTTTCTTTTTTATATATTTCTTTAATATATTTTTATAGTCATCATTATCTATTCTATAGAAACTTTTTTTATCTATAAATTTAATTTTATCTAATTTACTAATTAATACTTTATTGCTAATAATCTCTTCATTAGTTCTGCAAGTTAATAATATAAACACCCCTTCATCAAGCATGCTGTTATCTGGAATTAAATCTAATAAGTAATGTCCATTACTTTTAATATTTTCATCAATTCCATCTACTATAAATAAAATTTTATTCTTATTATAATATCGTTCGTGAATTTTTCTATAATAATTTAATGCTTTAGCCACATCTTCTTTGCTTTCAATACCGAATATCTTTGTTCCTTTAAGCTTATCATTCTTTGATTTATCATATGTAAATATATCATTAATTTCTCTTTCAAAATTATCTATACTAGAACCATAAGTATCATTTATATAATATGCTCTAATACTAACGCCATATTTATCTAAACTTTTTTGTTTATACTCTCCTATTTGATCTATAGAATTTACAAAAATAGATTTTCCCATACCACGTTCTGCTTGTAATAATATTAATCCCTTTTTATTATCATTTATAAAAATTGACTCTATCCACGTATTTATATATTGTGGCGGTTCAAATCCGCTAGTTTTTTCTATCTGATTTAATATCTCCAATTCTGATTCAAGATAAATATCATCATTCATTAAACTATTTAACTTACTAAATAGTTCTGTACTACTATAAACTTTATATAATTTGTTTATATATTCATCTTTTAAATTTATCTTATTTCCAATAATATAATTCAATAAACTTGTCTTTTCTTTTTTATAAATATAACTATCAAAAAAGTAAATTCCTTCATTAATTATTTGAATAAATGGATATAATCTATAATCATTACTTTCATACCTAGCATATATCTCATCCCCCTTGACATTTTCAATTTTTCTAGCTCTTTTATCTCCTATAAGCGACTCATATCCATCATTATTATTAATAACAAAGAGTTCAATATCAGTGTATATATTTTTGAAGTTAATTAGATATTCTTTTATTATATCTAAATTTCTTTTTATTTCATTATGAAAGACATCATCATTTAAAGCCAAAGCTCCATGCCCTATATTATCATTTCTCCATTTAACAATTTGATTTTTATTTATAACATTAATTATTTCTAATATAATATTTAAAACCTTATCATTTTTACATAAGCTATCACTTTTAATTTTAGTTGCTATTTCTAACCAATCCCCCATTGACAATGGTTTTATTAAAACTTGTCCTAATAATTTATTTTCTAAATCTGATTTTTCTATTTTATTATTAATCTCAGCTACTACTAATAATACGGGCAGCTTCAATAATACTTCGTACATATCTTTAATTTGAAGAAATGCTCCATATATTTTATTACATTCTATCAAGTCTAATAGACGCTTATACTCATGTGCTATAATAGCTGGATATTTTTCTATGATTTCATTATCATAATATTTGTTTACATCAATAAAATTATCCATAACTTTTCCTTTCATTCCAATTAGTTCAATAATATAAATTATATTACATAATATAACTTTATGGTATTATTTTAACAAAACTTCATAAAAAAAACCACGATATTTCTATCGTGGTTTTTTATGGTGGAGGCGACGGGTGTCGAACCCGTGTCCGAAAGCAGACCAGTAAGACTTTCTACGAGTGTAGTCTTGTGTTTTAAAATTCCCTCAGAGAACGTCCACAGACAAACTTTCTCTTTGGTAAGCTTCATAAATTCCGTTCCTAGCTCAAAGCTTTGCTAGGCTCGGTTCCCCACTTTTAAATGACACCCTTACTCTCAACCGTGGGCAATTGAGGAAGGATGAGCAGCGCTAAATTAAGCTGCTAATGCAAAATTATCTTCTGCGTTTATCTTTAATGCATACTTTATTATCGAGGCACCATGCTTCCCTCGACTCGCTTATCAAACCCATCTTACCCCCGTCGAAGCCAAAACGCCCCCATGTATGAGATAATAATATGGTCTAAACGCTAAATTCCATATTCAATTTTTAAATTCTAAAGTTTTAATCAAACTTATGTTCTCATTATATATTAATTAATTAATTTAGTCAAGGGACATATATTTTTGTTTGTAAGAGATAAATTCCTTGACTAATTAATTAACTTTTAACATTCTAAAACAGACAATTTATATAATACCTAATTCTACTTAAAATATCAATGGTTAATTTTACCTAAATTAAAATTTCTTATCTTTTGCTCTCTTCAGGCTTAAAATGTTACTTTTTAGCCCTATTTAGCTAATAAAAATAATCTTAAAAAAATTATTTAAAGTAAACTTCTCCATCTTCTATCTTATCTATAGTAACTAGAGATTCAACTCTTATTCCTTTGTCTTCTAAGTGAGCTCTTCCGCTTTGGAATCCTTTTTCTATAACTATTCCTACTCCAACAACTTCTGCTCCAGCTTGTTTAACAACATCTATTAATCCAAAAACTGCACAGGCATTTGCTAAGAAATCATCAACTATAAGGATTTTTTCTCCTGGTTTTATGAATTTCTTATCAACAACAACATTGTATATTGTTTTTTTAGTGAATGAATAAACTTCTGAATTAAATACCTCTTCTCTCTTGTTTCTTGGTAATCTTTCTATTTTCTTACCAAAAACAACTGGTACATTATCAAAGTATTGAGCAGTTATTATTCCTAATCCTATTCCTGTTGATTCTATTGTAAGGATTTTGTCTATTTGATCATTTTTAAATCTATCTTTAAATTCTTTTCCTACTTCGTTAAAAAATTCTACATCCATTTGGTGATTTAAAAAAGAATCAACCATTAAAATATTATCTTCTGTAACTCTACCTTCTTTTTTTATCTTATCTTTTAATAGTTCCATTTGGTTACATCCTTTCTTACTATTAATTTATAGTATTAACTTCCTATATTATATCATAATAGGAAAACCTATTGCTATCTAATTTTATTATACAGTATTCTTATTATTCATGTAATCCTTTTTAGTAATTCTTTATATAATAATAGTAGAAGAATATTTAGGAGAGATAAATATGACTTCATTTCAATCATTAATAATAATACTTATATGTATTTTATCCATAATTATAATTTTATATTTAATCGAGTCAGATAATTTTCTGCCAGAAAAACAAATAAGGAAATATGTCTCTCTAGGGAAATTTAAACATGCTCTTTATCTTTTAGACAAGTATTCAGAAAAATTAGATCCTCTATTTTTCTATAATAATAAAATTTTAGTACTATCAAAGCAAAAAGATTTTGATGCGGCCTATGAAATTTCCATAGAGGCAATAAAAAAGCTTAAAGAACCTAACTATGAACTTTATAATAATATTGCATTTGTATATTACAATCTAAAACTTTACCATAGAGCCATAGATTTTTCAGAAAAAGCCTTAAACTTAAATCCTATAGATACCTTTGCTTTAAACAATAAAGGTTTCTCTTACATTGAAATAGGGGAATACTCTAAAGCTGAGGAGTGTTTTGATAAAGCATTAGAATTTAATCCTCATTTTAAAAATGCCTTATCTGGAAAGGCATATTGCGCTTTTGAAAAAGATGATTATCTTCTTGCTACTAAATACCTTCAAGATTTTGTTTCAATTGAAAAAAATAATGCCTCTGCCTATAAAAAACTAGGAGAATGTTACTTTCTTTTAAATGACTTAAAAAACAGTTCTAAAATGTATGAGAAATCCTTAGAAATAGACCAAGAAAATGATGCTTCTTATTGTGAATACGCAAATGTACTTCTTTGCTTAGGTCACTATGATAAAGCCCTAAACAATTTAAATAAAGCCCTTGCCATATCACCCTATAACTTTATGGCCTTTTATTACAAAGCAAGAGCTTACTCCTTAAAGAAAGATTTTGATAATGCCTTTTATTATTTAGAAAGAGCCTTTAACTATTGTGACTCCTTAAAAGAAATAGCTCTTAAGGATGAAATGCTTACAAACTTAAAGTTTTTCTCAAAGTTTAGTGAGTTATTAGGGATTCATAATATACAAAACTAACTTTTAAAGTGAAAAGCTAAAAATTATTCTAATTAATTTTTTCATAGATTTAGAATCAATCTAAAAAAACTCTTAAAGTTTAAAAATTACACCTATTAATTTTAAAACTTTAAGAGTTAATATAAATTTATACTGATTAATTTTTTAACTATTAATTTTTAATTATACTTCCTTTTTAAATTTCTATAGAAAAATCTTATATAAGAAGTTTAAAATATGAGCCTTAATAATACTTAGTTTCTATACTAACTTTATTAAGGCTCTAAATTCTATTTATAAACCACTAACTTTTCTAAGGAACATTTACTCTTTTAGATTTATTTTAATCTCTAAAATGAATTTATAAACTACTTACTATAATCATCTACACTTATACTTAAGAAAATACAATCACTATTTTTATTAATAGCTTCTTTTATTTCCTCTGAATCCATGTCCATTCCTATAAAATTACTACTAATTCCATTTCCTGAAGTTGCATAATAAAGACAAACTCTCTTTCCTTTTTCAAGCTCTAAATCATAATCACCAGCAAAATTAGCACTAAAATAGTCCTTTATATTTTCTTCAGCCTTGTAATTATGACGACTATAAGCTCCATCTCCTCCTAAAAGACAATTTATCCTATTATCATCTTTAAAGTTTATTCCTAAGGTTATATTCTCTTTCCCCTTTTCATAGGTTTCACTTACACTTGTTAAAATAGGTTCATTTTTAACTTCTTTCCCCTCCTTATAAACCTCATAATTTAAATCAATCTTATAGCCCTTACCTTTAGAAATATTTTTCACCTTATAGAAAAAAACTCTATTGTCAGTTAAGCTTAAAATCTGCTCCTCTTTTTCTGAAAGCTTCTCAAAACTTACCTTTGCAACATCCTTTTTAGAAAGCTCTCCACATCCCACAAACAAGACTGCTGGAATCATAGCTAAAATTACCCCTTTTAAAATTCTCATTAAAACACCCCTATATTAATTTTTATATTATAATTTTAAAATGCCTATTTATATTAATTACATTAATTGTAACTATTTTTTATATTATATGATAAAATCCTAACCCAGTATTTTAAAATTTATTCTTACTTAAAGTCTTGTATATTTTTAATTTTTAAGGCTTTCCTAAGACATTTTGACTATTTTTAATTTATAAATACCCTAAATACTGCCTCCTTTTAATTTATAGTTTCCTAAATTACTACCTCTCTAAACTTTAACCTCCTTCCCCCTTATAAAATTTCTCCTTTACATAAGTTAATAAAAACATATAATAACCTAATTTAATCTAAAACTTTATAAATTAATAATAAACAAAAGTTACTTGACTTAAATATAAAAAAGGTACTTAAAAGATAAAGTTTTAAAATTAAAATAATAACTTTTTCTTCTAAGTACCTTCTAGAAAAGAACCTAATATCTATTTCTTTCCTTAAGTTGTCTATCCATCTCTCTCTTATGAGCCTTTTCAAGCATTGTATCTCTCTTGTCGTAGTTTTTCTTACCTCTACAAACACCTAAGTTAACCTTAACTCTTCCATTCTTTAAATATAAAGAAAGTGGTATTAAAGCAACCCCTTGTTGTTGAACTATTCCTATTAATCTTTGAATTTCACTTTTATGAAGAAGTAATTTTCTTTTTCTTAAAGGATCAACATTAAAAATGTTTCCTTGCTCATAAGGACTTATATGCATGTTATTTATAAATATCTCTCCATTATTTATATCTGCATAACAATCCTTTAAGTTAACTCTTCCGTTTCTAATAGATTTAACCTCTGTTCCAACTAAAGCTATACCTGCTTCCATAGCCTCATCAACAAAGTAATCATGTCTAGCTTTCCTATTCTCTGCTAATGTCTTATTGTCTTTTCTCTTTGCCATACTTCTCACCTACTATGGTTATATTAAAAGCAATTTTACTTACCCAAAGCAAAACGCCTCTTATTTCTTTTCTTTGCTTATTATTTTAACATATTTACTATTTAAATGTAAATTCACAAAACTATACTTATTAACCTTAAGCTAATAAGCCCCTATATCCTCCCCATAAAACCATAAAATCTTCAAATCACGTTATCATATCCCTCTATACTTTTCCATATAAAAAGTTTCAAATCACCTTACGCTTTAACTAAATAACTATTAAACATACTAATTTTCTATGTGAATTATTCTAATATTTAATAAGCTAATAAATAGTCTAATTTTAGATTTTATCCTATTATACAAACTTATCTCTTAAGAGCCTTTAATTATATAAAGATATTAATAAAACTTACAAACAATATGAAGAGAATATCTAGATAAGCTTTACAATTTAAATAGTAATTTTAAACAGCTCCTATATAAAATAAAACTAAATTACTTTTTATATAGCTACTCCTATTATATTAAATACTAAGTTCATTAATTTAATAAAAAGATATTAATAAAACTTATAGATAGAATGCAGAGAATATCTACATGAATTTTAGAATTTAAGTAGTCACGTAAAGTAAGTTACGTTAATAAACCTGAATGTCCGAAGCGCAGCAAGTTTTCAGGTTTTAGTAACTTACTTGGAGTGACTACTATAAATTCTTAATGAAATGTAGTAATTCTCGAAATCTATCTATAAGTTTTTTATCTTCCTATTATTAAAGCTCTTCCTCAGCAGTTTCTTCTCTTGGTTCTATTATTTCAACTTTCCCCTCTGCTTCAAGCTCTTTTTTTACTTCATCAAGTAAATTCTCTCTCTCTTCAGTTTCAGCTTCCTTTTCCTCAATAGTGTACTTATCCTCAACTATTTCAAAATAAACTTCTCTAGTATCCATTTCTACTCTTGAGCAAAGAACCTTAACCTTTTCTCCAAGTTTATAAACCTTCTTAGTTCTTTCACCTATTAATTGAAGGTTTTCTTCATCATAGATGTAATAATCATCTCTAAAGCTTGTTACATGAACAAGACCTTCTACAGTATTTGGAAGTTCAACAAAGGCTCCAAATCCAGTAACTGAAGAAATAATACCATCAAATATTTCTCCAATTCTGTCTTTCATATATTCAGCTTTCTTAAGATCATTTGTTTCTCTTTCAGCTTCTTGAGCTATTCTTTCCATTTCTGAAGATTGCTTAGATGCAGAATCAACAATGCTTAAAAGTCTCTTAGCTCTCTTAGGATCAATCTTCTTATTTATATATTCTTTTATTATTCTATGAATTTGTAAGTCTGGATATCTTCTAATTGGTGAAGTAAAGTGACAGTAGTATTCAGCTGCTAATCCAAAGTGACCTGCACAGTCTGGAGAATATCTAGCTTGCATCATACTTCTTAAAAGTAATGTATTTATTACCATCTCTTCATTTTTGCCCTTAACTTCTTCAACAACCTTTTGTAAATCTCTAGGTTCAATAAGTTCTCCAAAGTTAAATGAATATCCTAAGCTATATGCAAAGTTTTTAAATCTTTGAAGTTTTTCATTATCTGGTTCCTCATGTATTCTATATACAAAAGGTATTTCAGCCTTATTCATATATTCTGCTATAGTTTCATTACATACTAGCATAAATTCTTCTATGATTCTGTTTGCTATAGCTCTTTCATATGGTTTTATATCTATTGGCTTTCCTTTTTCATCTAAGATTATTTTGCTCTCTGCAAATTCAAAGTCAATAGCTCCTCTTCCCATTCTTCTCTTATTTAAGATTTTGCATAACTCTTCCATTGCCTTAAAGTCATCTACTAAATCTTTATATCTTTCAATTAACTCTTGGTCATTATCTCTTAAAATCTTAGTTATATCAGTGTATGTCATTCTCTCATTAGTTTTAATTACACTTTCATGTATTGAATGGTTAACCACATTTCCTTTATGATCTATTTCCATAAAGCAAGTTAAGGCAAGTCTGTTCACTTGTGGATTTAATGAACATATTCCATTTGATAATTTTTTAGGAAGCATAGGAATAACTCTATCAACTAAATAAACAGAAGTAGCTCTTTTAAAGGCCTCTTTATCTAAAGGATTATTTTCTTTTACATAGTGAGTTACGTCTGCAATGTGAACTCCTAATTTATAGTTTCCATTTGGAAGTCTTTCTATAGATACAGCGTCATCTAAATCCTTAGCATCTTCACCATCTATAGTAACCATTTTTACATCTCTTAAGTCTGTTCTTCTCTTAATTTCTGACTCTGGGATTTCCTCTGAAATTTCTTCTGCAAAGGCTAAAACTTGTGGAGGGAATTCTTCTGGAAGAGCATATTTCTTAATTACAGTTATAATATCTAAACCTAAATCTCCTCTGTTTCCTAGTATTTCTACTACTACTCCTTCTGGATTCTTTCTTCTACCATCTGGCCACTTAGTTATTTCAACAACAACTACATTACCTTTTTTAGCTCCATTTCTATCCTTCTTAGATATGAATATATCATTTTGAATTCTTTGATCCTGTGGAAGTACAAATCCAAAACTCTTATTATCTTCATATATTCCTATTACCTTTGTATTAACTCTCTCAGTTATTCTTACTATTTCACCTTCACGTCTTTTGCCTTCTTGGCTTTCTTTTATAACCTTACCTAATACTCTATCTCCGTTCATAGCGCCATTTAAAGCATTTTTAGGTATAAATACATCTGTTACACCTTCTTCATCTGGTATTAAGAAACCAAAACCTTTTTGATGTATTTGAATTTTTCCAGGTATTAAACCTACTTTATCTATTAAGCCAAATCTATCTTCCTCATCTCTTGCTATTAAACCCTCTGCTTCTAAGGCCTTAAAGACTTTTTTAAATTGTTTATATTCAGCTTTATTTATGTTAAATATCTTTGATAATTCTAACATTGTCATTGGTCTGTATGCTTCTTCTTTCATAAGACCTAAAATTATATCTTTTATTTTCATGCTTTTTCCTCCGTTCTATATATAGATTTAAATGCAACTTTTATATTTTAGCTCAAAGCCTGTTTCTCTTAAATTCTAATGGATTAACTCACCTAATTATCTAAGATACTGCCAGGAAACATTGATTTATCATTCTACTAATATGATATGTTTAAATCCTATCTTTGATTAAGGAAATTCAATCCAGTATTAGCTTAAAAACCATTCTTGCAAAATGTTAAATATGAATTTTTTAATCAATCCAATATAATTTAAAAGCCACCCTAATTATATGGGTGGCCAAAAAATAACTATTTAACTAAGTTTATAGCTAATGTATTTATAGCGAATAATACAGATGCAAAGATAGTAACTTTTATAAGTCTAGCTTCTCTTGTTCTACCTTTATTTCTTGAAAAGAAGCTGTCTTGACTTCCTTGAATTAATCCACTTAAGGCATCTGCTTTACTTGGTTGCATCATTATTGAAACCAAAATTACTATAGCTAAAATAGTTTGGACCACTACTAAAATTGTGTTCATAAGAAAACCTCCTAAGCTTTGTATAGTTGCATAATTCCATGCAATTATCATATCACACCAATGAAAAATTTACAATATTTATATCCTTGTCCATCACACTTTTATAAAACAATGCATATTATATAGTTTACCTATTTTTCTTTTATATACTTTTCCTCTTTCTATAATTATATAACTCATCTAATTTTCTATCCTCTTATACTATAAGAGGCTCTTCTTAGAGACTTTTCTACAATTCTATATAATACTAGTCCTATAACAGTATTTAAAGCAACTGAAGGCACTACAACAGTTAAAAACAATATAGAAAAGCTTGCTGGAAGTCCCACAATTATTTGAGCAGTTCCTAAAAATAAAACTCCACTTATTAAAGTTCCTAAAGGTAAAATAATTGCCATTAATATATTATTTCTCTTTTCTACTGATAATCTTCCTAATATATTAGATTTTTTTATTAAAGCTATAAATAAAAATACTATAAGTGCAGTAAAAATCTTATCTACTACGTTAGGTAATTGTCCACCTGGAAACTTAGTTGTCATAGCTGTAAATATCCCCATTAAAGTTCCTGAAACCATAGTTATCTTAAAGTTATCATTTAATATAATTATTATAAATAACATAGTAAGAGCAAAGTCTGGTTGCATTGGCAAGCCTAATACTGGTGTTATTTGATGTAATATTACTCCTATGGCTAATAATAAAGCATTTATTGTTATAAGTTTTGTATTATTTCTTACGTTCATTTTAAAATCCTCCTAATAATCTATTTTCTCCTCAAGGGAGTTTTTAACTTTAAATTTTCTATTTTCTTTTTATATTGATTTTTTAAACTTCATTTCATAATTAACTCCCCCTATCAAATTCAAACTCAATTACCATACTTAATAAGGTCCTAACTCCCTAATTAAATCTCTTAACTAAGACTAAACATAATATTTATTAGGTTATAGTAATAAAATAATAAATAGATTTATTACATTTTAAAGCTCCTTAATTCATAAAATAATCAATGCGTCATAATAATAAGTAGGTTTACTACTGTTTATAGAATTTAAGTGAGGGTACAAAAAGTTTAGTAATAAAAATGCTAAGTAGGTTTACTAATTAAGAAGTATATTACTCCCTCTTTTTAAAATTTTGTCTCATAAAAACAATAAAAACCTTTATTAATTATTAAAGCTTTCTATTTATATGAAACTATGTTTACTTATCTAAAGAACATTTAAAAATCAAAACTATTTTTAAACTTATCTGTATATTCTTAGTTCTATAAGATTTTACTCTTTAGCTAAATATAAGTTTTCCCCCTTTAGCTAAATGTAAGCTTTTTCTTTTTAGCTAAAAATATAAACTTTATCATTCAGCTAAATATATGGTGTTACTCCTTAGCCAAATAATTTCTAGTTTTATTTGTAACAAATAAAAAAACTCCGCCCTAAAAATAGGACGAAGTTGAATCCGCGATACCACCTAATTTATATTAGTATTGTATTTTAATTATAACTAAATAGACCTAGCTAGGGTTTTAAACTTAAAATACTTACTAATATCTCTCATTTTCAAGTACTAACATACTCTATCTGCTATAAGGTGCAGCACACCATTCCACTACTTTCTCTTAAAGAGATTTCATTTTATTCCTCCAAGGTCCATTCACTAAACTCTTTCTTGCCAAATTTCCACCACCATTGACTCTCTTTATTGAAACTAAGCTTAACTACTTACTCCTCTTCAAAGGATTATTTAATATTTTCTTTTTTCCTATATTACTTTATTAATGTATTATTTTCAATAGTTAAAATTATTTTATCGTTTTTTATTATTATATAATATACAATTACTAAATGTTACTTCCCTTTTGTTATAGCCTCTATTTAAAATAAAAAATTCAATTTTCTTTTTATTTATTAAAGCTATTTATTTTTTATACCCACCTTTTGTTATTTTTACTTTTTCTTTTTTACTATTTTATTTGTTATCATTTACGAGTATATTATTTAAGAATAATCAATATATAAGTTGCTATTTATAATTAATATAGCTTTAATAAATCTTAAACTTTTAAAGTCATGACAACCTAAAAAATATTTATGTTCCACTAAAGTTATAAGACTTAAAATAACCTAATTATTTTTTTCTCATATTCCATATTATTTAGCTTTATTTATTCAAATAAAAATTTCTATTTTTTCAATATAAAAAAATACTATAAAACTAAATTTTAATATAGAAGTAATTTCTAATGTAGGACTAATTTCTAATATAAAACTAACTTATAAATATACGAAAGCAAAAAACCCCTAAGAAAGCTTAGAGGTTTTTTATTTATAAAATTTTATTTTTTATCTTTTAATATAATTATTTTGAAAGGTTGAAAAATGCATTTCTTCCTCTGTATTCAGCTACTTCACCTAATTCTTCATTTATTCTGATTAATTGGTTGTATTTAGCTACTCTTTCACTTCTAGCCGGAGCACCAGTTTTTATTTGACCTGCATTAACTGCAACAACTAAGTCTGCTATAGTTGTATCTTCAGTTTCTCCTGATCTATGAGAAACAACAGCTGTATATCCTGCTCTATTAGCCATTTCTATAGCATTTAATGTTTCTGTTAATGTTCCTATTTGGTTAAGTTTTATTAGAATTGAGTTAGCAATTCCTTTTTCTATACCAGTTTTTAATCTTTCTGTATTTGTAACGAATAGGTCATCACCAACTAATTGAACTTTTTTACCAAGTCTTTCAGTCATTAGCTTCCAACCTTCCCAGTCTTCTTCGGCCATACCATCTTCTATTGAGATTATTGGATATTTGTTAACCCAATCTTCAAAGAAGTCAACCATTTCAGCAGCTGTTAAAGTTTTTCCTTCATGCTCTAAAACATATTTTCCATCTTTGTAGTACTCAGATGAAGCTGCATCTATTGCTATGAAGAATTCTTTTCCTGGCTCATAACCTGCTTTTTCAATAGCTTCTAAGATAACTTCTATTGCTTCTGCATTTGATTTTAAGTTTGGAGCAAATCCACCCTCATCACCAACACCAGTTGAGTATCCTTTTGAATTTAAAGTTTTCTTTAATGCATGATAAACTTCTGCACAAGCTCTTACAGCTCTTTCAAAGCAATCAAATCCTACTGGCATAATCATAAACTCTTGGATATCTACTGAGTTATCAGCATGACTTCCTCCGTTTATTATGTTCATCATTGGAACTGGTAAAACTTTAGCATTTACTCCTCCAATGTATTGGTATAAAGGCATTCCTAAATAGTTAGCTGCTGCTTGAGCTACTGCTAAAGAAACTCCTAAGATTGCGTTAGCTCCTAATTTACCTTTATTTTTAGTTCCATCTAACTCTATAAGAGTTTTATCTATGTAAGCTTGATCTAATACATTTAATCCTATTATTTCTTCTGCAATTGTATCATTAACATTTGCTACTGCCTTTTCAACACCTTTTCCTAGGTATTTATCTTTATCTCCATCTCTTAATTCAACAGCTTCATATATCCCTGTTGAAGCTCCTGAAGGTACTGCTGCTCTTCCAACTGTTCCATCTTCTAAATAAACTTCAACCTCTACTGTTGGGAAGCATCTTGAATCTAAAATTTGTCTTGCTACCACGTCAATTATTTCAATATATTGTTTCATCTTTAAATTCCTCCTTAAGAAAATTCAAGTTAATACTCAATTATTTTTTATTCTTTACTTTTCTAATAAATTTTATGCTTTAATTTTAATCTATTTTTTATATTAAAAATATGATTTAAATCACATTTATTGAAAATGATTATCACTTTTCATCTTTTTAGAAAAATAATCCTTAAATACCTATAAAATTTATAATTTAATAAGCAAATGTTCATTATACTTAATACAATAGTGTTTTATTATGAATTAACTATAATATTAATAATTAATACTCCCAAAAAAATTTTTATAAAATTTTGTTTTTTAAATTCAAATACTATTTAATAATTTAAATTCCTTAAAAGAAAAATGAGCTATTTAAAAGCTCATTTTTCTAATTTTAAAGTCCTTTTGTATTTGCTATTCCTGCTTCTTTAGCTGTATTACTTCTCTCATTAAATCCAGTTTTTGAATTTGAAGATTCAGCATTGTGCTGTTTCATACTTTGTTGTATTCCATTTAAAGTTTTTTTCTTGCTCATTTTTTATTCTCCTTGTCCTCTGTAATTAAGTAATTTAAATTCTAGTTTTATTATTTACACTTATAAAGGAATTTATAAATTAATTTTAAAATTTTACTTTAATATTATTTTGCAGAAATAATTTATATAAACTTAAGTTATAACTAAATAAAAAAGGCTCTCCTAAACAAGATGAGTTATCAACTCTTTAGGACAGCCTTCTTTAAATTAGTGTTTATGACCTGCTACTATATGGTGGATATTTCCTTCATGAGAATGCATATATTTTTGACATAAATCATAAATAGCAAATGGTAATATTAATGATATTACATAGCTTATAATAAGCATCCACATATATTCATGTGATTGAACTGCATTTCCTGCAATTGATGTTGGTGGAACAAAGGATATAAAGAATGCAAATATAGAAGTTGCAAGTCCAATTATGGCTACTATAATCTTAACTGGTTTTCCACCAGGCATTTGATAAGCACCATTTAATCCTTCTCCTAATATAGCTTTTATATATCCTACGAAGAATAGAATATATCCACTTAAATAAATTACAACTGTTAAGGACATTGCTGCTAAGAATGAAAGGTTACTTCCACCTGCTCCAAAGGTTAAAACAGCATCCCATATACTAACTATTATACCTTGTGCTATAACTAAGTAAACTGGTACATCATGTTCATTTGTTTTAGCCCATGATTTTGGAATAGCGCCTTCTTCAGCTGCTATAATCATTCCTCTTGTTGGTCCTACAACCCATGAACTTACTTCTGCAATTACACCAAAGGCAAGTAATAAAGCTATTATCTTAACTAAAATTGTATTGTTAGCTGTAAAGTGACCTAATAAAACAGCAAAGGTTTGAACTACCCCAGCACTTAAATTTATTTGATCTTGAGGAATAACTGCTGCTATTGCAAGCCCTCCTAAAGTACTAACAACAATTGCTACTATAACTAATAAAAGCATTGCTAATGGATATTCTTTCTTTGGATTATCCATTTCGTTTGCATGAGTAGCTGATGCTTCTACACCCATGTAAGATAAGATAAAGGATACAAATACAACTAAGGTATTTACCTTTGTAAAGTCTGGAACAAAAGTATCTTTACTTGATATATATATAGGGTTTCCTTGAATTATATATACAAGAGCTAAGATTATTAAAATAGCTGCTGGTAAAAGTATTCCTACTATAAAACCTATTTTAGCTATTTTAGCAGTATATTTTGTTCCTCCAAATTGAGATAATGCTAAAATCCAAAAGATTACTAATACACCTATAAATTTTATCATTGGGTTACTATTTAGTGCTGGCCAGTCAAATACATATGATAAAGCCCCAAGGATGAAATAAATCATGGTTACAAATCCAACTGTTATTTCAAAGAATTCAAAAAATAAGTTTGCAAAACCATATTTTTTACCTAAGTTCTTTCCAGTCCAAGTGAAAACTCCACCTTTTTCCCAGCCATCTACAGTTGCCATTTCAGCAGCACATAAAGCAACTGGAATAAACCATAAGAAACCTCCTAAAAGTAGATAAAATACTAAGTGCAATTTAGATGTTGCAAAAGTAGGATATTCATATACAGCCATAACCATGGAGGCTGTCATTGCGAAGAATCCAAAAAGTGTCAATGATTTTTTTGTTGTTCCTTCCTGTTTCATTTAAATTCAACTCCTTTTAAGTTATTTGATTAGCTCAAATAAATTAAAAAGTTAGTTGCTTCAAATAGAAGTAAGAAACTTTTAAATTTTTGAGTTATAAACATAGTTAACATTTTGTTAACGTTTTGTTTATATATATTATAACTCTTTACTCCTTATTTGTTAAATGTTTTTTGAAAATATTTCAAACTTCCATTATTTAATTTTAATCTTTAAAAATAAGACAAATTAAATGATTTAAATTACTATTAATATAAAATAAAGATATATTTTTTAACATATTGACTTTTCTTATATTAAAATTATTTTATCATCAATATTAATAATCAAATTTAAGTGTTAATAAAATAAATATTAATCTTAAAAGATAAAAGCCTTAAGCTTAAATCATATTGAATATTAATAAAAATAAATAGTAATTAAACCTTTATCTATAGAGCTTACTTAATAAAAAAATAAAGCCCTATATGAGTAATAAAATCACAAGCTAAAAACTTATTTTATTATAAAAAAATAGTATCCTTCATGAAGAAGAATACTATTTAAAATATATAACTAACTTATATTATTTGTTTAAAAGACATGTTCCAGTCATTTCTGATGGAACTTCTAATCCCATAACAGTTAACATAGTTGGAGCTATATCAGCTAATTTTCCACCATCTTTTAATGATTTTCCTTCAGCATCTTTTGATACCCATAAGAATGGAACTGGATCTGAAGTATGAGCAGTCATTGGTTTACCAGTTGAGTAATCTATCATTACTTCTGCATTACCATGGTCAGCAGTTATGAATAAAGTACCTTCTTTTTCTAATACCTTATCAGCTACTTTTCCTAAGCACTCATCAACTGCTTCTATAGCTTTAACAGCTGCTTCTTGTACTCCAGTGTGTCCAACCATATCTGGGTTAGCGAAGTTTAATATTATCATGTCATATTTGTCTTGATCTAATCTATTTATTAATTCATCAGTTACTTCATAAGCACTCATTTCTGGTTTAAGATCGTATGTAGCAACCTTTGGTGAAGCTATTAATGCTCTATCTTCATTAGTGTTTGGTTGTTCTACTCCACCGTTAAAGAAGAATGTTACGTGAGCATATTTTTCAGTTTCAGCAATTCTTAATTGGTTTAATCCTTTAGATGCAACATATTCTCCTAAAGTATTTGTGTAACTTTCTGGTCTATAAGCAACATCTACACACTCTAAAGTTTTGTCATATTGAGTCATACAAACAAAGTTTACGTGTAATTGCTTTCTTTCAAATCCTTTGAATTCTGGATCAACTATAGCTCTAGTTATTTCTCTAGCTCTATCTGGTCTAAAGTTAAAGAATATTACTGAGTCTCCATCTTTAATTCTAGCAACTGGGTGTCCATCTTCTTCAATTACTGTAGGTAAAACGAACTCGTCAGTTTTGTTATCATGGTAAGATTTTTCTATAGCTTCAACAGCTGAAGAAGCTTTTTCACCTTCTCCTAAAACCATAGCGTTATAAGCTAATTCTACTCTTTCCCATCTGTTATCTCTATCCATTGCGTAATATCTACCACTTATAGTAGCTATTTCACCAACACCAATTTCCTTCATAGCATTTTCTAATTCAACTATGAATTCTTTACCTGATGATGGAGCAACGTCTCTACCATCCATGAAAGCATGAACGTAAACTTTTTGAAGTCCTTTTTTCTTAGCTAACTCTAAAAGACCTTTTAAGTGATCTATGTGAGAGTGAACCCCTCCGTTTGATAATAATCCCATTAAGTGTAATGAAGTATTATTTTCTTTAGCTTCATCCATAGCCTTAACTAAAGCTTTGTTTGTGAAGAAAGTTCCTTCTTTTATTTCTTTAGTTATTCTAGTTAACTCTTGGTATATTATTCTACCAGCACCTATATTTAAATGACCAACCTCTGAGTTACCCATTTGTCCTTCTGGAAGACCAACTTCTAATCCTGAAGCTTGTAATTCAGTGTGTGGATATTTTGCAAATAATCTATCATAATTTGGTTTATTAGCAGCAGCTACTGCATTACCTTCTTTGTTTGGAGAAATTCCAAATCCGTCTAATATCATTAACATTACAGGTTTTTTACTCATAATAACCCTCCAAAAACTAAATTTCTATTTATACATTTATTATAATGTGTACCTAATTAAAAAACAATAGCAATAGACAATTGGTATTACTTGCCTATTGCTACTATTTAATTACTAATATTTATTAGTAGTTTACGATTTGAGCAAAGTCAGCTGCAACTAAGCTAGCTCCACCAACTAAAGCACCATCGATGTCTGATTTAGCCATTTGCTCTGCTATTGTGTTAGGCTTAACTGATCCACCGTATTGGATTCTTACTTTATCAGCAACTTCTTGTCCGAACATTTCAGCAACCATAGCTCTTATAGCAGCTATTGTTTCATTAGCTTGGTCTGAAGTAGCAGTTTTTCCAGTTCCGATAGCCCAGATTGGTTCGTAAGCTATAACAACTTTCTCAGCTTGCTCTTTAGTTAATCCTTCTAAATCAGCAGTGATTTGAGCTTTTATAACGTCGTTAGTAGTTCCGTTTTCTCTTTGCTCTAAAGTTTCTCCACAGCAAAGGATTGGAGTTAAGTTGTGTGCGAAAGCAGCTTTAACTTTTTTGTTGCAAGTTTCATCTGTTTCGTTGAAGTATTCTCTTCTTTCACTATGTCCAATTATAACGTAATCTATGTTCATAGCTTCTAACATTCTTGGAGCGATTTCTCCAGTGAATGCTCCTTTTTCTTCAAAGTGCATGTTTTGAGCACCTACTTTTATGTTTGTTCCTTCAACAGCTTTTTTAACTGCGTCTAAGCAAACAAAAGTTGGGCAAACAACAACTTCACATTTAGCATCTTTAACTAATGGCTTTAATTCTTCAACTAATTTAACAGCCTCGTCTATTGTATAGTGCATTTTCCAGTTTCCTGCGATTATTGGAGTTCTCATCTATATTCACCTCTATTAATATTTTAAATATTAAATAATATATATAAGGCTCAATCCCCTACTATATATTATTTCTCTAAAAGCTTTGAAAATATTAAATAATAAGCCTAAGATTTTCTTAACTTTTAGCATAATAAGGCTAAGATTCAATGAAAAATAAATTTCATTGAACTTAGTCTTATTTTTTTATAAAACAACAATCTTTATACTTCAATCTAAATATCTACTTTAAGGTTTATAATATTATTTATCGTTTAAAGCAGCTATTCCTGGTAATACTTTTCCTTCTAAGAATTCTAATGAAGCTCCACCACCAGTTGAGATGTGAGACATTTTGTCACCGAATCCTAAGATATTTACAGCAGCAGCTGAATCTCCACCACCGATTATAGTAGTAGCATCTGCTTCAGCCATAGCTTTAGCAACAGCTATTGTTCCTTTGTTGAAGTTTTCGAATTCGAATACTCCCATTGGTCCGTTCCAGATAACTGTTTTAGCATCTTTTATAGCTTCAGCGTAGATAGCTTCAGTTTTTGGTCCGATATCTAATCCCATGAATCCTTCAGCAATGTTTTGATCTTCTGTAACTACAGCTTCAACATCTTTGAATTCTTTAGCTACTCTGTGATCTACAGGTAATAATAATTTAACACCTTTTTCCTCAGCTTTAGCTAACATTTCTTTAGCGTATTCAACTTTATCTTCTTCTACTAATGAACTTCCTACAGTATATCCTTGAGCTTTTAAGAATGTGTAAGCCATTCCTCCACCTATTATTAAAGTATCAACTTTTTCTAAAAGGTTGTTTATAACGTTTATCTTGTCTGAAACTTTAGCTCCACCTAAGATAGCAACGAATGGTCTTTCTGGAGTTTCTACAGCATCTCCTAAGAACTTAAGCTCTTTTTGAATTAAGTATCCACATACTGCTGGTTTTAAGTATTCAGTTACTCCAACTGTTGAGCAGTGAGCTCTGTGAGCAGTACCGAATGCATCGTTAACAAACATTTCAGCTAAGCTAGCTAATTCTTTTGATAACTCTTCACCATTTTTAGTTTCTTCTTTTCTGTATCTTGTATTTTGAAGTAAAACTACGTCTCCATCTTTCATTTCAGCTACAGCTTTTTTAGCATTTTCTCCAACAACGTTGTCGTCAGCAGCAAATACTACTTCTTTACCAAGCATTTCACTTAATCTTTTAGCTACAGGTGCTAATGAGAATTCTGGTTTAGCTTCTCCTTTTGGTTTACCCATATGTGAGCAAAGGATTACTTTAGCGCCGTTATCAACTAAGTATTTTATAGTTGGCATAGCTCCGTTTAATCTGTTTTCATCAGTTATAACACCATCTTTTAATGGAACGTTAAAGTCGCATCTTACTAATACTTTTTTACCTTTTACTTGAACGTCTTCTATAGTCTTTTTATTGAAGTTCATTATATTCACCTCTTAAATAATATTTTATAATTACCTTTAATATAAACAAAAATCATTTATATGTTAAAGTAGTCTGGCCTCATAGCTTTAACTATAAAACCAGACCCTTTTATATAATCAGTCTAAATATTTAATTTTAAAAATTACTTAGAAACTAAGCATTTTAAAGTTCTGATTAATTGGTTAGTGTATGAAGCTTCGTTGTCATACCATGAAGCAACTTTAACTAATTGTTGTCCGTCAACTTCCATTATTTTAGTTTGAGTAGCATCGAATAATGATCCGAAGCTTATTCCGATAACGTCTGATGATACTATTGGATCTTCAGTGTATCCGAATGATTCGTTTGAAGCAGCTTTCATAGCAGCGTTTACTTCTTCTACTGTTACTTTTTTATCTAAAGTACAAACTAACTCAGTTAATGAACCAGTTATTACAGGTACTCTTTGAGCGTTTCCGTCTAATTTACCAGCTAATTCTGGGATAACTAAACCGATAGCTTTAGCAGCTCCAGTTGAGTTTGGAACTATGTTAGCAGCAGCAGCTCTAGCTCTTCTTAAGTCTCCTTTTTTGTGTGGAGCATCTAAAGTGTTTTGGTCATTAGTGTAAGCGTGGATTGTAGTCATGAAACCTTTGTTTAATCCGAAGTTATCATTTAAAGCTTTAGCCATTGGAGCTAAGCAGTTTGTAGTACATGAAGCACCTGAGATAACATCTTCGCTTCCATCTAATATGTCGTGGTTTACGTTGTAAACAACTGTTGGTAGGTCGTTTCCAGCAGGAGCTGAGATAACAACTTTTTTAGCACCAGCAGTTAAGTGAGCTGAAGCTTTCTCTTTTGATGCGAAGAATCCAGTACACTCTAATACTACGTCTACTCCTAATTCTCCCCATGGTAATTCAGCAGGGTTGCTTTTAGCAGTTACTTTGATTTCTTTTCCGTTAACTACGAAAGCTCCTTCTTTAACTTCTATTTCACCATTGAATCTTCCTTGTGCTGAATCGTATTTGAATAAGTGTGCTAAAGTCTTAGCATCAGTTAAGTCGTTGATTGCTACAACCTCAAACTCAGGGTTGTCGATCATTAATCTTAACGCTAATCTTCCTATTCTTCCAAATCCGTTAATAGCTACTTTTACCATTATAAATACCTCCTAAAAGATGTTGTTTTTTATATATAAAATATTTAAAAATATTTTAAACAAAGTTATTTTTAGAGATTTCATATTTTTTTATTCATCTCTATTTAAAAAATTTAAAATTTCATTAGCTGCTCCTTCATCAGTAATAAGAACGGCATTTTCATTGCCATAAACAGTAGTTAAAATAGCTTCTGCTTTATTCTTACCACCAGCTACAGCTATGTGATTTTTTATTTTTCTAAGATCATTTATTGTAACCCCTAAAGTTGGCATTACATAAACAACTTCTGACTTATCATTAAAGTAGCATCCAAAAGCTTCTCCTATAGCACCTAAATCTAATAACTTTATTATTTGATCCTTAGGCACTCCTCTTTTGTTAGCCATCTTTTTAGCCTGACCTATACCATATATTAGCATATCTGCATTTTTAATATTTTGTATAAGTTCCTTCATATCTTCCTGCTTCATTAAAGCATCCATTACTTCTTTGCTTATATTATCAGGAACATGAAGCATTTTATAGGTTCCATTTAACTTTTTAGCTAAATTTGCAGCTAATGTATTTGACTGCGTCTCAACCTTCTTACCCATACCACCTCTTGCAGGCACCACTAACACATTTTTTAGGTTTGCCATTTCTGGTAATTCGTCTATAACTTCTTTTACAGTACTTCCACCAGTAACAGCAATAGTATAGCCATCTTTAATGATATTCTTAGAATAATTTGCAGCGGCTTTTCCAAGCTCTTTTATAGTGTTTTCATCCTCACTGCAATCTCCTGGAACAACAATTACATTTCTTACATGAAGCATATCACATAATTGCTTCTCAAGATTAGATAGCCCTTTTATTTCATGTATAAATCCCTTTAAAGATTCTAACATGAACTCTCCTTCTTGGGTTACAGACATACCTGGAGTGTTTATTTGTATAAGGTTTTGAGATTTTAAAAAACCTATTTCTGTTCTTACAATTCTTTCACCTAAATTTAAATTGTTTGCCAAAGCTCTTCTACCTATTGGCTGATTATAATAAATTGTTCTGATTATATTGTATCTTTTAACTAATAGTTCTACCATTTCAGGAACTATTATCTTTTGCAATTTTAAAATCTCTAGCAAATCTAACAACTCCTTTGGACACTCTAAGTCCCACTCGCTTCTCAAATGTCCCGCACGTTTATTATAAAACATATTAAGAAAAAATTAAAGGGTTTTTAGAAAATTTTTTCTTATTTTTTTAAAAAATATAAAAAAATATAGAGATATTACCCAGTCTCTCTATATTTTCACTGAAAATAAGCACTTTATAACCTCATTTACCACAAGATAGAAATTCTTTTCTATTTTAAAATCTTTTTCTCTTGCTAGATGACTTTATGCCTAACTCTTCTCTGTATTTTGCCACAGTTCTTCTTGAAATAGCCATTCCTTTTTCTTTTAAAATTTCGCTTATGGCTTGATCTGATAAGGGCTTCCTTTTATCCTCTTCCTTAATTACTTCTTCTAAAGCCTTTTTTATATTTATAACTGTAACATCTTCTTCTCCATGACTCTTTTCCTTATTACTTATTGAGTTTACAAAAAGATCCTTTATCTTTATTGTTCCCATGGAAGTTAAAATATACTTATCTCTTATGGCTCTTGAAATAGTTGATTCATGCATTTCTAGCTTCTCAGCTATTTCTTTTAAAGTCATAGGTTTTAAATATTTTTCACCCTTCTCAAAATAATCCTTTTGCTTTTCAAGTATTTTTTGGAGAACTTTGTGTAGAGTGCTTTTTCTTTGTTCTATACTTTTAATTAAAAACATAGCTTTATCTATTTTTTCCTTTACATACTCTGTAGCCTCTTTATCATTAGTACTATCTTTTAATATATCTTTATATAAAGGGTTAACTGAAAGCATAGGTAAAACTCCATCCTTCATTAATATAAGGAATTCTCCATCTATCTTTCTTATTTCCGCATCAGGAATTATAAATCCCACCTCATCACCAGTGTAAAAGCCTCTTGATGGTTTTGGTTCTAAAGTTTTTATTAAATCTCCATAATCTTGTGCTTTTTTAGGAGTAATGTCTAAATCCTTTGCAATAACTTGATATCTATTATCTGCTAAATCGTCTAAATGATTATCTATAATCTCTTTAACTATAGGGTCATTTTCACCTTTTCTTTCTAACTGAATTTCTAAGCATTCCTTTAAATCTCTTGCCCCTATACCAGCAGGTTCTAAGTTTTGAATAACTATTAAAGCCCTATTAAAAGTCTCTTCAGAACACTCTAGCTCATTCATTAATTCTTCTTTTTTTATATCTAAATATCCCTTTTGATCTAAACACTCGACCATATAACTACATACACTTCTCATATATTCGTCTATGGGTAGTTCTAATATTTGACCTTCTAAATAATCTGTTAAAGATTCTGGCTTACTTATGAAAGTAAAAGGTGATATTCCTTCCTCATCATATTCACCATAACTTTGAGAACCATAGTTATCTGACTCTAAATATTTTACTAACTCTTTATATTCTAATCTATCTTGCTCTTTTGATACCTCTTTAATATCCTCATACTGAGCTTCTAATACAGGATTTTCTGAAAATTCTTTTTCAATATATTCTCTTAAATCATATGTTGACATTTGCAAAAGTTTTATTGAAAGTTGCATTTGCTGGGTCATAATAAGCTTTTGCTCTTGGGTTAAATTCAAATTAAAATCCATTAACATATATATATCACCTAAAATTATCTAATTCTAACCTATTACTTTTATCTTTTAACCTTTCTTATATAATTATCCATCAAATAAAATTATTTTTCAATAATTTAAAATTTTAGCTAATTATAAAAGAAAGGCATATACCAAAATAATTTTTAATAAAACTTACAAAACTTCTTAGGAAAATCTAATGATTTTAAGAATATTTTTTAAGTTTTATTAAGCTTTGATAAATGCCCTTACTATTTTTATATTTAATTTAAATAATATTTCCTATTTTTATTATAGGAGTTTTTATTTTTCTCTTTATATCTTCTAAAGAATTATTTCTTAAAATAAATAATAAAGCTGTAGCAGGTCCTGCTGATTTTCTTAAATAATCACCTTCATAGGATAAGTTTATCCTTATTTTATTACTCTTTTCTAATTCACTTATTTCATGAATAATCCCCTTTGATCCAATAGGTAATATATCTTTAACATCCTTATTATCCATTAAAATCTTAAAGTCTTTAAAAGTAACGATTTCTCCAATATTATTATTTATATCCTCTAAAACTTCTTGTCCAACTTTAGGTATTCCTAATAAACAAATGGAATCTCCCTTTTCAAAATTAACCTTTAAGTTTTCTTCTTTTTCTCCTATTATAGTTAATCCCAAAAAGGTTTGAATAGTTTTAAAGTTATCCTCTGTGCTTCCTGTTACACACTCTGATAAATTGGATTTTTCATAGAAAAAGTCCTCAGCATTATACTCTTTTATGGCTCTATTGATTCCTTGTATTATTTTTTCTCCTCCATTATTCATAGACATACCCAAGTTATTAACTATTACTAATGGTTTTGCCCTAAAAGCTAAAAGCTCAAAAAGACATACTCTAGCTGAGAAATATGATACAATCTCATTTTCGGCTTTTACAAAGTCTCCTTCATTTTCACCAATTCCACCACAACTATCGCAAGCTATTACTAGTTTATTTTTTTCATTTTCTAATACAGTTAAGTCTCTAAACTTGTATATTTGCATTTTTTAATCCCTTACTTACTATAAATGCTATAACTATATTAACTAAGCTTGCTAAAGTAAGTGGTAATCCTAAAAGTTTTAAAAAGTCTACAGGATTCATTCCTCCTAAAACAAAATACATAAATACTCCTGTTATAAAAGTAAATCCTATTCCATTTAAAAGAGTACCAACAATTCCTGCTAAAATTACTTTTCCTCTGTTAAATATTATTGATGTTATGTATACAACAACAAACATTTCTAATGCTACTAAAATATGTACTGGTAAACTTAAAGGAAATCCTGTTCTTAAAGCTACAAATAAATGAGCTAAAAGTCCTATTATTCCTCCAACTACAGGTGATATTATTATTCCCCCAACAAAAGCTGGCATTGAATCTAATGCTATACTAGAGAATATAGGGAAGTTAGCTAATATAACACTTATTGCTATAAGTATAGCTGAAAAACACAAACTCTTAACATCTAATCTCTTTTTTTCCTTAGTAAAATTCATAATTATTTTACCCTCCTAATTAATATTATTTTCCTTCTCTCTACATTATAAGGCATCTATTAACTAGTAAGTTATACTTTTAATATTAAATAAAATTTCATACCCAACAAAACATAAATTATAATTTCAATTTTTCATAATTATACTAAAACATAATATCTTTGTATAACCTTAGAATAATTGATCCTTAATTAAATAGAGTTAAAATTTTTAATTAGAAATCTCTATTTCTAATTAATCTTTAGAAAAGCTTATACTCATTCTTTCTGTAAATATTTTTTCAAAATAAAAAACTGGTACGGATAACTATCCCCACCAGTTAAAATAATTTACATACTTTTAAACTTATATAACGCTTCCCTCCGAAACAATAAGAATAGCATACTAGGCAGGTCTCCTGGCTAATAAATCATCCTAAAACAATCCTTTCCATGACTATTTATCACAGTGGCTTTTTGTTCTCGTCCTTATCAACAGTAGCGGGGGCTGCAGTTTTTAACTTTCCCTATTAAGTTACTAAACACCTAATGCTCTTATTTTATTTTCACTTTATAATTACACACTTATATACCTTTTGTCAACCTTCATATTTATATTGCTTTTACTTAATATTAAAATTTTCAACCTCATCTAAGGTCTTTGGCACATTAAATTCTCCCTGTATAATAGAAGTTCTATATTGTTCTACTTTATCTAAAACTTCTTTAGAAACTAAATTGCTTGTTGTCTTAGCTATCTCAATTCCATTATCCTTAAGCCCTATTTCCATTTTATTCTTTGGGCCAGCTTTAAAATCACTATTTATAACTTCTTTTGCTGTAGTATATACTGCATCATCTAGATTCTTTATCATTGATGATAATATAACATCAGCATACTCTGGAAATCTTTCTGCCCAATCAATATCAGCTCCAATAGCATACTTTCCTTTTTCCTTAGCAGCTTTAAAAAGTCCTTTTCCAGCTTCTCCTGCTGATTCAAATATTATATCTGCCCCTTCATCATACATTTTTTTAGCTATATCATTTGCTTTCTTTTGATCATTAAAGTTTCCTATGTACTGAACTAAATTTCCTTTTCTTATATTTTTATAGGCTTCCTCATTTGAAACCTTTAGTCCAGCCATAAATCCTGATAAAAATGTTTCTATTAATTCTTCCTTTATTGCACCTATAAAACCTACCTTGTTTGTTTTAGTAGTATTACCAGCTATTATTCCCATTAGAAATGCACCTTCTTCATCCTTAAAATCTATAGATTTTACATTTGGAAGGTCTGATACAGTATCTACTATAGCAAAGTTTTTATCTGGATAATCTTTAGCCACATTATTTAAACTCTCTAGAAATTTAAAGGCTGAAGCAAAAGTTAAGTCATTATTTTGAGCTGCTTCTCTAAGTCTCTTCTCATAATCCTCTGATGAATTAGTATCAAAAACTTCTATTCTAGCACCATATTCTTTTTTTATTCTCTCTAATCCATCTACAGCTAAGTCAGTAAAATAATTTTCCTCATTAGAAAAGTCATCTTTTACTAAAGCAAAATTATAAACTTGTTTTTCTATAACATCTACTTTTTTTAAAGCTGATGAATTGTTTGCACCACACCCAGCAATTATTGAAGTTACTCCTAAAAGCAAAGCCAAAACTTTAAACGTTTTTTTTAATTTCATTTTTAGTCCTCCTATTTTTTTAGTCAAAATTATTATTTCTTTAAGTAAGAAAATTTATGTAAAAAAAAGAAACTCCCTTAGGAGTTTCTTTTAATATTCTTCTACATAAAATAATGCACAAACTTTAGGACCAGAATGAATTGCTACTGAACATCCTAGAGGAAGTTTTAAATATTCAATATTATTATTTTCTAAATATTCCTTTATAGGTAAGTAAATGTCCTCATTTTCAAGTTCAACTAATATAATAGGCTCTCCTTCTTTTTTAGGGATTGAATCAAATTGTTCAATCATAGCCTTTACCATCTTTTTAGTTCCTCTTATTTTTCCTTGAACATTCATTTCCCCATCTAGTACATTAAGCATAAGTTTTATGCCTAAGGCATTAACAAATAAAGCTTTCCCTTTTGAAAGTCTTCCCCCTCTTACTAAGTTGTCCAAACTTTCAAAGGCTATAGTACTTTTAATATGATTCCTGTATTCTAAAATTTCTTTTTCTAAATCCTCTAAAGTTATTCCTGATTCTATTAATCTAGCTGCTTTTAATACAATTAATCCAAGTCCAACTGTTACATTTCTTGAATCTATTACAACTATATCATCACTTTCTAACTCAGCTTTAGCTAAACATGCTGATTGATAAGTACCACTCATATTAGATGATATATGTATAGATATAACTTTGTATCCCTCTTCTAAGTAACCCTTATATTTCTCTATAAATCTAGTTGGAACTATTTGAGCTGTAGTTGGAAGAGTATCTTCTCTTTCAATTCTCTCCATCATAGAGTCTACTTTTATTTCAACTCCATCTAAATAGCTCTCTTCTCCAAAGTTTATTAACATAGGCATTACGTCTATGTCATACTTTTCTATAATCTCCTTAGATAAGTCACAGGTACTATCTGTTATGATCTTTATTTTATCCAAAATATATTTCCCCCTTATTTCATGTTTGGAAATCCAATTTGTCTTAAAGCTTCATAAGCTATAATAGCTACTGTGTTTGATAAATTCAAACTCCTAGTAGTTGTATTTATCATTGGTACTTTTATTCCATGGTGAGCATTATGAACGTCCTCTGGAACTCCAGCTGACTCTCTTCCAAACATTATAAAAGCTCCCTCTTCATACTTTACTTCATCATAATGATCCTCAGCATGAGTTGTTGATAAGTAAATTTTCTTATCTCCATACTTTTTCATAAAATCTTCATAACTTTCATGAATTTCAAGATCTAATTGACTCCAATAATCTAATCCAGCTCTTTTTAAATGTTTATCATCTATAACAAAGCCCATAGGTTTTATTATATGAAGCTTTGAATTTGTTAAAACACATGTTCTTGCTATATTACCAGTGTTTTGTGGTATTTCTGGTTGATATAATACTATATTAAGATTCACCTTTGTCCCTCCAAATAAATGTAAAAAATTATAAATTTTTAAGTTAAGTCACAAGTATATGATATTATCTAATGAAATAAAATGCAAGTTAATCATTCTTTAATACAAATTCATATATTACCTTTGCTACCCCATTTTTATCATTACTTTCAGTTATATAATCTGCTTTTTCCTTTAAAGAATCTATGGCATTTCCCATAGCAACACCTAAGCCTGCATAAGTAATCATAGATAAGTCATTTTCATTATCACCTATACATATAATCTCTTCTCTTTTTATCTTATATTCCTCTGCTAAAGCCTTTACAGCCCTTCCCTTTGATACCCCTTTATTATTTACTTCTAAGGCATATCTTCCTGATTGAGTAATTTCATAATTACCTTTTTTAATTAAATTTTCTCTTATTTTCTTTAGCTTTTTAGTATTTAATTCTATTATTATACACTTACCTATGTTATTGCTTTTAAAGACCTTTCTCCACTCTTCTTTTTCTTTCACATAAATATTCTTAACTCTATATTTTTCAGGTATTTTTTTATTCAAAATAATATCACATAAATATTTTCTAAATCTTGATGGCCAATACACACTATCCCTTGAATGAAAACTAGGAACCCCTTTATACTCTTTACATATGCTCATAATATCCATACATTGATTTTCATCTAAAACATCCTTTGATATTATAACTTCCTTATCTTCATCAATTACCCAAGCTCCATTATTAGCTATTACAGCACAGTTTACTCCTAAAAATTCTGAAAAATATATTGCATTTTTAGGATTTCTTCCTGTGCATATTATTATGTGTACTCCTTTTTCATAAGCTTTTTTTAATGCAATTCTATTTTCTTCACTTACAACTTTCTTTGAATTTAATAATGTACCATCCATATCTATACATATCATTTTATACTTCATAAATTCTCCTCCCAAAATAAAAGGAGAGAGTTAATTTATTAACCTCTCCCCCTTTTAGCATATTAAATTTATTTTATGGCTTAAGTTTTAAAATAAATTTTTAATTCACTTTAAAACTAAAAATTATTTATTTTATCTTTTAATTTATTCCTGCATTTTACTGCGCTGGTGGTGTTTGCCCTGCATTAGGTGTTTGAGGTGTTGCATCAGGTGCTTGATTTGTAGCAGGTTGTGATGTTGATGGCTGAGTTGCCTCTTGTTTTGGCTCCTCTGGCTTTGCAGTAGCTGGCTGTTCTTGTTTTGGTGCTTCTTGCTTTGGTTGCTCAGCTTTTTTTGTTCCAACCTTTATAATTTCATCCTTTTGTTTATATACATCATGTCCTATTAATTTCTTATCTATTTCTTTTCCATTTTGATAAGTTACTAAATATCCTGATGACTTATATCCTGTAACTGGTCTTTGCTCAACAACTTTTTGTCCCTCTGGCAAATTAGGATCATCAACTGTTTTAACTGATGGTTTTAGAGTTTCATTTACTACAGTTTGTAATTCATAAGTTTTTCCATCCATACCTTGTACATTTCCATATATATTAAATGTTACATGTTTATTACTTGTATATCCTTGTATATATATTGGGAAATCATAAGGGTTTTTAAATTGATAGTCTAAAGATCCCCATGAAACTGTAGCATCTTCACTTGGGCCTGAATAAGTAGTTGTCATACTATGATTATGTCTCTCTGTTGGCATTATTCCAGCTCTTAAAACAGCTCTGTATAATGTTGTAGAAACTTGACAGATTCCTCCACCAGTAACCATTACTACTTTATTTCCTACGTAAGCCGCTCCATCTCTATATCCCTTAGCTGTGGTTCTTTCCCCTAAAGTATTATTATAACTAAATGTATCTCCTGGCATTAAAATAGTTCCATTAACCGTTTTAGCTGCAATTTCAACATTAGCACTTCTATTAGCATCTGAGCTTGTATAACTTGTTGTAAAACTTCCTATAACGCCGTCTATTTTTGAAAGCATTTCCTTAGTTATTTTTGGTTTTGTAACCTCTACAGGTACTTCCACAACTGAATTATCCTCTGGATTTGCATTTATAGCTTCTTTTACTAAAGAAACCATTTTATCTTCTTCTATGGCTCTTCCATCTTCGCCTTCTATTACACTTATATTACTACCATTTATACTTATGGTAGCATTTTTAGCATTTTGATTTACCATTTCAGTAAGTTTTTTCTCATAATCTGTTAACTTAGATTCATCATATTTAAAATCTAAATTTAATTCCTTTTTATCTTTTCCATTTATAAGGTTATTTTTCTCAAAAAGATTTAAATCTTTTCCATAATTCATAGCTTCATTAACAGTTTCATCTATATTATATTCTGGTGATAAATCAGAATATTTTATTTCAATACTTTTATCTGCCGCCTGAACTTTTATAGTTTTATGTTCTACAGGTTCTTTTACATCCTTCTCTAAAACCTCAATGGCCTTTTCCTTTGTCATTCCTGATAAATTTACATTTTCAACATATACGTTAGGATATATCTTATCATTCCACTCTTCAACTTTTTTCTGAATACTAACTATATATGCAACAATAGAACCTATTATAATTGCTAATACAATAACTATTGATATTATTATTTTCTTTTTGCTTTTAAGTAAGCCTGTGCTTGATTTCTTCTTTTCTTCTTTCACAATTACTCTCCTCTCTAAAACCTTCTAAAAAAACTATAATCTAAATATTACTAAAAATTATTACAATATAATAACATTTCTTATTATAACAAAATTTTTATAGCTTTTGGAGAAAAATTAAATAGAGCTAAAAAAATTTAACTCTATTTAACATAAAAACCAATCTATCCTAGGAATTCACCATTATTATCTAAAACATATTCAGTTCTTTCTTTCGAAAAATCTCCAGTAATATCAAAAGCTTCTATTGATATTCTTATTGGCTTTCCTTTTGGAAGATAAAATCTACTTTTATCAATTACAATTTTAGTTGCTTTTCTTGGTAATGTTCCTGCATAATTATCATTTACAAAAACATTATATCCATTTAAATCATCCTCTTTATTAGCTGTCCAATTAACAAATATTTTATTACCAGATATATATGCGTTTAGTCCAGTAACTGCAGAAGGTGGCATTAAACTATCTATGCTATTTGGCCCCCAGTTTAAATCTACCGGACTTCCAACTCCATCTAATTTTCCTTCATCAGTAAATTGCCACATAGTCCATCTCTTCCATCCTCCAACATTTGGTGGAATCCTTGGATTAGAAGGAATTCTAGTGTACATAGCAATCCATAAAGGCATATCACTTAAAGGGTATCCCTTTCCTGGAACTTTAAAATCATCATAGAGACCTATGAAGAATAATCCTGTATATAACATTAATCTTCTTCTAGTTTTTTCTTCAAATCTATCTCTAAATCTATCAATCCAATTTACAAGCTCTGTAGTAGTTAAGGATTTATCTGTAGGAGTTTCCACATCTAATACTGGAAATAGATCTCCATAGTCCCCATCTCCAAAACCCTGTTGCAAAACATCAATAAATTGATCTGCTTGAATAACAGCACTATCTAAATCCTTAGAAGGTTTAGCAAAATGATATGCACCACATGGAATTCCTAATCTTCTGCACTCTTTTGCAAACTCTAAAAACTTATTATCAATTCTTAGTTTACCTGTTCCAGAGCCTGAAGCTCTTAAATAAATAAAATCTGAATTTTTAGCTAGTGTTAAGAAATTAACATCTCTGCTAAATTCATTTAAATCTGGACCAAATGTACTTAATGGATTTTTATCTTGCATTAATACTCTCCCTGCAAAGTAGTTCTTACTATATAAAATATAATATTACAGGGAAAGTTGTTACTAAATAAAATTATTCTCTATTAACCTTTAAAGATTTTTCTATTATTGTATCTAAAAGTTCTTCAAAACTCATATTTATTCCTGCTGCACTTTTAGGGAATAAACTATTCTTTGTCATACCAGGTAATGTATTTACTTCTAATACATATGGAATATTATCCTTTACTAGCATGTCTACCCTAGCATATACATCACACTTTAATAACTTGTAAGTTTCTAAAGCCATTTTTTCTACTTCTTTATGAAGATCTTCATTTAATTTAACTATAAATTCATCTGCTCCTCCATCTTCATACTTTGAAGCTATATCAAAGAATTTTCCCTTTGGTTTTATAGCTAAAACAGGTAACATTTTTCCATCAATTATAGGACAAGTTATCTCATCACCTTTAATGTATTCTTCAATCATTACTTCTGTATCATATTTTAAGGCTTCTAACACAGCATCCTTAACTGCTTCTTTAGATTCAACTAAAGTTGTAGCAACTGATGATCCCCCATTATTAGGTTTTATAAATACTGGATAACCTAAATTTTCTATTTTTTCATAGTCTATTTCATCTACTGATGAAACCATTACCCATCTTGCTGTTCTAACATTTCCAAAGGCTAAAATTCTCTTTGTCATGTCCTTATCCATACATATAGCACTACTTAATGGACCACATCCTGAAAATGGTATTCCTAAAGTTTTAAGAACAGATTGAACAGTTCCATCTTCACCAAATTTTCCATGTAAAGCTAAAAGAGCAAAATCAATTCCTTTAACCTTCTCTATTAAATCTTCTTTTTCATTTAAAACTATAGGAATAGCTTCATATTTATCTTTATCTAAGGCATGAACTACAGAATTGCCACTTTGTATTGATATCTCTCTTTCTGAAGAAATGCCTCCCATTATTACTCCAACTTTCATATTTTTACCTCCAAATAGAAATAATTAAGGACTTGTCTTTTTTAAACAAGCCCTTAATATTATATCATTATCTTTTTAAAATAGAAAGTTTATGAAATCATTTAAACTTATTAAATCTCCTAATATATTTCATAAATATCAGCAAACTCTATTGATATTTTTTCAACCTCTGTTTTATAATCTAAGCTTCCATTTTCGCAAACATCATTCTCCAATTTCACATTAGGTAGTAATATTGAAAATTCACTACCTGATTCATTACTTTCTCTTAAGAAAACTTTTCCTTCATGTAATTCCACTAAGGATTTAACCAAGGATAATCCTATTCCACTTCCTTCTTTATTTCTATTTAAGGATTTATCATTTTGTATAAATCTTTCAAAAATAAATTCTTTCATGTGTGATGGAATTCCTATACCTGTATCCTTAACCCTTATATCTACCCAAGTTTCATCTGCAAAAATACTAACTTCTATTTTTCCACCTGGCTCTGTAAATTTTATGGCATTAGATAATAAATTTAAAATTATTCTCTCAATTTTATCTGGGTCACATCTTATCTCTAATTCCTCACAATTAGTATCAAAGATTATATCTATATTCTTAGATTCTACATAAGGAATTACAGACATAGTTATATCTTCTGTAAGCTTTATTATGTCATAATTAATAAAGTCCATCTTAATAAAACCAGAGTCTATTTTTGTTATATCTATAAGATTATTTACAAGCCTTAACATCCTAAAACAATTTTGTTTTAAAGTTTTTTCATACTTATCATATAAATTAGCAAAGTTTGCCTTATTCTTTTTACTAGTGTTTAAAAGCTGTATGCATGAATATATTATGTTAATAGGAGTTCTAAGCTCATGAGATAAATTTGCAAAAAACTCACTTCTAACCTTGTCATATTGCTTTATTTCTTCAAATTTATTCTTTAATATTTCTATTTCTCTTACATCCTCTATATTTCTAGCAACTCTTACCCATCCTAAGGTATTATTTTTATTATCCTTAATTCTACTAGAAATGGATTCTAATTGAACCAACCCTTTTTTAGATCTTACCTTATCTATTGTTAAAATCTTATCTTCATTAAAATATTTGCTGTCTATTATATTTAAATTAGATTCAACTAATAATAAATCATAATAATTTTTTCCTATTAATTCTTCTTCACTATATCCTAAAACATCTATTACTGCTTTATTTACATAGCTTATTTTTCCTTCAACATCAATTGTAAATATTAAATCTTTTATATTTTCAGTAACTCCTCTAAGCCTTTGCTCCTCTAATTTTAAATTTTTCTCCATTTTGTATTCTTCTGTTATATCATTAATTCTAAGTACATAATAAAGATTTTTTTCTTTTTTTATTCTCTGAAGATTTACTTTTACAACTTCATCCTCTTCATTTAACTTTATTATACCTTTCCATTCCTTAGAATTTCTAAGCACACTTTCTATACAAATTATATTTTTATCATATAAAAATCCTTTAATTTGTTTTTCTAAATCAATATAAGTTTTATTTTCTCTATTTTTAGGTGATATTCTCTTACTTCTACATTTTTCATTTGCATAAAGAACTTTTAAATTGTTACTAAGTACTACAACTTCACTATTACAATCAAATTCTATTAGGTTAAAAAATGCACTTAGTTCTTCTTGCATAAAATTTTTATTTTTTATAACTTGAAGTAAATCAAAAAACATACCAAATACAAAGCTCATAAATGATATAAAATTAAAAAATACAATGTTTATTTTTATAAGATTATTATTAGTTATACTTAAAGAAAGGCCATAAACTAATTTTAATAACATAAGTGAAGCACTTATCATTATTACTAAATAAGTTATTTCTCTAAATTGAAAAATTCTAACTAAACAAAATATTATACAAGATATATATGTTAAAACTATTAAAACTAAAGTTAAATTATATATAAAATTATATGTATATATTCCTATGTTATAATTAACATTTAATATTTGTAATATAATCGTTACCAATATTACAAATACTAAGGTTAATTTTTTATATTTCCTTATAAAAGCATCAAAATTTTCAAGGCATAAAACAGCTAAAAGTAGTAATATCCCTCTAAATAACAAACTAAATAAATTCAAGTCATAAACCTGATTTTCAACTATTTTTCCTGTTAAGACTATAAAAATCATTTCAGTAATAATACTTACATAAACAAGGGATATACCAAAGAACTCTTTTCGTTTAAGTCCTCTATAATATATAAAGCATATAGATAATATCATAATACAAAGAATTATTTGAGTCATTACTATAATTTCTTCAGCAGCATAAACTACACTTACATCCTTAAACAAATCTCTATTTAAGGCACAAATTAAATTTAACCCTTTTATAAAAAATAAACTAAGTAATATTACTGTGACTATTGCTATTCTTTTTAATGTTTTCTCTTTAATACCTAAATTGTTAAAAAGTCCAATTAACATATCTAAATTTTCCCCATTCTTATTTAGCATAGTACTTCTATTATATATTAAATAAATATTTAAAATAAGTAAAAATACCTCTTTTTTCAAAAATTTATTCATTTCTTCATAAAATTACTATATATTATTAATATTGACCTATTTATTTTTAACATCTAAAATGTTATTATAAAAATTTCAACAATTTAATAGGAGGATTAAATGAATAATAAAACAAAAGGTATAATTTTAATAACCATATCAGCACTTAGTTTTGCTCTTATGAGTACATTTGTAAAATTATCCGGTGATTTACCATCAATAGAAAAAAGTTTCTTTAGAAACTTAGTTAGTTGTTTTGTGGCATTTTATTTAGTGAAAAAAGATAATGCCTTACTTTTTGGACACAAGGAAAATAGACTTGCTCTTATAGGACGTTCTGCCTTAGGAACCTTAGGAATTTGGGCTAATTACTATGCAATTGATAGATTAATATTATCAGATGCTACTATTCTTAATAAATTAAGTCCGTTTTTCGTTATTATATTTTCTTATTTATTCCTAAAAGAAAAATTAAAACCAATTCATATAATATGTCTTTTAGCTGCATTCTCTGGAGTTTTATTTATAGTTAGACCTTCTGGGAATTTAGCAAGTAACTTTATTCCTGCTATAATTGGACTTTGTTCAGCAGCCTTTGCTGGAGGTGCTTATACCTTTGTTAGATACTTAGGTGGTAAAGAAAAGGGAGCTACTATTGTTTTCTTCTTTTCTTTCTTCTCAATAGTAACTACTTTTCCTATTATGTTATTTCAATTTGAAACCTTTAGCTTAGAACAATTTGTATTTTTAATTCTTGCAGGGGTTGCCGCTTCTTGTGCTCAATTTGCATTAACAGCTGCCTATAAATATGCTCCAGCAAGAGATATTTCAATTTATGACTATACTCAAGTTATTTTCACAGCCTTAATAGGCTTTGTATTATTTGGAGATATACCAGATAAAATATCCCTAATAGGATATGTCTTAATTTTATTAGCATCTTTTTCTATATTTTTATATAATAAAAAAGAAGCTAGCAAATAAAAAAAAGCTACACTATTTTGTGTAGCTTTTTATCTATTATTTTTAAAATAATCACAGTATTTATTTATCTTACATATATCACATTTAGGCTTTCTAGCTATACAACATCTTCTCCCGTGAAAAATTAAAAGATGATGGGTTAAGGACCATTCTTTTTTAGGTAATTCTTTTTGAAGTTGTTTTTCAGTTTCAAGTACATTATCTGAATGTGCTAAGCCAATTCTATTTGAAACTCTAAATACATGAGTATCTACTGCAATAGATGGAACTCCAAAGGCATTTGATAAAACCACATTGGCAGTTTTTCTTCCAGCCCCAGCTAAAGAAGTTATTCCTTCCATAGTTTTAGGAACTTCTCCACCAAAATTTTCTTTTAATTGATGAACCATCATAATTAAATTTTTAGCTTTATTTCTATAAAGTCCTATTTGCTTTATTCTATCCTCTAGTTCCTCTTGACTTATAGTTAAAAAAGATTCTACATCTGGATAGTCTTTAAAAAGCCCTTTAGTTACCTCATTAACCTTTTTATCCGTAGTCTGTGCTGATAAAATAGTAGCAACTAAAAGTTGAAAGGGAGTTTCATAATTTAGCTCACATTTAGCATCTGGATACTCTTCTTTTAATATTTCTAATACCTCTTTAGTTCTCTTTTTCATAGTATATCCCCCTAATCCTTATATACCCCTCTATAATCTTCTGGTAAAAGATTGGCTATATTTTTCATAAGGTAATTTAAAGCCCTTTCTTCATACTCATGCTTTCCTTCATCTTTTTCTTTTTTTGGAAGGTCAATAGGAGTTCCAAACTTTATGTTAACCTTTGAATGATGAAACTTTTCTGCTCCCATATTTTCATCATTTATTGGCATAAGCTTTTCAGTTCCAGTCATTCCAAAAGGTACTATTTTGGCCTTTGTTAATCTTGCTATAAGTATAATTCCCTTTTTAGCTTCTATCATTTTTGCATTTCTACTTCTTGTTCCTTCTGGGAAAATAACTATATTTTCTCCACCCTTAACAGCCTTAACAATTTTGCTTAGGGATTCTCTGTCTGCTGAATTTGGCTTTATTTTTATATTTTTAACTAATCTTGTACCTATATTAGTTAAAGCCTCATCATTTAGCTTTACTCCAGCAATAAAATATGGATCATATTCTTTTTGTAAAACCTTATCTAAAACTAATCCATCTGCATTACTTAAATGATTTCCTATAAATATAAATGGACCCTCTTCCTTCTTTATTTTATCAAGTCCATAAACATTAAGGTCAGCATATTTATTTAAACATCCACCGATTAACTTTCCTGCTATTGGTTTAAAAATACTATCCGGTAATCTAACTAATATATTAGCTCCTATACGAGTAAACATAACTTTACCTCCTGTATCAAATTTTAACAATATATTATTATACATCATAAAAATTTAAAAGTCTATTTCTAAAATTTTTAAGACTTTCAGAATTTAATTGATAGTTTGATATATCTTCCTTATTAATTAAGACCTTTTTAATCATTATATTCCTTAAAATTGTATTTTTACCTCTCCATCCACAAGAAGTCTTTTTAAAAGTTTCATTAAATTCTTTTTTACTTATTTGATGAAAATCTTCAAAAGAATCCTTTTGCATAAAAGTAAGAGGTTTAAAATCTTCTATATTTGTATAAGTTATTTCCTTATTATATGGACACTCTTTTTGACAGCTATCACATCCAAATATTCTTCCCTTCATAAGTTTTAAATATTTATCTTCTATATCTTTTTTCTGAGTTATATAAGACATACATGAATTAGTATTTTTCATCTTACTTCTATTTAAAACCTTAGTTGGGCAATTTTTATAGCATATCTCACAGGTACCACATTCCTTATGAGTTCTTAATTCCTCTAAAGTTCTTTCTTCTTCACACTGAATTTCTAAATCCGTAATTATTTCTCCTAAAAACACATAGGAACCATACTTTTTAGTGATTAGCATATTGTTTTTACCTATGAATCCTATATTACCTAAGTATGCAATATATCTTTCAGGTAATGAATTACTATCAACTAAAGAAATTGCCCGTCCCCCTAAAGACTCTATATATTCGCTTATCTTCTTAAGGAAATTAGAGACAACATAATGATAGTCCATTCCTCTAGTATAAACTGAAAATCCATTATCAACATAGTCTTCATTATATAAATAAGGAAAAGCAATTGTTATTATGGTCTTCCCGTCTTCCATGTACACATTAGGATTCACTCTTTTCTCTATATCCTGTTCCTCAAACTCATTTTCAAACCCTTTATCTTTTCTTATATTGTACACCTCTTCAAGTTCTGAAAATCTTCTACACTTTACAAATCCCACAGTATCTAATCCTAAAGATTTACAAAACTCTAAAATCTTTTCCTTCAAAAATTATCACCTCAAACTAAAAAAGACTATATTAAATTTTTAGTTAGTAAATGTAAAACATATGGTTTTAATTTTTCTCTAACTAATAAAATTTATATATAGTCTTATTATAAACCAAATAATAAAAATTGGCATATTTATAAATTAATTTTTAATAACTGCTGGAATTCCAACAGCAGTTTTTCCCTTTGGAACATTCTTTAATACTACAGAGTTTGCTCCTATTTTTGCTCCATCGCCTATACTTATAGGCCCTAAAATTTTAGCTCCACATCCAATAATAACATTATTCCCTATAGTTGGATGTCTCTTACCCTTGTCCTTTCCAGTTCCTCCAAGAGTAACTCCATGATATATAGTTACATTATCTCCTATTTCTGCAGTTTCTCCTATTACAACACCCATTCCATGATCTATAAAAAGTCCTTTTCCTATTTTTGCCCCTGGATGAATTTCTATACCTGTAAAAAATCTTCCTAACTGAGAAATTAATCGTGCTAGAAAAAATAATTTTATCTTATATAGTCCATGTGCTATTCTATAAAATATCAAAACATGTATGCTTTGGTAAAGCAATAAAACCTCTAGTTTTGTTCTAGCCGCTGGATCATTTTTCATAACATTTTCTATATCATATTTTAAATTTTTGAACAAAATTTTCACTCCTACAAATTACTCATATAGCCCTGTTGAAAAATATTTTTCTCCTCCATCAGGTGCTATAACTAACACTTTTTTATCTTTTGCTATATTTTCTAAAATATCCTTTGCTCCTTTTAGTGCAGCTCCAGAAGATATACCTACTAAAACCCCTTCTTTATCAGCAAAGTTTTTTGCCATAGTGTATGCATCTTCATTTTTAACCTTTATTATTTCATCAACTACTGATGAGTCATATATCTTTGGTATGAATCCAGCACCTATTCCTTGAATTTTATGAGGACCAGAATTTTCTCCTGATAATACAGCTGAATCACTAGGTTCTACAGCAACTATTTTTATATTAGGATTATATTCCTTTAATTTTCTTCCTACTCCTGTAATAGTTCCTCCAGTTCCTACCCCTGCAATAAATACATCTAAGTCTGGAATATCTCTTATTATTTCTTCCGCAGTAGTTTCATAATGTTTTTTAGCATTAGCTTCATTTAAAAACTGTTGAGGCATGAAATATCCCTTTGTACTAGCTAACCTCTCTGCTTCTTCAATAGCTCCCTTCATTCCTTTGCTTCCTTCAGTTAAAATTATCTCTGCACCATAAGCTTTAATCATATCTCTTCTTTCTTTACTCATTGTCTCTGGCATAGTTATAATAACTTTATACCCTTTAATTTTACCAATCATAGCTATGGCAATTCCTGTATTTCCACTAGTTGGTTCTACTATAACTCCATTTTCTTTTAATAATCCATTTTTTTCAGCTTCTTCTATCATTCCTAAAGCTGCTCTATCTTTTATACTTCCTCCTGGATTAAATTTTTCAAGCTTAACAAATACATTATTCCCTTGAAATAAATTATTTGCTTTTAATATTGGTGTGCTTCCTATTAAACTTAAAAGACTGTTAAAAACCATATAAATTTCCTCCTTAAAAATATAATAAAAAGGCCTTACACTATTTAGAGACGAAGCTTTTTACTCCGTGGTTCCACTCTAATTAGGTAAAGACCTCACTTAATCAAGTACTATAAATACTCTATCACGTTAACGGGTGATACTCGAAAATTTCTACTTATAACTTTTCGAAATTCCTGTTCAAAAGCGCACTTCTTATAAAGCTTTGGTGAAAGATTTCCAGCACCACTTTCTCTCTGTGACCTATCCTTATAATACTTTACTTTATCACAACATTTATCCGACTATTTTGATACGAATTATATACTTTATTATATTCTTTTATTAAAATTTGTCAACTAATCTGTGTACTTTTTCTTAAATTTTCTTTTTAAGTTATTAGGAATTAATTCATCAACTATATCGTGAATAAGAACCATACCAACTAATTTTTCTTCATAGTCCACAACAGGAATAGATATTAAATCATACTTTGTTGATTTTTCTATGGCATCCTCTATAGTACTATCTATATTAACACTTATGGAAGATGTGTGCATAATTTCCTTAAGTCTCTTATTTTCTTCATTCATTATTAAATCTCTTAAAGTTACAACTCCATTTAATCTATCTTCTTCATCAGTTATATAAACATAGTACATAACTTCTTCATCTGCATCTAATTCTCTTAAAAGTTCTATAGTCTCTTTTACAGTAAGATCTAAATTAAAAGATATAAAATCCTTGTTCATTATACTACCTACAGATTCATCTGAATATCCCATAAGCTCTTTAACTTCTTCTGCGTCTTCATTTTCTAAGGCAATTAATACTTTTTCTCTTTCTTCCTCATCTAGTTCATCTATAATGTCTGCTATTTCGTCATTTGGAATATTTTCAAAAAGCTCTGCAGTTTTAGAATGGGAAAGTCCCTTTATTATACTGCTTTGTACTTCTGGTTCTATTTCTTCTAAGGTATCTGCAGCTAAATCTTCATCTAAGCTATCGAAAACTTTTTTTCTGTTTATGGCATCAAGTTCTTCAAGTATATCTGCTAAGTCAGCTGGATGTAATTTTTGAAGCTTTTTATATGGAATAGCTAACTTTAAGTTATCATTAATCATTTCTAAAGACTCAACATCTTCCCACATAATAACTTTTTCTTGAAACTTTTCTTTAAAAACTTTAGCTAATAATTTTCCTAATCCCTCTAATCCATTACGTCTAAACTTTACTATCTTTCCAGTTTCAACAGCTATTACCCTAAACTCACCTGCTATTTTTACTATTCTTAAATCATCAACCTTAACTACTTTTTTTCCATTTATATCTACTATTTTTCTATCTAATAAATTTTGAGATAAAAGATAGCTATAATTTCTAGGTAATATCTCTCTACTACCCCTTATTTGTATTTTAAATTTCCCATTATCTTTTTGATAAAAATCTATATTTTTAAACTCATAATCAAATATGACTCCATCTCTCTTTACTTTATATCCTATAATTCTTGGATAACCATCCTCTGTAGTTACATAAACATCCTTTAAAACTCCTAGGACTTCATTGAATTCATCATATATTTTCTTATTGATTATGTTACTGTATAAAAACATTGTTAATTTGTTCATCCAGCTCTCCTCCTTTTTAATTTTAAAAAAATTTTAAAATTAAATTTCATTTTTAAGAAAAGGAGAAGTATATTATAAGTTTAATCTAATCTAGAAAATAACTTCCCTCTTTTCTTATAATATTTAATTTAAAATTGCACCTATCTTCTCGAGGGCTATCTTCCATTTAGTTTCACCACCTATAAATAAAAAATTACATAACTCTCTAATTTATTATATTATATAAACTCTAAAATGCAACGTTTTGTCAATATTTAAATAAAATTATTTCATTTCTCATTTGACTTTATTACTTCATCATGATAAAGTATTAATGTAATAAATCGAAAGGAGAAAGATATGAAAAAGTTATTATTTTTATTAATTAGCATAGTAATTTTATCTATTCTTATTTTTGGTTGTTCCTCAAAGAAAATAGAAACTAAAAAAGATAGTAACACAATAATTATAGGAATAGATGACACTTTCGTTCCTATGGGTTTTAAAAATGAAAAAGGGGACATAGTTGGTTTTGATGTTGATTTAGCAAAAGAAGCTTTTAAGCGTATGAATTTAAAAGTTATTTTCCAACCAATAGATTGGTCAATGAAAGAAACTGAACTTACTAATGGAAATATAGATTTAATTTGGAATGGATATACCATGACACCTGAAAGAGAAAAAAAAGTTGCATTTACAAATTCATACTTAAAAAATAGACAAGTTATAGTTACCCTTTCTAATTCTAATATAAATACTTTAAAGGATTTAAAAGGAAAAACTGTAACTACTCAAGATGGTTCTAGCTCTCTTGACACTCTATTTGAAAATCCAGAACTAACTAAATCCTTTAAAAATGGAGAGCCTGTTCTTTTTGATAGCTTTAATGATTGCTTTATGGATTTAGAAGCTGGAAGAAGTGACGCAGTTGTTTGTGATGAAATTCTTGCTCAGTATTATATTTTTAAAAATGACCCTAGTAAATTTCATGTTCTTACTGAAGACTTAGGGGAAGAAAGTTATAGCATAGGACTTAGAAAAAATTCTAATTTAATAGATCCTTTAAATAAAACTTTAGAAGATATGAAAGAGGATGGAACTATAGCTAAAATATCTAATAAATGGTTTGGAAAAGATTTAGAGAAATAAGGAGGTATTAACTTTGAATTATATTATTACTTTAATGCCCTCAATAATAGAAGGCTTAAAAAATACATTAGGTGTTTTTATATTAACACTACTTTTATCTATTCCTTTAGGAATAATAGTTGCAATACTTAGATTATCAAATATTAAAATAGTAAACTTTATATCATCTTTATATGTTTTAGTTATGCGTGGAACCCCTTTATTATTACAACTAATATTTATATTTTTTGGACTACCAATAATAGGAGTTAGCATAGATAGATTCCCAGCTGCCATAATAGCATTCACCTTAAATTACGCAGCTTATTTTGGCGAAATATTTAGATCTGGTATAAAAGATATTGATAAAGGACAATTTGAAGCAAGTAAAATCCTAGGTCTTTCAAAATGGTTTACCTTTAAAAAGATAATTCTTCCTCAATCATTTAAAAAGACTTTGCCTTCAATTGCTAATGAAGTTATTACCTTAGTTAAAGATACATCCTTAGTTTATGTAGTTGGCATAGGTGAACTTTTAAGAGCTGGTAAAATTGCAAGTAACAGAGATGCTTCTCTCCTTCCCTTGTTTTTAATAGGCATAATATATCTACTGTTAATAGGAATTCTAACTAAAATATTTAATAGATTAGAGAAAAAATATTCATATTATAATTAGGAGGATTAAAAATGATAGAAATAAAAAACTTAGAGAAATCCTTTAAGGGGAATAAGATATTAGAAAACATCTCCTTCACTCTTAAGGAAGGAGAAATATTAACCTTACTAGGCCCCTCTGGAGCTGGTAAAACAACAATACTTAGAATTTTAAATGGACTTGAAACCTGTGACTTTGGAGATATAACCTTAGATTCTTTAAAAATTTGCGAAAAGGGAATATATAAAGATTCCAAAGCACAAAAGGAAATTCACAAAAAAATAGGACTAGTATTTCAAACCTTCAATCTTTTTCCTCATATGAATATTTTAGAAAACTTAATTTTAGCTCCAATGCACACTCTAAACCTTTCCCTAGAAGAGGCTACTAAAAAAGCATTGCAAATTCTTTCTAAACTTTCTTTAGAAGATAAAGCTAGATCTTACCCTTGTGAACTATCAGGTGGGCAAAAACAAAGAGTTGCCATTTCTAGAGCTTTAATGTTAAACCCTAAATATATATGTTTTGATGAACCTACCTCAGCCTTAGACCCATCTTTAACTAAGGATGTTTCAAATATTATAAAATCCTTAGCTAAGGAAAATATTGGAGTATTAATAATAACTCATGATATGGAATTTGCAAAAGAGGTCTCTTCAAGAATTATAAAATTAGATTCTGGAAAAATATTAGAGGATATACCTTCAAAAGAGTTTTGGATCTAATCCACTTAACTTTTTAAATTTTATTTTTACTCTATTATTACCTCAAAAAATAAGGGAATGTATCAAAATTACTTAAGCAAAACTTATAAATAGTATAAAGAGAATTACTAGACTTTGACTTTCACTTAGAATCTAGTAATTCTCAGAATCTGTTTATAAGTTTTATTATTAACTCTTGATACAGTCCCTTATAGAAATTCTATTTTTCTTAAAAGTTAAAACTATATAAAAACCTAAAATACATAATATTAGCTCACTAATTATAGCACCATTTAAAAATCTAACTCCTAATAATTCTAAGGAGTTTTCTATTATTATAAAAGCTAAGGTCACCCCTAAAAATACTATACCTTTTTTATCAGAATGGTTTTCCTTTTTAAAAAGTATTAAAAAGCTTAATATAGCTACTAAAAAAAGAATATATATGGATTTAAGTAAAATTTGTTTTTCCGTTGTAATTACGTAACCATATTCCCAAGACATCTTAAAAAAAGGTTTAAAAATAGTTATTACTCCAATATAAAATCCTGTTAATACCATTGGTGCAAATTTAAAAAACTGAAAATTTATCTTGTCACTTCTAAGTAAAATATAAAAGGCTATTAATGCCATTAAAGGAATATATATTATATCTAAAAAACCTACATATTTAAATAAACTTATATACCTTTGATCACTTACTAAAGCTAATGCTATTAAGGATACGATTCTTATAATTTGCAACAAAAAAGCTATACCTATTATATTTTTTATTTTTTTAGGTGAATACCTATAATTTTCTACTAAATTACTTATAGTAATGAAAATTATAAGAAACAATACTGTGTAATAAATAAATGTTTGATTCATAATTCCTCCTAATTTATTTCTCACCTATCTTGTTTACATATTAAATCTCATTACTATAAGTTATTATTTATATTACTTATTTATTCCTAAAACTTGTATTCCATCTTTAATACATTGAACTCTTAATGGGAAATCTGGCCCTCTCTCTCCATCTATATCTGTAACTATTTCCTCATCAGATTCTATAAGAAGCTCATCTGTTCTTATATACTCAATTCTAGAATCTTCTAAGTGTTCTCCCTTTAATACCTTTATAAACATAGGTATTAATTCTGGAATATGACAAGCCTTAAATATAACTATATCTAAAAGTCCATCCTGAACCTTAGCCTTAGTTGCTAATTTAAAGTTTCCTGCTGTTTGACCATTAAACACAAGCATTAAATATATAGGCTCATTAAACACCTTGCCATTAGCAGTTATTTTAACATCTAGTTTTCTAAAGTTAGGCAATTCTTCTAAACCTTTTAAATAATATGCTAATTTACCTATTGTATTTTTTAAATTTGTATCTGTTTTTTGAGATACATCAGTAAATAATCCTGTAGATAATACATTTACAAAGTAATTATCATTTACCTTACCTAGGTCTACTCCAACTGCATAAGAATCTAATATTTGCTCAACACATGCACCTGCATCTTGAGGCATACCTAAATGTTTTGCAAAGTCATTTGCTGTTCCCACTGGAATAATTCCTATTGGAATTTCTATTCCTCTTTTTTTCATAGCATTTACAACAGTGTCTATAGTTCCATCTCCACCTGCAATAAGTATGTATTCATAAGTAGAATCTACTATATCTAGAGCATTTATTACATCTACTCCCCTTTGAATTCTATAGGGAACTATAGTATATCCCTTATCCTGATGCATAGTGATTATTTTATCAAGTTCCTTTAAAATAGCATTCTCTCCCGAATATGGGTTATATATAAATCTTACTTTCTTCAATGTCTTACCCTCCACTTTTAATTACTTACTATAAATAAATTAAATTGATATTTCTTTCAATTAATGGTATCATTTTTAATATATTATACAAACCCTACAATATTATAAAATTATATCATTTGTTAATCCTATTGTCGATAATGCTGTATAAGTAATTACATTTTGACTTATACTAAAAATTATGCAATAATATCTATGTTTTAACTTTTTATTCACAATTAGTCCAAAGTTATTTTGTTCTAAGATATATTTAATTTTGGGATTTACATTAATATAATTTTATTATTGTTAATATTTTTATTAGGAGTGATTATATGAGAAAAAGTAGTATACCAAATATATTTACTTTTATAAACCTATCTTTTGGTATATTATCATTATTAGCAACATTTAAATCAGAGTATTTATTAGCAGCAATATTTATACTTCTTGCTGGATTAGTTGATAGATATGACGGAAGAGTTGCTCGTTATTTAAATGTTTCTAGTGATCTTGGTAAGGAACTAGATTCTTTAGCGGATTTAGTATCATTTGGTGTGGCACCATCAGTATTAACTTTTGTATTTTATAATTTTGAATCTTTAGGTCCTATGGGAATTATAGGTTATGCATTATTACTTTGCTTCCCTATTTGTGGAGCTTTCAGATTAGCTAGATACAATGCAACTGAATTTGACGGTGTATTTAGAGGAGTACCTATAACTATTGCTGGAGCTGTTGTTGCTTTATTTATTTTATTATCAATAAAGTTTACTTTAAATATTTTATTCCCAGTAGTAATTTTAGTTGTATTCTCTTACTTAATGGTTAGTAATTTACAATTAAAGAAATTTTAACAAAAAATCCTATTAAAGAATTTTCTTTAATAGGATTTTTTATTATTTATTCTTCTTCCTCTCTATTAGAGTTTTCAAAAAGTAAGTCCTGCTCTACTTCAGTTTGTATTATATCCTTTGAAGCCTTTTCCATTATAAATTTAGATTTAAGTTTTATATACTTAATATAAGCTTCTTCATTATCCTTAATGACCTCTAAAATAGAATCTATTATCTTTCCCATTTCATCAACTCTATCTAAGGCATCATCTAAATCTCTCTTTCTAACTTTGGATATATTATTTAATTCTCCAGCAGCTCCAACTAAAAGTCTATAGGTATTAGCATAACTACTTAAAACAACACTTAAATTATTAACTTCTTTAAAATGTTTTCTAAAAATCTCGATTTGTCCCATTTAAAATTCTCCTCTTTAATACTAACATTCATTTAAAAGTCTAAAGTATCCTTGAGGGAATCTACATAGAGGACAATTCATTGGAGCTTCTTTTCCTTCATGGATATATCCACAATTTGTACATACCCATTTCACAGGTTCTTTTGATGAATATAAACTTTTTGATTTAACCTTATCATAAAAGTCCATATATCTTTCATTATGAGATTCCTCTACCTCTCTAAGTTCCTTAAAAAAGTCTGCTATTTCCTCATAGCCTTCACTACGTGCTGTTTCTTCAAACTCTTTATATATTTCTTTAAATTCATCACTTTCCCCCATAGCTGCTACCATAAGGTTATCTAGTATGTCTCCTACATTACCTAAAAATCTTCTAAAAACTTCTCTAGCATGAGCATATTCATTCTTAGCAGTTTCATCAAAGATATCTGCTATCCAATGTTGTTCTTCCTCTCTTGCCTCTTCAGCAAATAAATTATATTTTGTTCGAGCACGACATTCTCCTGCAAAGGTTTTGTAAAGATTTTTTTCAGTTTGAGATCCTTTTAAACTTTTCATATTAACTCCATATTTTATATTATTTATATTCTATAATATGAAAGTTTTTTCCTATTCATCACACATAAATAATATATCTGACCCATCTTTACCCTTACTACTTAAATTTACCTTTCTTCCCCATAAAATATTTATATACTTTAAGGTTTTCTTTGCATAATTAGCTTCTAATTCTCTTCCATCAAAAACATGCTCTAAATTTAAAGTCATATCTTTTTTATTTAGCTCTCTAACTCTAATATGTGGAATAGAGCTTACACCGCATTCATCTGCAATAAGATTCCTAATAATCTTCCATCCTAAATCATCAGAAACTTCCTCTACAACATAATCAAATCCCTTTTTAACATACTGGAATAAATTAAGCTCCTCACAAAGCTCCCTAGTTAAATATTTTCTTATAAAGGAATTATCTCTTTCTAATGCTCTTACTTCAAAGATCTTTTCTCTGCCATACCTTTTTTCTATATCCTGAAAAATTCTAAAACCTATATAATAAGGGTTAAGTCCATAAGAAACAGGAGCCACAACATCATTATGTCTTTTTAAAAACTCTAAATGAAGTCCCTGTGGTAAATTTAACTTTTTCAAAATATTATAATGCCAATAACTTGCCCAGCCTTCATTCATTATCTTAGTCTCTATTTGTGGTAAAAAGTATAAGCTTTCTCTTCTAACTATTTTTAGAATATTTTTTTCCCACTCTTCTAAATTACTATAGTCTATTATAAACTGAATAATATCATCATCTGGATTAAGTGGAATTTTACTTATATCAGGAGGAAGTATTTCTTCCATAGAGTCTAAAATACCTCTATTTTCTTTTTTCTTATTAAATATCTCTAATACTCTTTTTCTCTGCTCATCTTGCGACTCCCTCTTTTCACCTATAACCCTTGGCACTTGATATCTTATGGAATGAGCAGAATCTAATATTCTTTCAACTTGGCTATAACCTATACTTGGATCATTTATATATCCTCTTATAGTATCTGCATCTAGCTTAAACATTTCTAAAGCATTATTTGCATCTGTTCCTTCTTTAAACAATCTATTATTTTTAAAGAAATCATTATGACCATATACATGAGCCATAGTTAATATTTGAAGCAATAAAGTGTTATCCTTCATTAAATAAGCTAGGCAAGGATTAGAATTTATAACCATCTCATATGGTAATCCTGTCATATTTAATGAATATAAGGTTTTATTCTTTTCATAAGCCTTACCATAACTCCAATGTGGATATTTAGAAGGCATTCCTACATATGCTTCATAACTTAGCATTTCATTATAGCCTATAATTTCATATTCCTGAGGATAATAATCTAGTCCTTCACTCTTTGCTATTTCTTCTATCTTATTGTTCCATCCTTCTAAATCTTTTAAATTATAATCCATATTTAAAGCCCCTTATCTTAAAACTCTCATTCCTTATTCTTTTCCTGTAGTTCTTCAGATAGCATATATTTTATAGCATTCCACAGATCCTTCTTTTCCTTTACAGTTACAGAGACAAAATTTTTCTTACTTATTTCTTTTTTAAATCTGTAGAACATTGTAGTGGAATAAGTGGATGGTAAAAGCTCTATATATCCAAACATATTACTTAAATCTGAAATTTCATTTACAGCTTCCATAGCTTTTTCATTATCTTCACTCCAGTTATCGCCATCTGAAGCATAGAAAGGATATATATTCCAAACGCCTGGGTTATACTTTTCTTTTATTAAATCTATGGCAGCATTTATTCCCGAAGATATATACGTTCCTCCAGATTCCCCTTTGTGGAAAAACTCATATTCATTAACATTCTTAGCTGTAGTAGTATGAGATATGAATTCAAAGGCTACATTATTATATTTTCTCCTTATAAACCTAGATAAAACAAAGAAAAATGATCTAGCTAAATATTTTTTAGTGTTATCCATAGAACCTGAAACGTCCATTATAAAAATCATTACAGCATTGCTTTCTTTTTTAGGATGTTTTTTCACTTTATAATATCTTAAGTCATCTTCTCTAAAAGGAAATCTTCCTATTTCCGCTTCTTCTCCTATTTCACGCAATGCTCTTTTTTTTCCTTGTTTTCTAGCTATTTTACACATAACAGTTTTTTTCTTTGCAAGCCTTGGCCTTACACCATATTTTTGATATCCTCTTTTTTTAGCTGCACTTTCAACTATTATTTCAGAGTACTTCTTCCTATCTAAGTTAGGTAAATCAAGATCCTCAACTATATAATCCATAAGTTCCTCTAAGGTTATCTCAGTTTCATATATATCCTTTCCCTCCTGATTTCCTGCTTTATTATTAGAAATAGCTTTTCTCTTATCACTAGAAATTCTATCCCCTCGTCTTTCTTCTCCAGTACCTGTTGTGACCCCTTTATTATTTGCACCATAAATAAATTGATATTCCTTTATTCCTCTAATAGGAATTTTATATTTTTTATTTTTAGTTTCTCCAATTATGCTCTCCTCTGAAAGTATATCTCCTAAATTTTCTTTAATAGATTTTTCTACTAACTGCCTGTGACGTCTTCTATCCTCTATAGATCTATCATGTTCTACATGGTTTTCTGCTTGATCTCTAAATATGGCCATATTTTAATCCTTCCATAGGTTATTAGCTGCATATTTTAATATTACATCGCAGCAATGTGGACAATAACCATTTTTCTCCATTTGATTTACCATTGAATTATACTTTCTATCTTGATCTTTATCTCTTACTCTAGATTTAGTTATTATTCTTGATAAATCCTTAACTGAAGCTGTTAGTTTCTTTTCAATAGCTTCTTTTAGTGGTTCATAAGATCTATAGTCCATTTTTCCGCCACTTCTAACTATATAGAACATATATGATGTTACATCTGCCCTAAATCCCTTGGAAGAAGATTCTGATATTCCTATTTGTTCCTCTATGCTTCTCATAAATTCTTCATCTGGCTCTAACTCTTCACTAGTTGAAGAATCCTTAAGTTTTGTTTTATTTACATAAGCCTCTGCATTATCTATATAATTATTAAATAAACTTTCTGCTTGCTCCTTAAAAGAGTGAATAAATGCCTTTGTAATTTCTTTTTCAAGAATCTTATTATATTCTTTTCTTATGGTATCTTGAATATATCCTAAATATTTCTTCTTATCCTCTTGAGATATATCCATATCCTTAACAGATTTTATTATACTTTCCATAACGCTTAGTGGATTTATACACTTATGCTCTGCATTTGATAGAGCATTATCTATTGCCTTTATAATAAATCTTGTTGAAATTCCCTTCATGCCTTCCATGGTTCCAGCTTCTTCTTTTAACTCTAAAACATCAATTCTCTTAGTTGTTCCCTTTTCAACAATTTCCTCTCCATTATAAAGTTTAAGTTTAGTAATTGGATCAACTTTCATAGAAGGAAGTAATCTTGTTAATATAGCAAACATTGAAGCAATTTCCATAGTATGAGGAGCTATATGAGCATCAAAATTAGATTTCTTTAATATTTTTTCATAAATTTTAATTTCTTCACTAAGCTCTAAACAATATGGAACTTCAATTTTTACTATTCTATCTAAGATTGCTTCATTAGTATGATCTGATTTAAATTTATTCCACTCAGCTTCATTAGAGTGAGCTATTATAAGTCCATCAAAATAAATCATTGATCCCTTACCTGGTGAAGGAATAGATTTTTCTTGAGTTGCAGTTATTATGGTGTGTAAATATTCCACATCATTTTTAAATACTTCAATAAATTCAACTAACCCTCTATTACCAACATTAAATGCACCGTTTAATGAGAATATTCTTGGATCATCCTCTGGATACATGTCCATTTTAGAAATATCAATAGATCCTGTTAAAATTGAGGTATCTTGGTTATTAGGATCTACTGGAGGTACAACTCCAATTCCTTTTCTAGAACGAATTGAAAAATTCTTTGTTGAAACTGGAAACTTTTCATATTCTCCACCAAATTCATTTAATAATCTATACTTACAAACTGGACATAAATCTCCTTCAATCTCAACACCTAACATATCCCCAAATTCTTTTCTTAAATGTTTAGGTATTAAATGCAGTGGCTCTTCATGCATAGGACATCCATCTAAAACATATACTGGCGGTGCTGTTTCTAAAACTCTTTTAATTGATTCTACTAAAGAGGATTTACCAGCTCCTACAGGTCCTACTAAGTATAATACTTGTCTTGCTTCTTCTCCCCTCATTGAAGCTGAATGAAAATAATTCATTAATTTCATCACAACTGTATCAATTCCATAAAAATCTTCTTTAAAAAAGTTATATCTCTTTATTTTTTCATTACCATATATCTTTTTAATTTTTGCATTTTCCTCAGGTCTTAATATTTCAAAGCCCTTATCCATAATAAGATCATAAATCCTTTTATGAGAAAGTTTTGCAACATCAGGATTATTTTTTACAATTTCTAAATAATCAAGAAATGTTCCCTTAAACTTCTGCTTATTATGTTTTTCCCTATCGCTTTTTATAAACTCTTTAAAATCCATTGTAATCCCTCCTTTACCCTAAATATATTCCTTATCTATTATGTTCTATGACAAAATATCCTTATAAAACAAAAAAGAAATTAGTAAAACTAATTTCTTTTTCCATACTTTTCATAATCTCTTAAGGTTGTAAGAATAAAAGGTCCATACTTTGTTATTTTCTTCTCTCCAAAGCCCCTAATATTTTTTAAATCCTCTTTACTTTTAGGATTTTTATTTATTATCTCCATAATCATTGAATCTGTAAAAACTATATATGGTTTTACTCCTTCTCTTCTTGATATATCTTTTCTTAAAATGCGAAGTTTCTTGAAAAGTTCTAAATCCATGCACATGCTTTCTTCATTATTATTAACCTCTAAAAGTACCTTTTCTTCTCCCTTTAATATTCCTATAGATTTTCTATTTAACTTTAGCATAGAATATGTTCCTTCTTTTCTCTCTAAAGCCTTAATAGATAAAAGCTCCTTTATTATGTCCTTTATATACTTACTTGTATATTCTTTCATTATTCCAAAGGTTGAAAGCTCGTATAGCTTATATTTTTCAATCTTTGGCCCATGAATCCCCCTTAAAATATCTATTAAAACACTTTCTCCAAAGGCTTCCTTTGTTCTATATATACATGATAATATTTTTTGTGCCTCTAATGTCATATCTATTAAATCACTATTTTTTAAGCAGTTAGTACAATTGTTGCAATACTTTATGGAATTTTCCTCTCCAAAATAATCTAAAATATATTTTCTAAGACACTTATCATAATTACAAAACTCTATTATTTTTTCTAGTTTTTTAAGCTCTATAGTTCTTCTAGATAGTTCTGTAGTTGAACTTATTAAATAATCCATGACTCTTATATCTTTCTCTGAATAAAGAAGATAACACTTAGCTAAGCTTCCATCTCTTCCTCCACGGCCTATTTCTTGATAATAATTTTCTATACTTTTTGGAAATGTTGAATGTATTATAAACTTAACATCAGGCTTATCAATTCCCATACCAAAAGCATTTGTGGCAATCATAACCTTAAAATTATCATTTAAAAATTCTTCTTGGTAATAATTTTTTTCCTTATCTTTTAAAGATCCATGATATTTCCCTACACTTTTCCCTCTATAAATCATATGTTTATAAAGCTCCTCAACTTCATTTTTAGTTGAGCAATAAATTATTCCTGACTCTTCCTCATGTTCACTTATAATTTCACTTATAATTTCTAATTTATCAACTTCTTTTAATACATTTATCTCTAAATTATCTCTACTAAAGCTACCCTTATAAATAAAGGGATTATGGAGACCTAAAAGTTCAATGGAATCCTTCATAACTATCTCTGTAGCCGTAGCTGTAAAGGCTGTAATAATTGGTCTTTTTTTTAGATTACAAATAAATGGTTTTATCTTGCTATAACTTTTTCTAAAGTCATGGCCCCACATTGATACGCAGTGGGCTTCATCAACTACAATTTGTGTAATATTAGCCTTATCTATATTATCTAAAAAATATTTATTTTCTAATCTCTCCGGTGATACATAAAGAAGCTTAAATTCTCCTTTTATGAATTTCCTAATTATATTTTTAACCTCTTCAAAGTCATTTCCTCCACTTATATAAGCAGCATTAATTCCTAAGGAATTTAAGTTATCAACTTGATCCTTCATAAGAGATATTAAGGGAGAAATAACAAGTGTTGTTCCTTTAAAAATATAAGCAGGTATTTCATAACATAAAGATTTTCCTCCTCCAGTAGGTAATATACAAAATACATCCTTTCCATTTAAAATCTTATCTATTACCTCCTGTTGCCCTTTTCTAAAGTCCCTATATCCAAAAATATTATTTAATACCTCAAACTCTCTTCTCATATCCTTCTCCTAAAATCACTACTTATCTAACTTATATAAAATTAAGACCACATCTAAACTAAGCATATGTAAAATAAAATTTATACCTATTTAAAATTAAGGTTTAGTTAAAATAGTCCTTAAATTATAAATATTATACTATAAAATAAACTCTAAATAAAAAAGAGATTCTATAACTTAAGAACCTCTTTTTGATTATTTCATATTTTAAGTTTAATATTCAAAAATTTTTATTTACTAAGAATATTTAAAAATTCCTTACTTTTTTCTCTTATATTATCACTATTTAACAAAGCAGATATGACAGCTACCCCATCTAGATTTTCTAAAATATCCTTATTTAAGTTATAAGGAGTTATACCTCCAATTCCATAAAGTGGAATATTAGAAACAGATTTTATCTCTCTTAAGGTTTCTAAGGTCATTAATGTTGCATCATCTTTACTATTAGTTGAAAATAAAGCTCCAACACCTAAGTTATCTGCTCCCTCTTTTATAGCTTTTAAAGCTTCCTCTTTATTATGAACAGTAACACCTATAACTGCATCCTTTGGCATTATTTCTCTTGCTATGAAAACTTCCATATCATCTTGTCCTATATGAACTCCATTAGCTTTTACTGCTAAGGCTACATCTATTCTATCATTTACTAAGAATAATGCTCCAAACTCATCACAAAGCTTTTTTAACTCCTTAGCTTCCTTACACATTTCTTTAGTTTTTTTATTCTTTGCTCTATATTGAACAATGGATACCCCTCCAATTAAAGCTTCCTTTGTTTTTTCTAAAAGCTCATTAAAGGGAATTCTATAGTCTGTTACTAAATATAATTTTTTGTAATCTTTATTAATCATAAATAACCTTCTCCCTTTCCTTTATTGTTTCATCATTAATAATTGAAAGTTCATCTAAAAGATTATGCTTAAATGTCATTAACCCTTCTTTTTCTCTTAATCTTTCCTCAGCTAATTCTCCACATATTCCCCATGTAGATACTGCTTTAACCACTTCTTTAAATCTTAAATCTTTATGGTCATAAAAACTTAAAGCTAGTGTTAATAAAGCTCCTAACATACATCCAGTACCTGTAATTTTACTCATTTTATAAGTTCCATTTTTAACACTTGCACTTTCTTCTCCATTAGTTATAAAATCAACCACTCCAGAAACAACTACTATAAGATTTCTTTCTCTTGCATATTCCTTTATCTTATTTTTTGTATTTTCACTTAAAGAATCATCAAAGGAATCTATCCCAATTGAATTTGAAGTTTCACCTATAAGGGTTTTTATTTCAGCTAAATTACCCTTTATAAGTGAAGGCTCTCCCTCTAGTATTAATTTTTTAGCAAAATCTTTTCTAAGTTTTGATGCTTGTACACCTACTGGATCTAAAACAGAGGGAATTCCTTTTTCCTTTGCTATTTTCATAGAAATCATTGATGACTCCATTTGGTAAGGCTCTAAAGTTCCTATATTAACTAATAATCCATTAGCCATTTTTGTTATCTCTTTTAATTCATCATGATGGGTAGCCATAAGAGGCAAGCCTCCATAATTAATGGTTACTTGTGCTAAATCATTAACTGTAACATAATTAGTTATCATATGTATTAAAGGATTTTCTCTTTTTAAAACTTCCATTTTTATTCCTCCTAGTAAAATTTATAGAAATGCTGTGTTGGTCCAACACCCTTTCCAAGTTCAAACCCATTTTTTATAGCACCTGTAATATATTCTTTTCCACATCTCACAGAATCAACTATATTCATTCCCTTTGATAAATTAGCTGTAATAGCTGATGATAAGGTACATCCTGTTCCATGGGTATGCTTTGTATTTATTCTCTCTTCATTAAAAAGAATAAAGTTTTCACCATCATATAAAATATCTGTAGCCTCTCCTTCTAAATGTCCACCCTTAATTAAAACATTTTTTGCTCCTAATTTTTTAAGATCACAGGCTGCCTTTTTCATATCTTCTATTGTAAGTATTTCTCTACCTAATAATTCTTCTGCCTCTGGTAAATTTGGAGTTATCAAAGTAGCTATCGGTATTAACTTTTCTATTAAAGTATTTTTTGCATCATCTGATAAAAGCTTAAATCCACTTTTTGAAATCATAACAGGATCTAATACTATTTGAGGCAATTTTTCTACTCTTCCTAAAGCATTACTTATGGCTTTTATTGATTCAATTTTAGATACCATACCTATTTTTATGGCACCTACTTCTATATCATTAAAAATAACATCTATTTGTTTTTCTATTATTTCAGGAGTAACATCCATTATTCCAAAAACTCCTTGAGTATTCTGAGCTGTTATGGCAGTTATTATACTCATTCCGTAAACTCCATTAGCAGAAAAAGCTTTTATATCAGCCTGTATTCCTGCTCCCCCTGAACTATCTGACCCTGCAATTGTTAATGCATTAAATAATTTACTCATATTTTTCACTCCTTCTAAAAAAGAAAAAGCATATACAGCCCTAAGGCTATATATGCTTTAAAATCAATTTAAATATATGTGTCTCTTGGGCTTCCCTACGCTGGTATTAACCAGATCAGGTTAAAGGGTCAAGAAATTTCATTTCTAATCTCAGCCAGACACTACTGGCCCCCCTAGCTATTTTTTATGCTATTTTCTAATCCAAATGATACCATAGCTCCTTTTCTTTTTCAACATACCTTTTTTGAATTTTTTTAATTTAAGGATTATAATCTTAAATATATGATGAAGCTTAGGAGGATATTTTATGGTTAGCTTAGTTTTAGAAGGAGGAACTTTTCGTCCTATTTTTAGTGCAGGAGTTATGGATGCTCTTCTTGATAATAATATAATATTTCCTTATTGTATTGGAGTTTCAGCAGGAATAACTAATGGTTTTTCATATTTTTCTAATCAAAAAGGAAGAAATATTGAAATATTAAAAAAATATAGAAATGATAAGAGATATTTAAGTCTTTCTAACTTCTTTAAGTGTAGAAGCATCTTTGGTTTAGATTTTGTATTTGATGAATTAGCAAATAAACTCTTCCCTTATGATTTTAATGCACTTTCAAATTATAAGGGAAAAGTTTTAGTAGGTGTTACAAATGCTAACACAGGAAAAACAGAATACTTAGATGGAAAAGTTAAAGATGAAAAATATATGGCTTTAAGAGCAACTTGCGCTATTCCTATACTTTCCCCAGCAATAAAAATAAATGGAAATGAATATTATGATGGTGGACTATTAGATCCTATTCCAATAAAAAAAGCTATAGCAGATGGAAATGAAAAACACTTAATAGTTCTTACTAGACCTAAAAGTTATAGAAAAACCTTAGGAAAAAGTAATAAGTTAGCATCTAAAATAGTGGGACGTAAATACCCTAACTTAAAAGATACATTTTTATCAAGACATATAAAATATAATGAAACAGTAAAATTTTGCGAAGAATTAGAAAAGGCTGGTAAGGCGATTATAATAAGACCAAATGAAGATGAAGCTATTGAAAGTTTTGAAAAAGATGTAACTAAATTAGAAGAGGCTTATAACTATGGATATAATGCCTGCATAAAAAACTTAGAAAAAATAAAGGCTTTATTTTAATATTAAGCTCTATTTTAAATCTTAATTTATATTTTAAAATTATTTTTACCATAACTAAAAGAGACTACATAAAAAATTTCATGTAGTCTCTTTTAGTAAATAAAATTAAATTTATCTTTAAAGTCTTTTACAACTTTCTCTTTCTATTAATTTTACAGGTAAAACTATTTTCTTAGCTATTTCTCTTCCTGTTCTCATTCTCTCTAAAAGTGTCTCAACGGCAATACTTCCCATATGATCTGTAAAAACTTTTATTGTTGTCAAGGAAGGTGTTAAAAATTTAGCAGTACATATATCATCAAAACCTAATATACTTATATCCTCTGGTATTCTTAATCCTTCTTCAAATATTGCTTTGTAGGCTCCTATGGCCATAGGATCACTAGCTATAAAAAATGCTGTAGGAAGATCCTTCTCTTTTAATACCTTCTTCATAAGTTCATAACCATGCTCTGGTAAAAATCTTCCCTTTAGAACCCACTTTTCTTTATAGTTACCCATTTTCTCCATATATTCTTTAAAGGTTTTCTCTCTGTAATTTACCTTTCTTATGGACTCATTGCCATTATGGGGAATTGATTCACCACCTAAATATCCAATATCTTTATGGCCTAAGGATGTTAAATAATCTAAACAAATATTTACTCCATACTTAAAATCTACTACCACTGAATCGTATTTCCACTCTTCTGGAGAAGAATCTACAAAAATTATGTTCTTTGATAACTTCTCCATTAAGCTTATCTCTTCTTCTTCAAATATTCCAATAGCCAATATTCCATCTAAATCCCTATATTCTCTTGTTCCTTCATTAATTATCTTTTGAAAATCTATTGGTTTAAATTTAATTTTTTCTTCATTACACTTTTTCTCAACAGCCATTCTTACTGAAAGAAAATATGGATCGTTTAATTCCTGTATTTCTGTGTACCAATAAACTATTCCTATGGTGTAATTTTTTATTTTATTTTTTCTTTCTTTTACTGGTACATAATTTAATTCTTCAGCTATTTCCATTACTTTTTTTCTTGTTTCTTCAGATACGTTAAGCGTTTCATCTAAATTTAAAACTCTAGATACAGTAGCTATTGAAACTCCAGCACCCTTTGCAATATCTTTAATAGTAGCCACATAATCACTCCTTACTTTTCTTATTTTATATTATATATTTTTTTACTAAAATTTTCTAACCTTTTCTTTGTATAATATATAAAATTTAACTAAACAAATATAAAATAATACTTTCTTTATTATTTTTTAACAAATTTCCCTTGTTTTATTTCCATTTTATGTTATAATTTACTTAAAATTACAATAAAGTTTTAAGGTAAAATAGGGAGGACTTATTATGAAAAAGAAAGGTTTAGCACTAATTTTAATTTCAGCTTTAACTATGGGTACTTTAGTTGGTTGTGGTGGAGGTTCAGGCTCTACTGGATCATCTGGTGATACACCAAAAGAAAACGATTCACCTAAGATAGGAGCTACAATTTATAGTTTTGAAGATAACTTCATGTCATACCAACGTAGAAATATAGAAAAACTTTGTAATGGAAAAGCCGAGTTATTAATGAATGACTCTCAAAATAATCAATCTAAGCAAATAGAACAAGTAGACACTATGATAGCTAAGGGTGTTGATATTCTTGCAATAAACTTAGTTGACCCTAAATCTGCTCCTACTGTAGTAGATAAAGCTAAGGCAGACAACTTACCAGTAGTATTCTTTAATAAGGAACCAGACGAAGCTGTTATGCAAAGCTACGACAAGGTTTGGTATGTTGGTACAACTTCTGAAGAATCAGGAATAATCCAAGGAGAAGTAATGGCAGAAGGTTGGAAAGCTAATCCTGCTTGGGACAAAAATGGTGATGGAAAAATACAATATGTAATGCTTAAAGGAGAACCTGGTCATCCTGATGCAGAAGCTCGTACAAAATATTCTATTGAAACAATAAACAAGGCTGGTATAGAAACTGAAGAGTTAGCAATGGATACAGCTATGTGGGACTCAACTAAAGCTACTGAAAAAATGGATGCTTGGATTGCTAAAAATGGTGACAATATAGAAATGGTAATCTGTAATAATGACGGAATGGCTTTAGGTGCTATTTCTTCTCTTGAAAAAGCAGGATATTTAGATGGAACTCCTGAAAAGTTTATTCCAATATATGGTGTTGATGCTATTCCTGAAGCTTTAGATAAAATCAAAGCTGGTAAAATGGCTGGTACAGTATTAAACGATGCTAAGAACCAAGCTCAAGCTCTAGTGGATTCTTGTATGAATTTAGTAAATGGAAAAGAGATAACTGAAGGAACTAATTGGAAACTTGATGATAAAAAATCAATTCGTGTTCCATATGTAGGAATAACTAAGGACAATATAAACGTTGCTGAGGATTCATATAAATAATTTATAAAAAATAAAGGGGCTATATCAAAATTAATTTTGATATATGCCCTTAATAAAACAGGAGGTAAAAAAAGATGAAAGACTCTTCAAACCTGTTAGAAATGCGAAATATCTCTAAAGAATTCCCAGGGGTTAAAGCCTTAGATAATGTAACCTTAAAAGTAAAAAAAGGTTCTGTACATGCATTAATGGGAGAAAATGGTGCTGGTAAATCAACCTTAATGAAATGTCTATTTGGTATATATCACCCTAATTCAGGAGAAATTTTTATTTCTGGCCAAAAGGTACAATTTAAAAATTCAAAACACGCCTTAGATAATGGAGTATCTATGGTTCACCAAGAACTAAATCAAGTTAGAGAAAGAAATGTTATGGATAATCTTTGGCTTGGTAGATATCCTAAAAAAGGACTTTTTATAGATGAAAAGAAAATGTATGATGAAACAGAAAAAATCTTTAAAGATCTAGATATAAATGTTAATCCTCGTGATAAGGTTTCTACCCTATCTGTTTCTCAAATGCAAATGGTTGAAATAGCAAAGGCTGTTTCGTATAACTCTAAAATAATAGTAATGGACGAGCCTACTTCCTCTTTAACAGAAAAAGAAGTAAGTCATCTATTTAAAATAATAAATAAACTTAGAAAGCAAGGAATAAGTATAATTTATATCTCTCATAAGATGGAAGAAATCTTAGAGATCTCTGATGAAGTTACCATAATGAGAGATGGTAAATGGATTGCTACTGAAAAAGCTTCAGATCTTACTATGGATTTAATAATAAAACTTATGGTTGGACGTGAACTTACTGATAGATTCCCTAAAAAGGATCATATTCCTAAAGAAACTATTTTAGAAGTAAATAATCTTAGTGATGCCAAAAATGAATTAAAGAATGTTTCCTTTAAACTTAGAAAGGGAGAAATTTTAGGAATTGCAGGTCTTGTTGGTGCTAAAAGAACTGAGACCTTAGAAACCTTATTTGGCCTTAGAGAAAAGGGCTCTGGAGATATTATTTTACATGGCAAAAAAGTTGATAACAGTAAGCCTTTTAAGGCTATGCAAAATGGTTTTGCACTTGTTACTGAAGAAAGAAGACAAACTGGAATCTTTGGAAAATTACCTATAGATTTTAATTCTATAATAGCTAATATAGATAGTTATAAAACATCAACAGGTCTTTTAGCAAATGGAAGAATCTCTAAAGATACTCAATGGGTTATAGATTCAATGAAAGTAAAAACTCCAAGTCAAAAAACTCTAATCGGTAGCCTTTCTGGTGGTAATCAACAAAAGATAGTAATTGGAAAATGGCTTCTTAGAAAACCTGAAATACTACTTCTAGATGAGCCTACTAGAGGTATAGATGTTGGTGCTAAATTCGAAATATACCAACTTATAAATGAACTTGCTAAAGAAGACAAAGGAATAATTATGGTTTCTTCTGAAATGCCTGAACTTTTAGGTGTATGTGACAGAATACTAGTCATGAGTAATGGTAGGGTTTCTGGCATAGTTAATGCTAATGAGACTACCCAAGAGGAAATTATGCATCTATCTGCAAAATATCTATCAGTAACAGGAGGAGTTAACAATGCAAACCAAATCAAAGAAAAAGTTTAATTTAAATAGCCAATGGTTAATGAATAATGCTATTTATATAGTTTTAGTGGCCTTATTAATAGGAATTTGTATTATTTCACCAGATTTTTTATCATTAAAAAACTTTATTAATATATTAAGCCAATCCTCTTCTCGTATAATAATAGCCCTTGGAGTTGGAGGAATACTTTTAACTGAAGGTACTGACCTTTCTGCTGGTAGAACAGTTGGACTTGCTGCCGTAGTATCAGCTTCTTTACTTCAAGCTGGAGATTATGCATATAAAATGTATCCTAATTTACCTGAATTACCTATATTCATTCCAATTTTAATAGCAATGGCTGTTTGTGGAATAGTTGGTCTTGTAAATGGATTAGTTGTTTCTAAATTTAATGTTCCTCCATTTATAGCTACTCTAGGAATGATGACAGGAATATATGGACTTAACTCAATATACTTTGATAGACCTCCATATGGAGCTATGCCAATAGGTGGTCTTAGCCAATCCTTTAGTAATTTTACACTTGGTTCCATTCCTATATATGGAAATATAAAAATACCTTATTTAGTTATATATGCAATTATTGTAATAGCTGTAATTTGGACTTTATGGAATAAAACTAAATTTGGTAAAAACCTTTATGCCATAGGTGGTAACAGAGAAGCTGCTGTGGTTTCAGGTGTAAATGTTGTTAGAACACTTTTATTAGTTTATATGTTAGCTGGAGTTCTTTATGGTTTTGCAGGTACCCTAGAAGCTGGTCGTGTTGGTAGTGCTACTGCTAGTACTGGTGAAATGTATGAACTAGATGCCATAGCTTCCTGTGTTGTTGGTGGAGTTTCCACTGCTGGTGGTGTTGGTACTGTTCCTGGAATAGTAACTGGTGTTTTAATATTCCAAGTTATAAACTATGGTCTAGCTTTTATAGGTGTTAGCCCTTATTTACAATTCGTTATAAAAGGTTTAATTATAGTTCTAGCTGTAGCTCTTGATATGAGAAAATACATGAAAAAGAACTAATAAAAATGGAGATGTATCAAAACATAACAAATTAAAACTTACAAACATATTCTGAGAATTACTAGATTTCGCTAAGAATTTATAAGTATTACTCCGAAGATATTACTAAAGCTTCAAAACTTGCTTCGCTTCGAACAGTTTCAGCTTCTTAACGTAATATCTTCTCCGTAATACTTTAAATTCTAAAGCTCATCTAGATATTCTCTTCATACTGTTTGTAAGTTTTATAAAAAGTTTTTTGATACACTCCATTTTTTTACATATACTCAAATTCAAAAGTTGTTTTTTGATAATACTCTTCATCCTTTTTAAGTATTATTCCATCTAAGAAGCAATCATCATATCCTACTGGTAAGTTTTGTGTTTCAAAACATATTCCATCATGCTTTTTGGCTACTTTGCCATTTTCTAAAGGCAATTCATCTGGAAAATTCATTGAATAACATACTACTGCCTTTTGATCTGTCTTAACCTTCATAATTCTTCCTGATTCTTCATCTACTAAGATTGCATCAAAATCACCCTTCTTATTTAAAACCCATGGATGATCATATCCTGATCCAATTTCTAATTGCAAGTGGTTTTTATTTATATCCTCACCTATTTTTTTTAACTCCCTAAAGTCAAAAGGTGTTTTTTCTACACTTAAAAACTCTCCTGTTGGAATTAATTTTTTATCTAATTCACATATTTTATCTGAATCTATATAAAGTTTTTGTTCTAATACATTTCTTTTATTGTTTCCTGATAAATTAAAATATGAATGATTAGTTAAGTTTACTACTGTATCTTTATCTGAATAAGCTCTATATTCTATGGAAAGCTTGTCTCCTTCAAGAGAATAAGTAACCTTGACCTTTAAATTACCTGGGAATCCTCCTTCTCCATCCTTGCTAAAGCAAGTAAATGTTGCTGTAGATTTTTCTTCATCCTCATTATATGAATAGTCCCAAATTTTTTTACTAAAACCTTTATACCCTCCATGAAGGCAGTTTCCATTATTATTTTTATCTAATTCATAATTAATACCATTTAATTTAAAGGAACCCTTTCCTATTCTACCTGCTACTCTTCCTACTATAGCACCTAAACTTGAAGGATTTTCAATATAGCTTTTCTCGTCCTTATATGCAAGAACTATATTTTCTTTATTTCCATATCTATCCTCTACATTTATTTTTTCTACAATAGCACCTAAGTTTAATATTTCCACAGATACTTTATTATTTTTTAATACTATTTTACTTATTTCATCATTAATTTTACTTTCTATAACCAAATTATTCACTCTCCCTCTCATATCTATAGTTTGATTTTAACAACTTAATATAAGTTTTTCAATAATCTTTACTCTATTAAACATGCTAGTTTTAAGAATTTTATCAAAAATTCTATATTTAAAAATAACTTAACAAAAAATTAGTAAAATTTTTAGTAAAACAATTGATTTTTATTTTTTGTAATCGTATAATTAAGTTACAGATTTTCTATTCGGAGGTATATCATGGAATTAAATACACTTAAATCAACTTTTATTAATAATTTTGGTAAAGAACCTACTTCATTATTTTTCTCACCAGGAAGAATAAATCTTATAGGTGAACATATTGACTACAATGGGGGATTCGTATTTCCTTGCCCAATAACTCTTGGAACTTTTGCAGCAGCAAGCTTAAGAGATGATAGAATTTGTAGAGCTTACTCTCTTAACTTTGAATCTCTTGGAGTAATAGAGTTTTCTTTAGATGATTTATCTTATAAAAAAGAGGATAATTGGACAAACTATCTTAAAGGAGTACTAAAAGTACTTATAGAAAAAGGATATAAAATAGATAAGGGTATTGACTTAGTTATCAATGGAAATCTTCCAAATGGAGCTGGTCTTTCCTCTTCAGCATCTTTAGAAATGTTAATAGTAAAAATTTTAGATACTTTCTTTTCTCTTAATATTTCAAAGGTAGATGCTGCACTAATAGGTAAAGAGGTAGAAAATACTTATATAGGTGTTAATAGCGGTATAATGGATCAATTTGCTATTTCTCTAGGTGAAAAGGATAAGGCAATTTTACTTGATTGTAATAGCTTATATTATGAATATGTTCCTTTAAACTTAGGAGATAATTCAATAATTATAATGAACACTAATAAAAGACGTGAACTTGCAGATTCTAAATATAATGAAAGAAGAAAAGAATGTGATGATTCTTTAGACACTTTAAAGAAATATACTAATATTTCTTCTCTTTGTGAACTAACTTCATTAGAATTTGAAACATATAAAGATAAAATAGAAGATTCTAATAAATTACGTAGATGTGTACATGCTATTTCTGAAAATGAAAGAGTAAAAGATGCTGTAAAAGCTTTAAAAGAAAATAATCTTGAATTATTTGGACAACTTATGAATCAGTCTCATATTTCTCTTAGAGATGATTATGAAGTTACTGGTAAAGAATTAGATACTTTAGCTGAAAATGCTTGGAAACAACCTGGAGTTTTAGGTGCTCGTATGACTGGGGCTGGCTTTGGTGGATGTGCCATAGCAATAGTTAATAATGCTCATGTTGATGAATTTATTAAAAATGTTGGACAGGCTTATAAGGATGCTATAGGATATGAAGCATCATTCTATGTTGCTTCTATAGGTAATGGTCCTACTGAACTTTAAAATAAAACCTTTGGGCTGTATCAAAATATAATAATAAAACTTACAAACACATACTCTTTGTAAGTTTTATAAAAACCTATTTTGATGCATGCCCTCTTCAATTTAATTAAGGGGGATTTTTCATGTATAATTTAAATGCTTTAATAGATAGATTAATAGAGATATCAATAAATAATAATCTCATAGAAGACATGGACACTGTATATACTAGAAATAGACTTCTTAGTCTATTTAATGAAAATAGTTATACTCCATGTGAAGAGAAGCTTACGCTTTCTTTTCATGAAACATTAAATGAACTAATAAATATAGCTATAGAAAAGAAAATCATAGAAGATGCTTTATATTCAAAAGACATATTTTCTAGTGATATAATGAATATATTTTTACCTACGCCATCTTTAATAAACAAGGAATTTTATAAAAGATATGCTATTTCACCTAAGGAAAGTACAGATTATTTCTATTCTTTAAGTAAAAGTTCAAATTATATAAGAACTGATAGAATAGCTAAAAATATAAATTTTAAGGCACCATCTAAATATGGTACTATGGATATTACAATAAACTTATCAAAACCTGAAAAAGACCCTAAAGAAATAGCTTTAGCAAGAAATTCTGTTAAAAGTAATTATCCAAAATGTTTATTATGTATAGAAAATGAAGGATATGAGGGAACAGTAACTCATCCTGATAGAGCTAATCATAGAATGATAAGATTAAATCTTAATGATAGAACTTGGATGCTTCAATACTCCCCTTATCTTTATTATAATGAACACTGCATAATACTTTCAGAGAATCATGTTCCAATGAAAATAGATATTTCAACATTTAAAAATTTATTAAGTTTTGTGGATAGGTTCCCTCATTACTTTGCTGGTTCAAATGCTGATTTACCTATAGTTGGAGGTTCTATTCTTTCCCATGAGCATTATCAAGGAGGAAATCATAGATTCCCTATGAATGATGCTAAGAAACTATTTAATTTCTCTATAGAGGGCTTTGAAGATGTGGAATGTGAAGCTATTAAATGGCCAATTTCTACTATAAGATTAAGAGGAGAAAATATAGATTCTCTAGTATTAGCTTCTGATTTAATACTAAAAAAATGGAGAGATTATTCAGATGAAACTTTAGATATATTAGCTTATTCTAATAGTGAAATGCATAATACAATAACTCCTATGGTAAGAAAAGAAGATGGAAAATTCGTAGTTGATTTATCTCTTAGAAATAACAGAACTTCTAAAGAGCATCCTCTTGGAATATTCCATCCTCATGAAGAAGTTCATCATATTAAAAAGGAAAACATAGGCCTAATAGAAGTTATGGGACTTGCTGTTTTACCTGGAAGACTTTTAAAAGAGCTTGAAAAAATAAAGGAATACTTAAGGGATGAAATTTCTTTAGATAATATTGAAGAATATCACAGACCATGGGCCCTTGAATTAAAGAAGAAATTTGATTATTTAAAATCATCAACAGATTTAAATGACTTTGTAAATAAAGAATTATCAAACAAATTCGTATCTGTTTTAGAGCATTGTGGTGTGTTTAAATTAAATGAAGAAGGCTTAGAAGGTTTCAAGAGATTTACAAATTCACTTAATAGCTAAATAAAATAGAGATGTATCATTAATAAAGCTTACACTTTATTTTGATACATCTCATTTATTTTAATATACTTTATTATTAAAATATCTTCAAACTAATCTTTATAAATTATATTAATCCCTACTTAATTTCTAATATATTTTAAGTATTACAGATAATAAATTCCTTACTATATTTTTAATTTTAATTTAATTAATACTTATAGAAGCAACTTCCACCTATAAATTCTCTTAAAATCGAATTTTCAGGTACTCTCTCTGGCTTAACTTCCACAAAAAACTTTAATGTATTTATTATTCTTTTAGCTTCATAATAAACACTGCTGTTTTTATCTACTTTTTCTAATTCTCTTAAGGCATATTCCTTTAACGCTGCTAATTCATAAACTAAAGTGGAGTTAAACATAACATCTGCTTCTTCCTGATAAACAAATATGTTCTTTTCCTCTCCTCTTTTTATAGAACTCCACATTTCTAAAGTTTGCTCTGCTCCATATCCTCTTGATAAAGAATCCCTAACTATACGTCTTATTTTTCTCACATCTGTAGTTGGAATTCTATTGTGATTATCTAAATTTAATTGTGTTAAAGCAGAAATATAAACCTTAAACTTATTCTTTGAAGGAATTTTTTCTGTCAGTTTTGGATTTAGTCCATGTATTCCCTCTATAACAAGCACTCCATTATCAGGAAGTTTAATCTTATTGCCTAGCCATTCTCTTTCTCCTATTTTAAAATTATAAGAAGGTATTTCTACTTCTTCCCCCTCTAAAATATCATAAAGATTCTTATTAAATAATTCTAAATCTAAAGCATTTATAGATTCAAAATCAGGTTTTCCCTCTTCATCTAAAGGAGTATGAATTCTATTTATAAAATAATCATCTAAGGATATAGCTATTGGTATATAACCATTAACTCTAAGCTGTATAGAAAGTCTTTTTGAAAATGTTGTTTTACCTGAAGAGGAAGGCCCTGCTACTAAAACAATTTTAACCTCTTTTCTCTCACTTATCATATCTGCAATTTGTGCTATTTTTTTCTCATGCAAAGCCTCAGAAACCCTTATTATGTCTGAGGATTCTTCTCCCTCTAATTTATAATCTAAAGAACCTACATCTGGAGTTCCTAATATATTTAACCATGTTTCATTCTCTCTAAATACATTAAATAACTTTTTTTGTTCCTTAAATACAGGTACAACTGTTGGTTCCTTATGGCTTGGTACCATAAGTATAAAACCTGGATTATAATATAATAAATCAAAATATTTTAAAACTCCTGTAGAGTATGCCATATCTCCATAAAAATAATCATACCTATCTTCTAATTTATATAAGTTTACATACTCTTCTTGAACCCAATGTAATAAATCAACTTTATCCTGCATCTTATAAGATTTAAATATATCAATAGCCTCTTTCTTAGGCATCTTTATTTTTTCTATTATAATATTTTTATTTATTATCTCTTGCATTTTTTTCTTTATTTTTAGTATATCCTCTTCATCTAAGGCCTTTTCTTTGTGAATTTCTCCAAAAGTTCCCTTGCTTATAGAATGCTCTATATTTATTCTAGCATCCTTAAATAAGTCTAAAGTTGCTTTTATAAATACAAACTGTAAAGTTCTACTATAAGCTATTTTTCCATGTGGATCACTTATATTTATAAGTTCTATATCCCCATCATTATTTATTAAATCAGTAAACTCATAATACTTATTCCTCTGTTTAACTAAAGTAATAGGTATTTTTTCATTTATATAGTCCTTTTTTAAAATTGCTGAATATTTTTCTCCCTCATTAAAGAGTAAACTTTCCCCATTTACATTAACCCTAAAGCTTTTCATAAACACCATTCCTCTCTACTTATAAGCCGCCTTATTGTTATTATACACTTAAAACTTCAAAAAAATTATCTATTTTTGTATAAATCCCCTTTAAATTTGTTACCCTATTTTATTAGAGGAGGTATTTTTTATGCTAATAACTTTTATAAGAACAGCAATACTTTATTTCATTGTAATTATAAGTATTAGACTTATGGGTAAACGTCAAATTGGGGAATTGCAACCTTACGAGCTTGTAATAACCTTAATGCTATCTGATTTAGCATCCTTACCAATGCAAGATACTCGTCTTCCTCTCCTTTTAGGAATAGTACCTATAATTACACTTTTATTTGTAAAAATATTAATATCTGAAATCCAACAACATAGCCGTTTATTTGAAAAAATCCTAGATGGTACTCCTTCCATAATAATAAGTGATGGAGAAATCAACCTAGAAATGATGAAAAAACAAAGGCTAACAATGAACGATATATTAGAAGAATTACGAAGCGCTGGTTATTTAGATATAAGCGATATTCAATATGCAATTATAGAAACTAATGGAACCATATCAATAATTCCTAAAAGTGCTTGTGATAATGTTAAGAGAAAAGACTTGAAAATAAAAGAAAGTGAATCAAAAATTCCAATTGTTTTATTTGAAGATGGGCGTTTAAATAAAAAAGCTCTTCAAGGAATGAACAAGGATGAAAAATGGTTAGATGAAAAATTAAAGTCCCTTAATTATCCACCTAGAGATAAATTATTCCTAGTTATGATGGATTCTAATGGGAAATTATTTATTCAAAGAAAAAATCAGAAAGATAAGGAGGACATAATACTATGAAAAATACCCTAATTTCATCAGTAATATTTTTTTCCCTCCTTGCTTCTGTTCTATTTTTTAATAATAAACTAATAAATGTATGTGACAAGGTAAATGATTATAGTAATAAAATAGAAAGTTCCTTAAGTAAAGAGGATTGGAATGAATCTTATGAAGAGTCTTTAAAGTTAAGTAATCTCTTAGAAGAAAATTATGTTTCTTTATCTCTTTACATAAATCATGAACAATTAGATAATTTAAGTAAGGAAATACTTAGTCTAACTCAATATATAAAGGCTGAAGATGTTTCCAACAGTTTATCCTCAGTACATATAATCAAGAGCTATACAAAGCATATAAAGGATATTCAGAAGGTTAATATAGGTAATATTTTAAATTCCAACCTAAAAAATATATTTTATTGTGGAATTTATAATGATTTTAGTTTATAATGTTATTGAAAGGGGCAAGTCCCGCATGGACTTTTTTTGTCCCTATATAAATCTAATAAAAGTTAATGAAAGATTTTGAAAGGTGGTAAACAAAATGGCATTAGTTAACGCAAAAGAAATGTTAAATAAAGCAAGAGAAGGAAAATACGCTGTTGGTCAATTCAACATAAACAACTTAGAATGGACAAAAGCTATATTATTAACTGCTCAAGAAAATAACTCACCAGTTATATTAGGAGTATCAGAAGGTGCTGCTAAATACATGTGTGGATTCAAAACAATAGTTGGAATGGTTAACGGAATGTTAGAAGAATTAAAAATAACTGTTCCTGTAGCATTACACTTAGATCACGGTAGCTACCAAGGAGCTATAGATGCTATGGATGCTGGATTCTCATCAGTAATGTTCGATGGATCACACTACTCAATCGAAGAAAACATAGTTAAAACTAAAGAAATAATCAACTTAGCTGCTGCTAAAAACGTATCAGTTGAAGCTGAAGTTGGATCAATCGGTGGAGAAGAAGACGGTGTTGTTGGAGCTGGTGAAATCGCTGATCCTGCTGAATGTAAACAAATCGCTGAATTAGGAGTTACTATGTTAGCTGCTGGTATCGGAAACATTCACGGAAAATACCCTGCAAACTGGGCTGGATTAAACTTCGAAGCTTTAGCTAACATTAAAGCTGCTACTGGAGATATGCCTTTAGTATTACACGGTGGTACTGGAATCCCTTCAGATATGATCGCAGAAGCTATATCATTAGGAGTATCAAAAATAAATGTTAATACTGAGTGTCAATTATCATTTGCTGAAGCTACTCGTAAATATATAGAAGCTGGAAAAGACTTAGAAGGAAAAGGATTTGACCCAAGAAAATTATTAAATCCTGGATTCGAAGCTATAAAAGCTACAGTTAAAGAAAAAATGGAATTATTCGGTTCAGTAAACAGAGCTTAATAGTTTTAAATAATAAAAGAGAGATTAGATTTTCTAATCTCTTTTTTTATTTCTCTATATAATTTTTAATATTTTTTATAACCATATTTATGCTTCCATCACCATTTCTCACAATTTCAAATTTAGAGTCATCATGATAAGCTTCATCATCAATATATAAGTCTATTTCCTTATCTATTTTAAGTCTAGTTCTCTTCATCTTTTTTTCAATCCAAAGTTTATCAACTTCAACATCATTCTCTAAGCCATGACCTCTTACAAAGGTTGTAAAATCATTCTTTAGTATAGGCTCTTCTTCATTAAATAACTCACGGGATAATTCTTCTATATTTATAATTTCCTCTTCTTTAAGCTTATTCTTTATTTTACTTCTTATACCTTCAGCTTTTTCTGCATCTTCAATAATATTATTTCTAGTCCACTCTTCTGTTGCCTTTACAAAAGTTTTTGTCATATCTCTTTCATTTTGAAAAACTGTGCATCCTAAATAGTTATCTACAAAGTAATTTAAAGATAACTCATCCTCTTCTGAAGATTTCTTTTTCTTATCTATTACCATAAGATTAACCTTTTGATCTTCTCTTATAGGTTTTATAAATGCACACTTTTGAACTTTTTGTCCTGATGCTGGAAGTCCTGCTGCCTGTTCTACTATTCCTATTCCTATTTTATCATGTACAAAATCAACTTTATGAGTAAAATTTTTTATGTAATCCATTTTTAAAATCCCAAGCATAGGTCCTTGATCTGTAGATATTGATACTGTAAGTAAATCACAACTTGGAATATTTATATTTGCCTTCATAATATAAAACATCTGTCTTGCTAGTTCCTTAGAAACTTCTACTATATCATTATTAACTCCATTTAAAAAATCTTGAGAAACTTCCTTAACTATATGTCTTTCTGGATTAAAAACAGCATACTTTAAATCTTCACTTTTTAACCCCTTTTCTACATGTTTATATATAAACTTATAAATTTCATCTGTTAACTCTAATTTATACTCATTTAATATAGGTTCATCACTGTTACTGTCTAATATATGTATAACAGCTTCTATTATATTTATATCATTTACGTATTCCATCTTTCTCATCCCACTTTTCTTAAATTTGACACATCTTATATTTTATCAAAGTATAAAGGAAAAATCACCATACTATTCTTTTCTCCCTTTAACAATTTGTTTATAATAATATTATAAAGAATTTGGAGGTAGTTTAATTATGAAAGAACTTGAAACACGTATTATAGATATAGATGTTGAAAAGCTAAGAGAAACATTAAATAAACTTGGAGCGAAAAATGTAAAGCGTGAAAATCAAACAAACGATATTTTTGATTTTCCAGATAGAAAATTATTAGATAAAAAAGGTTATGCAAGAATAAGAACTGTTGAAGACCTTATAAACAATAAAACAGTTTATTTTATGACTACAAAAAAAATGCTTAGCCAAGATAAGTTTAAAGTAATGGAAGAAAATGAAACAATCATAGAAGATGGAGCTATGGGTAAAAATATTTTTAAATCTTTAGGGTTAGAATTATTTGAAACTATAAAGAAGTATAGAGAAAGCTATAAATATAAAGATTCATTAATAGAAGTAGATATTAATGATCCATCATTTTGTCCATTTCCATACATAGAAATAGAAACTTCTTCTGAAGAAAAACTTAATGAAATTTTAATAGACTTAGGCTATTCAATGGAAGATACAACCTCTAAAACAATTTATGAAATTTTAAAAGATAAAGGTATTTCCCCTGATTCTAATAAAAAAGGACTTTAGAAAATAGCCTTCATCTATAAAAATAATAAAAAAAATTATAAAAATACAAGTAATTTTCACTGAAGAAAATTTATTTAAAGAAAAAGACATTATATAGTTTTGTTTTTTTACACAAAGCTATATAATGTTCTCTAATCCCCTTTTTATTTAAATAACTTAATCTATATAATAACTTAATAGTCTCAAAATCATAAAAAAATATAATTAATCTCCATAAATTATATATTTTTTATTTAATGATTATATTCTAGTTATAAACCTAAGTAAATTGCTTTATTTTATTATTTATAAATTTAAAAAATCCACTTCCCTTTTTAGGTATAGCAAAGCTATTATGGTGGTATCTCTTTTCATTTACTATATCTTGACAAAACATTTCTAATTCTATTTCTAATTGATCATATTCTAAAGCATTGTTTTCTAAACCACTTTCCCATAGATTTAATTTAGCTAATACTCCTATACCCTTCTGCCAAACAATATATTTCTTGTTACATATCTCCATGCAGTTTTCTAATAATTTTTCTATTTTTTCTACTCCACTTAAAACTTCAACATCACCATTTAAAATAGCTGAAAACTTTATTTCTTTATTATGCTCCTTATTCTTATTCTCCTCTTTAATGGCCTCTAAAAACATTTTTGATATTCTATTAAACTCATCTTTTCTTAATGAAGTAATAAAAATCACATTATCACAATTTCTAATTTTATCTTTTATTCCATCTAACTCATTATCACTTAATAATATTTTAGTACATTCTACCTTACCTAATAACTTTTTTTCTATATAATTTGCTATATAATAGGAATTACTCTTTTCCCCTTCATAACTACTAATAAATAATAATAATTTTTTCACCAAACTACCTCCCATTATTTTACATTTTAATTATATAATATTTTACAAAATTTGTATATTAAATAAATAAAAAAACAAGTTATATTTAGTAATAACTTACTAAATATAACTTGCTTTATAATAAATTTATTATGTTAATCTTAAAGAACTCTTCTTGCTCTTCCTATTTTACTCCATGGAACAGATGTAATAGAAACAAATTTACCTTTGTTAGGAGCCTCTATCCATTGACCATTTCCTATATACATACCTACATGGCCTAAATTACTAAAGAATAACAAGTCTCCTGGCTTAGCATTACTTGGAGAAACTTCATATCCATTGTTTATTTGATCCCAAGTTGTTCTTCCTAAACTAATTCCAGCTTGTCTAAAACTCCATTGCATTAATCCAGAGCAATCAAAGGCTCTGTAATTTCCATTTAAATAGTTTGATGGTATATCATAAAATCCTCTTGCAGCATGATCTGGGAAAGTTCTTCTTAAGCTACTTAATAAGCTTGAAGTTAGTGTTTCTCCAGCTCCTCCATAAATATATGGAGAACCAATTTGAGACTTCATAATACTTAAAACTTGTTCATATTTACTTTGGTTAACTTGTCCGCCACCTGTGCTTCCATTTTGGCTTGAACCTAAATTTTCATTTACGCCTCCATTTGAACCTTCATTTGAAGATACTATTTTAACATAATCTTCATGTAAATAACCAATTTTTCCATTATAATTTACTTTAAACCATCCTGAAGAAGTCTTTCCTTGTAAAGTAAATCTTTCATTAGGTAATAAATATGCTAAAACAGAACTACTAGTACTAGGTTGACTTCTAAGTCTTAGATTAGTTGTTACATTTACAACCTTTCCTGCTTTTCCATTATAAGATTCATCTAAATTGTTATTTTGGCTTCCACTTTGGTTATTATTACTTCCACTATTAGAACTTTCGTTTCCACTTAATACTTGTACATAATCTCCATGAACATGTCCTTTTGTTCCTTGTGCATCAATATTATACCAAGCTCCATTTTTACCATTTATCTTAAAAGTTTGGCCTGCACTTAATGATCCAACAACTGAGCTACTTGTACTTGGTGATTGTCTAATTCTTAAAGAAGTACTTACATTTACAACCTTACCAGTTTTTCCTGCTAATGAAGTATCCATTCCTGAGTTATTTTCTGATGATTGTCCACCATTATTTGAACTATTTTCACCTACTTGTACATAATCTCCATGAATATATCCTGTAAGTCCATTTGCATTTATATAATACCAACTTCCACTTTTACCCTTTATCTCAAATGTCTGACCACCTCTTAGGCTACCTACAACTGAGCTACTTGTGCTTGGTGATTGTCTAACTCTTAAAGAAGTACTTACGTTTACAACAGTACCCTTTTTCCCAGCTAATGAAGTATCTAAATTTGAATTACTTCCACTATTATTGCTGCTACTATTAGAATTTCCACTTACTTCTTTAACATAATCTCCATGAATATAGCCAACTTTACCATTAGCATTTATTTTATACCATGAACCTTCTTTTCCATCTATATTAAAAATTTCACCATTAGTTAAATATCCAATAACATCACTGCTTGTATTTGGACTCTTTCTAATTCTTAAATTTGTACTTACGTTTATAACTTGTCCTTTTTTTACCGATCTAGTTTGATTATTCTCTTCTAATTGATTAGAATTTTTATGTTCTGTTGCATAAGCATTTTCACTGTGTGCTGAAACAACACATACCGTTGATACAGCAAAAATCAAAGCTGCTATCTTATTCCTATTCATACACAATCCTCCCTAGTAGTCATATTAAGCCCTGCCTAAAATAATTCTTCACCTTCTATAATATATTCTTTAGTAGAATTTATCAACAAAATAGTTACAAAAAAATATCAAAAATAACAAAAAAAGAAGTTGTCCCTATTTAAATTGGACAACTTCTATGTTCTATCATCTTTCTACACTTAACAAATCATCAGATTTTTCAACAATATATTTATAAGAATCTATAACCCCTTGTATATAAAATTGTGCTCCTAAATTTTCTACAAAAAATCTTATAAGTTTATCTAACTCTTCATCATCTAAACTTTCATTTTTTTCAAGTTTAAAATATTTTAAAAGTTCTTCTTTCAAAAAATCTTTTTTTTCTTTAGAAATATCAAAATTATTATTTATTGTAACGCTACCTTTCTTATTGTTATCTATAATAATATCACTTATAAAAAAACTAGTGTAACAATGCCCTTGCTTATCATAATAATCTTCTTTATTCCCATAATATCCTTCTTCAACTTTATTTAAATCATTTTTATTCATACAAATTCACGCCTTCTAAATAAATTTGGAATATATCCCATATAATACATTTTATTCACCAATCATATTAAAGTTACTTAATATATTATTTTAATCTTTAAGTTTTTATCATTAAGGAAATTATAAAAAGATTTTAATTTGTGATTATATAAATTAATTTTGTAAATAATAAATTTGAGGTGATTTTATGTATAAAGCAATTGGTATAAATATGGATAAAGAATACAAAGCCTTAAGAAAAAAATCTAAACGCTTTGTTCCCCCATCTCATTATAGAGATAACTATTCAATGAATAACTCTAAGGAAGATGACTTAGAGGATTATTCATTCTTTGATTCTATGGAAGATTTAAAGGATTGTGCTAACTCTAATGATGAGGATTGCAAAATAAGATCTTGTCTATTAAACAAAGAAATTCAAGTAAATAAAAAAGTTCTTATTGCATCCTGCATAGGAGCTGCAGCAGGTATTATAGGTGTAACCTGTGCAATGAAAAAAATGAATTCAAAATCAAACAAAAGTCTTTTAGCAGCTGCTCCTTCTTTAATGAAATTTGCTAAAACTATGCTTTAAAAAGTAAAAAGAAGCCACATAAAACTTTGTGGCTTCTTTTTGATTTAATAATTAAATTTTATTTTAAAATTTTAAACTTTTAATTTCTTAAAAGTTCTTTTAAACTATACTCTAATTAGTTTTTACTATTTTATTAAAAATGCAAATTCTCCTTCTACAACATTTACTAAGTCTTTTGGATTCATTTTTATTTGATGTCCTATCTTTCCTGCACTAAATATTATAAAATCTAAATCTTCTGCACTCTCATGTATAAATGTTTTATAGTTCTTTTTCATTCCTATAGGGGAACATCCACCACGAATGTAGCCAGTATATTTTAATATATCTTTAACTGCTATCATTTCAACCTTCTTTTCTCCAGCTATCTTAGCAGCATTCTTTAGGTCTAATTCTTCTGCAACTGGTATAACAAAAACATAAAGCTCTTTGCTTGTTCCTTGAGCTACTAATGTTTTAAATACATTTTTCTCATCTACCCCAATTTTATGAGCTACTGAAATTCCATCTATCTTTCCATCTTCGCTTTCATAGCTTAACATTTCATATGAAACCTTTTTAGAATCCAATATTCTCATAGCATTTGTCTTAAGCTTCTTATCTTTTGCCATAATTTTCACCTCTTAAACTTAAATCATTTATAATTATACAATAAAATTCTTTAAAAACTAAGCTTAACTTTATATTAACTCAGATAAAGTTAATATAAATTAAGATATTTTGTGTCTATATTTTCAGTATATAATATCAAATCTTATTGAACCAAAATTCTAGATTAATGGTAAAATACACTAATTATAAACTCTTAAATCTAGTAAGATTATAAAGATCATATATAAATAATTTAGAAGCTAAAACACAAACTCATCTAACCAAAGTTAAATTAATTAAGCTACATTATTATCTAGATTTATTCTACTTATTTACTTCCAGGTGGTCATTTATGTCATTCCTTTTCTACACATATATAATAAAAATGCTTTCATAATAAATTTATTATAAAAGCATTTCTTTTTATTTGTTTAAATCTTCAAATATAGCTTTATCATTATTTGAAAATTTGTTTAAATCATTTGATTGTATAAGATTCCCATTGGCATAGTTTAATTTAGTATAACCTTTTTCTCCTATAGTATAAACATATGGTTCTATTTCTTTATAATTTGATATAATATCAATAGCGTCCTGATTTTTAGTATCATACAAATCTAATTTTTTATTGAAATTTTCATCAGAAAATTTATAGATAGCAAACTGTCCATCTACACCAAAGGATTCCATAGTATCTCTATCTCCTGTAGAAGAGTATCTAGGTACTTCATCATTTCCATAAAATATAAATAAAAGAACAAAGCTTAAAGCTATAAATATTAAAGAGATTTTTTTCATTTGTTCCTCCTAAAAAGTAATTTTAAAAATAATTAGCTATTATATTAATATACTATTATTTTCTATATAATTATAAAATAAAGTACTTAAAATATATAACCATAATAATTCTAAATTAAAAGCACAGTTAAAAACTCTATACTTTTAATTCAGAATACTTACACTTATAATACTTTTACACATATAATGCTAATTTAAATGCTCTGTTTTTATCGCCGCATTAAATCCATCTTCAAAGCCGCCTTTAATGTCTTTAAATCCGAAAATTAAAAATAAAACTATTACAATTAAAATTCCTATTACAAATTTCTTTTTCATATATTCCTCCCAGCAAACCATATATTAACATTATATAACATTATTGTAAACAAAAAAAAAAGAATAAGTAAGAATTAACCTACCTATTCTTTTAATATTATTCCCAAATATTAATTTTATAAATTTATTAAAACACCTTATTTTTATTTATCTTAGTAGAATTTTATAATCCATTTTCAACCACAAAATCTGTTACTTCCTTTGTTAAGTCCTTAAAAGATCCGCTATTATCCACTGTAAAATCACATAAATCAATTATTTTTCTTGTATTCTTTTCAAGGTCATCTTGTGAATTTTGTTCATAACCATCTCTACTTTTTAATCTTTCTATTCTTACTTTTTCATCACATTTAACCCCTAATGTTTTGAAACCGCTCTTTTTCCAGAATTCAAAATCCTCATATGTTCTTCCACCAGTTACTATTATAAGTTGCTCATTATCTATATCTTTCATAGATTTCTTTTTAAACTTATCTAGTATTTTACCTAATACATAGTAACTTAAAAAGTCCTCATCTATTTCCTTAAGTTTTATAGCCGTATCTACATAAAATTCTCTTTTTTTATTTTCCCACTTATCTGTTGCTAAAAATATACATGACATATCCCTAACTAAGTCTCCTATATTAAAGAAACTAACACTTTTTTCTGAATATTCATTTATAAGCTTAGCTACAGTATCTTTTCCTGAACCTTTTTCTCCAAAAACTATTAACCCCTTCATATTATCAATCCCTTTCTTAGTTATAAGATTACATATTAATTATAACATTTATTGGAATTTTTAAACATTTTATTTTAATTATTTTTTAAAATTTAAAATTCTTTCCTCTCCATCACTTCCAGCATGGGAATTTTCAAATACTTCTCTTGCATTATTTATAAATTCCTTTGGATCATTAATAGATGGACTAAAATGAGTTAATAATAATTCCTTTACCTGACCTCTTTTAGCTAAATTAGGTGCCTCCTTAAAAGTCATATGTTTATTTTTTATGGCCTTATGCATATCCTCTTCACTTCCATAAGTCCCTTCACATATGTATAAATCACTTTCCTTTATAAAACCTGGTATATCCTCTATAGGTCTTGTATCTGTTGTGTAACTTAGTTTTATTCCCTTTCTTTCATCTCCTAAGACCATGTAACTATAATATTTAACTCCATTTAAACTAACTTCCTCATTTCTTTGGAGTTTAGACCACAATTCCTTTGGAACTTTATTCATTAAAGCTTTTTCTACATTAAATTTTCTTCCTCTCCTTATATTAAAAGAGTATCCTAAACAAGGAGAGGAATGGTCTAATTCTAGAGTTTTTATACTTAAATCCGAACTTATTTTTTCATTCAATTCAACTAATTCCATTTTTTCTTTTTTAACCATGAATTCTAAATCACTTACATCTTCTAGTACGTTAAGTTTATATGGAAGATATGGAAGAGTTATTAAAAATCCATCTATAACCTCTTTTATTCCCTTAGGTCCTATTATATATATTTCTTCTACCCTTCCACTATTCCCAATTGTAGAAAGTAATCCTGGTAATCCATATATATGATCTCCATGAAGATGACTTATACAAATAATATCTATACTTTTAAATCCAGTTCCATTTACTCTCATGGCAACCTGTGTTCCCTCTCCACAGTCTAAAAGAATTTTTCTTCCCTTGAAATTCATAACAACTGATGATAAAAATCTATTTGGCATAGGCATGCCTCCCCCTGTTCCCAACAAGGTTACATTTAACATGTTAATCAATCCTCTCTTTCTATAACTAATTATATTATATAGCAAAATAATATTTATTATAAAAAAAGACCAAAATCAAAGATTCTGGTCTTTTTCTTATTTTTTTATTTCTCTAATTTCTGCTTGTTCTTAAAGTTATTGACTTCTTACTAGAAATTTCTCCATTTGAATACTTAGCAGCTATTTTAAAGTTGTAAATTGTGTGTCTATTTAAGCCTTTGAATTTATAAGTTGTCTCATCAGCACCAACTTCTCCAACCTTTTTACCATCTTTATATAAAATATATCCTTCTAAACCTTCAGTTGTCTTCGGAGCTTCCCAAGTTACATTTACATATTTTCTACTAACCTCTGAAGCCACAAAGTTTTCTACTGGGTTAACAATTATCTCTGCACTACCTTTGCCTACTGCTACCTCTCCACTTGTTAATCCTAATTCATAAACCTTTCCATTTTCTCCATCACCTAAGTTTGCTGAAATTACTTCAAAAATTTCTCTTTCTGATTCACTCTTAGGAGTAAGTGTTGCCTTTACTAAGTTTTCAGCATTTTCTATAGGATTTCCTAAACTAGCAGCTAATATTTTTACTACGCCTGGTTCTAATTCTTTATAATTTACTAAAACTCCATCTATTCCATTTGTAACTTCAACTAAATCAAATACTTCTTGATTATATTTTAAAGTAAATTCTGCTGCATAAGCTGATAAATCTTCTTTTATTTCATTAGCACCTAAGAAAACATCAAAATTCTCATTTACTTTAACACTTTCAGGTAAAGTTAAGAAACTTTGACCCACATTTTCCTCTGGAACCTCTAAAACTTGATGAACATTTAATTCAGCAGCTGAGGCAAATCCACCATGACCAGCTTTAGCCACTAATCTTACATGAGTAGCTTCTACTGGATCAAATTTTAATACCTTAGTACTATGGTCAGCAGTCCAATCTCCCTCTAAAACCTTTGTAAAGTTTTCTCCATCAGTACTAACTTGGAATTCATATCTACTTATACTACCATTTAAGGCATCTTGTCTTGGCATATAAGTAAATTTATTTATATTATAACTTCCACCTAAGTCTAAAGTAATGTGTTGAGGTAATGCTTCTACAGGACTCCATTTAGTATGCCATATAGTACTTTCATCTCCATCTATAGCAAAATCAGCTATTCCCTCTGATCCTATATTAGGATGCTCACTGCTAGCAGTTGCACTCATTTGCTCTTGATGTATAACTGTAGGATCTACAATTTTATGAGCACCATCCTTAATAGTAATTTCATCTATGCTACCCTTAAAGGAATTAGTTGAACTTCCTATTTTATCTAAAGGTAAAATAAATGTTCCTACCTTACCACCATTACTCTTATTTATAGTTTCTATAAATTCTCCATTTACATAAAGACTTGTTTTATTTAATTCTCCAATGAAGGTTAACTCAACCCATTCATCTTCTGGTAATTTATAATTAAATGAATAGTCATATCCTTCTCTTGAGAAACCAACATTACCAGTTTCTTTTTGACAAGCCTTTAATACCCCTGTGTTAGATTCTGATAATATTTGCTCACTATAATCTCCATTTGCATCTTTCTTCACCCACATAGAAACTGTATAGTCTAAACCTTTGTTATCAATTGGAGTATCAATATAACTTTCTCCTCCACTTAATTTAATTCCTTTTCCTTCTTTACCTTCTACAGATTCTACATTTGTTCCTGTAGCATTATATTCATTTCCAGAACTATCTTTAATATTTTCTGTAGCCTCGTCTTCAAAGTCATAATCAATTACAGTTTCAGTTTTAGATTCCACATCATAAGTTAAGTTAGAATCTGGAACATCACTTACTTTGTCTACTCTTTCTTTAAACTCTTCAAAGCTTGTTTCACTATCAGGTGCCGCCCACATTTTTTCTGATAAAACTTGAGCTGCCTGGAATGATCTATCATAAATATCTCTTTCAGATATTCCATTGGCTTTTTCATCTATCATATCATTCCATACAGCAAACATTCCTCCCTTTAATTGAGGATGTCCTGCTGGAAGTTTGTAATCTGAAGCAAATCTTCTTGGTTCCCACTCATTATATAAAAATCTTGTGTTAAGATAGTTATTATAGTAACCTGCTTCTGGAACTATATAAAGATCTGCATCCTGTGTATTTAAAATATCATATCCTTGATTTATCATATTTCTAGCATCAGCATATCCCCTATACCATATATTCATAAGGACTCCATCGCTAGTTACAGGAGTTTGTCCTGGGAAAACATCTAAACTTCCCCATAGTCTTGGATTTCTACCATAATCATCTCTTACTCTTTTAAGATATCTATCTGTAAATGCTCTAAATTCTTCTTTTTTCTCAGGTGCTCCCTTATACTCATCTGTTCCAATATGGAAATCTTGATCTCCAAAGACTGGATTTTCTCCTCCTAAATATTCATCAAATAATCCATCTACAAAATCATAAACCTTTGGATTACCTACATCTAAATAAGTTGCATCTCCTCCTGTACCTAAGGCTAAAGATTGATCATAGCGAGTAAATGCTAAGGAGTGAGCAGGAACATCTATTTCTGGAATAATTTCTACTCCATGATCCCCAGACTTTTCTATAAATTCTCTAAATTCTTCTTTAGTATAACTTCCATCTGTTGCTGTTAAACCTGGATATGTTTCAGATTCTAATCTAAAAGCAGCATAAGCAGTTTCCCAATTCTCATTATTAGTCCAAATATAGTTATCACTTAAATGAACTTGGAAGTTATTTAATTTGTACCAAGACATAGCTTCCATAAACTGCTCTAAATAATCCATTGTAAAGAATTTTCTTCCAACATCAAGCATAAATCCTCTATTTTCATATCTTGGGAAGTCTCTAACTATTCCTTTTTGAATAGTTTCTCCATTTTGCTTTAATATTTGAAGTATTGATCTAGTTGAGTAGAAAGCTCCTGTATTGTGAGTAGCTTCAACTTTCACGTACTCATCTACATACATATAATATCCTTCTTCTCCAATACTCGTATCTTCACAATTTAAAGTAAAATAAAAATCTCCTTCTACAGGTGAACTTGAGTAAACTATTTCAATTGGTTTACCAACTATCTCCTCATAATCAGATTTAAATTCACTTGCAGTTTTGCTTAGTTCATTTTCATAGGTAGGATCAATAACTATTCTTGAAGAATCTCTTATAGTAAAGTTTCCATCTTTTCCAACCCATTCTCTTAAACTTGGAACTACTTCTGGCTTAGTATTACTTCCTAAAGAACCAGAATATTTACCAGGTACAGTTATTTCAATACCAGTAGTTTCTCTTTTTAGACTGCCTTTTTTTATTTCAAAATCCACAACTACCTTTGTATCTACTAAAGGTTCATTTATGGTCATATCATCATTTATTATTTGATTATAATCTGCCCCAATAAATTTTATCTCAAACCCTTTTGGAACCTCTGGCATTTGAAGTTTAGAGTCCCCCTTATTTATAGTAGGAACTTCTAATGAGTTTAAAACTTCATCTAAATCACCAGATGAAGGAATCTCTCCATTATATATCTCTACTTCATATAAAGATACTGCATTCCATACTGATGGATTATTTTTTTCACAATAAACTCTTACATACCTTGCATTTTCTTTTTCACTTAATTCTATAACCTCAGTGCCACCTTTTCCAGCTTCGTTTCTATGAACTGTTTTCCAATTTTCATTATCATTAGAAGTTTGAATTTCATAGACCTTAGCGTTGGCAGCTTCCCAGAATAATCTAACCTTGTCAAAAGTGCTTTCCTTTTCTAGGTCAATAGTTATCCACTGTTTAGCACCATTAGAAAATCCTCCACTTGACCATCTTGAATTTCTTGAAGATGTATCTCCATCTACAACTTTATCTGGAGTAAGTGTATTAGTTTCTGATGCTGATGCCGTAGCAGTTTTATTTAAAGCAATATTAACTCCTATCTCTGTTTCTGGAGGAGTTACATTTTCCTCATTTTCGTTATCATAAACCTCAACTTCATATATTGATACATTTCCCCATTCATGAGTTGTATCTTCACAACTAACTCTTAAATAATTAGCAGTTATATCTTCTCCAAGATTTATAGACTCTTGATTTCCTTTCCCCTCACTAGTTGCGTAAACTTCTTCCCAAGTTTCCCCATCATTAGAAACCTCTAATTTATAATTTCTTGAATATGCACCATCCCAAAGTATATCAACTTGATCAAAGGTTGTTGCTTCTTCAAAATCAATGTATATCCATTGTGGTACACTTCTTGAACTAGCCCACCTAGAATTTCCTGGCTTAGCATTTGGATCACTTGGCTTATCCTTAATACCATCAGTTATTAATTCTGCACCCCATTTGTCATTAACTTCTCTTGAAGAGGCAACAGTTTTTTTGTTTAAAGCTAAATTAACTTTATCTGACTTATTTAACTCAGAAGCAAGAACAGATAATCCATTAACTGAAACTATACTTGCTGCTATTCCACAAGCTATTAACCTTTTCATCCTCTCTCTATTCTTTAACAAAATTCCACCCCCAAATTTTCACACTATTCTAAGTACCATATTTATTCAATACATTAAATATATATGAATAATTTTTAATATATATGTTGATTAAATTTTATTTTCTACTCTTATTTTTTACTAAAAACATCCTTTATAATTTACAAAGCCATTATCTAAGTGATAAAATCAATTTAGTGCAATATATTAATCCTATGGAGCGTGATATTATAATGGCTAAACGTACAAAAACGCCAAACTACATAAAAATAGCTATTGATATAGCTAATAGAGTTTTAAATAATGATTTTAAAGAAGGAAGTAAAATTACAGGTCGTACAACCCTAGTTAGCATATATAAAGTTTCACCAGAAACTATAAGACGCTCAGTGGCCTTACTTAAGGATATGAACGTAGTATCTGTTAATGAAAAAAGTGGAATAATCATAAATAGTAAAGAAAATGCCAAGGACTTTTTAAGCAAGTTTAAAGCTCAATCTGACTTTACAACCCTAAGTAATGATACTTATAAAATATTAAAAGCTAAGAACGAATTAGACAAGCAACTTGAAAAAAACATAGAAAATATAATTGAATTTGCTACGCAACTTAGGAATGTAGGGACTGTTATACCCTTTGAAAGCATTGTTGAAAGTGAAAGCTTTGCTGTTGGAAAAAGCATTGGAGATCTAGACTTTTGGCAAAATACAAAGGCAACTATAATAGGAGTTAAAAGAAAAGGAGAAATGTTCCTTTCTCCAGGACCTTATTTCAAAATAATGGCTGATGATATAATAATGTATGTTGGTGAAGATGAAGTTTTAAAAAATGTAAAAAACTACATATCAAATAATGAATAACTAAAAAAGAAGTATGATATGACCTTAAGAGGATATATCATACTTCTTTTTTTATAAATAACTACATTCTTTTTCCTTTAATGATCTTTTATCAAAAGGATTTGTAATTAAGGCTTTTAAGAATAATTGTGGATAATTAGCTTTTAATTGTTTCATGTACTGAATCCATTCAAAGGTTAAATACTTATAAGCAACATTTATATCTTTTGCTAAATGTTTTATTTCATACTCTTCTAATTCATGAGAACATCTACTACTTAGTTCTTCTCTTAGATGTAATATTGACATAAGCATGTCTGAAAACTCTTCATGCTCTATTAACATGGGATTAGTTATTAAGTTTATAACTAAATCCTTTTGAGCATTTAATTTCTTTTCTAAAGCTATTAAGTCCACCTTTTTAATATCTATATCATACTCATATTCATCTACTAATTTTTCTAAATTCTTAAATTCATTTTTGTTCCATTCCTTAGTTACTAAGGCCTCTTTAGCAATTATTTCTGTATTATCATCTGCATAAACAAATGTATTTAAAATATCTGTTCCTAATTCACTAAAAAATACTCCTATAAGCATACTTAGCTTATCCCTTAAATGCTCTTTCTCCCTCTTTTCAAGTAATTTATCAATTACTAAAGTAGTAAAGAATACTTCCATAGGTATAAAGGCTATATCTGCAAAAAGAAATATTAGTGTATGATGTAAATCTTGAAATATAAGATAATGCACGTAATGTAAAACTAGAGATAATCCTATTAATCCAATTCCAATCATAAGAAACTCTTTCTTTTGTTTGCTCATTCTTGTCCTCCTCATTTAGTCTTAAATATTCTCAATTAATAATGTCTAGATTTTTATACTATCATATTATATCCCTGATTTGAAAGACCTTTTACACTTTTTTTAAATTCAACTTACAAAAATAACTTGCTATAAAAGCTGTTATTGGCACTGTAAGTATAATTCCTATGCTGCCTGCAAGTCCTTGGATAACTTCTATACAAAGCACATCTAAATTTAATATTTGATTTTTACTCATATTAGAAGCATATAACATTATTATTGTATTTAAGGACCCTCCAGCAAAGGCTAATATTAATGTATTAGCCATTGTTCCTATTATATCCTTTCCTATATTCATTCCACTTTTAAATAATTCCCTTTTATTTAAAGTATCATTAATATCATTTATTTCAAAAATTGATGAGGAAATAGACATAGCAACATCCATAACTGCTCCTAAGGATGCTATTAATATAGCTGCAAACATTATTCCATGAATATTTAAGGAAGTATTTTCAGCTATATACATCATACTTTCAGCTTCTTCCATACTAATACCTGATAAATTTGCAAGTTTTCCAAAACTTATTGCTATTACCCCTGATATAATTATTCCACTTAAGGTTCCTAAAATAGCAGTAAAAGTTTTTTTATTTATTCCAGAAACTAAAACCAATGTAACAATAATACTTATAAGTGCTGAAAAAATTGCTGCTAATATTGGATTTACCCCTCTTAACATTAGTGGAATCATTAAAAATATTATACAAACACAAGTAAAAAACAGTGAAACTAATGATTTTATTCCCTTTATTCCACCTACTCCAATTATGACTATTACAAATAATAGTACTAGCAAAAATATTATGTTGCTCCTTTTATAACTATAAACAGCTATATCTTTTATTTCGTCCTTCTCATAAAAGAAACCTAGAATTACTTTAGTATCTTCCTCAACTGGCATATTGTATATTCTGCTAATATTATTTACGATTTCATATTCCTTCCCCTTTTCTGGTCCCTCTAAAATTTCTATGACTATATTTTGATATCCTAGCTCTATACCCTCTATGTATTTATCTCCTTCTAACATCTCTTTAGTTATTCTCTTTACTTTTCCTTCATAATATTTAACATTTTTATTTAGTCTATCCTTCATAAAGCCATTATCAAATATAAATCTTGAAAATCCTATAATTAAAAAAGATATTAAAACTGTACTTATAATAAAAATAATACTCTTTTTACTATTTTTCATAATATTTCTCCTACTACCCTAACTTACTTATTATTGAGGCTGACCTAAAGAAGGCCAGCCCTAAAAACTTAATAAATTATTTATCTTACTTTTTTTCTTTTAGAAACCATATAAAATCCTAAAACTAAGTATAAAGCTCCAAAGCCCATAAGCATGTTAGCATTCATTCTATTACCAGTGTTAGGTAATTCTTCTGGTTTCTCTGTATTAGGTTTATCTGTGCCTGGTTTATTTTCTTCACCTGAATCATTTCCTGATCCATTATTTGAATCTCCACCATTATTGGCATCTCCATTATTATCAGAATCTCCACCATTAATTTCTTTTAAAACAACTAGCGAAAACTCTTTATTCTCACTTTTTATTTCATTTCCTTCAGAATTAAAAAGCCTTATTCCTATACTATATCTACCCTCTAATTCAAAAGCATGTTCAAAAGTTAATTCCTTAGATTCATTAACACCTAAAGAATCTATTTTTTCTTCTTTTAATAAAACTTCATTTTCACCATTGTTAGCAAAGATTTTTAAAGTTACATTTTCTAAAGCTTCCTTAGTGCTATTTTCTACTTTAGCTAATAAGCTTATTTTTTCATTTTCTTTTATTTCATTTTTATCACTTGTAATTTCAGTATTTATAACTCCAAGATTTTCTTCTTCCTGAAGAACAATTTCTCCAGTATTTCTTACTCTTAATCTATTGCCCTCTGGGTCTTCTGAGCTAAGTCCTATTGCTGAAACAGTATCACCAACTTTTATTCTTGGATCCCATTTACCTTTCATATTTTCATTTATTCCATCCCATATATATCCTTCAACATATATTCTTGAAACTCCTGAACCATCATCTAAGTAAAGATTGCTATCATCCATGTTAACAACTTTGCCTGTTACCTTTGTTAACCATCCTTCATTTTCATGAAGCATACTATCCCCAGTGCTCATTTCTTTAGGACTAACTTCATTTATATTTTCATCAATTATCTCTAAATCTGCACTTTCATCACTTATTTGTATTTCAAATTCACCTTGGTATGCTTCTACTCTTCCCTTAACTCTTACTTTTTGTCCAACTTTTACAGGAGTATTAGAAACACCAAAAACATTTATTCCACCAGTTTCATCTTGAATGTATATAACTTCAAAGAAAGCATTTTTAGGTTCTACAGCCTCTGACTGAGCTGTTACTATTCCCTCTAAAACATACTCTTCTCCTAATCTATCTGGTTCTCCATCATTATTTTTATCTTCTCTAAATTCTTTAATAGTAAGCTTTTCTAATTCTTTTTCAGGCAACATCCAATTTATTATATTTTTTGTTACCTTACTATTGCTTTTACTTTCAGCATTAGTTCCATCTATTTCAAAGTTTGAGAAGAAAGTACTTCCAGCTACGGCTACCTTTCCTCCATTAGATAATTCTTCTACTGCTAAAACATTAACTTGTCCTTTTTCTACTGGAACATTATCCCCTTGTTTATCTGAATCATCTGTTCCTGTAGATTCATGACCACTTACTAAGAAGTCAACCTTTTCTCCCTTAGCTCCATCCTTTAATACTACTGATGATCCACTATAGAAGCTAAATTTATCCTCTTCACCTAATCCTTCAACGAGATTAAAGTTAGGAGAAGAATACTTATTTAACATAAGTCTAAATTGTTGTCCCTCATTAACTTCATAATCTGCAACTTGGTCATCATTTACTCTTAACTCTGAATTTATCTTCTCTAAAATAGGATTTAATTGAGCACCATTACTATACTCTCCAACTCCATCTTTATAATCTGCCCTTGATGTAATGATTATATTTCCACCCTTATCCATGTATTTTCCTATTGCGTCAATTTCTGAATCTGTAAAATTACTTTTGTAAACTTCATACTTAGGCTCATCAATTCCTTGAGGGTCAGTTATAACTAATAAGTCAACATTTTCTAAAGATTTCTCTGTTATTTCTTCTTTGTTTATTATAGGAATACAATCATTTTCTGTTAATAACTTTTCAAAAGCATCTATTTTTCCTGCATAGTTTCCTGTTACATATTGATTAGCATGAGCTCCATCTATCATTACCTTATAAACATCACCTTCATTTACAACTTCTATCTTAGAACTCTTAGTAAATGTCTTGTCTGTTCCATTTATTGAAATTGTAGCTTTTGCATAAATAGTAAATTCTCCTACTCTTTCAGGTTGCCATGTTATAGAACTTTCCTTTAAGCTATTTCCTTCTAAGCTTTCTATAATTTCTTCTCCAATTTTCTTCTCATCTGAAATTTCTCCATTGAAGAATTCAACCTTTATATTGTTTAATCTTTCAGAACTATTATTATAAACTTCTATTGAGAATTTAGCCTCGTCACCAACTAAAAGCATATCTTTATCAGTTTTTAATTCATTTAATCCTACATTTACATTTTCCCCAATCCATACTGGAGCTGTAACTGCAATATCTTGATCTCCTTGTACTACTTTCACATAATAGTAGCTATATTCAGGTTTAAGCTTAAAATTCCAAGAAACTTTATTGCTATTAAATTCCTTTGAAATAACCTCTACTCCCCCATTAGCTATTATTGAAACTTTCTTTATAGTATCCTCTTTATCCTCATCATTTATTTCTATATTAAAATCTAAGTCTTCTACTTCACCTAAATTGCTTCCCATTATTTGATTATTAACAGTATAATCAATAGTCATATTCTTATCCTCTGAAGAATACACTTGCTTTTTGTTCATAGCTTTATATAAAGCATCCCTTGAATTTTCTTCTGATAATATTATTGTTCTAGCATCATTTGCTGTAAGCCATTTTCCCTTATGATTATCTTGGTTATTAGTAGGAGCAACATGCCATCCCTTATCTAAAGCTCTTGTATAATATTCATAGCTTGGGAAATATCCACTGCCTCTCACCGGTCCTTCTCCATTTCCAACCTCTATTAAATTAACTACCTTGTCTGCTCCTTCGCTATAAAAACTAAAGTCTGCAAAATCGCCAAAAGTCTTTCCTGGATGATTTAATTGAGAAACTGACTCTGGTAATTGAGAAATAGTATTATAATAATTTTTTAAATTCATATCACTATTTTTTCTTGTTTCAAATCCTGGAGTATTAAATGTATTTATATGTCCCCATCCTCCAGTAGATCCTGACCAAGTCATTTCATAACCATACATAGCAACAAAGTTACCATCATCATTATATTTATCAGATATATTTTGAGCATTAGTCCAAGCTTTACTCATTGATCCATCATTTATATTGGCTTCAGTATCATTATCAAACCAGTTTGAATGGTCTGTTACGGCAAAATAATCAGCCTTACCTTCATCTCTTGCCCATTTATAAGCATCCTCTAAGCTTCCAGTTCCATCTGAAATATTAGTATGTGAATGTAGTTGTCCATAATAATGATTTATCTTTCCTACTCTAAACTTCCATTCTTTCACCCTATTATTTCCTAAAGAATCACTTACACTAACTTCTACTCTATGTTCTCCATCCTCTAAGTCTTTCTCAATCTCATATAAAAAACCAGTTTCTGTTATTTTAGCTACTTTAGTTATATCTTCATTATCTAATTTAATTTTTACACTTTCTACATTTACTCCAGAATTATCTATAAATTCTCCACTTATAATAGGTTTTCTGTTTTCTCCTACACTTGAGTTTTCCTTAGGTAAAACATTCTTAACCTCAGGTCCACTTAAGTCTTCGTCTACTACCTGAAAAGCATATACTCCACTTTCTGGTACTCTTGAAATATTTTTACCATCACTAGCTTCAATATAATATTCCATTCCAGAAGCTTTTAAATCTTCCTTAGGTATTAAAGCTTTAAATATTCCATCTTCCTCTTTTAATACTACTTTTTTAAATTCAGTATCCTCTTTTCCCTTAAAGCTAATAGATACCTCTTCTAATTTATTATTATCACTTACTTTAGCTTCAATGTTTAAATCTTCGTTTATATTGGCCTTTTCAATTTTTTTATGAGTTATTACAGGACTTTCATTATCTTCAACTATTTTTGTAAACTCTGCTGAAGAACCATAAAGTTGAACTTTATCATTGAATCTTCCAATAACGCCTTTTACATCTACTAAATCTCCTGTTTTAACCTCTAAACCTGAAGGTATAAAGTAAATATCTAAAACATCCTCTCCTTGTGTTAATGTTTTAGCTTCTAAATCAACTACTGTATTTTTCAACTCAATATAATGAGAATCAAAATTTGACTCTTTTAATTCCTTAATAGTAACTAACTTAGGATCAGGCATTCCTAAATCTCCTAAGACTTTTATATCAGTAGCTTGTACTTGAAGTAATCCATTAAAATTATCTAATGTGCCACTTATTTCAATCTTATTCCCCTTAGTTATTGCTCCAAAATCCACTCCTGATTTAAAGTTTGAAATTGCAATAGCTCCTGTTTCATCCTGTATATGGAGAGTTTTATTTCTATCATTAAAAGTTACAACACCTCTTGTAGTAACTTCCTCTCCTAAGTTTTTATTTCTTGCTTCCTTTACCTTAAGAACTTTTCCTGAAGGATTTTCTCCTTCACTCCATGAAATATCATGCTTTCCTAAATCATCATATAAATTTTCTGTATCTACATCCCATTGAATAGAAACATCAAATGGTGTTTTATCTATGTTATTTTCACCATCTTTTATTTCAGATTTTCTTCTAGCACTTATGAGTTTACTATCATAAAACTTTTTATCTTTTTCTGTCTTAGCTCCAAAGGAGTCTATTATTTCGTATCCATTTCCAGTATTTTTTCTAAGTAATACAACATCATCACCATTGAAACCTACTGTTTGGCTTCCTACCCCTAATTTATTTTCTAAATCATTTATAATCTCAGTAAATTTTTCATCTTTCCCTTGGTTATTGTAAATTACATAAGTCTCTCCACTTTCTATAATCTTATCTTCTAACCCTTGAGAAACTGGACTTCCCTCATATTTTCCATTTGAATATACAGCCAAATCATAATTAGAAAGATTTATTCCTTCCCCTGTTCCATTAAATATTTCAATAGCCTTTGAATTAGATGGTCCATGTAAATATTCAGATATTATTAAGTCTCCCTCTTGTATCTTAATTTCCTTAGCAAAAGTAGGATAAGATGTAAATAAACTTCCTACCATGCTTAAGGATAATGCTTTAGTTATTAAAATCTTATAATCCTTTTTCATATGAATCCCCCTTGAAACAAATTTTTAAATGCTAATTTTCCCTCCCCTCTTTTCAACATATATAGAGTAATAACTACATTTTTTAATCTTTTACCCTATTTTTTTCATAGCATTCATTATATGTTTATTCATAAAAAAAACTCATTATTCTCACTTTACATAACCTTAATGCAAATTTAACAATAAAAAAACCAATTCATAGTCTATTTAAAACTATAAATTGGTTCATATCATAATCACATTATTGATTTTTCAAGACATAAGAAAGGTTCTACTATATCTCTCATAGACATCATTTCTCCTACATGTACATATCCTAAGTTTTTATATAAATTAACTGCATTTTCATTTTTATGATAAGCACTAATTCTTATGGAATTGCACTTTTTTTCCTTTGCCATTTCTTCTACAAAATCTATCATTTTTCTTCCATATCCTTTTCCCCTGTGAGATGGTGAAACAGCTATTCTATGAAATGACAAAAATGGTCCATCAACTTGCCATGCAATATCATTATAAACATCATAAGCATAATCATTAATAGTTGCAACAGCTACTATTTCTCCAGAAGCTTCTATTCCATAAAGATGTTTATTAGAGATATCCTTAAAAATTATTTCAGTATTGGGATAACTTTCGTTCCAATTATAAAGTCCTCTTAAATTCATTTCTTTTACAACATTATCATAAATACTTTTAACCTTGTTTAATTCATGTTCTTCTATTAATCTTATTTTCATTCCTCTTTTTACCTCTTCTAATAAATTAATTTAAAATAATGTTTTATTCAAAAAATTAAATCAAAATTTTACCCCATGTTCATATCTCCTTTAAATATTAATAATAAAATAACTTTAATTAGATAAAGTTTCCTTTGTAAACTATCTGCTTTAAATATGGTTCATTACTTATCGTGGAATAATTTTATTTTATTCAAAAGAAAAAGTCAAAGAATTTTCTGTTAACATTTTTCTGTTTAAAATTTATTAATATTTATCTTTTATTTGCTTTTTTGATATACTCTATTTGAGGAGAGGAAGTGGAATTTATGTTAAAAAAAATTAATTTTCATACCCATACTAAAAGATGTAAACATGCTAAGGGAGAAGATAAGGATTATATTGATGCAGCTATAAAAAACAACTTAGATATTTTAGGATTTAGTGATCATGGTCCTTATCCAGATAATAGATTTAATCTTAGAATGAACTTTAACGAACTTGAGGAATATAAGACTACTTTAGAAAAACTTAAAATAAAATTTAAAAATTTTATTCAGATTAAAATTGGTTTGGAAATAGAATATTTGCCTTCAGATGATTTTTATTATAATTACCTAAAAAATGAGCTCAAATTTGATTACTTAGCTCTAGGTCAACACTTATTTTTAACTGAAAATGGCGAATTGAAAAATACATATTCCTTAAAAAGTACTAAAGAGTATATAGAATATGCTAAAAGTATTTGTCTTGGTATAAAAAGTGGATACTTTGACTTTGTAGCTCACCCTGATTTAATCTTTATAAATGATTTTCCTTGGGACGAAAATTGTGATAAAGCCTGTAATTTAATTATTGATACAGCAAAAAAATATGATTTCATATTAGAATTTAATGCAAACGGTATTAGAAGAGGAAAGAAAAAATATTCTGATGGAGAAAGATTCCCTTATCCCTATGAAAAGTTTTGGAATAAGGTTTCTTTAGCAAAGGTTAAAACCATAATTAACTCTGATTGTCACACTCCTTGTGATCTTTGGGATAATACTATGGATTATGCCTATACCCTTACTAACAATCTTAATTTAAACATTATTGATAATATTTAACAATTAAAACCTTGCATTTTAATATTTTTAGGTATATAATCAATGTAAATTTGTTTTTAGGAGAATTTTTTATGATAAATAGTACAAACTTAATAAAAGCAAAACTTAATAATTCTTATTATTGCTATTATAGATAGTTTGTATTTATGATTGAATATATGCAGTCATAGATACAAACTCCAAAGGAATTTTGGATTGTATCTATGATGGCTTAATTTTCGTTATAAAGATAGGTCACATAGGTAATACTATATGGCCTTAATAAAGAGTTTTAATACCCTATAGGTCGTATAGTTTAACTATATGACCTATTTTTTTATATTTATATAAAAATCTAGGAGGTATTTTAAATGAAAGAACGAGAAAATTTTACTGGAAAGTTTGGATTTGTAATATCCTGTGTTGGCGCTGCTTTAGGTCTTGGTAACATATGGTTATTCTCCTACAGACTTGGTCAATATGGAGGTGCTGCTTTCTTAATACCATACTTTTTATTTGTTTTTATACTTGGAACTACAGGTCTTATAACTGAATTTTCCTTTGGTAGAAAGTTTAAAGCAGGTTCATATACTGGTATAGTTGAATCTTTTAAAAGTAAATCATTAAAGGGAGGAAAATTCTTTGGTATGCTCCCTCCTATAGGATTAACAGGAGTTTTTATATTCTACTCTATAGTAATAGGTTGGATTCTTAAATACTTTTTCTTAAGTTTAACTGGATCTATTAATACTATTGATACTACTACTTACTTTAGTAATTTTGCTGGTACACCTAATACAATCTTTTGGTTTTCCCTAGCAATAATATTAACTTTAATAATAGTTTCTTTAGGAATAGACCGTGGTATAGAAAAATTAAACAAAATAGTTATGCCACTACTTCTTTTAATTTTTATAATTTTAATCATAAGATCTCTAACTTTACCAGGATCTTTTGAAGGAGTCAAATATCTATTAGTTCCAAGATGGGAAAACTTATTTAAAATAGATACTTGGGTAATGGCTCTTGGCCAAGCATTTTTCACAGTCTCCCTTAATGGATGCGGTATGGTTGTTTATGGTAGTTATATAAATGATAAATTTGATATTCCATCATCTGCAATACAAACTGCCATATTTGATACTTTGGCTGCCCTTTTAGCATCTTTTATGATTATGCCAGCAGTTTTTGCATATGGATTAAATCCTTCATCTGGGCCATCTTTATTGTTTATAACTTTACCAAAAATATTTCAAGGTATGAATTTTGGTGCCTTACTAAGTACATTATTTTTTCTTAGTGTAATATTTGCTGCTATTTCATCCTCTGTAAATATGTTAGAGGGGCCTGTTGAAGCTTTCATGGCTCACTTTAAGTCAAATAGAATAAAAACTTCAATTATAATATCAGTCCTTTGTTTTTTATGTGGAATACCTTTATCATTAAATATGGGAATCTTTGATAACTTCTCAAATCTTATTACAATAATAATTTCTCCACTTTGTGCTTTATTGGTAGCTGTTGTATTCTACTATATTATTGGTGGCGAAAATGTATTAATAGAAGTAAATAAGGGAGCTCATAAAAAACTTGGAAAATGGTTTATTCCTTTAGGGAAATACATTTTTATCTTAGTTACTATACTAGTAATAATTCTTGGAATAATATATGGTGGTATAGGTTAAATTTAAACATTGTAAGTTTTGATAAAAATTTTTATTTAATAATTAATATTACTTGACCTAATTGTCATTTGCATATAAAATATACTTAGAATTATTTCATGTGCTAGGGGTGCCTTTAGGCTGAGAGATGATTATTTTATCATTAACCCTCAACACCTGATCTGGTTAATTCCAGCGTAGGGAAGCGTTTAGGGCTGTATTTAAACCGGATCTATATTTAGATTCGGTTTTTTATTTACATTCTTTAGACTCTCTAAGCACACTTAAAGTTTAAGGAGGGGGTAAAAACTATGATGTCATTTTCACAAATAATAAATGATTTTATTCAAAGTTTTTCATCAATTAATTTAGGAGGAAATTTTAAGGAGATTGTAACTAATCCACTAACAATTCTCACTTTAATAGGAGTCCTAATAATATTAGTTTTACTTATAAAGGCTAAAGATATCAAATTTGATGCAAAAATGCTTACAACAATAGGAATTGCTTTAGCACTTACTGCTGTATTAAACATGCTAAAGATATATAAATTTCCTCAAGGTGGAGGAATAACTTTAGGTAGTATGATTCCTATAATACTTATTGCTTATGCTTATGGTCCATTAGTTGGAATGCTTACTGGATTTTTATTTGGTATAATTTCCTTATTTATAGATCCATATATCCTTCATCCTGTACAAGTATTATTTGATTATCCTATACCATATATGGCATTAGGGGTAGCAGGATTCTTTAAAAATCATAGAATTTCAGGAGCTGTAGTAGCAATATTTTTAAAATTTTTGGCTCACTTTATTTCAGGAGTTGTTTTCTTCGGATCCTTTGCTCCTGAAGGAATGTCTCCAATTCTATATTCATTTTTAGTAAATGGTTCTTTAATAGGTGCTGATGGTTTAATATGTGTAGTACTTTTAGGCATTTTACCTATTAATAGACTTATTAAAGCCATAAGTTCTAAAAGCGTAACAAGCAAATACGCATCTTAAAATAAAGTAAGGTCTAGATTTCATTAAAATCTAGACCTTTTTATTTTTTAATTAAAGAATTATACTATAGATAAGAGATAAAAAGTTATATAAACTTAGGAGGTACTTATGAGTATTAATCATGGTGCTAATTTATTTGATTTATCAAATGAATTAGGTATAAATAAAAAAGATATTAAAGATTTTAGTTCAAATATAAATCCCTTTGGAGCATCTAAAAAAGCTAAAGATGCAATTTTAAATAATATTGATATGGTTTCTATATACCCAGATCCTAAATATAAAGATTTAAAGGAGTCAATCTCTCAATATTGTCATTGCAAAAAAGAAAATATTATAGTTGGTAGTGGAGCTACAGAACTAATCTCCTCTTTTATAAGTGTTATAAACCCTAAAAAAGCTTTATTACTTTCTCCATCTTATTCAGAATATGAAAGTGAACTTGAAAAGATAAATTGTGAAATAACTAAGTTTTTTTCTAGAGAAGAAGATAACTTTAAAATAGATGTTAACAAATTAATAGATAGCATAAACTCTTCAAAGTTTGATTTAGTTATAATTTGTAATCCTAATAATCCTACTGGATTCGCCTTTTCAAAGGATGAAATTTCTTTATTACTAAAAAATACTTCATCAATATTCATGGTTGATGAAACTTATGTTGAGTTTACAGAGCCTGAAATTTACTCCTCTACTCCACTGGTTGATATATTTGATAATCTATTTGTAATTAGAGGAACTTCTAAATTTTTCTCAACTCCAGGTATAAGATTAGGTTATGGACTTATTTCTAATAAAAAAATTAAAAAGTCAATGGTTGAAAAACTTGATTTGTGGAATATAAATATCTTTGCTACAACAATGGGAGAAATTATGTTTAAGGATAAAGAGTATATTCTTTCAAATACTTCTAAGTTAAAAGAAGAAAGAGATTATTTATTTAGAGAATTAAGTTCAATAAAGGACTTAAAGGTATATGAAAGTTACAGTAACTTTATACTTTGTAAAATTACATCTAAAAAGTTCACTGCTACTGAACTTTATAATAAACTTTTAGAAAAAGGATTAATAATAAGAAACTGTTCTTCTTTTGAAGGTTTAAATGAATATTTCTTTAGGGTTTGTGTCTTAAAACCTGAAGATAATAAACTTCTTATAGAAAATCTTAAAAATTTATTTTTATAATTTAAAAAATTAATAGGTTGCATATACATAATTTTTATTATTAATTATATATGCAACCTCTTAATTTTTGAAATTATATCTTATATTATAAGTACTTTTTAAAATTTACCTGTTTTATTTAATTAATCTTTTAATTTAAACGATCATAAACATAGCTGCTATTATTATGTAAACAGCTAAAAGTTGTACCCCTTCAAGCCAATTTGATTCTCCATCATTAACAATTCTATTAGCTATAAGTACAGAAACTATTAAAGCTACTAATTCAAAAGCATTAAATATTATGCTCATAGGCTTAAATATAAGACTTAAAAATATTAATACTGGAGCCACAAATAAAATAACTTGCAGACTTGATCCTATAGCTATTTCTACTGAAACATCCATTTTATTCTTCATTGCCATTATTATTGCAGTGCTGTGTTCTGCAGCATTACCTATTATAGGAATTAATATTATACCTACAAAAAGCTTACTTAACCCAAGAGTCTCTGTCATTGGTTCTACTGCCCCAACTAAAAATTCACTCTCTATGGCAATTATTACTGTAGCTACAACAAGCACTGTTATAGACTTTTTTAATGACCATTTAGCTTCTCCATCTTCCTCATCTTGTTCCACTGCATATATATCCTTATGAGTGAAAAATGAGAATATTAAACTTAATATGTATATAGCAAACATTACTATAGCAACTATTACACTTAAACTTTCATATTTTGTGTTTAAAAATTCTGGCTTTATTGTATGCATAAATATAGCAGGAATTGTTAATCCAATAACAGCAAATAACAACATACTTGAACTAGTTTCCATTACTTTTTTATTGAAACTTTGTGTTTTATATTTTAATCCTCCTGCTAGCATACTAGCACCTAGCACTAATAATATATTCCCTATTACTGAACCTGCAATAGAAGCTTTAACTACATCAAACAAACCATCTTTTAATGCAAAAAATGAAATTATAAGTTCTGTAGCATTCCCAAAAGTAGCATTTAAAAAACCACCTAATTTTGGCCCAGTATAAAATGATATTTCCTCTGTTGCCTCTCCCATAAGACCTGCTAAAGGAACTATTGCCAAAGCAGATAATATAAACATAAGAGTTGGAGAAAAATGCATAAATTCACCTATAATACTTATAGGAATAAATATTAAAAGCCATTTTAGTATTTTCATCTTTAGTCCTCCATATATAAAATAAATTTTACTAAAGATAATTATATCACTTTTGTTAATTATTTTAACAAATTATTCTTAATTTACCTATTTAAAATATTAACATTAATCTATATTTTAACTAATTTTTATTTTATCAATATATTAAAAACTAAATACATCTTAGCTATATCTATAAAAAGATAACTATTATCTTTTTATAAAACTTAAATTATATATTTAGTATGCTCAGAATCAACTTTTATTATAGAGCTTTTTTCTAGAATTATTATTAAAAGCAAAAAAACGCTATTTTAAGCGTTCTTTTAATTAATTACATATCTACATTATGAAATAATTTTTGGCAATATTTTTTCTACTATTTTAAAATATCATAATTTTGCGACAATTTCAACAATTTTATTCAATTAATTATTTTATTCAAAATCATAGAAAATTATTATAGATTCAATATCCTCTCTTCAACTATTCCATCTGCCTTTTGAAAATTAAAACCTAATATTCTTCCTAAGGTTGGTCCATGATTTATAAGCTTACCTTCCTCTAAAACAACACCTGATTTTATTCCTCTTCCAAAAGCTAAAAAGAATGTTCCATAATCTTTTTTTCTAGGTGAATATCCATGAACTGCTTTGTAAGTATGTTTATTTTTTATATCTTTAGTTTCCTCAATAACTTTTCCTTCATATTCATTTGAAAAATAATATCCTCTAGTAGCTTCTACCATAAAATCACATTGATCATTAGCTCCAACTTTTATGGCCTCTTCCTTATTTAATATGTATTCTAAAGCTCCTTCTTCCTTAAGCTTTTTCAAGATCTCTAAACATTTCTTCTCATCTTCTTTATTTTTATTATCTAAATAAATATAACATGAGCCTCCACATTCCCTAGCTATTGCTTTAAAGCTTTTAAGCTTTCCATCCTTTAATTCTATTAATCCTTCTTCCCTAAAGGCACTATTAAGCCTTATTACCTTATGAGTATCTATTGCACTATGGTCTCCTAGTAAAATCAATGTTGTGTTTTCATATATCCCTGCCTCTTTTAAACACTGTATTATCTCTCCTACTCTAATATCGTGTCTTTTTAAAGCTTCTGAGGCTTCTAAACTTTCATATCCATAATCATGTCTATGAGAATCTACATCTATTAGATGAACCATAGTTAAATTAGGCTTGTATTTTTTTATTGTCTCCTTAGCACATGCTGTAACAAAGTTATCTAAATAAGGCTCCTTTGTACCTTTTCTAAGAGACCCAAACTTTTTATTCATACTAAATTGATAAACTTTACTTCCAGCTAAAGCAGACATGATTATTTGATTATGCCAAGGTTTTGTCTCAAATATTTCTGGCATATTATAATCTATTTTCATTTTTCCTGTAACTGGCCAAACCACTGAAGCCGTTGTAAGACCATTTTTCTTAGCTAGTCCAAAAAGAGTTTCTCCCTTTATTTTATTTCCGTACCAGTTCCAATTTGGATTTTCATCCTTAAAATTTAATACTATATTATTTGTTATTCCATGATTAACTGGATATTTCCCAGTAATAATGGATACATGAGCTGGATATGTCAAAGAAGGATATATTGTTTCTACATTCTTTATAAGTGACCCTTCTTTCATTAGCTTAGATATATTAGGTAATTCCTTAATTATTTCAATATCTTTTGAAGATACTGCATCTAAAGAAATTACCACCATGTATTTATTATTCATTTTAATTATCATCTCCTGTTCCTATTAAATTATTTTAATTCTTTTATCCTCTATGTCAATGATAATTTTTATATTTTTAATAACTCTTTAAGTTCTTTATAAATAGGCTCCTCTATATCCCCTTGTAATTTACTTAAAATCTTTTTTCCTTCATCGACTCTTCCATTTCTCACCTTTTCTAAAAAAGTACTTACCCTCCATGATACTTTCATTTTCTTACTTAAAAACATTAATAGGCTTAATAAAAAAGTAGGTAATAAAACTCTAGGCTCTACTAATGCAATTACAACTACAATCCAAGCTATATTTGAAACTATTTTATAAGGTTTACAAATTTTACTTATATCATCACTATATTTTAAATCATAAACTCTATTTTTTCTCTCAAAAACTTTACTTCCCATATATTCTCCCCCTATTAATCACTTAACAATTCAATTATAACCCCATTATACATATTTTTCCATATAATTAAATAAAAAAAGGCTTATACCAAAATAATTTTTATTCTTATATTTTGATACAGCCGATTCTATTTTTTATTATCCTATTATATCTTTTGCCATTTCCTCTAATTTTGCTTCTCCATCTTTTTCTGAGAAGTTATAGAAACAATTAGCTACTTGTATTTTTTTAGCTCTTGATATATTTAAATCTTTGCTTATTTTTTCTAAGAAATCAACTTCTTCTATATCACAATCCTCATCAACAAGTCCTATTCTGACAAGTTCAAAATAAACAATATTTTTAACCTTTTCTGATGAATTTTTTATAGTTTCTATTGATTCTTCATATGAAAGATTTCCTAATTCCTCTTCTTCTAAATCTAATTCCTTCATATATGTACGAATTAAATCTTCTTCTTCTTTTTTGATATTCTCATCAGCTAAAGCAAATTCAGTTACTAAATTTATAAATGCTAATCCTTGTTCTTTATTTAACTCTTTTAAAAACATTGCTTATCCCTCCGTATAAATAAATTTTTAGCTTATTAATAATATACTATAAAAAATTTAGTATAACAAAGGCTTTAAGGTTAATTTTTAATTAAGAAATGACTACAATCCTCTATTTCTCTTATTATATTCTAAAAATCTACAATATTAAAGAAAAAGCTGTCATTACTTCTACGTAATGACAGCTACTATATATTTTTTATATATTAGAAACTTTTTCTTTCTTCTCAAGGTATCCTTTTAACTGTTGCAATCCTAAAATTAAAGCTCCTCCTATAATAAAGAATAGGAAATTAAAGCTACTTAAATTCATAGTAGCCTTTGGAATCTCTAATGTAGTTGGTCCCATAAAAACTGCATATATAGATCCAATCATTAATCCTATTATAAAATAAATCATTTGAGACCTATAATTTGAAAGTAAGAATTTTATTAATCTTATTGTAGTTATTATTCCTACAACTACCCCTAGTCCAAAAACTATAAGCATAGGTAAATAACTAAAATTAAATGTTAAAACTTCTTTTACTCCATTTACAACAGGTGCATAAAGACCAAATATTAAAAGTAATGTTGATCCTGATATCCCTGGTAAAACCATTGCTGATATAGCAATCATTCCAGCAAAGAAAACATATAGTGCAAGTGGTAATGAAAACTCATTTAATACTAAACTTGTTCCTTTTGCACTCCCTGTAGCTGGGTTAAAATATGTTATTGCAGCAACAATAGCTATTCCTAAAATAGCATATATTATGTATCCATAGTTTTTCTTTAATGATTCTTTGTCTTCACTAATTATTATTGGTATAGAAAATATTATAAATCCAGTAAATAAAGAACTGATTTTATATATTTCTTTATCAAATATTGATGCTATAAATAATATTGATAAAACCATACCAGTTATCCAACCTATTCCTAATTTTAATAAGAATATTATAGCATCTTTTTTGCTTACATCAGTTTTTTTTGTAGATGTTAAAGCATTTAATGAACTTATAAACTTATTATAAAATCCCATTATAAATGCTATAGTACCACCAGAAACCCCTGGAACACTATCTGCTAAAGCCATTAAAAACCCTCTTATAAAGTTAATCACATACATAGCCTATCTGCTACTCAAAATATGGTCAAATGTATCCATATCGAGATCATTCCTTCTTCATAAAGCCTCGCCTTGCCTAAGCTACTACGATTTTGTATGGCTCTCCAAAGGCTTAAATTCCGAAGTTAGCCCTCCGTACATATATAAGTGCTTTTGATTTTAAGCTATCTTATATTCTTTTGCATTTTTAAGATTAATACTTGCGTTTAAATCTCTATCAATAGTAAATCCGCAATCGCATTTATAAATTCTATCTGATAGTTTTAAATCCTTCTTAATCTTTCCACAATTACTACAAGTCTTTGATGATGGATAAAATCTATCAACTATTCTAAGTTCTATATTATTTTGTTTGCATTTAGACATTAGTTTAGTTTTAAATTCAAAAAACTTCTGACTTGAAATAGCTTTAGATAAATGCTTATTCTTCATCATATTGGATACTGCTAAATCTTCAATTGTTATATAGCTTGGTTTTTGCTTAACTATTGAAAATACTGTTTTATTTATATAATCAGTTCGTATATTAGCTAATCTCTGATGAAGTCTTTGTACTTTGACTACTTGTTTTTGAATATTTTGACGAGTAGCTCTCCCTTCTTTTATATTTTTATTTCTTATTTTTAAACTTTCATATTTCCTTGAAAGTTTTCTTTGCTCTCTTTTTAACTTCTTTTCGATTTTCTTAACCGTTGAAGTTTTATTTATATTTTTAAATTTATTACCATTTGAACATATTGCAAATTCCTTAATACCTAGGTCAATTCCTAAACCTTCATTATTGGGATTAGATATTTTTATATATGTTTCTTCAACCAATATAGATACATAATATCTATCAGCTTTTTGACTTACTGTACCACTTTTAACTACTGAATTTTTAGGAATATATCCAAACTCTTTTAATCTTACCCATCCTAAAGTTGGTATTTTGACTCTATGTCTTTCTAAAGTCCAATCTGTCTTATTATTCTTAGGAAAATAAGCTTTTACATCTTGATTTTTCTTTTTCTTAAATCTTGGAAAACCCTTAGCTTTTTTAAAGAAATCTTTAAATGCTTTATCTCCATTCATAATAGCTTGTTTAGTAGCTTTAGAAGATACTTCTTTAATCCATTTTTTATCTTGATTATTTGGGATATATTCGTTATTTAACCACTTTGAAAAGTCCATACCACTAACAAACTTTCCTTCTTTCTCGTAAATCTCTTTATTATGAGCAATGTAGAAATTATATATAAATCTTGATACACCAATAGTTTGGTGTATTTTAGATTTTTGATCATCAGTAGGATTAATTTCTATCTTGTATGCTCTTTTCAACTTCTTCATCCCCTCTAATTTTTTTCTTATATTTTCTTAATCCATATATGCGACAACTAAAAATATGAAGTATTGATATTATATCTTGGAATAATTCTTCTTGTGGTGAAAGAAAGACTTTCATTATTTACAACTATAATCTCTACATTGAATTTATCTGAAAAAATTTCAAACCAATCATATCCAAAACTCATAAATCTATCTTTATCAGTTATAATAATTGTACTTATCTCATTTGTCATACAACTATCAATAAGTCTATTCTATTTTTACGATTATACTTTAGTCCACTTCCATAATCCTCTATAACTTCATCTACTATTATTCCTTTAGTATTAGCATATTGTCTAAGAAATTCAACTTGATTTTTTAAATCATTTTTCTGGTTAGAAGTTGAAACTCGTGTATAAATAACTATTTTTCTACTATTTGTTTCTTTATGTATTCCTGTATCTCAAGATACTGTTCATAAGTATAGCATCTTCTATTTGTAGGAGTTCTAAATGCTTTTAATTTTCTGTCATTATCCCACCTTTTCAGCTCAATAACTGATACATTTAATAATTCTGCAAATTCTTTAGGTTTATAATATTTTCTCATATAATCACTTCATCTTGTGATTATATTATATCCTATTAGACCATATTTGATTATATTTTTATAAACAAAATAATATCTCCTTTAAAATCTTATATTTATATATTATTTTGTTATATCCAATTCATCATATAATTCCTCTAATGTAAGATTATTATCATAACAATATTTGCTTACTTCTAAATCTCCAACATATCTATAGTGCCAAGGTTCATAACTATACCCAGTTATATCTTCCTTTCCTTTTAAATATCTTAGAATGAAACCATATTTATGAGAGTTTTCTAAAAGCCACTGTCCTTCTTTTGTATCCTCAAAAGACTCTTCTAATTGAAACCCTATAGATCTAGTAGTAAGGTCTACAGCTAATCCTAATTGATGCTCACTTGTTCCTGGTAAAGCCACAAGATTGCTTGAATCACTCTTCTCTTTTTCTAAAGCTCTGCCATATAAATATTCCTGCTCTTCATAAGACCTATAAGCACAAGAAAGGTATAAGTCTAACCCAGCTTTTTTTGCATCACTAAAAAGATTTTCTAAATCTTTCTTTAATACATTGCTAACTCTGTTTCTAGGTTCATTTTCTAAACCTACAAAATTAACCTTTGGAATAATTAATTCTTCTGGCTTATAACTTTTATCTATTGAGTTTTCCTTATTTACAACCTTAAACAATCCATCCTTATCATTTAAAATTATTTTTTTAATACGAAGCTGCTCTTCACTAAGCTCTTCTTTATTTGATTCTTTATTCTCATTATCTATCTCTTCATTAGAACTTACATTACTCACCTCTAAAGCTTTCAATTTGTAAGACTCATAGCTTCTTCCTATAAAAAAACTAGTTATTGTTAATGTAATAATAACTCCTGTTAATATGTAACTTTTAAGTTTCACCTAAACATACCTCCAATTATTTATTAAACAGACTAATCTTTTAAATTATTACCAAATTAACATTATATAAACGTAATATTTCAAAAATTTAAACTGTAAAATAATAAATTGAAGTTTTCTATTGGGAATTAATACAAAGTTTATTATATTATAAACTTTATTCCATATTCAATATTATAAATTAAAATCATATATTTTGATTAAAATTTAGCAAAGTTTAAAGTAATTTAAAAAAGTACTAAAAGATTTTAACTTTTAGTACTTTTAATTTATTTTGCTGCTTTTAATTTGCTTCTTCTGTGTCTATCTGTTTTAAAGGTAAGATTAACTGTAAATAGTATTATAACTCCTACGTAACAAATTAAGTATAATCCTACTGAAATACTATTAATTAGAATCAAATAAATAGCTGTAATTATAACCCCTAAATTTCCAATCCACTTAAAGGTATTTCCTAAGACACTACTTACATACTCCAAATCATCTTTTTCCTTATCAAAACCTGATAAAAGATGAGCTAGATTTTTATCCTTTACTTTTTTTCCTATGAATATGTTAAAAATACTTAGTAATAATAATAAAATAGCAATAAGCATATATCCTCCTAAGACCCTTTTATTATATAATACTATAATTTTACATATATATTCTCAGTTTCCACTTAACTTTATTAAATATTTTTTAATTTTACTTTTTAAAACTTCTATTTTGTATTATAAGCTTTTCATACCAATCCTTTAATACTAAAGATTATATTTATCTTATTAATAAAAAAAACACCTGATAATATTCAGGTGTTTGGTGCCGAAGACGGGACTCGAACCCGTACGAGTATTAGCCCGGCGGATTTTGAGTCCGCTGCGTCTGCCAATTCCGCCACTTCGGCTTGAACATTTTTATTATATATTAACTGTTCATTTCTGTCAATACATATTTTTCCATATAAATTCTTGTAGATTTTCATTCTAAAAATACTTTTAAAATTTTTAAGTTTATTTTATTTTTATATTTAATATTCATAGCAAAGTAATATTCATAATATAAATTATAATATGATCAAGTTAGTTTAGGAGAATAATAATGAATGATCTTTTAAATCTTTTTATATACATAGATGAATATTTAATAAAAAGTCTATCTTCTGTATATCTAAATGGATATATAGATATACGTACTTCTAAAAGAATTTGTGACAACACCTTATCTGGAAGAATTCACTTAGATGAAAATAATAAAACCTTTTGTAGTGATGGAAAAAGTCGAATGTATAATAAGGGTTTTAAAACTAGTAATAGATCAAATGACTTTAATGAAACAAATTGTTATGGAAATGATAGAAGCATAGAAAATAGACTATTTGGAAGAACTGAAGAAGAAATAAAAAGAATTTATACTTCTTTTGAAATACACAATACTATGCTTAAGAGAATGACTACCTCAAAAGTTATTAAGGATCTTGAAAATTCTCATTTAGTTGATTCTCATATTTCTGAAGGAGATTTTATAAGAACAAAGGGATGCATAACAGAAACTTCACTCTCTTCTTACTTAGATTCAATAATAAGCTTAATAGAATGCTTTCCCTTAGACATATTAGACTCCCTTTTAAAAGATAAAAACTTAGGCAATTTAAACTTTTCTATAATATTAAATTTACTAAAAACAATTAAAGATAAACTTTCTTTAAATTCAACTGAAGATATAATTATGAATTGTTCTGGCTATACTGCAATACTTAATACCAATTCAAAATACTTTTTAAATGGAGATTGTTATGTATTTGATAAATGTAATTGTAATTGCAATGTTTTAGGAAAAGTTATTAAAGTTTGTACAAATAATAATGATTGTATAAATTTATTAAGAAAGCTTACACAGGAAAATTATTATATTGATTTATTAAAGTCAATTGAGCCTTATTTAGATCTATTGAAAAATCTTAATATACCAATTCCTAAATGTCCAGAACCTAAAGTTAAATCACCAGCTGTACTAATAGCACCAATAAGCATGTATTTTTAAAGCCTTCTAAATTTAATTAGAAGGCTTTAAAATTTTATTATTTAGCTATTATTTCAATTCCATCCTCTGTAACTAGTATTGTGTGCTCCCATTGAGCTGAAAGTGATCCATCCATAGTTAAGGCAGTCCAATCATTTTCTGCATCTACAAAGACATCATATTTCCCTTCATTTATCATAGGCTCTATTGTAAAGATCATACCTGGTACTAATACCATACCCTCTCCAGCATCTCCATAGTGATATACAAATGGATCCTCATGGAATTTTAATCCTACTCCATGACCTCCAAAATCTCTTACCACTGAATATCCATTCTTTTCTGCATGCTCTTGAATTGCTGCTCCTATATCTCCTAAGAATCCCCAAGGTTTAACTGCTTCAATACCTTTTTCTAAGCATTCTTTAGCTACTTTAACTAATCTTTTTGCATTTTCACTAGCTTCTCCAATAATAAACATTCTTGAGGCATCTGAATAATATCCATTATATATAGTAGATACATCAACGTTTATTATATCTCCTTCTTTAAGAATTATATTTTCATCAGGAATTCCATGACAAACCTCATCATTTATAGAAGTACAAACACTTTTAGGGAATCCACCATAGTTAAGTGGTGCTGGAATAGCTCCTCTACTTACAGTATAATCGTGTACTATTTTATTTATATCTTCAGTACTCATACCTGCTTTTATTTTCTCTGCAACTAAATCTAAAACAGCATTGTTTATTTCTGCACTTTTTCTTATACCTTCTATTTGTTCTTCATTTTTTATTATATCTCTAGTAGGAACTTCAAATCCTTCTCTAGCTAAATTTTCTATTCTCTCATCAAATTCCATATGACATTTTTTATATTTCTTACCACTGTTACACCAGCATAAATCATTTCTATTTATTCTCATTTTCCTGTCTCCTTATAAAAACTTTAAATACACCTTAAAGTATATATCTATACTTTTAAGTATATACTAAGTTATACTTTTTTCAAGTTTACACCTTATTAATAAGATTATAAAAAAAGATATAGGATTTATGTACTCTATACTATCCCATATCTATAATTCTAAAAACAATATAAGTTTTACTTACTTTTATCTATAAAAAGAGCTATATTTTCTCTTATTATACTCATTATAATTCATTAAATTATATATAACTCCCTTTATATTAATCCTCTTTGCAAATATTATCATATTAAGTTCCTCCCATTTATCCTTTTTATAATAATATGTAATATTTGCTTCAATTATTAAAAAGCAATGTGTTTTTCTTTTGAAAGATTTATTTTATCATTTTCTTCTATGGATTCTAAAACATATCTAACAACTGAATTATTTAAATACATTGCAAAAAATAGATCATTTCTATGTCCATATACATCTCTATATTTCTTTAAAGCATTTTTAAAGAACACATCATAATCTGAGTTTCCTAGTATTTTATAACTATCTTTTATTATTATATCTTTACTAAAAACCTTATGTAACTTTTTCTCATATAACACATGCTTTAAGGTTACACTCTCCTTAAAACCCCATTCCTCATCATGAGGCAAAGAAAAAAAGTCACATAGAAAATGACATATTACTCCTAACTCTATACTAAATTTTTCTTTTCCTAAATGATTTATTATTTCATCACTACTTAACCTACTTAGCTCTTTTACCTTTTCATCAATAATCTCTTCAAACTGTTTTCTGCCATGTTTTTTCAACCTATATTTAGGTGAAATATCTGGAAGAACATTTCCTTTTAAAAAACTTTTTTTATCAATTAAATTTCTTCCTCTTCCTTCAATAGTATTAAATGTATTTTCTCCTATTTCAAGATGAGTTTTATAAAGCATATTAATCACCACCCTTAGTATATTTTGTTCAAAGTGCAAAAAAAAATTACAATAATAATAAAAAATAGATTATATGCATATAATCTATTTGAGGTGATTTTATGACTTTAAAAAACAAAAATAATTTAATAAAACATCTTAGTTTTATTACTATTATTTTAATTTCCTTTACTTTAATATTTACCTTTAAAGATAATTCTACTAAATCTGTTATTAATGAAAATACTATTAAAGAAACTATAAAGTCAGATTTAAATGGTGATGGGAAAGAAGATTGTTTATATATAGAATTAGGAAGTGAAAATAATTATATAATAAATGCAACTATTAATGAAAAAAGTTATGAATTAACTCCAAATAAAACAATTAATTCTCTAGGTAACTTTTCGCCTAATCGTCCTATAACTTTAAACTTATTAGATTTAGACAGAAATAATATTAAAGAGATAATTGTTCAATCTTCTGAAGAAGATAGCTCTATACAGCATTTATTTAAGTGGACTGGAAATGGCTTTGAAGATATATTTTACTCTACAAACAATATATTAGGAATTGTAGATTCAAATAATGGGAAAACCCCTAAAATACTTTCTTTTTCCTTAGGTGATAGTAAAGAAAATATTCAAAAATATATGCTTTTAAATAAAAAATTTAAAAATATATCCTATGATACAGTTGAACCTACTGGACTATATTCTATAATTTCTTTTATAGACATAATATCTTTAAATTATGAAATATCTGAACTTCCAAATATATTTGCAACTTATATTTCTAAAGAAGATCTATCTCAAATATGGAGATTAGAAAAAGAGTCTTATTATTATGACTTTCAAGAGGCTTTCTTTATGGATATAGCTTGGAATAATACTGGAGAAGCCACTAATTGCTCTTGGACCTTAAACTTTAATAAAATCCCAAAAGAAAACCCTAATAATAAATCACAAGTTAAATTCATAATTCAATTAGAAAAAATTAATGATACATTTTTAATAAGTTCCATAAATTTAAATATTAATAAATAATAAAAAGAGATTTATCAAAATAACTTATAAATAAAAATTATAAATAAAATTTGATCAAAGTTAAGAATTTCTCATAATATATTTATAAATTTCATATACAAGTTTTGATAAATCTCTTTTTTAAATTAAGTATATAAATCTAATAAGTTATTTTTCCTTCCTTATACATCTTTAAAACCTTATCTAAAAATCTAGCTCTTTGAGGATCAACAAAATTTCTAAGGGAAAGTATCATAGTAACTATTGGATCCATACTTGTATCACCACTTACATTATTTGGTGCTCCTAAATTTCCACCTCCCATATTTCCACCCATCATATTAGCAATAGCTCCTAAGTTCCCCATATTACCCATTGGATTCATTCCTTGTGCTCCGCCACCTAGTAATCCCATAAGTGAGCTTAAATCCCCCATAGGGTTTCCATCTCCCATAATAGCTGATAAAGGATTATTATTATTCATATTTCCTTTCTTACTACTTTTATTCTTAGAAGAATTATTCTTTCCTCCATCCTTGTTATTTAAAATAGAATTTATAGAATTCATATCGAATCCATCACTGCCCATAGAAGATAGAACTTCTGATACTTTGTTTACATCAACATCTCCAAGTCCTAACATATCTAACATCTGAGGATTTAATCCCCCCATAAAATTTCCTTGATTTGAATTTTCACTAACTTTATTTTTGCGTCTACGCTTTGACATCTCCTATCCTCCTTAATAAATTTATGTATATGTACTATAATTTTTTATTTTTTTAGGAGGGTTAAAAAACCCTCCAAAAATTATTCTAACAACATTCATAGCCGCAGCTATTTGCGTTTACACCACCACATAGCCAGAATAATAAGAATAAGATATATGCTCTATCATTGCATAATAAACCTGATTGACAAAGTATTAGCAATGTTGGTAATGTTGTGCAAGCATTAAATCCTGAACAACCAGTATTTCTACTTTGTTGACTGCAGCAATCATGTTTTTTGCCTTTGCATTTGCATTCGCATTTACATCTGCATCTACATTTGCAGCATTTCTTTCTACTCATAAAAATTCACTCCTTTTTCTATTAGCAACATCTATTATTGTTGCATCCACAAGCATTAAATCCACCGCATAGTAATGATAATAAAATTAAGATATATGCTCTATCGTTACATAATAAACCTGAACATTGTAAAACTAAAAGAGTTGGTAGTACTGTACAAGCATCCATTCCTGTACATCCGCCATGTCTACTATAGTTTTCATGACTATTACAGCAACATTTTTTCTTTCTACTCATTTCTCTTTACTCCTTTTCTATTTTCTAAGCCTTTGTTAACATCCACAATTACCTAATAATCCATTGCAGTTATTGTTTCCGCCATTATTTCCGAAGCCACCACATAAAGTTGCTAAAATAATTATCCATATTATAGCGTTACATCCAAATCCACCATTTCCGCCTCCACAGCAGCATTCATCTTCACAGCAGCAACAGCATCTGTTACTATTTCCACCGAATCCGCCATTTCCGCCGAATCCGCCACCACATAATAAGAATAACCAAATTAATGTCCATATTCCGCCACCGAAGCCAAAACCACAGTTATTTCCGAATCCTCCGCAGTTATTTCCAAAGCCACCACAATTGTTTCCAAATCCACCACAAGAGTTATTTCCAAATCCGTTAAAATTATTAACTCCTCCTACAGATTGTCCACAATTATCAAAAGAATTTCCACATCCTGAAGTATTACAGCATCCTGAGTTACCACAATTGTCATTTGACATTCCTTCTAAGATTTCATTTAAGTCCATAAATGTTACCTCCATATATTTTCTTTATACTATATAGTATTCTCTTCACAAATTTTTGACACATATTTATGGAATATTTTCTACTTTTTGTAATAAATATTGATAAAAGGGCATATACTTCAAAAAAAGAAGCTGCGAAGATAAAATCTTCACAGCTTCTTTAATACTATATTCTAGAAACATCTAAAAAGTTAATTTTATATTTAATTTATGAAATTAAACTTCTTCAACTAAATCATCAAAAAGGTAATCTACAAGTTCATCTTTTCCTTTTTTATTTAATGAAGAGAAGAACTTAAGTTTGTGATCTTTAGGTAATCCTAGAGTTTCTTTTATAAGCTTTTCGCTTTTTCCTATTTGATTATTAGATATCTTATCACTCTTTGTTGCAATAACTACAACTTCATATCCATAATGCTTTATCCATTCATACATTTGAACATCATCAGCAGTAGGCTTATGTCTACAATCTACTAATAAAACAACCTTCTTTAAAGGTCCTCTATTTAATAAATATCTTTCTATTGTAGCACCCCAAGATGCCTTCTCTTTTTTAGATACTTTTGCATATCCATAACCAGGTAAATCTACTAAATAAAAATCTTTATTTAATAAGAAGAAATTTATTAATCTAGTTTTTCCTGGAGTTTGACTTACCTTTGCTAAGCCTCTTCTATTAGTTAATGAATTAATTATAGAAGATTTACCAACATTTGATCTACCAACAAAAGCTATTTCTGGTAGGTTATCATCAGGATACTGTTCTCTCTTAACCGCTGATATTATAAATTCCGAACTTTTTATTTTCATTATTTTTCAACTCCAACCAATGCATTTTCTAATACATCATCAATTTTATCTGCAAGTATTATATTTAAACTATCCTTAACTATTTTAGGAAGTTTAATTACGTCTTTTTCATTTTCCTTAGGAACTATAACCGTATCAATTCCTACTCTTCTTGCTGCTAAGCATTTTTCTTTTAAACCACCAATAGCTAAAACTTTTCCAGTTAAAGTTATTTCTCCAGTCATAGCAACATTGTGTTTAACTTTTTTACCAGTTAATGCTGATACTAAGGCAGTAGTCATAGTAACCCCTGCAGAAGGACCATCCTTTGGTACTGCACCCTCTGGAGCATGTATATGAATATCTTTCTTAGAATAAAACTCATCCTTTATTCCTAATTCCTTCATATGAGCTCTCACATAAGAGTATGCAGCTTTTGCAGATTCCTTCATTACATCTCCAAGTTGTCCAGTAAGCTCTAATCTGCCCTTACCATCCATAACCATTACTTCTACTGGTAAAGTATCTCCACCATAAGCAGTCCAAGCCATTCCTGTAACTACTCCAACCTTATCTTCCTTATCAATTTCTTCATAGCTAAAGATTTTTGGCCCTAAGTATTTTTCAACTAACTTAGTAGATATATTTAAATTTTTCTTATCTTTTTCTATTATATCCTTTATTCCTTTTCTTATAACATTAGCTATTTGTCTTTGAAGATTTCTTACTCCAGACTCTCTTGTATAACTATCTATAATAAGTTTTAAAGCAGAATCAGATATAGTTATTATTTTATTATCAACACCATGTTCTTTTAATACCTTTGGTACTAAATATTTCTTAGCTATTCTGAATTTTTCTTCATAAGTATATCCTGATACCTCTATTAATTCCATTCTATCTAAAAGAGGTCTTGGAATTCCATCTAAAGAGTTTGCTGTTGTTATAAACATAACCTCTGATAAATCAACATCCACCTCTAGATAATGGTCTCTAAAAGTTTTATTTTGCTCATTATCAAAAACCTCTAGTAAGGCATCAGCTGGATTTCCTTTGAAATCCATTCCTAACTTATCAATTTCATCTAGTAAAAATACTGGATTCATACTTTTAGCTTCCTTTAATCCAGTAACTATTCTTCCTGGAATTGCTCCAACGTAAGTTCTTCTATGTCCTCTTATATCAGCTTCATCTCTAACTCCACCTAAAGACATTCTTACAAACTTTCTATTTAGTGAAGTTGCAACACTTTTAGCTATAGAAGTTTTACCTACCCCTGGAGGTCCAACTAGGCAAAGAATAGGTCCTCTTAATGAATTACTTATTTGCTTTACAGCTAAATATTCAAGAATTCTATCCTTTACGTCCTTTAATCCATAATGATCTTTATCTAATACTTTTCTCGCATCTTTTATATTTAAAGTATCCTCAGTAAATTCTCCCCAAGGCATGTCTAATAAATTTTCTAAGTAAGTTCTTGTAACTCCTCCATCTTGAGAATATGGAGATGATGCCTTAAGCTTTGAAATTTCATATTGAGCTTTTTCCTTAACCTGATTAGGTAATTTTTTCTCATTTATAACTTTCTCAAACTCAATTATAGCTTTCTTATTATCATCATCTTCTCCAAGTTCCTCTTGGATTACCTTCATTTGCTCTCTTAAATAATATTCTCTTTGGCCTTTATCTAATTTCTTCTTAACTTTAGTTCCAATTCTTTTTTCTATTTTAGCTACTTCAATTTCTTCTTTCACATAAAATATTAATTTTTCTATTCTTTTCTTTAAATCTAAAGTTTGAAGAATATCCTGCTTGTCCTCTTGTTTTATAAGAGCATATGAAGAAATTAAATCTGTAACCTTATTTAAATCTTTTTCTTCTTCTAGATTATCAAATAAATCAACACCATTTATTCCACTACTTGCTGTAATATCTAAAAACTCAAAAAAATCATCCTTTAACTTTCTTGATAAAGCTTCAAGTTCATGGTCAATTTCATTATCAATATCTATTTTCTCTATTGATGCTTCAAGTAATTCCTCTTTATCAAAGAATTCATCCATCTTTGCTCTTTCAATACCTTCTACTAAAACTCTTATAGTGTTTTTTGGCATTTTTACAATTTGCTTTATTTCACAGATTGTACCTATATTAAAGATGTCATCTTCACTCGGATTGTCAATCTCTATATCTTTTTGAGCTGCTAAAAATATCTTTTGATCTCCTGCCATAGCCTTTTCAACAGCTTCTATTGACTTTTCCCTACCAACGTCAAAGTATATAACCATATTAGGAAATACAGTTAGACCTCTTAGAGGAATTAAAGGAAGAATTAATTTATCTTCTTTCATAAATATCCCCTCCAAAAAAATTAATAACTACATATTATATAAATATATAGTCTTTAACAAGTATACACATATTACAAGTTTTTTTCAAGCTTATTTAATTCCATAAAAGAAAACTAACACTTTAAGTGTTAGCTTTCTTTATAGATTCTGCATTTAAGGCACCAGCACCAAAAAATGCCCTATTATCTTTAATTATTAAGCTCTCTTTTTCTATACATTCTTCTTCATAAAGTGCAAGATCTAATACCTCTTCAATTTTCTTAACACCAACTATCTTTATTCCATCAATATCTCTAGTTATACTACTTAAATTTTCCTTTGGAACAATTACCAATTCTACTCCCGCTCTCTTTGCTGCTAATATCTTTGCATTTACTCCCCCTATTGGTTTTACCTTTCCCTTTATTGATATCTCACCAGTCATGGCTACTCTATTATTTACAGGCACTCCTTTTATTGCACTATATATGGCTGTAGCTATACTTATTCCAGCTGATGGACCATCTACTGGTATTCCTCCTGGAAAGTTAACATGTATATCATAGGCCTTTGAATTTAAATTAAATATATTATCTAATACTGTCAATACATTCTGTACAGAGCAATAGGCTGTGCTTTTTCTCTTTATTTTCTTCTCTCCACCGCCTAGTTCTTCATCATCAACTATTCCAGTAATTTTTATACTACCTATACTATTACTTGATAACTTTGCTGTAGCTTCTATTTCCATTAAAGCTCCATTGTTAGCTCCATATACAGCTAAGCCATTTACATACCCAATTTCAGGTTTATCATTTATCATTCTTTCCATTCTAGGATTGTATTGACCATTTTCAATAACCCAATAAATATCACTCTCTTTTATGTAATCTCTATTTTCATTTATTGCAAGACCAGAACATAATTGCACTAAGTTTATAACTTCTCTTCCATTAGTACAATATCTAGATACTATGTCTAATCCCTCATCACTTATTCTATAGCCAACCTTATTTGTAGCATTTAAAGCAATTTTTCTAATCTCTTCAACAGTTAGTCCTCTAAAAAATATTTCTACGCACCTTGACCTTATAGCTGGCACTATTTCCTCTGGGCTTCTTGTAGTTGCACCAATTAATCTAAAATCTGCTGGTAATCCATTATCAAATATTTCTTTTATATATCTAGGAGTATTGGGATCTTCTGAACTATAATAGGCTGAATCTAAAAAAACTTTTCTATCCTCTAAAACTTTAAGAAGTTTATTTAATTCAATAGGATGGAGTTCTCCTATTTCATCTATAAAAAGTATTCCTCCATGAGCCTTTGTTACAGCTCCTGGCTTAGGTTGAGGAACTCCTGCAATCCCTAAGGAACCAGCTCCTTGATATATTGGATCATGAACAGAACCTATTAATGGATCTGCTATCCCCCTCTCATCAAATCTTAAAGTTGTGGCATCTATTTCAACAAATTTAGAATCCTTATTAAAAGGAGATGCTGCCATTTTCTTAGCCTCTTCTAAAATTATTCTAGCTGCTGCAGTTTTTCCTACCCCTGGTGGACCATATATTATTACATGCTGTGGATTTGGCCCACAAAGTGCTGCTTTAAGAGCTTTTATTCCCTTTTCCTGTCCTATTATTTCTTCTAAATTACTCGGTCTACTTTTTTCAGTTAAAGGTTCTGTCAGTTTTATCATTCTTAATTTATTTAATTTTTCCATTTCTTTTTCATTTTCTTTTTCTAAAACACTATTATCTTTCTTCTTACTCGCAAAGGACTTGCTCATATATATATAGAATAAAATTGACATAAGTAATTGTAGAAACATTATAAATGTATAAGTATTCATCTCTAATACCTCCCGTTCTATACGGTTAGTATTTACCTATTTTTGTGATGATATTCCAAAAACTCCATAAAAAATAAAAAAGATGCATAAATAGTATGCATCTTTTTCTATTAAGCAGTTTCTATATCTTTTCTAGCTTTATTTTTCTTCTCAGTTTTTAAAGTTGGTCTAACTTCTCCTTCTGGAAGCTTTTCAAGCTCTGGATCTTTTCTATCTTTGATTGTCTCTTCAGTTATAGTAGCTTTTACAATATTCTCTTCTGATGGTATATCAAACATTATATCCATCATAGTTTCTTCTACTATAGCTCTTAATCCTCTAGCACCAGTTTTTCTATTTATAGCTTCATCTGCAATAGCTTTTAAAGCTTCCTCTGTAAAATCTAGTTTTACATTATCAAGCTCAAATAACTTTTTGTATTGTTTTACTAGAGCATTCTTTGGCTTAGTTAAAATACTTACTAAAGCTTCGTTATCTAAAGCTTCTAAAGTTACTAATACTGGTAATCTACCAACAAATTCTGGTATTAAACCAAATTTTAATAAATCCCCAGGCATTATATCCTTTAAAAGTTCTCCAACGTTCTTTTCGCTTTTTCCTTTAACCTCAGCGCCAAAACCTATAGAACTCTTAGTTCCTCTTTTTTCTATTATTTTATCTATTCCATCAAAAGCTCCACCACAAATAAATAAAATATTTGAAGTATTAATTTGTATAAACTCTTGATGTGGATGCTTTCTTCCACCTTGTGGTGGTACTGAAGCTGTTGTTCCCTCTAATATTTTTAATAAGGCTTGTTGAACACCCTCTCCAGAAACATCTCTTGTAATAGATGGATTTTCTGATTTTCTAGCAATCTTATCTATCTCATCTATATATATTATCCCTTTTTCAGCTCTTTCAACATCATAATCTGCATTTTGAATTAGCTTTAAAAGTATATTTTCAACATCTTCACCAACATATCCTGCCTCTGTTAATGTTGTAGCATCTGCTATAGCAAATGGAACATTTAACATTTTAGCAAGAGTTTGTGCAAGTAATGTCTTACCTGAACCTGTAGGTCCTAATAAAAGTATGTTACTTTTTTGTAGTTCAACATCATCCTCTGCCTTATTAGCATTTATTCTCTTGTAATGATTATAAACAGCTACTGCTAAAGATTTCTTAGCTCTATCTTGACCAACAACATATTGATCTAAATAGTCTTTAATTTCTTGTGGCTTTGGAAGATTGCTAGCTTCTAATGGTGATGATTCTGTATTTCCTTCAAATTCATCTTCTATTATTTCTGAACAAAGCTCTATACATTCATCACATATATATACACCAGGACCTGCGATTAATCTCTTAACCTGTTCCTGATTTTTACCACAAAAAGAACACCTTAATTGCTTTTTGTCTTCAAATTTTCCCATCTTATCCACCTCAACTTTCAATAAGATTTAAGTTGTAGATTATTTTCTTTCTATAACTTTATCTATTAATCCGTATTCTACTGCTTCTGATGCTTCCATGAAATAATCTCTTTCAACATCTACTTTTATCTTTTCAAGAGGTTGATTTGTATTTTCACTTAAGATTTGGTTTAATTTATCTTTTATCTTTAATATTCTCTTAGCATGAATATCTATATCAGTTGCTTGCCCTTGGAATCCACCTAAAGGTTGGTGTATCATTATTTCAGCATTTGGTAATGCGAATCTCTTTCCTTTTGCTCCTGAAGATAATAAGAATGCTCCCATAGAAGCAGCCATACCTATACAGATTGTAGATACGTCAGGCTTTATATATTGCATAGTATCATAAATTGCCATTCCAGAAGTTATAGAACCTCCTGGGGAATTTATGTAAAGATGTATATCTTTATCTGGATCTTCACTTTCTAAGAATAATAATTGTGCAACAACAAGGTTAGCCGTTACATCATTAACCTCTCCACTTAACATTATTATTCTATCTTTTAATAATCTTGAGAATATATCGTAACTTCTTTCGCCTTTGCTTGTTTGTTCAACTACCATAGGTACTAAATTGCTCATTAAATTCCCTCCTTTTAAAAAAAACTCTAATTATAATATTGCCATATATATCATAAAAACATACATTATCATAATTATTATATAAAAAAAATAGATATTTGTTAATTAGTCTTTTTCTAAACAAACTTTTAATTTTAAAATAATTGCCAAGAAATACTTCCTGGCAATTATCTGAAAGTTTATTTATTTATTATTTTAAAGATTCAAATAACATTTTTAAAGTTTTTTCTCTCTTAACATCTAACTCTAAAGCAGCTCTTTGAGCATTTAATAATAGATCAACCATTTTCTCAGTTTCTGCTCCGTTTGAGTACATTTTAGCAACTTCTTCTGCTTTTGCTTTTAATTCTTCTTCAGTAGCTTCTATAGCTTCTGCTTCAGTTACAGCACTCATAACTAAATCAGTTTTTACTTTTCTTTCAGCATTTTCTTTCATGTAAGATTTCATCTTATCTTCAGTGCTTCCAGTGAACTCATAGTATTGCTCTAAGCTTAGTCCTTGTTGTCCTAATCTCATTTCTAAGTCTCTTACCATGTTTTCAACTTCTCTGTTTATCATAGCTTCTGGAATTTCTACTTTTGCGTTATCAACTACAGCGTTTATAACTTTTTCTTCCATTTCTCTTTTAGCTCTTAATTCGTTAGCTTTTACAGCTTTTTCTTTTAAGTCAGCTTTTAATTCTTCTAAAGTATCAAATTCTGAAACTTCTTTAGCAAACTCATCATCTAAAGCTGGTAATTCTTTAACTTTTATTTCTTTTACAGTTACTTCGAATTTAGCTGGTTTTCCGTTTAAGTCTTCTTTTCCATAAGCTTCTGGGAATGTTACGTTAACATCTTTGCTTTCTCCAACTTTTAATCCAACTAATTGCTCTTCAAAGTTATCTATGAAGCTTCCTGAACCTATTTCTAATGGATAATCTTTTCCTTCTCCACCTTCGAATGCTACGTCATCTATGAATCCTTTGAAGTCTATAACAGCTATGTTTCCATTTTCAACTGTTCCTTCTTCTTTAGTTTCAACTCTAGCATTTCTTGCTTGCATATCAGCTAATTGTTTTTCTATGTCTTCTTCTTTTACTTCGTAAGATACTTCCTCAACTTCTAATCCTTTGTAATCTCCTAAAGTAACTTCTGGGTAAGTAGTAACTTTAGCTTTGTAAACTAAGTCTTTTCCTTCTCCAACTTCTACTACTTCGATTTGTGGATAATCAACTGGTCTTACGTTGTTTTCTTCTAAAGCAACTCCGTAAGTTTTATCTATACAAGCGTTTATTGCATCATCAAATAAAACTTCAACTCCGTAGAATTTTTTAACCATGTTCATTGGAACTTTTCCTTTTCTGAATCCTGGTATGTTAAACTTCTTTGAGTTTTTATTATAAGACTTTTTTAACGCCTCGTTAAAGTCCTTAGCATCAACTTTAATTTCTAATTCTACAACATTTGTGTCTATTTTGTTCATTTTAGCTTCCATTGTATATTCCTCCTGTAAATAGCCTTTTAAATTCATGTTTTATGAATTAACCTAGGCAATTATAACATATAATTTCTTTTTTTATCAAATATTTCTTTTATTTTATTCTTACATTTATACATTTTATCATACTAGTAGTTTTTTTTCTATAAAATCTTTAACATCTTTTAATTCTTCGTAAGTTTTAAAATTATCCCTATAAACTTCTATTATTAATGGTCCTTTATAATCTAAAGTTTTTAGTTTTTCAATGATAGGTTTATAATTTACTCTCCCCTTACCTGGAAGTAAACAAATACTTTTTTCATCTCTATCGTTTATATGAAAATTAATTAAATCCCTCCCCATGATATCAATATAATGGAGAGGATTTTCATTACTTTTATATGCTTGTTTTATATCACAGGTAAATTTAATATCATATTTTATGTTATTTTTTAAATACTTTAAAAATTCTATATCTGAAGACATACACCAAGAAACATTTTCTTGAGATAAATATATATTATTTTCTCTTGCTATATAAGCTAATTCATTATATATATCTAAAATTCCCTTCTTATTAATAGTATTAAACTCTTGTTTTCTCATACCATGAAAGGTATATGAAAAAGCTCCTAATTTATTAGTAGCTTTACATATATTCTTAAAAACTTCTAAAGAATCTTTTCTTCTTCTCTCATATTGATCAAATAAATAAGGTTCATACATAGATGAAAAAAAATGTACTGATTTTATATTAAAGTTATTTTTCTCTTTTTCCTCAATTAATTTCTTTACAAAATCATCACTATACTCATAATAAGTATTTAAAAATAATTCTCCTGTATTAAAATCCAATTCTTTCATTATTTTAAATGATTTTTCCAATTCAAAATCTGGATAAAAACATGCTGAAGAAATTCCAACTTCCAAATTAATTTCTCTCCTTCCTTTTTAATCCCTATTATTATAACTTATAGTAAACATTTAAATAAACTTTTTTAATTTTTATTTTAAATAATATCATTTGCTTATATGGAGATACTATGTTATGATAAGCTTTGTTTGATTGTGAGAATTTTAAAAATAAAATAAATTTTAAAAACTAAAAATATACAAGAAGAAAGAGGATAAAGAATGAACAATATAAAATTTGATGACTTAGGTCTTAAGGAAAGCTTACTTAAAGCTATAAAAGATATGGGATTTGAAGAGCCATCTCAAATACAAGCTGAAAGTATTCCTGTAGCCCTAGAAGGACACGATATAATCGGTCAAGCTCAAACTGGTACTGGTAAAACAGCTGCTTTTGGATGCGCTATAATAAATAATGCTGATTTTTCAGGAAAGAAGAAATCTCCAAAAGCACTTATTTTAGCACCAACTAGAGAGCTTGCTATACAAGTTAATGAAGAACTTGTAAGACTTGGAAAACATGAAAAACTTTCTGTTTTACCAATATACGGTGGTCAACCAATAGATAGACAAATTAGAGCTTTAAAAAATGGTGTTGATATAGTTGTTGGAACACCTGGTAGAGTATTAGATTTAATAAGAAGAAAGAGTTTACCTCTTAACGATATAGGATTCCTAGTGTTAGATGAAGCTGACGAAATGTTAAACATGGGATTCATTGATGATTTAGAAGAAATTGTTAAATCATTAAAAACTGATAGACAAACACTTTTATTCTCTGCTACTATGCCTCCGCAAATAAAGAAATTAGCTAGAAATTACATGAAAGAAGATACTAAGCACATCGCAATAAAGAAAAGTTCTTTAACAGTTTCAAAAATAGAACAATTTTATTTTGAAATAAAACATAGAGATAGATTTGAAACACTTTGTAGAGTTTTAGATTTTGATGAACCAAATGCTGCAATAATTTTCTGCAAAACAAAAAAAGGTGTTGACGAAGTTGTAGAAAAAATGCAAGCTAGAGGATATATGGTTGAAGGTATGCACGGAGATATGAGCCAAAACCATAGACTTCAAACTTTAAGAAAATTCAAAGAAGGAAGCTTAGACTTCTTAGTTGCTACTGATGTTGCAGCTAGAGGAATAGACGTTGAAAGCGTAACTCACGTTATAAACTACGATCTACCACAAGACAATGAAAGTTATGTACATAGAATCGGAAGAACAGGTAGAGCTAACAGAGAGGGAGTTGCTTATTCTTTAGTTACTCCAAAAGAATATATGATGCTTAAACAAATACAAAAGCATACTAAGAGTAAAATAATAAGAAAAGCTGTACCTACAGTTGATGAAATATTCCAAAATAAACATAATAACATAATAAATAATGTAAAATCTACTATAGAAGAAGCTTCAGAAGATTTCCAAAAGTTTATTCCAATAGCTACTCAATTAGATGAAGATTATAGCTTAGTAGATGTTGCAGCTGCTCTTTTAAAAATAGTATTTGATAAAGAATCTTCTTTTGATTACACTTCAAATTCTATAGAAGCTCCTGTAATGGACGAAACTAGATTATTTATGTCTGTTGGAAGAAGAGATGGTATAACTCCTAAATCTCTTGTTAACTTCTTAAAAGAGACTGCTAGAATAAGCCCTAAGCAAGTTGGAGATATAGACATAAAAGAAAACTTCTGCTTTGCTAACGTTGATGCTGATGCAGTAAATAATATAATGAAAAAATCAATGGGTAAAAAACTTAACAAAAGAACTGTTAATATAGAAGTTGCTAAAAAAAGAAAATAATATAAAAAAATACATACTCATATGAGTATGTATTTTTTTTATTTATTCTTACAACAACCAGATCCATTTGAACATCCACATCCATTTTTAGAACACCCTCCTTGGCATCCTCCCTTTGAAGAACATCCTCCACAGGTTCCATTTGCTTTTTTAGGACATCCTCCTCTACTTCCACAGCAACTTTTTTTAAAGCCTAACTCTTCTAACTCTTCTTCACTTAAGTATTTCAGTGGAAATTCATTTTCACCAAAGCTTTCATACTCTGGAGTATCCTTAATTTCATTTCTATCTATATTTAACAAAATTATCACCTCATTATTTTTATAAATACAAATTTAATAAATTATTATTTTGTATTATTACCTATTAATATAACATACTAAATAAGCTTTAACTACTTAAATTAAAATTTTAATTTTTTATAATTTTTAGCATTTTTTCATTATTTATGATAAAATTTATTTATAAAACATTTACATTATGAGGAGGTACATTATGAGTATTCATATAGGTGCAAAAGAAGGTCAAATAGCCGAAACAATTTTATTACCAGGAGATCCTTTAAGAGCTAAATTTATAGCTGAAACTTTTTTAGAAAATCCAGTTTGTTACAATGAAGTTAGAGGAATGTTAGGATATACAGGAACATATAAAGGAAAAAAAATATCAGTTCAAGGTACTGGTATGGGGGTTCCTTCAATTTCTATTTACGTTAATGAACTTATAAGAGATTATGGAGTTAAAAATTTAATAAGAGTAGGTACTGCTGGCGGTATGCAAGAAGATATAAAAGTTAGAGATTTAGTTTTAGCAATGTCATCTCATACTGATTCTGCAATAAATAAAGTTAGATTTAACGGTTTAGATTTTGCTCCAACAGCATCATTTAAACTTTTAAAGGCCGCTTACGATACTGCCGTTGAAAAAGGATATTCTCCTAAGGTTGGTAGCGTATTCACAGCTGATAGCTTCTATAATGATAATCCTGAAGCATGGAAACAATGGGCTAAATTTGGTACTTTAGCTGTTGAAATGGAAACTGCAGCTTTATATACCTTAGCAGCTAAGTATGGTGTTAATGCGTTAACAATACTTACTATAAGTGATCATTTAATTACTGCTGAGGAAACTACTAGTGAGGAGCGTCAAACTACCTTCACAAAGATGATGGAAGTTGCTCTTGATGCTGCTATAACTTTATAAAATAAAAGAGCTTTATCAAAATAACTTTTGATAAAGCTCCTTTTTATTTATTAATTACTCTTCTTCTAATCCTGGTAATGAAAAGTCTTGTACATTATAAACTATCCATTTTCCATTTTCATACTTCATATTTGTGAAAAAGTTTTTTTCCATTGATTCACTTTTAACATCTATTCCTAATATTTTCTTTTTTATCTTATAAGAAACATTAACTACAATACTAGCTTCATAAACACCATGATTTCGTTCTATTGAACTATTTTCCATCTTAATTTTAAGATCGCTTATATCATAGTCATTCTTTAAAAGAAAATATTTTTGACTTAATGTATTATATATATTATCCTTAACTTCATCCTTAGCATTTCTTATATCATTTTTATCCTCTGAATTTAAAGCCTGAAATACGCTACTATAAAATTCCTTTACAACTTTTTCAACATCTTCTTTTATGATTGTATCTTTTAAATCTAATTCTATATTTATTTCTGGATGATCTTCTATATAAAACTTTTGGCTATCTATCTCTCCCCAAGGAGTGTTGCATTTTATAGTTAAGTAAGTTGAACCATCCTTTGGGAAAGGACCAACATCCTTAAAATCTTTTACCTTTATACCCGAGTCCTCTCCATTTATATATACATTACTATCATCAAAACTACTCTTAACTGTGACTAAGGTTCCATTTAAAGGTATGTCTATCTTATTATTATCCATGAAAACAATATTTTTTTCTTCTACTAAATTAGAATTATATGCTTTCTTTTCAATCTTAAGATCATAGACTCCTGGTATTAAGTTAGGTATTTCTAAAGTTCTACTAGTATTAGTTGTACCTATAAAATTACCATTTAAATACACACTAGCTTCCGGGAAATTAGATGCCACAATAAGTTTCTTTTTTTGTATTACAACATACCATTTTTCTCCCCAAAAACTTTTTTTAGACTCCAATTTTGTAGAGTATATCTCATCCCCATTTTCTAAAGAAGAAACTAACTTATTAATTCTACTTTTATCCGCTTTAAAAAAATCAATATATGGTATTAACTCCTCTTTTGTTATTCCAGAATTTTTATTTCCATCTTCTATTAAGTTCATTAAAGCTCTTTCATTTCCTTTGCTTAAGGAATTAGATAATTGTTCAATTACATCTCTCTTTTTACTACTAACATTACCATATAGAAATACTATAATTAAGGCTAAAGCAATAACACAAATTATTATTACCTTAGGATCCTTTTCTTTTATAATTTTATCCTTTACTCTTTTATAAAAGCTATAAATGTTATGACCTACCCCTGTAATACTCTCTCTCAATTTATCCATATGTTAAAACTTACTCCTCTAGTAAATTTATAATCCATTTATTACATTCTGTACATTTATAAACTTGTATTCCAAAAGGATATAGCATTTCATCTTTAAATCTATTATAATCACTTCTTAACTCTTTTAATGAATAAAATTCATCATCTTCAGTTAAAGCCCCAACTAATTCACATATATAATTTTCTTTAGTTTTAAAACAGCAATCATTCTCATCTGTACACTCTATTTTCTCTAATTTTAATTCTTCTTGAAAATCTTGTAATATAGGTATTATATCTTGAAATTCACTTATATCATCTTGAAAATCCCCTGCCAAAAAATCTACTCCACTTATAGTAAATAATTTATCCATTTAATCACCTCTAATTTCCTAATTAAAATTTGCTAACTAATTCTAGTATTACATAAATTAATTAATTTTACTAACTTATTTTAGCATAATAAATATTATTGTAAATAACTTATTGTTAACAATAGTAAAAATAGCCCCTAAATGAGCTATTTATTAATATTTAGATCTAAAATTAAAGTTTATTTATTCTATTATAGATAAAAATTCCTCTTCATTTATTATCTTAATATCGAAATTTTCTTTTATTAAATTTTCTGCTTTTTTTAATTTAATACTCTTTTCATTTTCTTTTAATTTATTTAAATCTCTAATTCCTGTAATTAAGTAATTTGTCTTTTTACTTACAGAACTTGAGACAAAACCACCACACCTTATTACATTTCCTATGGCTTCTCCTCTAGACATAGAACTTAAAGGCCCTGTAAAAACTACATTTTTACATTTTAAAGATATTTCTCCCTCTTTCTTCTTTTCTTTAAGTCTTAAATTACTTGAATATTTGCATTCTCCCTTTCTTCCAGAAGACTTATATCCATTTTCATAAACAGCACCTATTCTTATGGCAAGCTTATCTGAAAGCTCTTCAACTGATTCTATATCTAAATCTTTGCATATATTAAGTAATATGTTAGCACAAGCCCTTGCATCTTCCCCTGCATGGTGATGAGAAAATTCAAATCCTAAAGCTTCACTTACAGTTCCTAATTTATGATTTGGTAATGATTTATAATAATTCTTTGCCATAACTACTGTACAGGCATATTCAAAGTCTGGATAAGGTATATCATAAAAATCTAAAGTTTTTCTAAGAACGCTAATATCAAAAGCTGCATTATGAGCTATTACTAAATTTCCATCTATGTAATCCTTTATTTCTTCCCATATTTCATTAAAAGTTCTCTCATTTTCAACATCCTCTGGTCTAATTCCATGTATCCATATATTCATGGGCTGAAATCTCATTTCACAAGGCTTTATTAAAAAATATTTTTCTTCAACAATTTTATTATCCTTAACAACAGTCAATCCAATAGAACACGCACTATTTCTTTTCTCATTAGCAGTTTCAAAGTCTATTGCAACAAAATCCATTTATGTCTTTCTCCCTTTCTATGTAACAATAAACAATATTATATCACATTTTATTTTATTATTTTAATTTATTTAAATGTAATTCAAAATAAAAAGACCTTACTGTAGAAATAAAATATTTCAAATACAATAAGGTCTAAAATTATTTTTTAAGTTGTATTTATAGATTAAAATTCATATTTACAATTAAATCTCTAAAAATAAACTTACTTTTTAATAAAAGAATTTTAAAATCAAATTTAAAATCTATTTAATTACACTTTTAATATTATTAAATAGGTCTTTATTTTCTTTTATCTTTTCTTCATTGCCTAGTACACAGATGTAGTCTTCCTTCATTAAATCTTTAATCATAGGTGCAAAACTCTTAATTTTTTCTACATCTGCATTTATGATTTCTTCTCTTTCCTTTTGAAGATCTTCATAAGTAAAGTTACTTAAGTAGTATGAAACTGCTATATCACCTTTTATTCCATTGCTTATAGGTTGATCATATTTTCTTATTGTACCTATGATGTATTTAGTCATTTCTCTTTCGTCAGCTTCAAAATCATTTAAATACTTAGGTATATTATCATAAGCTTCTAAAGTGCTTTTTATATTAGGATCTCTATATGAAACTATATATGCTCCGCCATCTCTTCTAAAGTTAGAGAACACTCCATAAGCTCCACCTTTAACCCTTACGGCATTCCATAAGTAGTCAAATCCTAGAATACTTTCTAATAAAGATAGTGCACCAGAATACTTATATCCATGAGTTTTATAATTTCCACCCTTAGCTACATATTGTACATTTCCTTGAGTTAAAAGCCCTTCATTTTTCTTTCCTAACTCAAAATTATATTCTTCTTTTTCAAAATCATTATTATTTGTTTTGCTTATTAAATATTTTACTTTTTCCTTAAAGTTTTCATATTCCTCTTCTTTTCCTGAATAACTTATAAGCATATTTCCCTTATTAAAGATTAAGTCTCTCACCTTTTTTAAGCTATCTGATATCTTTGATTTTTTATCTTCCTTCTCTATATTTACTAGAAAATCATAATAATCTAATCCACTTATTTTTTCATCATAAGCTCCTCTATTTGTAGAGTATGATAAAACTTTTTTCATAGCTATTCTATGACCACTATCGAATATAGCACCTTCTAATCTAGCTCTCTTTTCTCTAATTATTTGCATAATTCTGTCCATATCATCTAAGTCAGTGTGATTTACAATCTCATCAACTAATTCTATAGCTTTATTAGTCTTGCTGCTTAATGCTTTATATGAAATTTCTAAATATGGTCTAAACTCATTATTTTTCTTTAGATTAGCAAAAGTTATAGCTCCAAAACTTATTCCACCTGTACTTATATTTATGGCATTTGATAACTTAGAATAATCATAATTTTCTGTTCCACACTTACCTAATATATCGCATAGTAATCCAACATAAGGTATTAAATCTTCAGGAACACTATTTGTATTAAAGAAGAAATTAACATAGTCTATTTTATTAGTATGGAAATCATGGTGTAATGTTGTAATTCCATCTATCTCTTTCTCTTCTGTAGGAATTTTAGTTGCTTCTTTATCTATATCCTCTAAAGATAACATAGGAATACTTTCTAAATCTTCTTTTTTATCAGGTGTACTTTGTCTTTCTTTTAACTTTTTACAATTATCAATTATTTCATTTAAAGTCTTTTCATCAAAACTATTTTTAATCTCTTCTAACTTTTTCTTTAATTCAGCTGACTTTTTCTCATTTATTCCTTTTTCAGGATGAAGAGAAACAAGTGAAGAGTGAGTATTATTTATCATATATTTTTCTATTAAATCTTCAAAGTAATTGCTTGTTAAAGCAGATTTTATTTTTTCAAGATTTTTTTCATATTCTAAATGAACATATGGATCCCCATCATAAAGCCAACTATCCATAACTTTTAAATAATAAATTAATCCATTAGGATAAGAACCATAATCTCCTTCTCTTAATTCAAATTCAACTCTATTTATGGAAGCTTCTATAAGTTCTTTATCTATTCCATTTTCAACTAAATCCTTTAAAGTATCCATTACTACTTTTTTAAATTCTTCTTCTTTGTTTAGCTCTGCATTCTTAACTAAAACAGTAAAGGCTGATTGTTTAGTTGAGTTATCAAAGTCTCCTGATACAGCTTTCCCTATACCTGCATCTATTAATGCTTTCTTTAATGGTGCTGCTGTGCTTCTTGTTAGAAGATATGCTAAAACATCAAAAGCTAAGCCTTTTTCTCCGTCTGTGGCATCTCCAATTACAAAGTTTAAACTATAATAACTTTTATGATTTAAATCTTCACTTTCAGCTATTCCATAAGTAAAACTTTCTTCTTTCATACTTTCAAAGGATTTTTGTTCTTTTATTTCTGAATCTATCTCTTTATATTCAAAATTCTTTAAATACTCTTCATTTATAAATTCTAATTCTTTTTCAGTATCTCCATTACCATATAAGAAAATATATGAGTTCGATGGATGATAATATTTCTTATGAAATTCCACAAACTCTTCATAAGTTAAATTTGGTATTTCATCAGGATCTCCTCCTGAAGATAAGGCATAACAAGTATCTGGGTATATTGTTTGAGGAATCTTTCTATAAAGTATAGAATCTGGAGATGAGTATGCCCCTTTCATCTCATTATAAACAACACCATTATACTTTAATTCATCTTCCTTATTTTCTATATAATAATGCCATCCCTCTTGCATGAATATTTCCTTATGCTTATATATATTTGGATATAATACAGCATCTAAGTAAACATCCATAAGATTCATAAAGTCTTTTTCATTTCTTGATGCTACTGGATATATTGTTTTATCTGGATATGTCATAGCATTTAAGAATGTATTTAAAGACCCTTTTAAAAGCTCTACAAAGGGTTCCTTAGTATTAAATTTTCTAGAACCACATAAAACTGAATGCTCTAAAATATGAGGAACTCCTGTACTATTTTCAGGTGGTGTTCTAAATCCTATTGCAAAGCACTTATTGTCATCTTCACTTAGGATTTTTATAAGTTTAGCCTTAGTTTTTTCATGCTCAAACCTTAAACCTACTCCACCTATTTCATTTAAATTTTCTATGTTTAAAAGTTTAAATCCACTATAAATATTATTCTCTTTAAAATTCATTTTTCACACTCCTATGGAAAGGTATTTTGTTAATATGTTTATTTTAATAATTGTACCATAATTACCCTATATTAAAAAGTTTGCTGTTATAGATTAAAATTTATCCCTTTAGATAAATTTAGTTTTTTAAATAATATATTCTAAAAATAAAGATTATCCTAGTTTATTTATTTCCAAATAGCTTTTAATTTATTTAAATTTCTTCCTATATTTTGTTTAAGAGAATGTTAATTTCTAAATAAAAAAGAAATGATATAACTAAATCTATATCATTTCTCTTTTAGCTTAAGATTATTCCTTATGGTTAATTAATTTTATTAAATTTACTAATATTTCTTTTTAAAATATTAAACTAAAAATTATGTATATAATTTTTATAGTATTCCAAAATATCTAGCAATAACATATAAAATTATTGCTCCACCACCTAAAAAACTAACCTTTGCATTTCTTTGATTATTAGCCATAACTTTTTCAAATATTCCTCTAGCTATAAGCAAAGCTCCAGCTGCCACACCAACCCATTGATTTGTTGTAAACCATTCCGGATTAAGGTATGTATAAAAGTATCCGATTACAAGTGGGAAAATAAAACATCCAAAAATACTTCTTATAAATGGAATTTTTCCTTTTACTAATTTCATCTTATGTAATTCTCCTTTACTCTCTTATTACATATTAATTTTATCAACATTTTTAAAAATTTAAAAGCATATATCTCTTATTAAGTTAATATTTACTTTTATTTATTATTTTTTTTAGTTATTCATCATATACATTATTGAATTATGTATTAAAAATAGGAGGAGCTTAATGAAAAGAAAACCAAAAATATTATTAGTGACTTCTTTATCCCTAATAGTATTATTAACCTTATCCATATATGTATCCTTAAACAAAAAGAAAACTTCAGCATTTTCAGAAGCCATAAATTTATTAAAAGAACCTGACAAAAAAGAAGATGATGAATTAAAGGGAAAATTTGAAGAAGTACTTCAAGACTTATTTAAAAATAGAAATATAGCCATATTAAACAATGATTTAGAGGAATTAAAGAAATTTTATGATTTAGAAAAAAAGCCTAGTCTTTGGGCCTATGAAAGTGAAAGTAAAAAAGTTAAGTATTTAAACAACTGGTCTCAAAAACAAGGAGTTGTATTTAATGAAATAAAATCAAAAACTGAAATAAGAAAGGCTAGAGAAAGAGAAAAGGACTTATACGGAATAATATGTGTTGTTTCAAGTGAATTTACATATTATTATCTTAATGATCCTCTTAAAACTAATACCTTTAGATTAGGTACTTATCACTATTTAAATTTAAAAGATGAGGGAGATAGGTATATTATCACTAAGGAATGGTACACTGATCCTTTTGCTGATTCTCTAGATTTAAATAATATAAAATCTGATGAAATTAAATCCTATATTTTAAATAGTTCTAGTCCATCTTATTCACCTGATGAAAGAACACAGAAAGCTATAGATTATGCACATACCTATTGTGGAGCAGCTGCAGATGATGAACTTGGTTTTAACTATAATAAAAAATACACAAACTTTAACCCTCAAGGAGGAGACTGTGCAAACTTCGCCTCTCAAATTCTTTTTGAAGGTGGTGGATTTAAGAAAAATTCAACATGGAACTATTCTGATGGTGAAGGTTCTAAGGCTTGGGTAAATGCTCAAGCATTTAAAAATTACATGGTTAATAGTGGACGTGCTTCCTATATTGCTAAGGGTAAATATTCCGAAATATATAAAGCGGCCTATAACTTAAGACCTGGTGATTTTGTAGCTTATGAAAAAAATGGACGAATAACTCACATTTCAACAGTTACAGGATTAGATAGTAAAGGTTATCCCCTAGTAACTTGTCACAACACAGATAGACTTCTTGTTCCTTTTGATTTAGGTTGGAGCAATGACAATATACGCTTTCATCTAGTAGATGTTTATTATTGATTTAAATATAAAAATGATATGTATTAAAGTTTTAATACATATCATTTTTAACTATAGTTCTACTCTATATTTTTCTAAGGACTTAACTATTAAATCAGCTATTTTCTGTTGATATAACTTATCTCCTAATAAAGCGTCATCTTCCCAATTGCTCATAAATCCCATCTCTAAAATTATTACAGGTCTTTGTGACCAGTTAAATCCAGTCATATCTTTTCTTTCAAAAACGCCGTTAACTTTTACTCCACCCTCTTTTAAAGTTTCACTTAAAATTTCTCCATATTTCTTACTTTCTTCATATATACCTTTTAACTCCTTTGTTTCAGAGGAAGGAATTAAAATTGAGGCTCCTCTTTTTCCTGAATTATTTGACCCATCACAGTGAAGTTTTATTGAAATATCTGCCTTTGATGTATTTCCTATTTCTGCCCTTTCTCTATTGCTTAAGGTAACCTGGTTTTTCTCCCTTGTCATAACTACTTTATAGCCCTCTCTATTTAAAAGCTCTTTTAAGATCATAGCTACTTCTAAGTTTATTTCATACTCCTTATTTTTTGTACCAACTCCCGCTGTCCCTGAAGATACTCTAGGCTTTTTTTCATTAGACCAAGGTGCTATAGGTTCAAGCTTCTTATCTCCTTTTTCTTGATGCCCTGCATCAATACATATAGTAACCTCTTCTTTTTCTTTTCCTAAAACTTTCTCTCCCAGTAAAGTAGTACTAACTAAATTTACTAAAAGAAAAATTCCTAATAAAAATATAAATCTCTTTTTCATAATAAAAATCCTTTCTAGTATTTAAATAATAAATAGTATTTCTCTAAATACTAAAAAATATTATTCACTAGTTTTACATATAAATTTTTCATGTTATAATTTTAAAGTCTTAAATTATGTCTAATAAAGAATTTAATATAAATTAAAGGAGATACATATGAAAAAAGTTAATTTTAAGGGAAGTGTAATGTTAAATCCTACTCCAGTAGTTCTTGTTACTTCTAAAAATAAAGAAGATAAAGTAAATGCTTTTACTGTTGGTTGGGTTAGCACAGTTTGCACTAAACCTCCAATGATCGCCATGGGAATAAGACCGGAAAGATTATCCCATGAATATATAAAAGAAAGCAAGGAATGTGTTATAAACTTACCATGTAGAGATATGGTTAAATTTGTTGATTTTTGCGGTGTTAAATCTGGAAGAAAAGTTGATAAAATTAAACACTTTGGATATGCCCTTGATAAAGGAATAGCTGTAAGTACTCCTTCTATTGAAAAAGCACCTGTAGCTTTAGAATGTAAGCTTAAATCCATAACACCTTTAGGTACACACGACATGTTTTTATTTGAGGTTCTTAATGTAAAAGTTGATGAAAGTCTTATAGATGAAAAAGGAAAGATTCATTTTAATAAGGCTAATTTATTAGCATATAGTCATGGAGAATATTTTGGTCTTAATTCTAAACCACTAGGTTCTTTTGGTTATTCAATTAAGAAAAAGAAAAAATCAAGATAATATTCCTAACTAAATATAAAAAAGACACTAAGAAAATTTATTTTTACAAATTCTCCTCGTGTCTTTTTTTAATTCTTATATAATAAAATCTTTATAAAGTTTATTATTATATTTTCATATGTATAATTAAATTTCTTCTTTAGCAGAGGTTAAGAATTGAATTTCTTCTAAGACAGAGCTTGCTCTGCTCTCATCTACCATAACCACTAAATAATCTCCACTTTGTATTTCAATAGATCCCTTAGGAATTATTTCGTTATTTCCTCTTTTTATTGCAACTAAAAGAGCTGTTTCTGGCCAATTAACATCCTTTATTTCTTTTCCTTCTGCTTCACTACCAAGTTCTACTCCAACCTCTAGTAGAGTTTTATTATTAGAAGGTTCTTCTACTTCTGAACCAACCTTTTCTATCCATCTTTCTAATAAAGATTCATATATTGGTTCACTTTTTAGTAAGTCAGATGTTACATAGGAAATTATTACAACTACAGATAAAGCTAGCATATGTTCAAAAGAACCAGTCATCTCTGTAATAAGTATTATACCTGTAATAGGTGCCTTTACTATTGAAGCAAAGTTACCTGCCATAGCTAATATTATAAAATCTATTATATATTGATTTGGAACTCCAAATGCATTACAACTTACTATTCCAACTATATTTCCTACTACTGCACCTAAAAGTAATAGTGGGAAGAATATACCACCTGGTGTACCTGCACCAAAACTTATAATAGTTAATAAAAATTTAACTAAAAGCACAGCTAAAAGAAGCTTTATTGGAAAGCTCTTAGTTGCTAAATCCATTATAAGTTCATGTCCACCACCTAGTATTATTGGTGCGAAAATACCTAATATACCTGTTAATAAGAAAGGAATCATTACCTTAACTTCTACAGGAACATTTTTAAACTTTCCATATAAACTTTGTACTTTTAAAATTCCCTTTGAGAATATTGCACCACCTATACCTAAAATTACTCCTAATATTATTAATACCCAGTAATACTTTAAAGGTAATACAGGAACATTTTCTATTCCTAAACTAGGATTCATTCCTAAAAATTGTTTTGAAACAAAATCAGATACTAAGGATGCTGCCATTGCAGAAACTAAAACTAAAGGTGAGAAACTCTTATGTACCTCTTCTAGGGCAAATATTACCCCTGATAAAGGTGCATTAAATGCTGCTGCTAAACCAGCTGAAGCACCTGAGGTTATTAAATATTTTTTCTCTATATTTATTCTTTTTAAACCATTACTAAATCCTTCTCCTACAGCGGCTCCCATTTGTACTGATGGACCTTCTCTACCTAAAGACAATCCAGCTCCTAAGGAAATTACTCCTCCTAAGAACTTATAAATTAAAATCTTTAGCCAATTCATTTTAAGTTTACCAATTAATTCTCCTTCAACTTGAGGAATACCACTTCCTGAAATCATAGGTTCTCTTCTAACCATAAATCCAACAAGTGCTCCTAAAATAGCTAATATAACTAAAACTATAATCATATTAGTTATACTTAATGCTGCCCATGCATAAAGCTTTTTAAAAAGTAGAAATAAGTAATTAACAATAATTCTATTTAGCACTAAAACTAAAGAACATAAAAGTCCTATGGCAGCACCTTCTAGAACTAATTTAAATCTTAAATCCTTTCTATGTGACAGTACTTTTTTCGTACTCTCATTACTCAAAGATTTCCCCTCCTTACACTTAACATTTTATTAACATATTTATTATACCCTTATGTTTTTACAGATTCAAATTTAATTAAACTTCAATTTCAAATTATTTTTTCAAAAAATCTCATTGTAAACCTTACACTCTTCTTATAGCAATAGTTTTACATAATTTTATTTTCTTAATATAAAATCTTATTAATTAAAAATATGTAATTTCTTAAAAATTTTATACATAGTATTAAAATATGAAGATTATATGAAAGGGTGTGTATCCATGAGTCTTTTTACCTTTAAAAAAGGACTTCATTTACCTTATAATAAAGAACTTACTAAGGATAAAAGCATAGAGATTTTTAAACCTAAAAAAGAGTTGATTTTCCCACTTTCTCAACATATAGGAGCACCCTGTGAGCCTATAGTAGAGGTTGGTCAAAAAGTTTTAGTAAATGAAAAAATAGCTGATTCTTCAGCCTTTATTTCTGCTCCTGTTCACTCTAGTGTATCTGGAACTATAAAAGATATTAGAGAGATTCAATCTATAAATGGATCTACTACACAGGCAATAATCATAGAAAATGATTCTAAATATGAAAAATCTCCAAGGGAAAATCTTAAGTATTCTAGTGAACTTTCTCTAAAGGATGTGGTTAAGTTAGTAAAGGACTATGGCATAGTTGGCCTTGGTGGTGCTACCTTTCCTTGCCATGTAAAGCTTAATGTTAAAGAGGATAAAGAAATTAAATATATAATTATAAATGCAGCTGAATGTGAACCCTATTTAACCTGTGATCATAGGGTTATGCTAGAATATACGGAAGAAATAATTGGTGGCTTAAGAATCCTTTTAGAACTTTTCCCTAAGGCATTAATCTACATAGGTATAGAAGACAATAAATTAAACGCCATAGATAAATTTAAAAGAATTTTAGGAGAAGATAATAAAATTAAGGTAATGCCATTAAAAAGTAAATATCCTCAAGGCTCTGAAAAACACTTAATTTATACTTTAACTAAACTTCAAGTTCCCTCTGGAAAGCTTCCTTTAGATATAGGATGTATTGTTTTTAATGTATCTACTATATATCAATTATATGCTAGTTTAATAAATGGGTTACCTTTAACAGAAAGAATTATAACAGTAACTGGAGATTCCATAAGATTTCCTAAAAATTTAAGGGTTAAAATTGGAACACCAGTAAAGGATATAATTGAATTTTGTGGTGGATTTGTAAATAAACCAAATAAAATCATATTAGGTGGGCCAATGATGGGAACTTCTATAAATTCTTTAGATCTCCCTATTACAAAAGGTACCTCTGGAATTTTATGCTTATCTAAAGTTGATGATTTTCCTAATAGTCATTGCATAAGATGTGGAAAATGTTTAAATTCATGTCCAATGAATTTAATTCCTCAAAAATTAAATGAACTTGCTTTAAAAGATAAATTAGATGAATTTGAATTCCTTGGTGGAATGGATTGTTTAGAATGTGGTTGCTGTACATTTTCCTGTCCTGCAAAAATTTCTATAGTAAATAATATTAGAAATGCTAAGAAATCTCTTAGAAATAAATCTAAAAATTAAAGGGGTGAAAAAAATGGTTGATACAAAACAAGAATCTATGGAATCCTTAATATTAAACCACATAAATGACGAGAATCTTTTAGTTGATTCATCTCCTCACATAAAAGATAAATTATCAACACAGAGCATAATGAGAGATGTTTTAATAGCTCTCATTCCAACCTCTTTAGTTGGTGTATTAGTATTTGGATTAAGAGCAATTTTTATAATTGCAACCTGTGCAATCTCAGCTGTAATTTCTGAATACGCCTTTCAAAAAATAGCAAAAAAAGAAATCACCATAAAGGATTTAAGTGCTATTGTTACAGGAGTTTTACTTGCTTTAAATCTCCCTATTAATACCCCTCTCTGGGTGGCATGTATTGGCTCAATTGTTGCCATAGTATTAGTAAAGCAAATTTTTGGTGGTATAGGATGTAATTTTATGAATCCAGCCTTAGCAGCTAGGGCTTTTCTACTAGCAGCTTGGCCTGAAAGCATTAGTATATTTACATTAGATGGAGTTACTACAGCTACCCCATTAGCTTTACTAAAAAATGGACAAGGAAATCTTCCTCCTTTAAGCAATGCTTTTCTTGGAAACATTGCAGGATGCATAGGAGAGGTTTCTTCTCTAGCTATACTAATTGGTGCTTTATACTTGCTTTATAGAAAAGTAATAACATGGCATATTCCCCTTGTTTATATTGGTACAGTTTTAATATTAACTACTGTTATAGGTAGAAATGGCTTTTTAAGTGGAAATGGAATTTATGAAATCTTTACAGGTGGATTATTTTTAGGAGCCTTTTTCATGGCAACTGATTATGTAACTTCTCCACTAACAAAGAAAGGACAAATTATATTTGCCTTTGGCTGTGGACTTATAACTACTTTAATAAGAATATTTGGTGGTTATCCTGAAGGGGTGTCATATTCAATTCTTCTTATGAATTTACTTGTACCTGTTATTGATTATTATATTAAACCTAAAGCCTTTGGTAATGAAAAATAATTTTTAAATTTGTATATAACTTAATATATTTGACAATAATACTAACTGTAGGGTTATTTAATCTATACAGCTGTTCCTATATAATATTTCTCTACTTTAGAGAGTTACTTTAAAACCATATTCTAAAATGTACGCGTTATTATTTTAGGGTTTTAAATTTCTCTAAACTCATTTTTCGTTATGGCTAATCTGCTGTAACCTCTTATTCATTAAGATAGCTCAGAAGGATTTTAAAATACTTTCTGAGCTATTACGTTATTTTAATTTTAAAATTTTATTAATTTAAAATAGAATTTAAAGATCCTATTAATAAATACTATTATTTTCTATTTAAGCTTTTAACTTCAAATTCTTGAAATCTATATTTCTGTCCTGTAGGATTTTCTTTTTCCTTTGGAACTTCTTCTAAAAACATATCATAAGGTCTTACAAATTGGCCACACTCTCCATATAAAGCTCTATATAATACCATCTTCTCTCCACTTTCTGAATGAGTAACTACTCCCTCTACTAAGTAAAGATCACCTTTAAAATGTCTAAATATTTTTCCTATACTTTTTTCAATATTTCTATCCATAATAACTCCTCCTAAAAAAACAAAAGGGTTTGTATCAAAATTTAGTAATAAAACTTATTTTGAAACATTCCCTTTTATTTTATATTTAGTTTCTTTAAAATACAATAAATAAGCTTATATAAAACTAATTATTCAAATATGAAAGTTTCCATTTCATCAATAGCCTTATTTACTAAAGCTTCTATATCAAGCTTTCTTTCTGCTATTATCATATCCTTAACTCTAGGCTTAGTCTTTGGATGTTTTGGTACAAATATTGTACAACAATCTTCATATGGAAGTATTGATGTCTCATAAGTATCTATATCTCTTGCTATATCCATTATATCCTCTTTATCCATAGCTATTAGAGGTCTAAATACTGGTCTATCTGAAACATCATTACTTACCATAAGTCCTTCCATAGTCTGAGATGCCACTTGCCCTATACTTTCTCCAGTAGTTATTGACTGTATTTTTTTTCTTTCAGAAAGTTCACAAGCCACTCTCATCATGAATCTTCTCATTATTATTGTTAATTCATCTTCTCTACACTTCTCTATTATATCCATTTGTATTTCTGTAAAAGGAACCACATAAAGAGTTATTTTTTCTGTGTATCTTCCTACTATTTTTGCTAATTCCTTAACCTTATCCTTAGCTCTTTCTGAAGTGTATGGATGAGAATGATAATATACACAATGAGTTTCAACTCCTCTTCTAGCCATTAAATAAGCTGCTACTGGTGAGTCAATTCCTCCTGATAACATAACCATAGTACTTCCGTTCATTCCATATGGTAAGCCTCCTACAGCTTTTATTTTATCTTTATCAGTAAACACATAAGCATTTCCTCTTATTTCTACATAAAGCTTACACTCTGGATTATGTATATTAACTTCTATTTCATCCCCAAGTTCTGAAAGGATATATCCCCCCACCTCTCTTGAAACTTCCATAGAATTCATCGGGAATTTTTTATTAGCTCTGTTTGTTTCTACTTTGAAACTCTTAGCTTTGCTTTCTTTAATTTTCTTTAATCCCTCTTCTTTTATTGAATCAAAGTCCCCTTCAACCTGAGTAACTAAGCAAAGTTCTTTAACTCCAAAAACCTTTTTTACCCTTTCAATAACTCCATCTAAGTCTTCTGATTTTATAAACCATCTATTTTGATCTGTTATAAATTCATGATCTATATCTTTTAACTTTTTTCTTATATTTTCTTTTAATTTTCTCTCAAACTTATTTTTATTAAGCCCCTTTAAAAATATTTCTGAGGCATATTTTACTAAAATTAAATTATTCATATTTTTATTCTCCTTAAAAATTTTAAAGCTTTTTCTAGTGAAGCTATGGTGTAATCAACTTCTTCTAAAGTGTTATATTTAGAAAAGCTAAATCTTATAGCCCCTTGAATGCACTTTGGTTCTAATCCCATAGCATTTAATACATAACTTCCCTTGGCTACAGCAGTTTTTGAAGAACAAGCTGACCCTGTTGAAACAAATATGTTATCCTCCTCTAAGATGTGAAGTAAAACCTCTGATCTAGTTCCTAAAAAAGAAACATTTAATATGTAAGGACTATATTCTTCACTACTAGGGCTATTTATTACTACATTTTCTATTTTAGAAAGTTTTTCTATAAAATACTCCTTAAGATTTTTTACATGATTATAAGAATCTTCTAAAGAATCATAGGCAATATCCATAGCCTTTACCATGCCCATATACGAAGGAGTATTTTCCGTTCCTGCCCTTAGTCCTCTTTGTTGTTCTCCACCAGTTATTAAGGATTTTAAATTTAACCCCTTTCTCATATACATGAATCCAACTCCCTTTGGTCCATGAAACTTATGAGCTGAAACAGAATAAAAATCTATATTACATGCCTTAACATCAATTTCAAATTTTCCAAAACCCTGTACTCCATCTACATGAAATTTTGCTCTTTTACTTTTTTCTTTAATTAATCTTCCTATTTCCTTAATCTTTTGTATGCTTCCCACTTCATTGTTAACCTGCATTATAGATACTAAAACCGTATTTTTATTTATTGCCTCTTCTAATTCTTTTAAATCTATAAATCCTTTATTATTAACCTTTAAATATGTTACACTTACACCTTGCTTTTCTAATTCCCTATAAGTATTTAAAACACTAGAATGTTCAAAGGTTGTAGTTATAATATGATTATTTTCTCCAACTAATCCTTTAATAATCATATTATTGCTTTCACTTCCTCCTGAAGTAAAAATTATTTCTTCCTTAGAAGCATTTATTTTTTTTGCAATCCTCTCTTGAAGCTCTTCAATCTTTCTTTGCATCTTTACCCCTAATTTATGTAAAGATGATGGATTACCCCAGAATTCATCCATAGCATAATAAACTTCATCTCTAACTTCCTTTAAAGGCTTAGTAGTAGCACTATTATCAAAATAAACTTCCATCTTCACCCTCCTTATACTTATATAATTTCTATATACATAATTATATATACACATTTCTTATATCATATTAATTATTAAACCATAATAATTATCCTTATCAAAAACATTTTCTACCAAATACATAAATTTCAAAAAAATTCCCAACTTAGATTATTCTAAGTTAGGAATTTTTCTATTCCATGGCAACAAATTCTACCTTTTCAACACCATGAACTAATTCTATTTCATTTAACATTTCCTTTATATCACACTTCATTGTTGATATGTCTATTGTGAAACTTACATGAGCTAATCCATGTATAGGTAGCCCTTGATCTATTGTAAGTATATTTCCCCCAACATCTGATAATATATTTAAAACAGATGATAAAACTCCCTTTTCATGAGTAACAACCATATTAAATATAACTTTTCTACCTTGAAGGGTTTCTGCAAATTCAAATATATAGTCTTTATACTTATAATAAACACTTCTACTAATACCAGCTTGCTTTGCAGCTTCTGTTATCTCCTTAACTTTTCCTTCTTTTAAAAGTCTTTTAGCGTTTATTACCTTTTCAAAAACTTCTGGTAATACTCTTTTATCTATAACTAATAAATTTCCTTCCATTGGAACTATTCACCTCTTTACATCTATAAAATATCCAAAATCCAAGTAAAATAATAGCCCTCTTTTATTCGCTACTTATTAAAATACCACCTATAATTAATATTTTCAATAAAAAACATCATTTATAAATTAAATTTAAAAATACTTTAACACTAAAATAAAAATATTAATTAAAATATTTTTATTCTATTTACTTTATATAATTAGATATAATTTTTAAATATTCTATATATGATAAAATCAAGGTTTTAATCTTTAATCATATACACACCTAAAGTATATCACCCTACATTTTAAAATACAACTGTTCTCTAATAAAAGACACATGAAATTAATAAAGAGGACATATCAAAAGATATATCCTCTTATTACTTCCTTATTAAAGCACTATTTCAAAAGTTTTTATTTGTTTCTTTGAAATAATTCCATTAATAGCATTTTCTTTTACTTCTAGTTTTTCTATAAGTTCTTCATTTAAGTTAACTTCATTTATTTCTTTAACATCTCTATTAACTTTTATTTGGAAGTTTTCTTCCTTATCAGAAATGTTAAATATTCTTACTATTATAGAATCACCCTCTTCAGCTTTCTTAAAGGCTGATAAAACTAAATTTTCTCCCTTAATTGAAACTAAAGAATCCTCTGCTTTGAAATCTCCTTGAAGTGCTAACATTGGAGTATTTAAGTTATATGCTTCTTCGTAAGCTCTTTCTCCAGTATAATCTCCTTCATGAGCTATTATTGAGTATTCAGCAACATTCTTTCCTAAACATTGAGCCTCTGGTGTTTTAAATACTCCCCAATCTCCTAACTCTCCAACAGATCTTAATATTGTTAAAGCTATAGTATTTTCACCATCTCTTAATACCTCATATTCAGGTAATCCCATGTTAGAAATCATAAGTCCAACTTTTCCGTCATTTACATCAACAAAATTTGTTTGTTTTTGACAGTTAGATGGATTTTGCCATCCTTCCCATGGAGTTGTTTCTCTTTCTATAACATCAAAATGTCCCTCTGCAAAATGAGTGCTTGCTTCTATTCCAGTTGGGAATAATGCTCTTACTCTATGATCCTTTGCAGTATTTTCTATTTCAACTTTAACATCAACTCTCTTAGAAACTTCACTTAAGATTATAGTAGAAACTAACTTAATTTCAGTCATTTCTTCTACTCTTCTACTTTCTTTCTTAATAGCTTTTACTGGTACTTCTAAAGTATTTTTAACTTCTATTACTTTTTCTACTTCATTATCTTTTAATACATTAATAGAAGCTTTATTTCCTAAAGTATTTACTACTAAATCTTTCTCAGGAGCTCTAAAGATGTATTCATCTCCTATATCTCCACAATCTTCAAAGGCATTTAAATTCTTATACTCTTTATTTGTTCCTTTATGAATTAAATCAAATGTACCATTTTCATTGAACTTTAATGAGAAGAATTTATTTTCAAAAGTTAAATCTTTGGAAACTTCTTTTTCTTCTCTCTTTTCACAAGGAACTATTTTAAATGATTTTAATCCTAAAGCTTTTATATTATTAGCTAAGAATTTAACCTTAAATCTATTTACATACTCAGGTTGTCTAAATCTATTATTTGGAAGAGTATATTTAAATGTTTCTCCTAAGGCTTCAACCACTGATGGAACTTCCTCTCCATTTTCTGTAACAACCTTGAAGTTTTCTATACCTGATTCTTTATTTACATCAACTGTAGCCTCTACTACTTCACTTCTATCCCATCCTAATGTATTAAATACAACAATACTTTCTCTATCAGTAGTAGTTCCATTTACTAGATTTAACATATGCTCAGTACTTCTAGCTATCATTTCCTCTGATATTTGCATACTAGATTTAAATCTTGTTACCATATCTTGATGAACTTCATCAATACTACATCCACAGATTGAATCATGAGGATGGTTTTGAATTAAGTATTTCCATGCTTGAAGTATGAAATCACTTTCGTATTTCTTTCCTTCTAATGAAGCCATAACTCCTAAAGGCTCAACATATCTTTCTAAAAGAACTTGAGACTTATTATTCATTTGCTTTAAGTAAAGTCTTGATGAAGCTGTGTTACATAGAGTCCACCAGCCATCTGTATATTGACCATTTAATTCTCCTGTAACTTCTTTTAAGTCTTTAACTTCTTTCTTAACATCTTCTATATATTGAACTAAATTACTATGAACTAATTCAAAATCAACATCTTCTTTTACATTATCTATTATGTCACCAACATTTGTTTGAACTGGTTGATGATCACATCCATTCATTAATAGTATTTGATTTGTTGTAGCATACATATCTGCTTTATTAACTCTATCATTTAAGAATTCAATAGCTTCTTTTTTATCTGCTGGAATTTCATTACCATTACTATACCAGTTAGCCATAAGTATTCCTAAAACTTCTGATCCATCTGGTGATTTCCATAATACCTCTGAGTGATATTCATTTTCTCCTGCTTCTTCAACCTTTTGATTATCAAAAGCTATTGGAGTTATTCCTCTACCGAATACTGCATTATCTATTCCAAATCCTCTTAATATTTGAGGCGCTTGAGATATGTTACCAAAGGAATCTGGGAAATAACCTATTTTTACTGGGTTTCCAAATCTTTTTGCAAATCTCATTCCTAAAAGCATATTTCTTACATTTGCTTCTGCACTTATTAAATATTCATCTTGAAGAACATACCATGGTCCTACATGAAGTCTTCCCTCTTCTATAAGTTTCTTTAATCTATGAAACATATATGGCTTTATTTCTAAATAATCATCTAAAGCTATAGTTTGTCCATCTAAGTGAAAATATTTAAAATGCTCATTATTCTCTAAAGTATCTATTAATGAATCCATAAAATCTACTAATTTAACTCTATGTTTTTGAAATGGTATATACCATTCTCTATCCCAGTGACTATGGGAAACTACATGTACTTTTTTCATGCCTAACCTCTCCTTATCTAAAGTTCATTAACCTATACCTAGATTATATACGTTTACAAAGCATTCATTCAATTTTCAATCTTATATGTTTAGTGGACTTTTTATAGATTATTTAACTTTAATATCACTTTTTATTAGTGAATAAACACATATATTAATATATTCATCTTTACTCTTGTTATAATAATGCTCTCTTAAAATTCCATCCCTATGAAATCCTAACTTCTCTGATAGTTTAATTGATGAAATATTATTACTATCAATCATGGCTATAATTCTATTCATATCTAAAGTTTCAAATGCAAAGTTTTCTATAGCTTTAATACACTCTGAAGCAACTCCCTTTCTCCAAAAATTCTTTTCTATAGTGTAACCAATCTCAGTATTATTAGAATAAAAATCTATATTATAAAGACCTATATCTCCAATAAATGCTTTGCTTTCTTTATTTATTATAGCCCACCTTATTCCCTTTTTCTCCTTGTACATTAACTTAACCTTTTTAAAATAAAATTCAACTTGTTTTTCAGGATCATAAACTTCTGTTCCTGAATATTTCATTATATCCTCATCTGAAAATAAACTAATGAAATGATTCCTATGCTTTTCTTCTATTTCTTTAAGTATAAATCTTTCAGTCTCAATAATAGGAAACTCTAAAAAAACTTTTTCCCTCTTATTTTCACCCATAATTATATCCCCTTATTATACCATTATTCTTTTATACTCTATTTCAAATTACAAATAGCTCTTATATATTCTGGAGTTGTTCCACAACATCCTCCTATTATATTAACTCCCTTTTCAAGGGCTCTTTTAGATAAATTTTTAAATTCTTCTAAAGTCTTATCATATACAAGCTCTTCCCCTACTTTTTTTGGTATTCCTAAATTAGCCTTTATCATTATAGGAAGATTTGTATTTTCCTTAAGTATATCTAAGGCCATTAGTATTTCTTCGTACCCTGTACAATTTATTCCTAAGGCATCTACTCCTAAAGGCTCTAAAGTTGAAACCATATTTTTTATGAAATTAGGAATATCCTTTTTATAAGCTAAAGTAAAAGAACATATAACCTTTTTATCTGTTAAAGTTTTTGCTTTTTTAACTGCAAATTCACCTTCTTTTAAACTTCCTAAGGTTTCAAAAATAACTAAATCAAATTTATCTTTTGAAGCATTAATTATTCTTTCAGTATTTTCATAAACAATTTCTTTAAAAGAAGAATCATTTTCTTCTATATAATATGAAAGGGGGCCTATATCTAAAGCAACTAAGCCATGATATCCACATGCTTTTTTAGCAATACTAATTCCTGCCTCTATAATTTCCTCTAAATTATAATTATTCCTTTTTGCATTTATAATATTACACATAAATGTGTTTGAAAGTATTAAGTTAGCTCCAGATTCTATATACTCTCTATGAATTTTTTCTATTAATTCAGGCTTTTTAATATTTAAAAGTTCTGATGGAGTCTCTTTTAAATTTACTCCTAATTCCATTATTCTAGTTCCCATAGCTCCATCTGCTATTATTACTCCATTTTTCAAATTTAAATTTTTCATCTTAATGTATTCTCCAATCAAAGTAATTTATATTCTAAAATAAGTTATTCTGCTTTATTTTTTATTTAAATTATCTCAAATAAAATAACTGTATTTTGATAAATTATATTCTATAAGAAAGAAATAGTAAATATCTATACTTTTTTATTATTGCTCTCCACAAAATAAATTCCATATTTGATATTTTTTAAAAACTGTTATAATATTACTTAGTACTAGTAATATTAAAGGGGCGAAATATATGTTTAGATCTATATATTGGTATGGAAAAGGATATGCCTGGACATTAATAAAATCCTTATCTGATATAAAAAAAATAAATAAAATGGAAGAGGAAGGCAAGCTTGAGGAAAGAGATGAATACATATATCAATGCAGTAGAAGAATAGCTCATACTTTTCTTAAGGATGCTGGAATAGAAGTTAATGTTGAAGGTTTAGAGAATATTCCTGATGGACCTGTTCTTTTTGTTTGTAACCATCAAAGTAATATGGATATTCCTGTAATCATGTACTCTATTGATAGACCAAAGGGATTCATAGCAAAAAAAGAACTTGAAAAAATGCCTATATTAAAAGATTGGATAATACTTTCAAAGGCTATATTTATTGACAGGGAACATCCTAAAAAAGCTATGGCAGGTATTATACAAGGAATTAAACAATTAAAAGAAGGATATTCAATGGTTGTTTTTCCTGAAGGAACAAGAAGTCAATGTAGTAAAATGGGAGAATTTAAAGCTGGTAGTTTTAAATTAGCTACTAAACCAAAGGTTCCTATAGTTCCTCTTACAATTGATGGAACATATAAAATAATGGAAGGAAATCATTATTTCATAAAACCTGGTAAAGTAAATCTTTATATTCATCCACCAGTTTACACTGATAAACTTACAAAGGAAGAAATTACAGAGCTTCCTGAAAAAGTTGAAAATATAGTTAGAAGTAAACTTCCTAATGAAGGAAGATAAAAAAATCCATGAGTAAATTTTACTCATGGATTTTTTATTTATATTAATTTAAAACAGTTCCTTCTAATTCTGCACTCTCTTCACTTAAAGCTTTTTCCCTAAAGAATTCCTCTGTTTCTTCTATTACTACTTTTCTTAATCCAATAATACCTACAAGGTTTGGAATTGCCATTAATCCATTAACAATATCTGCAATTATAAATATTAATGTTAATGGTAAGAATGATCCTATAGCAACTAAAATTATATATAAAATTCTATATGGTTTTATAGCTTTTATTCCAAATAAGTACTCAATACATCTTTCTCCATAATAGTTCCATCCTAATATTGTAGTAAATGCAAAGAACATAAGTCCTATATTAACTATATATGTTCCTATATTACTTATAGGAAGACCTATTTCAAAAGCCTGTGTTGTAAGTGCTGCTCCTTCTAAACTTCCACTATAAGCACCAGTAAGAATTATTACTATACCTGTCATTGTACAAATAAGAATTGTATCAAAGAATGTACCTGTCATTGAAATAAGTCCTTGCTTAACTGGAGACTTAGTCTTAGCTGCCGCCGCTGCTATTGGAGCACTTCCAAGACCAGCTTCATTAGAGAAAACCCCTCTAGCTATTCCACTTTTCATTACAGTTATTATGCTAACTCCTACAGCTCCGCCTAAAGCAGCCTTAGGATTAAAGGCACTTTCAATAATTATTGATACTGCATGTGGAACCTTATCTAAATTAAAAGCTATAACAATTAAAACTCCTAATATATAAAGTCCTGCCATTAAAGGAACTACCTTTTCTGATACGCTAGATATTCTTTTTATTCCACCTAAAATTACTAAAGCCACTAATAAAGTTACTACTCCTGCTGTAATAATTGTAGGAACATTAAATGTAATACTTGCTGCATCAGTTATGGACTTAACTTGTCCAAAAGTTCCTATTCCTAATAAAGCCACACCAATTCCAAAGAAAGCAAAAATATTAGCTAGCCAATTTAAACCAAGTCCATTTTTTATATAGTACATTGGTCCACCAGCCATTTGACCATTTTCATCTACAACCCTATACTTTATAGCAAGTACACCTTCTGCATATTTAGTTGCCATTCCAAAGAAAGCAGCTACCCACATCCAAAATAATGCTCCTGGTCCACCTGCCTTTATAGCAGTGGCAACACCAACTATGTTTCCAGTACCTATAGTAGCTGAAAGGGCTGTACATAAGGCTCCAAAACTTGAAACATCCCCTTCTGCATCCTCACAAGAAGATTCCTCATCTTTTTTAAATACATACTTTAAAGCTAATGGTAATTTTAAGATTTGTAATAGTTTTAGTCTTATAGTCAGGTATATTCCTGTTCCTACAAGCAGCACAAGAAGTGGCACTCCCCATACTAAATTGTCGATTTGATTTAATAAGTTTTCCATAAAAAAAATCCTCCTTAAATTTAAATTTGCGGAGGAGAATAAGGATACTTAAAAAATTTAAGTAACTAACCTTATCCTCTGTCCTTTTACCTGAGAGTTTCAGTCAAAAAATTTGACCTTGCTCCTTCGGTGCTCTTTTTTAAAAGAGTCTCTCCAGAGGCTCGTCCAGTAACGGTCCTAATACCTGAAAGATTTCCCTCTTCGGTGGATATTTAAAATATCACTCTCCCATTACCTTCATCCGAACATATTGAATTTTAATTTATAATAGACATTATATAAGTAATTATTATAAAAATCAATTACTTATTTTCCCAAAACATATAATTTCTCATAATTCTTATTAGTTTTCTCATTAATTTTAACTATAAAATCATTTATTGAATCTAAGATTTTACTCTTATCTTCTAAAGTCTTTTTCCCTCTTCCAATTCTATCACAATAAGTCAATAAAGCTATATCATGAAGATCTGAACTTTTAACCATATCTTCTGGTTTTACAAAAGGTAAATTTTTATCTATATAAAGATAAGACATATGATATCTAATTAAATTACTTACTTCACTTATAAACTCCCCTTCATCTGTAACCTCTTCTAATATTTCTTTTGAAAGTTTTGCACCTTCCCTATCATGATCGTAAGCAGTCCATCTCCCCTTTCTCATTTTAGTAGTATCTCTCTTTCCAATGTCGTGAAGTAAAGCTGCCCACATGAATTCTCTTTTATTATTAGCAAAATTTCTTAAACTAGCTGCTTCATCTAAAACTTGCATTGTATGAATCCATACATTTCCTTCTGGGTGATGTTTTTTCTCCTGCTTAACCTCTTCTAAATCCCTTAATATTTCCAAAAAGGAGCCTTCTAAAAGTTTCTTTTCCTTTAAAGAATTTAAAAATTCTGATGGATTCTTATCTTCTAAAATATGCTTTTCTAAAATTTCAAATAATTCTTTATCCTTCATATATAAACTCCTAACTTCCAATAATTAAAATTTATTTTTAATTTAACTTAATTATATTTTACCACCAATAATTTAAATTCATTCTTTTATTAATTGTCAGAAAATTACTACTTTATGCTTTTAATCCCTGTAAGTAAGCCATTCTACCTTTTATGGCATTTATAAATTTGCACAAAATTTCCTTTTTATATTGAATTACTTAAAAAGTTAATGTTAAAATATCACTGTCGGTATTCTATATTAGAAGCTGAACTATTTTATACGGTTAAAAATTTAACAACCGAATTATATCCCACTGGGAATAAGAACGGAGGAGAGTCAATGAATGCAGTCTATCAAACTAGACAAAAAACAAGAAAACTAGTAGTTATTGGTATGCTATCTGGTATATCAATATTTCTAGGATTAACAGGATTAGGATTTATAAATATTCCACCTGTTAAGGCTACTATTATGCATATTCCTGTTATAATAGGAGCTATTATTGAAGGTCCTATTGTAGGAGGATTAATAGGACTAGTTTTTGGATTATTTTCTATGTATCAAGCTTTTACGGCACCAATGCCAACTAGCTTTATGTTCTGGAATCCTATTATAGCTTTAGTTCCTAGAATTCTTATAGGTGTGGTAAGTTACTATGTATATGCATCTATGATTAAAGGATCTAAAAAGAATTTAAAAGCTACATCAATTATAAGTTCTCTTATTCTTGGAGTTCTTCTATTTGTAAGTTCTGAAGCTTTAACAGATTCTTTAACTATATCAGCTATAATCGGTGTTTTATTCTTTTTAGCAAGTATGATTATCATGTTTAAATTTAAACATAAAAATAAAGAAGAAGCCCTATCTATAGGTACAGCTTCCGTAATTGGAACCTTAACAAATACCATAGGTGTACTTGGCTTAACATATGTTTTTTATTTAGAGAGATATGCTTCTGCCCTAGGAATATCTGAACATGCTGCAAAATTAACTTTAGCAGGAATAGGAGTTACAAATGGAATTCCTGAGGCATTTATATCATCCTTAATATCAATTCCTGTTATATTAGGAGTTAGAAAAATTTTAAGATAATTTAAGATTATAAATATATTTTAGCGTATAGCTTACTTAAAGTTATACGCTAAAACTTTATTAAGTTATTAGTAAAGGTTTAAATTTTTTAAACTTTATATTAATTTTAAATTCTGTAAATTATTAATTATATAAAATAGAGTATTATTCTTAAAATATAAAATCTAAATCATATAAAACAATTTAATGGAGGTGTATATTATAATGTTTGAAATAAAGATTACAGATATAGATGGTTTTAAACTAGGCCACGCTCAAGACTTTGAAGGTGCTACAGGATGTACAGTATTACTATGTGAAGAAGGTGCTTCTGGAGGAGTTGATATTCGCGGTGGTGCTCCTGGAACTAGAGAAACTGATTTATTAAATCCTATGGAAATGGTTGATAAAGTTCATGCTGTAGTATTATCTGGTGGATCTGCCTTTGGACTTGATTCCTGCTCAGGGGTTATGGAATATCTAGAAAATAAAAATGTTGGATTTGACGTAGGAGTGGCTAAAGTTCCTATAGTATGTGGTGCTGTTTTATTTGACTTAACCTGTGGTAATCCTAAAATAAGACCTAATAAGGAAATGGGTTTAGAAGCCTGTAAAAATTCTGAAACCTATCTTGACTCAAAAAACGGTAATATAGGTTGTGGAACAGGTGCCACAGTAGGTAAAGCCTTAAATCAAAAACTTGCTATGAAAGGTGGTTTTGGAAGCTATGCAGTGCAAGTTGGAGATTTAAAGGTAGGAGCTATTGTAGGAGTTAATAGCCTAGGTGATATTGTTGATCCTAATAATAACAATAAAATAATAGCTGGTGGATTAAGCCAAGATAGGAATTCCTTTATAAACATAGAAGAAAGCTTATTAGCTAATTATTCTAATCCTAAAAATGTTTTTAAAGGAAATACTACTATTGGGTGCATAGTGACTAATGGTGATTTTAATAAAGCTCAAGCTAATAAAATTGCATCTATGGCTCAAAATGGTTTTGGAAGAACCATTCGCCCTTCTCACACTATGTTTGATGGTGATACAATATTTACTCTTTCATCAAATAAAGTTAAGGCAGATATAAATGTAGTTGGTCTTTTAGCTGCTCAAGTTATGGAGAAAGCTATTATAAAGGCTGTTAAAGAAGCTGATTCTTCATATGGATTCTTATCACATAAAGATTTAAAATTTAATGTATAAATTAAAAAGCTCAAACAGATAATAATTCTGTTTGAGCTTTTTTCAAAGATATGTTTAATTTTACTTTCATAAGATAAATCAATTCTACTTGTAATTTTATACCATAATGTGATTTTTAATCCTATATTGGATATAAGTTTATAGATTATTAAATCCAATTCTGCACATCATAATATTGAAAGGAAAAGAAAAACTTAACCTTTCAAAAAAATCTTATTAAACTTAAAGGAGGAATTCAAAATGTCACAACATTTAGTTCCAGAAGCAAAAAACGGTTTATCAAAATTCAAAAATGAGGTAGCAAATGAAATGGGAGTACCATTCTCAGATTATAACGGAGACCTTAGCTCAAGACAATGCGGAAGCGTTGGTGGAGAAATGGTTAAAAGAATGGTAGAAAAATACGAACAATCAATGAAATAATAACAAAAATAAGAGGTAAGAATTTTCTTACCTCTTATTTTTTACTTTAAGAAACTTTTTTAAGCATAAAGTTTCTCCAATTTCCATCCTGTATTAATATACTGTTATTTTCAAAGTCATCTTTATCATTCATTCCATAATAATAAACATAACATTTTTCAGAAGATTTCTTTCCTAAGATTTCAACATCCATCTCAATTCTATTATATTCATTATTTTTGTTATTAACTCCTAAGTATCCTTCCATAAGATCCATAGCATTTATAACATTTTCGTAATCAAGAATAGTCATAACTTCTCCATATACAAATCCATCCCCTTCAATTAAAGCAGGATATCCTTTTTTAGGCATATGATATAAAGTTCCCTTTACCCTTCCTAATTCACTTTTTATAACTTTCCCTTTTAAGTATTTTTCATAATTGAAAAATCCTGTTCTCAAACTTCCATAAACAAAGATTTTTCTTTTAACCTTAGGTTCTAACATTAACAAACAGCTCCTCCTACAGTTTTAATATCATTATCATTTAAAACTATAGCCTTTATACTAAGTTCTAATCCTTTTGCTATATCATTAATAGACATAGAAGGTGTATTAGGTTTATTTACAACTTGTGCTGGAATATAAGGTACATGTATAAATCCAGCTCTTATATTTTTATACTTTTTATTTACTAAGTATAAAACTCCATACATAACATGGTTACAAACAAAAGTTCCAGCTGTGTTAGAAACTGATGCAGGTATTCCATTATCAACCATTTCCTTAACCATTGCTTTTATAGGTAAATTACTAAAGTATGCACTTTCTCCATCTTCATATATAGAAATATCTATTGGTTGATTTCCTTCATTATCCTCTATTCTCGCATCATCCATATTTATAGCTACTCTTTCTGGAGTTATACCAAATCTTCCTCCAGCTTGTCCTATAGAAATAACTACATCTGGATTAATTTCCTCTATTTTTTCTTCTATTTTTTCAAGAGACTTTCTAAAAACTGTAGGTATTTCTAATTTAATAACCTGAGCTCCTTCTATATTTTCTGGTATCATTTTAACAGCTTCTAAAGCTGGGTTTATACTTTCTCCTCCAAAGGGATCAAATCCTGTAATTAATACTTTCATTCTCATACACTCCTTACTTTCTAATACCTAGTTAATTAAAATGCTAAGAAATACATTAAAGCTATATGTATAACTAATAAAATTATAGCAAATAAACTTTGACATTTCATAACCACATTCTTATCTTTTGTCTCTAATAAGGCCGCTGGCATAACGTTAAAGTTTGCTGCCATTGGGGTTAATAATGTTCCACAATACCCTGCAGTTAGAGCTAAAGCTCCTGCTATGGCTACATTAGCTCCTTGAGCAAATACAAATGGTAATCCTATTCCCACAGTTATAACTGAGAAGGCTGCAAAGGCATTTCCCATTATCATAGTGAATACTGCCATTCCTACACAGTAAGCTATTACACCTGCTAATATGTTTCCTTCAGGAATAAAATTAGATATACCTGATGATATAACATCTCCTACTCCCGCTGCAGTAAACACTGTTCCTAAGGCTGCTAAAAGTTGAGGTAATATACTTGTAGATCCAACTGATTGAACCATTCTGTTACTATCCTCTACTAAATGCTTTGGTTTAGCTTTTAATACTAAGAAAGTTGTTATTACAGCTGCCACAGAAGCTATACCTATGGCAACAGTTCCTGATAAACTTGTAAATTGTGCAATAACTAAAGATCCAACTGCTATTACAATTGAAGGTAAAAAAATCTTATTCTTTAACTTTTTAGCTTGCATTTCTGCAAAATCTACATTAGGCATTTTTAGGTTTCCTATATTTACTTGTTTGCTTGCAGTTAATACTCCTATAACTAAAAGCAATGCCCCTACTACTACAGGTGGAATAGCTCCTCCTGCTATAAATATGATTGACAATATAGTCCAAAAGATTGCCGTTCCTATTCTAGTTTTATGTTCCTGGTCTTTTAATGTATCAATTGCAGTATTTAACATTAAAAGTCCTACTATTATATAAAAGATTTCAAGCAATACATTAGAAATCATCTGCATATTCATTAATTATCACCCCTATTTTATCTCTTCTTTGTTCTTTGATAGGTTTCTACTTAACCTTTTATCTAATAATCTATTTTGTAATACTCCTAATATTAAAGCTATTATAGCTATTGGAACTGAAGCTTTTGCTATATCTAAAGCATTAACTCCATATCCTAGTTCTTCTAAGGTTCCTGCTATTAAAAGAACTCCTGAACTTGCTAAGAATACATTTTGTCCAAAGAAGTTTCCATAGTTGTCCATTGCAGCTGCTGTTCCCTTTATTAAATCTTCATTTTTATCATCTAATTCTCCATATTTACTGACAGCTGCTCCTTGAGCCATTGGGTTTATAAGTGGTCTTATAAATTGTGCTTGTCCACTTAATCTTAGTGAAACTGCAGCCCCAACTTCTCTAATAAATAAATAGCAACTTAAAAGCTTTCCAGTTGACATATTTTTCATATTCTTTATTAAGGTTATAGCTCTCTCTTTTAAACCAAATCTTTCACACATACCTATTACAGGTAAAGTTAATATAAATAATGTCATGTGTCTTTGGCTTACAAAGGTTGATCCTAATTTTTCTAATATTTCATACAAACTCATATGTGCTACTAATCCAGTTGATAGTCCTGCTACTAATACAACTGCTATAGTATCAAATTTAAGTGCAAATCCTATTATTACTATTACTATTCCTATCAGTTCCACTTTTATCTCTCCTTTTCAAGTTATAAATTTCATCTTTACTATTTTCGTATTTTAAAATTATTATAACCATAAAATTTTCAATTTTCTACAGTTTTTTATTAAAATTTTATAAATTTAAAATGTTTTCATTATTAATTTGTTTTTTGTTATCATTTTATTAAAAATATATTTAAAATTTCATAAAAATAAGGACCATAGATTTAATTAAACCTATGGTCCTTATAAATTTATTATATTTTATTTTCTAGAAACTATAATTTTTCCATCTACTCCATCTATTAAAGCAACAGATCCATCATAAATTTCTCCTGCAATTATCTTCTTAGCTATTTCAGTTTCTAAGACATTACTTATATATCTCTTTAATGGTCTAGCTCCATATACTGGATCATATCCTTCTTCAGCTAATATTTCCTTAGCTCTATCAGTAACTTCAAGAGTTATATTTCTTTCTCTTAATCTATTTTCAACATCTCTTAAGAAGATATCTATTATTTTCTTAATTCCTTCACTGCTTAAAGGTCTAAACATTATGATATCATCTACTCTGTTTAAGAATTCTGGTTTGAATCTTAACTTCATTTCATTCATAACATTTTCTCTAATATCATCTTCTATACCTTCACCAGATTTATTTTCTAATAAGTATCCACTACCTATATTAGAAGTCATAATTATTATAGTGTTTTTGAAATCAACAGTTTTACCTTTATTATCTGTTAATCTACCATCATCTAATATTTGAAGGAATAAGTTAAATACATCATCATGTGCTTTTTCTATTTCATCAAATAATATTACTGAATATGGGTTTCTTCTAACAGCCTCTGTTAATTGTCCCCCTTCTTCATATCCTACATATCCTGGAGGAGGTCCTATTAATCTAGATACTGCATGTTTTTCCATATATTCAGACATATCTATTCTTACTATATTGTCTTCACTATCAAATAAATTTCTAGCTAAAGTTTTTGCAAGTTCTGTTTTACCAACTCCAGTAGGTCCTAAGAATATAAATGATCCTATTGGTTTTCTTTCATCTTTAAGACCTGCTCTTGCTCTTATTACAGCATTAGCAACTGCAGTTGTAGCCTCATCTTGACCTATTACTCTTTCTCTTAATTCTTCTTCTAGTCTTAAAAGTTTTTCTCTTTCACTTTCAACTAGTTTTGTAACAGGAATTCCAGTCCATTTTGAGATTATTTCTGAAATTTCATTTTCAGTAACCTCTTCTTTTAATAAAGCATTTTCATTATCTTTTTCCATACTTGCTTCTTGTTCTTTTATTTTACGTTCAAGCTCTGGAATTTTTCCATATTTAAGTTCTGCAACTTTATTTAAATCATATTCTCTTTCATATTTTTCAGCTAATCCTCTTGCTTCATCTAATTCAGCCTTTAAGTCCCTAACTGCTGAAATATGAGATTTTTCTTTTTCATATTTAATTGTCATCTCATCATTTTTATCTTGAAGCTCTGCAAGCTCTTTTTCTAAGGCAACTAATCTTTCCTTAGATGCATCATCATTTTCTTTTGATAAAGCTTCCTTTTCAGTTTCAAGCATTAAGATCTTTCTTCTTATAATATCCAATTCAGTTGGAAGAGAATCTATTTCACTTCTTATCATAGCACCAGCTTCATCTATTAAATCTATAGCCTTATCTGGTAAATATCTATCTTGAATATATCTATGAGAAAGTTTTGCAGCAGCTACTATTGCTGAGTCATGGATTCTAATTCCATGGTGAATTTCAAATCTTTCTTTTAATCCTCTTAAAATAGATACAGTTTCTTCAACTGTTGGTTCTTCAACTATTACAGGTTGGAATCTTCTTTCTAGAGCTTTATCCTTTTCTATATATTGTCTATATTCATCAAAAGTTGTAGCTCCTATGCAATGAAGTTCTCCTCTTGCAAGCATTGGTTTAATTAAGTTTCCTGCATCCATTGCACCATCTGTTTTACCAGCGCCTACAATTGTATGAATTTCATCTATGAATAAAAGTATTTTTCCTTCTGAACTTTGAACTTCTTTTAAAACAGCTTTTAATCTTTCTTCAAATTCTCCTCTATATTTAGCACCAGCTATTAATGCACCCATATCTAATGAGATAATTACCTTATCCTTTAGTCCTTCTGGCACATCTCCTCTTACAATTCTTTCTGCTAATCCTTCAACTATAGCAGTTTTACCAACTCCAGGTTCTCCTATTAGTATTGGATTGTTCTTAGTTTTTCTTGAAAGAATTCTAACAGCTCTTCTTATTTCTTCATCTCTTCCTATAACAGGATCTAATTTATGTTGTTTTACAAGTTCTATTAAATTAGTACCGTATTTATCTAAAGCTTCATAAGTTCCTTCTGGATCTTGTGAATCTACTCTTTGACTTCCTCTAACTTCATTTAAAACCTTTAGGAATCCATCTTTAGTTATGTTATTTTTTCTTAAAATTTCTCCTACAGCTCCATTTTTATCTATATCTATCATTGCAAGCATTACATGCTCAACACTTATATATGAATCTTCAAATTGTTTTGAAATTTCTTCTGCCTTTATTAATACTTCATTTATTCTTCTTGTAGCAGTAACCCCTGATGATTGTGCCGCTTCTCCTAAAACCTTAGGCATTCTATCTATTTGAACATGAATGTCTCTTTTTAATGAATCTATATTAACACCCATTTTTTCAAATATATTAGGAATTAAACCATCTTTTTGATTTACTAATGCTGAAAATAAGTGAATTATATCTAATTGTTGATTATTATATTTAACTGCTATTTCATAAGCATCATTTAAGCTTTGTTGTACTCTTAATGTCATTTTATCTGCATTCATTTTATCACCTCAATATTCTCTTTTTTGTATCTCATGTAATTATAATACTATAAAAGTCAAAGAAAGTCAAAGTCTATTTTTCACTTTCAGAATTTATTAATTACTACTGTTTTTTTCTTATAATTTATTATTAATAAATCATTTATATAATTAATATTTAATTCTAAGGAGATTTTATTAACAAATTATTCATTTTTATAAAAGCACTTATATATATTATTATTTAAAATTCCTCTATTGTTATACTTACTATATGTTGGTATTATTAAAATATACTGACTTTATTTATAAACTAACAAGGACGGTGTTTTAAATTTGGAATTAAAAGTTTTTGAATTTACAAAAGGTACTTTAGAATTACTTAAGGAGATGAAAAAAGATTTAGCCTATAGTGCAAATCTGCTTGATGATTTTTTCTACTCCCTACTAGAGAACTCTTGTGAAGGATTTTTTAATATATCAACTAGAGTAAAATCAGCTTCTAGTTTAAAAGAGAAAATAATAAGACATAATTATTACATAAAATATGATTCCCCTACGGATTTATTTAGAAACCTATCTGATTTAATAGGTGTCAGAATAGAATGTAGATTTATAGAAGATGAGGAACATATATTTAAATTTATAAGAACAATATTTAATTGCACTAATAAAGATGGATTTTCTTACTCATCACAAAATCCAAATATATTTTTAGACCTTAGAGAACATCAACCCTTAAAACAAAAAAATGGTTTTGAATTATATAGAATAGATGGTTTTATTCTAAATGAAGAAGAAAAGTTTAATTTTGAACTTCAAATAAAATCTATGGTAAATAATTTTTGGGGTGAAATTGAACATAAGATAATATATAAAAACTATAATATGATTTTAGGGGATAAATTTTATAAGAATATACTTAATTCTATTAAAAACAATTTATGTTTAATCGATAATCAACTTCTAACTATATTTAACCATGTTAATTCTCATATGGATAATTCTAATGGGGTTGGATTAAAGAAGGAAGGTATTGAAATTTTACTTTCTAAAATGATATATGATATATACTCTTCTAAAGTAAAACATGATTTAGGTATATCTGTTGATTTTAGAAATGCCTGTGACATAATAATAGATTACATATTTACTAAAAATAATTGTAATACTTCTCAAGAATATTATAATACTTTTGTAAATACCTCAGTAAGATTAAACGAAGTTTTTAAGGATTCCATATCTTTTAAAAACAAATTATCTATAGGTGCTGAGCCCTTATGTTTTGACTCAGAATTTTCTAATTCAATTGGAAATAAACTAGCCCATGCTATGAATTATGATTTTCATTGGAACTTGTTCTTTAAAATATTATTTCAAATAGAACCTGGTAACAATAGAGAAGATTTTTATTCCTTTATAAGATACTTAGAGACTATTTTTTCTAATAGAGATTCCTATTTAAATCTTTATTTAACTTTTTCAGCTGAAGAGGTATCAATAATAAAAGAAGATATTTTATCTTCTTTAAATAAGGCATTCTTAGAAATTGACTCTATAAAATTTATTTATAGGGATAAACTTTCTGAAATATTTAATCATATAGACGATTATGTTAAATTCCTATGTGAAGGCATAGATTCTTATGAAAATTATGTAAGTCATAAACATCTTTACACAGAGTATCTTTATCTTACTATATTAAGTTCCTTTAATATGGATTTAGATAAGAGTTCCATATTAGAGTTTGCTAGTGAGCTTAAAAATAGCAAATGTAAACTTAGAATAAGCTATAAGGGAATAAAGCTATTAGCCTCTACCCCTGAAAATTGTAAAGTCAACATAATTGAACTTTTAGAACAAATATATATAAGGTAACATTTTTAGTTTATCAGTCTAATATATATTAAAAAAATTTAGACTGATAAACCTTTCTAAATACAAAGGAGGAATTATTATGCATTTATTTATAAATATGATATTTTTAATAAATATTGTATTTATCATTTCCATAATCTTCATTGAAAGAAGAAATCCCCAAACTACTTGGGCTTGGATTTTAATATTAACCTTTCTACCCATATTAGGATTTATAATCTACATTTTATTTGGTCAAAATATTACCCGTGAAAAAAACTTTAAAAGAAAAATTCTAGATGACAAGACAAAACAAAAATATTTAAATTCATTTAAGTCTCACTACAAATTAGATAATATTTCTTTAAAATATAAAGACTTAATAATGATGAACTTTAATAATGACAACTCAACCTACACTCAACGTAATGATATAGATTTATATTTTGATGCTAATAGTCTTTTTGAAGAAATGATTGATGAAATAAATAAAGCCGAAAAATTTATTCATATGGAATTTTATATTTTTAAAAGCGACGAAATAGGCAAAAAAATCTTACAAGCCTTAACTAAGAAAGCTAAAGAAGGTGTTGAAGTAAAATTACTAGTAGATTCTATTGGTAACTCTATACACAAAAAAGATATAGATAAATTAAAGGCAGCTGGTGGAGATTTTAAAATATTTTTTCCTGGCTTTTGCAAATATATAAACTTAAGAATTAACTATAGAAGTCATAGAAAGATACTTATTATAGATAGCAAAGTAGCTTTTTTAGGTGGATTTAATATAGGTGATGAATATCTTGGAAAAGATAAAAATATTGGTCATTGGCGTGATACTCATACTAAAATAAAGGGCCTTGCTATTAATGATCTAGAAGGAAGATTCCTTTTAGATTGGAGTTATGCTAATGAATCAGATTTAGACATAGATTTAAAAAAATATTTTATAAATCCTCATTCAACTGATTTGCCAAAGAAGATTATTGGAGCTCAAATAGTTTCCTCTGGTCCTGACCATACTGAACAACAAATAAAAAATGGATATTTTAAAATTATAAATTCAGCTAAGAAAAATCTTTTCATACAAACTCCTTATTTTGTCCCTGATGAACCTATGCTTGAAGCTTTAAGACTTGCTGCCTTATCTGGAGTTGATGTAAAAATAATGCTACCTGGTAATCCTGATCATAAATTTATGGGATGGATAGCAAACTCTTATTTTGAATCCTTATTAAATGCTGGTGCAAAGATCTACTTATATGAAAAGGGCTTTCTTCACGCTAAAACCATAGTGGCAGACTCTTCTATATGTAGTGTAGGAACAGCTAACATGGATATAAGAAGCTTTTCTTTAAACTTTGAAAGCAATATATTTATATATAATGAAGCTATTTCAAAATCTATGGAAGAGCAATTCTTTAAAGACCTAAAGGTGTGTACTAAAGTGACCCTTGAAAGTTTTGAAAAACGATCTATTATATCACGAATTGGAGAATCCATAATAAGATTAGTATCTCCTTTAATGTAGAAAAATACAGTGTATGATAATACACTGTATTTTTTATTAATAATAAATTACAAAACTTTAAATTATATTAATTAACCACTATTTCAAAATAATATTGATTTCTAGATATAAAAGGCTATCTTAATAATCTATTAGAATTTTATTATTTATAGTAATTCTAATTTTCTTTAAAATAAGCTTTAATATCATCACCTAACTCCACCATTATCATCTTATCCATGTTTTTATTTGCCTTTGGATAATCATATCTATAATGAGAACCTCTACTTTCTTTTCTAAGGTCAATTGCTTTTAATATAGCCTTGCATAACAATATATTGTTTTCTAGTCTATATGAATTTCTTAAATTCTCCATATTTACTTCTTTCTTATATACAAACCCCTTAGATATTTCCTCTAATTTTAAAAGTGAATTTTTAACACCTACTTCACTTTTTTCTATCATTGCATTTTTAAACATAATTTCTTGAACTTCTAAAATAAGCTCCTCTGCTCCTTCTATTTCATAAAGTGCAAATTCTACTTCTTCTTTTTCACTTAAACTTTTACTAGAAGCATATCTACTAGCACTTTCTCCAGCTATTTTACCAAAAACAAGACCATTTGCTGTAGATAATCCCCCTATTCTGTCTGCACCATGCATACCACCTGTACATTCTCCAGCTGCAAATAATCCATCTACCTTTGTTTCTGCTTTTTTATTTATGCTAATTCCTCCATTGGCTGCATGAAAGAATATTCCAATATTTATTTCATCATCTGGGGTAAGATATTTATTTTCCTTTAACCATTTAAAATAAACTTCAATAAACTCTGGCATATTATTCTTTAAACTATCTTTATATCTAACAGTAACTCCATTTTTATTTTTCATAAACTCTTTAAATATAGCATAGTCAATATCCTTAGAGTCTAATCTTGAAGTAAAAGGCCCATAAGTTGATCTTTTTTCAAGCTTTTCTCTTAGGTTTTCTATACCTTTAAATACATCTTCTCCATCTTCATTCTTAGCTTCTATATATTTAAAGGTTTTCTCATTAAATATAGTTTTTGGACAGGGCTTTATATATCCCGGCATCATTTGCATAAATTCTATATTTGTTAAGTTACACCCAACTTTTAAGGCTAAAGCTTGTCCCATACCTGTTATATCTGTAGTATTTAACCTATATTTAAATAAACCACCTATACCTCCTGAGGCAATTACAAGCGCTTTACATTTTATAAACTCAAGCTTATTTAAACTGTTAATAAGTATTACACCTATAATCTTATTATCTTCCTTTACTATTTCAATTACCTCTGAAAAAGGATATTCCAAAACTTCATTGCTCTTTAACTTATGGTCTAAAACTTTTTTTGCACTTTCAAATAAAATACCATTCCAATTTCTATTTTTATGATCAAAACATGGAATAAATTCTTTTTCTCCTGAATTATTAGCTTCTTTAAGCTTAACACCCATTTCTTTTAATAAATCTATACTTGGATTAATATTTTTAACAAAGGTTTCTACTAATTCCTCATCTACAACATTGCACCCAACTTCTTTAATTGTCTTAGCTAAATCCTCTTCATCGTTTCTATCCTCTGGTCCTATTAAACCTAAGCCCCATGTACCAGGATAAAAGCTTGACCCTGAAAAGATATTTGAACTACTTGAGATTATTACCTTTTGACCATTATTAGAGGCTTCAATTGCTGCCATAATTCCTGCAATTCCAGCTCCCATTACAAAAACATCACATTCTTTGTCTTTTTTTAATCTAACTCTTTCTCTCATAAATACCCCACCTAATTAAAATTTCCAATTATAAAATTAAAGCTGATTTATAGGTATATAAATATCTTAATTAAGAAGAAAATTTCTAATACAAAAACATATAAGTATATTAAATTTGTAATAAAGCTTCCTATTAAATTAAGTCTTTTCTTAAATATATACCTAAAAATCAGCATTGATTTAAAACTTTTTAAATTTTATTATCCTTCAAAACTTTCAAAAGCTTCTAAGAATTTATCTATATGTTCTTCTGTATGTTTTACACTTAAGAACATTGCTTCAAATTGTGATGGTGGTATATTAAATCCTTTGTTTAACATATGTAAGAAGTATCTCTTAAATCTTTCTCCATCACAAGTTTTTACATCATCATAACATTTAACTTCTTTTAAATCAGTAAAGAATAAAGTCATCATGCCACCTTGTCTATTAACAACAAGACCTAAACCTTTTTTCTTTGCTATTTCAAGAACTCCCTTTTCAAGTTTTGATCCTATTTTTTCAATATGATTATAGTATGATGGATTTTCATAAAGTTTTTTAACTGTTGCAAGTCCTGCACTCATTACTATTGGATTTCCTGACATTGTTCCAGCTTGGTAAACTCCACCTAGTGGTGATAAGTTTTCCATTATCTCTCTTCTTCCACCATATGCTCCACAAGGTAGTCCACCACCCATTATTTTAGCATAAGTAACTAAATCTGGCTTAACATCAAATAAAGTTTGTGCTCCTTTATATGCTACTCTAAATCCACACATAACTTCATCAAATATAAGAAGTGCTCCATATTTGTCACATAATTCTCTAAGTTTTCTCATAAACTTAGGATCACATTTAACAACACCCATATTTCCAGCAACTGGCTCTATTATTATTCCAGCAATATCATTTCCGTACTTTTCAAATAATTCTTCAACTTGCTTCTCATCATTGTATATTCCTATTAAAGTATTCTTTATACTTTCCTCTGGAACACCTAAGCATCCTGGAATTCCTTCTGTTAATACTCCTGATCCAGCTTCTATTAAGAATCCATCAAAGTGTCCATGATAGCATCCTGCAAACTTAATTATTTTATCTTTCTTTGTGTATCCTCTTGCTAACTTTACAGCACTCATAGTAGCCTCTGTACCTGAGTTTACCATTCTTATCATGTCGACATTGTCTAATGTTTCACATAAAAGCTTAGCTAAGTCTAATTCTAATTTTGTTGAAGCACCAAAGGCTATACTTTCCTCTGAAGTTTTCTTTATTGCTTCTACTACATCTTCGTCACAATGACCTAATATCATTGGTCCCCAAGCTAAAACAAAGTCAATATATTCATTTCCATTCTCGTCCTTTATCATAGCTCCTTTACCACTTTTTATTACTGGAGGATTTATTCCAACACTTCCAAAAGATCTTACAGGACTATTAACCCCACCTGGCATATATTTTTTTGATTCTTCAAATATTTCTTTATTTCTGTCCATATTCATTCTCCTAACTATAAGATTGTTAAGCAAATATTTTTTTCATTATATTATAGTCTTAAACTATTCTTGTAACCATTTAGCAGCTTCTATAGCATAATAAGTTATTATCATATCTGCCCCTGCTCTTTTCATTGATAAAAGCATTTCTAAAGCTACTTGTTTTTCATTTATAAGTCCAAGTTTAGCTGCTGCCTTAACCATAGCAAATTCACCACTTACATTATAAACACAAACTGGTACATCTACTTTATTTCTTACTTCCTTAACAATATCTAAATATGATAAGGCAGGTTTAACCATAACTATATCTGCACCCTCTTCTATGTCTTGCTCTACTTCTTTTATGGCTTCTCTTGAGTTTGCAGGATCCATTTGATAAGTTTTTCTATCTCCAAATTGTGGTGCTGAATTAGCAGCTTCTCTGAAAGGTCCATAGAAAGCTGAGCAATATTTTGCAGAATAACTCATTATTCCAACATTAACAAATCCAGCTTCATCTAAAGCATTTCTCATAGATAATATTCTTCCATCCATCATATCTGAAGGAGCTACCATATGAGCACCAGCCTTAGCGTGTGAAACTGCTATTTTATCTAAGAAACTTAAAGTTTTGTCATTATCTACATCTTTTCCTTCTATTATTCCACAATGACCATGACTAGTATATTCACACATACAAACATCAGTTATTACTAATAAGTTCTCATAATCTTCTCTTAATTTTCTAATAGCCTTTTGAACAATTCCATTATCAGAATATGCCTCTGATCCACAAGCATCTTTATGTTCTGGAAGACCAAATATGATTACACCTTTTATATTTAAAGCTACCACTTCATCAACTATTTCATTTAATCTATCTAAAGATACATGATAGTTTCCTGGTAGAGAACTTATCTCCTTTTTTATGTTGTTTCCTTCAACTACAAATATAGGAAATATAAAATCATTTGCTGTTAAAATATTTTCTCTAACAAGGTCTCTCATTTCCTTATTTATTCTAAGTCTTCTTCCTCTCTTTATCATAATCTTTCCTCCTAATTTGTTTGTAATTTGCCTATAAAATTAATTTTACCACAAATTTATTTTTTAACCTCTTGCCATATCCCCTCAATTTCACTTAAAAATCCATCTCCACAATGTGTTTTGCACATTTTTCCTTCAATTCCACTTTCATTTAAAGCTTTTAAGGTTATAGGTCCTATAGCTATGCTTACTTTCTCTTTAAGAGCTTCAAGTCCAATCATATCAATCATGTTTTTAACCGTTGAAGGACTTGTGTATAATACCATATCAACTTCCTTGAAAGCTCTTGGATTTTTAACATCTCCGCATACAGTATCATAAATATTAACTCTATGACATTTTGCTCCTAAAGAAGCTAAATTATCAAACAAATATTCTCTACTTAAAGAAGAACATGGAATTAATACTTCTTCTCCTTCTTTAATATTATCTTTTAAAACTTCAAATAAACCTTCTGCTGTAAATGAATGAGCCATTATGCTTGGCACAATACCTCTAGATATTAAAGCTTTTTTAGTTGCTTTTCCTAGTACAGCAAAATCTGCTTTTATTTTTCTTATATCAACTCTATTTTTTACTAAATAATCAAAGAATATATTAACAGCATTTACTGAAGTAAATACTATATGATCATATTTTTCTAAAGTATTAATATATTCATCTAAATTTTCTGCAGTTTCTTTTATTTTTATAGAGTTTATTTCTGTTACTTCTGCACCTAACTCTTTTAATTTCCACTTAATCTCTTTAGATTGTTCCTTAGATCTTGTTAAGCAAATATTAGCTCCAAATAGAGGTAAATTTTCATACCATGAAAGTTTTTCATTTAATGAGACAACATCTCCAACAACTATTATACAAGGTGACTCTAACTTAGCTTCTCTAACCTTTTTACATATATTTTCTAATGTTCCAATAACCTTTCTTTGCTTTGAAGTTGTTCCTCTCATTACTACTCCACAAGGAGTTTCTATATCTTTACCATTTTCTAAAAGTTTCTCAACAATTGTCTCTAAATTTGAAAGTCCCATCATAAATACTAAGGTTCCATTTTCTTTTGATAGTGCTTTCCAATTTACATTTAAAGTTCTTGCTGACATTCCTGTTACAATATGAAAACTCTGTGCTAATCCTCTATGTGTTATTGGTATTCCTGCATAATTCAAAACAGAAATAGGTGAAGTAACCCCTGGAATAACTTCAAAAGGTATGTTTTCTTCTACTAAGGCTAATACTTCTTCTCCACCTCTTCCAAAAACATATGGATCTCCGCCTTTTACTCTACCAACAACATGACCTTTTTTAGCAAGTTCAACTATACTTTCATTTATCTCTTCCTGTGTTTTATAATGGCATCCTGGCTCTTTTCCACAATAGTAAATCTCACAGTCATCATTTAAGTAATTAAGTATATTGTTTCCAACTAATCTATCATATAAGACAGCTGTGCATTTTTGTAATGCATTTATTGCTTTAAGTGTTAATAACTCTTCATCTCCAGGACCTGCCCCTATTATATATGCTTTTTTACTCATAGTTCCTCCTATACCTCTCCTAATATTTTTTCTGCAAGTTTTTTTCCTAATAATATATTATCTTCTTTATTTCCTAATATATCTTTTTTAACTATTCTATTATTTACAGTAAATGTACCTATCATATATAAGTCATTATCTTTAACCTCTGAATAAGCACCTATAAGGCTATGACATCCTCCGTTTAATACCTTCATAAAACTTCTTTCAGCCTCAACAGTAGTTCTAACTTCTTTGCTATCTAAAGCTTTAAAATAGTCATTAAATTCTCCACCTTTTAAGCACTCTATTCCTAAAGCTCCTTGACCAATAGCAGGTAAAAATACCTTTGGATCAAAATAATCACTTATTACCTCTTCCATACCAAGTCTTTTTAATCCTGCTGCCGCTAAAATTATTCCATCTAAATTTTCTTCAGTTATTTTTTTTATTCTAGTTTGAATATTTCCTCTAATTGGAACAATCTCTAAATCATCTCTAAATAACTTTAACTGCTCTGCACGTCTTATACTGCTAGTTCCGATTCTAGCTCCTTTTCTTAAGTTAGATAAAGTTGATCCATTTAAAGATACAAAGGCATCTCTTATATCTTCTCTTTCGGGCATTGCAACAAGCTCAAATTCACTAGGAAGTTCAAAAGGAACATCTTTCATACTATGAACTGCTCCATGAGCTTCTTTATTTAAAAGAGCTAATTCTATTTCCTTTACAAATAAACCCTTGCCACCTATTTTATTTAATGAAACATCTAGTCTTCTATCACCTTCTGTCATAACTAAAAGCTTCTTACTATCTACATTTTCTTTTTCCTTTAAAAGTTCCATAACTTTTTCAGTTTGCACTTGTGCTAACTTACTTTTTCTAGTCGCTATTATTAATTCCATTAATCCAAACCTCGCATTTTGATTATTTTTATATTTTCATAAAAAATTCTGTTATAATTACTTTAATCCTAAAGTTAATGAATTAGCTAATTCTTCTCCTAAAAGATTTTTTAAGTATTCATATTCTCTTTTTTCTAAAAGTGCATTTTTAAACTCTTTACTTGAAATAACCTCTATTATATTATCCTTTAACTCTTCTTTTTTAGCTTTTTCTCTAATTTTAGCTACCTTAATTGAGTATATGTCATTTTCCTTAATAATATTTGATACTTCTTCTCCTATAGCCCTAGTTATTCTAGGCGATCCTAATTTACTGCTTATACTAAAGCCTAGATTTTCATAACATCTACTGTAAGGAATAGCCACCATACCATCTTTATAATTAGCTGCATTTAAATATAGTTTATATTCTTTCTCACAATCCTTGCTTATTTTATGTACTAGAGAACTTTCATCCACAGCTATTATTATAAGATGAGCATCTTTTATAAACTCTTTATAATAGTTTCCCTTTTCAAGTTTTAAATTTTTATTTTCAATATCTAAGATTTCCTTTGAAAACTCCTTAGATAAAATATGTACATAACAACCTTTTTCTAATAATCCTTTAACCTTTATGGTGGCTGCTTTTCCTCCACCTATGACCTTAACATGAAATTTACTGCTTATAATGTTTATTGGTACTAAGTTAAAAATATCTTCTCTATTATTTCTGCACAAGAACTATCACTTCCCTTTAAGGCTTCACTTTTTAAAAGTTCTATTGCCCTATTAACATAAGCATCAGCTGTACTTTTTATCATTCTTTCTGCTAATTTAGTATTTTCTCCATTTCCCTTATTAGAAAAAGTCTTTATTCTTTCACTACAAATTTCATTTTCTCTTATTTTTATGTTTCTTATTTTACTTGAAACTTCTCTTATTTTAAGCCAGTTTAAAAATTCCTCTATGCTCTCTTCAACTATATGTTTATACTCTTCCATTCTTTCTTTTCTTATTTTTTTATTCTTATCATCAATCTTACTTATTTCATCTATATCCTTAAGGATTACTCTCTCTTTTTCTGATAATTCCTTATCGACATCTCTTGGAACAGCTAAATCATATATATGTATTATGTCACCTTCAGTTTTTATATCTTCATTTCTCACTACTGTATGAGGTGCTGCTGTACAAGAAACTATACAATCAACCTCATTTATAACATGATTTTTTTCATTAAAATCTAAAACTTCTACAATTTCACCCTCTAAATCACTTGCCTTACTCTTATCCCTTACTATTAAATAAATACACTCTACTTTATGACTTAAAAGGTGCTTAATTGCCAACTTCCCAATTTCTCCATATCCTAATACCATAAATTTTCTGCATCCTTTTAATAGGGCACTATTTATTGATATTGATACTGATGAAACTGGAACTTCAAACATTTTACACTCTGTTTTAAACTTTTTACCACAAGCAATAGCTATTTCAAACATCTTTTGTAATTCTGATGAAATACTATTATCTGAAATAGCTGTTTTATAAGCATCTTTAATTTGTCCTAGAATTTGATCTTCACCTAAAATTCTTGAATGAAAGCCACAAATAACCTCCATAAGATGGGTTACTGCTCTCTTTTCCTTTGATAAAAACATATATTTTTTCAAATCATCATTCCAATTGAACACATTAAAAATTTTATCAAAAATTTCATCCTCTGAAATCTCTTCAGTGCAATTAAAATAAATCTCTGTTCTATTACAAGTATTTAATATTACAACTTCTTTAAATGAATTTAATAATTCTCCTACGTATTTCTTATGTTTTTTAGGATATAAGGCTAATTTTTCTCTTATTGCTATATCTACATTCCTTTTAACCCCTATAACTCCTATCATGAACTGCCTCCTAAGTTTTTATATCATATGTTAAAATTTTATTAAAACACTCTATTTTATAATATCATAAAAATTATATATGCCCAATGAAATAATTGTATTAGTTATATGAAAAATACATATTTATTATAATTAATAACTTATATAAATAAAAGCACTCTATAAATAGAGTGCTTTTTATTAGACGCTGATTAAACTAATGCTTACTTTTACATAGAACCTTAAGACCATCTTAATAAGCATTTAGTATTGAATCATATGCAGAAGAATAATAACGTTAAGAAGCTTTTTTGTTTGAGTCTTAGCGAGTTTAAAAGCTTTAGCTATTATTCTGAAGCAGATCATAGCAATACTTTGCGAAATTAAGCTAGATCTTATGGTCTATCTAAAATCAATACTCATTTTAATAAAAGTCTAGACCTTTATTAAAATCCGTTTGTATAATGTATTCCGCTCCAATAAACATTGTTTTTCATTAATGCTTTTTCAGATAAAGTTACTCCTTCTAAAGCCCACTTCTTGAATTCCATAAATCCAGTTCTGTCTATTATGTATCCAATGTGCTCTTTTCCACCTGGAGCATCTTTAGCAATATATTCTGTAACATATTTATAAGTATTTAAGATTATTTTTATGATGCTATCCTCATCTACCCAAAGGATAAAATCTTCTGCTAATCTTGGATTTTTCTTTCCTGTTCTACCCATTATAGCTAATCTGTAGTATTTTTCTTTACTTCTTGTCCATGCATTTGTTGGGCAATTCATAACACATTCTCCACAACCAATACATTTGCTTCCATCTCTAACTACTTTGAAGTTTTCAAAACTTAAAGCTCCTGTAGCTTTCTTTTTACAAGCTCTAACACATGCTCCACAAGATACACATCTATTTCTTTCATATTGTGGCTCTGTCATACCTATAATACCAAAGTCATGCATTCTAGCCTTAATACAATCATTTGGACAGCCAGTTAAAGCTATTTTGAAGTGTAAATCATTTGGGAATATTGCTTTTTCTATTTTCTTAGCAAAATTTGTTGTATTGTAATTAGCAAATGGACAAACATTATTTCCTATACATGCTGAAACGTTTCTTGTTCCTGCTGCATTGTATCCATCTCCTGGATTTTCTTGATTTATTTCTAAAGCTTCTATAATAGGTTGAAGCTTTTTATTTACTTCTGGTATATCTTTCATATCTATTCCTGGTATTTCAAAACCTTGTCTAGTAGTGATATGAACTGTACCATCTCCATAAGTATCAGCTATTTCTTGAATGTTAAGTAATAACTTAGCATCTAAGTGTCCACCTGGAACTCTTATTCTTGATGCTGTATATCCTCTTCTTTTAGTTACCCTAAAAGCGTTCTTCTTAAGTTTTTTAGTATTTATATCTAAAGACATAGTCCTTTTCCTCCTAATCTATTAAAAGTTTACCCTTAGTGTAGTTGAATACTGGTCCATCTAAGCATATGTATGTGTCATCTATCTTACAGTGTCCGCATTTACCTAATCCACAACACATTTTTCTTTCTTGAGATATCCAAATATTTTCTTCTTTAATTCCTCTTTTTAAGAATTCTAAAACTGTAAACTTCATCATCATTGGAGGACCAACAACTATAACTTGAACATTATCCATATCTTTTATTTCTAATTCAGGAATGTACTTAGTTACAAGTCCTGTATTTCCTTCATAACCTTCTTCAGCAGAGTCAACAGTTATGATCATATTCATATTCTTTTCCCATTCTTTCATGTCATCTTTGAAAAGAATATCCTTTGGTCCTTTAAATCCACTTATAAGAGTAAAGCTTTCTGCATCTTGTGGATTTTGTGAGAAATAATCTACTATTCCTTTAACTGGTGAAAGTCCAGTTCCTCCAGCAACAACTATAACTTCTTTTCCTTTATAATTATTAACATCAAAGCCATTACCATAAGGTCCTCTTAAGAAAAGTTTATCTCCTTCGTATTTTTCAAATATTTCATTTGTTACTACTCCAACTCTTCTTATTGTAAGTTCCACATAGTCTTCTCCTATACCACTTACTGATATTGGAGCCTCTCCAAACTTTGGAAGAGAAACTTCAAAGAATTGTCCTGGCTTAACATCACCTTTAAATTCCATTCTAAAAGTATATTCTATGTCAGTATGTTTTTTTACGTTTAATATTTTTGATATAAAAGGAGTATATTCATTATGCATTATCTTTCACCTCTTCTACAGCATCTTTAAGTTTATTTACACATTCTGAAAAAGATATGTACTCTGGACAGATATCATCACATCTACCACATCCAACACACATATGGTATCCCCATCTCTTTTTGTAGTCATATACTTTGTGCATAACTTTAAATCTCATTCTTTGACCTTTATCTTTTCTAAAGCTATGTCCACCAGCCATATCTGTATATCCATCTACTTGACATGAAGCCCAAACTCTTCTTCTTTCACCTGCATTTTCATTATCTTTGTAGAATACATCTTGCATAGTGAAACAAGTACATGTTGGACATACAAAGTTACATCTTCCACAAGCTATACATCTTTCTGAGTATTCATTCCATACAGTTGATTTTATTATGTTTAAATCAATTCCCTCTGGAACTTCAACCTTAGTTTCATTTTCTTCTACAAACTTTGGTGAAACTTCTTCTTTATTACTTTCTACTGCTTCAAAGATTTTTGATAACTCTTCATCTTTTATATCTAATAAAACTTCATCATTATCTAATCCTATATATGCTGAATATTCATCTGTTTTATTAGTTCCCATGCTTACACAGAAACAATTATCAAAGCTATTTTCACATCCCATTACTATAAACTTAGCTTTTTCTCTTAGTTTTTTGTAGTAAGGATCTTCAAAACCATTTCTTAAGTATATATCATCAATTCTTCTTAAGGAATGCATATCACAGCTTCTTAAGAAAATTAATATATTCTTTTCCTCTACACTTGCTTCACTAAATTTATCTTCAGTAAAGAAGAATAAAGTTTGAGTTATTGGAAGTAAAACTTCTTTATATGAGAAATCTGACTTCTTTGAAAACTCAATATCATTTATAGAATCTATTTCTCCATATCTTGTCATGTCAGTATCTGAAAATCTTCCTTTACCTTCCATAACTTTAGGAGCGTATATCTTATATTCTTTTTTTAAACAGTCTATTATCTTATCAAAATTGTCTTTTGTAAGCCTTAAACCCATAATAAAACACCTCTTAAATTTAACTTTATTTTGAAATTAAATAAATTCTAATAGATTATAATAATGAAAGTTTTTTCCCTTCATTTGTTTATAATGTTTTAATAATTAAGAATTTAACAAAGTCTATTATAAGAATAAAGTTTTATTGAGTATGTGATTTTTGTTACACTGTAAAAATTCTTAAATTACAAAACAAAAAAATAAATAACCCCTTATAGCTTTTAATTTCTAAAGCTTATTTATATTAATGATTTAAAATATGCAGCAATTCTTTCTCTATCAGGTACTATTATCTTTTTATTTTCTTTTATTATTAAATTTTCATCTCTTAAAGTTTTAATAGCTCTAGATACACTTTCCCTTGGAGAACCAAACATATCTGCTAAGTAAGTTATGCTTATATCTAAATCAATAAGTGTCCCCTCTGGCAATTCTTTCCCATAATCCTTGCTTAATTTCCAAAGCTTTGCTGCTACTCTTTTTTCTAATTTTATTGGAGTTACATTTTTCATTTGCCTATATAATCTTCTTACCTTTTTACTCATTTCATTTAAAACAATCTTTGTAAGCTCAAAATCTTGGCTCATTATATTTAATAATTTATTTTTGTCTATACTCAGTATTATTGAGTTTTCAAAAGCTTCTCCATTTATTGAGGCAGGCAAATCATCAACTATTACTTCATTTAAAAAGCTTTCCTCTCCAAGTATGTAAACTATTCTCTTTTGCCCATATTCATTCATCTTATATAGGGTTACTTTTCCTTTTAAAACAATAAAAATATCCTGAACCTTATCTTTATCTCTAAAAATATGCTCTCCCTTTTTCTTTTTTAAAACTTTAGAATTTTTCTCTATATATTTTAAGGTTTCATCATTAAGTCCCGAAAAGAAACTTATACCTTTTAATTTATCACTACTTAATGCTTTCATAATCTCTCCTACTCTATAAAAATCTTATTATTCAAACACAATATAATCTAATTTAACACAAAATTTCATTAAATAATAGAACTTGTATAATTATATTTTTAACATTTAAAAGAAAAATATAAAATAGGATTTTATGAAAATATAATAAAAAAACTTACAAACTTATTCTGAGAATTAATAGAATCCTCTTCATAATCTTTGTAAGTTTTATAAAAAGCTATTTTTGAATATGAACTAGTTTTTTATTTTCTACTTTTTTATTAGATATATAATGGTAGGTTACCCCTAAAAGAACACCACCTAGTATATTTCCTAATGTAACAAAAAATAGATTATATAAACTTCCTGCTACTGTTATAGTAGCTCCCTTTGTTAATATAACTCCTATTAATAATAAGCTCATATTTGCAATGCTGTGTTCAAAACCAGATGTTACAAAGGCAAAAAGACACCAGAATATCATTATTAACTTTGATGTTTCTGTTTTTAATCTAAAGGTACACCATACAGCTAAGCATACTAATATATTACAGAATATTCCTCTTATGAATAATTGCTCTGGTGGCAAGCTTATTTTTATTTCCGCAGTTTTAATCATAAAATCACTTACACTACCTGTAGTTAATCCTGCCCCTATAAAACCTAAAGCAGCTATTATAGACCCTAAAAAATTGCCAACGTAAGCTAGTCCCCATACTTTTCCGCATTCTTTAAATGTTACCTCTTTGTTTAGAATTCCTATAGTCATTACAAAATTATTTCCTGTAAAAAGTTCTGATCCTGCAAAAACCACTAAACTCAAGGCTACACCAAAAGATGCTCCCATTATTATTTTAGTGCTTGGAGAATTAGCACTATCTAATATTCCTCCTATGGTAAATGCTAGCATTATACCAAAACTTACGTAAAGTCCAGCAAGCATAGCATATACTAAATAACGTCCCTTACTATTATTTAGCAGATTAATCTTTCCTCTGCCTGCACTAATAACATTACTAAATTCTTCCCTAAACATGTTAAAGCCTCCCCACTTAAAAGTCTTCACTTAGATTCTAAAATAAAAAAGCCTTAATCACTATAATAAAAGAAGAAAAAATTTATTTTTAACTTTTTATCCATAATTAATTAATAATAAATCAATATTTTTTAGTATAAAAAATATGATGTATCAAAACTAAGACTTGTAACTTAGTTCTTTTGATAAATCATACTCTTCTTAACTCTATTTTCTTTTATTGTTTTCTCTCATAAAGTCTGTTAAATCTTGAAATAATCTATTCTTTTTCCCCTTTAAAAACTTATTTAAAGATGGAGCTAAAATTATAGGGAATATACTTCCTGTTATTATATCTTTCATAGTATCAAATAAACTTATTTGAGCAGTTAATCCAAAGGTTTGATCAGTAAAGAACTCCCACATTTCCCATACTGCTGTGCAAGCAATTCCAAATATCATAGAAAAAATAGCTATAACTAAAGAATTTACATTGTCAGTTTTGTAATTATTAAGATATAAAAATAACATATAACCAAGTATAAAGGTTAATATTCCTGATACAGTATGTAAAAAAGTGTCCCAGTGTGGTATTGCATAAAAATTATTTACCTTAGCTAAAAACATTGAAATAAATATAAAGCCTACAATTATAAAATTTAAAAATGGAGATAATTTTATTTTTGCAACCTTACATATAAGTCTAGGTAAAATTAAGGTTATAAAGGTTAAACCTGTTGAATATAATAAAATCAAATCTTTATTTATTATTCCATAGATTAAATATGCTACAAGTAAAATATAAAAAATAATTTCAAAATAAATATCATAGGTTAATTTCTTTTTCATAATTTTCCTCCTTAATACTTTTGCTACTTATTAATTGTAACTTCTGATTTCTTGTAAGTTTCTTTATATAATACTCTCTACTTTGAGCTTCTCTTTTATTCTCAAAAGATTCAAAATAAACAAGTTTTACTGGCCCTCTTCCTCTAGTATATTTAGCTCCACATCCATTATTATGTGCTTTTATTCTTTTTTCTAAATTATTAGTCCATCCAGTATATAAAGATTCATCTTTACATTTTAAAATATAAACATAATTCAAAGTAATCACCACTTTTAATATTAAATCATCCTATTATTTTTATCAACTGACCCTATAACATTATTTAACAAATTTTATTTTTAAAATTTATTAGGATATAATATTAATAAAAGCGAATTTATTTAAAATTACAGTAATTAATAGCTTATTAATATAAAAATCTTTTTAAGAATTAATTTTATTAAATAAATTCAACTAAATTTTATATAAATAATACTATTTAGAATTTAGTTTAATCCTATTATATAAAGGAGTTTTTTAAGTGAGAAAAGAATATGTTAATTTCCCTTCAGACATACCTGTAACCATATCTTATGTAAACATAAAAAACTACCCCTTGCATTGGCATGATGCAATAGAAATACTTTATGTTCTTAAGGGCAGCATAAAAGTAGATATAGATACTGACAGTTATGAAATACAAGAAGATGAAATTGAAATAGTAAACACAGAACAAACTCATAGAATTTATTCTAATAAGGATAACAGAGTTTTAATATTTAAAATAGATCCACACTTTTTTGAAAAATACTATAGCGATATAGAAAATATGTTTTTCTATACTAACACCTCTGATGAAGGTGCTCAAAGTGATGAATCTTACGATAAACTTAGAGTATTTTTATCCATTATATTATGTGAAGAAGCTCAAAAAGTAGATGATTATGATAAATATATAGAAAAATCCCTAGTAGAGCTTTTATTCCACCTTTTAAATAATTTCCACTATCTTTTATATGATAATGATGAAATTCATGAGAATAATATGCTCCTAGAAAGGTACCATAGAATTTCTAAGTATATATATAATAACTACAATAAGAATATAACCTTAAAGGATATTGCTAATACTGAGTTTCTTAGTACTCACTATCTTTCCCATGAAATAAAATATGCAACAGGACTAAGCTTTACAGACCTTCTAAACTTAACTAGAGTTGAAGAATCAGTAAAACTTCTTTTAGATACTGATAAGTCCTTATCTGAAATATCCTATGAAATAGGCTTTTCTCATACTCGTTATTTTAATAAACATTTTAAGGCCTATTATAATTGCACTCCTCTTCAATTTAGAAAAAAACATAAAATAAGTGAAGAGGAATATAATAAACAAAAAGAAATAACATACTATCCCTTAGGTGATAGTCTTGAGGAACTTTCTTATTACTTAGATGATTATCCAAGATTTAATTATGAAGATAAGATTCATAAGCTTACTTTTAATATGAATACTGAAGGCACTGAATTTAATAAATACTTTAAAGAAGTTCTTAATGTAGGAGATGCCTTTGACTTATTATTAGAAGATAACCAAGATATTGTTGAAGATCTTCAAGATCATATAGGGTATAACTATATAAGACTTCTACATGTATTTTCATCAGATATGGGCATATTCCCTGGTTCAAAATTCTTTAACTGGACTAGAACCTTTGATATTTTTGAATATATATCTTCATTAGATTTAATCCCTTTAATAGTCCTAGATGATTCTGGATATTCTAAGGATAATTTCTTAGATGTTATAAAATCCTTCATAGACTTTTTTAGCGAGGTAGAAAGTTTTGAATTAACAGATTTAAAATTCCAATTTACCTCTACATTTAATGAGGATCTAAAGAATTCTTTAATTGAATTGTTTGAATCTAAGGATTTAAATTTAGTAAATGAACTTTATACTCCAAACAATAAAATAGATTTAATATATGACACAGCTTATATGCTTCCATTTATAATTCATAATACTGTAAGCTCAGGAAGCAAATTAAACTTTATAAAAGCCTTTGATGCCTTAGATAGACAAATTGACATTACAAATGAAGTTTTCTTTGGCTATCCAGCAATGGTAAATGATAAAGGAATTAAAAAACCCTCTTATTATGCTTACTATTTTTTAAGCAAACTAGGAGACACACTTCTTTATAAGGGAGATGGATATATACTAACTAAGTCAGAGGATGAATATCAACTTCTTGTATATACCTATAATGATGAAATTGATTCCCTTATAGATTTTAAAAACTTTACTAAGTTAAGAGGGGTTAAAGACTTGGTAGATAAAAAACTTTCCTTAAACTTACTTGATTTAGATAGCGATGTTAGAATAACTAAATACACCATAGGGGAGAACTTTGGCTCTTCATTTAATTACTGGCTTTCCATGGGAAAACCTAAAAGATTAAGAAAAGCAGAAAAGGATATATTATTCCAAGCTTCCTATCCTAAAATAGAATTTAAGTACGCCAAAAAAAATACTATTTTAAATATACAAACAACTCTTCAAGGATATTGTGCAGAACTATTTATACTAAAAAAAGTTTAATATTGTATAATAACCATGAAAAAAGAGTACTTTTTTGCCTTTTTCAAATATTTTCCTTAAAAACTTTCCTTACATTTGTACATTTTTTTTAACATACATGCAAATTATTTTATTAAGGAAATAGGTATATAATATAAATATAGAAGAAAAGAGAAGATATGAAAGAAGGTATTTTTTATGGCAAGGCTAAAAAAGTTTTTTAGACCGATTAATTTAAATTGTTTTAATTGCAAATTAAGTTTTTTACAACAAACAATGGACTTATTTTATAGAGATTAAATATATATGAAAAGAGCTAGAATGTTAAATTCTAGCTCTTCTTTCATTTTAAAATAAAATTAAGTAGTTACATCAAAATTAGTAATACACTTTACAAACATATTCCGAGAATTACTAGATATTCTCTTCATAGTGTTTGTAAAGCGTATAAAAAGTTAATTTAATATAATTCCTTAATTCTATATTAATATAAATTATCCACTTCTTTTATAGCAAAACTTAAATATTTTAAAGCTTCATTAGTATCATCTAAATAGTGATAAAGATCAGCCATTTCTAAATATCTTTCTCTTTTCTCTTCATATGTACCAAATTTAAGTAAAAGATCTGTTGCTAAATTCATATACATTTCCCATTGCATATCATTTCTCTCGTTTTTACTTAATTCTGCTTTAAAATAATAACTTCTCTCTATAAAGAACATATTATTTTTATTTATTGCTAATTCTAGTGATAATTCACAATATTCCTTAACACTTTCTATACATCCATTAGCATTGTAAACATTTATTATAAATAATAAAAGTTCTATATACCCTATTTTATCTTCCTTATTAACCTGTTCTATAGATTCTTCAGTAAGCTTTTGGGCTTCTTCATATTTTCCGCATTTTAAGAAAGCATCAATAATAAGACTATTTATTCTTTTCCAGTTGTAAGAATTACAATCTATCTTTTCTTTATAATAAGTATAATTTCTTTCAAACTCTTCACTATTTCCTTCTAGAAGTGCTAAAATAGCTAAAATTCCTTGGGCTTCCCCTAAGCACTTACTATTAAGATCAATTCCATGAATAGAGAAAATATCTTTTATTATTTCTCTACTTTTCTCTATATTACCAACTCTGTAATTACATATTGCTAAAGCTGTAGCATTTTTTATATAAAGCTCATTATTTTTTTCTATTCCATCTTTTAATAGGAAATCTAAAAGCATGTTATAATATGTTATTGCATCTGCAAAATTCTTTCTTACTGTAAAGTATAAAGCTAAATCCTCATAATATAATCTTTTGCTCTCTTTATTGCTTTCGTATATGTTTGAATACTCGTTTAATAAATCTTTTGCTTTTTTAAATTCCCTAATATTAGTATAATTTATAAATAAAATATGCATAAGTTTTGCAGAAATATCTTCATATTCTTTGCTTAAAGAATATTCTAAGTACTCTTTTATCTCATCAGCTTCACTTTCAGTTAAGACTTTCTTTTGAATATACTTATCAATAGAATTATTTAGTTGTGTTATATCATCACATAAAAGATACTCTAAATCTAAATCTAATCTTTTAGCAACTAACTCTAGCACCCATTTATCTGCTTTTACTTTTCCATTCTCTATACAGCTCATTCTAGATATAGATATATCATCTTCACAAAGTTGCTTTAATGTTAAACCTTTATATATTCTAGCTCTTTTTATTTTCTCCCCAGTAGATAAAAAATCCATCACTCTCACCTATACCTTAACTTTTAATTACACCTAAATTTTTCAGGTTATTTATACCCTTGTCTAAGTATTTAGCCGCTTCATAATCTCTCTTAAGCTCTAAGTAGAATTTACCTAGTCTTATGGAGATATCTGCTTCTTTCTTTTTCATATCATTTCTCTTAGCAATTTCAAGTGTATCTAATAAAATATTTTCTGCTTCTTTTATATTGTTTTGTAAGACTTCTATTCTAAAAGTCAGAATCTTATATTCTATTAATCTATTAACATCACTTACATTTAATTTATTTTTTATTTCATTAAGAATTTCTATGCATTTATTCATATTTTTTGTCTTAATATGATTTTCACATAAATTAAATAAAGTATCTAAAAGTTTAGAATCAGTGTTTTCTTCTCTTATTTTTATAGCTCTATTATAATGTTCAAAGGACTCTTCTATATTGTCAAATTCAAAGAATAATTTTCCTAAAGAATCTTCTATTGAACTTATTTTATCTAATTGTTCTAATTCTTTATAAACGTTAAGACTTTGCTTTGAGTATGCTATTGCACTTTCTAAATCACCAACTTTAGCATGCTCTTCTGCTAGTAATTCCAAACTCTTAGCATAAGCTTTCTTGTTGTAAACTTTTTCAAATTCGCTTTTTGCTAAAAATGCAAAATTGATTGCCTTTTGTATATTTTCAATAAAGAAGTATGTTTTTGATATTAAATAATATATTTCTCCTAGAAGTAAATCTTCAGTTAATTTATTATTTATGTATATCTTTTCAGCTTCTTTTAAGTATGAATTAGCTGAATAATATGCTTTTGAATGTAAGCTTATTTTTGCTATATTCAAGTATGTTTTTACCATATCTATATTACTGTTTATTTGTAAAAACAACATATTTGCAGATAAGAAATATTGTTGAGCTAAAACGTATTCTTCGCTTTTTAAATACATCTCAGCCTTTAATGCTAAGTTTTTAGCTTTTCTATATATTAGGTCATACTTATCAGCATAATATATTGCATATTCTATAAATTTCTCACCCTTTTTTATATCATCATTTAAAATAGCACTTTCTGCTATTTGCTCGTAATATAAACATATCTTTTCAGCTTGTGTTTTTTCCGTTTCCATTAAATATTCAACGGAAGTATTTAGCGTGATTGCAATATACTCTAAAAGATCCATTGAAGGATTTGATCTCCCTGACTCTACTAAACTGATTTGTCCTGGTGTTATTCTCTCCCCCGCTAATTCCTTAAGAGTCATATTTAATTCTTTTCTTCTTCTTTTTATTTTTTCTCCCAATGATAATATTTCCATAGCTTAAATCATCCTCTTACTGTTATTATTTTAACATCCATAACCAATTAAATTATATCATAAATTTAGGTTTTAATGTCAATTATTCAGTATTTTTGTAAAAAAATCTATATGTTTGTGCATTTTTTAACATTTTTTAATCATATACTTTAATTTTAATAACTTATATCTTTAATTTTTTAATATATATACTTATTCTTTAAAAATATTATATATTATAATTGAAAATTTCTCTACATAATAAAAAAATTTCTATATATATACAAAAAAAGCAGCCTTAAGCTGCTTTTTATAAGTTATTCCATCCATCCCATACTTTCGCCCGCTGCATCAATCATTCTTCTTGAAGCCTTTTTAAGAGCTCTTTGAGTTTTTCTGTCTAAATTTGGAGTTACCATCATACCAACAGCTGCTCCAATAGCACCTATGGCTAAAGTAGTCATTAATTTTTTTGCCATAATAATCACCTCTTTTAATAATGATTTCATATTTAGTTTGTCTAATTAAAACATTTTTATTAGAGGTAATTCATAGCATTAAAGACTTTCTAATGCTTTTTTGGCAAGTATATCTGCCCTATCATTAAATTTATTTCCGCTGTGTCCTTTTATTTTTTTAAATCTAACCTTTATTAGTTTAAATTTTTCTTGCATAAACTCATTATAATTTTGAGTTATTCTATTATTTCTTTTCCAAGTTCCTAAAGCCCAGCTCTCAATTCCTTGATAATCATAACAAAGAACTATATCCTTATATCCATTTTCTATGGCATATTCAATTGCCTTCATAGCCCCTTCAACTTCTCCTGATACGTTTCTTAGAGCTATTGCTTCTTTATCATATCCAACACCATTATCTTCATATAATATTTCATCATTTTTTACTACTAAGAAGCCATAAGAATAATTTTCTTTAGAAACCATAAAGCTACCATCTACGTAAATATAAATTAAATCATCCTTAACCTCTTCATTTCCTTTAACTTCCTCAAAGCTTCCTCCATTTTCATGAATAGAAATAAACTTTTCTGCCTCTTCCTTTGAAGTGAAACTTTTGTACTTAGCACCTTTACATCCTATTACTTCTTTTTGGCATTCTGGCCAAGTCTCAACAATCTTAGGAATTCCTGATTTTCCTTTTGCTATAGCATAATATTTTTTAGCCATTATTTTACTCCTTTTTTAATTAGTTATTACATCTATGACTTCATATATATTATCTAAATTATTAGCACCTGTAAATCCACTAAAGAATTCTACAGTCTTTCTTAAAATAACTACAAATTCATTTTCTCCTTGCCAATTTTCTAATATAACATTTATGTCTACATCATTTATTATTCTATTTAAAGCAAAGAAAATTACACTTAAATCATCTAAGGCACCTACAAAAGGTATTTTATCTGGTAATATATCAAATGGACAAACTACATATCCTAAAGAGGCACCTACTACAGCCTTAGTCTTCATAGGAACTCTATTATCTTTTAAAAGTCTAAATATTAAAGCTACTATATCTGGTAAGAACATAATATAATCCTTATAATCTTTAGCTTTCTCTGGAATATGATTAACCAAATACTCTCTACTACTTGTATACATGTCCTCAACTTTTTGTACATCAATGCTCATTATGTAATCATCTGTCTTTTCCTCTTCTTCAATATCATCTCTTACTTCTATTTCTAAAATAGGTTCCTTAATCTTTGAAAGCTCTACATCTATTTTTTCTAAGCCAATATTTAAAACCTCTCCTTGAATTTTTAATTCCTTAAAATCTAAATTTAAGAAAGGTATATTACCTAGTATTTTCTTATAACCTACAAGTATTTTATCCTCTTTAACTAATATCCCCTGATTTTTAAAACCTTTTAAAGCTATCTTTAGACCTATTTTTCTAAAAGGCTTTAAAATTCCAACACTCATAAGTTTAGCTTTTGAAAATTCTATAACAAGATTATCCCCTTCTACTCCTAAAATATCCAAGGTTGCCTTAAAACCTAAAGCAAGAACCTTTTTGAATACGCCTTCCACTTCTATACTATTGTTTATTTTTAAGCTTTTTATTTCTAAACCTTTAATTTTCACAAAATCATTAATAAAGCTCATTAGGTCATCTGAATTTAATTTTATATCTACATTTGAAATTTGCAAAATACTTCTCCCCTTATTATTTAATAATTATCCATCTTTTAGTATATAGTATTTATTCTTAATTTTGAAGGTAAAAAAACTCCTCTGCCTTATTTAAAACAGAGGAATTTTTTTATTTTCTTATTATTTTATAATTATGGAAGAAAAGTCCTAAAATAGCTCCTGCTATGAATCCGCCAAAATGAGCAGATATATCTATATTAGACATTGATAGACCGATAAATACATTAAGCAATATAATAACTATTATATTAGTTACTAAGGCTTTACCAATTCTATCTTTTTCATTATAAGCAAAAACTAAAGCTGCCCCTAAAAGTCCAAATATAGCTCCTGAAGCTCCAACTCCCATAACTGGTGAAAAGTATAAGCTAAATATACTTGCTACTATTCCTGAAACAAAATAGATAGCTAAATATTTTTTCGCTCCATAAATCCTTTCTATGAAATCTCCTAATATATATAGAGCATACATATTAAATAAAAGATGTACTATTCCACCATGCAAAAACATAGAGGTTACTAATCTATAATATTCTCCGTGGAATATTATTGCATTATTATGCTTAGCACCCATCCAATATAGAATTTGTGGATTCATCTCTACTATATTTCTGAAGAATCCAGCACCTAAAGCAGTAGCTACAATAAGACAAACTAGAAAAGCTAAAATATTTAAACCAATCAATATTCCTGTAACTTTTCCACATCTTAATTTTTTATACCAAGGAACCTTTGGTTCTTCTTTCTTTTTTAATAAAAATTCTAATATTTTTGCTAGAGGCTCAGAGCTCCTATCACTTTTTAAAACTTCTCTTTTCTGAACATCAACAATTACTCTATGACAATTCTCATCTATAGAAAAGTCTTCATCCTTTTTTTCATCCCTATCATAGCTTTTATAAAGAATTATATTATGAAGAGAATATGACTTACCTAAGCTTTTTAAATAATCTTCTGCAATTTTTAAATTTTCTTCCTCTTCATAAGACTTAGATATTATAACTGCATATTTTCCATCATCTTTAACTGTCTTTAAAGCTATCCATAGTTCTTTATCCTGTTCTCCTTTTAAGTCTTCTACATAAAAACCATAATTATTTATAAGTAAGTTGAAATAATCTTGCTCAAATTTACTCATTGCCTCTCCTCAATCTTCTAAATAATTTCTTCCAACATATCTAAAAGCTCATTAAATCTATCTAAGGTATCTTTAAGAGGCTTAGATGTTGTCATATCTACTCCAGCCATTTTTAATGTATCTATAGGATACATTGATCCTCCAGCCTTTAAGAAACCTTTGTATTTTTCAACAGCCTCTTCTCCTTTTGAAAGAATTGAATTTGCAAAGGAAGATGCAGCTGCATAGCCTGTAGCATATTGATATACATAGAAATCAGAATAAAAATGAGGTATTCTAGCCCATTCTATAGATATTTCTTCATCTACATTCATATCTTTACCAAAATATTTAATGTTTATATCTTTCCACATCTTACATAAAACTTCTGATGTAAGAGATTCTCCATTTTCAATAGCTTCATGAGTTTTTAACTCAAATTCTGCAAACATTAATTGTCTAAAGACAGTTGTTCTTATTTGCTCTAACTCTTGATTTATTAGATATAATTTTTTATTTTTATCAGTTTCTTTCTCTATTAAATGATGTATAAGTAAAATTTCATTTGTTGTTGAAGCAACTTCTGCACAGAAAAGACTATAATCTCCATAAATATAAGGTTGAGTCTTTCTAGTATAATAAGAATGTATTGAATGACCCATTTCATGAGCTAAAGTTGATGCATCATTTAACTCATAATTATAGTTTAATAATACATATGGCATAGTATCATAGGATCCCCATGAATAAGCTCCACTTCTCTTTCCTTTATTTTCATATACATCTATCCAACCTTCATTTATTCCTTCATTGAATATGTCTAAATATTCTTTTCCTAAAGGTTTTAATCCTTCTTCAACTAAACTTATGGCATCCTTATACTCTAAATGTTCTTTTTTGCATTCTATAACTGGAACATATAAATCATACATATGAATTTCTTCTAAGTTAAGAAGTTTTTTCTTAATTCTAACATATCTATGAAGAGCATCCATATTTTCATCTACAGTTTTTAAAGCATTATAGTAAACTTCTACTGGAATATTATTAGGTTTTAAAGAAGCCTCTAAGGAACTATTATATTTTCTTGTTTTGCTTTCAAAAACAAAGTTTTTAATAGAACTTGTTAAACTTGTTGCTAAAGTATTTTCATACTTTTTGTATGTTCCAAATAAAAGTTTAAAGGCAGCTTCTCTTACCTTTCTATCTTTGCTCTTTATAAAAGAAATATAGTTTCCTTCAGTTAATTCTACCTTTCTACCACTTTCATCTACTATCTCTCCAAAAGTCATATCTGAATTAGTAAGCATTGAATATATGCTCTCTGGAGCTCCTAAACAATCTGATACAGAAGCTAAAACAGATTCAACTTCCCTTGATAATATATGAGGCTTTTCATTTAATATCATTTCAAAATATATTTTATATTGTTTTAAATCCTTATCCTCATTTATGAAATTTTCTATTGTTCCTTCTTTTAAGCTTAATATCTCTGGAACAAAGTATGCAGTATAACTTGAAAACTCTGCTGAATATGGATCTATTTTATTTACTAAAGATTGCATTTCAGGATTAGATGTGTCCTCATTACTTCTCATATGAGCATAAACATATAGTTTACCAAGTTTTCTGCTTAACTTTTCATTTAATAAAAGAAAAGCTTTTAAATCTTCCTTGTTTCCTAACTTACCCTCAAAATCTTTTAATTTTGGAGCTTCCTCTTTTAACTTACTTAATTCCTCATTCCATTTAGCTGGAGTTTCATAAATTTTATCAATTCTCCACTTATCACTTTCTGGAATTTCATCTCTTCTTCTAAGTTTTTTGACCTCACTCATTTTAATTCTCCTTTCAAATATTATTTATAATCTTCTTCTTTACCCTTTATGTCCTCAAAAACCTTCTTCATTTGTTTATCTATAATAGAGCAAACTTCATTTAAAACTGCTCTCATTTCCTCATGCTCATCATCAAATTTAAATTTGACTACCCAAGTTGGATTATATTCTTCATCAAACTCTTCTACTATATATCCTAATGAAGTAAGGGCCTCCACATTGAACAAATCATATATTGCTGAAAATTCCCATTCTAAAACATCCTTGTCTGTATCAAAAAAAAGACTTACATCTCCATCTACGCAATATAATTTTTTAACAAAATTAGTTCCTTCTAAAACTGAATAACTTCCTAATTCACCCTTTATAACTCCATTTTCTTTATCTTTTTCCATTATAACTAATGAAGAAAAATCCATCTTATATCATCCTTTCCTATTTTACTATATATACTAATTATAAAATTTCTATTTATATTTGCAAGTGCATATGCCGTATATAATAAAGTCTTCCTCTTTATATTTATTTAACTGTAAAATTATGGTAATATATTTTATGTAACATTAATATACTAGAGGTGATTTTTCATGAATAAATTTATGCTAAGAAGACTTATTTTAGGAGTATCCCTATTTTTTATCATTATATTTTCAAGTGTTTTTATTATTAATAAAATTTATATTAAGCAAAAGTGTAAAGATTTATACTTTGCAACTGAATATTTAACAACAAGAGGGAATTTAGAAAATAGCCTTCTAACCATAAAAAATTTTGAATTATCATTTTTAGATAAGGATATTGCAATTGTAGAAATTAATGGACTTAGTTACGATAAGCCTCATCAATCTATTTCTTGCAAAGCTTACTTTGAAAAAAAGGAAAATTCAGTTTGGGACTTAAAAGAAATAGAAAAGCTAACTTAAAATGCAAATTATTTGCACTTGATTTAAAATCCATGTATAATTTATTTAGAATTATACTAGGAGTGATACGATTTGATAAAGATAAATAATCTTTCCTTTTCCTACAGCGGTAAAAAACCCTATCAATTAAATGATATAAATTTAACCTTACCTGAAAATGAATTTATATCAATAGTAGGAGAAAATGGAAGTTCTAAAACTACTCTTTTAAAACTTCTTTTAGGATACTTAAAACCTATTAAGGGAAACATCGAAATAAATTTAAACAGCGTTGGGTATGTTCCTCAAAAAGTTGATAACTTTAACTCCCAATTTTCCATTACGGTTTATGAAGTATTAAAAGTACATTTAAAAACATTAAAAATAAAGGATAAAGGCGAAATAGACAGGGTTCTTTCAGCTGTTAATATGCTAGAATTTAAGGATAGATTAATAGGTTCTCTTTCTGGTGGTCAGCAACAAAGAGTTTTTATTGCAAGGGCTTTAATAGGACACCCTAATATATTAATATTAGATGAACCTTCTACAGGAATAGATGAAAAGACTCAAAAAGATATATATGAACTTATTTATAAGTTAAATAAAGAGAAGGAAATGACTATTATATGTGTTGAACACAATATAAGAAAATCTCTTAAGTATTCATCATATATTCTTGAATTAAAAGATTCTAAAGCTACTTTATTTAAAAATAATGAATACTTAAAAAAACTAGATGAAATAAATAATGAATTTATATAGAAAGGGCTCTTTTTAAAAATGTCTATTATACAAAATATGTTTCAATTTGAATTTATGCGTAATGCATTTATGGCCGGTTTTATAATATCTCTTTTATGTCCCTGTATAGGACTTTTTCTTGTGTTAAAGAGATATTCAATGATAGGGGATACACTTTCCCACTCTTCCTTTGCAGGCGTTGCAATTGGGCTAGTATTTGGATTTAATCCTCTTTTAACAGCATTTTTATTTACTACTATTTGTGCATTACTTATAGAATTATTAAGAAATTATTATAAAAAATATGCAGAATTATCTATGTCTATTATACTTACCTTTAGTTTAGGATTAGCATTAATACTAGTTAGTAGTGGTAAGTCTAGTACAACAGTTAATTCTTTTTTATTCGGAAGTATATTAACAGTTTCAAAAACTGATTTAACCATAATAGCTTTAGTTTCTCTACTTTGTTTTATAGGAATATTTTCATTATATGATAAATTAGTTTATACTACCTTTGATGAAGAAGGGGCTAAAGTTTCTGGAATAAATACAAAACTTATAAATTATATTTTTACAATCATAGTAGGAGCTACTATTTCTGTTTCAATTAGAGTTATGGGAATACTGGTTATTTCATCAATAATTGTTATACCAGCAGCTACTGCCATGCAATTTAAAAAAGGATTTACTAAGTCCCTTATTATTTCAATGATAATAGGAGTTATAGATGTCTTAAGCGGTTTACTTCTAGCTTCTCTATTTGATTTAGCTCCAGGAGGAACTATAGCTTTAACTTCAGTAATAGTGCTTATATTATCATTAATTTTAAACAGAAAAAAATTATAATATAAGTAAAAATGGGTTGTATAAAAAATTAATAAAACTTACAAACATATTCTGAGAATTACTAGATTTCTCTTCAAACCGTTTGTAAGTTTTATTATTAATCTTTTTTATATAATCCCTTATTTTTAAAACATAGTGGTAAATATATAACTTGAATTTATATACTTATACATTCCTCTCCATTTTCATCCTTATATACTTTAAAAAGTTTGTTTTTCTTATATAAGTATCTATATATTGCATATACTACTACCCCTTTTAAAGCACCTGTTATACTTATGGCCCACCAAATACCTTCTAATCCTAAGAACTCAGGTTTACACATAATATAAGCCATTGGTATTCTTGCTCCTGTTAATAATATACTTATTATTGATGGTATATAAGTTCTTCCTAATCCATTAAATGCTCCTGTTGTTGTTATTTCTACGCAAACAAGAATCTGACAATAGCCAAGTATCTTTAAATAAACTGTTCCTTGTTCTATAGCTTGTGCCTCTGGTATAAATATTCTAAATATCTCTTCTCCAAAGAAAATTAATACTAAGGAAGCAAATACTCCTACTATAAGAGAAATTATCATAGTTATATTAAATCCCTTTACTATTCTTTTTAGCTTTCCAGCTCCATAATTTTGTCCAACAAATGTGCTTAAGGCCGTAGATATTCCACCTGCTGTCATCCATGCAATGGCTTCAACCTGTGAACCCACCTTTTGAACAGCTATAGGAACAGGGCCAAACACTGCAACTATTTTCCCTATAAACATTGAAAAAACAGTAAATAATCCACTCTGAAGTGCTGCAGGTAATCCAATATGGAATAAAGTTTTCATACAATTTATTTTAATTCCACTTAAAATATTTATTTTTAAGTATTCAGCCTTACTTTTTATCATTATATATAAAAATGTAACTGTAACTATAACCTGAGCTAAAACTGTAGCCAAGGCAGCTCCTAGTACACCCATCTCTGGGAATATTCCTATACCAAAAATTAATATTGGATCAAAAACTATGTTAAAAATTAATCCTATAGTATTAGCTATAAAAGGAGTTCTACTATCTCCTGAACCAGTAAATACCGCTGTAAATACTGGATTTAAAAAGTTAAATATCATTCCTAAAGCAACTGCAATTAAATATGTCTTAGCCATTTTTATAACTTCAGCATCACCTAAGTCAAAAAATCCTATTAACTGACTATTAAATAAAAGTAATATTATTGAATAAATAATAGCTAGTATAATATTTATTTGAAAGGCACTTTTTATATAATCCTTTGTGCTATCTATATCATTTCTTCCTAAGCTCTGTGCTACTTTTATCTCAGCTCCCACCTTAGAAATCATTACAAAGGCCATACCAAGCCAAGGAAAGAATCCTGCTGTTCCAACAGCTGCCACTGCATTACTTCCTATTCTACCAACCCATATCATATCTGCCATATTATAAGCCATTTGTATAAAAGAGGTAGCCATAATAGGTATGGAAAGTTTTATAAGGTTGCTTGTTATTTTTCCTTCGGTTAAATCAATTCTCTTGTCCATTTTTCCCCCTGTGTATCTAAAAAATTATTCCCACACATTATAATTCATATTTTATATAAGCTAAATATATAAAATTATTTTATATATAATAATTTAAATTTATATTTTTAGCCTTAATTTCTTGTAAATTAATTTAAGTTTTAGATATGATAACATATCTAAAACCTAAATATACATCTGTATTTTAAATAATATATTACCTATATATATTTATAAAGGAACAAAATTTTCCTTTTAAATAGCTTTAAAACCTTCAAATTTTATTGCTATTAATCTCTTTATATTACTGTAACTTGATCAACAAACATAAAGGTAGGACCCTCTCCAGGCATTATACTCCAAGCTGGACATACCTCTTCATTCTTTGCAAATATTTTAATATACCTAGTCTTAATTTCTCTTTGTGATGTAATGTCCTTTTTTCCTACTTCTTCTCTTTTTTCATTCTTATCCTTTTCTTCCATTGTTAATAAAGTAAACTCTTCTCCATCTAATGAAGAATAAAACTCTACAAACTTAGGATAGTAAATCCAAGCTCTTGTGTCTTGTAAAAATCCAACCATTATTTCTTTTATTTCTTTTACTTCTCCTAAGTCAACTATTACTTCCATATCTTCTGTATACCCAAGCCATTTTCCATCAGTATAATGTAAACTTCCCTTTTCACCATCTATTAAATCATAAACTCCTCTTTTATTGTACATATAGTGGTCTGTAGGCTTAGTTAATCCTTTAATATTAGCTATTGGCAAAGTTACATATATTCTACTTTCCACAGTGTTACTAGGCTTGTATCCTTCTTTAAAAACCTTAGCTTTTATAAAAGCTCTATCATTAACAACTATTGGCTCTTCATATAATAAGGATTTCTCATTTGGCTCACTTCCATCTAAAGTATATCTAATCTCTCCCTTTTTATCTCTTTTTCCTAAAAGAATTTCTTGAGAAAATGGTTTATTCATAAGTAAAGTATCTATATTTACAATTGGTCTAAAGGCTCTAAGTTTAACCTTACTACCTTTCTTATACCTTTTATATTCTGGTACATATCCATCTATCTCTTCTCTATTTTTTAAATATTCATCAGTAAAGAACTCTTTTTCCTTAGGTTTTTCACAAATAGTATTTAAATCTAAAAGTATTTCCCCCGCCTCTGGAATTATTAATATCTTATATTCTTCATCTACTGAGAATTCTCCCTTAATTAAGGAGATTTTATATTTAAAATCATTATGTTTACATAAAATAGTATTTAAATTTAATTCCTGAAGAACAGGTAAGGTATTTATACAAAGCATACATTCTTTAGAATCTTTCACATTAAATTTAATACTTATCTTATCTTCATAGCAAAGTATTTTTATGCTTTCCTCATGATTTAAATCCCATGTTATTTTGCATTTATCCTCATTAATCCCTTTAAAATCTATGGTATCTCCTTTAATTTTTTCATATACACCAATTCTTTTTAATTTAACAAAGCTTATTTCTGGTCTTTCATCTATTTCATTTTTCCAGTAATGAGGTCTCATTAAAGGCAATGCATCAAATACACTTTCATTATCATCTAAATAGTTATCATAATATCTTGATTCATAATTTTCATTAAATAAATGAATATCTCTTATACTTAAAACATTATTTTCAAATAAAAAACTACTTCTATAAAATCTACTGTTATACCACAAAGTTTTCATATTATAAGTGTTCCAATCCTTTTTAGCCCCAAAGGTAGTAGGTGGAGTTAATTTATATTTCTTCTTATACCAAAGAGCACTTTCAGCTAAGGTTTCAACTCTAAGCTTTTTCTCCTTTTGCAAATTGAATATATGTTCTATTTGAACTTCATATCCCTTATACATGGTATTCCATAAAAATGTATTTTCCTGTCCTACCTGAGCATAAGAAAATCCTAAGGTCTCCTCTTCATTTAAACACTCAAAAAACCAATGAACCCATTCTTTATTTTGTCCAATTATCCATGCTGGCTCTAAAGTATGGACTCCTTTTAACTCTTCTCGTAATCCCTCTTCAAAATTATAAATTGGATCTGGTCCTAAAAGCCTAAATAAAGGTAAATCTAATTGCATTTCTTCCCTTTGAGCTGGAATATATTCATTTAACTTACTTGGATAATAGGCTTGATTAAAATATCCTCCCCAAAGAGTAAATCCATCAGTTCCAATTTGATCTCTACAAATAGCCCCTCCTATTACTCCATACTTCTCCTTTAAATATGTTAAAGTTCTTATATCTATAACCCAAGAACCAACTGTCTTAGGATAGTATCCAAATATACACTTAAAATCATCCATGTAAACATCAGCCATTTTAAATCTATCCTCTGGGCTGTATCCTAGTGAATATCCCCTATGAACATGGTCATCAATAGGAGTTTCCCCCTTCCATTTAACACCGGCCTTCTTTGCTAATTCCTCAGTTATCTCAAACCAAGCTCCAACTTCGTCATATTCATCTATGGATTCTTTTATAAGGTTTACAAATCTTTCATCCATTAAAGCATCATGTTTTAATGCATAGGTTGCAGGAAACCCATATTGTTTTATTAACTCAATCTCTCTAACTACTGTCTGAAAATCATCTTCAACAAATTCACCACTTGGATAAACAGTTTTTCTTATAAAATTATATATATTTACTATAGTAATATTATTCTTCTTTTTTTTATCAAACTTTATCATATAATTCCCTCCTTTTTAAACCCATTTTAAGTAATCTAAATACTTTAAACAATGAAAAAATTTTAGTTTTTATTAAGATTTTCTTTATATTTTCTTTTTTGTAAGTTCATACAATTTAATAAAAAAAGCTATAAAATAATGAATATTTTTATTCACTACTTCATAGCCTATAATTTATTATTTAATCTAGTATTAATTATAAATAAAATATCAAAATTATAAATATTCATATACTTATAATTTTGAAGTAAATATTCTATTTTAAAATTATTTTTTCTTATTATTTATACACTCTTCACATATACCCTTTAAAGTAAGATTATGCTCTTTTACTTTAAATCCTGTTTGATTTCTTAAAAGCTCCTCAATCTGTTGCATAGGACATGGAACTTCTATTTCTTTATGACATAAATCACATTCTAAAATATGCTTATGAATATTTCTATTCTTTAATTTATAAGAACTTTTTCCATCTCCTAATTCAAACTTATCTACTAAATCCTTCTCTAAAAATACCTCTAGAGTTCTATAGACAGTAGATAAATTTATCTCTTTACATTTACTATATATATAATCGGCAGTAACACTTCTATCACTTTCCTTTAACAAATCATATATTAATAATCTAGCTTTGGTAACTTTAACACCATTAGCTTTAAATATTTCTTTTACTTCCATAACAATCTCCTAAACAAATATTTAAATCATTAATATAAATTATATCACATAAAAAAACTTGTATAAAATATATTTCTAAATTGGAGTATTAAACTGATCTAGTCTTACTTATGATTTAAAAATTAATTATAAATTTAAATACAAAAGGATATATTAAAATTGCATCTTTGCAACCATAATATATCCTTTTTATAATTTCATTTTTTAGTAGAAATTATCCACACATACTATCTAATCAAAAACTAAAACAAAATCCATTGTATTTAAACCACTGAATTCTTATAAGTATATTTTAGCATATTCCTAATAAACCTAATATTATACCTAAGAACATAACACCAAACATTACCATGTTTATGTTAACTTTTTTACGTAAAAGGTAGAATGCAAGTAAAGTTACACATAATGGAACTATACCAATGAATAACTGATTCAAATATTCTTGAATCATAATAGGCTTGTCGCTTCCTTCTACAGCAACTTGAAGTATAGTTTTGAACTTAACATTTGATGCAGTCATAGAACCCATCATAATAAGACCAAGTATGCTTGAAGCTTTAGTTAATATTTTCATACCGCCACTTTCATACAATTTTTGTATAAAGTTTGCACCTACTGAATATCCACTATAAAGTGCATAATAATGTATTAAAAATGCTGGAATATTATATAATAATAAAAATACTATTGCCCCTAAGGGTGAGCCTGTACTAGCTAATGATATACCTATACCTGCTGCAACAACTCTTAAAATTCCCCAGAAAAAAGAATCACCTATTCCTGAAAGCGGTCCCATTAATGAGGCCTTTACAGCAGTAATTGAACTTGAATCAAAGTTTTCATCTTCACTATTTTGACGTTCCATAGCAGATACAAGTCCCATAATAAAATTGTTTAAATGCATAGTAGCATTAAACCAAGTAGTATGACGAACTAAAGCTTCTGATCTTTCCTCTTTAGTTTTATAAAATCTATTTATTACAGGTAAAAGAGTATATATAACTCCCACTGCATGATATTGTGTAGCACCAGTACGGCTAGCATTCATAGTCCAAGAACGCCAAAATACTGAACGTAACATTTTTTTATCTTCAATTGATAAGTTTTCCTTCATCTTCATTACGCAAAAAATTCCTCCTCTTCATCTTCTTTGGTCATCTGTCCAGATCCTTTAGGACCTGCAAGGACAAGATTTGAAATCTGTAAATCCCTTTGTGAAGTTACAACGCATATTACAACTCCCACCACTGCTACTGCAACAGCTGGCAGTTTTAAGTAAGCTGTAAGAATAAATCCTAATAGATAAAATACTGCTAATTTATTATCCCAAAGTAATTTCATTAACATTGCAAAACCAACTGCAGGTAAAAGTCCACCAGCGGCGCTTAATCCATTCATTAGTTTAGCAGGTATATTTTCTACTAAGGCATTTACAGGACCACTTCCAAGTAATACACCTAAGAAAGATATAGCTGATATTATAAGATAATATAATGCCCATGTACCGTAATGAAGTGCTACTATTTTCTTTTGATTGTTTTCTCTAGCAGCATCGTCTAAAGCAGGTGCAAAAACATTCATTAAAACGTTTTTTAAGAACATAACAACAAAAGCTGCTAACATACCAATAGGTATAGCTAGTGTAATTGCTGCCTTTGTTTCAACATGAGAAATAATTGCAAAAGTTGTTGCTAAGGTAGTTGCAGTAACTGGTTCCGCTGCTATAACCCCACCTATATTAACATTTCCTAGGAATACGGCTTCTAAAGCTGCCCCCATTAATATACCTGTTTTCATATCTCCCATTAATATACCAGTTACAAGACCTACTACTAAAGGACGTTCCATCATACTTTGTCCTGTTAAGTAGTTACCAGCAAAACAGATAAATACACTTAGTGCTGCCATTAAAGCATGCATCAACATATTTTTTACCCCCTAAAAATATTTAGTTTTTTAATATTTACTTCTAAAAGCTCTATTAAGCTTTATTTTTTTTAAATTCAATGTAAATCGATTTATAAACTATTCTAAAATTTTAATTTAAACTAAGTCTAGTTTATTTAATCAAATATTATATTAAAATTGTGCTAAAGCTTTCTTTAAATCAAGCTGTGGATTTGATGGTAATACTTGATTATAAGATTTAACATTAGTTAGCTCTGATAATTCCTTAGCAGCTTTTAATTCATCTGGATTTAATTGAACACTTGAAAATACCATTACTTTGTCTTTTGGATTAGATTTGTCAAAACGTCCTGCATTAGCAACGTTTACAGATTCTATATCACTAACTTCTTTAGCAATCTTTGTAGCATCTGATACACTGTTTACTATAACAAACATTCTTTTATCCTTACCACGAGGATCATTAAAAACTTTTATAGCATCCTCAACTGAACGAATTAAAAGTTTCATTCCATTTGGTACAGCCATTTTTAAAGTCATTTGCATAACTTCATTTTTTGCAGCCTCATCATTTGCTACTACTAAAAGTGGTGCATTTAGCTCCTTTGTCCATACTACTGCTACTTGTCCATGTATTAAACGGTCATCTACACGTATTTGAGTTATCATAATTTTTTCCTCCTAAAATTCAAAATACTATTTTGTTAATTTTTTCTTTTTAAACGATTACTATTACTTTAAAAAAAATTTATTATTTCATATAAATATAATTAATCGTTTTCTTAAAGGGTATTGTTAGATATTGGTTTTTAATTTCTTAATATCTAGAAAAAGTCATCCTCATCATCACTAGATAACTTTGTTGAAACAAGAGTTACTTGAGCTTCATCTATAGCATTTTTTATAGACTCCTCTGTTAACTCATCTTCAGCGGAAAATAATATTGATAATACTATTGCTAAATTAGCATTAGAAATTATAAAAATATTTTCCTTTTTAGCAGTTGCAACTTGTGTTACTGCTTTTTGATTAACACTACCGCCAAATAAATCAGTAAATATTATACCTTGCTCATTCTCCCCAATGCTCTCGATAAAATTTACAATTTGTGGAGTGTAATCCTCATCAGTGATATATGCATTTATAACTTCTACATCATCACCCTTATCTGCAAGTATATTTAAGGAGCTCTGAATTCCCCCTGCCAATTTGCCATGGCTTGCTATTAAGATTTTTTTGTTCATAAAAAATTCACCTCTCGATTACTAATTATAGCACATGTGAACAAAAATCAACCAAAAAATGAATAAAATAGAAATATTTCTTTAATCATTGTTAATTTTTCTTAATACTTTCTTGATAATTTCTTTAATAAGTTACCCAATATTTAAATAAAACTCCATTTATTTTTTTTAATTAAAATATCAATTAATTTTTCAAAAAATTTAATAAAACCCTATGTTTTTTAAAATTATCAAAATAAATACGAATTATTTTCAAATTCAATTTAAATTAAAATTTTAATATTTCTATTTGACAAGAAATATTAAAGTAGTGTATATTATGAAATAGAGTACGTTATTAAGTTTAATAGTATAGCACATTTAACCTTTTTTATATAAATGTGCATAATAAAAGGAGAGATTTTTCAAATGAATTGTATTATAGCTCAGTCTGGTGGACCTACTTCAGTAATAAATGCTAGTGTTTATGGTCTAGTTAAAGCAAATAAAAAACTTAATTTATATGAGAATGTTTATGGTGGATTAAACGGAATAGAAGGTATTTTAAATAAGAAAATAATAAACCTTTCAGACCTTGATGAACTTCAATTAGAAAGATTTAAAAATTCACCAGCCTCTGGTTTAGGTTCTTGTAGATATAAATTAAAACCTCTTAGTGAAAGTGAAGATGAGTATTTAAAACTTTTAGATATTTTAAACTCACTTAATATAAAAGCTTTCTTTTATGTAGGTGGAAATGACTCAATGGATACTACTGCTAAATTAAATGCTTTTGCAAAAGCTAAGAATATAGATATAAAATTCTTTGGAATCCCTAAAACAATAGATAATGATTTAATGCACACAGATCACACTCCAGGATTTGGTAGCGCTGCAAAATTCATATCTACAGCAGTTTTAGAAACTTATTTAGACTCAAAAGTTTATACTAATAATGGAATTTTCATAATTGAAACTATGGGAAGAGATACAGGTTGGTTAGCAGCTTCTGGTGCTTTAGCAACTATAAACGGGAATAAATGTGCTGATTTAGTATATTTACCTGAAAGAGCATTTTCAGTACAAAGCTTTTTAACTGATGTAGCTAGAATATTTAAAGAAAAAAAACATGTATATATAGTAGCTTCTGAAGGATTAAAAGATGAAAATGGAAAGTTTCTTACTGAAACTGCACCAAATGACGATTCATTTGGACATGCTCAATTAGGTGGTGTAGGTGCTTACTTAAAGAACCTAATAATCCAAGCTAGTATAACACATAGAGTTAAATCTCTAGAACTTAATACTCTACAAAGATGTTCTATGCATGCTTCATCTAAAATAGATGTAAATGAAGCTGTTATGGTAGGACAAGCTGCCTTAGAAGCTTCTATTAATTCAGAAGGTGGTTATATGGTTGCTATAAGAAGAGATTCTTCATTCCCATATAAGAGCTCTACTTTTTTAATTGAAGCTGATAAAATAGCTAATAATATAAAATATTTTCCAAGTGAATGGATAAATGAAGAAGGTAATAATATAACCGAAGAAGGTTTATCATACCTTAAGCCATTAATTAGCGATTTTGAGGATAGAGATTCTCTTCCTCTTTATCATAGTTTTGTTTTATAAATATTATTTTACTCAATTACCTACATTTAATAAAAGACATGCATTTTCTGCATGTCTTTTATTTTTCTTTAAGAACATCCTTTAAAGTATCATATGCAAAATCTATTATTTCTGCACAACTTACCTTACTTTTCTTTAAGTCTAAACAAATTTCTGAATTAAACTCTTCTCTTATTCTATTTAGAAGTTCCTTTGAATAAGCTCTGGCCTCATTTTTCTCATCATTACTCTCTCTTCCTTTTATGAAACCAATAGCTACAACTGCTCCATTTACAGCTCCGCATAAACTTCCAACAGCCATTCCTGTTCCCATACCACTTCCTAAAGATACTGGTATATCCTTATTAAATTCTTCATTATAAGATTTTATAATAGCCTCTGCACAAGTATATCCTTCCTTATGATATTCTGATGGACTTTTCATATTTTTCTCCTTCTTTCTAAAATATCTCCTGTATATTCCACAAAAGATAAATATTTATAATATTATGTCTTATATTAAATTAAACTAGTAAAATAACTTCTAAATAAAATATATAACTTTTATTTTTTAATTTAATATAAGATTAATTACATAATTTATAATATCAAAAATTTCTTTTTATTTCTGTGATTTTACATAAAAAAATTCTAAATAAATTCTTATATATGAAAACTTAAGAATTTATTTAGAATGAATTTTATAGTCTAAAATCTTTTTCTTTTACTATTTCTAAGGTATTTAAAAATTCCTCTATTTCTTCTTTAGTATTATATAATCCTAAACTTACTCTTAACATACCTGGTCTAGGCTTATTGCTATAAGCATATTTTGAAAATTCTTCATCCTTAAGGTTTAAAAGCCTTCTAACATAAGGATGAGCACAAAAAGTTCCATTTCTAATAGATATTCCCCTAAGGTTAGCTAACCTTTCTGATATTACATCATGGTGGATATCTTTAACATTAAAGACAACTACTCCTATTCTATTTTTATAATTAGAATCTCCATATGTTATTATATCTGGCATACCTTTTAAGCCATCTAACAAAGTTTTTTTCAAGTTTTCCTCTAATAATTCTATTTTGTCAAAACCTATAGATTTTATTACTTTAATTGATGATAAAAGTGAACATACTCCTATTATATTAGGTGTTCCTGCTTCAAAACGCTCTGGCTCACTATCTAAAAAGACCTTATTATCTGAAACTAAGTCCACGGCTCCTCCACCTTTTAATAATGGATCTTTATCTTTTATAAGCTCTTTTAATGCAATAATTACCCCTGTTCCAAAGGGAGCATACATTTTATGAGCTGAGAAAACTAGAAAATCTATGTGATCATTATTTCCAGTTCCCCCTATATTTATTGGCTTATGAGCAACTAACTGAGCTGCATCTACTATTATTTTAATTCCATTATCATGAGCCATTTTTGCTATTTCATTTATTGGATTTAAATATCCTGTTACATTAGAGGCACCTGTTATTGTTAAGTATTTTACTTTTCCTTTGTGTTTTTTAATTAATTCTTCTATCTTTTCTTTTTTTAAAAGTCCTAGTTCATCCACTTCAACATATAAAATATTGCTATTTTCTCTCCAAGGCAAGTCATTTGCATGATGTTCCATTCTAGTGCTTATTATATAATCCTTTTTGTTTCCTAAGGAATGTGCTAAAAGATTCAACCCTTCAGTGGCATTTTTAACATATATTACAGTATAATCCTCTGTATTCTTAACATTAAAAAACTCTAAAATCTTTTTTCTTGAGTTTTCATAAAATTCATTACAAAAATTTGCTTTATATCCTTTTCCTCTTCCAATGGAACTATATACATGCAACATGTCACTAACGCATCTTAATCCTTCCTTTAAAGCAGGGGTAGTAGCTGCATTATCAAGATTAATTGGTACTATCTTTTTTCCATTGTAAATAGTTATTTCTTCATCAACGCCTATAAACAATTCTCTAAAATTATTATTCATAACACATCACTCCAATGGTATATATTATTCTAAAGGTTTAAATTAGGTTCTTAAAACATAAGGATTTCATGAAATCCTTTCTAGATAAACATTTAATTTGATGAAATTCTTCATTATTAGTATAATTGTATGTGATTAATACTATAAATTCGATGATAGGAGTTTTAAAATGATTATTTTAAGCTGTAGACACTTAACTAAAAGTTTTGGTATTGATGAGATTTTAAGAGATGTAACATTTAATATAAATGAAGGTGACAAGGTTGGTTTAATAGGACCAAATGGAGAAGGTAAATCAACCTTATTTAAAATTCTTACCAAGCAACTTGATTATGATAGTGGTGAATTATTTTTAGATAAAAACAAAACCCTAGGATATCTCTCTCAGAATTTATCTTTAGATAGTGAAAATACTATTTATGATGAGATGCTTTCTGTATTCTCATCTTTAACGGAACTTGAAGATAAAATTAAAACCTTAGAAGAAAAACTTAATGAACCTTATGATTCTTCAAATGAAGAATATCATAATAAACTTATAAAGGATTATACCTTATCTCAAGAACTTTATGAAAATAGAGGCGGTTATACTTTTAGGGGAGAAATTTCTAGAGTTCTTAAAGGTTTAGGTTTTTTAGAGGAAGATTTCAACAATCAAATTATAAACCTTAGTGGTGGTCAAAAAACTAGATTAGCACTCTGTAAACTGCTTTTAAGAAAACCAGACTTACTTCTTTTAGATGAGCCTACAAACCACTTAGATTTAGAAGCTATAGAATGGCTTGAAGAATATCTTAATGGTTATAAGGGAACAGTCTTTGTTATTTCCCATGATAGATTTTTCTTAGACTCTGTAACAAATACAACCTTTGAACTTATTGGTGGAAAGATACATTGTTATAATGCAAGCTATACTAAATTCCTTGAACTTAGAAAAAAGGATATTGAAGCTAGATTAAAAGCTTATAATCTTCAACAGGCAGAAATAAAAAGACAAGAGGAAATTATAGAAAAGTTCCGTTCATTTAATAGAGAAAAAAGTGTTAGAGCTGCTGAAAGTAGACAAAAAGCTTTAGATAAAATGGATCGTCTAGAGGCCCCAGAGGTTATAAAAGAAGCTTCTAAAATAAGCTTTGAAACCTTAGTTAAAAGCGGAAATGATGTTTTACATATTGAAAACCTAAAAAAGAGCTATGATAGTCTTTTATTTGAAAATGTAAATTTAGATTTAAAACGTGGAGAAAAGGTTGCCCTAATAGGGGAAAATGGTAGAGGTAAGACTACTCTATTTAAAATAATAATGGGAATGTTAAAACAGGATTCTGGTTCTGTATCCCTTGGTAAAAACGTATTTACAGGATATTATGACCAAGAGCAATCTAATTTAAATCTTCATAAAACCATAATAGATGAAGTTTGGGATGACTTCCCTAATCTTACTACTACTGAGGTTAGAAATTATCTTGCTTCTTTCCTATTTACTGGTGATGATGTATTTAAAGAAATTTCCCTATTAAGTGGTGGTGAAAAGTGTAAGATAAACCTTTTAAAACTTATGCTTTCAAAGGCCAATCTTCTTCTTTTAGATGAGCCTACAAATCACTTAGATATTATGTCTAGAGAAGCCCTAGAAGATGCAATTTTAAGTTATGATGGAACTTTAATAGTAATTTCCCATGATAGATACTTCCTAAATAAAGTAATCAACAAAATTGTTGAACTTCAAGAAAATGGTCTTAAAACATACTTAGGAAACTACAATTATTATATGGATAAGAAAGCTAATCCTAATAGATATGAAGATATTGATGAGGAAATAAACCAAGGTAAAACAAAAACACAAATAAAAGAAGAACGAAAAAAGAAAAAATCTGCTGAAAAATCAGCTAGAGCTTTAAGAGCTCAACTTAGAGAGGTTGAAAAATTAATTCCTCAAAAAGAAGAAGAACTTGAAAAACTTCAAGAAATGCTTTGTACTGAGGAAGTTTATTCAAATCCAGAGGAAAGTGTAAGAGTAAATAAAGAAATTAATTCAGTTCAAGAAGAAATAGATTCTCTTTACGCTACTTGGGAAGAGCTTTCTGAATCTCTTGAGGAATAAAATAATAAAAGAATTTATTCATATAACAATCTAAAAAGAGAATGCATGGAAAGTTCTTTAAAAAATTTCCCATGCATTCTCTTTTAAATTGAACTTAAATAAAATAGTGTATAAAAATAAATTTCTTAAAGTTATTTTTATACACTATTTCTTTATTTATCTATTTTCTTCCTGTAGTACCAAATCCACCACGATCTTTGTTTCCAAAGGATTCTACCTCTTCAAACTCTATTTCTGGCATAACTTCCATAATTCTAAATTGACCTATTTTATCCCCTTTTCTTATCCAAGTTCCTTTAACTTCTTCCCCATTCTCACTTTCAATGTCTTTTCCCTGTAAGCAATAAACAGGCATATGCCACTGATCATTATCTCCTATATATGTATCATCTACAACACCAACACTATTAGTTTGTATAATTCCCCAAGTTTTAAAAGTTGAACTTCTAGGTGCTAAATGTCCTTCCCATCCTTCTGGAAGTTCTAAAGCAAATCCTAAAGGTACCATTGCTCTCTCTCCACATTTAACAAATACATCCTTATTAGCATATACATCTATCCAATTACCCTTTGTTATTTTTTTTAATTTAGTTGCTTTATCAAAATACTTAATTCTAATTATCATATCAAATTCCTTTCTTTTGTTTAATCTATATAATTTTTTAGAAATAAAATTAAACTATAGCTATTATATAATTTTATTTCTAAAAATTAAAGCCCACAGAATATTCTGTGAGCTTCTAAATAATTTTATTCTAATTATTGACAGCTTGCTTCACTATTGCATCTACAACGTATAGGTGGTCTATTACAGTCTTCCCTATCTCTTAATTTGTTGATTATTACTACTTTAGCATATTTATTTCTTGGAGAAATACATACTTCATAGCATGGATAGTATTCTGGTGCTTCAAAGTAGCAACGGTCTACAGGTTGTTTAACAGCATATAAGCCATCTTCTAAACATTTAAAACAAACCTTACCACAACGATCTGTATATTTACAATCTACAAGTTCAAAACCAGTGTTACAATCTACTTTATATAATTCTATTGGCATTCCACTTATTGGTTCACCATCAGAACATCCTAATAAAGATTGTACTTCAATAGTTCCTTTCTTAGGAATTGGTTTTGGTTGAGGTCTCTTACAACAATCTCTTCCATCATCACAGCATCCATGATTATGATCATGATGATTGCAATGATCATGATGATCACAATGATTGTGATGGTCATGGTTATCACAGTGATTATGATGATAGTTATTATATCTTGCATCTTCAAATAATTCTTCTAATTCATTTAATTCTATTCCTTGAGAATCACATTGGTAATCTTTATAATCCATAATTTACCCTCCTAGGTTTTATCATATGATTAATATATATTATGACTACCAATTACAAATTGTTACATTTTATGTGTTTTAATGTCTATTCACTATCAAGTATTTTTTCAGCTAGTTTTTTATATATATTTGCTTTATCCACAAGCATTGCAGATAAAAGTAATTTCTTTTCACTACTTTCTAGTGAATTAAATTCTTCTCCTAAATTATTTAAATCTATATTAATTTCCTGCTTTATATCTTCTATATTCTTTTCTTGTCCCTTTAAATATATTTTATAGAGCTTTCTTATATCCTCTGAATTAAATTCTTCCTTATTATATCCCTCAACAATATCTCCTAAAGCTAGTTTTATATCACTAAGGGCTAATATACCCTTCATATTATATATAAAGCACATAAGTATAATATGTTCCTTACTATACTTTTTATTTTTTATATCCATTAACAATTTTCCCTTAGCATAATTGTTAATCATAGTTTTAGTTAAAATCTTATCTTCTTCAAATCTCTTATTTCCACCTAATTTATTTTCAAATAATTGTATTACTTGATCCATATATAAATCTAATTCTGGTATATCCTCTAAATTAATATTATTATCTAAATTTAAACTCTCTAATAAATCATTTAAATTCATAAAATCACTTCCATTCCATTTAATTTATCATATAGTTTCTAAAACTACATTTCATCCTATATATATTATATTATAAGGAAATCAAAATAAATTCAAGATATTTGGCAATATTATCTACATATCATTAAAATTCTCCCTAATTTAAAGGTTGATATATTCCTATATTTAAAGGATAATTGTAATATGATAGTAAGTAGTTTCGAAAACTACTTGAAAACTTTTTCCTTGGAGGTATGTTATGAAAAATACGTTTTTTAGAGAACCAATAAATGGTTTTACTCATTTATTTGGTGCTATTTTATCAATATTCGCCTTAGTGGCACTAACAGCTAAAGCTACTTATATATACGGGATTGGATTACCACTTTTATCAGTTATTCTATTTGGTTTTTCATTAGTTTTGCTTTATAGTGCCTCTGCTATATACCATTTAGTTAATGCAAAGGAAAAAACTATAGCATTTTTAAGACGTTTAGACCATTCTATGATCTTTATACTTATCTGCGGAAGTTATATGCCTTATTGTCTTATTGGTCTTGAAGGTAAAGCTCAAATTTTTATAACTTCTTTAATAGTAATTCTTACGGTTTTAGGTATTTTATTTAAGATGGTTTGGTTTAATTGTCCTAGAATTCTTTCTACTCTTATGTATATAGGAATGGGATGGATTTCTTTAGGTGCTATTCCATTTTTCAAAAACATACCTGCTTTAGCATTAATTTGGTTAGCAATAGGTGGAGTTATATATACAATTGGTGGAATAATTTATGCACTTAAACCAAAATTTCTTGAATTTAATAACTTAGGATTCCATGAAATATTTCATATATTCATATTATTAGGAAGCCTATGTCACTTTATATCAATTTTCTTTTATCTACTATAAAAGAAAAGAAAGGATAGTAATACTAAAAAATAAGTATTACTATCCTTTTTTTTTTATATATCTGAATTTTTAATTTTATCTATAAATATTTCTAAGTTTTTAGAAATAAATTTATCCTTATGATATATAAGATATAAATCTCTACTTACCTTAATATCATCTATTTTTATTTCTTTAATTAAGCCTTCATTAATTCTTTCATCTATAGCTTTACAAGAAACACAGGATATACCAAGTCCTGTTTCTACAACTCTTACAATAGCCTCTGTATTTCCAAGTTCCATATATACATTGTAGTTGCACCCTTTGTTTATAAGATAATTTTCTATAATTTCTCTTGTACCACTTCCAGGCTCCCTCATAATAAATTTTTCATCTTCTAAGTCTTTTAAAGTTATTTTATCCTTTGAAAATATAGGATTATTAGGATTTGCTATAAATATTAACTCATCCTTTCCTATATCAAAAACTTCTAATTCATCTGATTTTACATATCCTTCTACTAAAGCAATATCAACCTTATTTTCCATAATAAGCTCTTCTATTAACTGTGTATTCTCTATTATTAAAGAGATTTCTATATTTTTATGTAACTCCTTGAATTCTTTTATTAACTCTGGAAGTATATATATACCTATTGTTGTACTTGCACCTATAACTATTTTCCCTTTTTGACCTTCTTTACTACTTCTAATGGTACTATTTGCCTCTTCATAAAGGTTTAAAATTCTTCTACTATATTCAAAGTATACTTCACCCTCATGAGTGAGATAAAGCCTTTTACCTATTCTATCAAAAAGTTTAACATCAAGATCACTTTCTAATTCAGCTATGGCTTGACTTATAGATGGCTGACTTATATACATAGACTTAGCTACTTTAGTCATATTTAAACATTTAGCTGTTTCAAAAAATATTTTTAACTTTCTAAAATTCATTAAATCAATCCTTATTTATCATCTTTTACTTCTTCAAAATCAACATCAATAACAGGGCCATCATCTTGCATATCAGCCTCTGATTTCTTTTCTTCTTTTGTAAATGTGTAAGTATAAGTTTCTGTTTTTTCTTTTTTGTTTTTATTAACATACTTTCTTATAAATTTAAAGTACACCCATCCTATAAGGATCAGTATTGCAACTCCTATTAAAACATAAGGTAATACCCAAATTGCAAAAGCGAATATAAGTATTGTAACAATTATTCCTAATAATATTCTTAAATACTTCTCCATATATTATCACTCTCTTTTATATTTTTTATTTTATTAATTATAACATAAAGTGAAAGAAATAAAAAACAATTATTCCTTTCTAATTTGTAACCTAATGTGCTTATATTTAATGCTTTTTTTGAAAATACTAATTAAGATGTTTTAAATATAGAAATAATACTTAAGGAAGTGATAAAATGAAAAAATTTGTTTTTTTATTAATTACATTAATATTTTCTTTTTCAGCCTTAGCTACCTCTTCAAAACCTATTAAAGCAGCTGAATTAGAAGAAAGCACAAAAAAAATATTTTTAACCTTTGATGATGGCCCTGGTGGTAAGGTTACAGAAGAAATTTTAAACACCCTTAAAGAAAATGATGTAAAAGCTACATTTTTTTTAATAGGAGAACTAGTAGAAAAACACCCTGATTTAGTTAAAAGAATGAATGATGAGGGTCATTCCATAGGAGTACATACCTTTACCCATGAGAGAAATAAAATTTACAGAAATGACTCCTCATTCCTAGAAGAAAACTTAAAAGCTCAAGAAGCCATAGAAAAAGTTATTGGAAAGAAAGTATTTTCTCTTAGATTTCCATTTGGCTCTAATAATAGCACATATACCTTAAAAAAATCCTTAGTAGACTCCTTACATGAACAAGGCTTTAGAATATATGATTGGACAGTAGATAGCACTGATGCCCTTAATCCAAACCTAAGCCCAAGTTCTATAGTTCAAAAGTCAATTTCTAATTCTGATTATATTGTACTTTTAATGCATTGTGGGTATTCTAATAATAATTCTGCTAAAGCATTGCCATCAATCATAAAACATTTTAAATCAGCTGGATATAGCTTTGAATTAATAGATGAAAGTACTCCTGAAATTTATAGATTAAAAAATAAATGTTGAGATTCTCTCTCAACATTTATTTTGTTCCTAAGGATAAAATAGATTCAACTAAAGTTTTAGCTATGCATTCCCCTTTTTTAGCCACTTCAGATTCATCCTTAATATTTAGATTTAAGTCTATTATTATACTTGGTTTATCCATATATAAAAGATTATAAACTTCTGCCTTCTTAACACCCTTATTCTTATAATTGCTTAATTCAAAAAATGAGCATATATTCTCTGCAAACTTTCTCCCCTTTGAATCAAATTCTTCTACAAAGCAAAATATTTCATTTGACTTTGAAAAATCAATATTTAAAGTGATATGCAAATCTGATTCACTTCTATTTACTCTTTTCACTATGCTTTTTAACTTTTCTCCATTTGAAATAAAAAATTCATTATAGGGAGTAAAATCAATAAACCTTAAATTATTTTGAGCTACTTCCTTCTTAAAAAAATAAAGAATAGTTCTTTGAATTTTTTCTTTTAAATCATCTGATGTATCTTTGTCTATAATATGCCCTTTACCTAAGTCCAAACTTATAATGGCACCTTGAGCTAAATACATATTATCCTCCTATGTTAAAGGGTTTTAATTTATAATATGTCATCAACTGCCAAAGTGCCATTATCTTACCTATTTCACTATATTTTTATTTATAATATTTAAAAATTAATAGTCTAACCTATTTTCTTACTATAGCCTTATGTCCATTTTCATAAATAACTAATTCTAATTGTGGATTAATTTCTTCAACAAAGGCTTTTATCCATGAATTTCTTAAATCATGAAACTCATTTACATCTCCTCCTACACTTTCCCAAAATCTTTCATGTAGGTCTCTACTCATATGCCATACTATTTTTTCAGGAGAATTTTCTAAAATCTCATTAATTCTATCACAAGGCATACCATCTAATATATAATCATTTAAAGAATTATACACTTCTAAAACATTTTCCCCATCTATTTGCCCTTTGCACTCATCTGCATTTATTTTTCCATGGTTTTCATAAAGCTCTATAAGCTCCTTCTTTACTCCCTTATCTTCCTTTAACATATTAGTTATATAATATGCGCATCTACTCTCAGCTGAATTTATTCTTCCTTCTAACCAACCATGTATATTACTTTCATCTATTATTTCATCTAAAGGTTTATTTGGAGTTTTTTCTCCAAAATTTAAATTTGTATAAGAAACCCACTCCTCTACTGGCATATTTCTTTCCTTTGCTATTTTTAAAACTTCTTCCTCTAGATTTTCAAACCACTTTATTTTATCAAATAACCAAAAATGGATTTTTCCTAAAAATAAACTCATACTTTCACCTCTTAATATAATTTATAAGTCAATTATATTTTATCTTTCCCTATTCTTCTGTAACATAGGTTACCTTCAAGATAATTTCTGTAAACTTTTTGTAAATAAAATAGCTATTTCCTAATTAATAACGTTTCAAATCGTTCTACGAAATTGTAAATGTACCATTTAAGTAATATAATAGAAATCGACTGTTTTATAAGGAGTTGATATATTTCAATGTACAAACCAAAGTTAATTTCTCTTTTAGATGATAAAGAGAACGGATTTTCAAAAGAACAATTTTTTAAAGATTTAATCGCTGGGATAATAGTTGCTATTATAGCACTTCCCCTGTCTATTGCATTAGGTATTTCTTCAGGGGTGTCTCCTGAGAAAGGATTAATAACTGCAATCATAGCTGGATTTATAATTTCATTATTAGGAGGAAGTAGAGTTCAAATTGGTGGGCCTACTGGTGCCTTTGTTGTTATAGTATTTGGTATTATACAAAATCATGGAGTTGATGGACTAATAATTGCCACATTTATGGCTGGTATTATTCTTGTTTTATTTGGTTTATTACGATTTGGTAGCTTAATAAAATACATACCTTATCCAATAACGGTAGGATTTACTTCTGGTATAGCTGTAACTCTTTTCTCAACACAGGTTAAGGATTTTTTAGGACTTTCAATGACTAAAACTCCTTCTGAGTTTATACCTAAGTGGGAAGCTTACATATCTCATATGAACACTACAAACCTTTATACATTAGCTATAGGATTACTAGCACTTATTATTTTAATCTTTTGGCCAAAAATAAATAAAAAGATTCCAGGATCTTTAATAGCTTTAATAGTAACAACTTTAGTAGTATTTATATTTAATTTACCTGTTGCGACAATAGGAAGTCAATTTGGTAAAATAAGCTCAAATATTCCAATGCCTCATATTCCTAACCTAAATCTTAATACATTAAAAGCATTAATAGGACCTGCTTTTACAATAGCTCTTTTAGGTGGAATTGAATCTTTATTATCTGCTGTTGTTTCAGATGGTATGATTGGAGACAAGCATAATTCAAATGCAGAACTTATAGCACAAGGAATAGCTAATATGGGTTCTTCTCTATTTGGAGGAATTCCTGCTACTGGAGCAATTGCTAGAACTGCTGCCAATGTTAAAAATGGGGGAAGAACTCCTATTTCTGGTATAGTTCATTCAATAACTTTATTACTTATAATGCTTGTATTTATGCCTCTTGCTAAATTCATTCCATTAACTACTTTATCAGCAATATTAATAATTGTTTCATACAACATGAGTGAATGGAGAACTTTTAAAGCAATACTTAAGGCTCCTAAAAGTGATATAGCTATATTACTAACAACATTTTTCTTAACAGTATTATTTGATTTAGTAATTGCTATAGGAATAGGAATGGTAGTTTCTATGTGCTTATTTATGAGAAGAGTTGCTACTTCTATAGAAGTAAATGAATTAAATGAAAGTGACTGTTCTGATAAATCTAATATAGATACTGATATGGAAAATCTTAAGGTTGGAGAAAATGTCTTAGTCTATGATATAAGAGGTCACCTTTTCTTTGGTGCTGTAGATACATTTATGAATACAATGAAGGAAATAAATGATGATGCAAAGGTTCTTGTTTTAAGAATGAGACATACTAAGACTTTAGATGTTACAGGATATAAACAAATAAAAAATATAGCTCTAAGTTGTAAGTCTCGTAATATGACTTTAATAATATCTGAATTACAAGAACAGCCAAAAAAAGTTATGAGACTTATGGGATTTATAGATACTTTAGGTGAAGATCACTTTGCTACAAATTTTGATGAAGCTTTAGAAAAAGCAAATTCTTTAATTTAAAATAAAAGACACTAGTAATTACTAGTGTCTTTTTCATTTTCTATTCTTCAGATTCTATATTTTGTAACTCTAATTCTAAGTTTTCCATATCTTTTTTATTTTTTTGGTTTTTATCATATAACAGTGATGCTACAAAAGCACTTCCTGCTAGGGCTAATAGAGCAAGTTTTCCTTTTTTTATTTTTTTACTCATAATCTCACCTCACCACATTTATATATTTATGTAGGATTAAAGTTTAAGCCTACAAGAAAATACAAAATATTTTATTCTATTTATTTAAATCGTATTTTTCTTCTTCCCAAGTTGTTTTCTCTAATTTAGCTAAAACAGTATCTAAAGCCATGTCTGGATGAATTGTTTCCTCATGTGATATTGTTATATTAGACATAGTCATAGCAAATTTAACAATATCCTCTATAGGCATTTTATTCATATATCCGTATCCTAATCCAGCTACAAAAGAGTCCCCTGCTCCTGTAACATTTTTAACATCAACTTCTGTTGCCTTTATTTTACCGCAAGATACACCGTCATTATAGAATATACCGTCAGCATCTAAACTTATAAATACCTTTTTAATTCCTAAACCTAAGAAATAATTACTTGCCTTTATTAAGTCATCTGTATCTGTTATAGGGAAACCTGCTAATATTTCTGCTTCATGTCTATTAGGTTTTATTGTATGGAAATCCTTTATAAGATGTTTTACCCAGCTTGCTTTTTCTGCTGATACTGGATCTAAGATAAAGTTAGTTTTATCCTTAAAGTTCTTTAATAAATATTCCATTATTTCTGGATTATCAGAATCTAAAACTGTATATTCAGCATTCTCAAAGATTTCTCTTTTAGAATCTATGAAATCAGTATTCATAGCTCCTATACTTTTCATATCTGCAATAGCAGAAACCATTTCACCATTTTCATCTAAAATAGCTAAGTAAGTTGGAGTGCTTCCACCTTCTATTACCATAGAATCATCCATATGATATCCTATTTTCTTTGAGTGCTCTACTATACTCTTTCCATGCTCATCATTACCTAATATGGACATAAAATTAGTATTTACGCCTACTCTTGCCATATTTTCAGCAATGTTTCTACAAACGCCCCCAAAAGATATCTTTACATGACCTGGTGTTGAGTTATAGGGTCTATAACTGGCCTTACTAAATCCAAACACATCCACTACAGAAGCTCCAAATACCAATAAATATGGTTCTTTTCTTAAGTTCATTTAATTAATCCTCCCTATTTTAAAAAACATAAATTATAATTATTCAGCAACAAACTGATTGTTTTCTCTATTATATATGTATCCACAGTCTTTAAGTCTTTGTCCAATAATATCTTTTTCAATTCCTAAATCATCACACAAACTTTCTATATCACTATAGTAATCTCTTAATTTTAAATTTATAATACTAAGTAACATATATGGATCCATCTCTCTATAATTACCAATGTCCATTTAAAAAATCTCTCCTTTAAAAAGTGCTTTAATATTATTATATACAACTTATTTAACTTCTACAATTTTTTATTTAATTTATTATCATATTTTTATTTAATTTATTATCACATTTTAATAAATCTGCATAGTATGTTATTAGGTTAATTATACTAACTTAACCTCCTGTTTAAAAAATCACTATAACTCTTACTATACTATATTTACTTCTTTGCATTTACAATAAAAACCGTTGATAATCAACGGTTTTTATTGTTTTATATATTTTTTCTTTTACTTTTTATTTCAAATATTAAAAATAATAAAAGTGTACTTAACTCAGTTATTGGAATTGTTAGCCATACTCCATAAACCCCTATAATTCTTGGTAAGACTATTATAAATATAATAACAAATACTAATCCTCTAAGTGTTGATAAAAGAGATGATTCCTTTGATTTTTCAACTGCTTGTAAATAAGCTATGTTAAGTATGTTGCTTCCATTAAATAAGAATGCTATAAAGTATAGATATATTCCCTGTCTAGTTATACTTAATAATCTTCCCCTATCACTTGTAAATAGTCCTATCATTTGATTTGGTAATAATAGTCCCATACCTAGAAAACCTACACCTAAAATTAGTACTATTATTCTTGTTAACCTTAAGAATTCTTTAACACGTTCTTCCTTTTTAGCTCCAAAATTTACGCTTATTAAAGGTTGAACCCCTTGGGATACTCCATTAAAGACTGCCATGAATATTAAAACTATGTTTGTAATTATTCCATAGGCTGAAACTCCTAAGTCTCCTTCAAATTTATATATTACAATATTAAAAATAAATATGACAAAGCCTGCTGATATTTCATTTAAGAAACTAGGCACTCCATTTTTAAGTACCTTTCCTATATTATCTAAATTTATTCCTCCAAGTTCTATATGCATGGTATTATTTTTCTTTATAAAATGTATTGATAAAACTCCTAAGGCTACCAATTGCCCTATAGATGTTGCTAAAGCTGCTCCAAACATTCCTAGATTAAATATATATATAAATACATAGTCTAGTACTATATTAGTTGTATTTGATCCTATTACTGCATACATAGCTAATTTAGGCTCTCTATCATTTCTAACAAAAACAATAAATGCAGATGCAAAAATAAAAGCAGGATTAAAGGCTAAAATAATCTTTAAATATTCTTTAGCTAAAGGAAAGGTTGCTTCTGAAGCTCCAAGCATATAAACTATTTTATCTAAAAAGAAAACTTCTAATAAACTTATTATTATACAAAATATGATAGTTGCAAATACTGCCGAAGTAAATATTCTATTTACCCTATGGAATTTTTTTTGCCCCATAGCTACGGATAGGGCTGTTGCTCCTCCAACTCCAATAGTAAGCCCTATGGCACTATATAAATTATATATTGGCAAGGCTATATTTAGTGCAGCTAAGCCTAATTCTCCGATTTTATGACCTATAAACATGGTGTCAAATAATATACACACTGATAAGCCTAACATTCCTGCAACTGAAGGTATCATATATTTTCTTAATAATGTACTTTCTTTATCCTGTAGTAAATCTAATTTTTTGCTCATTGTACCCCTCCTTTATAATCTTATTCTTTTAAAATAAGTAGAATTTTATCTTCTATATTATTTTTTTCTTTTGATTTTTGTACATCTTTAAATTTATCCATTAAACTAACTGGGTTACCACCTAATAAAAATATATTATCTCCTAAGCTTAAGGCCTCATTTATGTCATGGGTAACCATTATAACTGTATTATTTTTTTCTAAATGATTTTTTTTAAATATCTCAATAATATCTTCTTTGCTACTTTTATCTAAGGATTTAAAGGGTTCATCCATTAAAAGGAGTTCTCCATTATAAAGAAGTGCCCTAGCTATATTTGCTCTTTGCCTCATACCTCCACTTAACTCTTTAGGATATGAGTTCATACAATCCCCTAGTTCAACTTCTCTTAGGATATTTTTAATTTTTTCTTTTCTTTCATCCTTTGCGTAAGTTTTTAATAAGGGAAGTTCCATGTTAGTGTATATACTATTCCATTCAATAAGCCTATCCTCTTGAAACACATAGGCTATTTTTTTAGGAACTCCTATAATTTCGCCTGAGTTAATCTCTTCAAGATTAGCTATTATATTTAATAAAGTGCTTTTTCCACACCCAGATTTCCCTAAAATACAGTTTATTTTTCCCTCTTCAAAGGTTAAAGAAAATTTATCATATATTTTTTTACTTCCAAAATTCTTTTCTATATTTATTAATTTAATACTCATTTTATTTCATCCACCTAAAAACTCTACCATCAATAGTTTTTTGTATTAAAGAAAAAATTATTCCTATAATAATTACTACTATTATCCATGCAAATACCATATTAGTATTTAAATAATTCTTTTCCACAAAAAGTGCCGTTCCTATACCATATTTAGGTTGTCCAATAACTTCTCCTCCAACTACTAACTTCATAGTTAGGGAAAAGGTTGAAACCATTATTCTACATATGGCAAAACTTATGCTTGGCAAATATATATTCTTTATTAAATTACCCATACCAATCTCATAAACCTTAGCCATCTCTAGTATATTTTTGTCTATATTTAATATAGCTCCTATTATGGCATCATAAAATATAGGAAAACTCATTACAAACCCAACTAATATAGGAGCTATGCCTTGACTTAACCAAATTAAAGCAAGTATTATAAAGCCTATTGTTGGTAAAGATCTCATTACATTTAATATAGGTATCATAAAATTATAAACATATTTATTAAAAGCACTAAACACACCTAAAAATAAAGCAATAACTAAGGCTAAGGTAAAACTTATGAAAGTTCTTCCTAAAGTACTTATTATTATTTTGAAAAAATCATTTGATTTTATTACTTCAATTAACCCCTTAAACGTTAAATAGGGAGAAGGTAATATTACCTCACTCCCTATAATCATACTAGCTAATTGCCATAAAATAAAAAGTATAACTGAAGATAAAAATATTAATTTCTTATTTTTGTAAGAAAATTTCTTCATTTATCTTTTTACCTCCTATAGCTTTAGGCTCTAAGCTGTAAATCTTGTCATAATATTTAATATATTCACTTTCACTATCTAAAGCACTTACGTAATTTAAATTTGCTCTTTCTAGAGATTTAGCTATTATTTCTTTTTTGCCTGTTATGCCAACTTCTTCTGCAAAGGCACCTGCTTCTTCTTTATTTTCATTTGCCCACTTAGTACTATTATCTATTTCCTTTAAGATCTTTTGAACAGCCTCTGAATTATTTTTTGCTAGGTCCTCTTTAACTATAACACTAGACTGAGGATATCCCATTTTTGAATCACTCATTTTTTTCCACTGTTCATTTAATGATGCTACTATTTTTGTTTCTGGTTTCTTTGTCATTATTTGAGTTAACATAGGTTCTGGAACAACTGCATATTTAGCTTTTCCCTCTATAAATAAAGGAGCTAATTCTGAAGCTGCATTTACATAACTTAATGTTAAATCTTTTTCAGGATTTATTCCATCATTTTGAAGTAATATCTTAAATATTAAATCTGGAGTCAATCCTTGACCAACATTGTAAACATCTTTTCCTTTAAGATCTTCTAAGCTATTAACAGAATCATCACTGCTTATAACATATAATGAACCAAAACCTACTGTTCCTGCAAGTTTATATTTAGCTTCCTTGTTATATGCAATAGCAGCTACATTTGAAGGAACTATACATATATCTCCCTCTCCTTTTAACACCTTAGAAACTAAAGCATCTGATCCCTTTACTATTGAATAATTTATATCTAAGCCTTTTATTATTTCTGGTTTTTCTTTTATCATTTTAACTATACTAATAGCTGGAAGTCCATCTGGTACTACTATTTCTATGGATGTTTTTTCTTCTGGTGCCTTAGCTTCTTCTTTCTTAGAAGTATTACATCCTACTAATATACTTAATGAAAATAATACCATTAGACCTAATGATAAAAACTTATTTAATTTTTTCACCCCTGCACCTCCATATAATAAATTTTCTATGTTTTATTTTGCCACTTATTCATTATTTTTTCAATATATATCTATTTTTTTCCTTGAATTTCTGGCACTGGTTCTTCATTATTCTTTTTAGGTGCTTTAAATCTTTTTGAATTCCAAGAAGATTGTTGATCTTTCTTTGCCATAAATCTCACCTCCTCATCTTAAATCAGTTTTATTTTATGAGTAAAGGCTTATTTTATTCATGGCAAAATTAATCTACTTGTTTTCTCTCATTCTAGTTATTAATTCACTTTCTATAAGTTCTGATTTGGAAAAACCTTTTCTAAAATATCTTATTTGCTTATACTTTATCCCATTCATTTCAAAATCTAAAACATCTATTCTATCACCACTATAAGTAAAAGGATCCCTTCTTCCTTTAACATAAACTAAAAGTTCCATTCTTTAACTTCTCTCCTTTAAAAAATCTATAATGATTTTAATTATAGCACATTTTTCATTTTTATGAATATCTTCTTTATGATGTTCATATTTTAAATATATTATTTAAAATACTAAAATAAGCTTTGGTGGAAAATAACTTTCATCTCTAAAAATTATTCTCATCCAAAGCTTTTTATTAAAAGTAAATTTTTCTATTCTCTTTAGCCTTCTGCATTTTGAAGCTCGTAAATTTCCTCTATTGTTATACCTAGCTTTTCTGATATTAACTCAGGTGATAATATGCCTGCAAGGCTTTTTGCTATTCTTAATTGCTCTTCTTTTCTTGCATTTTTAACAGCTAAATCTCTTTCTTCATTATATAATCTCTCAATCTTAGTCATTTCTAACAACTCCTTAAGTTCTCTTGCTTCTTCTTCACTAATAAACTTATCTGTAGATTCAATTATTCCATTTAATATAATTGCCTCATCTCTTTCAGATTTTATTGATTTTGCTAACTGAACACAATCTCTTAAAATATTGCTATCATCATGCTCACTCTTCATAAGTGGCAACATTATGAATTTTATCTTATCAGCTTGAGTTAAATTATCTTCTAAAACCTTCTCCTTTAACTCTTTTAAAACTTTCTCCGCAGTTAGCTTATTCATAAATATGCTTTCTGAACAAATAAGTATATCTCCAAAACTTAATGTGTTTCTAGCTTCTTTTACACTTGAATTATAAATTATAGCCATTCTAACCTTTGGAAAGGCTCCTCTATGCTTATAATATCTCTTTATAACCTTAACAGCCACCTCTAAGTATATAAACATATTTTCATCTATATTTTTTTCATCCTCATATCCAAAAAGTAAAATAGAGCCATCTTCTAAAATAAATATTTCATTAGGACCTCCCTCTGAGACTTCATTTTCAAAAAAGTTTCTTGGTAGCCTGTCCATTATTTTAGGCATATCATTAACTCCTAAAATTTCTAGTGGTTTTCCTTTATAAAGTTGTCCCATAAGCTTATATAAAATATCCTTAGCTCCGTAACTTATGTTAGTTCTTCCCATGTTTTTATCACCCTCACTTTGTTGAGAATATATTCTTTTCAATTATTATATCACATTTTATTTACATATATATTTCATCTATGCCTAAATTAAAAAGTTTTTATTAAATAGCAGTTATAAAATTATATATATTTAGTCCTATAATTAAAATTGTTATAGTATTAAAAACTCTTAATATTATTTCATTACTAAAGATTCTATTAAATTTTGCCCCTATAAAACCTCCTAAAACACCTCCAAATATCATATATGGAAGCATGGATAGATCATACCCAGAAAAGCCAGTTCCAAAAGCAATAGTTAAAAGTTTAGATGCTTGAGAAAATAGTATTATAAGGACAGAATCTCTAGCAGCATTCTTAGCTTCCATGGAAAAGAATATTGTTAAAAAGGCAACATTTATTGGTCCTCCCCCAATACCTAGAAAGGATGCTATTAATCCTAAAAATATCCCAATTATAGTGCTTAAAATAAAGTTATCAATTTTGTAACTCTTAAACTTTTCTTTATTATTCATGTATATATAAACAAATATTAATAACAATGCTAAAATTCCACTTTGCACTAAAGATACAATTCTTCCTTGAACAATTTTTAATATAAAAGTTAATAACTTTTGTCCTAATAATCCTCCAATTACAGAACCAATACCTAATAGCCCAGTATTTTTTATATCAATCTTACTTTTATAAGATAATTGTTTGATTACCGAAACTAAGGCCATAGAAAAAATAGTACATGCTGATAAAACTCCAATAGTTTCTATATTGTAGTCTCCTAAGAAATCTAAAACTGGCTTTATTATTACTCCTCCACCAAGTCCAGCCATTGATCCACAAATTGTTGATAATAGAGCCACTAAAAAATATATTAAAACCATATTACCACTTCCTTAAATTAAGCTATTTATATTATTTTAAAATTCTCATCTATTATATTCTTTTACATTCCCTCCTTTCCATATTTAATTTAAAAAGCTCGCCTAAACTCACCTAAAAACTCTATATTTATATATTACAACAAAGTATTTCAAAAAGCTTAAACCCTAAATTGTTTACATAAGAAATCTTATGTAGTATGTTATACTTATATATTACACTATAAGGAGATATATTATGGAAACATTAAATGATTTATTGAATTTAGAGTTAAATAAATGTAGTATTTTTGACATAACAGAAGAACACTTAATCTTACTTAAAACAAAGGATTTTCACACTCAAAATAATTTTTATTTTTATCTTTATAATAAACTTACTTCTATAGAAAAGACAAAAAGAAAGGAACTTGCTTACTGCAATTATCTTATATCCTACTATTTATTTATAGTAATGATACCATTATATTATGAAGAATTAGCTTTTTATCATGGAAAGAAAGCCTTTCAGTTAGAAAACTCCACAAAATATATGGAATGGCTTTTATTATTTGGAACCTTAGAGAAACCTCTATTAACTTATGAGATTTGTTCTAATCTTGCGAAAGAAATTTTAAAAGAAAATCCTAATTCAACCTTAGCTAACTTCTTTCTTATGTAAGATATGAGAAAATAACTAATACTTTTCCTCTTATTTTAAAAGGATTTTCCTTTTAGATTTATTATTTTTCATATAAAATTTAAATTGGCTGTATTAAAATAATTAAAACTTAAATATATTATTTAATTTTCTAAGATTAATTAATAAATTTTAGTTTAACTTATTATTTTAATACAGCCATTTTTATTTACATACTAATTTTTATTTTAAAAATACATCTCCAAAGAAATATCCTGTAAATATAAATCCCAAATTCCACAAGAATATCCCTGGAGTAGAATAGATTAAAAACTTAAAGAAATTCATTCTTACTGAACCTGCTATAATAGAAACTATGGTTCTTAAAACAGGCAATAGTCTACAAAGAAAAACTCCAAAAAGTCCTTTTTCCTTTAAAATAGTACTGCTTTTTCTTATGGTTGGCTGAACCTTAGGAAACTTCAATCCTAATTTATCTAAGAGTATTGCCCCTCCATAATATCCTATTAAATATAGTACTATACTTCCTAAAACTCCAGCCACAACTGATATAAAAACCACAAGAACTATACTTTGATTATTTCTAGAAGCTAATATCCCCGCAGCAGGCATTATTATTCCAGCTGGTAGTCCTGGTAGATTTAAATATTCTAAAAATACTATTACAAATAACAAGGTTAAACCATAAGTTGCAAAATAATTTAGCACAGCATCTATGTCCATAAAACTTTCTCTTTCTCCTTTCATATAACCCCTTAATTTAATATTTTCCCCTAAAATCTAAATAAAATTCAATACACAAAATCAAAATCACAAACTAAAATCTTATCTTTCCTCCAAAGAAATATCCAACTACAATTCCTGTAAAGTTCCAGCAAAATATACCTGGTATAGAAAAAATAATAAACTTAAAAAAATTAACCTTTACAGTGCCACATATTAAGGATACATAGGTTCTAATAATAGGTATTAATCTACATATGAATATCCCTAAAAAACTATGCTTTTCTAGTATTTTTTCTGTTTTTTCAAGCTTATCTTCTATTTTAGGATGTTTAATTTTAATCTTTTCTAAAAGTGTTGATCCTACAAAATAACCTAACAAATATAATATTATACTTCCTACTAGACCTGCAATTAAGGATATTAGCATTACTTTTATTATTCCCTTATGAGCTTGTCCTGCAATTATGCCAGCCGCTGGCATTACTATACCTGTAGGCATTGCAGGTACGCAATATTCACCTACAACTATTAAAAATAATACAATTAACCCATATGTATGTATATAATACAAAATATCTTGCATGGTCATAAATACCACCATTCTTTCCTTAATTAATATTACCAAGTCAATATATAATATTATAACATATAACCACTTTTAATCCTTATTATTCCTATTTAGTAAATACAAAATAAAAAGGGTGTATAAAGACAAAATCTACTATAAAACTTATAAATATTATAAATATATTATCTAAAGTAGCTTTATAATATTAACCTATTATAATTTTACAATTATAAATTTAATAATTGTAAAAACTCATTTATAAGTTTTATCTTTTTGTCTTAATACATCCCATTTTTTAATTATCTATTTGCATACTTTTTATTTCTTTTAAAGATAATCCTGTTTTCTCAGCTATTACTTCATCATCTAATAGTCCTATAAGATTTCTAGCTATGTTTTGTCTTTCATAGGCAACAGCTTCATTTACTAATCCTTTTTGCTTTAACTCAGCCGTTGAATTTAATAAGGATTCTTCATCATAAAAATCTAAATAAGAATAATGTTCTCCATCAATATCCCATCCTAAAATAGAATCTACACTTACATTTTGTGCTGCTCTAAATATTGATTTATCTACTCCATCAAACTTTTCTTTAAACTCTTCAATCATATCTTTAATTTCAAAACGCTTATTACCTATTTTTTTAGCAGCTACCATACATGCACAGTTTAATGGCCATATTCCAGCTCTTTGAATCCATCTTTTTATATATTTTTCTTCTATATAATATAGAGGTCTTATAAGCTCTATTCCATCAAAATTAGCAGCTTTTAATTTTGGTAACATGGTTTTAAAGTTACCTGCATATAAAACATTAAGCATTGTTGTTTCTATAACATCATTAAAGTGATGTCCTAAAGCTAACTTATTACATCCAAGTTCCTTTGCCTTACCATATAATGATCCTCTTCTCATTCTTGCACACATATAACATGGATAATCCTTAGCTATTTTGTCTACAACTTGGAATATTCCTGAATCATAAATATGTACTGGTATATCTAAATATTTGCAATTATCCTCAAGTAACTCTCTGATTTGAGGATGATATCCTGGATCCATAGCTAAAAATACAAGTTCAAAGTTTATTTGACCATGTTTTTTTAACTCTTGAAAAAGCTTTGCCATTATTAAAGAATCTTTTCCTCCTGAAATAGCAATAGCTATCTTATCCCCTTCTTCTACTAATTTATAATCCTTTATAGCTTTTATAAATTTTGACCAAACTTGTTTTCTATATGTTTTAACTAAACTTCTCTCTATCTCAGCTAAAGGTCTTCTCTCATTAAATGGTACTAAAATCTCGCATCCTTCTCCTGCTACACCACTCATTTTAATCACCTCACTATATAAAACTCTTTTGTTATTATAACAATTTTATCTCTTTTTGTCTTTATAAAATGGTACTTAATTAAATCCCCTTCCTATTTAACTAAATTTATTTAAAAACTCATCCAAAATTAAACAAACTAAGTATTATTTGATGTATAATTGTTTATAAATAAGTTTTTATATAGGTATGATAAATAATAAAACTACAGCTGTTAAAATAATTCCAGTATCTAACAAACATCTAGGAGATATGGTTGACTTTTAGGCTCTGCTCCTATTATGAGAGTTTCACCTGGTAATTGTGATGACTTTATCTCTAGAGGTGGAAGAATTCCAGCTCCTGTTCACTCTTTAAAAAATTAATAAAGATATTCTACTTAATCATTTATAAATTAAAATTTATAAATAAGCTTATAAAAACAAACTAAATTTAAATAAACCTTACAAACTCCTTTAAGAATTACTAGGTTTTATTAAGAATTTAAATCCTAAAACTTATCTAGTTATTCCTTGAGATAATTTGTAAGGTTTATTATTAATTTTTATAAAATAGTTTATTTCTATATTAATAAAATTATCTTATTATAATATTTAATTTACCAAAATATTTTTTATTTATAAAATTAAATACAGGAACTCCTATTACTGTTATTATAACAAACTCACCTAAGGCAACCTGTCCCATTGATAAAACTAAAGGTAGTCCATAAACATAATTAAGCATCCAACCTATTATAATACCATTAAATATTGTTGGCCAAATTGAAGCAATCCATATAGCTTTCTTTCCTTTTATATATTTACCAGTTAAATAAATTCCCCAAACACTTATAAAGGTTGCAAAGGTTCCTAAAACAATATCAATAGTACCATTTGGCCCTAATATATTTGCTATGAAACATCCTAGGGTCAATCCTACTATATAATCTTTTTTATAAAAGGCTAAAAGAACCATAATTTCTGATATTCTAAATTGTGCCCCTAAATAACTTATAGGTGCTAAAGCTATTGTTAAGGTTGCATATAAAGCCGCAATAAGTGCTGATATAACTATTCTTTTTATATTTTTATCTGTCATATTTCCTCCTTAAAACATACAAATTCTAAAAGACTCCTAACTAAGATGTTTTAAGGAAGGTAAATAAACCTTAAATATATTATTTTAAATTTAAAACAATATATTTAAAGCTAAAAATAATTGCAAATAAAAAACCGTAGAAAATTCTACGGTTAAAAGCACACAAAATAAATCTTATATAAAAAATTATATAATGATACTTAAAACACCGTAGTTTTATTTAAAGACAGGAGGCTTTCGAACTGTCTATATATTATTTTTCCTAGTCATTATATAATATATATTCTTAAAAATCAATGTAAGATTTTATAATTTAGCTTTTATTATTTATTTTCGCTATGTAATTTTACATCTAACTTTTTACCATTAGAACTTATTGTTATGTCACCATCTCTGAAAGTTTCATAAACTGTTATGCCAGCTTTTTTAAGATTGCTCATAGTCTCTTTATGAGGATGACCATATTTATTATCTTTAGCGCAAGAAACTATGGCTATGCTTGGATCAACAGCTTTTAAAAACTCCTCACTAGTTGATGAGTGCGATCCATGGTGTCCTAACTTAAGCACATCAGCCTTTAAGTCCTTATTTTCATTTAAAATTTCTTTTTCTACTAAGCTTTCTGCATCTCCAGTAAACATAAAGGAATTTTGTCCATAGGATATTTTCATTACTGGTGAATAGTTATTTAGTTCTTCATACTGAGATTTAACTGGTGAATAAACCTGAACCTCTGTATCCTTTCCTAAATCAATCTTTGTTCCTTCTTTTATCTGCTTTATTTTTAATCCCTCATTTTTTACTGCCTTTAACATATTTTCATAAGTTTTTGTTGTATGTGCTACCTTAGGCGCATAAAAAGATTTAACATCAAAGTTTTCTAAAACTTCATCCATTCCCCCTATATGATCTTCATGAGGATGAGTTGCTATGGCTATATCTATAGTTTTTATGCCTCTATTTTTTAAATCTTTAACTAAGTCATTAGCTCCTGCATTAGTTCCTGCATCAATTAACATATTAATTCCATTTACCTGAATTAACTCACTATCACCTTGTCCAACATTTAAATATGTAACACTCAGTCCACTATATTCACTCTCTGCAGAACTCTTACTAATATTATTATTTTTCTGAGCTCCACATCCTGCAAAGCTTAAAACTGTAACTGTACTTATTATTGCTAATATTTTTTTAAACATTTTTCCTCCAAGAATCCTTTTTTTATAATATTAACACATTTTTAATTTTTTTGTAATTTAAAATATTTTTATAGGAAATATACCCCTTCTAAAATTAATATAAATATAATATAATTATAAATATAGTCAACAAATATATAAATAACAAAAAGAAGCATAGATTTTTTATCTAGGCTTCTTTTTCTTGATTTATAGGAATGAGCATTTTTAATATGAATTTGTCATCTAAAGGTTCTATAATTATTTCTCCATTATATTTTTCTAAAGCTAGTCTTATATTTTTAAGACCAATACCATGTAAAAACTTATCTTTTTTATCAGTTAAAAAATCTCCATTTAACTTTTTTATTTTATTTGTTTTAGAATTCTCGATTTTAATAACATAAAAATTATTTACACAATTACCTTTTAAACTTATGTATCTATTATTATATTTAATCTTTTTACAAGCTTCAATTGCATTATCAATGCAATTAGAGAAAATTGTACATATATCAAAGTACTCAATAAAATTAACCTTTGAAAAATCTATAAAAACCTTTAAAGAAATATTGTTTTCTACACATTTTTCTCTCTTATTATTTAATATTACATCTAACACTTCATTTCCAGTATTAAATCCTAAGTTTAGCTTGTCTATTTCTGAATTAAGACTATCTATATATTTTTTTCTTATACCTGTTTCTTTGTTATTTCCTTCAATACAGGCTATGTGATTTTTAATATCATGATAAAGTCTCTTTACTTTTTCTTGATTATCTTTTAAATTAGAATAATATTTATATTCCACTTCTAACTTGTCCTTTATAAATTCATTTTCTAATTTTAATTTGTTATTTTTTATTATTTTACTAACAATAAACATTAAGGACATATTAGATAATAACAATAATATTGAAACAAAGAATATGGATACATTATCTCCAAAGCCCTCTCGTCCCCCCTTAAAGGCATATCCAAATATAACTAAAATAATAATTATATTAGTAGCTATAGGAGTAAGAATATAAATAAAATCTTCCTTTCCAATATCTACACGAAACTTTAAACATCTAACAACCATTATTAAAGATATTAAAATAACCTTTGATAATATCATAGTTTCCATCCTATAGATATTTTTACCTAAAAGATCTGATACATTAACTAAACTATTTATTTTTACTATAAAAGAAATAGATAGAGCTTCTACTGTAAGCATAAATAACCAAAATATTAATGAGATCATAATACATTTTATATTGTTTACTCTAAAATTAAATTTATAATATATTAAACCTATAAAAAAACATATTACTATTCTTTCATTTGGATATACATTTAGAACTTTTAATAAGATAGAAAAAATTATTATTACAATGAAGGAATAAACTTCTTGTTTATTTTTTCTTTTCTTAGGGCTAAATTGACTTATAATCAAATAAAAACTTACCCATTCTATAATCATGGAAGCATTCTCCATGAAGTCCCAAAACATTTGATTCATTAACATATTAAATCCCCTAAAAGGCTAGTTAACCTTAATTTTAAATTTTTCATTCTATGCTTACTTACAGGTAAAGTAAATTTATTTATTAAAAGATAATCCTTTTTAATCTCTTCTATCTTTATTAAATTTACAATATAACTAGTATGACATCTAAAAAAGCCCTTATTATTAAGCTCCTTTTCTAGTTTATTCATACTCATCTTTACTATGTAATCTTGAGAATTAGTATGTATTATTACCTTTCTCTCAAAAGTCTCAAGAAAAAGTATATCTTCTGTTCTAATCTTTAAAACATTATTTTTATCTTTTATTGTTATGTATGTATATCTTTTATGTAAAATATTTTCTACACAAGCTGTAACCTGCTCTTGTAGCTCCTTAAATTTAACTGGCTTTATTAAATATCTAAAAGCACGAACTTCATAACCTTTTTGAATATAATCCCATAAAGCAGTTATAAATATAATTTCAACTTTATCATCATACTTTCTAACCTTTCTAGCAGTCTCCATTCCTGTTAACTCACCCATTTGAATATCTAAAAAAAGCATGTCCAAATTTTCTGGATATTCCCTTAATAGATCCTCTCCTGTCTCAAAGGTTAAAAGTTTATACTCTACTCCTATTTCATCTAAAACTTTACTTAAATTATTTTTTAATTCTTCTCTTTGCAAGGAATTATCTTCACATAAGGCAATACTAAACATGTCTAATAATCTCCTTTTCAACTTATATTTCTTATGTAATTTTATCATATTTTATTCTATATTGCTTAAGTTTATAAAACAAATTTGAAATCTTAAAATGTAATTAAACAAGACCTAGAAAACCAGGTCTTATAAAAATCAATCTAAACTTATATATTTTGCTGTAAACCAAGCTGTCTTATAGCCATTACTTGCAAAATAAGTTCCTAGTGCATATCCACTTTCTATTTTATGAACATAAAGTCTTTCACCATTTTTCACATAGCCCATCTTACTTAATCTTTGAGACTTTATATACCTAGCATCTAATTCTGTAACCACATTTATAACAGTAGCATTAGTATCTATTTTTAAATAATTCTGCTTTGCACTAACCCATACCTTTTGAGATTCTATATTAGTTGTATCTTTCCAATAAATTATAGGCAAATAATCCTTCTTGTCACATATCTCTGGTAAAACTCTTATTCTCTCACCTTTATATATCTCTCCTAAATCTTTATATATGCTACTTGGATTGTCTCTAGGGTCTAAATTAGCTGTAGCTTTTGCATTAGTTGATTTCAAAAATTTCTCTTTTAAAGAATCCTCTTGACCTTCAGGTTTTATATTTTCTTCTATTTCCTTTTCATTTATAGCTTCAGCAATTAACTTTCCTATAAGATCTGGACCTTTTTCTTTGTATATCCTAACATCCTCAGTTGCTTCACAAAAACAAACTTCTACCAAAACTGCTGGCATTGATGTTTTTCTTAATTCATATAGTTTAGAATTCTCCTTAACACCTCTATTCTTAAGTCCAGTTCCCTTAGAAAGATTATCTACTATTCTCTTAGCGTATATCTCTGCTTTTCCTCCTCTGCCATAAATCCAAGTTCCAGTACCTAAAGGCCCTTCATATTTATCATAAGCTTTATCAAAGTGTATTGATAAAAATAATTCAGAATTATTCTCTTTGGCCTTTTGAACTCCTAAATATAAATCAGTATTAATATCACACTCTCCTGGAGTTACATCTATAACATTATGACCAGCTATATTTAAATATTTTATTAAAGCCTTATAAACCTTTCTATTCTCAATAGTTTCATCTATTATCCCCAAAGCTCCCTTTGCCTTAAAATTATGTCCACCCCTTACTGCTATCTTCATATAAAATACCTCCTAAAAATATTTATCTTTCACTATATAAATATTTTCAAGAGGTAAATTAAGTTGTTTAATTATAAAATTTATTTAATCTTTATATTATCTATATTTTCCAACCTTTTCATCCATGGTTACTCCGCCTTTTTTATAATCAATTTTAACTATTGATATAACTCTTCCAGCACCTTCTTCTATGCATATTTCTTGAGATTTTTTCACAATTTCTAGCAAATCATCAATTTTTCCTTCCATGGTAGTTTCCATAGGACCAACCTCAAACTTTACTCCTGTTGATTCTATATATTCAATAACCTTATCAACAACTTCATAAAGCCTTGAATCCTCTACTGAGGGAAGTATTTGTAAACTAACATTACAAGTATCCATATTCTTCACTCCTAATCTTAAAATATTTATAATTTATTCCTTAAACATAAAAATACTATTATTTTAAAGCTTATAATTTCATTTTATCATAAGTAATATATAGATAAATATTCAATTTAATATTTTAAATCCATCTTAATTCAAATTTTATATGCATATAAAATTTACTTCAATAAAAATTTAAAATAAAAAGACAGGCCTAAAGCCTGTCCTTTCATCGTAGTTAATTTAATATATAAACGTCTAAGTTTCTAACGCCCCAGTTAGATGCTTCTGCCTCTGTGTTAAAGAAAAGATCTACCCTGTTTCCTTTTATAGCACCACCTGTATCAGCTGCAATAGCATATCCATATCCTTCAACATATAATTTTGTTCCTAAAGGAATTACACTCGGGTCAACTGCTATTGTACTATATCCATTTGGATCTCTTAAAACATGCATTCCTGATGCAGTATATGCTTCTGCAGAACCTAATGGATGATTATAAGCTGTGGATTTAACACTAAGTTTTTTCTTAAAGTTTATACTTTCTCCACCTCTACTTAAAGTTTGAGTTTCCTTTGTACCTTTAACAACTTCCTTATTAACAGGCTCTTTTACAACTAGTTCCTGTATAACGTTATTACTTACTTCTTTTCCATTTTCATAAACAAGTTCACGAGTTACTTTTTTCTCTCCATCTTGTCCATCATTTAATACTTCAGTATACGTTTGTGGTTTACTTTCATCCTTTTTAACCTCTGTTGTAAACTCTATAGGATGAACTTCTGTAACTTTTTTTACATCAACCTTTACCACTTCAACGTTCATTCCATCTTTTAAACTTTCTTTTTTGTCTGGTAGTATCTTATCATCATCATCAAAAGATATTCCTTCTGATTTTAACATATTCTCTACATTATCTTCCGCACTAACAATCTCTTTTTCGCCATCTTCTGTTTTTACTTTTACATTAACGGCCTTGTTTATAGTGATTGTTTCATTTTTTGATATTTTACTTTCTAATGAAGGTGTTACTTTGTCTTTAGGTGCTAATGTTATTCCATTATCGTGTAAAGCCCCTTGTACTGTACCTTTATAGGTAACAATCTCCGTTCTCTCTCCATTAACTACTACGTTAAGAGTTTTTCTCATTGAAAATACTACTATTCCTCCAACTAGAACTAACCCCGTCAGTCCTAAGGCTAAAGTTTTATTTCTATTTTCCTTTGAAAACAACTTTTTAATATTTACCATATTATCTCCTCCTTCTGGCAAGTAAAAGTTTTACGCTTCCATGCGAAAGTTATACGCTTTTCTGTATGTCAGAAGGGATTTTACACTTTTTAAGTAAAATACATTACTTATTGTAACCTATTTGTAATTATTAATCAAACAAGCTATTTTACTCATATTCTTACTATTTCTATAAATTCTTAGATATAGGCTGCAAAAACCTTATTTATGTCCATAAATGCTCTACTATACTTCTTCTTCCTTCAAATAATGCATAGTTTTATGCTATTAATTAAAAATTCAGACAATTTAACAGGATGATTTTAAAGGCTTTTTTAGAAAAAAATAAGCTAAATTCTATTAAAATCCAAAGAAACTTTCATAAAAATTTAATACTTTATCTTTCATTTAAATCTCTTAATAGAATCTAGCTTTTTAATTAATATTTATTTTTCATTCATTAAACCTAATTTATCAAATATCATAAATGATATACTTAAAATCATAGCAACTATAGTAGCAAGTCCCATTCCTTTAATTTCTATTGCACCAAATCTTACTGCTATATTACTTAAACCAACTATCATTGTAACTGATGTTAATATTAAGTTTTTTGATTTTGAATAATCAACTTTCTCTTCTATGAAAGTTCTTAATCCTGAGGTAGCTATAGTACCAAATAAAAGCAAACTAACTCCCCCTATTACCGGTGTTGGTATGCTTCTTATTAAAGCTGATAAGCTTCCTGAAAATCCTAAGATTACAGATAAAACCCCAGCTCCACAAATTACGTAGGAACTATAAACCTTTGTTAATGCCATTACTCCGATATTTTCACCATAAGTTGTAGTAGGAACTGATCCAAAAAATCCAGATATCATAGTTGATAAACCATCTCCTAAAAGTGATCTATTAAGTCCAGGATCTTTAGATAAATCTTTTCCAACTATGCTACTTGTTACTACTAAATGGCCAACATGCTCTGCAACTACTACAAAGGTTGCAGGTAAAATTGTTAAAATTGCATTTAAACTTGGTTTAGCTATATGTATTTGTGGCAATACAAAGAGGCTTGCCTCTTTTACTTGTGTAAAATCTACTAGTCCTAAAAAACAACTAACTAAATATCCAGTAAATATACCTATTAATATAGGTATTACCTTTAAAAATCCTCTTAATAATACTGAAGCTAAAATTACAGTTATTATTGTAATCATTGAAACTAATACCCATGTTGGATTTAAAACCTTAGAATTTGATAAGCCTACTGGGAAACCAGCCATATCTGCTGCTGTTGGTGCTAACTCTAATCCTATTATTGTTACTATAGCTCCCATAGAAGCTGGTGGAAATAATTTTCTAATCCATCCTGTTCCTACAAAACCCACAATGATTGCTATGGTAGCAAACAATAATCCTGATACTACAAATCCACTTTGTACTTCAGTGAAGGAATATCCCTCTCCCATTAAAAGTAATACTGGTGATATAAATGCAAAACTTGATCCTAAATATGCTGGAATTTTTCTTTTTGTTATGAAAGCATATAATAAAGTTCCTATTCCATTAAAGAATAAGACCGTTGCTGGATCAATATTTAAAAGAATTGGTACTAAGACTGATGATCCAAACATTGCAAATAAATGTTGGACACTTAAAGGAATTGCTTTTTTTAGAGGTAACTTGTCCTCTACTCCTATGACTTCTAGTAGTTCTACCTCTTTATTTTGTACAGATTCTGCCATATTATTATCCTCCCTTTTCTAGACTCTCAGGTCTAAATTAAAAGTTTATATAAAATATAGCATACCGTTCATAATAATTCAATATTTTTTTGTCGCATTTTATGTTATAATAAGTATTCATGTGCATAAAAATAGTTTTTTTGCATTAACAAATTATTAAAATTTAAAGAAGAAAGGACAGAACTTAATGATTACAGTAAATAATGTAAGCTTAAGATTTGGTGGAAGAAAACTTTTTGAAGATGTTAACTTAAAGTTTACTCCTGGAAATTGCTATGGGGTTATTGGCGCAAATGGTGCTGGTAAATCTACATTTTTAAAAATATTAGCTGGTGAAATAGAACCTAATACAGGAGAAGTTTCAATTCCTGCTAAAACTAGAGTTTCTGTTTTAAAACAGGATCATTATCAATATGATGATTGTGAAGTTTTAAAAACAGTTATAATGGGAAATCCAAGATTATTTGAAATAATGGAAGAAAAAGATGCTTTATATGCAAAGCCTGATTTTTCTGATGAAGATGGAATAAAAGCTGCTGAACTTGAAGCAGAATTTGCAGATTTAGATGGATGGGAAGCAGAATCAGAAGCTTCTTCATTACTTCAAGGCTTAGGAATAGGTACTGAGCTTCACTATAGCCATGTTAGAGACCTTAAAGGTGATGAGAAGGTTAAAGTTCTTTTAGCTCAAGCCTTATTTGGTAAGCCAGATGTACTTATCCTTGACGAGCCTACAAACCACTTAGACATAAAAGCTATCACTTGGCTTGAAAACTTCTTAGGAAACTTTGAAGGTACAGTTATAGTTGTATCCCATGATAGACATTTCTTAAACATGGTTTGTACACAAATATGTGATGTTGACTTTGGAAAAATCAAATTATACGTTGGTAACTATGATTTCTGGTATGAATCAAGTCAACTTGCACTTCAAATGGCTAAAGACCAAAACAAGAAAAAAGAAGAAAAAATTAAAGAACTTCAAAACTTCATTGCTAGATTCAGTGCTAATGCTTCTAAATCTAAGCAAGCTACTTCTCGTAAGAAGTTATTAGATAAGATTACTTTAGATGATATTCAACCTTCAAGCAGAAAATATCCTTTCGTTGGATTTAAGCCTGAAAGAGAAGTTGGAAACGACATTCTAGAGGTTAATGGAATATCAAAAACTGTTGATGGAGTTAAACTTCTAGACAATGTAAGTTTCAGAGTTAACAAAGATGATAAGATTGCCTTTGTTGGAAATGAAAGATCAATAACTACTTTATTTAAAATAATAAATGGAGAAATGGAACCAGATTCAGGAGATTATAAGTGGGGCGTAACTATAACTAATGCTTACTTCCCTAAAGATAATACTGAATTCTTTGAGAATTGCGAATTAAACTTAGTTGATTGGCTTAGACAATTCTCTGATGAAAAATCTGAATCTTACTTAAGAGGATTCTTAGGAAGAATGTTATTCTCAGGTGAAGAAGCTCTTAAACAAGCTTCTGTATTATCAGGAGGAGAAAAGGTTAGATGTATGCTTTCTAAATTAATGCTTAGCTCAGCTAACGTTTTAACTTTAGACCAACCAACTAACCACTTAGACTTAGAATCAATAACAGCAGTAAACAATGGTTTAGCAGATTATAAGAGCGTATTATTATTTGCTTGTCACGACCACCAATTTGTTGAAACTATAGCAAACAGAATCATAGAATTAACTCCAGAAGGAATTAAATTTGATAAAGTTTGCACATATGATGAATATTTAGAAACTAAGTAATAAAAAGAGCGTGTGTTGAAATTTTTATTTCAATACACGCTCTCTTCATTTTATACATTAGCATCACTTATGGTTTTAAACTCATACCCTTCTTCTTTATAATATTTTATTATTTCAGGTAATACTTTTACTGTCTTTTCTTTTCCAAAGGTATCATGCATAAGTAAAACCACTTGATTTTTTCCCCTTGATGTTCTTTTTACATAATCAATCATTTCATTTAAGGTATAAGGTTTTCCTTCTGCATCACCATTTAGAGCATTCCAATCTATACTTACTATTTTATTACTCTCTAAATTATTATCTAACTCTTCTAAATTTCTATCCTTATAATATACTCTACTATTATAGCCTCCTGGCATTCTTAAAACATTTGTATCAAACTCAACACCAAGAACATCCCTCATTATATCATTTGTTTTTCTAAATTCATCCATAAAATAATTAACATCTGTTATATTTCCTGGATAAAGCTTTTTAAAATTATGACTATAACTGTGATTGGCTATAGCATTTCCCTCTTCTATGGCTCTTTTTAAACTCTCCTTAGGCGCTTGTCCAGAGTCTAATCTAGAACCTAACATAAAAAAAGTCCCCTTTACATTTTCATTTTTTAATATATCTAAAACTTGTTCTGTAAGTGGACTTGGTCCATCATCAAAGGTAAGAAAAACATATTTTTCATTTCCTTCATAAGAACCTTCTACCATTTTACTTACATCCTTTACATTAACAGCATAATTTTTACCATCAAAAGTAACATTTCTACCTGGAACAATATCTGTTGATTTATATTGTGGAAGCTCAACTGTAGCTTCTTCCATTACTAATTCTTTATTTTCACCTTCATCACCTGTATTGCCCTTAGCTACTTCTACTTTATGATTTAAAGCAATTCTTGTCCCTAAAAAGACTAAAGCAACTATAGCAATTAATACTACCCCAATTCTTCTTCGTATATATTTTTTCTCTAAATTCTTCTTTTTTCTTTTGCTCAAAGTCTCCTTACTCATAATACCTCCAAAACACAACTTAATTTATTTTATTATATAAAAATTTCACTTTTGAAATGGTAAGTTTTTTATTACAGAATAGTTTTATTTTATGTACTTTTTTTAATGTTAATATTAAGTTTTTAAATAACATATTTCTCTATACAAATAGTATACTCAAAAGAAAAATTTATATTATTTTATAAAAAAGTAACTCTATCCTTTTTTGCTTATTTAATGTAAATAAGTTATTAAATGAATAGAGTTAAGTAAATTTCAAATTTTATATAGAATAAAGAAGTATATGAAGCCCTAAAATAAAACTTATGTCTCTTAAATAAATATATTTTTATAAGATTTTATAAATTTTATTAGGTAGATTTGATATGGTTTTTAAAATTTAATTAGTCAAATTTAAGACCACTTAAAAGATCAGCAAAAGGATTATTTACATCTTCATTTGCTTCTTTTTTCATCTTTTGCATTATTTTATTTACTTCTCTTTTATTTGTTTTGTTATTTTTCTCAAATCTCTTTTTAAATTGAGATTCTTTTTCTCTAAAGTTACAATTTGCTCCTGGGCAAACATATATTTTACCTTCTCCATGTCCCCTAAGCTCTAGCTTTTTCTTACATTCAGGACATCTAGCATTAGTTATTCTAGATATATTCTCTCTATATCCACACTCTCTATCTTGGCAAACATTCATTGTTCCATTTTTGCCTTTTACCTCAAGCATATACTTACCACACTGAGGACATTTTTTCCCTGTTAAGTTATCATGATGGAATTTACTTTCTCCAAGCTTAACATCCTCAACTAAAGCAACAGTATAGTTTCTTATATCTTTTATAAATTTCTTAGAATCACCTTTTCCTTTACTTATTCTCTCTAACATCTCTTCCCAATTAGCTGTTAAAAGTGGTGACTTTAAATCCTTTGGTACTAAATCTATAAGTTGTTTTCCCTTAGAAGTTGGAATTATTTCCTTTCCTCTCTTTTCTATTACAAAGGAATTAAATAATTTTTCTATAATATCTGCTCTAGTTGCAACAGTACCAAGTCCTCCAGTTTCTCCTAAAGTCTTTGCTGAAGATTTATCTACTGATATAAATTTTTGAGGATTTTCCATAGCAGATAATAAAGTTCCCTCATTAAATCTTGCTGGTGGCTTTGTTTCTCCCTTTTTAACATTAACCTTAAGAACTTTAAATTCATCTCCCTCTTTTAATTTAGGAAGTTCTTGTTCTTTTATATCCTCTTCTCCCTCATCATCAACTTCCCTATCATAAATCTTTTTCCATCCTTTAGCTTTAACTACTTTTCCCTTTGCAATTAATTTTTCTCCATTAACTTCACCAGTTAAAGTTGTTTGAATATATTCAAATGGAGGCATTAATACGCTTAAAAATCTCTTAACTACAAGCTCATAAACTCTTCTCTCATCAGAACTTAAATTAGCTAGGTTTCCTTTTTCCTCCGTTGGAATTATAGCATGGTGATCAGAAACCTTATTGTCATCTACAAAACTTTTGTTTGCTTTTATAGGATTTTTTAATAAATCATTTGCTATAGTTCTAAATTCTCCTGTAGCTACAGCTTTTAATCTATCTGGAATAGTAGAAACTATGTCCTTTGAAATATATCTTGAATCAGTTCTTGGATATGTAAGAAGTTTATGATTTTCATATAATCTTTGCATTATATGAAGGGTCTGTTTTGCTGAATATCCAAAAATTTTATTACAATCTCTTTGAAGCTCAGTTAAATCATATAATTGAGGAGAAAATTTCTTTTTATTACTTTCATTTATATTGACTATTTTTCCACTTTTCTTCTCATTTAAATTAGAAACAACTTTTTCTTTGAAATCATTTTTAAATATTCTTGAATTATTATCCTTATTTATCCATGTAAAATTACATTTATCTGTTTCTATTAAAATAGTACTATACTCTTTTGGTTTAAAGTTTTTAATATCCTCTTCTCTTTGAACTATCATTGCTAAGGTAGGTGATTGAACCCTTCCTGCTGAAAGCTGAGCATTATATTTACAAGTTAAGGCCCTAGTAACATTTAAACCAACTAACCAGTCAGCCTCAGCTCTACACTGAGCAGCCTTATATAAGTTATTGTAATTTTCTCCTGGTTTAAGATTTTTAAATCCATCTAAGATAGCTTTATCTGTTTGAGAGGATATCCAAAGTCTCTTTATAGGCTTTTTAACATGGGCTTTTTCTATTATCCAACGTGCTACGAGCTCCCCTTCTCTTCCAGCATCTGTGGCTATTATTATTTCATCTATATCTTTTCTTTCCATTTGCTTTTTAACTTCATAAAATTGCTTAGTGGCTTTTTTAATAACCTTAAGTTTCATGTGCTTAGGAAGCATTGGAAGAGTTTCCATAGACCATGTTTTAAGCTTGTTATCATAATCTTCTGGAGATTGTAATTCTACTAAATGGCCTAAAGCCCAAGTTATTACATAATCCTTTCCTTCAATATAACTTCCTTTATTATTATTGCATTTTAAAACCTTGGCAATTTCTCTACCTACACTAGGTTTTTCTGCTAGTACTAATTTCTTCAATAAAATCATCCTTTCATGATACTACATATATGTAATATCTCTAATAATATACTACCTTAAATATATTTACTTAACAAATAAAATCCTATATTTTTATTAGGCCCATTTCTTTAGTTCATCATAAATCTCTAATTTTAAGTTTTTTAATTTAATCCAATCAAGTTTCTTTTGGGAATAAAATCTCAGCTTAAAATTACCAAGCTTTTTTCTTATTTGAAGTGGATTTGATGTTACTCTTATTTCTTCCATACTAGATCTTTTTATAAAAATTTGTCTTCTATTAAGAGATTTATAGCTAACATAATATAAATCCTTTCCAAAACCTATTTTAGTATTTTTATATAGCAAAGTTCTCTCAATAATAACTACAGGCACGCTTATTAAAAGAGGCCATATCTCATTAGTTAATAAAAAAAATCCTATACTAGAATATAGCGCAACTTGTATTGGAATTGTGAAAAATCTTCTTAAATCTTTCTTTTCTGGCCTGTACACTTCCCCTTCAAATATAAACTCTGGAATAAGATTTTTTAATATATCTCTATATCCCTTTTCATTACATAAAGGAAATATAAGTTCATCTTCCTTAATACTATTTCCATATCCAACTACACAGCATTTTATAGTATAGAACTTAAATATTTGATTTATAATATTTTGCTCTATTTTTACTGCATGTATGCTTTCCATTGGAATTGAATAACTTCTTCTTGTTATTAAGCCATACTCAACTTTTAAATAATTATTATTCCTATATATTGTAAACTTATAATACTTAGATAATATTGCTAAGACAGAAAATATCAATACTATTAATAATAAAATACTAAATAAAAAAAGTGCTGATAAAAATATTGCTAATATTGTATCTCTAGATATTACATTTTCCTCAATAACATTCTTGAAAAAACTGATTAACTCTTGATTTAATCCCTTGTATATCTTGCTCATAAAATGTATGCTTGAATATAAAACCCCTATTCCTAATAATATGTTGTTTCTAAGCATTGAAAGTAAAATCAAATGAACAGCTGATATGTTATAGACTAAGGTTTGATTTATTTCTCTTTCATCATGTATTAAATTCCTCATCCTATAACTTAAGTTTCCATAAAGGGATTCTAAATCTTTCTTTTTTAATACCATTATTATTTCTGCATTTTTCTTTGAAGAAGGATATACACTATCAATCTTTATCTTTCTAAGCTTAAAAATTCTATAGATTATATTTCTTTCAAGCTCTATTAAGGATATGCTCCTTAAGGGAATCACCATTTCTTCCTTAAGTAGAGCCCCTTCTCTGTATATTAAAAAATTTTCTTCAATTAAAATACTTGTATTAAACCATTTCACCACAGAAAAAATTAAAATTAACCCTATAGAAATAGAGGTTATTTCTACAATATAATCATTGAATTTCAAAGCTAAAAATATTATTACTGGCCAAGTATTTTTCATAAGCTTAAAAAAGGTTATAAAAATTTTACACCAATGATTTTTTTTATAAAAATTCATTTTTCACCCCTAAACTCTCTCCTTAACTATATAATTGAAAAATTCTACCTGCTCCTTATTAATTGCTGGAATACTAACTTTCCCTCCGGCAGTATAAATATTTATGCTCTTTATTCTTAAAATCATATCTATTGGATTTTCGCATACATTTATGTATTTTATATTATTCCTTTTTATACATATATATCTTTTAAATAACACTCCATATCTAATCTCAATAAAATCACTAAATATAAAATAAGACCACGTAAAATACTTAATTATTGGACATATTAATACTGATATAATAAATATAACTGTAATTAATAATTGTAAAACCCATAAAGTATTATCCATAATTCCATTTAATTGGTTAAAGCTAATAAAACTTTTTAATCTATAAAATCCTAAGCTTAAACCTAAATATAAAAGTGAAAAAATTAAAAATCTAAGAATAATAGATTTAACAATAAATAATTTACTTAATTTATATTTCATTAACTCCTCCTTTAATAAAAAAAACCTATAAGAAAACCATTCTTATAGGCTACCCTCCTCATACTAAAACTTTCCCTAGTATTAAATATTTTACCACATTATAATACTTATTTAAATCATTATATATTCCCATATTTTCAAAGTTACTTTACCTTATATTTATTTAAATTAATTTCCTTTTTAAGTTCAGGTAAAATAAAATTTATCAATTCTTCTTTATTATTCTTTTCCACAATACTTTTTAATTCTTCATAATTATCAAGAATTATTTCTATTATTGACTTTATCCAAATTACCACTTTCTTTTCAGAGGTAACTGTGCAATCATAAGAAATTACTAAATTTAATTTTTCATAAAAGAATTCAACCTTATTTATTTCCTTCATTGTCATTATTGCTTCTTTAATAAGCTCTTCATATTCACAGTTATTTCTTAATCCTCTTAATATTAAATCATTCTTTAATGTAACTTTTCCCCTTTTACTATCTACTACCTTTATATTTGAAGCCATTTTTATTGCACATCTTTTTAAATCAAGCATATTTTTCTCCCTAAATAATATTCCTTATCTAAAGCTTATGATTAATTCCACTTTAAAATTCCACCCTAAAAATAATACAAAATTTAAAAGAGAGCTTACCAAGATAGCTTTAAATAAAACTTACAAACTTATTAGGAAGATTAAATCTTTACCTTGTTTGTAAGTTTTATTAAAGTTCTCTTAATATACTCTCTTTTTTAAAATTAGTTATTTACTTTTCTCTTGTCTTATAGGTAATGTGATTATAAAAGTACTTCCTTTATTAAGTTCACTTTCTACTCTTATTGTACCATGGTGAAGTTCTATTATACTTTTTACCAATGTTAAGCCTATACCACTACTTCTATATTGTTTTTTAGATATGCTATCAGCTTGTACAAATCTATCAAATATAATCTTTTGTTGCTCCTTAGATATTCCAACTCCAGTATCTTTTATAGCAATTTCTACAGTTTCATTTTCACACTCTCTTATGAAAACTTCAATTGTACCATGTCCATGAGTATATTTTATAGCATTAGATAAAAGGTTTATAACACATCTTTCAATCTCATTTTTATCACATTCTACATCTAATTCTTCTATTTCAGGATCTATTATAATATCTAAATTATTTTCTTCAATATAAGCTTTTAAACTTAAAGCCGTATCCTCAACTAAAGAAACTATATCCTGCTTTTCTATATTCAATTTATATGCACCTGACTCTATTTTAGATGAATCTATTATATCATTTATTATCTTAAGCAAATGATCAGCATTATTTCTAAGAGTATTAGTATAATCTTCCACTTGATATTTTCCTAAGCAATCTTCCTTATTCTTTAGTTTTATTAGCTGTACTGTAGCTAATATCACATTTAATGGAGTTCTAAGCTCATGTGAAAGATTTACAAAATAATCATTTTTGAATTTTTGCCTTTTTATCATCTCATCTTTAAGATCCGCTGCTTCTTTATAAAGCTTCTCTTTTTCTATATAAAGTTTTTCTTTTTCCTTGGCCTCTTTTTTAAGTTGCTCAGCTCTTTTCTTAACAGTTTTCTCTAAGGCAGTTACATAACTCCACATTAAGAAAATAACTATTACTGCACTTGAAAAATATATTAAATAAGCCGTTGGTGTACGCCATGGTGGTGGCGCAATCTTTAAGTCTAGAGCAGTCACTGGAGTTAAATCTCCATGATTATCCCTAGCTCTAATTAAAACCTTATATGTTCCAGAATCTAAGGTAGCATAATTAGCATTATTTCTTTTATTAGCAAAAGTCCACTCTTCATCAACACCTTCTAACTTATACTCATAAGTAGTTTTTGTTGTATTTAAATAATCTGGCAAAAAGAAATCAATGGATATATTATTTTCATTATACTTTAAGCTAAGAGTTCCCCCATAGTATGGATAAGTTTTATTATTAACCTTAATTTCATCTATTACTACTTTGCTCTTATTTCTATTGTCTGATAATTTTAAAACGTCCTTAGGATAAAATGCAGTTACCCCATTTATTCCACCAAAAAACATTTCTCCATCTTTACTTTTAAAATAAGATCTGCCGTTAAACTCATTACTTTGTAGCCCATCCATGGCAGTATAATTTATAAACTTATTTGTTTTTTGATCAAATCTAGATAGACCATCATTTGTACTTATCCAAAGATTGTCTTCTTCGTCTATAAGTATTCCATATATAAAATTATTAGCTAATCCATTTACAACAGTATAGTTAGTAAATTTATCAGTTTTAGGATCTAGTTTACTTAATCCCGCTTCAGTCCCAATCCAAACATTTCCTTTTGAATCTTTTTCTAAGCAACGCACTCCATTATTTATAAGACTATTGCTATCAAAACTATTATTTAAATAGCTTTTTAGTACGCCCTTATCCTTATCAAACTTTACTACACCACCATCAATACCTATAGTAATCCATAAAAATCCCTCTTCATCTTGTGAAATACTTGTTACAGCATTCTCAACTATACCTACAGCCTTAAAAACATTGGAATAATCAGTGAAAGTTCCTGTTTTATCATCATAGGATTGTAATCCACCTCTTGCTCCTATCCACAATAATCCATCCTTGTCCACAAAAACATTTCTAGCATCCATTTTATTTCGTTCTCTCATATTATCTGGATACTTTAATCTTTCAACATTTCCACTTTTTTTATTTATCTTGTTAACTCCACCTTGAGTTGCAACCCACAAATTATCTTTATCAGCTTCACATATTTGCCAAACTACATTGCTACTTAAGGTATTTTCATCACTATTATTACTATAAAAATTTGTAACTTCCCCAGTCATAGTATTTAATTTATTCAATCCTGCTGAGTTAGTTCCAAGCCATAACATTCCATCAGAATCTTTATAAATTCCACTCATACTATTATCACTAATAGTATTTTCCTTATCAGGCTCTCTTCTATAATGCTTAAAAGGCTGCTTAGGATTTAATAAACTTATTCCATTATAAGTACCAAACCAAAGCAATCCACTTCTATCTTCATATGCAGTTAATACATTATCGTTAACTAAACTAGTATCATCATAATACCTGCTTTCAAAAAGATGCATTTTTTTATTTTCTTTATTATATTCTAATAATCCATTTTGAGTTGATATCCATAAATTATTATATTTATCTTCATAAATGGCATTTACACTATCTGGAGATATTTTAAAAGACTCTAATTCTTTATCAAAATAAGTAATATCTTTATAATTGCTTGATACTAACATAATATGATTATCTGTTACTATCCATATATTATCATCTCTATCTCTATAAATATTAGAAATTGCCGAATTATCATTATCTAATATATCATTTATAGGTTGAATCTCCTTAGTCTTTGTATTAATTACACTTAAACCTTCGCTTGTTCCAACCCATACATTTCCGTATTTATCCTCACATAAAGAAGTAACTACATTGCTTTTTAATCCCTTAGGTTCTGTATCTTTAAAAATTTGATACATATCACCTGTTTTAGGATTATAAATATTTAACCCTTTTCTAGTAGCTATCCAAATAGTTCCATCACTATGCTTTAATATATCCCATATATTATTATTTGATAGCTTGCTTTTTCCCTCTTCATCCTCAAACATTCTACTTACTTCATTTGTTATTACATTTATTTTGCTTATACCCTTGCTAGTTCCAACAAGAATATTATCATTATCATATTCTATTAGAGCTGATATAAAACTTGAATTAATACTCTTTTTATCATTTACTAATTCTCTAAAAATAACAAACTCATGTCCATTGTATTTATTTAATCCATCTGATGTCCCAAACCACATATACCCTTTATTATCTTGAATTATCTTATTTACAGTAGATTGGGATAATCCGTCCTTTAATGTTAAATTGTTGAATCTTACTTCTGATTCTCCTAAAGCAAAAACATTTTTGCCTTGAATTAGTATTAGTATTAAGGAGAGAAAAGCATATCTTATAACTAATTTTTTTATATTCAATTTTATTACCTCTCTAAAACTAAAATAACAATTTAATTTTCTCAAAAAACAAGAATATTGTCAAACAATGTCACATCAAATTTAATATTTTATCCTAGTAATATTTATATCTCTCAAAAAATTTTCCATATTATATAATATTAATATCTCATCAAAATTCGTATTTTTCATATATTCACTTACTTTCCATGAAAAATTCCTAAGATCAACCACATGAATTTCCTGAAAGTTTTGACTTAAAAATGGAATCATAGAATTAGCAAAGGAATCTTTAAATATCAATAATTTTTTTCCTAACTTTATATTTTTATTTTCTATAATAGTAAGTCCATTATTTCCCTTAATAAATACTGAGTACTTGTCCCTAGTCTTTAACTTATCATAATCATATAAACTTTCAAAAATTTTCCCCTGTATATTCATAGTAATATTATCTATATCATAATAAGTTAAAATATCACTTTCTGCACTAAAAAGTTTAGCCTTTGAAAAATAGGTTCCATAAAATCCTGTAGCTTCATTCTTTTTTAAACTATTTAAATCAATAGGTTTTTCTCCTAAGCTTTCAATATAAGCTTTATATGCTAAATATGCCCCATAACTTGTCCAATGGTGATCAGTTTTATAATATATATATTCCTCTTTATTCTTCTTAAATAAACTCACTAAATCTATATTTCTATCTTTATCATTTGCCTTATAAACTTCATTTATAAGCTTCTCTTGATTTAAAAGCTTTATTCCCCATGGAATATATTCTTCATAAATGGTATATGAATTTGGAACTATCATAGTAGTAACCTTGCCTTCATATATATCAATAAATTTATTTATGGAATCTATGTTATTTTTAAACCTCTCTTTATCATAAGAAATATTCTTTTCAAACATATAGTTTTCTTTTCCATAAATTATATTGTTATTTTCTAACTTTCCTAAGGTGTACTCACTTATGGATTTTAAGTTTATCCACTGATTTCTAAAAATAAAATTATCATTTATATACTCTTCATATTTATCTCTGTATTTTCCCTCTACAAAAGAACTTATTGAAAATATAGGTTTCCTTGCAAGATTCCTATTTTCTAATTCTGAAAAACTATTATTTTTCTTTACAATATCGAAAAAGGTTAAAATCATTATAAAAGAAAAAAACATATAAACAATTGGATGCTTTTTCATAAAATATTTCCTTTCTAAAATCTAAAATAAAGAAATGGATTATAAGTAGAATCCACTAAATATGCCACTGATAATATAAACACCATCATTAATACTAAGCATTCTAAATATTTATTTTTCTTTATGAATCTCTCATAAATATTATTTATTAACTTTGTAGATCCTAAAATAGCTATTATAATAACTAAAAAATAGTTTCTTAAATAATAAATAAAATCTAAAGAAAAGTTCATTCTAAATAAATACTTTATGCTAAGTAAATCCTCAAAGGAAAAAAGTGCCCACCCAAAAACTATAAAAACTATTGCATATATATGAGAAAAAATCTTATATTTATTTAAATAATTCATTAGAAAAACTTTTTCTATAACAATAAGAAAGAAAAAATATAATCCCCATATTATAAAATTATATTTTGCCCCATGCCAAAAACCAGTTAAAAACCATACAATAAAAAGATTTAATATTATCCTATTTTTCCCTAATCTATTCCCTCCCATAGGAATATAAACATATTCCTTAAACCAAGAGCCAAGGGTAATATGCCACCTTCTCCAAAACTCAGTAATACTTCTTGATATATATGGAAAATTAAAATTTTCTGGGAAATCAAACCCAAGCATCTTTCCAAGTCCTATGGCCATAGAGGAATATCCACTAAAATCAAAATAAATCTGAAAAGAAAATGCTATTACGCCAAGCCATAATAAAGGAGTTGATACGTAACTTATTCCAAGTTCTTGAATCTCATTCCATAGAAGACCTATATTATTAGCTATTAAAACCTTCTTGCCCATTCCTATTATAAATTCAGTAATTCCTTCTTCAACTTGATTAACTTTAATTTTCCTATTTTTAAGTTCATTTTTTATCTCTGAATATTTTACTATAGGTCCTGCTATAAGCTGTGGAAAAAGACATACATAAGCCCCAAAGTTTATTATATTTCTTTCAGCCTTTATCTTTCCCCTATATACATCAATGGTATATGACATAGTTTGAAAGGTATAAAAACTTATACCTAGAGGTAAGGTTAAATATAATAATGATAAAGAGGTCCCAAGAACTAAATTTATATTTTCAATAAAGAAATTTAAATATTTAAATAATATAAGCATACCTAAATTAAATATAAGAGAGCAAAATAAAAGTAACTTACTTATTATTTTTTTCTTCCTATATTTTTCAATAAAAATACTTATTGAATAATCTACAACTATAGATAAAAGCATTATAATAAAATACTTTGGTTCTCCCCATGAGTAAAATACTAAACTTAATATTAATAGAGATAAATTTTTAAATTTATTTGGAGTTAGGTAGTATATTATAAACATTATTGGTAAAAATCTAAATATAAACATAATACTGCTAAATACCATTTTAAATATCCTCAAAATTCAATTTTATATTTCTAAGAGACTTTAATAGTCTCTTTTTTATTATCTTTCTCTCTAAATACTTTCTAATTTAAAATATGTATTTTAAAATAATAAATAAATTAGTTAAACTTGCTAATACTTGTAGAAAAATATAAAAATTTCCCCTTTCCCTAAGCATAGCAAGTTTAAAAATCAAACTATTAATTTATTATTTCTTTAAATAGGAATTAGCCTTTATTTGAATTCCCCTTCGTATATCTTATTTGCTTCTTCTAATTGATCTTGTGGTAATATAAATAGTGAAACATAATTTCCTTTAACCTTAACCTCTGAAGACTCTGCAATCTCTTTTTCCTCTGGATAAAAGGCTTTTCCAATCTTCTCTTCTAGAACCTTATCTAAAGACGCTTTTACCGATTCTACTTTTCCCTCCTTAGCCTTTGCAATAATAATTAAGGCATTTCCCGGTGATATACCAGTCTCAGAAATTCCATACTCCTCTACATCATCTAAATTTAAATGATAAAGTTCCTTAGCCATTTGATCATCTACAGGCATAGGCATTATAACCATGCCAGCATCTACAAGTTTATTTGTCATATCTGAAGCACTCATAGACATTTTTATATCACTTTGTTCAACCTTTGTTCCATTATTATCTTTAGCTCCACAAGAGGTTAATGTAGCCCCTATCATAGCTGCAGCTAAGACACTTATTAAAAACTTTTTCATCCCTATATTCACTCCCTAACATACATATTTATTATGTTAAAGCTATTATATCCTATAACCTAATCCCCTCCAATAATTTTGGAATATTGTTAATCCTTTAGTAACTTTTAAAGATTATTTTTTATAATTAAATAATTTTCTTCTAAAATCATCTTAATTAAAATCTAATTAATAATAGATAAAAACTACTATTTAAATAAAAAAAGCATCAAAAGAAATGGATTCTTTGATGCCTTAAAATATATATTTAATTATCTTTTTTTATATACCTTTTTAGGTAAATTGCTTTTCTTTTTACTATTGTTTTTATTTGAAGGAACCTTTTTTACCTCTGTTTCATGTATCTTTCCTTCATATAAATAAACTCTAGGAATTTTTATTTTTAATTGTCTTTCACATTTTACTATTATTTTTTCTTCTTTATAATCTGCTAAAGAGTATGCAAAGCCTTTTTCTCCAGCTCTTCCTACACGTCCTACCCTATGTAAGTAGTTTTGAGGATTCATAGGAATATCTAAGTTAACTATATGTGTAGCTCCCTTAATATCTAATCCTCTAGCTGATACATCTGAAGTTATTAAAACCTTGGCTTTTCCACTTCTAAAATCTTGAAGCGCCTTCTTTCTCTCCATTTTATTATCACTTCCATGAAGAGAAACTGCCTCTATTTTATTATACTTTAACTTTTGAATTACATTATGTACATTATAGCTATTATTTATAAAAACTATTATTTTTTTCTCATCACCTATAGCATGTATAAGCTTTCTTAAAAAGTCTATTTTATCTCTTAACTCTACTTGAAAATATCCATGTTCTATATTTTCATTAACCTTGTTTGCAGCTTTTGCTTGAATAAGCTCACTAGTTCCTATTAATTCATCTGCAGTTTCTAAGGCTTTTTCATTCATTGTAGCTGAAAATATAAGCTTTTGAGTATCCCTTGGACAAGATTTAACAACACTTTTCACATCTTTTATGTTTATAAAATCTAATAGTTTATCACCTTCGTCAATAACTATTGTCTTTATGGTATTAGTTGTTATTTTTTTCTTATTTATAAGCTCTAAAATTCTCCCTGTAGTTCCAACAAGTATATGAGGCTTATTTTTAAGTTTCTCCATTTGTCTCTTTATATTTCCGCTTCCAACTAAAGTTGTTGAAGTTATCTTCTTTCCAAGTCCTCTTTTAAGATCATTTAAAACATTGTTTATCTGAACTCCTAATTCATGAGTTGGCGAAAGAATAATAGCTTGCATCTCATTTTTTGAATCATCAATCTTTTCTATTATAGGAAGTAAATATGCTAAAGTCTTTCCTGTTCCTGTTTCAGCTTTTCCTATTACATTTTTACCATTTAAAATTTCAGGTATAGCTTTTTCCTGAATATCTGTTGGCTCCTCTATTCCTAATCCTACTAAAGATTTTAAAACCTCTTCACTTAATCCTAACTTTAAAAATTTATCCATTAGCATCCCATCCTTCTTTAACTCTAAAGTTTAATCTTATTGTTTTTTAATATATTCTCACAAAGAGTTTCAAAATGAGAAGTATCTACGCCTTCCTTCTTCAACTTAGAAAGTCTTAAATTTATTCTTTCTAAAGTTTCCTTACCTTCTCTTTTATCTCTTTTTTTGATACATGTATTAAAATAATCAACTAAATAATCTATCTTTATTACTTCATTAGCTAAGTCTTCTCTATCTTCATTTATAAGTTCTATCAATAAAGAATATACCTTAGGAGAAGTTGAATTTCTATGCATTTTCAAGAAATCATTATTTCTACTAGTTATCTTTGCCATACTTATTTTCCTTTCTAAATAAATTATGATTTACCATAAATTATTGACATAACATTCTTTAATATATCATAAGTAAAAAGAAAAAAACAGAAGAAACTATATGAAAATAAACTTTAAATAAAACTTATTAATATATTTTACTAATTACTAGATAAATCTATAAGCTTTATTTTTAAAGATTCAATATAGTTTCTTCTTAAAACAATAATATTCTCTATTTTATTATTCTATAAAGTTTAGCTTTAATTTAAATATCAAACTTTATAAAATATATAATACTTAAAATAACAACTATTTTAAAAGTATTTTTTATATAATACCATGGTCTAACATAGCATCTGCAACCTTTTTAAATCCTGCAATATTAGCTCCAACTATTAGATTTCCAGCATGACCATATTCAGAAGCTGCATTTCTAGAATTATAGTATATATTTTTCATTATGTCTTTAAGTTTTGCATCAACCTCTTCAAAAGTCCAAGACATTCTTAAACTATTTTGACTCATTTCTAAAGCTGATGTTGCTACTCCACCTGCATTGGCAGCTTTTGCTGGTGCAAATAAAATTTTATTATCCACAAAAAGTTTTTGAGCTTCTAAAGTTGAAGGCATATTTGCTCCTTCTCCTACAGCAATTACTCCATTATCAATTAAAGTTTTTGCACTGCTTTTATCTATTTCATTTTGAGTAGCACAAGGAAGTGCTATATCACATTTAACATTCCAAATTCCTCTGCATCCCTCAGTAAACTTAGCAGTTTTAACATAATTTACATATTCAGAAATTCTTCCTCTTTTTACTTCTTTGATTTCTTTTACAACCTCTAAATCTATTCCATTTTCATCATATACATAACCTGATGAATCTGAAAGTGCAACAACCTTTCCTCCAAGCTCTTGAACTTTTTCAGTGGCATATATTGCAACATTTCCTGAACCTGAGATTACAACAGTTTTTCCTTCTATTGTTTGACCGTTATCTCTTAACATTTCATCTACAAAATATACTAAACCATATCCAGTTGCTTCTTTTCTAGCTAAGCTACCACCATAAGTTAAGCCCTTACCAGTTAAAACTCCCGCATCTACTGAATTTTTAAGTTTTTTATATTGACCAAACATATAGCCTATTTCTCTTCCTCCAACCCCAATATCTCCTGCAGGAACATCTGTATTAGGTCCTATATGTCTATAAAGTTCACTCATAAAGCTTTGGCAAAATCTCATTATCTCTCTATCTGATTTTCCCTTAGGATCAAAGTTAGATCCTCCTTTTCCTCCTCCAATAGGAAGAGTAGTTAAAGAATTCTTAAATATTTGCTCAAATCCTAAAAATTTTATTATGCTTAAATTAACTGAAGGATGGAATCTTAATCCTCCCTTATATGGTCCTATAGCACTATTAAATTGTACTCTATATCCTCTGTTAACTCTTACATTTCCAGCATCGTCAACCCAAGGGACTCTAAACATTATAACTCTCTCTGGTTCAACAATTCTTTCTAATATTCCCTCTTCTATATACTTAGGATTCTTTTCTAAGACAGGTACTAAAGAGTATAACACTTCTTCTGCAGCAGCTAAGAACTCACTTTCTCCAGGGTTATTTTTCTTTAAATCTTCCATTAAATTATCTACATATTTTTTTACTTCCATTTTAATGCCCCCTTTTTATGTTCACTATAGCTTTTACATCAACTAAATTATTTAAAAGTTATAGCTTTAAGCTAATATTCTAGGAAAATATTTTCTTAATTAAATCTTATTTTATATTATAGCATAAAGTACCATTTATTAAATAATAATCTTTAATATTTAATAAATTGATAATTTTAACAAGATTTATATTGTAAATAAATATTTTTAACATTAAAAATATTTATAAGCCTTCTTTTTTTCAAAATTATTATATATAACTAACTATAGATACCAAGTCACTTTAATCATAATAACATTTTTTTATTACAATTTATTATTATTAATTTTTAAGATATTATACTAAAATTTTAGTTATTTAAATTCCAATATAGTATTGTTTTATATCTGCTTACTTAATTATATAAAACTTATTTATACTTTTAATTTAATCTTAAAAATAAAAAAGGTAACTTTATTTAATAAAGCTACCTTTATTTTTATTATCTAATAACCTTTTGTGGATTTGAAAAAAAGAATAAATCAAGCATTTTTTGATCTATTAAAACTTCATATGCAACCATTTTAGTTTCCCATCTAACCACAATTACATAAACCTTTTTTCCTTCTTGAATATTGTTATAACATTTCTTTACTTTTACATTAGAATATCTATTTAATTCACTATTTCCTAAAGGTGCAATAATTTCAACCTCTCTTAAATTTATGTTACCCTTTACTTTTCTTCTAACTCTCTCATAAATAGCACTTATTTCAAGTTCTCCATCAGTAAATTCATAGTCATATTCAACCATTGTTAACCTTTTAGCTATAAAAAGAGGCAAACATATTAATATTAAAAATATCAAAGCAGGTATTAGCCCTGTAAAAATAAATATTCCAGCTGCTAAAAATAAGGAAATAATCATAGCTGGCACTATCATCTTATGTAGCTTTGATTCTTCGCCACTTATACTTAATTCATAAAACTTCTCCATACCCGTCTCCCTTTTCCATTTGCTTTTTCTTTCATTATATCATAAATTTCTTTTCAATTTTATATACTAAACCTAGTAATAAATATTAATTTTTTGTATTATTTTAATATTTATATCATTTAAACTTGACATTAAAATAATTTTAATTTGCAATTTTTAAATTTTAATCTTTCATTTTTTAAAATAAAATGATAAAATTAAAAAGTATTAAATTTTGATAGGAGTGTTAAACTATGGATAAAAAGACAGCTATTGATTGGAATAATCTAGGCTTCTCTTATATGAAAACAGATTATCGTTACATATCTCACTATAAAGATGGTAAATGGGATGAAGGAAAATTAGTTACAGACAACAAATTAAGCATAAGTGAAGCTTCAACTGCCCTTCACTATGGCCAACAATGTTTTGAAGGTTTAAAAGCTTATAGAACAAAGGATGGAAAGATTCAACTTTTTAGAGTGGATGAAAATGCTAAGAGAATGAATAAATCATGTGATAAACTTTTAATGCCTGAAATACCAGTTGAAAAATTCATAGATGCTTGTATGCAAGTTGTCAAGGCTAATGAAAGATTTGTACCTCCATACGGTACTGGTGCAACTCTTTATATAAGACCTTTCATGATAGGTGTTGGTGATAATATAGGTGTTAAATCTGCTCCTGAATTTATATTTTCAGTATTCTGCCTTCCAGTTGGTGCTTATTTTAAAGGTGGAATGAAGCCTGTAAACTTTATGATTGCAGATTATGATAGAGCTGCTCCTAAAGGAACTGGTGCCGCTAAAGTTGGTGGAAATTACGCAGCAAGCTTAAAGGCTCATGAAATAGCTGCAAAAAAAGGATTTGCTGATTGTATATATTTAGACCCAGCAACTCACACTAAAATTGAGGAAGTTGGAGCTGCAAACTTCTTTGGAATAACAAAGAAAGGTGAGTTTGTTACTCCATATTCAGAATCAATTTTACCAAGTATAACAAAATACTCTTTAATGCAAATAGCTAAAGATTATTTAAAAATGCCTGTATCAGAAAGAGATGTTTTAATAGATAACTTAGATGAATTCGCTGAGGCTGGTGCTTGTGGTACAGCCGCTGTAATAACTCCAATAGGAGGAATAGAATATAAGAATAAACTTCATGTTTTCCATAGCGAAACTGAAGTTGGTCCTATTACTAAAAAACTTTATGATCTTTTATCTGGAATGCAATTTGGAGATGTAGAAGCTCCTAAAGGATGGATATTTGAAGTTAAATAATACATAAAAAAGAGAGTGAGTAGTAAACTCCTCTCTTTTTCTCTTACTTAATAAAATTTTCTTTTATTTCTCTTAGTAATTCTTTATACTTATCACCAGAATCTATTATTCTAAAAGTTTCATCATTAACCTTAATAAATTCTTCACTTAATGATAAGCTGATATAATCATCTCCCATATATACATTATACTCATTTAAAATCACTGGATTTTTAAAAGGTTTAACTATTTTTATTTCCTTAATATCATCATATATATTTGCTATATCATTTTCATCTTCTATTTTATAACTATTAAATTCCGAATCATTTTTCTTTTCTGTAACAACTATATATTCTGGATTTTCTATTAACATATTAAATGCAGCCTCTAGTTTAATAGGCATAAAGAAATATGAACAAATAATAACTGATATTGTTATAAAGAAAGTAATAACTAATTTATTAAGAAGCTTCATATATTCCCTCAAAATTAATTGCTTACTTTAATACTATTCCCCTTACATCTAAATTATGCTTTTTAGCTAAATCCCTATATATTTCTAGCATATTATTTCCCTCAAAAAACATAGGAAAACTCAAATTATAATTTCCCCATATAGTCATAGGCTTTTCCATAAAATATATGGTGCAAAAGAATAATTCTCTAGTATTTAATCTAGTTATAAAGGACATTAAATCTTTATTATTAAGCTCAAAATAAACACTTTTTATTTCCTGTTTATTGATATTATCTATCAAAATATTTTTATCCCTTTCATCTAACACCTCTAAAAGCCTTGCTAAACTCTCATTTTCTAAATCTTTTATGTATAAGTCTATTATTACTTTTCCCTTATTAAGCTCTAATGCTTCATTAAAGAAATTAATAAAACATCCCTCTTTTATTTTAAAAGAATCATTATCCCCATTATATTCTAAAAGCCCGTTTGAATATCTATCAAATCCATCTAATATATTATTAAATCTTATTTTTATTTTATTTTTAAATTCATCTTCACTTATAGATTTTAAGATTTGACTCAAAAATAACACTCCTTCACTTAACTTATTATGATTATTATACACAAAGCTTATTTTATTTGGCTATATTATTGAAAATTTATCTCTTAAATTACATTTTAAAGACTATGTTTTCACCAATTAAAGGCTATGTTTTCACTAAAAACATAGCCTCTATTAATTCATTTTAAAATATTTAATTATTAGTAATATCTAAAAACTATCTTGCAGTTCTTATTGTTAATGATTCTTTCTTTGATATTTCTCCATTAGAATACTTTGCTGCTATTTTAAAGTTATAGATAGTATGTCTATTTAATCCCTTAAATGTATAGCTTGTTTCATCACTTGAGATTTCACTAACTTTCTTTCCATCCTTATAAAGAATATAGCTTTCTAATCCAAAAGTATTTTCTGGTTCTTCCCATGAAACTGTTACATTTTTCTTATTAATTGTAGTAGCTTTAAATTCTTTTACAGGACTTACTACTATTTCTTCTTGTTCTTCTCTTTCTCTAGCAATAATTTCATATATTTTTGGAGCTGGTTTTGAACCTTCAAATTCAAATTTAACCTCAGTTATATTATTATCTACTTTTAGTTTATTAATTTGAGCATTTAAGTGTCCAATCTCTGTCCAATTTCCACCTAAGTCTTTTACGCTTACCTTAGCCTCTGAAATTCTATTTTTATCCTGTAATATTTCTAATTCTGAAATATTAGTTACCCTACTCATTTTATATATTAAGGAATCTCCATCCTTTACTGATTTAACTTCATATGCTGTTGATAAATCTTCATCATAAAAAGCATTAAAATTACCTTCTAAAGTACCACTTGCTAAATTTACAGCACTTTCATCAAATTCTGGTGCTGTCTTATTAAATTCAATTTCATAGATTTCAACCCAGCATCCATAATTGTGTCCATTTGATTGTATCTTAATATATCTTGCCATTTTTCCCTCTGCATTTGCAGATGCAACCATTTTTCCATCCTGTGAATTATATGCTAACGCTCCAAGTGAAGTCCAATTCACTCCATCCTCTGAAATCATATATTCAGAGTTTCTCATGAAATCATTTGCTCCAAAATAAGTGTTTATATCATATAATGGCATTACATTACCTAAATCAATTTGTATATTATGTCCTGAATCTGATGGCTTATTTGACCAATATTTCGTGTCCATATTTCCATCTAAAGCTTTATCTATAGTATAATTTTCATGAGTTCCTATATTTTCAGTAATAGTTGGTTCAGCTTTATATACTGGTAAAACTTCTAATTTTTCTAAATTAATATTTTTTGAATTTTCTCCAATATTAATAATTCTTATAAAAGTAGCATCAACCACATCTAAAGTCTCTAAAACATTTTCATTTGTTGATGCTTTAGCTGTAACCCAGTCTAATCCATTTATTGAATATTGAATTTCTATATTATCATAATTATTAGCAAGTAAGTTTATTCCTCTTAACTTTGTTGCTTTTGGAAGGCTTATGCCTACATAGTCTCCATTATTAAGAGTAACTTCTCCTAAATCTCTTAAAGAATATATTCCATCTTCAAAGTTAACTTCTACATCCTTAAGATTAGTAAGAGATGTGTTTATTTCTGGATCATACTTTGGTAAAACTACTTCTCCCATTTTTTCTTTGGCATAATCCATACTTTCTTTTACTAAAGGCTTAAGGAGTTTTGTTCCTACTGAAACAACATATTCTTTTGGACCATCACTTTCTAAACTTTCAATTTTAAATGTTTCCATTAAATCAAGTTTTTCTTGTGCTAGTGAATTACTATTCATCCATAATTCTAGATTTCCTTCCTCTGAAGCTATTATAGCTTCCATAGCAGCAATACCTGCTTCGCCTAAGGCTTTATATGCATTTAAATGTTGTTCTATCTCACCTAATAGATTTTTATTTGTAACTTTAGAAGTAATACTTTCATAATCAGATACTATTAATTTAAATTCTTCTAACAAGTCCTTGGCTGGTTTCACAGCTGATTGTCCATTCTTCATAGCTTCTTTTAAGGCATCTATCTTTTCTGATAAATACCAAGATTCATCGTATTCAAAAGGACCACTTGCTCCTCCATCATCTTTTAAATAACATGTATTTGACGCAAATCTCATAAACTCTTCTTTTACTTCTGGCACAAACTTTTCTATAGAGGTTTCCCAACTTTTCATATAATCAAATGCATCAGTATTCCAAGTATAATCAGCTATACTATATAAAGCTACTTTTGAAGCTTCAGCTTGGTTCATTGGATTTGAGAAAAATCCACTAACATTATCAAGATCTTGATTTAAATTATGAAGTGGAGCCATTAATATTCTACTATCGCAATAATCATTTACTGGATAGTTCCACCAAACAGCTACATCCTTATCAACTCCGGTTTGAACCTTAGGCCATTCAAAAACTTCCTTAGATACATTTGACATTGTTGCATGTCCTGTCCACATTACTTGTATATCATCATGCAATGTTTGCATAAAAGGTTTAAAATATCTATCCATATTTGGACCCCAAGCTGAATTATATCTTGCAGATATAACTATCATAGGTGCTACATCACCCTTAGCCTTAACAAATTCTGTATCTATTTTATTTATCCACTCAGCTTGCTTTTGACCATTTCTCCAGTCATCAGTATCATCAAAAAGAACTCCAAATTGACGAACTCCTAAGCTATAAAGTTGTTCAAATTTATTAATAAGAGCATCGAAATCTTCATCTGTAAATTGAAGAGTGGCTCCTGGATGAATTGTCCAACAGAAATTAAAATTATTTTCTGCTCCCGCCTTAGCAAGTTCAGCAATTTGTTTTGCTTCCTGTTCTGGATATAATTCTTTCCAACTTAATCTATGGTAAGGATCATCCTTAGGAGCATAAATATAAGTATTCATCTTATATTCACTAGTATCCTTCATTAAATTCATTCTATCTTCATGACTCCAAGGTACTCCATAAAAACCTTCTATAAACCCTCTAAATTCTATTTCAGGATAATCAGTTACTACAACTTCTGCAAACTTATTTTCCTCATTAGACTGTTCTAGAATTTGACTTAAAGTTAAAACACCATAGTAAGCACCATCTTTATCAGAACCTATTATAGATATATTACCTTTTTCGTTAATATCATTACTTGTTTTTAGTACATACCCTTCTTTATGAGTTAAAACATCACTATTTTCTTCTTTTCCCTCAGAGCATACATCACAGTGATCCCCCTCTGAAGAAACTATAATATTAGCTTTTCCCTCTTCAACATTTTCTGACACCTTAAAAGCTATATTATTTTCATTTAAAGTTCTTTCAAGTCTTTTAGAAGTTGCTGCTTCTTGTTCACCATGATAAACTATGTTAACCTCTCCCTCTAAAGTCATTCCTTCTATAGAAGAATGTTCTAAACTTTGAGGCACTGGATAAACTTCAGCTTCTACTCTTTTATTACTTTCTTCCTCTTTACTATTTTCTCCACTATTACTTGCAAAGGCAGTAACTGAAGTTGTAGTTATTACACTTACTGCACAAGTAGTAGCCAAGGCACTTTTAATAAGCTTTTTAATCTTTTTCTTATTCATTAAATTCCCCCCTATAAAAATTTTAATTTTTATATTGTAAATAAGCCTAATCTTAATTACAACTAAAAATACAAGTAATCATTTAAAAATTATTTATAAACTTTTTAAAACAATTACTCCTTAATATATAAATATATTCTCATTTCCACCAAAATATGTATTAAATTAACTTTTAAATAAACTTTTATTTTTTAGATAAAATATTAATTTTTAAATAAAAAATATTTTAAATTATATAAAATCATACCATCTAACATATATTTCCATATAAACCTATAAAATTTAATACATATAACAAATTGTTTAATGAAATACTAAAGTTATTATTTATTACAAAATATATTGAGGTGATTTTACTGTGTTTAAACATTTTAAGAAAAACGCACTTATTATTTTTTTATTATTAAGTATTTTTACTAACTTTTTTATTAGTAATACTTTAGTTGTTTCAGCAGAAGATAATGATATACATTTAGTTTTAGATACTAAAAATATTAATAATCTTCCAAATAATTTTAGAACAACATCTGATTTAGAAAGATTAAAAAACCTATCTAATATTAATATGAAAGGTTTAGATACTCTCAATATTTCAGGCAGTCAACAATTTTCTCCTAATAACCTTTCACTTTTAGTTACTTCAATTAAAACCACTTTACCTATAACAATTGTAGATTTAAGGCAAGAATCTCATGGATTTATTAATGAATATCCTGTTAGTTGGAAAGGCGAAAAAAATGATGCCAACTTAGGTTTAACCAGAACAGAAGTTATTGATACTGAAAGAAAGCTTTTAAACAGTATTACTTTAGGAACTCCAATACAATTTTTTAATGATCCTAAGCTAACTGTTATTCCTGAGAAAGTTCTTTCTGAAAATCAATTAGTAAAAGCTAATTCTATGGATTATGTTAGAATTCCAGTAACTGATGGGAAACTTCCTACTTACGAAATGGTAGATTTTTTTGTTCAATATGTAAATTCGATACCAAAAGATTCATGGCTACATTTCCATTGTAAGGAAGGGATAGGAAGAACAACAACTTTTATGATTATGTATGATATAATGAAAAACTATAATAATGCTACTCTTGATGAAATAATAAATAGACAATTAGCTCTCTCTGGAATTAAGGAAAAATCTATACTTTCCTTCCCTTCAAAAGAGCGTTTAGACTTCTTTACTAAATTTTATGAATATGTAAAAGAACAAAATAATGATTTTAAGATTAGTTGGAGTCAATGGCTTAATAAAAATAATTTTCCTCTAATCACTATCCGCTAAATATATAAATATTATTTAAAGAAAAAGGATGTATTAAAATAATTAATAAATAAAACTTATAAGGTATTTCTTATTATCTATAAGTTTTATGTTTAACTTTTAATACATCCTTTTCTTATTCTATGCTTCTTTTAAGAAGCTATATTGAGCACAATACAGATTATAATAATATCCTTTTCTATTTAATAACTCTTCATGAGTTCCCTCTTCAACAATTTTTCCATGGGAAAGAACAAATATTTTATCACAATCTCTTATGGTAGAAAGTCTATGTGCTATAACTATAGAAGTTCTTCCCTCCATTAGTTTCTTTATTCCTTCTTGAACTAGCCTTTCTGTTTCAGTATCAATATTAGCTGTTGCTTCATCTAATATAAGTATTCTTGGATCTGAAATTAAGGCCCTAGCAAATGCTATTAACTGTCTTTGTCCTAATGAAAGTCTTGATCCTCTTTCATTAACATTTGTATTATATCCCTCTTCAAGCTTTTCTATAAAGTTATGAGCATTTACAGCCTTTGCAGCTTGGATTATTTCCTCATCAGTAGCATCTAATTTCCCATAGCGTATGTTCTCCTTAATAGAAGAAGCAAAAAGAAATGAATCTTGAAGCATTATTCCCATCTGACTTCTAAGACTTTCTACATCTACAGTACTTATATCAATACCATCTATAAATATTTTTCCTTTAGTTGGCTCATAAAATCTACTTATAAGGTTTGTTATTGTAGTTTTTCCAGCTCCAGTTTCTCCAACTAAGGCTATTTTTTCTCCTGGATTTAAGGTGAATGTTACATCTTTTAATGCATGATTTCCATCATTATCATAGGAAAAAGTAACATCTTCAAAATGAATTTCTCCTTTTATCTTTGGAAGTTTTTCTTCTGCCTTATTATTTACCATGTGGTTCTTAGTATCCATAATATCAAAAATTCTTTCTGCTGCTGAAAGATTAGTAACAAAAGCATTATAAAAGGCTGATAAGTTCATTATAGGTCTCCAAAGCATTTCAATATACATTATGAAGGCCATTAAGGTTCCTAAAGATAAATTTCCACCTCTTGTTAATTTATACCCTGCAAATAATACTATTGCAATTCCAAAACCTCTGCATATATCCACTGTAGGCCAAAAATAATCTTGAAGCCTAACTGCATGTAAAAAACCACCTGCATGTCCTTCTAGATGATTTTCAAATTTTTCTCTTGAATACTCTTCTCTATTAAATCCTTGAACCACTTTCATTCCTGAAAATGCTTCATGGGTATAACCTAAAAGAGCTGATCTATTTTCCCTAAAAACTCTCCACCTTTTATTTGATTTTATTTCTATAAAAAACATTCCCGCAAAAAGAAATGGTAAAACTGTTAAACAAACCAAAGTAAGACTTGGATCCATTAAAAACATCATAAATATTACTAGTAAAATTGTAAAAAGGTTTGGTATTAAATTAACAATACTATGATTTAACAAGTTATTTAATGCATTAACATCACCAACTACCCTTGATAAAATCTTACCTACTGGTCTACTATCAAAAAAGGAAAAACTTAAAGTTTGTATATGAGTATAAAGTTCATGTCTTATATTTACTAATATTTGATTTGTTATTTTACTCATAGATAGCATTCTTATTTTTGAAAGTATCATTGCTATTATATTTAATAAAAGTAAAACTGCTCCTATGCCAAGTAATCCATTTACATCCTTAGCAGAAACAAATTTATCTATAGAAACCTTCATTAAGTATGGATTTAATGTATTACAACTCATAATAAGTAAAAGCATTAATATTATTCCTATAGTTTTCCACTTGTATGGAGCCACATATTTTAGAAGTCTCTTTATAGTCTTCCACTTATGAGTTTTTTTCTCATTTATTTCTTCCATTATCTCTTCCCCCTTTTTAATTAAAGTTTTAATATTATTGTACAAACTCTAAATCTTGAAATTGATGGCAATATACACTATAGTAATATCCCTTTTTCTTTAATAAACTTTCATGATCTCCCATTTCAACTATTTCTCCATCTTTCATGAAAAGTATTATATCGGCGTCCTTAACCCCAGAGATTCTATGGGCAATTATAAATGTAGTCGCTTTATCTTGCTTTTTAGATAAGTTTTTAAGCACATTAAATTCTGTCTCCATATCAAGGGCTGATGTAGCATCATCTAAAATTAATATTGGTGTTTTTCTAACTAAAGCTCTTGCTATTGCCAACCTTTGCTTTTGACCACCTGAAAGTCCTAAACCTCTTTCTCCAACTTCTGTTTCAAATCCTTCAGGCATTTCTTTTATGAAATCATAAGCACAGCTATCCTTTGCTGCCTCTATTATTTCATCTTCACTTTTATTTCCTCCAAAATCTATATTGTCTTTTATAGAATCTGAAAATAAAAATGTATCTTGAAAAACCACAGCCATATTTTCTCTTAAACTATCTAAATTCCATTTTTTCACGTTAACCCCATCAATCAATACCTCTCCAGAAGATACATCATAATGCCTTCCTATTAAAGAAAGAATTGAACTTTTACCACATCCTGTTTCCCCCATAATAGCTACGGTACTTCCTGCTGGTATTTTTAGATTTATTTTCTTTAGCACTTCTTCTTCATTATACCTAAAGGATACGTTCTTAAATTCTATTTCACCTTTAACCTTATCTGGATTATAAGAATTCTCCATAGAAGTTATTTGAGGCTTTCTTTTAAGAATGTTAAATATTTTATCCATAGATGCTCTATTTTGAGACATCATATTTACAAGACCACCTATATTTTTCACACAAAAAGATAAATTTAAAATATAACTACTGAAAGCTAAAAGTGTTCCCATAGTAATATTCCCTTTGATAACCAAGTATCCTCCATAAATTATCATTGCTACAGGAGTTAAATTTGTTAAAAGATCAATTACAGGCAAGAAATTGCTTAAAATTCTTGCTTGAGTTATATTAAGGTCATAATAATCCTTATTTACCTTTAAAAACTTTTCAGTTTCATATTTTTCTCTAGCAAAAGCCTTTACTAATCTTATTCCTGCTATATCTTGCTGTGCCATAAGATTTATATCAGCCACTTTATCACTTATTTTTGAGTAATTTCTATGAAACTTTTTATTAACTAGAATAGCCAAAACCCCTACAGGAAGTAAGATGACTAAACAGATTATTGTAAGAGAAGGACTCATACTCATCATTATGGTTACAGATATAATAAATAATATTATTCCTTCTATAAGCAACCTAAGTCCATAAGATATTGTTTCCCAAACTATATCTACATCTTCACCAATTCTTGACATAAGTTCTCCTGTATTGGTGCTATCAAAGAATGAAAATTCAAAGCTTTGAATCTTTTTAAATAAGTCTATTCTAATTTCTTTGCTTACATTTAAAGAAAACTTATCAAATAAAAACTCTTTAATATATCCTAATATTCCACGTAAAAGTGATAATCCTAAAAAAACTCCAAAAAATAATCCCAATTTGCTTTTATCACTTCCTAGTAAAATATCATCAACAAATATTTTTTGAAGATATGGAAAAAAACTATCTATCCCCAAAACAATTATCATAGCTAATATTGGAACTATTAAAAATACCATTCTCTTAGATATATAATCCTTAAATATCCCCATAAATATTCCCCCTTTATTTATATACTTTAATCTAGCATAATTTAATAAATCTTATATACCATCACCTATATTCAAATGATTCCCCTCCTTATAACTAAAATAAAAAAAACACCTATGTTCCTTAAGCAAAAGCTATGCTTAAAGACATAGATGCCCTATAAAATCAAGAATATAAGAAAAATTTCTAGGTTAAGATAAATGGAAGACTTTAAAACTTCTAATTGGCAAACCACTAATGTTTTGTACTAAAAAGTAAGGATTCTATTAAAACATAGATAATTATGCAAAAACCTTCTTAACCTTATTAAATTTTTATTACAAACTTTATTTTATTGCAACAAAAAGCACAGCTTCTCAGCCATGCCTTAAAATCTAGAAAAGATTTTATAAAATTTTATGGAAAGCATTAGAAAAATCCCATAAAAGGAGCCATTGACTGAGTAAATACTAATTTTATTGTAAAAAATAACAAATACACATTATTAATATATTTATTATCAAATTTTCTCATCAAACTGTCTCCTTTCATAAATTTAATCTTAATAATTATTATACTTTATATTACTCAATTTTCAACCATTTTATTATATTTTTTACAAAATTTATCATTATAAAAATTTTATGCTATTAGTTTCACCTTTGATCTTCATCAAAAAGCTCTTCTTCATAGTCACAAACATCATAGGTCTCACTACCATAATCTTTATCAATAATATTATTTGCAATATTTTTACTCTCTTCCTTTATTTCATCAAAAGTAAAAGGCATGTTATTTTCATCTTTTTTAAAATCTTCAGCTTCAAAGGAACTAGCTAAATTTAATATTTCTTCAAGCATTGTTTTTGCTCCCTTAATTATCTCATTAAAACTATTCTCATTTACTTCCTTAAACATACCTGTTGCCCCCCATATACTTGGGTTTTGGAATAAATCTAAATTATGAAAATAATCCTTAAAAATTTCTTCTTTTTCATTAAAATTATCTATAGAATCTTCTTCTGAATTCAAATCTTCATCTATATCTTGATTTTTATTGACATCATATATTTTTTCTATATTATCTTTTAAAACATCCTTATTTATAAATTCTTTATCAGTATGTTCTATAATAGGAATTTTTTCTTCCCTCTTATAATTTAGTTTATTTCTTTGAAGAATTATCCTAGTAAAACTAAATCCATCCCTTAAAACCATTCTATAAATTTTCTTCTTAAAAGCAGGATGTTCTATGGTTAATACATAAATTCCTAATGGAACTAAAAATTCCACTATTCCAGCTAAATCTGTCTCACCTTCATATTTTTCTTTTTGATTTTCAATTTTTACTATACATTTTGTTATAGGCCTTTGATCTTGATCTAAAATATTAAAAAAAACTCTTTGATTAATCATAACATCTATTAAGATTTTACCTCTTAATATTTTCACACTCCGAAGAATATTATACCTTATATAATTATTCTTAAATTTTGTTTTTGTTAATAAAACTTACAAAATAAAAAACACGGAATAAAACCGTGCTTTCTTATTAATCATATTTTATAAAATTTCTTCACTATTTACTCTAATTTCTCATAAAAAATTTAAGCATTATAGATTCAAAATAGCTTTTAAGCTATACTATTTTCTTTTTCAGTATTATTAAACTTCTTAAACTTTTCAATAAAATTATCAAACATATAAAGATAAATCATCATTACACCCATAGATAATAATATTGCTACAGTTAACATTTCCCCTCTTCCAAACTTTAATATATCTTTATTGCTTATTAAAACACTATATAATAACAAAGATACAAAATTCTCTAATATAACCACTTTTCTCAATGTAACTATTGTCTTAACATCTTGTTTTTCCAACTTTTTAATGTCTTCATCCTTTTTACAATGAAGGTCATATACAAGATAAGAACTTATTCCTATTTCAACTATTATAAAAATTAAAGCTATAAAAAATCCAAATACCATGCGTGCCCCCCCTAAATTCTTCAACACCTTGTAATCGTTTCACTAATTATTATATCATCATATTATTGTATTTCCAACTAAATATATTTAAAAGTAAATTAATTCATGTAAAAGATGTAATAAGTTATTTATTAATACTTTTTTAACCTTTTTGTAAATTTAAACCTTAATTTGTAAAATATTATTATAAATGTACACTTTTTTATGAATTTATTAAGTTTACAATTCTATTTAATTATAATTTAAATTAATACAAGGAGGCACTATATGAAAAAACTTTTTACAACTTCCCTCTTAATTCTTTCAATGATTTTTCTAATAGGATGTGGATCTAAAGGGGAAAGCAAAAACTTTGGGCTATCTGTATTTGGATTAGAAAAATTTTCAGGACTAGATAAACCTGAAGATAATATTAAAATAAATCTAAATGGTAAAGTTCAAGACTTAAGCTTACCAATATACTTAGATAAAAATAGATATCTAATTCCTATAAGCGAAATAATCAAAAATAACAATGGGGAGTTTAAAATAGAGGATGATTCTTTAAATATTAAATTTGAAAATAAAGATATTAAAGTTAATTTAAAAGATAATACTTGGACTAATTTATCAAAGGAAGAATCAGAGGCTAATAAATTTAAAATTGACCCTATAATAAAAGATGATACTGTATATATGTCTTTAATTGACTTTGCTAATATGTTTGATTTAAAAAGCAGATGGAACTCAAAGGACAAGCTAATAAAATTATATAATAATAAAGATATGTTAGATGTTAAACCCTATAAGGGAAAAGGCCCTCAAAAAGGTATTATAAGATTTGAAGATGTTGCATCTACTGGTGCTGGAACAGAATATGATTCACAATATCTTGAAACTATAAGAGTTATGGGGAGATATTTAGGTAAAAAAAATGTACCTTACCATATCGCTTGGATACCTAGATATATAGACCCAGAAAAGAAAATAGACAATGACCCTTCTAAAGAAAATAACTTTGCTAATGCTGAGCTTGTATACACTTTAGATTTTGTAGCTTCTCATAAAGGGGAAATAGGTTTACATGGTTATACACATCAAATAGACAATACAATTAGTGGTCATGGCTTTGAATTTGGAAAATATAATCCCTCTGTGGAGGATTTAAATACAAGAGTTGATAAAGCTCTTCAAATAGCTAAAGATCTTGATATAAAAATAAACTTCTTTGAAGCTCCTCATTACACTATAAATAAAGCTCAAAATGAAGCTTTAGAAAAGAACTTTAAATATATATTTAATGATTATGATGAAAATAAAGCACAATCAAAACCTATGAAATCACCAACTGGGAGTGGTTCTTATTATATACCTACACCTCTATATTATATTGAGGGCGGTAAAGAAAATGATATGTTAAATAAGATAAAAAACATGTCTAATACTACTTTTGCTGGAATGTTTTATCATCCATTTTTAGAAGCTAAACTAATAGATTTTAAAGATGGACAAGATGGTTATCCTGAAGATAATTATAAAAAACCATCTATAATCCAAAAAGTAATTGATGAATTTGAAAAAAGAAATGTATCTATTATTTCAATAGAACAAGTTTCTGAAAAATAAATTTCACTTTTAAAGAAAGGTTAAGTTAAAATTATTTATTTTAACTTAACCTTTAATTAATTTTAATTATTTATTATTCTTTACCTCTTCCCATATCTTAAAAAATAATCCTACAAAAAATAAAGTTAAAAATAATATCTTAAATCCTTTAATACTGTTATTTAATCCATAAAAAGCTATTATAAAAATTACTATAATAGTTCCTAAAGATACTATTTTATTAAAGACCTCTAAGGAATGTAAAATTATATTTATACTAATAATCATAGTAAAAATCAAAAAAATTATAGCTATAAAAGTTATAAAAATAACAAATACTTCCTTCAAAGCTTCATACCCCTTTAAATTAAGTATTTCATAGATATTATTAAATACAACTTCCCTTTCTGTTATATTTAAAAATATTAAATTTGATATAAATGCAAGACCTATAGCTAAAAGATTTCTATCATCATAAGATATATCTTTAAAAAATCCCTTCAAAGATTCCTCCTAAAAAATCACTTTACTAAACTATATTCCTGTTAAATTTTAATATAACCTCTTATATGTAAAGTTAAAAATAATATTTAATCTAATCATAAAATTTTATTTTTATTTTAAAGGATAAAACTCTAATCTAAAATACACTAAAATAAAAAAACATATGAGAACTAAAGGATTTTAATAGGTTCCTAAAAATTCTCATATGCTTTCAAATAAACTATATATATTTCATTAAATCTTCTTCATTTGGAATAGCATCAATAGCCCCATAATTTGTGCATGTCAATGCTCCAACCTTATTTCCATAACTTATAATTTCTCTCCATAAATTTAAATCTAAATTCTTCTTATCTTTTAATTCACTTACTTTCTTAAGAACAGCCCCAACGAAAGCATCCCCTGCCCCAGTTGAATCTACTTGATTAATTTTTATTGATGGAACTATCTCTGAATGAATGCCATTACTTAAAAGAGTTCCTTTTCCTCCTAGTGTAACAGCTATTATTTTTGCTCCTAAAGAATGAAGTTTTTCAACTCCTCTTTCTAAATCTTCTTCCTCAGTTAATAGCTCTATCTCCTCATCACTAAGCTTTAAAAAATCACAAGAGCTTATAAATTTCTTACAGTCTTCCTTAAACTCTTCAATTCCTTCTTCTTTAATAAGCATATCTCTATAGTTTGGATCAAAGGATATAAAGTTTCCATTTTTATGTCCAACCTCTAAAAGCTTAAAATAAGTATTCTTAAGTTCACCTTTTAAGAATCCCGTAGCTGAACCAAAATGAATTATATCATCCTTTTCTATTTTACTTAAATCAATATTATTAAATGAGTATTCTCCATCACTACCTCTATGAAACTCAAAATCTCTTTCACCATTTTCATCAATAGCTACAAATGCTAAGGTTGTATATCCATCCATTTTAGTCATTTCAGTATTTATACCTATATTTTTTAGCATATCAACTAGAAATTCTCCAAAAGAGTCATTACCAACTTGTCCTAAAAAATAAGATTCTCCTCCAAGCTTACAAACTGCTGCTCCAACATTTGCTGGAGCTCCTCCAGCCTTTTTCTCAAAGTTTACTCCATTTTTAAGACCTTTTCCTATATCTTTTCCTATAAAATCTATCAATAATTCTCCTATACAAAATACTTTATTCATTATAATTCACCTCATTCATCTCCCATATACTCAAGGAATTTATTTTAATTTTACCCTCTTCTGATTTTAAACTTAAGTTAAAGCTATCTTTTTTAGGATAAAGTTTTAATGATGCTACTTCAATTCCATCTTGAAAATATATTTCTACTGATGATTTATCCACAAACATATTAATTTTTAAATTCCCATTAGAATGTAACTTAAACTTCCTTATACCCTTTTCTCCATTAATCATTGAATTTCTATCTATTATACAAATTTCTTTTTTAAAATCATAAATTAAAGATGTATGTTCCTCATTACTCTTCATAAAATTAATTTCAATCTTTGATGCTTCCTGTCTTTCTATATCTAGTTTAAGCTCATAACTATTTTCTTTTACTTCATTAAAATTTAAATCTTCAATAAATGTATTTTTTAAGCTTACAATTTTATCTCCCCTAAGCTTTCTGATCTCCTCTATAGGATTTTGATGTAAAACTCCATTCTTTAAGGTTAATTCTCTAGGCATGGTTAAAGAAAATATCCATCCATTCTCCCTACTACAATGAAACTCTTCTTTTTCAGGAAGTCCCATCCATCCAATTAATATATTTCTTCCTTTTTCGTCCTTAAATACTTGAGGCGCATAAAAATCAAAGCCCATATCTAATTCCTTGAACTCATTATTATTTTTAAATTCTAAAGTATCATAATTTAAATTTCCTATTAAGTATCCCGATTGATATATGTTTTGATATCTAAACTCTTCTTCTTTAATTCCTTGAGGAGAAAATATAAAAATATCCTTATTATCAATTTTTAAAAAGGATGGACATTCCCACATAAATCCAAAATCCTCATAAGACGTTTTTAGTTCCCCATAAAAATCCCAATCATCTAAATCATTTGATTTATATATTACGCATCTACCCTTTAGCTTTTCAGTCTGTATTCCAAGAATCATATAATAATAACCATTATTTTTCCAAATATATGGATCTCTAAAATGAGCTGTATATCCTTTTGGTAATGTAGAAATAACTGGGCCTAATTTTTTCAATTGTCCATTTTCTTCAAGAATCCCCTTGCATTGATAAGATATTCTCTCTCCTTTATCCCCTTTAACATTCCCAGTATAAAACACTTGTAAGTTGCCATCCTTAACAATAGCTCCCCCTGAATAACATCCATCCTTATCAAAATATTCTTTTGGAGTTAAGGCAATTTTAGGTATTGAAAAATCTTTAAAATTCTTTGTTTTTACAATTCCCCAATGTTTATTCTTGTGCTCACAGCCATATGGGTTCCACTGAAAAAATATGTAATATTCTCCTTTATAATAACTTAATCCATTTGGATCATTTATAAGTCCAAAGGGAGGCTCAAAATGAAAATTATCTCTCCATATATCTTTAGTTTTATTATAATATTCTTTTGATTTTTTGTTTATATCATCATCATTTAAAAACTCCATTTACTTCACCTTTCTTTAAATTATTCGGTGAAGCAAACTCTACTTTAAACTTTTAACACTTTCTCTTACCATAAGTTCCAAAGGAATTTCACAAGTATTTATACTTTTCTCTCCATTTATCAAACTTAAAATATTAAGTGCTATTTCTTCACCAAATAATTTATAATCAATTTTTACAGTGGTTAGTGATGGATATGTTATTGCACTTACCTCATATCCTCCAAAGGCTGCAATGGAAATATCTTCTGGTATCTTCTTCCCATTCTCAAGAAGATATCTCATAAGCCCAAGAGCTATATTATCTGTTGCACATACAATAGCTGTTGGATTATATTTTAAAACCTCTTCTCCTGCTTCATATGCTTTATCAAAAGAAAAGTCTGTTTCTACAAAACTTATATTGCACTCTTTTTCAAAAACATTACAAAATCCTTTTTTTCTAAGAATTCCAACTTCTCTATCACTTTCACTAACACCTAAGAACACAATATCTTTATGTCCTTGTTCTTTTATATATGTTCCTAAAATATTTCCTATCTTTTCATCATCTAAAACTAAATAATTTATATAATCATTTTTTTGTCCTGAAAACAAAATAGGTATAGGAAGTTTATTGGCTAATTTTACATGTTCTTTTGAAATTTCAAAAGACATTATAATAATTCCATCTACTCCTTGATTATATAACTTATTAATTTGTTCTAATTCCTTTTCTATGTTAAATTCACTTGTTAATATTATTCCTTGATAACCCTGTTCTTCTAGTTTTTTATTTATACCATTTAATGTTTTACCTGCAGTAAATGAATCTATTCTAGGAACTATTATTCCTATTAACTTGCTTTGTTTAGACTTTAACCTTTTAGCAAAAAAGTTAGTTTCAAAACCAGTTTTTTCTATAGCCTCTTTTATCTTAACTGTATTTTCATTACTCACATAACCACCATTTAAGTATCTTGATACAGTACTTTTTGATACTCCTACCATATTAGCTATGTCCTGTATTGTAACTTTCATCATTTTCCTCCTAAATAAAGATATATATCTTCTTATATTATAAATTATATCATTACCTAGAAGTTTTTAACCATATAAGACTATTTTGAAATATTTAAAAGCAGGCTCTGTAAAATCACAGAGCCTAAAAATTATTCTTGTGGTTTAAAGAATATATATGTTAATGCAAATGAAATAGCAAATCCAATAGCAATTGTTATGAAGTACTGAATTAATCCTGTATTAATATAAAGCAGTGTTCCTGGTATAGCTGTTATTCCCATACCAGTTCCAGCCAATTTCATCATTGATGCAAACATTCCTGATGCAGCTCCACCTATACATGCAAATATAAATGGTTTAATAAATCTTAAGTTTACTCCAAATATGGCCGCTTCTGTAATTCCTAAAAAGGCTGGTATTGCTGAAGAAATATATAATGAACGTTTTTTCTTATCTTTTGTCTTAAATCCAACTGCAAGAGCTGCTGCTCCTTGAGCTACTATAGCCCCGGTTATTACTGCATTAAATGGATTTAATCCTGTACTTGAAATTAATTCAACTTCTAAAGCATTAAATATATGATGAACTCCAGTTACAACTATAACTTGATGAACTCCTCCAATTATTGCTCCACCTATTCCAAATGGTAAGCTTAAAAACATTTTAAATAAATCTAATATGTAGACTTCACTTGTATGCATTATAGGACCTACTACTAAAAGTCCAAGAATCATTGATACTAATAAAGTTAAAAATGGAGTAAATATTAAATCTAGTACATCTGGCATAAACTTTCTAATAAATTTTTCTAATTTAGCTGCTATAATACCTAATACTAAAGCTGGAAGTACTGATCCTTGATACCCTACTATAGGGATACTTATTCCTAATAAAGAAATATATATTGGATCTGCTCCTCCTGCTACCTGCCAAGCATTTGGAAGCTGAGGGGCTACAAGCATAAGCCCTAATACTATACCAACTACAGGTGTTCCACCAAATTTTTTCATTGTTGACCAAGCTACTAAGGCTGGTAAGAATATAAATGCTGTATCTGTTAAAACCTCTGATAAAGTATTAAAAGTTGGACTAAATTCAACTCCTAAATTAGTTAAAAGTCCTCTTAATCCCATAAATAAACCTGTTGCAACTAATACTGGAATTATAGGAACGAAAATATCTCCTAAAGTACGAGATATTTTTTGTGGTAAAGTCATATCACTATATGCATCTTCTTTTATATTCCCAGTTTCTACTCCTTCACCATTCATAGCTGCAAAGACTTTATTTACAAACCCAGTTCCTAGAATTATTTGATATTGAGCAGCAGCAAAAAATTGTCCTCTTACCCCATCAATATTCTCAATTGCCTTTTCATTTATTAGACTTTTATCTTTAACTATAAGTCTTAATCTAGTTGCACAGTGTTCCATTGATTTTATATTTTCTTTTCCACCAATATTTTTTAATATTTCTTGAGCAACTATTTGTTCTTTACTCATTTTAAAACCTCCTAAAATCTATCCTCTTTTGATATCCTTTACTTCTTGAATATATGGTATCAGTTCCATATAGTTTCTGTCAAGCTTCAAAATTTATATTTTAAAATGAATTAAAGATATATTTTAATAAATTTCAAATTTAAAACTCATTTATTTATTATATTATTAATTAATAATATAATTAAATTAAAATATCATATTTTATTAAACCCTTTACATTTTATATATGGAATTAGTTTCATAAAATATTAAAAATATTTAAAATGAAAAAAAGAATAAGGTTAACCATTCCTGATTAACCTTATTCTTTTTCATTTTAATTTAATTATTTTAATATAAAATCTTTTTCTATTTCTAAAGACTCTTTTAAAGCATCAACGGTGTTCATAACATTTCCCTCTATATCAAGAGCATGATTTGCACCTTCTATTATAAAACTTTCTATATCTTCTCTTTTTTCTATCTCTACTCTATGAGCTATACTTAATAATGGATCTTTATCTCCTGTTATAACTAAAGAATTAGATTCTATGTTAAACTCATCTAAAGTCTTATTTATTGGGCTTATATATATATTTCTTATATTTTTAAATCTTCCACTTAAATCTTTATTTAAGAAGGATTGTACACTTGTTCCAATACTTTTTCCTATTATTAATATCTCTTCATACTCTTTTTCTATGGCATTATCTATAACTTCTAATGACTCAGAAACCATTATGCTAAACTCTTTTTCAATATTAAATTCGCTTCTGTTTATTTGATATCCATATTCTATTTCTAGAACATCATATCCTATTTCTTTTGCTAATTGTTTAGAATAATCTAAGTAAGATCTATCTAAACAATATCCTATTCCAGGTAATATTATGCAAAGCTTTTTACTTCCAGCATCAATAAATCTTGGACTTAATTCAACACCCCAATATGATTTTATTATTTTATTACTCATTTTAAAAACCTCCTAATTTTTAAAGTTTTCAAAAATCTGTCCTAAAAAGTGATATGAAAGGGAGAAAAAATATTTCACTTCTTAGGACAAATTATTTTTAAATCTATAATAAATTTTGCTGATATTCTTTTCTCTTTTCATTTAACATTATAAATTTAAATAATAATACAATCAAAGTATTAAAAAAATAAAGATTTAAAATACCACTTCATTTTATTAATAATCTGTTAACTTATTTATATTTTATTAATATTAATTTGCTAATTCCTTGTATTTTTTGCTTATATAAAAAAATTACATAGATTATAAAAATTCCTAATCTATGTAATTTTTAAATAAATTCATTTCTTAATTCTTGATATGATAGTAAACTTATTATATTTAATTTAAAGAGTGTACCCCTTCCCTAAAAATTAAAACTTTACAAATCATATAATCTTTTAAAACATAAATTTTTATTACTATAAAATTAAGCTCAATACTAATATGATAAAATTTATTTTTCTCACATTAAATAATTATCTTAAAGGTCTATTAGATTCTATAGTTTTATGCATCTTTATTGGCTTAACATTAAAGTTTGATCTATACTCTGTTTCAGCCCAGAATATATTATCTGCAACTAAAGCTTCTGGATTTAACTCTACTCCATCTAAAATTATTTCTTTAAATTTATGATATCCCGCTCTATCAATTAAGTGACCACCATGTAGATATTCTGGTTTATAATCTAAAGCCCAAGCAGAGAATTTTTGCCAGTTAGCAAAGATACCAAGAACAACTTCTTCTGTTGCAAAGTTTATAAATGTTTTACCCATTCTAGGAGTTTGTTTTCCTGTTCTTCCTCCTATAACTATTCTATAGTATTTTTCTGGCTTTCTAGTCCAAGCACTTGCTGGACATGCTAATACACATTCTCCACATCCAACGCAACAACATGGATCCTTATCAACTAATCCTTTATCATTTAAACTTAAAACTCTTGTAGCATGATGTTCACAAGCTCTTACACAAGCTCCACAACCTATACATCTTTCTTCGTGATATTCCATTCTAGCTTGTCCTATAACACCAAAGTCTTGGAAATGCCCTTTAGCACAGTCATTTGGACATCCAGCTACAGATACTTTTATATGATAGTGTGATGGGAATACTAATTTTTCTATTTTATTAGCCATATCCTTAGTATCAACATTTGCTTTTATACAATGTGAATTTCCGATACATGCCATAACATTTCTAGCACCTATTGTTGGATATCCATTTTCATCAACTTTCATATTACAATTACATCTATCAACTTCAACTTCTTGTAAATAATTCTCTATAAATTTATTTACTGCTGGAATATTTTCATATTTAATTCCTGGAATATTAAAGGTTTGTCTCATCCCCATATGAAATGTTCCATTTCCCCAAGTTTCTGCTATTTCTTGTATTTGTGATAAATACTTAGCATCTACTATTCCTCCTGGAATACGCATTTGAAGCATAAACTCTCCTGGAACCTTTGATTGACGAAAACAATTTAATCTAACTTTTTTAATATCTATATCATGATTCATAAATAATTCCTCCTAATCTAATAATGTCTTTGCTTTTGTATAGTTAAACACAGGTCCTTCAAGACATACATATGTTTCATTTATTCTACAATGTCCACATTTTCCTACTGCACATGACATTTTTCTTTCAAATGAAACCCATATCTTATCTTCTGGAACTCCAAGTTTTAAGAATTCTAAAGCTGTAAAATGCATCATTACAGGAGGTCCAACTATAATAACCTCATAATTATCTCCAAAGCTTTCTAGAGGTAATTTATTTAAATGAACTGTTACAAGTCCAGTTTCCCATCCTTCTTTTGTATCATTATCTAAAGTATAAATAGTATTGAATTTTTCATTCCATCTATCTAAGTCATTTTTAAAAAGTATTCCTTCTGAATTTTTAAATCCAAATACTAGGCTTAAAGTTTCAACATAGTTTGGTTCATCATAAAATTTATTTATTAAACTTCTAACTGGTGCTACTCCTGTACCCCCAGCTACTATTATTACATTTTTATTTTTAAATTGTTCTACAGGCCAACCTTTTCCATAAGCTCCTCTTAAAGAAATCTTATCTCCTGGCTTTAGTTTAAATATTTCATCAGTAACTTTACCTACTGCTCTTATTGTAAAATCTAAGTATCCTGGTCCAAATCCACTAACAGAAATAGGTGCTTCTCCAACCTTAGGAAGAGATAATTCTAAAAACTGACCATGTTCTGGAACGACATCAGAAGCTATTCTAAAAGTCCATTCTTTGTCAGTTTCCTTAACTATGTCTATTATTTCACATGATTTAGGTGTTAAAATATTTTCCATTTACATCTCCTCCATTATCTCTTTTACTGCTTTTGAAACCTTATTAATAGTAGCTGTAATTGATATATGTTCTGGACATCTATCTGTACATCTTCCACATCCTACACACATATGCTCTTCTCCAAATTGAGCTTTATAATCATGAATTTTATGCATAACTTTATATCTCATTTTATCGCCAGCAGTTTTTCTAAATACATGTCCACCAGCCATTTCATCAAATCCATCTACATGACAAGATGCTTGTATTCTCTTTCTTTCACCTATGTTATGCTTTGAATCATGAACTATATCCCTTGTTGTAAAGCATGTACATGTACTACAAGCTAGAGTACAGCTTCCACATTGAATACATCTTTTATTGTATTCTTCCCACATTTTATGATCCTTTAATTTATTTAAAACTTCAACACTCTCTATTTCTGGCAATTCAACCTTAGCTATATTTTCTTCAATAAACTTAAGTTCAAATTCCTCTTCTTCTTTTCCTTCAAAGTATTTATCAAATTCTTCTTCTTTAACATTAAAAAGTAAATTATCCTCATTAAATCTTACTGCTAAACTATAATCATCAGTTTTATTGCTATTCATTGTTGTACAGAAACAAGTATCCCATCCCTCTGTACATTCCATGCAAATAAACTTAACTCTATCTCTCATTCTTTTATAGAATGTATCTTCAAAATTTCCATTTTTAAGATATATAGTATCTTGTCTTCTTTGTGCATTTATATCACATGGTCTTGCAAATATAAGAATCTTCTTTTGACTATCCATTTTACTTTCTCTAAACTCATTTTCTATGAAATAATATAAAGTTTGAGAAATTGGAGTTATTACTTCTTTTACTGGATAAGTTGACTTTTCATTATGTACTATTTCTTCCACATTATTTATAACATCATATTTTATAATATCTGTGTCTGAGTATCTTCCTTGCTTCTCAAATCTTTTTGGAGCATAAATTATATACTCTTTTTTAAGCTCATTAAATAAATCATTTACTTCTTTTAAATTTAATTTGTATCCCATTCAAACACCTCCAAAATTTAAACCATTCATCTTTTGATAGTTTATTTTTTAACAAACTCCTTACACATTTATAATACTCTATTTTTATAGATAAGTTAAATTCATATTTTTTATTCAAATTATAAGTATTTACTTATATAAATATGAAGTATTTTTCTTAAATTTTCCTTAATAATTAACATTTTCTTGATATTTCTTTTACATTTTATTTACTTTTATGGTATATTGTAATAAATAACTTTTAAAGGGGGACTATATTATGGAAAACCAAAAACAAAATAAATTAGGAGCTGGAATAATAACCATTTCTGTAATACAAATAATTTTTTCAGCTTTTGCTCTTTTTGGATCAATCATTTTATTAATACCAAGCTTTCAAGAAAACTTAGCTACAATTACTGGAGCACCATTAGACAAATTAGGTATAGACAATACTAGTATTATCATTGGATTAGTTTCAATAATATTAATTCTTTTAGGAATAATACTAATATTAAGAAAAAAAGCTATTGGCCTATATATATATTTATTAGTAACTGCTGCTAATATAATTTATTCAATTATAATGAATGGATTTATGATATCATCATTAATAGGCTCATTAATTTTACCAATATTAATGACATTCTTTGTTTATAGAAAAAAGGAGCTTTTTGGATTAAGCAAATAAGCATATTAATAAAAAAAGATGGAAATTAATTTGTAATTTCCATCTTTTTTCTTTATATTTTATGATTAATTTATATATTAATTACTATTTATCTTCTCTATCTATAAATAGCTTTTATAGGATCTAACTTACAAGCATTGTAAGCTGGTATTATTCCAAATACTACTCCTTCTATTATTGAAACTAATGTAGCTCCTACAAAGGTACTCATTGTAAGTATTGGCTTAAATGGTAAAAAGGCTCCAGCTACTTTGGATATTAAGTATCCTAATAATATTCCAATTAATCCACCTATTAAAGTTACTAATACAGCTTCAAATAAGAATTGAAGTAATATGCTCTTAGGCTTTGCCCCAATAGCTCTTCTTATACCAATTTCTCTTTTTCTTTCAGAAACTGAAACATACATTATATTCATAACTCCAATTCCACCTACTAAAAGTGAAATTCCTGTAATAAATGCTATGAATTTTGTTAATCCACCAATTATCTTTTCAAAGGCTTTTGTAACTTCCTCTGGGTCTTGCATCTCATATTTCCCTCCAATATTAGGATGGTTAGCCATTAAATATTTTTCTATGTCCTTATATACTTCTTTTTTATCAACACCTGCATTAAGTGATACATCTAAGGAAGTTATTACTTCATTGCTATTCATATTGTCTATAGCTTTCTTTGGAACATAACTTGTATTTCCTCCAAAACTCATAATATCAACATGTGGTAAAATACCTATAACCTCAAAATTCATTCCATTCATAGTTACAGCCTTACCAATACCACTTTCTATTGGATTAAATAGTTCTTTTGCAACATTATTATCTAATACAATTACAGACTTATCCTTATCTCCATCTTCAAACCATCTTCCATATTCAACTTTCTCATTTTTTCCATCATAGGATCCAAGCATAGCAAATTGATTTTTATCAAAATACTGAAGCTGACTACTTGAAAAGCTCATTATGCCCATAAAACCTTGAGATGGCTTCACATCTTTAACTCCCTTTATTCCTTTTATTCCATTCATATCTGATTTTGTAAAAGGTTCTAAAAGACTCATATTAGCATCAAAATTATCTGGTTTAAATGTTATGTTTATCTTATTAGCATTAGTTTCTTGAGAAGATTCTAAAACATAAGCTTTTAATCCATCTCCAACTGAAAGTATTGTAACTACAGAGCTTATGCCAATAATAATACCAATCATTGTTAGAAAAGTTCTTAACTTATGAAACTTTAAACTAGCAATGGCTGTTTTTATTAAATTAATTGCTGACATAATCTTCCCCCTTTGTTATAACCCCATCCTTAACTCTTATTATCTTATTTGCGTATTTAGTTAAGTCTTCATCATGTGTTACCATGATTATTGTCTTATTATCCTCATTTAATTTTTTTAAAATCTCCATTATTTCTGTACTAGTATTACTATCTAAAGCTCCTGTTGGTTCATCAGCAAAAATAACATAAGGATTATTTATAAGAGCTCTTGCAATAGCTACCCTTTGTTGCTGACCTCCTGATAACTCTAGAGGAAGTTGATTCTTCTTTTCTGATAACCCTACCATTTCTAAGTATTTATCTATAAGTTCTTCTCTTTTCTTACGAGGTATGCTTTTTTCATTATATAATAGAGGAAGCTCAACATTACTTCCTATGGTCATAGAGTTTATTAAATGGAATTGTTGAAATATAAATCCCATATATTTATTTCTTATGTCAGCTTTCTGATCTTCTTTTAATTTACTAACATCAATATTATTAAACTTATATGTTCCATCTTCAAAGCTATCTAATAATCCTAGTAAGTTCATTAGAGTTGTTTTACCACTACCTGATTTCCCCATTATCATGACAAAATCCCCTTGTTCTATTTCCAAATTAACATCCTTTAAAGCATGAAATTTCTCTTTACCTAAGCTATAGTATTTATTTAACTTAATAACCTCTACTATATTACTCAACATTCATCCCCTCTTTCATGTTAGGAGTAGGATTAGAAACTATTTTATCTTCTTCATTTAATCCACTGCTTACTATAACTTCATCTTCACTTCCTTCTTTAGGTGAATATGTTATAACTTGCTTAACAAGCTTTCCATCTACATTTTTAAATACAAATTCTTCATTATCCACACTTAAAATCGCTTCCTTAGGAATTTCTATTGGCTTTTTATCTAAATTAACAGATGCTTGAACATGGAATCCATTAGTTAAATCTTCCTGAGAATCTGGTGTTATCTTAACTTCATAATAAGACATATTTCCACCTGCGCCTCCCTGTGCACCTGTTTGTGCCGCTAAAGAAGCTCCATTGTCTATAGGAGTGTTTCCAACAGAGGATATTTTACCATTTATATTTTTATTTGTTGAAAGAATAGTTATCTGAACTTCTTGTCCTTCCTTTATCTTAGGTTGATCTTTTTCATTTACACTTCCACTAATATAATAATCACCTGATTCAACAGTAATATATGGTTGTGTAGGATTTGTACTTGATTCTGCCAAAATTACCTTTCCACCTATAGGCGCAGTTACTTTATAATATTCCTTATCTTTTAATGCTTTTATTTGCTTTTCTAGAAGTTTTATTTGCTCATCTACACTTCCAGTTGATATCTCTCCACCTGCATTTTGTCCTAAATTAGGCATTTGACCTCCTTGAGACATTTGATTTTCTAATCCTGCTTTCTTTAAATCCTCTAATTGTTTTTTTGCTTCTGCATTTTGTTTATTAATTTCTTCTTTTTGACTTTTAGCAGAATTTAATTGTAATTCTAACTGTTCTACCTGACTTTGAACTTGGTCATTTTTATATGTAAATAAAGTATCTCCTTTTTCAACAACATCTCCATTTTCAACTTCTACTTTATCTACAGTACCCTTTGTAGCATCTAAAAATATATTTTCAACTTTTTCTGGTTCTATTTTCCCATTTACAAAAACTTTATCTGTAGAGGGAACAGTGTATATTTCCATAGTTGCCACTGATTCCTTATTCATACTTTGTTTTAAAAAATAACTTCCAACTCCTACCCCTGCAAGTATTACTACTGTTACTATTGCTATTATGTATTTCTTTTTCATGAATATCCTCCCTTACGAATTATTTATCCTAATAATATCATATTTTTAAAAATTATGTATAATTTTTGAATATTCTAAACCTTAAATAAACCTTAAATCCAAATTTTCATATTTTATTAATAAAAAAATAAGATAGCAAAACTATCTTATTCTCCTAAAAGATTTTCTATACATTTTTAGTTAATTAAAGCATAAATTTAATATATTCCTCTAAATTAAATCCTCTTTAAATTCCATAAAGCACCTCATTAAGTTCATTTAAATCATACTTTTCTATATCTTCTATCTTTGGCACAGTTGAAATATTATTTACTCCTGTTAGTTCTTTGATTATCTTCTTATTATCTCTGTGTATAATATCACTTTTATTAAATTTATTAAGTATTATTCCTTTTACTTTTAGCCCTAAGTTTCTTAAATAACTTACTGTTAAAACAGTGTAATTAATAGCACCTAATCCACTATTAGATACTAGTATTATTTGAAGGTTAAACTCTTTAATTATATCTTCTAGCATAAGCTTTTTCTCTGAAAAACTTATGGGACACACTATTCCTCCACTTCCTTCACAAAGAATAAAGTCATATTTATCTCTAACACTCTTATAATCTTTTTTTATCTTTTCCATACTTATAGAAACTTCTTCTACTTCACTTGCTAAATGAGGAGAATATGGATTTTCTAGTATGTAAGAAACCATATTTTCATAGGATTCCTTAAGTCCAGAAATCTTCATAACTTCTTCACAATCTAAAGGTATTAATCCATTTTTCTCTTTTATAGCTCCACTTAAAACTGCCTTGTAATACCCTGCATTTCTTCCCTCTTCTCTTAACTTTTTTAAAATTAGTCCACTAATAAAGGTTTTACCAATATCAGTATTAGTTCCTATTATATATACTCCCTTTTCCATAACTAAAAAATCCTCATCCCAATATTCTCTATTAATCTTTTATCGTCTTTTATCTTATTTCCACATGTAGTTAATAAATTCCCTGTTATAGTAGCATTTGCTCCTGCTTTAAAAGCATTTTCACCAAAGTTTTTAAGCAAATACCTCCCTCCTGCCAATCTTATTTTAGCTTCTGGATTTATAAATCTAAAAACAGCTATTGTCCTAAGAATTTCTTCTTCATTTAAAGGAATCATATGCTGAAGCTTAGTTCCCTTAATAGCACTTAAAACATTTATTGGAATTGATTTTATTTCTAATTCTCTAAGGGTAATAGCTAAATCTATTCTATCTAAAATTGTTTCTCCAAGGCCAATTATTCCTCCTGAGCATACTTCTAAACCAGCTTCCTTAGCATTTTTTATAGTCTTTACTCTTTCCTCATAAGAATGAGTTTTGCATATTTTGTCATAGTAGTTTCTAGATGTCTCTAAATTATGATGATATCTTTTTACTCCAGCTTTCTTTAATTTTATTAAAGACTCTTTATTTATTATTCCATGGGAAGCACAAAGATTTATTTTAAGCTCTTTATTTAAATTTGAATAATAAGTAATTACTCTCTCAAACTCCTCACCATAAAGTCCTCTTCCTGAGGTAACTATAGAAAATCTATGAACTCCTTCATCTTCATTTTCCTTAGCAACTTTTTTTATCTTTTCATAATCAAGAAGAGGGTATTCACTTATATTAGTCTTATGATACTTAGATTGGGCACAAAAAGCACAATCCTCTCCACACCTTCCACTTTTCCCATTAATTATTGAACATAAATCAATACCATCACCATGAATCTCTTTTCTTATGTTGTTAGCTTCTTTAATCAATTCCTCTAGATTACTATTAAAAAGCCTTAACCCTTCTTCTCTAGTTAATTTTATATTTTTTAAAGACTTATCCTTCATTTTTAAAATAAAATCCATAAAAATCAACTCCACTCATTAGATGTAATCAAATCTTTTTAACCTTGGACAAACCTTAGATCCTACTAATGAAATTATAAATGTCAATAATAAATCACTTGGTAAACACGCTATAGCTCCAATGCTCACTGCTGATAATAAGCTCATTGCATCCCCTAGATAAAAATTATAAATTACATACATATATGAAACTCCAAATAAATAGATTACTAAAAGTCCTAAAATTCCAGCTAAAAATAAATTTTTAATATTTATAGTTTTTAGATTTTCTGTTATTTTTCCAATTATATAAGCTCCAAAAATAAAACCAATTAAATATCCAAAGGTAGGTTGAAATACATATGATGGTCCTCCTCCTTGAGTAAATACAGGAATTCCAAGGAGTCCTACTAATACATAGATTATTTGAGCTAAGGCTCCTCTTTTAGCACCAAGTAAAATTGCTCCTAAGGCACAAAAGAAATATTGAAGTGTAAAAGGCACTATTGGTATTGGTATCTTAATGAAAGCCCCAATAGCTGTAAGTGCTGCAAAAATAGGTATCAGTGTTAAATCTCTTGTTTTCATTTTCATAGTTAACTCTCCTTTAATCTTATAAATACTACTTTCAAAATAAATTTATCTTGATTATCAAAGTATATTCCATATAATAACCTTATAATTCATAATTGTCAACTATTTTATAATTTTAGGTTTACAATAAACTTTCATTAGTTTACCCTAAACCCTATTTCAAAATTTCATTTATTTTTAATTAAATATAATAAAACTCCCTTGTATTTCAAGCTAATCTATTGCTTTATATCTAATAGTATTATTAAGTGAATTTTAAACCCTAAAAATAAAAAATGAGCATGTATCAAAATCTAATAATAAAACTTACAATATAAATATCTTTGTAAGTTTTATTAAATTTTATTTTAATACATGCTCTTATAATTCTTTTTTTCAATACTAATTATTTTGTTTGATTTTGTCCTTGTTCATTTTCTTGATTTTGATTATTATCATTTGACTGAGTTTGTGGCTTATCTTGGATACTTTCTTCATTCTTTGATTCATCAGAATTATTTCCTGTTTTTATAACTATATTACCATTTTCATCGTAAGTTATTCCATCTTTAACTTTTTCACTAGCTGAGCTAAACATATTTACTAGAAAATCCTTAATATCAACTAAAACATTTTTTATACCATTTAATGCTTTTTCTAAAAGACCACTTTCTTCTAATTGTTTTCCTGTGTCTTTTAATATCTGTTGAAGCTTATCATTCATTTGATTTAAGGATTCTTTCATAGCACCATAGTTATAATCTAAATCATTTATTTTAGACATGAATTTTATTGTTTGTTCTTGTTGCCCTTGTGTTAAAAGTATATTATAGTTATTTGTAACATTGTTTACTATCTTACCTATTTCCTCATCATTTTTAGGTTTATCTTTAATTACATCAGTTTTAATATCATTTACTACTACAGCGGCTTCATCTTTTCCTAGCGTTTGTCCATCTTTAGTTTTAGCATTACTTAAATTATTAGTTAAAGAAATTTCCTCTCTTGCAGCCTCTTTCTTTGGAAGAGATAACTCCTCCCCTGATGCATCTTCAAATCCTTTTAAAATACCAGCTAAGGCAGCTGTTCCTGTAACCTTAAATGGAGCATCAGCCTTTACATCAGCATTATTTACCCCTGAAGTAAGAAGGGCATTAGCAAGCATACTTCCTGTTACCTCTGTTAAATTGTTAGTAGTTACATTTATTCCACCTTTGTCCTTAACCACCACGTAAGAACTTGATATTGATTGACTGCTAGCAGGTATTGGTTTACTTGTATCTAAACCTAATTGTTCTCTTATATCTTGATTAGTTACATCTATTATTTTAACCTCATTAGCTTTTACTCCAAAAGCATCTAACATTTGTAATCTTTCTGACTTTGTTAAATTAGCTCCTAAAGTTACTACAGCCTCAGTTTTTTCACTTTGTGCAAATACTGGAGTAGCCATTCCAAACATGAATGTACTAACTATTGCTCCACAAAGAACTTTCATAATACTCTTTTTCTTTATCATACTCTATTTGTTGTAAGTAATAGCTAATATACTTTTAACTATTTTCCTATTACTAACAACCTCACCTCCTAAAATAATTATTATGAGAAACTTAAGCTTTAAAGTTAAAACTCTGCTTAATTAATCATCTGTTTTCAAATTATATCATGGCAAATATGAGTAAAAATTAAAATTTAATTACGTTAGTGTATCTTAAGAAAAAAGTAATTTATATAAATAAAGCCCTAGCACAATATTAATTGTACTAGGACCTTAGTAATTTAGGTAAATTTAATGCTTTTTCAAATAGAATGTATAACTAACTTAAAAGTATTTAATTTATAAATTTAATTCTTTAAAAACTTCCATTTTGAGTTGTATTTTTCTTTAAAAAGATTTCAGTACTCTTTAATATATCCTCTGATATAATTCTATTTATTGTATTTATATCAAAATCTTCATCACAAACTCTAATGCTTTGTACTCTTACTAAGCTATCTAAAAATTGCTTAATCATAAGACCATTTTTAAGTGCTAGCTCTCCCATTCTCTTTTGTATATCTCCAATAGCATTTTCTAAAGCAGTTTCAGCTTCTTCATCTAAAGTAAAACCTTTCTTAACTAAAGTGCTTGAAGCTATGTCATATAATTCCCTTTCATTGTAGTTTCCAAAGTCAACCCAAATAGGGAATCTATAATTTAATCCCTCATTAGTTAAAATAAGGTCTTTCATCTTGCCTCTTATTCCACCAAGAACAATAACTATTCTATTGCTATTGTTATCTATGAATTTTATAAGATCAGATACTATTTCATTGTATCTTTCTTCTCCAAAGAAGGTATTCCATTTATCTATATATAATATTTTTCCAACATGTTTATTTAATATATCTTCAACTTTCATACCTGAATTAATCATTGCCATAAATTCATATTTATCTATTTGAACTATATTTTTTGCCTTGATTATACCCATACTATATAGCATTTCTGAATATATATTTAAAACTGTCTTTTTCCCTGTTCCACTTTCTCCAGTAAAGACCATATTCATATACTTATTTAAATCAACTTGAAAACCAAGTTTCTTTCTCTTTTCTCTGATTTTCATAAGTTTATATTGTCCTCTAAGAAAATCCTTAAGCTCTTCATTTCCAATCAAATCATTTAACTTTTTCTCTAAATCAAAGTGATTATCATATTTTATTGCATTCATAGCCTTTATATCCTTTGTGTTTATAAGGTTCATTTCATAAACACTTATATCACTTTCTGCAATTCTAATACTTTGATTTCTTATAAGTTGCTCAACATAGTTTCTTACCATTCTTCCATTTCCTGATTGAGCATCTGCATTTTCATATATCTCAACGAAATTCTTTTTAAGCTCTGAATATCCATTTTTAGAAAGTTTAAATCCCTTAGCTTCTACTAATTTTATTGCCATTTCTAAAAGTTCATTAGGATTGTAGTCTTCAAATTTAGTCCAAAGTGGGAATCTTGATCTTAATCCTATGTTAACATCAAAGAAATTCTCCATTTCTTCTTCATATCCTGCTAAAATAACTATTACTTCTCTTGAATAGTCCTCTATTAATTTAAGAAGTGTCTCTATAGCTTCTCTACCTATGGAATCATTAGCTAAAGTATAAGCTTCATCAATAAATAAAACTCCACCTAAGGCTTCTTTAAATTTTTCTTCAGTTTTCTTTGAAGTTTCTCCAGGAATATCTGAAACAAAACTTGATCTATCTGTTTCAACTAATTGTCCAACCTTTAAAAGGCCCATGCTGTTTAACATTTCAGCTACTAATCTAGCTATGCTAGTCTTTCCTGTTCCAGGGTTACCTGCAAATATCATATTTAAATTTTGCTCTATTTTTGTATTTACTCCAACAGATTTTCTCTTTTCTTGAGCTACTATAAGCTTATATTGGCTTCTTAAAAATTCCTTAACCTCTTCAAGGCCTATTATTTCTTTTAACTTTTCTTCTAAATCAAATTTTGCACTTACCTTAAAGTTAAAATTATCTTTTTCTAGGAGATCAATAGCTCTCTCCTTATTTACTAAATACTTCTTAGATGCATCCATTATTGCATTTTCTACAATATTTCTAACAAATCTTGCATTTCCTAAATCACTTTTCCCAACCATTTGGTTTTTAGTAAATAATTCAATAAGTCCAGCCTTTGCACTTTTAGCTATTCTATATCCCTTTGACTTAGCAATATTAACTGCTATTTCATACATTTCTGAAGGATTATAGTCTTCAAACTTAATTACATTTGGAAATCTAGATTTTAATCCTTGGTTAAAACTTAGGAAAGTTTCCATATCCTTCTCATACCCTGCTAAAATAACAGTTATGTTATCTCTGTTATCTTCTATTCCTTTTAATAAAGCATCTACTATTTCACGGCCTGCCTTATCATTTTCATCTGTACATAAGGAATAGGCCTCATCTATAAATAATACTCCACCTAAAGCTGATTCTATTATTTCATTAGTTCTTCTTGCTGTATTACTAATTCCTTCTCCTATAAAATCTGCTTTACTAACCTCTTTAAATATATTTTCTTTTATCATACCTAAGGCGTATAAATACTCAAAGGTTATTCTTGCTGCATTAGTTTTACCAGTACCAGCATTTCCAGCAAATATCATATTTAATGAAATTTGTGTAGTCTTTAATCCAAGTTTCTCTCTTATTTTTTGAACCTTAAAGTTATTTTCAATCTTATCTATAAACTCCTTAAGCTCTTTCATACCAATTATAGATTCTAATTTATATCTAACCTCTTCTAAGGTTGGATTACTATACTTGCTTAAATCATAAACCTCATCATTTGATTTACAAAAGATTTCATCATCTTCTACATATATAAGTAATCTACTATTTGCTTCAATAGCTTCTTTTCTAATTATATTGATTATAGGTTTGCAAATCTTATATGATATGTATTGATCTAGGCTTAAACTTCCTTTTTCCCTAAAGTTATCTTCTATATAAGTACAAACCCCTGATTTTTCTTCTACATCTGGATTTTCATCTACTCCTATTATTATGTCAATATCAAAAAGCTCCTTAACCTTATTTATTTCTTTTAATAGCTTTTTCTTTATTACTTTATTTTTGTCCTTTTCGCTTAAGGCTTTTCTATATAAGGTTTTGTCTTTATTTATTAGGAATTCATTATCTATTATTTCAAGTTCTTCACCTTTATCCTTGTTATAAAGGAATATGAAGAATTTATTATTACAAATAATTTTATTTACAATATCCTCATCAATTTCTTCAGCTTCAACTAAAAATTTATTTTTTATTACATAATTATCTTTTAGCATTATACAAGAATTAGGGCTTATTCCTGAAAGAACATTTAATATATCTTCACTTGCTTTATCTGTATTTTTAAATACTAAACATTGAGAGTCATTATTTAATTTTTCATATAAATCTGTTAAAAAGGCATTGTACCCTAAATTAAACTTATATGCAGCTAAATCAATCTCATCAATTTTACTATTCTTAACAAACTTATAATAATTAAGTTCTTCGAAAAAGTATTTTAGTACACTATTTTTAAATATGTCTCTTTCCTCTACTATAAGCAATATACCTTTGCTATCTTCCTCTATTTTTTCTTTAAAGTAATCACATAACTCCTTATTGAAAGTTTTTTGTCCTATAAATTCTTCATTTAGCTTTTTTTCTATTTTAAAAAATCCATTTTCTATAATCTCTTTATTCACCATATCTTTTCGCTCCACAAAATATTTTTTTGAAGCATCCTCCTTTTTCTTTAATGTTTATTCTCTTTAAATACAACCTTTCTCTTTTGATTTTTATATATTTTCAATCTCTATAAAGGTTTCATTATATGTTATTTGTCCACCCATATCAGAGATTCCTGATTCAGTTAAAAAGTTTGGATTCCCATGTTTTTTCCACCAACCAACATACATTAAAGCCACATAATCTTGAACCCCATTATCCAAGGAACAAATTGCTGTAATCTCTCCAGTCCTTGATTTTAATTTAACCTTTTCTCCGCAAATTAAGGAAAACTTTCTTATCATATTCTCATTTAAATATACTTTTGCCTTTTCATCTACATCTATATAATGCTGACTTGATAATGAATCTTTAGAATGATTAGTAAGCAATCTAAAACAGTTTTCTTTTATTCTAGGACTTAAGTATGTTGGTGTTAAGCTTCCGCACTCTTTTAAAGCTCTTTTAGATGCAAGTTCAAATTTGCCAGAAGGTGTTTTAAACTTTTTATTTTCCCAAGCTACATCATCATAAACTGTAAAAGGATTATTTTTTAAATAATCTAAGGTTATATCTTTATTATAGCTCATTAAAGGTTCAATAACCTTACTTAAATAATCTTTTTTAGATAGGCTTGGATATCCTTTTAAATTCATTCTTTTAGCTAACTCTCTAAAAAAGTAGTATTCATCCATAAGTTTTTCTCTAGGTTCTATTATCTTTTCATTATATATTAAATATGGATTAGTCATTGAACTAAAAACCATATCCTCGCTTTCTAAGGTATTGGTACAAGGAATGAATAGGTCACACTTCGAAGCAGTATCTGTCATAAACATATCAAAACAAACTTTAAACTCAACTTTATCTATACTATTATTTAATCTATTTAAGTTTGGAAGTTGATTCATGAGATTGCTATTAGCTATTACCATGATTTTTATAGGTGCATTAGAATCTTCTACACTTAAAGAATATTTTTTAGGTTCTTCTATAAACTCATTTATATTAGAGACATAAAATTCTCTATTTTCTCCAACTTCTCCACTTTTAAAGGGATCTGAATCTAAAATCCTACTTAATACCTTATTTGCGTAATTTACTCCACCGCCTTTAACTCCAATTTGACCAGTTAAAGCACCTAAGGCATCAATAGCTCTTATGGTATTTCCACCATTCTTATATTTTTGCATTCCATATCCCAAATATATGCTAGAATTTTTTTCACAATAGTATTTAGTTAGCTTTTCTATATCCTCTATTTCTATTCCACATTCATCACTTAAATAATCCAAATCAAAATTCTCTAAATGATCTTTATATTCTTGGAATCCTAAAACATATTTATTTATAAAATCCTTATCTTGAAGACCTTTAGAAATTATTATTTTTGCCATAGCCATAGCTAAAGCTCCATCTGTCCCTGGTTTAATTTTCACATGAATATCTCCAAGCTTTGCACTTTGAGTATTTATTGGATCTATAACTATTATTCTGCTCCCGTTTTTCTTTGCCTTATTTAAAATCGCCATAGTATGTATGGTTGTATTTGCAGGATTTTTACCCCATAAAAATATGTTTTTACTATTTATCATATCCTCTAAGGAATTTGATACAGAATCTCCAAAATCATATTTTTGAGCTCTCATTCCAGCACTCCAACAAGGACCTCCTGTAGCTTTACTTACACCACCATAAAAATTAAAGAATATATCCTCTATTCCCTTTAGTACTCCTCCACTTCCATATTGGCTATAATATAATATTGACTTAGAAGAATATTTCTCTTTTGTATATTCAAGTTTCTCTTTCATTATTTCTAAGGCATCTTCAAAGGAAATCTCTTCCCATACTCCATTATTCTTTAAAAGAGGAGTATATATTCTATCTTTATGATTCAATCTGTTTAAGTGAGCTACTCCTTTTTTACATATGAGTCCCTTTGTAAATGGATGCTCTTTGTCACCTTCTATTTTTAGAATTTCACTTCCTTCTTTATAAACATTAAATTTACAACAATCAAAGCAATCTAATGTACACCCATGACTTAATACTTCCATAATAACTCCCCCTTCTCTTTAAATGACATACATAATAAAATTCCTCTATTTCTAATTTAGTCTAATTTTATATGAATGTTCCTTCTTTAACAACTATAAAATCAAAAATTACTATTACAAAGTAGAAATAATTAGAATCATAATATAACCTTTTTATCCTCTATTAATTTAAATTTAACTATAAAAAAATAAATTTTTTAGTAATTAAATTTAGAATAATATTCATATTTTCTAAAAAATCTAAATTATCTGACAACAAAATTTCAAGTTTTTTATTAAATTTAGTGAAAAATTATGATAAATTTCTATTTTTAAAAGTAAATTATTCGTATATAATATAAATGACGATATCTTTAGTATTTACGATTGTAAAATATTTTAAATAAGCATTAAAAAAAGGAGATAGACGAATGAACGAACAAAATCATGGATTAGGTATTATAGCTTTAGAAAGTTGCACAGAACTTGGTAATGCTATAGACAAGCTTATACAAGAGAAAAGAAATTGTGAGGAATCTTTTTTAATAAAAACTGATGAGATAAGATTCTCTAACGGTGAAGGAAAAGTAAAAATACCTCAATCTGTAAGAGGAAGAGATATATACATTCTTTGTGATATAGGTAACTATAGTTGTACATATAAAATGTTTGGTTTTGAAAATCATAAGGGACCAGATGAACATTTCCAAGACATAAAAAGAACAGTTTCTGCTATAAGAGGAAAAGCTAGAAGAATAACTGTAATAATGCCTCTTTTATATGAATCAAGACAACATAGACGTAAAGGAAGAGAATCTCTAGATTGTGCTTTAGCACTTCAAGAACTAGAAAGATTAGGCGTTGATGAAGTTTTAACTTTTGACGTTCACGACCCTAACGTTCAAAATGCTATCCCACTAATGTCCTTTGAAAACTTCTACCCAACTTATGATATAGTTAAATCTTTAATTCACAATGAAAAAGATTTAGAGCTTGATAAGGAAAAATTACTTGTAATAAGTCCTGATACTGGTGCCATGGATAGAGCAATCTACTATTCAAGCGTACTAGGTGTTGATGTTGGTTTATTCTACAAAAGAAGAGACCATTCACGTATAGTTAATGGTAAAAACCCAATAGTTAAACATGAATACATGGGAAGAGACGTTGATGGAAAAGATGTCTTAATCGTTGATGATATGATAGCTTCTGGAGAATCTGTACTTGATATTGCTAAAGAACTTAAAGGAAGAAATGCTAGAAATGTATATGTTGCTACTACTTTCTCATTCTTTACTGAAGGTTTAGAAAAATTCAACAAATTCTTCAATGATGGAATAATTAAGAGCGTTTACTCAACAAATTTAACTTATATACCTGAGGAATTAAAGGCTGCTCCTTGGTTTAAAGCTGTTGATTTATCTGATTTTATCGCAAGAATAATAAACAGATTAAACTATGATAAATCTGTAGCATCATATATGGACGCTACTAACATAATCCAAAGATTATTAGACGAAAAATAATATGCTTAATTTAAAAGTGCTCTGCTTTTTTGCAGAGCACTTTTTTAGTCTATTCAAATAAAAATTCTAAAACACCTTTTGCTTCCTTATGATTAAATGCATTATTATAAATATCATCTAGCTTATTTTTTACTTCTTCTCCTTTTAATAAAAAAGCCGTTCCCTTTGCCACTTGATTTTTGTAATTTAAAGCAATCTTTTTAATCTCTTCTTTGTGAATTTTATCAACATCTCCATCAATATATGTTGTATAAACATCTATTATTTCATCATCTTCCCTACTTGGGAAATATTCATGGGGAGCTGTGCTATCAAAAATTGCAAAGTTTAGCTCTCTACTTATAACCATATCCTTACTATCTGGATCAAAGCCACAATTATAAACTTCCACATCATACCCTAATTCCATTACTGCCTTAGCTATTTTCTTTAACATAGTTGACTTTCCTGTTCCAGCTCTTCCTTTTAAAAAGTATCTTTTTACCCCTTCAGTTATGCTAGGAACAGAATCCTTAGGGCCACTTGGTGTTGCTCCACCTAAATATCTTTCAACACACTTACCCTTTGACTCTTTCTTAACTGCACCATCAGTTAGTAAAGAAATAACATGCTCAGTAAATTTATTTGCCTTTTCAATATTTAAGTAAGGGAAATAAATATCTTCCCAATAATCATGTATCTTCAAAGCCTTTTCGTATTCTTTATGGGCATTTTCCATACACTCTTTAAATTGTTCCTTTAAAAATTTTATAGTCTCTTCATTTTTTTCTATTTCATCTTTGTCTAAAAATACATCTAAATCTATAACTTCAATATTATCAATAGCTAAATTCATAAATCCATGAAGAGGTGTTCCATTTATTACTGCAATTTCTTTTTCTCTTAGTATTACCCCTTCCATTTCATTATTGTCTATAGTGCTAACTATTCCTTCTAAACTTAAAGTATCACTATATTCATCTATAAGTTCCTTTATAATGGCAGTTTTAAATATATTGCTACCTCCATTTAGTGAATAAATTTTCTTGACTCCTTGAAATATAGAATTATAAAGTGGTCTAAATCCTTTTGCTGTGTTTCCTGCTCCATAATAATAAACTACATTTTTCATTTTCTTCTCCTTAATATCAATATATAGCTCTTAACTTATTATATTTTTAAATTTGTAAATAAGTTACAGCAAAGAAGAGAGCTGATCTTATTTTTATAAAATCAACTCTCTTCTTTATATTAAACAATCTTTTCTTAAATCCTTCTTATATATTTAATTAAGTATTAATATTTTAAAATTTAATGTATGTTTATTACTAATAATTTATCTTTACTTTGTTTTATTGTCAGTATTTTGTGAACTATTAGTTGCATCTGAAGAATTATTTTCACCTACAGGTGTATTTTTTATTACTTTAAATGCATACCCATGTTCTTTATAGAATTTAATTATTGCAGGTAATGCTTGTACAGTTTCTTTCTTAGCTGCTGCATCATGCATTAATAAAATTACATGATTTAAAGTATTAATATTTTTAGCTGAGTTTTCAACATATTGCTCTACTGTATAATGTCTTCCAGTTGCATCACCAGTTTCTGCATCCCAATCTATACTAACTATATTATCCTTTGCAAAAGCCTCATCTAAAGCTTTTAAGTTAGGATCTCTATAATATCTTCTAGACATATATCCACCTGGCATTCTAATTACTCTAGCATTAAAGTTTTTTCCTAATACACTTTTCATTATTTCATTAGTTTCATTTAATTCGCTCATAAATTTATTTACATCAACTGAATTTCCTGGATACAATGTTTTATAATTATGTGAAAAACTATGACCAGCTACTGCATTTCCTTGATCAATTTCTTGTTTTAATAACTCTTGATTTTCTTTATTATCCTTTAAGGCAGATCCTATATCAAAAAATGTAGCATGTACATCTTCTTCATTTAAAATCTTTAATATTTCCCTTGTATTTTCACTTGGACCATCATCAAAAGTTAAAAATATTTCTTTATCATTATTTGAAGCTTTTCCTTCAAGCATTTTTTCAACTTCATCTGCACTAACTGCATAAGAATCTGCAGCATAAATTATATTTCCATTTGGCATTATGTCTGTTGGTTTTGGTTTTTCCTCTTCTTTTTTAGTTTCCTCTTCCTTAGCTGATGCTAAAGCCTCCTTATTAGCTTTATTGCTAATTAGTGATTTAATTCCAAAACCTACTCCTGCAATTACTACAATACCAGCTACAGCAACTGCTATTCTTCTTTTTAAATACTTATTATGTTTTCCATTTCTTACTTTGTTACTCACAAAATTCATCTCCATGTCTATATAAATTAAATTATTAACCTCTCATTACTTATAATAAAACTTTACAAAAATATTTTTGTTACAAATTGTTTAAATTTAATTCATATTAAATTAAATAAGAAAAATAGAGCTATATGAAAATTTCATAATCAGCTCTATTTTAAACAAGTATCTGTATCAAAAGTTATTTTATTGCAACCTATAAACTTTATAATTCTATTTAATCACTTAATTTTTTAAGAACACATGCTGACTTTCTTATTATATCATAAAAATCTCTAGCTTCATCCCTTATTTCTTTTCCTGAAAATTTATTATTAACCATAACTCCCCAAAGACCCTTAGGAAGGTTTATTTTAACTTCATTATTATTACTATTAAAAACTACTATGAATTCATTATTATGATCTTTTAATCTATAAGCAACTATACCCTTTTTCTTTATTCCTAACTCACTCTCTATAAATGAAATTTTTTCTCTTATTTCTTTGTTACTTTCTAACCTAAATAAAGGATATTCCTTTCTTAATTCAATTAATCCCTTATAGTATTTAAATAAATCCATATACTTTACTTTTCTAGTCCAATCAATCTTGTTTACAAAGTCATTAGAATTATAACTATTTTCAATAAATTCTCCTTTTTCATTAGTCTTAGTTCTTAAAAACTCCTCTCCTGAATGAATAAAGGGTATTCCTTGAGATGTTAAGAAAATAGCAGCACTTAACTTATTCATTTCTATTATCTCTTCTTCAGAAGCATTTTCACATACAATTTTAAGCTTATCGTGTAATGTATTGTTATCATGGGCTGAGCAATAATTTACTGTCTGATAAGGTTCATTTGCCCAAGGAGAATCTGAATAATTTACTTTATTATAATCTACTCCTTCATGATAAGTAGAAGCTACTATTCCAAACTTTATACTCTCTTCAAAGTCTTCTCCTCCATTTACGAAGCCTCCTTCTTTAAGATGTGCTACATGTCCTTTTATCCCATCTCTCATATCATCACTAAAAGCTGCTATTTGTAATTTATCAAATTTACTTATATTACATTTAAAACAAGCTTCTTCTTTAGGCAGTGGAGAGTCTCCTCCATTCCATCCTTCTCCATATATTAATATTGAAGGATCTATTTTATTTAATTCTTCTCTTATTTCCTTTAAGGTTTCAATATCATGTAATGCCATTAAATCAAATCTAAATCCATCTATGTGATATTCTTTTGCCCAATACTTTAATGAATCAACCATATATTTTCTTACCATAAGTCTTTCTGATGCTAATTCATTACCACATCCAGAACCATTAGAAAAATTACCAAAGTCATCTTGTCTATGATAATATCCTGGGTAAGATAAATTTAAATTAGAGTTTTCTCCTGAATAAGTGTGATTATACACAACATCCATTATAACTCTTATTCCTGCTCTATGAAGTTTAAGTACCATTTCCTTAAACTCTTTAATTCTAACTTCACCTTTATATGGATTTTTAGAATATGATCCTTCTGGTACATTATAATTTACAGGGTCATATCCCCAATTATACTGCTCTTCATCTAATCTCTCCTCATCAACTGTTCCAAAATCAAAGGAAGGTAAAAGATGTACATGGGTTATTCCTAATTCCTTTAAATGATCTAAGGTTGTTTTTACTTCTGTACCAGGAACTTTTGTATTTTCTTCAATTATTCCTAAAAACTTTCCTCTATTTTCTAAAGAAACCCCTGAACTCTTATCAATCGAAAAATCTCTTATATGCATTTCATATAAAATTGAATCTAAGGGATTTTCAAGTGATGGTTTCTTTTCATTTTCCCATCCCTTAGGATTAGTTTTCTTCAAGTCAATAACCATAGCTCTATACCCATTAACTCCTAAGGCTTTGCAGTAAGGATCAACAAAATCATGCTCAAAATCTTCTCCTACAATATGGTACTTATAATAAACTCCATTTAAATCTCCCTTTTTTACTATTTCCCAAAGTCCATTACTTTTTTTATGAAGCAAATCTCTTTCTATTAAACTCTCTGTATTCCCATCTCTGTAAAGTAATAATTCTAAACTCTTAGCTTCTGGTGACCATACCCTAAAAATAGTCTCTTCTTTATTATAAATAGCTCCAAGTTCTCCATCATAATAATACTTATCATTAAACTCTTTAGAATTAAAATTTCTTCTCATAAAATCCTCTCCCCAATTTCGGTAACGTTTCCAACTAACTGTATATAAATTACAACTAACTTAATTATATTAAAGTAGTAATTAAATTTCAACTTAAAGTTAATTATTAGTTCTTATTTGAATCCATAAAAAATAATCTAATAATATATTCTTAATATACATGAGGTAATAATTCATGAAATGCTTTAATTATATTTTAGATCTACCTGATAGCTTTTTTAAGATTATAATAACCATATTAATATCCTTAATTCTAATTTTAGGTTTCTTCTTAAACAATATATTCATAGCTGTTGTTGATGGCTCTTCAATGGAAGATACTATTCATCACGGTGATGTATTAATTATAAATAAAAAATCCTATTCCACTTCTTCTCCTAAAAGGTATGATATAGTAAATATTTATGCCCCTTGTAAATATGATAATTTTCTAGTTAAAAGAATCATAGGTCTTCCTGGTGATACAATTGAAATAAATAATTCTGAAGTATATGTAAATGGTGATAAAATTTATGAATCATATATAAAAGAAGAAATGAATCTTCCTTATTATTTAAAATTAAAAATACCTAAAGATAAATTCTTTGTTATGGGTGATAATAGGAATATAAGTTTAGATTCTAGATATTTTGGACTAGTAAAAAGTACTGATATTCAAGGTAAGGCAATATTTAAATATTGCTATAAGAATCATAAATTTAAACTCTTTTAATTTAAATTAAACAAACTAGAGAGAATAAAATATCACTCTAGTTTGTCATAAATTTTTAATTTAATTCTTTTTTAATTCCCTCTTTAACCTCTTTAACTTTCCATGATTCTTTATCTACTAAATACTGACATATAAATGCAGGCTCTGGCTTTCCTTCTGGATAATAGTATTTATTTACTATAAAACCGTAACTTCCATCACCTAAATCATATACTTCATCAGATTTTAACTCCAAATATTGATCTTTTTTTACTACACCAAGATTTTTTACAGTTTCTAAAGCTTTATTTGCTAATTCTTTATTATTTTTTTCAGAGAAATCAGTTTTTTCTTCTTTATTATTATCTTCTTTAACTATTTCCTTTTTATCAAGCTTTTCATCTAAATTCTTTAATTTAGAATTTCCACTTGCAATTAGTTCCTTAACATTTTCTCCTAAATAAGAAATATTTTTAAGAGATTTATTTAACAAATCCCTTGCTTCTGATATCTTACCTTCACTCTCTAAATCATTAACCTTTTCCATACTTGAGTAAAAGTCATCTAGTACACTCTTATCTTTACTTATTTCTTCTTTTAAACTAGTAATATCTTCTTTCATTAATTCTTTATTTTTATTTTCTTCTACTTTCTTTAAACTATCTAAAGCCACATCTAACTTAAACTCATTATATGCTTTATTAGATATTACATAATTATATGTTAAATCATATAAGCTTTCAGCTTCTTCTTTATCCTTTGAATCCTCTTCACTGGCCGCTTTAAAAATTGCTGTAGCTTCTTCATAATTTCCTTGTTTTATGGCAGCTTTACCTTGTTCTACTAAACTTTTATTTCCACACCCAACCAAAAAACTTAAACTAAATGCTAAACCTACAGCTACAACTATTTTTTTTATCATATTTTCACTTCTCTCCCCTATTTACCATTAATAAAATATACTCTTTACAAATAAAGGGCATGTATCAAAATAAGTTTTATTTGTTATATTTGATACAGCCCCTTTTAATTATTTTCTATATTTTACATATGCTCTTAAAACATCACTAAACTTCTCATTTTTCAATGTATCAATTACAACCCCAATAACTTCATAACTTGAAGTTTCTCCATTATCTTTTCTTATTGATTTTAGTGTTTCCTCAACATCTTTTGCAATTATATTTATATCTGATTTATTAAGTGTAAAATTTAAATCATTTGCTGCATTAGATAAGCTTGTTGATAATTTTTCAATTTTAAATTCTTCAATTCTTCCATCTTTTTTTATTATGTTCATAAATATCCTCCTGTTAAATTAGTATAATTTAGTAATTCTTAAATTAAGTATAACATTTACATTTTATTCTTAAAAGATAAATTTATGCTAAGAGCTAATAAATAAAAGGCTATTCTTAAAATTTTAAAATTATATGTTATGAATTTAATTAAAACCATATAATTTTTGAATAGCCTTTTATATGAACTAAACTACTATTTTATTTCTAATGAATTGCTACTACTTAGTATTTTATCATACTTTCCTATTTGACCAACTGAAATATTTTTAATATTTGAAGGAATTTCAGTAGTTGTTAATGTATTTTCATCTATAAAATTAGTTTCTTTAATCTTTCCATTTATAATAATTTTGCTCTTATAATTAAAATTATCACCAGTTACAGTTAATATATCATCTTTTATATCATAATTATTTAGAGTTATTTCCTTTAATCCCATCTTCATATTGGTTTTTTCATATTTATTTTTATTTTCATTTAGGATATATTTATTTCCAAATAGCATGTCATATTGAAGAAGTTCAAAATCTTCTTTATAATTCTCATCATCCTTACATGCATTATGGAAAGTAGGCATAACTCCTGCCACCATATTAAGCTTTTCTAATATATATGTTGTAAACTCCTCTGCTTCCATATTTACATTTTCCTTTGGTAAGCCAATGTTATCCCATATAAAGAAGTCAGCTAAATATTTATTTCCATCTTTTAATACACTCTCATCATCATTTATTATCTTTAATGAAGGTAGATGATCTCCAAACATAGCGATTACTGTAGGCTCTCCTGAAGATTCTACATAATCTAAAAGTTCTTTTATGTATTCATCAACCCCTCTTAATTTATCTATGTAACATTGAAGTTCATTTTTTTCTTCTTGATCTAAATCTCCATCCACTGTATAATTTTCAAAATCTGAAGAAGAATATCCTCCATGACTTTCTACAGTTACATTATAAATAAACTGAGGCTTTTCATTATTAGATATTATATCTTCTATAGGTTCTATGTTTAAAACATCCTCTGGATATTGCCAATCAGCATTAGTAGGTTTGTCCATATACTCCATAGATATATATTTATCAAATCCTAAGTTAGGATACACTGTGTCTCTATTATAAAAATTTCCTTCGTAATTATGTATAACATTTGTTCCATACCCATAATCATGTAATATATAAGCTAAACTTTCAACTGGCTGTTTTTTAAGTATATTATTGTTAGGTATTTCACCTACTGGTAAGTAATCAGTACTTAATCCAGTTAGTACTTCAAATTCACTTCTAACAGTTCCCCCTCCATAAGTAGGCACCTTTAAAAAGCCATTTGTTGATTCACTAGCTATTTTTCTAAAGGTTGGTATAGGGTCCTCTGTAAAAGTTAATCCATTTATTCTATCTAAATCCATAAATGATTCTAATTGAACAATTATTATATTAGGAAATTCTGCTGGCATAGCAGATGCCATTTTAGTATCATTACTAGCTAATTGTGCTTCTTCAATTATATCATTCTTTATTTTCTCAATAGATGCCTTATTGTAATCACTTGGCTCTTTAACCTTAAATCCTGCTGCAGTATCTAAAAATGAGTACATAAACCCATTTCTCTCATAGGAAACTGGCAAATCCCATCTATATACTTCTATACTCCCTTTTGCATTTCCATAAAAAGCTCCTACAGCCAAAATAGATAATGGTAAGATTATAAAGCCATATAGATTAATAACTTTATTTCTACTTTTATATCTTTCACTAAACCATAACAATACTAATATTGCAATTATAATTACTAAGGCTATAACAGCATATTTTAAAATATTTAAGTTTAAATAATTTCCTGCTATAGCTAAACCTTCTTTAAAAGAAAACATATCTGCCCATATAAGTGGTGTTCCTCTAAAGCCTAGTATTACTCCACTTGCCATATAAAAGCCCATAAGAATAGTGCTTATTATTCCATAAACCATTCTAGTCTTCTTAAAGAAAAAAGCTATTGAAGTAATCACCAAAAATATTAGATAGTTTAATAGAAATACTGTTGTTTGATTATCTAAAAAATCCTTTCCATTTTCAATAGATCCTCTATGAAATGACTCCCCTAAAAATACTAATAGAAAAGATAGAGTAATCCAAATAAATACGTTAATCCCCAAATTCTTCAAAGTTTTTTTATTTCCTAAAACCTCTTTAAAGTACTTTTTGTTCATTTTATGCCTCCCTTAGAACGAATGTAACAAAACAAGACTTAATTAAGAATTAAATTTATAAATCTATATTGATTATTCTAACTTATTTAAGAATTTTATGCTATTTTAATTTTGTTAATAATCGTTAAATGAATATTAATCATATTTACTAATATAATATATTTTGCATATAATTTTATTTATTGTATTTTATTTCATCATAATTATAGCCAAACTTTATATTTTTAACCTTATTAATAGTAAAACATGTAAGTTTATCTAAATATTTTTATCTTAATATTTATATTTAAATTATAATTTTTTATTTTATATAACATTGATTTTTTGTTTTTATAAAGATTTCTAAATCATTAATAAATTGAAATAACATAGCTCTATTTTCAAACTCTTCTCTGGTTACTGGAAGTTCTTGTTCACTTAACTCTTTTTTTAATCTATTTAATCTATTAATAAGAATATTTACATTAACTTCTTTACCTATTACAGAGGCTACCTCTTCTGTAAAATTAGCAACTAGTTCAGTTTGTTTTACAGTAATAGATATTCTTGAAAAGTGTTCTCTCATGTACTTTAACATTTGAAATTGAACTTCTCTCATATCTATGTAATGCACATAGTACTTAACATCTGAAAACAAATAGTTATTAAAATTATCATTGGCTCTTTTTTTAGCTAACTCTATTCTATTTTCAAGTTCATCAAAAAGTCTTTGTTCCTTTATTGAAACACTATGTGTTCTTAAAGAATATGCCATATCCATAAATATCTCTTTTATTTTTTCAGATATATAATCTATATCTTCTTTTATCTTTTCCTCATTCTTAGGCATATAACTATTTAATATTAATGCAACTAAAACCCCAACTAGCATAAGGCCTAGTTCATTTATTATCCAATATGAATTCACCTGTTTCTCAACTAATAAATGAGTTACTAAAACAGAACTTACAACAATTCCATCTGTCACTTTTAGTTTTACTGTTAAAGGTATAAAGACTAAAAGATATAATCCAAAAACAACTGAGTTAAACCCTAATGCTAAGAATAAAACTGAAGACACTATTAAGGCTATAATAACAGATTCTATTCTCTTTATAGCTATCTTTAATGATTCTCTTTTTGTACTCTGTATGCTAAGTATGGTTATAATTCCTGCTGAAACCCAGTAACTTAGCCCTAATTCCTTTGCTATTATCATAGCTATTACAGCGCCTATTCCTGTTTTCCAAGTTCTAACACCTATAAATCTCATTTTTTCAACTCCGTATAATTAACATTAAATTTTTCCATAAAATAATAATATAATTAAAATTTAAAATAATCAAATTTATGCATTTTATTTATTAAAATGGGAATACTTTCATTTGAATCTATTTTTAAGAAAGGGTTGAGACATATTATGAGAATTCCAAAACATATAGGGGTTATCCCAGATGGCAATAGACGTTGGGCTGTAGAAAATGGACTTGAAAAAGATCAAGGATATTTACATGGAATTGAACCTGGACTTGAACTTTTTAAACTTTGTCAAAAACTAGATATTAAAGAAATAACTTATTATGGTTTTACTACAGACAATACCAAAAGACCATCATATCAAAAAAAGGCATTCATAGATGCCTGCATAAAATCAGTAGAATTAATTGCAAATGAAGATTGTGAATTGCTTGTTATAGGGAATGATGATTCTCCAGTTTTTCCTGAAGAGTTAAAAAAATATACTAAAAGAACTACAATGGGCAAAGGTGGCATACGCGTTAACTTCCTTGTTAACTATGGTTGGGAATGGGATTTAAACCTTCTAAAAGCCTGTGACATTAAGAGTAAAAATATCTATGATAATATTCAATCAAAGGATATTTCAAGAATAGATTTATTAATAAGATGGGGCGGTAGACGTAGATTAAGCGGATTTTTGCCAGTTCAATCAGTTTATTCTGATATATACATAATTGATGATTTATGGCCTAATTTTAATAAAGATCATTTCTTTAATGCTCTTGAATGGTATAAAGATCAAGATATTACCCTAGGTGGTTAATTAAATGAGTCCAAATAAAAAAGCTATAATAGTTGGAGCTGGAATAGGTGGATTAGCTACTGCTGTTCGCCTTCTTATTAATAATTTTGAAGTAGATATTTTTGAAAAAAACTCTAAGATAGGTGGAAAAGTAAATTTAATTGAATACAAAGATTTTAAGATAGATTCTTCTGCTTCAATATTTATGCTCCCTAAACCCTATTTAGAAGTATTTAAATATGCAAAAAAAGACCCTAAAGACTATATAGAGCTTGTAGAATTAAATACTTTATATAAAGTGTTTAATGATATAGGAGATAGTTTTAATATTTATTCAGACTTTCTAAAAACTACAGAGTCCTTAGAAAAGGTATTTAATGATGAAAGTTCAAATTATTATAAATATATATCTGACTCCTATAGAAGATATCTTTTAGTAGAAAAATACTTTTTAAATAGGAGTTTTTTCACCTTAAATTATTGGAGATATTTTAAATCTTTACCTGAACTAATTAAAATACATCCTTTTAAAAATTGTTATAAAACCATTGAAGAATATATAAGTAATGAATATTTAAAAACCTTATTAGCTTTTCAATGCATGTATATTGGGGAGTCTCCCCTTAAAAGTTCTAATGTTTTTAATTTAATTCCATCAACCACTCAAATATATGGATTATATTATATTAAAGGTGGAATGTACTCTTATGTGAAGGCTTTAGAAAAATTAATCCTAGAACTTGGCGGTAAAATACATCTTAACTCAAATGTAACTAATATACTTATGGAAAAGAATGTAGCAATTGGAGCAAAAATAAACCATGAAAATATATTTTCTGATTTAATTGTTTGTAATTCAGATTTTACTTATACCATACAAAATTTACTTCCTAGAAGTACATTTAAAAATAAAATTTCTAAGCGAAAACAAAATAATTTATCCTTTTCTTGCTCTACATTTATACTACATTTATTTCTTAAGAAAAAATATAAAAATTTACATGTACATAATATAGTACTTAATTTAAATAAGAAAGAAGTTTTATTAGCTCCCTTTATAGATGGGCCCTTGCCAAAGGAATATATATATTATATCTATTGCCCAAGCTCAATAGATACTTCATTAACTCCTCCGGATTGTGAATGCATTAATATAACAGTACGTGTTCCAAACTTAAAAAAATATAAATCAAAATGGAATGAATCTACAATTGTTTCTTTGAGAAACAAAATCTTATATGACCTAAGTAAAATTAAAGGTTTAGAAGATATAAAAGAAAATATAATTTACGAAAGCTATACAACACCTCTGACCTTAAAAAATGATTTTAATTGCTTTTTTGGTGCAGCTTTTGGTCTTAATCATAATTTATTACAAACAACTATTTTTAGACCTCAGGCAAAAATAAAAAAACTAAAGAATATATATTTTGTAGGTGATTCAGTACATCCTGGCTCTGGAATATCAATGTCTTTAATCTCAGCTAAGCTATGCTGTGAAAAAATAATATCAGATTTTAGCTAAAATAAAAAGAGGTGTATTATGATACATCTCTTTAAAAATCTTGTATTTCATTTATATTTTCCTTAACCACTTCACTAAAAATACCAACTATTTCTGGATCAAATTGAGTTCCACTACATCTTTCTAGTTCTATTAATCCTTCATCATAAGTTTTTCTTTTATTATAAGGCCTACTTGAAGTCATAGCATCAAAACTATCTATTACAGTTAAGACCCTTGCTAAGTATGGTATTTCTTTCTCCTTTAATCCTACTGGATATCCAAAGCCATCATATCTCTCATGATGATATAAAATAAGAGGCACAACATTCTTTAAGGAATTTACTGATTTTATTATTTCTACTCCATCTTTAGGATGTTGCTTTAAAATCTCCCATTCCTCTTTAGTAAGTCTCATCTTTTTAGTTAATATTTCATTAGGTATATTTATTTTACCTATATCATGCATATAAGCTCCATATATTAACTGCTTTTTCTCATCTTCTGACAATCCTAATTTTTTAGCCATAAGTCTACTATAAATAACTACTCTTTCTACATGGCTATATGTATATTTATCCTTTGCATTTATAATACTTATTAAAGTTTTTATAGATGCTACAAGAGCATTTTCCTCTTCATTTAAATCTCGTTTTAATTCATCTAAAACAGATACATAAGTTTCAACTCTATTTTTATGGAAAAATTTAGCTCTATATAATGCATCATCAGCACATTTAACTAATTCTAGCTCACTTTTAGCTTTATCTGGGAATACAGCTATACCAACAGATACTGTAAAATTAGCATTAGGTTGATTTTCTTGTCCTTCAAAATATGTTTTTTCTACTTTATTTCTAATTCTTTCTGCAATTTTAGTTGCTTCCTCTTCTGAAGTATTAGGTAAAATTATTGCAAACTCTTCTCCTCCATACCTAGCTACTAAATCATTTTCTCTAGATATGTTTTTTAGAATTTTTCCTATTTTTTTTAATGCCTCATCGCCTTTTTGATGTCCATACAAATCATTATAATGCTTAAAATAATCTATATCCATAAATATTAATGAAAGTTTCTGATTTTCCACCTCACTAATATGCATTTTCTCTCTTAATTTATCATAAAAATATCTATGATTATAAACCCCTGTTAATCCATCTTCGTTAACCAAGGTTTGTAATTCCTTTATGTGATCATTTTCAGTTTTTACATAAAAACCTAATGTCCAAGCTGTTAAAACAAATACTCCTGCTAATATTAAATCATTTTGAAAATAAATATTTACATCAGCATTCCCTGAAAAAATCAAATCTATAGCTAAAATAATAGCTGATGACACTACAGAAACCACACATCCTCTATGCATGCCCCCCTGTATTGTAGATGTTATTATAATAAATAAAAATAAAAATTTATTATTACTAGAATTCCCTCCTGAAACTAATATAGCCATTATAAATATAATCATAAATAAAATTATTTCTATTAATTGTATCTTATTTATATGATCTTTATATTTGTTTAAACTAGCTAAACTCCAAAGTATGTAAATCGTTGATAATAAGAATATACTTATTAAAATTGATAATATACTGTAATACGCTAAAAATTTATTGTTATACTTTGTAAGATTAAAGGTGTATTGTAAAAAAGCCATAGCTGAAAATAATAATGATGATACTTTTACTATTGATAATATTTCATCAACTTTTTTCTTTTTATTATCATTTACATCCCTAATCATATTCTCCCTCTCTAATCTAGTATAAAATAAGGCCGGTTTAAAACCGACCTTTAGGTAAATTATTCATCTCTTAAAGATTTTGGTTCCTCTGGTTGGTGTGTAAACCAAAGACATGCTGAAGTAGCAACTGTTGTTGCAACTACTGTTGTTAATGCAGCAAATAATGTTAATAAGTTTTTGTTTAATTTTTTCATTTAACTCATCCCCTCAAGATTTATAATAATTTATTTGTAAAAGAATCTATAGTTTTTAACAATATATTTCCTATGTAGGTTAGAGTCATACATTGCCATGCTACTCCAAAGATTATACTTAACATAACAGGCTTAGCTAAACTCCATCCTGAATTATAATATAAAATTATACTTAATACTTCAATAAATAAATATATAGTTAAAATCTTTAAAGATCCTTTTTTCATGCGTTTTTTCTTCTTTTCGGTTTTTATTGGTTTATTTTTAGTATCTACTGGAGCAAATTTAAAAACTATAAAATATCCAAAAACAAAAATAACTATTCCAATAAACACTACAAGCTCAAAGTTCATTTTTGCAAAAAAACTACTTTTTATTAAAAAACCAATACATATTGAAATTATTATGCCTAATAAAGTACATACATTAGAGGATTCTGAATGTGCTCCTCCAGAGTATTTTCTAAGTATGCTTGCTGTAAATAAAAATATCAAAGCTTCTAAAGCTATATTAAACACTAATCCCAGTATAAATACTGAAATTATTGATATTAATGTTTGTATTAGAGCATAAGTTCCATACTGAATAATTTCTTTTCTTTCATTATCATAATTTAATTCACTAGAAACTTTTTCAGCTATTAACTTCGATATATTCTCAATCATTTTATCTCAACTTTCCTTTTTTTGATGCTATTAAATAATAATAAGTAACAATAACCATAAACATTATAGTAGATGGAATACCTAATATTGTTTTTGTAAATACATTTTCAAATAAATAATCAATATTTTCATTGAAAAATTTCTCTATAAATAATAAGTTTAAACCTTCACATAAAAATAAAATCATTAATATTGATATTGATGCTTTTATACTTACTATTAAATCTATTTTATTAACATTGAATGCTAAAAATATTAAAACAAATATGTTCAATATTGTATGAATACCATAATTTATAGGTAATAATCTAATTAAATAAACTACTAATACCAATATCAAACTTGAAATTAAATATTCCTTCTTTTCTAACTTTTTATTAGCGAAAGCATACATGGCTAACATCATCGTAAGAGCTTCTGGTATTCCCCTTACTAAAGTTTCAAATAAAGTTACTTTTAACATTCTTCCTCCGCTGTCACTAAGCAAATATATTCCTTTGCTTATATTCATTTTTCTCATTAGTTTTTTTAACTGTAACATATATTATTATGACTACAAAAACTCTTATAAGTATATCACCAATACTTAAAACACTATATCCTATATCTATTATGTCACTTAAATACTTATATTTTACTGTACTTGTTCCTATCATATGTATATCATTCACCTTTGAAATAGTATTAGGCTTAAGATACCCTGTTAAATATGATAAACTTGGGAAAACAGGCATTTCCCCACCATTAGCAGCCATTACAATATGATTTAAAAAAGTTCCTGCTAAAATAAATAACGATCCAATTAAAGCACTTACATACTCTTTGTACCAAAAGATAGGTATTAAAAACAAGTACATATATATACTTTTAAACCAAGGTGCCCATTTTACAACATCATAGTTACCCATAAATATACTTACCTGAAAGACTATATAAATAGCTTCAAAAATCAAAATAGGATAGATTGTCCAACTTTTAAAGAAAGGTTTTAAACTATATCCTTTTATTTTTGAAATTATTAATGCTATAATCACTGCTTCGATCATTATTTTACTCCTTTAACTAATTGTAAAGCTTTAACAAATTATTAAAACTTTATCCATTTAAATTAAATCATATAATTCATATTAAATCAATAATAAACACCCATTTTTTACAAAAAAAATTGAGCTTTTTTTGTTTTTAATGATAAATTTCTCATTTTTTGTTTGTTTTATCTTTTAATTTTTTTAATGTTAATAAAAATAAAATTAAACTTAAAACTCCAATAACAAGTTTTAAATTTTTTTGAGAAGCCATTATCACCCCATAACTAGCTAAAACTTCTAATAAAATAGAAGGTATTTTCCCTAAGAATGTAGATATTATAAATGTAAAACTATTAACCCTGCTCATAGCAGCAGCTAAGGTTACTAAACCTGATGGAATAAAGGGTATTAATCTTCCTTCAAAAATTAAAATCCCAACATTTCTCCCTTCACTCTTTACAATTTTATCTATTAATTCATACTTCCCTTCAATATTTCCTGCAAATTTATTTATACCTTTTCTATATACTTTAAAACTTATCCATCCCCCTATAACTTCACCTAATAAAGAAATTAAAAATCCATTTATAGGACCAAAGAATACTATATTAGCTCCTGTAACAAATACAGAGGGAACTATCCCAAGTAATGCTATAATTACACTTATAAACAAACTTATAAATATAGCTAACTCACTATATTGATTAAAAATATTTATTAAACTATTTATATTTTTCTCCTCCTCTACTTACATATTAAGGCTATTAATTATCATTTTAAGTATATCCTCCAAACTGCCAAAGTTTCAACATATTTTACCTAATAGTAATATTATTTATTTCTATCTAGCACAATCTTATATTCAATTTCCTATTTAATTAATAAAACTTTTTTATTTTTAGATATAATATTTGAAATAAAGGTCTACACTATATGCTAAATTTCACATAAAAAATAACTGTCTTAATTTAAGACAGTTATAAAAGATTAATTTCTCATTATTATATATACTGTATATCCAATATAAAGAGCTAAAAGAAATACCCCTTCATATCTAGTAAGTACTTTTTCTTTTTTCTTATTTAAGAAAATTAAAGCACCTATTATTAAAGTAACAATTATAAGGAATATTAAATCTATTGATAAACTTGCAGCTATTGTTATAGGGCTTATTACGGATGATAAACCTAATATTAATAATATATTAAAGGTATTAGACCCTAATATATTTCCAAGAGCTATATCATTTTCACCCTTTTTAGCCGCAACTAAGGAAGTAACAAGTTCTGGAAGAGAAGTACCTATTGCCACAATTGTAAGACCAACTAATTTTTCACTCAGTCCTAAGCCTAAGGCAATTGCAGAGGCTGAATCAACAACTATTTTTCCACCTAATATTATTCCTATAACTCCAACTATTGATAAAATTATATTTTTAACTGTGCTATTAGGTGACTTTATGTTTTGCTCTTCAAAATCTTCAAATTCTGCAGTTAACGCTACTTCATCTTCTTTTTTATTGCTTCTCTTAACTGTATATATTAAATATATTATATATGTTATGCACATTAAGACTAATACTGCTCCATCTATTCTAGATAAAGAATTTTTACTTCCTATTAGTCCAGTAAAAGTAAAAACATATAAAATAAAAGTTGCAATTAAATTCACTATAAAATCATTTTTTATTATGTGCTTCTTTATGACTAAAGGAGCCACAATGGCTGTACATCCTAAAGCTGCTAAAAGATTAAATAAATTTGATCCTAAAACATTTCCCATGGTAATATCATTGCTACCTTTTAGTGAAGCTGATATACTTACTGCAAGCTCTGGTGCACTAGTTCCTAAGGATACAATAGTAAGTCCAATTATAACAGCTGGAACTCCTAGCTTTTTAGCTATTCCTGAAGCCCCATCAACAAAAAGATCTGCTCCTTTAATAAGTAAAAGGAACCCTATTATTAGAAATATGTAGTTCATTAATTCCTATCCATTTCAAGTAACTTTATTAAATATAAATATTTTTTACAAATCATAAGTATAATTATACTATTTATTTAAATAATTTCTATAATATCGAAATTTGTTTTCATCTAGTTAATAATTTGTCTAAACATCAAAGCTTAACTTCTCTCTTTCTTCTGTTATTATATTTTCTTCTAAAGATGATATTGTTATTCCTAATAATCTTACCTTTTTATTTTTAAAATCAACTATGCTTATAAGATCTTTTACGCATCCCATTATTTCCTTCTTTTCTTTTAAAAAGTGTTCTAAAGTAATACTTCTTGTTATATGTTTAAAATCGTTAAACTTCACCTTTAAGGTTACAGTCTTTCCTTTTTTATTTAATAAACATAAACTCTCACTAACTCTTTCTGCTATTTTATCTAAAACCTCTATCATTTCCTCTATATCTTCTATGTCTTCTCTTAAGGTAATTTCTTTACCTATAGACTTTCTAATCCTGTATGGATTTACTGGTCTATTATCTAGTCCCCTAGCAAACTCATATAATATCTTGCCCCTGTCACTAAAAATATCTATAAGTTCTTCTTCAGAAAATTTAAGTAAATCCTCTCCCTTAAATACCCCTATATTATTTAACTTATTTTTAGTTACTCTTCCAACGCCAAAAAATTTTCCTATAGGTAAATTTCTTATAAAATCCTTTGAATTCTCCTCTGTTATTACTGTTATACCATCTGGTTTTCTAAAATCTGATGCCATCTTTGCTAAAAATTTATTAAAAGAAACTCCTGCTGAAGCAGTAAGACCTAGTTCTTTAAATATTCTCTCCTTTATTTCAAGGGCCATTAAGGTTGCAGAACCTTTGCATCTTTTGCTTTTACTTACGTCAACAAAAGCCTCATCTAAGGACAAGGGTTCCACAAGATTAGAGTATTCATTTAATATATTCATAACCTGTCTAGAAACTTTTTTATAAACCTCCATTCTAGGTCTTATAAAAATAGCTTTCGGACATAATTTATATGCAATTAAAGAGGGCATAGCTGAATGTATTCCGTATTTCCTTGCCTCATAAGAACAAGTTGCAACTACTCCTCTTCTATTTGGGTCCCCGCCAACAATCAACGGCTTTCCTTTATACTTAGGATTATCTCTCTGTTCAATGGATGCATAAAAAGCGTCCATATCTATATGAATTATCTTTCTATTCTCTTTCATAAAGCCTCCATGCAAACATATGTTCATTTTTAATTTTACACTAAGACTTTTTAAATTCCAATATTATAAAAGATAAGTTTTAAACAATAAATCTATTTAAAACTTATCTTAAAATATTATAATTAATAATTTAAAATTCCTTTATTTAACCTTTTCAGGCTCCTTATACTCTATTCCCTTTGTATCCACCTTAATTGATTCTATAACAACATCCTCAACTGGTTTATCATTTGCCCCTACTGAAACCTTTTCTATTTCGTGAACAACATCTAATCCCTTAGTAACTTTTCCAAATGCTGCATATTGACCATCTAAATGTGGTGCTTCTTTTGTAACAATAAAAAATTGACTTCCTGCACTATCAGGATTTTGAGACCTTGCCATTGATAATATTCCCTCTTCATGCTTAATATCATTTTCTACTCCATTAGAAGAAAATTCACCCTTTATCATATATCCTGGTCCACCTGTACCTGTTCCCTTTGGATCTCCACCTTGAAGCACAAACCCTTTAACTATTCTATGAATAGTTAAGCCATCATAAAATCCACTATTAGCTAAGCTTATAAAGTTATCAACGGTATTTGGAGCTTTGTTTGGATATAACTCTGCTTCTATAGTTCCAAAATTCTTAACTTCAATAGTAGCTACAGGTAATTTATCCTCTGGTATATTTTCCTTTGCCTTTTTACCTGTCCCTCCACATCCTATTAAAAGTAAAGATGCCATTGTAACTCCTACTACTATTTTGCTAACTTTCTTTAATAAACTCATTTTTATTCCCCTTTCTTAGAATTTATTACTAATATGTTTTAAATTATATCATCTAAACCATTTAAATTTATGTCATATAAGCTATTAATTTGTTTCTATATAATTAAATTTTCCTAAAACAAAAAAAGGTATGTATTCTTTTTTGTATTATAAGAATACATACCAAAAACTTTTTTATTATACTTCAAGTTCTTCAACTTCAACTGCGAAGTTCCCACAATTTTTACAAACATTTATATTAACTAAATAGCTCTTGTCTACTTTTTTATCTCTTAATAATTTATTGTAAGTAAGACCTTCATAAGCTTTTTCTATATTGCTTATTACAAACTTTCCATTCTTAGAATAAATAAACATATTAAACTCTAAAAATGGGAAGCTCTTCTTTTTTTCCTCTAATCCAAATTTACACTCTTCACAAGGGCCATCATAATAAGCTTTTCCAAAGCTAATCCCCTCACTACTATTTAATATTTCAAAAAGCTTATCTATATCAAAACCTTCAACATCTTCATTAAAGAAATAAAGCAATTTATCCTCTGATAAAGTATATTCTTTTTCATCAAAAGTGAAACTAAACATTTAATCATCCCTTTCTATGAACAATTCACATTTTATTATTATCTCTAAACATATTTAATAACTTTAAAGACAATATGTCAAACTAAATTTCTCTTTTATTAAACTCTTTATTTATATTACTCTAATATAAACTTCTCTATAGCCTTAGCAACGCCATCATTTTCATTTGTATCTGTTATATAATCTCCATATTCCTTAATAAAGTCTGGTGCATTTCCCATTACTACAGATAATCCTGCCTCTTCTAGCATAGATACATCATTTCCGCTATCACCAATGCATATTACCTCTTCTAGGCTTATTCCTAATTTATCTGCAAGGGCTTTAACTGCACTTCCCTTTGAAGTTCCTTTTTTCATGATCTCTATACATCCACCCCAAGAAGCATAAACTAAATCTACTCCTTCTAAAGCTTCAAATTCCTCCTTAGCTTCTTCTATATTAGGTCCACCTTCTTGTTTTATTATTATGAACTTTAATATATCTTCTCCATGTTCATCATAAGCATCTCTTAAATCATCATACTTGTAGAATTTTATTTTTTCTTCTTCATCTACCCAGCTATTCATAAGCCTATGACTATCATCCTCTGGAATATCTGTATCTGCTATTAGTCCATCTGTAGAGTCTACATAAGCTAAAAACTTATATTTGTTTATAATATCACATATTTTAAAGTAAGTTTCTCTGTCTAGTGTAGATTTAAATATTACCTCATCAGTATTTTTATCCTTTATATATGAACCATTTGAACAGATTAACGGTGCATTTACTCCTATTATATTCCCATATATTCTAGCTGACGGAAAAACCCTTCCTGTTGATATGGCAATATGTACTCCTTTTTCAATGGCTTTCTTTAAAGCCTCTTTATTTCTTTCACTAACTTTGTGATGAGAATCTAAAAGCGTACCATCCATATCTATACAAACTAATTTATAATTCATTTAATTCTCCCCTTTCTAAATTAAATTTTATATAGACTTTCTTTTTTAATCAAGATTTAATATATATCCCTTAAATAAAAGTAGCTATGTTATAACTTAAAATTCTATTTGTTATAAATCCTATATAATATTTTTCTAAAGACTTATAAAGTTATCTTCTAAAATAAAAAACTTATAAATATCTTCTGAGAACCTCTGAATTCCACTAAAAATTTAAGTTCATTCAAATATTCTCTTCCCAATATTTATAAGTTTTATTTACGAGCTATTTTAGTATAACCCTTTAAAATTCATATTATTTATTTTTATATTTCTCTAATTCTAAATCTACCTCTGAATCTGAAGTTTTATCTTCTTGTGTATTTTGTGTTCTATACTTATTTAATTCATCGTCTAAACTTAATTCTTCTAATTTAGCAAATTCATCATCTAAGCTTTCACCTTTTAATTCTTCTAATCCAGCAGCATAACTCTCTTTTCTTGAAATACTTCTTTCTATATCATCAATATTAATTGAATTACTCTTACTTTGAACATTTGCAATAACTTCATTTATTTGTTTTGAAGCTTCAGCATTATTAAGTCTAGCTACTGCTTCATCTCTATAACTTCTTGTTTTATCTAATTCTTTTTCTAATTCCACTAATTTTGCTTTTAAAACATCAGCTTTAGCTCTTTGTCCTTCATAGCTTGCCTTTAAAGACTCAAATTTCTTGTCATTATCTAATTTAAGTTTTAAAGCTTTCTTAGCTAACTCTTCATTTCCTTTGCTCATTGCTAATCTTACTTTTTCATCATACTGAGCTGACTCTTCCTTAGCTTCATTCATTTTCTTTTCAGTATCTTTTAAGTTACCAAAAATTTGAGCTGATGATCTTTTAGCTTCATTAAAAGATTTCTCCATATCTCTTATTTTCTGATCTAATAATTCTACTGGATTCTCCATTTCATCTAAAGCTGAGTTAGTCTTAGCCTTAATCATATTTGATATTCTATTAAATATTCCCATTTTATTACCACCTTTACCGACTTTTTATTTAGATTTATTATACTCTCTCTTTTTTACAAATTCATGTCATAATTATTAATTTTAACTATCTTCTTTTTCTAATTGCAAATATTATTAAAGCTATTAATAAAATAGTTCCAATACCTATAAAAGGTCTTCTTATGAACATAAAACTAAACATATTTCCAAACATATTAAGTATATTATTTAACATAAGCATATCAAAAAAGCTAAATCCTCCTGAATTGCTACTTCTATAGCTTTTATTTGAACTTCCACTGGACTTATCATTATTTTCATACTTATTATTTTCTTTAGAACTTCCTTCTTGATTATTAGGGGCTTTGCTATTAAACTTATCTGTAGTTGAATAATTATTATTTCCTTGTGTACTACCTTTATCTGAGTTACTAGAATCTTTTCCACTTTCTACTTTATCAGAGCTTGAATTACTTCCTGATGAAGGTTTATTAAACTTATCCGTAGTGGAATAATTACTATTTCCTTGGCTTTTTTTCTTTTCACTAGATGAACTACTAGGCTTAGAATACTTTTTACTAGAATTATAAGAACTACTCTTACTTGAACTTCTAGAAGAACTTCCTGAACTCCTTGAGCTACTTCTAGAGCCCCCACCTGAGGATCTTCCACCTTTAGCAATAGTATTTTCTATACCAAAGGTTTCTGCCTTAACTTTTTTAATTGGAGAAATATTAAAACATCCAACTAAAAAGAAAAAAGCTATAAAAAATAGGACTAACTGACCAAACCTCTTATGTTTTTTCACCTCTTCCCCTCCTTAAATATGTTATATATCATCATTATAAATTAATTATTAAATTTTGTATATTTTAATAGTCTAAATTCATAATTATTTGATAATATATGATATCATAAATATATATATTATTTATATGGTGAAGGAGTATAGCAAATGAATGCAAAGGAATTTTTAGATAAAGAAAAAACTACTTATGGTAATCTTTACAGTGAGCTAATTTTTGTTTTAGATGATATTGAAGATTTAAGCGAAGATTCTACTTTAAAGGAAAGAGCATACTACAAAAACATTAAAATATTAAAAAAATATAATGATTTACTAGATAAGTTATCTAGAGAAGTTCCAGAAAAAAAATCTTTCCTGTCATTTTTAAATAAATCTAAAGAAAATGAAATTATAAAAGAATGTGAAGATTTCAAAAAAACTTATAAAGATTCTCTTGATAAAATATTTGTATGTTCTAAATGCATGTGTGTAAAATGCATAAGAGAATGTGGCTTTAACCCATGTTTATCATGTAACAAAACTGGAAAAGTTAATTATTGTGATAAAGAAAATACTAATCTTATAGTATTTAAAAACTTTATAAAACAACAATACAATAATGAAACTAATGAAAATGAACCTCTTGAAATTCTTTGTGAAGTGGAAATGTTAGATATGGACAAGCGTTTTAGAATAATTAAAGAAGTTTTAAGTGGTGAACAACTTGTACTTGAGTATGTCTACAATATAAAAGATGGAGATTTATATAATTCAATTGAGGATGTAGACCTATTTAATGAAATAATAGATATTTATGAAAGTAATAAGATATAAATAAAAAGAAGATATTCAAATACTTAATAATTGCATGTATCAAAATAACTTCTTATAAAACTTACAAATAGCAAGAGAATATCTACATCATCTTTAGAATTTAAATAATTCTTAGATAAATCTAGTAATTCTCAAACTATCTTTGTAAGTTTTTCTTTTATATTTTGATAAAGCCATTAAAATCTTATTTTATATCTACTTTTTACTTAGTATTATCTTATTTCTACAAGTTTTATATCTAATTTAATTAAACAATAAATCTAATATCTTTTCACCAGCTTTTCTATTCTCTCCTTTATAAGGGAAACAATGAATATGTATTGCTGGGTTAAAATTCAATTCTATTATGCCATGATTTTTTTCCTTTGCCTCTTCCTCTATATTATCTATTACCATATCTACTCCGCATATAAGGGCTTTAACAGCCTTAGCAGACTTTAATGCCACCTCTTTATAACTAGGATGTATTTTGTCAGTAAAGTCTATGCTGTCTCCTCCTGTGCTTATATTAGAGTTTTCTCTTAAATAGATTTTTTCTCCATTTTTAGGAATAGACTTAAAGCTTAGTCCTTGATTTTTCAAAAACATTTCTTCTATCTCTCCTAATTTTATTTTTTCTAAAGGAGTCTTATATCCCTTTCCTCTTAATGGATCTTTATTTTTTTCAGAAACAAGCTCTTCTATGGTACTTTCTCCATTACCAATTACATTAGCAGGTTCTCTATGAAGTATTCCTACTACCTCTTCCCCTATTACAAGAAATCTATATTCCTTTCCTGTCATAAATTCTTCTATAAGGATTGAACTATCCTCTCTAAAAGCTATTTCAACAGCTTTATCATAGTCTTCCCTTGAATATTCTCCAGGAAATATACTAATTCCTAAACCAAAATTAGTAGACTTAGGTTTTATAACTATTTTCTCATCCTTAAATAATCTAAAATCTTTCTTTGCCTCATCTATATTGTCATAATCTTTCCCCTTAGGAACCCTTATATTATTTTCCCTTAAAATATCCTTAGTAACTAATTTATTTTCCATTATTAAGGCAGTTATATATGAATCCTTAGAAGTTTTTGTTGCTTGCTTAACATATTCAACCTTTTCTTCATCACTAAGATAAATAAAGTTCTCTAATCTATCCATAATATTAAACTCTATTCCTCTTTTAATAGCATCTAATATTAATATTTGTGTTGATAATTCTAAATCTTCATAACCAACTAAATTAAATTCTTTATTTTTAAAGTTATTTAAGTACTCCTTAGCTAATCTCATGTGGAAATTAATATATCCCTCTTCTTTTATATCCTTAATAAGTTTCTCTGAAATTGTATCATGAGGATTATTAATTTTTTCTAATGCTCTTTTGATAACATTTTTAAATTCCTCATTATTTGAAAATAAGATCTCTACAATTTCATCCATTTCACTTAGTATTTCTCTTCCTTTGTCTTTTAATAAAACAGGAACTCCATTTTCATATATAACGGCCTCTTCATTTCTACCCTTTAAAGCAACCATATCATGATTTTTGAAAAATTCTTCTTGATCTTTATATGTTATTTCCTTGTTCTCTTTTAATAAAGTATAAATCATAAATAAATGCAATAGATAAAGTGTTTCTTTACTCACTCCTTGAATACTTAAAGGATCTAAGTCTAAAAGTCTTACCTCTAAGTAATCAATCCCCTTGTGAAGTAAGCTTTCAAGCATATCTTCGCTTCCTAGTGATTTTAACCTTATAGGATTATAATATTCTTTTATACTTTGTATTTCCTTATCCTTAACTAAATTCTTTATATCACTAGCATATTCTCCTATACTATTATATGAAACATAATAGTCCTTTTTATTTTTATATCCATAAGAACTATTTCTTAAAGAAGTATCATCTTTTATATAATAAGAATCCTCCCCTAAAATTTCACCCTCTTCTTTAATTTCCTCTATATAACTTTCATGGAAAACAGGACTTGCTCCAGTTAAGTATATTAATAACCAATGATATTTTTGAAAGTTTCTAGCCATTCTAAGATAAATATCATCTTTAAATTCTCTAAAATCCTTTTCCACTTTAAGTTCTTTATAAAGTAACTTAATAAATTCCTCTTTAAATGAAAAATTATAATGTATTCCACTTATAACTTGTTTCTTTTTGCCGTATTTATAACTAAGATTTTCTCTATATAATTCATCTTCTCTATTAGAAAGCTTAGCAATTGGAATCTCTTCTTCCCTTGGTAATATAGGAGGATTACTCTGTGGCCATAAAAACTCTCCATTTTTCATAATCTCTAAAGATACAACCTTATTTAAATTACATATAAAACTATAAACTTCCTCTAAAGTATTACAGACAGGTGTTACCATTTCTAACTGACTCTCAGAAAAATCTGTTTTTATATATGGATTCTTTTCCCTATCTCCAAAGGCCTTTGGATGAAGTGTTAAAGCTAAGTTTCCGCTTTCTGTAACCCTAACATTTTCTTTTTCTAAACCAAAATTAGCCTTTATAAAGTAATCTTCTAAACTTTCATCTTTTATAATTTTTAATAAACCTTTATCTAAATTCACCATTTCTCTCCTCCTGGAATTCTCTTATCTATACTAACCAGTTCTATTTAACCATTTATAATAAAACATCTACTTATGTATTATTTATGAACTAACCTATTTTTCTTTTAAATTATATTAATCGATAAAAATAATATAATATTTATTAATCACCTTAATTCTTATAGGAATTCTAGGCTTTATTATAAATATATAAGAAATTCCTTATATAGTCAAAGGTGTTATTGTATTTATTGTATTTATTTCTTTTATTTTTTCAAAATTACTTTCTTTTTCTCCATATTTCTAAACACTCTAAAAATCTCTATTAGTTAATACGTTTTATTTTTATAATTAAAAATCTTTTATTTCTTATAGTAACCTTTTTCTTTAATTTTTATTTTATAAATAAAAAAACACCATAGCTTTTTAACTATAGTGTCTTTTAGAACATTTTTCTTTAATTTCTTTAAAACTATTAAACAACCTATATAATATTGGATTTTTTTCATTCATTTCAAATTCAAAGCTAGTTTTTGCTAAACTCATTATAGGACTCATAAGATTCATAGTATCCTCATAACCTTGCTGTGCTCTTAATCTTTTTGCATCTATATCTAAATTTAATGTTCCATTTATCATGCTATCATCTAAGCTCTTAGGTACTATTTCTATTATCTGAGCATTTGGATAAAGGCTTCTATCTACAGTTCCTTCTTTAGATAAATGTACTACAATAATTAAATCACAGCCTTCTCCATAAACAGGTTGAATTGGTGTATTATCAACCATTCCTCCATCTAAATACTTTTTACCATCTACCTCTGAACTATCATATATTAAAGGAAGTGATGCTGAGGCCATTATTATTTCTCTTCCTACCTCTTCATCATAATCATTAATTCTAAAATATTTAACCTTACAATCTGGTAATTCCGTACAGGCAGCATAACAAATTTTCCCTGATTCTTTAACCTTATTTATATCTATAAATTTATTTACAACTTCATAAGCTCCATCCTTAGGAAAATCTCCATTTTCTAATCTATCTGACATATGTTTTTTAACAAAGTTAATACTTTTTACCCCTAAGGCTAAAGCTACACCTTTTTTCAACAAATCCATTTTAGTCATAGGAACTAATTTCTCCATAGTAACTTCATCCCATAAGGCTTGAGCATTGTCCATATCCCCTTGAGCAAATAGGGCAGCATTAAATGCACCAATAGAAGTTCCTGATATAACTTCTATGTACTTGTCCAATTTCATTTCAACTAAAGCTTTCCAAACACCTAGTTCATATGCTCCTTTTCCTCCCCCACCTGATAAAACTAATCCAACTTTCATAATATTTCCTCCATTCATTATTAAATGAATCGTTTTATACCAATAAGATATCCATTATATTATTTTACTACATTATGCAAAAAATTGATAATAAATTATATAAAAATAGACTATATGATAAATCACATAGTCTATTTTCTTAATGATTATATTAAAAACTTAAGTAAAAATACTAATCCTAAAATAACAGTAGTTAAACTTATCTCTTTTCTTTTTCCAGTGAATAATTTTAATATTATGTATGATATAACTCCAAATACTATACCATCTGATATTGAGTAAGCAAATGGCATCATGATTATTGTTAAGAAAGCTGGTATAGCTTCTGTAAAATCATGTAAGTCTATTTCTTTTATTGGTTCTATCATAAATAATCCAACTAAAACTAAAGCTGATGCTGTAACCGCTGGAGTTATAACTGCAAATAATGGAGCAAAGAATAAAGCTAAGAAGAACATAAATGCAGTTGAAACTGCTGTTAATCCAGTTCTTCCTCCTTCTGCAACTCCTGAAGCACTCTCTACGAAAGTACTTACTGTACTTGTTCCTAAACAAGCTCCTAATGTTGTACCTACTGCATCAGAAAATAAAGCTTTCTTTATGTTAGGTACTTTTCCATCCTTATCTAACATTTTAGCCTTAGTTGCAACACCAACTAAAGTTCCTATTGTATCAAACATATCCATGAATAATAATGTAAATAATGCTATTACCATATCTAAAGAGAATATGTTATGGAAATCGAACTTGAAGAAAGTAGGCGCTATTGAAGGTGGCATACTAATAATCTTACTTGGCATAGGAGTTATTCCCATAGGTATTCCTATTATTGCTGTAACAATCATACCGATAAATAATGCTCCCTTAACATTTTTAGCTATTAAAACACTTGTTATTAAAAGACCTATTATTGCTAAAAGTCCTGATCCTGAAACTATGTTTCCTAAAGAAACTATAGTTCCTCCATCTGTATGTACTACGATTCCTGCACCCTCTAATCCTATTAAGGCAATAAGTAATCCTATACCTACTGATATAGCATTTTTTATTCCCTTTGGTATTGAGTCTACTATTGCTTCACGTACGTTAAATATAGTTAAAAGTATAAATATTATTCCTTCTAATAAAACTGCAGTTAAAGCAAATTCAAATGAATATCCCATTTGAATAACTATTGTATAAGCAAAAAATGCATTTAGTCCCATTCCTGGAGCTTGTGCAAATGGTAACTTAGCGTAAAGTCCCATTATTAAAGTTGCTATTACTGCTGATAAAGCCGTTGCTGTAAATACAGCTCCTTGATCCATTCCTGCTGCTGATAATATTGATGGATTTACTATAAGTATATAAGCCATTGTCATAAAAGTAGTTAATCCAGCAATAAATTCTGTTTTTGCATCAGTGTTATTTTCTTTAAGCTTAAAGAACTTTTCCATAATCTCACTCTTTCCTTCATTTGTTTTTCTAAATCACCTTTAATATATTATCAGATTTTTTATATTTATCAATACTTTTACGAATATTTTTGTCGAAAAAGTGAAATTAATAAGTTTTTTTGTAATTATCTTTAAATAAATACGTACATTGAAGACTTTTTATCTCTATATAATACGCATAAAAACATATTTTTATAATTTAAACCTATTCAATAAATACTTTTTTATTAAACATGCGAACTTTTTAAATATTACCTTCTACTTAGTTCAACTAGTGCACATCCTTCTATAGCACAGATACCATTCTCCTTACAAAAATTTAAAACTTCTTCGCTTTCAGCACCTGGTTGAATTAAAACCTTATTTATTCCTAAAGTTTTAGCCTCTTTAATAAATTCTATTCCCTTAATAGGGTTTATACATAGATCTATAACCTCAATATTACAAGGAACTTCTTTTAAGCTTTTAAATATGTTTTCTCCATCTTTTAAGCTAACTCCAAAAGCATTATATCCATTTTCTTTAAGCTTATTTAAAATTCTATATGCATACTTTTTTTCATTTCCTACATCACCAACAACACACCAATTTTTAAAATCCAAAAAGTCTTTAGCTAACATAATTCATTCCTCCATTTAAACTTTATTTAACTCTATTATGGCTAATTATCTTTAAAATATAAAGTATATAAAATAAATTAATCTTGTTTTTACAATTTTATCTTATCTTTAAATTAATTCTCTCTAAAAATATATTTCAAAATAAAAAACCTACCTCTGGATATAATAAAATACCATCCAGAGATAAGTTTTTAAAATTTACTATCTCTTATCCTTTTGATATGGCTCTCCAGCAGCCTTAGGCGCTTGAGATGTTTTAGAGAATACTATTAATGCGATTAAAGTAACCACATATGGGAATATCTTAAGTAATACTGGAGGTATAGTTGAAAGTGATGGTATTATTTGAGATACGTTTGCTATAGTTGTAGCAAATCCAAAGAAGAATGTTGCTCCTAATACTCCCCATGGCTTCCATTGACCAAAGATTAAAGCAGCTAAGGCTAGGAATCCAAGTCCTGCAACACTTCCTGTAAATTCTCCACCGTAAGTTACAAGTATTATAGCTCCACCAAGAGATGAAAATGCTCCTGATATCATAACACCTATATATCTCATTTTATAAACATTTATACCTGCAGCATCAGCAGCTTGAGGATGTTCTCCACAAGCTCTAAGTCTTAATCCAAAACTTGTCTTATATAATAAGAATGTACTTATAGCAAGTATTAAAATAACTAACCATGTAGTTGCATAAGTTTTTGAAAAGAATAAATCTCCTATTATTGGTATTGAAGATAATACTGGAACATCCTTCGGTATAAAACCTTGCATAATTCTTATATTACCACTACCTGTCATATTTCTAGCTAAGAATACAGTTAAAGCTCCAGCTATCATATTTATAGCTGTACCACTTATTACCTGATCTGCATTTAAATTTATACTTGCAAATGCATGTAATAAGGAGAATAATATTCCTACTAAAACTGCAACTCCTAAACCAATCCATAAAGGAAGTGAGCTACCTGGCATAGCCTCTTGAAGCTTTGATACTGTAAATGCCCCACTAAAAGATCCTACGATCATAAGACCATCAAGTCCTATATTTACTACACCGCTTCTTTCAGAAAATAAAGCACCTAATGCGGTTATTAAAAGAGGTATAGTAAAAGCTATTGCATAAGGAAATATTTGTTGAATTGTTTCCCACATTATTTGCTCACCACCCTTTCTTTAGTTGTTTCTTGATTAGTATTTTTATTTAATTTATCTTTCTTTCTTTTTTGGAATTTATTAAGCACTCTCTCCATTATTACACTTGTAGCAGAGAAATATATTATTGTAGCCATTATAGTATCTGCTATTTCTGGAGGTATGCTTGTCATAGCATTCATAAATCCTTTTCCTGTATATAGAAGACCAAAGAATAAAGCTGAGAATAAAACTCCTATAGGAGTATTTGCACCAAGTAAAGCTACTGCGATACCATCAAATCCTTGTGTAGGCATAACACCTATTTGTATGCTCACAGCATTTCCTGTGTATTGAACAACACCTGCAAGCCCTGCTAAAGCACCAGCTATCATCATTGATAATAATATATTTCTATTTACTGAAATACCTGCATATTCTGCAGCATCTCTATTAAATCCAACAGCCTTTAATTCATATCCTAAAACTGTTTTATTTAATATAAACCAAACTGCAAATACAGAAATAAGTGCAATTAATATTCCTATATTTATAAATGATCCTTGGAAAAAGTCTGTAAGTGCTTGTATTCTTAAAGTAGCTGCCGCTGGAAGCTGTGCTGATTCAGTTTCTAAGAATTCTCCTTTAAAGTACATAGGAACCATGTAATACACTATCCAATATGCTATCCAGTTCATCATTATTGTTGAAACAACCTCATGAACATTAAACTTAGCCTTTAAAACACCAGGAATAAATGCCCATATAGCTCCTCCAAGAATACCAGCAAGAATCATTAATGGTATTAAGACTGGAGCTGGTAATTTCACTGTTAATCCTACTGCTGTAGCAAAAAATCCACCCATAAGCATTTGTCCTGGAGCACCAATATTAAATAGTCCAGTTTTAAATGCAAAGGCTAAGGAAAGTCCTGTTAATATTAAAGGAGTAGCCGTAGCTAAAGTATTTCCTATTCTTTCTATGTTCATAAGTCCACCTTTGAATAAGAAAGAATAACCATCTATTGGATTATGTCCCATAATAGCCATTAAAATAGCACCAGCAATAAGTCCTAATATAATAGCCATTAAAGATATAATAAACTGTTTAAACTTCATGCTTTTCTCCTCCTTTTATACCAGCCATCATAAGACCTACTTCATTTTCATTAGTTTCATCTGCATTTACAACACCTATAAGTTCTCCGTTATTTATTATTGCAATTCTATCTGAAACATTTAAGATTTCATCTAATTCAAGAGAAACTAAAAGCACTGCTTTTCCGCTATCTCTTTGCTCTACAAGTCTTTTATGAATATACTCTATAGATCCTACATCAAGTCCTCTAGTAGGTTGTGCTGCTATTAAAAGTTCTGGATTTAATTCTATTTCACGGCCTATAATTGCTTTTTGCTGATTTCCTCCTGAAAGAGATCTTGCTATAGATTCAGCCCCTTCTCCAGATCTTACATCAAATTCATCTATTATTTTTTCTGCATATTTTTTTATTTCTTTTTTGTTTAATAAACCTTTATTTGAAAATGGTTTTTTATCATATACTTCTAGAACCATATTCTCTTCAATTGTGTAATCTAAAACTAGTCCTCTCTTGTGTCTATCTTCTGGAATATGTGCAATACCTGAGTTTATTCTATTTCTTATAGATTCTCTAGTTATATCCTTGTTTTTGAAGTTTATAGTTCCACTTTCACTTTTTCTAAGTCCTGTAATAGCCTCAATAAGTTCACTTTGACCATTACCTTCTACCCCTGCTATACCTACTATTTCTCCTGCTCTAACATCAATAGAAAAGTCCTTTAATCCTAATACTTTCTTATTATTCTTAACTGAAAGATTTTTAATATCTAATACTACATCACCAGGCTTAGCAGGCTTTTTATTAACTTTAAAGGATACTTCTCTTCCTACCATCATTTTAGCCATTTCAGCTTCACTAGTAGTTTTTACATCTACAGTACCAATGTATCTACCTCTTCTTATAACTGTACATCTATCTGCAGCAGCTTTTATCTCCTTAAGTTTATGAGTTATAATTATTATTGATTTTCCCTCATTTATAAGATTTTTCATTATTTTTATAAGTTCATCAATTTCTTGAGGGGTTAAAACTGCAGTAGGTTCATCTAATATAAGAACGTCAGCATCTCTATAAAGCATTTTTAATATTTCAACCCTTTGTTGCATACCAACAGATATATTTTCAATCTTTGCATTAGGGTCAACATTTAATCCATATTGCTTTGATAATTCTTCAATTCTTTTAGCTGCCTTGTTTAAATCCATTCCTAATCCAAAAAGAATCTTAGGCTCGCATCCTAAAACTATATTTTGAGTTACTGTAAAATTTTCAACTAATTTAAAATGTTGGTGTACCATTCCTATTCCAAGATCATTTGCAACATTGGGATTAGTAATTTTTACTTCTTTACCTCTAACCTTTATAACCCCTTTATCTGGTTGGTTCATTCCAAAAAGAATTCCCATTAAAGTAGATTTACCAGCTCCATTTTCTCCAAGTAAAGCATGTATCTCTCCTTTTCTAAGTTGCAAAGTTATATTATCATTTGCTACTATACCAGGAAATTCTTTACGGATATTAAGCATTTCTACTACATATTCCATAAGTTATCCTCCTTAACACTCAAATTCTATATTACTTATAATTCTAATTTTTATATCATAAATTTATTTTATTATTGGATTAGATAATAAAAGGAGATGGAAGCTCCATCCCCTTAATAAAAACTTCCTTGAATTTTGAATTAATTTATTAAGTCTCCTTGCTCGTTAGAAACTTTTATTTCTCCATTTTTTAACTGTTCAAATACTTTATTTACTTCAGTCATAGTTTCTTCACTTAAGTTTGGATTCTTATCAGGTAAACCTACACCATCATTTTTTGCATCATATAATAAAGTTTGTCCACCTGGGAAAGTTCCATCTAATTCTTTCTTTATCATGTCATAAGAAGCGTGATCTATTCTCTTAACTGCTGAAGTAAGTATTACAGATTTATCTCCTTCATATATACCATCGTCGTATTGGTCAACGTCAACACCTATTATCCAAGCTTCTTTTCCTGAAGCAGCTCTATTTTTAGCTTCTTGTATAGCTCCTACACCAACACCACCAGCAGCACAGAATATAGCTTTTACTCCATTGTCATACATTTGAGCAGCTATTTGTCCACCTGCAGCTGAGTCATCAAATGATCCTTGATATATAACATTTTTTGCTTCAAGAGACATGTGAGTTCCTAATTTTTCATTAGCAAAGGCTACCCCTTGTTGGAATCCCCAGTTAAATTTTTGTACTGGTGGAATTTCCATACCACCTATAAATCCTAATTGACCTTCTTTAAGTTGTAATGCTGTAGCAACACCTGCCATAAAACCTGCTTGCTCTTCAGCAAAGAATATTGAAACCGTATTCGGACCTACTTCTGGCTTTGCATCCTTAGCACCTGAATGAGGAGCACCATCTAATAATACAAATTTAGCATCTTTATATTTTTCTTGTCCTTTATATATAGCTGTCTCAAATTTAAATCCTGGAGTTACTATAAATTTGAATCCTGCATCGTAAAGATTTCCTATTTCTTTTAAGTAATCAGCTTCTGTTGTTCCACTTGGTTTTAAATACTTAGCTTCTACTCCTAAGTCTTTTTCAGCTTTTTGTATTCCTTCCCAAGTTCCTTGGTTAAATGACTTATCATCTATTGTTCCGGCATCAGTAACCATTCCAACCTTCATTTTGTCTCCCTTAGAACCAGTATCACCTGATGATGCTTGTCCATCACTTGAACCTCCACACCCTGCAAGTAAAGTAGCTGTTGTAAGTACTGCTAACACAGCAGAAAGAAATTTCTTTTTCATTTTAATATTCCTCCTTAATACCTATTAAAATAATTCTTACTTTAAAGATTATGTAATAAACTAAAATTAAATTAATAATCAAATGTAATAAACTAATATTCATAAGATATTTTTAACTTAATATTCGAGTTTACAACATAATATTAAACCGTGAAAGCGCTATCTTTCCATGTGTTTTTTTTATTTTAATATTTTATTTTCAATTTTATAGTAATTAGTTATATAATTTATACTTTATACAAAATTACTCTTTATAAATTATTCTTTTTTATCCTGTATTATCCTTTAGATTCTCTCTCTCTTTTTCATTCATTTATTATTAATACTTTATATATAATTTATTTTAAATTTATTAATATTTTCAAAAAAAGTCAGGAAAGCGCTTTCACAAATTAAACATTATTTTTTTTATACTTTAATATATTAAGTAGTTAAGGTTTTCATTCTGTTGACCTAAATTTACTTTCCATTAGTACTTGGTCTAAATTAATATTCAAAGAATTTTTAATCTTAAATAAAAAAGATCATAGTAAAATTACTATGATCTAAATAAATTAAAATCTATTAATAAAACTCATTATATCTCCAGTTTTTTCATTGCCTACTCCTATAAATAAATTTAACAAATCTAAATGTTGATATCCTTCTAATTTTAAAAATTGTCCATTTCCTTTAAATTTATTTACCTTTTCTACAAATCTTTTAGAATTTTCATAACTTACTATAGAATCCCTAGCTCCATGAACGCACAGTACTGGAATTTTAGGCGAATCTTCCTTTAGTAAATTTATTGGATTAACATCAAAAATCTGTTCTTTTCCATATAAATATTTTTTTATATACTTTTTATATTCTTTAGAATTACATTGGCTAAAATCTAAGGTTCCTCCTAGTGTTATAAAAGAAGATATTATGCTTGTATCTATATTGAATTTTTCTTTCATGTCTTCATTGTAAACTAAATTTGCAGCTAAATCTGCTCCTGAAGAATATCCCATAACTACTATTCTATTAAAGTTATTATTTTCTACATAATGCTTAAATGATGAAAATATATTTTCCATTTGCACTGGATATTTATGTTCTGGAGCTAACTCATAGGATGGAATTACTACAGTAAAACCATACTTATAGAAAAACTTACCTATAGCCGCACAGCCTTTAGGGCTGCCCTTCCATAAACCTCCACTATATATAAAGAATATGGTAGGCTTTCTTTTATCATAGCCTTTATATACTCTATAGTAATCTCTTTTATTATCACCATATCTAAACTCTTTATATTCTATATTTCTATCCTTTAAGAAATTGTAGTTAAAGATTTTAAAAAACAATTTTCTCTTTAATTTTTTCTCTTCTTTCTGACTATCATACATTTATAATCTCCTTAAACTTTAAAATTACATTTAAATTTCTCAAATACAAATATACCTTATATTTATTAACAATTTCAACACTTTGTTTAAAATTTATTAATATTTATTTCATTTTCATCTTTTATTTTTCTATTACCCTAAAATAATCAACAAAGAACGCTTTTGATTGTAATAAAATAAAAGGGCTGTATCAAAAGTTATTTTGATACACGCCCTTACTTAAACTTTATATTAACTATTAAATTATATTTTTATTTACTATTTTATAAAAGGATTATAAAATCTACTTCCATTATTAAATGTAAAGTATAATGATAAAACAAATATTAATATGACTACAATAATAGCTAAGTAATCACCCTTAGAAAATTTTCTTTCGTTATACCAAGTTCTTTTTTTATTCTTTCCAAAGGCTCTAAGCTCCATTGCTGTACTTATATTTTCTATTCTATCTAAACTTGAAAAAATAAGTGGCATTAAAACTGAAGATATATTCTTTATTCTTTTTCCTAACTTTTCTTTTTTAGACATATCAATTCCTCTTGCTTGTTGAGCAAAGGATATATCATGATACTCCCTTTGAATATCTGGTATGTATCTTAAAGCTATTGATACAGAATATGATATTTTGTAACTAACACCTATTTTATTTAAAGATGCAGCAAACTCACTTGGATTTGTTGCAAGTATAAATAAAAGTGCCATAGGTATAACTGATAAATATTTTAATGTAACGTTAAACTCATAAAATAATTGTTCCCATGTTAGTGTGTATGGCCCAACTATATGAAATATATCATGTCTTGTTCCATATATATTAACTCCTTCATAAGGTGAAAATATAAAAATAGCTAAATCATTTAAAAGTAAAAAGAATAATATAAAGTAAACTATAAAAGAAACTTCTTTAAAATCTATTTTTGAGACCTTAAATATAATTAAACTAAATATAAGCATGCCAATTAATACTCTTGTATCATATGTAAGCATGGCAGCTAATGTCCAAAATATAAAGCAAATAAGCTTAGTTGCTCCAGTAAGTTTATCAATAGGAGAATCCTTTTTTATATATGTAAGCATTGCATCCACTAATTTCTTGCCCCCCTGTCAAAATCAATAAATTTACAAACAAAATCCTTAGGGTCTTCCACCTTAAATTTCAAGGCTAAATCATATAATGATGTTTCTTTTAAGCTTGCCTTTTCTATTACTTCTTTATCTGTAAGTATTTCTGCTGATGTTGTATCGGCTATTTTACGTCCATTTGAAATTACAATAGCCTTGTCTGTATATTCAAGCATTAAATGCATATCGTGAGTTATTAAAATTATTGTAACTCCCTTTTTATTAAGTTTTAGAAGAAACTCCATTATTTCATTATAATGTTTATAGTCTTGTCCTGCTGTTGGTTCATCAAGTATTATAACCTTAGGATTTAAAACTAGTATTGAAGCTATAGTAACCCTCTTTTTCTGTCCAAAACTAAGTGCAGAAACTGGCCAATTTCTATATGGATATAAACCACAGGTCTTTAGGGTTTCAAGTACTCTTTCCTTAACTTCTTTTTCATCAATTCCTCTAACTCTTAAGCCTAATGCAACCTCATCAAAGATCATTGTTTTAGATATCATTTGATTTGGATTTTGAAGAACAACTCCTATTTCTTCTCCTCTTTCCTTAATAGTCTTTCCATCTAAACTTTTCCCTTCAAATATTATATCTCCCTTTGATTCTTTGAAAAAACCACATATAAGCTTAGATATAGTTGATTTACCAGCACCATTTTTCCCAACTACACTTACTATGTCTCCCCTATTAATTTTAAAATTAATATCACTTAATATATCTTTTTTCTTATCGTAAGAAAAAGATACATTTTTAAATTCTAATAGTGTGTCTTCTTCTCTTTCTTTCTTATTAAAATTTAAACTCTTATACCAAGTTTTTAATTTCTCTCCATCATCACTAAGCTTTAACTTGTCTATATTCTCAAGGTTCATTTCCTTATTTAATTCATATCCACTATACTTAAGAGCTGTTATGTATAAAGGTTCTCTTATTCCACACTCTTTTAATTTATTAGAAGCTAATATTTCATTTGGATTTGTATCAGCAATAATTTCTCCTTCATTCATAAGTATTATTCTGTCTACATCACAATTTAAAACTTCTTCTAATCTATGTTCTATTATTATTACTGTCTTTTTTTCTTCCTTTTGTATTTTATCTATAAGTTCTATAGAAGCTTTTCCTGCTGCTGGATCTAAGCTTGCTAAAGGTTCATCAAAAAGAAGTATATCAACATCATCAACAATAGTTCCAGCTAAGGTTACCCTCTGTTTTTGTCCACCTGAAAGACTATATGGAGCTAAGTCTAATCTATTTTCTATATCAACTATTTTTGATACATAATTAACTTTTTTCTTCATCTCTTCTTGAGATACACAGTTATTTTCTAGTTTAAAAGCTATATCCTCAGCTACAGTTAATCCTATAAATTGACTATCTGGATCTTGAAGTACAGTTCCTACCATTTTAGATATTTCAAAAACGCTTAAATCTTTAGTTTCTTTTCCCTTTATTTTAAGACTTCCTGAAATTTCAATATCAGTTGAAAATGGTATTAATCCATTTATACAGTTAGCTAATGTACTTTTTCCTGACCCTGAAGGCCCAGCTATAAGAACTTTTTCTCCTTCATATATAGTTAAATTTATGTTATTTAAAGTTGGCTTTGATTGAACTGTATAATGAGCAGTAAAATCTTTAAACTCTATTATTGCTTTTCTTTCCATATCAATTTCCTTTCAAATAATCATTTTAAGTTAAGGAATTGTATATATTATTTTTTAACTCTATATTTAAGTTTTATACATCTCCTAAATTAAACTTCAAAAAAAGGTTGTCTGAAAATATCTTTCCCACAACCTCATATACTTCTAATATTCTTTTCTTAAGCTACCTTTTTGTATTCTTGTCTTAGCATAATTAGCTATTAAAATAGTTCCTAAAACTCCAACAGTAACCATATTAGAAATTCCACCAATTACCCCTTGTAGATAAACCTTATTTGCAGGTTCAGAGTAAATTAATATATCTAAAGTTGGTGCTACTAAAAACCAAGCCACTCCATTGGCAATTATCTGTATTAAATTAAACGTAAATATTTGCTTTAACTTAAATACTCCTTGATTAATTTTTATAAATCTAGCTCCAAATCCAATTATTAATCCTACTATACCTGAAGCAAAAACCCAACTTATCCAAGGTGATCCAAAGAATACTATATCTTTTAAAGCATGTCCTATGAATCCTATTAAAAAACCAGCTAAAGGACCATATAACAATGCCATTAAAGCTAAAAACGCATATGCTGTTTCTATGTTTGTATTAGGAATTCCTGTAGGCAAAGAACCAAATCTACCTAATATCATAAAAACTGCTGAGCCAATTCCTATAGCTACAATTGTTTTAATTGATAGTTTGTTTTTTTTCATTGTTCATCTCCATTTTAGAAAAATCTATCTTTAGATAATAAAATACCTTTTAATATCTATAATTATAAACATAATTTCACACAGTTAACTATAAAGATTATTAAAGTAATTGTCAATAACCTTAAGCTAAGCCCTTAAATATTAACACTTTCTTAATTGCCTTATCATGTAATAATATGTTAAATTTTATTTGTATATTTTAAGATAGGGAGGATATTTATGAAAAGAATATCATTATTATTACTTAGTTTGACTTTAACAGCTAGCTTATTTGTAGGATGCGGTAATAATAACACTGAAAATAAGGATGCTAATACACAGACAAGCTCTGAATCCTCAAGCGAAACTCAATCTGAAGCAGTTTCAAAGGATATATCAATAGACGAATCTAAAAAACTTATAAATGACGGGGAAGTTACTCTAATCTTAGATGTTAGAAATGAAGATGAATTTGCTGAAGGACATTTAAAAAATGCAATTCAAATTCCAGTTAAGGAACTTAAGGAAAACCTAAGTGATATAGAAAAGTTTAAAGATGAATTAGTTTTAGTTTACTGTAGAAGCGGAAAAAGAAGTGCTGAGGCTGTAGATATTTTAAAGGAAAATGGTTTTAAAAATCTTGTTCACATGAAAGATGGAATATCTAAATGGGATGGAGAAGTTGAAAAATAATCTTTTAATGATAAAGAGAAATACTTTTTAAAGTATTTCTCTTTATCATTTTTTATTTCTTTTTTCTTTTATAACCTCACTAACATTTCTTTTTATTTCATAACTTTTACTATCTTTTTTTAAGGTTTTTAATTCATCATAATCAAGTCCCTGAAACATTCTATTCATTCTCCAGAAGAAATCAGTTCTTTTTTGTTCTAATAAGTAATTTATATTATTCATCTTCCTTAATTTTTCTAAATTGTCCTCTTTATAGGTCTTCAATTTATTTTCAGTATATATTTTTATTAATCCTAATATATACTCATGATAATCTCTATAAGCTAAGCTTTTCTCACATATATTTAAAATACTTAAAATTCTGCTCATCTCTTACTCCTTTTTAATAATCCTATATATTCTTTCTAACTTTAATATATTACTTATTTTTTTATTTGTTACCTTAATTTAAAAGCAAAAAAGACCACATAGATATATTCTATGTAGTCTTTTAAAAATTATTTATCTTTTTTTATTCATCATAAAGGATCATCATAGAATGAGATTTTATTTTAGGAATTTCATCCTCACTCACTCTTTCTATACCAAACTGATTTACAACCCCATTTTTAACTGCAATATTCCAAAAGCCATTACTTGATTTAGGCATAGAAGAAATTACATTATAATCATCAATGGTAGTTCCATTATATATTACCACTATATCTTTCCATAAATCTTCATTAGCATTATTTTTATAGTAAGCTATTATTACTCCGCTAGTATCATTATTGTCATAAAAATAAACTTCTAAATTTTCTATTATATCCTCTGGATTTTTCATTCTAAAAGCACTGTGATTTTTTCTTAAAATTATTAAGTCTTTATAATAATTAAAAACATCAATATACTTTTCTTTCTCTGCCCAATTTAAAGCATTTATACTATCTGGACTCTTATAGCTATTATGATCTCCATCTTTAGATCTTAAAATTTCAGCTCCAGATTGAATAAAGGGAATTCCTTGAGAAGTAAATAATATAGAAGCTCCTAGTAAATCTTCCTTAACATAAAAATTATCTAATATATTTTCTTCATTAAAATCTCTATAATGTCCCTTTTCCACACTATGATTTTGACTTTTTACTATTTGATCCCATAGTGTATAGTTATCATGTGCTTCTAAATAATTTATACTTTCCATAGGTTTATAGGTTATTGAATTTATGGACCCCTTAATTCCTTCTATAACTTGCCAAGCTTTATTTTTATTGTGCTGTTCTCCATTTATAAATCCATTAGATGGGTCATTATTTCCTCTTAGAGCATTTCTAAAATCATCATTAAATATGGAAAATCCAAGACCTTTTTGACTTCCCTTGTAAGTTCCATTACTTAAAGGAGAATCTCCACCTTTCCAAGGCTCCCCATAAATAAGTATTTTTTCATCAATCTCTTCACTTCTTTTTACTATTTCCTTCATAGTATCTAAATCTATAAGCTCCATTAAGTCAAATCTTAATCCATCTATATGATAATTTTTAATCCAATGTAATATGGAATCTAAAATAAATTTCCTAACCATAGGCTTTTCAGAGGCCATTTCATTTCCACAGCCAGATCCATTTGTATATTTTCCTAATTTATCACTTCTAAAGTAATATAAAGGAACTATATTATCCATATTACTAGTTTCATACATATGATTATAAACCATATCTAATATAACTCGTATTCCATTGTCATGAAACCTTTTTATCATCTCTCTAAACTCTATTATTCTTCTTGAAGGTGTATATGGGTCTGTTGAATAACTTCCTTCTATTGCATTAAAGTTTTTAGGATCATATCCCCAGTTTCTATTATTTTCATCCTTGGTTATTTCTTCATTAACAGAAGCAAAATCAAAGACTGGAAGCAAGTGAACATGGGTTATCCCTAATTCCTTTAAATGATCTAATCCTGTCTTAACCTTATTCCCATTTTCTTTATTAATATAGAAAGTTCCCTCTTCAACTGCCCCTAAAAATTTTCCTCTTAAGCTTTCAGAAACTCCTGAATTTTCATTTATGGTAAAATCTCTAATATGCATCTCATAAATTATTGAGTCTTCTTTATTTATTAACTTAAGTTTATTATATTTATTCCATCCTTCTGGTACACACTCTTTACTAAATAAATCTACTAAAGCTCCCTTTTCTCCATTTACTCCTACTGAAACAGCATAGGGATCTACAGCATAGGTTATCTTATTTACATGTTTACCTTCTTTGCTTAAATCATTAAAATATAATCTGTATAAATAATATTTACCCTCATTTTCTTTTCTTGGTACTTTAATTAAATGAGTTCCATTTTCTTTTTCCCTATTCATATCATATTTTCTTAAAGGATTTTCCCTTAGGGATTTATAATCTTCATATATTAATAATTCTACTTTTTTAGCAGTAGGTGCCCACAACCTTAAGCTTATATTTTCTTCACTAAATCTTACACCTAGGTCATTTCCTCCATAATAATAATCATTTAAATAATCTCTTACTATTACTTTGCAACTTGAAAACATACTAGAAGCTCTTACTTCTAATAAATCTGATGGATCTATATCACTTGGAAGATTAGTTATTAAAACTTCTTTTTCATTTTCTCTAACTAGGGTTGAAACTCCCTTAGCCTTTATTCCGTTTATATACAATCCATACTTAACTCCAATTAAAGGCTTATGGGAAAGATATGCCTTTATAGTATTTTTATGATCCATTAAGGCAACTTGTATTTTAGGAGTAATTTCTTCTATGGCAGTCTTTAAAGAAGTTAATATCTTATTATTTTCATATATGCAAAATAAATTCCTATCTTCCTTACCTAAATAAAAAGTATATGTCTGCTCATTCCAATCATTTACCCAGTTACATCCCCAAGTTCTCTTTCTTACTATAAATTTCTCTTCATCTACAAAAGTTCCTACACCTAAATCTGTTTTAATATTTAAATTAAATTCTTTACCTGAGCTATTCTCTCCAAAGCCCCAAATATTCCAGCTGAAATTTTCTCCATAATATAATCCATCATTCTTTAAAAATTGTACAAAAGTCCCTTTTTCCCCTTCTTCTCTAACCTCAATTTCCTTATAAGCTGTCATGTCATTTAAAGAATCATAGGCCTTTACTATAATTTTAGTGCCAGGGGCTACTTCCTCATTGATCTTTAAAAAACCATTTTCTAAAGTTACTCCCTTTAAAGAGTTCTCTATGGAAAGAACCGCCTCTTCAATGGTTATATTTCCATAAAATGAATTTTTAACAGCTATTAATTCAACTGGGTATCTAGTAGATACAAAATCTCTTGAACTTTTTATTTCTAAGGATTCTTCAAAGGGCTCCCAAAGGAAATAAAAATCATTTTTCTCTTCATTTAAGTTATCTACATATATTTCTTTTCCATCTAGAGTAATAATTATATATCCATACTTATACTCTCCCTTCTTTAGTCCACAAGGAAAGGGAATATCTTTAATCATTTTTACTCTACCATCATTAGTATCCAATCCCCAATTAAGCTTAAAATTTTCGCTTTTTTCCCAATTGTTAAAATCTCCAACTAAATAAGCCTCAATTGCCCCCTTACAGCATAAGGTTGCTCTTATGGTATTAGTTAAAGGACTAATCTCTATGTAGTATTCATTATCATCATAACAAACAAGTTTTCTTTTTACAGAATCAAACATATAAAATGCTCCTCTATTAATTATTTATGTAATAAAAGCTACTATTTATCCAAAGTAAAATAATATTATGTACTTAGATTTATAGTAGCCTTTTCTTTCTTATTTTACTTTTAAAACTAACGTTCCTAATGGAGGTACCTTAACACTTATTGAATAATCAAAATCCTTAAAACTTTCCTCTGTGGCTTTTAAAATACTATCTCCCATAATATTTCCTGCTCCACCAAATTCTAAGGAATCTGAATTAAAGACTTCAACATATTCTCCAAGTCCTGGAACCCCTACTTTAAAATCATAATAAACCTCTGGAGTAAAATTACATATAAATATTAATTTTTCCTTTTTATTCTTTCCAATTCTTATAAATGAAAGTACACTTTCTTCTGAATTATCAGCATCAATCCATTTAAAGCCTTCTTCTTCATAATCAAGTGACCATAAAGAACTATTCTCTAAATAAAAATGATTTAATGCTTTAAAATACTCCTTGGTTTTTCTGTGTATATCAAATTCTTCAATAACATTCCATTGAAGTTCTTCCCATTCTCTCCATTCAACGAACTGACCAAATTCACAGCCCATAAACATTAATTTTTTCCCTGGGTGTCCCATCATAAAAGAAGCATAAAGTCTTAGCCCTGCATACTTTTTCCAATCATCTCCCCACATTTTATTTATAAGGGATTTCTTGCCATGAACAACCTCATCATGTGAAATTGGTAGAATAAACTTTTCTGAATAATTGTACATCATTGAAAAGTTCATTTTATTGTGATGATACTTTCTGTATATTGGATCTAACTCAATATAACTTAAGGTATCATTCATCCATCCCATATTCCATTTATAATCAAATCCTAATCCATCCTCTTCAACAGGTTTAGTAATTCCTTCCCATGAGGTTGATTCTTCAGCTACTGTAATTGCTCCTTTTCCTTCTTTTTTTATAATTGTATTTAGTTCTTTTAAAAAGGCAATAGCTTCAAGGTTTCCATTTCCTCCATAGATATTTGGCTCCCATTCTCCATATTCTCTTCCATAATCTAAATAAAGCATATTAGATACCGCATCTACTCTTAATCCATCTATATGAAATTCATTTATCCAGTACATAGCATTGGAAAATAAAAAGGAGTTAACCTCTGGTCTTCCTAAATCAAAATTACAAGTTCCCCATCCTTCATTATTAGCCTTCCACCAAGCTTCATATTCATAGGTTGGTGACCCATCAAACATAAATAATCCATGCTCATCCTTGCAAAAATGGCTAGGTACCCAATCTAGTAATACTCCAATATTATTTTTATGAAGTTTATTTATAAGAGCCTTTAATCCATTTAAATCTCCATATCTACTTGTAACTGAGTAATACCCTACGCCTTGATATCCCCAAGAAGCATCTAAGGGATGTTCATTTATAGGCATAAACTCAACATGGGTGTATCCCATCTCTTTTATATATTCTACTAGTACTTCGCTTATTTCTTCATAGGTCATAAACTCTCCATCTTTTCTCTTCCAAGACCCTAAATGAAGTTCATATATATTCATAGGTTTATTATCTAAACCTTCTTTTTCTCTTTTATTAAGCCATCTCTTATCTCCCCATCTAAAACTCTTAATTTTAGTAAGTACAGAGGCTGTATTAGGTCTTAATTCTGATTTAAATGCATATGGGTCAGCCTTATATACTGTATTATTTCCACATTCATTTACTACTGCAAATTTATACTTTATACCCTCTTCTAATTTAGGAAGAAATAAACTCCATATTCCTCTTTCATTAATTTTTTTCATGGAGTATTCTTCTTTTAATTCCCAATTATTAAAATCACCTATAACATATATTTTGCTAGCCCTTGGAGCCCAAGTAGTAAATCTTACACCCCTTTTTCTATTTTCAGTTATAAAATGAGCTCCCATAAACTTATAAGCTGAATGTTCTTTTCCCTCTAAAAACAAATCAAAGCTTAATAAGCTTTCATCTTTAGACACTTTTTTGCTTTTTCCTTTGTTTTTCCCCACTTTTTCGGTAACGTTACCATTTTTCTCATGCTTAAGTTCTTTACAATTTCTCATCTCTTTTCCCCCCATAGTAAACCTCTCATTAAAGCAAAATATTATAAACACAATATTTTGCTTTAATTATACTATTTTAGGTATTAAATTACAATTAATTATGGGTGTTATTCAAATTTCTATCTTTACTTATTATAAGTTCCCTATCTTTTATGACAAAGTTTCCATTAAGATTAAATACAACTCTACTTTGTATTATACCTATAACATCTACTAGTACTATTCCTATGATATTTTGGCGTATTAAAAAATCATATTTATTACTTCCAAGTTCTTTTATTTCATAATAGGTATTAATATCAGAAATACCAGGATTAATTTTTAATTTTACATTTCCCTTTTCATCATATATAAGATTTAAGTAAGATTTATCCTTTGAAGAAAGATCTACAATATATTTTTCTTTCGCTCCGTAAGATACCTCTACTTTATAATTTGGTAAGTATCTTATAATAGCTTTGTTTCTAGCACTTATTTCCCACTGATTAGTTATTTCTCTTATTTCTCCATTATCATATTCATATAATAATAAAATAGCAATTCCACCAGAACCTTGAAATCTTCCCTTCACCAAAATACAATCTCTTCCACTGCCTAAAAAATCTCCTAAAAACAAATGCATATTATATCCACCATAAGGCAATTCTTTTTTTATTACCCTATTACTTCCTTCTAAGTATAAATTTATTTCAACTTCATCTGCTAACTCTCCTTTTTTAAATGGATACATTGTTTTTAATACAACCCTATCTTTAGAAATTCTACTTTTTATATGTCCAACTTTAGAATCTAAAATAGCCATTATAGTTCATCCTCCCTAATAAATTCCATTCATAATTAATCTATGCAAAATTTTAACTATAGTAACTAAATTATAAATACAAATCTATTAGCTATTTTCCATTAAAAAAACATATTTTTTTACATTTTTTTAATTTAAAGTCTTTATAATAAACTCTTCTTCAAAGTATAATAGAAAAGAAATATTGTAATAATGAAAAAATATTTCTTATTAATTTTTACATACTTATTTGGAGGTACATATGGATTTTAATAGAATTATCAATTTCTCAACTGAACTTGGTACTCTAATGCTTGAAAATGGCGCTGAAACATATAGAGTTGAAGAAACCATGAGCAGAATCTGTTTGGCTTATGGAATAGAAAAAGTTGATGTTTTTGTAATTCCTACAAACATAATAATAACAATAAAAACATATAAAAATGCAATTTCTAGAACTAGAAGGGTAACAAGTAGAACTATTAATTTAGATAAAATAGCTAAATTAAACAACCTTTCAAGAGAGGTTGCCTTTAATAAAGTTTCTATTGAAGATGCTGAAAAAAAGCTAAGTAGTATAGCTGATGAAAAAGAATATCCTCTTAAAATAAAAATATTAGGATATTTAATTTCAGCTTCAACATTTACTCTACTTTTTGGAGGTAATTTAAAGGATTCTTTAGTCTCAGGTTTTATAGGAATAGTTCTTTGTCTTCTTGCATACTTTTTTAATATTTTAAAGACAAACAATTTCTTTGTAAATATAATATCTGGAGCTTTGGCATCATTACTAGCTTTTCTTGCAGTAAGATTTAATATTGCTCCTAATCTAAATGAAATAATAATAGGTTCTTTAATGCCCTTAGTACCTGGACTTGCTATAACTAACTCACTTCGTGATATAATAGCTGGTGATTTAGTTGCTGGAAGTGCTAAATTTATTGAAGCCTTTTTAATAGCTGTAGGTATTGCTATTGGAAGTGCTAGTATTTTATCTATATTAATAAATCACTATGGGGGTATGGCTATATGAACCTAATAATAAACTCAATATATGCATTTTTTAGTTCTTTAGGTTTTGGAATAATATTTAATATAAAAGGTAAAAACTTATTTTTTTCTTCCCTATGTGGCGGTTTAGGATGGTTTGTCTATCTTTTTTCCTCAAGCTTTATGAGCACAAATGAAAGCTTTAATTATTTTTTAGCTGCTATTTTCATAGCCATATTCTCTGAGATTTCAGCTAGAGTATTAAAAGCTCCTGTATTAGTATTTTTAGTTTGTGGAATAATTCCTCTAGTTCCTGGAGGAGGCATGTTCTATACCATGCTAGAGACTTTAAAAGGAAATATAGATAAAGCTTTATCCTTAGGATGCAATACACTAATGTTAGCTGGTTCAATAGCTACTGGAATTGTTTTAGTTTCATCCTTTACTAAGCTATATTTTTCTATAAAAAGACTTATTAATAGTAAAATTAAAAGTACTGAAAATAATAACTATTTAAATAAAAGTATTTAGTTTGCTTAAAATGTTTTTATAGATACAATAAATCACATAAAAAGGAGTTATATCAAAAGTTAACAATAAAACTTATTTTGATATAACTCCTTTTATGAATTTTATACTAGATTTTTATTTATCTATAAGATTAAGCATAAAGTTAACTCTAAATTTATAATTTAAAGTCATTAACTTTTTAAACTATAGCTATTATCTTAAATAGTCATTCTCTTCTGAATCCCAAGAAATAAAATAATAAACATCCATTAAATTATCAAATTCATTTTTAACAAAATCCAATATTTCATTTCTTGAATTGCTAACATGATTTTTATCATAATCTTTTCTTATGGTTAATCCATATTTTTCTCCACTATCTGTATATTTTATTATATCCTCAACGTAATCTGTTTCATCTTCATAACTTCTAGGATTATTGTCCTTAATTAAATATAATCTATACCCCTTTTCTTCTAAAGCCATAAGTATGTTTTTAAATCTTTCTTTTAGCTCGTAGTTTTCTCTTATTTTATTAACAAGATTTCTTTGTTCTATGGCTCCATACTTATCTAAATATAAAGCTGTATTCCAAGAATTAGAGTCTAATCCTAATTGAATGCGAGGAATATAATTAAATACCATGTCATCTTCTATTCTACTTCCCTCAATATCATGGAATAAATTTAAAACCTTTATAAGCTTTCTAACATCAGCTCTATTTTTTCCATATGATAAATATATTCTATCCACATATTCATCATTAACTCTTTTTAGTGGCCAAGTTATACTGGTTATATATTGCTTTTCCCAATGAGAGCTTAACCCTTTAGAATTCATAAATTCAAAAAGCCCTAAATTATTTAGTTCTCTTAATTTCTCAGCAGCAACTCTTCTTCTTTCTAATATTACCTTATCTCTACTTCTTGATTTGTCTATATCAAAAGCTCTAAAATCACTTTCTAAAAAAAAGTTTCCCATATTTATACCCTCCTTAATAAAACAAAGTTTAATATGTTTTATTAAATATTTAACACTATTATACACCTCTTAAAAATCACTTCAAAACATTTTCATTTGACAAATCTTAGCCTAAATCCTTAGATTTTTTATATCTATTTAAAAACTCATTGTTTCTTCTAAATAAATTAAAAATAATGCCCTTATTTTTTTAAACTTCAATATAAAAAATAAGCTTTATTTATAAAAAGTAAATTTTTATAAAAAGAGAGCCTTATAAGTAAAAGACTCTCTTTAACATAATAAACTTAATTAAGCTAGATATAAAGATTTAATTTTAAATCAAACTTAACTTAGAATATACGTTTTTATTTTTTCTCTACTCTTTCCTTTGAATTAGCTATTAATAAACATAAGTTAATAAACACCTCTGGTAAGGACATAAACTTAGGGTATGCTAAATATCTAGGCTGCCAAATTGGAGAAAACTTTGACTTATATCTTCTTAGTCCATCAAAACTATAGAATATATTACCACTATTATAAACTAATCTTGCAAGCTTTTCTTGTAAATGTGAATGAGTGTTAAATCCTACATTAGATAATGGTGCTTCTCCTAAGCTAAAATATTTATATCCTTTTTCTTTAAATGTTAAGAATAAATTAAGCATTAAGTAATCCATAGAGGCATTAGGAGCATTTTTATCTATTCTCATTAAATCTATTGCTACTGTCTCCCCTCCATCATTAGCATCCATTATTGTTACAAAACCCATAATCTTATTTTCTTCTTCATTCTTTAAAATAGCTATAGGCGATCTTTGTATATAATCCTCACTAAACCATCCTAGAGAAAATCCCTTTTCCTTTCTGTCACCTAGCCATTTATCAGATATTTCCTTCAATTGACTTACTACCTCATTATTAAAAGGAGGCTCTATAATACTAAAGCTATATCCTTCCCTTTCAACTCTTCTTAAGGTATTTCTAAAGGCACTCTTTTTAGAACCAATTAAATTAAATTCTTCTAAATCTATTCTTGCCTCTTCTCCTAACTTAAAGAAATAATACCCTGCATCATGATAGGTAGAAAAGTTTTTTTCTTCTATTTCATAAAAGACAACATCATATCCATATAAATTTGTAAAAGCTTGAAACTCTTCTATACAACTATATAGATTTTCCTTTGTAGCTATAGGATCTCCTAAAACTATTATCTTATCTTTGTACTTGCTATACATTATTAAGGACTCTCCTTCATTAGCCCAAAAGACCTTTTTATCCTTTAAATAAACTAAATGGGAGAATATTGTTCCATAATCTATTTCTTTAAAGAATTTTGATACCTTTTCTAAATCAGCATCCATATACCTTTCGTCATCTTCTATTTTAGGCATTGTTAAATACCATATTATCACAAATATTATAAAGGCTATATAAGTGAATAACGCTATTCTTAAATATCCCTTTGTGCTATGGAAAAAGTCTACATAGTACCTATAATTCTTACTAAAATGTATGTTAAATTTATGTATAAAACTTGCAAAGATGATCATTACAATTGAAAGAACTAATAATATACCACTTAATTTAGTAACCTTAATAGGGATACTTTTTCTGTAAAAACTCTTTTTTGATAATATTAGAAGTATTATTACTCCTAAAATAAAAATTCCTTCTTTGTAATCTAAATCTTTTACAAAGGCAAAGGCTCCTCCTACTATAAGCAATGTTAATGTAACATAATAAGCTCTTTTTACCTTAAAGAAAACTTCCTTAGAGGTCATTATTAACATTAATCCAATTAATACTGAAGCTCTATGTGAAAACCTTAAAAAAGATAAACTATATATATTGTCTAAAAATTTTATCTTATAAAATATACTAGGATAAATTCCTGAAATTATTAAAAGAATACCACTTAAAAATACTAAAACTGATACTATTATATTTGATATATCACTTAAGATTTTGTAGTTTTTTAATAGCTTCTTTATATTTTCATAATTTCTTTTATCAGTAACAAATCCTAAAATATTTTTTAAATGTCTATAACTTTTTTTTAGTGAATCCCACATAATATCTCCTTTCTTTTAAGAATATATTAAAACATTGTCAAATTATTCATATTTAACTTGTATATAGTATATAAAATTTTATTTTACAAATCAAATTGAATTAAATATTTTAATAAAACATAGAAATAAAACCTAGAATTATCACCTAACCTTTTTCATATGTTTATTATTTTTAATTATAAAGTTCAAAATATCTATCTATAACCTTTTCTAATTCAACAACACTTATATATTTAGCTTCTCTTAGAATCTCCTTACCATCTATATATAAAATAATTGCTGGAAACATAAAAATGCTTAATTGTGATACTATGTCTACACTTTTATCAGCCTGAACCTCTATAATTTTTGCATTATGGTACTTTTTTATTAATTCCTCTATTTTAGGTTTTAAAACGCTGCAGGCACAACATGTATTAGTACTTAAATAAGCTAATCTTATCCCTTTTTCATTACAGAATTCCTTAAATTCTTTTTCATTATCAATAATCCTCATAAACTCATCTTCTTTCTAAATATGTATAAAGGGATGAATTCAATCTAAAATTCATCCCCTAATATAATTATATCAATTATAAAATATTATTCAATTTAAAGATTTATAGCCCACTTGTATATCTTGTCCTTTAAATTTAATAAGTAAGGCTTTTGTCCAGAATCATATAAAACTAGCTCTTTTTCACATAGAATATTGTTATAAGCAGCAAATTGAATGGATGGAGGGCATATATCATCCCTTAGTCCTATAGCCATGTTTACTTTTCCTTTTATTCTGTGAACCATATTTTTTATATCAATATATCCTAAGGTATTGAAGACATATTCTTCATTCTCATGATTTGGATCTATAAACTTAAAATATCTTATTAATTCTTCATAAGAATCTCCCCCTAAATCCATAACCCAAATTCTTTTGTAATCACATAAAAATGGATAATAAGCATAAACACCTTTTATTCTATTTTCTAAGGCTGCACAGGCCAAAGCTAAGGCTCCTCCTTGGGAACCGCCAGTTGCAAAAACTCTTTCCTCATCTACCCATTCCATATTCATTACTATTCTAGCTAAAATAGCAGTATCTAAAAATATATTTTTAAATAACAATTTTTCTCTACCTTCAACTAATCCCCTAACTATATTCCCTTTTGACTTAAAAGATTTAAACTTACAAGAATCTTCTTTCAAGTAATCTTGCCCTCTACACTCCATAACTGCAACACACATTCCACTAGCTACATAGTGAAGATTATTACTCCAATCATTGCTTATCTCTTCATATCCATGAAACTCTAACAAAGCCGGCATTTTCCCTTTAACTTCTTTAGGTTTCATAAATTTTGCATATATTCTAGTTCCATCAATACCATTAAAATACAAATCATAACATTCTGCTATAGGACTTTCAAAGTCAGCTTTTTTTAATTCTAATTTAATGTCTAAATCATCTAATTCCCTTAACTGTGAATTCCAAAATTCATCAAAATCTTCTGGCAGTGGGCTAATCCCTCTGTATTCATAAAGTTTTTCCAAAGACATATCCAAGATTGCCATAATACTCTTCCCCCTATATTCCCATAAACCTACACTTAATTAAATAATTATTCTCCCCTTATAAATAATTATTTATATTTTTTTATTTTCATTTAATTTAAACATTTACTATATCCCTAATTTTACCATTAATTTGTATTTCTTTCAATTAATTCATATATTATATTTAAACATATATCATAGAAAATTCTTTCTATAAAATTAATTAAATATACTCTAAATCATATTTTATCTCTCAATTTAACTATTCCTTGTAGATTAACAATTATCTATATTGCCATAAGATGATTTAAATTATTAAATCTTTAGAATAATAATTTAAATTTTATTAAAAAGTTTACTCTTAATATAAACAATGTACATCTATTAAATCTCATATTAAACTATAATTCTTATTGATGAATTTAATTCTCACAAATAAAATACAAGGAGATTTATTACATGGATAAAAAAAAGAAAATTATTAGCTCAATTATTGGAATTATAGTTGTTCTTTTAGCTGGATATTTTGGAATAGATTTAACACAAGGCTCTAAAGTTCCTAAGGACTCTGAACTTATGATTTCTTATATGGATGTTGGCCAAGGTGATGCAGCATATATAAAAGTAAATGGAAATGATATTTTAATAGATGCAGGTCCAAGAAGTAATTCTAAAGAACTATTAGAACAATTAAAAGCTAAAAACATTGATGATTTTGAATTAGTTATTGCAACTCATCCCCATGAAGATCACATTGGTGGAATGGTTGATGTATTTAAAGAATATGAAGTAAAGGCTTTCTATTCTCCTAAAATAACTCATACAACTAAAACATATGAAAATCTTGTTAAAGCAGTGAAAGATGAAGGATTAAAAACTAAAGAATTAAAAGGTGGAATGGTTATAGATTTAGGAGAAGGAGCTAAATTTGAGGTATTTACTCCTCAAAAATCAGAGTACGAAGAACTTAACGATTATTCTCCTATAATGAAATTAAGCTTTGGTGACACTTCTTATTTATTCACTGGTGATGCTGAGAAGTTAGCTGAAGAGGAAGCCTTAGCTAAGTATAAAACTTCTCTTGATTCAGATGTAATAAAATTTGGTCATCATGGATCTAGTAGTTCATCAAGCAATGCCTTTATAGAAGCTGTTTCTCCAAAGTATGGAATAATAAGTTGTGCTAAAGATAATAAATATGGACATCCACATAGAGAAACTTTAGACATAATAAAAAAATATAATATTAAGACCTTTAGAACTGATACAGATGGAGAGATAATTCTAACTTCAGATGGAAAATCAATAAATTTTAATAAATAATATTTTTCTAAACTATAAAGTAAATAAACATATAAAAAAACTTACAAACATAATGAAGAGAATATCTAGATAAGCTTTAGAATTTAAATTATTACGGAGAAGATATTACGTTAAAAAGCTGAGACTGTTCGAAGCGTAGCAAGTTTCGAAGCTTTAGTAATATCTTCGGAGTAATAATTATAAATTCTTAGCGAAATCTAGTAATTCTCATAATATGTTTGTAAGTTTTTTAAAAGTTATTTTCGTGAGTAGTCATATCTCCTGATCTTAATGCTCTTCTTTCAGCTATTAAATTTTTAACTAAAACGTCAATAGTCCAATTAATAGATGTTTCTGTAACCATTGCAACTAAAGGTCTTTGGATGCCTACTTTTTTTAAGTTTTCTAAAAATATATGAACTTTTCCAGGAGCTATGGCATTAAATATTATTGCTCTTTCTTTAACTCCTTCACCTTCTGTTTTTTCAATTTTATCTTCTAATATATTCTTTATAGTTTCATCTCCATTTTTAGAGTTTAAAACTATTTGATCTTTTATTCCCATTATTCTAGCAAAGTTTTGTATTTTCTTTAATTCCTTATTTCCAAAGTTATATAAGATTACACAACTTCTTCCTTCTTGTTCACTTCTATCTGAAATATCTATTCTCTCAAATGACATAAGCAATTCTCCTTTGATAACAAATTGTAATTATTAATTAATATCAATTATACCATAATTCTATTAATAATCATATAATTTACATTTTCCTTCATATAAATCTAGATATATTTAAAGAGCTTTAAAAGTATCTAAGGACTTCTTTATATTATTACTCATAAATAAAAGTGACATACATGCAAAATCATCAGCACCAGCCCCTAATACTTCTTTAAAGTTAAGTTCATTTATTCCTCCTAAGGCTATGACCTTGCAATTTACCTTTTCCTTAATCTCTTTTATAAAATTAATTCCCTTAGGAGTTACGTCCTTCTTACATTGCGTTTCAAAAATAGGAGATACTAATATATAGCTTGCCCCTAATCTATCAGCCTCAAGGGCCTCTAAGATAGAATGAACAGATACTCCAACCTTTAAGGATTTAATTTCTTCTAAATTTCTCTTAAAATCATTAAAGCTTAAATGAATAAACTTCTCTTTTAAAATCCTTGCTGCTTCAATATTGGAATTTATTATTATATTTGTTTCCTCTGGAACTAACTCTTTTATTTTTATATAAACCTCTATTAATTCCTCTGTACTTAAATCTTTTTCTCTTAAAATTATATTTTTAACACCATATTTACCTGCTTCCTCTATGGTATTAAAATATCTTTCCCTATTTACTAACTTTCTATTGGTTATTAAAAACATAAAAATCACCATTTTAATAAAAAATTATTTTAAAATCTATGCCAATCCTTAAATATAGGTTGATAACCTTGACTTTTTATTAATTCCTTAACTTCACTTACAGAACTTTCATCATTTATATCAAATTGGCTTGTACCTTTTTCTTTTAAAGAATGGCCTCCAACCTCAGTTGAAACTCCAGCACTAATTTTACTTACTCCTAAAGGAATTAAATTTCTTCTAAAATCCTTTCCTTCTCTAGTAGATATATTTATTCCCCCTTGAGGATCAAATAGTCTATAGGCTAAAAGTATTTGAACTAGTTCCCTATCCTCAACTTCATTTAACTTTTTAAGCCCTCCTTCACAGGGTCTTATTCTTGGAACTGAATAACTTATATCTATATGAGGATACTTATCTCTTAAATATTTTCCATGCATTGCTGTAAAGAAGGCATCTATTCTAAAATCAGCTAATCCTAATAAGGCTCCTATACTTATGCTTCTCATTCCAGCTTCTGCTCCTCTCTCTGGAGCTTCTAATCTGAATTTATAATTTTTCTTTGGACCAGCCACATGAACCCTATCATATACTTTTTCATCATAGGTCTCTTGATATACAGTAAGCCCTTCTGCACCTGCTTCTACCACCTTTTTATATTCCTCTTCTGTCATTGGATATATTTCAATGGTTATTGAAGGAAATTTCTCTTTCAAAGTTTTAATGCTCTCTTCTATATACTCTACTGGAGTATGATATTCACTTTCCCCTGTTAATATTAGAATATGTTTAAATCCATCCTTTGAAATAGCTTCCCCCTCTTTTTCTATTTCTTCTTGATTTAATTTTTTCCTACATATTTTATTTTCTACATTATACCCACAATATGAACACTTATTTACACAATAATTTGAGATATACATAGGTGTATAAAGTAATATTGTTCTTCCAAAATATTTTAAAGAGAGATTTCTTGCTTCTTGAGCCATTTCTTCTAAAAGCTCTTCTCCCATAGGAGATATTAAATTAAGTAAATCCTCTGGTCTCTTCTTTCTTTCATAAATACTTCTTAATACATCTTCCTTTTTTACAGAATCAAAATATCCATAAAAATCAAAACCTCTATATTTTTCTACTACATCATAAAAACTCAATTAAATCATCTCCTAATCTAAAAATCCAGTAAGTGGAGATGAAGCATTTCCAAACTTTGATTCTCTTCCCATTTTAGCTTCATAAGCTAATCTGCCACCTTCTACTGCCATTTTAAAAGCTCTAGCCATATTTATAGGATCTTCTGAGGATGCTATGGCAGTATTAACTAAACAAGCTGCAGCTCCCATTTCCATAGCTTCCATAGCCTGTGATGGCTTTCCTATACCTGCGTCAACTATAATAGGAATATCTAATTCATCTATCATTATTTGAATCAATTCTTTAGTCTTTAACCCTCTATTACTTCCTATTGGTGCACCAAGTGGCATTACAGCTGCCGCTCCAACTTCTATTAATCTTCTTCCTGCATAAAGATCTGGACACATATAAGGAAGGACAATAAATCCTTCATCAGCTAATACCTTAGTTGCCTTTATGGTTTCTTCATTATCTGGAAGCAAATACTTAGAATCTGATATAACTTCTATCTTTATCCAGTTTCCACATCCCATAGCTCTTGCTATCCTTGCTATTCTAATAGCCTCCTCTGCATTAGTTGCCCCAGAAGTATTAGGAAGTAGTATTACATCCTTAGGTATATTTTGAAGAATATCCTCTTCCTTATTATCTAAATCTACCCTTCTTAAGGCTAAAGTTATAACTTGAGAGCCACTTCCCTCTAAAATATCCTTTATTATTTCATTTGAAGGATATTTACCACTTCCAACAAAAAGTCTATTTTTTATCTCTACTCCACCTATTATTAACTTGTCCATAAAAAATTCCCCTTTTCTACTCACTACTCTTCTTATTTCTTCATATTTTAGACTAGTATTTTATTTTTTATATATAAACTCTGTCTAAAAAGCACTTAAAATCCACTCTATTTTTACTATTATTTATTTTTAAAATTCTATTTTGTTAACAGCTATATCTATAACTAAATTAGCCATGTGATTTGCACATATAGCCACTCTAGGAGCCATTAATCCACAGCCTTCCTTAGCTTCATTTACCAAATCTCCACAAATATAAAACTTATCTGTTATTTGCTTTGTTTTTATTAAATTTGAATCATAAAAACCAGCCATTCCTGAAGAGGAAATCAAAAATTTGTCCTTCATATTACTTAAAACATAATTAGCTAATAAGGCTTTATAATCTGGATTATCAAAGGCTTCTATTATTATGTCAGCTCCTTGTAAAATACCCATATTATCTTCAGAAAGCTTAAGATTTAAAGCTTCTATTTTTATAAAAGGATTTATTCTAATTAAGTTTCTTTTTAAAGCAACTACTTTAAATTCTCCAATATCCTCAATATAATACTGCTGCCTATTTAAATTAGAAGATTCTACTATATCAAAGTCTACTAAGCTTATACTTCCAACCCCTATTCTTCCTAAAGAAATAGCAATATTAGATCCAAGGCCTCCACATCCAGCTATTAAAACCTTAATTTTTTTTAGTTTTTTATGAATACCTGGTGTATGCCTAGATACCATTAGTTCTTCTAACTCCTCTTTATTAGGCATAATTCCCTTTTTTATAAAGACAACCCTATCTCCATCCTTAAGCTCCTTATCTTCTACAAGTGGAAATCCATTTAAAACTATAACATGAGAATCAGGAAATTCTTCATTTTTTAAAGAATATAATGTGCAATTTTCTTTTACCTCTCTCCACTTTTCATTAATCTTTATATTCATAAAGGTCCCTCTTATCTTTTTTATCTTTTATTTTCACTCACCTTTTGTTATCTTAAACTTCTTAAATGATTCTTAATCATCCTCCACCAACAAAGGCAATAATCTCAATTACATCTTCATGATTAAGTAAGATTTCATTATAATTACAGGAATTAACTATCTCTTTGTTTAGTTCTACAACAACTCTCTTACTATTTACATTTAAACTTTTTAGTAAATCATAAACTGTATTAAGTTCACCTTTTTCTACTTTCTTACCATTAACAATCATCTATTCACCTCTTTTCTATATTCTTAAGACTTTTATACCAACAAAAAAAGGTTTAGCAATATTGCTAAACCTTTAAAAATATATTCTCTAATTAATCATAATAATATTTTCTAATATGAAAAATCACAACTTAAAATATACTTCCCTACGCTGGTATTAACCAAATCAGGTTATTAGAGTTAGGACTTATTATCCCTCTCAGCCTTTTACAGCACCCCTAGCAATATCTTAAAATTATTTGTTTTTATTTATCATAACTCAAAAAACATTTTTTATCAATTAGTTTTTTCCTTCTTTTCTAATCTTCTATTTTTCATTGTTATTAAATTATTATTTAACATAGCTGTTAATATTAATCCTATTAAAGCTATAATAGCACATGTTAAGAATAATTTAGTATATCCTGTATTCATAGTTTGTTGGAATGCAGTTTCTATTGCATCTTTAGCTCCATCTAAACTTTGCATATATGATTTTTCAATAATATCAATATTCATATGAGGATTATTTGCAAACTTGTCTCCTAAAGCTGCAAATTGTGATTGTGCCATTCCTTTTATAAGACTAAATATATTAGTAACACTGGCATTTCCCATTGAATTAGCAACATTTGAAGCTCCACCACTATTTGACATGATATTAGACATTCCATCTACATGTGGCATAACTTTTTGTAATGCTTCTGGTACTCTTCTACCTGCATCTGATATAAAGTTAATAAGAATATTTGGTGATACTGCAATACCTATGGATTTAATTAATGATACTGCTGATTGTCCAACTGTAGCTTCATTATCAGGTACTAAGCTAAGCATTAAGTAATTTATTGGTGTTCCCATAGAGAATCCTAAACCAAATCCCATAATAGCTAAACCTATTATTAAGTTAACCATACCTGGGTGTTTAGTTGTTACATATCCTTGATAAAGGTTACCTATGATAACTAAAGACATACCTATTAATAGTACTTTTTTAACTCCTATTTTATCTATAAATTTTCCACCTAAAGGTGCTGCTATACCTACAAATATTGCAAATATTGTAACTATATATCCACCACTACCCATTGGTGTTCTTAATATATTTTCACTAAATTGAGGAATAAATACTGTTGCCATTAATCCACAACCTACAACAAAGCTTAATATTAAAGTTATAGCTATTTCCTTATTAGTAAAGTAAGATAAGTTTATTACTGGATCTTCTGCTTTCTTTTCCACCCAAACTAATATTGGAATTGATATTATAAATATTAAAAGATATGGCCAAACATCTAGTGATTTTATTGAATTAGCAAAATCATAGAATTTTAAGTTTGTAGCTCCATACATTAAAGATAAAATTAATATTGTTAATACTCCTGAACCACAAACATCTAATTTCTTAATTCCTTGTGCAGAAGTATTTTCTTCTAATTTAGTTGCCATAAGTAATATTATTATACTGATTGGAACATTTACTAAGAATAAAAATCCCCAGTTTTTGTCTCCAAAAATAGAAAGTATTCCTGAACCTAAGGTTGGTCCTACAACTGTTGCTATTCCATATACTCCTCCAATCATCCCTAGAGCTGAACCTCTTTTTTCAACGGGGAATGATGTTCCTATGTATGCTGTAGCTATTGGCATTATACCTCCGCCACCTATTGCTTCTATAACTCTTGAGAATAATAAGAATGTATAACTATTTACGTAATCTGATACTCCACATAGTAAAGAACCTAGTCCAAATAGAGTTATTGAAACCATGTAAACTTTTTTTCTACCATACTTATCAGAAAGTTTTCCCATAAGAGGCATTGATACTGCATATGCTAAGGTGTATATTGTTACAACCCAAACACTAGCATTTTGTGAAACTTTTAATCCATCAGCTATTATATCTCTTGCTGGTGAAACTATACCAGAGTCAATAGCTCCCATGAAGATTCCTAACAAGAAGACAGCCATGGTAATTCCAACTGATTTTTTCTTCATTATTATCACCCTTTCGTAAGTTTTTACTTATTCTAAGTGTGACTTTTATTAATATTATTTCTTTGAATACTATTAATAAAACTCACAGTGAACTATGTTCAGTTTACTACCTAAAGCTTGTAAAATCAAAGTTTGAATTTTCTTAAATTCTCCCAAAATTTATTAAAACTCCTTATTTATTTTATTTTTATTCACATTTAGTTAATATTTTGTTAACATTATATTTTCTAAAAATTAAGGGCTACATTAAATCTTAAAAATAAAATTCATGAATAATTTCAACAAATGTTTATGAGTTTTATTTATAAGATACATAAATGTAGCCCATTTAAATTATTTTAACTTTTCAATTTCTTCTTTTAATTTTCTTATTTCTTCATCTTTTTCTTTTAATTTAGTTTCATAATAATTGTCTTTATCATCTAAATTATTATTTAGCATATTTATTAATGAAGCCATTTCATCTGCACTTCCTACAATTCTATTAAAAAGTAAAAGATTAGATTTTAATATCTCTGGAATTTCATTATGAGAATATCTTAGTCTATGATCAATTTCTCCATACCCTTCTTCAAAAATAGTTCTTACTTGAATTTCTGCAATAACCTTTTGGTTAGTAGGATAACATTCTACAAGATAATGAACTGATCTATATCCTGATTGTCTTGATATAACTTCAATACCCAGATTATCAAAAATACTTCTATCATCTCCATCTCTTATATTTGCTGTTATTTCAATTACATTCCAAGTCTTTATTATGAAATCATGTATATCCTTCCATTGATCCTTAAATATATGTAAAACCCTTATTCCTATTAAGTCAGTTATTTCATTTTTATAGTTATCTTCATTAAAATAAAAATCTTCACCATACTTTTCTTTTCTATCTTCTGTTTTTCTAATTATTTTTTCTATTAATCTATCTGGATTTTTTATCCTTGATTTAACAGAATGAACATTTTCATTAGAACGAAGTATATTGGCTATAAAATCAGCTTGATTATAATAAGAACCCTCAAACTTTACAAAATCCTTATATATCCTTTGTAAATCTTCAAATTCAATTTTATTTTTCTCTATATATTCTTCTACATGAGGATATTTCTTAAGAAAAACTTCTTTATTTAAACTTCTCATAACTATCTCCCCTTATTTTGATTTATTGCTATATACAGTAGACTATAAGCTATGTTTATCTATTAATCTCTTTAAATCTTCTAAACCTAAATCAATTTCCTCTTTGGAGAAATTATATTTTTTAAGTTCTTCTTCACTTTTATTAGCTAATAAGCTATACATTTTCTCTCCTATTTCATATATTTCCATAGAAGGATTTTTCTCTGCCTCTTTAAAAAGCATATCCTCAGCCTCATCAATTTTCCCTTTAGATATTAATCCTCTTAAAGTTATCCAAAAGATATCATCCTTTGAATAAGTATCAGCTAAAAGAAAATCATTTTCTCCATCATTGTTTAATAAGAATCCCATTAAAACACCTACTTTTCTATTTCCTTTATTATATCCTTATCTTAAAAATACTTAACTTTATTTAAAAAGCTCTAAATATTCTTCATATCCTTTTTCCTTTAATTCTTCCTTTGGAATAAATTTTAAAGAAGCAGAATTTATGCAATATCTTAATCCACCTAAATCCTCTGGTCCATCACAAAATACATGGCCTAAATGTGAATCTCCTAGTTTACTTCTAACTTCTGTTCTAATCATTCCATGACTTTTATCTACCTTTTCTTTTATTATGCTTCTATCTATTGGTTTTGAAAAGGCAGGCCATCCACAAGAAGAGTGAAATTTATCCTTTGAAGTAAATAAAGGCTCTCCAGTAGTTATATCTACATATATTCCTTCTCCATTAAAGTCCCAATATTCATTTGTAAAAGGTCTTTCAGTTCCATTTTCTTGAGTAACATAATATTCTTCCTCAGTTAAGACTTTTTTTAATTCCTCTTTTTCCTTCTTTGTATATTTCAAAATGATCACTCCATTTTTTATTTATTATTATTTTAAAATAATACCTATGTAAAATATTATTTTAATGAGTTATATTTACATTCTTTCAAGATAATCTTTTATATTTTCAATTATTATTTCTAAAGCTTTAATGCTCCTTAATACATTTCCTTTTATACATAATGAATGGCCAGCATCCTCTATTCCTAATACTCTTAATCCCTCAGATTTTATTTTTTCCAAATTCTCTGAAGATATTAAAGTATCCTTAGTACCAGTTATTATTAATCCTTCTTTATCTAATTTCTCTTTAAAGGTTTCATTGATAGGAGTTAAATAAATATTTTTAATATGAATATCATAATTTTCCTTAATTTCTTTATCTATTCTACTTTGTAATACTGTACCTAGACTTTTACCTATAAGAATAATTCTCTTATATTTTCCTCTTCTAAGTTCTAAGGCACTAAAAATAATATCTAGAGTTTCAAGTAATAATTCTCTTATATCATTTTCATCCTGTCTATTAAAAGCTTCTCTACTAACTTGAAATCCATATTCTATTCCTAAACAATCAAATTTAAAATCTAAAATAAGCTGTTTAGAATAATCTAAAAGTGCTTTATCTAGGGTGTACCCAAAGCCTGGTGGTATTATTGCTAAAGTATCACTTTCATTACAAATTAATTTATTCTTAGTTATGCATTTCCACATTGATTGTTTTTCTATATTAAAACTGTTCATATTTTAATCACCTTCTTTTTAAATTCTATTATATAATTATATGTTAAATTTTTTCAAGGAAGAAAAATTTATATTTATATTTTCCACAAAGGATTTTCTATAAAATGGAAGAATATATAATATAATCTCTCTTTCAGAAAGGAGTTTTTATGAATATTGATAATATAAAAGAAGTTCAAGCAAAAAGTAATAAAATGATCTCTGAAATTCATTTTAAAGAACAATGTAGCTGGCTTAGAAACTCAAAAAAGAAAAAAAATCTAACAAATGACTTTTCAAAAGAAATTTATGAGAACCTAAAAGATAAAAAAATATATTTAGAGTTACTTGAAAAGGAGATTAGTGATATTTTTTCTAGCAAAGATTTTACAAGTAAAGAAAAGAATCGCATATATGAATTAACTAATGAATCCTTTTGGAAATGGAAACTTAATATAGATAAAAAATAAAAAACATCATTAGTATTTTCTAATGATGTTTTCTTATACTATTTACTTGATTTATCTTTATTATTTTCACTTTGATTGCTATTATTTTCTTCCTTAGAAGTGTTTTTTATAACTTTAAAGTCATATCCTTCATTCTTGTAGTAATCTATTATTTGTGGTAATATTTCTACGGTTTTTTCTTTTCCTGCTGCATCATGCATAAGAATAACTACATGATTTTTTCCTTTTGATGTTTTTTTCACATAATTAAGCATTTCCTCTGTAGAATATGGTTTTCCCTCTGCATCACCATCTAAGGCATTCCAATCAACATTTATTATTCCATTTTCCTGTAATGTATCGTCAAATTCTTTAAGAGAAGGATCCTTATAATATTTTCTTGTTCCATACCCACCTGGCATTCTTAATACCTTGCAATCAAATTCTCCTCCTAAAATGCTCTGCATTATATCATTAGTCTTATTAAACTCATCCATAAAGGAATCAATTTTCAGCTTATTTCCTGGATATAATTTTTTAAAATCATGACTATAACTATGGTTTGCAATAGCATTTCCACTTTTTAATTCTTCTTTTAAATACTCTTGTCTTTTAGAGTCTTTTTCTATACTGCTTCCTAAAACAAAGAATGTTCCATGTACATTCTTATCTTTTAATATATTTAATATCTTTTCTGTTGAATTAGATGGTCCATCATCAAAGGTTAAAAATACATATTTTCCTTCACCTTTATATGTATCATTAGCCATTGCTTGTACATCTTTAGCATCAACTGCATATTTATCTGCTTCATATGTAATATTCATTCTAGGCATTACATCATCTGGATTAGGCTTTATGACCTTTTCCTGTTCTTTCTGTTCTTTATTAATTGAAGCCTTATTAGCTAAATTGCAGCCTATCATTGTGACAACTTTTATTCCACCCCATAATAATATTATAATTGCTAAAACTCCTAAAAATATTTTCAAAAAATTATTTTTATTTGAGTTTCTTCTTTTAGAAAAAATCTCCTTACTCATTCTTTCCTCCTATGTTAAATTTATATATTTTATAATTACTCCATTTCTCACTTAGATAATTATCTTTTAATTTTTTTAATTTATCATTTCAAAATAGTTACATTTTTTTAATAATTATAAAATTAATTTTAGTCTAAATATTATTATATATCAAATGAAAGTATATTTTCTAATAAAAAATAAGAATAAACTCTATTAAGATAAATTACTAAAGTTTATTCTTATGATTAATTAAATTTATCAGCTTAAATTATTCTTAAAATACATAAGTCCATACATAGCTACTGAAATTCCTAAAAATATCAATTGAATAAAAGAAAGTCCACTTATTAAACGATTGTTGACTTTTCCATAAATAAAAATCCTTCTTAAGACTTCTATTATTAAAAATATAGTTAAAGTTTTAAGATATATTTGCTTTTTCTCTAAATATTTGCCGTAACATACATATATAAGATATATAATACAAGTTACAACAATAAAGCTTATAATAAAATCTCTATTTATCATCCTATCCCCCCTCACTAAAACTATATTTTTATTTAATTTTACAATTCTATATTTTTATTTTACAATAAAAATTGCTGAATAAATATAAAGGATGGTTTAATAATGACGAAATTTTATAAATTTTTAATTTCTATAATAATATTAGCCTTAGTTTGTCTTATATTTTTCCTTGCTAAGAGTAATATATTAAATTTAGATAGCTTAAAAAACTTAATTTTAAGTTCTGGATATTTTGCTCCTCTAATTTATATAATAGCCTTTGCCTTAGTTCCATTAACTTTTTTCCCAGATTCAGTACTAGCAATCTTAGGTGGAAGTATATTTGGACTAGGAGGAGGATTCTTATATACAAGTATTGGTGCTTTAATAGGAGGAAGTATATCTTTCTTTATTTCTAGAATCCTTGGTCAATCCTTTGTGGAAAAGTTTGAAAATGATAAACTTAAAAACATACAAGAATTATTAAAGGATAATGGATTTTTAATGATTCTACTTTTAAGATTAATTCCTCTTTTCCCCTTTGATTTAATAAGCTATGGAGCTGGTCTTACTAAAATATCATATAAAGACTTTGCTTTAGGTACTTTAATAGGAACTATTCCTGGCATATTAGTTTTTGTAAATTTAGGAGCTCAATGGATTACTTTTAACAAAACAAGTATATATCTATCTGTAAGTCTATTAATATTATTTATAATAGTATCTGTGTTCTTAAAGAAAATTTATATAAATAAGCATTTAGCAAAAGATAATTAAATCTTTTTACAAAATAAAAATAGTCCAAGGATTTTTTCTTCCTAGGACTATTTTTATATTTGTAAAAACCTTTTATAAATCTTTATAGTTACTTATATTTATTGGTTCTATATTATTTTGTCTTGCCCATCTGTTAAACATATTAAACACATGTTTTTCATCTAATTTTTCTCTTAATAAATTTTCATCTTCTTTATTACAAGCTAAGTATTCTTTAAATAAACTCTTCTTATCATCTGATAAGGATCTTATAAATTCTTCTCTCTTTTCTTCTGATATATTATTAAACTGATTTTTAAAGTCAAAATTAAAATCCTTTCCAGCCTTTCCATTAGTATCTTTAGAAAAACTCTTAAATACCATTTTTATTTTATACATTGACTCAAATAATAATCCTACAGCAAATAATATTATTCCTACTAAAATTAAAGCTTTCACCTAATCATCTCCAAACTAAATTTTTATTTAAACTATATTAAGTAAAAAGGAGCATATTAAAATTTAACTCCAAAGAAATTCTATCATAGTTTTCTTTGTAAATATAATTTTAATACACTCCCTTTAAATTAACTTATATAATTCATAGGATTTACCCATTCACCATTTATCATTATACCAAAATGAAGGTGAGGTCCTGTACTATATCCTGTTGATCCTACATAAGCAATTACTTGTCCTTGTGATACATGTTGACCAGCTTGTACAGCAAGTCTAGATGAATGTCCATATAAAGTACTTGTTCCATCTCCATGATCTATTATAACCATATTACCATAAGCAGTATTCCACCCTGCTTCAACAACAGTACCTGACTTTGATGCAAGAATAGGTGTTCCATAAGATGCTCCTAAATCTGCCCCTGTGTGAACACTTCTTTTTCCTGTAACAGGATGCACTCTAGGTCCAAAGGGATCTGTAACTCCACCTGGAGCTGGTCTCATAAATCCACTTGAGGAATTAGCCTTTGTCTCTGAATTTCCCTCATTACTAGATGAGCTTGATTCCTCTGTACTTTTATTGTTTGTACTACTTTTACTATTATTATCACTATTTACCTTAACACTTTTTTTCTCATTAATTAAATTATTTATATAATCTTTAAGATTAGCATTATCTTCTTCGTAACTATTAATTTCATCTAATACTGTTCTTTCTTTTTCACTTAAGCTATTTATTTCAGCTTGTTTTTCTTCTTCTAAAGAATTTAATTCATTTAATTGAGATTGATACTGACTTACTAAGGTATCATATTCTTTCTTCTCATTTTCTAACTTAGTTTTTTTACTTGATAAGTCTTCTTCTTGACTTTTTAATTGAGATTCTTCACTTTTTAATTCACTTTGAACCTTCTTTATATCATCAATTAACTTATTATCTGTGTCTACCACATATTTTATGCTTGATACATTACTTATAAAGTCCCCTACATTTTTTGATTCAAGCATTATGTATAAAAACTGATTGCTTAAATTAGATTTATAAGCACTTCTTATTCTACCTGAAAGTATTTCTTCTTTTTCTTCTTCTTCCTTTTTCTTCTTATCTATATTACTTTGAATATCATTAATTTGTCCTTGAAGTTTATCTATACTATCCTTTAAGGAGTCAATATTACCTTTATATTCATCAACCTTCTTTTGAGAAGTAAGTAACTTTTGATTTTTATCAGCTACTTGTTTTTGTATTTCATCTAATTTACTTTGAGATTTACTCTTCTCAGAATTTATATCACTTTGTTTATCTTTAAGATCATCTATTTTATTTTTATTACTATCAATTTCTTGTTGAGCTTCTTCTGTAGTCTTAGCTTGTACAATATTAGTGCTATTTATTGAAACCGCAAAAATCATTGATATACTAAGTATAATTGCAGTTAATTTTCTCTTGTTCATAATATTTCACCTATTTCTTCTTTAAATATATTATTTTACTAAAACACTACACATCAACATATTATACACCATAAAAATAATTTTGTTAATATAATAAGTATATATAGTAAATTAAATTAACTTTTTCTTAACCATGTTTTTAAAAAGACTATACAAAAACATACTTTTCTCAAGTAATATGCTTTTATATAGTCCTTAATTATAAATTAAAATTTTTCATTTTTTATTTTTTATTTCATCATCTATAAGTTCTTCTAGAGTTTTAAACTTACTTTTTCCTTTTAAGTAATGTTTTTTTATGCTATCTTCCATTTCTGATAGTGAAACTTCAGCATAAAACTCTTCTTCCTTGAAATCATGTTTCATTCTTTCATATATTCTTTTTATTATATTTTCTCTATCTTTACTACCTATTTCTTTACTCATAATCATTCACTCCCTATACAAGTTAATAATTTATTAATAATTATATTATACACATGGACTAAAATATATTAAAGTAATTAATTAAAATTATTCACCAAATCTTCTATTAATATCTATACTATTACTAGATTTTAAACTTAGGAGGTTTTTTATGAGTAAATCTGCTTGGGACTATACCTTAGAAATTCTATCCTTAATGGGTGACATTGATTATTACAATGATTTGTTAAGTAAAAATCTTAACAAGAAAGAGCGAGAAGTGTATTCTAAAAAAGTAGACACACTAGAAAGTAAGTTCTTCTCTTTAAAAGAAAAGCTAAAAAACACATCAATTTTTTAATGAAAAAAAGGTCCAACAAAAGTTGAACCTTTAAACAAACTCAATTAATGTTCCCAAATATGCCGTCACACTTACAATTTTATACCTGCCTCTCGCAGGTGGGTTTTACGCAAACTAACTCGATCATCTTCCGTCACAAAAGTGAAGTAAAACTTGAAGCCCGATTTCATTAGCTGTTTTGCAAATCCCGTATTTCTCATGTAGGTTAAAATTAATAAGCTTCGCGTACATCTCAGGATTAATCATGTTTTTATTATAACACAAGATATAAAAAAATCAACATTGAATTTTTAGAATGTTTTTACTATTAAGATAGTTTTAGTTAAGTATAAACTTAAAACTATTCTAAAAACTATTTTAATTCATCTAAAATATCATCTATTTCTAGTTCTTCATCCTCTGGTAAGAACACAGCTAAGAACTGTTTTCCTGAATAATTGCTAGCTTCTATTTCATATCCTTCAGCTTTAGCTATTATTTCAAAGTCTTCCATAACTTCTTCTAAAATCTCTTCAACACTATCTGTTGCAATATCATCTAAATATGGAATAACACCTTCCACAATCCATGGATTACTATCTTCTTCATAGTCTGTTTCATCATTTGCACAAGCTTTAGCTCCTTGTATTTCTACATCTTCAAAATCATAATAAAATTTAAGAGCTAATCTGTTATCTTCTGAAGAAACTTCCTCTATTTCTGTTAATCCATTAGTAGATAAAAAATTTATTATTCTATACTTTTCCATAATATTTACCTCTTTTTAGTATAATAACTTCTTATATTCTTTTTTTACTAATCTAAATTCTTCATCATCTTCAACTAAGTTATATTCAACTGAATCATTTACTTTATCAACTCTAAAAACAAAGTCATCAGCTTCATCTCCGTTACCTTCTACTGGTGAAAGAACTATATATTCTTTTTTGTTCTTTTCTCCTAAATATATTTTAGCAACAACCTCAAATTCAACTTTATTTCCCTCTTCATCTCTAAAAGCCATTATTTGTTTTTCTTCCATTATTTCTCCTCCTAAATCAACCTATTAAAGGTGATTTTTCCTCTTTATAAAATATATATTCATAATGTAACGCTCTAGTTAAAACCACATAAAGAAGTTTCTTATCTATTTCATTATCATTATAATTTTCCTTATTTAAATTATAAACTATAGTACAGTCAAATTCTAATCCTTTAGTAAGATATGACGGTATAATTATTAAGTTCAAATCAAACTCTTTTTGATCATCTTTAATTAATTCAAAGTCATAATTTGAATATTTCTTAACTAAAGTTCTTATCTTCTTACATTCATCAATGGTTTTACCCACTATAGCTATTGAAGTTTTTCCTTCATCTTTTACTTTTTTAACTATGTTATCTAATCTTTCACAAAATTCTTTTGCATTATTAAACTCAATTTCCTCTGGAACCATTCCATGTCTTAAAACTGGCTTTGCTGGCTCTTCATAGGTATTTTGTTTAACTAAAACCTTATTTGCATAATTTATTATCTCTACTGTACTTCTATAGCTTTGGCTTAAGTGCTTATACTCTGCATTTTCATCATAAACTAATTTAATAGCCTCTTTCCAATCATTAATACCTTTAAATGAATATATTCCCTGACCAATATCTCCAACTATTGTTAAAGACTTTCCTGAAGCCATCATAGACATAACATATAGCTGTAGCATAGAATAGTCCTGTGCCTCATCAATGACAATATGTTTTAATAAGCTGCTTTCCTCTATTCCTTCTATTCTAAATTTTAAATAAAGCATAGCTGCTAAGTCATCTGAATCTATTATTTTTTTATCTATATTATTAGCCAAATTTTCTCTCATATATTCAGCTAACTTCTCTGGTATTTTTCCCCCTGTTACTTCATTAAAAATCTCCTTGTTTTCAAAGAAATTTTTATAAACATTAGTGGTATCTATACCCTTCCATCTATTAAAGTATTCATTAAATTCTTTTCTAGCAGACTTTTTTATTTCTTTTTTATGATTATCTCTCTCATCATAAAGCTCTATAAGTTTTTCTCTTCTTTCCTTAGAATCTTCCATGCTTTTTTTAAGTCTAGCTATTCTATACTCATACTGAAAATCAACCTTATCTAAAACCTTACTTACCTTTTCTCCTAATTTCTTAGAAAAATAGTTTTTGATTTCATCCTTTCTCTTGTTAACAGGATATTTTATTAAATCCTTTAGGAATAATCTTTTTATCTCCTTTGAATCAAAAACTGAATATCCACAAATTCTTATATTATCTATATCGCTATCTTCTCTTTCAAGAATTTGAATATATCTATCTAACATTTCTTTAAATAATATAGACCCTTTTATTTTACTATCATTCATTATATATTTATTTTTTTCTAAATCATTTTCTAAAATTTCTACTAATTTTTTATCCTTAGTTATAACTTTACCCTTCATACCTAACTTTTTTAAGGCTAGTTCCTCAAAAGTTTTTTGTTCAACCTTATCTACTCCTAAGTTAGGCAACACTTCAGAAATATAATCTAAAAATATTTTATTTGGCGCTACAACTAAAATATCTTCTCCAGTTATGGTTTCCTTATATCTATATAATAAATAAGCTAGTCTATGAAGAGCTACAGTGGTTTTTCCCGAACCTGCTGACCCTTGTATTATTAAAGGTGAATTTTTAGGTGCTCTTATTATATCATTCTGCTCTTTTTGTATAGTAGCTACTACATCTTTTAATTTAGTACCTGTGCTATTTTCTAAATTAATTCTAAGGAATTCGTCTATTAACCCATCCCCTTCTTCATCAAGACCAGATTTTAAAATAATTTCATTAATTCCCTCATCAAAACATTCCTTTAAGTTATGCTCATCATCAAAAAGAAATTTTCTCTTTAAGCTAAGCTCACCCTCAATAACCCCAATAGGTGCCTTATAATATGCTTCTCCTTGAGTACCACTATAATAAAGATCAGCAAGTGGTGCTCTCCAATCTATTACCTTTTCTTCTCCTTCTAGCATATCTCCAAGTCCGCATTTACCTATATAAAAACTTTCAAAATCTTTTCTATATTCCCTAAAATCTATCCTTGCAAAGTATGGCTTATTATAAGATTCTTTAAATTTTTCTTCTTCCTTTGATAAAAAGTCCACAGACTTCTTAACTATTTCTATCTCTGGATCATAGGCTCCCTTAGATTTCTTATTTAAAGCATCTAATTTTTCATTGGCTTTTAACTTCTCACCTTCTAATCTTTCCTCTTCACTTTCAATCCACCTTTTAGTTTCTGAAAGGACTTCTCTCTCATAAGTTAAAATCTTATTATCACTCATAATAAATACCTCCCTCACTAAATAGTCCCATTTAATTTCTCATTTAAATCATAAATAATAAAAAAATAATTTATAAAACAAAAAATTTTAATTTCTAGAATACACTTTAAAAAAGGTGTAAAAGACTACTTCATTATTATTTACTAACAATGTAAGTCCTTTTACACCTTTATTTCACGAAATATGTTTTAATCATTTAAATTCTTCTATAATCTTAATCTATTTAGCTAAAATCATATTAAAGATAGAACATATTTTTAGGTATAATCAATTTATTTTCCTTCATAAAGTCATTATTATAACTTGCCTACATCATATTGTTAATTATATTAGATTTTATTATTAAGTTCAATTATATTTTCTATTACACAATCTAATCTACTCTAAAATAATAACCTTATTAATTAACCTTTACTAAAAACAATATTTTAAAATATTAATATAAAACTAAGAATTTCTTATTTAAAATAAATTTTTCTAATTATTTTTTTATAAAAGGACAAAATAAAGTAGAGGTGATATTCATGGAAAAAATTACAGATAGAACTCCTAGTGAAGCTTTAAACGATAATCTTAAAGGGCTTTATATGGGAATGGATATTTTTAAACGTTACGAAAAAAAATGTAAGTCTAATGACTTAAAAAATTTACTAAATGATGTTATAAACCTTTACTCTAAGGAAGCCTGTGAACTTTCAAGTAAAATATCTGCTCTTGGTGATTCACCAGCTTCAAATGTTGGCATTCTAGGAAAAGCTTCTGAGGCTATTTACAATATAAAAACTGTTACAGCTGATACAGATAGTGAAATTCTAGAAGAAAGCATAAAAGCTTTTAAGACAGGTATAATTATGTTTCAAAAGTTTTTACATGAAAAAGAAGATCAATTAGATAAAGAATCAATTGACCTAGTAAAAAATATGATACAAGAAAATGAAGAGCTTAGCAAAAAATTAAATGAGTATTCAAGCCCTCACCAAGCTAACTTTTTCTAAATAAACTAGGCTATATAAATAGCCTATAAATAAAACTTATAAATTGTTTATTAAACTATTTATAAGTTTTAATTTAAGCTTTTATATAGCCCACTTTTTATCCTTAGTAAAGGATACATTTAGCCATTTTTCATAATTTATATGTGATAAAGAATTAAATATTTTTTCTCTTAAACTATCCATTTCATCTAATGCTTTAATATTAGATTCTTCATTATATATAAAATCTATTTCTATTCTTAAATCATTTCCCGTTTTAGAAACCCTTGTAATGGTATCTTCAAAGTTATATTCTCTCTCTATTCCCTCTACAAGTTTATCTATTTCTAAAGTTATACTATCATCAGCCTTAAACTCTAAAAGTTCTTTTAATCCATCACCGAAGGATTTTATAGGCATTTTTATAAATACTGATGAACAAATAATAACCATTAATGGATCTAAGTATCTATTAAACCAAATAAACTCTGTATGCTTAATTATATTTGCTATTAAAAATCCTACTAAAACTCCCATGCTTAATAAAGTGTCCATTAACCATTGACTACTTTCTATATTTACTAAACTTGAGTTAATAGCTTTTCCTTTTTTCTTTAAGAAAAAATATGCAATTCCACACCCTAAAGTTGATATTAAGGCATATATTAAGGCATACCCATATTGAACTTCATTACCCCCATTTATTAAATCTTTAATAGAACCTGTAAGTGAATATATACACATAATAAAAATTGCTAAGGATTTAATTATTACTATTAAAGGTTCTATCATCTTCTTACCAAAGGGATACTTCTCATAATCTTTTTTATTTATATAAATACTTCCCATTAGGGCTAGTAATGATAAAATTACACCACCTAAGGAATACATTCCATCAAATAAAATCATCTCTGATTTTACAGTTCATCCCCATGCTATTCCTAACACAGCAAAAAACAATGTTCCTAATGTAGATATCTTAAGCAAATAACTTTCCGTCTCCATAAATTTCACCTCAAAATAAACCTTCTAATAATATTTTATGGTTTTTTTCAAGGAAATTCACTAACTAATAAGTCTTAAATATGACACTATTATATTATCTTTACCTTGTATAAAATTTAGTATAAAACATTTTAAGCACTATTTTATATAAGAAAGCTACTTTAAAAACTAATTATTTATTTAATCTAATACTATATTCAATATTTTCTTTTAATATTAGAGCTTTTTCCTTTGAAGGATAGGGATATTGAAAACTTAAATTCATATTTATTGATTTTAAAGCTTCAATTAAATCTTTCGCAAAGAATTGTAACACAGCTAAATAGTACCAATATATTGATGATGAATCAAAATTTACATTATCATCAAAGTATTCAGCTAAACTTTTCCAGTTATTTTCATAAAGATTTCTTGTACCAATTAAAAAATCTTTTTTATTACTTATTTCTTTACTTCTGTTATTTTGATTTATGAGATTTCCTTTCAAAATTACTGTTTGATCAATTATAATAAAAGAATTACCTTGCCATTTTAATGTACTTTCAATTAGACCTATATTATCCGTAGCTGCTTGACCAATAACCTTTTGAACAATACTTAAATTAGCAACTTCACTTCCCATAGGATAATATGAATTACTTCCCCATACACTATTTATATTTGCTTTCTCCTTTCCTTCTTTTACTTTTCCATCTCCAGAATATACAAAGTCTAGATAATATTTAAAATTTTCTTTTATATCAATAATATATTTTTTATTTCTTTCATAGTTAAGTACCTCAACTTTATAATCATCTCTATAAAAAGCACTTACTTTATTTTTCTCATAGAAATCATTGGTATTAAATATTTCCTTTAATTCATTATTCTCATAAGTAAGAATTTGCCCCTTAACACATCCCCCAAAACAATCACCTATGGATCTTATAAATATATCTAATTTATTTGGATCCCTAAAGGGTTCTAAATGAACTTCAAAATTATAATTATTTTCTTCTAATTCATACCTTACAACCCTTCCTGAATTCCCCTCTTTAATAAGTAACCAATGTCTATTTAAACATTTATTAAAGGCACAGGACATAATATAAACTTCGTCATTAATACCATCACCAGTAACGTCTCCTAATTTATAATCTATTATTTTTTCATTATTATTCTCAAGCATATTAACTCCAAATTATATAGTTATAATATTATTTTATCTTCTATCTCCTTATCTGTTACTTTCATTTGAAAACAAGTGAAATTTAAATTAATTTAGTTTATAATTGAATTAATAAACTCTTATAGATGGGAGATAATTAACATGACTAAAAAGAAAAAGAAACTTTTTATAGTTATATTATCAGTATTAATTTTAATATTAGCTTGTTTTTTTGGAGTAAAAGCAGTTTATAAATCATATTTTGCTCCTAAAGTATCTGTAACCTCAATAAATTCTAACATAGAACTTAACGATTGGAATTTAATAAAAAAATTCCTTCCTAACAATATAAATCTTTCTTTAAAAGAAATAAATGTTAGCTCTACAACTGAATTTTCTGATTCTGAATTAACAGATTTATTTATACTAGCTTTGCGTGAAGAACCTGATGCAATAAAAGATCTTACAGGATTAAAGGTTGATATAGAAAACGATGATATTAATATTTATGTAGATATAAACTATAAAGATATACCTTTCCAAGGAAAACTTACCTTTACAGCTCAAAGTAAGGATGGTAAAGGAATATTCCACTATAAAGAAGGAAAGGTTGGTTTTATTGATATTTCTAAGGATACTATCTTTAAAAACCTTCAAGATAATTCAATACTTTCCTTTGACAAAACTAATGGAGATATAATCCTTTCTTTTAAGGATATAATAAAATACCTTCAAATAAAATCTATAAAGGTAGAGGATAATAAAATAGTAATAGTATTTAATGGTACTATTCCCTTACTTAGCTCAATCTTTCCAAACCTAAACTAAAAAATGGCTTTATCAAAATATAATAATAAAACTTATAAACATATTCCGAGAATTACTAGATTTCGCTAAGAATTTATAATTATTACTCCGAAGATATTACTAAAGCTTCGAAACTTGCTACGCTTCGAACAGTCTCAGCTTTTTAACGTAATATCTTCTCCGTAATAATTATAAATTCTAAAGCTCATCTAGATATTCTCTTCATATTGTTTATAAGTTTTATCAAAAGGTATTTTGATAAATGCCTTTTTTTAATTTCAAACATAAATTTATATATTAAGTGGAATAATAGATTTATTATATATTAATTTAGGTGATGTTTATGATTGATAAAGTTATAAAGAAACACAATTTAGATGTGGATTCTATGAAACGTGAAGGTACAATTGCCTGCTTAACATTTTTAGCCTCTTGGATATTCTTTGGAATTAATAATGCAATCTTAGCATATCCAATAGCTTTAACCTCCTCAATTCTTTTAAAAGAAAATTTTAAAATAAATCCTTTAGAAAAAACTATACGACTTTTATTTTTATATTGTTTTATAGTTGTTTTATCTTTTTTAGCATCAAACCATTTTTTATTAGGAATTATAATAAACTTCTTCACCATATTTTTCATAGCTTATAAGCTCTCAGTTGCCTACACTCCTTTATTATACAAACCATTCTTAATGTTATATGTATTTACTTATTTTTATAAGGTAGACTTTCAAGGCTTACCTAGAAGATTATTATCTATTTTCTTTGGCTTTAGTTTAATAATAATCTTTCACTTATTTTTAAACAAACTAAGTTATAAATCCTTAATAAAAGATAGTATAAATAAATCTTTATTTTTATTAGAAAGCCAAGTGGATAACCTTATTTTTAAAAGTTATAATTTAGATTTGCAGCAATCTATTTCTAAAGAACTTACTACTATTTGTTATAACCTTTATACTACAAGAAAAAGAAAAATTTTAACTAATAACTTAGGTAGTATTCAATTTAAAATATATATAATATTAGAAAACTTAAACTTAGATCTATATAATCTAAATAAGCTCTACTCAAAGCTTAATTACAATAGTGCCCTAATTAAATCATTTTTAAAGGAATTAAAAAAATCTATAAATATTTTAAGATTATATTTAAATGATGAGATTTCTTATTATGAAATAGATAAACAACTGTATAGATTAAATAGGTTTCATGAAGATTTACCTGATCAGTTCACTTTTTTTCATGACTTATCTATTTCAGTAACTAATCTTTATTTGTATTTAGCTGATATGACTACTCTTGAAGAGGGTGAAGGATATAAAAGCTATGATTTATGGAAAAATACAGATAAAAACCAATTTAAATTTAGAGATTCTCTACATTTTGGTACAATAAAACTTAATTTTGCCCTAAGGATTTCTTTAACCTTAAGTCTTGTTTTACTTCTTAGCTATCTATTTGATTTTACTAAAATGAGTTGGCTTGGAATAACTATAATGTCAATAATGCAACCTTATTATGAAGAGACCTTAAATAAAAGTAAAGACAGATTAAAGGGTAATCTTTTAGCTATTTTTCTTGTAATTATTATTTTAAACTTGTTTCAAAGCCAAGTTGTGCATATTATTGTATTAGTTTGTAGCCTGTATCTAACCTATGGATTTAAAAGCTATTATAAGCTCTCTCTCTTTACTGCCATCTCTGCTATTTGCATGGCATCTCTTAGCTATGGAGTTAATACCTTAGCTATTTTTAGATTTTTTTATTTAGCTTTAGGTATATTAATAACCTTCTTAGCTAATAAGTTTTTATTTCCTTATAACTTAGATCAAGGACTAAAGGAATTAAGCCTTAAATTAATAAAATATGTAAATATATTAGCAGAAGATCTAATAAAAAACCCTTCAAAAAATGAAGAGGAAATAATAAACTTAACCATACATATAAAGCTTATGTGTAATAAGCTTACACTTAGAAATATTCAAAAAAAAGATAAGGATATAAACAGGTTAATACTCTTAACTGAAAATCTTACTGCTTCTTTAAGCTACTATACTCTCTTAAAGAAAGATTTAGGATTAGTATGTGGAATAAATAAAGATGAGTTAATTAAGCTTCAAAGTAAATTACAATATTCCCTTAAAGAAAAGGTTTCATTAATAGATATAATAAACCTATTAGACTCAACAGTTGATTCTCTTATTAATTGTCCTTACTCTAGAAAAGTAATTTATAACCCTGCCTCTAATGGGTTTATATATTAATTAAAGCTTATTTCTTAAGTAACTATCTCATTATAAGAACACTTAGAATAAAATTTATAATGAGATAAAAAACTTATTTATGTGATTAAATTATAAGTGAATAGAAAATTAAACTATAAACCTTAATAATATTATCTTAATTTTATAAAAATATAAGAGCTTATATGAAGCTTAATAAAACTTAAAATCTAATTTTTCAAATTAATAAAAATGATTTTTGTAAGTTTTATTCATAAGCTATTTTCATATAAGCTCTTTTTTATATTAATAAACTTTATTATTTTAAATTATTTATAGGGCTCATTATTAACTATATAAATAACATTCCAATACAGGTTTCACCACTATGATCAGTTCATTATTAACTATATACTAAAGCTTAGCGTTTCTTAAATCACCTAAATTTATTATCTTATAGTTTATTATTAACCTAAATAATCTACTTTGAATAAATCCATTAACTCTTCTTCACTTAAGGTATTAAATGTACTTCCTGCTCCTAATTCTCCCTCTTCAATAATCTTAGAAATCAATTCCTTCTTCTCCTCTTGAAGAGCTACTACCTTTTCCTCAATAGTTCCTTTAGCTATTAATTTTATAACCTCTACTACATTTTTTTGTCCCATTCTATGTGCTCTATCCGTTGCCTGATTTTCTACTGCTGGATTCCACCAAGGATCAAAATGAATTACAATATCTGCTGAAGTTAAGTTAAGTCCTGTTCCCCCAGCTTTTAAACTTATTAAAAATACTGAGTTTTCACCTTCATTAAATTCATTCACCATATTTATTCTTTTCTTAGATGAAACACTTCCATCTAAGTAACTAAAAGAAATTTTTTCTTCCTTAAGTCTACTACTTATATTTTTTAATACTGAAGTAAACTGTGAAAACACAAGAATTTTATGTCCTTCTTCTATTCCTTGATTTAATATTTCAACTAAAGCCTCTATTTTTGCACTTTCCCCCATATAATCATTTATTGTTACAGAAGGATCTAAGGCTAATTGTCTAAGTTTAGTTATATAAGATAATATCTCTATTTTACTCTTATTAAATTCCTCTGCATCCTGTTTCTTTTCCATAATTGATAAGGCATTATTAGCATATATTGAATATACCTTTTTCTGCTCTTCTCCTAAATCAACTAAATGCATCTTTTCAATCTTATCAGGTAATTCTTTTATAACATCTTTTTTCTTTCTTCTTAGTATGAAAGGTTTTATAAGACTATGTATTTCACTTAATACTTCTTCACTTTCATTTAACTTTTTATAATATCTAACAGTGAATCTTTTTCTATCATAAAGATATCCTGGCATTACAAAATCAAAAATAGACCAAAGTTCCATAAGAGAATTTTCCATAGGGGTACCAGTTAAAGCAAATTTATATTCTGAATTAACCTCTTTAACAGCTTCAGAATTTTGAGAATCTGGGTTCTTAATAGCTTGAGCTTCATCAATAAAGCAATAATCAAAGGTTATCTTCTTATATTCCTCTAAATCTCTTTTTAATAAGTTATAGGTAGTTATAATTACATCCTTACTCCCTATATCTCTTAAAGCTTCTTCCCTCTTATCCTTGCCTTCATTTAATACCTCCACAACTAAATTAGGTGCAAATTTATTGAATTCTTCCTTCCAGTTATATATTAATGAAGTTGGTGCTACTACTAGTGTCTTCTTTCCCTTATTAGAAAGAATAAAGGTAATTGCTTGAAGGGTTTTTCCAAGTCCCATTTCATCTCCAAGAATTCCTCCTAAGCCTAAATGCTCTAAAGTTTTAAGCCAATTGTATCCAAACTTTTGATATTCTCTAAGCTCAGCCTTAAGATCCTTAGGAACTTCAAAGGACAGTTTATTTATATTTTTAAATTTACTTTTCAATTCATTTAACTTCTTTTTCCCCTTAATATATCTAATACCCTTCTCTTCTATGTAATTAGCTATATATAATGCCCTACTATTATTTATTTCTAGACTATTATTCTCTAAATCTCCATTATCCACTGAATCTAATAACTTTAAAAATTGCTTTAATTCTAGTTCTTCTAAATCAAGAAATTCTCCATTTTTAAGTTTAAAAAACTTTAAATTTTCCCTAAAAGCTCTAAGTATTTCTCTTGTCTCCTCGCTAGGTATGTCTCCTATTTTAAAGTCAAACTCAAAATAATTATATCTTCCTGGTTTGATGTCTCCCTTTATTCCCTTGCTTCCTAAGCTTTTTATACCTTTAAAGTTTTCTGAATAATACACTTCTCCATACTCTTGTAATTTGCATACATCATATTTAAAAAAGCTAAATATATATTCATCTCCTAAATGGAAATAAAACTTTTTATTTATCTCTTCAAGGCTAAATCTCTCAATTAAGGCAATTACTTCTTTTTCTTTTTTTATATCTCTATATATTATTTTTTCCTTACAATCATCAAATATATTAAATTCATAAGAACCATATTTTACTTTTAAGGTTAAGGTTACTTCTTTCCCCTCTTTATCAAAGTAAAAATTAAATTTTACAGGCTCTAAAACCGTCTTATTCATTATATTTTTAGAAAGAACTACATTCTCAGTTAAATCTCTTAAGGAAGGTATTAATTTTCTAAATACTCTTTCCTCTTCACATTTATCAATCTTTACAACCTTTCCTTCTGAAAATATATCTAAATAATTCTTTATTTTATAACAAAAATCTTTTTTAGGAATATATATATTAGTTCCATATAAGAATACATCAGCTCTATCTCCTAAAACCTTAGGCATTCCGTTTAAGGAGCTAAGTTCAAAATTATTTTTTGAATCCTTTAGAGAAAAATCTATTGGAACCTCTTCAAAAAGTACTTCACTTTCTACTGCTCTATAAAAAAATCCTTCATTCAAATAAATTCTATGATTTTTTATAACACGGAAAAAATCTCTTACTAAATAATTAGGTATCTTTATGCTTTTACCCTCTATAAATGTATCTCTATTTCTTAAGAAGCTTTTTATTGGCTTTTCTATCTCTTTTAAGCTTTCTATAAACTCTATTAACTCCCTATCCTTAGTACTTAACTTTTGTTCCCTTATATCAAAAGTAAAAATCTTACTATATTTAATAGGTATTCTGTTATAGTAAGCTACTAAAAATTGTTCAATATCCTTTAATATATAAAGTTTATTTGAACTCATGGACTTAGTTCCTATTTTAAACTCTGCTAATATACTATTACTCCACTCATTTTTATTTATATAAACCTCTATTTTTAACTCTTCTTTATCTGTTTCCTCTTGAAGAATTAAATCTAAGATTTTATTTTCTTTCTTCTTAGAAAATAAGTTTTTATCCTCTTCAAACTCTTTTTTCTTAGCTAAATCCCCTAAAGCCTTATAAAAAGTTGCTACTAAATGCTTACAACAATAATTTTCCTTACTAAACTCATGTTTTTCATAATCAGTACAGGTACAATATGTTGATAAAATCCCCCTACTTCTAATATCTATCTCTAATTTCGTACTATATTTACTAAATAATTGTTCTGAAATTACTATTCCATTAACAGCTACTAAATCTTCCTCGTCTTCTATTTCTACTGACTCCACAAGATCGTTATTTATTATTCTTTGTCCCTTAGCATAATTTCTTCCTGTAGTTTCTTCTTTAAACCTTTGTAACAATAAATCTTCAACTAACATATTTACTCCTCTATTTAAGTGCTTCATATCTTATAATTATAACATAAATTTATTTTCTCTGAAAAACTATGTTAACTTTACTTTTTACAAAACTTATTTTTAAGTAAAATAAAAATGAGGCTGTATCAAAATAGCTTTTAATAAGACTTATAAACAATATGAAGAGAATATCTAGATGAGCTTTAGAATTTAAATTATTACGGAGAAGATATTACGTTAAAAAGCTGATACTGTTCGAAGCGAAGCAAGTTTCGAAGCTTTAGTAATATCTTCGTAGTAATGATTATAAATTCTTAGCGAAATCTAGTAATTCTCGGAATATGTTTGTAAGTCTTATTATTAACTTTTGACACAACCTCATTTAATTATTTTACTGTTCCCCTCTCTACTAAAGAAGGCTCTAAATTTATTATTTTGCTTTTTAAAGATTTATTGTTTATTAAGTCCATAAGTAGTTTACAAGAAGACTCTCCAATTTTATATATTGGTTGAGCTATGGTAGTTAATTCTGGCTCCATATAAGAACAAATGTTTATATTATCATAACCTAATATGCTTATATCTTCAGGTATTTTATATCCGTTTCTTATTAAGTATTTCATACCTCCAATTGCCATAACATCACTACTATAAAAAATTGCATCTACCTTTTTATTATTTTTAATTATTCTCTCTGTGGCATTTATTCCACCTTCCATAGAGAAATCTGATTCTTCTATTATGGTCTCACTAGATATTCCTAAGTTCTTTGCCGTATTTTTGAAACTCTCTAGTCTTAAATTAGCTATTTCTAAATTAGCCTTTCCTGTAACAAAGGCAATATGCTTATTACCCTTATTAACTAAGTAATTTACTCCTAATTCAACACCTTTCTTGTTATCACAAAATACACCATTAGCATTCTTTTCATCTGAAACCATTCTATCAATCATAACAAAAGGAATCTTATTATTTTTTAGAATTTTAATCCACTCTTTACCATCACCACAAGCTGCTATTATAACGCCATCTACTAATTTACTAATTAAAAGTTTTAAGTATTCCTCTTCTTTCTTTTTTTCATTGAGAGTGTTGCACAAAATAATACTATAACCATGCTTTTCACTTTCAACTTCTATGGCCTTTGCCATTTCTGAGAAAAAAGGGTTTTGAATATCTGGTATTATCATACCTAAAGTATAACTCTTTTTAGTACTTAGGCTTCTAGCTAAGGAATTTGGTATATAATTCATATCTTTTGCAGCTTTAAATATTTTTTCTCTAGTCTCTTTTGAAACATTTATTTCTTTATTATTTAATACCATAGATACAGTGGTCTTTGATACATTTACTGCTTTAGCTATGTCTAGTAATGTAGTTTTTCCCATTTTACGCAACACCTCTTGTCCGCTTCCTTTTATAACAACAGTAATTATACCATATTATGACTACCTATACCCCTACTATTTAGCATATACAAGCATTATTTAATATTATTAATCAAAACAAATCTAAACTTTTACTACTTATTTAGTATATACCTTAAGGTCTGCTGCTATTTTATCTTTAATGCTTTCACCATTATATATCTTATTAGCTAATTCTACTCCTAATGCTCCAATTAAATCTGGTTGTTGAGCTATTGTAGCTGTCATTTCATTAGCATCTATGGAATCTTTAGCATCATCATTTCCATCGAATCCTATAACTAATGCATTTATTCCACTAGCCTTAATTGCTTTAACTGCCCCTAAAGCCATTTCATCATTGTGAGCAAATACAACTTGTATATTAGGATTAGCTTGGATTATATTTTCCATAACTTGAAGACCTTTTTGTCTATCAAAATCAGCAGCTTGTATTGAAATAAAGTTAAATTTATCATTTTTATCCATTATATTATGGAATCCTTCTCCCCTATCTCTAGTAGCTGATGCACCTGGAATACCTTGTATCTCAACTACATTTATTGGTCCTTTTTCATCTTTGAATTTATCTAATACATACTCAGCAGCCATTTCTCCACCTTTTATATTATCTGAAGCTATATGACTTGTTATTTTTCCACCATTAGCTTGTCTATCTAATGTTATTACTGGAATATTACTCTTGTTAGCTACCTCAACAGTCTTAATTACGGCATCGCTATCTGTTGGATTTATAAGTAAAGCAATAACTCCTAATTGTACTAAATCCTCTACATTTGCTCTTTCCTTAGCTGGATCATTTTGAGAATCTAATACTACTAAATCATATCCTAATTTTTCAGCCTCTTTTTCTGCTCCATCTTTCATATTTACAAAGAATGGGTTATTAAGAGTTGATAATACCATTCCTATTTTAGGCTTATTATCTCTTCCACACCCTATAAATGAAGTCATAAGCATCATGAGCATTAATCCAACTGAAAATATCTTTTTATTTATATGCATAAAACTCACCTCTTAAGCTTCTTAATTTTTTCTGCTCTTTTTATCTAAAAGTACTGCTATTAATATAACTAAACCTTTTACTATTGATTGATAGAATGGTGATACATTCATAAGGTTTAATCCATTATTAAGTACACCTATAATAAGAGCACCTATTAAAGTACCTGTAATTGTTCCTTCTCCCCCTGCTAAAGAAGTTCCTCCTATTACTACAGCAGCGATAGCATCTAATTCAAATCCTGTTCCTGCATTAGGTGAAGCAGATCCTATTCTACTTGTTATTATTACCCCTGCAATAGCTGAGGCAAAACCTGATACTACATAAACTAAAGTTTTTATCTTATCTGTATTTATTCCTGATAATCTTGAAGCATCTTCATTTCCACCTAAAGCATATAAATATCTTCCAAATCTTGTTTGTGATAAAGCATATACTGCTATGATTGCTATTATTATTGTTATTATAACTGGTATTGGCATAAATCCAAGTTTACCATTTCCTATTTTAACAAAAGCTTCAGGTAATTTTGATATTGGAGTACCATCTGTAAATACTAAAGTAGCTCCTCTAAATATTGTCATTGTAGCTAAAGTAACTATGAATGCTTGTAATTTTCCTTTTGATACTAATAAACCATTTATTAATCCAACTGCTATACCAATAACAGCTGCCACTATAATTGCTAAGAATACGTTTCCAGTTAACTTAACAATAGAAGCCCCTACGGCACCACTAATAGCTAAAGTAGATCCAACTGATAAGTCTATTCCACCAGTTAAAATTACGAAAGTCATACCTATTGCTATGATTGCATTAACTGAAACCTGTGTAAATACGTTAGTTATATTAGATACACTTAAAAAGTTTGGAGTAACTATAGTAATAACTATACATAATAATACTAGTCCTATAAGAGATTTATATTTAGATATATTTGCTTTAACATTCGCTTTCATTATGTAATCCTCCCTAATTGTTTATTCCAACGGCTAATTTCATTATACTTTCTTGGTTTGCTTCATCTCTATTTAATTCCCCAGAGATTCTTCCTTCACTCATAACCATAATTCTATCACTAATTCCTAAAACCTCTGGTAAGTCTGAAGAAATCATTATTATGGCTTTTCCACTAGCTTTAAGTTCATTTAAAAGTTCATAAATTTCTTTCTTTGCCCCTACGTCTATTCCTCTAGTTGGCTCGTCAATTATTAATACTTCTGGAGATAACATAAGCCATTTAGCAAGTATAACCTTCTGTTGATTACCTCCACTTAAATTCTTAATAAATTGCTCCTTATTTGGAGTTTTTATGTTTATCTTCTTAATATAGTACTCTATATCCTTTGCTTCTTCTTTTTTATCAAGAGATTTAAACTTATTCTCATATTTCTTTAAGTTACATAAGGTCATATTTTCTCCAACAGACATTCCTAAAATACAGCCTTCTTTTTTTCTATCCTCTGAAAGATAACATATACCATTATTTATTGCGTCACTTATGCAATTTATATTAATAGGACTTCCATTTAAAGAAATTTCACCACTTGTTCTTTTATATTCTCCAAATATTGTTTTTGCAAGCTCTGTTCTGCCTGATCCCATAAGACCTGCAATTCCTAATATTTCTCCCTTTCTCAGAGTAAATGAAGCTCCTTTAACTCCTTCCTTACAGCTAAGATTTTTAACTTCTAAAGCTAAATCTCCTTTTTTAACATCTCTGTATGGAAATTGATCCTCTATGGTTCTTCCAACCATCATTGCTATAAGCTTATCATTATCTATGTCTTTTATTTCTGCACTTCCTGCATATTTACCATCTCTTAATACTTCTACTCTATGACATATTTTAAATATTTCTTCCATTCTATGTGATATGTATATTATTGCTATTCCCTTTTTTCTTAAATTCTCTATTACTTTAAAAAGGTTTTCAGTCTCTACATCAGTTAAGGCTGTAGTAGGCTCGTCCATAATAATTATTCTAGCATTCTTAGTTAAGGCTTTTGCTATTTCTATCATTTGCTTTTCACCTACATTAAGAGTACTAACTAATCTATTTGGATCTATATCACAGCCTATTTGCTCTAAGAACATTTTACTTCTTTCATCTAATAATTTTTTATTTATTCTTCCTGTAAATTTACTATGTTTTTCATTACCTAAAAATATATTTTCTGAAACAGTTAAGTTATTTAAAACACTAAGTTCTTGGTGAATTATTGTTATACCAGCTTCTTCTGCTGATTTAATTCCCTTTACTTCTACTTCTCTTCCTTCAATGAATATCTTACCTTCATCTTTTTTATATACTCCACTTAGTATTTTCATTAAAGTTGATTTCCCTGCTCCATTTTCTCCCATTAAAGCAGTAACTTCTCCACCATAAGCCATTAAGCTAACATTATCTAAAGCTTTGACTCCTGGAAAGGATTTTGATACACCTACCATTTTTAGCATTGGTGTTCTTTCACCCATTTACTACACCTCCCAAAATAATTCCTATTTTGCAAAGAATATTCCACCCAATAAATACTGAGCAGAATATTCATTTTTAAACTTTTTAAAAAACAACCCCTGATTTTAAGATTATATTTGCATATGGAGTTTGTTCTCCAGTTCTAACAACTGCCTTACAATCTTTTAATTCTTTCTTTAATTCCTCATGTGATATAAAAGTTATTTTAGTATCTTTTATAATCTCTTTTATTTCTGTAAATAATTCTGGACTTACCTTTTCTGTTTCCTTAGCAATAAGTACCTCTTCTACTTGTAATTCTTCTAAAATAGCTTTTAAAGTTTCTATAAAGCCAGGTACGCCTTTTATTAAAGCTAAGTCTATTCTCTCAGTTTCCTTTGGTATAGGTAATCCACAATCTCCTATAGCCAACATATCAGTATGGCCCATCTTTGATATTACTGAACTTATGTTACTATTTAATAAGCTTGTTTTTCTCATAATTACTCTTCTCCCTTATAAACTTCTAAAACTTCCTTTAGATATGGTATTGATGGTTGAGCCCCTTTCCTTTGTACTGCTATTGATGATACCTTATTTCCAAATCTTATGGAACTACTTAAAGTCTCTCTTCCTAAATTTTTAGTATCTAACTTTGAACTTAAGCCTCCAATGAAGCTATCTCCAGCAGCTGTAGTATCTATTGCATTAACTCTATACGCTGGAACTATTTCACAAAAATCTTTTCCTATTAAAGCTGCTCCCTTTTCACCAAGAGTAATAATTATAAACTTAACTCCTTTATCTAAGAATATATCCCCAGCCTTTTTAGCATCTTCTATATCTTTTATTGCAATTCCAGTTAAAAGCTCTGCTTCTGTTTCATTTGGAACTATTATATCTGTATATTTTAATAATTCATCTTTTATTTTTTTAGCTGGAGCTGGATTTAATATTGTAACTTTTCCATTTTCCTTAGCTATTTTAAATGCTTCTATTGTAATATCCTCTGGTGTTTCAAATTGTGAAATTATAATATCTGATTCTTTTATTAAATTTTCAGCACTATGTATTTCATCTTTTGTTAATGTCATATTTGAACCAGCATTAACAATTATTGAATTATTTCCATTATCATTTACCATTATTAAAGCCATTCCAGTTGGCTCTATTCTATCTTCAAAAACATATTTAACATCTATATTATCTTCTACTAATTTATCTCTTAACTCTCTTCCATTTTCATCTTTTCCTATTTTAGAAATCATGAAAACTTCTGCGCCACTTCTTTTAGCTGCTACTGCTTGATTAGCTCCTTTTCCACCAGCTATTTTTTGAAATGACTTAGAGAGTATAGTTTCTCCTACTTTAGGCATATCTTTAACCTTTAAAACTAAATCCATATTCATACTTCCAAGTACACATATCTTATTCATTAATATCCCTCCCTAGTTAACCGATTCAGTGAACCGATTAACTATATAATAATACTTTTGTAAACGATAATCAAGACTTTTTTTGTAAAAATATAAAAAAAGAGTATAGATTTTTAAATCTATACTCTTAAACTAGCTATTTATTTTTCAACTAATTCGTACATTTCTTTAGCTCTATCAACGTACATAATACCTTCTAAGTGATCTATCTCATGTAAGAAACATCTTGCTAAAAGATCTTGAGCTTCATAAACTTTTAATTCGCCCTTTTCATTTAAAGCTTGTATTCTTACTGCTCTTGGTCTTTCAACTAATCCCTCATGCATTACATAGCTTAAACAACCTTCATAATCTTCATAAGTTTCCTTTGAAACTCCTGTTACCTCTGGATTTATAAGAACATATTCATTCTCACCATCTCCAAAATTTATATAAACAACTCTTTTATTAACTGCTATTTGAGGTGCAGCTAATCCTATTCCTTCTACAGTTGCTAATGTATCTTTTAAATCTTGTATTAATCCTTTAACTTCATTAACATCTTTAACAGGTTCTGAAACCTTTTTTAAAGCTTCGTGTCCTATTTGAACTATTTTCTTAACAGCCATTTAACTTCTCCTTTCAAAATTCCTATAAATATATTAAAACATAAAAATATAAATTTTTCACTAATAAATTATATATTATATTCTCTGTAAAATATTATTGACTGTCTTTAAAGCATCTAAGTTAAAACTTATTATACTTTAAAGACAGTCAATACTTATAATATTATCATAATTATTAATAATGATACTAAACTTAAACATCCACTTAGTATGCATATATATGACACAATTTGCTTTACAGACATTCCTCTTTCTTGTAGCCTATAATGTATTTGGCTTCTATCAGCTTCATAAACAGGCTTTCCAGATTGAAATCTTCTAAAAATTACAAAGATATTATCAAAAATAGGAACTCCTAAGGCTAATACTGGCACTAATATAGATAATGCTGTTGCTTGCTTAAAAGCACCTTCTAAGGCTATAATAGCTAAAATAAACCCTAAAAAGTTAGCACCTGAATCACCCATAAATACTCGCGCTGGATGTCTATTATATCTTAAAAAGGCTAATATTGACCCTACTAGAGTTATTGACATATATGCAGAGTTAAATTGTCCTTTTGCAAGAGCAACAACAAACATAGTCATAGCAGATATTATGGAAATGCTTCCTGCTAATCCATCCATTCCATCAGACCAGTTTATTACTGTAGTAACCCCAAAAATCCATGTTATTGTAAGTATATATTGAATCCATCCTGAAAATTGAGTAAACTCTCCAGTAAATGGATTAGTTATACCCCTAAAAACAATCCCAGCTTTAAAAACCATAGTTGCAGCTAAAATTTGAATTATAACTCTTGGATAAATCGGAAACTCTTTGCCCTTTCCCTTATAATAGTCATCAATCACTCCTATTATTATTACCAAAGTAGCTGCTATAAATATAATAAAAGTTTGTGATAATTGCCTTGTAGAATCTATTCCAAAAAGGTATGTTGCAAAAAATCCTATATACATAACAACCCCACCTATTAAAGGTGTTAATTTATCATGTTTTTTTCTTCCTGTAGGCTTATCAACAAAACCCTTTTCATTTGCAAATTCAATAAACTTTGGCATTAATAGATATACTATGACAAAAGGAATAAGCATTACAATTAAATACTTAATCATTTTTTCTCCCTCTGTATTAAAAACATTTTTTCTTACATATACTATTCTAGTAGATTAATAAGTCATATTAATGACATTTTAATTAAAATTATTTTATCACTTCTTATTATATCACTAATTAAGAAATTTAATCATATTTTAATAATTACTCTACTTCATGTTTTAAGCAAACTGAAAATACATGACAAGGCATTTTCCCTTCTTCTTTTCTTTCGTATTTTTTAACCAGTTCTCTCATTTGTCTATTTACTTCTTTAAACTCTTCTTCATTTAAGTATATGTTCTTATAATTGAAACCTATGGAATCCTCTGCATTACCAGTATCTACTTTCTCAGATATTCTTTTCATAGTTTGTTCCTTTGAACTATCATAATATTCACTTAGAATATTTAATATTTGAGATTTGTAAACTTGTTTAGCTTCTTTTTTTATTTGATTTCCCTCTATATTGAAGCTTTCTGCAGTTAGATAATAATATTTTGCTATTATTCCCTTTATTTCTTTTGTTTTTACAAGCTCTAAGATACCTGCTTTTTCTAATTTTTTAATGTGGTAATGAACTTTTGCTGGTACTTCCCCAAAAAAATCAGCAATTTCCTTTACCGTAGCAGATTCTTGATTATTTCTAAGATAAGTTATTATCTTCAGCCTATAAGGATCTGAATATGCTTTTATTTGTTCTAAAGTTGTTAAATTCATAACACTGTTCATTTTAAGCCCCCCCTAATATTTCAGTATAATATTTACTTATTATACCATATTTTTAGATATTTTACATATATAAGGTGTTATTAAAATTTTTATTATATTAAAATATCTATTTTGCTTAATAAGATTATACATTTTATTTTGAAAATAGTAAAGAAAAAAGGCAAATCTTGATGTTTTATTAACATAAGATTGCCTTTTTTATTAATTTAAATATATTATCCTCTTTGCTCTATCATAGACTTAACTTTCATAAGTCTTGTTAAGGCACTTCTCTCATTTTCATCAAGCTTCATTCTGATGTATCTGATAGTTTCTTTTAATTGAGGAATTGTCATATATTCAAGAGCGTTAACTCTTCTTCTTGTCTTCTCTATCTCGTCTGCCATAAGCTGACCAGATTTCTCAACTTCTGCAAGTTCTAATAACTTTGGTAAAATTCCATATAGTTTAGAAATTGCATCATCAAGTTCAGCTGAAGTATTCATAAAGCCATAAGGATAAATACTACCTTCATCACCTTCTAATTTTCTTTTGAAGTTCATTATAGGCACATTTACACTCATTATGTTTTTATTTCCCACTTCAACCTCAATTTCTTCTTTAGGGTATGCTATAGCTTCCTCTAGGAACTCTGAACTCATAACAGCTCTAGCCATAACGAAGTCTTTTAAGGAACTTCCTAGTTCCTTTTCAACTTCATCTCTTAATTGATTATTATATTTGATAAGATTTATGAATTGTCTCATTAACTCATCTTGCTTATCTTTTAATAATTTATGTCCTCTTGTTGCTGTTGCTAATCTTTTCTTTAGCTTTGAGAGTTCCATTCTAGTAGGATTGACATTTAATCTTTGTGCCATTCTTACTCATCCTCTCCAACAGGCATATACTTTTCAAGATATTCATCTCTAATTCTCTTAAGCTCTGTTCTAGGTAAGATCTTAAGTAATTTCCATCCAAGATTTAGAGTTTCCTCTATTGTTCTGTTAGTTGTGAAACCTTGTGAAACATATTCATTTTCGAAAGCTTCAGCAAATTTAGCGTATGCTTTATCTACATCTGATAATGCTGATTCTCCTAAGATAGCAGCAAGTTCTTTTGCTTGCTTACCTTGAGCATATGCTGAGAATAATTGGTTCATTGTATCAGCGTGATCTTCTCTAGTTTTTCCTTTACCAATACCCTTATCTTTAAGTCTTGATAATGATGGTAAAACATCTATTGGAGGCATTATTCCTTTCTTGTAAAGTTCTCTTGAAAGGATTATTTGTCCCTCAGTGATGTATCCAGTTAAGTCTGGAATTGGGTGAGTTTTATCATCTTCAGGCATTGTTAATATTGGAATTTGAGTTATTGAACCTTCTTTTCCAACTAATCTTCCTGCTCTTTCATATAATGTTGAAAGGTCAGTGTATAAGTATCCTGGATATCCTCTTCTTCCTGGAACCTCTTTTCTAGCAGCAGAAACTTCTCTTAAAGCTTCACAGTAGTTTGTTATATCTGTCATTATAACAAGAACGTGCATTCCTTTTTCATATGCTAAGTACTCAGCAGTAGTTAATGCCATTCTTGGAGTAGCTATTCTCTCGATAGCTGGGTCTGATGCTAAGTTCATAAATAGAACTGATCTATCTATAGCACCAGTTTTTGTGAATTCATCTACGAAGAATTCAGCTTCTTCGAAAGTTATACCTATAGCAGCGAATACAACTGCGAACTTAGAATCTGAGTTTAAAACTTTTGCTTGTCTTGCAATTTGAGCAGCTAACTCTTTGTGTGGAAGACCTGATCCTGAGAAAACAGGAAGTTTTTGTCCTCTAACTAGAGTGTTAAGTCCGTCTATTGCAGAAATACCAGTTTGAATAAATTCTGATGGGTAGTTTCTAGCAACTGGGTTTATAGCTTCTCCATTTATATCTAATCTCTTCTCTGGTATTATATTTGGACCATTATCTTTTGGTCTTCCCATACCATCGAATACTCTTCCTAACATATCTTCTGAAACACCAATTTCAAGTGGTCTTCCTAAGAATCTTACTTTTGTATTTTTAAGGTTGATTCCTGCTGAACCTTCGAAAAGCTGAACCATAGCTTTATCTCCGTTAACTTCAAGAACTTTACCTCTTCTTAACTCACCAGTTTGCATTTCTATTTCAACTAGTTCATCGTATTTAACACCTTCCACGCCTTCAACAGCCATTAAGGGTCCTACAACTTCTGTAACTGTTCTGTACTCTTTAAGCATTTAGAACACCTCCCTCGCTGATTAACTTGTTCATCTCTGATTTTAATTCAACTAAGATGTCATCCATCTTACTTATTTCTTCTTCTGAAATATATTTACTTCTTGCAATTCTATCTCTAACAGGAAGTTTTAATACTTTATCTAAATAAACTCCAGCTTCTAAAGCTTTTTCAGCCTCATGTTTGAAACTTAAGATTAAGTTTAACATTTTGTACTGTTTATTTAATGAAGTATATGTGTCATTCTCATGGAATGCGTTTTGTTGTAAATAGTCTTCTCTTATTGACTTAGCAACTTCAAGTTTTAATCTATCACCTTCTGAAAGTGCATCCATACCAACAAGTCTTACTATTTCTTCTAAGTTTGCTTCTTCTTGAAGAAGTGCCATAGCTTCTGTTCTTAATGCTGACCAATCGTCTGCTACGTGAGCATCCATCCATTCACCCATTTTTTCTAAGTATAATGAGTATGATGTTAACCAGTTAATTGATGGGAAGTGTCTCTTATATGCTAATTGAGCATCTAGTCCCCAGAAAACTTTAACTATTCTTAAAGTTGATTGTGTAACTGGCTCAGATATATCTCCTCCTGGAGGGGATACTGCTCCGATAGCTGTAACGGCTCCTTCTCTTCCATCTTTACCTAAAGCTACAACTTTACCAGCTCTTTCATAGTAATCAGCAAGTCTTGATCCTAAGTATGCTGGGTAACCTTCGTCTCCTGGCATTTCTTCAAGTCTTCCTGACATTTCTCTTAGAGCTTCTGCCCAACGTGAAGTTGAGTCAGCCATGATTGATACTGAGTATCCCATATCTCTAAAATACTCTGCTATTGTTATACCAGTATATATTGATGCTTCTCTGGCAGCAACTGGCATGTTAGATGTATTAGCGATAAGAACTGTTCTCTTCATTAAGCTTTCCCCAGTTTTAGGGTCTTTAAGTTCTGGGAATTCGTTAAGAACGTCTGTCATCTCGTTACCACGTTCTCCACATCCAACGTAAACAACTATCTCAGTATCTCCCCATTTAGCAACTTGGTGCTGAACTACTGTTTTACCAGCTCCGAAAGGTCCTGGAACGGCAGCAGCTCCACCTTTAGCTACTGGGAAGAAAGTATCTATAACTCTTTGTCCTGTAGTCATTGGCTCAACTGGATTTAATTTTCTTGCATATGGTCTACCTTTTCTTACAGGCCATTTTTGCATTAATGTTAAATTCTTATCACCTTTTTCAGTTTCTACTACAGCGATAACTTCTTCTACATTGAAATCTCCAGCTTTGATTTCTTTTATTGTACCTTCAACGCCGAAAGGAACCATTATTCTATGAAGAACAACGGCAGTCTCTTGAACTGTTCCTATTACGTCTCCAGCTGAAACCTTATCTCCAACCTTAGCAGTTGGCACAAAAGGCCATTTTTTCTCTCTATTTAAAGATTTAACTTCTACCCCTTTACTTAAGAAAGCAGAATTAGCTGCTTTCATGAAAGCGTCTAGAGGTCTTTGTATTCCATCGAACATTGACTCTATAAGTCCTGGTCCTAACTCTACTGAAAGTGGTTCTCCAGTAGTTATAACTGGGTCCCCAGGTCCAATACCTGATGTTTCTTCATATACCTGGATTGAAGCCTTATCTCCTCTCATTTCAATGATCTCTCCGATAAGACCTTTTTCTCCAACTTTTACAACGTCATATACATTAGCTTCATCCATACCTTCAGCAACTACTAAAGGACCTGAAACCTTGATAATTTTCCCCGTTTTCAAGTTATCTACCTACTTTCTATAAAATGTTAACGCCAACTGCTTTTTCAACGTTATCTGATATTCTTTGTTTTCCTATATTTAGAGTTCCTTGATTGCTTGGAATTAATATTACAGCAGGAAGTACTTGTCTTGTATATCTCTCGATAGTTTCTTCTATATTCTTAGCTACGTGCTCTGTAACAAAGATTACTGCATAACCTGTCATTGCAAGCTTATCAATTGTTTTTCTAGCTTCTTCATCTTCAACTACAGGGAAAACATCTATTCCAAGAGCTTTGAAAGCTAAAACTGAATCTTTATCACCTACAACTCCTATTTTCTTATACATATCCATCACGCAGCCTTTCTCTTATTACTTCCTTAGTAATATTGTTTAATTTACCAACCATGATAGTTCTTATTTGCTTTATTTCATTCTCTTTAACATACATATATGTTAAAACTGGCTCTAAACCTTTAGTTACTATTTTAGCTTCCTTCATTATACCCATTATGTGATTATCAATAAGCTTTTCAAATTCACTAACTGATGAAGTCTCTATGTAACTAGCTATACCTTCTCTTAGTACTTGTGAATATTCTTTACTACTTAAGTTGTTTGGAATATTTTCGATTGTATCTAAGTATAAACTTCTAAACTTACTTGCATCTATACTACCACCTGGTACTATAGCATCTAAAAAGAAGTTAACATTTTTATCTTGCTTTTTAGCTCTTAATAATGTTTTTACATTATTTAAATCTATAAGATTAGTAAGATATCTATCTAAAGCCTTATCTTTTATATTTTTCTTATTTGCAATTTCATGAATATGAGCATATAAGTATTGATCTGCGATTAAATCTATAAATTGAGGATCATTAGTTTCCTCAAACTTTTCAAATATTTTTCTTAAGCACTCTTCCATTTTCTTAGGAAGTCTACCAAAATCTTCTCCATTTATTGCAGATTTTAAATCATTTACTCCTACCATACCAACTGGTATTAGCATTTGGGAAAAATCTTTATCTAAGATTTTCCCCTTAACTAACACTTTTATGTTATGATAGTCATATTTTAAAGCCATAACATCTATGATTTCTTTTAAAGGACTAGCTTCATACATAGTTTTATATAATCTAACTAACTCATTTGATAAAAGAATTTCATAATCATCTGGTCTTCTTACTTCATTCATAAATGCTGCATACTCTGTTTCTTGTAGAACTTTTAATGCACCTTCTGAAGTGTTTGCATCTATCATTCTTTCTATTTGAGCTTTATCAAGGAGTTTCTTTTCGTATACTCTGATTCTAGGAATTAATTGCAAAAATTGCATTGAATCCATTCTTCATCCTCCTTAATCAAATAATACTTTGTTCACCTCAAACTCTAACTCTCCTCTTAAAGAGTTAATTAAAGCTTCAAAGGTATTATTTATTTGTATTCCATTTCTATCTAATATGAAGCCACCATTAAATTTGCCTTCCATATTTAATGTAATACTTCCTTTTTTTCCTTTAGATTCAAGTTCTTTATTTAATGCTTCCAAGAACTCATTGCTAAATATATCTTTATCTTTTTCATTGATTATAATAACTTCTGTTCCTTCTAACTCTAAAGAATCTAAAGTTGAGATAACATAGTATTTATAATCTCCGTTAGAAAGATTTTGTAACTTTTCTATAGCTTCGTTAAATACTTTTGATATAACGTCTTGCTTAGCTCTTAACATATCATTTCTTACTGATAATTTAGCATTTGAAATTATTCTTGCCTTTTTAACTTCTGCTTCTATATTAGCTTTAGTTATTATTTCTTCTTTATCTGCTTCAGCTCTATTAGTTTTCTTAGATATTATTTTATCTTTTTGGGCTTCAGCGTCAGCTAATATATACTTTTTCTTTTCTTCAGCATCATTTAGAATCTTGGAAGTTAAATTATTTAAATTTGACATTCCCTTCACTTCTCCAATCTTTGCTTACTATTATTGTATTACGCTTGCACCATTTACTAATAAGAATGATATAACGAATCCTAATAATGCATATGTTTCAACCATTGCTGCGAATATGATACCTTTAGTATTGTGCTCTGGTCTTTTAGCTAAGATTTGGATACCAGCTGCAGCTGCTTTACCTTGAGATATACCTGACCATAATCCAGCGATAGCTATTGGTAAACAAGCAAATAATAAGTATAATCCTTTAGCTAATGATGCATCACCATTACTGATTTGGTTAAATACTAAGAAACCTATAACGAATCCATAAAGACCTTGTGTACCTGGTAATAATTCAAGAACTAATGCTTTACCAAACTTTTCTGGTTCTTCAGTAACTAATCCCGCTGCTGCTTCCCCAACTATACCAACACCTTTAGCTGATCCTATACCTGACATACCTACAGCTAATGCTATTCCAAAAGCTCCAAATATTAATCCTCCGTAATTTGCCATAAAATATGAAATCCAGTTTTCCATAATTTAATTCCTCCTGAAAATATAATGTTATTTTAATTTAATTTTAACTATAATTTATTTATTTCTTTTTATTGTTATGAATTTATTTATTGTTCTAAATGGTGTGAATGCTTTTCCGCCACCTTCATAGAATTTTGAGAAGTACTCAACGTACTGTAATCTCGCTGTATGAACATATGCTCCAAGTAATGATAAAAGCATGTTAAATGTATGAGCTGCTATAAAGAATAGAGGTCCTACAATTATAACTGCTATTCCTGGGAACATACCTATTATTAGGTTAAGTGCAGCGGCTATTGATCCACCTGCAATACCTAAAGCCATAAGTCTTGTATATGATACTAAGTCTCCTACGTATCCTGTTATACCGTATAAGGCATATAAACCTTGACCTATTTGAGCACCTTTTGTTTCTTCATCTCTACCTTGTGTTAAGATTATTAATATTGAACCTACTATTGCTAATACTTTACCTACTAAGCTTATAGGACCATCAAAGAATATCATTGGAAGACCTATTAAAAGCATAATCCATGATCCTACATCAAATAAAGCATATAAATATTGCTTATCTCTGATTAACATGTACGCTTTTATAAATAATCCAAAGAATATTTGAATAACCCCAAATCCAACTGATAAAATTAGTAACAAGTTGGTATCTTTACTTGGATTTATAAGTCCAAATTTCAATTCAAATCCAAAGGCAGTACCAAATATTGCACCTGCAATAGTTGTAGCTATACTTAAATACATAAAGAATTTAGCAAACTTTTCTTGTGCCTCATCTAAATTAAGTAATTTCATAGCTAATAGTGATCCTACAAATAATACTAGTCCGTATCCTAAATCTGCAACCATCATGCCGAAGAATACTAGGTAGAAAGGTGTTAAAAGTGGTGTAGGGTCTATTTCATCATATCTTGGTAAGCTATACATTTCTGTTATTGAATCGAAAGCTGCTGCTGGTCCCTTATTGTGTAATTTAACTGGAACTTCTGCAACCTCTTCTTCCTTAACTTCTTCAAACTCAAGATAATACATATCTCCTACTGAACTTTGTATGATTCCTTCTAAAGAAGAATTATCATTTTTAGGAACCCACCCTTGAATAACAACTACTCTATCTGTTTTTAAGAAGTTTTCACTTGCTTCTTTTCTAAGAAGTATGTTGCTGTAATATTCATAAGCTAGTTCTAAAGTTCTCTTTTCTTCTCTGTAATTTGAAAGTACTCCTTTTAAGTCTGATTTTTGAGCTTCGATTTCTTGTATCTTTAATTTAAACTCTTCAACAAGAACTGAAGCTTTTTCTTTGTACTTAGTTTGGAACGCTGAAAAACCAAAGTTCTTTAAAACTTCGTCCATTTCTTCTGCTCTTTCTTTCATTGTCATTACAAAGACATATGAATCTTGGTCAGTGTTAGAAATAACTTCTATATAACTTTCCTTGAATTCGCTTTCAATTTCGTTCTTCATATTTTCAAGATTTTGACTTGAAATCACACCTAAGAACGCAACTACTTTTTCAAAATTATTTAATTCACCTAGTGGAGCATCGAAACTTTGCCATGGCTCTAAGATTTCTATTTCACCTAAAAGTTTTGTCTTTTCGTTTTCTAGAGTAGCAAGCTCTCTCTCCATTTTCTTAACCTCTGAATAAACGACTTCCCAGTTGCTATTTTCAACCTTTACTTCTAGCTCATCCAAAGTTAAGCTTTCTTTACCAGCTTTTAAAGCCTTAAGTCCTCCAACTTCAGCAACAAACTCTTTTAAGAAGTCTAAAGCTGATCTTGTTTTTGAAACATTTTCTTCTATAAGAGTTGTTTCAGCATCTAAATCATCTTTGCTAAGAGATTCAAAGACTTCATTGCCTTCCACTTTTTCTTCATCTTGTAAGTTTATGAACTCAACTTCTGAAGAACTTTGAATTTTTTTAAGAAGCTTTTCTTTCTCTGATTCAAAGGCAAGTAAGGTGAATTTATTCATCTTAACTATTGCCATTAGTTTTCACAATCCTCTCAATAACTAAATTTACTGCTGAATCAATCTTAGAACCTTTAAGACTTGATACCTCAGCATATTGTTTTTCACCTTCTGAAAGTATGACCTCAGCCTCTTTTCTTCCGGATTCCTCTGCATTGCTAACAATTCCCCTTGCAACATTTTTAGCTTCTTCTATTATTGAGTTATATCTTTCATCAGCTTCTATTGTTGCATCAGAAATTATTTTTTTGCTTTGCTCATGAGCTTTTTTAATCATTTCATCAGCTTGCAATTCAACTTTTTTAATTTCTTTTATTGCTTCTATTGCCAAAGTTTCACCACCTTTATATAAGGAATTTTTATAAAATATATATTAATACTTTATATAGTATTAATTAACCCTTAATATTAATTATACATGAAAATTAACTTAATTCAACATAATTTTATGAATGTATACATTTTCAAAGGTTTTTTTGCAAAAATCCACATTACATTTTTTTGAATAAAAGATTAAAACTATTAACATTTACAAAAAGTCGTATTAATATCTTTGCATATTGTATATTAATACGACTAATATACTAATAAATTTTTAATTTTCCATTTATTTCATTTCTACTTCTACATATGAATCATAGTCAAAATTCATTTCATCAAATATAAGATATTTTGGTTCAAAGTTAATTTCCCCATTTTTAATGTAATTAATTATATCTATTTCAAATTTTTCTATATGAGCTTTTTTAAATGGCATTTGTCTATCAAAACTATCTTTTATATTTTGCTCATCTTCTTTTGTAATTGTTCTAACTAAAAAGTCTGGTAACCACCTCTTTTTATTAAAGCATAAATAATCAAATTTTAAAACTTCCTTAAATAGACCTTCATCCTCTCCTCCTATCTTCTCAAGATAAAAATCTAATAATATCTTATAATATTCAACATTTCCTATGCTTCTCTTGAAATTACCCTTCTCTTCAAAGAACATAGCTAAATCATAATAGAAATCAAAAGGTTTTTCATATATATTTAAGAAGAATTTAATTACATTATTAAATTTACATGAATTATAGTATTTATCAACCATTGCTTCCACTTTCTTCAATAATAAAAGCTCTTCATAACTTATATCTTTACTTCTTATTATTTCATATGGAGCATAAGGTGAATAAACTATTCCCCACTTTTCAGCTTCCTCTCTCATTGAAGATCCCTTTAATAATTTTAGGAAACCTAATTGAATTTCATCTGGTCTTATGGCATGAACATCATTAAAAGATTTTTTAAATGATTCTAAATCTTCTCCTGGTAGTCCTGCAATTAAATCTAAATGTTGCATTACATTTTTTCCTGCTGCAACTTTTAATACTTTCTCTTTTATATTTTCATATGTAATATATCTATTTATATTATGTAGAACTTCATTATTTGTAGTTTGAACTCCAACCTCTAATTGGAATCTTCCCTTTGGAGCATTATTTAATATTTCTATTTGCTCCTCTGTTAAAAGATCTGCTGCAACCTCAAAATGGAATCTTGTCTCTGTATCCTGTTCGCTTAAATATTTAAGAAGCTCCACTGTGTATTCTCTATTACAATTAAAAGTTCTATCAACAAACTTAACTAATTTTAATCCTCTTTCCATGAAATATTTTAATTCTTTCTTTACTCTTTCTACATCTAAGAATCTAACTCCATGCATTACAGATGAAAGGCAATATTTGCACTTAAAAGGACATCCCCTTGAAGCTTCATAGTAAACAATCTTATTGTTTATATCTTCTTCATAAGTATAAGGGAACACTAATTCATTCATATCCATTTCAGGTCTTTTAGGATTTTCAAAGACTTTTCCGTCCCTCTTGTAGTTTAATCCTTTTATATCTTCTATTTTTCCTTCTCCAAGCTTATAAAGAACAAACTCTCTAAAAGTTTTTTCTCCTTCTCCTACTATTACATATTCACCTTCATGATTTTCTAAAAATTCTTTTCCTTCATAAGAAACTTCTGGTCCGCCATAAAGTATTTCTATATTAGGATCAACAAGTTTTATAAGTTCAGCTAGTCTATTTACAAATTCCATATTCCATATGTAACAGGAGAAAGCCACTACATCTGGTTTCTCCTCAATAATACCTTCTAAAATATTCTCAACTCTATCATTTATTGAAAACTCTTTTATATCACCTTGGAAATCTAAATCCTTTGTAAATGCCTTCAGGTACCTCACTGCTAGGTTGCTGTGAATGTACTTTGAGTTTATTGCTGTTAGCAGTATTTTCATTCTTTATACTTCCTCTCTTTATTCCTTTGATAAATATTATTTTATCACAAACTTTAGTTTCCTCTATTTCAAAATATTTTTCAAGTATTTTTTTTGAGCTATCTACTGTAAACTCATTAGAAATACTATTATCTATAAATTCAAACTCTTTTTCTTTATTTCCTGTCATTAAAACTTTAACCTTATCATTTACAGTTTCTTTTTTTTGCTTTTCTCTATCCCATATATATAAGTTTCCTCCAAATCTTACATTGCTCCATATGTTTTTTACAACATCTTCAACCTCATTTTTATGCAATTGACTTAAAGAAAAGAAAAGCACACCATTATCATATTGATTTCTATATTCTCCATTAAAACTTTCAACATAATAATCTACACTTATTTCACTTTCTGTTTGCTTTAAAATATTATAAATAATTCCATAGTTATTTATACCAACATCTAAAGTGTTACCTTTAAAATTTATGTTACTCATATCAAGTATAACTTCTCTCACCATAATATCACTCCCAATTTATTCCATATTAATTTCTATTATACATTTAAAGAGTAATTCTTTCTATGCTTATTAGAAAAAATTACTCTTATAATTTTATTTTCTATAATTATCTTTTTATATTTTAAAATTCAAACTAATTACTTAATTTATTTTTTCTTTAAGGATATTAGGAACTTAATACCTAAAACTCCAATTGATATAAAGTTTATTCCTAATATAACAAAGTAATTATAAATAGGTATGTTATTTATAGTGTTACTTTTTTCTAGTCTAAAAAGTACCCCCTTATTTCCATCTAGTATATAAAGATCCTTACCTATTATTTTCATATCATTTATATATGAATTTTTATCTAAATATATTAATTCTTTAACCTCTCCCTCCTTTAATAATTTTGAAAGAGTATTGTTTTTGTTGTTAAAGAATAAAAATGAATTCTCATCTCCTAGAATTGTTCCTTCTCTATCTATTAATAATGTATTTATATTTCTAGTACCTTCACTTTGGTATAGTGGTTTTGGCATTACATAGCTTTTATGTTCATCTGTTATAAAATTAATTATAGGTTTTCCTTCTTCTCTAAATCTTGGAGAATTAACAGGATCTCCCCCACTATAATCTGGCCAACCATACCAAGTTCCCTTTCCTTCTATTTTATATATATAATCTGAATCTCCACTTAAAGGTCTATACCCCTCATCTTCCATTCCTCCAACAATTGCAAAAATCTCTCCTGAACTATTTAAATCAAAGCCTTTAACATTTCTTATTCCATAGGAATATAATTGCTTTTTCTTGCTCTCTATATGAAATTCTATAATACCTCCATTACCTAATATATTTCCTTTTACCTTTTCTCCCTTTGATGTCTTAGTATTATATGGCACAAAAGCTCCCTTTTTATTTTCATCATAATTTCTTCCACTTAAAACAATATCTACTGGAGGAATATCAGGATTTTCTTCCTCTTCATCTACTATTCCAGAATTTGTAGAAGTTCCTATGGTTAAATAAAGCTTTCCATCATTTATTAAAATCCTAGTATCCTCTTTATTTATTCCCTTATTAGGAATATCCTCAATTAAAACTTCTCTTTCTGAACTTTTTATGTTATAAGATACTAACTTTTCATCTAAAGTATAATATAAAAATTCATTATAATATTCTAAATCATATATATTTCCCTCTTCTTTTAATTCCAAAAACACATTATTATTTCTATCTATTTTCAAAATCTTATTTTCTAATGCTATATAAATATTCTCTTCATCATTACATAAGGCTCTTGCTCCCTTTAACCCCTTTAGTATTAACTCTTCACTAAAACTTTCACTTTCTAAATATTTACCATCTTTATTAGTAAAAAAACATATTATACTTCCTAGTAATGCACTAATTAAAATTAAACTTATAAACTTTATAAAATTCTTCATATTTCCTCCCTAAAAAAGCCTCAATAATAAATTTTAACAATTAAAAACTCATAGATAATTAATAATAATTACCTCCTATATAATGAATATTTAACATAAGTTGTGAATATTCATTATTATTGAACTTTTAAATAGGGTGGTGATTCATTGAGTAAAAATGATTTCTATAAAAACTCTTTCATGCTAACAGCCTCTAACTTAACAACTGGATTATTAGGTTTTATCTTTTCTATGTACCTATCAAAGGTACTAGGCCCTGAAGGAATGGGACTTTATGGTATTATAATGCCTATTTATAATTTATTTATATCAATTATGACAGCTGGTATAATTGCATCCATTTCTAAGATAACTGCTGTATATTCAGCAAGAGATGATTATAAAAACATAATTCGAACAATGAAAGTTGTGGCTATTTTTAATTTTATTTGGTGTCTTATAATAGGAATATTTGTATTTTTCTTATCACCTATAATCGGACATTTTTGGGCTAAGGATCCTAGAATAATAAAATCTATAATGGTAACTTGTCCAGCTATGATATTTATAGCACTTTCAAACATATTAAAGGGATTTTTCTATGGGACTTCAAAAATCACTGTTCCTTCTTTTATAGATATTTTAGAAAAATCTTTACGTATCTTTGTTTTAGCTATATTAATTTTTATATTTAAAGCTGAAACTTTAGAGTCTTTAGTTACTTTAGCTTACTTAGCCTTATGTCTTGGGGAACTACAAAGTTTAATACTTTTATTTGGATATTTTAAATACTCAATGAGTAAATTTCCAAAAACAAATGCAAAAGGGGAAAGCCGTGCTCAATTATTATTTGATGTTTTAGTAACCTCAGTACCTTTATGCTTAAATGGATTTTTAATGAGTATTTTTAGCGTTATCTCAACACTTTTAGTTCCTAAACGGCTTATAGTTGCAGGATTTACTTATTCCCAAGCACTTTCTCTTATAGGAAAATATTCTTCCATGGCAATGTCAATAGTAACATTTCCTATAATTATAGTTTCTTCAATAAACACTATGCTAATACCTGATTTATCTCAAACTTTAAGTAAAGGGAATTATCTTTCAGCTACTAAAAGAATTAGAGATGTTATTAAAATAGCTTTTTTAATAGGTATTTGTACCACAGTAATTGGACTATGTGTTCCTGACTCTTTAGGTAAATTATTCTTTGGAAGAGATGATTTAGGAGAATATATAAGAATAACATCAGTAATGATGCCAATAGTATTTACTTCAAACACTATGTATGGAATTTTAAATGGACTTGGAAGACAAAATGTAATTTTAAGAAATACTATAATAACAGAAGTTTTAGAAGTTACATTGTTATTTTTCTTAACTGCAATACCATCTATAAATATTTATGGTTATGCAATAACTATGCTTATAATTTCATCACTTTCACTTTGTTTAAATCTTTATGAAATATATAAAAATATAAATATAGGTTTATCCTTATCAAACTTCCTAATATATATATTAACAGGAGTTTTAACCTATATATGCTTAAGTCCACTTTCACTAAAGCTTTCTTTTATTGATTTTAGAGTTCAAGTTTTAGCTGTAACTTCTATAGCAGCTTCTATATTCATATTTTTAATAATAAAGGAGAAATTCTCATCAAGGTTTAGAAAAATCTCTTTAAAAAGCAGATAGGAATCTATATCAAAATATAATAATAAAACTTACAAACAGTATGAAGAGAATATCTAGTAATTCTCAGAATATGTTTGTAAGTTTTATAAAAAGTTATTTTGGTGTATAGCCTTCCTTTTTTGAAAGAACCTTAAACTCTTTAGTTTCTCCAAGAACTCTCATTATTTTTAATCCTTTTTCTTCATTTAAGTTGTAATATTTTACTCCTAACTTTTCTATGGATTTCCCATTATCTAAATCATCTATTATAACTAAAGGTTTTAACCTCTTAACTAATTTTTTCACTTCTTTTTTATTTTCTTTCTCTGAGTCAATTAAATTTAAAATCTCAACTCTACAATCTTCTATATTACTAAGGTTAATTGCACTGTCATAAGACTCTTCTGATAAAACTGCTAGCTTAATATTATCTACAGTAGCAAAAATCATACCTTCCTTAGAATTCTCTACTTTCTTTGCATTTAAAGAAATGCTTTCCTTGTTATAATTAAATCCCTCTTCCATAGATGCTATTTCTATATTTTTTTCATTTGTAAGATTACTTACCTCTTCACTTACTCCATTTAAAGTAGGAAGAAGTATTTTCTTTACACTACTTTTATTTATGAAAGTTTTTATAAGTTCATCAGTTTCTTCTTCCATAGATCTTAAAACCAACAAATCAATTTCCTTTAAATTTTCTTTATTTATTCCTTCTATGATTCCCTCTACATTATCACCTTCACTTATAAGAACAGTTTCACCATTGCTTCTTAAAATTAAGATTTCTTCATCATAGCTTAGAAATTCTATAGTATTAGGATTTTCCTTTGCTAAAGCAGTATTACCTCCAAGAAATAAACATGATATTAAACTTATAAGAAATATTATTCCATTAACTTTTATTTTCCTCATAAAATTCACCACCTATACCAATAAAATCCCCTAAAAATTATTTTTTATACTACTTATAGTAATAAAAAAGAGCTATATAGAGTAAAAACTCCATATAGCTCTTTTTTTATTATTTTAATCTAGTACCAAATTCATCTTGCTCAATTAAACCTTTTTTCATAAGTCCACCTAAGGCCATTTTAAAGTAATTTTTAGAAGTTTTAAAAGTATTTCTTATTTCATCTGGAGTACTCTTATCATTTAAGCTCATAACTCCACCATTTTCTTTTAAGTAATTTAATATAGTGTCTCCTAATTCATTTCTTTCCTTAAGTTTATGATTTCTTAAAGATAATCCTACTATTCCATCTTCATAAACCTTTATTATCTTACCTTTTATATTATCTCCAGGTTTAATATTTGTAAAATATTCATTTTTAAGAACCACAGCTCTATGTTTATTATCTACTGCTACTCTTAAAGAACCATTAGTTTGGTATCCATAAACTATTCCTGAAACTTCTGTTCCCATTTTAGGTTCTTCTATTTCATCTAAGTATTTATCAACCTCTGTTGTTGCTGCTAATCTTCCTGTTTTATCTACATAAATATATACTAAGTACTTTTTACCCTCTTCCATTTTGTATTTTTGCTCTTTTAATGGAACAAGTATATCTCTTTCTAAACCAAAATCTACAAAAGCACCTATTTTAGTAATAGATTTAACTTCTAATAAAGCAACATCTCCCACAACAGCTAAAGGCTTTTTTAATGTGGCTATAAGTCTATCTCTAGAATCTCTATATATAAAAGCTTCTACCTCATCTCCAACCTTGATTTCTCTTCCATCTAAATTTCCAGTTGGAATTAATATATCATCAGAAGTATTTCTAGTTCCTCTGTCTAAGTAGTATCCAAAATCCGCTTCTCTTACTACTTTCATTTTATTAAATTGTCCTATGTTTATTATCATAAGCTCCTCCTTTATTTAATATAAAGATTTTTCATCTTTACATATTCTCTTCTTGAATTTTTTATACTTTCAATTTCATCCTCAGTAAGTTTTCTAACAACCTTTCCTGGAACTCCCATGACTAATACGCCCTCTGGTATTTCCTTGTTTTGACTTACTAAAGTTCCTGCAGCAATCATAGTATTTTTTCCTATTTTTGCTCCATTTAGTATTATTGCTCCCATACCAATTAGGCATTCATCCTCTATCTTACACCCATGTATTATAGCACCATGTCCTATAGTAACACCACTCCCAATTTCAATAGTGTGCTCCTTATCAACATGTAATACTGCATTATCTTGTACATTGGTTTCATTTCCTATTTTAATTAAATTATCGTCTCCTCTTATTACAGATCCAAACCAAATTCCACAATCTCTTCCTATAGTAACATCACCAATGATATCACTACTGTGAGCTATAAATGTTTTTTCCCCTATTTCAGGCTTCTTTCCTCTAATTTCAATTAACATATGATCACCTCTTAGTCATTCTTGTAATTTTATCATATGAAAGTAGAATATGTCTACTTATGCTTTTGTATGCTTAATTTAATCTTTTCTATTTTAAAGATTTCCCTAATAAAAATTAAGATACTTTAGTTTAAATGTACTTAACATTATATACTTAAAAAATCAAATATAAAAATAATAAATAAAACACATTTAATCTAAATATTATAAATATTATATACTATACTAATATTTATAAAGAGGTATTAATGGATAAAAAATCTATACCCTTTGATAAGCTTAAGTTTTATTATGGAATTCCCCATTCCCATACATCCTTATCAACAGGAAAAAGTAGTCCTTATGAATCCTTAGAACATGCTCGCTCTAATGGATTGGATTTTTTAATAATTACTGATCATAATAAATATTTAAGCGAAACTATCAAAGAAAAAAATAAAGAAATTTCAAAATGGGAGTATTTAAATAAATGCATAAATAAATTTAATAAAAAACATTCTGACTTTTTAGCCTTATGTGGTTTTGAAGCTAAATCAACAACCTTAGGTCACTTAAATATCCTATGTCCTAATACATTTTTTACTGGAATAATTCCAGACATTAAATATCTATTACTTTGGCTCATTAATGATCACACAGCCTTACTTAGTATTAATCATCCTAAAAATTCCATAGCTAAAAAAATTGAATTTACTCCTATTTTAGATAAACTTTTATGTTCTATAGAGGTTGGAAATGGAATCCCACCTAGTACTTATACAAGATATGACTCTCAATTTTTCTCCCTTTTAGATAAGGGATTTAAACTAGGAGCTATAAATTCCCAAGACAATCACAAATTAAATCAAGGAGATAGCGAAAATTTAACCTGCGTAATTTCACATAAATTAAATAAAAACTCCTTACTTGATGCATTTAAAAATAGACATATATTTTCAACGGAATCAAAAACTTTAAAAATGCTATTTTCTTTAAATTCAACCTTTATGGGGGGAACAATAACTGTAGATTCCTCCTCAAAAATTAGCCTCTATTTACAAGTTGAAGATCATATAAACAAAATATCTAAAGTTCAATTTTTAACTAACCAGGGAAAAATCATTAAAGAAATTAAAGATATAGATTTGCATAATGTTAAATATATTTTTGAAAAGGAAGTTTCTTTAAATGAAACTTGGTTTGTAGCTAAAGTTTATTTAAATAACAATAAAGAGGCCATGTCCTCTCCCATCTTTGTTAATTATGAATAAAAAAACAAACTCCATTAATAATGGAGTTTATTTTTTTGAATCCTTATTATGTTTAACTCTATTTGGTTTTGCCTTTGGTTTAATAACAACTTTTTTCTCTTTTTTAAGCTTTGGATATCCATTTCTAAGAATATCTAAGAACCATAAGAATAATATAGTTGCTACTGCAGAAATTGCTAACACAATCCATTGATTCATAGGGATGAACGTAGGAATAAGGAAGATTATTATTGCTGCAGCTAAAATTATCCATTTATTAATTTTAACTTTGTTAAATACAAATCTACTTAATAATGAAAATCCCCCGAAAATCACTACTGCTAAAAGTATTATTTGTAAAATTAATACAAATATTCCCATAGTTTTGCCTCCTTGCATAATACTCCTTATATAATATATTAGTCTAAAAGAAAAACATTTTCAAGTTTTTAATTTTTAAAGTTGTTCTTATAAAATTAACATTTATAATATCATTTTTATTAATGTGTTAAATTAATAAAAATATATTTGTTATTTTCAAAAGTATATATAGTATTTCTATAAAAAATTTGATAAAATAGAATTATCATTTTATTCAAATTTTAAAGAGGTGATACTATGTCTTTAATAAACACATCAACTCATTTAGATGAATTAGATTTACAAATTTTAGATATCCTAATTAAAGATTGCAGAACTCCTTACTTAGAGATAGCAAGAATATGCCATGTTTCAGGTGGTACAATCCATGTTAGAATGAAAAAGATGGAAGACTTAGGAATTATAAAAGGTACTAGAATACTTTTAAATTTACCTAAATTAGGCTATGATGTTACATGCTTCGTTGGTATTCATGTTAACTCAACTTCATCATACACTCATGTTTTTGATGAACTTTCAAAAATTAAAGAAGTAGTTGAAATTCATTTAATAACTGGGGGTTATGCTATTTTTGCTAAGGTTATTTGCAAGAGCATATCAGATCTTCAAGATATTTTAATGAACAAAATTAATCATATTGAAGGAATAAGCGGAACTGATACATTTATATCTCTATCTCAACCAATAGATAGAAATATAACCCTTTAAAAAAAGAAATAGCTTAAGCTATTTCTTTTTTTATATTTTTAACTATGAATAAAATACAAATTTCTACTAATAATATTAACATATCTTAGAAAAGGATGTGTTAACAATGAAAACATTAAATATTATTGCTCTTACTTTAGTAATAATAGGTGCTCTAAATTGGGGTCTAATTGGTATTATGAATTTTAATTTAGTAGACTCAATCTTTGGAATAGCTTCTATTTGGAGTAGAACAATCTATGTATTAGTAGGATTAGCAGGATTATACTGCTTATCATTCTACGGTTATTTCAATCGTATAAAAGAATAAAAATAAAGCTAAATCCCTATTAGAAATCTCTAATAGGGATTTAGCTTTTACATTTTTTCAATTATATCAAAAAGTTCTATGGCTGCTTTTTTAGGTCCTTCCTTTTCAAAACCTAAAACTCCTAAACAAGTTTTTATTTGTCCAACTTTCACTTTATTATTAAACATATCTTCAAAATATTTATCTATTATTAAATCCATTTCTTCTTTCTTTTGCACTGGTCCAAAAGGATTAGCAAAATATGATTCCACTAAGCCATTTTCAGTAGTTGTTCCCTTTGCCATTCTAGCACCAGCTTTAAAAATTTTCTTAGCTTCCTCTGGATTATTAAAATATTCAATAGATTTTTCTCCCTCATCTACTCCATCATAATTATTAGCATAAAGGAAAAGATCTACATCATATCCCCTTATTATATCGTCATACTTACATACTGGCATAAGAAGTCTAGCATTTATCTTATCAGGATTCATAAATATACTTCTATCAATTTCCTTAAAAGCATACCCTTGATCTAAGTCATCAAGCCTTACAAAGGCTCCTATTTCAGTTCCATACCCCTTAATTATGCCATCTACATTTTTAAATACACCCATGTCATCAAAAATTATGGTCATATCGCTTATATATTCTTCACTCAAGGCTCTAAAGGCTTCTAAACTTTCAGATTTTCCTGCTCCACTATCACCCATTATTACAATATTAGCTTCTTTTCCATTTTTAAGAACCACGTTGACCATAGCTCCATGAATAGGCATATATCCTCTTTTTATCATTATTATATTGTGAAGAGTTAATATCATTTTTTTCATATATCCAAAGTAATCTATTTCTTTACTATAATTAGCATACCCTAGCATTATATTATTTTTTTCATCATCATAGAAACAAGTTTTTAATTCATCATCATCATCCTTAGCTCCGAAAACATAAATAATATCTGGTTTTACCCCTCTACATTCCTCTACAGTTGCTAAATCAAACAAATTACATAAACTTATTCCATGAGACATAAAATCTCTATGAAAATATACATATGCTAATAATTCCCCTACCTTAGCAGGATAACAAAACCATTCTTCACTATTTATATGAGATCCACTTAAGGGATTTTCACTTGTTTCTAAGAATATACCATCCCTAGTATTCTTACTTGGATAAGTTATAAATGGTGCTTCTAAGGATATTGCATCTATAAATGGAATATGATCTAGTATGGAATATTCTCTTGGACTTGGCCATATTAAATTACTCACCATAATACTTGCATTTCCACCAGCAGAAACCTGTCTAAGTATGTTAGGCATACTTCCTAATAGATTCTTTTGAAGTCTTCTATAAAATCTTAAAATTAAATCATTAAAACTTTTATTAGCATCTACAAATCCAACTGCTGCAATACCATCTTTTACTTTATTATTTTGGATAACAGTGTATCTTTCTAATTTTCTCCAGAATGAATAAACATCATCTATAATATTAGCAAAAGATTTCTTATCCTCAAGTAAACCTTCAAAAGCATCATTAACAACTAGTACCTCATCAGCCCCCATCATAGATAATAGTTTTAATGTACTTATTAAGTACCTAGATATAACCTTTATATCTTCAGTACCTATGGCTTCACTTAAGAATCTAAAATTATGACTCTTCTTATTTTTAGTTTTTTTCAAATAAGTTTCTAAAACTTTTCTAAACCCTTCGCTATTTATTATGGATTCAAAACTATCACAATACTTTGCAGTAAAGTTCATAGTTACTTTTCCATGCTTTAAGCAAAATTCTTTTCTCATTATTAAGCCCCCTTTTACTTTTTACAAGTTTAAAGATGAATATCTCCAATTTAATTATATCACTAAAGTTGTATCTTTCCAAAATCTTTCATTATTTATTTTAATTGTAATTATAAAATTTACAAATTAAAGTTTATTCCTTTAATTATCTGTTAATAATCCATTATATGATTAATTATTTTCAAAGGAGTTTTTTAATTGAAAATCACCTCTAAAAAAGTTAGTTTATTTTTAATATTTATACTAGTAACATCAATATTTTTATATTCTACTTCATATTCAATTCCAAATGAAAATTTTACAGTCCATTATATAGATGTAGGCCAAGGAGATTCTGCTTTAATTCAAAGCAATGGTAAAAATCTTTTAATAGACGCAGGTACTCCTGAATCTACTAAGCCTCTAGTAAAATATTTAAAAAACCTTGGAATTAAAAAGCTTGATTTTATAATAGCCACTCATCCCCATGCTGATCATATTGGAGGTATGGAATCTATTATTAAAAAATTTCATGTTAACCACTTTTTTGCACCTAAAGTAACAGAAAATACTGATGTATTTAAAGGCATGGTAACTGCACTAAAAGAAAAGGATATCAATATAAATACCCTATCTAAATCAAAATCTCTTCCTATAGATTTAGGTGAGAACACTAAAATAGAAATCTATTCTCCTTCTAATAAAGAGTATGAAAACATAAATAACTACTCACCTATCCTTAAGATATATTATGGTGAAACCTCTTTTTTGTTTACTGGAGATGCAGAGACTGAAGCAGAAATGGAAGCAGTTAAATCAAATGAAAATTTAAAGTCAGATGTGTTAAAGGTAGGACATCATGGAAGTACAACTTCTTCAACAGATTCCTTTTTAAAAGAAGTTTCTCCTAAAATAGCTGTAATTTCTTCAGGGCTAGATAATTCATATGGACATCCAGCAAAAGAAACCCTAAAAAAATTATCTTCCTATAAAACTAAGATTTTTAGAACAGATGAAGATGGAACTATTATTTTAACCTCTGATGGAAAATCTATAAAAAAGCATAAAAACTAAAGGCACCAATTATTGGTGCCTTTAGTTTTTATAGTTTTATTTACTATAATAAACTATTACTTTTCACTTTTTTTACTTTCACTATCTTCTAAATTAACTAATATCTTTTTCCAACTTAATAATATGTAAAATAAATTTACAACATCTTGCTCATTATAGACAAGTATCTTTTCAACTTTTTCTTTTGGCATTCTTTGAAAATAATCTTTATCCTTTAAAACCTTATGGAATGTTTTTGCTAAATTTGATCCTGAAAGAACATCACCTTCTCTTTCAATTCCAAATTTCTTTTCCAAAGCTTTAAGACCTATCCCTTGCTTAAAAGTATGCTCATAAATTTTCTGTATATCAACAGATCTAAAGTAATTATTAAAATCAAAGTTTATCCCATATTTATCAAACAAATAATTTATAACTGTAAAGTCATTATTTCCAGAAAAAGTTACTATGTATTTCTTCTTCTTCTCTGCTGCAACCATTATAAAATATTTCTTTGCTAAGTAAAGAATATCTCTCACTTCTCCCTTATGCTCTATCATGTACTGAGTAGTAATGAATTTTGATTTCTCTTCATCAAAATATCCAGCACCAAAAACTCCTATGCACTTTGGTTTCTTATATACATAGTGTTCTAAATCAAAATATACAGCCTGTTTATATATATCATAATTTTCATTAAAAGATAGGGCATTACTAAGATCTAAATCATTTATATCTATTTCATGCTCTTTTATGATCACTCTATCACTCTTTTCTTATATAAACTTATAACAAAAATATTATATCATTATATCATTATTTCGTTAAGTATTAATAAATATTAATTAAATTTTTAATTAATAGAATTTATCAATTGACAAATTCCAGGTAACTTGATATAATTTAGATGAATTTGATAATGATTTTCATTAGTGAGGTGCTTAAGATGAGTATATATGATTTAAAAATAGGCCAAGCTGGTATTGTAGATAAAATATGCGGACACGATGGTTTAGCTAAAAGACTTCTTGCTTTAGGATGCATAGAAGGAACAGAAGTTAAACTTAAAAGAGTGGCTCCACTTGGCGATCCATTAATAGTAAATTTAAGAGGATTTGATTTAGCAATCAGAAAGAAAGATGCTAAAAATATAATTTTAAAATAATAAATAAAATAGAATAATTTAATTAGGGGGAAAACTAATGACAACAATAGCCTTACTCGGTAATCCTAATGTTGGTAAAACTACTCTTTTTAATGCCTTAACAGGGTCTAACCAACATGTAGGAAACTGGCCAGGTGTTACAGTTGATAAAAAGGAAGGATTTTTCAACTCTAACAAAATAGTGGATTTACCTGGTATATATGCTTTAGATACCTTCTCAAACGAAGAAAAAGTATCTAAAAAATTCTTAGAATCTGGAGATGTTGATTTAATATTAAATATAGTAGATGCTTCTAACCTAGATAGAAACCTATATTTAACTATGCAACTTAAAGACTTTAAGAAGCCAATAGTATTGCTTCTTAACATGAATGACATCGCTGAGAAAAAAGGAATTAAAATTGATCCTAAAAAATTAGAAAAGGCTTTTAATCTTAAAGTAATTCCTATAACAGCATCTAAAAAAGAAGGTTTAGATGAGGTTAAAGAATTCTTAAATAAAGGTAATTTCGAAAAATATTTAGATAAAAATACTTACTCATTTAAGGATGAGGCTCATACTTATAAATTTATTGAAGATAAATTATCAGACTGCTTTAATAGATCAGGTAATTCTTCAACTACTTTAACTGATAAGTTAGATAAAGTATTTTTAAATCCATGGCTTGCATACCCATTATTTATAGCACTTATGTACTTTGTATTCCAATTTACATTCTCATGGGTTGGACAACCTATTTCAGACGCTTTAGATGGATTCTTAGGTGATACTTTCATGCCATACTTAAGTGATCTATTATCAGGTACGGCTCCATGGTTCCAATCATTACTTGTTGATGGTATCGTAGCCGGTGTAGGTGGAATTATAGTCTTATTACCAATAATATTAGCTTTATTCTTATGTATAGCAATATTAGAAGACAGTGGATATATGGCTAGAGTTGCTTTCTTAATGGATAAGTTCATGAGAAAAATAGGACTTTCAGGAAAGGCTTTCCTTCCTATGATAACAGGATTTGGATGTACAGTTCCTGCTATTATGTCAGCTAGAACTTTAGAAAGCGAAAAGGATAGAAAACTTACTGCTCTTTTAGCACCATTTATGTCATGTAATGCTAGACTACCTGTATATGTAATATTTGCTGGATTATTCTTCCCAGATAATGCATCTATGGTTGTTGCATCTTTATACATATTAGGTATATTAGTAGCTTTCATATTAGGCTTAGTATTTAAAAATACTTTATTCAAGAAAGATGAAGAACCATTCATTATAGAGCTTCCTGAATATAAAGTACCAGAAGTTAGATCTGTATTAGCTCAACTTTGGGATAAATCAAAGAGCTTCTTAAAGAAAGCTGGAACTATTATCTTTGCAATGAGTGTTGTTATTTGGTTCCTTCAAAGCTTTAACTTTACTGGAATGGTTGAGGATATAACTCATAGTTTCTTATATAACATAGGTTCATTTATAGCTCCAATATTTGCTCCATTAGGATTTGGAGATTGGCAAGCTTCTGTTTCATTATTAACTGGTTTAATGGCTAAAGAAACTATAATATCAACAATGGAAGTTATTTATAAAGGTGATTTAACTCATATGTTACCTCAATTCTTTACAGCACTTTCATCTTACTCATTCATGGTATTTGTATTACTTTATACACCATGTATAAGTGTTGTAGGTGTTATGAAAAAAGAATATGGTGGTAAGTTCACAATTTTATCAGTAATATTCCAATTCCTAGTTGCTTGGATAAGTGCCTTCATAATTTATCATATCGGTTTATTAATCTTTTAAAGAAGGTGTTTTAAATGGAAATTCTTATTACAGCTTTAATCGTAATAGCTGTTGTGTTTATATTATACAAAAACTTCAAAAAATCATCTAAAGGACAATGTAGTGGTTGCAGTGGATGTGCTTCTAAAGGAAGTTGTCCTAGTAGGAAAGATAATAAGAAGTAAAAAAATAACCAATTCCAAATGGAATTGGTTATTTTTTATTATAAATTACATTTTTTCAACTACATCTATTCCTATTAAGAATAAAGCATTTTTAATAACTTGAGCAGTAGCTTTTATAAGTTCAAGTCTTGCAGCCTTTAATCCTTCATCTTCTACATTTAAAACTGTATGATTATTGTAGAATTTATTGAAAGCCTTAGCTACTTCTATTGAATATCTAGTTACAACTGAAGGTTCTAACTTATCTATTCCTAAAACTACAGCCTTTTGTAATCCATCTAAAGTTTTAGCTAATTCAAATTCTTCTTTTGAAGTTAACTTTGTGAAATCTGGCTCAGCTGTTATATTTTGTTCTTCAGCTTTTCTTAATATACTCTTAGCTCTTGCATATGAGTATTGAACATATGGACCAGTTTCTCCCTCAAAGCTTAACATCTCTTTCCAATCGAAAACTATATCTCTTTCTCTTGAGTTCTTTAAGTAAGTAAATAATATAGCTCCTATACCTATTTTCTTAGCTACTTCCTCTTTATTTTCTAATTGTGGGTTCTTTTCTTCTATAGTTTCTCTTGTTTTATCTATAGCTTCGTTTAATAAGTCTTCAAGTAAAACTACATTACCTTTTCTTGTTGAAAGCTTTCTATCTGCGAACTTAACTAATCCAAATGGAATGTGTACACAGTTTTTAGCCCATTCATTACCTGCTAATTCTAATGTTTTGAATACTTGGTTAAAGTGTAATATTTGGTCTTTACCAACTACATATATACATTTATCAAAGTTATATGTTTTATGTCTATAACTAGCTGCTGCTAAGTCTCTTGTAGCATATATTGATGCTCCATCTGATTTAACAACTATACAAGGTGGCATATTGTATTCATCTAACATTACAACCTTAGCACCATTACTCTCAGTTAATATATTAGCCTTTTCTAATTCTTCTACTACTGTATCCATCTTATCATTATAGAAGCTTTCTCCAGCCCAAGAATCGAAATCTACGCCTAACATATCATATATCTTATTAAATTCTTTTAAAGATAAGTCTTTAAATCTTTCCCATAGAGCTACAGCTTCTTGATCCCCATCTTCAAGCTTCTTAAAGTACATTCTTCCTTCATCTTCAAGTTCTGGATTATTTTCAGCTTCATCATGGAATTTAACATATATTCTTAAAAGCTCATTTATTGGAGCCTCTTCTAAAGCTTCTTCATTTCCCCATCTTTTATAAGCTGAGATTAACTTACCAAACTGAGTTCCCCAGTCTCCTAAGTGATTTATTCTTATTGGATTATATCCTTCAAAGTTTAACATTCTATATAATGAATGTCCTATAGCTGTTGTGAATAAATGTCCAACGTGGAAAGGCTTAGCTATGTTAGGTGATGAATATTCAACTACAACATTTTTTCCCTCTCCTATTTTAGAAGAACCATATTTATCTCCTTCTTCTAAAACTTTGCTTATTATATTTTTTGAGAAAGCTACTTTATCAACAAAGAAGTTTAAGTAAGGTCCTAAACACTCTACTCTTTCAAATCCCTCTTTATTTATCTTTTCAGCTAATTCAGCTGCTATCATATTAGGAGCTTTTCTCATAACCTTTGCTAATTGGAAGCAAGGGAATGCAAAGTCTCCCATTTCTGGCTTAGGTGGTATTTCTATAAGTTTTTCTATGTTTTCTAATTCTAGATCAACATGTTCTTTAATTCTTTCTGCAACTAACTTTTTGTAATCCATAATTGTCCTCCTTATTTTATCTCTTTTTTAAAACATATATTATAATGACATTATTGCCAAAATATAAATTTATTTACAATATAAAAAACCGCCTCTTTGTAACAAAGAGACGGATATATCCGCGGTACCACTCTAATTGGTTAAAAACCCACTTTATAATTTAACGCATAAGCGACACTTTAATAAATTTACTAGTTATTAAAATGCAATCTCAGAGGCTCTCTTCATCTAAACTATTCTATAAGGCTTACACCATCCCTTACTCGCTTAAGAAATCATAAAGACTACTCTTCTCTTCACAGACTTTTTATATTATATTTTCTTAACTTATTATAGTATTTTACCTTAAACCCTGTCAATATCATCTTTCATTTATTATGAATAATATTTTATTTTGAAATATCCATTGAAAACTTCTTTGAAATTCTATAGTATCAGTATTATAATCAAATTATATTTTAAACAAGTAGAGGGGAAAAGAAATGGATAGAATAGGAGTAATAGACATAGGCTCTAACTCTGTAAGATTAACACTTGCTGAAGTTGAGAAGTCTGGATATTTTAAAATAATTGATGAATTAAAAGAGCATATAAGACTTGGCTCTGATTTCTTCGCTTGCTCTGTTTTAGACGAAGAGAAAATTAAGCTTACAATCTCATCTATAAAAGCTTTTAAATCTATGTGCATATCTTGTGGTGCATCAAAAATTATACTTATAGGTTCAGAAAGCATTAAAAATGTAGATGAAAAAATTAATCTTAAAGAAATAATAAAAAAAGAACTTGGATTAGACCTTAGAATATTATCTAATGAAGAAGAAATTCATTATAACTTTTTAGGAGCTAAAAATTCTCTTTATATAGATAATTCTCTTCTTTTAGATATAAACGGAAATAACACTCACTTATGTTGGTTAAAAAACAACGAAATTTATAAAGAAGTTACTCTACCCTTTGGATATGTAACTTTAACATCCTTATTCCAATTAAACGACATGATTGGATATGAAAATAATACAAACTGTGTTAATTATATTAAAGAACACCTTGAAAAAATAGATTGGCTTAAAGATAATTCATTTAAATCTGTTATAGGTGTTGGAGGTTCTTTCAGAAACCTAGGAAAAATTGATAGACGTAGAAAAAGATATCCTATTGATATAGTTCATAATTATGTTCTTTATGACTATGATATTGATGAGATGTTTCATCTACTAAAAAGTAAAAATCTTCGTCAGAGACAAAAAATTGAAGGACTTTCTCCATCTAGAGCTGATGTCATAGTTGCTTCTACAGACTTAATAAAAGAAATTTTAAGCTTCACAAATACTAATGAAGTAATAATATGTGGTCGTGGTCTTAGAGAAGGACTTATATATGAATATATAATAGATAGATTCCATACTTATGATGATATTTTAGATGTAAGTTTAAAGGGAATTATGGATACTTTAAACATAAATATTCCTCATGCTCAAAATGTATGTAAACTTGCTTTTTCACTATTTGAAGGGTTAAAACCACTTCATCATTTAGGAGATGAATTTAAGAATATATTAAAAACAGCCTCCTTACTTCATGATTGTGGTATAAGCATAAGATATTATGATCACCATGTACACTCATTTTATATTATTTTAAACTCTCATATAAGTGGATTAACTCATAAAGAAATATTATTAAGTGCCTTATGTGCCGCTTACCATAGAAATAACTCTTTCCAAGCTCCAATTGCTAAATATTCAACTATAATAAATAGATTAGATGTAAAACATGTAGAGTATTTAGGAGTTATTCTTAAGCTTGCTGAAGGCTTAGACAGAGGATTAACTGGCCATGTAGAAAATGTTGATGTGATAATTAATGAAGATACTGTTAATTTAAAACTTTATTCTGAATATGATTTAGAATTAGAGCTTCGTCAAGCTAGAAGAAGTTCTAAAGTCTTTGAAGAAGTTTATAATAAAAATCTAGTTATTGAAAAAGCCTAAATAAAAAAGTTTATGGGAAATTATTCTCCCATAAACTTTTTTTTAACTTACATCCCTAAATTTATTTAAGCTTAAAGTACTCTACTTTCCAATAGACTTTATTTCTCTACTATAGATTTAGTTGCTTCTAAAGACTTATTTAACTGATTTAATGTTTCCTGATCTAGTTTTTTTCCTTCTTCACTATTTAAAGTCTCTTCAACTGGTAATATATAATAATCTGATTTTTTATTTTCTCTTGGAATTTTATATACCCAAGTTGGAGTGTAATCCCATTTCTCTATTTTAACCCCTTTTCTACTCTTATCTAAGGTTAAATTTAATATAACACCATCAGCTGTTCTTCTATCTCCCATAGTCTCTAGTCTTTGATTAGATATAAAATTACCTAAAGAATAAGCTACTAAAGTCTTATTTCCATTTTCCCCCTCTATTTCTTCTATAGGTTGTACAACATGAGGATTACTTCCTAATATTAAGTCAACTCCATATTCATTTAAGGCTTCAGCAATTTTCACTTGATATTTACTAGGCTCAGTTTTATACTCTACACCCCAGTGCATTCCAAAGACTATAAACTCTGCTCCCTCATTCTTCATCTCTTCTACTAAGGCCTTCATCTCCTCTAGTCCATTATCTAATTTATTATAAGAAAAAGTATTTAAATTCATATCTTCGGGAATTTTATGACCATTTAACTCTCCCTCTTTGCTCTCATAAGTATAAGAAGTAAATCCTATTTCTATTCCCTTTACCTTTTTAATAATATACTTCTTATTCCCAATAGAAGTCATATCTTTATCTATTTTTTCTCCAGTTTTACTAGCTCCCTCTACTCCCTTATCTAAAGAATGATCCGTTGCTACATTTATAATATCAAATCCCGTATCTTTTAAGGCATCTATCATGGAATCTGGCCCATTATAATTAGGATATCCAGAATACCCTATTTCTTCTCCAGCATAAGTTCCCTCAATTGTTCCATAGGCTATATCACTTTTTTCTATGAAGTTCTTTACATACTTAAAATTATTCATGAAATCATAGGCCTTATTTTCTTCATTATATGCAGACCATATTTGTTCATCATGTAATATTATGTCTCCTACAGCACTTATATTAACCTTTCTTCCTAAGCTAAACCTATTAAAAAATCCCTTTTTATCATTCTCCTTAATTACTTCTTTTTCATCAATACTAGCTCCCTTTGTCGTTACAACATTATTGCTTATAATACTATTTATTACTAAAACAGAACAAACAATAAGTAGAGAGGCTAAAATTACTTTAATTTTTTTAGACATTCTTATCATATTCTCACCCCTCTATATATTACCATATTTTTACATTTTATTTCAATTATCTTTCCATAAAAAAAATTAGATTAGATATTAAATTTGAAAATAACTTATAAATCAAGAGTTATTTTCAAATTATAAACCTAATCTAATTAAAGTATTATAAATTTCAAATTATGATTAAATAAATAAACCTATAGAATATACAAAAGCCATAACCAATTGAGATGGTATAGCTAATACATATCTTCCAAGAAGTATTATAACTATAAGTATAGGGTAATAATATTGATATACTATTCCAGATAGCTTATAGAATAATTGAGGCTTAAGATCCTCTAAAATTCTAAAACAGTCAAGTCCTGGAAGTGGTAATATATTAAATACAAAGAAGTTTACATTTAATATTATTATATATTGTAACATTAAAAATATAATTTGAGAAAGATCTCCTCTTAAACCAAAAAATCTTAAGTATAAACTTGTAAGTATTACTCCAATTATGGCAACAACTAAGTTTGAAAGCCATGCAGCTATGTTAACTTTAAGAGCATCCTTCTTTGGATTTTTAAATGCATATTTATTTATCTCTACAGATTTACTCCAACCAAATCCAAAGAAAGCCATCATTAAGGCACCAGCTATATCAACATGCTTTAATGGATCTAAGGTTAATTCCCCTTTAAACCTTGGTGATTTATCTCCTAATTTATCTGCCATTTTAGCACGAGTATACTCTTTTACTGAAAAAGCTATTAATATTGCTGGAATACTAAGAAACGCATCTAATAAAAATTGCATAATCAAGACCTCCTTATTTTGTATTTTAAATTATACCATAAATTTCTTGAATTTATTATTCAGTAAACTTAATAATTTATTAATTTTAATTTTTATATCAGAATATTTTTCTACAAATAAGATTATATATTTCTCTAAACATTTAAAAATAGAGGTTCCTTTCCTCCTTATTTAGGAGTAAGAAACCTCTTAAAATTCTAAATATTATAATCTTTTTGCAGCTTCATAAGCCAATTCACTTCTCTCACATTCATCATATTTTAAGGTAACTTGGTAGCAAAGATGACTTCCTTTCATCTTTTCTGAAGCATAACAAAGTCCATTACTTCTTGAATCTAAGAAAGCTTGATCTATTTGCTCTGGATCTCCAACTAGTATTATTTTTGATCCTTCTCCAGCTCTTGTTATAATTGCTTTAACCTGCTTTGGTGTTAAGTTTTGTGCTTCATCTATTATAATCCAATTCTTTATTATACTTCTTCCTCTTAAATAAGCCACAGCCTCTGTTGTTATTATCTTTCTTTCAAAAAGTTCCTCTATTTTATCATTTAGCTCTCTCTCATTTGAATATCTTTCTTTCTCATCTGAATCTATTAAAATTTCTAAGTTATCATATATAGGTCTCATAAATGGAGCTATTTTTTCTTGCTCAGTTCCTGGCAAATACCCTATTTCTTCATCCATTGTTACATTAGGTCTACAAACTAAAATCCTTCTATATTGTCCACTTTCCTCTTCTAATATCTTTTGTAATCCAACAGCTAATGAAAATAAAGTTTTTGCTGTTCCTGCTGGCCCCTTTATAATTACTAAAGGTGCATTTTTAGCATCCATACTCAAACATTCTAGCATAAATTTTTGGCCAACATTTCTAGGACTTATTCCCATAATATTATTGTTATCTTTATAAAGTAAAGGTCTTATAACTTTTCCATCAAATCTTCCTAAGGCAGTTTGTTTATCATTATCATTACAGTGTATTATTAAAAATTGATTAATCTCTAATTTTGGTTCCACATAGCACTTATTTTCTTCATCATAGGAAGTTAAATCTTTTTTCTCCATAACTTTATTTTTAAAGAATTTACTCAAGCATTCAGAACTTGTGTAAACTTCCATTCTTCCACTATATTGTTCTTCAAATTCTGGAACTACAACCTCATAAAAATCCTCTGATTTTATGCCAACAGTATCAGCCTTTATTCTCTCAAATATATCCTTAGTTATTAAACAAACATCTTCTCCCTTTTCCTTTAAGGCCTTACAAATTTGTATTATTCTATTATCAGGCTTGCTTATATTCCATGCTTCTGGTATTTCAGTATTATAAAAGTTAGTAACCACCTTAAGCTTTCCGCCTTTAGGTAAATTAACTCCTTCGCTTAATGACCCACTTAATCTAAGTTTATCTAATTCTCTTGCAACATGCCTAGCATTAGCTCCTAAATCATTATTCATTTTTTTAATATTGTCTAATTCCTCTAGAACCACCTCTGGAATAATAACATTGTTATCTTCAAATGAATATATAGCTCCTGGTGAATATAGCAATACATTGGTATCTAATATATAAGTTTTCTTCAAAACAATCACTCCTTTAGAATAATACAGCTATAATAATCAAACTTGATTTTCATTTGTTTATATATTAATATTTAAGAATACTCAATATAATTCTTAAATATTGATATTTTATAATCAAAATTTCTATAATCTATAATATATAAATTTTAAATTAGATTTTATTAATAAAAATTTTAGTTTATACTATTATATGGACATTAGAATATGGGAGGCCTTAAATAATGAAATTACTTTTTTTTGATACAGAAACTACAGGAGTCAAACCTGGAAGCATATGTCAGCTTAGTTATATCCTTGTAGACACTTCAACTAAACCTCAAAAAACAATAGGTAAAAATATATTCTTTACAGTTGATGAAATGGAACCAGAAGCTGAAAGAATCCATGGTTTTTCTTTAGAGAAATTATATGAATTAAGTGAAGGGATGTACTTTGAAGATCTTTATGCTGATTTTATAAATGACTTCTTAGAAGCAGATTTTATAATAGGTCATAACGTTCAGTTTGATATTAAATTCTTAAAACATGAATTACTAGGTCTTGGAGAGTTCTTTGAACCTAACAACGTATTTTGTACTATGAAATATTATAAAGATATTTGTAAAATATTAAGACCTACTGGAGATTATAAAAATCCTAAACTTGAAGAAGTAATCAAACACTTAAATATAACTGATTCTGAAATAAGTGAAACTGCTAATAAGTATTTCCAAGGTAGTGGAAACTATCATGATGCTAGATTTGATACAGCAGCAACTTATCTTACTGTTATAAATGGTATAAAAAAAGGATTAATTCCAAGAAATTATTTCACAAAACTTTTAGAAGCAAAATAAAAAGATATATTTTCACAATATATCTTTTTTTCTTTACTATGAAATCTCTTTTTCTTTTGCTTTATTAAGAAGATTTATATTAGAAGTTTGTATATTTGTATAATATCTAACTTCTCCACTTTCACTTTCGTATCTACTTTCTACTATTTCTCCACTTACAGAGACTAAGTCTCCTATGTTCACAAATTTCTCTAAGAAATCCACTGTAGATTTACTCCAAGTAATTACACTTAAAAAAGTAGTTGTTTCTTCTCTTCCATTAAAACTATTAACAGCTATTCTAAATCTAACATATTTTTTCTTATTTTTAGATTCCTTAACTTCAATTTTAGTAGCAACTCTTCCAATAAGATCCACTTTATTCATGCTTTTCATCTCCTTGATTATAATTTATCTAAAGTATTGACCAGATTTAAGAGTCTCAAACATGTGTTCTTTAAATTTTTTTAACAAATTAATTTAATATAACATAAAAATTTATTCTTTATTATAAATGTTAAATATTGTTTTTATCTTTATAATTTTTTTAATCCAAAAGTTATATGAAAACTTAAAGTAAAAATTCATAAATATTTTTATGAATTTTTTAATTGTTTCCATAAAAAAGAGCTATTAAAGATAAATCTTTAATAGCTCTAAATTATATTAAACTGTTATATCACTACTTAAGCTAGCTGCATCCTTATTAGCTTCTATTATAGGGTTTACATACTCATCAATAAACTCTACAACTTGGCTTGGAGCTCTACCAACAAATTTAACTGGATCTATTATAGCTATAATTTCTTCTTTAGAAAGATTAAATGAAGGATCATTTATTATTCTTTCTATTAAATCATTATTAAGCCCTTCTCCTTTAACTCTTTGAGCAGCATCCATAGAATGAACTCTTATTCTTTCATGAAGCTCTTGTCTATCTCCGCCTTTTTTAACTGATTCCATCATTATATTTTCAGTTGCCATGAAAGGTAATTCTTGATTTACATGAGCTTCAATAACTTTATCATAAACTACCATATTCTCAGCAATATTTATATAAAGATTTAAAACTCCATCTAAAGCTAAGAAAGCTTCTGCTACTGCAATTCTCTTATTAGCTGAATCATCTAATGTTCTTTCAAACCATTGAGTTGAAGCCGTAATAGCTGGATTTAAGGCATCTACTATAACATATCTAGCTAATGCTCCCATTCTTTCACTTCTCATAGGATTTCTCTTATATGCCATAGCTGATGACCCTATTTGATTCTTTTCAAATGGTTCTTCTATTTCTTTCATACTTTGAAGTAATCTTAAGTCATTTGAGAATTTATATGCACTTTGTGCAATTTCTGATAATGTATTTAAAATTATAGAATCTAATTTTCTTGGATAAGTTTGACCTGTAACTCCAAAACTCTTTTTAAATCCCATTTTTTCTGCAACGATTTTATCTAAAGCCTTAACCTTTTCTTCATCACCTTCAAAAAGATTCATAAAGCTTGCTTGAGTACCAGTAGTTCCTTTTACTCCTCTTAATTTTAAAGTTGATAATAGAAAATCTATGTTCTCCATATCCATTACTAAATCTTGCATCCATAACGTAGCTCTCTTACCTACAGTAGTAAGCTGTGCTGGTTGGAAATGAGTAAATCCTAGAGTAGGCATATCCTTATATTCTAAAGCAAATCTTTTTAAATTATTTAAAACTGCAACTATTTTTTTCTTTATTAATAATAATGCATCTCTCATTATTATTACATCTGTATTATCTCCAACATAGCAGCTTGTTGCTCCTAAATGTATGATACCTTTTGCTGAAGGACATTGAAGTCCATATGCATAAACGTGACTCATAACATCGTGTCTAACTTCTTTTTCTTTTTTTATTGCTTCTTCGTAATTTATATCTGAAATATGACTTTTAAGCTCTTCTATTTGCTCGTCAGTTATATTTAATCCTAATTCTTTTTCACCCTCTGCAAGAGCAACCCATAATTTTCTCCATGTTGAGAATTTCATATCATCTGAGAAAATATATGACATTTCTTTTGACGCATATCTTGAATTCAATGGTGTGCTATATAAATTTTTCACTTTGTACCCTCCTAAAGTAGAAATGATAATTTAAATTTATTATATCATAAGATAAGTTTATTATAAATAAATTTATCTATTTTTTATCTATCATTCGTGTTTTTGCCTTTATTATTCATAAATCTCCTACAACTTAGACTTTAATATACGTATTTTATTTATAGTTTTTGAAAAATCATAAAAAATTACTAGACTAAATTTATAAAAATAAAAGGATTCCACTAGGAATCCTTTTACGAAGATTACTCTTCTAAATTTTCGATTAACTTAGCTATTTCTTCAGCTGCTAAAGCTTCATCATCACCACTAGCGATAACCTTAACATTAGCATCTTTAGAAACTCCTAATGATAAAACTCCGATTAAGCTCTTAACATTAGCTTTTTTTCCATTGTACTCTAAGCTTATGTCTGATTTGAAAGCTGAAGCTTTTTTTACTAGTAAAGTTGCTGGTCTAGCATGTAATCCTGTTGAATTTTTAACTATAACTTCTTTAGTTACCATTATAAACACCTCTTTACTTTTATTTGTTATTTAATAATACTAACTTCTTAATTATACTCATTTTTTTAGAAAATTTCAACAACTTAAGAAAAGATTAATCCCTATTCATAAGTTTATTAACAAATTCTTTTATTCTTTTTAAGCCCTTAATTATTTCCTCTTTAGATGTAGCATAAGATAGTCTTATAAAATTATCTTCCCCAAAAGCTATTCCAGGTATTACAACAACATTTTCCTCTTTTAGTAATAGATTTGCAAATTCCATTGAACCCTTTATATTAGCTTTTTTTAGAACCTTAGACACATCAATCATTACATAAAAGGCACCCTTTGGCTCTATAAAAGTAAGATCCTCAATTTCACTTATAAGTTCTATCATAAGCTCTCTTCTTAAACTAAATTCCTTAACCATATTCTTTATAGTTTCTTGATCTCCATTTAAGGCTTCTAATGCAGCAAATTGAGCTATACTATTTGTATTTGATGTCATATGACTCTGAACATTGTTCATTACCTTAATTAGCTCTTCATTATAACAAGCTGCATATCCAATTCTCCATCCAGTCATTGCATAAGCCTTAGAAAATCCATTTATAACTACTGTTCTCTTGAAGGCATCTTCACTTAAGGAAGCAATACTTATATGCTCTTCTTTTCCATATATAAGTTTTTCATATATTTCATCAGAAATTATTATAAGATCATTTTCTTCAGCAAATTTAGCAATAACTTCTAAATCTTTTTTTGAATATACTGTTCCTGTTGGATTATTTGGTGAATTTATTACTATTGCCTTTGTATTTTCACTTAAAACTGATTTTAATTCGTCATAAGTAACCTTAAAATCATTTTCTTTTTTTGTTTCTATAAAAACAGGAACTCCATCACTTAATTTAACTAACTCAGGATAACTTACCCAATATGGTACTGGTATTATAACCTCATCTCCTGGATTTAAAATCGCCATAAATACATTGGCTAAAGATTGTTTAGCTCCTGTTGAAATAATTATATTTTTAGTTCCATAGTTAAGTCCATTATCATCATGTAATTTCCTTGCTATGGCCTCTTTTAACTCTACTATTCCAGATGTGGCTGTGTATTTTGTCTTTCCTTCTTCCATAGCTCTAGTGGCAGCTTCTATTATATTCTTAGGTGTATTAAAATCCGGCTCACCTACTCCAAAGCTTACTACATCTATTCCTTCTTTTTTTAATTCACCTGCTTTAGCTGTTAAGGCTAAAGTTAGTGATGCCCCTATATTTTGTGCTTTTCTAGATAATATCATCTAATCCCCTCTTTACTGCTTTAAATTTATTTTATTACGCTTCCAATATATCATTTTTATTATTTAAAGTAAACCAATAAAAAATACTGCTATAAGTTAAAATACTCATAGCAGTATCTATTTATTTACCAAATTTAGTTCCTCTATAAACTTTATCTTGGTTGTATTATAAGCTTTATAGCTGTTCTTTCTTCACCATCAATTTCGATGTCTGTGAATGCAGGAATACAAACTATATCTTTTCCACTTGGAGCCACAAAGCCTCTTGCTATGGCTATAGCCTTTACAGCTTGATTTATAGCTCCAGCTCCTACTGCTTGTATCTCCACAGTATTTCTTTCTTTTATTATAGCTGCTAGTGCGCCTGCTACTGAATTAGGATTTGATTTAGTTGATACCTTTAATACTTCCATTATATAAACCTCCTAGACCTTTTTAGGATACGTTTACATTTATAGTTAACGTTTTCCTTTACCTAATAATATTCTATATAAACTCTCTAATTCCTTCTTAAATAGATAAAATATTTTTAATTTTTATTTTAAATAATAAGAAAACTCTACTGAAATCATTCAGTAGAGTTAATTAAAAAAATACATTTTGTAACCAAAATGTATTTTACATATTCATTTATTTAGCATAGTCAACTGCACGGGTTTCTCTTATTACATTTATCTTGATTTGACCTGGATACTCTAATTGTTCTTCTATCTTCTTAACAATATTTCTCGCCATCTCAATTGCCCCTGCATCGTCAACTTGATCTGGTTTAACCATAATTCTAATTTCTCTTCCAGCTTGAATGGCATATGACTTTTCTACACCTTCATATGAAGTAGCTATTTCTTCTAATTTTTCTAATCTCTTAATATAAGCTTCTAAAGTTTCTCTTCTTGCACCAGGTCTAGCTGCTGATATAGCATCTGCTGCTTGAACAAGTACGGCTTCAAGAGTTTGCATTTCTGTATCACCATGATGGGCTGCTATAGCATTTACCACAGCTGGTGATTCATGATATTTCTTTGCAAGTTCTCCACCTATAACAGCATGAGGCCCCTCATATTCTTGGTCAACCCCTTTACCTATATCATGTAAAAGACCTGCTCTTCTAGCTAGATTTACATCTAAACCTAATTCAGATGCCATTAATCCTGCTAAATATGAAACCTCTATTGAATGTTTTAAAACATTTTGACCATAACTTGTTCTGTACTTTAGTCTTCCTAGAAGCTTAATTATTTCTGGATGTAATCCATGAACACCAGTTTCGAAAGTTGCTTGTTCTCCCTCTTCCTTAATGTCATTTTCTACATCTTTAATAGCTCTTTCTACCATTTCTTCAATTCTAGCTGGATGAATTCTTCCATCTACAATTAATTTTTCTAAAGCTATTCTAGCAACTTCTCTTCTTATTGGATCGAAGCTTGAAAGAATAACAGCCTCTGGAGTATCATCTATTATTAAATCAACTCCTGTTAATGTTTCTAAAGTTCTTATATTTCTACCTTCTCTACCAATGATTCTTCCTTTCATTTCATCATTAGGTAGGGCAACAACATGTACTGTAGTTTCAGAAACATGATCTGCTGCACATCTTTGAATAGCAGTAGTAATTATTTCTCTTGATTTTTTGTCAGCTTCTTCTTTGGCCTTAGTCTCAAGTTCTTTGATTAGCATAGCTGATTCATGTTTTATTTCTCTTCTTACTTCATCTAATAATAATGTTCTTGCGTCTTCACTTGAAAGATTTGAAATTCTCTCAAGTTCAGCTCTTTGTTCACCGTATAAATTTTGTACACGTTCTTCAAGTTCTTGAATCTCTATAGATTTTTTGTTTATGCTATCTTCTCTTTTTTCAAGCATTTCACCTTTTTTATCTAATGACTCTTCCCTTTGGATAAGTCTTCTTTCAAACCTTTGAATCTCATTTCTTCTGTCACGAGTTTCTTTATCAAGATCTGCTCTTAGTTTGTGCACCTCTTCTTTAGCTTCTAATATGGCTTCTTTCTTTGTTGATTCAGCTTCTCTTTTAGCCTCCTCAAGTGTTAAACTAGCTTCTTTTTCTAAGCTTTCCACCCTATTTTTTGAAGCTTTTTGTATAAGAGTGTATTGAATAAACCCTACTACCCCTAATATTATTATTCCTATAAGTATTCCTACTACCATATAAACACCTCCTCGCTTATTCTCTCTATAAAAACACTTCGCGTAGAAAGGTGTCATACTATTCTCACTGTAATTTTTTGAATATGATAAACCAGTATTTGTTATTATTGTATAGTAATTTTAAACTTATGTCAAGGTTACCCCTTGCGTATATTGTATGCTAAAAAGCTAAAATTATTCTCTTATAATACTAGTTATATTGTGCTTTTTTTAGTTTTTTATATTCTAAAAAAGCTTTAAAATTTTATTAATGTTAACATATTCATAAAACTTTAAATTCATACATTAAAATTATTAAGAAGTGATAAAATTATAAAAAAAAGATAAGGAAATCCTTATCTTTTTTATTAGCTTTCAACAGACTCTTCTGTATTTTCTTCTACACTTGTTGATTCAACAGCCTTAGCTAAAGGAAGAGAATATTTTTCTCTTATTTGATTTTCTATATCTAAAGCAACTGCTGGATTCTCTTTTAAATATTGTTTAGCATTTTCTCTACCTTGGCCTAATCTTATATCTCCATATGAGAACCAAGCTCCACTCTTTTGTACTATATTTTCTTTTACTCCAACGTCTACTATATTACCTTCTTTTGATATACCTTCATTGTACATTATATCAAATTCAGCTTGCTTAAATGGAGGAGCAACCTTATTCTTAACTATTTTAACTCTTGTTCTATTACCAGTTATTCCGTCACCTTGTTTTATTGAATCTATTCTTCTTATATCCATTCTAACTGAAGCATAGAATTTTAACGCTCTACCACCTGGTGTTGTCTCTGGATTACCAAACATTATACCAACTTTTTCTCTTAATTGGTTTATGAATATTACTACGCAGTTTGATTTGTTAATTGTTCCTGTTAACTTTCTTAAGGCTTGTGACATTAATCTAGCTTGAAGACCAACGTGAGAATCTCCCATTTCACCTTCAATTTCTGCTCTTGGAACTAAAGCGGCAACTGAGTCCACAACTAAAACATCTATAGCTCCTGATCTAACTAAAGCTTCTGTTATTTCTAAAGCTTGTTCTCCTGTATCTGGTTGTGAAACTACTAAATCATCTATATTAACACCTAATCTTTTTGCATAAACTGGATCTAAAGCATGCTCTGCATCTATATACGCTGCTGCTCCACCTAATTTTTGTGCCTCTGCTACTACATGTAAAGCCACTGTTGTTTTACCAGAACTCTCTGGTCCATATATCTCAATAATTCTTCCTTTTGGTACTCCACCAATTCCTAAAGCTATATCAAGATCTAAGCATCCAGTAGAAACAGCATCCATTTGAGGAGCTCCTTGCTCTCCAAGTTTCATTACTGATCCCTTTCCAAATTGCTTCTCTATTTGACCCATAGCCATCTCAATAGCTTTTAATTTATCTTTATCTATATTTGCCATACGTAACCTCCTTAAATAACCGAACATAAGTTCTACTATTATTATAATATATACAAAAAAAAAGTCAACATCAACATGAAGTTCTTAAAAGAACCTCATGTCTTAATAATTGACTATTTTTTGACTTTTAAAACATTATTTATAAGTATTTATAACATTTTTATTTTTTCTAAAGTAATCTACTCCAGAAATTATTGTTATTGCAACAGCTAAATATAAGAATATATCTGGAACATATATAAAGAAATTTCTTAAAAAGCTGCTGCCTGCAACTAATTCCTTAATCCCTGGTGAATTAATTATATTTACTTGTAATAATAAAAGCACTATGGCAATTATTTGTATTACAGTTTTAATTTTTCCCCACCAGCTAGCAGCTATAACTAACCCCTCTGATGCAGCTATGGTTCTTAAACCTGAAACAGCAAACTCTCTAGCTATTATTACAATAGCTGCCCATGCAGGAACTAATTGTAATTCAACTAAAGATATAAGTGCTGCTGTAACTAGTAGCTTATCTGCCAAAGGGTCCATAAACTTACCAAAGTTAGTTACTTGATTTCTTGATCTTGCAATATATCCATCTAATTGATCTGTAACAGATGCTATTATGAATATAAGTGTTGCTATTACACTCCCATAAGGTAAGTCTTGGTAAGCTATAAATACTAAGAATATGGGCACTAAAATTATTCTAATTAAAGTTAATTTATTTGCAAGATTCATTGCATACAACTCCTACCAAATCATATTCTAAGGCCTTTTCAATTTTAACTTTACAGAACTGGTCCTTTTTAGCTCCATTTCCTTTCACATAAATACATCCATCTATATCTGGAGCCATCTCATAGCTTCTTCCTATATAATATTCTCCATTAAACTTTTCGATAAGAACATCATATTCTCTACCTACTTTGTTTTTATTAATTTCTTCTGATACTTCTTTTTGAAGTAACATTATTTCTTCTTCCCTAGCTTTTTTAACTTCTTCATCTATTTGATCTTCCATTATAGCAGCAGGTGTTCCTTCTTCTCTTGAGTAAGTAAAGACTCCAACTTTATCTAATTTTATTGTCTTTATAAAATCTTTTAGTTCATTGAAATCTTCACAAGATTCTCCTGGGAAACCAACTATTAAAGAAGTTCTTAAAACTATGTTAGGAACATTTTTTCTTAAATCATTAATTTTTCCTATTATCTCTTCTTTTGTTGTTTTTCTACCCATTCTTTTTAAAACATTATTACTAATATGTTGTATAGGTAAGTCAAGATAATTACATACCTTATCATTTACTGAGATCTCTTTTATAAGTTCATCATATATAGCCTCTGGATAACAATAAAGAACTCTTATCCACTCTATTCCTTCGATCTTAGCTAACTCTCTTAAAACTAAGTGAAGTTTCTTTTCACCATATATATCTATGCCATAATTAGTAGTGTCTTGAGCTATTAATATTAACTCTTTCACTCCATTTTCAGCTAGTTTTTTCGCTTCTTCTACAATACTTTCTAAAGCTCTACTTCTAAACTTACCTCTTATTTTAGGAATAATGCAATAAGTACAGAAATTATCACATCCTTCTGCAATTCTTAAGTATGCAGTAGCTTTATCAGTTGTTATAAGTCTTAATCCTTCATTAATTGATACATCACTGTAATTTGTAGCTTTTACTTTTTCATTATTTCCATTTATAAAGTTCATTATGGCTTCATTTATTTTAGCATAATCATTAACACCTAACATTATGTCTATTTCAGGCATTAATTCTAATAATTCATCACCATATCTTTGAGTTAAGCAGCCTGTAGCTATAAGTAACTTACAGTTGTGACTTGTTTTATATTTTGCCATATCTAATATTGTGTTTATGGATTCTTGTTTAGCCTTTTCTATAAATCCGCAAGTATTTACTATTATTATGTCAGCTTCCTTTGGATTATTAGTAAGTTCGTACTCATTCTGAACCATTCCAAGCATGATTTCTGAGTCAACTCTATTTTTATCACAACCTAAACTCACCATTCCTACCTTATATTTCGCCAAATCTACTTCCTCCTACGTTTAAATATATATTTCTTATTTTAAAACTCTTTTTTAAATTAAACAAGTTTTTATTTCATATTTTCTAATTCATCTTTACTAAGAAGTACTTGTCTTGGTTTACTTCCATCTCTTCTAGAAATAACACCACATTCTTCTAGCTCTTCTATTATTCTTGCCGCTCTATTAAATCCTATTCTTAATCTTCTTTGTAAATATGATGCTGAAGCTTGACCACTTTCAACTACGATTTCTATAGCTTCATCTAAAAGTTCATCCCTATCACCATCACCATTTCCCTCTGAAGCAATAGTTGCTGAGTTTATATGTTCTAATATATCTTCTTCATACTGAGCATCCCTTTGTGACTCTTTTATAAAGGATACAACATGTTCAACTTCTTCCTCTGAAATAAAGGCTCCTTGAACTCTTTGAGGCTTAGACTCTCCAACTGGGTAGAATAACATATCTCCCCTACCTAAAAGTTTTTCAGCTCCTGCTGAATCTAGTATTGTTCTAGAGTCAATTTGGCTTGAAACTGCAAAGGATATTCTAGAAGGTATATTAGCCTTAATTACCCCTGTAATTACATCTACAGATGGCCTTTGAGTAGCTATTACTAAATGCATACCTGCGGCTCTAGCCATTTGGGCAAGTCTACAAATATAATCTTCTACATCATGAGGACAAGCCATCATAAGGTCTGCAAGCTCATCTACTATAATAACTATATAAGGAAGCTTCTCTGGAACTTCTCCTTTATTATATAAAGCATTATATGATTCTATATTTCTTACTCCATTATCTGCAAAAAGTTTATATCTTCTAGTCATTTCATTTACAGCCCAGTTTAATGCCGCAGCAGCCTTCTTAGGATCTGTAACTACTGGAATTAGCAAGTGTGGAATTCCATTATAAACATTTAATTCAACAACTTTTGGGTCTACCATTAAAAGCTTAACTTCATCTGGAGAATACTTATATAATATACTTACTATTAATGTGTTTATGCATACACTCTTACCAGAACCAGTTGCCCCTGCAATAAGCACGTGAGGCATCTTACTTAAATCTGTAACAACAGCCTTACCTGTTATGTCTTTTCCTAAAGCACAAGCTACCTTAAACTTGTTATCTAAAAATTCTTTAGATTCTACAATCTCTCTAAAGAAAACTGGTGTTTGCTCTTTATTTGGAACTTCTATTCCTATGGCAGATTTTCCTGGAATAGGTGCCTCTATTCTAACCCCTTTAGCTGCTAATCCTAAAGCTATATCATCAGCTAAATTAACTATTTTACTAACCTTTATACCAGCCTTAGGTTGAAGTTCAAATCTAGTAACAGATGGCCCTTTTGTAACTTGAAGTATTTTTGCCTCTACACCAAAGCTCATAAGAGTTTCTTCAAGTTTAGCAGCATTAGCTAATAATGCCTTTTTATCATCTTTATCTAATTCATTATTATTGTTTAAATTTAATAAATCTGCATTTGGCGCAACATAACTAGCCCCTACACTTGAGCCTTTACTAGCTATATTATTTGATATTTCTTTATCTATAGATTCTTCTTCCTTAGCTTTTTCTGAGTTGAATCCTCTTTGCTCTATTATGGTGTTATCTAAACTTAAGTCTCTAGGCATTTTAGACTCTTGTTTAAAATCATTTATCTTAATATTATCCTTTAATTGATTATCTTTTTCCTTCTTATTATCTTCTATATCATTTAAAGAAGAATTTTTCATAAAGTCTAATATTTTTATCTTATTGTTATCCTCTGAAATATCATCTTTTTTACTCTCTTTATTTCCTTCAGAAGCTCCATCTTTTTTCTTTAAATTAATATAATCATCTTTTTCATACTTTTTATCCACAAATTTAACCTTAGAAGCTTTTTCCTTAAAACCTCCAAAGAAATTTCTTATTGAAACTAGATTATAATCGAATATAAGCATTGAAGATATAAGATATAAAGTTACAAAAATAACAAAAAGTCCTATTTTACCTACTAATTTATATAATGGTAATACAATTAAAAATCCTACTACTCCTCCATGCCATTCACTTTGAGAATGCCATATAGTTTTTATAGATCCCCATATACTTCCCTGAACATAATAATCGTTTATATTCACAGTCTGAATAAGTAAAACACTAGTTATAAGTGCTATGGTTATTCCTAATCCTATTCTTGAAAATAACACCTCTCTTTTAAATAAGAAAAGCTTTGTACATAAATATATTATGTAAATTGGAATAAAAAAAGCTCCTATTCCAAAAAGTCCTATTAAGAGAGTTCTTGATATAACACTTAAATATCCTGCTTTATCAGTATATAAACTAAACATAACAATTAAAGAAACACATATCGCTATTAAGGCATATATTTCTTCTGTAACTTTAATTTGGCTTTGATTTTTCTTTTTTTGAGTTTTAGTTGCGGTTTTCTTTTTTCCCCCAGCCATACTAAACTAAATCACCTCACCCTATTTTAATTTCAAAATGGTAAAATACTTGTACCAAAAAATATTATATACATAAATGACTATAAATTGTCAAAATATTTTTATATTACATAAATAGAACCATAGATATACTATGGTTCTACATTATAAGCTTCTATTAAGCTATTTAACTTATCTAAGGCTTCCTTAACACCGCCAACTTCGTTTATTAATCCGCACTTAACTGCTTCTTCTCCAACTAATATTGTTCCCATATCATTTAAAAGTTCATCTGTTTGCATCATCATCTTCTTTAATACATCTAATTTAATTTCTGATGTCCTTATTATAAAATCATTTATTCTCTCTTGCATTTTATTAAAATAATTAAATGTTTGAGGAACCCCTATTACAAGTCCATTCATTCTTATTGGATGTATTATCATTGTAGCTGATGGAGAAATAAAGGAATACTTAGATGCAGTTGCTAGAGGAACTCCTATGGAATGACCTCCCCCAATAACTAAGGATACTGTTGGTTTTTTTAGGCTTCTTATCATCTCAGCAATTGCTAACCCTGCTTCAACATCCCCTCCAACAGTATTTAAAACAAATAATATACCTTTTATTCTATCATTTTGTTCTATATCAATTAGTTGAGGAATCATATGCTCATACTTAGTTGTTTTAGTTTGTGGCGGTTGAACACTATGTCCTTCAATTTGTCCTATTATTGTTAAAACCTGTATATTAGAATCTTCTTTCTTATGCTCAGGTAAAACTGCTCCCATTTCTTTTATTTCTTCTATACTTTTATTTTCATTTTCTTTGTTATGTTCCATATATATCCCTCCTGTACTAAAATTATTTTGTACAGAAAGGAAATTTATATACATTATTTCATAAAGACTCTATGAAGTGCTTTTATAGCTTCTCTTACATTTTTACTTTCAACAAGACACCAAATTGTCATATGTGAATCTGCTGTTTGTAAAACTTCTATGTTTTCATTGTCTAAAGCACCTACTATTTTAGCCATAACTCCTGGAATTCCTCTCATTCTTGAACCAACTATAGCTATAGTGCTTAAATCTTCTACTAAACTATATTTTAAATTATTTTTTCTCATAATATCTTCAAATAATTCTTTAACACTTGCATCTATTGTAAATACTTTTTCTTTAGGGAAGATATTGATTAAGTCTAAACTTATTTTATTATTTGCAAGGCTTTCCAAAATAGTCTTATAATTTATATTATCTTTATTGTCATCAGATTTTATAGAAACTTGAATTCTATTTCCTTGATGAGTTATTCCAGTTATGAACTTATTATTATCTACATCCCCTAGACTATCTATCATTGTACCAATGCAAGTACTCATAGTATTCTTTATTACTAAGGTTACATTTCCTTTCATTGCTATTTCTACAGCTCTTGGATGAATTACCTTAGCCCCTTGATCTGCTAATTGGAATACTTCATTGTAGCTTATTTTATTTATAAGCTCAGCATCTCCAACTATTCTTGGGTCAGCAGTCATTATTCCATCAACATCTGTATATATTTCAATTTCTTCAGCCTTTAATGCAACTCCTAAAACCGCTGCCGTAGTATCACTTCCGCCTCTTCCTAAAGTAGTTAAGAACCCATTTCTATCAACTCCTTGGAATCCTGCAACAACAGGCACTTTTCCTTCTTTAAGAACTTCTAATATTAATTTAGGATTTATATCTATAAAATCAGCACTTGAATAATTATCATCTGTAAGTATTCCTGCATTTCCTCCTGTTAAAGGAACTGCTTCTATTTCTGCCTCTCTTAATTCATCACTCATGACAACAGTGCTTATAATTTCTCCACATCCCATAAGTAAATCAGTAGCTAATTTATTTTCTTTTTTAAACTCTTCTGATACTAATCCTAAAAGTGTATCAGTTGCATAAGGTTCTCCTTTTCTTCCCATAGCAGATACAACAACCACTGGTAAATATCCTTTATTTATTGCCCCTTTTACCTTTTCTACAACCATAGTTCTTCTTTCTTTTGTTGATACAGAAGTACCACCAAATTTTTGTACTACTATTTTCAAAATCCCCACACTCCTACAGCTTAGTTTTTTTTATCATATCACTATCTACATCTAATATTATGGTTTTAGCTCCTATTCTTTTTACATTTTCCCACTCGATTTCTAAGTATTCATCTGAGTTAAAAAGATTAAACTTGCCACCACCTAAGTTTACTATTAAATATTTTAGCTTTCCTTCTTCATCTATAATAACATCATTATTTATAAGTCCGCTATACTTTTCACCATCATTTATGTTTATAATTTCATATCTTTCTATTTCGCTTAAATATCTAACATTATTACTCATAAAACATACCTCCACTTATTTATTAAAACAATAAATAATATGTTGATTATAAATAATATATGTCAATTCTTATTAAAAGAGGTAGGCTTTATGAATAAGAAAAAAAATAAAAAGGCAATAATAATTGCCTTTTACTATTGCTGTTTATTTTCTTCTTCAGCTTCTTTTATTGCATCTTTTCTTGAAAGATTTATTCTACCTTGAGAATCTATTTCTGTTACCTTAACTAAGATTTCATCTCCAACAGATACTACATCCTCAACTTTTTCTACTCTCTTATTATCTAACTTAGAAATATGAACTAATCCTTCTTTATTAGGTAATACCTCAACAAAGGCACCAAATTGAGCAATTTTTGTAACTTTACCTAAATAAATTTCTCCAGCTTTAACCTCTTTAGTTAAACCTTCTATTATTTTAACAGCTTCTTTAACACCTTCTGATTCAGCTGATGAAACATAAACTAATCCATCTTCTTTTATATCTATTTTAACACCAGTATCAGCTATAATCTTGTTTATAACTTTTCCACCAGCCCCAATTACATCTCTGATTTTCTCAGGATCTATTTGTAGAGTTGATGTTTTAGGTGCATATTTTGAAACTTCTTCTCTTGGAGCTGGTATGCATTCTTTAATCTTATCTAAGATCATTAATCTTGCTTTTCTTGCTCCATATATAGCATCGTGTATAACTTTTTCTGATAGACCTTTTATTTTAGTATCTACTTGAATTGAAGTTATTCCCTCTTCTGTTCCAGCTACTTTAAAGTCCATATCTCCAAAGAAATCTTCTAAACCTTGGATATCAGTTAAAACTTCTTCCTCAGTTAAATCTTTTGAAGTTATTAATCCCATAGCTATACCTGCTGCTGGTCTCTTTATTGGAACCCCAGCATCTAAAAGCGCTAATGTACTACCACAAACTGAAGCCTGTGAAGTAGATCCATTTGAGCTTAATACTTCTGATACTAATCTTATTGTGTATGGGAACTCAGCTTCTGAAGGTATAAGTGGTTCTAAAGCTCTTTCAGCTAAAGCTCCATGACCAATTTCTCTTCTACCTGGTCCTCTTAATGGTCTAACTTCTCCTACACTGTATGCTGGGAAGTTATAGTGATGCATATATCTCTTAGATTCTTCTTCACCAATACCATCTAATATTTGAATTTCACTTATTGATCCTAAAGTTGCAACAGTCATTACTTGAGTAAGTCCTCTTGTAAATAATCCTGTTCCATGAGTTCTTGGAAGTAATCCAACTTCACAACCAATGTTTCTTACTTGGTCAAAAGCTCTTCCATCAGGTCTTTTTCCTTCTTTTAAAAGCATATGTCTTACGACTTCTTTTTGCATATCATAAACTGCTTCTCCAATATCAGACATGTTATCTGGATATTTTTCTTCGAACTCTTCATTTATTTTAGCTTTAACTTCGTCCATTGCAGCATTTCTTTCATCTCTATCAGTAATGTGCATTGACTCACTAATCATATCAAAAGCAAATTCTCTTACAGCTTCTTCTATTTCTTCTGGTACTTTATGTAGTTCTGGCACTTTTTTCTCTTTACCGAACATACTTACAGCTTCTTCTTGGAATTTTATTATATCTTGACACTTATCAAAACCAAATTTGATAGCATTAATCATTGTATCTTCTGGGATTTCATCTCCACCAGCTTCAATCATCATAACTCTTTCCTTAGTTGAGCAAACAGTTAATTGAAGTGAACTTTCTTCTCTTTCCTTTGAAGTAGGGTTTAGTATGAATTCTTCTCCTATTAATCCTACTTGAACTGCAGCCACTGGAGTAGTAAAAGGTATGCTTGATAAACATAATGCCATTGAGGCAGCATTTATAGCTAGTATTTCAGGAAGGTTATCATTTTCTACTGAAACAACTGTACATACTACTTGAACATCATTTCTATATCCTTTTGGGAATAAAGGTCTTAAAGGTCTGTCTATAGCTCTACCATTTAGTATAGCTTTCTCTGAAGGTTTTCCTTCTCTTTTTATAAATCCACCTGGTATTTTACCAACTGAATATAATCTCTCTTCGTATTCAACACTTAGTGGGAAAAAGTCTATTCCCTCTCTTGGTTTTTCTGATGCATTTACATTTGTTAATATTACTGTATCACCATAACTCATTAATATAGCAGCATCTGAAAGCATTCCTAATTTCCCGAACTCAACTTTCATCGGTCTTCCTGCTATGATAGTTTCATGGGTATGATTCATATAAATACCTCCTTTCGGTATATAAAGACTAAATTTTTACAATATTAATATTTTTAAAATAATAGAGCGGTAAAAAACCCGCTCTACTAAATTATCTTCTTAATCCTAATTCTTTGATTATAGCTCTGTATCTTTCGATATCTTGCTCATATAAGTAGTTTAATAAACCTCTTCTTTGTCCAACCATCATTAAAAGACCTCTTCTTGAGTGGTGGTCTTTTTTGTGTGTTCTTAAGTGATCAGTTAAAGAGTTTATTCTTTCTGTTAATAACGCGATTTGAACTTCTGGTGAACCAGTGTCTCCTTCGTGTCTTGCATGTTTAGCTATTATTTCTTGTTTTCTTATTTTATCCATTGTTACACCTCCGAAAAATTATCCCCTAGTTCCAAGAAAAAAGACGGTTACCCTTAAATCTTAGAGTTAGGTTCTATATGATTATATCAAAACTCGCTTTTCTTGTAAATCTTTATTACAAAGAAATTTTTATGTTACTTTCTTCTGCGAATTTTTTATCCTTAATTAGTTGTTCTTTTAATTCTTCTAAAGAATTAAATTTTTTTTCATTTCTTATCTTACTTATAAAGTAAAGTTTTATATGCTTTCCATATATATCTTCATCAAAATTTAGTATGTGAGTCTCTACTGTAGTATTCTTACCATTTACAGTAGGATTATTCCCAACTGAAGTTATACCTTTATAAATTTCTCCATTAACTTCTACATTAGTATAATAAACTCCTATCTTAGGAAGGATTATTTCATCATTATTCTTTAAATTTGCTGTTGGAAAATTAATTGTTCTACCTATTTTCTTTCCACTTACCACTTCACCATTTAACGAGAAATACCTACCTAACATATTATTAGCATCTTCTAGCTCTCCTTCTGATAAAGCTTTTCTTATTCTTGTTGAACTAACTACTTCTGATTTATATGTAAAGGGCTCTATAACGTAAAGTTCTAATCCCTTTAAATCACATAACTTTTTAAGGAGCTTTACATCACCTTTATTTTTATGGCCAAATCTATAGTTAAATCCAACAACAATTCCTCGTACATTATAGTTTTTTATAAGATTTTCTATAAACTCTTCTGGCTCTAGCTCCATAAACTTTTTATCAAACTCAACAAAACTACTTAAATCAACATTTAAGTCTTCAAGAATTCTTATTTTTTCATGTAAAGTTACTAAAAGTTTTGGTGCACCTTCCTTGTTTATAAATTTTCTTGGATGATTTTTAAATGTATATACCATACTTAATGAATCGTTCTTCCTAGACAATTCATTACTTTTGTTTATTAAAGCTAAATGACCTTTATGAATTCCATCAAAACTCCCTAAAGCTACATAGGTGCTTTTTTGAACCACTCTCTTAAAATCATTATTTATTAAAATCATTGACTACTCCTCTATCAGTAATTTCTCCAATTTAAATCCTTTTTCATCCCTTTTTCCTAATCCCAAAAAGACTCCATTGTCTTCATATACTCTATATAGTTTATTAAATTCAACTTCTTCACTATACATTCTATTATCAAATACTTTAACACCATTTCTTAAAAGCTTACCAAACTTCTCATTTACTGTGATTTTTTCAAAAGAATCTAAAGCCTTTTCAATGGAAATAATATGTTTTTCTAAAAGTTCTTCTGTTAAATCTTCTATATTTATTGCTTCTTCTTTAGTAAATGTACCATTTTGTATTCTCTCTAAGGCAGTCATTGTTGCTCCAACATTTAATTTTTCACCAATATCATAGCAAAGGCTTCTTATATATGTTCCCTTAGAACAACAAACATCCATTTGTATATTATCATTTGATTCTATTTTTATATTTTCAATAGAATAAATAGTAATTTTTCTAGCTTCTCTGTGAACTTCTATTCCTTGACGTGCTAATTCATATAATCTTACTCCATTTTGTTTTAAAGCAGAATACATTGGTGGAACTTGATCTATTGTTCCTACAAAGGAATTTATACAATTTAATATTTCATCCTTTGTTATATGTGATGCATCCTCTTCTCTTAAAACTTCTCCTTCTAAATCATATGTGTCAGTAACCATACCAAGCTTTAAATTCACTCTATAAACTTTTTTATTTTCCATTATATAATCTATAATTTTTGTAGCTTTTCCAAGGCATACAGGTAAAACTCCAGAAGCCGCTGGATCTAAAGTTCCTGTATGTCCTACCTTTTTCATTTTTGCAACTCTTCTTACCATGGCCACAACATCAAATGAAGTCATTCCCGTATTTTTATATATGTTAATTACTCCATTCATATATTACACCATCTCTTTTGCAAGTATTTCTAATATTTTATTTTTAGCTTCGTCTATACTTACACCTTTAATGAATGCTCCAGAAGCCTTTGTATGACCACCGCCACCAAAGTTTTCTGCAATTTTTCTAACATCTAATGTATCTTTAGATCTTAAGCTAACCTTTACTCCCTCATCTACCTCTTTAAGAAGTATGCATCCTTCTACACCTTTTATTTGATTTCCTAAGGATACAACATCTGAACTATTTTGAACTTCTTCTCCAATAGAATCTATCATCTCTTTAGTAATTCTCATAAGAACTATTTTATTATTGCAAACTAGCTCCATATCTCCTAAAACTAAAGACATTAGTTTCATTTTAGCAAAAGGCTTATTATCAAATATATTTCTATGAATTTCATCATGTTTTATATAATTAACTAATTCCCCTGCTATTATATGAGTTCTTTCAGTAGAATTTGAGTATCTAAAAGAACCTGTATCAGTTATTAATGATGTATATAGACATTTAGCTATATTTTCATTAATTTCAACCTTTAACTCCTTAAGTAGCATAAATATTATTTCAGCTGTTGCAGAAGCCTCTGTATCTACATAGTTAATAATACCATATTTATCATTTGATAAATGATGATCCATATTAACTAAACTTCCTTTGAATTCGCTTAAATCTGCGGAAATTCTTTCAACATTTCCACAATCTAATACTATAACACAATCAGTATCTTCTGATGGCTTTATAACTTCTCCAGTTATTTCCTCAGCATAAGGCAGAAAGCTTAGGTTATCTGAGACTAGGTCTTTAGAGATAACATAAGCTTCTTTACCATAAATTCTAATGCCTTGAAGTAGTGCTAAGACACTACCTAAGGCATCACCATCTGGAGATACATGATATGTTATACCAATTTTTTTGCTTTTATTTATAATTGATATTACATCATGAAATCTCATTTTTTATTTCTCCTTGATTTTGTTTAGCAATGATTCAATATACATTGCATTATCTATAGAATTATCTTCTTCAAATAATATTTCAGGAGTACTTCTTAGCTTAACTCTGTTTCCAACTTCTCTTCTTATGAATCCAGCTGAACTTTTTAGAGCCTTTAAGCTTTCCTCTTTTTCTTCATCATTTTTAGCGAATAGGCTAACAAAAACTTTAGCGTATCTTAAATCTTTAGTAACTTCAACTTGAGTTACACTTACCATAGCTGTTAGTCTAGGGTCTTTTATTTGATTTCTTATGATATCACTTACTTCTTTTCTTACTTCTTCATTTATTCTTTTACCTCTGAAGTTAGCCATATAAATCACCTCTTTATAAAATTAAAGTTCTTTTCTTTGAACAGCTTCCATAGTATATGCTTCTATTATATCGCCTTCTTTAATGTCATTGAACTTTTCTACACTAAATCCACACTCGTATCCAGCATTTACTTCTTTTACATCATCTTTAAATCTCTTTAATGATGCTAACTTAGATTCAAATATTACAATACCTTCTCTTATAACTCTTACATCTGCATTTCTAACTAATTTACCAGTTAATACATATCCTCCAGCAATTGTTCCAACGTTAGAAATTTTGTAAGTAGCTCTTATTTCAGCAGTTCCTAATACAACTTCTTTGTATTCTGGATCTAACATACCGATCATAGCTGACTTAATATCTTCTATAGCGTCGTATATTACTCTGTAAGTTTTAACTTCAACTCCATCTCTCTCTGAAGCTGCTACGGCATTGTTATCTGGTCTAACATTAAATCCTATTACTATAGCGTTAGATGCAGCAGCTAATGTTATATCTGTTTCTGATATAGCACCAACAGCTCCGTGTATAACTCTTACCTTTACATCATCAGTTGATAATTTTTCTAATGATGCTTTTATAGCTTCAACAGAACCTTGAACGTCTGCTTTAACTATAACTGAAAGCTCTTTAACTGAACCTTCTTTAATTTGGCTATATAAATCTTCTAATGAAACTCTATGTGAAGTTGCGAAACTTTCTTGTCTTATTTTTTCTTTTCTAGCTTCAGCCATGTTTCTAGCTGTTTTTTCATCTTTAACAACTGTGAATCTATCTCCAGCAGCTGGTACTTCTGAAAGACCTAAAACCTCAACTGGAATTGATGGACCAGCTGATTTTATCTTCTTACCTGAATCATCAAACATAGCTCTTATTCTTCCGTAAGTGCTACCAACTATGATTGAATCTCCCATGTGTAGAGTACCATTTTGAACTAATAATGTTGCTACAGCACCTCTACCTTTATCTAATTTAGCCTCTACAACTGTTCCTTTTGCTTTTCTTCCAGCATCTGCTTTTAATTCTTGCATTTCTGAAGTTAAAAGAACCATTTCTAATAGAGTATCTATGTTTTCTCTAGTTTTAGCTGAAACTGGTACTGCTATTATATCTCCACCCCAGTCTTCAACAACTAATCCATGCTCAGTTAATTCTTGTTTAACTCTATCTGGATTAGCACCTTCTCTATCCATTTTGTTTATAGCAACTATCATTGGAACGTTAGCTGCCTTACAGTGATTTATAGCTTCTACTGTTTGTGGCATTATTCCGTCATCAGCTGCAACAACTAAGATAACTACATCTGTTATTTGAGCTCCTCTAGCTCTCATTGCTGTGAAAGCTTCATGTCCTGGTGTATCTAAGAATGTTAAAGTTTCTCCGTTTACTTCAACAGTGTAAGCACCTATATGTTGAGTTATTCCACCAGCCTCTGTACTTGTTACCTTTGATTTTCTTATAGCATCAAGTAATGAAGTTTTACCATGGTCAACGTGACCCATAACTGTTATGATAGGTGGTCTCTTAGCTAAGTTTTCTTCTTCTACATCAGTTTCTTCTTCGAACTCTTCTAAAGTGTTCTCTTCTTCTTTTTCATAAACTGCAACCTCATATTTTTCAGCAACCTTTTCAGCTGTTTCAAAATCTATTTCTTGGTTTATAGCAGCCATTACTCCTGTGAAGATAAGAGTTTTTATAACATCATTAACTGGTTTGTTTAATTTCTCAGCTAATTCTTTAACTGTTATAGTCTTCCCGATTTCGATAACTTCAACGTCTTGTTCTAAGTTATCATCTTCGCTACCTTTTTTTCTTTTCTTTTTCTTCTTAGCAGCATTATTAACTTCTTCAGCTAATTCAGCTTCATATTCAGCAACCAATTCACTGTTTGCTTCACTTCCTGCTAAAAGTTCTTTTATTAACGCAGCATCTTCATCTTCTATAACGCTCATATGGTTTTTAACCTCAACGCCGAACTCATCCATTAATACGTTTATAAGAACTTTACTTGGAACTCTTAACTCTTTTGCCAATTCATAAACTCTTATTTTTGACATATATTCACCCCCGAAAAATTTTTAGATGAACTAATTATTATTAGAATATGACAAAAGTTTTTCTGCCATATTCTCATCAGTTACTCCTAATATATTGATTTCGCATCTACCTACACTATATCCTAACTCTTCTTTTGAAAAATTATCTATGTATGGTATATCATACTGTTCACAGTACTTAACGAATTTATCTTTTGAACGATTTGAAATGCTATTTGAAAAAATAAATAAGTAGATTTTACTTCTTTTCATTTCCTCTTCACATTTATTATAACCTTCCAAAAGTTTACCTGCTCTTTTTGTAAGTCCTAAAAAATTAAGAAATTTATCCATTTGTTATCTCATCCCTCAATCTATCATAGACTTCATCTCCAATGTTAGATTGAAGATTTTTATTTAATCTTTTTGCTTTAAATGCTTTTTCTAAACATTCAACACTTTTACAAATGTAAGCCCCTCTTCCTGACTTTTTACCAGTTAAATCTACAGAAACTTCTCCTTCAGCATTTTTAACTATTCTTATCAGTTCTTTTTTAGGCTTCATTTCCATGCAACCATTACACATTCTCATTGGAATTTTTTTAGGTTTCATCTTGTCACCTCCAAAGTCTAGAAGTTATTATTCTTCTATTATAGTGTCTTCTTCAACAACAATATCTTCTTCTTGTAATAATTCTTCTGCTTTAGATTTGCTCTTTATGTCTATTTTCCAACCAGTTAATTTAGCTGCTAATCTAACGTTTTGTCCTTCTTTACCTATAGCTAATGATAATTGACTATCATCCACTATAACCTTAGCTGATTTAGTTTCTTCATCAGCTTCTACACTTATAACCTTAGCTGGGCTTAAAGCATTTTCTATATACTCAGATGGAGTATTGCTCCATTTTATTATATCAATTTTTTCATTTTTTAGTTCATTAACTATATTTTGAACTCTAACACCCTTAGGTCCAACACAAGCTCCCATAGCATCTACTGATTCATCATTTGAGTAAACAGCTATTTTAGTTCTAGATCCTGCTTCTCTAGCTATACTTTTTATTTCAACTATTCCTTCATATATTTCTGGAACTTCTAATTCAAATAATCTTTTAACTAAACCTGGATGTGTTCTTGAACATAAAACTGAAGCACCTTTAGATGTTTTCTTAACTTCAACTACATATAATTGTAATTTTTCATTGAAATTATATTTTTCTGTAGGCATTTGTTCGTTTGGTCCTAAAACACCTTCTATTTTTCCTAAGTCTACAAATACATTACCTTTATCTTTTCTTATTACTGTACCAGGTAATATGTCAAATTCTTTTTCTGCAAATTCTGAGTAAATTACATTTCTCTCAGATTCTTTTATTCTTTGGATAACCATTTGCTTAGCAAGTTGTGCTGCAACTCTTCCAAAGTTTTTAGGTGTTACTTCTATTTCTACTATGTCATCTAATTGATAAATAGCACTAATAGCCTTTGCATCTTCTAAACTTATTTCTGTTACATCATCATAAACTTCTTCAACAACAACTTTTTGAGCATAAACATGGATTTCTCCTGATTTTTCATCACGTTTTACCTTTACATTTTGTGCAGTTGTTCCTGAATTTGAAAAGTTTTTCTTATAAGCTGCTATTATAGCATCATCTATAGTTTCTAATAAAGCCTCTACTGAAATACCTTTCTCTTTTACTATTTCAGATAATGCCCCTAGAAATTCTTCATTCATTTTTAAACCCTCCTTAAAATTATATCTCCCCTTCAAGGTTCGCTGTCTTAATTTTATCTTTAGGAACTTTTATTTCATTCCCTTCACATTCAACTATTATTTCATTTTCTTGTACATCTTTAAGAATTCCTTTTACATTTTTTCTTCCACTTAAAGAACTCTTAAATCCAACAAAAACTTCTTTTCCTATAAATCTATTAAAATGCTCATCACTATGTAATCTTCTATTTAATCCTGGTGATGAAACTTCTAAGAAGTACGCATCTTTTATTGGATCTTCTATATCAAGCATATCACTTAATGCTCTACTTACAATTTCACAATCCCTTAGAGAAATTCTCTCCTCTGGCTTTTCTATATATAATCTTAAATAATATTCATTATTTTCTTTTACATATTCAATATGATATAAATCATATCCCTTTTCTTTAACTATAGGAGCACAAAGTGCTTCAAGATCAGCTACAAGTTGTTCTTTTTTCATTATACTTCCCTCCCTTATTAAGTTTTAAATCTTATCTTTATTGTATCCAATAAAGCAAATACCTATTAATTTATATAATAATAGGTATGCAAAAACGCAACTTTATTCTAAGTTGCGTTACAAATAGAAAGAGCGGGCTTTTCTGTCCCACTCCTTTACCTCAAACTATTAGTAAAAAACTTCTACTTATATAGTAACATAGTATATTTTATATTACAAGAAATTTTTAAAATTAGCCAAACAAACTAAGTTGGTTACTTTCTTGCATTCCTTCTAGGCATCCATGATTATCTAAAGTTTCTATTACAGTCTTTGAAACCTTAGATCTAAGTCTTAAATCTTCCTTTGAAATAAACTCTCCATTAACTCTACATTCAACTATACTTTTTGCAGCATTGTCTCCAACTCCTTGAAGAGCATTTAATGGAGGTCTTATACCATCTTCTTCTATCTTAAACTTAGTTGCTTCTGATTTATATAAATCAACCTTTAAGAAATTCAATCCTCTTTTATACATTTCATAAGAAATTTCTAAAATAGTTAAAAGCCCTTTTTCTTTTACTGATATGTTATTTCCTAAAGAATTTAGCTCTTCCATTTTTGCCTTTATTGCTTCTTCACCCTTACAAATTAAGTCTGCATCGAAATCATCAGCTCTTACTGTAAAGTATGTTGTGTAATATGCTTCTGGATAATAAACTTTATAATATGCTATTCTAACTGCCATCATAACATATGCAACAGCATGGCCTTTAGGGAACATGTATTTTATTCTTTTACAAGATTCAATATACCAATCTGGTACATTTTTCTCTCTCATTAAAGCTTCATCCTCTTCACTAAGCCCTTTTCCTTTTCTTACCTTTTCCATTATAGTAAAGGCTGTCTTAGGAGGAAGATCTTTATACATAAGATAAACCATAATATCGTCTCTTGTTGCTATACAATCTTTTAGTGTAGTGTAACCTTCTTTAATAAAGTACTGAGCATTATTAAGCCAAACATCAGTACCATGTGAAAGTCCAGATATTCTCACAAGGTCTGCAAAACTCTTAGGTTGAGTATCAACTAGCATCTGTCTAACGAATTTAGTACCGAACTCAGGAAGTCCATAACTACCAACTTCACATCCTAATTCTTCTTTAGTTACCCCTAAGGCATCTGGTGATGTAAATAAACTTATAACCTTAGGATCATTTAAAGGTATTGTCTTAGGATCTAAGCCAGTTAAGTCTTGAAGCATTCTAAGAACGGTCGGGTCGTCGTGTCCAAGTATATCAAGCTTAAGAAGTCTACCACTTATTGAATGGTAATCAAAGTGAGTTGTTATAATATCTGTGTTAACATCATCAGCTGGATGTTGTATTGGACAAAAATTATATATTTCATTGTCATTTGGAACAACCATGATTCCACCAGGATGCTGTCCACTAGTTCTTTTTATTCCAGTACATCCAATAGTAAGCCTTTCTATTTCAGCTTGAGATACAACTAATCCTCTTTCTTGAAGGTATTTTTTTACAAAACCATAAGCTGTTTTTTCAGCTACTGTACCTATAGTTCCAGCTTTAAATACATATCCTTTTCCGAAAAGAACCTCTGTGTACTTATGTACAACAGCTTGGTATTCCCCTGAGAAGTTAAGGTCTATATCTGGTTCTTTATCTCCTTCAAAACCTAAGAATGTTTCGAAAGGAATATCATGGCCATCCTTAATATACTTAGCTCCACAATCAGGACAATTTTTATCTGGTAAATCTGCTCCTGAACTTATAGAACCATCTAAGAAAAATTCTGATTTCTTACAATTTGGACAAACATAATGAGGTGGTAATCCATTAACCTCTGTTATATCTGACATTGTTGCTACGAAAGAGGAACCAACAGACCCCCTTGAACCAACTAGGTATCCGTCTTCTAAGGATTTAGCAACTAATTTTTGAGCTATAAGATAAAGCACCGCATATCCATTATTTATTATAGAATTAAGTTCTTTATCTAATCTCTTTTGAACAACTTCAGGAAGATTTTCTCCATATATACTATGAACCTTATTCATAGTCATGTTTCTTATTTCTTCCTCAGCCCCCTCTATTTTAGGAGGAAATGTTTCATCTGGTATAGGTTTTACAGCCTCAACCATATCAGCTATCTTCTGAGTATTTTCTATTACAACTTCCCTGCAAGCCTCTTCTCCTAAATATTCAAACTCTTTCATCATTTCATTAGTAGTTCTAAAATATAAAGGTGGTTGATTATCTGCATCTCCATATCCTTGACCAGCCATTATTATTCTTCTAAATACTTCATCATTAGGATCTAAGAAATGACAATCGCATGTAGCCACTACTGGTTTATCCATTTCCTTTCCTAAATCATATATTTTTCTATTTAACTCTCTAAGTTCTTCTTCATCTTTTACATTTCCTTTTCTTATAAGGAATTCATTATTTTGTATTGGCTGAATTTCTAGATAATCATAGAAAGATGCTATTTCTTTTAATTCCCCATCTGTCTTTCCTTCTAAAACTGCCTTATATAATTGTCCTGCTTCACAAGCTGAACCAATTATTAAACCTTCTCTATACTCAGTTATTATACTTTTAGGAAGTCTTGGTCTTCTAGCAAAATAATCTAAGTGAGCCATAGAAACTAATTTATATAAATTCTTAATTCCAGTTTGATTTTTAGCTAATATTATTATGTGATGTAGAGGAAGTTTCTTTACATCTATATTTGATAAATACTTTTCATTTAGAGTTTTAACATCATGAATATCCATTTCTTCTTTCATCTTTTTGAAAGAAAACTTTAATATCTCCGCAGTAGCCTTTGCATCATCAACAGCTCTATGGTGATTTTCAAGGCTAATTCCTAAATGTTTAGCAACTAGATTTAACTTAACCTTTTTTAAATCTGGATAAAGATATCTAGCTAAAGGAACAGTATCCATTACAGGATTCTTTAAAGTTTTTCCCATATCCATTAAGTTCTTTTTTATAAAACCAACGTCAAAGGCAGCATTGTGGGCTACTAGTACAGAATCTCCTACAAATTCCATAAATTTAGGAAGCACTTCATCTATAGTAGGCTGTCCATTAACCATATTTTGAGTTATACTTGTAAGCTCTGTAATCTTATATGGAATATTTACCTTTGAATCAACAAAAGTACTAAAGGAATCAACTATTTCTCCATCCTTTAACTTAACAGCACCAATTTCTATAATCTTATCATTTTTACTTGAAAAACCTGTTGTTTCTATATCAAAAACCACATACTCATCATCAAAGGATTCCTCATGCCCATTAATAACTATAGGTGTTCCATTATCAGCTAAATATCCCTCTACTCCATAAATAACTTTTATGTTATTCTTTTTAGCCGCTATTTGAGCATCTGGAAAGGCCTGAACAACTCCATGGTCTGTTATGGCTACAGCCTTATGGCCAAACTTTGCTGCTCTCTCAACAATTTTACTTGCAGCAGTTACGGCATCCATTGAGCTCATAGTTGTATGCATATGAAGTTCTACTCTTTTTTCCTCTGCTGTATCCATACGCTCTATTTTTGTAAGCTTATTTATATCCCTAGCCATTATTACAACTTCCTTAGCATAAGGATCCATAGTAGCTTCTCCTCTTACTTTACAATAAAGACCTTTTTTAACATTTTCTAAAACATGTTCTTTATCCTTATCTCTTAAGAAGCATTTAACGGCTATGGAACTTGTATAGTCTGTTATGAAGAATGTAAGTATTATTCTACCTGTCTTAGTTTCAAAAATATCAGTTTTAAATACATCCCCTGAAATAGTAACAATTCCAGACCCCATATCTATACTGCTTATATCTATAGTATCTCCTTGAATATTTCTTCCAAGTATAGTATTTTCATTCTTAGGCTCATCTTTATAAGATTTCTTCTCATAACCACCTTTATTGCCACCATTAGATTTATGTTTATTATCACTACTTTCTTTTTTAACAGGCTTTTCTTGAGCAGCTTGAGCTTTCATAGTTTCTATAACTTTTTTAGCTATTTCTTTGTTTTCATTTAACTTTTCATCATTGTAATTCTTATTAGCTAAACTTTCATCATATTTAACTTCTACTAAAGAATTTATTCCAAAGAATGATTTTATATATCCCTTAATCTCTCTATCTATATGTTTTTTATTAACAAAAGTACATAAAAACTCAGAACCATTTTTTATAATTATTTTTTCTCCTTCAATTACTATAGGAGAATTAAGTAAAACTTCTTTTAAAACAGGATGTTTCTCTATAATTTTTTCACAAACATGATTCCAATGCTGATCTACTACCTGTTTTAAAGTTATATCAGAAATATCTATGTAATACATAATCTCTATATTTATTTCAAAACCTATAGCTTTTTTGATATATTGCTTAATTATTTTCTTTTGTTCTTCTGATAATTGATCTTTACTTTTTATTATGGTTCTTAAAGTATTGCTTTTCTTCAACAATTGAAACTTAGTTATTTCAAACTCTAAATCATTAAGATTATCATCTGATTTTATGGATCTGTTAATCTGTTTAACAAACTCGTTACTCAAAATCTAAGCCTCCTTTGAATTTTATTTTAATTTATCCATATACGACATAAAGAAGGGATATTAATCCCTCCTTTAAATTATATTGTTTCTATTATCTTTATAAGCTCTTCAACTAAGTCTTCTTCTTTTACTTTTTTAATTATTTCACCTTTTCTAAAGATAAGACCTTCGCCTTTACCTCCAGCTATCCCAATATCTGCCTCTCTTGCTTCTCCTGGTCCATTTACAACACAGCCCATTACTGCAACCTTTATATTTTTCTTGCAAGAACTTAATCTTTCCTCTACTTCTTTAGCTATGTTTATTAAGTCTATTTGAGTTCTTCCACATGTAGGACATGATATAAACTCTATTCCTTCTTTTACATATCCAAAGTTTTTAAGAATTTCTTTACCTACTTTTATCTCTTCAACAGGATCTCCAGTTAAAGAAACTCTTATAGTATCACCTATTCCTTCTGCAAGTAAAGTTCCTATTCCTATAGCAGATTTTATTGTTCCTCTCCAAGGTGTACCAGCCTCAGTAACCCCTAAGTGAAGAGGATAATTTGTTTTTTGTGAAGCTATTCTATAACTTTCTATCATAGTTTCAACATTTGATGATTTCATTGAAATTACTATATCATGAAAATCTAACTCTTCTAATATTTTAACATGTTCTAATGCACTTTCAACTAGGGTATCTGGGGTAGGTTTTCCGTATTTTGCTAAAAGCTCTTTTGATAATGACCCTGAGTTAACCCCTATTCTTATAGGAATATTTTTTTCTTTACAAGCTTTTACTACAGCTTCTACCTTTTCTCTAGATCCAATATTTCCTGGATTTATTCTTATTGCAGAAACTCCATTTTCTATTGCTTTTAAAGCTAATCTATAATCAAAATGAATATCTGCAACTAGTGGTATATTAATTTTTGCCACTATATCTTTTATAGCGCAAGCTGCATCCATATCTAAAACTGCACATCTAACAATATCACATCCAGCTTCTTGAAGCTCTTTTATTTGTTTAACTGTAGATTCTACATCTTTTGTATCTGTATTGGTCATAGATTGAATGGAAACTCTAAAATCTCCTCCAACATATATGTTTCCAACCTTAACCTTTCTAGTTTCTTTTCTATTCACTATTAATTCCTCCAAATTTCTATAGTATCGGGAATATTATATCTTTTATAGTTACTAATACCATAAGTCCCATAAGTAGCATGAATCCAACGGTATTTACAGCTTCAATATATTTAGCAGGTATTTCTTTTCTAATTATCATTTGAATAAGCTCTATAAATATTCTTCCACCATCTAAAGCTGGGAATGGTAAAAGGTTAAATACTGCTAATTGAACACTTAAGAATGCCATAAACCATAAAAGAGTATTTGCTCCTGCTTTTGCTGCTTGCCCTGACATTTTAATTATTGTAACAGGACCTCCTACATCAGTTTTTAAATTTGCTTCTCCTGTAACAATAGTCTTTAATGCAATAAATGACTGAGATACAAGACTTCTTGTTTCATTAAATCCTTGTTTTATTCCTTGAAGCAAAGTAGGTTTTTCAACTAAAGCATAGCTTATTCCAACTTGATACATTCCACTCTCATTTAAAATCGGCTGCACTGTTTTTGTTAAGACATCATTGCCTCTTTTTATCTCTAATTCAACTGGATTTCCCTTAGCTAAAGCTAATCCCATTCTAAAATCATCAGTTGTATGAATTTTGTTTCCATCTATTTTTAGGAATTCATCTCCCTGTTCAATTCCTATTTCTTGCGCTGGTGAATTAGGTACTACACTTGCTACTTTATTTTCTGCAAATCCAGAACTCATAGCTAGCCCAATAAATATTATAAGGGCTAATACATAATTCATAAATGCCCCTGCTCCCATAACAAGTATTCTTTGAATAGGAGTTTTTGCATTTAAGCTTCTTGAATCATCACTTTCATCCTCTTCACCAAGCATTTTAACAAATCCACCAAAAGGAAGGATTCTTAAGTTATATTCTGTTTCTCCAACTTTTACACCAAAAAGCTTTGGACCCATACCAATAGCAAATTCCTCAACATAAATCCCATTTAATTTAGCCACAATAAAATGTCCAAGCTCATGAACTAAGATTAAAGCACTAAATGCTAATAAAGCAAAAATTATATACACCCTTTTCCCTCCTAGTTATATTTTTCATATATATACTGTCTTACTTCTTTGTCTAAATTTATTACATTATCAAGAGTAACATCTTTGTTGTAATCAAAAGTATTCATACACTCTTCTATTATCTCTGGTATTTGCAGATATGTTATCTTTTTATTTAGGAATAGCTCAACACATACTTCATTAGCCCCATTTAAAATTGTTGGCATAAGCTTTCCCTTTTCTCCTGCTTCATAAGCTAATTTTAAGCATTTAAATGTATCTAAATCTGGCTTTTCAAAAGTTAACTCTCTAATCTTAAATAAATCTAACTTTTCACTAATATTTCTTTCCCTATTTGGATAATTTAAAGCATATTGAATTGGTAATTTCATATCTGGTACACCTAATTGAGCTATAACTGATCCATCAGTATATTGAACCATAGAATGTATTATTGATTGTGGATGAACTACAACCTCTATATCTTTATAAGGACAATCAAATAACCAATGAGCTTCTATAACTTCTAATCCCTTGTTCATTAGAGTTGATGAATCTATTGATATTTTTTGACCCATATTCCATTTTGGATGCTTAAGAGCTCTTTCTGGAGTTACTGATTTTAAATCATCTATAGTAAATCCTCTAAAAGGCCCTCCAGAAGCAGTTAAAAGTATTTTATCAATTTTGTTATGAGCATTTCCTTGTAATGATTGGAATATAGCACTATGTTCTGAATCGACTGGAAGTATTTTTACTCCATTTTCTTTAGCTTCTCTCATAACAAGTTCACCTGCTACTACTAAAGTTTCTTTATTTGCTAAAGCGATATCTTTTCCTTTTCTTATAGCTTCTACAGTTGGTTTTAATCCAATCATACCAACAACTGAAGTAACAACTATATCAATTTCATCTAAAGTAGCAACTTTAACTAAGCCTTCCATACCATAGATAACTTCACACTTTAATCCTTCGCTTTTTACTAAATCTACAAGTTTTTTGTAAGACTCTTTGTGATTTATTGCAACGTATTTAGGTGAAAACTCTTTTATTATATCCATTGTTAATTCTATATTTCTATTAGCTGTTATACCAACTAATTCAAAATCTTCTTTATGAAATCTTAATACATCTAAAGTTTGAGTTCCTATAGAACCAGTTACCCCTAGTATAGATATTCTCTTCATATTCTTTCCTCCTAAGTTCTTCCTTAAACATAATAGACTAAAATTATCTACTTAGCCTATTATATTATTTTATATCATTATATCTCTAAATACAATAATATACATTTATTATGTTTTCTTTTAACAGAAAGTTATCTACTCATTGATAAATCTTTTTCTCTAAATTATATTTTTCTTTTAAACTATTCCCACCTTTATAAATATCTCTACATAATAAATATATTCAAGTTATTACTTAATATTCTATGAATAATCTTATATTTTTCTTTTTAAGTTAAATATATAATAAAATTTTTATGCCTACAAATAAATATAAATAAAATTTTTTATAAAAAAAATGCTTTAGAAAATCTAAAGCATTAAAATTTTAAGACAAGTGTTAAATAGAAGAATACTATTGTTCCAGCAAATAATATACTGTCAAATCTATCTAATATTCCACCATGTCCTGGTATTAAATTACTATAATCTTTTATTCCTGCATATCTCTTTATTGATGAAGCAACTAAATCACCAAATTGACAGAATACTCCACATAATATACCTATTATAAAATAATGATATACAGGTATTAAAGAGAAACTATTAGATATTATTATACCAAATATTCCACAAGCTAATGTACTTCCTAATATTCCTCCTATAGAACCTTCTATAGTCTTCTTAGGACTAACCTTTGGACATAATTTGTGTTTACCAAAGAATCTACCTGAATAGTATGCAGCAGTATCACAAAGCCATGATGATAGGAATATTAACCAAACTAGGTATTGTCCACCTTCTTTGATGTTTACTAAATGTATGAAGCTAAAGAAAACTCCTACATATATAAATCCTAAAATAGTAACTGCAACATCTATAAATGTATATTCAATATTAAGTATAGGAACACAAAGTAATATAAATGTAGCTATTATTATTAAAAATGATAACATTTCAAAATTATTTGAAGTTAAGTAATATAATATTAATAATATATATCCCCCTATGGAAATAGGCTTTAATTTTGCTACTTTAACAGTTTTATAATATTCATATAATCCTGCAAAAGAAAGAGCAATAGTAAATAGCTTAAGCCAAATTCCACCTAGGAATATAAAAGCAATAAATGGAGCCATTATAAGTGCGCCTAGATATCTGCTATTAGATTTCACCCAAATCACCTCATTATTTATTTAATTCCACCAAATCTTCTATCTCTATTTTGATAATCAAAAATAGCTTTTCTTAAATCTTCACCATTAAAATCTGGCCAGTTTATTTGAGAATACCAAAATTCTGAGTATGCACATTGCCATAATAAGAAGTTACTAAGTCTTTGTTCTCCACTTGGTCTTATTATAAGATCTGGATCTGGCATTCCTTTAGTATAAAGATAGTCATTAAACATATCTTCGTTTATATCATCTATGCTTATTTTGCCCGCTTTAACATCTTCTATTACAGATTTTATACCTCTAACTATTTCATTTCTTCCACCATAATTTAATGCTAAGCTTAAAACTACTCCAGTGTTATCTTTAGTTTTTTCCATAGCCCAAAGTATAGCTTTTTTAGGTTCTTCTGAGAATCTTGATAAATCACCTATAGTTTGTACCCTTACTCCGTTTTGGTGAAGTTCATCAATTTCATTTTTTATAAATTCAACAACTAACTTCATAAGAGCATTAACTTCATCTTCTGGTCTTTTCCAGTTTTCAGTAGAGAAAGCATATAAAGTTAAATATTTTACTCCTAATTTATCGCATTCTTTTACAATAGTTTTTATAGTCTTAACCCCAGCTCTATGTCCCATAGTTCTTGGAAGACCTCTTTTTTTTGCCCATCTTCCATTACCATCCATTATTATGGCAATATGCTTTGGCATTTTATCTTCAATTAGAACTATTTCTTCTGAATCTTCATTTCCTTTTTTACTAAAAAAATCTAACATAGAAGGTTCCTCCTTATAATTCAATTATAAAATAAAAAACCTGCTAAAGAGCAGGTTTTTTAAATTAAATTGACATAATCTCTTTTTCTTTAGCTGCCACTATAGTATCTATTTCTTTAACAAACTTATCTGTTACTTTTTGGATGTCATCTTCACCCTTTTTCATTTCATCTTCAGTTATAGTTCCTTCTTTTTTGAAGTTTTTAACTTTATCATTTGCATCTTTTCTTATAGATCTTATAGCAACCTTAGCTTGCTCTCCAACTTTTTTAACGTTCTTAACTAAATTTTTTCTAGTTTCTTCAGTTAATTCTGGAACTAAAAGTCTTATTATAGTACCATCATTGTTAGGGTTTATTCCTAAATCTGATTTTAAGATAGCTTTTTCTATTTCTTTAAGCATTGGTTTTTCCCAAGGTGTTATAACTAATAATCTTGGTTCTGGTGATGAAACATTAGCTACTTGATTTAAAGGACACATGCTTCCATAATACTCAACTTGAATTCTATCTAACATAGTTGGGTTAGCTCTTCCAGCTTTCATTGTAGCTAATTCTGAATTTAAAGAATTTATAGTTTTATTCATTTTTTCTTCTGATTTTTTTATAACGTCCTTAATCATTTAAAACTCCTCCTTATTTTTTGCTTACTATTGTTCCTATATTTTCTCCTAAAACAACTCTCTTGATGTTTTCAGGATTATCTAAAGCAAATACTAATATAGGGATGTTGTTGTCCATACAAAGTGATGTTGCAGTTGAATCCATTACTTGTAATCCTTGCTCAAGTACTTCTATATATGATAATTCATCATATTTTTTAGCATCATCGTATTTATGTGGATCTTTATCATAAACTCCATCAACCTTTTTAGCTAATAATATTACATCAGCTTCTATTTCAGCGGCTCTTAATGCTGCTGCTGTATCAGTTGAAAAATAAGGGTTTCCTGTTCCTGCTCCGAATATTACTACTCTACCTTTTTCTAAGTGTCTCATAGCTCTTCTTCTTATATATGGCTCTGCTATTTCCTTCATTTCTATAGCAGTTTGTACTCTAGTGTCTACCCCTAAAGATTCTAATGAATCTTGAAGTGCTAAAGCATTTATTGAAGTAGCTAGCATTCCCATATAGTCAGCAGTAGTTCTATCCATACCTTCTCCACTTCTACCTCTCCATATGTTTCCGCCACCTACAACTGCGCCTACTTCTATTCCCATATCAACAAGCTCTTTTACAGCCTTTGCTATGTTCATTGCTATGTTAAAATCTATTCCAAAACCATTTTCGCCTGCTAAAGCCTCACCTGATAACTTAAGCATAACTCTTTTGTATTTACAAGTTCCCATCTTAAACCTCCAAAACGCTGAATTCTCTATTTTTGTTAATTTTTTATATCTATATTCTAAAAAAAGAGAACACAATGTGTTCTCTTATGTTATTATTTTCCGCCCATTTTAGCTACTTCTTCAGCGAAGTTTTCTTCTTTCTTTTCGATTCCTTCTCCTCTTTCGAATCTTACGAACTTAGTTATAGTTATTGGAGAACCTACTTCTTTTGATTTTTCTTCTAATAATTTAGCGATTGATTTGTCGCCATCTTTTACCCAAGCTTGATCTAAAAGACAAACTTCTTTACAGTATTTTTTGATTCTTCCCATTACCATCTTATCAACGATGTGCTCTGGTTTACCTTCGTTAAGAGCTTGAGCTCTGTATATTTCTTTTTCTTTTTCTAAAGATTCTTGATCAACATCAGCTTCTGATAAGAATAGTGGGTTAGCAGCAGCTATTTGCATACAAACATCTTTAGCAACTTCAGCTAATACTGGTGATGAAGCTTCACATGCTAATTCAGCCATAACACCTATTCTTCCGCCACCGTGGATGTAGCTTTGAACTAATCCGCTTTCAACAGAGAATCTTTCGAATCTTCTTACGCTCATGTTTTCACCGATCTTAGCGATTAACTCAGTTAAAACTTCTTGAACAGTTTTGTCTCCGTCTAATTTTTCTGCTAATAATTCTTCTACAGTGTTTACATTTGAGTTAGCAACTAATTCTGCTACTCTTCCTGCAAATCCAACGAATTCTTCGTTTAAAGCAACGAAGTCAGTTTCACAGTTGATTTCAACTATTGAACCTTTTTTCATATCTTCTGATACGTAAGTTTTAACGATACCTTCAGCTGCTACTCTTCCAGCTTTTTTAGCTGCAGCTGCTAATCCTTTTTCTCTTAAAACTTCAACTGCTTTTTCCATATCTCCATTAGTTTCAGTTAGCGCTTTTTTACAATCCATCATTCCTGCGCCAGTTCTTTCTCTTAACTCTTTAACTGCTTTAGCTGTTATCATTGAAATTCCTCCTGACTATTTAATTAAAAGGTAAACGAAGCAGAGAGCTTCATCTACCTTTTCAGTATTTATCTTAATATTACTCTGCTAATTGCTCGCCTTGTCTTCCTTCGATTATAGCGTCTGCCATTTTACCAGCTATTAATTTAACTGCTCTTATAGCATCGTCATTTCCTGGAATTACGTAGTCAACTTCTTCTGGATCACAGTTAGTATCAACTATAGCTACTACTGGGATTCCTAATATTTTAGCTTCTGCTATTGCATTCTTTTCTTTTCTTGGATCAACAACGAACATAGCTCCTATGTTTGAAGCGTCTAATTCTTTGATTCCGCCTAAGTTTCTTTGTAATTTTTCTCTTTCAAGTTTTAACTTGATTACTTCTTTCTTAGGTAAAACGTCGAATGTTCCGTCTTGTTCCATTTCATCTAATTTGTTTAATCTGTTTATTCTTGTTTTTATAGTTGTGAAGTTAGTTAACATTCCTCCTAACCATCTGTGGTTAACGAAGTACATGTTTGATCTTTCAGCTTCTTCTTTAACAGCTTCTTGAGCTTGTTTTTTAGTTCCAACGAATATTACGTCTTTACCAGCTTCTGATACTTCTCTTATAAAGTTGTAAGCTTCTTCAGCTTTCTTTACAGTTTTTTGTAAATCGATTATGTATATACCGTTTCTTTCTGTAAAGATGTAAGGAGCCATTTTAGGGTTCCATCTTCTTGTTTGATGTCCGAAATGAACACCAGCTTCTAATAATTGTTTCATTGAAATTACTGACATTATTTTTTCCTCCTAGATTGGTTATTTCCTCCACTATCTTCTTTACTATAAGCACTACTTAAAGTAGCACCGGCTTATAGATTCGATAATGTGTGTATTTGTTACCTTTGATAGTATAACATAGGGTTATAAAAGTATCAACAAGATTTTTCAAAGTTTTTATAAAATAATATTATATAACTTTTAAACCTTTCACCTAATTTGATTTTATCTTAAATTATCTATAAATATACTGAAAAAGACTACTTAATTATAAAAATTTACTTATTTCTATTAAACTTCTTATAAAAGTTATAAATCATAGATTTTTTATATTTATTTAATTATTATTAGCTTGTTATATAAAAAAGAAGAAGATGCAAAAAAACACCTTCTTCAAATCTTATTTTATCTTTTTAAGTTCATCCATTAACTTTTCGTTTAATATTTTTATATGAGTACCTTTCATCCCAAGACTTCTTGACTCAATAACTCCTGCACTCTCAAATTTTCTAAGAGCATTTACTATAACTGATCTAGTTATTCCAACTTTATCAGCTATCTTAGAAGCTACTAATAATCCTTCATCTCCATTTAACTCACTAAAAATATGTTCTACAGCTTCTAATTCTGAGTAAGATAAAGTTCCAATAGCTAATTGAACTACTGCTTTTTTACGTGCTTCTTCTTCTATCTCACCTTGTCTAGCTCTTAAAAGCTCCATCCCAACTATTGTAGCACTATATTCTGCTAAAACTAGGTCATCATCATTAAATTCTTCCCCAAATCTAGCTAATAATAAAGTTCCTAATCTATCTCCATTACCAACTATAGGAACAATAGTTGATATTTTTTTAGAGATTAAACATTCGCCTACCCCTTCAAAAACACATATTCCTTTATTAGGTATGTTTGCAATTGTATCTTGAATGTTTATTAATTTATTATTGTAGTCTTCTGGGAATTTTCTATCAACAACAACTTTTTCTTTCATTATGTCACATTCAAATTTTTCAGAAAAAGAATAACCTAATATTCTACCTTTTCTTCCAACTAAATATACATTACACGACATAACATCACTTAATAATTGGCATATATCTCCAAAAGCTATAGCTTCAGTACCTGATTTTTGTAAAATCTTATTTAATCTTCTAGTTTTACTAAGTAGTGTCGACATTATATCCTCCTCGCACCATTTTACAAAAGATGTAAATTTCAGAATTTTTAAAATATTCTTATAATAAACTTATTATTTAAATATTAACATAGTAAATACTTCATTTCAACCAGTAATACTGGTGGAGATAAGGACTAAAAACTACTTTTCTGAGTTATTTTCATCATTATTTTTTTCAATTATTTTTTCATATTTACATTCTTTATCGCTACACTGTAAATATTCACCTTTACTCTTAGAGTATCTCTTAACCATATATGAACCACATTCTGGGCATTTTTCATTTGTTGGCTCATACCAACTTACGAAATTACACTCTGGATAATTACTACATCCATAGAATCTGTTTCCCTTTTTACTTCTCTTAACTAAAATCTTTCCTCCACATAATGGACAGTTTGCATCAACCTCTTCAACTATAGGTTTTGTGTTTTGACATTCTGGATATCCAGGACAAGCTAAGAAATCTCCAAATCTTCCATGCTTAATAACCATAAGTCTTCCACATTTATCACAAGGTACATCACTGACTTTATCTTCTATAATAACCTTAGATATCTCTTTTTCTGCCTTTTCTATGTCTTCCTTTAATGGAGTAAAGAATTCATCTACTATATGAGTCCAACTTTCTTTTCCGGCTTCAACATTATCAAGTTTAACTTCCATTTCAGCAGTAAAATCAGTATCAACTATCTGCTTAAAATAATTAGAAAGTATATCATTTACTATAAAGCCTAATTCTGTTGGTATAAGAATCTTTTTCTCTCTATCTACATATTTTCTACTTATTAATGTAGATATTGTTGGAACGTAAGTACTTGGTCTTCCAATACCTTTTTCCTCTAAAAGCTTAACAAAAGCAGCCTCTGAATACCTAGCAGGTGGTTGAGTAAAATGTTGTTTACCTTCAATTGATTCTTCTTTTAAAACTTCATTTTCCTCTAATTCAGGTAAAAGTACTGATTCTTCCTCTTCTCCTGATATATACTCATAAACTTTCATGAAACCATCAAATTTTATAGTGGATCCACTAGCTCTTAATGTATAATCACCATTTTTAATCTCTAAACTATTAGTATTTAATATACATGTAGCCATTTGGCTTGCTATGAATCTTTTCCATATTAAAGCATATAACTTATATTGATCATTACTTAAGTTTGCCTTAGCAATCTCTGGTGTTATTTCAACATATGTAGGTCTTATGGCTTCATGGGCATCTTGTATATTTTTCTTTCCTTTATATACTCTTGGTTCCTCTGGAACATACTCTTTTCCATATGTTTCATCTATAAAGTTAAGTGCTTTTTCTTGAGCTTCCTTTGAGATTCTAACAGAATCAGTTCTCATATAAGTTATTAAACCTACAGTTCCAAATTTCTTAACTTCAACCCCTTCATAAAGTTGTTGAGCTACTGACATTGTTTTCTTTGTCATAAAGTTAAGCTTTTTACTTGCCTCTTGTTGAAGAGTACTTGTAGTAAATGGAGCTAAAGGATTTTTATTCTTAGTTCCTTTTTTTATTTTGCTTACTATATATTCATTTTCTTTAAGCTCATCTATTATTTGATCTGCTTGTTCTTTATTTTTTATTTCTATCTTTTTCTTATTTTTAGTTGTTAACTTAACAGGGAAAGACTTCTTTCCTTTTTTAAGTTTAACATCAACAGTCCAATACTCTTCTGGATTGAACTTCTTTATTTCTTCTTCTCTATCACATATAAGTTTTAATGCTGCTGACTGAACCCTTCCAGCACTCAATCCCCATTTTACATTTCTCCATAGAAGTGGACTTATTTCATATCCAACCAATCTGTCTAACACTCTTCTTGCTTGCTGAGCATCTACTAAATTACAATTTATTTTTCTTGGATGCTTTATTGAATTTTTAACTGCATCCTTTGTTATTTCATTAAATTCTATTCTACAATTCTCGTTTTCATCTATCTTAAGCACATTAGCTAAGTGCCAAGATATAGCTTCCCCTTCTCTATCAGGGTCAGTCGCAAGGTATATCTTATCACTTTTTTTAGCTAACTTTCTAAGTTTGCTTAAAAGTTCACCTTTTCCTCTTATTGTTATATATTTAGGATTATATTCATTTTCTATATCAACGCCTAATTGGCTTTTTGGCAAATCTCTTACATGTCCCATGGAAGCTTCGACTACATAATTTTTACCTAAATATTTTTCTATTGTCTTGGCTTTAGCTGGTGACTCAACAATTACTAATTTTTGACCCATCGTAAACTCTGAATTAAATACAGAGTGTTCACCCCCTCAAACTATCATATTATTTTTGTATAATAATCTCCTGGTATAACTTCTATTTTATTTTCAAATTGCAATTCACATAATAACTCATATATGATAGATGTGTCAATATTTGTTACTCTTATAATATCGTCTATATGTAGAATATTATTCTCTAATATGCTTAAAAGCAACTGGTTAATCTCTGAATTTTCCTCTTTTTTGCCATCTTTATTACATTTTCCTTCTTTTTTTATTTTAAAAGGTATTGAATTTAATAAATCACCTATATTAGTAAATATACCAGCTCCATCTTTTATAAGATTATTGCAACCTTTGCTCTGAGAAGAAAACACATCTCCAGGCACTGCAAAAACATCTTTTCCTTGATTTATAGCATAATTTGCCGTTATTAAAGATCCACTTTTTTCTCCAGCTTGAACCACTATAACAGCTTCAGATAATCCACTTATTATTCTATTCCTCTGAGGAAAATTATATCTAAGAGGTGGCGTATCAGGGAAAAATTCACTAATTATACATCCATTTTTAATTATTTTTTTATACAATTCTCTATTATAGACAGGATAATCTAAATTTATTCCACAACCAAAAACGGCAACATTATAAAAATTTTCTTCAACACACTTTTTATGTGCTTCAGTATCAACCCCAAAAGCTCCACCGCTTACTATTCCAACACCTGCTTTTCCTAGCCCTGAAGCTATAAGACTTGCACATCTTTTCCCATATGGATCACATTTTCTTGACCCAACAATGGCAACATTGGTATCTTCAGCTCTTTCTAAATCTCCCTTATAAAAAAGAATATAGAGAGGTTCATCTATATTTTTAAGTCTTTTAGGATAGTTTTTATCTAAATATGTTACTATTTTATAGTCTTTCTTATTTATATCATTAATTACCCTACTATTCAAATCAATGTTAATATCATTTTTAAATTTACTAGCGCATTTAATTCCAGTTTCCTCTATATCCTTTCTATGTATGTATATATTTTCTTCATTTCCTAATTGATTTAAAAGCTCTACTTTTATATTGTTTGAAATCTTTAAACTTCCAAACCATATTTTATAATTTAAATCAACCTCTTTCATTTATATAACCTCTCCCTCTAAATTTTTTCTATAATTAAGTGCCTCATAAATATTGCTTTTTTTAATATCTTCACTGCCATCCATATCTGCTATGGTTCTAGATAATTTTATAATTCTATCTAAAGCCCTACTACTTAAAGAAAATCTTGTGTATATATTATTTAAAACTTCATGACATTCTTCATCTAATCTTATTAAACTTTGAATATGACTATGTTTCATCTGAGAATTATAAGTTATTTCTAATTCTTTAAACCTAAATTTTTGTCTTTCTCTTGCTTCCTTAATTTTATTTCTTACATCCTCTAAATTTTCTTTTTTATTACTTGAATTAAGTTCATTATAAGAGGCATATCTAACAGAAGTAAAAATATCTATTCTATCTAGCATAGCCTTAGAAAGTCTATTTCTGTATTTAATCCGTTCATTCTTCCTTCATAACCACTTAAGTAATTTCCACATGGACATGGATTAAAAGCTCCTATAAGCATGACTTCCGCTGGATATGTTACACTTCCTACATTTCTAGATATGGTTATTTCTCCATTTTCCATAGGCTCTCTTAAACATTCTAAGGTTCTTCTATCAAACTCTAAAAGTTCATCTAAAAACAAAATACCATTGTGAGCTAAGGTAACTTCTCCTACCCTTAAATCTCTTCCTCCACCTATTAAGGATACCCTTGTTGCAGTATGATGTGGATTTCTAAATGGCCTTTCAATTTTTCCTTTAGTATTATTTAAAAGTCCTGAAACACTATATATCCTTGTTGTCTCTAATATTTCTTTTTTATTTAATTCTGGCAATAAAGATTTAACCCCCTTAGCAAGCATTGTTTTACCTGATCCTGGAGGTCCTTGCAATATAACATTATGATTTCCAGCTGCTGCAATTATCATAGCTCTCTTTGCACTTTCTTGACCACAAATCTCATTAAAAGAATTATCTTCCTTTAACGCACAAATTTCCTCTTCTCTTTTATAAGGTAGCACATCTCTATAAGTTAAAAATCCAACCACCTCTTTTAAATGAGAGAAACCATATAAATTAATATTATCAACACAAGAACATTCTCTTAAATTATCCATTGGTATAATAAACTTATCATTATTATTTTCAACCCCAGATATAACAGAGCACAAAGCTCCATTAACAGATCTAATATGGCCATCTAAAGATAATTCTCCTAAATAAACAGTATTCTCTAAAATCTCCCTTTGAATTTGACCACTTTCAATTAATATGGCTAAAGCTATAGGAAGATCAAATCCAGTTCCTACCTTTCTTAAATTACCTGGAGCTAAATTTACTGTTATTCTCCCTAAAGGAAATTCATAACCACTATTTAAAATAGCTGCTCTTACTCTCTCCTTAGCCTCTCTAACGGAAGTATCAGCTAAGCCTACCAAGGTAAAACTTGGCAACCCCTTACTTATATCAACCTCTATATTAACAATTACACCTTCTATTCCTATTAAAGTTGAACTTTTCAAACTTATAGACATACAAATCACCTTCTTTAAAAGATATACTTTCAAAAATCATACTAACCACAAAAAAATTTTTTAATCATTAAAATTTTAAAATGTTTAAACTTGTACTTAAGTGTTAAAAATTCAGTAGAGGTGATTTAAATGAAAAAATATAATAAATCTATAGGTTTCTATGGAGAGGATTTAAGTGTAGAATTCTTAAAAAAAGAGGGATATTCAATCTTAGAAAAAAACTTTAATTGTTCCTCTGGAGAAATTGATATTATAGCTATTAAAGATGAAATAATTTCTTTTATAGAAGTAAAAAGCAGGTTTTCTAACTCCTTTGGTAATCCAAAAGAATCAGTAACCTGCTCTAAACAAGGTAGAATAATAAATGTAGCAAAATACTATCTACATATAAAAAAACTCTACAATTATTATATTAGATTTGATGTTATTGAAATTAACTTTCATATTGATAGTTCAAAGTATGAATTAAATTTTTTAAAAGATGCTTTTAGGGTATAACTATAGAATATTCTTTAAAAAACTCATTCTATGAATTTCTGTAGGCCCTACTTCTTTTAAAGCATCTACATGAGTCTTGGTTCCATAACCAACATTTTTTTCAAAATCATATTGCGGATATTTTTTATGATATTCCTTCATAATATTATCTCTATAAACTTTTGCAATTATTGAAGCACAGGCTATACAAGCACTTTTTGTATCACCTTTTATAACATGCTTATTTTCTCCATTAAAGTTCTTTATTAAATATCCATCTGAAAGAACTAAATCTGGCTTTATATTAAGTCCTTCACAAGCTTTTATGAATACATGATTATTACAGTATCCTATGCCTTTTTCATCTATTTCCTTGCTATCACACATTGAAATAGAATAACTTAAGGCTTTTTCTTTTATGATTTCACTTAACTCTTCTCTTTTATGTTCTGATAATTTTTTTGAGTCATTTATGTAAAGAATTATATCATCTAAATCACTAGAATCTAATATTACCGCTGCTGAAACTATAGGACCTGCTAAAGGTCCTCTTCCAACCTCATCAACTCCAGCTACATACTTATAATCACCAAAACTCTTATCAAAAAGATACATGTTTTTAACTCTTTCCTCTTCTTTAATAAGATTATTTAGATTTTTCTCTAATCTATTTCCTAAAGATGATACATTTTTTCTTTTATCCTCTTTTAATAAATCAGCAAGTTCTTTTATTTGAGCTTTGTTATCTCTATTTACATCTAACTCTTTTACTAAATCACTTACTACTTTAAAAGAGTATGAATTTAAATTTTCTCTCATATCTTTTATTAAATTATCCATAATAAACCCTACTTCCTATTCTGGTTTTTCTAAAGATATTTTTCCTATTTTTCCGCCTCTAAATTCATCTAAAATTATTCCTGCAATTCTATTGTAATCTATTTGATTACCTGCCATTATAGCTCCTCTTTTTCTAGCTATAGCATCTAAGTTATCTAATGGATTTTCATGAAGTTCTGTAAGTTTATATCTAGTCATTAATTCTTCTGGATTTGTTTCTTGAAGTCTTTCTACTAGTTTAAGAGCTAATTCTTCAGTATCCATTATTTCGTCTTTTATAGCTCCAGTAAATGCTAAATTTAATCCAACGATCTCATCCTCAAATTTAGGCCATAAAACTCCTGGTGTATCCATTAATTCTATACCTAACTTAGTTTTTATCCATTGTTTATTCTTAGTAACACCAGGTCTATCTCCAGTTTTAGCTATATTGTTTTTAGCCATTTTATTTATAAATGTTGATTTACCAACATTAGGAATTCCAACAACCATAGCTCTAGTAGTGATTTTAGCTAAACCTTTAGCTTTTAATCTATCATGTTTCTCTTTTAAAAGTTTTAAAAGAGCAGGTTTTATAGCATTTAGTCCTTCACCTTTTAAAGCGTTTACTTCTAAAACAATTGTTTCATCATTGGTTAAGCTCTCTTTCCAAGCTTTAGTTACCTTAGGATCAGTTAAGTCACTCTTATTTAAAAGTATTACTCTAGGCTTACCAGCACATAGAGTGTCTATATCTGGATTTTTAGAAGATTTAGGTATTCTAGCATCTCTAATTTCTATAACAGCATCTACAAGCTTTAAATTGTTCTGTATTTCTCTTTTCGTTTTGACCATATGGCCAGGGAACCAGTTTATTGCCATAATAAATCACCCTTCCATTTTTTATTTTAGGTTATATTCAATATATTATCTTAAACAAATTAAATCAATATTGTTTAAAGTAAAATTCTAATATTTTTATACAAACAAAAAATGGGACTATTCACTAGTCCCAGTTTATGTTTAAATTATCTAGTTAACTCTTTAACTTTAGCAGCTTTACCTACTCTGTCTCTTAAGTAGAATAATTTAGCTCTTCTTACTTTACCTCTTCTTACAACATCAATCTTATCGATGATTGGAGCGTTTATTGGGAAAGTTCTTTCAACACCTACACCGTAAGCAACTCTTCTTACTGTGAAAGTTTCTCTTAATCCACCGTTTTGTTTTTTGATAACAGTTCCTTCGAATACTTGGATTCTTTCTCTGTTACCTTCTTTAATTCTAACGTGAACTTTTATAGTGTCACCTATGTTGAATTGAGTTAAATCTTCTCTGATTTGTTCTTTTTCGATTGCTCTTATGATTTCGTTCATTGTGCATTCCTCCTTGATATCTTCTAAAATTTTGACGTTCTTAACACACTCTGTGACAGAGGACCGCCGGTACTAGCACGAAGTTTATTCTATCATACTTGTATTCTTTAATCAATATATTTATTTTGATTTTAACAATTTTATGTCTTCTTTTGAAAGTTTAATTTTTTCAAACATATCTGGTCTTCTTTCTTTAGTTATAAGAAGTGATTGTTTTCTTCTCCACTTTCTTATATTTTCATGATGACCTGACATAAGAACCTCTGGAACTTTCTCTCCTTCAAATTCAAAAGGTCTTGTGTATTGTGGATACTCTAAAGTTCCATCATAATAACTTTCATCTTGGAAACTCTCTTCACTTCCTAAAACACCTGGCACTAATCTAGATATGCTATCAATAACTGGAATACATGCCATTTCTCCACCTGTTAACACAAAATCTCCAAGAGAAATTTCTAAATCAAAATATTTATAAACTCTCTGGTCTATACCTTCATAGTGTCCACAAACAAAAATAAGCTCTTCCTCTTTAGAAAGTTCCTTAGCCATTTCTTGATTGAAAGTTTTACCTCTTGGTCCTAAAAATATAACCTTACCCTTATTTTTTTCTTTAACAGCCTTTATAGCATCTACAACTGGCTGAGGAGTCATAACCATTCCTGCTCCGCCACCATAAGGATAATCATCTACCTTCTTATGCTTATTTAAAGTATAATCTCTTATATTTACCGTCTCTATATGTAGAAAACCATTTTCCCTAGCTCTTCCTATTATGCTATGTTTAAATATATCAAACATCTCTGGGAACAATGTAAGAATATTAATCTTCATATTGCCACTCTCCAGAAGGTCTTATAGTAATTAATTTTTCATCCATATTAATATCTAAAACTATATCCTTTAATACTGGAACTAATACTTCCTTCTTTCCTTGAACCCAATAAACATCATTACTTGGAGTTTGGATTACATCTTTGATTTTTCCATACTCAAATCCTTCTGTATCAACAACAGTGCATCCAACTAAATCAACTATGAAATATTCATCTTCTTCAAGCTCTATAGCATCTTCACGTTCTATTTCTAAATAAGTTCTCTTTAATTTTTCAGCTTCCTCTATTGAATTTATTCCTTGTAATTTAAGTATAACTTTATCCTTAAAGTATTTTACGCCCTCTACTTTAATCTTTTGCCCTTTTAAGATAACATATTCTAAATGGTCAAACCTTCTCATATCTTCAGTTAAAGGCATAACTTTCATTTCACCTCTTAAGCCATGAGTGTTTATTATTTGACCAACTACTAATAAATCTTCCATTATTACACCCCTTTTCTGTATATAAAATAAGAGTTAGGTATTCCCCTAACTCTTTTTAAATAATTTCTACTACAACTTTTTTATTTTCTTTAATTGCAGCAGCTTTCACTACTGTTCTGATAGCTTTGGCAATTCTACCTTGCTTTCCAATAACTTTTCCCATATCTTCAGGTGATACCTTTAGTTCTAATATGATTGATTCCTCTCCTAAGACCTCATTTACATGAACATCCTCAGGTTTATCTACTAGTGACTTAGCAATTATTTCAACTAATTCCTTCATATTATTCCTACTTAAAAATAAGTAGATTCACCCCCTAGGAAAACTATTTTATACCAGCTTGGTTGAATAATTTTTTAACTATATCAGTTGGTTGTGCACCATTTCCTAACCACTTAGCAGCCTTTTCAGCGTCTATTTTAACTTCAGCTTCTGGCTTAGCGATTGGGTTGTAGTATCCTATTTCTTCGATGAATCTTCCGTCTCTTGGACTTCTTGAATCAGCAACAACTACTCTGTAGAAAGGAGCTTTGTGAGCACCCATTCTTCTTAATCTTATTTTAACTGCCATTACATTTTCACCTCCTTCAAAAGTGTGTTCAATTTATTTCATAAAAGGAAGTTTACTTAAAAATCCCTTTTTACTAGCATTTTTTTGGAATGATTTCATTTGCTTCATTTGCTTTTTCATCATTTCATAGCCTTTTAAGACTTTATTTACTTCTTGTACTGTTGTACCAGAACCTTTAGCTATTCTTCTCTTTCTTGAACCATTTCCTATTACTAAAGAAGGTTGTTTTCTTTCTTTAGCTGTCATTGATTGTATGATTGCTTTAACTGTAGCCATTTGTTTTTCTCCTTGAGAAAAATCAATGCCTTCAAGTTCCTTTGTGTTAACACCTGGAATCATCTCTATCAATTTATTTATAGGTCCAAGCTTTTTCATTTGATCCATAGCTGATAAGTAGTCATCAAAGTTAAATTCTTGATTTAACATTTTTTCACTTAACTTACTTGCTTCATCTTGGTCAATAGCTTGCTGAGCTTTTTCTATTAAAGAAAGGACATCTCCCATTCCTAATATTCTTGAAGCCATTCTATCTGGATGGAATACTTCAATATCACTCATCTTTTCACCAACACCAACAAATTTAATTGGCTTGCCAGTAATGTCTCTTATGGAAAGAGCAGCACCACCTCTTGTATCACCATCTAACTTTGTTAATATTATTCCTGAAAGATCTAATGAGTTATTAAATGTCTCTGCTACATTAACAGCATCTTGACCTGTCATAGCATCAACTACTAATAATATTTCACTAGGATTTGAAACTTCTTTAACATCTTTTAACTCTTGCATTAAATCTTCATCTATATGAAGTCTACCAGCGGTATCTATTATAACAACGTTATTTCCATTGTCTTTTGCATGCTCTATTGCAGCTTTGGCAATATCTACAGCCTTAACCTTATCTCCCATTGAGAATACTGGTATATCTATTTGTTTTCCTACAACCTGTAATTGCTTTATGGCTGCTGGTCTATATATATCACAAGCCACAAGTAATGGCTTTTTGTTTTTCTTTCTTAAGTGCAATGCAAGTTTTCCAGCCATAGTTGTTTTACCTGCACCTTGAAGACCTACTAACATGAACACTGTTGGTCCATTGTCTGAGTATTTTAATTTACTCTCAGTCTCTCCCATAAGAGTTGTTAATTCGTCATTAACTATTTTAATAACCTGTTGACCTGGAGTTAAACTATTTAATACTTCCTCACCAACACATTTATCTTTAACATTTGATATAAACTTTTTTACCACCTTGAAGTTAACATCTGCCTCTAAAAGCGCAAGCTTTACTTCTCTCATGGCTTCTTTTATATCTTTTTCTGTTAGCTTACCTTTACCCTTTAATTTTTTAAGCGTGTCTTGTAATTTAGACGCTAATCCATCAAAAGCCATGCTTAACCCTCCTAAGCGTTTATAATTTCCTCTAATTTCTCATCTATATATTTTTTTATATCTTCATCTAAATTAGAGTTCTTATTTAATTCTGCCATAAGCTCTTCTTTAATTCTATACCTTTTATCAACTTTTTTTGATAATTTAAGTTTTTCATCATAAGAATGAAGTTGCTTAGAGCATCTTTTGATTAAATCATAAATTGCTTGCCTACTGGTTTTATTAATTTCAGCAATCTCTGCTAGTGACAAATCTTCATTGTAATAAAGGGTCATAACATTAAACTGCTTTTCCGTAAGCAATGTTCCATAGTAATCTATTAACATTGATATTTCAAATCTATTTTCCATATAACCACCTTGCTCACGAATAAGATAATAACAAATAATTTTATAAGTGTCAAGTATTTTTACTTAACACTTATTTTTTTGATATTTATGCTTAAAAACCTGATGATTACTTATATAAATTACTATCTATTCATTTATGATTAATAATTTTTCTAAATATTTTTTTATTTTTTCTTATAATAATGCTTCTGCAAATTCCTTAGCATTGAATTTTTGTAAATCCTCTACACCTTCTCCAACACCAATATATTTAACTGGTATATTTAAAGTGTTTTTAATAGATATAACAACTCCACCCTTAGCTGTTCCATCTAACTTAGTTAATATTATTCCATCAATAGGACAAGCCTCCATAAATTGTTTTGCTTGTATAACTGCATTTTGTCCTGTTGTACCATCTAATACTAGAAGAGTTTCTTTTTTTCTATCTCCTAATTCTCTATCTATTATTCTATTTATTTTAGCTAACTCATCCATAAGATTTTTCTTGTTATGAAGTCTTCCTGCTGTATCACATATTAATAAATCCACATCCCTAGCTTTAGCAGCCTGTACGGCATCAAAAACTACTGCCGCAGGATCTGATCCTTCTTGATGCTTAACTATATCTACATTAGCTCTTTGACTCCATATATCTAATTGATCTATGGCAGCTGCTCTAAAGGTATCTGCAGCGGCTAATAGAACTTTTTTACCATTATTTTTATTTCTAGCAGCTATCTTACCTATTGAAGTAGTCTTACCTACTCCGTTAACCCCTATTATAAGCATAACCTTCTTTTCATTATCCTCTTCTTCCTCTTCAGAGTCTCCTTCTAGCATCATTTCTGCAATAACTTCTTTTAAGGCTGGTTTAACCATTTCAACATCATTTATTTTTTCTTTTCTTATTTTAGCTTTTAATCTATCAATTATTTCAACAGTAGTATCCATTCCTATATCTGACATTATAAGTGCTTCTTCAAGCTCCTCATACATATCGTCGTCTATAGTTACAGCTAAATTTAAAGCCTCATTTATTTTATCTGTTAAGTTATCTCTTGTTTTTGTTAATCCAGTTTTTAATTTATCAAATAATTTTCCAAACATTTTTTGTCCTCCTCTATTTGTCCAAGTCTACTGAAACAATTTTAGATATACCTTTCTCTTCCATAGTAACTCCATACATAACATCAGCAGCTTCCATAGTACCTTTTCTATGTGTTATTACTATAAACTGAGTATTATCTCTAAACTTACCCAGAAACTCTGCATACCTTCTTACATTGGCATCATCTAAGGCAGCCTCAATTTCATCTAAAATACAGAATGGTGTAGGTTTCATCTTTAATATGGAGAATAATAAGGCTATAGCAGATAAAACCTTCTCTCCTCCAGACATAAGATTAATATTTTGAAGCTTCTTTCCTGGTGGCTGAACATTTATATCTATATTTCCTGTAAGTTCGTCACCATCACCTAAAACAAGCTTCGCACTACCGCCTTTAAATAATTCTTTAAAGGTTTCATCAAATAGCTTATTTAAGATATTAAAGTTTTGTCTAAAGACTACTCTCATCTTAGATGTCATTTCTTCTATAACATTTAAAAGTTCTTCCTTAGCTTTTTCTAAATCATCTCTTTCTGTTGTCATAAAATTATACTTCTCAGATATTTCTTTAAATTCTTCAATAGCATTTACATTTACATTTCCTAAACCAGTTATTCTAGCTTTAAGAGTTGATATCCTAACCTTATGAGAATTCATATCTTCAATAGGCTTAAATCTATTTTTCTCTTCTTCAAAACTTGTATTAAACTCTTCTAGAAGTCTTTTGTTTAAGATATTTTTTTCATTTTCTTGTTTTGTATAAGTTATATCATTTTTATGAACTTCTTCTTCCTTTTTAGCTATTTCAACTGAAAGAACTTCTAAGATATTCTCAGCAGAGCTTATGTTCTCTTTTAACTTACCTTTTTTAAGTTCAAAGGATTTAAAGTTCTCTTCAAGAGTAATTATATTTACTTCCTCTTCTTTTATGAATTTCTCACATAAAACTATTTCTTTTTTACTTTCTTCCTTATTAGCTTTTATCTCTTCTAAGTACTTAGTAATATTTATAAGTTTATTTTCCACTTCTTCTATAGAAGAATTTATTCTATTAGCTTCCTTTTCTCTTCCCTCAATAACTTCTTGAAGCTTAGCTTTATTTATTTTCATATTAGTCAGCTTATCTTTATATTTAGAAAGAGTTTTTGAAAGTTCTTCACGTTTCTTATCTAATTCTTTTACCTTTTCTGAATTAGTTACTTCTTTGTTTTCAAATTGACTAATCTTTTCATTAACAATTTCAATTTCTTTAACTATCTTAATCTTTCTTGAATCAATATCCTTAAGCTCTAACTCTAAAGATTTTATAGAATTCTTTATTTTAAAAGTTTCATCATTAACATTTTTAATCTTGTTATTTAAGTCCGCTAATTCTAAATTCTTTTCATATATTTTATCTATAATTTCTTGTTTTTTTATGCTTAACTCTTCTTGATCCCTATTTAACTTTTCCAATTCTTTAGTTAGTATGTGCTCTTCATTTTTTACCCTAACTAATTCATCCTCTAAAGCTTTAACTTCATTTTTTCTAGACATTATACCTGTGTTTTTTTGATAAAGGCTACCACCTGTAAGTGCTCCACCTGCATTTACAACCTCACCAGACAAGGTAACAATCTTATGTCTATAATTAAGCATTTTAGCAATTTTTATGGCATTATCTATATTATCACATATTATAGTTTTACCTAATACATAATTTATAACATTATTATAAACCTCTTTAAAGTTTACTAAATCTGAAGCTATTCCTAAGAATCCTTCGCTTTCAACTATATTTTTGCTAAGTTCTAACTTCTTACCTCTTATTATTGATAATGGTAAGAATGTAGCTCTTCCTAACTTATTTTCTCTAAGATGATTAATAAGAATTTTTGCAACTTCCTCATCTTCAGTTATAATATTAGAAATACTTCCACCTAAGGCTACTTCAATAGAAGTTTCATATCCAGCCTTAGTTTCCACAACCTCTCCTAAAACTTTGCATTTGTTTTTATTTATTTTAACACGTCCAGCATCTACACTAGCCATTATTTTCTTTACTGAAAGGTTGTATCCTTCATATTGATTTTCTAATTTTTTTAGCATTTCTTTATTAGCTTCAACCTTATTTACCTTTGATAAAATTTGATTAAGTTTACTTTGAGTTTCCTTAATTAACTTTAAGCCTTCTCTAAACTCTTCTTCTTTTTCCCTTAATTCTCTTTCTTTATCTTTCTTTTCTTCTTCTATAATTTGAAGCTCTTTTTGAAGATTTAAATTAGTTGCTAAATTAATTTTTAATGAATTATCATAATTTACTTGTTTACTTTTTGATGAATCAAGTTTTTCATTTATGTTACTCAATTCACTTTCTAGCATTGTCATTTTATTTTTAGATAAAGAAACCTTTTTTAAAAGTTCTAATTCCTCATCCTTTATCTTTTTAATTTCTTTTTCCTTAGAAATAAATTTTAAGTTAAGTTCATTAACTTCTTTTTCTAAGGTATTAATTTCTTCTAATTCTTTTTCAAACTTATTTTTATTTGAATTAAAATCCTTCTCTATAGAGTTTTTTTCCTTCATTAAGACATGTAATTTCTTCTTATTTTCTTCTAACTCTTCTTTATTTTTAAGAATTAATTCATCTATATTTTTAATTCTTTCATTTAAAAGATTTACTTTTCCTAAGCTTTTATTTATTTCTTCCTTTTTAGCAAAATACTCTTCTTGCTTTTTAGAATGACTACCTTCTAAAGAGTCTAACTCTTCCTTTAAAGCAAACATTTTCTCTCTTTCTTCTTTATACTTTTCTTTTTGCTTATCATTAAATGCTATTAAATCTTTTATCTTTTCTTTTTGCTTTAATATAATACCATCAATATTATGTAATTCACTCATAATAGATGAAATTTCTTTGTGCTTTAATTCATTTGAAAGCTCTAAATATCTTAAAGCTTTATTTTTTTCCTCTTCTAAAGGACCTAATCTTTCTTCATAAGTAAAAATTATATCATTTATTCTAACTAAGTTTTCTTCCGTATTCTTTAACTTTTTCTCAGCTTCACCTTTTCTAGATTTAAACTTTACAATACCTGCAGCTTCCTCTAGAATAGCTCTTCTATCTTCCGGCTTACCACTTAGAATACTATCTATTTTACCTTGACCAATAAGCGAATACCCTTCTTTTCCTATTCCTGTATCCATAAATAGGTTTACAACATCTTTTAATCTACAAGGAGAATTATTTATTAAATATTCGCTTTCTCCAGAACGGAATAATTTTCTAGTAACTTTTACATCTAAATAATCTAAAGGGAGTTCCCCTGAAGAATTGTCTAAAGTTAAAGAAACCTGTGCATATCCTATAGGCTTTCTATATTCTGTACCAGTAAAGATTACATCTTCCATCTTAGCTCCTCTTAAGGTTTTAGCACTTTGCTCCCCTAAAACCCATCTTACGCTATCTGATACATTACTTTTTCCACTTCCATTAGGCCCAACTATAGCTGTTATTCCTTTTTTAAAATTTAATTCTGTTTTATCAGCAAATGATTTAAATCCCCTTATTTCAAGAGATTTTAAAAACATATATTCACTCCTATCCTTACATAAACATAATCGGTAATAAAGTTGCTAAAAAGCATATTACAACAAAAATAATAGTAATTTTTATAACCCTGTCTCTCGTAGTTTTTCTCACTGTACTTCACTCCTCATGGTATAAGTTTATATTATGCCAATTAAAATATCAATAAAAAAAGCCTCAGAGATCAACTCCAAGGCATATAATAACTATAAATCTATTTTATATACTTTCGATTCTACTTCTATATTTATTTTATCTACTTCCATAGAATTATCTACTTTAACCTTCAAATTACAATTTTGTGCCTTGTCTTTAAGTTCATTGAAGTATCTCTTTTTATCAGCATAAAGCTTAGAAACTGATTTATTGCTAATTCTTATAGTTACCTCTCCACTTTTATCCTTTAAGATATTATATATATTTTCATTTATAATACTACTCTCTACTAATTCTCTAAAAGCAGGATGGAAAGGTCCATCTACAATATCCTTACCTAAAGCTATATTATCTGTAGGCTGCAAGCCAATTCTTATAACCTGTATATTATTTTCTTTATACATCTTATAAAGTTTAGCACTTATATACACAGCCTCTTCTAGAGTATATGGCTTGTAAGTTCCCTCTAAGTACATATCCTCCATAGGAGTGTTTTTCACTGTAAGGGCAGGATATATTCTACATATATCAGGTTTCATCTTTATAGACTCTTTTGTTGTTTCTACATCTTTTTCAAAAGTGTCCTCAGGAAGTCCTACCATTATTTGATGCCCTAAAGTAAAGCCATATTCTTTAATCAACTTAGAAGCTTTTAGAACCTCATCATAATCATGACCTCTACCTGATTTATGCAACACTTCCTTATCTAAAGACTGAACTCCAAGTTCTATTATATCAACTTTATAACTTTTTAAATGATCTAAAATAAACTCATCAATATAATCTGGTCTAGTAGACAACCTTATATAGTCTATAATTTTTTTATCCTTATATTCTTTTGCAACAGCTAATAGTTCTCTTTGCTTATTTATATCAATAGCAGTAAAAGTTCCTCCAAAGAAAGAAACCTCTAATATTCTATCTCCTTCACCAATTGTTTCTATATATTCTTCAATTGTCTTTCTTACAAAATCACTATTAACCTTATTTTCTTGCTTGTACTTTGGCCCTAATATAATCTCTTTATTTTCTCCAGTTATTTTCCCTTGATTACAAAACACGCAATCATGTGGACATCCTTCATGAGGAACAAAAATTGGGATTATATAGTGTCTTTTTCCCATTTAATTTCACCTAACCTTTGCAGTGCTGCTTTAGCTGCATTTTGTTCTGATTCTTTTTTACTAAATCCAACACCTTGACCCATAATCTCATTATTAATTAAAAGGTCTGTAAAGAATTTTCTTCTGTGAGGTGGTCCTTCATGCTTAACTAAATTATAAACAATATTAACTTCTCCATTTTTTTGAAGAACTTCTTGTAATCTAGTTTTAAAGTCTAAGATTATTTCTTCATTTATAGCCTTATCTATAACATCTTTAAAGTTTCTTAAAATAAAGTCATTTGCAACTTCAATTCCTTTATCTAAATAAACTGCAGCAATTACTGCTTCTAATGCATCAGCTTGTATTGAAGTTCTTTCTCTTCCTCCAGTTAGTTCCTCACCTTTACTCATTCTTATATACTTACCAAGTGATAGATTTTTTGAAACTTTATGTAAAGAATTTTCACAAACTACTAAAGCTCTTATTTTTGTTAATTCACCTTCAGATTTATCTTTATAATTATTAAATAAATATTTTGTAACACAAAGCTGTAAAACTGAATCTCCTAAAAATTCTAATCTTTCATTATATTTTACATCTTTAAATTGATTTGCATATGAACTATGCGTTAATGCTGTTATAAGCACTCCTTTGTTTTCAAACTCAATTCCTATAAGTTTTTCAACTTCTATTAAATTTATATCTTTCACCTTAAAATTCATCTCCTTAAGGTTTATTCTTCAAGTTGTTTGTGAAACAACTTCAAGAATAAACTTAAATTAAAAATCCCGCTTATTGCGGGACTTTATTACTTCTCTGTATGTTCTGTGATGTATTCTACTACATCTCCTACTGTTTTGAAGCCCTCAGCATCTTCATCTGGGATTTCCATCTCTAACTCTTCTTCAAGAGCCATTATTAATTCAACTATATCAAGAGAATCCGCACCTAAGTCATCTATAAATGTTGATTCCATAGTTATTTCATCTTCGTTTACGCTTAATTTATCAGCAATAATTTCTTTTAATTTATCAAACATTCAATTCACCTCCTAAGTTAATCTAATAAAATATTATTATATATAAAATGCATAGTCAATACGCATTACGTAATTTTTAAATATTTTTTTGATTATCAAAGCTTTTTTTAGTGATTTCTTCACTTAATTTCCCAATTAGGTCATTTTCATGGAACTTTCTTGCCTGTCTTATTGCATTTTTAAAAGCTTTTGCATCAGAACTACCATGTGCTTTTACACATATTCCCTTTACACCTAAAAATGGTGCTCCACCATATTCTTTATAATCCATTTTTTTCTTAAGGTTCATTAAAGCTGGCGCTAAGAATGGTACTCCTAATTTAGCTAAAAATGATGATTTAACTTCTGATTTGATCATACTTAATATTGTAGAAGCTACACCTTCATACATCTTTAAAACAGTATTTCCAACAAATCCATCACAAACTAAGACATCCACATCTCCTGTTGAAACTTCTCTCGGTTCAACATTTCCAATAAAGTTAATATCTTTTTCTTCTTTTAGAAGCTTATAAGTAGCCTTTGTAAGGTCATTACCCTTTTCTTCTTCTTCTCCAATATTAACTAATCCTACCTTAGGGTTATTAACATCCATAACAGATTTAAAGTAAACCTCACCCATTTTAGCAAATTGAACTAAATAAGAAGGTTTAGAATCAACGTTAGCTCCTGCATCGATTATCATAAAAGGACCATTTTTACCTGGCATAACTGGTGCTAAAGCAGGTCTTTCAACCCCTTTTATTCTTCCTACAATAAGTGTACATCCTGTTAAAAATGCACCTGTGCTTCCAGCTGATATAACTGCTTCACACTGATTATCCTTAACAAGCCTAAGAGCTTTAACAAGACTTGAGTCTTTTTTCTTTTTAACAGCCATAGCAGGATGCTCATTAGTACTTATTACTTCTTTAGCATCTATAAAAATAACTCTTTCTTTGTCATATTTAAACTTAGAAAAAGCCTCTTTTAAGATATCTTCTGGTCCAGTTATATATATTTCTATATCCTTAAATTCTTCTAATGCCTGAACACAACCTTCAACTACTGCACTTGGGGAATGATCTCCGCCCATTCCATCTACAGCAACTCTCATGAGTTTCACCCCTTTTTTTCCTATATATAAAGAAAAGAAAGTCATAAGACTTTCTTTTATTCTTCAACTGATACTACTTCTTTACCTTTGTAGTGTCCGCAGTTTTTACATACTCTATGAGCCATTTTCATTTCATGACATTGTGGGCATTCTACGATACCTGGTAAGCTTGCCTTGAAAGTTTGAGCTCTTCTTGAATCTCTTTTTGCTCTGAACGTTTTTCTAGCTGGATTTCCCATTGTTACACCTCCTTATTACTTAAACAAGTCCATTAGCTTTGCCATTCTTAAGTCAATTTCTTCATTGTCACATTGGCATGTTTCTTTATTTAAATCAATACCACATTTTTGACAAAGCCCTTTGCAGTCTATGCTGCAAAGTCTTTTTATAGGTAAGGTTGAAATTACGTTTTCTACTACCGCTTCAGCAACATCTAATTCGTCGCCTTCTACATAAGCAATAGAATCATCTTCTTGATTTGAATTATTTGTAAATTTCTCATCCATATCTATTGATACTTCATAAGAGAAATTAGTTAAGCATCTTGAACACTTCATCTGAAGTTCTCCAGTAATGTTACCTACTAACTCTATAAAAGACTCATTAGATATAACTTCACCAGTAAAATGTAGAGGCTTTATAACCTTCATATTTTCGCCTTCAAATTCGAAGCTTTTTAAATCCAGAACAAAATCTAAAGATTTTCTTCTTTCTCTTTTTGAGCATATTTCTGAAAAAATTAATTTCATAATCACCGTAGTTAAATAACTACTTTCACGCTCCTTAACATAAGATATGCATTGTTTATTCCTAAACAACACATATCTTATTATATTAACTAGATATTTAAAAGTCAAGTATTTTATAATTATTTACTTACAATACTTACTGTATCTTGTGCTATCATTAATTCTTCGTTAGTTGGAACTACGAAAAGTTTGATTTTTGAACCCTCTTTGCTTATTTCAGCAACTTTAGCTCTTATATTGTTTCTTTCTTCATCCAACTCAATTCCTAAGAATTCTAAATCTCTACAGATAGCTCCTCTTTCTATGATTGAGTTTTCTCCAACACCAGCAGTAAATACTATTACGTCACATCCATTCATCTCTGCAATGTATGCTCCTATATATTTCTTAACTGAGTTTCTGAATAAATCTAAAGCTATTTGAGCTTCTTTGCTTCCTTTGTCAGCAGCTGCTTCAACATCTCTAAAGTCACTGCTTACTCCTGAAACTCCAAATATTCCTGATTTTTTGTTCATTAAAGTATTTACTTCTTGTGAAGTATATCCTAATTCATCTATTAAGTATGTAACTACAGCTGGGTCTATATTTCCACATCTAGTTCCCATTACTAAACCTTCAAGTGGTGTGAATCCCATAGTAGTATCTACACATTTACCATTTTTTATAGCTGCTATACTTGCACCATTTCCTAAGTGACAAGTGATTATTTTTAAATCTTCTATGTTTTTACCCATAGCTTCTGCTATTTTAGCTGAAACATATTTATGAGAAGTTCCGTGGAAACCATATTTTCTTATGTGTTCTTTTTCATATAATTCATATGGTAATGCATATACAAATGCTTTTTCTGGCATTGTTTGATGGAATGCTGTATCAAATACAACAACCATAGGAACATTTGGCATTAATGCTTTACAAGCATTTATTCCTATTATATTTGCAGGATTATGAAGTGGAGCTAATTTAGCACACTCTTCTAAATCTTTCATAACTTCCTCTGTAACTAATGCAGATTCAGCATATTTTTCTCCACCATGAACAACTCTGTGTCCTATAGCATTTATTTCATCTAATGATTTTATAACACCATGTTTTTCATCTATTAAAGCTCCTAGAACTAATCTAATAGCATCTTGATGATCTTTCATTGGCTCTACGATTTCATATTTATCTTTACCTTCACTCTTTTGAGTTAAGTTTGCGCCTTCTAATCCTATTCTTTCTACTAATCCAGTTGCTAAAGCATTTTCAGTATCCATATCTATTAATTGATATTTTAATGATGAGCTTCCGCAATTTATAACTAATACGTTCATTATAAACTCCTCCTGTTAAACTTATAATGTAAAATTAATAAGCTTAATTCATTTTAATTTTATCCATCTATATAAAATTCTAATCAATTACTATTTAGTTGCTTGTGCTTGAACAGCAGTTATTGCAACAACGTTAACTATATCCTCTGAACTACATCCTCTTGAAAGGTCGTTTATTGGTTTAGCGAAACCTTGACAAACTGGTCCAATAGCTTCTGCATTAGCAAATCTTTGAACTAATTTATATCCTATATTTCCAGCTTGTAAATCTGGGAATACTAAAACATTAGCATTTCCTGCTACTTTACTATTTGGAGCTTTTTGTGAAGCAACTTTTCCAACTATAGCAGCATCTAATTGTAATTCACCATCTATATCTAAATCTGGTCTTAATTCTTTAGCTTTTTCTGTTGCTACTCTTACCTTTGTTACTAAATCATGGTCAGCACTTCCCATTGTTGAGAATGAAAGCATTGCAACCTTTGGATCCATTTTGCAAAGATTTTTAGCAGTATCAGCAGTAGCTATAGCTATAGCAGCTAATTGGTCTGCATTTGGATTTGGATTAACAGCACAGTCTGAGAATAATAACATTCCACCTTCTCCATATTGTGAACCTGGTACCATCATTATGAAGAAACTTGATACTACAGATACTCCTGGAGCAGTTTTTATTATTTGAAGACCTGGTCTTAAAAGGTCACCAGTTGTGTGTACAGCACCTGATACCATTCCGTCTGCATCACCCATTTTTACCATCATTGTTCCGAAGTATAAAGGATCTCTTACGATTTTCCCAGCTTTTTCAACTGTCATTCCTTTAGCTTTTCTTAATTCATAAAATTCGTTTATATAAGTGTCTAATTTATCTGAAGTTTCAGGATCAACTATATTTACTCCCTCTAAGTTTACGCCTAAAGCTTCAGCTTTTTCTCTTATTACTTGTTCTGAACCTACTAAGTAAACGTCAGCAAGTCCTTCTTCTTTTATTCTTTGTGAAGCGACAAGAGTTCTCTCTTCATCACCTTCTGGAAGTACTATTTTTTTTCTATTATTTTTAGCACTTTCCCATATTTGTTTCATAAGTTCCATGTTCATTTCTCCTTTCAAGTCAAAGCAGATGTTATGTGTTATCACACACAATACTAATAATACTATACTCCTATACTAATATATTTTTCAACAGATAACAAACAAAAAAACGGTATCATAATATTGTTTTTATATTTAAAATTATCTGAATTTTCTAATAAATATATACACTTTATTATTTTTATATATTAGGTTATTATAGTTTTATCAAAATAGGAAAAAGTGGTGATTTAAATGAATATAACTGGCATAATAACTGAATATAACCCTTTTCATCTAGGTCATGAACTTCATCTAAAAAGTTCAAAAGAGATTACAAATTGCGATGGAGTTATTTGTGTTATGAGTGGAAACTTTGTGCAAAGAGGTTTGCCTGCTTTAACGGACAAATGGACTAGAACAAAAATGGCCTTAGAAGCTGGAGTTGATTTAGTTGTAGAACTTCCAACCCTTTTTGCAACTTCTTCAGCAGAATTTTTTGCCTTTGGTGCAGTATCTTTGCTTAATTCTTTAAATGTAGTTAATAATATTTGTTTTGGGTCAGAATGTGGAGATATAGATTTAATCAAAAAACTTAGTGAAATTATTATCAATGAACCTCCTTTATTTAAAGAATATTTAAAGGATTATTTAAAGGAAGGACTTCCCTTTCCTAAAGCTAGAAGTGAAGCTTTAATGAAGTACTTAGATGATAATAATTATAAAATTGATTTTTCATACTTAGAAAAAGTTCTAAACTCTTCTAATAATATATTAGCCATTGAATATTGTAAAAGCCTTTATAAGCTTCAAAGTTCTATAAAACCTTTTACTATACAAAGATTAGGAGCAGATTACAATGATGAAAAACTTTCAAAAAATGAAATAGCCTCTGCTTCTGCCATAAGAAAAAGTATTTATACTTCAAATATAGAAGAAAGTCTTGATTTTATGCCTGAGTATAGCTATAACTTATTAAAAAATACTTCATTTAGTGATTTAGACAAAATGTTTGACTTAGTAAAATACGCTATAGTAAGCAATCCTAGTATATTAAAAGAAATACCAGAGGCTTCTGAAGGAATAGATAATAAGATAATTCAAAACATAGGAAAAGCTAATTCTTTAGATGAATTAATAAACCTTTGTAAAAGTAAGCGTTATTCATACACTAGATTAAACAGAATTTTATGTCACGTACTATTAAATGTAAATAAAGATCTTCTTTCTCTTAGAAAATCTTCTCCTAATTATGTAAGAATCTTAGGATTTAATAATAAAGGAAGGGAAATTTTAAAAGAGATTAAGAAAAATTCTGAAATAAACATCGTTAATAAATTATCAAAAGCTAAAGCAGATCCTTTGTTAGAATTTGACATAAAAGCCACTAATATTTATAGCCTTCTAAATCCATCAGTTAAAATTAACAGTGATTATTTAATTAGTCCTATTATTTTTAGATAACAATAATATTATTATATGTACTTAAATATAAATACTATATATGATTTCGTAAAAGGAGGAAACCATGTATAGTATTTTATTTTTACTTATAATAATACTAAGTATAATTTTAATAAAATTATTAAAAATAAAAGGCAATATTATTTTTTCTTTATTTTTAACCCTAACAGTAATTTACTTTATAGTAAATCCTAAACTTTCCATGGAAGCATCCTTAGCTGGTGCAAAGTTATTTTTTTACTCTGTGCTTCCAACTATGTTTCCATTTATGGTTATATGTAACATGATAATTAATTTAGATGGAATAAAACTATATTCAAAAATATTAGGCCCTATTCTATGTAAGCCCTTAGGATTAAGTTATCCTTGTAGCTTTGCTTTAGTTGCAAGTTTTCTTTGTGGATATCCACTAGGTGCAAAATATTCCACTGACTTATATAAAAAGGAGCTTATTCCCCACGATGAATTTGTAAGACTTTTAAATATAGCTTCTAATATAGGCCCTTTATTTCTATTAGGTGCTGTAGGAACATCTATGCTTGGTAATTCAACTCTTGGATATTTATTATTAATACCAAGTTATCTTTCTGCAATTATTATGGGTATAATAACTAAAAATAAAAAAAGAGAGAAAAAACTCTCTCTTTCTAAAGAAGTCATTACTGAAAACAAATCTACTTTTAACATAGGAGAAGTGATTAAAAAGTCTATTGAGGATGCTTCCTTAAATATACTTGTCCTATGCGGATACGTAATTATGTTTTCAGTAATAATAAGTATGTTAAAAACCTTATTTATTTCAACTGGAACATTAACAAACTTAAGTTCTATGTTAAATATACCTCCTGATATATTTAACGGTTTATTTTTAGGAAGCATAGAAGTTACAAATGGATGTAACATAATAGCTTCTAGTAATTTATCACTTTTTAGCAAATTACTCTTACTATCATTTTTAAGTTCCTTTGGTGGACTTTCAATAATAATGCAAACTTCTTCTTTCTTTTATAAAGAAAATGTATCTATAATAAAATACTTCTTATTTAAAGTTTTGCAAGGAATAATTGCCTTTGTACTTATGTTTTTCGTTTATATGATATTTAAAAATAATATTGCAGTTTCCCTTATAGAAAGCTCATTTTTAATTACGCTTTCTCCAATAATATTAATTATAGGAATAACCCTTGGCTTAGCAATTTTATATAAATTACTTATCGCCTCTTAATTCCTTAATATTGCTTCTTATTTCACCAGTTGCTTTATCTAAGTCTTCTGTGAAATCAATAGCAAACTTCTCCATATTATTTTTCATATGATTAAGAAATTCTTCTCTTTTATTAGTTATTTCATTTTCTAATTGAGATAATATTTCATCAGCATATTCTCTTGAGCCTAGTCTAATAGTTTTTGCTTGTCTTTGAGCATTAGCTATTATCTCCTGGGCTCTTAATTCTGCTTCTTTTACTATATTATGATTCTCAATTCTTTTTTTCATCATTTCATAAGTTTCTTGCTTAACACTCTCATTTTCTTTTCTAGCTTCAGCTAAGATTCTTTCTTTCTCTCCTAAAACCCACTGTGCTTTTTTAATCTCATCTGGAAGACAATTAATCACTTGGTCTAAAAGTTCTAAAACTTCTTTTCTATCAACAACAACCTTACCTGTTATAGGGACCTTAGAAGCTCCCTCAACAATATCTCTTAAGTAATCTAAAATTTCAATAACTTGTGACTCCATGTTAATAATTATCCCTCCCCTCTTAAACTAATAATCCTTTCTTCTAAATCCTCTACTATCTCTTTTGGAACAAAGTTTTTTATTTCTCCATTAAAACTTGCAATCTGCTTTATTGCAGACGAGCTTATATAAGAGTAATTAGGGCTTGTAACCATAAATATAGTTTCAACCTCATTTGCTAATTCTCTGTTCATAAGTGCCATTTGGAATTCATATTCAAAATCAGTAACTGATCTTAAACCTTTTATTATTACATCTGCTTTTTCTTTTCTCACAAAATCAATTAAAAGTCCATTAAAACTTTTAACCTCAACATTATTGTATTTTGCAACGCACTTCTCTATAAGATTAACCCTTTCTTCTATAGAAAACATACCTTTTTTATTTATGTTTATAAGAACAGCAACTATGACCTTATCAAATTTACTTGCCGCTCTTTCAATAAGGTCTAGATGTCCTTTAGTAATAGGGTCAAAACTTCCTGGATAAACCCCTACTCTCATTTTAGTCCTCCTCTATTTTATAAAAGCAAACTGTTGTATTTCCATACTTCTTAACTTTTGTAAGCTTTATCTTTTCAGTTCCCTCAAAAATTTCTTCACTTGAATCTATTTTAGTAACTATTAACCCATCTTCTTGAAGTAAGTTCTTTTCTTCAATTATTTCTATAGCTTCTGGAATAAGATTTTTCATGTATGGAGGATCTATAAACATTAAATCAAATACTTTACCTCTTGAAGCTAAACTTCTTAATGCAGAATAAGCATCTGTGTTTAGAGCATGACAAAAATCTCCGAAGCCTAAATTTTCTATATTTTTCTTTAAAACAGGGAATGTTACTGGACTCTTATCAACTAAGTAGCATTCTTTAGCTCCTCTACTTGCTGCTTCTAATCCTAAACTTCCTGTTCCTGCAAAAACATCTATAACTACAGCATCAGGTATATACCATTGAATCATACTAAACATTGATTCTTTTACTCTATCTAGTGTTGGTCTTGTTTCATATGTTGGTGGTGATAATAGTTTTCTTCCTCTTGCTTTTCCTGCTATTATTCTCATTTATAATGTCCTCCTTTGATTTTCCTTAATTATTTTATCATATTACTAGTTTTTGAACAATTTACTAATTGAAACAAATATACCTACTATTTCTTTCAATTCCCCTCATTATTTCTGTACAAAGCTTTTTATTATCTTCATTTATATTGTTTACTATTAATTTAGCTTCATGATTAGCACATTTTAATATATTTATATCATCAACTACATTAGCTAGAATAAATCCTTCATCCCCATGCTGTCTCATTCCAAAGACTTCACCAGCACCTCTTAGTTTTAAATCCTCTTCTGCAATATAAAAACCATCTGAACTTTCTGTCATTATTTCCATTCTTCTTCTAGTAATATCATTTTTAGTATTAGCTATAAGAATACAATAAGACTTATGTTTTCCTCTTCCAACTCTTCCTCTAAGCTGATGAAGTTGTGCTAAACCAAACCTCTCTGCATTTTCTATGATCATCATTGTAGAGTTTGGTACATTAACACCTACTTCTATAACCGTTGTAGATATTATACCTTTTATTTCCCCATTTTTAAAGGTATTTATAATTTTATCCTTATCTTTTCCAGACATCTTACCATGTAAAATTTCAATTCTTACATCCTTAAAGATTCCATTTTTAAGTTCCTCATAAATTTTTTCAACAGAGTTTAAATTTAACTTTTCATTTTCCTCTATTAAAGGTGATACTATATAGAATTGTCTTCCTTTCTCTACTTCCTTTAAAGCAAAGTTATAAGCCTTCATTCTTTGATTCATATCTACTAGCATAGTATCTATTGGCTTTCTTCCTGGAGGCAATTCATCTATTATAGAAATATCCAAGTCACTATATAAATATAAGGAAAGAGTTCTTGGAATAGGAGTCGCAGTCATTACTAAAACATCCGCTCTCTTATTTTTATTTATAAGTCTACTTCTCTGTTCTACTCCAAATCTATGTTGCTCATCTGTTACTACAAGACCTAAATTGTTTAATTCAACATCATCCTGTATTAAGGCATGAGTTCCTATTAACATTATTCCTTTTCCTGAGGCTATCTTCTCTTTTATTCTCTTCTTCTCTTTTTCCTTAGTACTTCCAGTTAAAAGCTCTATATCAACTCCAAATTGCTCTAAATATTTTTTGGCTTCAGCATAATGTTGATTAGCTAATATTTCTGTAGGTGCCATAAGAACAGTTTGATATCCATTCATGTACACGTTAAACATAGATATTAATGCTACTAAAGTTTTTCCTGATCCAACATCTCCTTGAACTAATCTATTCATTGCAATATTTCTCTTTTGATCTAGAAGTATTTCTCTAAGGGTTCTTGATTGTGCATTAGTTAAAGTATATGGAAGTGACTCTTTTAAATCCTTAAGAAGAGGACTCATTTTAAAGCTTATTCCGCTATTTTCTTTTTTTATATGAGCCTTCATCATTATTATTTTTAGAGAATATGTAAATAACTCTTGAAACTTAAGTCTATTTATTGCACTTTGTAATTCTCCTCTACCCTCTGGAAAATGTATGCTTCTTATAGCTTTATCTAGGGATATAAGTTTATACTTTTTTACTATTTCCTCTGGTAAATTTTCTTTTATAATCATATTCTTAAGTATTTCATTTATAAGCTTAACTAAAATTTTGTTTGTTAATCCATTTTTCAAAGTATATATAGGTAAAATCTCACTTTTATTAGCTTCTTTACAAGGTATTAATGGATTAATAACCTCTAGAGTATTATTAACCTTTTTAAATTTCCCCATAAGATTATATTCATTACCTAAAATGAGATTCCTTTTTATATAAGGCTGATTAAACCATTTCCCTATAACCTTTAAGTTATTATATGTAAAGTTAATTGTGGTTAAAGTTTTTCCATTTCTAGTTCTTATTGAACTTCCATAACTTTGAACTTTACATTTTAAAATAGCTTTTTCATCACTTATATCTCCATTTAAACTTATATCATCATTTAAAAATTCATAGTCCCTTGGAAAATATAAAAGTAAATCTAAAACAGTAAATATACCAACTTTATTAAGTCTCTCTTTAAGCTTAGGCCCAACACCTTTTACTAATCCTATATCATCGTATATGTTAATCCTAATCCCCTCCTTAAATAATAAAGCTAATTTAATCATCTATAAAAAAATAATATACTTTAATTACATTCTTAAAATTGCAAAATTAAAGGATTATAACCATAAAACTTATAGCTATAACCCTATAATAAAATTTCTATTCATATTAGCTTTAAAAAACTAAAATTTCACTAAAAATTATTAACTCTTAATTATTCTACTGACATTATGAAGTAATATAATGGCTGTTCACCCTTATAACATTGAACATCTAAATCCTCATATTTTCCTTCTAGTTTTTCAATTAAGGCATCAACTTTTTCCTCTTCACAGTCTTTACCATAGAATATAGTGATTAACTCTGAATCTTCATCAACTAAAGAATCTATTAAATCCTCAGCTACTTTATATGGATCTTCTCCAACTTCTTTTATCTTACCTTCAACTAAGCCTAAGATATTCCCTTCTTTGATTTCTTTTCCATCAACTTCAGTATCTCTAACAGCATATGTTACAGAAGTTGTTTTTACCATTTCCATAGCTTCTTTTAACTCTTCAGTATTTTCTTCAACGTCAGCTTCTGGGTTAAACATAGTTATACAAGTTATTCCTTGAGGAATTGTCTTTGTTGGTATAACTCTTATATCCTTATCTGATATTTCAGCTGCTTGATTAGCTGCCATAATTATATTTTTATTGTTAGGTAAAATAAATATATGCTCAGCATTTAATTTTTCAATAGCTTCTAACATATCTTGAGTACTTGGGTTCATAGTTTGACCACCTTCTATAACATAGTCAACACCTAAGTCCTTAAATATGTTTTTCATACCTTCACCCATTGCTACTGATATAAATGCATATTTTTTAAACTCTCCAGCTGCAACACTCTCCTCTGTTTCAGCTGCCTCTTCATACATACCTTCAAGCATTTCTCTATGCTCTTCTCTCATGTTATCAATCTTAATTTTTGAAAGTTCTCCAAATTTAACTGCATCTTCTAGAACTTTTCCTGGATTATTTGTGTGAATATGAACTTTAATTACATCCTCATATCCAACAACAACTAGAGAATCACCCTTATTTATAACTTTTGATTTAAATTCTTCTGCATGGTTTGAGTCCCCTAAGATTATAAACTCAGTACAGTATCCAAATTTAATATCTTCTTCACTCATAGTTTCACTTCTTTGAGCCTTAGCTACTGAAGATTTAACAGCTTGTGGTGTTCCTGTAGTTACTTTTAATCCATTTTCTAAAGCTTCTTGCATTCCTTGAAGGATTATTAATAATCCCATTCCGCCTGAATCAACAACTTTAGCTTTCTTTAATGCTGGTAACATTTCTGGTGTCTTATCAAGCATAATTTTACTTTCTCTGCATACTTCTCTCATAAGTTCAGTTATATTATCTTCTTTTAAGGCTACAGCCACTTCACCAGCAGTTCTAACAATTGTAAGTATTGTTCCCTCTGTTGGTCTCATAACAGCCTTATACGCTGATTTACTTCCCTCTAAAAGTGCATTAGCAAATTCACTTGCATCAGCCTCTTCTTTTCCTTCAAGCCCTTTTGATATACCTCTAAGAATTTGTGAAAGAATAACACCTGAGTTTCCTCTTGCACCCATAAGAGCACCCTTAGCTAGTTTCTTAGAAACTTCACCAATGTTTTTGTTATCCATTCCTTCGATTTCCTTAACAGCAGCTCTAAATGTCATAGACATGTTTGTTCCTGTATCTCCATCTGGAACTGGGAAAACGTTAAGAGAGTTTACATATTCACTCTGTAACTCTAGCTTATTTGCTGCATTACTCATCATATAATACAAGTGTTCCCCATTTACTTTATTAAATTTCATTCTGTTTTACCTCCTAGACTCTAACCGCTTGAACATTTACTGTTATGCTAGATACTTTAAGCCCAGTATAATTTTCAACATTATATTTAACTTTTTGAATTATATTGTTTGCTATTACAGATATTTTTGTACCATATTCTACCATAACAAATACTTCTATTGTTAACTTATCATTTTTATCATCTATTTTTACGCCTTTTGTTAAATTTTCTATTCTCATTAACTCCCAAAGGCCTTCTGTAGCGCTCTTAGAAACCATTCCAACAACTCCGTAGCATTCCATTGTTGATAACCCAACAATCTTTGCTAAAACGTCATCAGTATAAGACACATTTCCATATTCATTTGAATATCCTATCATGGCGATTCCTCCTCAACTATTAGATATACTGTATTCTATATTAACTGCCTATAAAAGTCACTTAAAAATAAATACATAAACCTATTACATATACTATATTCTATATTAAATACTTTGATTATTCAAGAACTATATACCTTTTGAAACATATTTTTAAAGAATTATTTTAATATTATACTTGCATAACTAATATATATTATGATAGAATATTATCTGTCCTATTGAAGATTTTATCTTCATTTTAAAGGAGGTGTTTTTAATGGCAAGAAGATGCGAGATTTGTAACAAAGGAGTTGTAGCTGGAGTACAATACAGTCACTCTCACAGACAATCAAAGAGAACTTGGGCTCCTAACATAAAAAAGGTTAAAGCAATCGTTAAAGGAACACCAAAAACTGTTCACGTTTGTACAAGATGCTTAAGATCTGGAAAAGTTCAAAGAGCTATATAAGAAATCTTTGGCTAAAATGCAGTTTAATAACTGCATTTTTATTTTGCATAAAAATAAGGGATAAGTTTTACTTATCCCTTAATTTTTTCCATCTTATGTATCAGATTTCTTATTACCTTTAAACATTCTAACTATTTTAGCTAAGAACTTTGGTAATTTAATAGTCATTATTCTCATAAACTCTCTCCTACCTTTAAAATTATTTCTTATTTTATTTTATGCAGAAGAAACTCAAATTGTGTTTAATCTCTTGAATATATAACTAAAACTTCACCTTTTTCAAAAGATATATCAATATATTCATCAATAAACTCATTAGACACACATAATGAATCTCCTATTAAAAGTTTATGATTATAAAGTTCATATTTAGAACCTTTTATAGAAAAATTATTTACTGGAGAACCAAAAGCTTGAAATGATATATAATCACCAAATTCTTTTTTTAGAGTTGTCCCTTTATTCTTTAGGTAAATTTTATTATTATTATCAATAATATATGCCTCAATACCTCTCTCTAAAGCTTCTCTTAAAAGTCCTAAATTAGCCATAACATGATCTAATCTTGTTCCTGTAACCCCTAAGAAGACAATTTCTGTAGCTCCTAATTCAACTGCTTTAAAAAAAGCAATCTCTGTATCAGTATTATCCTTCTCAGGATTAAATTTTTCTACTTTTATTTTATCTAATATATCCTTATATTCTTCTCCTATAGAATCAAAGTCTCCTAGGGCATAATCTGGAGTAAATCCATTTTCTAAATAGGCTTCAGCTCCCCTATCAGCAGCTATTAATAAGTCACACTCTTTAATTTCACTTTTTAATAACTCACTACTAGGCTTTTCTCCCCCAGCTATTATAAGAACTTTCATTTTATAGTGCCTCTCTTAAAGCTTTAATGTTTTCTTCTATTTTATCTTCTTTAAATACAGCTGATCCAGCAACTAAAACATTAGCTCCAGCTTCTACTATCTCTTTTATATTATTTGCACCTACTCCTCCATCAACTTGGATTAATAAGTCTTCCTTACCACAAGCCTTAGCCATTTCTTTTACTTCTTTTATCTTATCTAAACTATATGGTATAAAGCTTTGTCCTCCAAACCCTGGATTAACAGACATTATTAATACCATATCTAATGAAGGTATTAAATTCTTAAGCATTGAAACTGGTGTACCTGGATTTAAAGCTATTCCAGCCTTGCATCCTTTACTTTTTATATAATTTATTGTTCTATCAATATGTCTATCAGCTTCATAATGTACAGTTATTAAATCTGCTCCTGCACTTATAAATTCATCTACATATCTTCCTGGCTCTTCTATCATTAAGTGAACATCAAAAACAAGATTGCTTAAGTTCCTTATAGCTTTCATTATTGGAAATCCAAAGCTTATATTTGGAACAAAATGACCATCCATTACATCTATATGTAAGAACTCTGCCCCACCTTTTTCTACTCTCTTAACTTGTTCTCCTAAAATACTAAAATCTGCTGATAATATTGATGGTGCTATTTTAACCATTAATTACCCCTCCTATTTATTATCTCTTCTAAGGTTTTTATATAAAATTCATATCTTAGCTTGTTTATTTTACCCTCTTCAACTGCTTCTTTTACAGCACACTTAGGTTCTTTATAATGATTACATCCATTAAATTTGCAAAGATTATTATAATCATTAAATTCTGGGAAGCAATATTTTAAGCTATCTCTATCTATAAAAGTAACATCTAAAGTTGTAAATCCTGGAGTATCAACTAAGTATCCATTGTCTACATCTATAAGTTCGCTATGTCTAGTAGTATGCTTACCTCTTCCTATTTTTTCACTTACACTTCCTGTTTCCATATGTTCTCTATCTATAAAAGAATTTAAAAGTGTAGATTTTCCTGCTCCAGAAGGGCCACAAAGGACTGTTATGTTATGTTCTAATCTTTCCTTTAAAGCATCAAAACCTTTTCCTTCCTTGGCATTTATGAAGAGAACCTCATAACCTATATCATTTATTAATTCTTTTAAGTTTTCTTTTTCCTCCTCTGTACATAAATCTTCTTTATTTAAACATACAACTGCATGTATATCATTATACTCACAAAGAGTTAAAAATCTATTTAATAAATCTAAATTTATGTCAGGATTTTTTATTGCAAATACAACGAAAGCTTGTGTTACGTTTGCAACAGTTGGTCTTATAAGCTCTGAGCTTCTCTCATGTATATCCTCTATTACACCTTTTCCATTCTCTACTTTTATGGTAACTCTATCTCCTACCATAGGCTTTAATGAATTATATCTGAATTTACCTCTAGCTTTACATTCAATAATTCCTTCATCTGTTTTTATATAATAGAATCCACCTATACCTTTTATTATAATTCCTTCCATGTTTCCTCCCTATCTTTAATATTATATATTCTTATAATAAACAAATTTTAATATAAAATGCAAGAATCTTAATAATTATATAGACTCTTTTCCGTTCCTTATAATTCTATTTTCTATTTATAAATCAAGTTTTTCTCTTATTTATTTGACTATATAAAATAAAAGGGAGTATTAACTCCCTTTTACCTTATAATTTTTATTTCTAAAATAAATAAAATTACATTTAAACTTATTTATTAATTATTACCAGATTGTTCAGGTTGTTTTGGTTGTTCTGGTTGTGCTTGCTGATTTGGTTGTGTTGGTTGTGTTGGCTGATTTGGTTGTGTTGGTTGTTCTGGTTTTTTTTCTTCTTCCATAGTTACAGAAACTGATCCCCCTTCTTCAACCTCACCAGAATTACTTACTGATTTAACCTTAGCAGTATCACTTGTAATTCCACTTACATTTATTTTATTTTTTGAAGCCCATGCTTTAGCTTGAGCCCCAGTCATTCCAACAAGTTCTCCTGCATTATGCTTAGGTTTTTCAGGCTTCACATAATCACCGTAGTAATTAATTGTTATAGTTACCTTTTCCCCTTGCTTAATTGTAAGAGATCCAGATTGACTTTGACTATAAACCTTACCTGCTTCTCCTTCACTTTTAGCTGCCTCACCCTTAACAGGATTTACTCCAACTCCAGCATTAGCTAAGATTGATTTAGCTTCCTCTACACTTTTTCCTGATACATCTGGTATATTTATAGTTTCTGATTTTATTTCTTTTCCTTTACTTATAGTAACATTTACTTTAGAACCTTTATCTACAGACTCATTAGCATTAGGACTTTGAGAAATAACTTCGCCTCTAGGAACGCTATCACTGTATTCTTCGTCAACACTTCCAAGCTCTAAACCTAAACTTTTTAATGTTCTCTTTACGCTATCTAAATTCATTTCTGCAAAGTTTGGAACTTTTATTTGTCCTTCTCCACCACTAACAGTAAGTTTTACTTCGCTACCGGTCTTAACAGTAGAATCTACATTTGGATCAACTTTTAAAACTATTCCTTTTTCTTGATCACTTTCTTCTGTAACTTCTAATACCTTTAATCCTAAGCCTTCTAACTTACTCTTAGCATCTTCTACCTTTTCTCCTACAACATTAGGTATTTTAACATCTTTTCCACCTTCCATAAATTTCTTCATACCAAGGAATCCAAGAGTTATTCCTAATGCTACAACTAAAATAGTTGCAATTATAATTAATATTGGTGATTTCTTTTTATTTTTATTAATAGCTTTTTGAGGCTTAGTTTGAATATTATTTTCTTCTTCATCTTCATCCTCATCATCTTCATAATATTCATCATCATCCTCATCATCCTCATCATCTTCATCAGGTTCTGAGTTATTAGTTTCAGTATTTGGAACAACAACTGGAGACATAACTCTTGTAAATTGATCTTCATCTTCTGCAGATTTTGATGATATTGTAACATTTGGATCCTTCTTTATCTTTTCTAAGTCACCTATTATTTCCTTAGCTGTTTGATATCTATTAACAGGATCCTTTTCCATAGCTTTCATTATTAAATCATTTAAACTATTTGGAATATTTTGATTTATATTCTTAGGAGGTATTGCTTTCTCCTGTATATGTTTTACAGCTACAGTAACAGGTGAATCACCATTAAAAGGAACAACTCCAGTAACCATTTCATATAATACTATTCCTAAAGAATATAAGTCAGTTCTATAATCAGTATATGTTCCTTTTGCTTGCTCTGGTGAAAAATAATGTGCAGACCCCATAACACTATTAGTGTGTGCTATAGTAGATGAATCCATAGACTTAGCTATTCCAAAGTCCGTTACTTTAACAACTCCTTCTTCTGTAACTAATATATTTTGTGGTTTAACATCTCTATGTATAATTCCACTTTTATGGGCACATTCTAAAGCTTTAGCAACCTTTATTCCTATACTTATGGCAATTTCATAAGGTAAAGCACCTTTTTCATTAATTATATCTTTTAAAGTTTTACCTTCAATATATTCCATAACAATATAATTAATATCATCTTGAGTTCCAACATCTAATACATTTACTACATTTGGATTGGATAAGTTAGCAATAGCTGTAGCTTCTTTTTTAAATCTTCTAACAATTTCTTCATTGTTTTTAAATTCATCTTTTAGTATTTTAACAGCTACGAATCTATTTAATTTTCTACATTTTGCTTTATAAACAAAGGACATACCACCTTCACCTACACATTGAAGTAATTCGTACCTATTCCCTAAGATTTTACCTATCATTCTATTTCTCTCCTCCAAAAACTAACACTGTAATATTATCCTTTCCTCCCCTTGCTTTAGCCATTTCAACTAATTCATTGCATGCTTTATCAAAATCATTAGATTTAATTACTTTTTTCCAAATTTCATCCTCATCAACATCATTAATTAATCCATCTGTACAAAGTAAGTATGCTTTATATTCATGTCTATCAACCTTAAATACATCAACGTCAACATTTGAATTAGTTCCAATAGCTCTAGTTATTACATTTTTTCTTGGATGATTTTTAGCTTCCCCCTCTGTAATGCAACCACTATCAACAAGTTCTTGAACTAAGGAATGGTCCTTTGTTAATTTTTTTATTCCATTTTCATTAATACCAAAACAAGCACTATCACCAACATTAGCAATATAAACTATATTTTTAACCTCTAATATAGCTGTTATTGTTGTACCCATACCAGATAGACCTGAACTTTCTTTACTCATACTATATATTTTACTATTAGCATGTAAAATTGCATCTTTTAAAAGATTATCTAATGGTATAACACCGAAATTTTCTTTAACAAAACAAATAATGCTTTCCACAGCTCTTTTACTAGCTACTTCTCCAGCATTATGTCCACCCATTCCATCACCAACTACATATATTGAAAATTCATCTTCTCTAGAATAAGATAAAAAATCTTCATTTAACTCTCTAACATTTCCTTTATCTGTTACAAATCCTAACATAAATATTTCCCCCTACAGCTTTAACCCTTTTGACTTAATATAGCTTCTTCTCAATTGACCACAGGCTGCATTTATATCTGAACCCATCTCTCTTCTTACTGTAGCTTCTACTCCATATGTTTTAAGAGTATTTAAAAATGTTTCTATATCCTTCTTAGTAGATTTTTTAAACTCATTTTCCTTTATTTCATTTACAGGAATTAAATTAACATGACAAAGTATGCCTTTTAATAATCTTCCTAAGCTCTTGGCATCTTCTTTAGTATCATTAACTCCACTAACTAAAGAATATTCAAAAGTTATTCTTCTTCCTGTTTTCTCAATATAATAATTACAAGCGTCTAAAATTTCACTAATTGAATACTTATTAGCTATTGGCATTATTGTTTTTCTCTTTTCATCTGAAACAGCATGTAATGAAATTGCTAAAGTTACTTGCATTTCCTTGTCAGCCATTTCACGAATTTTTGGCACAAGACCACATGTTGATAATGTTATATGTCTTTGCCCTATATTTAAACCATAATCAGCATTAACAAGCTCTAAGAACTTCATAACATTATCATAATTGTCTAAGGGCTCTCCACTTCCCATTAAAACTATATTAGATATTCTCTCACCTAGAAGTTTTTGTCCAATTAAAACTTCTGATAATATTTCTCCTGCAGTTAAATTTCTTACCATTCCTTCTAAGGTAGATGCACAGAATTTACATCCCATTCTACATCCTATTTGTGTGGAAACACAAATAGAATTGCCATATTTATATCTCATAATAACACATTCTATTATGTTTCCATCACCTAATCCTAAAAGAATTTTTCTAGTACCATCTTCACTAGATGATAAATAATCTATAACTTCAGGGATACCTATATAAAAATTTTCTGAAAGCTTGCCTATTAGAGCTTTTGAAATATTTTTCATCTCTTCAAAATTAAATACTTCCTTTTTGTATATCCAATCGAAGATTTGCTTTGCCCTAAAAGCACTCTCTCCATTTTCCTTCATCCACTCTTTTAACTCTTCTAATGTAAAATCTAAGATGTTTTTCATACAGTCTCACCTTCCATGTTTATCCTCTTTGCTATTTACTTTCTTTTTTCTTAAGCTTAGCAATAAAGAAACCATCCATGTACTTATTAGGTAATATGGTAACACTTCCGTTATCATTATATACCACATTATCAGCCTTACCTAAAAATACTTTTTCTACTTCGCAGTCTGAATTTCTTTCTACGAACCAATCTATAACTTCTTCATTTTCTTTTTTATTTAAAGTACAAGTAGAGTAAACTAATTCTCCACCTTCTCTTAAATAATTCCAAGCATTTTTTAATATTTCTTTTTGAACCTTAACAACTTCTGTTAAATCATTGTTCTTTTTATTCCATTTTATTTCTGGTTTCTTTCTTATAATTCCAAGACCTGAGCAAGGTACATCTAATAATACTCTATCAGCCCAATTTATATACTTAGAATTTATCTTTGTAGCATCTCCTAATTCAACTTCAACATTAGTTAATCCTAATCTATCTATATTTTCCTTTATTAAAGCTAACTTATGGTCATGAATATCAAAAGCCACTACTTTTCCTTTATTCATCATTAATTCGCCTATATGAGTTGCTTTAGTTCCTGGTGCACTACATAGATCCATAACTTGTTCATCACCCTTTAAATCAAATAAAGGAGCTACTAACATAGCGCTTTCATCTTGAACTGTTATTAATCCTTCTTGATAAAGTTTATTTTTCTCTATTGCACTACCTTTTTTGATTATGATAGCTTCTGGTGAAAATGCACCTTCCTCTATATCATATCCTTCTTCTTCAAGTCTTTCATAAACTTCATCATAATCAGCTTTACATGTATTAACTCTAACTGTTACATATGGAACTGTATTTAATCCTCTAAGTATTCTTAAAGCATCCTCTTTTCCATATTGTTTTATGAACATTTCTATCATCCATCTATCAAAAGAAAAGTCATAACATAAAGCTTCGTTATTTCTTAATCCAACTTTAAAGTTTTTATTTTCATTTCTTAAATAATTTCTTAAAACTCCATTTACAAACTTAGCTAAATTAGGTTCAGTTTCTTTAGTTAAGTTTACAGCTTCATTAACTATTGCGTATGGAGGAACTCTATCTAAGAATTTCATTTGATATATAGCACTTCTTAATATGTTTACTACACTCTCATCTATCTTACCAATATCAGCAACAAAACTTGAAAGAATTATATCTATCATTTTTTTGTATTTTATTGTTCCATAAACAACCTCTGTTATTAATCCCTTATCTTTTGGATCTATATCATTAGATGCAAATTGCTTATTTATTTCTATATTTGAATATGCTCCATTTAATAAGACATTGTCTAATATTTCAACTATTATTTTTCTTGCATTCATATTTTAACCTCTAATCATTTGAATTTCTGTTACTTATAGCTATAAGTCTTACTAATTGTAAAACAGCCATAAGTGTTGCTGCAACATAAGTTAATGCTGCTGCACTTAATACCTTTCTAGCTCCCTCTACTTCTTTATCATATAATATTCCTCTTGCCTCTAAAAGTTTTAATGCTCTTGATGAGGCATTAAATTCTACTGGCAATGTTACTAATTGAAAAAGTACAACTACTGAGAATAATATTATACCAATAGTTACTAAAGTACTATAACTTAGTAATATTCCAATAAAAAACAAAATCCATGATAAGCTTGATGAAAAGTTTACTACAGGCACTATGGCATTTCTAAAAACTAATGCAGAATAAGATTCTTTATCTTGTATAGCGTGCCCAACTTCATGAGCTGCTACGCCTATGGATGCTACTGAAGTGCTTCCATAAACATCAGATGATAATCTTAAAACCTTAGCTCTTGGATCATAATGGTCACTTAATCTTCCTGGTACTTGTTGAATTTCTACTTCTTGAAGTCCAGCATCATTTAAAAGAATTCTTGCAACTTGTGCACCAGTATATCCATTTATACTTCTAACTGTGCTATATTTGTTAAATGTGCTAGAAACTTTAAATTGTGCCCATGCAGATATTAAAATCGCTGGTATAAGTATTAAATATGTTGGATCAATATAATATGGATAAAACATACCATCACCCTCTTAAATTATTTTAAAACTTTACCTATTTCTACTGAGTTTCCATTTATAAATTGTTCTACAAATAGTTGCTTGCTATTTGGAAACTGTAATTTTTCTATAACAAGTATATCTTTTCCTGTTGAAACCTTAATTCCTGTTTTATCTACAGCTATTATAGTTCCTGGTTCTTTATTGCTCTCCCCTTTTTCAACTCTAGTTTGATGAACTTTCATTGTAATATCATCATATGAAGTTAAAGCTACAGGCCAAGGATTTAATCCTCTAACTAAATTATGAATATCCTGTGCTGAAAGAGACCAATCAATTTTAGCTATTTCTTTATTAAGCATTGAAGCATAACATGTTTCTTCTTCATTTTGCTTTTCTGGAGTTATTTCATTATTAAGTATGCCCTTTATAGTTCTAACTAATAACTCTCCTCCTCTTTCCATTAAAATATCATGTAATTCTCCTGCAGTCATATTATCAGTTATTTCTACTTCATCTTTTAAAAGCATATCTCCAGTATCAAGTCCTACATCCATAAGCATAGTTGTATTTCCTGTTACCTTTTCTCCTTTGATTATACTCCAGTTTAAAGGTGCTGCTCCTCTAAATTTAGGAAGTAATGACGCATGTAGATTGATACATCCATACTTAGGAATATCTAAAACCTCTTTAGGTAATATCTGACCAAAAGCTACTACTATTATAAAGTCTGGCTCCATATTTTTTAGTTCTTCTATAGTTTCTGGTTCATTTTTTAATCTTAAAGGTTGATAAACTGGTATGTTGTGTTCTAAAGCAACTTCCTTTACAGGTGACATACCTAATTTCTTTCCTCTTCCCTTTGGTCTATCTGGTTGAGTAAAAACAGCTTCTACTCCAAATTCATTTATTAAGCTCTTTAATGATGGAACAGCAAAATCTGGTGTTCCCATAAATACTATCTTCATGTCATATTCCTCCTTAGTCTTAAAGCTCATGATCTATAAAAAGTACTCCCTCTAAATGATCATATTCATGTTGTATAGCTCTTGCTAAAAATTCTTCTGCATCTAATACAAACTCATTTCCATTAACATCTAAAGCCTTTATCTTTATTTTATTAGCTCTCTTTACTGGTTTATGTCTACCTGGTAAGCTTAAACATCCTTCTTCATCAGTTTGCTCTCCACTTTTTTCTAATATTTCTGGATTTATGAATACTCTAGAACCTGCTCCATCCATAGCATCAACAACAAAGATCCTCTTTAGTATTCCAACTTGTGGAGCTGCTAATCCAACTCCATTATTTTCATACATAGTTTCTATCATATCTTCTACTAAGACTTTTATTCTATCATTAATGTCATCAACTACTCTACATTTTTTTCTTAATATTTCGTCGTCATTAAATCTTAAGTTTCTTATTGCCAAAATAACTTCCTCCTTACATTAAGCTATTAGGATTTATGTCTAAACCAATCTTAATCTCATTATAAACATCTTTGGATAATTCATAAACCCCTTTTTTTATTTTAGAGCATACCTCTAAATCTAATTTTCCCTTAATTAGAATTTGCCATCTATAAACATTTTTTATTTTACTTATAGAACAAGGACATGCTTCGTATATAAATATATTATCATATTCTTTTAAGATATTACGTAAATACATCTCTAATTTTTTTGCAAAAATCTTTACTTTTATTTCTCCCTTTGCACTTAGGTTTATTAAAAACAAATCATCAAAGGGTGGATATGCCATAAGTTTTCTTACATTTATTTCTCTTTTAAAGAACTCTTCATAATTATTATCCCTTGCACAGGTCAAAGCATAATGTTCTGGAGAATAACTTTGAATTATTACATCTCCATTTTTATCACCACGTCCTGCTCTACCACTTACCTGAGTTATAAGTTGAAATGTCTTTTCACTAGACTTATAATCTGGCAAATTTAAAGACATATCTGCAGCCATAACTCCAACTAAGGTTACATCTGGGAAATCAAGGCCCTTAGCTATCATCTGAGTTCCTATTAATATATCTGCTTCTTTACTTTTAAATGAGTTATAAATTTCCTCATGAGAATTTTTCTTTCTTGTTGTATCTACATCCATCCTTAAAACCTTTGCTTCTTTGAAATAATGATGTACTGCTTCCTCTAATTTTTCTGTTCCTACCCCAAAATGTTTAACATAATTACTACCACACTTAGGGCAAAGCTTAGGCATCTTTTCAGTATTTCCACAATAATGACAAACTAAGTATCCATTATTATGATAAGTCATTGATATGTCACAATTGTTACATTTAAAAACAAATCCACAACTTCTACAAGAAACAAAGGATGAAAATCCTCTTCTATTTAAAAACAAAATTATTTGTTCTTTTTTCTCTAATCTATCTTTTATCTTCAAATATAAATCCCTACTAAACATTGTTTTGTTATTTGATTTTAGCTCTTTCCTCATATCCACAATAGATACATTAGGAAGTTCTCCATTATTAACTCTCTTTTTAAGTTCAATTAATTCATAATTCCCTTTAAGTGCTTTATAAAAACTAACAACACTAGGGGTTGCTGAACCTAAAACAACCTTACAATTTTTTAGGAGACTTAAATACTCACAAACTTCTATAGTATTATATTTAGGATTCATATCTGATTTATAACTACTTTCATGTTCTTCATCCACTACTATTAGTCCTAAATCATTAAAGGGTAAAAATATAGCGGATCTTGCCCCTATAACAACCTTAACTTGATCATTTTTAACCCTATACCATTCATCATATCTCTCTCCATCTGAAAGCCTACTATGAAAGACCGCTACATCTTTTCCAAATCTCCCTTTAAATCTTTCAATCATTTGAGGAGTTAGAGCTATTTCTGGTACTAATATTAATGAACTCTTTTCAAAAAGGAGCATATAACTAACTAAATTCATATATACTTCTGTTTTTCCACTTCCAGTTACGCCCTTTAATAAAAATATATTTTTATAACTTTCTAAAATTGTATCATATGCTCTTATCTGTTCTTCATTTAAACTTTTAGGCGGATAAGGCTTAAACTCTCTTAAATTTTCCCTTCCAACCCTTACTTCTTCACTAGAAGCACAACCTAATTCTATTAATTTATTTATCATGTATGTTGATATATTAAAAATTTTATTCCATTCTGCTTTTGTGAAACCACCACTTTTTTCTTCAATTAGCTCTAAAGCTTTTTTTTGTGGCTCACTTAATTCTTCTATATATTTTTTAAATACTATAACTTGTTTTGTTTTTTCCTTATTTCCACTCATTATTTTAGGTGGAATCATAACTCTTATAGCATCTATATACTTACATAAATATTTCTCTCTTAAAAATTTAATAAGCTTTAAAGAATCTTCACTTAATAAGGGTTCATTATCACAAACATTATATATAGATTTATATCTTATACTTTTATTTTCAACATTATCTAATATTTTTAAAACAAAACCTTCAATTTTTTTATTTCCATTTCCAAAAGGAATTAAAACTCTATGTCCAACCTTTATATTATGAACTAAATCTTCTTTAATCTTATATGTAAAAGGCTTATCAATTGTAACAGCTTCACTATTTACAATTACTTCAGCAAATTTCTCCAAAATAATCACCCTTGTTCATATAGAATAAAAAGGCGCAATTAGCGCCCTTTTATAATGTCAAATATATTCTTTGCAACTTCTCTTTTAGACATCTTTTCTAAAGATACCTCTTCACCAGATTTGCTTATTATAGTAACTTTATTTTCATCACTTGCAAAACCTGTTTCTGACTTACTTATGTCATTTGCAACAATATAATCTAGATTTTTCCTATCCAGTTTACCTTTAGCGTTTTCTTTTAAGTTGCTACTTTCTGCTGCAAAGCCTACTAGAATTTGATTTTCTTTCATATCTCCAAGAGTTTTTAGAATATCTCTATCTCTCTCAAAAATTAAATTTAAATCATCACCTGTTTTTTTAATCTTTTCATTGCTATAATTTTTAGCTTTATAATCAGCCACAGCTGCTGACTTAATAACTATATCAGCATCTTTAAATTCATTTTTTATAGCATTAAACATATCTTCATTTGTCTTTATATCAATAACTTTAATTCCATTAGGTTTTCTTAAAGAAGTAGGTCCTGATATAAGAACAACTTCTGCTCCCCTATCTCTCGCTTCCTCTGCTATTGAGTATCCCATTTTACCTGAAGATCTATTTGTTAAAATTCTTACTGGATCTATTGGCACTATAGTAGGTCCTGCAGTAACAACAACCTTCTTACCAAGTAAATCCTTAGTAGAATGTAACCTTCTCAATGTTTCTTCTGCAATAATTTCGGTATCTTGAAGTTTACCTTTCCCCTCATCACCACATGCTAATCTTCCACTAGCTGGCTCTATAAATTCATAACCAAGCTCCTTTAGAAGACTTATGTTCCTTTGAACTATAGGATTTTCATACATGTTTGTATTCATTGCAGGGCAAAAAACAACTGGCGCCTTTGTTGCCATTATAGTTGTTGATAACATATCGTCAGCTATGCCATTTGCAACCTTTCCTATAATGTTTGCTGTAGCTGGTACAATAAGCATTAAATCTGCTTTCTTTGCTAGTGATATATGCTGTATTTCCCAAGCCTTTGGTTCAGCAAACATATCTGTTATAACCATGTTTTGGCTTAATGATTGAAAAGATAATGGTGTTACAAACTCAGTAGCGGATTTAGTCATTATTACATGTACTTCTACATCTTTTTTTCTTAGTCTGCTTATAACGTCTAAGGCTTTATAAACAGCTACTCCTCCACTTACTCCTACAACAACACATTTCTTATCTTTCATAGCTCTTATTTCTCCTCAGTGTCTTTGTAATTTACAAATCCTTCATCTATTTCATTTATAGCTATTGTTAATGGCTTATTTGACTCAACATCAACAAAAGTTTCTGCTCCGTCAATTATTTGTCTTGCTCTCTTAGCACTTAATATTACTAAAGAATATCTATCTTCTACCCTTTTTAATAAATCAACGATTGATGGATTAATCATAGAGTTGTTCATGCATTTCGTCCTCCTTTGACTCTAATAAGTTTTCTTTTAATCTATCTACTCTACATTTTTCTGCTAATAATATAGCCTCTATTTTCTTTACTGCATCTTCTACATTATCGTTAACTACTGCATAATTGTATTTTGACACATAATTAATTTCTTTATAAGCTGACTTAAATCTAGTCATTAAACTTTCTGGAGTTTCGCTACCTCTTTTTATTATTCTTTGCTTAAGCTCTTCCATTGAAGGAGGTAATATAAAGATAAATACTCCATCAGTAGCCTTTTCCTTAACTTTTAAAGCACCTTGTATATCTATTTCTAATATTACGTTTTTTCCTTCATCAAGCATTTTTTCAACACTTGATTTAGGAGTTCCATAATAATTTCCATATACTTCAGCATGCTCAAGGAAATCATCCTCTGCTATTCTTTGTTTAAATTCTTCTTTTGTTAAGAAATGATAATTAACTCCATCAACTTCTCCTACTCTAGGGTTTCTAGTAGTAGCAGAAACTGATATGAATATATCATCGTGTTTTTCTAATAAGGCTTTACAAATAGTTCCCTTACCTGCACCTGAAGGACCAGAAATAACTATTAATACACCTCTATTATCCTTATGTATCTTATTCATCATCTTCAACAACTACTTCTTCCTTAGTTGATAATCTGTGAGCCACTGTCTCAGGTTGAACAGCTGAAAGAATTACATGATCTGAATCTGTAATTATTACGGCTCTTGTTCTTCTACCATAAGTTGCATCTATAAGCATACCTCTATCTCTAGCTTCTTGTATGATTCTCTTTATAGGTGCTGATTCAGGGCTTACTATTGCTACTAATCTATTCGCTGAAACTATGTTTCCAAAACCAATATTAATTAACTTTATACTCATTTGCTACCTCCTATTATTCTATGTTTTGAACTTGTTCTCTAATCTTTTCAATAATATTTTTTATATCTATAACCTTGTTGGTTATTTCTAAATCTGTTGACTTTGATGCTATTGTATTAGCTTCTCTGTTCATTTCTTGTACTATGAAATCTAGCTTTCTACCTATAGGTTCATCTAAAGTTAAAGTTTTTCTTAATTGATTAATATGACTTCTAAGTCTTATTATCTCTTCATCAATTGAAGCTTTGTCAGCAAAAACGGCAACTTCCATAGCTACTCTGTTTTCATCTACTGGAACTTCCCCTAATAAATTCTTAAGTCTATCCTCTAACTTTTGCTTATAAGAAGCAACAATAACCTCTGCCTTTTCTTCTATAAAAGCTACTATTTCTTCTATAGAGCTACACTTAACTAATATATCACTAGCTAATTTCTCACCTTCAACTTTTCTCATAGAAATCATATTTTCTACAGCCATATTTAATAGTGAGTTTATCTCTTCCCATATAGCTTCTAAATCTTCTGATTTTTCTTCTATAGTTATTACATCTGGGTATCTAGCAACTAATGATAAACTTAAGTCGTCTTGCATATTAGGAAATAAGGACTTTAATTGTTCTAAAGAATTTACATAACTCTTAGCTAAATCTTCATTTAAAACAGCAACTCCTTGATTTTTAGCATAATCTTTATAATTTATAAAGATATCAACTTTTCCCCTGCTAAGTTTAGAAGAAATAATATTTCTTATTTTTTCTTCTAAAGAAACCATACTTCTTGGCATTCTTATGTTCATGTCTAAATATCTATGGTTTACACTCTTCATTTCTAGAGAAAATATTCTTTCTTTTCCCTCTTCACTAGTTGCTCTCCCAAAACCAGTCATACTTTTAACCATAAAGAGAGCCTCCTTGAAAATAATCTAAATATAGATTAATATAAAATCCAAGTAATAACAAGTTATTTTTTACATTTTGTTAACATTTATTTTTTAAGACTTATTTCTTCTACATAAAAAGACTTTACCTAAGTCTCAAATTATTTTTTATTAAATAACTCTCGATCCTATAGTAAAGTCTTTTAAAGTACATATTCTAAATAAAATTTATTTTTATCTTAACCTATCATTTGAGTAATTAATGGTAGACAAAGTTTTATTACAAATATAATCGCTAAAACTATCATTACCATTGATAATTCTTTTTTATCTTCTTTCTTTTTAGTAAAGATATTGTGTAATATATTTAATATTACATATGCTAAAACTCCAATTGTTAATCCATCACCTATGCTATAAGTTAAAGGCATTAAAGCTATTATTAAAAATGCTGGTACTGCATCTGTAATATCACTAAAATCTATTTTTAACACACTAGTTAGCATTAAATATCCAACATATATTAAAGCTGGTGCAGTAGCACATGCTGGTACTGCTACAAATATTGGTGAGAAAAACATTGCTAAGAAAAATAAAGCCCCTATTGTTATAGCTGTTAATCCTGTTCTACCACCTTCTTCAACTCCAGTAGCACTTTCAACATAAACTGTTACAGTAGATGTTCCAAGTAAAGCGCCTGCCGTAGTTGCTATAGCATCTGTCATTAATGCTTTACCAGCATTAGGAACTCTTCCCTTCTTATCTAACATATTAGCTCTTGAAGCTACTCCTATTAAAGTTCCTACTGTATCAAAAAAATCAACAAATAAAAATGTGAAAACTATAGTTATAAAATTAAATACATGCTGTGGTGAAGTTAAATATGAAAAATTAACTTTACCTGCTATTGGAGCTATTGATTCAAATTTAAATATTCCATTTGGTAAATAGATTCCCATACTAGCTGCGGCTTCAGTATTTATTAAAGCATATCCCCAAGCTAAAAGAGTTGAAACTACTATACCAACTAGCATTGAACCTTTAACTTTTTTCTTTTCTAAAATTACTATTATACAAAGTCCGACCATTGCTATTAACATTTTAGGACCAACTTGTCCCATAGCAACCATTGTATCTGGATTTCCAATAACAACTCCAGCTCCATTAAATCCTATGAAAGCTATGAAAAGACCTATCCCTGCTGTAACTGCATATTTTAAATTTATTGGAATTGCATCAACAACAGCCTCTCTTACTTTAAATAATGATAAAAGTATAAATATTATTCCTTCTACAAAAACAGCTGTAAGAGCTACTTCCCAAGAAATTCCCATTCCTATAACTACTGAAAAAGTAAAGAATGCATTTAGTCCCATTCCAGGAGCTAGTCCAAAAGGTAATTTAGCATAAAACCCCATTATTAAACATCCGATAACTGCTGATATACATGTTGCCGTTACTATAGCACCTGCTGGCATTCCTGTTGCGCTTAATATAGATGGATTTACAGCTATTATATAAGCCATTGCTAAGAAACTTGTTGTTCCAGCTAAGAATTCTCTCTTATATTCACTTTTATTCTCAGGTAAAACACGTAAATTTCCTTCTTCCCTTAAAGCATGAATTTTATTTTCCATAAAAAACCTCCACATTCGTCTTAAGTTCATAAATATAAAAAAGCTATTTTAAGTTTAGTAAACTTAAAATAGCTTTTATCCAATTATTGAATAATAACTTTAATCAAGTTTACTATTAACATTCCTCATTGAAAAATACGAACATTTTTATATAAAATGAACTTTTCATCTGTCTACGAATGTTATTGTACACTATTCTAAGTTATTATTCAATAATTATCGAATATTTTTTATTATTATTTTAAAAATATATGTGTTTAATATCTTTCTTTCTCAAAACTATGTTTAATATATCTATAATCTTTATTAAATCCAAGAAGAGTTAAAAGCTTTATTCTAGCCTTTTGACTTGGCATACTTTCTCCAAATATAACACCAAGCTCTTTAAGATTTTTTCCACCTCCAAGATATCCATAGCTATCACTTACTCTTCCTTCAAAACATCTTGAAGTAAGTACTATAACTATTCCCTTATCTAAGGCATCTTTTATTGCATCAACCATAGTTGGTGGTACATTTCCTCTTCCTAAAGCTTCTATTATGATTCCATCATATTTTTTCTCTATACAGTGATATATAAAATCTCCATCCATACCTGCAGCACATTTTATTATGGCTACTTTTTTATCAATAACCTCTAATGGTATAAAATCTTCCTGTGGAACTCTTCTATCAAATATTACCCTATTATTATCAACTATTCCTATTGGGCCAAAATTAGGTGTTCTAAAAGCATTTAAAGCCATTGAATTAGCCTTAGTTACCTCTGAAGCACTATTTAATTCCCCATTAAAACAAACTAGAACTCCTCTATTTTTTGCTTCATCTGATGCAGCTGTACATATTGATGCAGCTAAGTTAGCTGGTCCATCATATCCTAACTCTGATCCACTTCTCATAGCTCCAGTAAAAACTATTGGTTTACTTGTCTTAGTTGTTAAATTAACAAAATAAGATGTTTCTTCTAGAGTATCTGTTCCATGAGTTACTACAACTCCATCTATATCTTCTCTCTCTACTAAAGCATTTATAAATTTTGATAGTTCAAGCATTATCTCTGGAGTAATATGTGGACTTGGTAATGAAGAAAAGCTATGTGACTCTATTGTTGCAAAGCTTTCTATTCCTGTTACCATAGCCATTATTTCCTCTCCTGTCAAACTTGGAACTGCAGCCTTTATTCTATCATCAACTTTCATTGATATTGTTCCACCATTAAAAATTACAGCTATTTTCTTCATGAGTACCTCCGAATTTCTTTTTTATTTGACTAAGTATCATTCGTCACAATGCTTATTATAATTAAATTAATAATTCTATTCAATCTTTGCAAAGCTAAACTTATATTAAATACTAATAAGCCCTAATAACTTAATCATTCCCCTAATAATTATAATCTTTTTACAAATTTTATAAAACTAATAAATTAAAGCATATTTTTTAATATAATCTTCTTTTCGTAAAATACATATATTATAAAAATACTTATATATATTTTTCACATTCTAAAATTCATAGAATTACTTCATTAAAAATTTAAAAGACCATATCAAAATAAAATTTGATATGGTCTTTGAATATATTAATTACCTTAGAAAATAATACAGATTAAATTTCCTTCCCCTTCATTGATGATTCTTTGAAGAGTTTTTTGAATCTTGCTTTGAATATCATCTGGCATCTTATAAAGTTTGCTTCTTAAACCTTCTTGAACTAATGTCTCTAAGGACTTACCAAACATATTGCTTTGCCATAATTTTTCCGGATCACTTTCAAATTGCTCAAGTAATGTTTTAAATACCTCTTGAGTTTCTTTTTCAGTTCCCATTATTGGGCAAATTTCTGTTTGAATATCTGCTTTTATTAAATGTAGACTAGGAGCACTAGCCTTAAGTTTTACAACATATTTTGAACCTTGCTTATCAATATCTGGTTTTTCAAACTTCATTTCTGATAATTGCGGAGCAACTAGTCCATAACCTGTTTCCTTAACACTATTTATTGCTTCAGCTACCTTATCATATTCAGATTTTGCTTTATGCAAATCTTTGATTAAAGCTATTAAATCACTTTCATCATTTAATTCTTCATCACACATTTCACTTATTATTTTATAGAAGATGCCATTTTTAGGAGTCATTTTAACTCTTACAGTTCCATCCCCTAAATTCATCTCACTTATATCTGCTACCCCTAAGAAATCTTCTCCATAAGTACTAAGTAGATCCTTAACGTCTCTAATTTTTGATATGTTTTTACACATGTCTTTAACTATGTCTATAAAATTAGATTTTAACCAATGAGAAGGCTCTAATTTTTCAATCCATTTTGGCATGTCTATATTAATTTCCTTAACTGGAAATTCTTTAAGTACTTTTGTAAATAAATCGTTTATGTCATTTTCATTCATATTGGCTACATCCATTATTTGAACTGGAACTCCATATCTGATTTCTAATTCTTGTTTTAAGTCTAAAGTCTCTTCTGCCCTTGGATCTAATGAATTAAGTACAATTATAAAAGGTTTGTCTATTGATTTTAACTCAGCTACAACTCTTTCTTCAGCATCTAAGTAATCATCACGATCTATACCAGTTATACTTCCATCTGTAGTAACTACTAATCCTATTGTTGAATGGTCTGTTATTACTTTTCTAGTTCCTATCTCCGCTGCATCTTCAAATGGAATTTCATAGTCAAACCAAGGAGTATGAACTTTTTTAGATTCTCCATCATCAAAATAACCATTAGCCCCTTTAACAATGTATCCAACACAATCAACCATTCTCACACTAAACTTAATGCCATCATCTAAAGCAATTTCTACTGCCTCATTAGGTACAAATTTAGGCTCTGTTGTATGAATAGTTTTTCCTGATCCACTTTGTGGTAATTCATCCTTTGCTCTTTCCTTTTTGTAAGCATTATCAATCTTAGGTATTACCATTAAGTCCATAAATCTTTTTATAAATGTAGATTTACCTGTTCTTACTGGCCCAACAACTCCAACATAAATATCTCCCTGTGTTCTTTCTGCTATATCTTTGTATATATTGAAATCTTCCAAGATACACCCTCCTATAAATATTATTAACACTATATATATATTAGAAACTTTGAAAAAGTATACTGTTTAGCAAAATATATTTTTACTTTAATTGGATATACTTTTTAACTCCTTTATCTAAACTTCAACTTTCTCTTTCTAATATTATGTATTAATATTATTTATTCAAAAAAATCTAAATTAATGCTATTTATTTTAAATATTTTTATTTTTTTATATGTAAGACTTAGCATAATTTTATAACTACATAAAAAACATTTTTTATAAACACTGCCCACTTTTAATTAAAACAAAAAGAGATAGAAAATTTTCTATCTCTTTTAAATCAAATTTTATATTTCTTCTTTTTTCTTATCTCTTTCCATTAAAAGGCTTACAGCATTTTCTGCCTTTGCCCCTTCAAAAAGAACTTTGTATGCTATATCAGTTATAGGCATTGTTACTCCTTCTTTTTCTTTTAACTCATAGAAGGCTTTACAAGCTTTTATTCCTTCAACAACCATTCCTACTTCCTCTATAGCTTCTTCAGCAGTTTTCCCTTCACCTATAAGTATTCCAGCTCTTCTGTTTCTTGAATGCATACTTGTACAAGTAACTATTAAATCACCCATACCAGTTAATCCAAAGAAAGTTTCAGCTTTTCCACCCATTTTAATTCCTATTCTAGCTATTTCAGCCATTCCTCTAGTCATTAATGCTGCCTTAGAATTGTCTCCATATCCTATACCGTCACAAACACCTGCCGCTAAGGCTATAATGTTTTTAACAGCTCCTCCAATTTCAACACCTATGATATCATCATTAGTATATATTCTAAAGTTTTTATCCATAAATAGGTCTTGAACTTTCTCTGCACATTCCATACATTCTGAACTTGCAACTAAAGTTGTTGGAATTCCCTTTGAAACCTCTTCTGCATGACTTGGCCCAGATAAAACTACGACCTTATTATTTGGTAATTCTTGATTTATAACTTGAGATAGTCTCAAATTAGTACCCTCTTCGATTCCTTTAGCAATATTAATAATTATTACATCATCATTAATTTTACCCTTTAGGTTTTTACAAGCTGTTCTTATAACATGAGAAGGTACTGCAAGAACTACATATTCAGCCCCATTTAAAGCTTCATCTAAGTCTTTATAAGCAGTGACATTAGTAGGAATAGTTAAATCTTTTATATATTTGTCATTCTTTCTGTTTACGTTAATGTCATTTATTACATTTTCATCTCTATCCCACAGAGAAACCGTAACACCTTTATTCCCCAATAATATACCTAAAGAAGTTCCAAAACTTCCTGCTCCTAAAAAAGCCACTTTACTCATAAAATTACTCCTTTCTAGCTCTATATTCTATTTCTATACCAGTTCCATCAAAATCAAAACTTTCTCTTAATTGGTTTTCTAAATATCTACCATATGAGAAATGTAATAAATTAGGGTCATTTACAAAGAACACAAACTTAGGTGGCTTTGTAGCAACCTGAGTAGCATAGTATATTTTTAATCTCTTTAAGGCTACAACTGGTGGCTCTTTCATTAAAACAGCCTTACTTATAACATCATTTAATAATCCAGTTGAAACTCTCTTAGAGTAATTATCATAGCAATATTTAGCTGTTGATAATATTTTATGTACTCTTTGTCCTGTTAAAGCTGATATGAATAAGTATTTAGCATATGGCATAAACTTAAGTTTTTGTTGTAAGTCTTTTTGATAATTACTTAATGTTTTATCATCTTTTTCAATAAGATCCCATTTATTTACAACAACCATAATTGCTTTATTCATTTCATGAGCATATCCTATTATTTTTTCATCTTGCTCAGTTATTCCTTGCTCAGCATCTATTACAAGTATAGCTACATCAGCTTTCTCTATAGCAGCATAAGTTCTGATTACACTATATCTTTCTATTTCTTCTTTTACTTTACTTTTTCTTCTTAATCCAGCAGTATCAACTAAGATGAATTTTCCATCTTCTGTTTCTAAGTAACTATCTATAGAATCCCTTGTTGTTCCTGGAACATTACTTACTATAACTCTCTCTTCACCTAATAATCTATTTATAAGTGATGATTTACCTACATTTGGTTTACCTATCATAGCTATTCTAATATATTCATCATCCTCTTCATCTTCTGAAGGATCATTAAAATATTTAACAACTTCATCTAGCATATCTCCAAGTCCTAATCCTTGAGATGCTGATATAGTTATAGGATCTCCAATTCCTAAATTGTAGAACTCATAGCTATTTTCTTCTAAAGCTAATCTATCTATTTTATTAACTACTAAAACAACAGGCTTTTTACTTTTTCTAAGCATTTGTGCAACTTCTTGGTCAGCAGCAGTAAGTCCTTCCTTACCATCAACAACGAATACTATTACATCAGCCATTTCTATAGCAATTTGCGCTTGTCTTCTCATTTGTTTAACAATTATATCACTACTTTCAGGCTCTATTCCACCTGTATCTATCATTGTGAATTTTCTGTTTAACCATTCTGATTCTGCATATACTCTGTCTCTAGTAACCCCTGGTGTATCTTGTACTATTGAAATTCTTTTTCCTGCTAATTTATTGAAAAGAGTCGACTTACCTACGTTCGGTCTTCCAACCATAGCAACTATTGGTTTACTCATTCTTATTCCTCCTCACAGTGTTCATTTATTAAGTCTATTAGGTCTTCCCCTGTATAGCTACAAACTATAACTTTAACTCCCAATCTTTCCTCAATATCCTTTGCTGTCAAATCATCTAACATTATTCTTTGAGTTATATCTCCTGGCTCGTAACCTTTTCTAAACATGTTATCTGCCATAATTAAGTACTCACTATCAATGTTATCCTTAAGTTGAGCAATAACATCTTGCCCAGTTAAAAGTCCTGCAACTGTTATTGTGTGCCCAAAGAAATCATTTAATATAACCTTACACTTAATATCTATATTATTATTCTCTTCTCTTATATCAGTACAAACCTGATCTAATTCTTTAAATGCAGATGTTCCTGTAATAAGAGTAAATTTACCTTTTCCACTTTTAGTTAACTTATTCTTTATATCTACTGCCATGGTTTCTCTTAGAAGTCTTATCATTCCAACTCCGTCTTCTATTTGCTCATATCCATTATAGAATTCTTCATTTGGAACTTCCTCATCTGCCATAACATAAAACTCATCTGATAATCTTACAAATGGGCTTCCTATTTCTTTCATATATTTTTCTTGAAGAACTTTTATTCTATCTAATTCTTCTTTAGCTGTTTCTTTATTATATATTTCAAGGTCAGCTAATCCTTCTCTAAACTTTGTTATTCCAATTGGTACAGCAGCAACATTTTCTATTGAAGGACGTAATTTATAAAGATCTTCTACAGTTCTAACTAATTCGTCTCCATTGTTTATTCCTGGCATAACAACTATTTGAGCATTTACAGTTATACCAGCTGCCGCTAATTTTTGTAATCTTTCATATACATTCCCTGCAAATCTATTATTAAGAATTTTTTTTCTTAAATCTGGATTTGTTGTATGAACTGATACATTTATAGGACTTATTCTATATTTTATAATTCTATCAATATCTTCATCCTTCATATTTGTTAAAGTAACAAAGTTACCTTGTAAAAATGAAAGTCTTGAATCATCGTCCTTAAAATATAAAGTTTTTCTCATTCCCTTTGGTAATTGATCTATGAAGCAAAATATACATTTATTTGTACAACTTTTAGCTTTGTCTAGGATGGCCTCTTCAAATTCCACTCCTAAATCTTCGCCATATTCCTTTTCTATTTCAAACTCCCAAACCTCTTTGTTTGGTTTTAATATTTCTACCTCAACGTATTCGTCTGCTAATAAAAATCTATAATCAAGTATATCTTCAACTTTAGTACCGTTTATGCTTAATAGTATATCTCCCTTTTCAAAGCCTAATTCCTCACCAATTCCTCCTGGTAAGACTTCAGCAATTCTACTTTTCATATGCTTCACTCCTATTTTAGTACTATCTATGTTATATTACCTTAATTAAATAATGTAGTCAACTGAAATAACTTTATACCTATATATTGTGTTTTGTTTCAATTACTAACTTTTTATTTAACTCTAAATTTAATTATTAACTTTTTCATTAAGCTTTAAACTATGTTGTTTAAATATTAAAAAGTAATCCCCTAAAAAAATTTTGAGGATTACTTTTAATAGCTTTCTCTTAATTCTATTATAGTAAAAAAATTTTTAAATATATAACTAATTATATAATAAGTGTTATAAATTTAAAGGTGTTATAAAGTATTAATTAACTAAAATTATATATTTATAGGTATAGTTATTACTATTTTAGTTCCTACTCCTAGTTCACTAGTTACATTTATCTCACCATCAAAAAGTCTAACTATATGTTTAACTATGGCAAGACCTAGTCCAGTTCCACCACTTTCTCTACTTCTAGCTTTATCTACTCTATAAAATCTTTCAAATATCCTTGGAAGATCCTCTGCACTTATTCCAATTCCATTATCCTCAATAACTAAAACAAGATTCATGTCACGATTATAACTTTCAACTCTTACCTTTCCACCTTTTTCAGTATATTTAACAGAATTGCTTACAAGATTAAGTAACATTTGTTTAAACTTATCCTTATCTCCCATAAGAACACAATTGCTATTTGTATCTAAAAATATTTCCACACCTTTTTTCTTAGCTTGATCATTTAATAGCATATAAACTTTTTCAATTTCTTCATCAACATTAAATTCTTCTAAAACAGTACTTCTTTTTTGTTCTATTTCATAAAGACATAATATATCCTCTAAAAGTCTTGCTAATCTATCTGATTCTTCATCTATTATGCTTAAAAATTTATTTCTAGTTTCATCATCATCTACATATCTTAAGGTTTCTGCAAAACCTTTAATTGATGTAAGTGGGGTCTTAAGTTCATGAGATATATTAGCTACGAATTGACTTCTCATGTTTTCAAGCTTTTTAATATCTGTAATATCTTGTATAACCACAACTGTCCCTATTATTTCTGGTTCATTTATTATACTTGCTTTTCTTATTTTTAATATTTTTGGATCATCATTATAGTTAACTTCAATTTCAACCCTATCTTTTTCATCAAAAAAGGCCTTTAGTACCTCTTTATCAGTTATATAATCCACAAGTTTATTTCCAATAATCTCTCCGCTTATGCCAAATATTTTTTTAGCATAAGGATTTATCATTAAAACATTCATATCTCTGTCAAAAGCTATTACTCCACTACCCATACTTTTTAATATGGCTTCTAATCCATTTTGTTTATCTTTAAATCTCTCCATGGTTATTTCTAATTGCTCTGCCATATAATTAAAGCTTTTTCCTAGTCTTTGAATTTCATCATCTTTAGAATTAATTTTTACTCTTTTATGAAAATTACCACTTGCAATAGTAGAGGTTAATTGTTCTAATTCCTTTAGTGGATTTAATATTATATTAGTTATTTTAACAGTTAAAAGTAAGGCAATGACTAAGGATAATATAACCCCTACTAATAAATAGTTACTATTTATGCTATCTAGTATTTTTGCATTTTCAACAGCTATTGATGTTCTAACAATAGAGCCATCCTTAAGTTTAAGTGCACTATAGATCATGTTTTGATGAAGATCATTACTATATCTTACACTGCTTCCTAAACCACTTTCTATGGCTTCTATTATTTCTTGTCTCTTAAGATAACTTTCATTATCATTGATTAATTTTTTATGGGTATCAAAAATAACATTTCCATCCTTACTGATATATGTTATTCTTATATTTTTCATATCATTATTTGATTCTATTCTTTCTAATTCACTCTTAATATTTCCATTATCATTTTCTAACAATAAAGCTATGACCTTATTATATTCATTTAGAACATTCTTTGATTCCTCTAAATATTTATGATTTGATATTACTAAGTACATAGAAGTCATTATTGCTAGAAAAAATGTTATTATTAGTGTTGTAAAAATAATAATCCTTTTTTTCATTTATTAATCCACCTTAATCAATAAATATTGATGAAAATAATCTTCCTGACTTTTCTTGATCCTGTCTATAACTATGCATCTTCACTTCTTTTTCACAATAAGTACAAATTCTAGTAGAAGTTATATTTTCTTTTTTAACAATACCCTTAAGCTGAATTTCTACACACTTCTCAAGATTTAGCATTCTTCCATTACATACATCTTTCCCAAATTCTTCACTGAACTTCTCTGCTAAATCTTCACTTACTTCATAACAACATTGTCTTACGTGAGGGCCTATTATTACTTTAATATTTTCACAACCATATTTCTCTTTCATATATTCACAAGTTTTTCTAGCTATTTTATTGTATGTTCCTTTCCATCCACTATGAATAGCTGCAATTACTTCCTTCTCTTTATCATAAGCTATAACTGGAACACAATCTGCTGTAAAAACTCCTATAAGTGTGTTTTTATCCGTAGTAACTAAGGAATCACAGTCTCTATCCCCTTTAAAATTTTCAAAAGTTGCATCAATAAAATCACTACTATGTGTTTGGTTAACATAAACTACCTTGTCTACTTTAAATATTTCCTTTAAGTCCTCTAAATTTTTCTTTCCCTCTTCATCTTCTTTTTTATAATTAACATTATTTAATGCAGTTGAAAATCTAACTTTTATATTTCCATCGTTAAAAACTATAAATTCTTTGTTATCTATTATTTCTCTTTTCATAACTTTCACCTCAAAAACACAAATTATAATCTACTTATTTTACCATATTATCATATTTCAACTCTTTGTTAAATTAAATTCAAGTTAAATATTATTTAAGTATATGGATAAATTAAAACAAATAAAAAAGCCACCTTAAAGAACTCTCTTTAAGATAGCTTAAAATTATTTCATTAAACTTTTTATTTCTTCCATAAAGGTATTAATATCTTTAAATTGTCTATATACAGAAGCAAATCTTACGTATGAAACTTCGTCTATATCCTTAAGTCTCTCCATTATCATTTCACCTATGTAATCAGACTTTATTTCTACCATCATTTTATTACTTATGTTTCGTTCAATATCAGCTGCTATTTCTTCTATTTGAGCCCTAGATACAGGTCTCTTTTGACACGCTTTAATTAATCCGCTTATGATTTTTTCTTTATTGAAACTTTCTCTACTTAAATCCTTTTTTATAACAAGTATTGGTATATCTTCTACCTTTTCGTAAGTTGTGTATCTTTTAGAACATCTTAAACATTCTCTTCTTCTTCTAATTGCATTATAATCTTCTGCAGATCTAGAATCCACAACTTTACTTTCTTCATAAGAACAGTAAGGACATCTCATTTTAAAATCCACGCCTTTCTCTAAGTTGTAATAATATTATACCCTCTTTTTTACTTAATTTCTATATATATTTTTGAACATCTAGTATATTTTTCCCTTTTGAATCTATTAGTATAACATCTACTCCAACTTTGTATACATCAGACCATTCTATCTCTATATCCTCTGACTTACTAAAAAAGGATGTTTTTTCTCCAGGTATTATAATAGATAATATTCTATTATCATCACAATCTATCTTAACATCAGCTATTAAGCCTAACTTTTTACCTTCACTTACATCTATCACTTCCATAGCCCTTAAATTATTTAAAGAAAATAAATTTTCTTCCATGTATAAACTCCTCCTAAACATATAATTATTATATTTAATTTATATGTTTAATTTTTATATTTATTAATTAGAAGAGGTAAAAAATACTAAATAACATAAGATTTTTAATTTATCCATAAAAAATAGAGCTCAAAAGAGCTCTATACATACTTCCTCATATGTTTTAATGCTATTTTTTCCAACCTTGAAACTTGTGCTTGAGATATACCAATTTCATCAGCTACCTCCATTTGAGTTCTTCCATTAAAGAATCTTAAATTCAATATAAGTTTTTCTCTATCGTTTAATTTCTTCATAGCTTCCTTTATTGCTATATTTTCAAGCCAACTATCATCTTGATTTTTTGAATCACTTATCTGATCCATTACATATATTGCATCTCCACCATCATGATAAATAGGCTCAAATAAAGAAACTGGATCTTGAATTGCATCTAGGGCAAAAACAACATCTTCCCTTGGAATTTTAAGCTCTTTTGCTATTTGAGATACAGTAGGTTCCTTATTATTTTCATTTACTAGCTTATCTCTTACAAGTAAAGCCTTATAAGCTATATCTCTTAAAGACCTACTTACTCTTATAGTGTTATTATCCCTTAAATATCTTCTTATTTCTCCTATTATCATTGGCACAGCATAAGTTGAAAATTTAACATTTTGTGATAAATCAAAGTTATCTATAGATTTCATAAGTCCTATACAACCAACTTGAAATAAATCATCTACATTTTCGCCTCTATTATTAAACCTTTGGATTACACTAAGCACTAATCTCAGATTCCCCTTAATAAATTTCTCTCTAGCACTTGTATCTCCATTTTGCATTTGTAGCAATAATTCTTTCATTTCTTTTTCTTTTAAAACTGGTAATTTAGCTGTATTGACTCCACATATTTCTACTTTATTTATCATCATAATTGAAATCAACCCCTTCGAAGTAATTCCCTTCCGCATTTTAATTATTACCTGTAGAGGTTAATTTTATACTCTTAAATCATTTTGTTAATTTCTTTCTTTAATCTTTTTATAATTTTCTTCTCTAACCTTGAAATATAAGATTGAGATATTCCTAGCATATCAGCTACTTCCTTTTGAGTTTTTTCTTTATATCCACATAGTCCAAATCTTAATTCAACAATTTCTTTTTCTCTATTTGAAAGATTCTTCATTGCAGTAAATAATAATTCCTTGTCAACTTCATCTTCTATCAGATTGTAAACAATATCATCATCTGTGCCAAGTATATCTGAAAGTAAAAGTTCATTTCCATCCCAATCTATATTTAAGGGCTCATAAAATGATATCTCAGCTTTAACCTTGCTATTTCTCCTTAAATACATAAGAATTTCATTTTCTATACATCTTGATGCATAGGTTGCAAGCTTTATCTTTTTTTCAGGATTAAATGTATTTACTGCCTTTATAAGTCCAATTGTTCCTACAGAAATTAAATCCTCAACTCCTACACCAGTATTCTCAAATTTTCTAGCTATATATACAACTAGTCTTAAATTTCTCTCAATAAGAATACTTCTAATAGCTTCATCATTCTCCCCTAACTTGTTAACTAACTCCTCTTCCTCTTCTTTACTAAGAGGTGCTGGAAGAACATCATTCCCCCCAACATAATAAATTGGTTCTACCATAATATCTAATTTAGTAAATAACTTATTAAGCAAAAGTCTTATATTTAACATAACCTAATCACCCCTATATAATTCCTCTAGACAATAAAGCTTCATATTCTCCCTCTTTACTTAATTTATTATCACAAAAACATAAGATTGCATCTCTTGTCATTGTTTCCCCATTAACATTACAAAGCTTTATATTGTCAATCTTAATCCCTTTCATATATCCTGAATTTCCATCAACTACTTTATACGGTATCCTAAATTGATATTTTTCCTTAATGTTTACCCCTCTAAACTTTTCTCTTTCTGCTATTATTACAGGCAATGCAGTTGCAGGCTCTACAAGTCCATTTCCTGTATCTAAAAAAGCTTTAATATTAACAACTTCTGAATCAATACATACATCTAAATCATATATAAAGTTATTTATAATAGCTCTATTTTTAAAATAATTCATAACTCCACTAACAAGTATGTAACTTATAATTAGTGAGAATATTATAGATTTAGTTGAATAATCATTTATTATAAAGGATTCTGAAATATTATACTGATTTTCAACTAAAGCAAACATAAAACAAGTACCACAAAAGGCAAAAGTTATCACTAAAAAAGTTATATATCTTTTTATTATTGTCTTTAACTCTCTTCTTTCTGATATTATAGTAATCATTCCAAAAGAAAAGAGTAGTTTTAAAGGCAATGATGTGAGTATATTTAATCCTGGAACAAAAACAAACAAGGTATATATTGCTCCTAAAAAAGCTGCTAATATTATTCTCTTGTAAATTATTGTATCTTTTAAGGTCTGTAAAGTTAAATAAAGTAGAAAAAAGTTAATTAAAAAATTTTCTAATATGACAATGTCAATATATACAGTCATAAATCAACTCACTCCCTATTTATAATTATAAAGCTTCTTATTCTAAAATTTTGTCATTATATATTCCATATGCATATTTTCTATCTTTCTTTTTCCTCATTATTCTACATTTTTCTACCAAATAAAAAATTCTTAATATTATAATTATTTTTTTCATGTCTATTCTTGCAATGAAAATGTATTCATTAAATATAAGTTCATAATTTATTAAACTATAAATAATAAAATTCAATATTTTTTTCCATTTCCTGAGTTTTAAATCCCAAAATATTGAAAAATAACTATAAAAACTTTTTATTTCTACATAAACTCTATTATAAATATATAAAATTTTTTCTAATTAAAGTAAAAATAAAAGCACTTATAGTAATTAATTACCATAAGTGCTTTTCTATTTAAAAATACTATCTTCTACCTCTTCTTAAAAACATAGGTATTTCTAAATCATCATTATATCTATCTTCTTGTTGAGTTTGTGAAGATGCAGCAACTTCTTGCTCAGCTACTTTTTCTTCAACATTTTCTACTATAACTTCTCTTTGAGTTTGAGTAGCTCCACTTGTTACTCCTTGAGCTCCCATTCCCATTCTTTGACGCTCTTTTTCAAATCCAGTAGCTATAACTGTTATTCTTATTTCATCTTTTAATGTTTCATCAATAACAGTACCAAATATTATGTTAGCATCTGGATCTGCAGCTTCTTGAACTATTTCTGCAGCTTCATTTATTTCTAATAAACCTAACTCAGAATCTCCTGTTACATTTAATAAAACTCCAGTAGCACCAACTATTGATGTTTCTAATAATGGAGATGATATTGCTTCTCTTGCAGCATCTTGTGCTCTTGTTTCTCCTTTACCATATCCAACACCCATGTGTGCTAAGCCTTTATCTAACATAACAGCTCTAACGTCTGCAAAGTCTAAGTTTATTAAACCTGGATTAGTTATAAGATCTGATATACCTTGTACACCTTGTCTTAAAACATCATCAGCTTTCTTAAATGATTCTAATAAAGTTGTTTTCTTATCTACCATTGATAAAAGTCTTTCATTAGGTATTGTAACTAATGTATCAACTTTTTCTTTTAAATTTGCTATACCCATTTCAGCATGAGTCATTCTTCTTCTACCTTCAAATGGGAATGGCTTAGTAACTATACCTACTGTTAAGATTCCCATTGATTTAGCTATTTCAGCTACTACTGGTGCAGCTCCAGTACCAGTACCACCGCCCATACCAGCAGTTATAAATACCATATCAGCTCCTGATATAGCCTCTGTTATTTCATCTCTACTTTCCTCAGCAGCTTTTTTTCCTATTTCAGGATTTGCCCCTGCGCCTAGTCCTTTTGTAAGTTTATCGCCTATTTGAATTTTATTTTGGGCATGAGATAGTGTTAAGGCTTGTTTATCTGTATTTATAGCAATAAATTCAACATCTCTTAATCCTTCTTGAATCATTCTATTAACAGCGTTTCCGCCTCCGCCTCCACATCCAATTACCTTAATATTAGTAAATGATTGTATATCTACATCAAAATCTAACAAACTAATTCCTCCTTTAAAAAAGCTCCTCTAAGAACGCCATTATTTTGGAAAGCCCTCTCTTCTTTACACTTTTATTTTCACTTTTATTTTCTTTATCCACTGTTACTTTTCTTCCTGAAAGTAATTCTTCATCACATATTAATTTTAACCTATCATATACCTCTTTAACAATACTAATTGAATTAATTATTGAAGAATTGTCAAATAAAAATTGCTTTTTAGTGAAAATTCTTACATCCTTATCAGTTGTATACTCTATTCTTTCCTTAATATGTTCATAATAACTAATGCCGTCACCAGTTAATATTATCATATCTGTGGTATTTAGAATATCCCTTTCCATCAATTTACTATTAACTAATTCTACTATTTCACTTAATCTTGCATCTATAATATCATGAATTAAATAGGTATCCAATATGTGTTCCTCAAAGGAAATATTATTATAATCCTTTCTAATACTATAATATTTTGAAGAATATTGCAATTTTAATCTTTCTGCTTCCTCTTCTGATATAGATAAACATATAGCTAAATCTTTGCTTATATTTCTTCCTCCTAATGGTATATAATCCATATCCTTTAGTGTATTCCCTTTGTAACTATATATTTGTGTTTCTTCTGCCCCTACATCTATAATTACAACATTTGAAGTTTCTGTTTTTTTACTTAAAAAAACATTTTTAAATCCAAATCCCAATGAAACTGTTCCTAAAACCTCATATCCAGCTTCTAAAATAATTTTATTTAAAGTGCTAATTTTAGATTTAGGAGCGATAATTAAATCTTCATCTATTTCTATTCTTTCAGCTCTAATTCCAATTGGATTCTGAACAAAGCCAAATTCTTCAGTATAGAATGAATTTATTGTACTATCTGCTACACATTCTTCCTCTGAAAGCTTTAATGTTCTTCCTTCTATATAAGCTTCTTCTATATTTTCTTTAAAAACTAATGAATCATCATTGTCAGTATAAGAATATCCCTTATTTTCTACCATTCTACAATCATTATTTTTTAATGATAAGTAAACACCTCGAATATTATGTCCACTTTTTTCTTCTAGTTCTTTTAGACATTCTTTAATAGTTTTTACAACAGACTCTTCATCTATTATTTTACCTTTAGATACACCTTGCAAATCTTTTACTACAAAATCTAATACTTCGAATTCTCCATTTTCATTTTCACCTGATATCGCCGCACAAATATTTCTGTTTCCAATATCTAGACCCACTATGTTTTTAGACATTTTTTCTATGTGTACCTCCCTATCTAAAAATTGTGATAATATATATATTCTCTTAAAAATTCAAATTACCTCTATATTTAATACATCAATAATCGACTTAAAATCTCCCTATCTATAGCAGAATTCATTGCCGTTTCTTGTGTTATTATACCTTCTCTATACAGATTAGCAAGTTCCATGTCCATCGTTCTCATTCCATATTTACTTCCAGTTTGGATAGAAGATTCTATTTGATGAGTTTTTCCTTCTCTTATTAAATTTTTTATAGCTGGTGTAGCAACCATTATTTCTAATGCAGCATTTCTATCTCCATCAACGGTTTCCACTAATTGTTGTGATATAATTATTTGTAAAACAGAAGCTAACTGTATTTTTATTTGTTCCTGCTGATGTGGTGGAAAAACATCTACTATTCTATCTATAGTCTTAGCAGCTCCTATAGTATGAAGAGTTGAAAATACTAAGTGTCCAGTCTCTGCCGCTGTTATAGCTGTTGAAATAGTCTCTAAATCTCTCATTTCTCCAATTAAAATAACATCAGGATCCTCTCTAAGAGCTGCTTTTAAGGCTCTTTCATAACTTAGAGTGTCCTTGCCTATCTCTCTTTGGTTTACAATAGATTTATTATGTTTATGAAGAAACTCTATAGGATCTTCTATTGTTATTATATGAGATTCTCTATTACTATTTATTTCATTGATTAAAGCTGCTAAAGTTGTACTTTTACCACTTCCAGTAGGTCCTGTAACTAATACAAGTCCTCTTTTAAGATTACATATATCCTTTAAAGTCTCAGGATATCCTAAACTATCTAAAGTTGGCATATCTAAAGATATAACTCTTATAGCTAAAGCTGTACTATTTCTTTGTTTATATATATTAACTCTAAATCTACCTTTACCATGTATTGAATATGATGTATCGTATTCTCCAATAGCATCATACTTTTCATATGCATCCTGTAATATCTCTCTAGCATACGCTTCAGTATCTTCAGGGCGTAATATTTCATGTTCTAACCTTACTAATTTTCCATTAACTTTTATTATAGGAGAAATACCTACTGTTAAATGCAAATCAGATGCTCCTTCTTTAACTGTTAACTCTAAAAGTTCTGCTAAACTTTGCATAAATCTCCTCCTAAACTTAATTCTTAATAAATAATTTGTTCACTTCATAAAGAAATGAACAAATTATTTATAGAAGAATCCACCTTTTTTATCGTATAATAAATATTATAAACCATATGATATATCAATTCCATAATTTTATAAAACTTATTTTTTTTTATACAATTTATTAAGTATCATTTAACATTTAAATTCCTTATTTAATTTTTTTAATGCCTTTTTTTCTATTCTAGATACATATGATCTTGATATACCAAGAATTCCCGCTATTTCCCTCTGTGTTTTTATATCACCATCTAAAAGACCATATCTCATTTGAATTATCTCTTTCTCCCTAGGACTTAAAACATCTGACATCTTTTTATAAAGTTCCTTAACCTGTAATGAATTTTCAACAGCCTCTAATACCGAATCAGAGTCACTACTTAAAATATCTATGAGACAAATTTCATTACCTTCCTTATCTACTCCTATAGGATCTTGAAGGAATACTTCTCCCTTTGTCTTCTTAGTATTCCTAAAAAACATAAGTATTTCATTGTCTATACATTTAGCTGCATATGTTGCAAGTCGTATTCCCTTGTTAGTGTCAAAAGAATCTATAGCCTTTATTAAACCTATTGTTCCTATAGATATTAAATCATCCATTTCTTTTGAGTTTTGGTAATTTGAAGAATATTTCTTAACTATATGTGCTACTAGTCTTAAATTCCGCTCAACTAGTACTCTTTTTGCCTCAACATCTCCATCTTTTAATCTTTCTAAATAGATTTTTTCTTCCTTCTCATTTAAAGGCTTTGGAAAAGTAGAATTTCCTGTTACATAGCCAGTTAAAAATATTTTACTACCAACTAATTCTAATAAGTATTGTAACATGAACATGTCGTTCCCCCTATTAATGCTTATTACTATAATATGAGTTGATAGTTAAAATATTGCTAAATCTATTTATTTTTTGTAAGTTCTAAAACTATATCTCTGAAAATAGGACCTGCAGTATTTCCACCTCCTGGTTTTCTATCTTCATAAACATTTTTTATATTTGGCACCATAACTCCTAAAGTATAGTACTTTTCTCCATGTTTAAAATATCCTAAAAACCATCCATGTAATTCTCCACCTAGAGCTTCAGCAGTTCCAGTTTTAGCTCCTATCTCAATTCCTTCAATTTTAGTTATATTTGCAGTTCCTTCTAAAACCGTTGAGTTCATTACACTTTTTAAGTCCTCAGCTGTCTTCTTAGAGATTACATTTTTTCTTAACTCCTTAAATTCTTTTTTTACCTCTCCTTTTTGATTTTCAAAATCTTTTAATATATATGGCTCTACGTATTCCCCTTCATTAACAACAGTAGATATTATACCTGCCATTTGAATTAAACTAGTTTGCATAGATTGGCCTATAGAAAGATTTGTTATACTAACATTTTCAGGGACATCTCCCTTAGTCTCCATTCCTGTTTTTTCATCTAATCCTAAAGCTAAAGAAAAAACTCCTTGTTCCTTTGCAAAATCTAATAATCCCCTAGTTCCTATTTGAGCTCCTAATTTAGAAAAAACATCATTACATGAAACCTCAAAAGCTTCTTTAATACTTATTGTTCCATGTATTTTTTCCTTTTTACATACTAATCCATCACATCTTAATTTATCAGAAAGGCTAATCTCCTTTTCTTCCATAGCAGCCTCTAAAGTTAAAATTTTAAATATTGACCCTGCCTCATAACCATTAATGCTACCTGAACCTAAAACAACGTTTGGAGCTGATTCATCCTTTTGAGCTAAGGCTAATACTTCACCGCTATCACTATCAATAAGTACTGCTCCTGCATTTTTAAAAGTTTTATAATCTTCCTTAGCTAAAACATCTCTAACTATTTTTTGAAATTTATTGTCCAAAGTTAACTTAACATTTAGATTATCCTCTGGAATGTCATATTGTCCTTCTCCATATAATCCTTCATGATCCCTTTCAAAAATAATTTTAGGATCTTTATTATTTTCTAACTCCTTATTTATTACCATTTCTAGAGATTTTTCTGATTTATCAACCTCTTTTGTCTCTACTTTTTTATCCTTATTCTCTACTAAAGCAAAACCCTTAGTAGAAGTTACCATATTCTCTATTTTCCAATTATCATCTTTTTTCTTTTCCTGTGCCTTATAAGTATAAATTCCTTTTATATTTTTCAAACTATTTATCTTATCAAAACTTTCCTGTGAAACATCATAATATAATTTCCCTCCACTTTTTACTACATTATCAAAAGAAAAATCCTTATCTTCAGATTGCATAATATAATTAAAGGCCATTATATTCTCTAAGTTTTGATTTAAATTATTTAATCTAAAAGCCATAGAATCTATAACAACTTTGTATTTAGTCTCATATTGAAATATGCTTTCTCCCTCTCTATCTAAAAGTGAATAATTAAGGTCAGAAATATTTTCATATTGTTTGTGATTTCCTTTGAAATTTCCTGTTTCTTTTGTACTATACTTTTTCTGCACATAATAAATCCTCATGTCAAGTAATAGTAAAGCTAATAACAATAAAGAAACTAAGCTTATTAATCTATTTTTAATTTCAATTTTTCTTTTTCTGTTAAACATAAAAACACCCCTCCTGGCTAAATTCTAGCCAAGTTAGGGGTGTTTTATTCAATAAGAAATAATTGCTTCTATCTCTTATTTAAGTAAAATCGTAATATACCTTTTTAAGATATTATTCGTATTTTCCTAAAACCTCTTTTATTTTTGCAACAATAATATCTATAGCAACTTTATTATGTCCACCTTCTGGTATTATTATATCAGCAAATTTCTTTGTAGGTTCTGTAAATTGATTATGCATAGGCTTTACTACATTTAAGTACTGATTTATAACAGACTCCATAGTTCTTCCTCTTTCATTTATGTCTCTGACCATTCTTCTTATGATTCTAACATCAGCATCTGTATCAACGTAAATCTTTATATCTAGAAGTTCTCTTATTCTTGGATCTTCTAGTATTAATATTCCTTCTACAATAACAATTTCTTTTGGCTCAACCTTAGTTGTATCTTCAATTCTATTATGTATAGAGAAGTCATAACTAGGTTTTTGTATAGAATGTCCATTTAAAAGTGATTCTAAATGTGAAACTAAAAGATTGTTATCAAAAGCATTTGGATGATCGTAGTTAGTTTTAACTCTATCCTCCATTGATAAATGGCTTTGATCCTTATAATATGAATCTTGCTCTATCATTGCTATACAATCTTCACCAAATTGTCTATATATCTCCTTAGCTATTGTACTTTTACCTGAGCCAGTGCCTCCTGTTATTCCTATAAAAATTGGTCTCTTCATTAGCTGTTTGCCTCCTTGCACTTAATTAACATATCATTTACCTTTACAGGCTTATCTATTTTAACCTTGAATATCATTTGAGCTTTGTTAGCAACATCTATTTTTTCGTCTTTTTCATCCTTCATATCATTCATTTGGATTTCATAGTAATCTCCTACTGGAGTTAATACCTCTACTGTATCCCCTTCGAATAATCTGTTTCTTTGTTCTATAGTTGCTACCTTAGTTTCTTCGTTATAATCTCTAACAACTCCTACGATATCATAATCTCTTATATAAGATGATGATTCATAAACTTGCTCTCCTGATTTTCCAAAGTAAAATCCTGTGTGATATCTTCTATGACTAACCTTTAAAAGATTATCCATTAATTTTTGATCAAATTCATATCCTTCTGGATCATCCCAATACTTATCTAAAGCTTCTCTGTAAGCTTTAACAATTGCAGCAACATAGTATGGGCTCTTCATTCTTCCTTCTATTTTAAATGAGTATATACCACTCTTAACAAGCTCTGGTATATATTCTATCATACATAAATCCTTAGAGTTCATTATGTATGTACCTTTATCATCTTCTATAACTTGGAAATACTCTCCAGGTCTCTTTTCTTCCATTAAATAATACTTATATCTACATGCTTGTGAACAAGCTCCTCTATTTGAGTCTCTTCCTGTCATGTAGTTTGATATTAAACATCTTCCTGAGTATGCCATACACATTGAACCATGAACAAATGCTTCTAAATCACAATCTTCTGGTAAATTCTCATGTATTTTTTCAATTTCTTTAAAACTAAGCTCTCTAGCTAAAACAATTCTCTTAACTCCTAAGCTATGCCAAAACTTAGCTGACTTCCAGTTTACATTGTTTGCTTGAGTACTTAAGTGTATTTCTAAATCTGGTGCAACTTCCTTTGCAGTCATTATTATTGATGGATCTGAAACTATTATTGCATCTACATTTAAATCATTAAGTCCTACAATGTATTCTTCTAATCCTTCTAAATCTGCATTGTGAGGAAATACATTCATAGTAACATAAACTTTTCTTCCTCTATCATGAGCATACTTTACACCTTCTGCAATCTGTTCATTTGTAAAGTTATCAGCGAAAGCTCTTAGGTTAAGTTTACTTCCTCCAATATAAACTGCATCTGCTCCAAAATCAATTGCTGTCTTTAATTTTTCTAAGCTACCTGCTGGTGCTAATATTTCTGGTTTTCTCATGTTTGCTACCTCCTCTTAGTTAACGCAATTCCATCTCCCATAGGAATAACAGTTGTTATTAAATTTTCATCCTTTGAGACCATATCCAAATACTTTCTCATTCTCTTAACAATAGTTATTTTTCTTCTCTTCACTAAGTCATCAGAAGCAACCATTCCTCTAAACAAAACATTATCTGCTATTATAATTCCATCTTTTTTTAAAAGTCTTAAACATTCTGGTAAAAAATGATTATAATGTCCTTTACCTGCATCCATGAATATCATATCAAATTCATCATGAAGACTCTCTAAAACTTCTAAACAATCTCCCTGTAAAATATTGATTTTTTCCTCTAATCCAAATTTTTTAATATTCTCTTTAGCATAATTTATCATATTATCATCTCTCTCGATTGTAGTAATATGACATTCTCCACCACAAGCTTTGTTCATAAGTATTGAAGAATAACCTATAGCTGTGCCTAATTCTAATATTTTCTTTGGTTTATTCATAGATACCATAAACTCAAGGAACTTAGCACCTTCCTTTTGTATTATTGGCACCTTATTTTCTTTTGCAAAATCTTCTAGTTCTTTTAATTCGTCATTTCTATCTGGAATAAGATCTCTAAGATACTTTTCCATATATTCAAAGGTTACTCCACTCATTTGCTCCTCCAAATTTTAGTATCCAAATTCTTTCTTCTTAGCTAGGAAATCTTCGTAATTATTAGTAAAATAGTGCTTATTATTTGATGGATTCAATAAATAATATATGTAGTCTGTTTTAGCTGGTTTTATGGCAGCTAAAAGTGAAGGTTTTCCAGGATTACATATTGGCCCCACTGGAAGTCCTTTAATCTTATATGTATTATATGGTGAATCCACTTTTAAGTCTTTATAAAGCACAGTATCTTTATGCTCTCCTAAAGCATATAAAACTGTAGCATCGATTTGTAAAGGCATACCTTTTTGTAGTCTGTTATATATAACAGATGCTATTTCTGCACGCTCACTATCATCCCTAGCCTCTTTTTCAACCATTGAAGCTACTATTACATATTTCTCATACTCTTCCTTTGGAATAGTAATGCCTAGTTCACTTTGTATCTCACTAATTACCCCTTCAAACCTGTTAAGCATCATTTCAATTATTTGTTTTGGTGTTGTGCCTTTAGGAATAGCATATGTGTCTGGAAATAAAAATCCTTCTAACTCATATTTTCTTTCATTATTAGGTTTTATATAAGATGGTAATGGATACTCTTTTACTACTTTTAAAAACTCATCTTTTGTGCATACCTTAGATTCTTCCAATTTCTTAGCTATATCCTCTACAGTGTATCCCTCTGGAAATGTTACCTTATAATCTGATACTTTCCCATCAGTTAGTACACTTAAAAAATCATTAAAACTTATGTCACTATTCACAGTATATGTACCTGGTTTTATACTTTCTTCTACGTTATTAAACTTTATATATATCTTAGAAAAAAAGGAACTTCTAAGTACATTTTCATTGTTTAATCGTTCAAAAAGTCCATTTAGTGACTCTCCTTCTTTAACTTTAAAGGTTATATCAGCTTTATTAGATTGTAAAGGGCTTCGCTTTATGGAGTTATATTTAACTACAAATACAGCTAAGTTAATCACAAGTAAAATTATGAATATGGATATCAAAACCATACTTTTAGAGTTTTTTAGCCTTTTCACAGTAGTACCCCCTCATATTTTAAGATAAATGGCCATAAAGCCATTTATCTAATTATAAATCTTTTTCTCATAAAAACAAACTTGTTTTACTAATTTTTGTTTATGTACCCAAAGTTATAAAATAAAATTATAAGAAAATTTATTATTTTTTACTTCTATTTATAGCTCTCTTTCTCTCAGCACTGTCTAAGATTCTCTTTCTCATTCTTACATTTACTGGAGTAACTTCAACTAATTCATCATTGTTTATGAATTCTAAACATTGCTCTAATGACATTTGTCTTACTGGAGTTAATTTTAAAGCATCATCAGCTCCAGATGATCTTGTATTAGTTAATTGTTTTTTCTTACAAATATTAACGTCTATGTCATCTGCTCTTGAACATTCTCCACAAACCATTCCAGCATAAACCTCTGTACCTGGCTCTATGAATAAAGTTCCTCTTTCTTGAGCATTAAATAATCCATATGTAACTGCTTCTCCTGATTCAAATACTACGATTGATCCTCTACTTCTTCCTGGGATCTCTCCTTTGTATTTTTCAAATCCATCAAATACATGGTTCATTATTCCGTTACCTTTTGTATCTGTCATGAATTCATTTCTAAATCCTATAAGTCCTCTTGCAGGTATTTTGAACTCTAATCTTGAGTATCCATTAACCGCTGAAGTCATATTTACCATTTCAGCTTTTCTAGGTCCTAATTTTTCCATAACAGGTCCCATAAATTCTTCTGGAACGTCTATAGTTAAGTGCTCTATTGGTTCAACCTTAACACCATTTTCATCTATTTTTGTTATAACGTTTGGCTTAGAAACTTGGAATTCATATCCTTCTCTTCTCATTGTTTCTATAAGTATTGAAAGATGTAGCTCTCCTCTACCACTTACTTCGAAACAATCTGGAGTTATTTCTTTAACTTTTAAACTTACGTTAGTTTCTAATTCTTTTAATAATCTATCTCTTAAATGTCTTGAAGTTACGAAATCCCCTTCTCTACCAGCAAATGGTGAGTCATTAACCATAAAGTTCATGTTTAATGTAGGCTCGTCTATTTTAACAAATGGTAATCCTTCTGGATTTTGTGCATCTGTTATAGTTTCTCCAATATTTACGTCAGATATACCACTTATTGCAACTATATCTCCTAATTGAGCTTCATCAACCTCTATTCTCTTTAATCCATCATGAGTATAAAGACTTGATATTTTGAATTTAGTTACTGTTCCATCTTGTCTTACAACAGCAGCTTGTTGGTTTTTCTTAGCTATTCCTCTAGTTATTTTACCTATAGCTATTTTACCAACATATTCACTTGAATCTAAAGTTGTAACTAACATTTGTAAACTGTCTTCTATAGATCCCTTTGGTGATTCAACTTTTTCGATTATAGTATCGAATAAATCTTTCATGTTATCTTTTGGCTCATCTATGTTAATTGTAGCTACTCCATCTCTAGCTGAAGCATAAACTATTGGGAAATCTAATTGCTCATCATCTGCACCAAGCTCTAAGAATAATTCAAATATTTCATCAATAACTTCTTCTGGTCTAGCATCTGGTTTATCTATTTTGTTTATAACAACTATTGGTTTTAATCCTAACTCAAGAGCTTTTCTTAAAACGAATTTTGTTTGAGGCATAGCCCCTTCATATGAGTCTACTACAAGTAAAACACTTTCTACCATTTTAAGTACACGTTCAACCTCTCCTCCGAAGTCAGCGTGTCCTGGTGTATCTATTATATTTATTTTAACTCCGTTATAATGAACTGCTGTATTTTTTGAAAGTATTGTAATACCTCTTTCTTTTTCTAAGTCATTTGAGTCCATTACTCTCTCTTCTACTTTTTCGTTTGTTCTAAAAACGTTACTTTGTCTTAATAATGCGTCCACTAAAGTTGTTTTACCATGGTCAACGTGAGCGATTATAGCTATATTTCTAATATCATTTCTTGTAAATTCGTTACTCATTATATTTATTCCTCCAATTTTATGTGCATAAAAAATTGGATACTATTTAAGTACCCAATTTTCTTTACCTTATTAGATTCTACTGTTAAGCTTTAAAAAAGTCAACACAACATTTTTTACTTAAACAGTTACATTCTACATTATCATCTAATTTTTTTATATTTCCATTATTATTGGTAATATCATTGGTTTTCTCTTAGTTTTTTCATAAAGGAAACTTCTAAGGCCATCTCTTATGTTAGATTTCATAGTAGCCCAGTCACAGATTCCTTTCTTTTCACAATCTCTTAAAACGTCTTTTACTATCTCTTTAGCTTCATCCATTAAGTCTTCTGATTCTCTTACGTAAACAAAACCTCTTGATATAATATCTGGTCCTGCTACCACTGAAGCAGTTTCTTTTGAAATAGTAACAACTACTGTAAGAATTCCGTCTTGTGAAAGATGTTTTCTATCTCTTAAAACTATGTTTCCTACATCACCAACTCCAAGTCCATCAACAAAAATTTGTCCTGAAGTAACAGATCCATTCTTTTTGATTGAATCTCTAGTGATTTCTATAACATCTCCATTTTCAGCTATCATAAAATTCTTTTCTGATAGTCCAACATCAACAGCTAACTCTGCATGCTGTTTAAGGTGTCTATACTCACCATGAACTGGTATAAAGAATTTAGGCTTAACAAGAGCTTGCATAAGTTTTAATTCCTCTTGGCAAGCATGACCTGAAACATGGACATCTGCTAGTTTTCCATACACTACTTCTGCTCCCTTTTTGAAAAGTTGATTAATAACCTTAGAAACTAACTTCTCATTACCAGGTATTGGTGTTGCAGATAGTATTACTGTATCTCCCTCAATGATATTAACTTTTTTATGCTCTGAAGATGCCATTCTAGCTAATGCTGACATTGGCTCTCCTTGGCTTCCTGTAGTTATTATAGTCACTTGCTCATTTGGATATTTGTTTATAGAATCTATGCTAACAAAAGAATCCTTATCTATTGTTAAATATCCTAGTTCTATGGCAACCTGAACTATATTTTCCATACTTCTTCCTGAAACAGCAATCTTTCTTCCTGTCATTTCTGCAGCTTCAACAATTTGCTGTATTCTATGAATATTTGAAGCAAATGTAGCTATTATTATTCTTCCCTTTGCTCCAACAAATATTTTTTTAAGATTTTCTCCTACAGCTCTTTCTGACATTGTATATCCTGGTCTCTCTACATTAGTAGAGTCAGCCATCATTGCAAGAACTCCTTTTCTTCCTAATTCTGCAAATCTAGCAAAATCCATTACCTCTCCGTCAGTTGGAGTATAGTCTACTTTAAAATCACCAGTATGAAGTACAACTCCTAGTGGTGTATGCACTGCTATAGCAACTGAATCTGCTATACTATGATTAGTTTTTACAAATTCAACAGATGATGATTTTAATTTTATAATATCTCTTGGTTTAACTCTTATAAGCTCTGTGGTGCTTAATAAACCATGTTCTTTTAGTTTAGTTTCAACTATTCCTAAAGTAAGTTTTGTTCCATAAACAGGTACATTTAAATTTTTTAACACATATGGTAAAGCACCAATATGATCTTCATGACCATGAGTTAAAAATATTCCTCTAACTTTTTCTGCATTTTTAACAAGATATGATACGTCTGGAATAACTATATCAATACCAAACATATCTTCGTCTGGGAACTTAAGTCCACAGTCGACTACAATTATATCGTCTTTAAATTCGATAACAGTTAGATTCTTACCTATCTCGTTCAAACCACCTAAAGGTATAATTTTAACCTTTAGCTTTTCACGTTTCATATTTTCCCTCCTCTTTTTTGTAGTAGTACGCTTATGTATAAAAGAGGTTTCCTCATTTGAGAAAATTTCTCTATTCATTTTTACAATCCTTGCATATTCCGAAAAACTTTACTGTATGATCTAATATTTCAAAGCCATATTTAGTTTCAATCTCTTCTTCTAGTTCGTCTAATAAATCCGCTTCAACCTCAAAAACTTTTCCACATTTATTACAAACTAGATGATGGTGTCTATGCTCTTCATCGTCATGAGCAAGTTCATATCTACTGCATCCATCTTCTAAATCTAACTTATAGATTACACCCATCTCTTCTAGAAGAATTATTGTTCTATATACGGTAGCTAATCCAATCTCTGGACAACTTTTCTTAACCTCGTCATAAATTTCCTCAGCAGTTAAGTGTTTACCCTCATTTTGTATTATAGTATCAACTATAGCTCTTCTCTGAGGTGTTAACTTATAACCCTTCTTCTTTAATTCTTCTTTTAAAGCATCAAAATCTACTGAAGCTGTATTTGCCATATTAAAACCTCACTTTACCGTTATTCTTCTTCTGCGAATAAAGTTGCATAAGCTTCTTCTATCATTTCAATTTCAAAATCATTCTCAACTGGAGCTAAAGTCTCTTCTCCATCTTCGTCTTGAACAACTTGCATAGCTATAACTACGTCTTCCTCACCTTCTGGTGATAATAAGAAATATTCTTTTTCTTCGATATCTAATTTAGTTACTACGTTGAATGTTGTTTCTATTCCTTCTTCATCAACTAAAACTATTGGTTGTAAATCGTTATTCATTTTAACTTCTCCTTTTTATTTCGATATTCTGTCTAAGTATCCTTGTAATATATAAGTAGCCGCTATTTTATCGACTATTTTTTTTCTTTTCGCTCTTGATAAATCCGCTTCTAGCATTGCTCTATGAGCAGCAACTGTTGTAAGTCTTTCATCCCAAAACTCTATTTTACCATCAAATGATTTTTCAATTTGTTCACATAAATTTTTAACCATTTCTCCAGATGGTCCTATTGTTCCATTCATATTTTTTGGCATACCTGCAACTATAGTTTCTACTCCATACTCTTTGCATATTTTCATGACTGCCTCTACGTCTTTAGTGTAGCAATCTCTTTTTATAGTTGTTACACCTTGAGCTGTCCATCCAAGTGGATCACTTACTGCAACTCCTATAGTTTTACTTCCGATATCTAAACCTAAAATTCTCATTGAATCTCCTTACATAAACGAAAGAGTACCCTTTCGGGCACTCTTTGTTATTTTATCTCTAGATAAGATTTTATAACTTCTTCAAGTATTTCATCTCTTTCCAGTTTCCTTACTAAAGCTCTTGCCCCGTTGTAATTAGTGATGTAAGTAGGGTCACCTGAAATTAAGTATCCAACTAGCTGATTAACCGGGTTATAGCCTTTTTCCTTTAGTGAGTTGTATACATCAGTTAATATTGATTTAGTTAAATCTTCCTTATTTTTACTAAAATCAAACTGCATTGTGTGGTCAAAATTGTTACTCATAACATGCTGCTTACTAGCAGCTCACCCCCTTACAGTAAATATATTTTAATTTATATATTTACATATATTATTATCTTTTAAATTAGTTTTTATTCACGCTTTACTTTATACTCATTATAAACTATATTTACATAAAAGTACAACTATTTTACAAGTAATTCTACAACTTCTTTTGCTTTTTCTAATGCTTTAGCTATATTTTCTGGATTTTTTCCACCAGCTTGAGCCATGTCAGGTCTTCCACCTCCGCCGCCGCCTACAACTGCTGCAACTTCTTTTATTACCTTTCCACAATGAACTCCATTAGCTAATGAATTTTTAGTTGCCATAGCTACTAAGTTTACTTTTCCACCATTGTCACTTGCTAAAACAACTATTCCATTATTTAATTTATTTCTAACTTTATCAGCTAAATCTCTTAATGAATTTCCATCAACATCTTTTAATTCTGCTGTAACTAATTCAACTCCGTTTATTTCAACTTTGTCTTTTAAGATATCATCCTCAGCACCTTGAACTAATTTAGCTTTAAGTTCTGCTATTTCTTTATCTTTTTCTTTTAATTCATGAGCTTGAGCTGCTATTCTCTTAGCAATATCTTTTTCATTACACTTAAGCATTGAAGCAGCTTCCTTAAGCATATTATTTTTAAGTTCCATGAATTTTAATGCGCTTATTCCAGTAACAGCCTCAATTCTTCTTATTCCAGCAGCAACTCCTGATTCTGAAACTATCTTAAATAATCCAATTTCTCCTGAGTTAGCTACGTGAGTTCCTCCACATAATTCTTTTGAGAAATCTCCAACTGAAACAACTCTTACTTTTTCAGCATACTTTTCATCGAAAAGACAAGTTGCTCCACTATTTCTAGCTTCATCTAATGACATTTCCTTTGTATCAACTACAGATACAGTCATTATTTTTTCATTTACTAATAATTCAACTTTTTCTAATTCTTCTTCTGTTAAAGCTGCAAAATGAGTAAAGTCAAATCTTAATCTTTCTTCATCAACATATGAACCTGATTGATTTACATGGTCTCCTAAAACTTCTTTTAAAGCTTCATGTAACATGTGTGTAGCTGTGTGGTTTTTACATATGTTAGATCTTCTTGAAGCATCAACTGATAATTTAACTTCTTGACCTTCTTTTAAGCTACCTTCTATAACCTTAATGTAGTGAACAAATTTTCCACCAACATTTTTCTTACAATCTGTAACTATTGCCATTCCAGTTTCTGAAGTTATATTTCCTCTATCTCCAACTTGACCTCCCATTTCAGCATAGAAAGGAGTTTTATCAGTTAATAAGAATCCTTCTTCACCTTCTTTAAGTTCAGATTTAAATTCTTCATTATTTCCTAGTACTATAACTTTTGAGTTAAGTTCTAAATTAACATATCCATCAAATTCAGTAACTATTGAAGCATCCACTTTGTTTACTGGACTTTCTTCGCTTCCCATGTAGCTACTTTCTCCTCTAGCATTTCTAGCTCTTTCTCTTTGCTCTTTCATTTCCTTATTAAAGTTTTCTATATCTAACTCTAATCCTTTTTCTTCTAATATCTCTTGAGTAAGCTCTAGAGGGAATCCATAAGTATCATATAATTTGAAAGCTTTAGCTCCTGATAAAACTTTCTCATTTTTTTCTTCCATTTCTGAAATATAGCTCATAAGTATATCCATACCTGAGTCTATTGTTTCATTAAATCTTTCTTCTTCTAATTTAATTATTTTCTTAATGTAATCAGCTTTTTCTTTTAATTCTGGATAAGCTTCACCGTAATTTTCAACTACAGCATCAACCATTTCATTTAAGAATATACCTTTAACTCCTAAAAGTCTTCCATGTCTAGCAGCTCTTCTAAGAAGTCTTCTTAAAACATATCCTCTACCTTCATTTGATGGTTGAACACCGTCACATATTAAGAAAGTAACACTTTTTCCATGGTCAGTTATTATTCTTAATGATACATCTTTGTCTTTATCTTCTCCATATTTAGCATTTGTTAATTCACATGCTTTATTTAATATGTTTTTAACTGTATCTATTTCGAAGATATTATCTACACCTTGCATTATTGTAGCTATTCTTTCTAAGCCCATACCTGTATCTATGTTCTTTTGAGCTAACTCATTGTAGTTTCCTTCTTCATCTTTATCAAATTGAGTGAAAACTAAGTTCCAGAACTCAACTATTCTATCAGCATCTGAAGCTTCTAAGAATTCTTCTACAGTTTCAACCTTTCCTTCTCCTCTATCAAAGTGAATCTCTGTACAAGGACCACAAGGACCTACCCCTATTTCCCAGAAGTTATCATCTTTTCCTAATCTGAATATTCTGCTTGGATCTACATCAGTTTTACTAGTCCAAATATCATAAGCTTCATCGTCATTTAAATATATAGTTACATATAATTTATCCTTTGGAATTCCTAAAGTTTCTGTTATAAACTCCCAAGCCCAAGGAATTATTTCTGATTTGAAGTAATCTCCAAATGAAAAGTTTCCTAGCATTTCGAAGAATGTACCATGTCTTGATGTTTTACCAACATTCTCTATATCACCAGTTCTTATACACTTTTGGCAAGTTGTTATTCTTCTTTTTGGTGGTTCTTCTAAACCTGTGAAATAAGGTTTAAGTGGTGCCATACCTGCATTTATTAATAATAAACTCTTATCATTTTTAGGTACTAACGGAAATGACTGTAATCTTAAATGATCTTTGCTTTCAAAAAAGCTTAAATATTTTTCTCTTAATTCATTTGCTCCCATGAATTTCATAATTTATTCCTCCAAATTTTATGTATTTATCCTTTAGCCTTTAAGTTTAATCATATATTATAAAATAAGATTAAACCCTCTACTTAGCCTAGATATTCTTTTATTTTATAATTAGTTTCACACATAAAAAAAGAACATAAAACACCTCACCCCTAATTAAAAGGGACGAAATCCTATGCTCCGCGGTACCACCCTAATTATGTAAAACTACATCACTCTAAAAATTATAGCTCAAAGATAGCTTCAACATCTCTTTTAAGAAGTTCTCACCAACCACTTCCTCTCTGACTAAAAGATAAATGCCTACTCATTCTCGTCAACGCTTTTCATTAAGTTATTATAGGCAAATTATAAAAAAAATTTCTTTACCTGTCAATATAATTGCCAACTGTATTAATATCTATTTTATTAAATTACTATGTATTCCTATATATTTTATGATTATTTATCTACTAAGTTAAATATTATTTTTATATAAAATACTATTAAAATAATATTATTATGTATATTTATTAATATCTAAAACTTTTTAACTATAAAAAAATATATCATACTTCTTAATAACTATGATTTAATCTAATACTAAAATATCATAAAAACATATAATAATCCCAATCATCAAATAGAACTTTAATCACAACAGCTATAGGAACTATAAAAACCATTCCTAAAAGCCCTCCTATTTGCTCTCCAATCAAAAGTAATATTATGATTAATATTGGATGCATATCTATACTCTCAGCTGTAATTTTAGGTGCTATTAAGTTTCCTTCAATTTGTTGAATTATTAAAAAAGTCAATATAACCCACAAAATTTTATTTGGGCCTTCTACTAATGCTACAACTATTGCAGGTATTGCTCCTAAAACCGCTCCAAAATATGGTATAATATTGAGTAACGCATTTAAAAACGCTAATAATAGAGGAAACTTTATTCCTAGTATAAGCATACCTATAAATGTCATAACTCCAACTAATAAGCTTAAAAGTAATTGCCCTAAAATATATTTACCTAAGACTTTATCAACATCTCTCCCTAGATTTTTTAATAGAGCTCTCTTCTCTATTGGGCAGCAATATAAAAATTTATTAGATAATAAATCTCCATAGGCTAAAAAATAATATGCTAATACAGGTATAACAGCAAAAGCTAAAATATTTTCTGAAAAGCTAATTAAATTATTTATAATACTAGTTGCAAAACTAACTAATAATATATTTAATTTTTCAGTAACTTGAGCTTCAATAACATCAAAAATCCCTAATTCCATAAACTTCATCTTCATAATCAAATCATTTATAAAGAATTCTATACCATTTATTAAACCATCAAAACTTTCCCCTTCTTTAAACATACTTGGAATTAGAACTGTTAAAAAAAATAATATAAGAAAAATTACACTAAGTACTATAGACATAGCTAAAAAGTTTTTATTTATTTTTGTTCTTTCACATAAAAATCTATATAGAGGCTTAAGAATATATGCAAAAATCCCTGATACAAGCACTATAAAAATAATGTCTCTAAAAGCTTCAAATTGATATAAAAGGAATATAAATAAAAAAATTATAAATGTTAATATTAAATTTCTTATAAATCTTTTTTTATCTTTTAAAGCTCTAAACATTCCTACTCCTCCTTTTTTAATTTACCTCGCCAAAATATTTTCTTGGAATCATTCTCATATTTATATTTTTATTGCCAAAAAATAAAATGCTTTCTTCTCCTAAAATAGTTTCTTTTAATTGTATAACTCGCTTTCCATTTTTAAATTTATCAACTAATCCACTTACCACTATTAGTCCTCTTATATAAAAGTCGTAATCTATTAAAATATCTTCTAATATTCCTATCATATGGCCATCCTTATTTATAAGATCAAAGTTTTTTATCTCGCTAAATTTTAACCCTCTATGTACATGTACCCCTTCTGTCATAATAGTATCGCTTAAAGAAATAACATTAGTTAAGTCCACATAATCTCTTTTTGAAAATAATTTTTTTGTTATTATAAAGCCCATGACTTTCCCATTAAAATAATCTATTGCAAGATCACAAACTACTCCAACCTTTTTTCCATTAGAATCAAAAACCTTAAGACCAATTAAATCTCTTATTCTATACACTCTAAAAGTCATCCCTTTCTAATTTAAGTAAAGCCATTAGTAATATATTTAGTATTATCTATATCCTTCCAAAAAATACATAGTTTCATAGGTATTTTAAATTTATTTTTGTAAACTTAAATAATAATCCTTAAACTTTCTAAGTAAGTTATTAACTAAATAAAGTAAGTATATATTATTAACTTAATAAATACACTTTGTATAGTGCACTTTATATTGAAAATAAAATTTAAAAAGTTTTAATATAAAAGAAAAAAGCCCCCTTTCGGGAGCTTTCTATTAAAGTAGGCTTTCGATTATTCCTCCACCTACAACTAAATCATCTTTATAGAAAACAACAGATTGACCTTTAGTTATAGCTCTTTGCTTATCTTCAAAAGAAACTTTAACTCTTCCATTTTCCATAGGACTTATAGTAGCCTTAGCTGGTCTAGCTGAATATCTAATTTTAGCTTCAACTTCCATAGGGCCTTCAAGTTTATCTATAGATATGAAATTTATATCTTTACAAACTAAATCAGTTTTAAAGATATCCTCTTCTGGTCCTACTACAACAGTATTAGTTACAGGGTTTATATCAGTAACAAACACTGGTCTTCCAAGAGCTAATCCTAAGCCCTTTCTTTGTCCTATTGTATAATAGACTATTCCTTTATGTTTTCCTAAGACATTTCCATACTTATCGACAAAGTTTCCTGGTCTAACTTTGTTTGGAGCAGCTTCACATATGTATCTTCCATGATTATTATCTGGAATAAAGCATATTTCTTCACTGTCCTTTTTATTATGTACATCTAGACCGATCTCTTTAGCTATTTCTCTAATCTTATCCTTAGTGAATTCTCCACAAGGCATTAAAGTATGCTCTAACTGTTCTTGAGTTAGATTGTATAAAGCATAAGTTTGATCTTTTCTATCATCCTTTGATCTTATAAGTTGGAATCTTCCATCTCTTTCTTCAATTTTAGCATAGTGACCTGTTGCAACATAGTCTGCACCTATACCTTTAGCTTTTTGTAAAAGCTCATCAAATTTAAGATATTTGTTACATGCAATACATGGATTTGGAGTTCTACCTTGTATATATTCGTCTACAAAATAATCTATTACATTTCTTTTAAAACTATCTCTAAAGTTTAAAACGTAAAAAGGAATATCTAGTTTTTGAGCAACTCTTCTAGCATCATCCACTGCTGACAGTGAACAACATCCACCTTCTCTTTCCTCATATTCCTTATCCTCTTGCCATATTTGCATTGTAACACCAATTACATCGTATCCCTGTTCCTTTAAAAGGTAAGCAGCAACGGAGCTATCAACTCCGCCGCTCATACCTATAACAACCTTTTTCTTTGTCACAAAATCACCACTTTAATATTATTCTTAACCGTGAACATGCTCATGTATGTCATGTGAATGTTCTTTCATATCCCAAGGCTCTAATCCTTGTCTTTGTCTATAGTCGTTTATAGCCTTGTGTATAGCTTCCTCAGCTAATACTGAACAGTGCATTTTTACTGGTGGAAGACCATCTAAAGCTTCTGCAACAGCTTTGTTTGATAATTCCCAAGCTTCTTCTACAGTTTTTCCTTTTATAAGCTCTGTAGCCATACTTGATGAAGCAATAGCAGATCCACATCCATAAGTTTCAAATTTAACATCTTCTACAATGTTATTTTCTATTTTAAGATATATTCTCATTATATCTCCACATTTAGCGTTACCAACTTCTCCGATTCCGTTAGCATCTTTAATTTCTCCTACATTTCTTGGGTTTTTGAAATGATCCATAACTTTTTCACTATATATCATAATTAATTCTCTCCTTCTACTTCTCTTAAATGATTTTTCCATAATGGTGACATACTTCTTAATCTTGCGATTATTGGTGGTACTTTTTCTAATACGTAATCAACGTCTTCTTCAGTTGTACCTTCACCTAAACTTAATCTTAATGATCCGTGTGCTATTTCATGAGGTAAACCTATTGCTAATAACACGTGTGATGGATCTAATGATCCTGATGTACAAGCACTTCCACTTGAACCACAAATTCCTTCAAAGTCTAATGAAAGAAGAATTCCTTCACCTTCAATGAATTCAAAGCATACATTTACGTTACCTGGTAATCTCTTGCTACCATCTTTTGGTCCATTTAATCTTGTAAATGGTACTTCTAATAATCCTTTTATTAACTTATCTCTTAACTTAGAAATTTTAGCTATATGCTCATCTAAGTTTTCTCCAGCTATTTCCATAGCCTTTCCTAATCCAACTATTGCAGGTATGTTCTCAGTTCCAGCTCTTCTAGCTCTCTCTTGACCACCACCGTGGATTAAGTTATCTATTCTTATACCTTTTCTTATATATAAAGCTCCGATTCCTTTTGGTCCATAAACTTTATGTCCAGCTAATGAAAGTAAATCGATGTTCATATCTTTAACATCTATCTTTACATTTCCTACAGCTTGAACTGCATCTGTATGGAATATTACTTTTCTTTCTCTACAAATTTTTCCTATTTCCTTAACTGGCTCTATAGTTCCTATTTCATTGTTTGCAAACATTACAGAAACTAAGATAGTTTTATCAGTAATAGCATTTTTTAATTCTTCTAAATCAACAAAACCTTCTTCATTTACATCTAAGTAAGTTACTTCAAAGCCTTGTTTTTCTAACCATTGGCAAGTATGTAATACAGCATGGTGCTCTATTTTTGTAGTTATTATATGATTTCCTTTATTTTTATGAGCAAAAGCTATTCCTTTTATTGCCCAGTTATCTGCTTCTGATCCGCCACCAGTAAAGTAGATTTCATTTGTATCAGCATTTAATACTTTAGCTACTCTTTCTCTAGCAGTGTCTACAGCCATTCTTGATTCTCTTGAAACTCCGTAAAATGCTGATGGATTTCCAAACTTATTTGTGAAATATGGTAACATTTCCTCTAATACTTCTGGCTTAACATATGTAGTTGCTGAGTAGTCCATATAAACAACTCTATTATTCATTTTCTTCACTCCTACTAACAATTTTTAAAGCTTCATTTTTTTCTTTCATAGCTTTATAATCTTCTACTATATCTTTAAGTGTTACTGAATTAGTAACCTCATCTATGCTTGTTTTTATCTTTTTCCATAAAAGTCTAGTGGCACAACAATCAACATTATTGCAAGTTACACCATCTAAACAATCTGATATTTCTATTGGTCCTTCTAAAACCTCTATAATATCTGAAACTGTTATATCTTCTGGTTGTCTATTTAAAATATATCCTCCTTGAGCACCTCTAATACTCTTTATAAGCTTAGCTTTTCTTAAAGAACTAAATAATTGCTCTAAATAATATTCAGATATATTCTGTCTTTGCGATATTGACTTTATTGACACAGGTGATCCACCATAATGTATAGCTAAATCAACCATGGCTTTTACACCATATCTTCCTTTGGTAGATAATTTCATTTAATCACCTCTAAATCTGACTAATTCGATGTACTTTATGTGATTATAATATCAAAACCGAGTAAATTTGTCAACAATAATATTCACATATTTTTTACTTAAAAAATGGAATTTAAAATTGAAATTAAACTATTTGTTTTTTACATTATTCCAGTAGGCTTTTATACTACTTTCGTATTTATTATCCTTAGGCTTATAATATTCTTTTCCTCTCATATTTTCAGGCATATATTCTTGATTTATATAACCATTAGGATAATTATGTGGATATAAATACCCACCAACACCTAAATTGCTTGCTCCACTATAATGAGCATCTTTTAAATGTTTTGGCACATCACCTGCATTATTCCTTTCTAAATCTCTTAAAGCATCATCAATAGCCATATACGCACTATTTGACTTAGGTAAGGTAGCTAAATATATTACTAATTCAGATAATATTATTCTTGCTTCTGGCATTCCTATTTTCAAAGCAAGGTCTATTCCGCTATTTACAACTTGCAAAGCATTAGGATGAGCAAGACCTATATCTTCAGCTGCAATTACTCCTATCCTCCTAATTACGCTATCCATATTTCCACCCTTAATAAGTCTAGCTAAATAATGAATTGAGGCATCAGGGTCACTTCCTCTTATACTTTTTTGAAGAGCACTTAATAAATTATAATAATCATCTCCTGATGAATCAGATTTCAAATTAGATTGCCCTAATTTTTCTACATACTCTTTATTTAAAAGGATATTATCTTTTTCTTGAGATTTAATAGCTAATTCTAACACTGTGTAAGCTTTTCTTACATCTCCTTGAGAAATCTCTCCAATATATTTTAAAACGCCTTCTTCAAGAGAAATAACATATCCTTCTTTTTCAAGTTTACTTACTGCTCTTTCTAAAGCTATTATTATATCTTCAGTACTTACTGGTTTAAATTGAAATATGGTACTTCTGCTTAGTATGGCCTTATGTATAGCAAAGTATGGATTTTCTGTAGTACTTGCTATTAATATTACTCTCCCATCTTCAATAAATTCTAAAAGTGCTTGCTGCTGTTTTTTATTAAAATGCTGAAGCTCATCTATATACAGTATTATTCCCTTAAAATTTAATAAATTATCTATATCAGAAGTTATACTTTGTATTTCTTTTATGGAAGATGTAGTAGCATTTATTTTATAAAATTTCTTATCAGTGTAATTTGAAATTATATTAGCTAAAGTAGTTTTTCCAACACCAGGTGGACCATAAAAAATGCAATTCATTATGTTCTTGTTTTTTATAAGCTTGTTTAAAGGAGTTCCTTCTCCTACAATGTGTTTCTGTCCAACTATATCCTCTAATTTTTTAGGACGCATAATATCTGCTAAAGGTCTCAAATTTTTCAATTATCAAAATTTCAATAAGATTAATATGTTAACTGAATACTTCTCTTAATTTTGTATTCATTAAAAAGCTCCTTATTTATAAAACATAATATATTAATATGAAATTTGATAATTTTCCTCCCTTCTTATACTTTTATAGTTAATGAATTTCCTAAAGTAAATCTTAATTTAATTCTAAAATTTATTATAATACTAAAATACAGTTTTATTTCTTCCTGTCATTTTTGCCATATATAATTTTTCATCAGCATTTTTTATGGTATCAAAAGGATCTTCTTTTTCTGAAACTTCACAAACTCCGAAGCTAGAAGTTATTTTTAAACTTAAATCACCATAGTCAAAGCTCATTTTTTCTATGATTTTTCTAAGCTTCTCAGCAACCTTCACTCCATTTTTCAAATTGGTATTATTTAAAACAATTATGAATTCTTCTCCTCCATATCTACCAATCCAGTCACTATTTTCTCTGATATTATTATTTAATACCTTTGCAAAACCCCTTAAAATTTTGTCACCTACTAAATGACCATAGGTATCATTTACTTTTTTAAAGGAATCTATATCAGTCATAATTACAGTTGTAGGTATAGATTCTTTTAAGTTTCTATGAGCTTCCTTTGAAAATCTCTGATCTATATACCTTTTATTATAGACTCCAGTTAAATAATCCTTAATAAGATTTTCTCCCATCTTTTTCATTGTTAAGTCTAAATAATTACCTTCTCCACTACCATCTACTATACTGCCATTATTAGTTATATCTTTTAATATTTCAACAACATATTTATTTTCATTAAATTCAATTGGGGAAGCTATAACTAAAAACACATGATTTTTATTATATTCTAACTTTATAAAAGTATCATTTTTTAAATAAGCTTTTTTTGATATGCAAGTACTACATATTGATTTTTTTCCCCACACATCATAACAATTGCTTAGTGAACAATCTTTTTCATTAAATTTATTATTAATTTTTAGGTTAAAGTCATCTGAAAATACTATATTATTTATAGGATCTACCACTCTAACTTCATCATAAAAGTTCTTTAATATAGACATTCTTTCTTTTACATCTAGTAAAACTTCCAATATTCTTTCCTCCAGTCCTTAGAACTTTTAATTTCTTTCTACACCTTACTACATATTAAAGGAATATCTAAAACTAATTATTCTTAAATTTGTACCTCTCTATTTTCCGTACATTCTTTATTAACAATTATACAATAAAAAAGATTCTAATAAAAAATATTAGAACCTTTTTATTAAAAAATTTTTAAAGAAGCTCTACCTCTTCTCCTAAAATTACTTCTCCTCCATTTAATACCTTTGTAAATATACCATAAGCAGGCATTATACATCTTCCTACTTGATAGTATATTGCACATTTATCATGACATTTTTTCCCTATTTGTGTTACTTCTAAAAGAACCTCTCCTATCTTTATTTTTTGCCCTATAGGAAGTTTATTTAGTTCTATTCCATCTACAACTAGGTTTTCTCCAAAGGCTCCAAAATCCACATTTCCGCCATCAGCTCTAAAATCCTCTATCTTTTCAAAAGCTAATAAACTTACTTGTCTATGCCACTTCCCAGCATGAGCATCTCCCTTAATTCCGAAATCTTCTATAAACTCAGCTTTAGGAACTTGCACCTTAGCTGTACCTTTCTTTTCACTTATACAAATAGCTCTTACCTTGCTCATTTTTATCCTCCTATTTCATACATAAATCTTTTATCTTCATCTTTTTCTTTCATTTTAAAGTTATGTTTTTCTGGCTTTTCATAAATACTTTTTTTAATTATCTCCCTAAGCTCTTCATCACTTATTCCATTTCTCATCTTATCTCTTAAGTTTATTCCATACTTCCAATGTAAACACTGTTTCATAAAGCCTTCAGGAGTGACCCTTATTCTATTACAATCCTCACAAAAACAATCACTCATAGCACTTATAAAGCCTATTTTTCCTTTGAATCCTTCTATGCTTATGTATTTAGCTGGACCATTTAGTCTTAAGGGTTTTCCATCACTTAATACCTTTTTTTCTTTCTTTATAATTTCTAAAATCTCACTATTAGTAACGCCCTTAAACTTTTTACCTTCTCCAATAGGCATAAGCTCTATAAATCTAAGATCTATTGGATTTTTATAAGCTAAGTTTATTAAATCTAAAATTTCATCTTTATTGAAATCTTCTAATATTACAGTATTTATCTTTACCTTAACATTATTCTCTAAGCACTTTTCTATTGAATAAAGTACTTTATCTAAGGTTCCTATCCTTGTTATTTCTTTAAATCTATCTTCTTTTAGTGTATCTAAACTTATATTTACTCTCTTTAATCCATTTTCACTAAGTTCCTTTACTTTATCTCCTAGTAAAATCCCATTAGTGGTTAAACAAATCTCTTCTATCTCTGGTATTTTGTTTATATTTTTTATTAAATCTACTATCCCTTCTCTTACAAGAGGCTCACCACCTGTAAGTCTTACTTTTTTTATTCCAATAGAAGCACATTCTTTAACAACTCTTAAAATCTCATCTAAAGTCATAAGCTTATCATTGTGAATAAAATCATTGTGATCTTTCTCCATACAATAAGCACATCTTAAATTACATTTATCAGTTAAAGAAATTCTTAAATAGTCAATTTCTCTTCCATATTTATCTTTCATTTTCTCACCTTCTTCTTTATACAAATTCCATTCCCTCTTTTAGGTGAATAATGATTTTATCTCTTTATCCAAACTTTTCTAACCTTTAACAATAATTTCTAATTACTTTCCAAAGGAACAATGTGGAAAAGTACAAACTGGGCAATTTAAACAAAGTCCACCATGACCATATTCAGCTATATCTCTTAAAGTTAATCTTTCATCTGCTAAAACTCTTGGAAGGACTAAATCTAAAGCTGTTCTTTTTGAATACATGGCACAGCTTGGTATTCCAATAATAGGAACATCATTATAATAAGCTAAAAGAAGCATAGCTCCTGGAAGTACAGGTGAACCATATGTTATTAATTCTCCTCCACATTCCTTTATAGCTGTAGGAGTAACATCGTCTGGATCAACTGACATTCCCCCTGTACAAAGTATAAGTTCTGCACCTTCATCTAAAGCTCTTTTTATTTCCTCTATAATTTTCTCCTTATCATCTGGAAGAATAACCTGTCTTTCAAGATCTATATTAAATTCCTTAAGCTTTTCCTTAAGAACAGGACCAAAGGCATCTTTTATTCTTCCACTATAAACTTCATTTCCTGTAGTTATTGCAAAAGTCTTTTTATTTTTTATCTCTTTAACTTCTATAATCTTATCTTTTATAAGATTTTCTGCTTCTATTATTTTATTTTCATCTATAACTAGTGGAATTACTCTAGTAGCCCCTACCTTATCACCTTTTTTAACTGGAAAATTCCCATGAATTGTAGAAACTATTATTTCACCTAGCATATTTAATTCTAATAATTTTTCCTTATCTATTTTTAAAAGTCCGTCTTTATCAGCTAAAAATTCTATTTTTCCTTCTTTTATTTCTCCAAAACTTAATCCTTCTCCACAAACTAGGTCCTTTAATCTTTCAGCAGCCTCATTTTCATGAAGCATTCCCTCTTCTTTTTCCCATACATAAACATGTTCTTTTCCTATTGATAAAAGTTTTTCTATATCTTCTTCTCTTATAACATGGCCCTTTTTAAAGGCTCTTCCTTTAAATTTACCTGGTATTATTTGAGTTACATCATGAGATAATATTGTTCCAACAGCATCTTCAACTCTTATTTGTTTCATACTAATCCTGTTATAAGTTATTTATTTTAAGTCCATCTCCATCTAAAACTATATATTTAATATAAATAACTTTAAACAGTTCACCTCCTCCTAGTGTTTTTAGTAATAAAAGGTTTCCTAAATTTCTTTTTTCTTTATTAAATCTTCATACTCATCAACTGTATTTATATTATAAAAATTCTTTATTTCTTTTTTATGTACTTTTTCTATAAAAGGAAATTCTTCAACTACCTTCATAGAAAATTTAAAACAGGTTTTTATTAATTTATTGCTATTATTTATAAGTTCTTTTTCCATAATATCTTTGCAACTTTTTTTATATATGGCACAAAGAGGTTGTAGTCTTTCCTGAAACTTAGGAATTAAAATTTCATAGTCTTCCTTTATATTTCCTAAATAATTAACCACATCTTTATTTATAAAAGGCATATCACAGGCAACAACTAAGCAATAATCATTTTTAATATGATTTAAGGCTGAATGAATTCCACTTAAAGGCCCTTGACCAGGATATATATCCTTAAAAACTTTAAGTCCAAACTCCTTATACTCTCCTGGATTATTGGATATTATTATTATTTCCTCATAATCTTCTAAGGCTTTTATTATTCTCTCTATAAAATAGTCCTCTTCATATTTTAAAAAAGCCTTATTTCTATAATTCATTCTACTACTTTTCCCTCCAGCTAAAATAGCAGCACTCTTTTTTATCACCTTAATACACCTCCTATAAACCTATTTTTAAACTAATTATTTATTTATAATTTTATTATGTTTACTACTTCTCCTCTATTTAAGCCTTCATTTCCTTTTTCAATTTCTATTAAGCAATTAGCATTTAGAAGAGAACTTAATATACCATTTCCACTTTTAATTTGAGTTATATAAACCTTTGCTCCCTTTTCATCATATATAATATTTCCTCTTAAAAACCTTCTTTGAGGGCTTTTTTTATTAAAAGAATCCATTAAGACTCCCTTTTCTCTTTTAATATTTATATTTTCTTCCTCTCCCTCTAATTTTTTAAGTACAGGCTTTCCTAATAATTCAAATGTAGTTAAGGCAGCATTAGGATTTCCTGAAAGGCTTATCAATATTTTTTCTTGCCTTTTGCTACATACAACTGCAGAGCCAGGTTTAATTTTTATTTTCCAAAATAACCTTTCAAAGCCTATACTTCCAGAAACCTTTTGCATAAGATCTTTTTCTCCTACAGAAGCTCCTCCTGTAGTAAATACTATATCTGATTTTTCAAAGGCTTTTTCTATAGCTTCTCCTATTTTTAAGATATTGTCTCCTACATGTTCCATAGACAAAACATTGTATCCTAGCTCTTCTATTCTTGCACTTAAACTATATAAATTACTGTCATATATTTTTCCTGGTTTTAAGGTGGAATTTATATCACATACCTCATCCCCGGTACTAATTATTGAAACCTTAGGCTTTTTATAAACAAGTACCTCACTTATACCAGAGCTAGCCATTATGCCTAAATCAGCATAATCAAGTCTTTTACCTTTTTTAATTAAAGTTTCTCCAATCTTTATATCCTCTCCCATAAAAGATATGTTCTCATTAGCTTTCATTTCCTTAAATATTTTAACCAAATCTCCATGTCTTTCTGTTTCTTCTTGCTTAAGTACGCAATCAGCTCCCACAGGGATTGGAGCCCCAGTCATAATTCTAATAGCCTCTCCATGTTTTATTTCTATTTCTGAAAAATCACCTGCAAATATCTCATCTACTATTTTAAGCTCTATAGGATTTTCTTTTGAAGTTCCCTTAGAATCTTCTGATTTAAAAGCATATCCATCAAAAACTGACTTATTAAAGGGAGGATTATTAATCTTAGATTTAACATCACCATACAAAACTCTCTTTAAAGAATCCTTTATGCTAACAACCTCACTTTTTAAAGCCTTAGTGTTCTTATTTAATATTTCAAGAGCTTCTTCTAAAGCTATAAATTTTTTCAAAATATCACCATCCCTTTATAAAATAAAATGCTTATTATTTTTGTTATAACAACAAGAATAATAAGCATTAAATTAAATAGTCTTTTTAGACCTTAATATTAAAACTAAAAAACATAATTAACAATATTATTATGTAAGTTCTATGTTTTTTACTTTTGCTTATTCTCCTTCCCAAAATACGTGGAGGCAAAATTCTTTCAAACCTTACCCTGTGGATTACCCCAATTAAACCAATTAACAATTTAAGTTCTTATTAAACTTAATGTTAAATAATTTAGTAATCCAGGCTTAAAAATCATAGAACCTTCTCCTTAGATCTTTAAGCTTGGAGATTTATACTAATTTTCTATTACAAGGTTAGCAATTTCTTCATAATTATTTAAGTTAACAACTCTAACTCCTTCTAGAGATAAACTAACATCACTAGCAACTCCTATAAGCTTTTCCTTTGGAGTTATTATTTTCTTACTAATACCTTGTCTATATACTTCAAGCTTTCTATATTTGCTCTTTTTATAACCTTCTATTATTATAAAATCGAAATCTTCAACTTGCTTTATTAACTCTTCTAGAGGAACTTCTTCCTGAACCTCTCTTATAAGAGCCATTCTTTCCTTTGAGGAAATTATTACTGCTTCAGCTCCTGCTTTTCTATGACGCCAAGTATCTTTTCCCTCTTTGTCTATATCAAAACCATGAACATCATGCTTTATAGTAGCAACAGTATATCCTCTATTTTTAAGCTCTTTTATAAGTCCTTCTATTAAAACTGTTTTTCCTGTATTAGAACAGCTAGCAACTACATTCACAATCTTAGCCAAAGCCTTTTCCTCCCATTATAACTTAAATATATTGTTTTCCAAATTAAAATTTACATACTTATATTATAATTTATATTAATATGTGTACTCTAAATTTTCTTTTATATTGAAGAAATCTGCATAGTCAATTTCAAATAATGGCTTTTTAACCTTTGATACGTGTATCTTCTCTTTTATAAGTTGAGTTAAAACTCCTGCATAAGATAAATCGCCTTGAATTATAGCTCCATAAATTTTTCCATCCTTATGGATTATCTTTTTATAATTCTCTCCTGAAATATCAATTTCTTCTGTGTAAGAATCATCTGGAGCATTAACAACTCCTAAAGACATTGTTGTAAGTCCTAAGAAATTCATTGTATTCTTACTTCCAAAGAAATCTTCCATGAATATTTCATTACCAACCATATTGTTTGCTGCTATTATACCTTCTTTTACAGCAGTTGGCCATATAGGATTTCTTCCAGTGATATCTCCAGCTCCATAGACATCTCTTGCATTAGTTTCGCCTTTTTCATTTATTATTAATCCAAATCTATCTGTTTCTATAGAGCTATCTTTTAAGAATGCTACATTTGATCTAACTCCAGTTGCAACTATTATAAGCTCGCAAGGAATTTCTTCTCCTGTATTTATAAGTAATGCCTTTGGATTTTTATTTTCATCAATTAAAACTTTTTCCGCTCTAACTCCAAGTTTTAATTTAACTCCAGCATCTTCAAATCTCTTCTCGTATTTAGAAGAAGCATATTTATCAAGTTGAATTGGAAGGACTCTGTCCCCCATTTCAACTAAAGTAACATTTAAATCTTTAAATGCAAGTCCTGCTATGGCGTCTATGCCAACAAGTCCTGCTCCTAAAACAACCACGTTTTTAACCTTTTCTGCCTCTTCTTTAATTTTAATAGCATCCTCTAAGTTTCTTAATCCAACAACATTTTTAGCTTCTCTTAAATTCTCTACTGGAGGAATGAATGCTGATGCTCCTGTTGCTAATAATATCTTATCATATTTTAAGCTTTCTCCATTTGAAAGAACTATTACATGTTCTCTATCATCTATAGCTTTAACTTCTAAGCCTTTTTTCCACTCTATGTTGTATTTTTCAAAGAAATCTCTATCTGTAAAATCTAAAGCCTCAATATCTCTATGGCCACTTATGTAATGATGTAATATACATCTTGAATAAACATTTTCGTCCTTTGAAACTAATATTATTTCTGCATCTTTGTCAAGTTCTCTAAGTGTTTTTGCTCCACTTATTCCAGCAGCTGATGCCCCCACAACAATATATCTCATATTATTCTTCTACCTCCTCTAAAGTTATTGCTCCCATTGGACATTTTGCAACGCATTGAGGAGTTTTTTCTTTTGTACTTGCACACATATCACATTTCATTATATATTTATTCATTTCATGTTCAGCTTTTAATACTCCATATGGGCAAGCCATTACACACATAAAGCAACTTGCACATCTTGATTTGTCATAAGTTACAAAACCAGTTTCTTTATCTTTCTTCATAGCACCACTCATACAAGTGTAAACACACTCTGGTCTATCACAGTGTCTACAGAAAATAGGAGTGTATTTTCCTTCACTTGTTATTGCAATTCTACTTCTTGTATCCTCTGAATCATGAGAAACTATACAAGCAGTTGTGCATGTTAAGCATCCCACGCATTTATCTCTATTGATTTTTATTCTTTTCAAAGTAATCCCCTCCTATTTTCTAACCTTTTCTATATTAACTTGAACTGTTTTATATGAAGGCTCCTTAGAATAAGGATCAAATACAGATGGTGTTAATAAATTTGTTTCTATATAATGTATTGGTGCATATAAAGTTTTTTCTTTAAGATTATCAGTTAATCTTGCTATAAACTTAGATGTATGCCCATTTGATGAATGAATTAAAACCTCATCATTTTCTTTTATATCAAGCTTTTCTGCATCTTTTCTATTTATATATACATATGCCTTTTGTGAAACTATATTAGTTACAGCTTGTATTTCTCTAGTTCTAGTATGAGTATGCCATTGTCCCACAGTTCCTCTACCAGTGTTTAAGTTAAATGGGAACTCTTCATTTGTAGCATTTGGATTTTCAGTTACATCTTCAAAAATAAACTTAGCTTTTCCACTTGGAGTATAATATTTTCCGTCTTCAAATAATCTTCTTTCATCAGACTCTAATTCTTCTCCTTTTCTACAAGGCCATTGAATTCCCTTAGAATCTCTTAATCTTTCATAAGATACTCCTGTAATATCACAAGGCATTCCTTTACTACATTCTCTTAGAAGCTTAAAGGCATCCTCTGGAGTTCTCCATTTGTCTAAAAGACTTCCCATTCCTAAGGCTTCTCCAATTCCTAATAATATTTCATAATCACTTAATTCATCTTCTTCCTTCTCTAAAACAGGAACTAAAGCTGAAAGTCTACGCTCAGTATTTATTAAGAAACCTTCTTTTTTAATAGCTGGAACTGAAGGTAAATATAAATCACATTCTTTAGAACTATCTGTATCTTCATAAATATCTTGAACTACAAAGAAATCTAGGTTTTTCATAGCTTTTTTAAACTCTTCGTTGTTACTAAATGAATGTTTAGGGTTAGTACAAACTACCCATAGTCCTTTGATTTCTCCCTTATTTATTCCTTTTATTATTTGCTCATAATCTAAAGTTGGCTTAGTTGGAAGCATATTCTCATCCATGCCTAATATATCAGCAACCACTTTTCTTCTCTCTTTGTTATTGTATTCTCCACCACCATAAAGAGCAGTTGTGTTACTAAACATTCTTGATCCCATAGCATTACATTGTCCTGTTAAGGAGTTAGCTCCTGTTCCTTCTCTTCCCATATTTCCTGTGATTAAAGCAAGATTTATAATGGCTTGAGCAGTTCTAACAGCTTCATAGCTTTGGTTAACTCCCATTGTCCACCAGAATGAAACTCTCTTTCCTTCATGGATTATTTTTGCAAGTTCTAGAACTCTCATCTTAGAGATTCCTGTTCTTTCTTCAACATCTTCTAATGTATATTTCTTAACATGTGCTTTGAAATCTTCAAAGCCCTCTGTGTAATTATTTATATAATCTTGGTTTATCCATCCTTTTTCTATAAGAACATTTGCTAAAGTATAGAAAAGAGCTAAATCTCCCTTAGTTTTTATATCAATCCACATATCTGAATTCATAGCTGTCTCAGACTTTCTTGGATCTATAGTAATTATTTTAGCATCCTTATTTTTTCTAACTCTTCCCCAAGCTATTGGATGAGCTATAACTGGATTTGCTCCAATAAAAAATATAGTATCTGAAAGTTCTAAATCTTTTAAAGTATATGGAGGGGCGTCAAATCCAAAGCTTTGTTTATAAGCTACAACTGCTGATGCCATACAAAGTCTTGTATTACCATCTCCATTTATACCCATGTAGCTTCTTCCTACATGACCTAAAAGAGCCATTTCCTCTGTTGGTAATTGACCTGTACTTATGTAAGCTACACTTTCTTTACCATACTTTTCTTGAATAGCTGTCATCTTACTAGCAAATAAATCAAAAGCTTCTTTCCATTCTATAGCTTTTCTTTCTCCATCTTTCATTTTAAGTAAAGGCTTCTTTGAACCATTAAACTTAGTACATTGTTTATCTAAATTAAGTCCTTTTATACAAGAAAATCCCTTATTAACTGGATAATGTGGAGTTGGAACTACTCTTTTTATTTTTCCATCCTCTGTGTAAAAATCTAAATTACACGCAAGAGCACAATAGTTACAAGTAGATTGTATTCTTTTCATACTTTTTTCCTCCGTTCACAAACATAACTTTGTTAAAAATTTATCATACTTATTTGAATTATATCATTATATTATCCATAATAATATGATAATTATCACGCTTTTTAACTACATTTTAAATTATTTTAATTTTCTTTGTTAAAACTTTTTTCTTAATCTGAAAGTTATTTTTTGTTTTTAAATTTAAATCTTAACTAAGAAAAGGTACTATGAATTAATCATAGTACCTTTTACTAAAATAACAAATAAATTATATACTTATTTATTACTTATATATTTAATCTTTTATTTAAACAATAAATAAACTGAATAAATTAAAGCTAATACTCCAATTACTTTTAAATAACTTTCATAAATATCAGCCATATTGTCTCCACTAGGGTCTTTTAAAGAAAAAATATGTTGAATCTCAAAAACAAAACTAGTAAACTTTATACACATAATACCTGATATCCCTAAAACTATAGTTAAAATAATATTTGAAAAACTTAAATTTCTAAAGTTTATTATACCTGCAATTAAAACACCTGCTAAATATGTAATAAAAATAGCCTTTTCTAAAATACTTTTTAATTTTTCTTTTCTTATTAAATTATTTTTCGCCTTATTTTTAAGGGCTTCATAATCTTCAAACTCTTTATTTAAGCAATCACCATTTTTACAAAGCAAATTTTCATCCTCATTGACCTCTCCACATCTTTTACATATTTTCATATAGACACCCCCTGTTACTTAATTTTATAATATAAATTCCCATTGTAATTATATTCCTACTTAATTTAACACTCTATTTACTTACTGAAATTTTCTTAATTTCTTTATAAAAAATAAAGTATCTAAAGAATATAAATAAACTTAATATTTATAAATATTCTAAAGATACTTTTTGTTTTCAAACTATATTTTAAGCATAATAATATTATAAAATCTTAAATTTACATAAGTTTTTTGCTAAAAACTCCATCTAAATTTAATTGAGCTACTCTCTTTTGAATTTCATCTTTATCTATTGTATAAAGTCCTAACTCTTTCATTCTATTAAAGTAAACTGAACCTGCAAAGGTATATCTATTTTTCTTTCCTTCTCTAGATTGAGATTCTTCATTAGCAAAGGCTATTATATCTCCTAAAACAGTTGCTCTTGGAAGAATTAAATAAGGAATTCCTAAAGCATGTCTTACTGCATTGTGTCCAGCTAAAGTACCTGTAACTATAGCCTCTGTATGTCCAACAAAAAGTCCTGATTTTTCTCCTGCACAGAATAAATTAGTAACTCCTTTAACCTTCATATTATCATCTCTTGGAGCCACTGATAGGTATCTTATAGAGTTACCCTTTCCACCTGCATATGGATCAACATACTTAGCATTTTCAAGACCTTTAATCTTTCTAAGCTTTTCAAGAGGATAATAAGTAGTCATAAGCTTAGCATGTCCAGTATCTAATAAAACAACATTTTCTGCAAATTCCTTAAGAGCATATTGCTGACAAACCTTTGTATTTAATTTATCATAATTAACATCTTCTTTTGGAATTTTAAGAACGACACAACCTTTTTCCTCAAGTTCTTTTCTTATTTCCTCTGAAAGAGTTTCTTTTGCAAGTTTACATGAACCACTAAATGCTCCTAGTTCATCTCCAACTCTTTCTCCTTGTATATCTTCAACTCCACATCTTGAACTTATACTAATTCTAGGACCAAAGGAAGGACATCTTAAAATACACATAGAGCATCCATTACCGTATCTTAGGCAATTTCCCATAGGGCCTGTTGAACCAGTAGTTTCAATGAACACATCTCCTTTATAATATTGTCCATCACTTGTATAAACTCCTAAAATTTTGTTGTCTTCTTGTTTTATATCAATGATTCTAGAAACCATTTTTGTTTCAATTCCTAGACTTTCTACATATCTTTTAACTTCTCCCTCAACTAAATTAACATCATAAAGCCAAGCATGTTCATGTCCAGGAAATGGTATATCCTTGTGTCTACTAACCTTATCAGTTATATTTATTAAATCTCCGCCTCCCATAGCTATTAATTCCTCAGAGGCTGTATATCTTCCATTATTCCTCATTATTCCGCCAACATTACCAAGTCCTAATAATAAATCTGTCTTTTCAAAAAGAACTACATCTGCTCCCATTTTTTTTGCTTCAATAGCGGCTGCAACTCCTGACCATCCGCCACCAATAACAACAACTTTCATAAAAACTCTCCCTTCTATAAATTAATCTTTATTAAATGAATCTTCTATCTTCAAATATTTTTCTAGGATCACTTTGCACCTTACAAAGTCTTTTTACCTTGTGACCAGCAAACCTAGCTGTACAGCTTCCACATACCCCTTCTCCGCAGCACATTTTAGCATTATTACAACAAGATACTTTTGTAGATTCATCTTTCAAATCATTTAAATATTCTATAAGTTTATAAGTTAATATATCCGCTCCAGCACAATAGATTAAATCCCATTGTCCATTTTTAATAACTTCCTTTGCTTCATTTGATATTTCACCTTTGTTGATTAAATTCATAGGAACATACTGAATATCGTATCCCTCTAAATATTTTTCTATATAACTTTCTTTAAAAGGTGCCTTATCTAAAAGAATCTTAACCTTATTTCCTTCATTAGCTAACTTTTTAATAACTGGTACAGCAGGAGCTAATCCAATTCCTCTGCAAAGTACAAGGACCTCTCCATTCTTAGTTGAGTCTATATTTTTTATTCCAAATACTCCATTAAAATAAGGCCCTCTTATAGTTATTTCTCCTTTAACCTCAGTATTTAAGAGCCTCTTAGTTTTTATTCCTCTAACCTCAATAAGTACTTTTATTACATTTTTATCTGCATCAGATTCTAAAATAGATATAGGTACATCAAAAAACGGATTATCATTAGTTCTTATAAATATAAACTTACCTGGTCCAAGTAAATCAATACAAAGTTTATGAGGTGCCCTAAACTCTATAAATAATAATCCTTCTTCAACTTCTACAGCATCTATGACATCACAAGTAAAAGTTTTTCTGCCTTCCTTAGCTTTAAATCCATTACTTGCAAATTCTTCATATATGCAAACCCCTTTCCAGTTTACACAATCACAAAAACACTTTCCGTGAAGTTGAGAACAAAGTATGCATTCTCCTTCTTCTGCTAAGTGACAAGGACAAAATTCCGTACCAGCATCTATACAATCAATTACTTCATAATCCATAAAAACCCTCCCATTTGAATTCTTACTATTAAAATATCCCTGAGAGATTAAAAATGTTACAAAATTTCTTTAATAAATAATTAATCCTTAAAATATTTTCTAAAATTATTTTAAATATAAAACTTTAAATCCCTGGTATTAAAAGCTATTAAGCATTTATATATAACAAAAATAATATTTTTTAAACTTTAAAACAAAAAAATCAAAGGTGTTATATTAAAATATTAATATAACACCTTTGATTTTAAGAATAATTGGCTTTAACATATTCATAAACTCTTTCAGTGGCTTCCCACCTAGTTGGACAATTTAAAACTACTATGATTATATTTCTTCCATTATGATCTACAGAACTTACTAAACATTTCCCCGCCTGACCAGTATAGCCTGTTTTTCCTCCATTGGCATTAGGTAATCTCCAAAGCATTTTATTTATATTGCTATAACTTCTAGTAAAATTATATTTTTCAGCCCCTACTTCCTTAGTTCCTGATATCTCTCTAAAGAAAGGCTCTTCCATAGCTTTTGACATTAAAACCGCTAAATCATAAGCAGAGGAAAAATGCATTTGGCTATCTAATCCATGAGGAGATTGAAAGTTTGAATCCTTAAGACCTAACATTCTAGCAAAATCATTCATAAGTATAGAAAAGTTCTCTATACTACCTCCAATATGCTCTGCAATAGCTATGGCAGCATCATTTCCTGACTTGTACATAAGTCCAAAAAGAAGTTCTCTCATTGTAACCTTTTCTCCAGCCCTAAATCCAACTTTTGATCCTCTAATACTTGCTGCAGTTTTAGATATTGTAACCTCTTCATCTAAGTCAGAATAATTTATTGCAACTAAAGCAGTTAATATTTTAGTGGTACTTGCCATAGGTACATTTCTAAAAGCATTCTTTTCATATAAAATCTTTTTGTTTTTAGCATCATAGGCAATAGCAAAATGTGCATCAGGAGTAATATCCTTGCACTGCTTTCCATATCCATCTTTTACATCCATAGTCTCTACTGAAACTTCCTCTGGAATACAACTTTCCTTTCCAAGAACAATAACATTAGAACATATAGATATTGTTATTAAAAAAAACATAAGAATTGAAATCTTCTTTTTCATAAAATATCTCTCCTTAAACTAAGCTTTTTTATCTATGAAACCTTCTTTTATTAGCTTTCCACTTTATAAATTTAATAACCTAGTATATTTTTGGATAATTAAAGCTATTATTGTCAATAATGTATAAATGGTAAGGAGGTTTATGAAGTGCTGAAGTTTTTTTTATTATTTTTATTATTACTACTTTTAGTTTTATTGTTTTTTCCAATAAATTTAAAATTCAAATTAGTATTTTCAGAAAAAGATTTTAAGATTAATTTTTATAAATTTGAAATATTATCTTTAAATAAAATATTAGGAGCTCATAAAGAAAAAAAGGAAATTTCAAAAAAAGGAAATAAGGACACTAAAATAAAGAAATCTTCTAAAAAGAAAAGAACCTTTTTAAAGCCTCCATCTAACCTTACCATTGCAAAATTAATAAAATTATTAACTAAAAGTAAATTTAAACCGTCTTTAAAAATTGTATTAGATTTAAATTTTTCAAGTGAAGATGCAGCTTTAACTGCTATCTTATATGGATTTATACATCAAATTTTATCTTTAATATACACAAGATTGGATTACTTTTTTAAACTAAAAAAGTTTACTGGAAACATAAATCCTAAATTTAATAATGAAAATTACTTATTTTTTGAAGTTCAAGGTATAATAACCATAAATTTTGCTCAAATTATATATATAGGATTTCTTTACTTATTAAACTTCAAGAAGTTATAAATATTATTTTTAATAGAGTTTAAAAATACTTTAGGAGGTTTGTACCATGATAAACTCAAATCACCCAATAGAAAATCTAATGGGTACAACAATGGAAAGCATAAGAGACATGATAGATGTTAATACTGTAGTTGGAGATGCCATAGAAACTAGAGATGGAAGTTACATAATTCCAATATCAAAAGTTTCCTTTGGATTTGCTTCGGGAGGCTCAGAACTTCCAAATAAAGAATGTGAAAAAATAGATGATAGATTTGCCTTTGGTGGGGGCTCTGGCGCTGGTGTTAGTGTAAAGCCAGTTGCTTTCTTAGTTCTTAAAGGTGATTCTGTAAGGCTATTACCTGTAAACCAAACTAATACTTATGACAGAATAGTTGATAATATTCCTCAAATAATTGAAATATTTAAGGATATGGGCAATAAAAAGTGTAAAGACAAAAAAGAAGATTCTAATTTTTGTGACTAAAAGCCTGCTATAGCTTTATTAACTCATTTAAATAGTTTCTTAACTATTCCTGATTTTATTGAAGAGTTAAACATTATAAATACCCTCTAATACAATAAAATCAACCAATCAAACTCCATAATAAAACAACCTAAAACCTAAAAAATAAAATTCTTACTTCGCAGGGAGTAAGAAATAGAAACTTTATAGTTTAATGAGTTAATTTGCTATTTAAATAATAGAAGGTAGAGAATAATTAATATTCTCTACCTTCTTAATTTATATAAACAAATTATTATACTAAATTCCTTAAGTTATACTATTTTACTTTTTATAAATTTAGAATCATCTACTCTTCCACCATGTCAGAAACCTCATCATTTTCTTCAAATAACTCTATAGATGGAAGATCTCCTAAATCATTTAATGCAAAATGTCTTAAAAATTCATCTGTAGTTCCATAAAGTATAGGTCTTCCTGGAACCTCTAATCTTCCAGTTTCCTCAACTAAATTTTTTTCAACAAGTCTTTGTATAGCACTTTCGCTTTTTACTCCTCTTATCTCATCTATCTCAACTCTAGTAATAGGTTGCTTATAACATATTATTGCTAAACTTTCTAAAGAAGCCTGAGATAAGGATTGTCTAACATTCTTTTTTAAAAGCTTTTGAACATATTCACTATTTTTTGTTTTAGTAACTAACTGATAAGTTCCATTTAAACTAATAATTTTTATCCCTCTTGAACTATCTCCATTATATATATTCATTAATTCTCTCATTAAATCTTCTACATATTTAAAATCCTCTTCTACTATTCTACATATATCCTTTAAAGCAAGAGGTTCTCCACTAACAAATAAAAGAGATTCTATAATAGACTTAAGCTCGTCTTTTTTAGATATTTCACTAAATTCTATTTGATTTATATCACTCATTTACTATCACCTTTTCCATCATAATCTCACCAAAGTTTTCATATTGGACAACTTTAATTTCACTTCTTTTTATAAGTTCAAGCATTGCCATAAAAGTAACAACTACTTCTAGCTTACATTCGCACTGTGGTATAAACTCTGAAAACCTAACAATGCTCTTTTCACTTAGCTTATCCCTTAAGAAATTAATTTTATCAGTAATTTTATATTTATCTACACTTATCTTTTTCTCCATAACATTTACATTTTGTTTTTCACCGTAAATTCTCATAAGATTGTTATAGAGCTTATAAAGATCAAGCATAGTTATATTTTTAAAGTAATCATCATCAAGTTTGTTGTCCACTTCAACTTCAATAATTTCAGCTTTTTTTGTAAATACTTCTCCAGTAGAAAGTTCTCTTTCTCTTAAATAAGCACTTATTTTCTTAAACTTTTTATACTCTTGAAGTTTTTCCATTAATATTTTCTGAAGATCTTCCTCACAAGTCTCATCTTCAACTTTAACCTTAGGAAGTAATGATTTCGATTTTATTTCTATTAAAGTAGCTGCCATAACTATAAACTCTGAAGTTATTTCTAAATCAAGTTCCTTCATTAAGGCTATATATTCTAAATACTGTTTTGTGATTTCATGAATCTTTATCTCAGTAATACTCATTTCATTTTTTTTGATTAAATGCAAAAGCAAATCAAAAGGTCCATCAAAGTTTTTAAGTTTGATAATTGGCATTTCCATAGTCTATTTTTCTCCTACTATTCAAAACTTCACATAATATCATAACAACTATCATATAAAAAAGCAATTAACACTAAGTTTAAGAGATACAAGAAGTTGATTTTATAAAAATAACCTTCTCTCTAGTTATTCTTTTACTAACTTTGCATCTATATAAGAAAAATTTATATACAAAAACAACTAGCATAAGGAGACTATATGCTAGTTGTTCTTCTTTCAACTTATAGGTATTTATTTTTAGTTTTTAATGAATACAGTCAAAATGTCTGAATAATACTTTATTTTTCATTACTCTTTTCTTCTGTTTTTTCTTCTACTTTATCTTCCTCTTCACCATTAAAGAAATTCTTAACCTTGAATTTAACACTATCAATAATTCCGCCTTTTTTCATATCTCTATCTGAATATAATTCAACTTTACCTAGAAGTTCACCATCTAGATAATATTCACAATATCCTATAGTATCAAATTCTTTAATTTTTTTCTTACTTTCATATAAAACAACTTTTTTCTCTATTTTGTCACTCATACCCTTTGGACAAACTAAAGTTAAATCATCCTTAGCTTTTCCTATGATAAACTTATCTCCTGTTTGACTCATAGGAATTTGTTCTACCTCACCATCTTTTGTAGCTACTTGCTTGCTTTCAAACTTAGAAAATCCATAATTCATAAGCATACTAGCATCTCTATTTCTTATTTTAAATGTTGGAGCTCCCATTATTACTGAAAGCATTCTAACTCCGTCCCTAGTTGCTGTAGCTGATATACAGTATTTAGCGTCATTAGTAAATCCAGTTTTAAGACCATCACATCCCTTAAAGAATCTAACTAATTTATTATGGTTAACAAGTTCAATAGGAGATTTTCTTCCCTCTGATATAGTTTCCATATAAGTTCCTGTATATTTTAATATAGTAGGATGTTTTAATAATTCCCTAGACATAATAGAAATATCATATGCAGTAGATAAATGTCCTTCTATAGGAAGCCCTGTGCAGTTTTTAAATGTAGTGTTTTTCATTCCAAGCTCCTTAGCTCTTTTGTTCATCATCTCAACAAAACCACTTTCACTTCCACCTAAATATTCAGCCATAGCTACAGCGGCATCATTACCTGAAGCTATTCCTATACCTTTTATAATCTCCTCAACAGTTCTTACTTCTCCAACATCTAGGAGCATAGTACTACCACCCATTTTCTTAGCAGTCTCACTTACTGTGATTTGATCTGAAAGTTTTATTTCTCCTCTATCTACTTTTTCCATGGCAAGTAACATTGTCATAATCTTTGTTACTGAAGCAGGTGCAAATTTTTCATTAGCATTTTTTTCATAAATTATTTTTCCTGTACTAGCTTCCATAAGAAGAGCTGATCTTGCTTCTACTTCTATTGCCTCTTCAGCTTTTACAGGAACAGAAGAAACAATGCTAAATAAAGATAAAAATATTGCAAAAGCTGCTATTTTTCTTATGTATTTTTTCATAATATCTCCTCCTTTCTTGCTTATTTTCTCCCAAAAGAAATAAATTATAAGCAAAAAAGAAAAAGTTATCCTATACTTTAATTTGTATAGGATAACTTTAACGAGAAAATCTATAATGAGTACCAAAACTTAATTTATTTAAAGTGGTTGGGTTCCTTGTTAGATATGGTTATTCAAAGATTACGATGCATAACTATAAATCTTAGCTATACCTGACAAGAATCCAACCAGCTTTAAAGCATTTTTTAAAACTATTTAACTATATCATATATTAATGGAATATCTTTTACTGAATCTGATATTTCGTAATTAGCTAATATTCCATCTACTGCTTTCTTACCTTTTTCTTCATCATCAGCATGAATATATGCTATGATATCTCCTTCATTAACTTTGTCTCCTCTTTTCTTTTGAAGAACAATACCAACAGCTAAATCTATAATACTTTCTTTAGTAGCTCTTCCTGCTCCAAGTTCCATAGCAACTAATCCTATGTTTTCAGCATGTATTTTGCTTACAACCCCTGATTTATTAGCCTTAACTGGAATTACATATTTAGCATTATGTAAGTTTGATATATCATCAATAACTGATGCATCTCCACCTTGAGCTTTTACAAATTCTTTTAATTTTTCAATTGCTTTTCCTGAAGTTATTGTTTCCATTAACATTTTTCTTGCTTCATCAGTATCTTTAGCAGCACCTGCTAAAACAACCATGTTGCTTCCAAGTGTTAAGCAAAGCTCTAAAAGATCCTTAGGACCATTTCCTCTTAAAGTTTCTATGGCTTCTTTAACTTCTAATGCATTACCTATAGCAAATCCTAAAGGTTGATCCATATCTGAAATTATGGCAACAGTATTTCTTCCAACATGTTTACCTATTCCAACCATTTCAGTTGCAAGTTCTCTAGCTGCCTCTGGAGTTTTCATAAATGCTCCATCTCCCACCTTAACGTCTAATACTATGGCATCAGCGCCTGCAGCAATTTTTTTACTCATAATACTTGAAGCTATTAATGATACATTATCAACAGTTCCAGTAACATCTCTTAAAGCATAAAGTTTTTTATCAGCTGGAGCTAAATCTCCTGTTTGTCCACCAACTGCTAATTTTATATTATTAACATTATTTATAAATTGATCCTTAGTCATTTCTACTGAGAATCCATCAAAACTTTCTAATTTATCTATTGTTCCACCAGTATGTCCAAGACCTCTTCCTGACATTTTAGCTACAGGAATTCCTAAAGCCGCAACCATAGGTCCTAAAACTAAAGTAGTAGTATCACCAACCCCACCAGTTGAATGCTTATCTACTTTTATACCGTGTATTTCACTTAAATCTAATATATCTCCTGAATTAACCATAGCCATAGTTAAATCTGAAGTTTCTCTCTTATTCATTTTTTGGAAATATATAGCCATTAATAAGGCTGCTACTTGATAATCTGGTATTTCACCATTTGTATATTTATCAACAAAAAAGTTTATTTCTTCAGTGCTTAATTCCCCACCATTTCTCTTTTTTAATATTAAATCATACATTCTCATAAGTTTCTTTCCTCCACACTATCAATTTGTGATAACCTTTTCATAAATTCATTTTATCAGAGAGATTCCTTATTTACAAGTACTTTCATCCTATAAAATATTATATTTTTTTCAACATTAATGAATTTTTCTTTTCTTAATTATAAAATTAAAATTATTTTTATGTATTTTTTAATAAATTCTAATATTTTAAAGCTAAAAATTATAAAAAGAAAAGACTTTTATGAAAGCCTTTTCTTATATATATTATGCTCTTGGATGAGCCTTTCTGTATATATTGTTAATTTTTTCATTGTTTATAATATCATAGTACATATCTATATAAGTCATAACTTGATTTCCTAATAGTTCTTGTACCACCTTAGCATTTGCTCCGTTTTGTAATAAATGCACTGCAAAAGAATGTCTAAATGTATTTAAATTTATATCCTTGCCAATATTTGCAATAACAGCATACTCCTTAACAATTCTCCAAACTCCTTGCCTAGTTATAGGTTCTCCACTCATATTTAAGAAAAGCTTATCTGATCCTTTAGAATTATCTTCTCTTACCACAATATATCTTTTAAGAGATTCCTTAGCTGCTTTTCCTATTGGTATAAGTCTCTCATACCCTCTACTATCTCTACAATTTACAAAAGATGAATCCAAATTAATATCTTCAATTCTTAAAGATATTAACTCTGAAACTTTCATTCCAGTAGCATACATAAGTTCTAATAAAGCCTTATCGCGTATTCCCTTTTCAGTTAAAACATTAGTTGAATTCATAATTTTATTTATTTCTTCAACAGTTAAAACTAAAGGCTTTTTCTTTTCAACTCTTTCCTTTTTCATAGTTAAGTTTGGAACTTTCTTTAAAAATTCTTCTGCCACTAAGAAATTGTAAAAATTTCTTAAAGATATGATTGTTCTTTGAATTGATGATGGAGACTTATGATTTTCTTTTAGATGTTGTACATAAGATACCAAAGGATATCCATCCTCATTTACTTTAAATCCTTTTTCCTCTACAAAATCTAAATACATAGAGACATCTGTAATGTATGCACTTACGGTATTCTTTCTCTTTCCTATTGATTCTAGATATACTTCGTATTTGCTTACTAAATCTTTCATATTAACTCCTAACCAAAATGTTATTACATAATTATTTATATTACAGAAATCACCTACTAATTACTAATCTTATTAAATTAGGTGATATATATGTTTCAATTAGTATTCCTGATATTATAATTAAGCTTAAAAGCCCTTGAAAGTTTAAATATGCCCTACTAACATCAAGTTTTACTCTATCTCTAGATACTCCCATTTTTAACTTTGTAACTGAATGTCTTATAGCCAAAACGCTGATTAACATTATTATTGGAATAAAAATTAAATTCTGAAGCATTAATCCTGATAAGACTAACATAACACCCTTGCTTCCTAGCATGCTAACGATTAAAGAAAATGTAAATCCAATAACATATCCTTTAGCTAAATCCATCATAAGAATTATTGGTGTTCCTACAGCTGTGTAACCTAATAAAACTATTATTACAACCATTGGTAGAATACTCTTTATACTATCTACAAGAATACTTGTATAAGCTACAGAATTTCCACCTAAAAACTCTAAAAAGTTATTAAAATAAGTAGTAATTTCAACCCTATTAAAATCACTCATATAGTAAACTGTATAAGATCCTAAAACTATTCCAACTAAAAAGAATAAAAGTACCCATAAAAAAGTGATTTTATTTTCCTTTAATGACTCCATAAGTCCACTAAAAAACATCCTCATAAATTCTTCTTACCCTCCATTAAAGCTATTTATTAAAAGATATGATTAACATAATAAAAAGATACATACTTTTTTAAATTTATAAAAAAATAAGAACTAAAGTAATTTCAAATACTCTAGTTCCTATTTCTCATTATTTAATATTTTCATAGAAAAATAAACATGCTATAGTTTTTGCATCAGTTATTTTTCCTTCTATAATCATATTTTTAACTTCCTCTAAGGAATATTCATTTAAATTTAAAAATTCATCATGATCAAAATTAGTTTCTCCCTTTTTAAGTTCATGAGCTTTATATATATGAACTACTTCATCACAAAATCCTGGTGATGGTGCTATTTGTCCTAAATATGTTATCTTATTAGCTGAATATCCTGTCTCTTCTTTAAGTTCTCTTAAGGCTGCTTTTTCTAATATTTCTTCCTTATCAACCTTTCCTGCTGGTAATTCTAAAAACACTCTATTAAAAGGCTTTCTAAACTGTTCTACCATAAGAATATTTCCTTTTTCATTGAAAGCTATAACACAAACCCCATTTGAATGTTTAACAATATCTCTTTCTGCCTCATTGCCATCTGGTAATTTCACCTTTTGCTTAACAAGTTCCATAAAAGAACACTTAAATATGCTCTCCTCATTTAAAGTTTTTTCATATAAATCCATATATCTCACCTCAATTTTGGACCTAAAAAATCTAAAATTATTTTTTAAATTTATATAAATATTATAAAATTTCAAATGATATTTGTGAAAACTCCTCACTTAAATTATTATCTATTTTTCTTCTTACTCTTCTTTTCTTCTTTTGAATTTTATAAGGACATCCATCAACATGTTTATTATTAGGTAATGTATAAAAATATTTTCCATCTCTTTGCTTTTTAACTTCCCTAAAACCAAGTTTTGCTTTACATCCATCTATTGGACATACTAAATTCTTTTTATATATTTTTTCATACTCAGATTTAGTTATACAATTAGCTAAAATAATCTTTTTTTCATTTCCTTCTACATATACCGCTTTTCTCAAATTACCTCACCTCTCTATAAAAAAGCACTTTTTATCAGTGAAAATATTATCTGATAAAAAGTGCTTTCTCCTTAATTTAGCTAACTTTATTCTTTAGTCTTAATTTATCTGCAACCATAGCTATAAACTCTGAGTTTGTTGGTTTACCCTTATCATTGTGAATAGTATGTCCAAATATTTTGTTTATAGCATCTATTTGTCCTCTTCCCCAAGCAACCTCTATAGCATGTCTTATAGCTCTTTCAACTCTACTTGCAGTAGTATTATATTTCTTTGCTATTGAAGGATATAACTCTTTTGTTATAGCTGATAGTAATTCCATATCATTTACAACCATAGTTATAGCTTCTCTTAAATACATATATCCTTTTATGTGAGCTGGAACTCCTATTTCATGAATTATACTAGTTATTTCAACCTCTAAATCCATAGGCTCTTTGTTATCATCAGAAGATGAATCCTCACTTTTTGAACCTTCAACTACACTAATTGTAGGTTTACTATTTGTAGGTTCCTCTGATATTGTGCTATTAAACATTTGTCTTATTCTCTCTGTAAATACATCCATGTCAAATGGTTTAACAACATAATAATCTGTCCCTAAAGTTATAGCTCTTTGAGTAATTTTGTCTTGTCCAACAGCAGATAATACTATTACTCTTGGAGTTTTTTCTAATCCTAGAGAATTTATTCTTTCAAGTACACCTAATCCATCTAAATGTGGCATAATTATATCTAATACAACTAAATCTGGTTGTTTTTCTTCTATAAGTTTTAAAGCTTCCAATCCATCCTTTGCAATTCCTGTAACAACAATATCCCTTTGACTTAATAAATAGTCATTTAAAATATTGCAAAACTCTTTGTTATCATCAGCAATTAATACAGATATTTTTGATTCCTTCATGCTTTTCTCTCCTTAACCAACTTTATATATCCATTTTTTTACAATTATTCTACTTTAACTATATTCGACAAAACTTATTTATTTCCTTCTAAAAAAAATAAATACTAAAAAATTCATTTAATTTTCTAGTATTTATTATAACACATATTTACATTAATCACACTTATTTTCTATTATATAATTTTTGCATCTTTTAACATCCACTCTATATAAATTCCATATCCTACTTCAGGTTTATTAACCAAAACATGTGTCACAGCACCAATTATTTTATCATTTTGTATAATTGGACTTCCACTCATTCCTTGGACAACACCACCAGTTTTTTCTAATAATCTTTCATCTGTAATCTTAATTACCATACTCTTTGTACTAATGCTATCTTGCTTTGCAAGTTTTACAATTTCAATATCATAAAGCTTAGGACCTTCTTCATCAATAGTAGTTATAATTTGTGCTGGTCCTGGCTGAATTTCATCTCTCCAACCAACTTTATAAGTTTTATTATTAATATTTTTTAAATTTTCTGTATTCATGCTACCAAATATTCCACATTGTGTATTTCCTGTAACATTTCCTATTGGTTTCTTATCACTTGAAAAAATTCCTCTTAATTCTCCTGGATTACCTTTAACACCTTTTTTTATGCTTATTATTGAAGAATTTAAAAGATCTCCATTTTTTATTGAAAGAATTTTTTCTGTTTCACTATCTGTTATTGGATGACCTATTGCTCCATATTTTCCACTTTCTTTATCATAGAAAGTAAGTGTACCTACACCAGCAGTAGAATCTCTTACCCAAAGACCTATTTTATAATCACCATCTGCATTTTTTGATAAATTTATATTTTTAGTTATTTCTTCACCATTTCTCTCAATTAATATTTCAACATTTTCTGATTTACTCTCGTTGATTTTTTTTGATAAATCTTTTGAATTTTTTATTTTATTTCCATTTACACTTATAAGTCTATCACCAATTTGTATTCCACCATTTTGAGCTGGACTCTCTACTTCTCCTTCTCCTGTTGTTAAGTCTGAATAACCTACTGCTAATACACCATCTGTTGAAACCCTTACACCTACTGAATTTCCTCCAGCATAAAGCTCTATATCTTTCTTTTCCTGTTCACTATTTACAAGAGCTACGCCATATCTGTTCTTAAACTTTTCATCATTACTACTCTTAGAATTTAAAGAATAGAAATTGCTACTTGCAAAAACATTATTACTCTCACAATAATCCCTTGCAAATGTTACAGAGGATAAAAGTAATATTAAAGACATCATTATTATTGATATAATCTTTATTCTTTTGTTCATATTTTTCATTAACTATCTCCTCCTTTTCTATTCTTAATTTGCCCCTTTCAAAAAAATAATATCCTGTATTAACTTTGTTATTCTAGCCAAATCAATTTAAAATATACTAAAATTCTCATATTAGTTTTAAAATAAAAAAAAATAGAACTGTTTAACAGTTCTATTTTGTATTAAAAATCACTTTATTATGTATGAAAAGTCTTAATTGTTTCTTTTTTTGTATCAGCTAGCTCTATCATCTCTTTAGCATTTAATAATGTATTACTTGTCATTTCAACGCCACCTAGCATTTTTCCAACCTCTTCAATTTTTTGATTATAAGTTATAGGTTCAACCTTTGAAAAAGTTTTATTATCTATTACTTTTTTTCTAACCATATAATGATTGTCCGACATACTTGCTATTTGAGGAAGATGTGTGATACAAAAAACTTGATGTTTTGTTGATATTTCATACATCTTTTCTCCAACGGATTGAGCTACTCTTCCACTTATACCGGTGTCTATTTCATCAAATATAACTGTAGGAATCTTATCCTTATCTATAAACACAGCTTTTAAAGCTAACATTATTCTTGAAAGTTCTCCTCCAGAAACTATTCTTTCCATAGGCTTTAATGGTTCACCAGGATTTGTTGATATAAGAAATTGTACTTTGTCCTTACCTTTAAAGTTAAAGGTTTCATCTTCCTCAATAAGAACTTCAAATCTACATTTTCCTAAGCCAACATAGGCCAGTTCTTTATGGATATTTTCTTCTAAAACTTTTGAAAGTTCTATTCTCTTATTATGAATTCTATTAGCTATTTCACTTAAAACATTCTCAACTTTACTTTTTTCATTTAAAAGATCTTCAATTATTTTTTCTGAGTTTTTAATATTATTTATTTGAGATAAAATATTATTTTTATATTCTAAGATTTCGGCTATACTATTTCCATACTTCTTCTTTAATGCAGCAATCTTAAACATACGGCTATTTATTTCTTCTAATTCATTGCCATCATAAACACTTTCATCACATATATCCCTAATTTCTCTAGCCATTTCTTGTATTTCATAGTACATTTCCATTATTTTAGAGTTTATATTTTTGATTTTTTCTAAATGCTCTTCAACATTTGAAAGCTCCCTATTTACTACTGATAAAGAATCCACTACACTGCTTTCAATACCATTTAATAGATTATATGATATTCCCAGTGAATTTTTTATTTTTTCTGCATTAGATAAAACATTAAATCTTTCTGTTAACTCTTCTTCTTCACCATTTCTAAGCTTGGCTTCTTCAATTTCATTTAACTGATATTCTAAATAATTTAAAAGTTTTTCATCTTTTCCTTCATTGCTTAATTCACTTATTTTTCTTTCTATATCCTTAAGCTCTGAGAATTTTTCTCCATATTCTTTTAAATCTTCACTTAACTTAGAATCTCCAAAATCATCTAAATACATTATATGATTTTCTTTATTTAATAAATTTTGATTGTTATGTTGACCATGTATGTCTAGAAGTGTGCTACTTATTTTTTTTAAAGTAGCTACTATTATACTTCTTCCATTAACCTTTATATTACTTCTACCGTTTATAAAAGTTTCTCTAGAAATTATTAAAGTATCATCATACTCTATTTCTAAATCATCTAAAATTTCTTTAAGCCTCTCATTATCATCTATTGAAAATATAGCCTCTACAAAAGTCTTTTCTTCTCCAGTTCTAATTAAGTCCTTGTTAAACTTACTTCCTTGAACATAATTTATCGCATCTATAAGAATAGACTTACCAGCTCCAGTTTCTCCTGATAAAATAGTGAATCCTTCTTTAAAATCTAAAGATGCTTTTTCTATCAAAGCAAAGTTATTTATAGTTAATTGTAAAAGCATACTTCTCCTCCTTAACTATCCTTCTATCATTTCCAGTATCCTAGAAACTAGAGTTTCTGCTTTTTCTAAGCTTCTAACTAATATAAATATTGTGTTATCTCCTGCTATAGTACCAGCAATTTCACCTAAATGAAGGGTATCTATTGCCTCTGCTGCTGCAGATGCTGAACCTGATATTGTTTTAACAACAACCATCTTATCAACATTTTCTACTGAAGTTACAGTATTGGCTAATATATTGCTTAATCTATCAACCATTTCATTTTTTTCTTCTTCTATGATTGTGTATCTATAGTGTCCTTTATTATCTTGTTTTTTAACAAGTTTTAAATTTTTTATATCTCTAGATACTGTAGCTTGAGTAACATCAAACCCAGCTTTTTTTAATTCTTCCGCTAACTCTTCTTGAGTTTCTATCGCTGTTGATTTTATAATTTCAATTATCTTAGAATGTCTCTTAGATTTCATCTTCAACTCACCTTCATAATATTTATTCTATCTTAAACAATTTTTTCCTTAGTACCTTAAAATAACTTTTATTATCAAATGAAATTATTCTAAAAAACTCTTTTGCTTTTTTTATTAAAACTTCATTGTGTTTTTCTAACTTTAATGCTTTTTGACCATCTATTGTAACAAAGACATCTGATTCATTAATAAGAGGCTTAACTCTTACCTTGTTATTTCCATCTATTATCATAGGTCTTGAATTAGGTGTATGAGGACATATAGGGACTATTGATACTATTTGTAAATCTGGCATTATAAGTGGGCCTCCAGCTGAAAAAGAATAGGCTGTTGATCCAACTGGAGTAGAAATTATAACTCCATCCCCTTTAAAAGTAGCATAAAGTTCATCATTTATAAAGACCTCATATTGTGCCATTCTAGATAATGTTCCCCTAGCAACAACAATATCATTTAAAGCCCTTTCCTCTGAACAAGTTACCCCTTCTATAGTACAAGAAAGTAACATTCTTTCCTCTACTTTATAATCACCAACCTTTATTCTATATAAAGCTTCATCTAATTCGCTTATCTCAGCTGTAACTAAAAAGCCTAAATTTCCAATGTTAATTCCTAAAATTGGAGTATCTATAACTGTAGAGAATTTTCTAGCCACACCTAAAAGCGTTCCATCTCCACCAAGTACTATTAAAAGATCTAAAGCCATTAAATCTTTATAATCTCCCTTATAAAATTGGTCTATAACTTTTATTTCATCAGGATTTAGATATTCTTTAACCTTTAAAATAACCAAATTTAAAATTTCATTTTCTTTATCTTTTTCTTTATTAATTATAATTCCTATATTTCTCATGCCCCAAAACACACCTTTACTTTAACTATGAAGTTTATCTAAAGTAATTATAAAATTAATATTTCTTATTTAATAATTTAATTTTTATAAATCACTATGAGATTTATCTACAACTTCATCTATAATATTATAATCAAACTCTTCTGTATTGTTATCCTTCTTTAAATATATTAAATATTCTATATTTCCTTCTGGTCCTTTTATAGGAGAGAAATCAAGACCTAATATATTTAATTTGTGTGATAAAGCAAAATCAACAATTTTCTTAATTACTTCTTTATGAGTAGAAGCTTCTCTTACAACACCTTTTTTGCCAACCTTTTCTCTGCCAGCTTCAAATTGAGGCTTAATAAGTGCCATAACTTCTCCCTTATCATTTAAAAGATTAAGTACAGCTGGCAAAACTGTTGTTAGTGATATAAAAGATACATCTATTGATGCAAAATCACATAATTCTCCTATTTGCTCTGGGGTTACATATCTTACGTTAGTTCTTTCCATACAAACAACTCTTGGATCTACTCTAAGTTTCCAAGCAAATTGTCCATAACCAACATCAATTGAAAATACTTTTGAAGCATCATTTTGAAGCATACAGTCAGTAAATCCACCAGTTGATGCTCCAATATCTAAGCATCTCTTTCCTTTAAGGTCTATTCCAAAGGATTTAACTGCCTTATCAAGTTTAAATCCACCTCTACTAACAAAAGGTAGTTTTTCTCCTCTAAATATGATATTTGAGCTTACAGGAACCTTTTCTCCAGCCTTATCAACTCTCTTTTCTCCTATGAATACCATACCTGCCATTATATATCTCTTAGCTTTTTCTCTTGACTCAGCAATACCTTGTTCAACAAGAAGTACGTCAAGTCTTTCTTTTTTCTCTTTTTTTTCTGCCATAATTTTCTCCTTTAAAGTAATTCAATTAATGTGTTTTTTATTCCCTCTGCATCTAACCCATTAATTTTATATAAAATATCAGGCTTACCATGTTCTATAAACTTATCATTAAATGCTAATGTAACAATTTTTTCTTTATGTCCAATTTCATTTAAATACTCTAGAACGCCTTCTCCAAAGCCACCTTTTTTAATATTATCTTCAATAGTTACAATCTTAAATCCATCCTTTGATAAGGAATTTAATAATTCTTTATCTATTGGTTTTATAAAGGTTGCATTTATAATTAAAATATCTATATTTTTTTCTTCTTTTATTTTTTGTGCAGCAATCATAGCATGTTGAACCATTTTACCAGTAGCAACTATTGCTATTTTATCTCCCTCTTGAACCTTTTCCCATTTTCCATATTCTATTTTACTTAATGGTTTTAAATTAACATCAATATCTCCACCTCTTGGATATCTTATAGCTAAAGGTGCATTAAAATTACTTGCCCATTTTAAGATAACTTCCATTTCATCTATACACTTAGGTGCAACAATAGTCATATTAGGCATTGGAGATAAAAATGAAATGTCGAATATACCTTGATGAGTTTCTCCATCTTCTCCAACTAAGCCAGCTCTATCTAAACAAAGTGTAACAGGTAGCTTTTGTATGCATACATCATGTAAAACTTGGTCATAAGCTCTTTGTAGGAAAGTGGAATAAACCGCAAAAAATGGTTTTAAACCCTCTGCTGCCATTCCAGCAGCTAAGGTAACAGCGTGTTGTTCTGCTATTCCTACATCAAAAAATCTATCAGGAAATTCTTCTCTAAATTCCTTTAACCCTGTTCCATCTGGCATAGCAGCAGTAATTGCAACAACTTTGTCATCATTTTTAGCTAATTTAATCATTTCTTCTCCAAAGGTAGAAGAATAATTTCTACTTGCAAACTTTGAAATTACTCCTTCCCCTAAATCAAAAGGAGATACTCCATGATATTTATTAGGATTTTTTTCTGCTAATTCATAGCCTTTTCCTTTTTTAGTAACTGTATGTATTATAACTGGTCCTTTTATATTTTTAGCTATGCTTAAAACTTCATTTAATTCTCTAATATTATGTCCATCTACTATACCAAAATATTTTAATCCAATATCTTCAAAGTACATACTTGGTACAACAATTTTTTTAATACCATCTTTTAATTTTGAAAGAGAGTTCTTTACTCTTTTCCCAAAAGAAGTTGTATCTAAAGTTGATCCAATATCTGATTTTAATTTATTATAACCTACACCCATTCTAAGCTTATTTAAATAGGTTGCAAGTCCTCCAACATTTTTACATATAGACATTTGATTATCATTTAATATTATTATAAGATTATCTTTTCTATATCCAATATCATTTAAGGCTTCTAAGGCCATACCTCCAGTTAAGGCTCCATCACCTATAACTGCTATAACCTTATTATCTTTTCCAAGTAGCCTCTGTGCTCTAGCCATACCTGCTGCTGAAGATAGTGATGTACTACTATGTCCAGTGGCAAAAAAATCATATTCACTTTCTGTTCTCTTAGGAAATCCACACAATCCACCATATTGTCTTAAAGTATTAAATTTATCTTTTCTTCCTGTTAATATCTTATAAGCATAAGATTGATGTCCAACATCCCATATTATTCTATCTTCACTAAAATCAAAATTTTTAAACAAAGCTACTGTTAAATCAATAACTCCTAAGTTTGAAGCAAAATGTCCCCCAGTATTTGAAACACTTTCAATTAAAAATTCTCTTAAATCTTCAGCTAATATTTCTAATTCTTTCTCATCTAAATCCTTTATTTCTTTAGGATCAGTTATTCTCTGTAGAACTTCACTCATTTAAACCAAATCCTTTATTATTAAAATTTTCTCTCTAAAAGTTTCATGGTTAAAACTTTTAGAGGCTCTGTATTTCCTTCTATTGAACTTAATATCTCTATACATTCCTCAGTTATATTCACGCATTTTTTCTTACACTCTTCTAATCCAAAAATGGTTATATAATTATTTTTATTGCTTTCTTGGTCTTTGTGAACATTCTTCCCTAAATCTTTTGCATTTCCCACTACATCTAATATATCATCTTTTATTTGAAATGCTAAGCCTAACTTATATCCAAAATCCTCTAATTTTTTAATATCTCCCTCTGAAGCTTCTGCTAAAACCGCTCCAGACATTATTGAAGCTTTTATAAGTTCTCCAGTTTTCTTTAAATGCATATAATCTAATTCTTTTAAAGAAATTTCTTCCTTATCTTCATTTATTATATCAACAATTTGACCACCAATCATTCCATCTGATCCTGCTGCATCTGCAATTATTTTAGTTGCCTTTAATGCACTTATTCCTTCTTCTAAAGAATAATCAACTAAAATTTTCATAGCTTCATTTAAAAGAGCATCTCCAGCTAAAACAGCAATAGCTTCTCCAAAAACCTTATGATTTGTAGGTTTTCCTCTTCTTAAATCATCATTGTCCATACATGGTAAATCATCATGTATTAAAGAATAAGTGTGTATCATTTCTATGGCCATTGCAGGTGTTAATATTTTTTTATAATCACTTTTATAAATATAGTAAGATAAAAGCATTAAGATTGGTCTTATTCTTTTTCCTCCTACGTTTATGCTATATGCCATTGAATCATATAAAACTTTATTGTATTCTCTATCTTTATTAAAATAAGCTTTTAAAGATTGATCAACTTCCTCTTTTAAGCTATTAATATTCATTGCTGTATCCTCCAAAGTCTTCCTCTTTTTCATCTTCAACAACCTTTATTTTGCCTTCTAAAGTGCTTAGCTTCTTATATAGTTTATTTACTATTTTAACGCCATTTTCATAGCTTTTTATAGACTCTTCTAAGGTTAAATCTCCATTTTCCAGTTGCTTTACGATTTCATTTAATTCACTAACCATACTTTCATAATTAGTTTCTTTTCTAGCCATTTTATCTCTCTTTGCTCCTTATTCATTAATAATTTTTATATCTATATTAACGGAACCATCCTTCATTATCACTTTTACCATATCGTTCTTTTTTAATTCACTTACTTCGTTAATTACTTTATCTTTTTTATCCATTATTACTGAATACCCTCTTCCTAAGGTGTTTAATGGATTTAAGGTTTGTAATATGCTATTTAAAGCAATAAGTTCATCTTTTGCCTTATCAATTTTTCTTTTTCCTAAAAAGTTTAACTTTTCTTCTAAGGAATTTACTTCTTTTATTCTTTTTTCAATTATATGCTTAGGATTATTACCTTTTAATCCTTTGTGTAATAAATCTACATCTTTCTTTGCATTTAAAAATTTTCTGTCAATAGCTCTATGTAAGAACTCTTTTTTATTTAATAAATCATTTATCATTTCTTGTAATGACGGTGATACTAACTCTCCTGCTGCTGATGGTGTAGGTGCTCTCATATCACTTACAAAATCACTAATAGTAAAATCTACTTCGTGTCCAACAGCTGATACAGTAGGTATTCTACTATTAAATATCTCATATGCTAAGTCTCTATTATTAAAAGTCCAAAGTTCTTCAATAGATCCTCCACCTCTACCTAAGATGATAACATCAACTGATTTCTCATTATTAAAATATCTAATACCCTCAATTATTGAATCTGCTGCATTTTCTCCTTGAACCTTAGCTGGATATAAAATAATATCTAAAGATTTATTTCTTCTTTGTATTACGTTTATTATATCCCTTACTGCTGCTCCAGTCCTTGCTGTAATTATTCCAATTCTCTTAGGGAATTTTGGTAAGGCTCTTTTGTATTTTTCATCAAAAATTCCTTCTTCACTAAGTTCTTTTTTTAATTTATGAAATTCTTCAAAAAGTTCTCCAATTCCTGCTTTTTTAATATTTTCGCAGTAAAGCTGATAAGTTCCTTCTTTATGATAAACACCTAATCTAGCCTTTATTTCTACCTTCATTCCTTCTTCTAGTCTAAAATCTAAATTAACTGCATTATTTTTAAACATAATGCAGTTAACCTTGCTATTTTCATCTTTCAATGAAAAATAAATATGACCACTTGAATGGAATTTTAAATTAGATATTTCACCTTTGACATTAAGATTCTTTAATATAAAGTCATTTTCAACTAACTTTTTAACGTAGTTATTAACTTCACCAACAGATAATGTCTTTAGTTTCATTCTAATCTAACTCCTTACAAACATTTTTTAAAAGAAGAGTCGTAGTTAAAGAACCTACTCCTCCTGGAACTGGTGTAATTAATGATGCTTTTTCATAAACATCATCAAAATTAACATCTCCCGTTATTTTACCATTAACCTCACTAGTTCCTACATCAATAACAACCGCTCCTTCTCTAACATAAGAAGAATCTATGAAATTAGCCCTTCCAATAGCTACTACTAATATGTCAGCTCTCTTACAAACTTCTTTTAAGTTCTTAGTTCTTGAATGACATACTGTTACTGTAGCATTTTCATTTAAAAACATTTGAAAAAGAGGTTTACCAACTATATTACTTCTTCCAATAATAACAACTTCTTTTCCCTCAATTTCAATGTTATAAGCTTTTAAAAGAGTTATTACACTGTTTGGTGTGCATGGCATAAAACACTTCTCACCCTTATAGAATCTACCTACACTTACCTCAGAAAGACAATCTAAGTCTTTATCTGCATCTATTAAATTTGTAACTGCTCTCTCATCAATATGTTTTGGTAAAGGTAATAAAAGCATTATTCCATTTACACTATCATCTTTATTTAACTCTTCTATCTTAAGTTTCAGATTTTCTTCTGAAATACTTTCATCTAATTTTATCTTCTCAAAGTCTATTCCTAAATTATTAGCTAATTTTTCTTGGAAGTTTTGGTAATATACTGAGCCTCCATCATCCCCAACTAGTATAGACGATATTTTTAAAGACTTTCCAGAAGCTTTTAATTCCTCTGTATAACTCTTAATTTGCCCCTTTATGTCTATAGCCACTGTTTTTCCGCTTAAAATTTTATCCATTACCTGCCCCTCCAAATCTTATAATTCTAGTAAAAATAAATTTAGCCCCTATTGCATATTCTTATATACTTTATCTAAAACTCCATTTATAAATGAAACTGATTTATTATCTGAATATTTTTTACATAACTCAATAGCTTCATTTATTGATACCTTTCCTGGTACATCCTCTGCAAATAATATTTCATATGTAGAAATTCTTAAAATTGATAAGTTAACCTTTGAAATTCTGTTTAATTTCCATTTTACAAGTTGACTTTCTATTAAAGAATCTAACTTTTCCTTATTTTCTTCTATTCCTAATAATCCTGATTTTATGTATGCTAGATCTAAATCATCCTTAGAAATGTCCTCGTTCTCCATAAAAGAATTGAAAGTTTCTAATGCAGTTTCTGAAGTTATTTCCATTTGGTAAGCTAATTGTAATAAATATTCTCTTGATTTTACTCTATTCATTATATCCTCCTATGTTTTGAAAATACTCTATTTAGTATTATTGTCTTAATTTATATTATTAATCATATAGTTAATGATTTAACACAATGAAACACCCTCTGAAATCAGAGGGTGACTACTATTTTTTTAATATTTCATTTTTATCTTCTTCTTTTAAGATAATTATGTTTTGCACATATATGTTCACTAGTGCCACCTTAAGTCCAGTTATAGCTTCAACAGTCCTTCTTACGTTTTCCTGCACTTGAGAAACTACATCAGGGATCTTAATTCCGTATTGAACAGTAACACCAATTTCTATAACTGCTTCACCATTCTCCACATTAACCTTAATGCCCTTACCTAAACTTTTCTTTGAAAATTTATGTCCTATTCCAGTGCTATTATTGTGATTTATCTCAAGTATTCCGTCTATCTCAGATGCAGCTATACCAGCTACGACACCGATAACTTCATCAGATATATTAACTATACCTAAGTTAGCTTCATCTCTATTCATTTCATTCATAAAGCTGAACCCTCCTACTAATCTTCACGAAACTTAATTAGTTATAGGTTCATTATAGCAAATAACTAATTACAATACAATTAATTATTTTTTTTCTATATCAACGTCATATACTTTTGATACATTCATAACTATATCTTGGATTTCAACCATTTTCTCTTGAGTTAACTCTTCATTAGTCTTAACTACAACCTTAGCATTATCACCATCTATAAAACATATTACATCTTCATAACCTTTGCTCTTTATACTAAGTTCTATTCTTGTTTCATAATCTCTTGCCATAGTTTTTTCAGTTAATTCTTTTTCAGCTTCTTCTTTTTGTTCTGCTGAAGTGTTCTTATCTTCTACTATAGCTTTTAAGTTATCGATAGTTTTAGAATCTTTTTGTTCTCTTAAATTTCTTGATTCATAAAAATAATTTGAAGATGTTTCAGTTGCATTGTCATCATTTTCTCCAAAAGCTGTAGGAACTTCTCCCATACTCTCTTTAATTTGATTGTTAACTCTAGTTGCTAGAACGCCAGTACAAACTATTAATGCTAAAAGTGTTAAAATTATCCCTGCTTGTTTTCTGTTCATAATGAACCCCCCATAAATTTTAATTTTATTTTTTCATTGCTAATACATTTACCTTATCAACACTTATGTTATATAAGCTTGATATCGCTTTTGTTATTTCATACTTTATCTTGCTATCTTCTGCACCTTCAGCCACAACCATGACTCCTAAAACTTCTGGCTTTTCTGTTTTTAATATAACTGGTTCACTTCCATTTGAGCTATTTGACATAACTATTTTATCTCCATCAGTTTCTTGTGAATTAACCCTTGTCCCTCCTTCACTATCAGTTTCTTCTGTAGTGCTTTTTTGAGAAGAATTATCTACAGCTGGTACTTTTACTTCACTGCTTTGAAAGTTTATTACTACATCTACTGATCCTACTCCATTTATTTTTCCTAATATCCTCTCTAAATCTTTTTCTTGTTTTTCTTGATAACTTAAAACTTCTGAATCTTTTTGACTATTACTATTCATATCCTCTTTTGATACTTTTTCTAAATTAGTTTTCTCACTTTTAGTTATATTGTTTACACCTGTAAAATATGACACAACTAAATAAAACATTATAACTAATAAAAGTAATATTATTAAATTAGTAATATTCTTCTGTTTAAAAAGATTAGCTATTTTCTCCTTTAACTCATGCATCTTTATACCCCCTCCTAGGCATATGAAACAATTATATTTTCATGAGAAATTTCAAGTTCCTTTTCAACAAACTTTTCAATTTTTTCTAAAAAAGAATCCTTTTTCTCTTCTTTATTAACCTTTTCTTTTCCAACAACAACCTTATCTACTTTTTTTACTTTTTTTTCATCTAAAACTGTAATTTCTGCTTTTTCTATATTAAATTTCACTTCATCAAAATCTATTTTCCCAATTAAATTAACCTCAAACTCATTCTCATAGAATTCATCTTTTAATGACTTTTCTAAGTTTTTCTCAACACTTTTTAAAATTGCTTCTTCATCATATAATGACTTTTTTTCCTCATCAGATCTTGTAACATCACTTATTTTTTCCTGAAAAACAGTTTCATCTATATCCTTATTCATAGTTAAAAGCCCTATTATTGGTGATAGCATTACAGAAAGTATTATTAATGAAAATGCAAATTTAACATGTTTTTTTATTGAAGAATTAGGTAAAATTATATGAGCAATAGATATAATGACTATAACAACGCAAAGGGTTGAAATCCAATTTTTTAAAAGTTCCATCTTATTTCTATCCTCCTACTATAAAATTACCTGCTGTAGCCATCATAGATGCCATAATAAAGAACATTATGCTGACACTTATTATGCATGACATTATCATAAATAAGGCTTCTCCAACGGTTTCCACACTGCTAGAAATCTTTGAATCAACAACAGGCTCAATAACCGCGGAGGTAAGTTTAAAACATATAGCCATAAGGCCTATTTTTATTATTGGATAAATTACAATTACAACTAGAACTATTACTCCTAAAGAAGTTATTACACTTTTCATAGCTAAGGAATATCCTGCTACTGTGGTTATTGCATCTGAAAATGCCTTTCCCACTATAGGCACAAAATTATCTACAGCAAACTTTACTGTTTTTACAGCCACTGCATCTAAAGTATCTGCCGTCATTCCTCTTAAAGTTAATATTCCAACAAATATTGTTAATATAAACCCTTGAGATATCATAACAACCTGTTTTATGAACTTACACATTCTATCTATTTTAAATTCGCTAGAAAGATTATTAACAAACTGTAATGTAAAGTATGCTAATATTAGTGGGAATAAAAAGTATGTGTAAATTCTAGGAGTTATAGAAACTGCCCCTAGTACTATGGGGTCTATGGTAACAGCTGATGTTACTCCCCCTGAGGTAGCTATAAGCATTACAATAACTGGAACAATAACATTCATAAAATCTATAATTGAAGTTAAGACTTCCTTTCCTAAGTTAAGAGATATAAAGAAACTTTTAGTTAAAAGCATTATAAGTAGGGCATAGCAAGCAAAAAATGCTATCTGTGTTACTCCCTCTTCAATATTAAAAGCATCCTGTAAATTTTTAAGTAAAGCACTTAAAAGAGCAATTACTAATATTGAAGCGATAAACTTTAAAACTATGTTAAGTTCTCTAAAGATATAACTAAGTATTGAAGCACCTATTTTCTTTAAGGTTATTGGATCTTCTCCACTTTCTAAATAATTCATTATATATTCCTTAGCAGACATATTGCCTAATATATCTTCTTCTGTTTCTAAATTATTTATATAATCATAAAATCTTTCTATTCTCGAGTCATTGTCTATTTTTTCTTTTGAACTCTCTAAGTTATCATTCGCCAAAACTTTTAAGTTAAAGCAAAATACAAAGATAAGAGATAATAATATTATGTTTATCAACTTTTTCATATCTTAGCTCCTACATTATACTTAAAATAGAATTCAAAATATTAGCCATTATTGGTATAGCTAATAATAGAATCATAATTTTTCCTGTAAACTCTACCTTCTTACCTAATACTGTGACCCCTGCATCATTACATATATAACTACAAAAAGTGGAAAGATATGCTATGGCAATAATTTTCATAACTATAGCAATATATGATGAATCCATTCCAGACTCCATTGCTATATCCTGCATAAATACTATTATTTCATTAACATAAGGCATTACAAAAAGAAAAATTACTATGCCAGCTCCTAAAAGAAGAAAAACTGCAAAGGTGCTCTTATTATCTTTTAAAACTAGATATAAAAATAAACTTATTAGTACAAAGCTTATTACTTGTATAACTACATCCATATTTCATTTTGCCAGTAATCTTTTTCTTTATTTAAACCTTAGATTACTGTCATAGACACCTCCTTCTCAATGTATTTCATAAATCTATTAAAATAAAAACATAGATTTAACAGAAGAAAATAATCTACTTATAAGTTGAATCATCATGGTAAGTATTATGACTACTCCAACTATATTAGCTAAAGTTGCATACTCCTTTTTACCACTTTGATCAAGAACTTTATCTAGTATAACAAGCACTATACCAACTCCTGCAATCTGAAAAATCAAAGATAAATCCGACATATATGGCCTCCCCCTAAAACTTAACTCTTATTAAATAGTCCAAAAGTAAAATTTCTTTTCTAAAAATCTATTAGACTAAACAAGAAAAATAGCTATCATTGCACCTACTGCAACCCCTAAATACCTATATACCTTAGTGTTTTTATTGCACTCATCTTCAGCAATCTCTAATTCTATATCTAGCTTTTCCTTTGCTAAATTAAATATCTTAATTTGTCCCTCTACATTGGTTTCTCCTAAAGACTTTGAAAGATCTAATAAAATTTCAAAATCCTTATTCCTTAGATTCATTTCTTTCTTATGTTCATTTATACTTTCTTTAAAAGCCATATATACATTTTCCACTTCATTATTTTTTAATTTAAAAGAAATTTCATTAAATAATTCTTTTATTGGACTTTTAGCTTTTAAAGCTATACTCTCTATACTCTCTGGTAAAGGAGTGTAAGTATAAACAATATCATTTTCAAAATCTATTAAAGCTCTTTTTAACTCTCTAAGTTGGGAAAGTCTATTTCTAAATCCTTCTCCATACAGGTATCCAATTAAAGAACTAAGTAGAACTATAATAAGCAGAAAAAAAACTTTCATTTCCTCCTCCTATTAAAGATAAATTTTCTAGTAGATTTGTTATTTTTATACCTTTTATTCATTCTAATAAACTCAGTAGCACCAATTGAAAATAGGTATATTATTTTTCATAACCTACTAGAAAATTTAAAGATAATTTTATTATGTTAAACATTATATATACCCTCAATTGTTCCAATTCCTTTTTTTCCACTAAGAACTACAACTTTATTTATTATATTATTTTCAACAATCTCCCTAAAAACAGGTCTCCTATACAATTCTTCAACATTTCTTCCATGCAAGGTAGCTATAATACTAACTCCTGAATTATATGCCATCATTAATCCTTCCATATCTTTATAAGTTCCAATTTCATCACATATAATAACCTCTGGAGAAAGCCCTCTTACAGCCATCATCATCCCTTCACTTTTTATGCAGTTATCATATACATCAGTTCTCATTCCTACATTCATTTGGGGAATTCCATTGTAACAAGCAGCTATTTCGCTTCTTTCATCAATTACAACTGTTCTCTTTCCCTTAAAACCAATTTGAGAAATTCCATTAGATATATTTCTTGTAATATCTCTTAAAAGTGTGGTTTTTCCACATTTAGGTGGAGATATTATTAAAGTATTATTTACCCTGTTATTTTCTACTAAGCTATTCATTAGACTATTTGAACATCCTAATATTTCTCTACAAACTCTAATATTTAAAGAAGTTATATTTCTAATAGTTTTAATAGAATTATCTTCTATTACACATTGACCTGCTAATCCAACTCTATGCCCTCCTTGGATAGTTATATATCCTTGTCTTATATCTTCCTCAAAGGCATATAAAGAGTAGTTACTTATTTTTTGAATTATGGCTTTAACATCCTCTCTCCTTATTACATAGTTAAAAATTGTTTCTGTATTATCTAAAACTATGTTAAGAGGCTTTCCAACCTTAACTCTAATTTCTTGTAATTTATTTAAATTACTTTTATCTTTTAAACAAGAATTTATCTTATCTGGTAATACATCAAATATTTCTTTCAAAGTACCTCCTCTCCTTTCTATTTAAATCTATTACTTTACATAAGAAATTATTCTAATTATTTTTAAAATAATAATCTTTTTTGGAAACCTCTTCTTTTCTTCTATTTAAATTTATTACTTTACATAAAAAACTATTCTAAGTATTTTCTAATTTTTAGCAAAAAAAATAAACTGTACCTTTTATAAGGCACAGTTTATTAAACTTCAAATTCATTTCCACAATAAGGACAAGGTATACTTTCAGATCTGTTTAATATATCTTTTTCTATGTATATAGGCTTATGACATTTATCACAAACTACTTCACAGTATTCATCATCATATTCTTCAAGCTCTTCTAAAGTTAGCTCTTCAAAAAGTTCATCCTGTACTCCACTTAAATCATCATTTAGTAGATTTACATTTTCATCTAAAGTTTCAACATTAACTTGTAACTCTTCAATCTTATCAACTAAAGATGAAATTACATTAAGTAAGGAATCCTTAAATTCTTTATCTAACTCAGTGTTTTTATCCATAGCTTTAAGTAAGTTGCTAATGTTATTTTTAATATCCTTCACTGAAATCACTTCCTTATATTAAATATGCTAAGCTTTTTAAGCTTAGCATAAATTTATTTTTATCTATATTCACTAGATAAATTTGACTTAAATACATTTAAATCAAGTTTTTATTAAACTCTTTCCATGTACTCGCCAGTTCTAGTATCTATTCTTATAGTGTTTCCTTCTTCAACGAACATAGGAACCATAACTGTTGCACCAGTTTCAACAACTGCAGTTTTCATAGCTGTAGTAGCAGTGTTTCCTTTAACACTTGGCTCACACTCAGTGATTAATAACTCAACAAAGTTTGGAGCTTCTACTGAGAAAGCTTCTCCTTTGTAGAATTTGATTACAGCGTTCATGTTTTCTTTTAAGAATTTTATAGCATCTTCAACTTTTTCATGGTTTAAAGGAATTTGCTCGAAAGTTTCTTGATCCATGAAGTAGTATAATTCTCCATCTGAGTAAAGGTATTGCATTTCTTTTCTTTCGATTATAGCTTCTTGTAATTTATCAGTTGGGTTGAAAGTTCTGTCTGTAACACCACCCATTATAACGTTTCTTAATTTAGTTCTAACGAAAGCAGCACCTTTTCCTGGTTTAACGTGTAAGAAGTCTATAACTGTGTATACTTGTCCATCCAGTTCAAAAGTAGTTCCTTTTCTTAAATCACTTCCTGATATCATTAAGTATCCCTCCAAAATCTATTAATTCATTTTATATTATAACCCTTTAAGATAAATTAATACCCTCTAGAGTTACCTTGTTACTTATTTACTATTTAAAGTGTAAAACAACAATCATATTTTATCAAAAGCTAATAATAAATGCAATTATTTTCATTAAATTTACAAGACTATACAACCTTAAGCTCCAAAAAACACCTTAATTCTTCTGATTTTTCTATTTTATAATTTTTTATATTAATATTATTATTTTTTAATAAATTAACATAATTACTTAAATCCTCTAAAGAGCCTGTAAATAAAACTTTACCTATCCATCCCTCTTTATATTCTAATTGTAAAACAGTACAATCCTTATTTTCTATATTTTTTAATACTGTATTTAAATCCATTTCTCCTATAGAGTTTGTTAAAACTGGAATTTCATAATTTCTTAATTTAAAAAGCTCTATACCTTGTACTAATAGTATAACTATAAAAATAGTAGCTAAAGTTACATCTAATTTTAATTTTTTCACCTTAATTCTCCTTTTAATCTATAAGTATTATTAGATTCATTTAAGCTTATATCATAAACTCTTCCATTAATTTTATTAATATAATTAATAAGAGAATTTTTATAAATACTATTTACTTCTACTTCAAAACTTTTTCTCTCTAGATTTAAATTTAATATCTTTTCATCTTTAATTATTTCCTTTAACTTATTTATATCTTCTAAAAATTCCTTGTCTAAAGATCTCTCCCTATTAACTCCCCTTATTTCACTTAAATAATTTTTTATTTTATTATTTTCAGTCTTAATTTTCCCATAAAAAAATAGATTAAATAATAATAAAAGCAATATGTATATATTTAGCTTTTTCTTTATTTTTCTGTTATACTCCTCTACATATTCAATTGGTAAAAAATTTTTATATTTTTTGATATAAATTCTCCTCACCTCTAATCTCATTTAATTTTAAACCTTTAAACCATTCTTTTATTTCTTCCTTTAAATACTCTTTCTGAATTTTAAAAGTAAAGTCTTTTAAGGATACTCCAAAATCTTTTTCTAAACCTTTAAGGCTTTCCTCTATTACTTCAATAATATTAGAATCTTTTACACTCTTTAATAAAACTAGTTTACCTTTTATATAAATACTTATTTTTAAATTTTTAAGTTCAAAAGTAGCTTTCTTAAAAGATAATATATTCTTATTTTTAAGTTCAGGAAATGTTAAAGCAAAATCCTTTCTTTCATATAATAAACTTTTAAATCTTTCATCACATCCAATAAAATACACTATTAAAAATAAACTTTTGTTATATTTTAATACCTCGTAATGAACTAAGGGTGTGTAATTAAAAAATCTATCTCTTATAAGCTGTTCTATTTTTTCTTCAATATTACACTTTTTATCAACTCTAAGTGTTTCTATAAATATCTTTTCATTTAAAAGAATAATTTTTACTCTCTTATCCTTTAACTCCTTAAGTTTTGAAATATCATTTGTATCATTAATTACTAAGGTCTTTATTAACAAACTCATAATTTCCCCTTTTTGACAAGATAATATCATCATTTATAACCTTTATTTCATAGTAAGTATCCCTAGAAAGTCCACTTATTTTATCTTTATTTTTAATATTTAAAATCCTCGCTTTTTTACTATACTCAGCCTTCATATTATTCAAAGAAAATTTTAATTCTTGAAAAGTGTCCTTATTCAAAATCTTTTCTTTTAACATGTACTTTAAAAACTGTTCCTCTGAGTTATTTTTATCTATATTAGAACCTATTATTTTAAAACTTCTATCAAGTTCTTTTCTTCTTTGGAATGAATTATCCATAAGTATAGTAACTATCATGCTACAAATTAGTGAAACTAACATAACTTCTATAGACACAAAACCTTTACGCCTTTTCATAACAATAGATCCTCTCCTCTTGATTTTTAACCTTTAATTTTATATAAAATAAGTTCTTCTTTTCTACCACATCAAATTCTTCAACATTTTCTATTAATATATGATTACGGTTTTCTCCGCTACTTATATAATAAACATGTAATTTATCTTCTTTCTTTTCTATTTTATTTTCTTCTACAATACCCTTTCTCCAAAACTTAACTACAATATAGTTTTTCTCTTTATTTATCTTTATATTTTCAACCATATTATCCCAAAACCTGTGATTTAAGTACATCTCTGCATCCAACAAGTAGTTTAATTCTTTCTCTTTTGGAATAAACCTCTTATATTCCTTAACATAAAAAATCAAATTCTTTGTTAAACTTAAGGTTATAATTCCTAAAGCACCTAAATAAATACATAGTTCAATTAATAAATATGCTTTTCTTCTTCTTTTTGCGGTTGATTTTCTAAATTTTGAAAGGATTTTTCTAAAAATTTGTATATTTTCACCTCCTTATTTTCACTTATATATGGTTTTTCATTTTTATAAATTATATTAATAATACTTTCATATTGATCAAAGTGGCTTATATTAATAGTCCATCCCAAATCATTATGATTTTTATTATGTAATATTAAATTTTTTCTAAGAAATTCTTTAATATCACTATTTATTAAGTCATTTATCTTTAAAGTACTTATTTTATATGTTCCACTATTAATACTTCTTAAATCTTCAAAGGATATATTGTGTTTTAGCTCCATAGCCAAAGAATTAATAATTTCTGCTACTTTTATTTTTTCTTTAATATAATAGTTGTTTTTAATATAAGTGCTATAACTTTTTCCTATTCCTAAGAAAAGTATTGATATTAATGCTAATGCTAAAACCATATCTACTAGTAAATATCCTTTCTTTTTATTAATCTTATCTTCCATAGCTATATTCCCTCATAAATCACTTAACATTAATTTTCCATATACCTGGAACTATGGTTATTTCTCTTTTCTTATTATTTTTATCAATTATTGTTATAGTTCCAGCTATACTGATCATCCCAGTCTCATTTATAGTAATTAAATTATCTCTATTAAAACTTACTTTAACTCCATTTAACTTTAAAGAGGTAGTTCTAAGAGCATTTTCATAAATTAATTTATTGTCTAAAATATCAAAAATTATTTCTCCATATAGATTATCTTTCTTAGATAACTGTTTTGCTTCCATTAAAAAATCATGAATCTTACTTATTTCTCCTTCAACTTTTAATTCATACCCCCTATCTTTTATAATCATAAATGATGTTGGTATTGCTAAAATAAGAGAAGTTATTCCTAGGTATATTATTACTTCGCTAAGGGTAAATCCTTTTCTTTTCCTATACATATTTCATGCCCTCAAAGGTCGGTACTAAAACTAAAAGCATCATAGCTGAAATAACAAAACCTAATATAATAAACATTGCTGGCTCTATTTTCCCAACAGTTTTATTCAGTGCCCTATCAAAATCTTTTTCTCTTATTTTTAAAAGCTCTTCAATATTTTTACTAAATAATCCACTTTCTTCTCCTGTTATTAAAAATCCCTTTGATACATGAGAAATAACATTTATTTTCCCAATACTACTGCTTAAAGTAGTCCCTTTTATTAATTCTTCATTTATGCTTTTAATATATTTTCTAAGCTTTACATCACTTAAGCTTTCTCCAAATACACTTAAAGAATTATTTAGGGATATTCCACTATTTAATATCATGTTTATTAAAAATAATATTCTAATTTCATAATACATTCTGTATACTTCTATCTTTTCTAAGATTTTTTCAGAGGGTATTACTTTAAAGAATAGATAAAGCGAAATTAAGGCACAGGAAAAATAACAAAAAACTATTACTTCAACATTAGGATTTTCTTCTACAAAGTTAATATAATTATTTAATAAAGTCATAATTTTAGAACCTTCAATTTCCCTTAACTCATACATATCTACAAACTGTGGCAAAATATAAGTTACATAACCAAAAATCATAATAATTAAACCTATAAGAAGTGAAACTGGATATCTAAGAGATTTAATAATTTTATTCTTTATTTCCTTTTCAGCTAATATATTTCTAGCACACTTTTCTAGAACCTCTTCTAAGTTTCCACTTTCTTCTCCAATCTTCATCATATCCTTCATTAAATCTGGATATAAGTTACCTTCCTCCTTAAAAGCCTTTGATAAAGCCTCTCCATTTAAAACCTTTTTCTCAATTCTCTTTAAGGATTCTTTGTATTTCTTATCTTTTACAGTGTTCTTTATTAAGTCTAATGATCGTCCTATAGGCATTCCTGATTTTACATATGTGCTTAAATTTAAGCATATGTATGAAGCTTCATCTTTAAACCCAAACATCTAACCCCTCACATTCTTTTAATAAGTAATATTCTTCTAAAGATATTTCTCCCTTTTTAACTAAGGTAAAACATGCCTTTAATAGTTCTTCTCCCCAAGTAATATCCTCTGTGCTTTTATATTCTCTTGGAAATATAATTTCACAAATTGCTTTTCTTCCATTATTACCTGTCCAATTACACATTTCACATCCAGTTCCCTTATAGTAAGCTTTTAAACTTAACTCTTCCCCTTTTAATTTCTCAACTAGTTCATTTTTAAGCTCTATTTTCACTTTACACTTTTCACAAATTTTTCTTACTAATCTTTGAGTTATTATTGAACTTACTCCTTCCTTTACTAAATATCCTTCTACCCCCATATCTAATAATCTATTAAAAACTTCATTACCACTGTTAGCATGTATCGTTGAATATACTTTATGCCCTGTTATAGAAGCTCTTATGGCAATTTTAGCCGTTTCCTCATCTCTTATTTCTCCAATTAATATAACATCAGGGTCCTGTCTTAATATATGCTTTAATCCATTAGCAAAGGTTAATCCAACCTTATCATTAACATTTGTCTGAGTTATTCCTTCTATGGTAAATTCAACGGGATCTTCTATGGTACTTATATTTATCCCTTCCTTATCTATTGAATTTAATAATGCATATAGAGTTGTTGATTTTCCGCTTCCTGTAGGACCATTTATAACCACCATTCCATGTTTTAATTTTAAAAGTTTATTTATTTTATTCTTTTGATCTTCCATTAAACTCAAATTATCAATATTCATAAACTCATTTTTCTTATATAAAATTCTAACTACTAATTTTTCACCAAAAGTACTTGGAATACTTGATATTCTTAAGTCACAATCATATCCATAATTTTTAAATGACACCTTCCCATCTTGGCATCTTAATTTATCGCTTATATCCATATCAGCTTTTAACTTTATCTTATTAACTAAATTTTCATAAAGATTTTTCTTTATTCTCTTAACTAAAACTAAAGTTCCATCTATTCTAAAGCGAATGTTAGCATATTCTTCTAAGGGTTCAATATGAATATCACTAGTATTTTTTTCTATACCTAAAGATATAAGACTTATTAATTCTTCCTCAATAAATTTATCCTTAGAAAAACTTTTTCCACCATAACAATCTTCAATTAAAATTTCTATTTCATCCTTATTTCCAATTACAAAGTTTATTTCTTTTTCTCTAAATAATAAGGATAAATACTCCCTTTTCTTTGATTCTTCCTTACTTGTATAAAAAAATATCTTACCTGAACTTTCTTTTAAGGCAATTAAATTCATCTCTAAAGCTGTATTCTTAGATATATTCTCCATTAGCTTCATATCTATATCTTTAATGGTATATTTCATATATCAACCTCCTCATCAGTAATAATTGACAAGGCATTTCTTTTTTAAACAAAAAAATTCTAGATTATTAAAAATTTTTAATAATCTAGAACTTTTAACTATTTTATAATAATATACTGCCCTTTATTGCTATCTATAAGTTTAATACTCTTATCCTTTAGATTATATCTATATAGTGCATTTTTTTCTTTACTATCATTAAATCCAAGAAAATATATATTATCTCCAGCAACAATTAACTTTGATTTCTCTGATATATTTTTAGGAAAATCATACACTAATCTATCAAGTTTATTATTTGTTATATCAATTGAATACAAGCTTCTTAATCCTTCGCCCTTTGTACCAATAAAATACACTACATTTCCTATTTTACATAAAGATTCTATTTCTCCAACCTCATTTGAAATAACAGATTCTTTTTTACTATCCAAATTATATATATAGCAATTTTTCTTGCCATCAATACTGCTTTGAGTATATAAAACAACTTGATCTTCAACTAAATCAATATAATCTATAAAAGCCTTAACAATTTGCTTTTCTAAAGTATATCTTCCATCTTTAATATTATAAATATATAGCCCACTTTGTCTTTTTTCTAGGTCAACACCATATAGAATTAATTGATCCTCATTAACAAATTTAACATTTTCCCCTGAAATAGCTAAATTCTCATTAAAATCAAATTCCTTAAAATTTTGTAAGTCTAAAACTTTGTATCCTATTTTATCCCCAGAATTATATCTATATAGAAGTTTAGTTCCCTTTGGACTAATAATTAATTCTTCTATATTTCCATCTACTGATATCTTATGTTCCTTAACTCCATTAGTTATTATTAAGTTTGTTCCCTTATCAGCAAACTCCCTATAAACAGCTAAACCTAATTCCTCACTATAAACTTCCATATGACCCTTAAGATCTAAATCAAGTTTTTTTAGTGAATCCCCTTCTATTTCGTAATACAAAACATCTTCCCCTGAAATTGTAGACACAATACTACAAGGAAGTTTTAAGTTTGTTCCCTTACTGTCCTCTTCATTAGACCCTTTACCGAAATTACATCCCGCAAGGGTTGTTGATAAAATAACTAATACTAATAAACTTAAAGCAGCAGCTTTCCTCATTTACTTACTTCCCTCTCTAAAATAAATATGTGCCATCACAAATAAATGACGCATTACCTATCATTTTTACTCCATCATCTTCAATATTAACTTTTAATTCTCCACCAGGAACTATTACCTTTACTTCTTTATCTACAAGACCTAATTTATTAGCAGCTATAACTGAAGCACAATTCCCTGTTCCACATGCTAAGGTTGGGCCTGCACCTCTTTCCCAAGTTCTAACTTCCATTGTATTTCTATCAATTACTTTGCAGAAGTTAACATTTGTTCCTTGAGGAAATAATTCATACTTTTCTATATCCCTACCACATTCTATAGGATATTTTTCCTCCTCAAATATAATAGTATGAGGAACACCCATAAGTAAAGATGTTATTTCAAAATTTCCATTTCCTACACTTACTTTTTTTTCTATTATTTCTTCATCACATAATGCTGGAATATTCTTTGGTTTAAAGTCTCCAAATCCCATATTTACATTGATACTTTTTACCTTATCATTCTCAATTTCTAAAAAGATTCTTTTAACTCCATCACCTGTTAAAACATCTAGCACATCTTTCTTTACTATTCCCTTCTCGTAGACATACTTAGCAAAACATCTTATTCCATTTCCGCACATAGCAGCATAAGATCCATCTGAATTTATTATTACCATTTCTATATCACAATTTTCATTCTTTCTAACTATTAAAATCCCATCTGCGCCAATTCCAAATCTTCTATGGCACATTTTTTGAGCAATTTCTCCCTCTTTACCTAAATACTCATTGTTTAAATCTTCTATAACTATAAAATCATTTCCATTTCCATGCATTTTTGAAAACTTCATATTATCACCTCAAATTACCTATTATTGATACTTTTTATTATAAGATGTATACTAACTGTAAGTTCAATCAATTTAGAAAGGAAAGAAAATCATGGCTTTAGACGGTATTTATTTATATAACTTAATAAATGAATTAAAAGATTCATTAATAAATTCTAGAATTGACAAAATAAATCAACCTGAAAAGGATGAAATAATAATAAATGTACGTGGAAAGGAAAATAAAAAACTTTTAATTTCCTCTAGTTCCAAGTACCCTAGATTACATTTTACTACAATAAGTAAGAATAATCCATTACAACCTCCTGTTTTTTGTATGGTATTAAGAAAATATTTAACAGGTGGAAGAATAATTGACATATATCAACAATCTACAGATAGAATTGTTTCAATTGATATAGCCAATAAAGATGAAATGGGTTTTGATAGTGTATATACTTTAGTAGTAGAAATAATGGCTAGACACAGTAATATTTCTCTTGTAAGAAAGAGAGATAATAAAATTATGGAATCAATAAAACATATAACAGCAAATAAAAATAGTTTTAGAGTTCTATACCCTGGTGTAAGCTATGTATTCCCTCCTGCATCTGAAAAATTAAATCCTTTTGACTTTTCAAAGGAAGATTTAAAGATAGAATTAAGCAAAAATAATAATGAATTAGATGAAAAGATCTTTTCAAAGCTACTAACTGGTGTTGGTAAAAATCTTTCTCTTGAAATGTATTCATTATTTAAATCACAATTTGGAGATTCATATGTTTTTGATGATATATTCAATTTTATATGTAATTACTTTAATAACATATTTAAAGATATACAAAATATTATATTCTACAAGAATGAAAAAATTATAGATTTTTATTTTAAAGATCTATCTATTTTAGACCATTGTACTAAAGAAATTTATGATAATAGTAGTGAACTTTTAGATGCCTTTTTTGCTAATAAGGATAAACAAGATAGATTACATGCAAAAAGTGCAGATATTCAAAGATTAGTTAATACTAATATAGACAGATGCTTAAAAAAAATTAAGGTTCTTGAAAAAACCTTAGAAGAATGTGATAAAAAAGAGGAATTTAAGATTAAAGGTGAGCTTTTAACCTCTTATATTTATAGTATTAAAAAAGGAGATAAATCTGTTGACCTTTTAAATTATTATAGTGAGGATGAAGAATACCTAACTATTTCACTTGATGAAAATAAAACACCATCTGAAAACATTCAATTTTACTTTAAAAAATATAACAAATTAAAAAAAGCTGAAGAATCTGCCCTAGAACAATTAGCTATAAATGAAGATGAGCTTAAATACTTAAATTCAGTTTCCTCAAGCATACAGGTTGCAGATAACTATGAAGACATAGATGCTATAAAAAATGAACTTATAGAAACAGGATATATAAGATTTAGAAGAAATAATAATGGTAAAAAGAAAGAAAAACAATCTAAGCCTTATCACTATGTTTCTTCTAATGGAATAGATATTTATGTTGGTAAAAATAATATCCAAAATGATTATTTAACTTTAAAGTTTGCTGACAAAAATGATACTTGGCTTCACACTAAGGATATACCTGGTTCTCACGTAATTGTTAAAAGTTCAAATATTCCTGATAAAACCTTAGAAGAAGCTGCTAACTTAGCTGTTTTCTATAGTAAAGGAAAAGGTGGCACTAAAATTCCTGTAGACTATACTTTAGTTAAAAATGTAAAGAAACCTTCTGGTTCTAAACCTGGAATGGTAATATACTCAACTAACAAGACAGTTTATATGGATTCACCAAAGGAAATAACTTTAGAAAAACTTAAGTAATAAAATAAAAGTTACAAATAGATTCTACTAACTTCTGTACTAAACTAATAATTTATACAGTTATCTTTTCATTCTATTTGTAACTTTTTATATATTATATTCTTTTTAAATTACTTCTTTAAATTATTATCTAAATATTGATAGTAGTAGCATAAAAGTCTACCATTATAAAGCTTTCTGTTTTTAGTAGCTTTTCTACCAAACTCTTTTTGGAAATCTGGACATGCTGTTAGAATATTAAAATCCCAAGTATCTAACTTCTCTTTAACTTCTCCAAAGTGTTTATTTAATTTTGAAACTATTTCTTTTTCACCTATTCTCTCACCATATGGTGGATTTGTAATCATATATCCATACTTTTTCTTAGTTGAAAAATCAAAAAAGTTTCTTTTTTCTATAGTTATACAATCAGTTAATCCTGCTTTTCTTACGTTATTTTTAGCTGTACTTAATACCCAACTATCTATATCATAACCAGTTATATCTAAAGGAATTTTCTTTATAGATTTCTCTGCTCCCTCTCTAACTTGATCCCAAATTTCCTTATCCATTGAAGGCCAAGTTTCAGAAACAAATTTTCTATGTAATCCTGGAGCTATGTTTTTAGCTATCATAGCAGCTTCTATTAATATTGTTCCTGATCCACAACATGGGTCTATAAGAGTTTGCTCTCCTCTCCACTTTGAAAGTAAAACCATAGCTGCAGCTAGTGTTTCCTTAAGGGGAGCTTGCCCTGAGTGTTCTCTATATCCTCTTTTGTGTAATCCCTCTCCTGAAGTATCTATTGTTAAGGTAACCACATCTTTTAAAAGTCCAACTTCTATTTTATAAACTGGACCATCTTCTGTGAACCAATCTTGACCATAACTTCTGCTCATACTCTTAACTACGGCTTTTTTTACTATTGACTGGCAGTCTGGAACACTAAAAAGTTTTGACTTAACAGATTTACCAACAACATGCATCTTACCATCTACAGGTATATACTTACTCCAATCAATCTCTACAGTTTTATTAAATAACTCTTCAAAGCTTTCAGCTTTAAATTCAGCCACTTTTATTAAAACTCTATCTGCAGTTCTAAGCCAAAGGTTTGTTATGGCAATATCCATTTCATCCCCTTCAAAATGAACTCTTCCGTTTTCAGTTTTTAGGTCTTCATATCCTAACTCTTTTAATTCCTTTGCAACAACAGCCTCTAAGCCAAAAGTTGCAGTGGCTATTAAATTATAATCCATAAAAATTTACTCCTTAGTTCTAATTTTCATATATTTCAACTGAATCAGTTCCATCAATCTCTTTGATTTGAACCTTTATTATTTCATCCTTTGATGTAGGAATATTCTTTCCAACATAGTCAGCTCTTATTGGTAATTCCTTGTGTCCTCTATCTACTAAAACAGCTAACTGTATAAATTCTGGTCTTCCTTGATCCATTATTGCATCAATAGCTGCTCTAGCCGTTCTACAAGTATATAAAACATCATCAACTATAATAACCTTTTTCCCTCTTATATCCACATCTATTTTAGGATCATTTAAATTCGGTGTATCACTAACATTAGTTAAATCATCTCTGTATAATGTTATGTCAACACTAGCAACAGGAATTTTAACACCTTCAAACTTTTCTATAAACTCTGAAAGTCTCTCTGCTAAAGGATATCCTCTTCTCTTAATTCCAACAAGAACTATATCCTCTACCCCTTTATTCTTTTCTATTATCTCATGTGAAAGTCTTGTAAGCGCTCTTCTTATAGCATTTTCATCTAATAAACTTGCCTTAAGATGCATATTCTAACACCCTCCTAATTTCTCTACAATTTTTTCAAAGTACTCTGGCAATTCTGAGTCAAATTCAACATATTCTCCAGTAGTAGGATGAATAAATCCTAATGTTTTAGCATGAAGAACTTGCCCCTCTTGACTTAATTTCTTTTGTTTCTTTAAGCCATAAACAGTATCTCCAAGTAATGGATGCCCTATAAAGGCCATATGAACTCTTATCTGATGTGTTCTTCCTGTTTCTAAAGTACATTTAACAAGGGAACATGAATTAAATACTTTAAGAACTTCATAATGAGTAACTGCTCTCTTTCCATCTTTAACCACAGCATACTTTAATCTATCTCTATGGTGTCTTCCTAAAGGTGCATCAATTGTGCCACCTTCTTTTTTAAATCTTCCCTCAACAATAGCATAGTATTCTCTCTTTATGCTATGATCTTTAAATTGTTCTGCTAGTTTTTGATGAGCATTATCATTTTTTGCAACAACTAATATTCCAGAAGTATCTTTATCTATTCTGTGTACTATTCCAGGTCTTATAACCCCGTTTATTCCTGATAAATCATCACAATGATGTAATAATGCATTAACTAAAGTTCCAGTATAATTTCCCGGTGCAGGATGAACTACCATTCCCTTTGGTTTATTAACTACTATTACATCTTCATCTTCATAAACTATATTTAATGGGATATCCTCAGCTTCAACTTTTAATTCCTCTGGTTCTGGTATTTCTACCTCAACGCAATCTCCAACTGAAAGCTTATATTTTCCCTTTTCTGCTTTTCCATTAATTAAAATTTTTCCATCATCAAAAAGCCCTTGAATAAAGTTTCTTGAAACTCCATCTATTTTAAGAGCTAAAAATTTATCTGCTCTTATTCCTTTTTCTTCTTCAGTTATTTTTATTACTTCTTTACTTAAACTCATAGTTTATTTGCTCCATTCTAAAGTAAATATTTAAAGCTATATCTTAAATATTATATAATAAAATATTAAATTTCAACAATTAATTAAACAAAAAGAAAAATCTCACCTTAATCAAAGTGAGATTTTTTAATAGCTCTTTACTCTTCAGCAAAGAAACTTTTAATTTCATTTACATCATCAAAATGTGTTTCCACTTCATAGATGTCTTTAAGCTCAGTTTTTTCTTCTTTCTCTTCTTCAAAATCAATCTGTATGCCTTGTGGTTCTTCTGTTTCAGTTTGATCCTCTGGCTTAGTTATGTTAAAATTCTTAATAAAATCTTTCTCTAAATCATCAAAAGTATCTATTTGGAAGTTCATAAAGCTTCTAAACTTAGCTCTAAACTTTGTAAACTCTTGTTTAACTCTGTCATACTCATCATTGATTTGTATAACATCATTGTGAGCCTTATCTAATATTCTTTGAGCTGTGTCATTAGCACTCTTGATTATTACATCGGCTTCCTTTTGAGCATTAGCTTTTGCTTGCTCAGCTGTATTTTGAGCTAATAATAAAGTATTTTGAATTGTATTCTCAATTTTACTATAATGCTCTATCTTATCGTTAGAATTTTCAAGTTTCTCTTTTAAAACAGTGTTTTCTTTAAAAAGAATCTCATATTCTTCGACTATTTGGTCTAAGAATTCATCTACTTCCTCTGGACAATAACCTCTTAAAACCCTTTTGAACTCCTTGTTGTTAATATCCATTGGGGTTAATTTCATATAATCACACTCCTATGTATACTTAAATACTGTCAATTTTAATCTACCACTCTTCGTTGTCCCAAAAATATTACTTATTTTAAACTTTCCAATACCTCTTATGGTAAGTCTTGAATCTTCTGAAACTTCTTTGCTTTTATCTTTTGTTATTCTATAGTCTAGAAGAACACTTCCTGAATTTATAGCATCTAAAGCTTTACTTCTTGATATGTTCCCCAAGGCTGCAACTATACAATCTAACCTTTTAGAAGTTACTATTATATTTTTTTCTTCATAGCTAGGTTTAGGTATTTCATCTAAATCATAAATTATTTCACATTTACAATTAAGATTTCTTATTTTATTTAAATTATTAATTAAAAAGTCAATTATACTATGATGAACAGCAACATAGCATCCATCATCTCTTAAAATTAAATCACCTATTTTATTTCTATTTATGCCTAAAGCCATAATAGATCCTAAATAGTCCTTGTGCTCTAATTTTGAAAATTTAGTATTGCATTGAATCCTTAAAAGACTTATTGGAAACAAATCATATTCTTCCTTATTAAAGGCTATTACTCTTCTTTCTCCATCCTCAAAAAATCCAAAACTTTCAACATTTACATCAAATAAATTCATTTCTTGAAGAGTGCTCCATACATCTGGAGTATAAAACTCATCAGTAAATACTGAAATATTTTTTGTCCTAGCTAAATTAAATCTCTCAAAGAGTTTTAACGCTTCAAACTCTTCTAAATTTAATAAATTTATAAAATCTTTTTTATTCATATTATTTTGAAGCCCAGTTGAACATTCCTTTGTTGCTTAATTCACTCTTTAATTCATTGCTTACTTCAACATTTGAAGGTGATACTATAAATACTCCTTTTTCAACTTCTTGAAGTTCTCCACATAATGCATAACAAGCTCCACCAACAAAGTCTATTAATCTTTGAGCTGTTCTAAGCTCTAATGAAGTTGTGTTTATAACAACAATCTTTCTATTTTTTAATGCAGTACATATTTCAGTTGCATCATCATAAACTAATGGTTTAGTTATCATTAATTTAGCTGTGTTAGCTGTATGAATATTTACAACCTTACCATTTTTCTTAGAAGATAATACTGGAGCAAATGATTCTTCTTCCTCCATTACCTCTTCTTCTTCCATTACTTCATCTTCATCTTCGAATTCATCAAACCCTAAAAAACTTTTCATTTTACTAACTACTTTTGACATACACATATCCTCCTAATTTTATTTATATAATCTTTTGCCAAAAATTCCTTGGCCAATTCTAACCATATTGCTGCCTTCTTCAATAGCAATCTCATAATCACCTGACATTCCCATTGAAAGTATATCCATTTTTATATTCTTAAACTTTTTCTCTTTTAATTCACAAAAAAGCTTATGAGTTTTGCTAAAGTACTTTCTACATTCTTCTTCTGTTCCCTTTGGAATTATAGTCATAATACCTAAAACATTAACATTGTTACAAGCTTCTATAGCTTCTATAAGTTCATCTAACTCTTCTTCCAAGATACCATACTTTTGTTCTTCTCTTCCTATGTTAACTTGAATTAAAGTATTGGCAATTTTATTATGTTTACCATATACCTTTTCTATTTCTTTTAATAATTTAATACTATCTAATGATTGTATAAGATGAACTTTATCAACTATATACTTCACCTTATTAGTTTGAAGATGTCCTATTAAATGCCATTCTACATCTTGGTGAAACTCATCAAATTTTCTTATTATTTCTTGAACCTTATTTTCACCAAATTTTCTAATACCAAATTCATAGGCCTCTTCCATTTCTTCAATAGTTCTTGTTTTAGATACAGCAATAAGTTGAACGTTACTTGGAATTTTTTCTGTAAATTTTGTTAAATTTTCTTTTATATCCACTTTTACTGTCTCCTTTAATTATATATTACATTATATTCTTCTTTATAGGAATAGAAAATCCTTCTTTTTTGTACAAATTTTTTACAAAACATAGTTCTTTTACTTTGTATTAGGTTCCATATACTTAGAATTCATATCACTTATATATGCTGGCATAGTTATGTCGTCACTCTTAGTTATTTGAACATTTATTCCTCTATTCATAAGAGTTTTAATATAACTTCCGTCTCTCATAATTTGATTCTCCATTTTTTCTGGATCACCTATAACATTAACATAAAAAGGAGCTGGTATTTTAACTCCATTCATTCGTAAAAACTGTCCTCCACAATATATCTCTGTATTATATATTATTCTTTGGTTATTTATAGATATTGCCTCTGCGCCTGCAGCTTTAAGTTCATTTATAACTTTTATCATATCATCATCATGAATAGTTCTTAAAAGTCTCATGAAATCATCAACTACTTCTCCACTAAAAGCTTCTCCACCATCCTCTAAAACTATTTTTAAACCTGGTCCTTTAGCCTCTTCTAATCCAGAAAGCATTAAATTATTATTTAACTCTTCTATCATATCCTTTGAAATTTTATTGCTATCCTCATCATTCTTTGAATAATTATTTATCTTCTTTTGTAGTTCTCTATTATTTTCCTTTAACTTTGATATTTCATTATAAAGATTGTTACGTTTATTATATGCCTCTTGATATTCTTTAGCATTTAACACCTTTGTAGTTTCTATTCCATCAAAACTTATATTCATAGATATTAAAAGTCCAACTATAACGGAAGCTGTAAATATAAAAATAGTAAATTCTCTATTTTTCAAAGCATCACCTCTTTATCGTTCTTTGCTTTTATCTAACAATATCCTTCTTATAGCTGCAAAGTTATTAAATATTCTACTACCAAATACTATTACAGCTGCAAAATATAGTGGTATCCCAAGTTTATCACCTAGATATGCTAGTAAAGCTGCTAAAGCTGCATTTCCAAAGAATCCTGATATAAAAACATCAGCTTGAAATTCTTTCTTTAAACTAGCCTTTATAGCTCCAAAAACAGAATCTAAGCATGCAACTATGGCTATAGATAAATATGGGGAAAACTTATCTGGTATGCTTCCTGGAAATATAACTCCTATTATTATACCTACTAAAAGCCCAATAAATACTATCATTCAATCACCTTCCTAATCAACCTTTTTTAAATATTCAGAAGATAGGTTTTGAGTAGTCTTAGGTATTGTAATTGAATCTTTCTTCTCATATTTATAATCATAATTACCTCCTAATACTCCATAGTCCATTTCCCCTGGGAAATCAATTCCTTTTATTAAGTTATCTTGATTACCAATAACCTTTATTGTTAGCTTCTCCTTTGGAGAAATTCTTTCATTATTTCCTATCCATATAAAGTTGCTAGCATTCTTTATTCCTGTCTGAGGAGTTATTCTAATATCATTAACTGCAATAGCTTCTGCACCTGAGAAAGCTAATAAGTTTAATATATGAATTATCTCCTTTTCACTTATATATTCAGGATCCTTTGAAGTAAGCAATGGAGATTTAGGTGTTATGGATAAAATTATTCCTGGCCCCTTAACCTCTTCAGTTCCTAAAATCATTCTTGTTTTATCTAATTGCTCTTTTATTTTATTATTTACATCCCCTTTAGATGCTGCTGCATCCTCCATTTCTTTAAGCCTCTTATTTAAAGAATCATTATTCTTTTGAAGCTCTTCTTTCTCCTTCTTAAGACCGTCTATCTCTGCCATTATGTCATTTTGGTTATAATTTTCTATTATATTTTTCTCTTTATTATTTATAATTTTAAATTGGTAGGTTAATAAAAACCCTAACAAAGCACAAACTATACCTATAATAATTTGTGAAGACAACTTCTTCAAAAAGCACTCCTCCTTACTTTTCTTTATATATTACAGGATTCCCATTAAAGCTTATGTTTATATATCCCTTTTCAAAATTTCCTGCTGGATCATTTAATATATTAACCATCTTAGTTAACTTATCACTTAATTTATCTGAATTTCCTAAAAGTATTTGAACCTCGCCCTTATTTATAACAATATTATTAAGGTTAGATATATCTACAGAGTTTACTTTTATTTTACTTTTATTTAAAGCTTCTCCAATCTCTTTTAAAACCTCAACTTTATCCTTATCTGTACTCATAGGTTCCCCTAAGAATCTGTTTTCTACAGTTAATCCAGTTACTGTAGGCAATTGTAGCCCTTCTTCTGAATTTTTCTTCTCCATTATGACTAAATTTTCATTTAAAACATAAAAATCAGTACCCTCATTAACAATAAATGTAGCATTTCTTTCAACTACATTTATACTTAATTGATCTGGAAGCTTTCTTGATATTTTAACGCTTTTTACATATGGATTACTTAATATTTTTTTCTTAAGAGCAGAAGTATTAAGCAAGAATATATTTTGATTTAAAATATCATTTTCTCCTATTACACTCTCTTTAGTTATAACATTATTATTATTAACATTAACCTTTTTTATATTAAAATAAGGTGTCTTAATTAAAATTAATCCTAATATAACAATAAGTATTATACTAACTAAGATAATTTTTTTTCTTGTCTTTTTTCTTTTCTTTTTTTGTATATATTCATTTATGTTCGTACTCATATTACTCCTTATTTCTTTATTTTGCATTTCAATAACAATAATATCATTTTACTAGATTTTTTTCATTAAGTTTTTAAGAAAATATTACTAATAGTAAAAAATTACTATTAAAATTATGAATACAATTTAATAAAAAATAAAGGCGTATAAAACGCCTTTAATCAATCTTTTTATTTCTTTGTCTTGATATATTAAGAAGAATTCCCATAGCCATTAAGTTAAATACAAGTGCAGTTCCTCCATAACTTATAAATGGAAGTGGAACTCCTGTAACTGGCATTGAACCTGTTACAACGGCAATATTAATTATGGCTTGTAATCCTATAATAGAAGTAATTCCTACTGCTAATAAAGTTCCATATTCGTCTTTAGCACTCATTGCTATTTTTATTCCTCTATAAACAAATATTACAAATAATAATATTACTACTGTACACCCTATTAACCCTAACTCTTCTCCTATTATTGCGAATATAAAGTCATTATGTGGCTCTGGCATGTATAGAGTTTTTTGTCTTGATTGTCCTATTCCAAGTCCAGTAACTCCTCCTGCTCCTAAAGCATAAAAGGATTGTATAAGCTGATATCCATCACCAGCTGGATCTTTCCAAGGATTAATAAAGTTTAAAAGTCTTCTTCTTCTATAATCCTCAAATAAAGTAAAGAATGAACCTGCAAATAAAATTATTGGAGTTATTACTCCAAACATAAATCTTTTTCTTGCACCTGCAACAAAAACCATTATAAATGTAACAAAGCCAGTTACAGCTGCTATACTAAGGTTTTTCTGAGCAAGTATAAGAGCTGCAAATCCTCCCCCTATTACGAAACAAGGAACTATTCCCTTCCAAAACTCCTTAATCTTCTCACCTTTATTGGTAATCATATGAGCTAAGATTATAACTACCGCATATTTTGCAAGTTCTGATGGTTGGAAAGAAAGTGGACCTAACTTTATCCATCTTTGTGCTCCCTTGGTTGCTGGGAATGCATAAACAGCAACCAATAATATAGGAGTTATAATAAGTAGTATTCCTGTTAATTTTTTAAGTTTATGATAATCACATCTTGATATAAATATCATAGCTATGAAACCAACTACTGCAAATAAAGCCTGCTTTTTCAAAAAAGCTGTACTATCATTATAGTTAACCATAGCAAAATATGAACTGGCACTATAAACCATGACCACCCCAATAGCTAATAAAATAACTATTGTATATAAAAGTCCATAATCCAATGGGTTAATATTACTCTTTTTAGTAGTCTTTTTTTTCTTCATTTAAAAACCTCCTATTTTAGGAATTTTCTAAAGTGAAGCAAAAGCAATGAAGCAAAATACTACTGTTATTATAGAAAATACAGAAACTATCTTTGTCTCACTCCAACCTAGTTGCTCAAAATGGTGATGTATAGGAGCCATTTTAAATATTCTCTTACCTGTAAGCTTGAATGAAGCAACTTGTAATATAACTGAAAGTGTTTCTATTACGTAGATAATTCCTATTAACACTAGTATTAAAGGCATTTTTAGTATTAATGCCACCATTGCTACAGCTCCTCCTAAAGCAAGAGAACCTGTATCTCCCATAAATACTCTAGCTGGGAATGCATTAAATCTTAAGAAGGCAAGTAATGCACCTGCTAAAGCAACACAGAATATTGCTAAACTTATGTGTCCTAAATTATAACTAATTATCCCTAAAAATGTAGTTACTAAAACAGTAACTGATGTAGCTAATCCATCTAATCCATCTGTTAAGTTTACCGCATTTGTTACCCCTGCAAAGTAGAACATTACAAAAGGTATATAGAATAATCCGAAGTTAATTTGCCCATTTAAAAATGGTATATTAATGCTAGTTCCTATATATTTATAAGCATACCAAGTTAAAAATCCTGATACGATTAATAATAAAATCATTTTTTGTCCTGATGTTAATCCTTCATTTTTCTTCTTGATTATCTTTAGTAAGTCATCTAAAAATCCTACAAAACCAAATCCTACGAAAGAATATAAAGCTATCATAGCCTCATCTGTTGGATTTCCAACCATAATAAACATTGTTATAATAGTTGCAAAAATAAATATTAATCCACCTATAGTTGGAGTTCCTGCTTTTTTTAAGTGACTCTTTGGTCCCTCTTGTCTTATATTTTGTCCAAATTTAAGTTTATGTAGTAGTGGAATTATAATAGGTCCTAATATTGATGCTACTATAAAACTTATTACTATTGCCATTACTATCTTTGGATCTATCATTGACTTTAAAATTTCCATAAAATTCTGCTACTTAAACTATTAAGCAGCTTCACCTCCTTAGTTCCATTTACTTTTCTAATAATGCTTTAGTTATTTCTTCAAATTTTAAACTTCTAGATGCCTTAACTAATATAATATCTCCATCACATATAATGTTAAGTAAATCTTTTATTAGTTCTTCTTTATTTTCATATACAGTGCATCCTTCTCCATATCCTTCTTTAATATTTTCTGAGAAGTCACCAAAACAAAGTACTTTTTCTATTCCATTTTCCTTTGCATATTTACCTATTTCCTCATGAGCTTCCTCTGATTTATGTCCTAGTTCTCTCATTGTTCCTAAAACTGCTATTCTTCTCTTTCCTTCTATGTTTTTCATAACATCTATAGCTGATTTAACAGCTACTGGACTTGAATTATAGCAATCATTTAAAATTGAAAATCCATCTTTTTTTATAAGCTCTAATCTCATTGAAGTAGCTTCAATATTTTTTAATCCCCTTTTCATTTCTTCAAAGGAAACACCTAATTCTTTTGCTATAGCAATTCCTAACATTAGATTGCTTATATTATGTTCTCCTGGCATATCTAAAGAAAACTCTTCTTCTTTTTCTCCATCATAAACTGTAAATTTAGATGAAAGTTCTTCTAAAGCTATATTTTTAGCTCCTATCTTAAAATTTTCTCCAACTCCAGTTTTAACTATTTTATATTCAGCCTCAGGTAAGGCTCCTAAAAAGTCATCATTTCCACAAACAACAAGGGTATTGTTTTTATCAAAGAAAGTTGCTATTTCCATCTTAGCTTTTAATATGTTTTCTCTAGTTTTTAATATTTCTATGTGAGAAATACCTATATTAGTTATAATACCTAAATCAGGTGATGCTATTTCTGCAAGCTCTTTAATTTGTCCAAGACCTCTCATTCCCATTTCTAAAATAGCCACATCATATGTGCTATCTAATTCTAATATCATTAGAGGTAATCCTATTTCGTTATTAAAGTTTCCCTTTGTTTTAAAAACCTTATATTTATAACTTAAAACAGCAGCCACTAAATCCTTAGTAGAAGTCTTTCCCGCTGAACCAGTAATACCAACAACCTTTAATCCTAATTTTTCTCTATAAAACTTAGCTAAATCCATTAAGGCTCTTCCAGTATTTTGAACCTTAATTAAAGCCACATCCTCTTTTAACTCATTTAAGTCACATTTAACTTCATCAACTATAGCAATTTTAGCACCTTTATTAAATGCATCTAAAACATAGTTATTTCCATTAAAATTTTCACCTTTTAAGGCAATAAACATAGTTCCTTCTTCAATTTTTCTTGTATCTGTTGATACAGCCTTTATTTCTTTTACATCAGCTTCTTTTAATAAAGCTCCCTTAGTAGCTTTTACAATCTCTTGTAAATTTAACTCTAGCATTTTTTAACACCTCTACTTGCCTTCTAAAATATCATATACAACTTCTCTTTCATCAAAGTGTATTGTTTCATCCTTTAGTATTTGATATGTTTCATGTCCTTTACCAGCTATAACAATAACATCTCCCTCTAAAGCCATATTCATTGCTTTTCTTATAGCTTCTTTTCTATTAACTTCAATAACAAAGTTATCATAATTAAGTGGTTTTACTATGTCATTAATTATATCCATAGGCTCCTCACTTCTTGGATTATCTGAAGTAATTATTGCAATATCTGATAATTCACATCCTATTTTACCCATTTGAGGACGCTTAACCTTATCTCTATCTCCTCCACAACCAAATACAGAAATCATTCTATTTTTAGTAAAGGCCTTTACTGTACTTAAAATATTTTCTAATCCATCTGGTGTGTGTGCATAATCTATTATTATGCTATAAGGTAAATTTTTCTCCTTTGCTACTAACTCACATCTTCCTGGTATAACCACATCACTTAATCCTTCTTTAATTTTATCCATTGGAATATTTAAGTTATATGCACATATTATACAACCTAATGAGTTATATATATTATATTCTCCAGGAATGTTTATAGAAAATTCTTCTATACTTTCTAAATTCACCTTAAATTCTGAACCATTTGAGTGACTTTTAATCTCAAAAGCCTTAAAGTCTGACTCTTTTTCAATTGAAAAAGTAGAAACCTTAGTCTTTAATCCTCTTTCTTCTATATCCTTAACTATATTAGCTCCATATGGATCATCTAAGTTTATGATACTATGATTACTTCTTTCAAAAAGCTTAAATTTAGCATTATAATAGTTTTCAAAGGTTTTATGAAAATCTAAATGATCTCTAGTTAAATTAGTGAAAATTCCTTCTTCAAATTGAATTCCATATACTCTATCTAACTCTAGAGAGTGGGATGAAACTTCCATAACGCAATATTCTACTCCAGCATCAACCATATTTTTAAATAGCTCATGAAGTTCGTAAGATTCTGGTGTAGTTCTTACTGCGTCTACTTTTTTATTTCCTATATAGTTTGCTATGGTTCCTATTAAACCTGTCATAAATCCTGCCTTTTCTAAGATAGATTTAATAATAAAAGCAGAAGTGGTTTTACCGTTAGTTCCTGTTATTCCTATTATTTTAAGTTTATCCTTTGGATTTCCAAAATAATTTGAAGACATTATTGCTAAGGCTTTTCTAGTGTCTCTAACCTTTATTATTGTTATGTCTTCTTGAACACTTACATCTTCTTGAACTATTAATGTCTTAGCTCCTTTTTTAATAGCATCACCAATAAAGGAATGTCCATCTACTTTAAAGCCTTTTACACAAACAAAGGCATCCCCTTGTTCTATTTTTCTGTTATCATATCTTATATTTTGTACTTTTGACTCTTCATTACCTTTTATAACTTCATAATCTAAGCCCTTTAATAAACTTTTAAGAATCATTTTTCTCACTCCTTAAATACTATGCAATAAACAAGCGTTAAATTCACAAAATACTAGCATGTGAAATTACTCACATGCTAGTTTTTAACTATCATTATTTCTTATCTAATTTAAATTCTATTGATGTACCACTTTTAACTACATCACCTTGAGCTACACTTTGTTCCTTAATAACTCCCTCTCCTGCAAAAGTACCCTTTAAGCCAATTTTGTTTAAAATTTCCTTTGCTTTTTCCATGGAAAGTCCATTAAAATCTGGTACTACAACATCTTTATTATAATTTGAAGTAGTTTTAGTGTAAAGTTTAATTTCATCTCCCTCTTTGATTGTATATCCCGGCTTAGGATTCATATCAACTACAGAATTCCCACCATCTTCTACAGAATATTTTATATTATCTTTATCTAAAATAGCTTTAGCCTTATCTAAACTCATACCTCTAACTTCTGGCAGAATCTCTTCTTTTGATTTATTTTTGTCTATCTTTGAACTATCTAATTCCATATAGTTAAATATATCACTAAATAAATCATGAGCTAATGGTGCCGCTACTAATCCTCCAAAGTATTCCCCCTTTGGATTATCTACAGATATTAAAACTGAAACTTGTGGATCATTATATGGAGCAAATCCAGCAAAGGACGCTACATACCCTGCACCATATCCTCCACTAGCCTTAACCTTTTCAGCTGTACCAGTTTTACCTGCAATTCCATATCCCTCTATATAAGCTCTCTTAGGAGATCCAAAATGAACAGTTTTTTCTAGAGCCTCTGAAACTCTCATAGCTGTTTTTTGATCTATTATATTATCAATCTTTTTAGGTACAAAAGTTTTATCCACTACTCTTGCTCCACTTGTATCTTCATGGCTTATTTCCTTCATTATATGAGGTTGTATCCATGTTCCTCCATTAGCAATTGTGTTCATAGCTGCCATCATTTGAACTGAACTAGCACTATCTGTTTGACCAAATGATATGGTTGCAAGTTCTACTGGACCTATTTTATCATTTGGCAATACTATACCTGTTGTTTCTCCAGGTAAATCTATTCCTGTCTGCTTACCAAATCCAAACTTTTCTATATATTCATTTAATTTTTCTTTTCCAAGTTTTTGACCTATGTCCATAAACCCAACGTTACAAGAGTTTTCTAATATCTGGTCAAAAGTTTCAGTTCCATGCCCATCTGGCTTCCAACATTTTATATAAGTTCCAGATACATTTTTTCCACCTGGACAAAAATATGTTTCATTTCCACCTGCTATCCCTTCTTGTACGGCAGCTGAAGATGTTACCATTTTAAATATAGATCCTGGCTCAAATGAATTTGATACGGCATCATTTTTCCACATATTTTCCATCTTTTCAGTTTTATCTTTACCAGGGAAATTTTCATACCCTTTATAAGGTTCATTAGGATTATAATCTGGTTTATTAGCCATAGCTAATATTTCTCCATTTTTAGGATTCATAACTATTATACTAACCCCATCTGCTTTATATTCTTTTTTTCCTTCTTCTGCAACTTTTTCTGCAAAATATTGTATAGTTTCATCAACGGTTAGTGTGACATCTTTACCATCCACAGGCTTTGCAAATTCAGAATTTGAATAAGGTATTCCACTACTATTTCTTGCAACTTCTGATATTCTCATTCCTGGTAAACCTGATAACTCCACATTATATTCACGCTCTATACCACCTTGACCTATACCATCTGCATCAACTCTTCCTAATACTTGAGCTAAGAAATTATTATCTGGGTAATATCTCTTTGTATCCTGTGAAACTATTACTCCTCTTATCTTTAAATTCTTAGCACTATCAGCTTTATCTTTTTCTATCTTTCTAATTAAAGTAACAGAAGTAGCTGGCAATCCTGATGGTAAAGTGCTATTTATCTTATCATATACCTCTTCTTTAGGCATATCTAAAACAGTACCTAGCTCCCCTGCAATTTTATTAAGCTTTTCTTTTTTTGTATCATCTGTATCATCTTTAGTAAATGTATCTTCTCTTAAAGTTTTAAGATCTAAATCCACTCTATAAACATTAGCGCTAACAGCTAATTGAGCTCCATTTCTATCTAGTATTTCTCCTCTTTTAGCACCTATCTTTATTTCATTTTTCCATTGTTCTTCTGCCATTGAACCATATTCTTTATGCTTAAAAATCATTACGTATGATAATCTTAAGGTTAATACTCCTAGTAATCCCCATACTACTATCATGGTCCAATATGTTCTTCCAAATCTAAGCGATTTTGTTATTTTATAATCTTTAAATCCTTTGTTTTTCTTCTTTTTCACCCTTAGCCCTCCGTAGTAAGTTAAATAAACTGAGTTCCCTCTTTGAAATTCACTTTATGAAACTTTAAAGTTCTACTAAATTTATCATATTATCTAATTAAAATTAAATTTATAAAATTGTAGCCCTTATAAAAAATTATGGATGTACTCTTAAAATAATAATAAAAGTACATCCTAATTTATTCCCCTATTGCTTACCTTCAGTAGCTTGGCTTTCGCCTAACTTAATCATATTTTCCTTAGTTGGTAATATCATTTTTAATTTATTTTTAGCAGTTTCCTCTATTTTGTCTAAAGAACTTGCCTTTAATATTTGAACCTTCAAAGCTTCATTTTCCGTTATAACAGAATTTATTTCTTTATTTAATGAGTCCAATTGTTGCTGAGTTTTATAAACTTTTACATCTCTACTTATTGTTATCCCACCAACAACTAATATTAGAAGTACTATTTGATATACACTTTTTTTTATTTTTTTATCTTTTTGCTTTTTTCTTCTTTGTTGTTCGATTTTTTTCTTTTTCTTGTCATAGGTTTCTTTACTTGGTATAGTTTGTTCTTTTCTCTGTGGTTTAAGCGCTGAACTACCATTATAATCAAACTCTTTTACAATCATCTACAATCCCTCTCCAATTATTTTTATTCCCCTTACTTAAAAATCTAATAAAGCTATCTAAATATATCATCTTATAATTTTTCTATTATTCTTAACTTAGCACTTCTACTTCTTGGATTAAATTCTAGCTCTTCCTTGCTAGCTTCAATAGGTTTTCTGCTTATAAGCTTAACTTCTGGTTTTCTATTACAAACACATACAGGAAACTCACTTGGACATGTGCATGGATTAGCCAATTCTTTAAATGTATTTTTAACAATTCTATCTTCTAATGAGTGGAATGTTATTATTGCCATTCTTCCACCTTTATTAAGTTTCTTAACTCCATCTAAAATAGTCTTACTTATAATTTCAAGTTCCTTGTTAACTTCTATTCTTATAGCTTGGAATGTTCTTTTAGCTGGATGTGGTCCTTCTCTTCTAGCCTTTGCTGGAATTGCGGCTTTAATTATCTCAACTAATTCCAAAGTAGTTTCTATATTTTTCTCTTCTCTATTTTTAACTATGAAACTCGCTATTCTTTTAGCAAATTTTTCTTCTCCATATTCTTTGATTATTCTATATAATTCCTCTTCTGAATATGTATTAACTATTTCATATGCTGAGAATTCATTTTCTCTATTCATTCTCATATCTAAAGGAGCATCTTGCATATAACTAAATCCTCTTTCTCCATTATCTAATTGATAAGAAGAAACTCCTAAGTCCATAAGGATACCATCTACTCCATCTATGCCTAAATCTGTTAATACATCATATATAGCATAGAAATTACTATGAACATATGTAACATTTTTATAGTCTTTCAATCTTTCTCCAGCAGCTTTTAAAGCATCTTTGTCTTGATCGAATCCTATTAATCTACCATCACTTGATAGTCTTTTTACTATTTCACTTGAATGACCTGCACCACCTAATGTGCAGTCTACATATATACCATCTTCTTTTATATTTAAAGCATTTATGCACTCATCTAGCAAAACCGAAACGTGTTTAAATTCCATATAAATACTCCTTAAATTTTTAATTACTTATCATCATTTGATTTTCTCAATCATATTATATACTGTATAATATAGCTTAATAGCTTTAATTTATCATGCTTAATTTTATTAATAAACATTTTTAAACGTATTTATTATAAACATTATGTAAATTATTATGCCTCTTACTAATTTACACTACAATACAATGCTATTGCAACCATTTTCCCATTATATATTATATTTTATTATACATTATTCTATAAAAAATTAAAAATTCCTTTCAATATTCAGGATTTATAAGTTTATATAATTAAAATATTCTTAGAAAAAAATTTGACATTATACTTATTTTGATGTAAAATTTTAAAATATTATGGGAATAGATAGGGGCTGGTGTCTCTACAGGTCTTCAAAACCTAGTTATGGTGCTAATACCATCATGGGTGGGTTCGATTCCCACATATTCCCGCCATAAAGAAAAAGAGCTATCTGAAGAAAACTTCAAATAGCTCTTTTTTTGTCTAAAAATACTGTTTAAATTTGATGATAATTTTTTTCTTTTATATTATACGTTGAATCTGAAGTTAACTATATCTCCATCTTTCATTACGTATTCTTTACCTTCTAATCTGTAAACACCTTTTTCTTTAGCAGCTGCTTCTGAACCACATTCTACTAAATCATCATAAGAAACAACCTCAGCTCTTATGAATCCTCTTTCTATATCAGAGTGAATTTTACCTGCTGCTTGTGGAGCTTTAGTTCCTTGTTTTATTGTCCAAGCTCTAACTTCTTGTACCCCTGCAGTTAAGTAACTCATTAATCCTAATAATTTGTAACTTGCTTGTATAAGTTTATCAAGACCTGATTCTTCTAATCCATACTCAGATAACATTTCAGCTTTTTCTTCTTCATCTAATCCTGATAATTCCTCTTCAAGTTTAGCGCAAACAACCATGATTCCTGAATTCTCAGTTTCAGCATATGCTCTAACTTTTTGAACATATTCATTATCTAAGTTTCCTTCCATCATATCATCTTCTGATATGTTACAAGCATATAAAACTGGTTTTGAAGTTATTAAGAATAAGCTTTTTACGAAAGCTTCTTCATCTTCAGTAGCTTCTAAAGTTCTAGCTGGTTTATTTGCTTCTAAGTGAGCTTTTAATCTTTCCATTACATCATACTCAAACTTAGCAGTTTTATCACCTGATCTTACTAACTTCATAGTCTTTTCCATTCTTCTTTCAAGAACATCTAAGTCTGCAAAGATAAGTTCTAAGTTTATAGTTTCTATATCTCTTATTGGATCTACAGAACCTTCTACGTGAACAACATTCTCATCGTCAAAGCATCTTACAACATGAACGATAGCTGCAACTTCTCTTATGTGTGATAAGAATTTATTTCCTAATCCTTCACCTTTACTAGCACCTTTAACTAATCCTGCTATATCATAAAACTCTATTGCAGTATATACTTTTTTCTTTGTATTATATATTTTTTCTAAAACATCTAATCTCTTATCTGGTACACTTACAACACCTACGTTTGGTTCTATTGTACAGAAAGGATAGTTTGCTGATTCAGCTCCTGCTTTTGTAATAGCATTGAATAATGTACTTTTACCAACATTTGGTAATCCAACCATTCCTAATTTCATCTATGTACACGTCCCTTTCTTATATTTAATTTCATACTTAATGATTATACTCTAGCTTAATATATATTTCAACAACTGTATTATGTTTCCTAATTATCCACTTAAAAATACAAATTAATCCTAATATATAACACATACTAAATTTGAGGTGATATTTTATGATTAAGAAAGTTTTTTCATTATTATTTTCAATAATGATGATTCTATCTATTACTTTAAACACAAAAGTAAGTGCAAAAGAATTTAATAGCCCTTGTACAAAAGAATTTAACTGGTATTATTCTTTTAGTAAAGAGGAAGGTGTTCCTCATGGGCCAAAAGAAACTCCTTATATAAGCAATCATAAAGTTGTATATTGTGGAGACACATCAAAGAAAGAAATTTTTCTTACTTTTGATGAAGGATATGAAAATGGTAATACAGCAAAAATACTTGATATATTAAAAGAAAATCAAGTTCCTGCTGCCTTCTTTGTAACAAGACCATATATAAAAGACTATCCAGACCTTATAAAAAGAATGGATGAAGAGGGCCATCTTGTATGTAATCACACTTCTCATCATCCATCTATGGCTAAAATACTTGATAAAGAAAAATTTACAAAGGAATTTACTGAAGTTGAAGAGGAATACTCTAAAGTTACTGGAAAAGAAATGCCTAAATTCTTTAGACCTCCAATGGGTAAATACAGTGAACAATCCTTAGCTTACACTGAAGAACTTGGTTATACCTCTGTTTTTTGGAGTTTTGCTTATAAAGATTGGTTAGTTGATGAGCAACCTTCTAAAGAAGCTGCTAAGAAAAAAATATTAGATAAAGTTCATAATGGTGAAATAGCTCTGCTTCATGCCGTATCAGATACTAATACTGCTATTTTAGATGAAATTTTAAAAGAGTTAAAATCTAATGGTTATGAATTTAAATCCTTAAATGATTTAACTCCTAAAAAAGAATAATACTAAATCAATTATGGGGCCCATATCAAAATAACTTTTATAAAACTTACAAATTGTATGAAGAGAATCTCTAAATTTAGCTTAATCTATTAATTCTCGAAATATGTTTATAAGTTTTTTATTACATTTTGATATAGACCCCTTATTATTTATCTAATAATTTTTATTCTATTTTTACTTAATTTTGAAGAAAACCACTTTCTTTTAAAATCTCTTCTTTTAATTTATTGCTTTCATTTCTTATATGTAAAATTTCTTCTTTTACACTATTAACTAAGTTTTTATCTTTTAAAAATCCTAAGTTTATTTCTACATTAACTATGGAACTATCTATACAAGCACTAAGCATTATAGCACTTACTACAGCATCTGAAATTAAATTTTTATTTCCATACTTAGAAGCAAATTTTACATTATCAAAAAACTTTAAGGCTTTTCTGCTTAATTCTAATGGAACCATCATTGCCCCTAAAGTACATTCATCTATTTTTTCACTTCTTAAGCTTTTCTCTTCACAAGTTTCCTTAGGTAACTTATAGCAATCCATTAACGCAGTAAAAGCTTCCTCATCTTTGTTCATGAAATCTAACATTTCATTATAAGATTTTTTTGCATTTTCAAGATTTTCATCTAATTTCTTTTTATTTTCTTCACTTAATGCTTCGTAAGCTTTTTTACCAACAGTTAAGCTATAAACCATTGATGTTAATGCAACTCCTACTGCTCCAACAATCCCTGCTGCTGCCCCACCACCAGGTGCTGATGAACTTGAACCTAAATCTTCTATAAAGTCTTTAATCTTTTCGTTTTTCATTGTGTACCCCTCCGTCATGTCTTATTGCCTATTTTAATTTTAGTATATTATTTAGCTTCTTACCTATACTACTCCATTCATATTCTTCATTTGCCTTAAATTTCTTACCTGAATCTATTAAATCCCTACATTTATTTAAGTCATCTATTATAGCCTCATAATTATTTTCACTAACTATACACTTTTCTTTATTAAGTGCAACATTCTTAATAGGATCATTTTCATCTCCTAATATAACCATAATAAGATTCTTTGTTCCTAAATAGTCATATATTTTAGCAGGTATTTGCTTAGAATTTTTGTTTCCTAAAACAAGAAGAACATCTCCATGTATCATGTATCTTAAAGCTTCCTTATAGTCAATTCTTCCATTAACACTAACATTAGAAAACTTTTTTAATTCTTCTTTAATATTTTCATCATCTATGTTTCCAAAAAATATTATGTTTAATCTATTAAATAGCTCCTGATCTCTTTTCTCTAATTCTTTTAAAGCTTTTATAAAAGGTTTTAAATCCCTAATTTTACTGAAAATTTCTCCAGCATAAATTAAGTTTATCTTATTATCCTTTAAAAGTTCTGGCTTTTCTGCCCTTTCAATTTCTTCATATATGGCTTTATTGTACCCCCTAGTTACGATAAACATTTTATCTTCTTTTACATTATATTTTTCCATAAAATCTTTTTTATTCTCTTCAGTTACAAAGATATGTCTATCCCCATTTAATACTACTGATTTTTCTTGTCTACCTTCTATGAATTTTCTTATAAAGCCAATATCCTCTCTTGAGGGATCCTTAAGCCAAGGATCACTCCAATATAAAACCCAAGGAATCTCCTTAAAGTGCTTTTTTATTCTTAAAGCACAAAGGTGACTAGATGGTGGCTCATGCATAGAAAATATAACATCAAACTTTTCTTTATTCATAAGTTCTATGCCATACTTTGAAGCTTTAAAACTCCAGTTATAATACATATCAGGAAAAATTATTTTATTTTTAATTTTTCTCATAAGCTTAATTTTACCACTAGATTTCGTGTTAGAAGACTTCTCATCTTCCTTAACCTCTATAGATTTTTTTGGCATAATCTTATTAAATAATTTTCCACCTTCAATAGCATGAACCTTTACTTTACTATCTAAAAGCTTTAATATTTCCTCATCATAGTAGATAGAGTTTTTAGGAAAGTCTACAGTTAAAAGATGCACATCATTATTCTCTATATTACATAAATTATTTAAGTACATAAGAGTTTCAATTGATGCTGAATTATTTATCATAGGAGAATAACAAGCTATAAATAAAATTTTCATTATCTTTTACCTCTTTCCTTAAGTGATAAAACTAAGAACTTTGGTATGCTACCTAATCTTTTTATTCTCCAAGGCTCTTTAGCTACTCTATAAAGCCACTCCATACCTATGTTAATCATAAATTGTGGTGCTCTATTTACATTTCCAGCAAACACATCAAAACTTCCACCAACACCCATAAAAATCTTACAACAAAGTTTATCCTTATATTTTTCTATAAAGACTTCTTGTCTAGGCGCTCCCATGGCAACAAAAAGTATATCAGCCTTGCTTTCATTAATTTTTTCTATTAAATCATCACAATTGTCTAAATCAAAAAAGCCATTATTACTTCCAACTATATTAATTCCATCATAGCTTTCTTTTATTTTTTCCTTGCATTTAATTAGTGTCTCTTCCTTAGCTCCTAATAAAAACACTTTTAAATTCTTATCTCTAGCTTCCTCTAAAAGCATATTCATAACTTCAATTCCAGCTATTTTTTCTGTAATATCTATTCCATTAATCTTAGCTGCAAGCAAAGTTCCTACTCCATCTGGAATTATTAAAGCATCCTCTTTAGTAAAGCTATTTCTTAAAAATTCATTCTTTATACCATTATATAAAACCTCTGGATTTCCAGATATTATGTTAACTCTTTTTTTATTTTCAATCTCTTTTAAAAGTTCCTCTTTATTATCTGAAAATATTTTATATCCTAATAACTCCTTATACATATTCCGCTCCTAAGGCTATTTAATATTATTATTTTTCATAAATGTTTCTATTTCTTTTACTATTTCATCATCCTTGTTTATAGCCTTTGCTATATCTAAATGCTGCTTTGCCTCTTCTATTTTTCCTGCATTTAAATAACAAACTATTAAGTTAGTACAAACCTCTATATCTCTTGTACTTTCAAAGGCTTTTCTTAAATATTTAACAGCTTCATCATATATTCCTAAAGATGCATAATTTATTCCCATTTCATTTACTGCTTCAACTATACTATCATCAATTGATAAACATTCATTTAAGTAATAAACTGCCTTTTCAAAATTTCCAAGTCTTCTATAAGCTGTTGCAATATAATATCTTAAAATAGCATTATCTTGGAATTTATCTGCTAAAGGAAGAAGTCTTTTTAAAGCATCCTCTGGTTCTTCTATTAAATCTTCTTTTCCTTCTTCATAATCAGCTGAGTCTTTTATCTCATTATATAAAACCTCAACTATTTCATTTCTTTCTCCACCCTTAGCTAAATATTCATTTATATCAACATAAGCTTTATCATATTGTCCCATGTCATTGTAAGCTATTGCTGAATAAAGATATGGAAGAGCTAAATCACTTCTATTTGCTTTACATTTATCACAAATTTCTAGTTGAGTTTCATTGTAAGCTTTATTTCTTTCTCTTAAAGATTCACATATTAAAAGAAGATTTTCGTAAACCTCAGTTTCATCTGATATTTCAGTTAATCCCTTTAAAAGCATAAATGCTTCAACCATATTTTCTTCTTTAACCTTATCAGCTACTATCTTTTTAACACATGGAATAGCATCCTCTATTAGTGGAATTAATTTTTTATACTCCTTATTAAATTTAAAATCCTTGTCTCCACCTAAAGCAAAAAACATTCCTTCAACTAAATAGTTTATTGGTAAAGATTCTAATTTATATCCACTTTTCACATCCTGTGATAAATGTTTTGGATCTATTGGGATATAAACTTCATTTATATTAACCTCTTTTGGATCTTTTCCTAAGCTTTTAACAAATCCATCTCCATCTATTTCTAAAAATAAAAGTTGTGATAATTTTTCTTTTGCAAATGTATTAAAACTCATATATCTATCTCCTTAACTACTTTTACTAACTATTTTAATTCTATCTAAAAATAAAATTTATAAACCTAAATTTTATTATATATCATAAATTTCGAACTTTATTTTATCACAAAATAAAAATTAGTTCATCTTAGTATTTAGTTATAACTTATAACACTTATTTTAGTTATATATTATAACACTTTAATTAACTCTTTTGTGAATTAAGCTCTAAAAATATAAAAAGAGCTATATTTATAACTTATAAGTTTTATATAAGTTATATTAACATAGCTCTTTGTTTAACTTAAACTATTTTAATTTAGCATTAATTACTTCCATTATTGCATTTTTAAAGTTTTCAGTTTTTTCTTTTGAATCTTCTAAACTTGAACCTTTTACTGATAAGTAAATTTTCATCTTAGGCTCTGTACCTGATGGTCTTACAACAAACCAAGAATCATCTTCTAAAACATATTTTAAAACATTTGATTTTGGAAGTTTTATTTCTTTTTCTTCATCAGTTAAGTTATTTACTTCTTTGCTTAACTTATAATCGAAAGATGTAATAACTTTAACTCCATTCATTTCTTTTAGGGCATCATTTCTTAAGCCATCTATGCACTTAGCTATTTGTTCTTGTCCTTCTTTTCCAGCAAGTTCTATTGATACTAAGCTTTCTTTGAAGTAACCATATTTATTATAAAGCTCTATTAAACCATCATAAAGAGTTTTTCCTTGTTCTTTATAATATAAAGTCATTTCAGCTATTAACATTGAAGCTACAACAGCATCCTTATCTCTAGCAAAAGTTCCAGCTAAGTAACCATAGCTTTCTTCAAAACCAAATAAATATTCATTTGAACCTGATTCTTCAAATTCTCTTATCTTTTCACCTATATATTTAAATCCTGTTAATGTATCTATTAAAGTTACCCCATATTCCTCAGTCATTTTTCTTACTGACTCTGTAGTAACTATAGTTTTTATAACTGCACCATTTTCAGGTAATTTATTCATTTCCTTTAATGAACTTAATATATAGTTAGTTAGTAACATTCCTGTTTGGTTACCACTTAATACTTGGTACTCTCCATTATTGTCTTTAACAACAACACCTATTCTATCACAGTCTGGATCTGTTCCAAATATTATATCAGGTTGAATTTCTTTAGCCATGTCTAAAGCTAATTTAAATACCTTTGGATCTTCTGGATTTGGATATGGAGCTGTTGGGAAATTTCCATCTGGCATTTCTTGTTCTTTAACAACAAACACATTCTCATATCCTAACTCTTTTAATATTCTTCTTACAGGAACATTTCCTGAACCATGAATTGGAGTATAAATTATTTTTAAATCTTTAGCATGCTTCTTAACTAAATCTTCTCTTATAGTTAAAGTTTTTAAATCATCTATATATTTTTTATCTATTTCTTCACCAATATAAACTAAAAGTCCTTCTTCTAAAGCCTTTTCTTCACTCATTGTCTTTATGTTTGCGTAATCTGTAACTTTGTTAACATATCCAATAACAGCTTTTGCAGGAGCATCTGTTAATTGACATCCATCATCTCCATAAACTTTATATCCATTGTATTGTTTTGGATTATGTGATGCTGTTATAACAATACCACCCTTACAATTTAATTCTCTTACTGCAAAGGATAACATTGGAGTCGGTCTTAAAGATTCAAAAAGATTAACCTTTATTCCATTTGCACAAAGAGTTAAAGCAGCCGCTTTTGCAAACTCCTTAGACATATTTCTTGAGTCATAAGCTATTGCAACAGATTTTTCCCCCGCATAATTATCATTTAAATAATCTGCAAATCCTTGAGTAGCTTTTCCTACAGTATAGATATTCATTCTATTAGTCCCAGCACCAATAATACCTCTTAATCCACCAGTACCAAAATCTAATTCCTTATAAAATCTATCTTCTATTTCCTTATCTTCTTTTACGTCTCTTAATTCCGCCTTTATTTCCTCAGAAATAATATCAGAATTTAGCCATTCTTCATATTTTTCTCTATACACTGCACTATCTCCCCTTTAAATCTCTATAAGGATTTTATATTTTATTTTCACAGATATTATACTACAATATTTTGAAATTTGAAAACAAAAAAAAGTAAAAATGGAACTGTAAACAAAATAATCCCATTTTTACCCTAATTTATATTAAGCTTATATTAACTTTCCTTTTTAGCTCTATTTTCAGCTACTTCTTGATCCACTACCTCTTGAGTTATTATCTTTTGATCATAACTTACAGAAGCTACTATAGAATTTAAATCATCAACTACTGTTATTTCATTTCCAAATTCTACATCTGCAATCTTAAATTGATCTCCTGGCTTAGCTCTTCCCACATTTAAATTTACTCCCTTTGGAATATTAGATGGAGAGCACTTTACCTTTATGCTATCTAGATTCTTTTGTAACACTGCATCTAATTTATTTATGTATTCTTCTCCAACGTAATTTATAGGAACAGCTGTTTCTATTTCTTCATTACCTTCAACTTTTTCTAAATCTATATGTAATACCCTTCTAGTTACAGGATCTCTTTGAACTTCTTTTATAAGAGTATTTAAAGAACCCTCTTGTGAATTTATGCTTAAAAGTCCATGTTCACCAGTTACAGAAAGAGCATGATTAAGTTCTAATTCTCCTATTTCAAATAAGAAATTATTAATTCCTTTTCCGTATATAACTCCAGGAACTAATCCCTTTCTTCTGCACTGTCTACTTGAATGTCTAGTCTTTTTTTCTCTTTGATTTACTTGTAAATTTTCCATCATCATCCCTCCTTTTAAGTATTATCTCCAAAATTCATTTTATTATTCATAAACTTTAATGTCTTATATAAATAAAGAGGACTTTCTCAAAATAAATTTTGATAAAGACCCCCTTAAATTAATTTTATTTCTATCTTCTAAATCTATTTCATAGTCAAACACATCCTTTTTAAAACCTTCCATAGTTTCACCATTAATAGAAATATCACTTAAACTAGCATTGCTACTAGCTACTCTACGCTCTATTGAAGAAATAGTTAAATTATTCATTTTCCCTTTCAATTTATCACTGCCATTAGAATCAGCACCTATAATAAGTGGTAAATCACTAACTTCTAAAGGTGAACTTGGCTTTACTGTCTTATCTAACTCTCCATTTATATAAATAGATGCTTCACCCTTTGAATGTTCAAAAATAACTTTTATATTTGTCCATTCATTTAAAGGAATTGCTTTATTAGATATAAATTGAGTTATTGACCCTTCAGCATGGAATCTTAATTTTCCTTCAGGAGATACATCTATTAAGAATCCACCTTTTCCTGTCCCATTATTTATTTTTTGAGCTATCTTTTGCCAATAATTAGTGTATTCATCTAAATAAACTTCAGTTTCTATAACTAAATTATCATCTAATTTTAATGAATCATTGCTTTCAACACTTATATATCCATCACCAAAATTAGCAGCTTTTCCATCCTTTGACTCTCCTTGAGTAACTGTACCATTTACTTCTCCATGAAAACTATTTTTAGAACTATCTTCTCCTAAGTTAGAAGAATTTTCAAAGTTATAATAAGCAATTATGCTTTCTTCCACAATTACATATGGATTTATTAAAACTCTGTATTCTTTATGCATAGTTTCATCCTTAGATGTAACTCTTACTACTGCCTCCCCTGGGAGTTCTTCTGGTTTTGTAATTTCAATCTTAGCCTCTGAAGTAAAAGCTTCTGCTTCAACATTTAAATTTTGTAAGTTTTCTCCCTTTTTAAGATCATAAGAATATTCATATTTACTTCCATTAAATTCTTCTAGAGGATTTCCATTAATATTTAGAGATTTAAGATCTGCATTACTAGCAGCATGAACTTTTGTTAACTTAGCGTCTCCAAAACTTCCATGGTCTGAGCCTATACTGTCTCCCCCATCTTTTACAACTAATTTAAGTGTATTCTTACCTGCTATAGGCACTTTAACATGTTTTTGTGTAGTATCTCCTGTCATTAATCCACTATCAAAAACTTTCTCATTATCTAAATAAACTTCAAAGGATATAGATGCTACAGTACCAGCCATTTCTTGATCTACCCCAACAAAGGTTTCAAAATAATCATAGTAATCTAATCCTTCTAAACTATATACTATCTCTGAATGAGCATGGGTTCCTATTCCTTTATCATAAGAAACCTTCTCTCCATTTTCACCTTTTAAAGTTATTGTATTTCCATCACAACTAGCATCTTTTTGTATTTCTCCATATCCAGTAGATGCACTTTTCCATTCTAATTCACTTAAATAAACACTGGTTTCAACTGCAACCTTTTCTGATGCCTCTCCTAGTCCCTCTGAATTCTTTGCCACTACATAATATAAATAACTATAACTATCATTTAACGGAGCATTTTCATCAATAAACTCTTCTGTTTTTACATCTTCAGCTATTAATTCAAAGTCCCCTTCACCTTTTCTATAAACATCATAACCTTCTGCAAATTTTGTTTTATTCCATTTTAATGAAACAGAGTTATCTCCATTTCTTAAAGCTTTTAATCCATTAACCTTTTCTGGTTTCTCCATAGGCATTCCTTCAACCTTATATTCTCCATTAACTTCTGTTGGGAACTTAACTACATTTTCTGAAACAACCTCTGGAGTTATTTTATTTCCATTAGCATCAGTTATAATAGCTTCTGTTATTCCTGGATATTCTAAATAACAATCATTTCCTGAACCAGATTTTATTTTTAGGAGATTTAATGAATTATTATTCCAGTTAGCTGAAATCTCAAAATTTCCTCTAGCCTTTAATCCATCAAAGCTTCCATCTTCCCATGCTGTTGGTAATGCTGGCAATGGATTTATTGTTCCTAAATGACTTTGTACAAGCATTTCAGCCATTCCAGAAACAGCTCCCATATTACCATCAATTTGGAAAGGTGGATGAGTATCAAATAAGTTTTCTAAAGTGCTTGTTGTTAATTGATTTTCTAATAATCTATGGGCTCTATCTCCATCTAATAATCTAGCCCAGAGATTTATTTTATTAGCTTTAGACCATCCTGTTCCTCCATCCCCTCTATGATTCATAGTAACCTTAGCTGCTTCATATAGTTCAGGAGTATCTTTTTGATTTATTTGAGTTCCTGGATAAAGTCCTACAAGATGAGAAATATGTCTATGATTATTATTTGGATCATCTATATCATCTTTCCATTCTTGAACTTGTCCATGTTTACCTATTTGAGGTTTTAATAATCTCTCCCTCTTATTTTCAAGTTCTGCTCTAAACTCTTCATCTATTCCTAAAGTTTCACTAGCTTTTATAGTATCTGTGAACAATTGCCAAATAAGTTCTTGGTCAAAAGTTGTTCCTACAGTTCTAGGACCATGTTCTGGAGAATAACTTGGTGAAGAAACTAAATAGGTTTTTCCATCACTATGAGTATATTCAACTAAAAATTGAGTCCAAAACTGTGCAGCTTCTTTCATAATAGGATATATATTTTCTCTTAAATAATCCTTATCATCAGTAAAATTATAATGCTCCCAAAGATTTTGGCTTATCCAAGCATTAGAAGTAGGAGCCCATCCCCAATCAAATTCCCATCCCATAGCTGTAAAGCCGAAAGGATTATTCATTGTATTTACTGTCCATCCATTTTTATTTTCCATTGCCCCTTCTATTCCACAATGCATTTCTGCCGTCTTTCTTCCTGGTTCTCTTAAACTCTCTATATATTCAACTAATGGAATGGCAGTTTCAGATAAATTAGCAACCTCTGCTGGCCAATAATTCATCTGTATGTTTACATTAAAATGATAATCCGAACTCCAAGGTGGATTATTAGAATTATTCCAAACTCCTTGTAAATTAGCTGGCAAACTTCCTTCCCTTGAAGAGGAAATAAGCAAATATCTACCATATTGGAAAAATAAAGTTTCTAAGCTATTGGATTGATTTGTTTTATATTCATTAAGCATTTCATCAGTAGGCTTATCTAATTTAAGTTCTCCTAAATTTAAATTTACTCTATCAAATAAATTTTTATAATCTTCTATGTGCCTACTCTTTAATTCATCATATCCTAAATTTACAGCATTATTAATTCTTTCAGTTACTGCTGAATGTGGGTCTTCTCCTTTATAAGTTGGATATTCATTTATATAATCTGTTCCTGCACTCATTATTATTGTTATTTCATCTGCATTTTCAACACTTATTCTATCTTCTTTATCTTGAATTGATCCTCCAGTATTAATAACCTTAATTTGAGATTCATATTTCATTCCATTATCTTCTATTGCACCACTTAATATCAAAGTATTATTTTCTACAGAAAGATTCTTCCCATTATGGGCGCCTTCATTTCTAACATCTACATTTAGCGAAGAAGCTTTATCAGCCTTTAATTTAATAACCATTACATTATCAGGATAACTACAAAAATATTCTCTCTCATAATTAACACCCTTATAGTTATATTTAACTGTAGATAAAGATTCCTCTATATTAAGCTCTCTTCTATAATTAGTTACCTTACTCTCCTCATGAGACTTAAAATCTAAGAATATGTCTCCAAAATTTTGATAAGCTCCATAAGCTCTTTGATCCCCACATACTCTTTGATATAAATCATTTGAAGGAGTTCCACCCTCAGCTAATATTTTTCTTATTTCTTGTACAGCTTCCCAAGCACCTTCTTTATTTCCCCCATTATAACCTTCCCATGCTCCTGGTCCACCAGACCATAGAGTTTTTTCATTATATTGTATTCTTTCACTTGCTACACTTCCAAAAATCATTCCACCCATATAACCATTTCCAATTGGAAGGGCCTCATTTTCCCAGTTTGTAGCAGGCTCATCATACCATAAAGCTAATTTATCTAGATCAATATTTTCATTTAAAGTGCTTTTTTCTACTTCATTAAATCTACTAGACTTAGCAAAAGTATAAACTGATTGCCCAACTACCATTAAAGAAACTATTAGAGCTATTTTCTTTAAGAATTTCCTTTTCATAAATTCTCCCCCTACTAAAGTAATCATTATATTTATTAATGCATTTTCGCATTTATTATAAATATATGTAATAAATAGGCTGTATCTTTATGTAAAAATTTTAAAAATGATTAAACACTTAAAATTTTTAGACATAATTAGATACAGCACATAAAAATTATTTTAATATATCATTCGTTATAGAATTAAGTTCAAATTCATCAATAACTCCATCACCATTTATATCATACTCTTTAATATTTTCCCCATAATGTTTAGATGCTAATGATAAGTCACCAATATCAACTTTGCCATCTTTGTTTAAATCTGTTGTAGGCATTTCTGGCTCAACTAAATTGTCTTCACTGGTATCCACTAGAGCATAATTCAATTGACCATCAGCTCTACCTCCATGTGGATTTTCACCCTTTAATCTAAAGTTTAAAATATGCTCTCCAGAAGTTAATACTTCACTTTCATATATTACTTGATTTGTAACCCTACTTTCTGCATAAGCATCAACTTCTACAAATTCTCCTCCATCTATTGAAATTTCATAAATTCCATGATTAGGATCCTTTGCTCCTATTAAAGAAATTTGCTTTCCTCTAAACTTGATAGAGAAAGTTGAATTCATATTGTTTGTCCATGCTCCATCAGTCTCTTTATTCCATCCTCCTGAAAAATTAAATTGATGTAATCCATCACCAGTATCCTTTGTTTCTATTTTAATTTGCTCATCATCATTAATAGTAACTGTAGCTCTTGAATTAAATCCTAATATTCCACCTATTGGATCACTTAATTTTAAATAGAATTCCTTAGGCTCTTCTTTTTCCTTATCATCAATGATTGTTATATCAAAAGTTTTTTCTGTTTCACCTTCATTAAATGCTAAAGTACCAGACCATGTTTGATAATCAACTCCATTTAAAGCAGTGCCAGCTAAAGTATCATAGTTAACTTCAAGCTTACCATTACTTCCGCCTTTTCTTATAACCTTAAAAGTAGCAGTTCCTATATTTTCACTTACTTCGTATCCTACCTTTTCAAATTCAACCATACCTTTTCCACCATTGTCTAATACATAAGCTCCATCTATATGAGCCGCTGTCCCTCTAGAACTTGAATTCTTTCTTCCAGTACATTTAACCGTAACTTCATGCTCTCCATCACTTAAATCTTCACTTTCAAAGACTATCTCTTTAGATTTTCTATTAGGAGAATATAAGTCAACCTCTACTGGATTTTCACCATCTATGGAAATTTCCATTATTCCATGTCCTGAATCCTTTGTTCCTGATAAGAAAAACTTAGTTCCATTAAATTTAATATTAACTGTAGCATTAGTTTTACTTGTATAGTGAGCATCTCCACCTAAATCATTTTCTCCATGGATAGTCTCATATACCCATCCATCACTAAAGTTAAATTGTTCTAATTCATTCCCCTTATTATCATCATTTAATACTTTCAATCCAGCTGGTGGCCCTGATGGAAGTTCTATACTAATAGGTTGTTTATAAACTCCAACATTATTTATAAGTGGCACTTCTAATGAACCAGTTATATTAATTCTTATTTTTTCTCCTTTAGTTGGGGATATTCTAATAAGTCTTTTATATCCTATTGTTTTTCCTTCATAAACCTTATTCCAATTTTCTCCTTGTAACACTTCTATATTAAAACTAGATACTCTTTGACCTAATGGTATATACTCTTGCAAAGAAATAACATCAAATTCTTTACTTCCACCTAGATCTATTTCAATAGTACCTGTTTTACTACTATTATCTGGTGCCCAATAGGTATCATAATCTCCATCTACAATTTTATTTGCACCATATGTCTCATCCCTATTAGCAAAACTATCTACTATTACCTCTTTATTTAAAGCTAAATCATCATTAAATAACTCTTTAATTGTTTCACCAAATTCCTTTAATCTATTAACATCATTTTCATGTAACTTTCCTTCCTTATTAGGGGGAACATTTAATAATAAAACTGAATTTCTCCCTATGGATTTAAAATAAATATCCATCATTTTTTCTAAGGATTTAACTTCATTATCTTGAGATTCATGGTAAAACCAACCTGGTCTTATTGATACATCTGATTCTCCAACTACCCAATCTGATCCACCTTCTTCTCCATTATTCAAATATGTTGGATTTTCCCTTTCTTTCATTTTTTCAATATCTATAGTTGACCAGCAAGGCTCTCCTGCATATCCTTTTTCATTTCCAATCCATCTAATATCTGGACCCTGTGGACTAAATATTAAACATTCTGGTTGTAATTCTTTTATAAGAGCAAACCATTCTTCAAAGTTATATTCTTGCTTAACATTTGATCCCTTTGCTCCATCCATCCAAACTTCAGCTATAGGTCCATAGTTAGTTAATAACTCCCTTAGCTGATTCATGTAAAACTCATTATAATCACCACCATTACCTTCTCCATAATGTTCTGAATTTTGGTCCCATGGTGATAAATAAACTCCAAATTTTATATTATATTTAGCGCAAGCTTCTGAAACCTCTTTAACCACATCTCCCTTTCCATTTTTCCAAGGACTACTAGCTACATCATGCTTTGTATATGCACTATCCCACAAACAAAATCCATCATGATGTTTTGCAGTTAATATAACCCTTCCAAAGCCTGCATCTGCCAAAGTTTTTACCCATTGATCAGCATCTAAATTAGTAGGGTTAAAAATTTCTGGATTTTCTGTTCCATCTCCCCACTCTCTTCCTGTAAAGGTATTCACACCAAAGTGTATAAATGCTGTAAGTTCCTCTTTTTGATAGCTAACCTGTTCTTCTGTTGGAATTGCTCCAAATGCTTCTGTTACATATTTCATATTATTTATAGTATTTGCCTTAGTTAATATAGATCCTTGTGCCATACTAACTAAAAAAGTCATTGCCATTGTAGTTGCTAAAAAACTTTTTATAGCCCTAACTTTCATACTTCCTCCTTAACTATATTTATCCTATATATGTTTATTCAAATAACATAATATTTATTACAATAAATATTAAAAATTATTTATTTTTTTGATTTTATTTAAAAAAATATATTATATTAAAGAGTAATATTATAAAATAAACCTTATAAATTATTGGTGAAATTTAATAATTTATAAGGTTTATTATTTAGTATTAATATAAATGGCTTTTAAAATTTACTTGTTATTTTAAGTACTCTAAAGCCATTTTAGCCTGATCTGTAAATATAGCATCTACTCCATAATTTTTAAGTTTATCTATATCCTCTTTTTCATTTACTGTATAAACATTGACTTTTACACCTTCATTATGTGCTTTTTCTACCAGTTCTTCTGAAACAAGGGATTTAGCAGGGTGTATTGCATATGCATTTAAACTTTTAGCAATATCAAGAATATTAGGCATTTCTTTTTCATAAAGTACCCCTAATTTAATATCTCCATTTAACTTTTTAACTTTTTCTAAGGCCTTATGATTAAAACTTGAAATAAGTATTTTTCTTTCTAGATTATATTCCTTTATTAAATCTAATACATCCTTCTCAATATTTTCATAATCTATTACATCATTTTTAATTTCTATATTTAAAACTATATCCTTATCTTTTATAAGATTAAAAACATCTTCTAATAAGGAGATTTTACAATCATCATTATTTTCAAAGCCTTCTTTATTACACTTAAAGCTTCTAAGTTCTTCAAAAGTATAATCCTTAACTTTTCCATTTCCATTAAAAGTTCTTTTTATATCCTCATCATGTATTATTACCAATTTTCCATCTTTACTTTTGTGCACGTCAAGCTCTATTCCATATATATCTAATTTTAAAGCCTCTTTAAATGCTAACAAAGTATTTTCTGGATATCTATAACTAAATCCTCTATGTGCAAAAACTTTCATAAGTTAATTCTCTCCTTTGTAAATAACTCTATTATCTATATTTTCTATTGAGTTACATCCTGTTAATACCATAGCTGATTTTAATTCACCTTTTAAAGAATTCACATATTCTTCTACCCCTTTAGCTCCATGAGCAAAGGTAGCTGTTATAAAAGGTCTTCCTATTAAAACGCAATCAGCACCTAAGGCTATCATTTTTAATATATCAACTCCAGTTCTTACTCCACCATCAACTAAAATTTTAACTTTTCCTTTAACTCTAGCTGCTATCTCTGGTAGCACTTCACATGAGGCTGGAGTTTGATCTAAAACTCTTCCTCCATGATTAGATACTACTATGGCATCTACTCCTGCTTCTACTGCTAATTCAGCCTCATCTGGCGTCATTATTCCCTTTAATATAAAAGGTAATTTTGTTGAATTTACTAATTCTTTTATTTCCTCTAAGTTTTTAGGTTCAACTGGTTTTCCATTCATAGCTAAAGTTATAAGTCCAGCTGCATCTATATCCACGCCTACAGCAAAGGCTCCTGCTTTTTCTGCCATTTTTATTTTTTCTATTACAACTTCATTTTTCCAAGGTTTTATAAATATAATTCCTTGTCCATTATATTCTTCTATTACTTCTAAATTAGTAGCTAAACATAAGTCTACTGCTGTATCTCCTACCATAGGATATATACCTGAATCTAAGCATCCCTTAACTACTCCCTCAATATATTCTCTTTCACTAACTTTTCCACCCATATTTAACATAGTTCCTGTTATAGGAGCTGCAAAAAGTGGTAACTCCATATTCTTACCGAAAATTTCAATATTTGTAGTAGGGTTTTTAGCATCATGAATTGTTCTCATATTAAGTTTTATTTCCTCTAAGGCCGCTACATTTCTTATAAAAGAATCTCCTGTTCCTTTTCCTCCCATGCCAGGAACTTCTCCTGCACATGCTACTCCATTACAAACTTTACATACTCTACAACTTCCATTATAAAGTTCTCTAGCTTTATCTCTCATATCCTTATTCATCTATACATTCCTCCTAAAAATCATTTTCTGTTTTAACTTTAAATCCATTTTGAAGTAGAAGTTCACAAGTTACCCCATTTCCTTCTTTTTTCTCTCCATTAAAATTTCCTGAATATATAACTCCAAGACCACAAGATGGACTTTTTGCTTTTAAAATTACATATTCTGCATTTATGCTCTTTGCTATATTTAAAGTTTCATAAGCCCCTTTAAGAAATTCTTTTGTAACATCAGCTCCATCCTTACCAAGTACTTTTGCCTTTCCTTCTAGTACATCTTTTCCTGTTCCACCCACTATTTCACTTGGTATTCTTGGAGTTTTTAGTCCTCCTAATTGTTCTGGACAGGCAATCACTGCTTTTCCTTCCTTAAGAAGCTTTAATATATTTTCATTTAAATTATTTTCACCATTGTATTTACAATTAACTCCACACAAACACCCACTAATTAAAATCACAAATTTCTCCTCCCTAAAACTTATTAAAATAAATTTACTCCTAGTTTTATAAAAATTTATCCATTATTTATTAACAAAATTCTATTTTATTATAATCCTTAAAACTTCATAAAAAAAGTATTTATCTTTTAAAGTAAAAAAGAGTTATATCAAAAAGTTAATAATAAATCTTATAAACATTAAGAGGTTTATAATATTTATTATATGTTATTTGATATAACTCTTTATTTTTAAAGTTTTATCCTTCTAATTTAAACTTAATCTTATCTCCACTTTTTATTATTTCTCCTGCACTTATGCTCTGTTCCTTAATTTCACCTTCTCCTTCAAATTCTCCCTTTAATCCTAAGGATTTTAAAATTTCTTCTGCCTCTTCCTTATTTAATTTTCTAAAATCAGGAACTACTATTTCCTTTTCATTTCTATCAAATCTACTTCCAGCATACAAGGTTATACTATCACCCTTTTTAACCTTATAGCCTGGTATAGGTGTAACTGAAGTAACAAAGGTTCCATCCCCTTCAATTACACAATTAACTCCTAATTCATTTAAAGTTTTTTCAGCACTAGTTACCTTATCTCCTCTTAAATCAGGGATTATTACACTTTCATCTTTCGCATCTAATTGCCCTTCATTTAATGAAATATAGTTAAATATATTATTAAATAATTCTCCTGCAAAAGGAGCTGCAACAATTCCTCCAAAATGTTCTCCATTTTTAGGATTATCTATTATTACTATTAAAGATACTTGTGGATTATCATATGGTGCAAATCCAGCAAAGGACGCTATATACCCTGCTCCATAAGTACCTGTTTCAGGATCTACCTTTTCTGCTGTACCAGTTTTTCCTGCTACTTTTATTCCTTCAATACCAGCATCCTTTGAAGATCCATTAGAAACAGTAGATTCTAAGGCCTCTTTAACTCTCATAGTACTTTTTTCATCTACTATATTTTCTTGTATTTTAGGCACAAAAACTTCATCTATAATTTTTGTCCCATTATCATCCTTATGACTTAATTCTTTCATAATATGAGGCTGAATTAAATCTCCTCCATTTGCAACAGCATTTAAGGCTGTCATAAACTGAATACCATTCATTGTATTAGTTTGTCCAAAGGATATAGTTGCTAAATCCACAGCACTTATATCTTCTACATTTTTAACTATTCCTGTAGCTTCTCCCGGTAAATCTATTCCTGATTGAGTTCCAAATCCAAAAAGTTTAATATATTCATTTAACTTTTCTGCTCCTAATTTTGCACCCATTTCCATAAAAGCAACATTACATGAATTTTCTAATGTTTGGTTAAAATTTTGTACTCCATGTCCACCAGGTTTCCAACATTTTATATTTTTCCCTGCTACATTTAAACTACCATCACAATAATAAACCTCATCTTTTCCTGCTATATTTTCCTCTATGGCTGCTATAGAAGTTATTATTTTAAATATTGAACCTGGCTCAAAGGCATCTGAAACAATTGTATTTCTCCACATGTTTTGTAGTTTTGCTGATTCATCTTTCCCCTTAAATGCCTCACTACCCTCATAAGGATTATTAGGATTAAATCCAGGTTTATTTACCATTCCTAAAATTTCTCCATTATTAGGGTTCATAACTGCAATGCTTACTGAGTCTGCATTATGTTTCTTTAAGGCATCTTCAGCTACCTTTTCAACAAAGTATTGTATATTCTCATCTATTGTCAAAGTCATATCTTTTCCATCTACAGGTGGAGTAAAACTTGTTTCAGAATAAGGATTTGAAGTACTATTTCCAGAGACTTCACTAACTCTTACTCCTGGGATTCCCATAAGTTCTTCATTATAATAAAGTTCTAATCCACTTAATCCTTCTCCATCTGCATTAGTTGTTCCTAAAGTATGAGAAAGAAAATCTCCATTAGGATAATATCTTTTTGTATCCTCTGATACTATTACTCCATTTATATCTAGCTCTTTAACCTTATCAGCCTTTTCCTTTTCTATTCTTCTTATTAAGGTAGCAGAGTTTGCTGGATTTCCTGATGGATATGTAAGTTCTATTCTTGATAAAACCTTTTCTTCATCCATCTCTAAAGCTTCAGCTAATAATTTTGCAATTTCAATATTATCAGTATCTTTCTTATCAATATATTTTCTTAAGGTTATTAAATCTAAATCTACTCTAAATACGTTTGCAGTAACTGCTAACTCCCTATTGTTTCTATCTAAGATACGCCCTCTTCTAGCATCTATTTGTATTTCATTGGTCCATTGTTCTTCTGCCATAGCCTTATAATCTTTTGATCTAAATATACTTATGTAAAGCAATCTACCTGATAAAGCTAAAAATAATATTGCTATGGCTAATAAAAAAGCTAATACTCTACCTTCATTAAGTTTAATTTTTTTATTTTTCTTTTTTGCTTTCACCTAACAGCCCCCTCTATACCAATTTTACATAATTCTCAAAGTTTAAATTGATTATATCATAAATATACCTATGCTTTTTTTAATAAATTGTATCTAAAAAAGAGCCCATCTAAAATTCTTTATAAGCGTAGTTTATTTAAATCTACTAATAAAAAATTTAGACGAACTCTTAATATTATTTTTTAAACTATTATTGATTTTATTTTTAACTTAAATTTATATAAATCAAAACCTAAGTTAAGTCATAATTTAATATTAAAAATTTATTTTAATATTACAACAGTAACTCCTGTTCCACCCTCTCCATACTCACCTAGTCTGTGAGATTTTACATGAGGATGTTTTTTTAGCATATCGTTTATAGCTTTTCTTAAAACACCAGTACCTTTTCCATGAACTAAAGTTACTTCTCCTCTTCCTGCAACATAAGCATCATCTAAATACTTATCTGCAGTGTAACAAGCTTCTTCTGAATCCATACCTCTTAAGTCTATTGATGGATCCACCTGTCTTAAGTTTAATCTTGCTTCTCTCTTTTTAATTTTCTTTTCTTCTTTAGTTTCCTTGGCTACTCTTAAATCCTTAGCCTTAACATTTATTTTCATAATTCCAGCTTGAACTTGAACTTCACCTTTATTGTCTGGCTTAGAAAGAACTATGACTTTTTGGTTTATTGAAGGTAATAAGGCTTCCATTCCAACCTCAATCTTTTTAAGTTCTTCTCCCTTTTGCTCTTCTTTTTTCTTTTGAAGCCTAGCTTCTGCATCACTTATTTTATCTCTAAGCTTTCCTCTTTCAGCTTCAAGCTTTCTTCTTGCATCACTAGAAATCCCCATTCTTTCTAGGTCTCTCATATTTTTAAGAATAGCATCAGCCTCTTCCTTAGCTGAATCTAAAATTTGCTTTGCTTCTCTTCTAGCATCTGCATAAACATTATCTCTTACGCTTTCAATTCTTTCAAATTTCTCTTTATATCTATTCTTATATTTTTCTGCATCATTTCTTAATATAGCAGCTTCTCTAGCATCATTTTCTGCTTTTATACTCTTTTCTTGAAGTGATTGTATTAAATCTTCAAATTGAAGTGATTCAGTAGAAATAACCTTTTTAGCTTCTTCTATGATATTATCTTTAAGACCTAATCTTCTTGAAATTTCAAAAGCATTTGATTTCCCTGGAACTCCTATTAAAAGTCTATAAGTTGGTCTTAAGGTTTCAACATTAAACTCAACAGAAGCATTCTCAACATTTTCAGTTTTTAATGCATATCCCTTTAATTCACTATAGTGAGTTGTAGACATTATTCTACATCCTCTTGCTCTTAAGTTTTCTAATATTGAAATAGCAAGTGCAGCTCCCTCTGTAGGGTCTGTTCCAGCCCCAAGTTCGTCAAAAAGTACAAAACTCTTATTATTTGCTTTCTCCATTATTTTAACTATATTAGTCATATGAGAAGAAAAAGTTGATAAGCTTTGCTCTATACTTTGCTCATCTCCTATATCTGCAAATATCTCTTCAAAGAAGCTTATGCTTGAATTTTCACTTGCTGGTATTAAAAGTCCACTTAACCCCATAAGTTCAATAAGCCCTGTAGTCTTTAAGGTTACAGTTTTACCACCAGTATTTGGCCCTGTTATAAGTAATGTTGTAAATTCTCTTCCTAAATAAATATCAGAAGAAACAACTTTATCTTTAGGAATTAGTGGATGCCTTGCATCCATTAAATCTATTACTCCTTCTTCATTTACTATAGGCATTGTTCCACCTAAATCACTACCATATTTAGCCTTTGCAAATATAAAATCTAATTCAACTATTATATTAAAGTTAACTTTTATAACATCAATATTTTTATATACTAAGGCTGATAATTCTGCTAATATTCTCTCAATCTCAGCTCTTTCCTTTAGCATAAGTTCTTTTATTTCGTTATTTAAGTTTACTAAAGCCGTTGGTTCTATAAAAAGTGTAGCCCCTGTTGAACTTTGATCATGAACAAGTCCTGGAACTTGAGATTTATATTCAGCTTTTACAGGAATAACATATCTATCTCCTCTAACTGTGTATAAGGAATCTTGAAGATATTGAGCATTACTTCTTACTATAGAATTAACTTTATCTCTTATAGATGAATTCTTTTCTTTTAAGCTTCTTCTTATACTATAAAGCTTATCACTTGCAGAATCTGCAATTTCATCTTCACTTACTATGGCCTTTGATATGGCACTTTCTACACCTCTAAGTACTATAAGTCCTTCTCTCATTCCTTCTAGGATTCTATGCTCTTCTTCCTCTTCTTTTCTAGCTAAAAAGTCAGAAAGTTTTCTTGTTACAGATAACATATTTCCTATTCTAAGTAAGCCCTCTATACTTAAAACTCCACCTTTTTCAGCTCTTGTTATAGCTTCCTTAACATCATAAAGCCCTTCGAAAGGAGGATTTCCTTTTCTCATTAAAATATCTAAAGCTTCTTTTGTTTCTTCTAAATGTTCTTTTACATCATAAACAGAATCATATGGTTTAAGATCTAAAACCATCTCCTTAGCTGATTTTGTAATGGCATATCCCTTAACCAATTCCTTAATTTTATTAAATTCTAAAACTCTTAAAACTCTATCGTTCATACTTTAATCCCCTTTACTCAACGCCTCTTTTAAAGTGACCTTTAGTATAATCCTTTAATCTTAAAGCTTCTTCCTTATTTAGAGCTTCAATAACCTGTCTAACCTCTTCATAATTTTCATCTACAAAGTCTAATCTAAAAGAATCTACTCCTAAAGATTTTATTTCATCAATTTCCTGAATTAAGTTAACAGGTACTGTATTGTATATGTGTGATCTACAGAATATATCAGTTCTTATAACAAAATCTTGATTCATTCTATCTCTTAAAGTAAATGTACTACTTACACATTGATTATCACAATTTTTTGAAGTACATTTTCCACCAAAGGTACTTCCTATTGGGCAATATTCACTAACCATAACCTCTGGTCTTCCATAAACAAAGATTTGAGCTCCCTTAGAATACTTCTTAAGCATTTTATTTAACTCTTTTTTATTTAATTCTAAACTTAAACAGCTTCCCATCATATGTTCATTATAAAACTTCATACCATAAGAATTAAATATATTAAGTTTATAATCACCTATAATATTTGTTTTATCCTTAAATCTATTTATTATTCCAGTATTAGCTGTAACTAAACCTTTTATTAAGTTAAGATTCTCTTCTATTATATTACTTATTGTTTCAAACTCTTCTTTTATTATTGTAGGTGCTTTTATATAAAGATTAATTCCTTCAACTTTGAATTCTTTTATAGCATTCTTATTAAGTTGCCCTTGATTTTTTCCAAAGATATCTAAAGCAATATTTTTGATTCCACAATCTATTGAAGCTCTTAATTGTTCCTTAGTATTTACAACAACTAAAACCTCTGGCATTTCACCATTCTTTTCATTAAGTTCTATATTATTTTGTTTTTCTATAACTCTTTTGTATTTTTTAATCTCAGAATTTCTTATCTCTTCTAAAACTTCTCTTCTTAAATTATTTATAGAAGAAACTGCTGCAAAACCATCTTCAAAAGTTACGTATTCTATTTCACTTATTTCATAAGGAATATCTCCAGATTTCTTTAAGTTCTTTTCAACTTTTTCCTTATCCATAGGTCTATTTACTGCAACTTGAACCATATCACCAGTCTTTGTAAAGTAATTTCCATTGTACTCCACAGTAAGTTCCATAGGTTCATTAACCTTAAATTTCATATAAGCCTTTAAGTTTATCTTTCTCTCATATGGATTTTCATAAGAGGTCTTTAATTCATTTAAAAGCTTAGTATCTGAAGTTTTATAAAGCTTATCATTAGCTTTATATTTTTTAGGGAATATTTTTACCTTATCCCCCTTTTTAGCTTCAGTAACCTCTCTATTTCCCATAAGTATTTTACTTACAGTAAATCCATCATCATTAGTTCTTATTCCATCTTTTAATGAAAGATCATCTAATAAAAGGACTTCTCCATTTTTTAGAACTTCTCCAAGTAAAACTCCTGTATTTCTTGGAGTTTTAAAAGCCATCATATCTTTCCCAACATTTTTATACATGTATGCTGTAGAAAAACCTTCTCTATTAAATAACTTTTTAAGTTTAAGCTTATTTCCCTCTTGAGACTTTTTAATATTTCTATAAGAATTATCTATAGCTTCTCTATAAGATTCTATAACTCCAGCAACATACTCAGGTCTCTTCATTCTTCCTTCAACCTTTAAAGAGCTAGTTCCTGTTTTTATCAAGTCCTCTACATTTTCAATAGTACAAATATCCTTAGGACTTAAAAGGAATCCTTTAGTCTCTTTCTTATCTTTTTCTCTAATTAGTGTATATGGAAGTCTACAACTTTGAGCACATCTTCCTCTATTACCACTTCTTCCTCCTATTAAGCTACTCATTAAACATTGTCCTGAATAGCAAACACATAAGGCTCCATGAACAAATATCTCAGTTTCTATTCCTAAGTCCTTTGAAATATATTTAATTTCATCTAAAGTAAGTTCTCTTGATAAAACAATTCTAAAAAATCCATTTTCTCTAAAGAAAAGTGCTCCTTCTCCATTATGTATGCTCATTTGAGTTGAAGCGTGTAATTCAAAATCTGGATATACCTCTCTTATTCTTTTAGCTAATCCTACATCTTGTATTATTAAAGCATCAACTCCTATTTTATATAAAACGCCTATGTAATCTACTGCTTCTTGAAACTCATTTTCCTTAATTAAAGTATTTACTGTAACATAAACCTTAACGCCATAAGTATGGGCATAATCCACAGCCTTTTCCATTGTTTCATTATCAAAGTTAGAAGCATAAGCTCTTGCTGAAAACTTGCTTCCTCCTAAATATATAGCATCAGCACCTCTGTTTATGGCAGCAATTAAACTTTCCATACTTCCTGCCGGTGCTAGTAACTCTATTCTTTCCATAAAATTCATCTCTCCTAAAATTCAACTAGGTCTTTCCTTAGTTAATTTACTCAATACTTTGTATTATACACAATTACACAGTACAATTCTACATTTCATTATTTCTCTTTTCATTTAAAAACTTATAAAACAAAAATTTATATATTAATAATTTATTTAATAAAATTTCCTCACTAAATTTATGTTAGATATTTGTTATTTTATTCATAGGTAAATTTAATGAAGAATCTTCATTCTACTATAGTATTTATTTTTACTTCTAAGTTAAATTCAAAAATATCCCTATGATAGTCTTAAATATAATAACTAAATAAACCTTAAAGCAATTTGCTTCCCTTAATATTTTTCTAAGTTATGATAAAATTAAATTATACTAATATTTATGCGGAGGTTACAAAATGCTTTATGATTGTCACATACATACAGAATTTTCAGCTGACTCTGAATTAAAAATTAAGGATATATTAGAGAAGGCTAAAAAAAATAATCTCGGAATAATAACTACAGAGCATTTAGATTATAATTTAAAAACTCACCCTCAATTTGCTGAACTTGATATTGAAGGTTATTTAAAGGAATACAGTAAATATAGAGGAGAAAATATGCAACAAGGTGTAGAACTTGGACTTGCAATGAACAATGTAGATGAAAACTTTGCCTTTTATGAAAAATACAAAGATAAATTTGATATGATAATAGGTTCTATTCATTCTATAAATGGTGTTACTCTTTCTAGATTTCTAAAACAAGATACTAGACCTAAAGAAGTTGTTTATGGTGAATATCTTGATAATATGCTTAAATGCATAGAATTTTATGATATTTTTGATACTTTAGGACATATAGATTATCCTTGTAGATACAGTACTTATAATGATAAGGAAATGACTCTTAAGGATTTTAAATCTAAATTCCAAGCTATTTTTAAAACACTAATAGCTAAAAATAAAGTTCTTGAACTTAATACTACTCGTTTAGATGATGAAACTTCCTTTAAAAACATGGTAGAAATCTATTCATACTATAGAGAACTTGGAGGTAAATATATAACCCTTGGTTCAGATTCTCACAAAATAGAGCATGTAGGTAGAAATTTCGAAAAACTTTATAAATTCTTAGAAGAGACAAAATTAACTCCTTGTTACTTCAAGGACAGAAAATTAATTCCATGTTCATATCCCCTATAAAAATAATTTTATTTTTTAATTGATATAAAAGTAAAATTTAAAATCAAAGTTAATTTTTCACTATATCTTTATATAAATAAGTAAGTTATATAAAGATACACAATTTTTAAGGAGTTTTTTATTTCCCAATTTAGTAATTAAAGCTTACTTTTAAATTAAGCTTATAAGAATTTTAAGATAGATTAAGTCTTATATACTACTTAATATAAATAATAAATTTATTTAAAACTATAAAAGACTGTAAGAAAATTTATTTTCACATAAATCTCTTACAGTCTCTAAATACACTTTTATTTTTTCTTTAAAAGAACATTATTTGATTTTTTTGAAGTGGCAAGCTTAACTTGAGAATCTAAATATTTTTGCTCTAAATCTAAAAGTTTATACTTAGCTGTTTGCCAGTTACGTCTTAACTCTTTATTATTCTCCATTAAAAGTTCTTTTTCTCTTTTTAACTTTTTAGCTTCCTCTTCTAAAATCTCCATTTCAGCCTTAACTTCTTCAGCTTCTTCCTTTAAGGCTTTCATTTCAACTTCCATATCCTCTGAAATCTTCTTACCTAAAGCATCTTTTTCTTCTAAAGCTAATTGAAGATTTTCTTCTAACTCTAAAATTTGCTTCTTTAAACCACTATTTTGATCTTTAATCCAAATTTTTTCTTTATTTAAAAGCTCTGAAGTTTCTTTAAGTTGTCCATTTTCTTTATTTAAACCTTCAAGTTTTTCTTCTATTTCTTTGCAATTAATCTTTAGATTTTCTCCTTCTAAAGTTAACTTTTCATTTTCTTCTCTTTGAGTCTTATTTCTTTCCTTTAAGCTATTAATCTCTTTATTTAATAGTTCTAAGTTTTTCTTAGCTTCAGTAACTATACTGCTTAAGCTATTATTTTTTTCCTTAAGATCTCTAAGCTCTTTTTCCACATTATTATTTTTACTTTTTAAATTATTAATCTCATTACTTAAGTTTTTCTCTTTATTTCTTGAGATTTCTATAGTTTTGTTTAACTCAGCATTATTTGATTTAACCTCTTTAAGTTCTTTACTTAATTTTTCAACTTCATGTGAGTTTTTATCCTTAGCTGATTTTAAACTATTATTTTCACTTTTTAATCTTTCAATTTCTTTCTTTAAATTAGCTATTTCCTCATTAGAATTATTCATTCTATTATTTGTATTCTTAAGCTCTTCTTTTAAATTAGAATTTTCACTATTTAGCTTATTAAATTTATTATTAAGTTCTTCTCTGCTTTTCTCAATCTCTTCTTTTTTATCTTTTAATTCATTAAAACTCTTTTCTAAGGCTTCTTTCTCTGAAGTAATCTTATCTAGTTTTTCCTTTAAAGAAACACTTTCTCCTTCTAGTTCTTTAAGATCTTCTATTTCTTTTTTGGACTTTTCTAATTCAGATTTTACTTTTTCATAATAATCTATAAGTTGATTATATTCATCGTTTCCTTTAAATAATTCATCAGCTATGTTTAATGCAGATAAAGATAAAACTCCAAGTGCACTTAATTTATTATTTTTTGTTGCCATCTCTTGTGTTTTTTCTTCTACGTATTCAGCTACTTTTTTTAAATATTCTCCGTCTTCATGGCCTTTTAAATTATATTCAACTCCATTTATTGTTACCGTAACAGTCGCCATACTTCCTTAAACACCTCTTACTTCCATAATAAAAAATATGTTATGTACATTTTAACATATACATAACATATTTAAAACTATTATTGCTCTCTTAATTGAGCTCCTAGCTTATATTCTAAAGCTCTTAGTATCTTATCATGAACTTTATTTATATCTTTATCTTTTAAAGTTTTGCTTGGATCTCTGTAAGCTATAGCATATGCAATACTCTTCTTACCTTCTGGTATTTGAGCACCTTTATAAACGTCAAATAATTCAACTTTTTCAACTACTTGACCACCAGCTTTTCTTATTGCATCTTCTATTTCTTGAACTAGAACTGCATCATCAACAAGTAAAGCTATATCTCTTGTTATTGCTGGATACTTAGGTAATGGTTTGTAAGCTTTCTCTGTTTTTGAGAAGTTATACATAGCATCTAAATCTAATTCAGTAACATAGCAAGGAACATCTACTCCGTAGTTTTCATTAACATCTGGGTGAATTTCTCCTAAAACACCTAGTGAAGTTCTACCTAATATTAACTCAGCAGTTTTTCCTGGGTGATAACTTGGATTTTCACTCATTCTCTTGAATGATGCGCTCTTAAGACCTAATGAATCTAATAAGTTTTCAACTATTCCTTTTAAATCAAAGTAATCGCATTGTCCATAAATACCAATTGTTAATATATTTCTTTCAGTTGGTAATTCATTTTCATCTGAATTTGGAATATAAGTTTTACCTATTTCAAATAATCTAACTATCTCATTGCTTCTTGAATAGTTTCTAGCTAAAGATTCCATCATTGAAGGAAGTGTTGAAGTTCTCATAACACTATAATCTTCTCCTAGTGGATTCTTTATTTTAACAACATTTCTAAGGCTACTATCTTCTGGTACACATATTTTATCAAATACTTTTGGACTTACAAATGAGTAACTTATAGATTGATTTAAGCCTGATGCTAACATTGTATCTATAACTTTTTCATCTAATAATTGTTTCTTGTCCTTAGCTTCTTTTTCTGTACTAGTTGATATTAAAGTAGCTGGAATATTATTATATCCATAGATTCTTGCAACTTCTTCTGCTACATCTTCTCTTATATCAACATCTATTCTAAATGTAGGTACTAATATTTCTAATGTATCTCCATTTATAGTAGTTTTTAAATCTAAGCTATCTAAACATCTCTTCATTTCTTCTGCTTCTAATGAAGTTCCTAAGAATTTGTTTATCCAGCTAACACTTACTTCTAAAGTCTTTTCTTCTTTAACATTATTGTAGACATCTATAGTGCCTTCCATAATCTCTCCACAGCCTAGTTCTTCAACTAAAGCACATGCTCTGTCTAAAGCTAAAGCTGCTAAGTTTGGATCTATGTCTTTTTCAAATCTTGATGAACTTTCAGTTCTTAATCCTAAATTTTTAGAATTAACTCTTATGTTAGTTCCATCAAAGTTAGCTGATTCAAATACAATCTCTGTTGTATCATCTTTAACACCTGAGTTTAATCCACCCATTATACCAGCTAAAGCAACTATCTCTTCTCCATCTTTTATGCAAAGAACATCTGAATTTAATTCTCTTTCTATTTCATCTAAAGTTACGAATTTATCTCCATCTTTAGCTCTCTCAACTACTATATTAGAAGATTTTAATTCTCTTCTATCAAAGGCATGCATTGGTTGACCAAGCTCTAACATAACAAAGTTAGTAATATCAACTATGTTATTTATAGGTCTAACCCCAGCATCTAATAATCTTTCTTGCATCCAAGTTGGTGATGGAGCTACCTTTACATTTTTAACTCCTCTAGCCATATATCTATTACAAAGCTTATCATTAACTGAAACTTTTATTTCATCATTTATGTTTTTATCACATTTAACTTCAAACTTAGTACTTGGCATTCTGTAAGTTTTTCTTGTTGTAGCTGCTGTTTCTCTAGCCATACCTAAAACACTTAAACAATCAGGTCTATTTGAAGTTATTTCAAAATCTAAAACTTGTTTATTAAGACCTAAATATTCTTTTATACAAACACCAATTGGAGCATCCTCTGGTAAAATCATAAGTCCAATAACTTCTTTTCCGTCAGCAATTCCTAATTCTTCTTCTGAACAGAACATTCCGTTTGAAACTTCTCCTCTTAATTTACCTTTTTTGATTTTGCTTCCATCTGCTAATATTGCACCATGTAAAGCTACTGGAACTTTATCATGTTCTTTCATATTATCTGCAGCTGTTACTATTTGAATCATTTCTGATCCTATGTTTACTTGACAAATTTTAAGCTTTTCAGCATCAGGATGTTGTTCTATTTTATCTATTTGACAAGTAACTATATTTTCTATTTCTGCACCAGCAGTTACGACCTCTTCTACTTTTGATCCTGATAAAGTTAAAGCATCGCCTAACTCTTCTGCTGTCATATCTATATCAACGTAATCTTTAAGCCAATTAAATGGTACTTTCATCTTTTTTACCTCCTATTTTAAAACTAGAATTGATTTAAGAATCTCATATCACTTTCGTATAATAATCTTATGTCATCTATTCCATACTTAAGCATAACCATTCTGTCTACACCAAAGCCGAAAGCAAATCCACTATAAACTTCTGGGTCTATTCCACAGTTTCTTAAAACTTGAGGGTGAACCATACCACAACCTAGTATTTCTATCCAACCTTCTCCCTTACATACTTTACATCCTTTTCCGTTACATACAAAGCATGTAGCATCCATTTCAGCTGATGGCTCAGTGAATGGGAAATGATGTGGTCTAAACTTAGTTTTTACTTTATCACCAAACATTTTTTTAGCAAATAACTCTAAAGTTCCCTTAAGATCTGCAAAAGTTATATCCTTATCTATAACTAGACCTTCCATTTGGTAGAATATTGGTGAATGCGTAGCATCAACAGCATCTGATCTAAATACCTTACCAGGTGAGATCATTTTTATTGGTGGTTGTTGTTTTTCCATTACTCTAGCTTGAACTGGAGAAGTTTGAGTTCTTAAAACTACATTATCATTTATGTAAAATGTATCTTGCTCACTTCTAGCTGGATGATTCTTAGGAATGTTTAAGGCTTCAAAGTTATAGTAATCTTTCTCAACCTCTGGACCATCTTCTATAGCAAATCCCATTGAAACAAATATTTTTTTCATTTCATCTAAAGTTTGCTCTAATGGATGTTTCTTTCCTATTGTTTGTTTTTTACCAGGCATTGAAATATCTATTACTTCATTTTTAAGCTTTTCTTGTTTTTCAGCTTCTTTAACAGCCTTTGTTACAGCCTCTAATTCAGCTTCTAAAACCTCTCTTACCTCATTAGCTAACTTACCAACTATTGGTCTCTCCTCTTTAGATAGAGATCCCATTCCTCTTAATATAGTTGTAAGTTCTCCCTTTTTACCAAGATATTTAACTCTTATTGTATCAATAGTAGTACTATCTTTAGCTTCTTTAATTTCTACTAAAGCTAATTCTTTAATTTGATTTAACTTATCTTGCATTTTCATTCTCCTTTCCTGATATATAATTAATATATTAGATTTTATCTTAAAGCTCTTAGAACCCTAATATCTATTTTTTAGTCATTATTTAATCTTAGATTTAATTTTAATAGTATATTTTCATTATTGACACATTTCAATTAAAATAAAATAAACCCCATCCCTCAAAAACAAGGGACGGGGTATTCATATCCGTGGTACCACCCTAATTAGTACTAAAAAAATTAGTACTCACTTAATTTCAAATAACGACTATGCCGCTAACTACTACTTTATATTTCACAGTTAGAACTCCAGAGTGAACTTCAATATAGGTTTCTAAAAATGCTTTCAGTCCATGGCATTTTTTCCCTGATAAGAAATTACTATATCTACTCTCTCTATCAATGTTTTTATCTATTCAATTCAAAGTATATTATACATATAATAGTATTTATAATCAAGGCATTTATTATTTTTTCCTATTTAATAGAATTTTACTTATAAAAAAAATCAAGAGATTATATGAAAAGTTAATAATAAAACTTACAAATAGTATTAAAAGAATCTCTAGTAATTCTTAGAATATATTTGTAAGTTTTATTAAAAGTCTTTTTTATAAAACCTCTTGATTTATTTAAATGATTGTCTTATCTTTTCATATATCATTATAGAAGTAGCTACAGCTACATTTAAAGATTCAGCTTCACCAGGCATAGGAATTTTAACTTTTATGTCTGCAATATCATATACTTCATCACTGACACCATTTCCCTCATTACCAACAGCTATCATAACTTTTCCTTGAAGATTTTCTTCAAAGAAATTATTTTTTCCTTGAAGAGAACTTACTACAAGTTTATACCCTTCCTTCTTTAATGATTTTACAAAATCTAAAGAATTATCCTCAACAATTGGAATATAAAATATTGAACCCATTGTTGATCTTAGAGTCTTATCGTTATATATGTCAACAGTACCTTTAGTCATTACTATTCCTGCTGCACCTGCTGCATGAGCTGTTCTTATTATTGTTCCCATATTTCCTGGATCTTGAACCTTATCTACTAAAACAACTAGCTCTCCACTTTTTAATTCCTTGTTTTGCATATTTATAACACCAACAATTCCTTGTGGATTTTCCGTTGAACAAAGTTGTTTTAAAAGAGTTTCATTCATTTGTATAAGCTTTATATTTTCATTAATTTTTAAGAATAAGTCAGGATTTTTCTCCTTAAAACTTTCTGTAAAAATTATTGAATCTATTGATACTTTACTTTTTATAGCTTCCTCTACAAATCTTAAACCTTCAATAAGATACTTATTACTCTTTATTCTATGCTTTTTTTCTTTTAACTTTTTTATCTCTTTAAATAAGTTATTGTTTTTACTTTCGATTTCTAACAAAGCAAATAATCCTTTCTAGAAGATATTAATGTCTAAATATCTTTCCTTCTAATTTTGTTAAATCCTCTGCAGAACCTATAGCAACTACTATGTCATCCTTATTAATAACATCATCTGCATCTGGAGATATATTAACTTCATTGTTTCTCTTAATAGCCATTACGTTTATTCCGTATTTACTTCTTAAGCTTAATTCTTTCATAGACTTTCCATACCACTCTTTTGGACTTTCTATTTCAATTATAGAATAATCTGGAGATAATTCTATATAATCTAAGATGCTTGAAGAAACTAAGTTGTGAGCTACTCTAACTCCCATATCCTTCTCAGGTAAGATTACTCTGTCTGCTCCTATTTTATATAAAACTTTAGCATGTAAATCACTATTTCCCTTAGCAATTATATATTTTATTCCCATATCTTTTACAAGTAATGTTGCCATAACACTTGCTTGTATGTTAGCTCCTATTGTAACTACAGCCACATCAAAATTTCTTAATCCTAAAGTTCTTAAAGCATTTTCATCTGTTGCATCCATTTGAACTGCATGAGTTACACTATCTGATATTTCTTGAACTAAATCCTCATTAGAATCAATTGCTAAAACATCATGACCTAAAGCATATAAAGTTTTAGCTACTGATGATCCAAATCTTCCTAATCCTATAATAACGAATTGTTTACTTGACATAAGCCTTACACTCCTAACTTATTTATCCTATTAATATTTTATCTTCTGGGTATTTGTATGCACTTGGTTTCTTTCTATTAGCTAAAGCTAGAACAACAGTCATAGGGCCCACTCTTCCTAAATACATAGTTATTATTATTATTATTTTTCCTATTACTGAAAGATATGGAGTTAATCCAAGAGTTAATCCAACTGTAGCAAAAGCTGATGTAACTTCATATAGAATATATTCTAATGAAAATCCTGGTTCTGTTACTGCTAAAATTAATGTTCCAAGTACCACTATACCAAAACCTATAAATAAAACAGCAAAAGCCTTATACACTAATTCTTTTGAAATTCTCTTTTTAAATACTTCAGTATCTTCTCTTCCTCTTATTATAGAGATTAGAGTAAGTACTACTATACCAAAGGTAGCAGTTTTAATTCCCCCTGCTGTTGACCCTGGTGATCCACCTACAAACATTAATAATATAGTTAAGAATTTTCCAGCTAAAGTCATATCCGCAGTAGAAACAGAGTTAAATCCAGCAGTCCTTGTGGTTGCTGAAGCAAAGAATGCATTAGTTAATTTATCTCCAAAACTCATATACTTTAGAGTATTAGGATTATTATATTCAAATATGAACATAAGAATAGCTCCCCCAATTAAAAGGATAGCTGTTATCATTATTACAACTTTAGAGTGTAAAGATAATTTCTTATATCCCTTATAATTATATAATTCTGACCAAACAGTAAATCCTAAACCACCAATTACTATTAAGGCTGCAATTGTTAATATTACAGTTTTATTGTTAGCATATCCAACTAGATTATCTCCAAATAAATCAAACCCTGCATTACAAAAAGCTGATATAGAATGCCAAATACTATAGTATATTCCTTTTAAGAATCCAAACTTGGGTATAAATTGAGTAGATAATAATAGTGCACCTAACATTTCTACTGAAAATGTAAATGCTAAGATATATCTAATCATTCTAACTAACCCCTGTATTCCAAAGGTATTCATAGCTTCTTGTATAAGAAGTCTTTCCCTTAAGGTTATTTTTTTCTTAACCATTAAGGCAAATAAAGTTGTAAAGGACATGAATCCCAATCCACCTATTTGTATTAAGATTATTATGACAGTTTTCCCAAAATAGTTCCAATGTGCCGCTGTATTTAATGTTATAAGTCCCGTAACACATACAGCTGAAGTTGAAGTAAATAAACTATCTAAAAAAGGAGTAAACTCACCACTTTTAGATGATATTGGAAGACTTAATATTATAGCACCTAATAAAATAACCATAGAAAAACCTAAAGCTAAAATCTGAACGGCACTAAATTTTATCTTTTTTGTCAGTTTAATGTACATAATTAAACCCCCAACTTAAACTAATATTATATTTTCCCTTTAATTTTATTATATCTTATTTTTAATTTATATATGTAAAGTTGTCTTATTTTTAGAATTTAAAAGTAATTTTATTTAATTGTAATTGCAAATAAGTTTAATTTTATTCAGATAAAAGTCTGAATAAAATTAAACTTATAAAATATAAATAAAATATAAAAAAAATGCGAGATAAACTCGCATCTGATATTAAGCGTTTAAGTGCTTTTTAGCTAATTCAACTAAATCAGCAAATGCTTTTGGATCATTTATAGCTATCTCTGAAAGCATTTTTCTGTTTATATCAACACCAGCTAATTTCATTCCGTTCATGAATCTTGAATATGAAAGACCGTTCATTCTTGTAGCTGCGTTTATTCTAGCTATCCATAATCTTCTGTAGTCTCTCTTCTTTAATCTTCTTCCAACGTAAGCATTTCTTAATGCTCTTATTACTGATTCGTTAGCAGTTTTGAATAACTTGCTTTTTCCACCATAGTATCCTTTTGCAAGTTTTAAAACTTTTTTATGATTTTTACGAGCATTTACCGCTCTCTTAACTCTTGCCATTTTCTAGACCTCCTACTCCGTGTTTTATCTTATAGATATGGTAATAATTTCTTCATTGCTTTTTCTTGTGCAGTTGAAACATAACCAGTTTTTCTTAAATTTCTTTTTCTCTTAGCACTTTTCTTTGTTAAGATATGGCTAGTGAAAGCGTGAGCTCTCTTTAATTTTCCAGTTCCTGTTTTTTTGAATCTTTTTGCTGCACCTCTATGAGTTTTCATTTTTGGCATTGTAAGTATCCTCCTCTCAAGTTACGCTTTTTTAGGAGCTAAAATCATTATCATGTTTCTACCTTCTAATTTAGCAGGTTTTTCTACTGAACATACTTCCTCTAATTGAGCTAAGAAACTATCTAATATCTTAACACCAACATGTGAATGCTCAGCTTCTCTTCCTCTAAATCTTACAGTTATCTTGACTTTATCTCCAGCTTCTAAGAATTTTTTAGCATTCTTAGCTTTTATTTCTAAGTCATGCTTTTCTATAGTTGGGCTAACTCTTATCTCCTTAACACTGATAACCTTTTGCTTCTTTTTTGCTTCTTTTTCTTTTTTAGATTGCTCGTAAATAAATTTACCGTAATCCATTATTTTGCAAACTGGTGGTTTAGCATTTGGCGAAATCATAACTAAGTCTAACTCAGCCTCATCTGCCATTTTTTGTGCATCTCTTCCTGATACAACACCAAGTTGCTCTCCTGTGCTAGAAATTAATCTAACCTCTTTTTCTCTTATTTCTTGATTGATTGCAAAATTTTTACTAATCTTGTTCACCTCCGATAGAATTTAGCCAACACAAATATATAAATAAAAAAGGACGGTTTTAAGCCGTCCTCTATTACCAAAATCAAATGTAATAAAATTCATGACCAAACTAGCATTAATAGCTGTAAGGTGAGAAACGGCTGTTTCTTCTTGACATCAGTTATCTTATCATTATTCTTTTTTATTGTCAACACAATTCATCAATTTCTTTTAAATAAAATAATAGTTTTTATCTTTAAAACTTATAATTTTAAGATTTATTACAATAAATATTTTTAAGTTTAAAAACTTATTTTTTTAAAATATCATTGTAACTTCTATGAGTTTCTACTCTTTCACCAAAGACACTTTTTATAGTCTGAATAAATTCTTTATTAATGCAATATTCTTCATTATATATTTTTATTTTTTTTGGTGCATTGGTTATTAAACCACTAATAATAATATCTTCTATATTTATTATTCCCTCTTCAGCAATATCTGTAATTTCATTTAAAAAATCCTTAAAGATATCAAGTCCTTTAGAATCTTTAACTTCATAGGATCCATTTCTTTGAACTATTATATTTACTTCTTCTAATTTACAATCTTGTATATCTACAAAATACTTTAATAGTTTTATGAATTCATTATATTCTTTTTCAATCATATAATCTTCTACTACTTTATCTATAATACATTCTATATACTTTAACAAAGGTTTCATTCTAAAAGTTATAAAACCTTCTATGTTTATATAATCATTTTCTAATATAAATTCTTTTATATTCTCTATAATGTCATTTACCTTATTTAAACAATAAAAATCTTTATCAGAACAAATCTTTTGCTCTCCTTTTAATATTTTATTTATAGCTAAATCAATTTCTAATATTTCATCATGTTTTAAAAAGAAATAATTTTCATTTATATAATGAAGCATTTCTTTTTCTCTATAGTGTTCTATTATAACATTATAGATAACATTACTTATATATAACATTATGGTCTCTCTTATCTTTTCATCAAAGTCACTATTTCCATAGTATATTTTAACGAAGTGAGTTCCACATGAGATACTTTCTGACACACCAATTATAATTCCTTTGCTCTTTAAAACACTTTTTATACTCTGTATGTCCTCTATTAATTTTTTTTCCTCCTCACAACATAATGTCATTAGAAGCATTTTTCTCACTCCTTTCTTTACTTTTAGTATGTATTAATTCACATGTAATATTCAAAAATATAAATTCATTAATCGACAATTTCTTTAATTTTTTAGTAAAATGAAATTATAAAATTTTGAATGAGGAGATTATTATGAGAACTTGTTTTGTTGATTATAGAATTTCACAATTAGAAGAAAAAAAACTAAAGGATTTAAATCTTAATATAATTAAGGTACCAAAACATCCTAAACTATATGATGCTATAGACGGTCATCCAGATATACAAATAAATATACTTAATGAAAATACTCTTTTATTAGCTAAAGATTCCTCTGAAGAATTATTTAACTCTGTTCCAAAGGATTTAAATATTATAAAAAGCTCTTATAACTTAGAAGATAAATATCCTGGAAATGTAATTTTAAATGCTGTAAACTTAAAAAATGATTTTATACATAATCTAAAATTTACTGATCCTAAGCTAATTGAATCAGTAAAGGAAAAAAACTTAATAAACATAAAGCAAGGATATTCTAAGTGTTCTATTGCTGTAGTTTCTGAAAAAGCCTTAATAACTTCTGATAAAGGAATTTATAAAGCCCTAAAACCTCATGGCTTTGATATATTATTAATTCCTAGTGGTGATATTTCTCTTCCTGGTTTAGATTATGGATTTATAGGTGGAACCTGCGGATTAATTTCAAAAAATCAAATGGCTTTCTTTGGCAACTTAGAAAATCATTCCTATGGAAATGATATTAAAAACTTTTTATTAAAATATGATGTTGAACCAATTTATCTTTCTAATGGTAAATTAATAGATAGAGGTAGTATATTAACTATTTAACAATCACTATATTTTACTCAATATAGTAATAAATGTTGATAAAATAGCATATAAATATTATTTTTTATATTTATCACCTTTATTGTTACAACTTAAATATATATTTTTCAGATAATAAGTGGATAAATTTAATATTTACTGAATTATTATTTAATTTAATTCATACTTTTCCATTCCCATTGATTATACATTTAATAATATAGTAAAATAAAACCAAGTGGTAATTACAACTATGTATTAAGAGGGGGAAAAGTATGTTTTATTTAGGTATTGATGCAGGTGGAACAAAAACATCATTTATGCTTATAAACCATTTAGGAGAGGTTTTATCAACTTATACTAGTGGTACATGTCATATACATCAAGTAGGTTTTGATGGTTTTAGAAAAGGTATTCAAGAAGGTATTGATAAGATTTGTAATGAAATTAATATATGCAGAGATGATCTTAGTTACTCATTTTTAGGTTTACCTGCTTATGGTGAGAATGAAAGTGAAAAATTAAAAATGAACTCTATAATAGCTGAAATCTTAGGAGAAAATAAATTTTCTTGTGGAAACGATGTAGAAGTTGCCTTAGCTGGCTCCTTAGCTGGTCAACCAGGAATATGTATAATTCTAGGAACAGGAGCAATTGCCTCTGGTATAACTAATGATTTAAAAACAGCAAGAACTAGTGGATGGGGATATATATGTGGTGATGAAGGTTCTGGATATTGGATTGCTAAAAAAGGGGTTGAAATCTTTGGAAAACAATCTGATCATAGATTAGAAAGAACTGCCCTTTATGATATATTTAAAAATGAATTAAAACTAGAAAATGATTTTGATTTAATATTCCTCATAAAGGATGAATATAAACAAGATAGAACTAAAGTTGCAAATCTTGCAATGTTAGTTTACAAAGCTGCTCTTAAAGGAGATAAATATGCTTTAGATATATATAGACAAGCTGCTAAAGAATGTCTTCTAATGGTAAATGGATTAACTAATCAACTTGAATTTACAGGAGTATTAAATATCTCTTACTCTGGTAGTGTATTTAACTCAAAAGAATTTATCTTAGACCCACTAAGAAATTATCTTCAGGATAATTATACTGCTTTTAATCTAACAGCACCTATACTTCCACCAATTAAAGGCGCTGCATTAAATGCCTTAAAACTTCACAAAGGAGAAATTCCAGAAGGTGTAGTTCATAACTTAGCTAAAGAACCAAAAGAAATTTTAGTATAATAATATATTTTAAAAGGAGCATTATGAAAATAACTCACTAATAAAGTTTATAAATAGTATGAAGAAAAACTCTTAACACATTTATAAATTTTATCTTGAAATTTCATAAAGCTCCTTTAATTTATTTATAATCTACATAAAGCTTAAAACCAATGCAGTTTTTATTGATACATTATTTTCTTTAACAAAGTTTTTAGCCTCTTTTATAGGCACTTTAATAACTTCTATTTCTTCATTTTCTTCTAAATTTTCTATTGAAATAGTTCCATAAACCTTCATTTTAACCACAGCTACAGATTCATCAGACATACCTACTGACGTATAGCTAGGCTTTATTAAATATTCACTTTCACTAGCTAAAAGTCCAGTTTCTTCAAAAAGCTCTCTTGTAGCAGCCTTTATTGCATCTTCTCCATTGTCTATAAGTCCAGCTGGGAATTCATATATATAATCATTTATAGCAGGTCTAAATTGCTTTAACAGAACAAACTCATCATTTTCTGTTATTGGAATTATCATAACACCATCTGCCTTATCATGTTTATTTACAACACAGCTTAAATCTTTTTCTGTTCTTCTACTTGCTATAAAGTATTCCTTAGAATTTCCAACCTTATTCTCAATATCTAATTTATATAAGTTTAAAAACTTGCAATCAGTTAATTTTTTTATATCCTTTATTTTCATATTAATACTCCCCTCATATTTTCACTTTTAATTAAGTTTTAAATTAATTAAAATTTAATTACAACTTTATTTTAAATAGTATATTTTAATTTTACACATAAAAAGGATAAATATAAAGTTTCCTTTATATCTATCCTAAAAATCTAATTAATTTCTCTTTAAACTTAAGATTCATTTTTTAAAGTATTATTTTCCTCATCTTTATTAAAAATTATTTTATCTTCTTTACTAATTTTCATAATTATATTTCCACTTGAAAATCTTATATTAAATTCACTTTTTAGTGGATTAATAAAATTCTCTTCCCAAAACCATATATACTTCCTAATAGTACTTCTTATTGTATTATATAATTCTAACTTTGCCATCTCATTATTTTTTAAAGAAACACTTTCTTTATTTTTTTCTACATTTTGGTCCCCTACTAAAAATTCTATATAAATCAATTCATTTTTACTTTTTATATAAAAGCCGTCACTATTACAATCTATAAAAGTAACTTTATCATCCATTAACCTTATAGTATTTTTTATCAATTCCCTTAACCTCATCTTCTCTAGATCAATCCTACTTTCAAAGGAACTTATTCTTAAACTTAAATATGGAGTTACCTTCCATCCCCTATTTATCTTTGATTTATTTTTATTATTTTCTTTATTATCCCTTAGAATTAAATAAGTTAAACATAAAGATAAAACAATTATAATAGCTAAAAACATCTTTACTCCCCCTACTAAGTTTATTTATATATTATATCTATTTAAAATATAATTAATACATTATGTATCCTAATTTTCAATATATTTACAAAAAGCATTTTTAATGTTAAATTAATTATTTATACTAATAAATTCTCAAAATATTAATGTACTTTTCTTATGATATAAAACATATTATATTGTAAGTTGTAATTTAATATATTATATGCTTTTTAAGGCACTTTATTGATACTTTATTCCATGATTTGTAAACCTTTACTATTAGTTTATAATTTTATCTGTAGGGGGTATTTTTATTATGAAAAAAGTTGTGAAACTACAAAAAGAAATTACTAATGACTTGGGAGATAAAGAAAAGTTAGATCTGCTAATAGCTATTGATAATGTAAGGTTAATTCAATATACTTGTCCTTCTAATGAATTTTTTTCAGTATCTCATAAGGATTTAATTGTATATAAAGAGAATAATACTCTTAAGATTTCTGAAAAACCTATAAATAAAGATGTAATTGCCGTTTTAACTTGGTTTAAATATAAAGACACTCAAATAATCAAACTTTTCATAAAGGATTCTTCTATAGCTAATGAAGAACTCTACCATATTACATTAAGAAAAGTATTTAAGGAAATTAAATTCTCTAACTTTGGTGAAAAGCTAATAAAATCTTTAATTTAAAAAGACTCTATTTTTAAAATAATATTTATATCTATATATTAATAAATCAACACTATTTTAAAAGAGCATAAAAAAACATCTATAAGAAATCTTATAGATGTTTTTTATGGAGGCGCCACCCGGATTTGAACCGGGGAATAAAGGTTTTGCAGACCTCTGCCTTACCACTTGGCTATAGCGCCATATATGGAGCGGGTACCGGGAATCGAACCCGGGTATCCAGCTTGGAAGGCTGGTGTTCTACCATTGAACTACACCCGCATTTGGAGCGGAAGACGAGACTCGAACTCGCAACTTTCACCTTGGCAAGGTGACACTCTACCATTGAGTCACTCCCGCAATAATGGTGGCTCGAGCAGGAATCGAACCAGCGACACGAGGATTTTCAGTCCTCTGCTCTACCGACTGAGCTATCGAGCCAAATGTCTTGAGCTCTTCAAGACATTTATTATTATATTAACTTAAAATTAATTTGTCAACTTATTTTTTATTTTTTTCTTCTTTTTCTTTCTCTTCTGCTTTTTTCATTTCTTCTGAAACTTCATCAGCAATAGATTTTTCTTTTTCTTCTAATAATTTTCCTATATCTTCTTTTGTAAACTTATATGCTTTATTACAGAAGTGGCATTTTAATTCCTCTTCTTTACCTTCATCATATAATTCTTTTAAATCTTTGTATCCTATGCTTAATAATGCTCTCTCTACTTTTTCTCTTGAGCAATCACATTTATATTTTGGAGTTTCTTCTTCTAATATCTTTAAATCCATTCCATCAAAAATGAATTCTATAACTTCTTCTATTGTTTTTCCTTCTGATAGCATTGTAGTTAATGAAGGAATCTCATCTAGTCTATATGTTAGTAAGTCACCTAAAAGTTCATCCGCTCCTGGTAATAATTGAATTATAAATCCACCAGCTTTTTTTATTGAATGATCTCTATCTACTAATACTCCTAGGGCAACTGCTGAAGGTATTTGCTCTGAAGCTGTAAAATAATATGCTAAATCCTCAGCTATTTCTCCACTATATATAGGAACTTGTCCTACATATGGATCTTTTAATCCTAAATCTTTAATTACTGTTAATCCACCATTTTTACCAATAGCTTCACCAACATTTAATTTACCATTTTCTGTGTTTAAAGGTAAATCAACATGTGGATTTCCTATGTATCCTTTAACACTACAATCTGAGTAAGCAGTTACAGTAACCCCTTTAGCCATTCCTCCACCATTTATTTGTAAAGTTACAACTTCTTTATCTGATTTTAACATTGCTCCCATCATAGTACCTGCTGTTAACATTCTTCCTAAGGCAGCAGCAGCTGTAGGTGTACAATCATGTATTTTTGAAGCCTCATCAACTAACTCTGTAGTTTCTGTTGCAAATATTCTTATCATGCCATCTTTAGCTATGGCTCTTATTAATTTATCACTCATAATTTAATCCCTCCGTTATTTTTTTACTATATAAACTATTCTCTCAGTATCTGGTGTTACTTCATCATCTGTATAACCATTATGCTTTTCTACTATTTTAAAACCTATTACATCAAGAATATATTCTATTTCACTTTCCTTATAAGCTCTTTCTTCATGAACTTCTGTGAATCTTTCATACTTTTCTCCATCTTTCACAAAGAAATTTAAATTCATCTCTACTATTTCATCCTCAAAAATATTTTCCCAAGCATAAAATAATTCTTCACTATCATATGTGTAGACATTGTTGCCTAATACTTCTGATATTTTATAGTATGAATTTATATCAAATATAAATAAACCATCCTCTTTTAAATGATTATATACCCCTCTTAAATAATTTTCTACACTTTCATCATCTAAAATATAATTTGTTGAATCTAAAACACATGTTATTAAATCAAACTTTCTATTTAACCCTAACTCACACATATCTTGGCAAACTATCTTACCTCTAACTCTATGTTCTCTAAGCTTTTTATCTGCTTCTATAAGCATATCCTGTGAAAGATCAACAAAATAATTTTCTTTGAAGGATTTTCCTACATGAACACCAACATTTCCTGTTCCACAAGCTAAATCTAAATACATTTCTTTATTAATATTATACTTATCACATTTTGATAAGGCGTATTCTGCTATGTTCTCATAGTTTACATCTTCATATATAAGTTCATCATACACTTTTGCCATCATCTTATAACTCTTCATAATAATTTAAATCCCCCATATATTATTCTACCTAAAAATTATATACTTTTTTTACTTTTCGTCAACGTGAGTTTTTTTCCTACCTAATATTTCATCATTACTAGGTAATTTAAGTTCTTTTTTTCTCTTAGTCATTAACCCACCAATTCTTCCTGTTTCCTCAGCAGTTAATCCTCCCCATCCAAATTTATCAACCTTATCACTTAATCCTAATTCACCAGCTATTTCATATTTCATCTTTTCTCTTAATTTTTCTGCTGGTGTTAATTCCTTATTAGATTTTATTTTTCCTTTTATAATTTTTTTTAATGGTGTCTTGCTCATATTCTTCCCCTACCTTAAATTTATTTTTAAAACTATTATTCCCCCTATAAGCTTAAATATTCATATTTAGTCAAATATGAAAGTTAACTTACTCAAATCCTTCAAATTAATCATAAAATATACTTGATAAAGTGTTTATCATTGAACTATATTTAATATATAGAAATAGAATATATTAAGATTATATTTAGGAGGTATATTGTGTACAATGTAGCAATAGTTGGGGCAACAGGAAATGTTGGAAGAAAATTCCTTGAAATCCTAGAAGAAAGAAATTTCCCCGTTAAAGAATTATATTTATTCGCATCAAAAAGATCAGCAGGAAAAACTTTAAAATTTAAAGGTGAAGATGTATTAGTTGAAGAATTATGCGAAGCTAATATTGAAAACAAGAAAATAGATTTTGCATTATTCTCAGCAGGCGGAAGTGTAAGCTTAGAATTTGCTCCTATTTTCGCAAAACATGGAGCAGTGGTTATAGATAACAGTAGTGCTTGGAGAATGGATAAAGAAGTTCCTTTAGTAGTGCCAGAAGTAAATCCAGAGGATGTAAAATGGCATAAAGGTATTATTGCTAATCCAAACTGTTCTACAATTCAAGCTATGGTAGCTTTAAAGCCACTATATGATAAATATGGTATAAAAAGAATAGTTTACTCAACTTACCAAGCAGTTTCAGGAGCTGGAATTCAAGGTATATTAGATTTACAAGAAGGAACTACAAAGAAATTCCCATATCCTATATTAGGTAATGTAATTCCTCATATAGATGTATTCTTAGATAATGGATACACAAAAGAAGAAATTAAAATGATTGAAGAAACAAAGAAAATACTTCATGATGATAATTTAAGAATAACTGCTACTACAGTTAGGGTACCAGTTTTAAATGCTCATAGTGAAAGTATAAATGTAGAGCTTAATTCTGAATTTGAACTTGAAAATGTTATAGATTTATTTAATAGTTCTAAAGGAATAATAGTTCATGATGATGTAGAAAACTTAAAATACCCTACTCCACTTGAACTTAGTGGAAAAGATGAGGTCTTTGTTGGAAGAATAAGACGTGATTTCAGCTTAGATAATGGTCTTAACCTTTGGGTTGTGGCTGATAATATAAGAAAAGGGGCAGCTCTTAATGCAATTCAAATTGCTGAAATACTTATAAACGAAAAATAATTTATTTTTTTGGAGGTAATACGTATGTTTAAAGGGTCTTGTGTAGCTTTAATAACACCATTTACTGAAGATGGCGTTAATTATGAAGAGCTAAGAAAATTATTAGAATGGCACATTAAAAATCATACTGACGCTATTTTAGTTTGTGGAACTACAGGAGAAGGTTCTACTATGACTTTAGAAGAAAAGAAAGAAGTTATAAAATTCTCTGTGGAAGTTGTAAATAAAAGAGTTCCTGTAATAGCTGGAACTGGAACAAATAATACTAAGGCTTCAATAGAATTAAGTAAATATGCTGAAGAAGTTGGCGCTGATATGGTATTAATAATAACTCCATATTATAATAAAACTTCTCAAAAAGGATTATATGCTCATTTCAATGCTATAAATGATGCAATAAATATTCCTATTATGCTTTATAATGTTCCATCAAGAACTGGAATGAATATAACTCCATTAATGCTTGATAAACTTGCAGATTTAAATAATGTAGTTGCTATAAAAGAAGCTAGCGGAGATCTTTCACAGGTAGCTAAAATGGCTGAATTATGTGGTGATAGAATTGCTATCTATTCAGGTAATGATGATCAAATAGTTCCAATTTTATCCCTAGGTGGAGCTGGTGTGGTTTCAGTTTTAGCAAATATTCTTCCTGAAGAAACTCACAATATATGTGAAAAATATTTCTTAGGAGAAGTTATTGAATCACGTAACCTTCAACTTAAATATCTTTCATTAGCAAATTCTTTATTTATAGAAACAAATCCAATCCCAGTTAAAACAGCTATGAATTTAATGAATTTTAACTGTGGACCATTAAGATTACCATTATGTGAAATGGAAGATTCTAATTTAGTAATATTAGAAGAAAACTTAAAAGCTAATGGTTTAATAAAATAATCTATTATATAATAAGCATAATCGCCTTTAGGTGGTTATGCTTATTTAAAACTAATATCGGAGGTACCAATTATGGTTAAAGTTATATTAAATGGTTGTTCAGGAAAAATGGGTAGCGTAATTTCAAACTTAGCTGAAACAAAATTTCCTAATGTTGAAATAGTTGCTGGTATAGATAATAACACTAAGGCTCAAAGACCTTACCCAATCTTTGCAAAACCAGAAGATTGCAATGTTTCCTATGATGTATTATTAGATTTTTCAAGAGCTGATGCTTTAAAAAGCTTAGTAGAATTTTCAAAGAAAACTAAAAAACCACTTATACTATGTTCAACAGGATACACTGCTGAAGACTTAAAATTTATAGAAGAATCTTCAAAAGAAATCCCTCTATTTAGATCTGCTAACATGAGCATAGGTATTAATTTAGTAAATAATTTATTAAAGAAAGTAGCTCCAGTTCTTTATGAGAACTTTGATATAGAACTTGTAGAGAGACATCACAGTCAAAAAGTTGATGCTCCAAGTGGAACTGCCCTTTTATTAGCTCATACTATTCAAGATTCTCTTAAGGAAGAAACAAAATTACTTTACGGAAGAGAAGGAATTGCTAAAAGAGAAAAAAATGAAATCTGTGTAAATACAGTAAGAGGTGGCGGAATAATAGGAGACCACGAAGTTATTTTTGCTGGTGATGGTGAAGTTATAGAAATAAATCACAAAGCTATTTCAAGAGATGTTTTCGCTATAGGTGCTTTAAAAGCATGTGAATACATGGCTGATAAAACTAAAGCTGGAAAATACTCAATGGATGATGTTTTACAACTAAACTTCTAATAAAACCTTTATAAAATGCTGAAACACTTTTTGTTTAAAGTATCATTAATTTCTATGTACGAATTTAAAGATCTGAAAGAAGATTTTAAAAGATTATATACTCTTTTAGAACCTTTCAATTTAAATTATTCATAAGAAATAAAAATATTTAAAACAAAGTAAAACAATAAAACTTATAAATATATTTTGAGAATTATTTTCTTCTCTTAATACTATTTATAAGTTTTATTTTTAATTTTATATAACTTATTTTATTTTTACCTTTTTAAATTATCTTTTATTTAAGACATAGTTTACTTTTTTAAAGTTTTTACAAAAGCCTCTAATTTATCTAAAGCTCTTTCAAGTTCATCTTTGCTATAACAGTAAGATATTCTAATATATCCTTCTCCACCTTTTCCAAAGGCATCTCCTGGTACACAGGCAACTTTGCCTTCTTCAAGTAATCTATGACAAAATTCTTCTGATGTTAATCCAAACTTACTTATATTAGGATAAATATAAAAAGCTCCTTTAGGTTTTTCCACTTCTAAGCCCATACTTTTTAATCTTTTATAAGTAAAATTCATTCTTTCTTTAAAAGATTCCTTCATATTTTCAACATCATTCATACAAGATTTTAATCCTTCTAAGGCTCCCCATTGAGAAATAGATGTTGCACATGAAGAATTATATTGATGAACCTTTATAATTTGATCATATATTTCCTTAGAACATGCTACATATCCAATTCTAAGACCTGTCATTGAAAACATCTTAGAGAATCCACTTACATATATTATTTTTTCTTTTATATCTTTGCATTGAGCTACAGAATAATACTCCTCTTCAAAACAAAGAGATGAATAAATTTCATCAGTTAATACCAATATATCATTTTCTTTTATAATCTCTATTAACTCATCTCTACTTTTTTTACTAAGTAATGCCCCTGTAGGATTACATGGATAAGAAAGAACTAAAAGTTTTCCCCCTTGTTTTATTCCTTCTTTTAAACTTTCTATGTTAACTGAAAAATCTTCATTTAAATCGTAATTTATAACTTCACATCCTATTATTTTGCTTATGCTTTCATAAGCTGGATATGCAATTGATGGAACTAAAACCTTCTCTCCAGAATTTAAAAGGGCTGTCATAGCTGCATATAAACCTTCACTTCCACCTACAGTTATAATTATTTCATCCTTACTAAAATCAATGTCAAAATTATTTTTTAATAAGCTTGATATTTCTTCTCTTAATTCAACTATACCAGCATTAGCTGTATATGTTGTCTTTCCTTCTTCAATAGCCCTTATCATAGCTTCTTTAACCTTTTCTGGAACAGGAAAATCTGGCTGTCCTAGAGTTAATGATATAGCCTCTGGGAATTTTACTACTTCATTATAGAATTTTCTTATTCCTGATATTTCTACCCCAATAACATTTTTATTCATTAAAATTCTATCCCCTCTCTAGCTGGAACTCCTTTTTTATAATAATGTTTAATTTCTCTCATCTCTGTTATTAAATCAGCTTTTTCCATTATTTTTTCTGGTACATTTCTACCTGTAAGAATTAATTCCATATCTTTAGGTTTCTTTTCAATTAATTCTACAATTTCATCTTCTCCTATGAATCCTCCAGAAATTGAAGCCATTACCTCATCTAAAATTAATATATCACATCCTCTATTTTCAACTAGTCCTTTTACAAAATCAAAGCCTACTCTAACTTCTGATTTTAACTGAGCTAACTCTTCCTCATTTAATTCCCAGGTAAATCCTTTAACCTTTTCAAATCTTAATATCTCTAAGTTATCAAATCTTTTAGCAGATTCTAACTCACCTGTTTTCCATGATTTAAGGAATTGAACCACCTTTACTTCCATTCCATCACCTGCAGCTCTAAAAGCTAATCCCATTGCTGCTGTAGTTTTTCCTTTTCCATTTCCAGTATATACTTGAACATATCCTTCTTTAAGTCTTGCCATATTTTATCACTCCTTTAAATTATATTTTATAATATATTTGATTTTTTAAACAATCTATTTATTAAATAATATAAATTTTACGTTTTTCTCTTTTATTGATAATCATTTTTGTTTATAATAATTTATATTGTATGTTATATTTTAATAAATATATAGACAAAATGCATTATAAATAGAAAGGATGTAATTTAATATGAGTTATAACTTTACAGATCCATATGAAATTGCTAGATTCATAAAGGAAGTAAAAAAATCAACTCCTGTTAAAGTTTATCTTAAAGGTAACTTAGAAGGTGTAGAATTAGGTTCAATAGAATGTTATGGAAATAATGATTTCTATGTATTATTTGGAGAAAGTGATGAAGTTGCTACTTTCTTAACAGAAAATAAAGATAAAATAGTAAGCTTTAGACTTGAAAATGATAGAAGAAACTCAGCTATTCCAATGTTAGACCTTTTAAACATAAACGCTAGAATCGAACCTGGCGCAATAATAAGAGACAGAGTATCAATCGGAGATAATGCTGTTATAATGATGGGTGCTGTCATAAACATAGGAGCTGAAATAGGCGAAAGTACAATGGTAGATATGAACGCTGTAATAGGTGCTAGAGGAAAACTTGGAAAAAGAGTTCACTTAGGTGCTGGAGCTGTTGTTGCTGGAGTTTTAGAACCACCTAGCAAAACTCCATGTATAATAGAAGACGATGTTTTAATAGGAGCTAATGCTGTTATCCTTGAAGGTGTTAAAATTGGAAAAGGCTCAGTTGTAGCTGCTGGCTCAGTTGTAGTTGAAGATGTACCAGCTGGCGTAGTTGTAGCTGGAACTCCTGCTAAAATTATTAAATCTGTTGATGAAAAGACTAAAGATAAAACAGAAATATTAGATGATTTAAGAAAATAATAAAAAATAGCCATGAGGATTTATTCCCATGGCCTTTTTATTAAAACTTTTAAGAAATTTCTTCACCTGATTCATTTTGTTCTGATTCAACAGATACTTTTTCCATTTTAGAAATTGAAACCTCATATGCTATTTTCTTAACAACTTCAGTTTCAGATATTTTCTTTTGATATTCTCTACTTTGAAGTCTTCCCCAAATTCTTATATTATCCCCTACTTCTAATGTTTTACAGAATCTTGAGTTTCTTCCCCATGCTATAGTTGGGATATAATCTGATTTATTATAAGATCTATTTACAGCTAATAATAAGTCAGCAATTTCTCTTCCAAATGGAGTTGTTCTATAAACTGGCTCCTTACAAATAAATCCATCTAAGAAAATCTCATTAGGATTTTTACTTCTTTCTTCACAGTATTCTATATTTCTTGCAAAAACTGTTAAGATAAGCTTATTATTTCCATCTATAAATTTGTTGTAACTTCTTAATTGTCCTTCAACTACTATTTCAGTTCCAATTTTTAAATCCATAGTGGTTATTAATCTTTCTGATACAGTAATATTTAATAAGTCCTTTGAATCACTTAATCTCATAACCTCTAAGTTAAATGTATAGAAACCCTCTCCATACATCTCGTGACTGAACTCTAATTCTGAAACTACAGTTCCTTCTAAATAAATTTTGTTGTTTAACATTAAATTATCCATTTTAACCTAAACCCCTCTCCCCATTAGTATTTAATCATATAAGTTTAATATGTTTTTTATATTTATCTGTATATCCAATAACTATTTCCATTATAATACATTTTGTTCAACGATTTCAACTATTATTTTGTTTCGTTTTAATTAACAATTGTTTTCCATTGTCATCTATTTCGTAACTATTTTCATATATTATGTCGCTTATTTTAACAAATTCATATCCTTCTGATTTTAATTTTGGAATTATTTCCTTAAGATTCTCTACAGTATATTTACCATTATTATGATATAAAAGTATTGACCCACCTTTTACATTGTCAATTACCTTTTTATATTCCCTCTCTTTACTCTCTCCTTTCCAATCCACACTATCAACATCCCATTGTATACTTTTATATTGTAATCCATGAATAACACTTAAACTTTCTTGGCTATATGAACCACTAGGAAATCTAAATAAATTAGTCTTTACTCCAACTTCCTTTTCTATTATTTCTTCTGTTTTTTTAACCTCTTCAATTATTCTCTCTTTTCCTATATTCTTAAAATCAGGATGTACATAACTATGATTTCCTATTTCGTGTCCTCTCTTATGAATTTCTACTAACTTTTCTCTATTACCTTCAGGATATATTACCCACTTACCCATTATAAAAAATGTAGCTTTTACATTATTTTCATCTAGTAAATCTAAAATTTCATATAAATAATCATTTTCTGCCCAATTCACATCAAAGGTCAGAGAAATTTTTTTATCCTCTCTATCCACACAATGAATTGGCTTATTATCTTTTGCAAAAACATTAATAGGCAATGTAAATATGGCAATAATAACAACTAAAGTAATGGTAGTAATAAAGTTTTTACAAATAAAAAAATTATTATTTTTTTTCAAAGTATTCACTCCTTAATATTTAATATTAATCAAATAACTTTATTATCTTAAAACATATATGGTATAATAGGATTATTATTTCAAAACAGTTATGGAGGAAAACATAAATGTATGATAGCACATTAGAATTAGCTGAGAATAAATTACTTCTTTTATATATAATAAAGTCAATAAAATATCCTATATCTAACACACAATTAACAGATATAGTTTTAGAAAATAGTTTTATAAATTATTTTATGTTACAACAATATGTATCTGAATTAATTTCTTCTGAGTTCTTAGAATATAAAACTCAAGATGATGATAAAGAAATCATAGTACTTACGGAAAAGGGAGATAAGGTACTATTCTTCTTTAAAGATAGAATATCTCCAAACAAATTAAAACTTATAGATGAATATGTACGCAAGCATGTTGAAAAAATAAAAAAAGAATTAAGTATATCTGCTGATTATACTGTTGGAGAAGACAGTTCTTTCATAGTAAATCTTAAAGCAATAGAAAATAATACTATTCTAATTGATTTAAATGTAAGCGTTCCTTCCAAAACTGAAGCAAAAGCTATTTGCAACAAATGGGAAAACAATTCTTCCGATATATATAACAAAATAATTCATGCTCTTATAGAAGATTAATAATCCTGCTATTATTATTAGCAAAAATCGTTATAAAATTTATATAATTTAGGGGGAAAACATAATTGTTTAAAAAACATAATTTTCACTTTAATTGGCTCCCACTAATATTGATATCAACAGTTTCAATCATGTTAATTTTTAATATTAGGAGCATTTTAAGTGAAGGTATTAGACCATTTTTATCAGTTTTAACACCATTTTTTTGGGCTTTTGGTATAGCTTATTTAATAAATCCTCTCATGATGCTTATAGAAAAGAAGTTTAAACTTAAGAGAGCTTTTTCCTTAATGATAAGCTATATTTTAGTTATAATATGTGTTTACATATTAATTGCAATTATTGTTCCTACAATATTTGATAGTTTGTCAGAATTATTTAGTAATCTTAGTGAATATGCATCCTCTGCTGAAAGTTGGATTAATAACACCTTAGCAAGTATGAATGTTCCTTTAGATTTAAATCATTTAAATACTTCTGCTACGGAATTTATTTCTAAGACATCAACCTTACTATCTAATATAGTAGGTAGCTTGTTAACTCAAACTATAAAAATAACTTCATCTGTTGTTAAATTTGTATTTGGATTTATTATTTCCATATACATGTTAATGGATAAGGAAACTTTAATTGAAGGGTGTAAAAAAATTATAATTGCAGTTATGCCATCTGAAAAATCTTCAGAACTTTTTATTAGTTTCATGGCAGAAGCTCACAATATCTTTAGTAGATTTATAATAGGTAAAATTATAGACTCACTTATAATAGGAGTGCTTTGTTACATAGGTTTATTATTAATGGGTACTCAGTATGCGGTGCTTATTTCTTTCATAGTTGGATTAACAAATATGATTCCATATTTCGGTCCATTTATAGGAATGATTCCTGCATTTTTATTAACACTTATTGTTCAACCATCTATGGCAATATGGGTTCTTTTATTCATATTCATCCTTCAACAATTTGATGGTTGGTACTTAGGTCCAAAAATATTAGGAGATCAAGTAGGTGTTTCTCCACTATTTATAATATTCGCTGTTACAGTTGGTGGTGGAATATTTGGTGTTTTAGGAATGTTCTTAAGTGTTCCTATAATAGCCTTAATAAAAATATATACAGAAAAATTCATTGAATACAGATTAGAAAATAAAAAACAAAACTTTAGTGAATAATATAAAGGGGATATTTTATAATATCCTCTTTATTTTTTTATATTTATTATTTAACTAATTGTTAATAATTATTTAAATATGATGTTCTAAAATAAATATTATGTTATTATTAAATAATTAAGTTTTAGCTACTCATTAAAACGTTTAAACAAATCATAAAAAGGAGTACTTATGGATAAAAAGAAACACTTTAATTTTAGTAAAAAACAAAAAATAACTATATTTTCTTTATTAGCTATCCTTATATTAATCGCATCTGTAGTAGGCTTTTTTGTTTTTAGATTTTACAACCACTCCTACGAAGGAAATACGGATCCTGCTAAAGTTAATACTGTAGATGAAGATATTAAGTTTAAAGAGGTTCCAGGAATAACAAATATTCTTTTGCTTAGTAGCGATGCTAGACCTGGAGAAGATGTATCTAGATCGGATTCTATAATGATCTTAACAATAGATAATATCAATAAAAAGTTAAAAGTAACTTCTTTAATGAGAGATATGTTAGTAAAAATAGATGGTCACGGAGAAGAAAAGTTAAATCATGCCTTTGCTTATGGTGGTCCTACTAAAACAATTGAAACTATTCAAAATAATTTCGGAATAAAATTAAATAATTATGTAATCGTAGATTTTAATGCTTTTGTTAAGGTTATAGATGCTATAAACGGAATTGAAGTAACAGTTAAAGATTATGAACTTGATGAACTTAATAAATATATTTTAGATGGTGGCGGTTCTGAAGAAGATTTACTTCCTTCACCTGGAACTTATAATCTTAATGGTTATCAAGCCTTATCTTATGCTAGAATTAGAAAAGTTGGTAATGGTGAATATGAAAGAACTGAAAGACAGAGAGCTGTTCTTCAAATCGCTTTAGAAAAAGTTAAAGATATGTCAACAGTTAAACTTGTTTCCCTGCTTAATGAATTATTCCCATATGTAAAAACTAATATTTCCTTAGGAAATGCTATGGATTATGGATTTACAGCTTTAAATGTAGGTAAAAAGTGTAACTTTGAAATAGAACAATTTAGAGTTCCTCTAGATAGTATTTCAAAAGGTGGAATCATTAATAATAAGGGTTGGGTCTTTGTTATTGATAAGGTAGAAACATCAAAGGCTCTTCAAGAGTTCATATTTAATGACAATAAAAATTATGAGCCTGATACTAGTAATTTTGACTCTATAATAGAACAATACTTTAATGACTATGATATTAAAGATGATACTACTCACCCAGATTATGAATATGTACCTAGTATAAATACTAATGGAAATTTTGAAAAACCTAAAAATAATTCTGGCAATAGTAGTAATAATAATTCTAATAATAAAGTAGAAAAACCTTCTAACCAAGGAAATAGTGTAAATTCTTCTAATAAACCAAGTAATGGAAGCACTTCTACTGGTAATAATTCTACAGAAAAACCTAATACTTCAGAAAAACCAAGTATTCCTCAAGAAACTCCAACAGAAAAACCGTCTGAAAATAATGGTTCTAGTGGAAATGGAGAATCCTCTAACACGCAATCTAATAATGGAAATACTTCTTCTAAAAATAGTAATAATCAAAATAATACTGAAGGAAATTAATAAAGAGCTATATAGAACTAATAACTTAGATTCTATATAGCTTCTTCTTTGTTATTATAAATATAATATTACAGAGAAAAAGTGACTTATGCTTCCTCCCATTACAAATAAATGCCAGATAGCATGATTGTATGGCATTCTATCTAAAACAAAAAATATACATCCTAAGGTATAAAACAATCCACCTATAAGAAGCCAAAAGACGGCCATATGAGGTACTCTTTGCCATACATCCTTAACTACAAAGATAACTGACCACCCCATAAAAATATATAATAGGGTTGATAGATTCTCAAACTTATTTATACAGATAAATTTAAATACTATTCCTAATATGGTCATTACCCAAATCATAATAAATATTGCCATAGCTTTTTTATTATCTCTTAAACATACTAATACATAGGGTGTATAAGTTCCTGCTATTAAAAGATAAATAGATGAATGGTCAATTATCCTTAAAAACCTCTTTACTTTTTTATTAGGAATACTATGATATAATGTTGATCCTAAATAAAGTAAAAATAAAGTTATTCCAAATATAGTGAAACTTATTATCTTATAAAAATCTCTACTTAAAGATGAGAAAACTATAAGTAAAACAGCTCCCACTATGGCTAATACCACTCCAATTCCGTGGGTTATGGCATTAGCAAATTCCTCTTCTCTAGTATAAAAATTTAATTCTTCACTCACAATTACCGTCCCCCTTCCTTTCTCATGTTATTATATGCATATTTTAAATTTATATTTGTAATTATACTATTTATGATTTATGATTAAACATGTTTAGAAAAATTATTTGAAAGGTGGTTTTTAATATGAATCATTCAGCTGAATATTTTATAAAATCATTAAATATGACAGCACATCCTGAAGGTGGATATTTTAAAGAATCCTTTATTTCACCTAGCAAACTTGCTCCAAATACTTTACATATAAATGAAGAGCGTTTACTTTGGACTAGCATATATTTCTTATTAAGAACTGGAGAAGTTTCAAATTTTCATAGATTAAAATCTGATGAAATGTGGTATTTCCACGCTGGAGAATCCTTAACAATTTATATGATAAGCCCTGATGGTGAACTTATAGAAAAACAACTAGGATTAAACATAGAAAAAGGAGAAACTCCTCAAGTTTTAGTTCCTAAGGATTATATATTTGGTTCTGCTATGAATAATGAAGGCTTCTCCCTAGTTGGTTGTATGGTAGCACCTGGCTTTGATTTTAAAGACTTTGAACTATTTGAAAGAGAAGATTTGCTTGAAAAATATCCAAACTATAGAGAAGTAATAGAAAAATTAACTAGATAAAAAACTTTTATAAAAATAAAAAACTTACAAATTTACTTAAAGAGTTACCCTATTTCTTTAAGAATTATTTGTAAGTTTTTTATTAGCTTTTAATTTGATGTATTTTATTAATTAAATTTCACAATATGTTTTTTTTGATATTTCATCATAGTACTGAGCTTGTTTTTCTTTGCTAAATATTACTTCTAACACATCTCCAGCCTGAATTTTAACCTCTCCATTTGGTATAATTTCCTCTGCTCCTCTAAAAATAGTTATTATTAAACTACCCTCAGGCCATTTAACATCTTTTATAAGTTTTCCATCTAATTCAGAACCAATCTTTACTTCAAAATCAAAAATTTCTTTTTTCTTTACGCCAGTATTAAACTTAATATTCATTCTTTCTAATAATTTCTCTAATAAACTTTCATAAATAGGCTTATTATTAAGCATATCAGAAACTAAATATGCCACAGTAACTGTTATAGCCACTGGTAATAAGTGTTTAAAAGTTCCTGTCATCTCAGTTATAAGCATTAATCCAGTAATAGGAGCCTTAACTATTGATGCAAATTGTGCTGCCATAGCTAGCACTATAAAGTTGACTATTAAGGAATCACTTATTCCTAAATATTTATTTAAAAGTAATCCAAATATTGCTCCTACTAAAGCACCTATGGCTAACAAAGGAAAGAATATTCCTCCTGGCACTCCTGAGGAATAACTAAAGAATGTAAATATAAATTTTATTACTAAAATTACTATTAAAAGTTTTATTGCAATATTATTTCCTATTACACTTTCAATTAAAGAGTCTCCCCCATCAATTGCTTCTGGAATTGTTAAGGCTAAAATTCCAACCATAACAAAAGGTATTATTGTTTTAAATTGAATAGGAATTTTTTTCAAAGTCTTTACATAAAAATCCTGTGTTTTTAAAAGTCCTTTATTAAAAATCCATCCTGTTACTCCTAATATGGCTCCTAATATTAATAATGTCCAATAATATTGTATTGGCAATGAATTTATAGGTGGTATTTTTATGCAAAAATCATTTCCTAAAATAAGATTATCCACAAAAACTCCTGTAAGAGAAGCTGAAAGTGCAGCCAACATAACTGGCAGTGAAAAACTTCTATGTACTTCTTCAAGAGCAAATATAGCTCCTGATAAAGGGGCATTAAATATTACAGCAAGACCTGAACTTGCTCCCCCTGTTATTAATAATCTCTTTTCAAAGTCACTTCTTTTAAATATTTTAGCAAAGCCTTCTCCTATTGAAGCTCCAATTTGAACTGAGGGCCCCTCTTTACCTAATGAAAGACCAGATGCCATACATATTATTCCGCCAATAAACTTATCTTTAAATACTCTTAGCCAGTTTACACTTATTTTTCCACTTAACTCCCCTTCTACCTGTGGAATACCACTTCCACCTATCATAGGATTCTTTTTAACTATAATTCCAACTATAAACCCTAAAAATATAAGAACTAAAAATAAAGGAATTATAAGCTTTGGATTTTCTCTTGTATATGAATATACCTTGTTAAAGCCTTCCATTCCAAATCCTATTATGGTCTTATAAATCATTATTACAATTCCAACAATTATGCCCACTAATATTCCTTGTACTATTATTTTAAACTCTAAATTATTTAATCCACTTATCTCTTTATCCTTATCCATATTAATCACATCCATAATATTTTATGAATAAATTATATACCTTTTGTTAACAATAGTTCAAATTTTAAATTCCTCATTTATCCAGTTAAATACAATTTATCTACTTAAGTTTAATACTTTATACTTCTTAAGGATGTATTCTCATTATTTCTTATGGCCTTTCTCATATCTCCAACCATGTATAAAGAACCACAAATTAATAATAAATCATCCTCATTAGTAAGAGAATATGCCTTATTATAGGCCTCTTTATAATCCTTAAATTTAAAAACTTCTTTTACATATTTTTTAACTTTAATATATAAATCTTCAATATCCTCTGCCCTATCACTATGAGGTTCAACTATAACTACCTTATCTACTCCTCTAGTTATTTCTTCTACCATTTCATCTACTTGTTTATCACCTAGAACCCCTAATATTAATGTTATATTTTTAAAATTAAAATATTTATCTATACTATTTCTCAAGTTTCTTATTCCATCAATATTGTGAGCTCCATCTATAACAACTAAGGGATTTTCATTTAATACTTCCATTCTTCCAATCCATCTTACTTTTTTAAACCCTTCCTTAATAGCTTCATTACTTATGTTTACTCCATTATTTCTTAATTTAATTAAGGTTTTTAATGCCACTAAGAAATTCTTTACTTGATGATCTCCAAGTAAACCTAAATCTATTTTTAAAATTTCATCTTCTAGTGAAACTTCTATTTTCTGAATATGTTTTTCTTTATCTATAATTATATTTCTTATGTCTTCAGTATTAACAACCTCTAAATTACAACCTAATTCATTACATCTCTCTTTTATTACTTCTAAAGCCTTTTCTTCTTGTGGATAAGATATTACAGGTACACCACTCTTTATTATTCCACACTTTTCCTTTGCAATTTCCTCTATGGTATTTCCTAAAATATTCATATGATCTAGGCTTATTGAGGTAAGTACAACTACCTCAGGAAGGACCACATTAGTTGCATCTAATCTTCCCCCTAAACCAACTTCTAAAACAGCATAATCAACTTTCTTTTTAGAAAAATAATAAAACATTAAAGCAGTTATTATTTCAAACTGAGTTGGACTTTCATAGCCAAGCTCCATAACTTTATCTATAGCCTTTTTAACATCTCCCATAAGAACTGCTAAATCATCTTTATCTATATTCTCCCCATTAATCTGTATTCTCTCTTCAAATTCTTCTAAATAAGGAGAGGTATACATTCCAACCTTAAAGCCAGCTTCCTTTAAAACTGAACTTATCATAGCAGTAGTTGATCCCTTTCCATTTGTTCCCCCAATATGTATAAACTTAGTATCCTTATGAGGATTCCCTAAAAACTCCAAAACCTTTTCTATTCTATCTAATCCTAAATTCATTCCAAACCTTGATGCAGTAACAATATACTCCATAGCTTCATCATAATTCATCATTCCTATAGCCCTCCTTAAAATATATAAAGAAAGTGTATCACAAAGTGCTTAAATAATAAAACTTATAAATAGTATGAAGAGAATATCTGTGTAAGCTTTAGAATTTAAGCAATCATGGAGAGAACTTTGCGTTAAGAAGATTGAATGTCCGACGCGGAGCTAGTTTTCAATCTTTAGGAAAGTTCTCGGAATGACTGCTATAAATTCTTAGCGAAACACAGTAATTCTCGGAATATATTTATAAGTTTATTTAGCACTTTAGATACACTAAAGTTTTCTTGTTATATTATTGTAAAGCTTCTATTCTTTCTAGAACAGCCTCTAACATTTCTTTGTATTTAACACCTTTTGCTCTTTCTTCATTAACAACAGCCTCTGGTGCTTTGCTTACGAATCTTTCATTAGAAAGTTTCTTCTCAACTCTTAAGATTTCTCCTTCAAGTTTAGTTTTCTCTTTATTTAATCTTTCTAACTCTTTTTCTCTATCAACTAAGTCAAGTAATGGTAAGAATAATTCTCCACCCTTAACAACTACTGATACTAAGTTATTATCTAAGTTATCCTTATTATCTAAGAAAGTAACTTCTGATGCAGATGCAAGCTTTTCTAAGTAAGCTCCACCATTTATAAATGCATCTTTAGCCTCTTCTGAAGCGTAAGCCATAACCTTAGCTTTTCTTGAAGGTGGTACATTCATTTCAGCTCTTAAGTTTCTTAATGATCTTATAGCTTCCATTATGAATGTCATGTCCTTCTCAGCTTTTTCGTTATTTAAAGCTTCATCATATGTTGGCCAAGTAGCTATTGTAATTGACTCAGTTTCTGTGCTTAAGTGAGTATATATTTCCTCAGTTATGAAAGGCATTACTGGGTGTAATAATTTTAATCCTGTATTTAATACAGTGTAAAGTACGTTAAATACTACTCCCTTAGCTTTTTCATCATCACCATATAATACTGGTTTAACTAATTCTATATAGTAATCACAGAACTCTGTCCATAAGAAATCATGCACTTTTTGAAGAGCTATTCCTAACTCATATTTTTCCATGTTTTCTGTAACTTCTTTGATTAATGAGTTCATTCTTGATAATATCCACTTATCTGCTAAGCTATACTCTTTGCAGTCTTTATATTTATCCATAAGCTCTCTATCTAAGTTCATCATAACGAATCTTGAAGCATTCCAAATCTTATTAGCAAAGTTTCTTGCAGCTTCAACTCTTTCAGGAATGTATCTTATATCATTTCCTGGAGCATTTCCTGTTACTAACATGAATCTTAATGCATCAGCACCATATTCATCTATAACTTCTAATGGATCAACACCATTTCCTAAAGATTTACTCATTTTTCTTCCTTGAGCATCTCTTATGATACCGTGAATTAATACTGTATCAAATGGAGTTTCTCCCATGTTGTGGATACCTGAGAATATCATTCTAGCAACCCAGAAGAATATTATATCGTATCCTGTAACTAATGTTGATGTTGGATAGAAGAACTCTAAATCGTCAGTTCTATCAGGCCATCCTAAAGTTGAGAAAGGCCATAAAGCTGAACTAAACCAAGTATCTAGAACGTCTTTATCTTGTTCTATGTTCTCTGATCCACACTTACAGCACTTAGTTGGATCCTCTAATTCAACCATGATTTCTCCACAATCTTTACAGTAGAATACTGGTATTCTGTGTCCCCACCATAATTGTCTTGAAATACACCAATCTTGAATGTTTTCCATCCAGTTGAAGTAAGTCTTTTCAAATCTTTCAGGAACGAATTTAGTTCCTTTGTTTCTAACAACCTCTATAGCAGGATCTGCTAATGATTGCATTTTTACATACCATTGTTTTGATATGATTGGCTCTACAACTGTACCACATCTATCGTGAGTACCAACATTGTGAGTATGAGGTTTTATTTTAACTAATAATCCTAACTCTTCTAAGTCAGCAACCATTTGTTTTCTAGCCTCATATCTATCTAAGCCTTTATATTTTCCACCTAAGTGGTTTATTACACCGCTATCATCCATAACTCTTATTTGTGGTAAGTTATGTCTCTTACCAACTTCAAAGTCATTAGGATCATGAGCTGGAGTTATTTTAACTGCTCCTGTTCCAAATTCTACGTCAACATAGTCATCAGCGATTACAGGTATTTCTCTATCAGTTAAAGGTAACTTTAACATTTTACCTACTAAGTGAGCATATCTTTCATCACTTGGGTTAACTGCTACGGCACTATCTCCAAGTAAAGTTTCAGGTCTAGTTGTAGCTATTTCTAAGAATTCCTCTGAACCAACTACTTGGTATTTAATATGCCAGAAGTTTCCTTCTTTTTCTTCATACTCTATCTCAGCATCTGATAAAGCAGTTTGACATTTAGGACACCAGTTAGTTATTCTGTTTCCTTGGTATATTAAGCCTTCTTTATATAATTTAACGAATACATGTCTTACTGCCTTACTTAAGTTTTCATCCATTGTGAAAGCTTCTCTTGTAAAGTCAGCTGAGCATCCCATTTTCTTAAGTTGCTCTCTTATTCTTTCTCTATATTCATCTGTCCATTCCCAAACTTTTTCTAAGAAAGCTTCTCTTCCCATTTCTTTCTTATAAAGACCTTCTTTTAAAAGTTCATTTTCAACTTTAACCTCAGTTGCTATACTAGCATGGTCTTGTCCTGGTAACCATAAAGTGCAATATCCTTGCATTCTCTTAAATCTTATAAGCATATCTTGAAGTGTGTTATCAAGTGCATGACCTAAGTGTAATTTACCAGTTATATTTGGTGGTGGCATTATTATAGTGTAAGGTTTTTTACTCTTATCTATTACAGGAGTAAAATACTTCTTTTCTTGCCAATTGCTATAAAGTCTTTCTTCAAACTCTTTAGGATTATACGTTGTAGAAATATTCTTATTATCCATTAGACTAACCTCCTTAAAACTTAAACACAATTTTATGTATTTATATAAAACATTCCAAAAACTATCTTGAAATGCCTTTTAACAATTATTTTTTATTTATGGTGTATTTTAAATGAATATTTATTTAGCTAGCCCTTTATATTTGTATTAGGGTTCTCTCTAAAAACAAAGACTGATTTAAAACATTCTTTATTTAAAAGTAATTTTAGGCAATAAAAAAAGCCCTCATCCATAAAAGGACGAAAACTCGCGGTACCACCTTTTTTCCCTCACAAAAGGGCTCTCTAAAATTAACGACTGAAATTGCCGTCTTTGATTACTTTAATAATTTCACCAAAGAAACTCAAAAGCTACCTTCAAGATATCAAACTTAGAAATCTTACACCCAAGGATTTCCTCTCTTAAAGTTCTTCCTATCTTTACTCCTCTTTATCACTGTTTGTATCATCATTTAAATTATAGATATATCTTATACCATTATTTTAACCTATGTCAAGTAACTCTAATCAAATATGATATAAATTTATAATATTTTTTAGTCTTTAAATATGATTCTATAATTTATGAATTAATCAAATTATAGAATATTCTCAACCTATGAATATAATCCCAAAATAAGTTAATAATTAAAATAGATATTATTTAGGAGGTCAAAAATGAGTAACTTTTCTAAAGGTAATGAATTATACAATACTAGAAATTATTCTGATGCTATAAATTACTATAAAAAGGCTTTAGATAACGATGAGTGTAAATGCCACAGTTACTATAATGCTGGCGTTTGCTACATAAAACTAAAGCAATATGAAAAAGCTATTGAAATGATAACTAAAGCTTTAGAGCTATACCAAGACTCAAAATATTTTTTCAACTTAGCCTATTGTTATTCAATGATAAATAATAATTCTAAGGCTTTGAGATATTTTAACTTAGCTTGGGCATTAGATAATGCAGATATTGATTGTGAAAAAGCTATAAGTTTAATTTTATCAAAAATCTCAAAATAAATCATAATAAATATAGCCTACTTAACTCTCAATACCTATTCTAATTTATAATTAAAATTACATAAGCAAAATTTCATTAAAAGAAATATAGAAAAATCTAATTCTCCCTAAAACCAAAATAAAACTTACAAATAGTATTAGAAGAAATTTTATTTTCTCCAAAATATATTTGTAAGTTTTATTGTATTTCATATGAATTATTATATTACCATTCTCCAACTATTTTTCCATCTCTGTGTGATTCACTATTTTTCTTACTATCAAAATAGTTTCCAGCTTTACCAAAGGTAGGATCAACAGTTATCCATTGATTTTTTTCTGGTAAATAAACCTCATTCCAAGAATGTGGTCCCCATTCCTTTCCATTGAATCCTTCTCCAGTTACAATTCTAACTTTAAGCCCCGCTTCTCTTGCCATAGCAACATAAAGACAGGAATAATCAAAGCATATTCCTTTTCTAGTTTCAAAGGCTTCAATAGCTCCAGACTTATACTCAGAAGTTTTCTCACTTATATTTTCAGCTTTATTATCATCATAATTAATATTTTCACTTATCCAAGTATATATTCTTTTAGCTTTTTCTCTACTACTTTTTGCATTTTTAGTAAGTTCCTTAGCTTTTTTATTAATAGCTTCATTTGATTTTATACCTTGTTCTAAAGTTACACCATTATAAAGATTTATAACATTTCTATTACTTTCAACCACTTTTTCACTATTTGTCTCTTTATTGCTTTCAACTGCAGAATCTATGTTTTTACTAATAACATCTTTATATTCATCATGAAAAGCTTCATATTCTTTATTTAAAGCAGCATAGTACTTATTACTATTTATAACCTCATAAGCCTTTGAAGCTAAAGTCATTCCTTCCATTTTCTCTCCTAAGAAACCATTGCTTCCTAGAATAACTATGACTAAAGCAATTACTGCCATATAAAAAAGAGACTTTGGTATATTTATTATTAAAGCCGCAACTTTACCAAATCCCTTTCCCCTTCTAGACTCTGCTTTCTTTAACCATCTAAGTATTGGATTTATAATAATAAAACTAAATATTTTAAGTATAACTTTTACTATAAAATAAATTACAAGGGTAAGAGCTAATACTATGAATATTATTATAACCTGTGGTGAAATATTAAAGTTAGATATAATGTTATTGAATTCAACAACTACAATTGAAAACATCCTCTCTATTATATCTATCTTTTTTATAGCTATAAAACTTAAGTATAAAGCAAGAAAAAAGGATATATATCCTCCTAATTCCTCTATACTATTCTTTATTCTAATAATATTAAACTTTCTTTTGTAAGCAACTACTAATGGTAGTATAAAAGAACAAACTATAATTATATCTACTAAGTTAAAATTCATTTTATCTACTCCATATATTCATTATTTGTTAATCTTCTAACTATGCTATTACAGCAGTCATAATCATATCCTTTAGATAAAAGAAATCTAAATAATTTTTGAGATAATTTATATTTATCACTTTCTTTTTTCTTTAGTATATTATATTTCTTTTCTGCTAACTTAAAAGCAGTATCATTTTCATCCTCAGTATCAATATTAGATAATTTATCTAAAAGTATATCTTCACTAACTCCCTTTCTTATAAGAGCATATTTTATTTTATTTCTTCCCTGACTTCTAAGCCTATCCTTTATATACATCTCTGCATATTTTTCATCATTTAAAAGATTATACTCCTTTAAAAATTCTATGGCTCTTTTAATTGTATCCTCTTCAAAACCTTTTTCAGTAAGTTTATCTCTTAATTCCTTTTCTGTTTTATAGGTTTTCTCAACTGTTCTTAGTGCAGAATTTTTACATTTTATAAATTCATCTTCTTTTACAATTTCCTTGATTGCCTCAACATCTATTACAGAATCCTTTTGTATTCCTTGTTTATATATAAGTTCAGCGTCACAAGCAAAGGTAAAGGCTTCATCCACATAAACATTTACTCTATTTACATTTCTCTTTTGAACTTCTATACTTGTTATTTTTCCCATTTTATCTACTCCATTGGTTTTAATATGTGTATAGTAGGCTTATTCAAATATTTATTACAAACCCTATAGATATCTTCTCCAGTTAAAGTTTCTAGTTCTTCCATGCTATTTATAAACTCAGTTATATCTTTTCCAGCTAAGCTTTGAACTAATACATAACTGCATAAACTGCTACAATCTTCTAAAGTAGAAACTACTCCTGTCTTATGAGTCTTTTTCATCATACAAAGCATATCTTCATCAAAGTTTATATCTTTATTTTTTATGTCTAATATAGCTTTGTCTATTACTTCTATTACCTCATCTATGGATTCTTCTCTAACTGAGGTAAAAATATTCATTGTATTTACATTTTCGTCTAAATCCATTTGACTATATACATCATAAGCTAATCCACGTTCTTCTCTAAGCTCTCTAAATAATATTGAGTTTGAACTTTCAGCTAGTTTATAACTTAATATCTTTAATGGAAGTTTATCTTTTTCACAAACCTCTTTAAATGCATAAAGATAAGTAACAGTTCCTTGCTCTATTTGAGATTTGTAAGTTGTTTTTACTATGTCTTTATTTTCTTCTTTTATTATTTTAGCCTTTTTATGAGATTTTCCTTCCCACTTTCCAAATAAGTCTGTTATTATTTTTTGCATTTGTTCATGACTAAAGGCACTTACAGTTACAATAACACAATTATCAGGAGTATAATATTTTTTATAAAAATCATAAACCTGCTTTCTTTTAAAGCCCTTAACATGTTCTTCAGTTCCTGCAATAGAATTTCTAAGTGCTGATTTATCAAAGGCATATTCATGAGTTCTGCTAATACTTAAATCTTCAATATCATCCTTATCACTTTTTATCTCTGATAAAACAACGCCCTTTTCCTTTTTCATCTCTTTTTCATCAAAGGAAGAATTTAAAACCATATCACTTAAAAGTTCTATTCCCTTTTCAAATTCTTCATCTAGACAAGTAATGCTATATACTGTTGAAATATAATCTGTATATGCATTATAATCTCCACCTAAAAATTCTAATTCTCTATTTAATTGTTCATTACTTCTATTCTTTGTTCCTTTAAAAAGCATGTGCTCTACAAAATGGCTCATGCCTAATTCTTTTTCGTCTTCATATAAAGATCCTATATTAACACCAATATTTATAGATGCTAACCTTGTATCTTTTTTTATTGTTATAACTTTTAGCCCATTGGGTAAAATTATGGTATTTTCATCAAATGTCCATCTTTTCATTAAAAACTCCCCTAAAATTATTTATATAAACCTTAGTTTTCATTGTATAATATTAAGTAAGTTAAAACAATATTTTTTAAAGGTTGGTGGTTATATGAATAAAACGGTACTTATTGTAGAAGATGAAATACGTATAAGATTTCTTGTAAGAGATTACTTCAAGAAAGAGGGATTTAATGTGTTAGAAGCTTCTGATGGTGAGGAAGCTCTTAGGATATTTTCTGAAAATATAGTTGATTTAGCAATATTAGATATAATGATGCCAAAATTAGATGGACTTGCTGTTTGTAGAAATATAAGGGAAGTTTCAAATACTCCTATAATATTATTAACAGCTAAAAGCCAAGAGGAAGATAAACTTTTAGGTTATGAGCTTGGAGCTGATGATTATATGACTAAACCCTTTAGCCCTAAGGTTTTATTAGCAAAAGCTAAAGCATTATTAAGAAGAACAGGTACATTAAATGATAAAAACATTTTAGATTTTAATGGATTAACAATAAATAAACTATCTCATGAAGTAAAACTAAATGGAGAAGAACTATTACTATCTCCTAAGGAATATGATTTACTTATTTACCTTTCTTCAAATGAAGGAATAGCTTTATCAAGGGATAGAATTCTAGATAATGTTTGGGGCTATGATTATTTTGGAGATATAAGAACAGTTGATACGAACATAAAAAGACTTAGAGAGAAATTACTAGATAAAGCTAATTATATAGCTACTGTTAGGGGAAGTGGCTATAAGTTTGAGGTGAAATAGTGAAAAAAAGTATTTCAAAAAGATTATTTATAATAACTTTTGGTATAATAATATTCTTAACCTTGTTTACAATGATATTCCAAATTACATTTTTCCAAGAATTTTATTATAAAAGAAAAAGTAATGATTTAAGCAATGCAGTTTTAAAGTTTAGAGCTCTATATTCTTATGACATAAAAAATACAGACTCTTTATATAGGGCTTTAAGCCTTTTTGAACTTGAAAACAACGCTAAAATAGGAATTTATTCCATAGATAGTACACCAAAATATGTTCCTGATCCAGCTAATAAAAACTCAGAGGCTGTAGATTTATTAAACGATATTTTTAATGAGTTATATAGTGACCAGGATTTTGCAAAAACCTTATTAAATTCAAATTCTGGAGTAACTACAGAATTTAAAAGCAGAAAATACTCAACAAAATATATTGTTTATATGGTGCCATTTTCTCTTAATTCTAAGAACGATTCTATTATTATAGCCATAACATCATTCCAAGCAATTGAAGAAGCAAGCGCCTTAATAAAGGATTTTTATAAATACATAATTCTTATAGTCATAGTGATTGGATTAATTTTATCCTATGTATTTTCAAACTTAATTTCTAAACCTCTAGTGAAATTAAATAAATCTGCAAAGAAAATGAGTGCTATGGACTTCTCTGAAAAGTGTGATATAGAACGTGAAGATGAAATAGGAAATCTAGCTAAAACTTTAAACTTTTTGTCTAAAAATCTATCTAATGCCTTAGATGATTTAAAAATAAAAAATAAAAAGTTAGAAGAAGATATAGAAAAAGAAAGAGAACTAGAAAAACTTAGAAAAGATTTTATTGCTGGAGCATCCCATGAACTTAAAACTCCTATTGGTATAATATCTGGATATGCTGAAGGAATAAAAGACGGTATAGTGGATCATAAGGATCAAGGAGTTTACTTAGATATAATAATTGATGAAGCAGAAAAAATGAACAAATTAGTTATGGATATGCTTGAACTTTCAAAGCTTGAAGCTGGAAAAATTGATTTACATATAATAGATTTTTCCCTTACTGAACTTACTGAGGAAGTTTTAGTAAAGAATTCTGTTGACATAAATAAAAATAATTTAACTGTAGTAAAAAATTATTCTCCTACTGAAGATTTATATGTTCAAGGAGATGACTTTAAAATAGAACAGGTACTAACTAATTTTGTTACCAATGCTATAAAATATTCTGAACCTAACAACCAAATAATAATAGATATAAAACCAGTTGAGGAAGATAAAATATACTTCTCAATTGAAAATACCGGTGCCCATATTCCTGATTCAGATATAAATAAGATTTGGACTCAATTTTATAGAGGAGATACCTCAAGAAATAGAGGCTCTAGAAGTACGGGACTGGGACTATCCATAGTTAAAAATCTACTTCAAGCTCACGAAAGTGAATTCGGAGTTATGAATACAGAAAACGGAGTTAAATTCTACTTTACCCTAAAAAAATCTAAAGAAATAGATGAAGTAGAAGAAATCTAAAGGTCATGTATCAAAGTAACTTTTAATAAAGCTTACAAACATATTCCGAGAATTACTAGATTTCGCTAAGAATTTATAATTATTACTCCGAAGATATCACTAAAGCTTAGAAACTTGCTTCGCTTCAAACAGTCTAAGCTTTTTAACGTGATATCTTCTACATAATAATTTAAATTCTAAAGCTCATCTAGATATTCTCTTCATATTGTTTGTAAGCTTTATTATATTTTTATACAGAATCTTTTAGTTTTTTTAAAGCATTCCACCATCTACAGTTAATATTTGTCCTGTTAGGTATGAAGAATCCTCTGAAGCTAAAAATTTTGCCACTCTTCCAATCTCTTCAACCTCTCCAAATCTATTCATAGGAATTTCTTCCTCTAGCCCCTCTTTTTCTTCCTTACTAAGCCATGAATTCATCTCTGTATTTATTACACCTGGAGCTATACAATTTACTCTTATTCCCCAAGGAGCTATTTCTTTTGCTAAGGCCTTAGTAAATAAATTCATTCCTCCCTTAGTAGTTGAATATAAAACTTCGCAGGAAGCCCCAACATTCCCCCATATGGATGATATATTTATAATTGATGAATTACTTCCTTCTCTTAATAAGTCCATAGAATCCCTTGTAAGCTTCATAGCACCTATTAAGTTAACATTCATAATAGAATCTATCTCTTCATCACTAGCATCCATAAATAATCCTATTTTTGAAATTCCAGCATTATTTACTAATACATCAAGTTTTCCAAATTTATTTTTAATAGAACTTATTATATGATTTCTCTCATCCTTATTTGCTACATTTCCACCTAAAATTTCTCCTGAACCACCTAGTTCTTTAATCATATTTAAGGTTTCATTAGCCCCTTCTAAATCACTATTATATCCAACTAAAACAAAAGCTCCAGCCTTTCCAAATTCCCTTGCTATTCCTCTTCCAATTCCCTTTGAAGCTCCTGTTATATATACTATCTTGCCTAATAATTTTTTCTCCATTAATCCTTCATCCTTTTCTGCACAATATTAAAATTCTTAAAAGTTGTATCAAAATAACTTATTAAAACTTATTTTCATAAACCATTATATAACTAAGTTATAAGACTATCTTAAAACATCTCTTATTATTCTCTTTGCATTCTTATAATATATTTTCTCTATTTCATCCTCTTTAAAGCCTTCCATCTCCAAAGCATTTAATAATAAGCTCATCTTACTTGAATCTTTAATTTCAACCTCATTTTCTATACCATCAAAATCAGATCCTAAGGAAATAACATCTATTCCCCCAATATTTCTTATGTGTTTTATATGTCTAACCATATTTCTTATGGAAGCTAAATTTAAATCCTCTTCCCACTCTTCTTTTAAGAAAGCATTGCAAAAATTTATTCCTGTTACCCCACCATTATTAGCTAGCTCTTTAATCATATGGTCAGTTAAATTTCTGCTATGATTAGTCTTTGTTCTACTATTAGAATGAGATGCTATAATTGGACTCTTTGAATATTTTATTACATCATAGAATCCTCCATCAGAAAGATGAGAAACATCTATTAACATTCCTAGACTATTCATTTCTTCCACAACTTCTATACCTTTTTTAGTAAGACCCTTATCCTTATATTTAAACTCATAATTTGGATATCCTAAGTCATTTATATAGTTCCAAGTTAAGGTTATTAAAGAAACTCCATCTTCTTTAAACTCCCTTAACTTTTCAATGTCACCCTTAATAGCATCTCCCTCTTCAATAGTTATAAAGGCTCCTATTTTATCCTCTTTTTCTGCCCTTTCTAAATCACTTATATTTCTGCATAAGACTATATCTCTTGAATTCTCATTTATTTCTCTTTTAAAATTCTGTAGCATTTCTTTGCAATAAGAATAAGTATCAGAATTACATTCTTTATTTATAAACAAAGCGAAAAATTGAGCTAAAGCTTCCCCTTCTCTTAATTTATTTATATCAACTTTTAAATCATTTTTAAAAAGCTTTTTATTTTCTTGAAGCATACGTGATGCTGTATCACAATGAAAATCTATAAATCTCATAAAAATCTTCATAGGTAAATTCCTATGAAAGTTCACCTCTTTCAACTACTAATATGAATATTTTCACAATATAAACTATATCAAAAAATTTTCTCTTTTTAAATTATTCTCTTGTAATACTATTATTATTAAAAAATTAAAGCCATGTTACAAATTTAAATTGCAACATGACTTTAATTCTTTATTCAGTATTTCTTAAAGAGAATACTAAATTCACCAAAGGGAAATTAGTACTACCTTAAAAACTATTTTTTAATTATTAATATAAAGGATACTTAGCACATAAAGCTTTAACTCTTGCTTTTAATGGCTCTAAATCTCCATCTTTTTCTTTAATAGCATCATTTATTATAGAAGCTATTTCTTTCATTTCTTCTTCTTTAAATCCTCTAGTTGTTATAGCAGGAGTTCCTATTCTAACACCACTAGTAACAAATGGACTTCTTGTTTCATTTGGTACAGTATTTTTGTTTAAAGTTATTCCTATGCTATCTAAAAGAATTTCTGCATCTTTACCAGTTATATCTTTATTAGTTAAATCAACAAGTATTAAATGGTTATCAGTTCCATTTGAAACTAATTTAAATCCATAAGATTCTAAAGCTTCTGCTAAAACATGTGCATTTTTAACAACTTGCTCCATATATGTTTTAAAACTTGGTTCTAATGCTTCTTTAAAACAAACAGCCTTTGCAGCTATTATATGCATTAAAGGACCACCTTGTATTCCTGGGAAGATATTCTTATCTAATGCTTTTGCAAATTTTTCTTTACAAAGTATTAATCCACCTCTTGGTCCTCTTAAAGTTTTATGAGTTGTTGATGTAACAAAATCAGCATAAGGAACTGGTGATGGATGTAAGCCTGTAGCTACAAGCCCTGCAATGTGAGCTATATCAACCATTAAGTATGCTCCTACCTCATCTGCTATCTCTCTTAAAGTTTTAAAATCTATAATTCTTGAATATGCACTAGCTCCTGCAACTATTAATTTAGGTTTATGTTTAAGAGCTAATTCTCTTACAGTTTCATAATTTATTGTTTCTGTCTCTTTATCTACACCATATGACACGAAATTAAATAATCTACCTGAAAAGTTAACTGGTGAACCATGAGTTAAATGTCCTCCATGGCTTAAATCCATTCCTAATACAGTATCACCTGGCTCTAATATTGAAAAATAAACAGCCATATTAGCTTGTGATCCTGAATGTGGTTGTACATTAGCATGCTCAGCCCCAAATAATTTTTTTACTCTTTCTCTTGCTAAATCTTCAACCTCATCTACTACGTGACATCCACCATAGTATCTTTTTGAAGGGTAACCCTCAGCATATTTATTTGTTAAATATGATCCCATAGCTTCCATAACAGCTTTGCTAACAAAGTTTTCTGAAGCTATAAGCTCTATACTATTTTCTTGTCTTTCCTTTTCCTTTTGAACAAGATGTGCAATTTGCTCATCTTCTCTTTCTAAGTTGTCAAAATTCATTTTCTTCACCCCAAACGTAAAATGTATATTACTTATTATAAATTTATTAATTATTTTTAGCAACAAAAAATAATTTGTTTATATTTTGATTAAACTAATATGAGTTTGTATAGCTTATTTTAACTTTTCATATGTTATAATTACTATATTGGTTATAAATTTACATAGGGGAGAATAATATGGATTTTGACAAAGTATTACATATTGCAACTTTTGCAGGTAGAATAATACTAGAAAGCGGTGGAGAAACTTACAGAGTTGAGGAAACTATTTGTAGAATCTGTGCAGCTTACGGTATTAGATATGCTGAAAGTTTTGTTACCCCAACTGGAATTATGGTTTCTGTTTACGATGAGAATAATTATACAACTACTTTAGTAAAAAGAGTTACTAATAGAACTGTTGATTTGCAGAAAATCCACTTGGTTAATGAACTTTCAAGAAAACTTTATACGGAAAAATATTCTCTTGATGAGGTTTTAGAAAAATTAATAGATATAAATGAAAACTGTCCTAAATACGATTTCAGAACAAATCTAGTATTTTCAGCCATAGCAGCTGCTGGATTCACCACTATATTAGGAGGTAATATAGAAGACTGCGTAGTATCATTTTTTGTTGGAATGTTTGTAAAACTAGCTACCTTTAAGGCTGGGGAATTAGGAATAAACGCCTTTTTTATAAATACTTTAGGTGGAGCAATCGCTGCTCTCTTATCCTTAATAGCCTATAGCTTAGGAGTTGGAAGTAATTTAGACACAATGATAATAGGTAGTATAATGCTATTAGTTCCTGGTTTATCTATTACAAATGCTATTAGAGATACAATAGCTGGTGATTTAATATCAGGCCTTATAAGGGCAGCTGAGGCCTTCTTAGTAGCTATCTCTATAGCTGTTGGAACTGGTATGGTTATGAGTATTTGGATTTACTTTGGAGGTGGTATATAAGTGGTTTTAATTAAAGAAGTTCTAGCTACCTTCATAGCTACTATAGCTTTTGGAGTATTATTTAATATTCACGGAAAGAATTTATTCTTTGCCGGAATAGGTGGAGCCTTAGGGTGGCTAGTTTATAAAATAGGATTATATTTTGGACTAAGTGTCATATTATCAATGTTCTTTTCAGCAATTGCCTTTAGTGCTTATTCTGAAATATATGCAAGAATTTTAAAAACTCCAGTAACCACAATAGTTGTTTGTGCCTTAATCCCCTTAGTTCCTGGAGGGGGCATGTATAATACTATGTACGAAGCTATAAAGGGAGATGCTATGTCAACTTGGAATCAAGCCATAATGACAATTTCATCTTCAGGCGCATTAGCCTTAGGAGTTTTATTTGTATCTACAATCACTCGTTTAATAAACAATAGAAAAAAACAATATACTCATGGATCATTAAATCCTAAAAACATATTATTATTTAAAAAATTAAAAAACAAAAGCAATATAGATTTTCATACAAAAAAATAGACCACAAAGGTGGTCTATTATTTTACAAAACTATTTAATGTTTTTATTAATTGTTCTAATCCTGCTAATTCCTCTTTATCCTCTTCTCCTATACCCATACAATTTCTAGCATAGTTTTCTATAAGAAGTACCCCAACTTTGTTTATAGCAGCTCTTATGGCAGATATTTGAGTTAATACATCCCTACAACAAACATCCTTCTCTACCATTCCTTGAATTCCTTTTACTTGCCCCTCTATTTTTCTTAATCTTACAAGTATATCTTTTCTTAAAGCTTCATTATCATTCAAAATTTACACCTCATACCATTATTGTAATCTAATATATAATATTTTTAATTTATATTATTATTTCATATTAATTACTTAATATACCTTAATTCCTAATTGAAAGTCAATAAAAATAGCAATCTATAATTAAGATTTACTTTTTAAATGGTAAAGTAATAAAAACTCTTAACTTATAAAGTGTAAGCCTTTTTACTCATTTTCCATATAAATTGACTAAAATTAGCGTGAGTAAAAACCCACGCTAATTAAGTTTACTTTAGTATCTCAATTTAGATTGCTCAAAAATTATTCTGCCGTATCTTCTTTCTTTATTGTTTCAATTCCTAATTCTTTTAATTGTTCTTCATCTACTATATTAGGTGCTTCAGTTAAATAACAGAATGCATTTTGGTTTTTAGGGAATGTTATAACGTCCTTGATATTTTCAGTTCCTGCTAAGAACATTATCATTCTATCTAAACCGAAAGCTAATCCGCCGTGTGGTGGTGGTCCAAATTTAAATGCTTCTAATAAGAATCCAAATCTTTCCCAAGCTGATTCTTGAGTAAATCCTAATACTTCAAACATTTTTTCTTGAAGCTTAGTATCATGTATTCTTATAGATCCTCCACCTAACTCTTCTCCATTTAATACTAAGTCATAAGCCTTAGCTCTAACTCTTCCTGGATCAGTATCTAAGTACTTTATATCCTCATCCATTGGCATTGTAAATGGATGGTGAGCTGCAAAGTATCTTCCTTCTTCTTCATCGTACTCAAGAAGATCAAACTCTGTTATCCATGTGAAGTTAAACTCACTCTTATCTTTAACTAAATCAAATTTTCTTGAAAGCTCTAATCTTAATTCTCCTAAAGCTTTTAAAACTACTGAGTTTTTATCAGCAACTATAAGAATTAAATCTCCTGTTTTAGCTCCCATAGTTTCAATTATTTTGTTTAGCTCCTCTTCACTAAAGAATTTAGCTATTGGTGATTTAACACCTTCTTCTTTTAATTGAATCCATGCTAATCCTTTAGCTTTGAAAGTTTTAACGAACTCTCCTAATCTATCAATGTCTTTTCTTCCCATAGAAGCTCCGCCTTCTAAGCATAAACCTCTAACAGAACCGCCATTAGCTACAGCGTCTGTGAATACTTTAAATCCACATTCTTTAACAACATCGCTTAAGTTTGTAATTTCCATTCCAAATCTTAAGTCTGGTTTATCTGAACCGTATTTTTCCATAGCATCTTTAAATGTCATTCTCTTTATTGGAGTTTTTACATCTACTCCTAAAACTTCTTTAAATACATGCTTTATTAAACCTTCATTTAAAGCCATAACGTCGTCTTGCTCAACAAATGACATTTCTAAGTCAACTTGAGTAAACTCTGGTTGTCTATTAGCTCTTAAGTCCTCATCTCTGAAACACTTAACTATTTGGAAGTATCTATCAAAACCTGATACCATTAATAATTGTTTAAATAATTGTGGTGATTGAGGTAATGCATAGAACATTCCTGGATAGTTTCTTGATGGAACAAGATAGTCTCTAGCTCCTTCTGGAGTTGACTTTGTAAGTATTGGTGTCTCCATTTCTAAGAAACCATTTTGATCTAAATAATCTCTTATTGCTTTAGTTGTCTTATGTCTTATTTTGAAGATATTTTGCATATCTGGTCTTCTTAAATCTAAGTATCTATACTTTAATCTAATACTTTCAGCAGCATCTAAATCTTCTTTTATATATATTGGAGGAGTATCTGATTCAGATAAAATCTTTAATTCCTCAGCTTTTAACTCAACCATACCTGTTGGCATGTTTGGATTTACTGATTCTCTCTTAACTATTTCACCTGTTACAGCAATACAATATTCAGGTCTTATTGATTTTGCTTTTTCTAGGATTTCTTCTCCTAAATCATCATTAAATACAACCTGTAAAATTCCTTCTCTATCTCTTAAGTCTATAAATTGAAGACCTCCAAGATTTCTATTTCTTTGAACCCAACCCATTACGGTTACTTTTTGTCCAATATGGCTTTCTCTAGCGTCGCCACACATTATGTTACGCTTTAATCCATTTAAAGCTTCACCCATTTTAATTCTCCTCCTGTCTACTACTTAACTATATTTACTATTTCATTTATATCTAAGCTGACTTCGAATTGTTCTCCATCGCTCATTCTCTTAATTTTAATTTTGTTTTCTTCTATTTCAGAGTCACCTATAACAAAAGTATATTTAGCTCCTATTTTATTAGCATATTTCATTTGAGCCTTAACACTCTTTCCTAAGTGATCTATTTCAGCCTTTATGCCAGCTTTTCTAAGATTAAATGCTAATTTCATAGCTTCAAGCTTAGCATTGTCTCCCATTGAGCCAATATAAACTTCGCATCTAACAGGTTCAGGAATTTCTATTCCTTCCTCATCTAATATTAAAAGAAGTCTTTCTAAACCTAATCCAAATCCCATAGCTGGAGTTTTAGGACCGTCTACTTCTTCTACTAAGTAGTCATATCTTCCTCCACCACAAACTGTTAATCCATCTTTTATAACTTCAAAAACAGTTTTACTATAGTAATCTAATCCTCTTACTATTTGTGGATCTATGTTATACTCTATTCCCATAACATCTAAGTAAGCTTTTAACTTGCTAAAGTGATCACTACACTCTTCGCAGATGTAATCTAGTATTGAAGGAGCTTCCTTAACTATTTCCTTACATCTCTTTTCTTTACAGTCTATGATTCTCATAGGATTCTTTTCAAATCTTGTTTTACAAGTTTCACAAAGATTATCATAGTTCTCTTTTAAGTATTGTTTTAAAGCTTCATTGAATTTTGCTCTACATTTTGGACATCCTAAACTGTTTATATTTAAGCTTAATCCTTTTATTCCAAAATCCTCTGTTAATGCTCTCATAACTAAAGATAAGATTTCTGCATCAATAGAAGCTTCTTGTGAACCAAAAACTTCTATTCCATATTGATGGAATTCTCTTAATCTTCCTTTTTGCATTTTTTCATATCTAAAGCATGGAGTAAAATAGAACATTTTTGTTGGCTGAGCATCAGCATATAAACTATTTTCAATAAATGCTCTAACAGCTGGAGCTGTCCCCTCTGGTTTAAGAGTTATACTTCTTCCACCTTTATCTTCAAAAGTATACATTTCCTTTTGAACCACGTCAGTAGTTTCTCCAACTCCTCTTTTGAAAAGTTCAGTTGCCTCAAACATAGGAGTTCTGATCTCTCTAATTCCATATTCAGCTGATATTTTTCTTAACTTTTCTTCTATATAATGCCATTTATAAGCGTCATTAGGTAACATATCCTTTGTACCCTTTTGAGCTTGTATCGCCATAAACAACTCCTCCTACATAATATTAAATTTTTTATTTATATAAAGTATCAAGTAATTCTATCTTACCTTCAACCATTTCCTCTATTCTTTTTACATATTCCTTTACATCTTTAACATTTGCAAATCTTTCTATACGATTTTTATCTTCTTCTAAAAATACTACCTTAGAAACTGCATCTGCTCCTAATGCAATTATAGTCTGCTTATCTTCAATCATTTGAATATTGTAGATACATTCCTTGTTATCTTTTGAATATCCCACATTCTCCATGTTACCAACCATATTTTTTTGTCTATACATATAATATGGATGCATATTTAGTTCTCTACCTAAAACTTTACTCATTTCATACATCTTATTAAGATTTTTTTGCTCTGCAATAGTTATAGTGTTATGTAAAACTAAATTTTCATGAAGTCTTGATGCTCTTTTAATAGACATCCCATGAATAGTTAAACTATCTGGATTAAGATCCTTTATCATAGAGCATGTTTTAGAAACTTCTGAAATATCTTCATTTGGAAGACCTATTATAATATCCATATTTATGTTATCAAAGTCTAAGCTTCTTGCCAAATTGAATTTATCCACTACATCCTCTGTTAAATGCCCTCTACCTATTGATTTCAAGGTTTTATCGTTCATACTTTGAGGATTTATAGATATTCTAGATACTTCATATCTCTTCATAGTTTTTAATTTTTCTTCAGTTATAGAATCAGGTCTTCCACATTCAACAGTGAACTCCTTTATTCCTTTATTATTAACGAAACTATCATATATATGTTTCATTAATACTTCAAAATGTTCATTATTTACTGAGGTTGGAGTACCTCCACCAAAATAAACAGTTTCTATCTTTAAGCCTTTCTTTGATACATAATCACTTATAGCTGAAATTTCTTTACTTAAAGCTTCTAAATAAGGCTCAATATCTTTCTTACATCCAGCTATAGGATTTGCTGCAAAGGAACAATAAAGGCATCTTGTAGGGCAAAAAGGCATACCAACATATATACTTATGTTTTTTTCCTCTTTATTTACAAAACTTTCTTCTCTTTCTGCAACTTCTATGCAAAGTTTAGCTTTTTCTTCCCTAGCCATATAATTATCTTCAAAATATTTTATTATCTCTTCCTCAGATTTTCCTTCTCTTATTAGAGATAAGGCTATTTTACTTGGTCTTATTCCAACTAATGTTCCCCAAGGATATTCATCCTTAAGAGTTTCAGATAAAAATTTGAATATTCCCTTTTTAAGTTCTGTTTTAAATCCGTATCCTTCTTTGAACTCATAAGAAAAACTATTGTCTCCCTCTGAAATCTTAACCATATTTTCAGATATAAAGACATCGTAGTCTCTCTCTTCATCTTTATTTACAAACTTTAATTCCTTAAAAGTATAGAATATATTAAACATTTGATAAACGTCATATCTATACTTTAAGTCATTAAGATATATTTTAATATACATAAAAATCTCCTGCTAAAAATGGGTTTCTTTGTCTTTCGTGTTTAATAGTTGAACTTGGTCCATGTCCTGGATATACTGCTATGTCATCACCTAATGGAACCAGTTTATCATTTATACTCTTAAGAAGAGTAGCATGATTACCCCCTTCAAAATCACTTCTTCCAATTGATTCTCTAAATAGAGTATCTCCTGTAAAAAGACAATTATCTATTAAGAAGCATACTCCTCCTGGAGTATGTCCTGGTGTCTCTAGACATTTTATTTCATAATTATCTGAGAACTTAAGCATATCTCCATCTTTTAAATATCCATCTGCCTTTGGAAGTTTTCCAAAAACATCAACATTTCTTTCTATCATATCTTCATCTTTTTTATCTATATAAAAAGGTATTTTATATTTTTCTGAAAGTTTTTGTACAGCTCCCACATGATCAAAATGTCCATGAGTTAATAATATCATTTTTGGTTTTGCATCTAAAGATTCTATTACACTTTCAATTCTTGATGCTTCTTCACCTGGATCTACTATTATACAATCCTTAGTTTCTTCATCTATAACAACATAACAATTAGCTTGATACATTCCTACTGGAATTGTTTTTATTAACATATCAATCCCTCCTAAAAAATGAAGTTTAATTTATATTTTTAACCGAATTTATAGGAGTCTAACTTATTAAGCTAAACTCCTATAAAAACTTTCAATGTTTAACTTTTCTAAAAGCCTATATTTATTATAATGCTTTATACACAAAATAGTAATATTTGTTTAGAAATTCTTTTTGCTATCTAAGATTAAAGTTACAGGCCCATCATTTTCTATGTCAACTACCATATGGGCACCAAAGACTCCAGTTTCAACTTTTATGCCCTCTTCTCTACACATGCTTACAAACTCATCAAAAAGTTTCTTAGCTTCATCTCCTCCAAGAGCATTCATGAAGTTTGGTCTTCTTCCCTTTCTACAGTCTCCATAAAGGGTAAATTGTGATATAAGAAGTAGTTCTCCACAAACATCCTTTAAAGATAAATTCATTTTATCTTCTTCATCTTCAAAAACTCTTAAGTTTAAAACTTTATCTTTCATATATTTTAAGTCTTCAATAGTATCCTCTTTACCAATTCCAACTAATACATTAAAGCCTTTATTTATACTTCCAACTATCTCATTATCCACTTTAACAGAGGATTTATTTACTCTTTGAACTACAACTCTCACGGTTATGCCCCCTTTTATTTATTTACTCTATAAACGTCTAATATTCCTTGTATTCTTCTTATTTTCTTCATTAATTCTTTTAATTGTTCTATATTATCAATTTTTACTTGAATATTTATATTTGCTACTCCATTTTTACCTGATTTAGCATTTAAAGAAAGTAGGCTAAGATTAGAGTCAGTTATAACTAACATAACATCAGACAATAAACACATTCTATCCTCTGCTTTAACTTCAAGTTCAGCCACATATGCAGTTCCCTTTTCAGTTCCCCAACTAACATCTACAACTTTCTCTCTCTGTTTTTCTACTATAGCTTTAAAATTAGAACAGTCTTTTCTATGTACAGAAACTCCTCTTCCCTTAGTTATATACCCAGCTATATCATCTCCAGGTACAGGATTACAACATCTTGCAAATCTAACCATTATATTGTTTAATCCCTTAACAGTTACTCCATAGCTTTGTTTTTTCTTTGTTTGTCTTTCAGTTTTAGCTATTTGTTCTTCAATATTCTTATTTAATTCCTCTTCAGTAACCTGTTTTACAACATTTTCTTTAAGCTTAGATATTACGGTAGATGAAAGTAACTCTCCTTCTCCTACGGCTACATATATTTCTTCAACATTATTTAAATGATATCTCTTTAATAATTTATCATATAGTGGCCCTTTGCAAAGATCTGAAAATAATAAGGATTGCTTTTTACATTCCTTTTCAAGCATTTCCTTTCCTCTTTCTAAGTTCTCTTCTCTTCTTGCTTTTCTAAGCCATTGTTTTATTTTACTTCTAGCTTGATTACTATTAGCTATATTTAACCAATCTATATTAGGTCCTCTAGATGATGAAGATGTTAATATCTCTACTATTTCCCCAGTTTTAAGCTTGTAATCTAAAGTTACTATCTTTCCGTTAACTTTGGCTCCTACACACTTATTCCCTATATCTGTATGAATCTTATATGCAAAGTCTATAGGAGTTGCTCCCGCTGGTAAATTTATAACTACCCCCTTAGGAGTAAATACAAATATTTCATCTGAGAATAAGTCAAGCTTGAATCCTTCCATAAATTCAGTTGCATCAACAGCTTCCTTTTGCCACTCAAGTATATCTCTAAGCCATGTTAACTTATTTTCAAAAGTCATATCTTTTGAATCAGTTCCAGTAACACCACTCTTATATTTCCAGTGAGCTGCTATTCCGTACTCAGCCGTTCTATGCATTTCAAAAGTTCTTATTTGAATTTCAAAAGTCTTTCCTTCACTTCCTATTACTGTTGTATGTAAGGATTGATACATATTAGGTTTTGGCATTGCTATGTAATCTTTAAATCTACCTGGTATTGGCTTATAAATCGTGTGTACTATACCTAGTACTGCATAGCAATCTTTAACTGTATTAACTAAAATCCTTATAGCTGTTAAATCAAAGATTTGTTCTATGCTCTTATGTTTATTTACCATTTTTCTATATATACTGTAGAAATGTTTTGGTCTTCCTTCTATATCGCTATCTATATTAGCTTTATCTAAATTTTCTTTTAGCTCTTCAATTATACGAGAAATAAATTTTTCTCTCTCCACTCTTTTTTCAGCTATCATATTTACTAAGTCATAATATTCTTCTGGGTGAATATATCTTAAACACAAATCTTCTAATTCCCACTTTATTTTAGATATACCTAATCTATGAGCTAAAGGTGCAAATATATCTAAAGTTTCTTGAGCTTTTTTCTTCTGTTTTTCAGGCTTCATATATTTAAGTGTTCTCATATTATGAAGTCTATCTGCTAGTTTTATTATTATAACCCTTATGTCTTTAGCCATTGCTAAAAGCATTTTTCTTACATTGTCAGCTTGTTGTTCTTCTTTGCTTTTATATTTTATCTTACCAAGTTTAGTAACGCCATCAACTAAGTTAGCTACTTCAACATTAAAAATATTACTTATATCTTCATAAGTATAATCCGTATCCTCTATGACATCATGAAGAAGTCCTGCAACTATAGTATTTGTGTCCATTCCCATATCAGCTAATATCATAGCCACGCTAATAGGATGGATTATGTATGGCTCTCCTGATTCTCTTTTTTGTTCTTTATGTGCTTCAAAAGCTAAATCATATGCTTTTTTAACTAAATCTATATCAACATTGTTCCCATTAGCTTTTATTTTAGAAATTAGTTCTTCTAACATACTGGATTATTCTCCCCTACTTAAAATTTCTTTTAATATATTATATTATTATATAACAAAAAAATAAAATAAACCAATAATAAAATTAATGGCTGGTCAATAAACCAGCCATTTTAAACTCTATTATAATTTTTTACAAAATTAAAGAATTTTAAACATCATAATCAACTAATGATGTTACTTCGTATCCTTTTAATTTATCTCTTCCTTTTAATTCTGTTAACTCAATAGTAAATGCTAATCCAGCAACTTCTCCACCAGCTTGTTCTACTAATTTAGCAACAGCAGCTATTGTACCACCAGTAGCTAAAAGATCGTCAACTATAGCAACTCTCATACCTGGTTTTATAGCATCTTTGTGTATTTCTAAAGCATCTTTTCCATACTCTAAATCATATTCTACTCTAACTGTATCCCCTGGAAGTTTACCTGGCTTTCTTACTGGAATGAATCCAACACCTAAAGCATATGCTACAGGAACTCCAAATATAAATCCTCTAGCTTCTGGTCCAACTACAACGTCAATATTCTTATCTTTGAAGAATTCTGCCATTTGGTCAACTGAATCTCTTAAGCCTTCTCCATCTGCTATTAAAGTAGTTATGTCTTTAAAACTTATTCCCTTCTTAGGAAAATCTTCTATAACTCTTATTTTATCCTTTAAACTCATTACTTTGCCTCCAAAATCAATAAATATATATAAATTTTAATTACTACCTTATTTTTTCATTATAAATATATTTAGTTATTTGCTCCGCTCTGTCCTTATCATTTGTAGTTAATAACTCCACAATTATCTTCGCGTTATCTTTTTTGCTAATGGCACCTTCTCTTGGAGTTATCTCATTAACTATTTTATTAATACTATCTATATTTATATCACTAATATTAAAGAAACTCTTAATAGCATTCAATCCTATACTATTAGTATATCTTAAATATTGAATGCCTTCCTTTAATATTATTCCATTTTCCCCTTTATTTTTAACGTTCTTTGAAACACTACCTATAAGTATTAAATCTAAATACTTATTTATTCTTTTCATGTTATAATATATAGCAATAGCTTGCATTAACTTAAAAGTTAACCCCGAATTAGTCAAATCCTTATATCTATATGAACACTTTTCTTCACTTGGGTTTATATATGTTGAATCATATATGCATTTTGTGCGTTTATTTTCCATTATTATTAAATCTATATTAAATCTATTACAGAGATTCTCCACCTCTTTATTTTTAAGTCCACAACCTACTGTTATTAAAAGTTCTGCACCTAAAAAAGCAATATCTTCTCTTAAAGTATATTCATCTATATCATAATTTTTCTCTTCATGTTCTGAACTTACACAATATTCAACATCAGCATTTAAATACTTTAGTATAAGCATTAAAGATGATATTGCACATATGGAATCTAAATCACATCCACCATATATAACTATCTTTTCTCTATTGTTAATTGCAGATGCTAGTCTTTCTATTGCTTTATTCATATTTTTAATGTTAAAAGGGCTATACCCAGATATGTAATTAGTGCAATATATGTTTTTCCAAGCCTTCTGCATAATTTAACTCCTCCATAAAATTAAGAAAACAAGTATATTATAATTTAAAATTACCTTTTTGACAAATACTTTTCAAATAAATACGTATTCATTAGTCATTTTTATTACTTTTCTCCTATTTTTCTTAAAAAACAATAAAAATTCTAATTAAAATAAAAAAAATGCTAAAAGTTATAAAACTTTTAGCATTTTTATACTATTACTTATTTCTTGCCTTTTTATTTTTTTGTCTGTTAGCTAAAATACACCAAATTGGACTTGCTATAAATATTGAAGAACAAGCTCCTGATGCTATACCAACTATTAATGGGAAAGCAAAATCTCTAACTGTAGGAACAAATATATAAACACAAACTATAGTGATTAAAGTTGTAAGTGTTGTATTTATAGATCTTGACATTGTTTGAGTTATACTCATGTCTGCAATCTCTTCTACAGATTTTCCTCTAAGTTTTTTTCTATTTTCTCTTATTCTATCAAATATAACTATTGTATCATTTATAGAATAACCTACTATTGTAAGTATAGCCGCTATAAATGGAGTGTTTATTGTTATTCCAAATACAGCATAAACACTTATAGTTATTAGTACATCATGTAATAGAGCTATTATAGCTGCAATACCAAAAGAGAATTCAAATCTTATAACTACGTATATAAGCATACCTATTACGGCTATCACAAGAGCTACTATGGCATTTGTTGTTAAATCTCTTCCTACTGAAGCCCCAATCTCATTTTGTGATACTAAGGCATCATCTTTTAAATCATATTTTTCTTTAAGAGCCTTAAAGATATCATTAACTTGAGAACTATTTAACTCTTTTGCTTTTATTTGAAGTTCAGTACCATTAACTTGATTTGTAACGGCATCCTTTGAATATTCATCTACAATTTTATCAACATCGGTTTTATTAAAATCTGTACCCATGTTTATTACAACCTGAGTACCCCCTCTAAAGTCGATTCCAAAGTTCATACCTTTAGTAAACATAAATCCAAAACCTATAACAATTATAAGAATTGATATAGTAAACCATATTTTCTTCTTCTCTACAATTTTAAGCATTATGTCTACCTCCTTTTATACGACCAAACATTGAAGGCTTATTTAATATTCCCATGTTGAATCCTAAATTCATAAAGAATCTTGTCATTATTATAGCGGTAAACATACTTATTACAATACCTATTAATAATGTTAAAGCAAATCCTTTAACTGGTCCTGATCCAAAGAAGTATAATACTAAACCAGCAATAAGGGTTGTTATATTAGAATCCATTATTGATCTTAAAGCATTGCTAAAACCTATTTTCATAGCTGATGTTATACTTCTACCATTTCCAAGTTCTTCTTTGATTCTTTCAAATATAAGTACGTTAGCATCTACTGCCATACCTACTGTTAATAAGAAAGCTGCTATACCTGGTAAAGTAAGAGTTACTCCTACTAATGCAAATATATAAAGCACTAATAATATATAAACACTTAGTGACATACATGCAATGAATCCTGGAACTCTATAGTATAGTATCATAAATAAGAATATTATAGCTACACCTATTGCTCCTGCTTTCATGGCATTTGGAAGAGCATTTGCACCTAATTGAGCACCTACAGTCTCAACTGAAACTGCCTTAACTGGAACTGGTAATGCACCAGCATTTATTATTCCAGATACCTTTTCTGCTTCTTCCATTGATCTATTTCCTGAAATAATAGCTTCACCATTAGAAATTATGTCATTTACTACTGGATCTGTTAATGTTTCATTATCCATTTTTATAGCTATTTTTTGACCTTTATATTTCTTTGTTGCCTCAGCAAACTTTTGCTTACCCTCTTCGTTAAGCTCTAATTTTATAACTGGCTTACCTGTTTGAGGGTCTATATATACACTTGACTTTTCAACATCTTTTCCTGTTAAAATAACATCATTCTCAGGACCTACAAATGTTAACTCTCCTGTTTGTTGAAGAGAATCTACTATAGTTTTTGAATCGTATTGTCCTGGAATATCAATTCTTATTCTATTATTTCCCTCTGTTGTTACTACAGTTTCTGAAACTCCAACCTTGTTAACCCTTAAAGATAAAAGTTCCTTTGTTGTGTTTAATTGATCTACTGTTACATCATCACTTTGGATTTCCATAAGAACAGAAACTCCACCTTGTAAATCCAATCCTTTAGTTATAACCTCATTAAACGTTTTAAATTGATAGTCCCCTAAGGTAAATCCTTTGAACCCTGCTAGAGCTAAAAAACTTATCACTGCTATGGAGATAAAAAATAATATGAAGCTACCTAATTTTGATTTCATGGTTATCCCCCTCTGTAAAAATTTCTCTGATAAACTAAATTATATTAATATGTTGCCACATAGTCAATATATGGCAACAATTATTAATATTATATTTTTATTCAGCGTCCATAGTCTTTGACTTTAATGCAATAGCACACTCAATTCTTTTCTTTTGCATTTCACATCCAACTTCATAAGGAACATGAATATCACCATTAAAGTTAAAGTTATTAGCTTGACATCCACCACTACAGTAGAACCTTGCCCAACATTCTTTACATTTTGGTTTATTATATATGTGAGCTTGTTTAAATTCTGTTGAAAGATCTTTTCTGATTTCTCCATCATAGATATTTCCTAGTAAGAAATCAGTGTTTCCAACGAATTGGTGACATGGATATATTTCTCCATCTGGAGTTACAGCAATATACTCATGACCTGCTCCACATCCTGCTATTCTCTTATAAACACAAGGACCACCATTTAAATCAATGTTAAAGTGATAGAATTTGAATATGTTATCTCCCTCTTCTAATCTTCTCACCATTTCATTGTATAATTTATCATACTCTCCAAAGATAGTTGGTAAATCTTCTCTTCTTAAAGATAATTCATGTTCATCTGGAAGAACAACTGGCTCTATTGAAATCTCAGTAAATCCTTCATTAGCAAGAGCCATTACATCTTGGAAGAAGTCAGTATTATTTCTTGTAAATGTTCCTCTAGCATAATATTGTTTACTTGGATCTCTCTTTTCAACCATTTTCTTTATGTTTGGAAGTATTCTATCATAACTTCCTGAACCATCAACTCTTATTCTAACAGCATCGTTAACTTCTTTTCTTCCATCTATTGAAAGAATTATATTTCCGATGTTTTTATCTATATAATCGATTCTTTCATCATTTAAAAGAGTTGCATTAGTAGTCATAGTAAATCTTACATTTTTGCCTACTTCTTGTCCTCTTTTCTTGCCATAATCTATTATTTCTTTTATAGTATCAAATACCATTAGTGGTTCCCCACCAAATAAATCAACTTCTATATTCTTTATTCCACCTGAATTTGCTAATACAAAATCAATAGCTTTTTTACCAACTTCGGCACTCATTGGTTTTCTACATCCTTTGTATTCTCCCTCATCAGCGAAACAATATTTACATCTTAAATTACAGTCATGTACAACATTTAAGCATAATGCTTTTATGTATGAAGGTGCCTTGTCACTTTCTTTAGCAACCTCTTCATATAAATCTCCTGAGTATAAAGCGTCTTCTTCTACTAATTGAAGTAAATCTTCATAAGCCTCTTCAATTTCCTCAACTGGATATTTATCTTTTAACTTTTCAATTAAAGATTCCTTACTACTTAATTTGTTATCATTATCTATCATATTGTAAATAAGGTCATCAACAATATGAACACTTCCTGAGTTTACGTCTACTACGTAATACTCTCCACCTTGCATAAATTTATGAATTAATGCCACAATATTTCCTCCTAACTAAGAACTATGGCAGCAACTTTAAAAGTTACTGCCACTTAAGAATTTTTATAATTAATTTTCACAAGCTAAGTTTGCTACTGTAGCTGATGTTTTACAAGCTGATTGGCATGAGTTAGCACACTCTCTGCAATCTGCTGGTTTACATAAGCTCTTTTTTAAGCTTGACTTGTTTACTGTTTTTATACGCTTCATTTACTCTTCCTCCAATCAAAACTATCTTTAATATTATACCATGTTAAGGTTTAATTTTAAAGTTCTTTTTAAAAAGCTAATTTGATTTACCACCCTTATTCTTTCACATTATAATGTAAAATTCAATACCTAAAATGAAAAAATAGTTATTTTAATGCATAAAATACATTAAAATAACTATTTCTTTAAATTATACTAATCAATTTTTGAACTTATGCCTTGTTTTGAAAACTCGATCTTTGTTCTATCTTGAGTAGTCTCTATTATAACGCTATCATCTTTTAATTTTACTATTCTACCTATGATTCCGCCTCTAGTTATGATCTTATCATTAACTTTTAGCTCATCTATCATAGCATCATATTTTTTCTTTCTTTTCTTTTCTGGTAAGATAAGTAAGAAATAAAATACACCAAACATTAAAACAAAAGGTAATACCATTGTTGCTATTTGTTGAAAATTCATACTAGCCACTCCCTTCTTATTATGTAAATTTTATATTATTAAGCTCTTCCATTCCATTCTTCTAACTTTTTAGCTTTGAATTCTGCAAAGTATCCGCCATCTATAGCATCTCTTATATCCTCCATAAGCTTATTATAGAAGTATAGATTGTGAAGAACACATAATCTCATAGCTAACATTTCTTTAGCCTTAAATAAGTGTCTTATATATGCTCTTGTGTAATTTTTACATGCAGGACATTGACATCCTTCATCTATTGGTCTAGCATCTAATTCAAACTTAGCATTCATTAAGTTTATTTTACCTTCCTTAGTGAAAACATGACCATGTCTTCCATTTCTAGCAGGTAAAACACAATCAAAGAAGTCTACTCCTCTTTCTACTGCCTCTAATATATTTGATGGAAGACCAACCCCCATTAAATATATTGGTTTATCCTCTGGTAAGTGAGGAACTACAGCATCTATAACTCTATACATTTCTTCATGAGTTTCTCCAACCGCTAATCCTCCAATAGCATATCCATCTAAATCCATTTCTCTTATAGTTTTAGCATGTTCTATTCTTATATCTTCATAAACTCCACCTTGGTTAATACCAAAAAGCATTTGCTCTTTATTAACAGTGTCATCTAATGAATTTAATCTATCCATTTCTTTTTTACATCTTTCAAGCCATCTTGTTGTTCTTGCAACTGACTTTTCTACATATTCTCTAGTTGATGGATTTGGAATACATTCATCAAAAGCCATAGCTATTGTTGAACCTAAATTACTTTGTATTTGCATACTTTCTTCTGGTCCCATGAATATTTTTCTACCATCTATGTGTGAGTTAAAATAAACTCCCTCTTCTTTTATCTTTCTCATTCCTGCTAATGAGAAAACTTGGAATCCACCTGAATCTGTTAAGATTGGTCTATCCCAATTCATAAAGTTATGTAAGCCTCCCATTTGCTTTACAATCTTATCTCCTGGTCTTAAATGTAAATGGTATGTATTAGAAAGCTCTACTTGACATCCTATTTCTTTTAAATCCATTGAAGAAACAGCACCTTTTATAGCTGCTAAAGTTCCTACATTCATAAAAACAGGAGTTTGAATTGTACCGTGAGGAGTTACAAACTCACCCCTTCTAGCTTTTCCGTCTTTTTTTAAAAGAGTATATCTTTTTTTAGTCATGAAAAAAGTCCTTCCTTTGCTTTTTATTTTATAAACATTGAATCTCCAAATGAGAAGAATCTGTATTTTTCTTTTACTGCAGTGTTATAAGCATTCATTATGTTATCTTGACCAGCTAAAGCTGAAACAAGCATTATTAAAGTTGATTCAGGTAAATGGAAGTTTGTAATTAAATTATCAACTATTTTAAACTTATATCCTGGATATATGAATATATCTGTCCATCCACTTTGTTCTCTAACTCTTCCATTTTCATCTCCAATAGTTTCTAAAGTTCTTGAAGATGTTGTTCCTACAGCAATTACTCTCTTTCCAGCTTCCTTAGTTTTATTTATAAGCTCTGCATTTTCTTTATCTAAATGATAATATTCTGAATGCATAACATGATTATTTACATCATCAACCTTTACTGGTCTAAATGTACCAAGTCCTACATGTAAAGTTAAATATGCTATATTAACACCTTTATCTTTAATTTCTTTTAATAATTCCTCAGTAAAATGTAATCCAGCTGTTGGTGCTGCTGCTGATCCCTTTTCTTTAGAATAAACTGTTTGATATCTTTCTTTGTCTTCTAATTTTTCATGTATATAAGGTGGAAGTGGCATTTGTCCTAATTCATCTAAAACTTGTTCAAATATACCATCATACTTAAACTCTATTATTCTGTTTCCTTCTTCACCAATTTCTCTAACTATGGCTTTAAGTTTACCTTCTCCAAAAGTGAAAACTGTACCTACTTTAGCTTTTCTTCCTGGTTTAGCTAAACACTCCCACTTATCTCCTTCTATTCTCTTTAAAAGAAGAAATTCTATTTTACCACCAGTTTCTTCTTTTTCTCCTATAAGTCTAGCAGGTAATACTCTAGTATTATTTAAAACTAAAGTATCTCCTTCATTTAAATACTCTAATATATCATGGAATTTTCTATGTTCAATCTCTCCAGTTTTTTTATCTAAAACCATTAATCTTGAAGAATCTCTCTTTTCAAGTGGATATTGAGCTATAAGTTCCTCTGGTAGCTCAAAATAAAAATCACTTACTTTCATTTTAATTACACCTTCTCTATTTTATTTTTCAAATAACGTACACTGTTTAGAATCTATCTTAGATTCATTAAATCTAACTCTTCCTAAGTGTTTATATGCTTTATCTGTTGCCATTCTTCCCCTTGGAGTTCTAACTATAAACCCTTTTTGTAGAAGATATGGCTCATAAACATCTTCTATAGTATCTAATTCCTCTCCAACGAAGTAAGCTAAGGTTTCTATCCCTACTGGCCCTCCATTGAAGTTATCTATTATGGCTTCTAGAATTTTATTATCAATTCTATCAAAGCCTTCTCCATCAACTTCTAAAATCTCTAAGGATTTTTTTGCAGCCTCTTCTGTAATTTCATTATCATATAAAACTTCTGCAAAATCTCTTACTCTCTTTAAAAGTCTATTTGCTATTCTAGGAGTACCCCTTGACCTTTTAGCAATTTCAAAGGCCCCTTCTTCAGTTATATGGCATCCTAAAATTTCAGCACTTCTAATTATTATTTCCTTTAATTGTTCATCAGTATAATATTCCATAGAACATAAAACCCCAAATCTATCTCTTAAAGGTGAACTAAGCATACCAATTCTAGTTGTGGCACCTATTAGAGTAAATTTAGGTAAATCGAGTCTTATGGATTTACTAGCAGCCCCTTTACCAATAATTATATCTAAAACATAATCCTCCATGGCAGGATATAGTATTTCCTCTACACTTCTATTTAATCTATGTATCTCATCAATAAATAAAACATCATTAGTGTTTAAGGTTGTTAATATTGCCGCTAAATCTCCTGCTCTTTCAATAGCAGGCCCTGATGTTATTTTAAGATTTCCACCCATTTCATTTGCTATTATATTAGCTAATGTTGTCTTTCCAAGACCTGGTGGCCCATATAAAATTACATGATCTAAGGCTTCCTCTCTTCTTTGAGCAGCTTTTATGAATATGTTTAGTCTTTCTTTAACTTTATCTTGACCTATATATTCATTTATTTTCTCTGGTCTCAAACTGTATTCATTAGTTGAATCTATTCCAATCTCATTAGAGGTAACTAATCTTTCACTCATTTAATTACACCTCCTAACGCATTAAAAGTTTTAAAGACTCCTTTATCATATTTTCTATAGATAATGTCTTATCAACTTTTTCTAAAGCTTTTTGAGCTTCCTTCTCTGTATATCCTAATGCCATTAAGGCACTTAATGTTTCATTTATATTGAAACTATAATCAGAATTATCATTAATTCCTTCTATTAATTGTCCCTCTTCAGAAGTAAGTTCATCTGGTTTTAACTTATCCTTAAGCTCTAGAATAATTCTTTGAGCCGTTTTCTTTCCTATTCCAGGTGCTCTTGTTATATGCTTTTCATCTCCCATCATTATTGCGTACTTTAAATTATTAACAGTACTAATGGATAAAAGTGATAAAGCAGCTTTTGCTCCTACTCCATTTATGGATAATAAAAGCTTAAACATTTCTAATTCTTCTCTTGTTGTAAATCCATATAGACCTATGAAATCTTCTCTAACGATCTGCTCTAGATATAGAAGAACTTCATCTCCCACTTTTGGCATATTAGACATTGTATTTCCAGATGTGAAAATTTTATATCCTATATTATTTAATTCTATTACAACATAATCCTTACTTATCCCTTGAAATTGGCCTCTTATATATTCGTACATATTTAATGCTCCTATGTATAATAAGTTCTTTAAATCTATATAATACTTTAACATGAAGAGGGAATATTATCAATGAATTACACAAAATTTACTATTCATTAAAAACACTCTAAACTCTCTATTTTCCTAGGTCATACTTTCATTTAAGTAATAAAAAAAGCCACATCTTACTAAGACATAGCTATTGATTATATATATTTTTTCAAATGATAAATCTACTTACATTTTTAACTTATATAATTTGTTATATTTTCTTCACACTCTTCTCTTGTATCATATTTCTTTTCAAAATTACTTATTTTACTTCTATCAACCTCTGGCAAATCTTCTATCTTCTTTGTGCTAACATCTTCTGGTTTTTCAATAAATGGTCTTCCATCTTCACCAGCCTTAAACATTGCTATGTATCCATCTTTTTCGCCTATATAATATTTACCAGCTTCTAATATTCCCATATCATTTAAGAAAATTATTTCTCCTGAAGTTGATGAAACTAATTCATACCCATCTTTTTCTACAGCAGAAATTAACTCATCCATATTTTCTCCCTTGATTTCATCATTTTTAACCATTTCTCCAATAGTAGTTTTATAATCAACTACAACATGGTCATCTAAAGTTCTTCTTGTAAATATTACATCCATATTCTCAGCTAAAAGAAGTTCACCTTTTTTCTCTGTAACCTTCATATTAGTTTGTTGAATTTTTCTACTATTATAAAAGTAAGTTATCATATAACTGCTTGCAAATATAAATATGCCTAAAAGAATAAATATTAAGTTTTTGATTTTATCATTATTTTTTATATTATTAAAATTCATATCATCACCTCATTGGTGATTATTAACATATTTTCTCTTTTTATACACACATTTTATGTTTTTTTATTTTCAAACACTTTTAATATTAATATTCTATCTAAATCTCCCTAGCTTTTGTTCAATAACCTTCCTATAGTAATTAAATTCTTACTATCTTATCTAAAAAAATCAAATAAAAATATTCATGGTTAAACTAAAAAAATCTCTATTTTTATATCTAAGATCAAAATTAGGTTAAAGTATATCATAAAATAAAAAGGGAGTGATTAAAATTCACTCCCAAAATAATTAATTATTATGCAGCATTATTCTTTTTCTTTCTTAATACAGCTAGTCCACCAATTGTTAATACTGTACCCATAGCAGCCACTGCTCCAGTTCCAAATGGCATACCTGTGTTAGGTAAGTTTTCACCATTATCAGGATTTTCTGGTGTTTCTGGGTTACCTGGATTTTCAGGTTTTTCTGAATCAACAGTTGTATCTTCACCAGCTTCTAATAAAGTAGCTAAATCAGTTATAGGATCTATTCCATTTTCTTTCCAATAATTTGCCATTTCATCTCTTATAACTAAGTTTGTATCCACTACATTTTTAGCAGCTGAGAAATCATAAGAATCTCCACCTACAGCCATGAAATCATTAGTAACTACTGTATAATACTTGTCATTTTCTAATTTAGTTCCATCAGCTAATCTAACAGAAGTTATCTTTTCTCCTCTTTCAGCCCCTGGAGTGTACCAAAGTTTAACACCAGCATGTTGTCCCCATCCAAAGTTATCTGGTTCTATTCCATGCTCTAAAACTTTTATTATATCTGAACCTTTCATTTCCATTGTAACTAAAGTATTATCAAATGGAAGTATTGTGTACATATCTCCAACAGTAACTGTTCCAGCCATTAATGGGGCTCTTACTCCTCCACCATTAGTTATTGCTATATCAGCATCAACTATTCTTCTCATAGTTTCAGCTACAGTAGCCCCCATAGGACTTACTCCAGTATCTCTATCATGTGGTAAATCTACTGATAAATCAGCAACTTTTTCATTCATTATAGGAGCTAAATCAGCTTCAAATTTTGCTAATATATCTTCCATATTCTTATCAACTGGAAGAGTATCTTTTCTCTTAGAAATATCGTCAAGTTTAGTTGTAACTACCAATTCATCATTATAGTCAAATTTTAAGTTAACATATCCTAAATTTCTACCATTTTTATACGCTTGTATAACTGGTACTCCATTAACTTTTCCTTCAACTTTTTGATGACTATGAGCTGATATTATAGCATCAACTCCTGGTACTTCCGCAACTTCAACAATCTCACCAGTTATTTCTCCAGTCTCTCTATTTTGTTCACTTCCTAAATGGCTTAAAACAACAACGGCATCTACATTTTCTTCATTTTCTAAATAATCTACCCAAGTCTTAGTTGCTTCTACAGGATCTTTAAATTCTAAATGAGCAACGTTATCTGGTTTTGTCTTGTATGCAGTTTCAGGAGTAGCAAGTCCTATAAATCCAACTTTCTTTCCTTCTCTTTCAACAACGCCATAAGGCTTAGCCCATTCAACTGGTTCTCCAGTTTCTTTTTCATATATATTTGATGCTAAGAAATCAAATTCTCCAGCTTTAGCCCAATCTGGTATATATTCATATCCCCAGTCAAACTCATGGTTACCAACTGCTGAAAATTCTAAGCCCATTTCCTTAAGCATAGCAGTAACTGGCTCACCTTTTAAAAGATTTGACATAGCACTTCCTTGATATATATCTCCACCTGTAACAACTACAGTATTTGGATTTTCTTCTTTTACTCTCTTTATTTCTCCAACTAACTTAGCTGCTCCAACATCACTCTTAGATTCTGCTAAAGATCCATGGAAATCGTTGAAAGTAACTATTGGTATTTCAACTTCCTTAGTTCCTAAAGCTTCTAAAACATCATTCCAAGTTACAGCTTTTACATTTGGAGTTCTTCCATCTTCTGATACAGGTATTTTTATTTTACCTTCATTTATAAGTTTAACAGCTAATTCTCTTTGTTCTGAATCCCAATCATTACCTGTTATCTTCCAGTTATTATCATCGTTTTTAGTGATTTTTCCACCTTTTACATTTTGAATATAATCAACTATTAAATCTCTCATATCTGATATTTGATCATTATTTGTATCATATATTTTCTCATGCTCACCTTGATCCATTATTCCAGCAGCTAATCCAGAATTATATCTATAATCATTTACTGTTAAGTAAATTACATCTGAGTCTTCAACTGGCTTACCATCTTTTTCAAACTTTAAGTTTTCAATTCTTTGACCTGGCTCTTTAGATATATTTATTTCATAACTTACTCCATCGAACATATCATATAAATACATTCTAACATCTTCATTGAAAGATACTGTTAAATCCCCATCTTTATAAGTATTATAATACTCAGCATTTTTTTCCATATACTTTTTAAGTTGCTTTCCATTTGTTTTTATAGTATATAATTTATTATCATATCTATAAATATTTGAAATATCTGCTTTGCTTATATTTCCTTCATATAAGTTTGATGAAGCACTAAATAAAGCTGCTCCAGAAACCATATAAACCTCATCTGGATTTATATTCTTTGATTCTAAATGCTTTCTACTATTATATAATTGAACTTCATTTATAAAGTCAGTTATACCTTGATCTTCAACTAATGATTGTGGAATTTCTTTTATTTCATTTTTATCAGCAAGATCTCCTCCAACCATTTCGCCAACAGGTGCTGTTGCATCAGCAATTGCTGTGTTATGAAAATCAGCAAGTAAATCATTTATTTTTTGATCCTCTGCTACACCCTTTGTGCTTAATAATTTAGACTTTTTATCTACAACTTCTACTTTTTCTCCATTTTTTCTAACAGTTAATTCTATTTTAGAAACCATTTGACCATTACTTGTAGGTTGGCTTATAACTGCATTGTTTATTTTTTCTTCTGGTACATTAGTATGACTATGTCCTGCAACTATGGCAGATACCTCTGGGTTCATTTCAGCTATGGCTCTAGCACTATCTCCATTACCATATTCACTTTCTAATCCCACATGTGAAACTACTGCATAAACATCAGCGCCACCCTCAGGTCTATTTTCTATTTCATCTATTACAAATCCAACTTCTTCTGCAGGATTTTTAGCCTCATATCCTTTTAAATTTTCTGAATCCCATTTCATTATATGAGGACTTACAACTCCAATTAGAGCAACTTCAACGCCTTCTATTTCCCTAGTTGTATATCCTTCATAAACCCTCTTACCATCTTTATAAAGATTTGCACATAATACATCTAAATTATCATTAGCTTGACTTACAACATCATTAAGGTTGTCCATTCCATAGTTAAATTCATGATTTCCTAAAGAGAAAACATCATACCCTATAGCATTCATTCCCATAACCATAGGATTAGGACCATTTTTAAATAAGTGATTGAAATTTCCTTGTATAGTATCTCCATTATCAACCACTATTGTATTAGGATTTTCATTTCTAGCTTCATTAACTAAAGTGGATATTTGATTTAATCCACCATCAGATTTTTGATTACGAGCATACTCATAATTCATAAATCTACCATGAAGATCTGATGTACCTAAAATTTGAATAGTTACATCTCCTTCTTTTTCTAAACTAGCTTCTTCTCCTTTTTTCTCTAGGTTTTCCGGTGCTAAATTTTCAGTAGCCTTTACAGTAGTTAACGGTGTTGCAATTCCAAAGATCATTGAAGTAGCAACTGCTAATGCTGTAAATTTCTTATCCCTTACTTTTTTAAGCATATTTTTCCCCCTCATTTAGTTTACTATTGTTATAAAAGTAAATTTTATACATATGTATTGTACATTATTTGGCGAATATTTTTCAATCTTTTATTGTTAAATATTCGTTAACTTTAATTAACTTTTTATTTTTTTAATTCCTAGTAAATTCTATGCTTAAATAAATTTAAAATTAATAATAAATTAATCTTCTTAAATAATAAAAGCAGTAAAGAAATTTTCTTTACTGCTTTTTTAGTCATTTTAAATTAAGCTGCATCATTATGTTTCTTTTTTAGAATTATGCTACCGCCTATAGTAGCTAAAACTCCCATTGCTGCAAAAACTTCAGCTCCAAAAGGATTTCCTGTGTTAGGTAATTTAATTAAATCATCCTTTTTATTTTCTTCATTATTTGAATTATTATCTGGATTAGATATTTCAGGCTTATCTGTATTAATATCATCTATAGTTGGATCCATTGGTTTGTTTGTATCTATAGATGGTTTTTCTTGTTCAACTGGTTTGTTTGAATCTACAGATGGATTTTCTGGTTCTACTGGTTTAACAACTTCTCCCTTATCTTCTCCAGGTTCAATAAGAGTTGCTAAGTTAGTTATAGGATTTATACCATGGTTTTTCCAATAATCACTTATGCCTTCTCTTAAAACTTTGTTAGTGTCTTTAATATTCTTAGCTGCTGAGAAATCATATCCATCTCCACCAGCTGCCATAAAATCATTAGTCGCTAATTTATAATATTTATTTGGATCTAGCTTACTTCCATCTAATAATCTTACAGAAGTTATTCTATTTCCAGGTTCAGCATCTGGATTATACCAGAATTTAAGACCAGCATGTTGGCCCCATCCAAAATCTTTAGGAGCAATTCCATGTTCTAATACTTTAATAATATCTGAACCTTTCATATCCATTGTTACTATAGTATTATCAAAAGGAAGTATAGTGTACATGTCTCCTACTGTTATTACACCTTTCTTTAATGGAGCTCTTACTCCACCACCATTGTTTATAGCTATATCTGCATCTACTATTTTTCTCATAGTTTCTGTAACAGTTGCTCCCATTGGGCTTACCCCTGCATCTCTATTGTGTGGAAGATCCTCACTTAAATCAGCCACCTTAACATCTAAGATAGGTGATAATTCTTTTTCATATTTTCCTAATGTTTCTTCCATTTCTTTATCTACAGGTAAATCTTTAATATTTTTAGAAATATCCATACGTTGAGCTTCAACAGATAATTTTCCATCTTTATCAAATTTTAAATCTATAAGGCCAATAGCACGTCCATTTTTATAAGCTTGTACTATTGGAACTCCGTTAACAGTTCCTTTAACAGGCATATGACTATGAGCTGATACAATTGCATCTAAGCCTGGAACCTTTGTAAGATTAACTACTTCACCTGTTATTTCTCCAGTTTTTCTATCTTGTTGACTTCCAATGTGTGTTAAAGCAATTACTGCATCAACTTTTTCAACTTCTCTTAAATGTTTAACCCATTTTTCTGCTTCAGTGTTAGGGTCTCTAAATTCTAAATCTTTTACATTATCAGGATTTGTTTTATATGCTGTTTCAGGTGTTGCAAGGCCTATAAATCCTATTTTCTTTCCACCTTTTTCAACAACTCCATAAGGTTTAGCCCATTTTACAGGTTCTCCTGTAGCTTTTTCATATATATTAGAAGCTAAGAATTCAAATCCACCATCTTTAGCCCATCCTGGAATTAAATCATAACCCCAGTCAAATTCATGATTTCCTACAGATGAAAATTGAACACCTAAAGCTTTATTCATATCACTAACTGGCTTTCCTTTTAAAAGGTTAGATAATGCACTTCCTTGATACATATCTCCACCACTTACTACTATTGTGTTAGGATTTTTTTCTTTTACTTTCTTTAATTCCCCAACAAATTTAGCAGCTCCAGGATTTCCTCCTGATTCTTTTAAAGAACCATGAAAATCATTGAATGTTAAAATAGGAATTTCAACTTCTTTCTTTTCTTCTGGTAAAGCCTCTGCAAATTTTGATACTTCATCCCAAGTAACAGATTTAACATTTGGAGTTCTTCCATTTGATGAAGTTGGTAGATTTATTTTTCCTTCATTAATAAGTTTAACTGCTAAAGCTCTTTGTTCTGGATTCCAATTGTTACCTGTTATTTTCCAGTTTCCATCTACATTTCTATTTATTACTCCATGTTTAACATTAATTATATAATCACTTATTAAATCTCTTATCGCTGATATATCATCATTTACTGTATCATATATTTTTTCATGTTCACCTGGATCCATTATTCCTGCAGCTAACCCTGAATTATATCTATAATCATTTACTGATAGGTACACTACATCTGAATCTTCAACTGGTTTACCATCTTTAGAGAATTTTAAGTTTTCTATTCTTTCACCTGGATCTTTAGCTATATTTATTTCGTAATTAACGCCTTCAAACATATCATACTTATACATTCTTACATTTTCATCAAAAGATATAGTTAAATCTCCATCTTTATATTTATTAAAGAACTTAGAGTTTTCTTCCATGTATTTCTTTAATTGTTTTCCATTAGTTTTTATAACATATAATTTATTATCAAATTTATATATATTTGAAACATCAGCCTTGCTTATAGGACCTTCTTTAAGATTAGCCTTAGGACTAAATAAAGCTGCTGATGAAACCATGTACACATTATTTGAATCTATTCCTTTAGTTTGTAAAAACTTTTTACTATTATATAATTGTACTTCATTTATAAAATCAGTAACCCCTTGGTCTTCAACTATTGATTGTGGAATACCTTTTACTTCATCAGGTTTTGCTAAATCTCCACCTTTTAATTCTCCAATCTTAGCTGTTGCATCATTTATAGCAGCTTCATGGAAAGGCTTAAGTTTCTCAGTTAATTCAGGATCTCCTTGTACCCCTTTAAGGCTTATAAGATCTGCATTCTTATCAAGAACTTTTATTCCACTTTCATCTTTTTCAACAGTTAAATTGAATTTAGAAACATATTTTGCTCTACTTGCAGGTTCACTAATTATAGCGTTTCCTCTTAATTCTGATTTAACTGTATCATGACTATGTCCAGCAACTACTACACTTACTTCTGGATTTGCTTCAGCTATTCCAGCAGCACTATCTCCATCACCATATTCTCCATTTAAACTTGCATGAGAAGTTACTACATAGACATCAGCGCCTCCATTTGCCTTTATTTCTCCTATTATTTTATTTACTTCTTCTGTCGGATTCTTAGCTTCATAACCTTTTAAGTTTTGAGAATCCCATTGCATTATATGTGGAGTAACTACTCCTATTATTGCAACCTTTATTCCATCTACATCTTTAATTGTATAAGGATTAAAAACTCTCTCTCCATTTCTGTAAAGGTTTCCACATAAGACATGAAGATTTGGATTTGCTTGACCAATAATATTATGAAGTTTGTCCATTCCAAAATTAAATTCATGATTTCCTAATGAAAAAACATCATATCCTATTGTGTTCATAGCAAGTATCATAGGATTTTCTTTATTCATAAATAGGTGATTGTAATTTCCTTGAATAGTATCACCATTATCTAGCACTAGAGTATTAGGATTTTCCTTTTTAGCTTCTTTAACCACAGTAGCTATTTGATTTAATCCACCAACAGATTCCTCTCCCTGTGCATAATCATAATCCATAAACTTACCATGCAAATCAGAAGTGGCAAGTATTTGAATATTGACAGTTTTTTTATCTGTCTTTTCTGTTACATTTGAATTTTTTGTTTCAGAAATTTCAGCAGCTTTAACTGGTATTGGTAGTATAAAGCTAAAGACCATTGCTAATACAACCATTAAAGCAGTAATTTTTTTGTTACTAAACTTCTTTAACATAAATTATCCCCCTTGAATTTTATTTGTTATAAAAGTTAATTTTATACATACTAATTGTAACATATATTAATATTTTTTCAATATTTTGTTATAAAAATTCAAAAAAAGTATATAAATAATAAAATAGGATTTATTATGAAAGATTTTTTAAACTCCATCATAACAAATCCTATTTTCTTTAAAATTAATCTAAATATTATTTCACATTATATTAAATAAAGGTTGTAAGATTTCTTAAATTTATTTAACTAATATAAATATTCATTTCTTAAAAACTCTATTTTTTCCTTAGTTAATCCGTATTCTTTAAAAAAATATGTTTCATAGCTACCATAAGTATCTTTTATCTTATTTAAACTAAGTTCTATAAATTTCTTTTTTACTCCTAAAATCCCCTCTATTAATTCCTTTATGGTTTCATTTGATACATGCTTTTCATAAATTTGAAGTATTCTATGATTCTCCCCTTTTCTATATTCATTACTTAACATATAATCTTCTATTACCTTTTGCTCTGGCACACCTAAAAGCAATAATATTAAGGCTGATCCTAAACCTGTTCTATCTTTTCCTGATGTACAATGCTGTAATACAGCTAGGTTTTTAGGATTTTCTATTATCTTTATAAGCTCCTTAAAAGCTAAATTATTTAATGGCATCTCACTATATCCATCCATAAGTATCTTTTCAGGAAGTTCTTGATTGCTATCCTTTGATAAAATTCCTTTTAAATAGGATTCCATATTTAGATTTTGATTATCTAAATTTCTCATTGCAGATATATTTATATTTTTTGTTCCCTCAACATTTCTATCTGGGCTTAATTTAACTTCTTCTAAGGATCTATAGTCAAAAATATATTTAATTCCTAGGGTTTTAAAATATTCTAAATCTTCTCCTTTTAATTTATTTAAAGCTTCTGAGCGATAGAATAATCCCCATTTAACCTTTCTTCCATCTTTTGTTTCATATCCACCTAAATCTCTAAAATTGCAAAATCTTTTAAGCGGTACAAGTCTCTCTGCTAAAATCAACTCTTCATTTTCACATTTTATAAAATAAAAAGTTCTATTCTTAGGCTCTGGATCCTTAAATTCAAATTCATTTTCTTTTTCTATATGTTTAATAAACTTTAACTCTCCATTAAGTTTCTCAGAGTAATATAAAGTTCCAGTAACTTCTTTATTTAATGTTATTTTCAACAATTCTCCAGAGATTCTTATTAAATTTCCATTTAAGCTTCTCATAAAACATCATCTCCTAATATAACCCAAATCCTTTTTTTAATTATACTACTTATTTTTATAAATTGTTAACTTTTATTAAACCTTATATATATTTTCTCTTTATCATAAACTTCTTAAATCTCTTAAGTTTAAAGAAATTTTTTCAAAGAATTAATGTTTTTCCATATTATGTATGATAAGATATTATTATAAGATGTAAACCTTATTATTTATATATTTTTAGATATAATAAGATTTATTTTTCTATAGTAATAAATAATTTAAACTTTTTATTATATTTAAATCTATTTTATTTATGCTTAAGGAGGTCCCATGGAATTATTATTTATATTGCTTTTTTTAATAATGCTTATGACTGCATTTTCAACCTCACTAAGAGAAACTAAGAAATAACTATATTAAAATTTATTTTTTACTTCATTAAAAATAAAATAAAAAGATGAGCTGATTTAACAGCTCATCTTATATATTATTCTATCTTGAAGCATACATCTCTTTTTCATTATTTATAAATACTTCAGCTATAACTCCATATGTTTTAGCCCACGCATTGATAATATCTTCAGTTGCACCATCACCTAAAACTTCTTTTATTGCTCCTAATAAGTGTTTACCTACTATTGGATAATGTTCTGGTTGAACTTTTGCATTACAGTGTATAACTCCTATTCTATTAACTACAGGTTTTATAGCTTCTAAGTTATCTATATTTTGAGCAACTGCTAATATTGCCATTGATAAAGCTTTTGGTTGCTCTTCAGATTCTTGTTTATTCATATTGAACAAAGGTTTTACTTCAGGGTTTTGTTCAAACATATTTTTATAGAAAGTTTTTGTTATTTCTAATCCATTGGATTTTAAAACTGGTACTGTACTTTTTATTATATCTATTGTCTTTTGATCTAACATATTTTCCTCCATAATATTTATTTCTAATTAATAATTATTATTGATTAAATTATATAATAATTAAAAATTTTTTCAAGTTAAAAATATTAAATATTTTTTTAGTAAAATGTTAACTTATAACTAATAATATAAAATCATAAATTACAAACCAATATTTAAATCTACTATACTATTTTATTAAACAAAAACTATAACTAGTATTATCTATATAAGTAAATTTAATAAAATACACCCTAATCTATAAACCTAATAATATACCGTAAAACTAAACTTTTATTAACTTTAAATAAAATTTGAAAATACAAAAAACACACTTTCAATGTATATATAAAATTATTATTTTATATTAACATTAAAAGTGTGTTCTCTTACTTTTGTATGTCATTATCTATTATTTTTTTGATTTTCTAAAATGCTTAAAACGTATTATTCATCCCATCCTTCAGGGAATTCAGCATTGTGATACACTTCTTGAACATCGTCGTCATCTTCAAGTAAGTCAAGCATTTTTTGGAACTTCTTAGCATCGTCTTCGTTTATAGCAGTTTCGGTATCTGGTATCATTTTAACTGCTGCTTCTAAGAATTCTAATCCTTCAGCTTCTAAAGCTTCTCTTACTGTACCAAAATCTTCTGGTGAAGTTGTAACTATGAATACTTCTTCCTCTGATGCAAAATCTTCTGCTCCAGCATCTAAAGCCATCATCATTATTTCATCTTCATCTAACTCAGCTTTTTCTATTACTATTTCACCTTTCTTTTGGAACATGAAACCAACACATCCTGATGTACCCATGTTTCCGCCACCTTTAGTGAAAGCACTTCTTACGTTACCAGCTGATCTATTTTTATTATCTGTTAATACTTCAACCATTACAGCTACTCCTGATGGTCCGTATCCTTCATAAACTATTGATTCATAGTTTACTGAATCTCCTTCTCCAGCAGCTTTCTTTATAGCTCTTTGAATGTTATCATTTGGCATGTTTGCAGCCTTAGCTTTTGCTACAGCATCCTTTAATCTTGAGTTACCATCTAAGTTTGCTCCACCTTCTTTAACTGCAACAGCTATCTCTTTTCCTATCTTAGTGAATATTTTTCCTCTTTTGGCATCCATTTTACCTTTTTTAGCTTGTATATTATGCCACTTTGAATGTCCTGACATCCTTATTCCTCCTAACATATATGTGAACTATAGTTTAAATTTCTTTAAATATCTTGAAATAACACCTAAATATTATATCATAGAGATTTTTTCTCTTCAACTTGGCTCTTTTCTGTAGTTAAAGCTTACTCATCAAAACTTTCATAAAGTCTATTTCCTTCTTTAAAATATACTCCTTCTAAATCAGTACTCATTATAGCTTTTCCATTTGTTACTTCTGTAAAGCTTTTTTCTATTTCATCTATCATAGTTTTTTCTGCTAATATATATATCTTAACATTATTAGTAAACTCTGTATCCTCTATGTGCCAATTATTTTGACCGCATATATATTGAATCTTTCCATAAAGATCATAATCTATTTCTGTACAAAGCATTGCTCCTTCTACTTTTTCTACAACACCTGCTGCACTTATAGCTATGGCTGCCCCTTTAGTATAGGCTCTAGTAAGTCCCCCTGTACCTAATAATATCCCTCCAAAGTATCTAGTTACCACTACGGCACAATCTGTTATTCCTTGTTTTTTTATTACCTCTAATATTGGAATACCTGCTGTCCCCTGTGGCTCACCATTATCACTATATCTTTGTATTCCCATATTTTGTCCTATAACATAGGCATAGCAATTATGTCTTGCATCCTTATGTTTATTATTTATTTCTGCTACAAACTCTTTAGCCTCTTCCTCTGTTGTAACTCTTTTAACATAGCCTATAAAAACTGATTTTTTCTCCTCAAATCTATCATCAGCTGCTTTTTTTACCGTTATATAATTCATAATATCTACCTACCTTTTAATACATCGTATATATTATCTATTCCTTTTTCTATCTTACTATAATCTATTTGGGAAAATCCAATTCTAAAGCTTTTATCTCCATCATTAGGATTTTTAAAAAATATGCTTCCTGGAGTAATTATAGTTTGTCTATCTTTCAGTTCATAAAATAACTTTTTAGAAGTTATGCCTATGTTCTTATTTATATTTAAGAATAAATTAAGTCCGCCCTTAGGCTCTCTATAAGAAACCATATCTCCTAATTTATTATCTATAAGTTCTTTTATAAAATTATATCTCTTTGAATATTCCTCATTTAATCTTGCTATATGCTCTTTCCAATATCCCTTTACAATGTAATCCTGAAGAGCTCTTTGCATTAAACTTGAGGTAGCTATATCAGTGTTAAATTTTAAAGCTTGAAATTCCTCTTTAAATTTATCTGGTGCTATTAAATATCCCATTCTTATACCTGGTAGAAATATTTTAGAGAAACTTTTTATATATATAACTCTCTCAGAATCTAAACTCCTATATGGTATATACTCTAAATCATTAGAATAAACTAATTCTGAAAGATAATCATCTTCTAGTATGTAAAAATCATATTTATGTGCTAGCTCTATTATTCTTTTCTTTTTTTCTAAAGAACAACTTATACCTGTAGGGTTCTGAAAATAGCTCATAGTATAAAAACACTTTATTTTATTTCTCTTTAATAAATTTTCAAACTTTTCAATATTAGGACCATCCTTCTCCATTGGAATTTCTAATATATTTGCTCTTCTAAGCTTAAATACTAAAAGTGCTCCTCCATAAGTTGGCCTTTCTATTACAATATTATCATTTATATTTACTAAGGACTTACCTACAATATCAATACCTTGTTGTGCTCCAGAAATTATAAGTATATTATCTAAATTATTTTTTCCATTCCAGAACTCTTCATTTATACTTCTTCTTAATTCTAAATATCCTAAAGGGTCACTATACATTAATGCCTCTACACCATCTCTAACTAATACATTATCTAAAACTTTCTTAAGTTTTTCTACTTGGAAGAAGTTTGCACTAGTAGTTTCTCCAGTAAAGTCTATCCAATTCTTCAAATCTCCAGAGGCTATTTTTCTAAATAAATCATTATAATCATGCTTAAAACTTTTTCCTACATCCTTATTTTTAGCATAAGTTCCACTTCCTTGAGCTTGATATGCATATCCTTCTTGTACAAGCTTTTTATAAGCATTAATAACAGTTACCTTATTAACTTCTAAAAAGTCTGCTAGTTCTCTTATAGTTGGTAACTTTTCTCCTTCTGATATTTTCCCATTTTCAATTAAACTTTTAATATTATCGTATATTATTAAGTATTTACATAAACCCTCTTTAAAAACCACACTAAATTTATTCATCTCTTACACCTTATTTAAACATTATCTTTTATTAAATATACTTTTTCTGTTGTAAGCTTTTGTCCACAGGGTGAGAATTTCTCTCTTCCACTTTTCTTAACTATATTTTTCTTATAAAGATATCCTAATAATTCCTCAAAATCTATTTTAAAGCCTTGGAATTCTTCTGATTTTTTTATTTCTTCTGAGCTTAAATAATCCTTTTGTTTTTTCATAAAATCAACTAAAGCTCTTATTATTCCTCTAATATTTCTCTCTAAGAAGCTTTCAATATAAAAATGTACATATTCTAAAGCCTGTTTATTTGCTGCTTTGAATATTCCATTAACCATTTTCTCAAAGTTTTCATCTAATTTCATAAGCATACCAGTAGAGCTTTTTGTTATTAAATATCCATTAAAGTTTAAATACAGCCTACTAAAACTATCCACTGAATACATAAGAGCCTCAAAGGCAGCGTAGAAATGTTCATTATGAATACATTTTTTATATAAATTCATATCTTGTAAAAGCTCACTTAAATAAACAAGATTCCACTTTTCACTATGAGCATCTGTATAATATTTTATTGAAGTAAATTTATCTGATATTTCTTGGTCCTTACAAAAAATTAATTTTGAAGATATAAATTTTCTATGTATTGTGCTTCCTGTTATTTCTTCTTGACAGAAATTAACTAGAAACTTTTTAGATACTATTTTTAAATGTAAAGATACGCCTAGTTCCTCACCATAAACATCCTTTACCCCTTTAAAGTCTCCATTTACAATAACAAATAAATCTATATCTGACCCTTCCCATATATCTCCATTTATTATACTCCCAAATGCCGTCACTCCAATAACATCCTCATTCTTTTGAAGGTCATTTATAACTGATTTAAAAGAATTTTGATATTTCAATATTATTTCACTCAAATTTTTTTCCTCCTTAATAACTCCCATTAATTAAATAATATCTATAAACAATTCCCTTTTTCCACCAAAATTTTTAAAGACTCTTTCAATAAACAAATTCCAACTTCCATCTGTTCTAACATGTCATAAGAAATATCTAAAGCTTTTTTTCCTTCTCCTTTTTTCCCATAGGTATTAGATTGATAAAGGTTAGCTGCTGCCGCTGTATTTTGTATTGCAAAACTTAAAAAATAAATAATGTCCAAAGCTGGCTTAACCACCCTATCATAATACATTTTATATTCGTCACCTATATTTAATGTAGCTACACTTGCTTGAATAGTAGCTGCTTTTAATAAAATATCCTGTAACTGATTATATGCCTTATTAAAATCATCTGTACATACATTATTAGTACTTTGATTATCACTTGCAGCTGCTTGAGCTGCAAAAAGATCTTCCTGTCCATTAGAGTTTCCTGATCTTTCTCTACGACCTCTTATGTTTCCACGATCTAAAGTATCCGTAGTTTCCATGATTCACATCCTAAAAATTAGTATCATTATTATTATACTTATATATATTATAATTTATGATGTGACAATTGTAATAATAAAAGCTAAATTCTTGTTGAATTTAGCTTTTACTCATGAATTTAATACTCTTATTATAAACTCGTATTCTCTACATTTATTTTCTACTTCTTCATCCACTTCTGCTTTTATATAAGTTCCCTCTTCTCTATATTCTTCTTCACTTACATTAGCATTTCTATGAAGATAAGCTACAACTTGTTGAGCTGTATAAGGAATTATATATTCCTTGCTTTTTAATGTATAAGGCAATTCTTCACTTATTGCTTCTAATAAATCATCTAAGTTTATTCTTTCCCTAGCAGAAATCTTTACTACCTTATTATATATTGAAGAATATTTTGCTTCTAATTCATTTAGCTTTTCTTCATCAGCCTTATCAATTTTATTAAGAACTAATATTTTTGCTGATTCTAAGGCTTTTAATTCACCTAAAACTTTTTCTACAGCTATAATTTCTTCTTGTGCATTATCTGAAGAAGCATCTACAACGTGGCATAAAAGATCTGAGTATATAACTTCTTCTAAAGTTGATTTAAAAGCTTCAACTAATTCATGAGGAAGTTTGCTTACAAATCCAACAGTATCTGTTAATGTTATATCCCTATTATCAGGAAGTTTTATAGCCCTTGTTGTAGTATCTAAAGTTGCAAAAAGCATATCTGCTTCAAAAACCTTATCCTTAGCTTGAGTAGCTAAAGTTGAAGCTGATTCTGCACATAGAGTATTTCTTAAAGTAGATTTTCCTGCGTTAGTATATCCAACTAAGGAAACCTGTGAAGTTTTATCCTTACTTCTTCTCTCTCTTTGAGTTTCTCTTATCTTCTTTATCTTTTTAAGCTCAGCTTGAAGATCGTATATTCTTTCTCTTATATGTCTTCTATCTATTTCAAGTTTCTTTTCCCCTGGTCCTCTTGTTCCTATTCCACCACCAGTTCTAGACATAACAGTTCCAAGTCCCATAAGTCTAGCTGCTCTATACTTAAGTTGAGCAAGTTCTACTTGAATTTTAGCTTCCCTTGTCTTAGCTCTTCTTGAGAATATTTCTAAAATAAGAGTTGTTCTATCAATTACCTTAACTCCTAAGTTAGCTTCAAGGTTTTTAACTTGTGCTCCTGATAATTCATCATCAAAAATTACTAAGTTAGCCCTTGTTAATTGTCTTATGTTAGCAATTTCTAAAACTTTACCTCTTCCTATATAAAAAGAAGCATCTATTTTGCTTCTATTTTGAAATACTTTTTCTAATGTAGGAATATCACAAGCCTTAGCAAGTTCCTCTAACTCATCTAAGCTTTCTCTTGTATCACATCCTACTAAAATAGCTCTTTCACTATCATCTTCCTCAACATTGCTTGTTTTAATAACTTCTTCAACATGATTAATCTTATCTAAAATATTAATTTGTAAGCACTTATCTATAGTTAAATGAGGTGCTTCTTCACTTATAAGAATTTCATTTTCTACATAGCAAAATCCTAAAGAAGCATCTTTAGCTTTGCCTTCCTCTACAGCTATGGCCATTATTGTATCAAGCTTTAATTTCATAAGGGCAGATATATCTAAAGCAGAAAGTCTAGAAACCCCACTTGGATGAGTATGTATTATTCTAACTCCAGATAATCTTTTTTCGTGTATATCTATTAATGGAATCTCTACACTTGAAGAATCTCCTATAGCTACACTAATTACCTTTCCTTTTCTATTTATTCCTACACTAATTTCTCTTTCTATTTGAGAAGATAATCTAGAAATAATATTTATCATATCCTCTGTACAAACACTATACTTTGGTACATTTATTTTATAAAGTTCTTCTAATTCTTTAAGTACTGAATTCCTTATTCCATCAGTATTTCCATGTATCATATATTACCACCTCGTGATATTTATTATGTTTCTTGACAATTTTCATTTAATTTTATACTATAAATACAATATTGTAAATAATACGGAATAGTTAGGGGAGAAAATAATGGAAGATAAGAACAGAAATATACTACTTTCTGAAGAGCAAATTAAAGAACAAATAGCTATTGTAGGTAAAAAATTAACTGAAGATTATAAGGATAAAAACCTTTATGTTTTATCTTTATTAAGAGGAAGTTTCATATTTGCAGCGGATTTAGTTAGAGCAATAGATACTAAAGCTCAAATAGGATTTATGACTACTTCAAGTTATGGCCATGGTGAAGAAAGTACTGGTATAGTCAAAGTTGTAAATGATATTCCTGATAATATTGAAGGCTTAGATGTCTTAATCGTTGATGATATCATAGATTCAGGTATAACAATGGATTTTGTTATAAACCATGTTAAATCACTAGGAGCTAAATCAGTTAAAACTTGCACTCTTTTAGACAAACCTTCTAGAAGAAAAGTTGATTTAAAACCAGACTATTGTTGTTTTGAAATAGAGGACTTATTCGTTGTTGGTTACGGATTAAACTATGGTGATCATTATAGAAATATCCCTTACATATTTAACTGGGAAAAATAATTAAAAGGAGGAATTTCCTCCTTTTTTAATAGGCTAATTTGTATCTTCTCTACTTTCTTCATTAATACCTTGTAGCATATTTCCACCCCACATGCTATTTGGAACTTCTCCAACTATGACAGTATCTGAAATTGGAATTTGATTTACCACTTCAACCTCTTTTGATTGAAGTGGTAATATTATTTTAAGATTAGTTTTTACATTAACTAAAATTTTATGCCTTGTTTGATTTATTCCTGCACTTTCAAATAAGGACTCATAAGTAACTACCACTCTTCCTATAGGCTCCATTTTAACAGTTATACTAGGACCCCAATAAGACATTATATTATTTTTTGTTATATATCCAATTGGCATCTTTACACCTATGGATCCAACTTCCTTTATATCCCTCTGTGATTTTATGGCAACCTCTGTGGCTAACTCATTTAATTTTATAGTATCAGCATTAATCATTTTTATTGCCCCAGATGAATCTTTTTGAACCTTTATTACATCATTATAATTAAATTTTTCTGTATAAACCTCAGCAATATTAGTGTTTATAATATCTAAAGTTTTAGCTTGCATTTCTGAATCTGAAACAAGTAAAACTGTAGGTGCAATTATTTTATCAAAAACATATATGAAAATTAAAAAACAGGCAATAATCATTAATAAAGTAATTATTAAATATTTTTTAAAATCTATATTTTTACGTTTATTTTTATTTACATAATACAAAGACTACACCTCTTATAATTTGGTTTACTCTTAATATTATTATGCTATAATATAATATAATATTTCTTTAAATGTATAATAATATAATTATGTAGTTTTTTAGAAATAGAAAGTTTTATTATGATAGGAGGAAAAAATGACTGAAAGAAAAAGAGAGCATAAAGATAGAAAGCAGAAGAAAAATTCACCTAAAAATCAATCGAAAGTAACAAAATTTTTGAAATGGTTCTTTATAGGGATTCTGCTTCTAGGGATAACTGCCGTAACAGTAGTTGGAATTTACGTTCTTTCTATTATACGTTCATCTCCAGAGTTAGATGTTCAGGCAATTCAATCTCTAAATCAGCCATCCATTCTTTACGATGATCAGGGAAACTTTATGGATAATGTTATAACTCGTGAACAACGTTATGTAGTTAAATCTGAAGAGATACCTGATAACTTAAAAAAGGCTTTTGTAGCTATTGAAGACGAAAGATTTTATGAGCATAAAGGAATAGACATTAAAAGAATTTTTGGGGTAATAGCTTCTAATATTAAAGGTAAACTTTCAGGAAGTAATACGGTTCAAGGGGCTTCAACTATAACTCAGCAACTTATAAAAAATGCCGTACTTACTAATGAAGTTAGTTATGAAAGAAAAATTAAAGAAATGTACTTAGCTTTGGAATTAGAAAAGCACCTTTCAAAAGATGAAATCCTTACTACGTATTTAAATACAATTCCTATGGGTGGATACCAATATGGGGTTAGCGCAGCTGCTCAAAGATTTTTTAGTAAGAATGTTTCAGATTTGAATTTAGTTGAGTGCGCTTATTTAGGAGGACTTACTCAAGCACCAACTTCTTATGATGGTCTTTCAGAGGCAAATAAAGAAAATCCAAGTAGATATTTAAATAGAACTAAATCTGTACTATTTAAAATGCATGAACTTGGATATATTTCAAGTGAACAATATAATGACGCAATAAATGAAATTGACACAAATGGTATAAAATTCACACCAAATAATAAATTAAGTAAAACTAACTTTGAGTGGTTCACAAGACCAGCTATAACTCAAGTTAAACAAGACTTAATGAATAAATATAAATATACACAAGAGGAAGTTGACAAACTTATAGCTAATGGTGGATTAAAAATCTATACTTCTATGGATAGAAATCTTCAAAATAATGTTCAAAAAGTTTTAGATGATCCAAATAACTATAAAGCTATAACTAATAATCCTAATGAAAAAAATGAAGATGGTGTTTATAAATTACAAGCATCTGCCACAATAATAGACTATAAAACAGGCCATGTTAAGGCTTTAGTTGGAGGAAGAGGGGAACAACCTGCTATGTCTCACAATAGAGCTTATTATGATTTAAAATCTATAGGTTCTGCAACAAAACCATTAACAGTTTATGGTCCTGCTATTGATTTAGGACTTGGTGGCGCTGGCTCTGTAGTAAATGATTCTCCATTAAGTAATAAAGAATTATCTTCTACAGGATATAAAGATCAACCTAAGAATGAATACAATAGTTATAGAGGTCCTTTAACTTTTAGAGAAGCAATTAAAATCTCTAGTAACTTAGCAGCCATAAAAGTTGCTAACGAAGTAGGTGTTTCAAACTCTATAGCTTATGGAGAAAAATTAGGTCTTGTTTATGGACCTCATTCTAGAGGTATTTCCACAACAGCCTTAGGTCAATTCCAAAATGACCCTAATAATCCTGATGGAGGAAATACTTATACTCTAGCTTCAGCCTTCGGTGTTTTTGGTAATAACGGTGTTAAAACAAATGCTAAATTATATACAAAGGTATTAGATTCTCATGGAAATGTAATTCTTGATACAAGTACTCCAGAAGAAACTAAAATATTTAGTCCTCAAGCGTCTTATATAGTTTATGATATGCTTAAGGATCAAGTAGAAAGTGGCTCTGCAAAACCTGCTAAATTTGGTAATATTCCTGTGGCGGGTAAAACAGGAACTACCACTGGAGATAAAGACTATTTATTTGCAGGATTAACTCCATATTATTCTGCGGCTATTTGGATTGGATATGATAAGCCTAGAGAAATGAGAACTAGTAGTGGTACTGTTACCTCTCCTATTTTCGGAAAAATAATGGGCTTAGCTCATAAAGACTTACAGTACAAAGAGGTTGAACAACCTAGTGGAATAAGCAAGATTGCAGTATGTATGGATTCTGGTCTTAAACCTACTTCCCTTTGTACTCAAGACCCTAGAGGCAGTAGAGTTTATTATGATTGGTTTATTAATGGTTCTGCTCCTACTCAATATTGTAATTATCATACAAATTTACATGTAAATGCTCCTGATACAAATGATAATAATAATTCTGGAGCAAATGAAGGAAATAAACAACAAGAAACTAAACCTGAAGAAGTTAAACCTAACGAAAATAATAATAATAAACCAAATGAACAAAATCCAAATAATAAGCCTGATAATACACCAGCTAATGGTAATAATAACACTAATAATAACGGAGGTGGAAATGTGACTCCTCCTCAAAATCAAACAGAAAACAATACAAATAATGGAGTTATTACTCCACCTCAAGCTGGAAATAACCAAAATCAAAACGGTCAAAACAACAACATTACGCAATAGAAGGAAGTCCTTCTTGCATTTTGACCTTATTCAAAACAAAGCCACTATGAATTTTTTATTTCATAGTGGCTTTATTATTGATAATTAGCCCTCTATAGCTTTGTAATACACTACTCTTCACTAATATACACTATTTACTTTTTATTAACATTTAACTTCTATGTTTTCCATTCAAATATCTCACATATGAATAAAGCAATATTAGTTCTTGCATTTTTTTATTATTCATATTAAAATTAGATATAAAGTGTGACGCAAAAAAATAAAAAACTTATCAACAGGAGGAGGAATTTATGGAAATACTTAATAACTTAGTAGTTAGTTTTAATGATTTTCTTTGGGGCTACATATTAATTATTTTATTAATAGGTGCAGGCCTTCTATTTTCTTTTAAAACTAAATTTGTTCAATTTAGATATATAAAAGAAATGTTCCGTTTATTAGGAGACGGTATAGGAAAGTCAAATAAAGAAAAAGGCGGAGTTTCTTCATTTCAGGCATTTTGTATAAGTACAGCTTCAAGAGTTGGTACTGGTAATATAGCGGGTGTTGCCATAGCCGTAGCTGTTGGTGGACCTGGGGCTGTTTTTTGGATGTGGCTTATAGCCTTAATAGGTTCTGCGTCTAGTTTCGTAGAAAGTACATTAGCTCAAATATATAAAACTAAGGATAAAGATTCTTTTAGAGGTGGTCCTGCCTATTACATGGAAAAAGGACTTGGAAAGAGATGGTTAGGAATTATATTCTCAATTCTTATTACAATCTGTTTTGGATTCGTATTTAATGCAGTTCAAGCTAACACAGTAAGTGTTGCATTCAATAGTGCTTTCGGACTTTCAAGAGGAGCAATTGGTATAATATTAGCAATAGTAACTGCTTTAGTTATCTTCGGTGGTATTCACAGAGTTGCTAAGGTTTCAGAAATAATAGTTCCAATTTTAGCGGTTCTTTATATTCTTATTGCTATTATAGTTTTAATTTTAAATATTACTGAAATTCCATCAGTTTTCAAACTTATATTTGAATCAGCCTTTGGAATAAAACAATTAACTGCCGGTGGACTTGGTGCCGCTGTTATGCAAGGTATTAAAAGAGGTTTATTCTCAAATGAAGCTGGTATGGGTAGTGCGCCAAATGCAGCTGCTACAGCAGATGTTACTCACCCAGTAAAACAAGGTTTAATTCAAACTTTAGGAGTATTTACTGATACATTATTAATTTGTTCTTGCACAGCATTTATAATACTTCTTTCAGGTCAATACGCTGATAGTTCTCTAACAGGTATAGAATTAACTCAAAAAGCTCTTGTATCTCAAATAGGACCTTTCGGAGCTTATTTCATAGCAATTTGTATATTATTATTTGCTTTTAGTTCTATTGTAGGTAACTTCTATTACGGTCAAACAAACATAGAGTTTATACACACTAATAAGGTATTATTAAATATATACAGAATACTTGTTATAGGTATGGTATTATTTGGTTCAATAGCAAAAGTAGATTTAGTTTGGAATTTAGCGGATCTTTTCATGGGATTAATGGCTATACTAAATATAATAACTATATTATTCCTTGGTAAATATTCTTTCCTTGCACTTAAGGACTATACAGCTCAAAAGAAAGCAGGAATTAAAGAGCCAGTATTTAAAGCATCTTCTATTCCTGGATTAGAGAATGTAGAAGAATGGCAATAATAAAAAAAGCTTTGAGATTTTTTTCTCAAAGCTTTTTTATATTAATCTTTCAAATATAACTTTTTTCTCAACACTTAAATCCTTAGGATTTATTGTTATTTTAAAAATTGGAGGACAACCTTCCTCTCTCCATTTCTTCATATAAGCTGGTGTAGCTTTATAATTATAATAATAAACTTCTTCATATTCATCTGAAAATTCTAAAACTTCAAGTCTACTATCCTCACTTAAACTTATTAATTCTTTATGAACATTATTTATTATTGGCCAAAAATATTTCATTGGTATATTATATTTAAACTCATTGTTTACTACTCTACTCTCAAACAATGCTCTTTTTAATATCCTGTTATCTTTATGACACTCATCTATATTTGCTCTAAATATAACTTTTCCTCTTTTGTCTTCATCTAATTTTATGTTTATCATATAATAAACAACTCCTATTCATAACACTATAAAATATAGCATCAAATCTATAAATCAAATCTATTTAATACAGATTCTCCAAACAACTTTTTAATTATGTATTTTATTCCTTCTATTTCACAGGATTTTTTCTTAACCATTATAAGTCTTCCATTATCAATAATATCTTCATCAGAATAAGATGTTAAGGCGATTTCTTCCTTTATAAATTCAACCCACTCCTTAGAATAATACGCTTTTAAACCTCTTAAAAATTTATTTTTTATAAATGGAATTATACTATTTCCTAGAACACAAACAGTTTCACATCCATTGATATTATTTAAAAGTTTTTCAAAGTCATCATTTTCATAGAACTTATTGCTCTTACTTCCTGGAACAATTATAACATCTAAATCTACTTCTTCTACAGATTTTATATTTTCAAATTTGATATCATATATTTTATCTTTTATTATATTACGTTGTGTCCCTATTAACTCTACTGAAATTATTTCTTTATCTAATGATTTATTTATATCATGAAAAATTTCTAAGAAAGATATTACTGTGCTTACTACCATCTTATCATAAATAAATATTCCAAACTTTCTCTCTTTTAAGTCTTTGATTTGACTATTAAAATCATCCTTAGATAATCTATATGAATAACCATCTTTATTTTTATACATAATCTTGAAACCAATTTTTTCAAGTCTTTCTCTGTTCTCATCTAACGAAACCGTATCTAGCATATATAAGCCACCAAATTCATTGAAAAAACATTCTAAGATAAGATGTACCGATTCACTTCCATAACCTTTTCCCCTATGTGAATTTTCTATCCTAACATTTAACCTAGCAGTTTTAGTTATAGAGTCATATCCATGAAAGCTTGCTTCCCCCACTGGATTATCATTATAATCAAAAACCAAGCAATACAGATTTCTTCCATCTGTAGGACTCACCATCTTTTTATAAAAACTATCCCACTTATACCTTGGAAAAGATATTGTTTTGCCTACATCGGTCATACTCTCCATATCTCCCCATAGCTTTTCAGTATACCCTAGTTCTTCTAAATATGGTGTTCTTATATAAACTTTTCTTCCCTCTCTCCTATAACAGTTTCTTTTTTGTATCACATTACCACACCAATCATTTATTAATTCAAGAGTATTTTATCATAAATTACCACAAACTGTGAAATTTTTTATACATTATTTATTAATTGTTATTTTATTGTTTAGTTATACTAAATTTAATAATAGATTAGCCTAAACTCCATAACATTTTTTTCCTTCTAAAGTTGCTAAATCACTATTTTAAGGCAACATTTAAATATTAATATATTTTTTTAATTTTTTGTTGATTTTTATTTTAAAAGTATTTATAATTATTTGTGTTTGTTTAGTAATTTTAAACTTAAAGTTTAGTAAAACTTATAGTAATGAAATTGAGGTGTAAAACTTGGAAATAGGAGATAAAATTAGACGTCTCAGAGTGGCCAAACAGTTGACTCAAGAAGAATTAGCAAATAGATGTGAATTATCTAAGGGATTTATTTCTCAGCTTGAGAATGACCTTACTTCTCCATCTATAGCTACATTAATAGATATATTAGATATATTAGGAACTAATTTAACGGAATTCTTTAGTGAAGATACTAATGAAAAGATAGCCTTCTCTAAGGATGATATGTTTGAAACTGAAAATGAAGAATTAAAATATAACCTTATGTGGTTAGTTCCAAATGCTCAAAAGAATGATATGGAACCTATAATGATAACGCTTGAACCTGGAGGACAATATATTGAAGAAGAGCCTCATGAGGGTGAGGAATTTGGGTATGTCCTATCTGGAGCAATATATCTTCATCTAGGAGACAAAAAAGTAAAAGTAAGAAAAGGCGAGAGTTTCTACTTTAAGCCCAAGGCTAATCATTATATTTCTAATGCAGGAAAAATTTCTGCAAAGGTTATATGGATAAGTACTCCACCATCATTTTAGTATAAACATTTAGAAAGCAGAGGTGTTAGATTTGAAAGATAATAATATTATTGAATTAAAAGGAATAACTAAATCATATGGAAAAGATACAATTTTAGATAATCTTTCCCTAAATATAAAAAAGAATGAATTCCTAACTCTTTTAGGACCTAGTGGATGTGGTAAAACAACCACTTTAAAAATTATAGCTGGCTTTGAAACGGCAGATAGTGGCCAGGTGGTCTTTGAAAATAATATTATTAACGATATACCACCTTACGAAAGACAATTAAATACTGTATTCCAAAAATATGCTCTATTCCCTCATATGAATGTATATGAAAATATAGCTTTTGGATTAAAACTAAAAAAAATGCCTAAAGATGTTATAGATCAAAAAGTTAAGGAAATGCTTAAGTTAGTTGCCCTTGAAGGATATGAAAACAGAGATATTGAAGCCCTTAGTGGTGGTCAACAACAAAGGGTTGCCATAGCTAGAGCTTTAGTAAATGAACCAAAGGTACTTTTATTAGATGAGCCACTTGGTGCATTAGATATGAAACTTAGAAAAGGAATGCAAATAGAGCTTAAGAGAATTCAACAAAAATTAGGAATTACATTTATATTTGTAACTCATGATCAAGAAGAAGCTTTAACAATGTCAGATACAATAGTTGTTATGAATAAAGGTGAAATTCAACAAATGGGAAGCCCAGAAGATATATATAATGAACCTGCTAACTCATTTGTAGCAAAATTCATCGGTGAAAGTAATATAGTTGATGGAACTATGTTAGATGACTTTAAGGTTGAATTTGCTGGAAGAATATTTAACTGTGTTGATAAAGGTTTTGAAAAGAACGAAGCTATTGAAGTTGTAATAAGACCAGAGGATTTTGAAATGGTTAAATATGAAGAAGGTATGTTAAAAGGAACTGTTACTTCAGTTATATTTAAAGGTGTTCACTATGAAATAGAAGTAAAGGATGAAAACCACACTTGGATATTACACAATACAAAACATGCTGAAATAGGATCTAAAATAGGATTATCTCTTGATCCAGAAAGCATACACATAATGAAAAAAGAGAGTGATGTTTAAAGATGAAAAATAGAAATAAAAATTTATCATTTGCAGCTTATCCATACGTTGTATGGAGTGCTATATTCATAGTTATCCCTTTACTTTTAATAGTTTTCTTTAGTTTTACAAGTAAAGTTGATGGAAGATTTGTTTTCTCTTTTGAAAACTTCCAAAGATTATTTGAGCCAATATATTTTACTGTTTTTATACGTTCTATATGGCTTGCCGTTTTATCAACAGTTTCATGTTTAATTTTAGGTTATCCAATAGCTTATATAATTTCTAAATTACCTATAAAAAGAAGAAATATGTTAATACTTTTATTCATATTACCAATGTGGATGAACTTCTTACTTAGAACATATGCGTGGATGGCTATACTTGGTAGAGATGGACTTATTAATACTCTTTTAGGTTATATAGGAATAGGTCCAATTAAAATGCTATATACTGACGGAGCAATCTTACTTGGAATGGTATATAACTTCTTACCATTTATGGTTATACCAATATATACTGTACTTATAAAAATTGATAAAAACTTAGTTAATGCAGCTTATGACTTAGGTGCAAATAAAGCTCAAGCTTTTAGAAAAATTATTTTACCACTTAGTATTCCTGGAATAATCTCTGGAATAACTATGGTATTTATGCCAGCTGTTTCAAACTTCGTAATCCCAAGCCTTCTAGGTGGTGGAAAATACATGTTAGTTGGTAATCTTATAGAACAACAATTTACTACTATCGGTAACTGGAACTTCGGTTCTGCTTTATCAATCTTTATGATGATATTAATATTAATTTCAATGGCCTTTATGTCTAAATATGAAAAGAACGGAAAAGAAGGAGGTAAACAGCTATGGTAAAAAAGTTAGGTGATTTTATTTCTAAATTTTATTTAGCCTTAGTATTTATATTTTTATATGCACCAATAGTAACACTTATGATATTTTCATTTAACAAAACAAAATCTATGGCTGTTTGGGGTGGCTTTACTTTTGATTGGTATAGCTCCCTACTTGAAAATGATAGAATAATAGCAGCTCTTTATTATACAGTTTTAATAGCAGTAATAGCCTCTGTTGTTGCTACAGTTATAGGAACTATAAGTGCTATAGGAATTAATAATATGAAAAAAGGTCCTAGAACCTTATTATTAAACGTAAACTATTTACCAGTATTAAATCCTGATATAGTTACAGGTATTTCATTAATGACTTTATTCGCTATTGGTGGAGTTTTATTTAATTTAAAACCTGGTTTTTGGACTATGCTTTTAGCTCACATAACATTTGATATTCCTTATGTTATATTATCTGTTTTACCTAAGCTAAGACAATTACCTCCAAATCTAACTGATGCGGCCTTAGATTTAGGAGCAAAACCATCTTACGCTTTAAGAAAGGTAGTAATTCCTCAAATAATACCTGGTATAGCTGCAGGATTCTTAATAGCATTTACAATGTCAATAGATGACTTTGTTATAAGTTTCTTCACTACAGGTCCTGGTGTTTCTAACCTTTCTATAGAAATTTATTCTATGGCTAGAAGAGGTATTTCTCCAGAAATAAATGCTCTTTCAACATTAATGTTTATAGTTGTCTTAGCATTACTTCTTATTGCTAATAGAAAACAATCTTTAGTAAAGGGGGAACGTTAATATGAAATTAAAAAAATTTTTAGCATTAACTTGTTCAACACTTCTTTTATCATCTCTTTTTCTTGGTTGTGGACCAAAAAAGGATGAGGAAGCTACTCAAGATAAAAACAATAACGTTCTTTATGTTTATAACTGGGGAGATTACATAGATCCAGAACTACTTACTAAATTTAAAGAAGAAACTGGAATAGATGTTAAATACGATGTTTATGATACTAATGAAATAATGTATCAAAAACTTAATAGTGGTAATGTATCTTATGATATAGTAATTCCTTCTGATTACATGATAGAAAAAATGAAAAACGAAGATATGTTAGCAAAAATAGATTTTTCTAATATACCTAATTATAAATATATAGGAGAACAATTTAAAAAATTAGCTTATGATCCAACTGATGAATACTCAGTACCATACATGTGGGGAACAGTTGGAATAATATATAATACAAAGAGAGTTAGTGATCCTGTAGATAGTTGGAATATTCTTTGGAATCCTAAATATAAGGATCAAGTTATAATGCCAGATAGTGTTAGAGATGCTATGGCTGTTGCAGAAAAAAAATTAGGATATTCATTAAATACAGAAAACCTAGATCAAATAGAAGCTGCTAAAAAGGAGCTTATGACTCAAAAGAAAGATGGCTTAATCTTAGCTTACATGGTTGACCAAGTTAAAGATGCCATGGTTGGTGGAGAGGCTTCCCTTGCTGTTGCTTGGTCTGGAGATGCTGTAACAATGATAGAGAGAAATCCTGATTTAGCTTATGCTATTCCTAAGGAAGGATCAAATAAATGGTTTGATGCAATAGCAATTCCTAAAAATGCAAAGCATAAAGAAAATGCTGAGAAGTTTATAAACTTCCTTTGCGATCCTGAAAATGCTGAGCAAAATGTAGAATATATAGGATACTCTACTCCAAACACAGCTGCATATGACCTTTTACCTGAGGATATAAGAGATGATAAAGTTGCATACCCAGATGAAGAGTCATTAAAAAATTGTGAGGTATTTATAGATTTACCTTCTAAAATACTTAGAAAATATGATGAAGCTTGGTTAGAAATCAAGTGTGTTTATTAAAAAAGGTCTTTATCAAAATATAACAAATAAAACTTACAAACAGTATGAAGAGAATATCTAGATGAGCTTTAGAATTTAAATTATTACTGAGAAGATATTACGTTAAGAAGCTGAAACTGTTCGAAGCGAAGCAAGTTTTGAAGCTTTAGTAATATCTTCGGAGTAATAATTATAAATTCTTAGCGAAATCTAGTAATTCTCGGAATATGTTTGTAAGTTTTATAAAAAGTTATTTTGATAGAGACCTTTTTATATTATCCACAAATTTCTTCATAAAATACTTTTGGGAACCATAGCTTAATTTCTTTCTCAGCACTTTCTATTGAATCTGATGCATGAACTGAGTTTTCTGTTCCACTTAAGGCAAACCTTCTTCTTATTGTTCCAAACTCAGCCTTTTCTGGATTTGTTGCCCCATTTAGAGATCTTATTTTATTTATAGCATCTTCTCCTTCAAGAATTAAAGCTACAAGAGGACTTCTTGTTATATATTTTATTAGAGAATTAAAAAATTGCTTATCTCTATGTTCTTCATAATGTTTTTCAGCAAATTCCTTATTTATTTGCTTCATTTCCATAGCCTTTATCTTTAATCCTGCTCCCTCATAAACCTCTAATATCTTACCTATTAAATTTCTTTCAACGGCATCAGGTTTTATTAAAACAAGACTTTTTTCTAACCTCATTGAAATTCCTCCTCAATATTATTTCCACCTTAGTTAGAGAAATAAGTGCCTTTTATATAGTATTGTAATTATAATAAATATAGGAGGTGTTTACTGTGATTAGAAAAGAATTTCTATTAAGTGGTAGAGTCCAAGGAGTAGGTTTCAGATTCTTTTGTAAGTATCAGGCAAGCTTATTATATTTAACTGGTTATGCTGAAAATTTAGATGATGGCCAAGTACTTATACAGGTGCAAGGTGATGAATCATCAATAAGAAAATTTAAAAGTAAGATTTTAAACGGTAATGGTTTTTCAAGAGTTATTTCTATAGATGAGAAGGATTTAACTGTTGATACCCTCGAAAAAAGATTTTCTACATACTAATTATAGGTAAAGGAAATGGGGCTATTATCAAACTTAAAATTTATAAATATATAATAAATGTTATTCACTAATTATTATAATATAGTTTATAAATTTTGTTCTTAAATTTTTAAAAGCCCCTACTCCTTTCTATAGCTTTTTATAAGTCACAGCTATCTTGTTCATATCCATATCTTGAGCTTCCATTGCTATTAAACTCTTCATTTTCTTTGTATGAAATAAATGTACCATCATCAGGTTCATGATCTTTATGTTTTTTATTATTATAATTCTTATTATTTTTATTATATTTCATATTTATCACCCACCTTTAAATTTATTATTTCAAGGCAGGCTTATTTATATACTCTATTTTTAAGTTGATTATATATATTATAGTTTGATAAATTTTTTACTTAAATTATAAGTTTTTATATGAACAAAGTCTTTACTTCTACCTATTGACTTAAAAATTTTTACTTATATTATAAGTTCTCCCACATATCTTGTATGCTACTATAATCATCTAATACTTCATCAATTAAATCTAAAGCATCTTCATTGTTCCAAGATTCATATTTTTTTCTTTTTACTACTTTAATTATGTTTTCTTCTTTTCCTTCTTTAATTAAAATAGAATCTTCACAGGACTCTTTGTATTTTTCTAAATCCTTTTTAATTGTATTACAAACTTCAATAGTCTTAATTCTATTGTTGTCTTCATCTCTAAAATCTATAAGTATTTTGTCTAAGTTAATTAACCCATTTAAAAAGTCAAAGTGCCAATTAAATCCATAGTTTAACCATAGATCATAGGTATTTTCCTCTCTTTCGTCAAACCTAATCATAATTAAAAGCAAGTCTAATTTTTTATTGCTTATAATGCTGCTTTTTAAGGCAACTAAGACATTATCACCTATATCCTTTAAAGCTTCTAAATAATCTTTAACAAAAATTATAGGTACTACTTTATCATTTACTTCTACTATTAGTGGAATTAATGTTCCAACTTCACTTTCTTTTAAAATATCATCTACAGTTAAAGCTGCCATATTATCACATCCTAAATATTAATTAATTGCTTCAAATACCTTATATTATATAAGATATGTATTGTAAATACCACAATTAAAGCTTTACATCTCTTTCTTTATTATTATTGTTATTATGCCCTATAGATGTTATAATAAAAAAAGTTTAATGAGACTTTGAAATTAGGAGAGATGAAAATTGATTAAATTTAAGAAAAAGCTTTTAAGTTCAATATTGATTGCTTTATCAGTATCACTTTTTACGCCAACAAAAGCTACTGTTCAGGCTGCCGAAATTTCCCAACCTAATATAGTTGGAAAGTATGCTGTCACTTTAGATTATGACACTGGTGAAATTATTTATGCAAAGGGAATTGATGAAAAAGCATATCCTGCTAGTACAACAAAGGTAATGACAAGTCTTTTATTTGCTGAACATGCTTCAAAGAATGATTCTTTTCCATATACAGCAGATGCAAAAGCTCAACAACCTTATACATTAAACAATAGCTTTGGACCAATACCTGTTGGTGAAGGAATGAATGCTAATGATTTAATGAAAGCTTTACTTATGTTTTCAGCTAATGATGCTGCCGCTGTAATTGCAGACGGGGTGGCTGGAAGTGCTGAAAAATTTAGTGTAATGATGAATGACGAAGTAAAAAAATTAGGATTAAAAAATACTCACTTTGTTACTCCAAATGGCTTACATAATGATGATCACTATTCAACAGCTTACGATTTAGCTGTTATTTTACAAAATGCTTATAAAAATCCTTGGGTAAGCGAAACTATGGCACTTAAGGATAGCGACATAACTGTAAACGGAAAAAAAGTACTTTTAGAAAATAGAAATAAAGAACTTGGTATCGACGGAAATATTGGTGGAAAGACTGGATTTACAACTCCTGCTGGAAGATGTTTAGTATCAGTATACGAAAGAAATGGTAGAAAAATAATAGGTGCTGTTTTAAATTCTCAATATGATGCTAAGGATGAAATTGTATTTAATGATATGAATAAAATTATTGATTACAGTTACTCTGTAGATAAAGTTCCATACATAAAGGCTGGTACAACAATAGATACTATTCCAGTTGAATATAAACTTTTTAGATGGTTTGGACCAACTAAGAAAATCGACGTTCCTTTTGTTGCAACTGAAAACATAGATTATTATAAAAATTATGTAAATGAAAAAGAAACATCAAAATCAATAAACTTAAATGATATGAACGCTTGGCAATTAGCTTCTAATCCTGAATCAGCTGCTGTTACTGTTACTCAAAGAGCTTACGTTAAGGATTATCCAGTAAAAGCTGATATAGGTACTTTTACTCTTATAAAAGCTAATTTCTTAAGTTATTTAGGAATAATTGTTCTAGTAGTTGTTGCGATTGTATTAATATTACTTATTATAAGAGCAATAAATTTAAGAAAACGTAGAAGACGTAGAAGAAATATATTTTAATAAAAAAAAGATTTAGTCTTAGACTAAATCTTTTTTTATTACAAACCTATTAAATTAAGAATTTAATTTTTCAACAAGCTCTAAAATTTCTAAAGGTTTATCTACATAAAAGTCTGGCTTACTCTCTCCTAGTTTTTCAAGAGGCAATGCTGTGTATTTAACTCCACAGGTCTTAGCCCCAGCATTTTTACCTGCTAAAATATCGTAAGGTGAATCACCTACCATAAGAGCTTCACTAGGAGATACTCCTAAATTTTCACAAGCCTTTAAAACCGGCTCCCCATCTGGCTTATGTTTTGTAGTAATTTCAGGAGTTATAAAAGTATCAAAATACTTAAATATACCCATTAGTTTAGCACCACGCTCTGCCATATCACTTTTCTTTGAAGTTACAACTCCAATTTTAATTCCTTTACTCTTTAATGTTTTTAGCATTAAATCGACGCCAGCAAACTCTTTACATTCATCATCATGTAATTCTAAGTTTATTTTTCTATAACAATTAATCATTTCCTCTATTCTATTTTCATCATAGGATTTAAAAATTTCCTGCAATGGTCTACCATAGTTCATAGTAATCTCTTCTTCACTTGGCTCTAAATCTAACATAGTTTTAAATGTATGTTTAAATGACTTTAGTATTAAATCATTAGTATTTATCAATGTTCCATCTAGGTCAAACAATACTGCTTTTATCATAAAATTCTCCTTTATTATTTTAAAAATCAGCTTTAAAATATATATATTTTTAATAATTATATCATAAATTTAAAAAAATTTTAAAAAACCCCTTCACAAATTAAGATTTTTAGTATATATTAATTATTAAATAAATAAGTTGTACAAAGCATTGATGGGAAAAAGTAATCTTTGGAAAGAGTTTTAGCGATTGAGGGATGGTGAAAGCCTCATACTATACCTTTGATGAAGAACATCCTTGAGCTTCTAACCGAACTTCAAAATTTATTTTGGACAGTAGACTTAGACGGGTTTCTTTCCGTTAAAAGAAGGACAGTGTTAAGATGCACTGTTATTAAGTGAGTGCTTTTGTACTAACATAGGTGGTACCGCGGAGATGATTATACAGCCTTCGTCCTATTAAAAATATAGGATGATGGCTTTTTTTATTGTCTTTTATAATATATTTTTAAATTTTATTATTTTAACTATACGTATAAATCAAAACATTTAAAGAAATTTTAATAACCTGTTTGGGGCCAAACAAATTTATAAAAAAATATATGTAGCAAAAAATATATCTACATTTAAAATTAAGGAGTTGTTTAAAATGGAAAAATTATTTATACCAAAGGGCTATAAACCTTTATTATCACTTAGAGAAACAGAAGTTGCTATTAAAGAACTTAAAGACTTTTTCGAAGATTCTTTAGCTAAAAACTTAAACTTAACAAGAGTTTCTGCTCCACTTTTCGTAAATAAAGGTTCAGGATTAAATGATGATCTAAATGGAATTGAAAGACCTGTAAGTTTTGATATGAAAGCTATGCCAGAGTTTAACATTCAAATAGTTCATTCTCTAGCTAAATGGAAAAGACTAGCTCTTCATAGATATGAGTTTGAACATGGTGAAGGTCTTTACACTGATATGAACGCTATAAGAAGAGATGAAGATTTAGATAACATTCACTCTATTTATGTTGACCAATGGGATTGGGAGAAAATAATAGATAAAGAAGAAAGAAATTTAGAAACTTTAAAAGAAACTGTAAAATCAATATATGGTACTTTTAAAGCAACAGAAGATTTTATAGTAGCAAAATACCCTCACATAGAAAAAATTCTTCCTGAAGATATAACATTTATAACATCACAGGAATTAGAAGATCGTTATCCAGATCTTACTTCTAAAGAGAGAGAAACTGCTATATGTAAAGAATTTGGCGCTGTATTCATAATAGGAATTGGTGGAAAATTAGCTTCTGGTGAAAAACATGATGATAGAAGTCCAGACTATGATGATTGGACATTAAATGGAGATTTATTATTCTACTACCCTCTATTTGATGAGGCTGTAGAACTTTCATCAATGGGAATAAGAGTTGATGAGGAAAGCCTTTTAAAACAATTAAAAATAGCAGAATGTGAAGAAAGAAAAGAACTACCATTCCATCAAATGCTTCTTGAAGGAAAATTACCATATACTATAGGTGGTGGAATTGGTCAATCTAGAATATGTATGTTCTTCCTTAGAAAAGCTCACATTGGAGAAGTTCAAGCATCTATGTGGGATGAAGATATGATAAGAACTTGTGAAGAAAACAACATACATTTATTATAAAAGTTATATTAAAATTTTGATTTTTATTTAATTTAACTTTAACTTTAAAAAATTCAATATTATCCCTCTTATAAATATAGTATAATTTCTTTAATAAACTAATATTTAAAAGGGGGATAATTATTATGAAAAGGTCTATTTTAAATACATTATTGAATGTCCTTGCAATAATTTTTATAGTTTTCTTAATGATTAAGGTAAGTGTGCCTATGGGGAGCATACTACTTCTATCATTTATAATATTTAAATTAACTATAAATAAGCATTTAATTTATATGTTTAAAGGTGCTAAAAAACTTAGGGCTAATAATTTAGAAGAAGCTTTATCTCTTTATAGAAAGGCTGCTCTATGTAATAGTTCTAATGTAAAAGCTATAAAAACTTATGTTTTCTTAGAACTTAAAATAGGATCTTATACTGAAGCTTTAGAAACTTTAAAAAGCATAGTATCTAAAAGAAAATTTTTACCTGAAGATGCAAATCAACTTGATTTACTTCAAGCAATACTTTATTGGAAATTAAATGATATAAAAACTTCCCTTCAAATCTTAGATGATTTAAAAGCTAATAATTTTAACTCTCTAGATTTTTATGAAGTTTATGGATATGTTTTGATTCAAGATGAAGATTTTGAAAAAGCAATTTCAATAAGTAATGAAGGATTAAAAGTTGATGAATTAAGCCAAATAATAAGAGCTAATTTAGGAGAGATTTTCTATAAAATTGGGGATATAAAAAAAGCTTGCTTTTATTTTGATGAATTAATAGATGAATGTGTAAATTTTTCAGAACCCTACTATTTTATGGGAATTATATCAAAAGAAAAAGAGGATTTTTATAAAGCCAAAGAATTTTTAAATAAAGCACTTAAGTATGATGAGTCTATTCTAAGCAACCTATCAAAAAATGATATAGAAAACGCTTTAATAAGTATAAATCATTAATTATTATGATATTTGATTATAGCTTTAATTTTAAATTCATTCTATAATGTATAAGGAACTTAAAAAATAGTTCCTTATATTTTTTTAATAAAAAAAGGAAGTGATTATCTAGTGAAGCTTTTAAGAGAAATGCTTATTGTAGTGTTTATATACTTCTTAGGCGAATTTATTTCTAAAAGTTTTATACATAGTGTACCTGGAAATATTATTGGAATGTTAATATTATTAGTTTTACTATGTACTAAAGTTGTTAAAGTAGAATCTATTGACTGTGTTGCTCAATTCTTCTTAGATCATTTAGCCTTCTTCTTCGTTCCTGCAGGGGTTGGACTTATGACATCTGTTGGATTATTAGAAGGAAATGTTCTTAAATTATTATTTATTTGTATAGCCTCAACTTTTGTTGTAATAGGAGTTACAGGTTTAGTTGTTCAAGCTTTAATAAGAAGAAAAGAAAAAAAACTACTAGGAGATGAAGTTAATGAATAACATTGTTAATAACCCTTTATTCGGAATTTTATTAACTCTTTTTGCATTTGAAATTGGTATGACCATATACAAGAAGACTAAAATTCCACTACTAAACCCTTTATTAATAGCAATTGCTCTTGTAATTGCAGTTTTAGTTTCATGCCATATAAGTTTTGAAACTTATAATATTGGTGGTAGTTTTATAAATGCATTTTTAGGACCTGCAACTGTAATTTTAGCAGTACCTTTATATAAACAGTTACAACTTTTAAAAAATCATTTTGTACCAATAATGACAGGAATAATAGTTGGAAGTTTTGCTTCTATGTGCTGTGTTATAATAATGGGATATTTCTTAGGAGTAAATCATGAACTTATTGCTTCTTTAGTTCCTAAATCAGTTACTACACCAATCGGGGTTGAAGTAGCTAGCGGACTTGGTGGAATACCTTCAATCACAGTTATAGCAGTAATAATAACTGGTATCACAGGTGCAATCATAGCTCCTATGGTATGTAAATTACTTAAGATTGATCATGAAGTTGCTATGGGAGTTTCTATGGGAACAGCTGCCCATGCCGTTGGAACTACTAAAGCTTTAGAAATTGGTGAAACTCATGGTGCTATGAGTTCATTATCTATAGGTGTTGCTGGATTAATAACAGTTTTCCTTGCTCCACCAATATATATGCTATCTGCATTAATATTAAAATTTGTCTAAACAGTGATAAAATTTCACTGTTTTTTTCTTTTTATGACTATATTTTCTTAATTATAGAAATACTAAAAATATAAATCTATAATTAAGGAGAATTAAAATGAAAATATATAAAAAAATTCTAGGCTTTTTTGCCTTAGCAGTTCTATTAAATCCAAATACTCTAACCTTAGATGCAAGCACTTTTTCTAAAGAAGATCAAATTCAAAACAAAGAAATTTTATATGATATTACAGCCTTCACCACAGAAAAAAACACTCTTAACTTAATAATAAATCAATTGTTTAAAGAAGATAATACTCTATTTATAGATGCTTATTTTTTAAATACAACTGAAAACACTACTTTTGAAAACTTAGAAAATTTTAATATCTCAGTTTGTGATACCAATAATAAAGAGGTACTAAATAAAACCTTTAAAAGTGTTGTTATCCCTAAGGGACTTCCTCCACAACATGGAAGAAGAATTTTATTTCCCATAGAAAATGAGTTTTTTAATCTACAAGAAAAAGATTTATCAAAATTATCTTACAAATTCACCTTTGATTATAATTAAAATTTTAAACCTTTCCTCTTAACCAAACAAAAAGGAGTTGTTTTAATACAACTCCAAAATATATTTCATTAAATAAATTCCATCTTCCATGTGAAATAACCTTTTTCTTCATCTTTTTCATATATGAAGTATGCTGCAAAGGTATTTCCCTTTTTACTTTTTAAATTTCTAAATCCGACTTTTCCATTAGCTAATAGAAGTTTTACCATCTGAGGTGTTACTTGTTTTCCAAAGGAAGCTATATACTTGTCATTTTTCCATATGGTATATTTACATCCATTTTTCCAGTTAACACATCCAAATCCTCTTTCTCCCTCTATAACAGGATTTCCACAGTTAGGACATTTTCCTAAAACCTCTACTCCCTCTGGAGCCTCTACTTTAAAGTGTTTTGCCATGGAATCATCATTTTTTATAGCCTTAACTCCCTCTATAGTAAAGTTTTTTATAAGATTTAAGAAATCTTCCTTTTTAACCTTCCCTCTTTCTATATCTGAAAGAGTTTTTTCTAGTCTTCCTGTGTATTCTAAATCTAAAAGTTCCTTAACAGGGAATATTTCAACTATGGTTCTACCAAGCTCTGTACAAGTTAAACTTTTTCCCTTTGTAGTAATATATCCTACATCCTTAAGCTTTTTAATTGTTTCAGCTCTAGTAGCAGGTGTTCCTATACTAAATCCACTTAGTATTGAAGCCATCATTTCTTCACTATCTTCCTCTGCATCCTCTTTAAAACTCTTACCACAAGTCTCCATTACCCTAAGTAAAGTCTTCTCAGTATGCTTTTTAGGTGGTTTTTTAGTAACCTTATTTATTTTACTATCTACTAAGTCTACTACTTCTTTTTCATTTACCATTGGAAGAATTGTATCTTTACTATCTATTTTTTCAACAACTCTCCATCCTTCTACAAGCTGAACTTTTCCTTTTGAAATAAATACGCCCTTAACCTCTTTATCATTTACCTTAGAAGTTATTTTTGTTTCCTCAAATTCAGCTACAGGCATAAATTGCATAATAAATCTATTTTTAACTGCTGTATAAACTATTCTCTCATCTTGAGTTAAATTATTAGGTTTCATGTAAGTTGGAACTATGGCACTATGGCTCTCAACCTTTGAATTATCAAAAACCCTTTTATTTTGAACAAACTTTACTTGCTCCTCATAAGGTAATCCTACCTTAAGCTTTTCTAAAACATTTCTAGTTCTATCAACTAAACTCTCCTCTAGAGCCATACTTCCTGTTCTAGGATAAGTTATAAACTTCTTTTCATATAAAGACTGAGCTACTTTTAAAACCTTATCTGAAGTCCATCCTTTGTATTTACTTGTTATGTATCCTTGAAGATTAGAAAGATTAAATAAAAATGGTGGATATTCTTTTTTTCTTTCTGTTTGCTTTTCAATTATTTCAGCATTTTTATCCTTTATCTTTTCTTTAATCTCATCTAAAACCTTTTTATCTTCAAACTTCTCTGAATTATTTTCATAATAAGTTCCTTCAAACTCCTCATTTTTTGAAGTCTTAAAAGTACCATTAAGTTTGTAATATGCACTTGATTTAAAGTTCTCTATTTCTTTATCTCTGTCATAAATTATTTTTAAAGTAGGTAGAAGAACTCTCCCTATATTTAAAATCTGTCCATCATTTAGCTTATATTTGATTGTTGTCACAGAAGTTAAATTTATACCTATTATCCAGTCTGCCCACTGTCTTCCTATACCAGCATCTTGAAGAGATTGCATTTCCTCATTAGGTTTTAACTTTTCCATTCCTTTTTTAACTTCATCTGGTGTCCATTCATTTAATAAAAGTCTATATACTGGTTTCTTTTCACTAAAATATAGGAAAATTTCATCTGCAATTACTTGTCCCTCTCTATCAAAGTCAGTAGCAGAAATTATTCCATCTACATCTTCCCTATCTATAAGACCTTTTATTATCTTTATTTGCTTTTCCGCACCCTTATCAATGATGTTTCTATTTAAAGAATCTTGTTTTATTTTATATTTAAAGACTTCTGGGATAAAAGGGAATTTCTCCATTCTCCATCCCTTCATGTTCTCATCATAATCCTTTGCATCAAATAACTGCAATAAGTGTCCGAAAGCCCATGTTATAAGATATTCTTCGCCTTCAAAGTATCCATCTTTTCTCTTTTTTATATTAAAAGCATCTGCAATATTTCTAGCAACAGATGGTTTTTCTGCAATTATTACCTTTTTCAAAGTATCACTCCTAATTATAATCCTTTTGTTATATTAACTTCTATATTCTCTCCTCTTCTATATCTTTGACAGATTTAAAAATTTATTTCACTTATTAAAATAATAAGGGCTGTCTCAAAACTTAGCATTTAATTATAAGTTTTACTAAGTTATATTGATACAGCTCCATTAATTTATCTAAAATATATTAAAAATCAAATTCAAACATTATTTATTATAATATAAAATTGCTTTTATTCCTAGTCTTTATAAACTACCTCTCCATTTATAATTGTATAAATAGTTTTTGTAGCTATTTCAAAAGGACTTCCATTTAAAATTACTAAATCTCCATCCTTTCCTTCCTTTAAGCTTCCAACTCTTTCATCAATACCTATTATTTCAGCTGGATTTATTGTTATTGCTTCTAAGACCTCATTAAAAGTAATTCCTTCTTTCATAGCCATAGCTGCACAAAGAGGAAGATTGTCTATTGTTACCACTGGATGGTCTGTAGTTATTGCCACTTTAATTCCTTTATCTATTAAGGCCTTTGGAGTCTTAAAGGTCTTATTTAAAGTCTCAGCCTTTCCATTAAAGCTTAAAGTTGGCCCAACTATAGCATCTAAGTTTTCTCTTTTAATATAATCACTTATTAAATGTCCTTCTGTACAGTGATCTAAAGTTAATTTAAGATTAAATTCCTTAGCTATTCTTATGGCAGTTAAAATATCATCTGCCCTATGGGCATGAGCTTTCATAGGTATTTCTCTATTAATTAATGGAAGTAAAGCCTCATATTTTAAATTCTTACTAAAATCCCTATCCTCTATTTCAGCATCAATTTTTCTATTTTTATAATTAACAGCCTCTGTTAAAGTTTCTCTTAATAAAGCTGCAATAGCCATTCTTGTATTAGGCATTTTATTCTTTCCAGAATAAACCCTTTTTGGATTTTCTCCAAAGGCAACCTTTATTGCTACAGGTTCCTTTATTATCATGTCATCAATACATATTCCACTTGTTTTTACAGCGGCAAACTGTCCTCCTATTACATTGGCACTTCCAGGCCCAATTACAGCTGTGGTAACTCCTGCTTCCCTTGCAGATTGGAATCCTCCATCAAAGGGATTTATTCCATCTATAGATCTCATTTGTGGGGTTATAGGCTCACTAGCTTCATTGGTTCCATTTCCTGCCCCATTATTTCCTTCTTCATGTAGTCCTAAATGACAATGTGCTTCAATAAATCCTGGAAATATTAATAGTCCTTTAGCATCAATAACCTCTTCTTCTCCTATGTATTGACTTAAATCTTCCCCAATTCTACTTATCTTTCCATCCTTAATTAGAATATCACCTTTTTCATATATTTTACCTTCTTCGCAGGTAAATATTTTCCCATTTTTAATTAACATTTTTTATCCCCCTTTTATTTATGTGGTTTAATAAATATTACCTTTAGCTATTCTTTAAATCATACTTTATTTTAAAGAAAGTTTTTATTAAATATCTCTATATAATTATAGCACTAAATAAAAAATCCCTCTTATTCTATTAAAATAAGAGGGATTTTTAAATTACATTTCATTTAACATCCATACAAAAAAGTTTAATACTCCAGCAAAAGAAACCCATATTATATAAGGAATCATAAGAATTCCTGCTATTTTATCAAACTTAAAAAATTTAATTGTGGTTATAACTATAAATATTAATAATATGATGAGTTCTATAAATGCTAATCCGTATAACTTAAAGCGAAAGAATATTATGCTCCAAGCAAAATTTAATACAAGTTGTATTATATAAAACCAAAGGGCTGACTTTGTTTTTTCTCCTTGCTTATGCCTTAAAAATATTCTATAGGCTGCTATTGCCATAAGTATATATAAAATAGTCCATACTATGGGAAAAACTATGGCTGGTGGACTAAACCAAGGTTTATTTAAAGTGCCATATACTTGTACACTCTCCTGAGTAAACTTTCCAATAACATATCCTCCACCTAAAGTTATTAACAAACTTATTATTAAATCACCTAAATTAAATTTTCCATTAACCTTGAATATATTCACATAAATCACCTCTCAGGTAATTATATGTATTCCTTTTGATATATATTATATGTATATATCAGAAAATTCAATTTCAGCTCTTTCCTTTAAGTTGTAATAATTGTTATTAAAAATATGTTCAGTTCTATCAGTTTCCTTAAATAAATCTACATCATAAAAATATAATTTAAATCTATTTCCATGTCCCTCATATATATCAACCTTTAAATCCCCTCCTTGCATTTTCATAAGAGATTTACTTATATAAAGCCCTAAACCACTTCCTTCTTGTGTTCTATTTAAAGCCTTATTACTTTTAGTAAATTTATCAAAAATGTATTTTTGTTCATCATAACTTATAGCTATTCCATCATTTTCTATCATTATTACAAGATCTTTTCCTTCAAAATATATTTTTACATATATGTTTCCATTTTCACTTCCATACTTAACTGAATTTGATAATAGATTTAATATTATTCTTTCTAAAAACTCACTATCAATAGCTATGAATATTTCTTCAAAATCAGGATCAAAAATAAAATTTATTTTTTTCTTACTTATATATTCTGAAGAGGCATCTAATATATTTTCAACAACTTCAACTACATTAAGAACCATAATATTTGTTTCTATCTGTCCCTCTGATATTTTATTAGCATCAATGAAATTATTTATTGTCCTTATAAGTCTTAAACAATTTTGTTTAATTACTAGGTTATTTCTTTCTATAGAATTAAGATTTCTATTTTCTATATTTAAATTATTTAATTGAAGAGCTGAACTTATTACATTTATAGGAGTCCTTAACTCATGACATATATTTGTAAAAAATTCTCCCTTTATATTTTCTTCTTCTAATTTATCTTTTAAATACTTATTTAATCTTAAAGCATTATTTTTTTTAGTAATATCATTTATAATTATAATTTTATAATTATCTCCAAAAGGTATTGTGTAAAATTCTCCATTAGAGTAGCCTCCCTTAATATTTTTAAAAATTATTTCTTTATAAGAATCCATACTTCCTTTCTCTTTTAAATAAACTTGCTTTTCTAGTATTTTTTCATATAATACTTCCATACTTTCAAACAATATGGATTCTTTGTTTTCAACTTCTAAAAATTCCAAGGCTTCGTCGTTTAAATAAAATAATTTTTCATCCTTAGAAATAAATATATAGTCTCCAATGGCTGAAGTAATATTATTAAACAACAATTCTTCTCTATCTAAAAGATTCTCTAATTCTTTTAGCTCCTCTATTTTTTTTCTTAAATACCTTTTATTTCTCTTAAATTCACCTCTTTTTAAGAGCATTATCCTATTTATATTATTAAAATTCTTATTTAAAGAAAATCTTATTATACCTTCTACTAAAATGTAATATGCTGAGAAGTCTAGTATTTGACTAAAGGAAACTCCTAATAAATAAGTATTTCTTAAATTATGAAAATTGTTTAAGAAAATAATATTTCCTATGGAGAATACTAATATATAAGCAATTAAATAATAAAAGAATTTATCAGATGTATTTTCTTTATCAGCAACAATTACTATTAGTAATATTACAAATAAAATAATAACAAATATAAACATAAAATTATTTATATATACACCTTTAATAAAAGCTCTCATTAATTTTGTATTATTTATTACTATGAGATAAATAATGTTAAAGATAATATTTAATAATAGAAAAATTTTATTTATCTTCTTAAAAGCTAAGTCCTTTTTCTTCCCTAAAACTATTACAAAGGTAATAAAATACTGAAATAATATGCCTATTATTTTATAAGCTATCATCTTATCTACTACATATAACTCCAAGGAAACAAATGAAGAAAAAACCTCAGGAATAATAATCCAAAATATACCCATATTAGTATAAGAAACTAAGTTTTTTTCCTTATCTACATTACTGCTTATTCCTATTAATAATGAGGTTCCTAACATTATTACTGAAGACAAGTCTAAAAATTTATAAAACATAATATATTTTTCTTTTCTTATAAACAATACTGCTGATAGTATTATTAATATATATATTACTCTTAATATATAATATTGTAATTTAGGATTTTCATATTCTACTTTATATTCCACAACTTTTCTCCCTACTAAATTCCAACCTTATATTTGTTCCTGTATCCTTAATTGAATTTATATTTATAGTTCCATTTTGCAATTCAACTAAATTCTTAACAATATATAATCCAATTCCTGTACTTTTATTTTTTACTCCTTTTTTATTTCCCTTGCTATATCTTAAGAAAGCCTTTTCTATAAATTCTTTATCCATGCCTTCACCAGTGTCTGTAAAACTAATAATAACTTTACTTTTCTTTGCCTTAATCTCTACTCCAATTCCACCTTCCCTTGTATGCTTTATTGAATTTGAAATTAAGTTTAAAATAATTCTCTGAATAAATTCTTGATCGCACCTAACATATACTTCTTCTTCATTGGTATCAAATACGTAAGTTAAATTTTTCTCTTTTATATATTCAGCTAAATTTCCTATAGAATCTTCAATCAATGTTACTATATTATAAATTTTAAAGTTTGGTTTTAAATAATCGTAATCAATTTTGGATGAGTCAATTAGATTGTTAGCTAACCTTAGTAAGGTCATACAATTTTCCTTATTAACTTGGTTATAATAATCAACTTTTTTAATATTTTCATTACTATAAAATTTCTCCTGCACTTGAACTGATGAATATATAACATTTATAGGAGTTTTTAAGTCATGAGAAATACTTGATAAAAAATCATTTTTTATTTGTTCTGATAAGGTTCTTTTTCTTAAATTATCTTTTATCTTTTCTGAAAACTTAAGTTCAGTTATATTTTTCATTGATATTATTAAGTAACCCTTTGATTGTAGTAAAATATCTAACTCCCAAAAAACTTCTATTCCAGAAGTAACAAATGAAGCTTCTCCCTTTTTTGTTCTTAAGAATTCCTCTTTATTTTCAATATTTATTATTTTAAATAAGTTCTTATTTATTACCTCTCTATTACTTTTTAAATTTAATTCATGTGAAAATCTTTTATTCACAGCAAAAATCCTATGATTATCATTATTTAAAATCGCTATAGACATAGGTGCATTATTTAAAAAGTTCCTAAAATAAATTTCATTATCTCTTAATTTTTTCTTAAATTCTTTAAACTCATTATTACTCTCTTCCATTTTCTTATTTAATATTTTAAGTTTTTTATTTTTATCAATTATATCTTCATGTAGAGTTTTATATGGTTTTATAATAAGCATTTCTGAAATCCAAACATATATAATTAAATAGATTGATATTTTTAATATATCACCTAATAGTATAAGTGACTCTAAACCTAAACTATATGATAAAATATCTAATACTACTATAGATAAATTTATTAGCACAAATAACTTTAAATAATTTAATAAATTATTTTTAAAAAGTTTAAAATTTCTTAAAAGACATAAAATTATTAAAAGAAGGACTGTTGATATCCCCCAAAAAACACTTATATCATAAAAAAATATACTGATTAATGACACTATGCTAAAAAAACAAACTATTAATTTTATATTTAAATCTACTGACTTTACATATGCTATTATCATAAAGCAATATACACTTTCTAAAACAGTACAAATAGCTACTGGTTTTAAATCTAAACATTGAATTATTTCTTTTTCGCTCCAAAAGGCTATTAAATAAACAAGTATATCAAACTTGAATATGGCAACTAATAATAAATAAATACCTATTAATTTAAAAATCTTTTTATTAGAAAACTTAAATACAGTTGTAGCAATAAATGTTATAGTAAACACTAATATAGTTTCAATAATTGTAGATAAATAAAGAGCTGTACGTGGATTAAAAAAATATACAGTATATAAAATAATTGCTATAAATATAATAATATTAACTAAATTTCTAATTTTACTAAGTTTCAAATACATATAGTCATTTTCTATGTACTCCAATATACTTCCCCCTTAAATATAACCATATAAATATACATTATCATAAAAAAGAGAGGAAATTATTTAATTTTTGTAAACTATTGTATTTAATTGTAATTTAAAAGACCTTAAATATTGGAATTAACCAATATCTAAGGTCTCTAAGAAACTTTTAAACTTATTACTGTTTCTTACCTCAATTAAATCATTATCTTTATTTATATATTTTATAAATTCTGGATAAAATTCAACAGCTTTAATTAAATCCTCTGCGGCATCCTCTAAATCTTTTCCTAAAATAGCCTTAAAGCAACTTCTATTATAATATAAAAAATGATTTTCCGGATTAAATCTTAAACCTAGTGATAATATCTCTATTCCTTTTTCTATATTATTTTCTTCCTTATATATAACTGCCAAATTTAAGAATGAAAAAGCATAACCAAAATTCTTTTTAATGGCTTTCTCATAAAATTTCTTAGCCTTATCATATACATTTAATCTCTTATATATTACTCCCATATTAAAAAGAGCTAAATAGTGCTCTCCATCTATTTGAAGAGCTTTAGAAAACATTCTATAGGCCTCTTGAAGCATATCTCTTTCTTCATATATAGATCCTAAATTTATATGGGCCCAAAAGTCTTCTTTGCAAACCTCTATTGTCTTTTTGTAATACTCTATTGCCCCTTCTTTATCTCCCACATTATCTAGTGCATTTGCTAAGAAGAATATAGCTCTATCATAAACAGGATTTATATCTATAGCCTTTTTATATAATTCTATAGCCTTTACATAATCCTCTTTTTCATCATAAATAACTGCTAATCCATAATAAGCTCTAACTTCAAAACTATTTATACTTAAGGCTTCTTCATATTTTTCCTTGGCCTTTTCAGTATCTCCTAACTCATCTAGCATTAAAGCTATACTTATTATTAAATCAATATCTCTTTCTCCTTCTAGAAGCTCCTCAGCTCTTAAATAATAATTTAAGGCCTTTATTAAATTCCCTTCATCATGAGCTTTATCACCACTACGTATATAATTATCTATAATTCTATAGTTATTATCCATATCTTCTCCTATTTTTCTAATCTATTATATCAAAATCATGTTAACTTACATAAAGCAAAAAGGAGGTATCAAAATTTTGACACACTCCTAATTAATACTCTAATTAATTATATATATCTTTTAAATATTTTTCAACAGCCACTGAATAGTATCTTCCATAACTTCTACTTTATTTTTTTCATTTAACATTTCATGTCTTCCATTTTCATATAGCTTATACTGAATATTTTTTACTCCTACTTTTTCTAATTTATCTTTTAAGTTGATTACACCTTTACCAAAATTACCTACTGGATCTTTATCTCCTCCAAAAATATAAATAGGCATTTCTTTATTTATTCTATTCATATTTTCAGCTTTATGTATGCTTCTTACCCCTCTTAACAAATCGTAATAAAAGGAACTTGAACATATAAAACCATATCTTTCATTTTCTATATACTTGTCTACTTCACTTTCTACACTACAAAGCCAATCAAAATCTGTCCTATTTGGTTTAAAATTCTTATTAAAGCCTCCAAAAATCAACTTGTCCATAAGTTTACTTTTATGTTCTCTTCCCTTTAATGACATTTCTACTTGAGCTACAAATTCTCCAAGTGGAGCTAACTTATCTGGCTCCCCATTAGTTCCTGATAAAACCAAAACATCTACTAAATCATTATATTCTTGAACTAGCCTCTGACTTACAAAAGATCCCATACTATGTCCAAAAAGTATTATTTTATATCCTTTATGTTTTTCTTTAGAGGACTCTATTAAAGTTTTGGCATCATCAATCATCCATTGAAATCCATCATTTTCTGCTTGATATCCTAAAGAATCTAAATCCTTAGCTGTAAATCCATGCCCTCTATGGTCATGAGCATAAACTAAAAATCCTGCTTCAACAAGTTTTTCTGCAAATTCATCATATCTAATAGCATCCTCTGTCATTCCATGTAATATGTGAATAACTGCCTTAAATTCTTTACCATTACTCCATTTATATCCTTGTAATTCTAATCCTTCATCATCTTTAAATATAAAATTCTCTCTCAAATCTATCAACTCCTTTTAGACTATGTAGTATAAAAATCTTCTTAATACTAAGATACTACTTAATCTAAAATCTTTAAACAGATACTTTAAGTGATTTACTATTTTTTATTAACTTATTAATATTATATTAACAAATTTTTATCCTCTGCATAAATTTCAAACTTTTCTCTCCATATATGAGCTCTTTTTTCATCAATTTCAGCTACATAATTTAAAAATCTATTTAACTCATCTCTTTTAAAAAGCCCCTTAAAAAGATGTCTAGGAAATGATACCCTCTTTTTATAGTTATTTTTAGGATCTATTATTTTAAGAGTATAATCATCTTGTATATATATATCTTTACACCTTATATCAATTCTTTTAAATCCCAATCTTTCGAATTCTAAAATCATTAAATATAATTCCTTGCAAAGATCCTCATCTAGATTTCCTCTTCTTAGATACTTATCTAATCTAACCCCATCAACATATTCCCGTATAATATATCCTGGCTTAGCTTCATATATCCTTGGAAAAAATCTAGACTTTCTAACTCGTTTTAATATACTGCTTTCATCTTTCCAAACACTCATTCTTCTAAAAATTTTTATTGCTTTATTATTTTTAAGGAGAAATACAACACCATTATGTCCCTCCCCTAATAATTCTGCTTCTTTTAAAGATTTTTCTAAATTACTACTTATATCTTTAAGGCTATAATCAAAATTTTTACTCATTTTACCCCTCTTATTAATAAGTGCTTAATACTATATTATACATTTTTTATAATAAAAAATGACTAATTTCTTAATTAAGAAATTAGTCACATTGAATAGGTATATAAAAATTTAAGTTATACTATTCTTTAATACCAAATTGGTGCAGATAGCGGGACTTGAACCCGCACACTCCTAAAAGTAATACCCCCTCAAGATATCGTGTCTGCCATTCCACCATATCTGCATAAAATATTGCCCATTTTAAGTATATGAACAATATTATTTATATTATTACTTATTATTTTAATCCTTATATTTTTGAAAAGCTAGTAAGGCATTTAAATTATCAAAAGAATATACGCTATTTGTCTTTTCATCTCCAAAGCCCCCATAAAGTACACTATCTTTATTTTTTATTTGATAATATTTTAATTTATCTATGGCCTTATTAAATAACTCTTTATCTCCAATGTGATTTGCTATTAAGGCTACATTAGAGTATATTGATGGAGATTCAATCTGTGATGTAGCATCTCCATTTTTACCATTGTATGTAGCTACTAAGAATCCATCTTTCTTAAACTTTTCTTTTATCCATTTAATAGATGACTCCTCATTTTCTCCAGCTTCAATTCTATTTAAAATTACTATTGTAGATAATAAGAAATCAATATTTTCTTCTTCATCATATTTTTGAGTTTCTTCATAAAATACTTTTCTGTATAAAGGAACCTCTTCAGATATTTTTCCATTTTCTATTATACTGTTAGATTTTTCATAAATTCCTTCCCACTTCTTATCTACTTGACTCAATAATTTCATAGTAGGCAAGTCTAAATAACATAAAGTGGTTGTATTACCTTTTCCATAGTTATCTATATAATCTACTAAAGTTTCATTTTCTTCTGCATGTTTAAGTAAAGAGTTAGCAATATTTATAGCATAAAATTTATAATAAAAACTATTCCATCTGTTGTTGGCTAAAAGAAGAGCTTTTATTATTCTAAGTTCATCTATGGTTGCAGAGGAAGGTGAATTTTCATCTCCTTCTTTTCTCCAACTAATAAGTCCATTTTTTAATCTCATTTCTTTTACTATGTCAAAATGCTCATCAAATAGTTCTTTATTATTAGCATTTACTGAATATAACATCATAAGCCCCTCTGACTCTGATAATACTGAGTGACCCTTAGTTATATCTCCTTCTGAACTTTTATCTATATAATTTGTATATATTCCATATCCACTTTTACTTAAATCCTTCTCTATAAAATCAAAAAGCATTTTTTCTTCTGGTGGATTAAAATTATCATTCCAATTAACATCCATATGTACTGGTTTTAAATACTCTCTATTAAAAAATAATATAAAAATAGCAATTATTAAAATACCACCTATAGCTATTAGCCATTTTTTCAAAACATCCCCTCCCAAAGCTTTATCCATAGTATATTAAAATACATAGGTCACTTAAGAATAAAGTGACCTATATATATTGTAATAAACATTTACTTTTTTAACATATTTATCAGTTTCTTTAAATGGTATATAAGTAAGATTTTTTCCATCTTCAGAATGTTCAGCACTATTAAGCCATTCTTGAACCCGTCCTCTTCCTGCATTGTAAGCTGCAATTACAAGGTCCCAATCTCCAAACTCTTTATGAAGATTATTTAAATACCAACATCCAAACCTTATATTAACTTCTGGCTCTAATAATAAATTGGTATCAAAATCAATAATCCCTTGTTTTTCAGCTATCCACTTTCCAGTAGAGGTGGTAATTTGCATAAGCCCTCTTGCATCCTTATTAGATTTAGCATCTTCGTCAAAGTTACTTTCTGCTTTCATAACCGCCATAACAAAATAAGGATCCAAATTATATTCTTTACTATATTTCTCTACATAATTCATATATTTTAGTGGAAATATAACATTTTTTAATATATATCCACTCCCTAAAAATAGTAAATATATGGCTAAAACAATTATAACTAGCCTTATAATTTTCTTCATATAACTCTCCTACTGGTATAAAGTAAAAAATTCTAACAAATCATCAATTTGTTCCTTTGTTTTAATTAAATTACCGCTATTATCAATTATTATGTTAGCATAATCTTTTTTTCTTTCAAGACTTAATTGAGAATTTATTCTATTTATAGCTTCCCCTTTACTAAGCTTATCTCTAAACCCCATTCTTTCTATTTGGCTACTTTTATCTACCCAAACTAGAACAACCATATCCATATCCTTATGCATATCATTTTCTATTAAGGTTGCTCCATCTACAACTACAAGCTTAGTATTTATTTTTTCATATTCTTTAAGTTTAATCTCTATTTCCTCTTTTATATAAGGCATTATGATTTCTTCATACTTTATTCTTTCCTTTGGAAATCTAAAAATATGGTTTCCAAACTCTCTTCTTCTAAAATCACCTCTCCAATCAAAGAAATGACCTCCAAAAGTAGCTCTTACCCTTAAAAGTATATCTGGGTATTTTTCTAATACTTCTCTTGCAATAATATCTGCATCTATAACTGGGATTCCTGCCTCTTTTATCATAGAAGAAATAGTGCTTTTGCCTGAGCATATTCCTCCTGTAAGGCCTACTTTAATCATAGAATCAGTACCCTCCTTATTTTAACTTATACCAATCTTCTCCAACATTAACATCAACATCTAATGGTACACTTAATTTAATTGTATTTTCCATTTCCTCTTTTAGAAGTTTCTTAACAATGTCTAATTCTCCTTTGACAACATTTATTATAAGTTCATCGTGAACCTGTAATATTAACTTACTATTTAAATTTAATTCTTTTAACTTGTTATATACATTTACCATAGCAAGTTTTATTATATCTGCTGCTGTTCCTTGTATTGGAGCATTCATTGCAAGTCTTTCTCCTAAAGCTTTTACTATTTTATTTGAAGCATTTGCTTCAGGTATATATCTTCTTCTATTTAACATAGTTAATACATATCCCTTTGTTTGAGCTTCATGAATAACCTTAGAAATATACTCTTTAATTTTTGGATATCTTTCAAAATATATATCCATATATTCTTTAGCTTCTTTTCTTGAAATATTTAAATCCTGAGAAAGACTAAAATCTCCTATTCCATATACTATACCAAAGTTTACTGCCTTAGCCCTACTTCTCATTAATGGAGTTACCTCTTCAACTGGCACTTTAAATACTTCAGAAGCAGTCTTAGTGTGTATATCTGAATGATGATTAAATGCATCTATCATATTTTCATCACCAGAAATATGAGCTAAAACTCTAAGTTCTATTTGTGAGTAGTCAGCTGATATTAATAAATCTCCTTCTTTTTTTGGTATAAATACCTTTCTTATTTCTCTACCCATTTCGTATTTTATAGGTATATTTTGAAGGTTAGGCTCTGTTGATGAAAGTCTACCTGTAGTAGTTACAGTTTGATTAAATGTTGAATGTATAGAACCATCTGTATCTATAACAGACTTTAATCCTTCAACATAAGTTGAATATATTTTTGAAAGCTGTCTAAAATATGTTATTTTTTCTATTATAGGATGTTTGTCCTTAAGCTTTTCTAAAACTTCTGCGTTAGTTGAATAGCCAGTTTTAGTTTTCTTTATAACTGGTAAATCTAATTTTTCAAATAATATCTTACCTAATTGTTTTGGAGAATTTATGTTGAACTCTTCATCTGCAAGTTCAAAGATCTCTTTTTGTGTTTCCTCTAACTCTCTTTTAAACTTAATAGATAGCTCATCTAAAATATCTTTATTTACTTTAAATCCTATTGATTCCATAGAAGATAAAACTGTTTCTAAAGGAAGCTCAATATCATACATAAGTCTTTCCATTTTCTCTTCTTCTATCTTTTTCTTTAGAACTAAAGTCAACTCTTTCATAAATGAAATTCCAACTAAGTCTTCTTCCCCCTCTTTTACATTAGGGAATTTTGAAAGATAGTTATTTATTAAGGATAAAAGAGTATATTCTCCCTTAGATGAATCTATTAAATATGCTGCTAATTCACAATCAAAGGCTAATCCATTAAAATCTATTCCTAATTTTTTTAAAGCTGTTAAGGCATTTTTTATACTATAGCCATTTTTTAATATATCTTCATTCTCAAAAAATTCTTTAAAGGATTTAATATTCTCCTCTTCTTTTACTAACTCTTTAAAGTTAATTAAATAATTTTTCTCATCATAATTAATAAATATTTTATCAATCTCTATAGTAGAATACTTTTCTTTATTTAAATAAGTAAAATTAATATAGACTTCTTCGTTTATATTCTTAAATAAATCTTCTAATTCTTTATTACTTTCTATATTAGTTATTTTAACTTCTATTTCTGGCTCTTCTTCTTCCCCATTTGATAATTTATCTAATATAGATTTCATTTGAAGCTTAGTAAATAAAGCTTTTAGCTGATCTTTATTATAATCATCCTTTGATTTAATCTCATCTAAATCAAAATCTATAGGAACATTAGTCATAATAGTAGCTAACTTTTTAGAGAATATAGCCTGTTCGCTGTACTCAGTTAAATTTTCTTTTAACTTTTTACCACTTATGTTATCTATATTTTCTAAAACTGCCTCTACTGAACCATACTCTTTTATTAATTTAAAGGCTGTTTTTTCTCCTACTCCTGGTACCCCTGGAATATTATCAGATTTATCTCCCATAAGTCCTTTAACATCTATGAACTGAGTAGGAGTAACTCCATATTCTTCAACCATTCTATCATAGTTATAAACTTCTATTTCAGAAACACCCTTCTTAGTTATACATACATTTATATCCTTAGCTGCTAGTTGAAGGGCATCCTTATCTCCAGTCATAATATAAACTTCGATTCCTTCACCTTCAGCCACCTTAGCTAAACTTCCTATAATATCATCTGCTTCGAATCCATCTAATTCATAAGTTGTTATTGAAAATAACTTTAGCATTTCCTTAACAATAGGAAACTGCTCTGCTAACTCAGGAGGCATTTTCTTTCTTCCAGCCTTATAATCCCCATACTCTAAATGTCTAAAAGTTGGTGCTTTTTTATCAAAAGTACAAACTATATAATCAGGTTTTATATCCTCTCTCATCTTAAAAAGCATATTTGTAAAACCATAAATAGCATTTGTATGAGTTCCTTCACTATTGCTAAGCAAAGGCACAGCATAAAAGGCTCTATTTAAAAGACTGTTCCCGTCTAATATCAATAATCTTTTCATTCTAATCCTCCAATATATTATTCTATTAATCTAACAAAAAACTTTACTATTAATAAATTTCACTTCTAATCTACTCTGTAAAAAGTAGTTAAAATAAAATTATAAATAATATGAAGAGAATATCTAGATGAATTTTAGAATTTAAGCTATTACGTATAATAATTTGCGTTAATAAGCGAAATCTGTTTGACCGAAGGGAGTTTTTTCGCTTTAGCAAATTATTAGAAGTAATTGCTATAAATTCTTAATGAAATCTAGTAATTCTCGTAATATATTTATAATTTTATTTTTAAAGTTTTTAAACAATCATCTCTTTTAATGATTTTTCCCATTAGTTCTAATAATATTAACACATTTTAGAAAATACTTAAATCTAATTCCTCAGATAAATCCTTCATAACATGTGTTCCTGCTATACTATTTCCCTTATCATCTAAAGAAGGTCCAAAAATACCTATTCCCATTCTTCTTGGAACAGCAGCCATTATTCCGCCACCAACTCCACTTTTTGCTGGAATTCCTATATGTACAGCAAATTTACCTGAGTCATCATACATACCGCAAGTAACCATTATTGTTTTTATTATTCTGCAAATTTCTCTAGATATTACTCTTTCTCCATTCCAAGGTAATACTCCATCATTAGCAAGCATAGCACCAAATCTAGCTAAATCTTTAGCATTAACTTCTAGAGAACATTGTTTGAAATATAAATCTAATATATCATCTATATTTCCTTCTATAACTCCATTACTTTTCATAAAGTATGCTAAGGCTCTATTTCTATCTCCAGTTTCCTTTTCAGATAAATAAACATCTTCATTTAATTGAATATCATCATTTCCTGTTACTTTTCTAGTAAATTCTAAAATTCTCTCAAACTTTTCCTCTTCACTATCACCTTCAATTAAAGATGTTGTTAATATTGCTCCTGAATTAACCATAGGGTTAAAAGGTTTTTTAGAAGGCTTTCTCTCTAAACTTACTATACTATTAAAGCTATCTCCAGTTGGTTCAACACCTACTCTTGAAAAGACTCTATCTTTTCCATTATCTAATATTGCAAGCATTAAAGTTATTACTTTTGATATACTCTGAATAGTAAACTTTTTATCATACTCTCCTGCCCCTACTTCTTTTCCATCAAGAGTAACTATATATATACCTAAATCTTCTTTATTAGCTTTTTCTAATTCTGGAATATAAGATGCCAGTTTTCCATGTTCAACATATTGTCTATTATTTTCTATTAAACTCTCAAGAAAATTTTTCACTTTTGTTCGCTCCTTAGTTTAATTTTTTTATTCAATAAATTAATAATTAATATATAAACATTATAACATTTTCAACGAATTATTATAAATCTTTTAAAATACTTTTATGTTCTATATGTAATATCAGAAAAAATATTAGTAATTTATGTTTATTATCTAAATAATATATTACTTCAATCAACTTTTATTAAAGTTCCTTCATAGAATATATAATAAAAAGCTTTGAGGTTTTTTTATTATGGATATAGATGATATTAATATACTTGTGAAATATCTAAGCAATCTTCCAATGAAAGAATATAAAAAGAAATTTACCTTTTTAGGAGAAGGAATAGCAAGAAAAGTTTTTTCTTTAAATAAAAATTTAGTGGTTAAAGTTGCTAAGGATGAAGATGGGCTTCATCAAAATTTTGTTGAATCCTATATTTTTAAAAATGCTCCATATAATCTTAAAAGATATTTATGTCCTGTACTTCTTTATAATAAAAGGATTTTAATAATGCCTAGAGCAGAAGTTTTCCCTAACATAAGAAGAAAAACTTTTGTTGATTTAAAAAAATTGCGTGAAGAAAGTTCTATAGAAGAAGATATTTATACCCTTGGAGAAAAATATTTTCTATTTAAAGAAGATTTATATGTTCACAGTTCTTGGGGAATTATAAATGATACCTATTATTTAATAGATTATGGTTGCACTTCTGAGGAAGGAGACTTATATTACGACCTTCTTATGAAAACAAATGGACTTTTATAAAATAATCTTTATTAATTAATTGTTTTATAAATTTTACTGCATTATAATAATGGTAAGAATTTGTAAAGAAAGGACTGATATTATGAACAAATTTGAAAGCATGTTAGAAAATTATGCAAAGTTAGCTACTCATATAGGAGTAAATGTTCAAGAGGGTCAAACCCTTGTTATATCTTCTCCTGTAGAATGTGCAGAATTTACAAGAATGCTTGTTAAATCTGCTTATGAAAAGGGAGCAAAGGATGTTGTTGTTCAATGGAATGATGAAATATGCGGCAAAATTAAATATGAACACTCTCCATTAGAAGTTTTTGAAAACTTCCCAGATTGGATGAAAGAATCAAGATTAAGCTATGCTAAAGAAGGAGCTTGCTTCTTAAGTATTTCTGCCTCTGATCCTGAACTTCTAAAAAATATAGACCCTGCAAAAATAGCAGCCTTTAGAAAATCATCAAGTACAGCTTTAAAAGAATTTAGTGAACTGTTAATGAGCAATAAAAATGCATGGTCAATAGTTTCTATTCCAACTAAAGCTTGGGCTAAAAAAGTTTTCTCTGATTTACCTGAAGAAGAAGCAGTAGATAAATTATGGAATGAAATCTTTAAAATAGTTAGAGTTGATACAGAGAACCCTGTTGAAGCTTGGAATAAACATAAAGAAATATTAAAATACCATATGGATTACTTAAATGAAAAGAATTTAAAATCACTTCATTTTGAAAATTCACTTGGAACTGATTTAACTATAGAATTACCAGAAAATCATCTTTGGGCTGGTGGAGCTGAATATACTCAAGGTGGGGTTGAATTCATAGCTAATATGCCTACTGAGGAAGTATTCTCTATGCCTTCTAAGTTTGGAGTTAATGGAACAGTATTTAGTTCTAAACCTTTAAACTACGGTGGAAATTTAATAGATAATTTCTCAGTTACTTTTAAAGATGGAAAAGTTGTTGATTTCTCAGCTGAAAAAGGATACGATACTTTAAAACATCTTCTAGATACTGATGAAGGTGCTAAATACTTAGGAGAAGTGGCTCTTGTTCCTTATAATTCTCCTATATCAAACTCAGGAATAATTTTCTTCAACACTCTATATGATGAAAATGCTTCTTGTCATTTAGCTTTTGGTAAAGCATATTCTCTATGCATAAAAAATGGTGAAAATATGACTAATGAAGAACTTGAAAAAGCTGGAGCTAATGATTCATTAACTCATGTAGATTTCATGATAGGAACTAAAGATTTAAAGATCACAGGTTTAACTCATGATAATGTTGAAATTCCAGTATTTAAAGATGGTAACTGGGCATTTTAATATTTAAAAATATATTTTAAATATATGATTAGATTAAACCTTCAAAAAATAAACACATGTTTTAAATCCATATTTATTTTTAAATATAATTTTAAAAACATATGCTAATTTAAATTAAAAGGCAAAGAATAACTTATTTTAATGTAAATTATTCTTTGCCTTTTTTATATAAATTATTTTAAATTCATTTTATGTTCTATATAATATTTCCACTAAGTATTTTGAGATGAATCAAAATATACTCTATGAAGTTTATTTCCATTTATAATTGTTGCAAATCCATTAGAATACATTTGTAAGAAGTCACCTTCATATTTGTACTCTTTTCCATTTTTAACATCTTTAACAATCTTTTGTTCTTCTTCTAAAACGTATATTTCTCCATCTTTTCCTATATAGATCTTATTTAACTCTAAGCTTTTTTCTAGAGGTATTTTATTCCAAGTATCAATTGACTTTTCTACATTTCCATAAACTATTTTAAATACTTTATTATCTTTTATTTCTCCAAAGTATATATTTCCAGTTTCATCAACACCTAAAAGTCTAACTTTATATATTGGATTAATTCCTAATTTCTTATTTGGCTGTGTAAGATATATTCCTGATTCTTTTTCACTGTCATATACTAATCTATCTGCCCTTGGCATTACTTCAATATTTCCTGGTGAATCAGTTACTAGTCTTACATCAGTTATATCATCATTATTATCTATTCTCTTAACTATAGACTCTTTTGTATCTTCATTCTTAAATTCAATGTATATAACTCCTGTTTTAGTTGAAACTGTTATCTCATTAACTTTATAAGAAGAATTAATGTTACCAAGCTCAATTTTCTTAGTTTTATTGGTATCTACATCAATAGAATATAAATTAACTGTATTCTTTTTATTATTATATTTAATATTCGTAATTACAATAAGTCTATTTCTATCTCTAAGCCAAGTATAATAAGATGCTTTTTCATTTTCTATATCAACATGACTTTCATCATCTTTAAGAGTATTAAAGACTTTAAGTTCATCATTATTGTTTAAATATGCTATATATTCTCCATCATAAGATATCTTTTTATCCATCATATTCCCTGGTAATTTTACATCATTATTCTCTTTTGTATGTTGGCTAGCTATATCTATAGCTTTTACATTTACATCAGAATTTAACTTAAAATAAAATTTATCAAAAACAAATAAAACTAAGCATTGTAAAATTACAGACAATAGTCCCCACTTTAAAAATTGCTTTAATTTATCCATAAAATTCTCCTCTTTGTTATTTTACTATTATAGCTGAAGGAATAGATCTCTCCCCTACATTTGATGCTGGATTATTTATTACTTTTCCATTTAAGTACATAGTAGTTGATTTACCACCATCAAGGTTTATAGCAGTAACTACATTACAAGTATTTAATAATACTTCCTGTAATTCCTTTAAAGTAGCTCCTCCACTTGTTAAACTTCTACCATCAATAACTAACATTACTATTGATCCATCAGCTCTTTGTCCCATAGCAGTTCTTGGAGCAACTCCCCATCCACCATCACCTTTCATAGGTGTAGGTTCTCCTTCTTTAACTAAAACAGGTCCAAAACTTACAGCTTCTTTAACATTTAATTCTTTAAGATTATTAAATGAATACATACCTGCAATCATTTTTCCTTCTTTTGTTATGCCAACTAACTCAATTTTTTCATCGTCTGGTACATCTTTATAAACCAATTTCCCCTCTGATATAACTATTCCAGCAGGAGTTCCACCATTACCAGTCCATTGAGCAGTACTAGATTTATCTGTAAAAGCTCCTCCATTTACAGCCGCAACAGCATTGTATTCCCTAGCTATTTCAGAAGTAGTTTGTCCTTCTTCTCCAAGATATTTAGAAACTCCTATTTTTACTCTAGTAGGATCTTTTACCACTATATAATATCCACTATATTTAAAGTTTTCAAAAGAGTATAATTCTATACTATTATCATGTTTAGTTGGTAAATTAACATTTGTCTTTATATTTGTATTTTTATGATTTGTATTTGTATCCTCAATATTAGAATTTAATATCTCATTAATTTTTTCATCTGATAAAAATGTAGTTGCCATCCACTGATGACTAAAACTAGTCATGGCTGCTCCTACATAAGTCCTTTTAGCATTTTCAAATGGTCCATATAAAAGTATAAAAGGCGCTGTAACAGCAGTGAATATGAATTCAAAAGCAATAAATATCGCTATAGTCTTCCACTTCTTTTTACTTCTCCTCTTCTTTCTACTATCTCTCCCCATTTTTCCTCCTTAATTTAAAATAATTAAATTTCCTTTGTAATCTAAACCAACTAACCCTTACATTCTATTGTTTTTAAAATATCACTTATCTATTATACATTATTTTTAATACAATATTATTACAAAGTTCTATTTTATTTATTAAAATTATCTATTTTTTTTAAAATCTCATAATTAATTCATAAATAACTATTAATATAACTTTTATCTATAAATTAAATTTTCTTTCATCATAGCCTAAAAATAAAACAAAAAATATAACTTTTATAATCTCAAATACTTTTCTCATTTGTTTCAACTCCTTTAAATTCTTACAAAACACTTATGAATTTATTAGTTATGAATTCATATTTTTCTAAATTACGAATTCCTTTCAAATTTATAATCTCCTCTATTAGATATATCCAATAAAATTAAATTAATACTGTAAGATTAAAGTTAATAAGGAAACAAACTATCAGTATATTTTTTTGTAAAATAAAAAAACACTTAGGTATTATAACCTAGTGTTTTATAAATACGAGATAAGTCTATAAGCCGAGTTCTGTATTTGACAATCATCTATCTAGGCCTACCGTTGCCGATAGGCTCAAGCGACACACCCGAGGACGGGACGGGCAGCCCCTATATGTCCTCCTATTTGGTCTTGCTCCAGATGGGGTTTACATAGCAGTATAGTCACCTATACCCTGGTGAGCTCTTACCTCACCTTTCCACCCTTACCTAGATAAATCTAGGCGGTTTATTTCTGTTGCACTATCCTTAGAGTCACCTCCACTGGACGTTATCCAGCATCCTGCCCTATGGAGCTCGGACTTTCCTCTCCTAGTTCTAAGACTAGCAGCGATTGTCTGGCTTACTCGCAAGATTAATATTAACATATATACTTATTTTTTTCAAATTATTTTTTCTACCATTTATTACAAATCACAAATATTGCTACTATTCCAATACAAACAATTGCTAAAGGAACTCCTATTTGACTTATTATAAGGAAGGTTAATATGCCACCTACAGCCCCCCACTTTAAGGCATTTCTGAAATAGCAATTATTAATAAGACATCTTTTACAAGCATTTCTCTTAAAATTTCTCATTAATCTATTGAAATCTCTCCTTAAGTCTTTAAAGCAGTCTCCATTAAATCTATTTCCAAAATTGGACCACATAATTCTCCACCCTAAGTATTACTTATACACCATTATATGAAAAAGAACTTGTTTTCTCCATAAAACAAGCTCTTTTTCCTAAAAGTTTATTATAAAATTATGTTTATATATTATATTTATTTATATTCTTATAATAATTTAATGTGTTTATATCTAAAAATACTAATCTCCTACCCCAAAGTCTGTATTTTCAAATAATACTTCTATGGTTTTATTATCCTTTAAGAAAGAATACTCTTTTTCAAACCATTTAATAAGCTCCTCGTCTCTTTTGAAAGAAGTTGTGTTTTCAGTCCATATATTAACTGTTCCATACTTAAAATTATTTAAAAGTATGTCCATATCTCTCTTTATCATATCCTTAGTTTGTCCCTTTATTCCAACCATTAAGCATATTGACTTAAAGTATTTTTTTACTTCTTCTACATCATTAAATCTAGCATTCTTGTTTAAAATATCATTTCTAAAATGATTATCAAAGGTTTCAATACCAGTTTTAAATATTATAGGAACTCCAAAGTATTCTTCTATCTCCTTTAATCTATTTCTATAACACCAATGTGCTTCAAAGAAAAGTTTTTTAATATTTTTCTCAACAACAATCCTTTTTATCTCTTCTAAGGTTTCCTTCGGAAGTTCAAAAACACTTCCAGAGTTTATTACTTCTAAAACTCCATAAATTCCTTTTACATTGCTAAGAACTTCTTTATTTAATTTTATTATCTCTTCAGTATTTTTTGAGTTATCTTCTATATAATCACAAAAGGCACACTTTCCCCATACACAAGGAAAAGATTTTAGAAGAACTATCTCTCTATTATTTTTATTATCTATAACATTATATCTATCCAAATTTTTTTCATCTCCATTTAATTATTCTGTACTCTTAACAAAATATTTTTAGGCAATCTTACAACAACCTGTAACATTATTAAAACTGCTACTAATTTATCACAATAATCTGTTAAAAATTGTGTTATAAAAGCACTTACCACAGGGTTAACCCCTAAATTATTTAAAATAACTATTATATAACTAGAACCTGATGAAGTAATACCACCAAATATATAGGCAGTTAAACAAGCTCCTGTAAAACTTACAAATAGAGTCATTACAAAGACGCTTAAAAATAATTTCTTTCCTTTCATAAGCCCTTTTTCATAAAAATATCCTGCAAAAAATCCAGTAAATATTTGAACTGGTGCAAAATATAAAGAATATATATCAAAGGTTATTCCACTAACCACACTTCCTAAGACTCCAGTTGCCATTCCATAAACAGGCCCTAATACAAATCCAACCATAATTGTACCTATAGAATCTAAATAAATAGGTAATCTTAAATTTAAGGCTATAAAAGCTCCAATTATATTTAATGCTATTCCTATTCCCATTATTGTTAACTTTAAACTTTTTGAATTTCTCATATTAATATTCCCTCCCTATTAAATACCATACTTTGGATTATTAAGTACATTTTTAATATCCTCTTTATGGCTTGGGAATATTTTATTAAGAAAACTTACCATAAATTCTTTGCTATTAACTTTATCTAAAACAAATACATTTTTTCTTTTTTTATAAAAATCTGCAACATCAACAACACTTTGTCCCATTGATATATCTTCGCAAGCTATGTCCACATAAGCCTTAAAACCCTCACAAAGCTCTCTATTTATAAAATACTCTACTGCTAAGGGATCATTTATAACACATCCAAGTGTTCTCTCTTGTTCCCAATGGAAATCAACATAGAATCTAGTAATATCATATATAAAATCACCAATTTCATCTTTAAATTGATGTATCATTTCTCTTAAATTTGGTGTTAAAACTATCTCTCTTGTAACATCTAAACCAACCATGGTAAATTCACCATTAAACTTTTTTAGAAACTCCCTTGCTCCATGAGGATCTACCCAGTAATTAAATTCAGCTACTGGTGAACAATTTCCATGACTCTTATAAGCTCCACCCATAGAAACTATTTCCTTAACTCTATGAAAAGTTTCTGAATCCTTCTCTATAGCTCTGCATAGATTTGTTAGTGGTCCAAGAGCAATAATACTAACATTTTCATGATTTTTTAAAGTATTTAAAATAAAATCAACACTATTTTCTCTAATATACTCACTAGAAACCTCTTCTAAGAAAGTTTCTCCTAAGCCATCTTCCCCATGAGTATCCTGTGCTGTTACAAGCTCTCTTTTAATTGGCTTACTTTCTCCTAAGTAAACAGGAATATCCAATCTACCTAAAAGCTTAAGTACCTTTAAGGCATTTTTAGCTCCCTGTAAACTTTTAACATTTCCTGATACGGTGGTTATTCCAATAACCTCAATCTCTTTTGACTTTAATGCAAGAATAATGGCTAAAGCATCGTCTATCCCTGGATCACAATCAACAATTACCTTTCTCTTATCCATTTTAATTTCCTCCCTTTGATTTAACTTCACCAAAAGGAACTGTTATTATCTTTAAGCTTCCTTATAACTATCTTTTTGCTAAGATAAATTTTAAAACTAATCTTACTAAGCTTTATAATAATCCTAAAAAAAAATTAATCACCTATTAAAAACATAATTTAACTCTTCATTTATACTTTTTAATAATCTTAGTTAAAATTTAAGTTAGTTATTAATAGCTATTTAAAAATTCATATTTACTTACAAAAAAGCTTATAAATTCAGCCTAAAAATAATAAAAACTATATTACAGGCATACTAAAGAGTATAACTATCCTATAATACAGTTACAGCCCTTAGTTTTTTATAGAGGGATGGTTACGAACCTCTACCAAATTACATTGGATTTTTTTATAAAATTTTAGGTATGGTGAAGTACCACACCATACCTATTATATAATAAAATCACATAAATTCAAATAATGTTATTTATCCAATATTATGTTTTAATTGTAATATTATATACCAAAAAAATTATATGAATTCAAAGGGATCTTTAGCCTCTTTTGAAACAATAAATTCCACGTCTGAATCTAATCTTTCTTTTACTTTTTCACTTACCTTAATTAAAACAGGCCACTCTGAATTAAAATGTCCTATGTCTAGAATATTTAATCCCATTTCCTTATAATCTGAAACAAAATGATATGTTGTATCTCCAGTTATTATTAGATCTGCTCCAAGTTTTTTTGCATCTCCAAAGAAATCTTGCCCACTACCATTTACAATAGCAATTTTCTTAATAACTTCATTTAAATCTCCTGCATATCTTAAATTCTTAATACCTAAAGATGATTTTATAAGGTTTATTATTTCTAGGACAGTCATTTCCTTAGTTAACTCTACTACTCTACCAATTCCAGCCTCAGAATCAACTGGGCTTTTATCCATTATGATTCCTTTATTAAATCCTAAGATTTCAACTAAGGTATCATTTAATCCACCTTTAACTGAGTCCCAGTTAGTGTGCGCTGAATAAAGATTTATATCATCTTTTATTAAGCTTATAATTTTTCTACCTAATAGAGTATCTGTTGTTATTGTACTTGGCTTTCTAAATAAAAGTGGATGATGAGTTAAAATAAGCTCTGCACCCATTTCCTTAGCCTCTTTAATAACCTCTTCAGTACAATCTAAAGCTAATAAAATCTTAGTTATATTTTTTTCTCTATCCCCAACCATAAGGCCTACATTATCAAAGCCTTCTTTTAAATTAACTGGGGCAATATCTTCTATTATATTTATAATGTCATTTAATTTCATTATAACATCCCCTTAAGTTTATTTATCTTTTCTTCTAAATCACTTTTTCTCTTTTTAGCCGCTTCTGTATCTTCTTTTATAAAACTTAATATAGTCTCACATCTATTTATTTTTTCTTCTATAAATTCCTTAAATAATGGATGATTTTTTTCTCTTAATAAAGGACTTACTTCGTAATATAATCCATCCTCAAATACTAGTTTTTCTGAATTTTCATTGTATTTTACTTTAAATAATTCATAAAATCTGCCTTCATCTTTAATTAAATCTTCATCTATTATTTCATAATCATTCTTATATAAAAACTCTCTTAAAACCTCTGGGTTTTGAGCTGGCTGTAATATTATGAAATCATACTTTTTTACCTTATCCATATCAGCTAATAAAATATCTCTAGTTAGATTTCCACCCATTCCAGCTAATATAACTCCATTTACTTCTCCTACTTTTAAAGGATTAAGCCCTGGTCCTAAAAGGCATTTAACCTTATTTGAAACCCCTTCAAAAGCAACATTAACCTTTGCTTTTTCTATAGGTCCTTTATTTATATCTGAAGCTATTGCTTTTTTGCATATTCCTTCTTTAACTAAATATATAGGTATGTATCCATGATCTGTACCTATATCAGCTACACTTTCACATTTATCAACATGTTCTGCTATTCTTTTTAATCTCTTACTTAACTCCATATTATCCCACTTTCTACAAATAATTTACCAGTGTTTGTATTTGAGAAACTAAAAACACCAATGATATTATTAAAGACAAATAAATATATCTTTGAGCTAACTTTTTATCATATTTAGCACAAAAATGACTTGCATAATAAATACATACTAACAGAATCATATTCATTATTCCATATATAATTTGTCTTCCTACAAAATCCTTTGCACTTCCAATAGTACAAGGTATGAAATGTGCACTAAAATCAATTGGCATTTTATCAGGCATAGCTCCTGATAAATATAATATAGAAGGTATTAGTATAATGCCTAATATTAATAAGGATGTTATTATAAAAGGAATATAAAATCCCTTATCCCTTATTATTGCTCTTGCATTATTAACTTTTACCTTGAAACTTTCTTCCTTTATTCCCTTTGATACTATTAACTCTTTAAACTTTTCAAATTCATCTGGAGATAATCCATAACTTATATCCTCTGTATGTATATATATAACCCTCTTACTAGAAGTTACAAACATACGAGCAATTCCTACATTATGAACAACACATCTACCAAAACAATATTTATGTTTTCCAAAACCAGATAATTTAAATCCATTTATAACTTTATCTTGTTCTAAAAAACCATTTACATCTTTAAAATTTATCCTAAATTTTTTTAATCCTTTAAAACAATTTATTTCAATGTAATCATCATTAACTTCGTAAACTAAGGATAAATCAAGTAAAATGTAATAAATGCATACAATGCTATAAACAAAGCTTGATACTATTACTAAGTTCCTCTCTAAATAACCATTCACTATGTTATTCAATATGATTAATAGTGCATTTCCTAATAAAAGATATGCCAAGACTTCAAATACGCCATGGCCTCTTCTAGCCTTAAATTTTGTCATTTACTACTTCACCTCATTGTAATTATATCATAAAATAAAGCTTTATTCAGAAACTAGCTCTTAGCTTTTATTATTACCTCTATACTTTATATGAATCATAATTTTTATCTATTCATTTCCTTAAACTCAGAATCTTTTCATATAATTTTAAACTTCTCATCTTATATAACATTAAAACTTTTAAAGTATTAACTAAAAAAAGATTAGCACCTTTAAGGCACTAATCTTAAGATACTAATCTAAATAATCTTTTAACTTTTTACTTCTACTTGGATGTCTTAATTTTCTTAAAGCTTTTGCTTCAATCTGTCTAATTCTCTCTCTAGTTACGTTGAATTCTTTACCAACTTCTTCAAGAGTTCTAGCTCTTCCATCATCTAATCCAAATCTTAATCTTAATACTTTTTCCTCTCTAGGAGTTAAAGTATCTAAAACATTTATTAATTGTTCTTTTAACATTGTAAAGGCTGCTGCCTCTGCTGGTGCTGGAGCATCATCATCTGGTATAAAGTCACCTAAATGTGAATCTTCCTCTTCACCAATTGGAGTTTCTAATGAAACTGGTTCTTGAGCTATTTTTAAGATTTCTCTTACCTTATCTACTGGCATATCCATTTGTTTTGATAATTCCTCTGGTAATGGATCTCTTCCTAACTCTTGAACTAATTGTCTTTGTATTCTTATAAGTTTATTTATAGTTTCTACCATATGAACTGGTATTCTTATAGTTCTTGCTTGGTCAGCAATAGCTCTAGTTATTGCCTGTCTTATCCACCATGTAGCATATGTTGAGAACTTATACCCTTTTCTGTAATCAAATTTTTCAACAGCCTTTATAAGACCTAAGTTACCTTCTTGTATAAGATCTAGGAATAACATTCCTCTACCAACATATCTTTTAGCTATACTTACAACAAGTCTTAAGTTAGCCTCTGCTAATTTTTTCTTAGCATAGTTGCTTCCTTCTTCTATTTTTTTAGCAAGCTCTATTTCATCCTCTGATGATAATAGTGGCACTTTACCTATTTCTTTTAAGTACATTCTTACAGGGTCATCAATAGCAATACCTTCTGGAACAGAAAGATCTAATTCTTCCTCCTCTTCCTCTTCTTGCTCTATTTCACTTATGACCTCTATACCCATTGATTCTAGAACCTCATAGATTTTTTCTATTTGTTCTGGGTTTAATTCTATTTCATCAAGCTCATCCATTATCTCCTTGTAAGTCAATGAACCGCTTTTTTTACCTTTATCTATAAGTCTTTTTACTAAGACCATTTTGTCAACTTTTTCTTTACCTTCACCTTTTTTTGCTTTTGTTGTTTTAGCTTTCATTTTATTACCTCCTTCCGCCATTAAAACTACTTACTCCTTTCTAGTTCTTTTAATTTATCACTTATTTCTTTAGCTCTTTTTACTAAATCAAGTGACTCTTTAAACATATTGTTTTGTTCACATCTTTTTAATTCTTTAAGTACAGTAGTCTGCTCCTGTTCTAACTTATATTTTCTAATAAGATTAATATAATCTTTAACAAGAACTTCTATATTAGAAGAATGATCTAGAATAAGTAAGTCTTTTACTTCTAACCATTCCTTTAAAACTTTTGGATCTTCACACTTAGCTTCTACATGTTTTCCTAAGTTATTAAATCCTATTTCCTCAATTGAATCATTGATTATCTCTTCTAAGGATTTAATATTAGGAGATATTAAATCATCCTCTTCTAAGTATTTCTTTACTAATGAATGGTTTTCCTCCATACAAAGAAGTTTTAAAACACTTCTTTCACATTTAACATAAGGAGGTTCTACATATAATTTTGTTCCATATTCTTCCTTATTATTCACATTTTCATGGTTTTTATTACTATTTATTAAGTTTTTATTTAATAAATCATAAAATGCTTGTTCTTTTATGGATGTTTCTTCTGAAATCCTCTTTATGTAGACATCTTTTTCTATAGGATTTAAATCTGATAGTATATTAACAACTCTTTCAGCATACTTTATTAATCCATTATTATCTGAAAAATCTATACCAATTCTAGCCCTATGAAGCTTATAATCTATAAGTTTTTTTGAAGATTGAATTAACTTTATAAAAGCCTCTTTACCATTAGCTCTTATAAATTCATCTGGATCTTTGCCTTTTGGTACAGTTAGTACTCTAACATCTAATCCTGCATTTTGCAATATCTCAAGTCCACGTATAGTAGCCATTTGCCCAGCAATATCTGCGTCATAGGATATTATTACTCTGTCTACATACCTTTTTAATAATCTAGCTTGATTGTCTGTCAATGCAGTACCTAAAGAAGCAACTACATTAGTAATTCCATATTGATGAAGTGATATACAATCCATATATCCTTCAACTATTATTAATGTTCTTTCCTGTAATCCATGCTTTATAGCAAAATTTAAAGCATATAGATTAGTTCCTTTGTGAAAGACTAATGTTTCTGGAGAGTTTAAATATTTTGGCTTAGAATCATCTAAAACTCTACCACCAAAACCTATTACACTTCCTTTATAGTCAAATACAGGGAAAATAACTCTATTTCTAAATCTATCATAAAAAGTTCCCTTTTCACTCTTAATCCCTAATCCAGCTGCCTCAATAGCTTCATTACTAAAGCCTTGTTTTCTAAGATAGTTTATGGTATTTTGCCATCCATCCTTAGCGTATCCAAGACCAAAGCTTTTTAATATATTTTCTTTTATTCCCCTTCTTAAAAAATATTCCTTAGCTTCCTTATTATTTTGAAGATTAGAAAAGTAATATCTAGCAGCTTGCTTATTTATGTTATATAAAACCTGCTTTTTCTTTTGCGATTCGCTTTGCTTACCATCTTCTATTGGTATTATTATATTAGCCCTATCAGCTAACTCTTTAACTGCATCTACAAAATTTAAATTTTTAGTTTTCATAACAAAACTTATTACATTTCCAGCTTCCCCACACCCAAAGCACTTAAATATTTGTTTGTCAGGAGAAACACTAAAAGATGGACTTTTTTCATTATGGAATGGACATAAACCAGAAAAATTTCTTCCAGTTCTTTTTAGTCTTACCACATCAGAAACAACATCAACAATATCGTTCTGCTCTTTAACTTTTTCTATAATTTCTTCTGAAATTCGCAAGAAATCTACTCACCTTCTTAATATTTTTTGACAATTAATTATTATTCGACATCAATTGATAAAATCCTTCTCAAATTTTAAATATAACTTTTTTTTTAATATTTTTCAAGTGTAAACGCATAATAATTATATTTTAGCAATATTTAGCCCTAATTATTCCAAAAATATTTAATACATCACAAACTTTGGAATATATATTTTATTGAACTCATTTGTACAGTAATCATCTGTCATTCCTGCGACGTAATCCGTAACCCCTCTATGTATTCCTTCTTCTTCACATATATTTTTATATAGTTCAGGCATTTCTCCCCAATTTTTGTAATAATATTCTATAACCTTACTTAGTACAAATTCTGCTTTTTTCCTCTCATCCTCTAAGTATTTCCCTAAATATATATTATCAAACAAAAATTTTCTAAGCTGAATAAAGGCATCTCCTATTTCATTACTTAAAGATACCCTAGGTTCTCCTTTATCTATGTTATCAATTGTATTAAAAACACAATCTTTAACTAAGGTATCTATTCTTTCACTGCCACTAGCGCCTAAGATTTCAATAATGTTCTTAGGTAAATCTTCTTCTTTTAAAATTCCCGCTCTAATTGAATCATCTATATCATGATTTACATATGCTATCTTATCTGCAAATCTAACTACTTGTCCTTCAAAAGTTCCTGCTACCTTGCTCACATTTGAAAAACCACTATGATTTAATATTCCATCTAAAACTTCTTTAGTCAAATTAAGACCTAAACCATTTTTCTCTATTTTTTTTGCTACTCTAACACTTTGTTCATTATGCTTAAACCCTCCTGGAAGAAAATCATTTAAAATATCCTCTCCAATATGAGCAAAAGCTGCATGCCCTAAATCATGACCTAAAGCAATAGCCTCTATTAAATATTCATTTAATGATAGAGCTACTCCTATCGTTCTTGCTACTTGAGAAACTTCTAAAGTATGAACAAGCCTTGTTCTATAATGATCCCCATAAGTTCTTATAAAAACCTGAGTCTTTCTTTTTAATCTTCTAAAAGATTTACTATGAATTATTCTATCCCTATCTACCATAAAACAGGTTCTTATCTCATCTGGTTCTTCTAAGCGCTCTCTTCCTCTGGATTCATCTGAAAACTTTGCGACTTTATTTAACTTTATTCTTTCGAAAATTTCAATATTCTCTCTTATTTTCATAGCATCACCTACTATATATATTCTATGCACCTATTTAAAATCCTTTTATAATTCTAGAGATTTACAACTTTATATATATTTTTATAAAGCAAACTCTAAATGAATTTTTTTGACTTTAAATCAAACTATTTCACATTTTAAAGTATAATCTAAAGTTAATCATAATATGCTTATAATAAGGAATTTTTTATTAGGAGGTTAATCATGGGAAAGCATTCTAAAAAGTTTAATGAAGCTGATGAAATTTTTAATGCTGTAGAATCCATAGTTTTACCTATGTATAATTTAGAAAACTATTCTATAGAGAATATAAAATTTAAAAATACAGATAAAAATAGAGCTGTTTATAAATTAATTGATGATATTAATAATCCTAAAAATACCTTTTGCTTAAAAAAGGTTTATTATGATGAAGGGACTCTCTTATTCATATATTCAGTTATGGAATGGTTTGCTAGAAATGAAATTAAGCTTCCAAAAATGCTCCCTTCAAAGTTTAATGGTAGATTTGTTAAAGCAAATAATATGCTTTTTATGCTCTGTCCATGGGTTAAAGGTGAAAAATGTAACTTCGATAACTTACAACATATCTTACTATCCATAGAAAATCTAGCTAAAATGCATAATTGTTCAAGAAACTTTAAAGCAATTGAAGGTAGTTTAATTAAAACTGGATTTGATAGTCTCTACATATCCACATTAAAACACTTTAATAAGATTCTTTCATCATTTAATACTGCAACTAAAATGAAACATAAGGACAAGTTTTCATCAATATTTTTAGATGTTTTTGATGAAAATATTTATCTAGCTAAAGAAGCTCTCTTAGTTTCAGGTTCTATTAATGACAAAAATTTAAGTAGATCTCTTTGCCATGGAGATTATGTAAATAAAAATATTTTAATTGATAATACTGATGTTTGGGTAATTGATTTTGATAAAGCATCCTTAAATTATTCTATGTATGATTTATGTTATTTTATGAGACGTTTATTAAAAAGATCAAATACTAATTGGGATATAGACTTAACAAGAAAGATAATTAAAACATATAATTCAATTGCTCCTCTTACAGAGGATGACTTCAAATATGTTTTTTCATATCTAGTATTTCCACAAAAATATTGGCGCTTATCAAAGGACTATTATAATAACATAAAAAAATGTAATAAATCAATGTTTGTAGAATCTCTTAAGGAAGTTTCACTAGATACCTATGCTCAGGTTAGATTTGTTGGAGAACTTAGAACATTGTTTTCTACTGAATTTAAAATTAAAGTTTAAATAAAGGAGTATTCATAATGAATACTCCTTTATTTTATATAATCTTATTTATTATCTTTTATTTTTAACTTGTGCTTGTGCAGCTGCAAGTCTTGCTAATGGAACTCTATAAGGTGAACAACTTACGTAATTTAATCCTAAGTTGTGACAGAATTCAACAGATGAAGGATCTCCACCATGTTCTCCACATATACCTAATTTAATATCAGGTCTTGTTGCCTTACCTTTTTCACAAGCAATTCTCATAAGCTCTCCAACACCTTCTTGGTCTAATTTAGCAAATGGATCTTGCTCATATATTCCTTTTTCATAGTAATCTTTTAAGAATTTAGCTGCATCATCTCTTGAGAATCCAAAGGTCATTTGAGTCAAGTCATTTGTTCCAAAGGAGAAGAACTCAGCCTCTTCTGCTATCTTATCAGCTGTTAAAGCAGCTCTTGGAATTTCAATCATTGTTCCAACCTTATAATCTAATTGAACACCTTTCTCTTCCATTACTGTCTTAGCTGTTTCAACAACTACATTTTTAACATATTTTAATTCTTTTATTTCACCTATTAAAGGAATCATTATTTCAGGAACTATATTGTATCCTTTATTCTTTTTAACTTCTATAGCAGCCTCTATGACAGCTCTTGTTTGCATTTCAGCTATCTCTGGATAAGATACTGCTAAACGACATCCTCTATGACCCATCATTGGGTTAAATTCATGTAATTCAGCAACTACATTCTTAATCTCAGCTGGACTTACTCCAATTTCTTTAGCTAAGGCATTTATATCTTCCTCTTCACTTGGTAAGAATTCATGTAGAGGTGGATCTAAGAATCTTATTGTAGCTGGTCTTTCTTCTAAAGCTTCATATATTCCTATAAAGTCTTCTCTTTGCATTGGTAGAAGTTTTTCTAATGCAACTCTTCTACTATCCTCATTCTTAGCTAAAATCATTTCTCTAACAGCTAAAATTCTATCTTCAGCAAAGAACATATGCTCTGTTCTACATAATCCAATACCTTCTGCACCAAATTCAACAGCTTGTTTAGTATCTCTTGGTGTATCAGCATTAGTTCTAACCTTTAACTTTCTTATTTCATCAGCCCATCCCATAAATGTAGCGAAATGTCCTGTAATTTCTGGAGATACTGTCTTAACTTGTTCAGCATAGATGTGTCCTGTTGAACCATCTATTGAGATATAATCATCAAAGGTTAATACTTGTCCATTAACTTCTAAAGTTCTAGCTTCTTCATTAACTTTTAATTCTCCACATCCTGCTACACAGCAAGTACCCATTCCTCTTGCTACAACGGCTGCATGAGAAGTCATTCCTCCTCTAACAGTTAAGATACCTTCTGCAGCAATCATACCTTCTATATCTTCTGGTGAAGTCTCTAATCTTACTAATACAACCTTTTCACCATTTGCTTTTCTTTCCTTAGCTTCTTCAGCTGTGAAAGCTATTTTACCACATGCAGCTCCTGGTGATGCTGGTAATCCCTTTGCAACTATTTTAGCTTCTTTTAAGCCATCAGATGCAAAAGCAGGGTGAAGTAATGTATCTAATTGTTTAGGCTCAACTTTTAATATAGCCTCTTCCTTAGTTAACATTCCTTCTTCAACTAAATCAACAGCTATTTTTAAAGCTGCTTGAGCAGTTCTCTTACCATTTCTAGTTTGAAGGAAATATAACTTTCCATCTTCTATTGTAAATTCCATGTCTTGCATATCTCTATAATGCTTTTCTAATGTATTAACTATATCTGTAAATTGCTTATATATTGTAGGGTTTTGAGCTTCTAAATGGCTTATTGGCTCTGGTGTTCTTATACCTGCAACAACATCCTCACCTTGAGCATTCATTAAATACTCACCATATAATTCATTATCCCCATTAGCTGGGTTTCTTGAAAATGCAACTCCAGTTCCTGAAGTTTCTCCCTTATTTCCAAATACCATCTCTTGAACGTTAACTGCTGTACCCCATTCTCCTGGAATATCATTTAATCTTCTATAAACAATTGCTCTTGGATTATTCCATGATCTAAATACAGCTGTAACTGCCTCTATAAGTTGTTCTTTTGGATTACTTGGAAAATCTTCTCCCTTTTCCTTTTTATAAAGCGCTTTAAATTTTACTACTAAATCTTTTAAATCCTCTGCTGTTAAATCAGTATCTATTTTATAACCTTTTTCTTCCTTAACTTCGTCTAGTAAATCTTCAAAAAGTCTTTTTTCAACACCCATTACAACATCAGCAAACATTTGAATAAATCTTCTATATGAATCATAAGCAAATCTTGGATTATTTGTTAATTTAGCCATAGCTTCTACTGATTCATCATTTAATCCAAGGTTTAGAATTGTATCCATCATACCCGGCATTGAAACTCTTGCACCAGATCTAACTGATACTAATAATGGATTTTCAAGAGAACCAAATTTTTTGCCAGTTATTTTTTCTAACTCAGACATTTTATTTTCAATCTCTTCAATAATATCTTGAGAAATCTTTTTGTCATCTTCATAATACTTATTACATGCTTCAGTTGTTACTGTAAATCCTTGTGGAACTGGTATTCCTAAAATAGTCATCTCGGATAAGTTAGCACCTTTTCCACCTAATAAATTTTTCATACTTGCGTTACCTTCATTAAAAAGATAAACATACTGCTTTTTTTCCATCTCAATACTCCTCCGTTCAATACTATAGTTGAATTTTTATATACTAACAGAGTATTACCCCCGATAGTTACCCATTTAATCTTTCTTTTTAACCATAAATTTAATTTTCTCCAAGCTTAACAAACAACTTTGTTATGTTAGTCTTAGAAATTTTTCCTATGATCTCTAATCTCTCTTTTCCCTCATTTTCTTCAATTCTTTTTACAACTGGTACGGAGTCTATTTCATGTTCTATTATCTTTTTTGCTACATCAAAAGCGCAATCTTCTTCTACAGCACATACTATGTTAGGCATTCTTGTCATTATAACACCAACAGGAACCTTATAAATATCTGTTCCTCCTATAGCGACCTTTAAAAAGTCTTTTCTGGAAACAGCTCCTGTTAGAACTCCTCCATTTTCTACAAACATAGTTCCTACATCATTTAAAAATAGATGTACTATAGCATCATGAAGCATAGTTTCTTCACATACTGTAACCGGTTTAGACATTATGTCTTTAACCTTTATATTTTTTATTTTTTCATAGATGAAACTGTTCGAAGGTTTATCTGAATAAACATACCCAACCTTTGGTCTTGCATCTAATACGCCAATCATTGTAAGTATTGCAAGATCTGGTCTTAAGGCTGCTCTTGTAACCCCTAACTTTCCTGCTAAAGCTTCTGAAGTTATTGGTTGACCCTCTTTTACAAGTCTAACTATTTCTTCCTGCCTCGGTGTTAATTTCAATTTGAATGCTCCTTCCTTAAATAAACTAGGAACAAAAAGGATTTTTTATATTAAAGTGATTTTTTTATATATTAATTGTAACACAACCTAAATCTTTTTAGTATAGCAAATTTTCTGAAAAATCATTCAAATCTGATAATTATCACTTAAAATCATATAGTTTTTTCCTCTTTATTCCATATTCCTTTATTTTACATTTATTTGCTAGTCAACATCATCAAATTTTACCGTATATGTAAAACTTGTTTCATTTTCCAACTTATTATGTTTATGAAATTTGTTTATTTTATTCTCATTTGTTTTTCCATTTTCTCTTTTTTCTTTCATGTCATTTGCTACACTAAAAGCTTTTTCCTTTAGTCCAAATGCTTTCCCCTTAATATCATTAGCTGCATTTTTGACTATTTTATTAACAATCTCAACACTTCCATCAGCCTTAGTTATTTCTATTGTAATCTTTGTTGCAATAGCGGCTACCACACTTAGTGCTAATATACTTGGGAATATTACGGCAATGGCCCCTGCAGCTATCCCAGCATTAACTGGCATATCAGTTAATACTTTTTCATCCTTAAGAATTCTTATTCTAGATACATTTCCCTTATCAATTAAATCCTTTAAGAATTTTTTTATATCTTCAAAGCTTTCTGCCTTTTCTTCCATTACCTTTTCTTCTTCTACTTTACTTTCTTCTTCTCTTTTTTTCTCAATATATATTAATGCATTAACAACATCACCATCACAAGCTTCTAATGCCTCTTTAGCTTCTGCGTAAGTAGCATATGTTCTCTCTATTACCTGGTCTACTTTTTCTAATGTTATTTCACTCATGTAAATCACTCCTTTATAAACTTTAACATTTCTAAACTTTTAGGTTTTCTTGAATATACAGAAGATATTATAAAACTAGTAACCTTAAAAAGTTCTGCTTTAACCTCTTCTGTTAATGTTAATCTATATACTTTATCCAAAGAAGTATTATTTAAGAATCTTAAGGCATTATATGTGGCTTTATTTATGTAAAGCCCATGTTCCTTGGGACATTTATCACAAACGCCTCCAAAATATCTTAAACTAATGTAGTTTGAAACACTTAATTTATTTTTACAAAATACACAATTATCAAATCTTAATCCATACCCAGTGTATTTTAATAATTTAAGCTCAAAAGCTCTTATTAATAGTTCATAACTTATAGCCTCAGTATTTATTAAATAAAGACAGGTTATAAACTCTTTATATAAATTAAAATTTTCTTCTTCATCCTGTAGTGATATATCAATAAGCTCACATAAGTAAGATGCATAAGTAAGCTTTTCTAGGTCAGTTAAAGATGTCTGAAAGGAAGTTCTTATTTTTCCTTCAGATAACCTATATAAACCCTTTCCCTTGAATAATAAATAATCGCCATAGCATAAAGGGTGCGTTAATGAAAAGAGTTTACTTTTACTTTTCTTTGCACCCTTAGCTATAGCTGTTATCTTACCCATTTTCTCGGTAAAAATCCAAAGCAATTTATCGTTCTCTTTATAATCTTGAGCCTTAATGATAACTCCACCACTCTCTATAAGTGCCAGAAGCTATCCCTCCTATTTAAGTTTTTTATAACCTAATTCCTTTAATAGTGAAGTATTATCTCTCCACTCTTTTCTAACTTTTACCCATATTTTTATATTTACTTTTGCTCTTAAGAATCTTTCTAATTCATATCTAGCTGTAGAACCAATCTTCTTAAGTGTTTGACCATTTTTACCAATTATTATTCCTTTATGAGATGCTTTTTCACATATTAAATCTACTTCTATGTTATACTTACCATTATCATCTTGTTTCATTTGTATAACATCTACAGCAATACCATGAGGAACTTCTTGGCTTAAATTTTTAAGAGCCTTTTCTCTAACTATCTCTGCTACAACAAATCTTTCTTGAACATCTGTTATCATATCATCTGGATAATATTTAGGACCCTCTGGTAAATATTTAACCATAAGTTCTAAAAGTTTATCTGTGTTTTTAGCTTTCATAGCTGATATTGGAATCATTTCTGCAAAGTCATATTCTTTTGAGAATAATTCTAAAGTTTTAGCAACCTTTTCTGGTGAACTCTCATCAACTTTGTTTAATACGAATATAACAGGAGCTTTTTGATTTTTAAGTTGCTCTATTATAAACTTATCTCCTCTACCAACTTCCTCACATGGATTACTTAAAAATAATACTAAATCTACATCTTTTATAGAATCTGTAGCACTATTTACCATATACTCACCTAGTTTATGTTTAGGCTTATGTATCCCTGGAGTATCAACAAAAATCATTTGATAGTCCTCTCCAGTTAATATTGTTTGAATGTTATTTCTTGTTGTTTGTGGTTTATTAGAAACAATTGAAAGTTTTTCTCCCATTAATAAGTTTGTTAATGTTGACTTACCTACATTTGGTCTACCAACAATTGTTATAAATCCTGATTTAAACATATTTCCTCCTATTTTTCCAGATCCTTTTTAGTGAAAGATCCAGGTAAAATTTCATCTAATGTTGTCTCTATATAATCATCTTCACTTTTTACTATGAATATTTTTATATCTTTATCCTCTGCAAACTCTACTATTACTTGTCTGCATATACCACATGGATATGTGTATGAATTTAAATCTCCTACTAAAGCCATAGCCTTTAAGACTCTTGCTCCTTCTGAAACCCCTTTAAATATAGCAGTCCTCTCAGCACAGTTTGTTGCTCCAAATGATGCATTTTCAACATTGCATCCTGTATATATTTTACCATCCTCAAATAAAGCAGCTGCACCTACCTTAAAATTTGAATATGGACAATATGCTAATTCTCTTGCCTCTAAAGCTTTTTTTATAAGTTCTTTTTTCATAATAATTCATCCTCCATCCTAAAATCTAGACACTAAAAATTTATCAACTAAATATTTTAAAAATTAAAATTGTTATAAGCGTTCCTAATATTGCTCCTGCAATAACTTCCCATACACTATGGACTTCTGAATCCACTCTGCTCTGAGCCGTTATTAAAGCCATTAAATAACTAAGTATAATTATAATATGAGAATTACTTATAAGTGATATAGCCGTAGCTATAGAAAAGGCTATAGCACTGTGTCCTGAAGGCATTCCACCCTTTAATGGGGTTCCTTCTCCAAAATAAGCCTTTGCAGCAACCACAACTATGCATACTATGGCTAATACAATAAATATAATATAAGGCTCTGTTTCTTTTACTCTATCCATAATTCTAAAAGTTATATTGGTAAGCTCATCCCAAAATATAATATACCCCACTAAGACAGCATTTATTGCAGTTATAAGTACTGCCCCGGCTGCTGTGTTTTTAGCTACTTTAGCTAAAGGATGATAGTAATTTGTACTTAGATCTATAGCGCTTTCTATAGCAGTATTAACTAATTCTGCTGCTATTACCATGGTTATTGTTATGGCTAGTATTATAAACTCTATTTTGCTTATATCATAAACAAAACAAGCTGATAATATAATTAAAGCTACTATAAAATGTATTCTCATATTTCTCTGAGTTCTTAAGGCATATATTATACCATCTATTGCATAATTAAAGCTATCAATAAGTTTTCTTACCTTCATAATATTCTCCTAAACCATTCTCATACCTTAGCTTTCCCTTGTTATATTTAACTTACCAAGTAACTCCTCTTCTCTTCCTCTCATTCTAGCCTTTTCTTCCTCTTCCATATGGTCATAACCTAAAAGATGTAAAACTGAGTGAGTTACTAAGTAGCAAGCCTCTCTTTCAAATGAGTGATTAAACTCAATACTTTGTTCTTTAGTTCTTTCTAGAGATAAAACTATATCTCCTAAGATAAGTTCATCTCCATCAAAATAGCATTTATCAAATTCATGTTCTAAATAAACATCTTTATAAACTTTATCCTCTGGATAATCAATCATTGGAAATGATAAAACATCAGTTGCTCTATCTATTCCCCTAGTTTCATTGTTTATTCCTCTAATTTCTTCGTTGTCTACAAAGACTAAAGAAACTTCACAATCCTCTTTAACTTTTTCTTCTTTTAGCACAAAAGAAATAACTTCTTCTAACTTCTTAGTTAATTCTTCCGTAACCTCAAATTTATTCTGTCTATTATCTATGAATATCATTTTATTTTTTCTCCTTCTTGTTATCATCTGGATATTCTATTCTTTCATGATGTATTCCATTTAATGCCTTTAGGAAACATTTTTTTATCTTACTTATATCTCTAAGAGTAAGATCACAATTGTCTAGTTGTCCAGATGCTAACTTATCATCAATAATATTATTGACCATTTTTTCAATTTTCTCTTCAGTAGGTTCATTAATTGATCTTACAGCTGCCTCTGTTGAATCTGCTAGCATAACAATTCCTTGTTCTTTACTCATAGGTTTTGGTCCTGGATATTTAAAATCCTCTTCCTTAACCTCTTCTGGATTTTCAGAGTTATTTTTTACTGTTAAGTAAAAATATTTAACTAAAGTCTCCCCATGATGGGTAACTATAAAATCATGTATAGTCTTAGGTAAATTATATTCCTTGGCTAATTCTGATCCATCTTTAACGTGAGATATTATTATTTTACTACTTACTTCTGGTTTTAACCTATCATGTGGATTTTTCTTTCCAAACTGATTTTCTCTAAAGAAATATGGTCTCTTAGTTTTACCAACATCATGATAATAAGCTCCTATCCTAGCTAATAGCGGATTTCCTCCTACTTGCTCAGCAGCTAACTCTGCTAAGTTTGCTACTAAAATACTATGATGATATGTTCCTGGAGCCTCCATTAGTAATTTTTTAAGTAATGGATTATTAGGATTAGATAATTCTAATAACTTAGCATTAGTTACTATATCAAATGTTGACTCAAAGAATGGTAAAACACCTATTGTAAGTATTCCAGAAAGTATAGCTCCTGCCGCTGCAAATGTACTATCTGCAAGTATTTCCATAAAGTTATTAGTTGTTAAAGTACCAACACTAAAAGTTAATATTGAACTTAAAACTGCAACGGTTATTGAAGAATATAATATATCATTTCTCTGTTGCATTTTTCTAAGCAATGTTCCTCCTAAAACAACATTTAAAATAGCAAGGATTATTATATTAGGATTAAATCCCACTGCTCCTCCTATTAAAATTACATTTAACATACTAAATACTAGTGATATTTTGTAATTTAGTAGAAGTGTTATAAGCATAGGCATACATGCTAGTGGTATTATATAGTTTGACATCATGCCAAAAAGCCTAGCTAGTATTACTGGAAATACATTTAATATGCTTATCATAACTATTTTGGAAAACTCTTTATTTATAGCTGGATAATATTTATGTATGTATCCATATTGAAGATACATAACTATTATTACTAAAACTCCTAGAGCAATATAAATATATAGCGCTGAAGCTGAGTCGCTTAATAAGCCTAAAGTTCCTAAAAGCTCTAATTGATGTGCTGTAACTGGCTCACCTTCACTTACTACTATTTGATTTTTCTTTATCATAACTGGCGGAACTTGCTTTAAGGTTTCTTTTATTAATTCATCAGTTTTTTCTTTATCATAGAAAAAATTTGGTTCTACTACATTAACAAAATTTAATGCAATAGCCTTCTCTGAATCACTTAAATCACTGGAAGATATAAAATCTGTATATTCTTTTTTAGCTTCCTTTAAGTCTTGCTCATTTCCATCTTCAATTGGAGCCTCATATGCCTTATTTAGACCATCTATGCATACGCTTTCTAATTTCTTAGTGCTTTGCTCATTCATTGAGGCAATTTTATTTGCCTGTGCATCTGTTATTTTAAAGGGTGCTCTAGGAATAAGCTTAGCCTTTTCTTCTTCTGGCTTATCTTGAGCTAAAACTTTTTCAACTGAAGAAAAGAAACCCTTTATCTTTTCTTCACTTTGCTTCTGAACATCCGTCCTTAGAGAATATTGTTTATCAACCTTTTCTTCAGCTTCTTTTTTTCTTGCTTCAGTAGCTGATTCATCAATAATTTCTCTATGTGCCTTAATGTCTGACTTAGGTATATCTCCTACCTTTAAATCATACTTTCTTGTTATTATACCAGTCATCAAAGTACAGTATAAAACTATAAAGGTTATTATATATAAGATTATTTTTTTGTAATCTTTAAATATATCAAATGTTTTTTCCTTCAATTTCCCCATAATTACTCATCTTCTCCTCATTAGGTCCTAATTTATCTAGTAACTTAAAGCTATATTTTGTTCTACTACGAAAAGAACCTTTAATCTAATCTTCCCTTCCCCTAAATCCTCAGTTGTAATTATATTATCAACTATTTTTGATTGCTTACTTATTTCTTTGTTTATTGAGTTTTTCATTAACTCAACAGCTTTATTTATTATGGTTTCCTTATCATCAACTATGTCTTTATCTATTTTCTCATAGTATAAGTTTCTATTTATAAACTTTCCTGTACTTTCTATTTTATCATACTTATCAAACTCTTTAGTAGGCTTTTTTAGATAAATTTTCTTTCCCATTATTTCTAAGTAAATATCACTGTCTACCTCTCCTGTTCTCTCCTCTTTTTTACCCTGAACTTGCAATTCTATAGTCTTTTCATAAAAAGTATTCGCAGTAACCTCTCCTTCAGCATCGACTTCATATTCACCGCCTTCTATTCCTTGCTGTGGTATTATTAAAATATCTCCCTTTTTAACCACATCTCCTTCCTTTACAACAGCTGTACCTGAAGTTGTGTATATTCTCTTTATTTCCCCATCCATAGATGCAACTATATTCTTAAACTCTTTATTTTCATTTTCTTCTTTTATTTTTGGACTAACCTTTTCCTCAACCTTTATTTTTAAAGTTCCACCCTCTATACGAGCATTTACCCACATTATGTCTCCATGTCCATTTTCTAATTTTCTTTCTAATCCATAAACATTTACACTACTTTTCTTAACTCCTGGTTTAATATCAAAATCATTTAACATGGTTCTTATCTCAAAAGGAGCTATATTTTTCTTTGTCTCTATATCTATTCTCCATATAAAACCAGAATAGATATATAAGCCTACTAAAAATATTAAAACTCCTACAAATATGCTTATAGACTTTTTAGCTCTGGATAAGAAAAATATCATTCCCTTTGATGATATTATTTTCACCTTTCCATTAAGTCTTTTAACATAGCTTTTTAATTTTCCATAATCAGAATAATCCACATTTAAAGTTACAGTTACTACATCTATTTTCCTTACATTTTCAACATTTATACCATTTCTCCATAAAACATTTAAAAGTTTATTTATATCAAAAGTTTTTATTTCAACCTTTACTTGTCCCTTTTTTAAAAACTCCAAATTCATCTTACGCCTCCTCAAAACTTAAATTCTTAAGTCTTCCTGTTAAGGCAATAGTTTCAGTACCTATGAATCTTATCTCTAACTTTGTTCCTTCGATTATAATAACACCTAGATTGCTATTAATCTTAATTTCATTTTCCTTAAAAACCTCTATACCCTTATGATTTTCTATAATAATTTCACTTTTTCCGTGTACAACTATTTTAGGCTCACCATTTATTATCTCCTTAGGTAAATCTAATTCCTCTGCAATTCTATTAGTGACTTGTCTTAATTTATCACCCACAACTATACCTCCCATAAAATATTTTCATACTAAATCTATGAAAATTTATATTTTTTTATTCTTATATAAAAAAACTAAGAAATATAAAAGGCATATAAATAGCCCTTTTAGCTATGTATATGCCTTTTAAAACAATTCAAAAAATTTTCTTTAAAAACTTCTAACTATTAATAAAATATCTTTTTAAAATTATAAAAATAAAAGAGAGTTCTAATGAACTCTCTTACTTATTTAAATATTCTTTAACTAATTGACTTACAAGTTTACCATCAGCTCTACCAACTGTTTGCGGTCTAACCTTTGACATAACTTTTCCCATGTCTTTCATGCTATTTGCGCCCACTTCTTCAGCTGCTTGCTTTATGATATCTTTTATTTCTTCTTCACTTAACTGCTGAGGAAGGTAATCTAACAAGATTGCAATCTCACTATTGTTTTGATCAACTAGATCCTGTCTATTTCCCTTTTCGAATTCAAGCGCAGCTTCTCTTCTTTGCTTGATTTCTCTTGCTAATATTTCTATAACCTGTTCATCCTCAAGCTTAACACCGTCAGTCTTTTCGACTAAAAGTATTGCTGACTTAGCAGTACTTAAAACTCCAGCCTTGAACTTATCCTTAGCCTTTAAAGCCTGCTTCCAGTCTTCTTGAAGTCTTTCTTTAATAGTTGGCATTTGTATACCTTCTTTCAAAAGAAATTATTCTATAAATTTAAACCAAAAACTATTTGAATTTTCTCTTTCTTGCAGCTTCTGATTTTTTCTTTCTCTTTACGCTTGGCTTTTCGTAGTGTTCTCTTTTTCTTACTTCTGAAAGAACTCCAGCTCTAGCGCATTGTCTCTTAAATCTTCTTAATGCTTGCTCTAATGATTCGTTTTCTTTTACTCTGATTTCTGACATTCTTTATCCCTCCCTCCGCTAGCGTAAATTATTAATGTAATTCACAGCCATGGGCTAAATAACACACGCTATATTATACAACATAGTTTTCTTTAATGTCAAGAAGTTAAATCTAAATTTTAGCCTGGTGGCCAATTTAAATTTCTTCCTCCAAGAACGTGGAAATGGATATGTCCTACTGTTTGCCCTCCTTGCTCTCCGCAATTAGTGACAACTCTGTATCCATCCTCTGCAATTCCTTGTTCCTTTACTAGTTTATTAATAGTCTTGAAAATGTGTGCAAATACTTCTGTATTTTCTTCATTAACTTCATTTAAACTAGCTATGTGTTCTTTAGGAATAACTAAAAAATGTACTGGTGCTTCTGGACTTATATCATGAAAAGCTAAAACTTTATCATCTTCATAAATCTTTTTGCTTGGAATTTCTCCAGCTACTATTTTGCAAAAAATACAATCTGACATGATTTTCACCTCCTAAGCAATGAATCTATTATCTATTATAACTCATTTTGAATGTAAAAATCTTCTTTTTATAATACTATTTCACCTTTTGCTACTTCTCCCTCAAAAGAATTAATTTTTACATTTAATATTTTACCTGAAACGTTGCAATCAGCCTTAGCATTTACCTTTATATAATTTCTTGTATATCCAGTGTAAACTCCACTTCCTAATTCAACTTCTTCCTCAAATAAAACATCAATAACTTCACCTATATATTTTTCAGCAAAGGCTTTTTCATTAATTCTATTTAATTCAATAAGCTTTTTACTTCTTTCGTCTTTCTTATTTCCATCAACTTGATTTTCCATATTCTCTGCTCTAGTACCTTTTCTAGGGCTATATTTGAATATGTGAGTTTTTGAAAGAGCTATTCTCTTTAAGAATTCGTAAGTTTCTTCAAACTCTTCATCAGTTTCTCCAGGGAAACCAACAATTACGTCTGTTGTTATAGAAACATCTTCTATTTTATCTCTTAAAAGATTTACTATATCTTCATACTCTTTAGCAGTATATCTTCTATTCATTCTTTTTAAAGTAGCATCACATCCACTTTGAAGTGATAAGTGGAAATGAGGACATAGTTTTTTAAGAGCTAAGATTCTTCTTACAACATCCTCTGTAAAGAACGTAGGATCTATTGAACCTATTCTAACTCTTTCTATTCCATCGATTTTTTCTATCTCTTCTAGTAAATCAACTAATGTTACTTTTTCATCTAAATCAACACCATAAGATGCTGTATGAATTCCTGATAATATTATTTCTTTAAATCCATGCTCTGCTAAACTTCTTATTTCATCTAAAACCTTCTTAGGGTCTTTTGAACAAACAGAACCTCTAGTATATGGAATTAAGCAATAAGCACAGAATCTATTACATCCATCTTGTATTTTTAAGAAAGCTCTAGTTTTATTATTATACTCTTCAATTTTTAGGTCCTCAAAAACTTTATTCTTTAAAACAGTGCCAACCTTAACTTGTTGCTTGCCTTCATCTCTAGCCTTATTTACATAATAAACTATTTCACCTTTATTTCTTGAACCTAAAACTACATCTACGCCTTCAATTCCTGAAACCTCTGTAGGTGCTATTTGAGCATAACATCCAACTACAGCTATAATAGCCTCTGGATTTTGTCTTCTAGCTCTTCCTATTATTTGTCTTGATTTCTTATCTCCCATGTTAGTTACGCTACAAGTATTAACTACATACACATCTGCCATTTCATTAAAATCTACAACTTCATAGCCTTCTCTAACAAATTTTTCAGTCATTGCTTCTGATTCATATGTATTAACTCTACACCCTAGTGTAGCAAATGCAACTTTCATTAAATATTTCCTCCTAAATCACCAAGCTCATACTGAATAAGAGAAATACAGGTAAATCCTGCTGTCTCTGTTCTTAAAATTCTTGGTCCTAAAGTTACAATATGAGCTCCTTTTTCTTTTAGGGCTTCTATTTCACTTTCTTCAAATCCGCCTTCTGGCCCAACCATTATTCCAACATTTTTTATACTATCTTTATCCTCTATAGAGTTAACCATAGCTCTTATTCCGTATCCTGTAGCATTTTCATAAGGAATAACCATAAGGTCTAATTCATCTATCTTTTCTAAAACCCCTTTAAAGTCCATTGGTTCTAATACTTGTGGTATTACCGTTCTTTTACTTTGTTTACATGCCTCTAAAGCGATTTTATTTAATCTATCTAATTTTTTAAATTCACCTTTTAATTTAACGTCTACTCTATCAGTGATTGTTGGAATTATTTCTGAAACACCAAGTTCTACACATTTTTGAACTATTAAATCCATTTTTGCAGCCTTTGGCATTCCTTGAAATAAAGTAATATTTAAATTACTTTCATTGTTTACATCAAGCTTCTCTAAGATTTTGATAGAAACCTCTTGTTTATTAACCTCTTCTACCTCACCTAAAAACTCTTCACTTTCAAGGTTATTTACAACAACCTTCTCACCTGGTTTTACCCTTAAAACCTTATAAATATGTTTTACATCTTCCCCTGTTATTGTGGCATGAGTGTCTGAAAACATATGCGCTGGTGTAAAAAACTTATGCATAATTTTATACTCCCTTACTAAATTATTTTAACTTAGCAACAATACAGTTCCATTCTCCATCTTTGTTAACTTCCATAACCTCAAAACCTTCTTGTTCTAATTTATCTATAACCATTTGTCTTCTCTCATGTATTATACCTGAAGTTATGAAAATTCCATCTTTATTTAATGCTTTTTTAACATCATCAACTAGTATGCAGATTATTTCAGCTATTATATTTGCAACAACTATATCAGCTTTTCCATCTACAACATCTAAAAGATTTCCATATAATACTTCTATGTTGTCAACATTGTTAAATGATATATTTTCCTTAGCTGAATCTACAGCAACTGGGTCTAAGTCAACTCCTACAACATGTTTTGCACCAAGTTTAGAAGCAACTAAAGCAAGTATTCCTGAACCTGTTCCAATATCAAATACAGTAGTATCAGCCTTAACATATTTATCTAAAGCTTGAACACACATTCTTGTAGTTTCATGATCTCCAGTACCAAAAGCCATACCTGGGTCTAATTCTACTACCATTTCTTCTCCAGTAGGTTCATACTCTTCCCATATTGGTTTTATAACTATTTTTTCTCCAATCTTTATTGGTTTATAGTATTTCTTCCAGTTATTAGCCCAGTCTTCTTCAAACATTTTTTCTGCTTCAACTGTTCCTTCACCAACATCTAATCCTGACTCTTTTAACTCTTCTACTCTTTCCTTAACATAAGCTATTACGTCATCAATGTTATCCTCTTCTGAGAAATAACCTTTAACAACGGCAACCTTCCCCTTATGTTCTAATATGTTTATATCTGCAAAATCCCAAGTTAAAGGTCCTTGTTCTCTTCCTAATATATCATTTGGATCCTCTATAGCAACACCCTTACAGTCTAATCCGTAAAATATTCCTGATATAGGTTCTAATGCCTCACTTTTAGTTATTACTCTAACTTCAATCCAAGTTCCTTCCATTTATGTATCAATCCTTTCTTATGCTACTTTGACTAATAATTTATTTTACACTTTAGTGTAGTATCTGTCTAGCTTATAAGCATTATTATGTTTCATATGATTTATTAAAATTTCTAAGATAAACTCTTTATCATTATTTTTATTATCACACATAAAAAAAATAAAGGCTATAGTCTATTATTGACATAACCTTTAAACTTAATCTTATTTAACCTCTATAAATATTTAATATCTCTCTCTAATAATTTCTAAAACTTCTTCCTTAGTTAATTTTATAGCTTTCATACTTTCTATAAATCCATCTAATGCATCCTCTACAAGTTCTTTTCTTATGTTTTTTAATATTTCTTCATCTTCTGTTATAGTACTTGGTTTATTTCTTATTGTTTCTATAAGTCCCATAGTCTCCATATCTCTATATGCTCTTTGAACTGTATTAGGATTTACTTTTAACATTTCTGCAAGCTCCCTTCTTGATGGTATATGATCCCCTGGCTTTAAATTTCCAATAACTAAAGATTGTTTTATATGTCTTATTATTTGGAGATAAATTGGTTCTCTATCATTTACTTCAAAAAACATTTTATTTACCTCCTGATATCTTAATATCACTTAAATATCCATATTCTAACTCACCTATATAAACTGGATTTTTACTAGGTATATCTATAACTGCTAAATAAGCTCCACTTACAAAACCATCATCTCTAACCTTAACAAAATTAGCTATAACCTTATTTTCTACAATTATAAATTCACTTAAACTTCTAACATTTACTCCATATCTCTTTAATCTTTCATTTTCTATAAGGTCCTTATAAAATTTAAACTCTTTTGTTTTAGTGTTAAATACTAATACTGAAGTCTTCTCATCTGAGGTCTGGGTAATGTATATTTCACCATATGCCTCAAACATTGTACCACCTTTTCCATTTGCATCAAAATAAGATTTTTTCATCTCATCTCGTATTTCATCATTAGGATTGTATCTTTTTATTTCTCTAGTATTTACATTTAATTCAATAATGCTCTCATCACTATATATGCCTCTCTTATCAGTATTATCAAGCTCAGTTAATTTATAATATACCTTATCTTCTTCAGTACTTGGTAACATTCCAAATTTTTGTCTTACTGAATTTATATGAGAATAATCTCTATTTAAATCTAATTTCTCATCTAAATTTATTATATCAACTATATTAAACTTCTTATCTGATAAATTTATTTCTCCAAATACTATATTATTTTCCTCGTAATTCATTGAAAATAATATATTTATTTTTCCATCTTTATAAGTGACTTTATCTATATTATTATTTCTAATATATTCATCTACTTTAACCTTAAAAGTTTCATAAGTGTTAGTTTTTTTATCCTTAAATCTAACTTCAAGCTTTTGAATACCATTACCGTATATATTAGTAACATCAACCATTACATCGTCATCCTCAAAGAAAGTATCTCTTGTTGGATAAATTCCTCTAAAAAACTTCTTATCTTTAAGCACATCAATACCATCAAAACGCCTCTCATTAATAACATTTTTTCTATTAATTGTTTCAGATCCAACAGTGATTTCTTCTCCAAAAATATCTCTATCTTTATAAAAAACTAAGTCAACATCTCCGAGCTCACTTCTACTTCCATATATATCTTTAAACTTTATTGGTGAACAATTTGTGTAAATAAATATTCCAGAAAAAACTATAAATGCACTAAAAAATATTACTGTTAATACCAAAGGTACTCTTTTTTTCATAATTTCTACTCCTCCTTACACATGAACCTTTTTTTCAAGCAAATACTTTGAATAAAACCATCCAAACAAATCATATAAGATTGCTATGAAAACAAACCAAATAAATTTTTCAAACATATAAAAATCCATTTTTCCTGGGAAGATTAAAACTAAGAAAAGAAAAGAACATCCTAATATTACCCCTAATATTCCACCCTTTACTCCAAAACTTCTCTCTAATATTGCAAATAAAAAAGTCAATATTATCATTGCTATAAAAAATAAGCCATTAGTTATTAAATTAACAAAACTAACTGGAATCAATCCATAAAAATTACTTATTGAACTAGATAATATGGTAATTAAACTTTCTTTTACTATAGCATCAGTTGGAACCATAATATTAAATATTATATAATTTATAAGTAATGCTACTATTTGAAAGAAAACTAAAGAAAAATAATAAAAACACGCTGATAAAAACTTGTATATAATAATAAACTTTTTAGGCAATGGCAATGTTAAAAGAGTGTAAGCACTTTTATTTTCTCCTTTAAACTCACCAAGCCATAGATACCAACAATATAAACAAAAGCATCCTAATATTAGAAGAGTTAATATCCTACCATTTATCCTACTAACAAAACTGCTAAAAGGCTCCATAGGCGAAAACATTTGAATAGCACCTATATTCTCTGTTTTTTCTAAATAAATCTTTAATTCATCACTTAAACTATAACTAAAATAGGCAATGTTTAAAAGCATAATTCCAACAGCTGATCCTATTGTTATTTTTAAATCTCTTAATATCTGTAAATTTAAAAGATAACTTAACTTTTTAAAATTCCCCTTACTCACCTTCATGTACCTCCCTTATTTTCTCTACCATTGATAATCCTTCATTTTCTCTTACATCTTCAACATAAAATTCTATTTTAATATTTCCATCACTTAAAAAGACAACTTTATCAACTATATTTTCAACCTCTTTTAATTCATGAGTTGTTAGTAAAATTCCAATATCGTTATCCATATAGCCAATTAAAGATTCTATAAACTTCTCTCTTGTAAAAATATCTATACCTGAAAAAGGTTCATCTAAAAGTAAATATTCTGGGTGTCTAGCAAAACCTAGTATAAGTTTTACCCTTGCTATATTCCCTTTAGAAAGTTTATTTATTTTTAAGTCATCAGTTAATTTAAAATCTTTTAGCATTTCATAAGCTTTATCCATATCCCACTTTTCATACATCATACTCATATATTCAAAGGCATCTTTTATTTTCATATCACCATAAGTATTTAAAACATCAGGTACAAAGGCAATATTTTCATAGGTCTTATAATTTAGCTTTTCTCCATTAAAAAGCACTTCCCCCTCATCTTGCTTAACAAGGCCCATAATTATCTTTAAAAGAGTAGACTTTCCCACTCCATTTAACCCTAGTAAAGCAGTTATTTCTCCCTTCTTTACATTAAAAGTAATATTCTCTAAAACTTTTTTTCTTCTAAATTTCTTTTTAACACCAACCACTTCTATCATTTAATCACCCCTAGATTTATGTTAATATATTTTTGTACTTATGTATTACTTCATTAATACACTAACCTTAAGTGTATTATATCACTAATACACTCTCTTGTAAATCATTTACTTTTTTTAAATTTATATAAACAAAAAAAAATACCCTAGTCATTTCTGACTAGAGTATTTAAAATCAATTATTTTTTCTTTTTAAATTTTGAGAAGAATCCTTCATCTTTTTCATCTATATCATCAACTGATTCCCCAGATGCCTTCATAAAGGCTTTTAATGCTTCTTCTTGCTCTTTATTTAGATGTTTTGGAACCTCTACTACCATATGAACGTATTGATTTCCTCTTCCTCCACCATTAACGTGAGGAACACCTTTTCCTTTTAATCTAAACTTAGTTCCTGGTTGAGTACCTGCTGGAACTTTATATTTAACATTTCCGTCTACAGTCGGAACAGTGATTTCAGCTCCTAAAGCAGCCTTAGCCATACTTATCTTATAATCATAGTAAATATCTGAACCTTCTCTTCTAAATATCTTAGATGGAGCAACATTTACTCTTATATATAAATCTCCTGAAGGACCATTATTAGCACCTTGCTCACCTTGTCCTCTTAAAGGTATTATATTTCCAGTATCTACACCTGCTGGTATCTTAACTGTTATCTTTCTATTCTTTCTAACAGTTCCTTTTCCCTTACAATCTGGACATGGATCTTCAATTACTTTACCTGTTCCACCACATTGATCACAAGTTGTTGTAGATACAAAGCTTCCTAAAGGAGTTTGTCTTTGAACCCTTATTTGACCTGAACCGTTACATTTTGGACAAGTCTTAGGAGATGTACCTTCTTTAGCCCCTGTACCATGACAAGTTTCACAATTTTCAGTTCTAGTTATAGATATTTCTTTTTCACATCCAAATACAGCTTCTTCAAATGTTATATTTAATCTATATTCTAAATCAGCACCTCTTTGTGGAGCATTTCTTCTTCTAGATGATCCGCCACCAAATCCTCCACCAAAGAATGATTCAAAAATATCTCCAAATCCACCCATTTCTGAGAAGTCGAATCCACCAGCATCAAAGCCACCAAATCCGCCACCACCGAAGCCACCGCTTCCATCGAAAGCAGCATGACCAAATTGATCATATTTAGCTTTTTTATCAGGGTCTTTTAAAACATCATATGCTTCATTTACTTCTTTAAAGTTTTCTTCCGCTTCCTTATCTCCTGGATTTCTATCCGGGTGATATTTCATAGCCATTTTTCTAAAAGCTCTTTTTATCTCATCATCTGAGGCACCTTTTTGAAGCCCAAGCACTTCATAGTAATCTCTTTTAGCCACTGTTATTCACCACCTATAAGTTTACTTATAAAAAGGGAAGACTATTGAGCCTTCCCTCTATTAATTCTTTTTATATTATATCAAAGCTTTAAGTCTTGTGATAGTTTTAATTATTATTTATCATCTTGAACTTCGAAATCAGCGTCTACAACATTGTCATCGTTGTTGTTTGTAGCACCTGCTCCAGCATTAGCTCCACCCATGTTGTTTGGATCGAATCCTTGACCTTGTGCTCCACCATTTTGTTGGTATAATTTTTCTGATACTTTGTAGAATGCTTGAGTTAAATCTTCCATAGCTTTCTTGATAGCTTCTATATCGTCACCATCTTTAACTTTTTTAACTTCTTCGATTTTAGCTTCTATTTCTGCTTTTTCTTCAGCTGAAACTTTATCTCCAAGTTCATTTAAAGTTTTTTCTGTTTGGTAAACAGTTTGCTCAGCATTGTTTTTAACTTCTATAGCTTCTTTTCTCTTCTTATCTTCTTCAGCAAATTGTTCTGCTTCTTTTACAGCCTTATCTATTTCAGCATCGCTTAAGTTAGTTGAAGCTGTGATTGTAATGTTAGCTTCTTTTCCAGTAGCTTTATCAGTTGCTGAAACTTTAACTATACCGTTAGCATCTATATCGAAAGCAACTTCTATTTGAGGGATTCCTCTTGGAGCTGGAGCAATTCCTGATAGAGTAAATCTACCTAAAGTTTTGTTATCAGCTGCCATTTGTCTTTCACCTTGTACTACGTGAATTTCAACTGAAGTTTGGTTATCTGCTGCAGTTGAGAATATTTGGCTCTTTCTCGCAGGGATAGTTGTATTTCTTTCGATTAATGGAGTTGCAACTCCTCCTAAAGTTTCGATTCCTAATGTTAATGGAGTAACATCTAATAATAATACGTCTTTAACATCACCAGTTAATACACCAGCTTGGATAGCAGCACCCATTGCTACGCACTCATCTGGGTTAACTCCTTTTGAAGGTTCTTTTCCAGTGAAGTTTTTAACAGCTTCTTGAACTGCTGGTATTCTTGTTGATCCACCAACTAAGATTACTTTATCTATATCATTTAATGAAACATTACCTGATTTTAAGGCTTCTTTCATTATGTTGATTGTTCTTTCAACTAAGTCATGAGTTAATTCATTGAATTTAGCTCTTGTTAATGTCATATCTATGTGTTTTGGACCAGTTGCATCAGCAGTTATAAATGGTAAGTTAATTAATGTTTGAGTTGATGATGATAACTCAATTTTAGCTTTTTCAGCAGCTTCTTTTAATCTTTGAAGAGCCATTTTATCTTGTCTTAAATCAATTCCGTTTTGAGCTTTAAAGTCTTCTGCTATATAATCTATAATTCTTTGGTCGAAGTCATCTCCACCTAATCTAGCATCTCCGTTTGTTGATACAACTTCAAATACTCCATCTCCTAAGTCTAAGATAGATACGTCGAAAGTACCACCACCTAGGTCATATACTAAGATTTTATGAGCACTATCCATTTTATCTAATCCATAAGCTAATGATGCAGCTGTTGGTTCGTTTATTATTCTTTTAACATCTAAACCAGCGATTCTACCAGCATCCTTAGTTGCTTGTCTTTCAGCATCATTGAAGTAAGCTGGAACTGTGATAACAGCTTCTGTTACTTTTTCTCCTAAGTAAGCTTCTGCATCTGCTTTTAATTTTTGAAGTATCATTGCTGATATTTCTTGTGGTGTATAATCTTTTCCATCTATATTAACTTTATAGTCAGTTCCCATGTGTCTTTTGATTGACATTATTGTTTTGTCAGGATTTGTTATTGCTTGTCTTTTAGCAACTTGACCTACTAATCTTTCTCCATTTGCTTGGAATGAAACTACTGATGGAGTTGTTCTAGCACCTTCTGAGTTAGTGATAACTACTGGTTCTCCACCTTCCATAACAGCTACGCATGAATTTGTTGTTCCTAAATCTATACCGATTATTTTACTCATTGTTAATTCCTCCTCTAACAATATCTATAATTTAAACCTGTTAAATGCTAATTAAATTATTTAGTTACAGTTACCATTGAATGTCTGATAACCTTATCCCCTCTCTTGTATCCTTTTTGGAATACTTGAGCTACTTGATTTGGCTCTGCGCCTTCTTGTTCCACAACCATCATTGCTTGATGTAATTCTGGATCAAAACCATTTTCTGTAGATATTTCTTCAACTTGAAGTTTTTCTAAAGCATCCTCAAATTGTCTTACTGTCATTTCAACACCTTTTTTAAGATCTTCAACAGTTCCATCTACAGCTAAGGCTCTTTCTAAGTTATCTAATACTGGAAGCATTTTGATTAAAACATCTTCACATGCATCAGTATATATTCTTTCTTTTTCTTTATCTGTTCTTTTTCTGTAATTTTCATACTCTGCAGATATTCTTAATAATCTATCTTTTAAGGCCTCTAATTCATTTTCTAATTTCTTTGTTTTACTTTTAAACATAGTATTTTCTTCCTTTAAAGCCTTTAATTCTTCAAAATCAATAACTTTTTCATCAGCCTTAATATCTTCTGAAACTTCTTCTACCTCTTCATCAATATTAGGATTTTCAGCTTTTGTTTCGTTATCTAATTCTTCTTGGATATTTTCCTTTAACTCTTCGTTAAAATCTTTATTATCCACCATAAAGCAGCCACACCTCTTCTCTTTTTTTACTTACTTATTCTTTAAAGTTTCATTTAACTCTTTCATAACTTCAGTCATGATTGATAAGACTTTAGAATAATTTATTCTTCTAGGACCTATTAAAGCTATTGTACCTAAAGATCTATCTCCTACATGATATCCAGCTGATATTATGGAACATTCCTTTGCTTCTGGTACAAATATTTCATCACCTATTTTTACAGTCATATCATCACTATCACTTATAAGTTCTGAAATACTTTTTTTATCATGTAAAAGCTCTAAAATCTCTTTTGCCTTATGAATATTATTATATTCAGGATAATTGAATATATTAATTGTTCCTTCTAAGAATACCTCAGAAGTTTCATCACCTTTTAAACTCTCATAAAGAGCAGGTAAAACCGCATTTACTATATCTTCATATCCGCTTAAAGCTCTATTGAGATTGCTAATAACCTCTAAGTTTATTTGCTCAATAGTAAGGTTTTTAAGCCTTTCAGTTATTATCTTACTAATTTTAATAAGTTCTTCAGATATAGGAACACTCTTTACTTTTATGACTGTATTTCTTATTACACCATTATCAGTTACTAAAACACATAAAATACTTACATCATCAACTTTTAAAAGCTGAATTGATTTTACAAAGCTCTTATGTACTGAAGGTGCTTTTACTATACAAGTCATTTTAGTAAGTTCCGATAGAAGAGCACTAGTTTGTTTGATTATTTTATCAACTTCGTACAAGGTACCATCTATTATTGAACTTCTAATAAGCCCTTCCTCTTCAGAGGACAATCTTTCGAATTCAATCATTCTATCAACATATAATCTATATCCTCTGCTTGATGGAATTCTTCCTGCCGAAGTATGAGGCTGTTCTAAAAATCCCATATCCTCTAAGTCAGCCATTTCATTTCTTATGGTAGCTGAACTTACTCCAAGATTATATTTTTTAGCGATAGTTCTTGAACCAACAGGCTCTCCAGTTGATATATAGTCTTGAATTATAGCTCTTAATATTTGAAGCTTTCTATCATCTATCACTAATCTCACCTCTTTATTAGCACTCACTCTGAACGAGTGCTAACTAGTACACTATTAATATATTACCTACCAAGTTTTTTGTCAATTCCATTTTTTATCATTTCAAATGAAAATTTTGAATTTTACCTTATTTATTCTTTAATATCTTTATTTTTCTTTTATTTGCTTCAATTTATACCATAACCTATTTTTAATTTTATAATAGAAAATCAGCCATTATTATATTTGATATTTCTATGCCTTTTTCACTTAGAAAAATCCTTCCTGAATCCCTTATTAAAAGCCCTTCATCTATATACTTATTTAGTATTTCTCCATAAACATCATTTATATTCATACTAAATCTCTTTTTAAATTCATTTTCATCTATTCCATTAATTTTTCTAAGCCCCATAAACATAAATTCTTCCATATTATCATTTTTTGAATTATTTATTATTTCTTCTACGGCTTCTCCCTTCTCATTGATAGAATTTATATATTCCTCAACACTACTTATATTTTTAATTCTTTTTCCATTAATATAAGAAGCTGCTGCTGATCCTACTCCTATCCAGTTATCCATATTCCAATATGCTAAATTATGTCTACATTCTTTTCCCTCTTTAGCATAATTAGAAATCTCATATTGATTAAATCCATTTTCCTCTAAAATTTTCTTTGCTAAATGGTACATTTTTCTCTCTTCTTCTTCTGTTGGTAGCTTTAACTTATCATTTTCATATAAATTATAAAAAGCAGTGCCTTCTTCTATAATTAAACTATATGCTGATATATGTGCTGGCTCTAAAGATATTATCTCTCTTAAAGTCTCTTCCCATTCATTTAATCTTTGATTTGGTAAACCAAACATTAAATCAACATTTATGTTATTAAAACCAACCTTTTTTGCTAATAAAAAATTTTCTTTAAAGGTTTTATAGTTATGTATTCTTCCAAGCCCTTTAAGAAGATTATCCTGCTTAGCTTGAAGCCCCATACTGATCCTATTTACACCATACTTTTTCATAACTTCTAGCTTTTCTTCTGTTAAGTTTCCTGGATTACACTCCATAGAGTACTCTATATCTTTTGCCATATTAAGTTTAGCTATTTCTTTTAATAAACATTCTAATTCATTAGATTCTAAAACACTTGGTGTTCCCCCTCCAATAAATATAGTGTTTATTTCTAGATTATTATGTTTCTCTCTTAAATTTATTATTTCCTTATTTAGAGCTTCTATATAGGCCTTTCTTAAATGATCTTTCCTGGCAAAGGAAGGAAAATCACAATAAAGACACTTTTGTGCACAAAAAGGAATGTGTATATATAAAGAAATTTTGTCCATAGTTACTTACCTCCATGTAAAATAAATAAACTTTTTAACTAATATAAAATAAATTTTGTAGTTAAATACAAATTATTAGTTATGAGTCTTTCTTTCATATTACAATAAAAAAAGTCATGAGTGAATAAACCCATGACTTTTATATGATTCTTTCACAAAATTAAATATCTAACTTTAGATAAAACTAAAATTTTAAAATTTAAGATTAATATTGCCATTTAAATAAGTTTACTAAAATATAAATAAGTTTACTCAAAATATTTTTAGCTTTATATCTCTCTTAAATTTATATTTATAACATTGTGAACTAATAAATCTCTTTGAACTTCTATAATTGAAGTGTTTATTACTTCACCCTCTAAGTTTATCTCTAAATCACTATGATCTCCATGCTTAGCTAAAAACTTATCTAAATCAGAAATTTTAACACTGATAGAAATATTATCTCCATTTTTTCTATTTATAACACCAGTTGCCTTCCTATTATTTCTAAACTTTCTGCACTTAATTTTAACATCTCTTTTATTAGCATTTAACATAAGAATACCTCTCCTCTACATAACTTTTATTAATTTACTATAAATATATTGAGGAGATTTCTTTTTAATGACTAAATAAAAAATATTTATTTTAGAAATTTAAATTCAATGTATCTAAAAATAAGCTAATTCTAAAATATTTAAAAACCTTTATAAAAATAACAAAAAAAATTTAATTCCTATTATTTAGTATTAAAAAAAAGGCAATGATAAATACTTAATACTATTCATCATTGCCTCTATATAAAGAAATTAATTAGTCAACTTTTAAAACTGACATGAATGCTTCTTGAGGAACTTCAACTGTTCCTAATTGTCTCATTCTCTTCTTACCTTCTTTTTGTTTTTCAAGAAGTTTTTTCTTTCTTGAAATATCTCCACCATAACACTTAGCTAATACGTCTTTTCTCATAGCTTTAACAGTTTCTCTAGCTATAATTTTTGAACCTACAGCTGCTTGAATTGGAACTTCAAACATGTGTCTTGGAATTATTTCTTTAAGTTTTTCAGCTATAGCTCTACCTCTTTGATAAGCCTTAACTTCTGGAACTATCATAGATAAAGCATCTACGTTGTCTCCATTTAATAAAATATCTAACTTAACAAGTTTTGATTGCTCATATCCTTTTAATTCGTAATCTAATGAAGCATATCCTCTTGTTTTTGATTTAAGAGTATCGAAGAAGTCATATACTATTTCATTTAATGGAATTTCATAATGTATAACAACTCTTGTTTCCTCTAAGTATTGCATATCTATGAATTTACCTCTTCTATCTTGGCATAATTCCATTACAGCTCCAGTGTAATCAGTTGGAGTTATAATTGAAGCCTTAACAACAGGCTCTTCCATGTATGCAATCTCTGTCATTGGAGGAAGGTTTGTTGGGTTTGTTAAATCAAAAGATTCTCCATTTGTCTTAGTTACTTTGTATATAACTGATGGTGCAGTTGTAATTATATCTAAGTTAAATTCTCTTTCAACTCTCTCTTGAATTATTTCCATGTGTAATAATCCTAAGAATCCACATCTAAATCCAAATCCTAAAGCTACTGATGTTTCCGGTTCAAATGATAATGCAGCATCATTTATTTGAAGCTTTTCTAATGCCTCTTTTAATTCTTCATACTTAGCTCCATCAACTGGGTATATACCTGAGTAAACCATTGGTATAGCTGGTTTATATCCTGGTAATGCCTCCTCTGTTGGTCTAGCTGCCTCTGTTACAGTATCACCTACTCTGGCATCTCTAACATTCTTTATTGAAGCTGTTATGTATCCAACTTCCCCTGCACTTAATCCTTCTTTTAAAGGCATTAAAGCTGGTGTAAATACTCCTGTTTCAACTACTTCATAAACCTTGTCTGTTGACATTAGTTTAATTTTTGTTCCAGGCTTAACTTTACCATCTTTAACTCTTATATGACATACAACTCCTTTGTAACTATCATAGTATGAATCAAATATTAAAGCTTTAAGTGGAGCATTTTCATCTCCCTCTGGTGCTGGAACTTTTTCAACTATCTCTTCTAAAACATCTTCTATGTTTAATCCAGTTTTAGCTGATACTAAAGGTGCATCCTCTGCTTCTATTCCAATAACATCCTCTATTTCTTGCTTTATTTCATCTGGTCTAGCACTAGCTAAGTCAACCTTATTTATAACAGGTACTATTTCTAAATCATTATCTAATGCTAAGTAACAGTTTGCTAAAGTTTGAGCCTGTATCCCTTGAGTAGCGTCTACTACAAGAATAGCACCTTCACAAGCTGCTAAGCTTCTTGAAACTTCATATGTAAAGTCTACGTGACCTGGAGTATCTATAAGATTTAATATATATTCTTCGCCGTTCTCTCTCTTATAGATAAGTCTTGCTGCTTGAGACTTTATTGTTATTCCTCTTTCTTTTTCAAGCTCCATAGTATCTAATACTTGCTGTTCCATTTCCCTTTGAGTTAATGTTCCAGTTTTCTCTAAAAGTCTATCTGCTAATGTTGATTTACCATGATCTATATGAGCTACGATTGAAAAGTTTCTTATATACTTCTTTTTATCCATATCTAAACCTGCTCTCTAAACTATTTAAAAAGTTTTTGAACAGTTTTCACCCCCACATTGTAGAATAAGTCAAGTTACATTATATCACAATGTGCCATTAAACTGTCAATATACTTTACTTTACATTATTATATAGTTTCCTATAAATTGATTAATATCATTTATTAATTTATTTACTAGGTTAAAGGTACCAATTAGTATGTTACCAAATAAGCCTTTACTTAAGTTTAAAGTATGTTCTTTAAAAACTAAATAAACCTCGTCTTTATTTTCATATATTTTTACAGGACTATTGTCTTCACTAAATATAGTTAAATCCATACCTGTTTCTTCTTTTATTCTATCATAATCAACTTTTTCGCTTAATTCATAATTTTGATTATTAAATGCCTCTGTATTTTCTATATTAACACCTATAAGCCCCCAAGAAATTATAGAAAAAACTATTATGCCAAGAGTTAGAATAGTCATAAATTTTTTCAAAATAAAACACCCCCATAGATTACTATCTATAAGGATGTTCAAAATTCTTTTATTTTATTCACTTTTTCTGTTTAATTCTTCTGCTATTAATCTAGCTATATACTTTGCTGTAGCTTGAGCCTCTTTAGAAGTATTTACTTCTGCACCAACTTCAATAAGCATTGAATTCTTATTATATTGTTGGTTAAACGCATTTTTTCCCCTATCATACTTAAAGGTTTCCTGTCTTCTTAAAATATCAGGAAAAAGCTCATTGGCTTTATTAATAAATCTATAGGCCAAGGATTCAGCATCATTAAAATATTGGCTATTCTTAGTTGTAACAAACATAATCTTAGCTAAACTTTCTCCATTTATATTAGCAGTTAAATTCTTTTTGTTATGCTCTCCAACAGAATCTCTATGAATATCTATTACCATCTTAAAATCATCATATTCATTAATATATTTTTTAACTGTCTCTCTAGATTTATTGTAAGATTGCTCATATGAAGCTGAGTGATTTGTTTTATCATGAATAACTGATATACCATAGTTTTCTTCAAGTTCTTTTGCAACTAAAGTTCCTACTCCAACTACGTTATGTTCTTCATTGTTTGAAGTTCTCTCCTCAGTATACCCCTCTGAATTATGAGTATGATAAATAAGCACCTCTGGCTTAGACTGATCTAGTTCCTTTTTTAAACTTGGATCATAAACTTCACTATTTTTACTAGCTTCTAATTCTGCACTTTCCTTAGATTCTTCCTCAGAAACTATATCTATACTATCTTTATTTAAATCAAATGAAGATACTTTTTCAGCAGAAACATAATTAACTTTATCAATTGAAGCTATTTTATTTACTGCACCAAAGTAAGGCACTTCATTCATTACTAACTCTATCGGATCTAGAGGCTTTATATTTAAAGTTTCTAAGGCTAAACTTTTTAATGTAATATTACTTTCTAAATAAGCATTCTCATCGTAATATGTTCCCTTTGCAACAGGCATTCCTGCATTTAAAAGTTGTATATATGATAAATTTTCTCTCATGTCTTTACTTGCTGCAATCTTCATAAATCTAAACATAAATATTATAAGTAAAGATAAAAGAACAATCACTCCTATGGGTATCTCTCTTTTATTAATACCTCTCACATTATCCCCTCCCTCATATTTTCATTTATATGAGGTTAAGTTAAATATTATGTTACTCTCTTTAGGTAAATATTTAATTTATTCTTCTTCAAATTCACTCATAATTCTAAAAAATATCTTAATAAAACTTTTAATTTTAAACTCAGTCTTAGTTTAAAAATTTATTTATATCCTCTAATACCATATTAGGTTGAAGGGCTATATTGATTCCATTTGCTATTATTTTTGAAACTGATTCTATTATATCGTCTATTTCCTTTGGAGTAACCATTAAGTCTCCTACATAAGGGTCTAAAAGGCTCTTTATCATCATTCCCTTTTCATTCTTGTCTATGTTATTTAATATATTATAAAATTCTTTGCCAGCATCTGCTTGATTTATCATTTCATCTAAAACTAAATCCATGGCATCATTTGCAATAGTAGCTGCATCCACAACAGTTGGTACTCCTAAGGCAATAACAGGGATACCTAAGCTTTCTTCATTTATTTGCATTCTATGATTTCCAACTCCAGCCCCTGGTGATATTCCAGTATTACTTATTTGAATAGTTCTTGCCACTCTTTCTAGTTTTCTTGAAGCTAAGGCATCAATACAAACTACTAAATCTGGATTTATCTTTTCAACTAATGATTTTATTATCTCTCCAGTTTCAATTCCTGTTATACCTAAAACTCCAGGAGCTATAGCGCAAACTGGCCTTACTGAATCATCTATTATGTCTGGCATAACCTTCTTTAAATGTCTTGTTACCATTAATTTTCCTACAACCTTAGGTCCTATGGCGTCAGGTGTAACATTCCAGTTTCCAAGCCCAACTACTAAAGCCGTTCTCTCCTCTGGTAAATTAATAAGTTCTTCTAAGGAGGCTGCTACCACATGAGAAACCTCATCCATAATGCCACCATCATAATGAGTGTACTCAGGGATATCTATGGTAACATATCTGCCTATAGGTTTTCCCATAGCTTTAGCACCTTCCTCATTTAATATGTCAACATTTGTAACTTTAATATCTTCTTCCACAGTCTTTTCTTCAAAAACTACCCCATCAATTTCCCTATTATATCTATGTTTATAAATCTCTCTACTTTCAACAGCTAAATCAGTTCTTACATTGTACATTTTTCCACCTCTTTTTAATTTAAATTGATATATTATATATAATCTCCTTAAAAATGATAATTATGTCGATAAACACGAAAAAAGACTTGAACTTATATATTTATGATGTTATAATTACCTTTGTTAATAATGAACTCGTACGCAGATTCCCCAAAACTGCAGATACGCTATAAAAGTTGAAGGGGGTGAACTAGAATGGCAAATATTAAATCAGCAAAGAAAAGAATAAAAGTTACTGAAAAGAAAACTTTAAGAAATAAGATGATTAAGTCAGCTCTTAAAACTGCTATAAAGAAGTTTGAAGTAGCTGTTGAAGCTAATAACAAAGCAGAAGCTGCAACTTTATACGTTGAAGCTGCTAGAGCTTTAGATATGTCTGCTTCTAAAGGAGTAGTTCATAAAAACATGGCTGCTAGAAAGAAATCAAGATTAGCTGCTAAGTTAAACGCTATGGCTTAATTATATGGGTGTTAGAATTTCTAACACCATTTTCTTTTATTAGAAGTATTTCTTTAAGTAAAAAATCCAGATTAGAATTATCTAATCTGGATTTTTTATATTACAGTACTTACAATCATAAGTTCTAACTCTGTTTTTTTATTTAAGTTTGAATTACTCTTAAGTTTCTTTTCTGTATATAGACATAGATTAATACATTTATTAAGCTGTTTATTAGAAAACTTCTTACTCTGATTAATAAATTTTTCTATTACAAAGTCAGGTAAATTTACCCTGCTAGCTTCTAAAAAATCTTTCTTTATTTCATCAATTCTATACTTTTCAGAAAGTCTTATTTTAACCCTGTGTAACTTTTGAAATTGCTCTCTGATTTGACTTAGTATAAATATAGGATCTTGTCCTCTGCCTATTAATTCATCCATTAAGTCTATGGCTTGCTTTGCTCTTTTAATTGAAATAAGCTCAACTAAATCAAATATGTCGTCCTCATACCTAGGAGGAAGTAGTAAATCTATGTCTTTTCTAGTTATTTCTCTCTCCCCTACATAGTTTACTATTTTATCAACTTCTCTTTCTATAACATCAAAGTTATTTTCTACTGAGTCACAAAAGTACTTTAATTCTATTTTTCCTATGTTTTTATTATATCTTTGAAAGATTCTTCCTACCTTTTGTTGCAGTTTTGCCCCTTTTAACTTTTCAACAGAAACTATACAACTGCTCTTCTCAAGCTTTTTTAGTTTGCTTAATCTATTAACTCTATCCCTTTTATCCTTTAAAGTTGTATATGCTATTAAAACACAATGTTCTGGTGTATTTTGAAAATATTCTACACATTGCTTATATAATTTTTCAGTTTCTTTATCTTGTTTATCCCTAAATATATTAGTTCTATTTAAAACTACTACTTTTTTATCACTCATAAAAGGCAATGTTTCACAAGCATTCATGAAATCATCAAAATTAAGGTTATTCCCATCTAATCTAATTAGGTTTAAATCCTTAAATCCTTCATCTAATACATTATCAATTATATTTTCTATACCTTCTTTAATTAAAAGCTCATCTAATCCAACTAATATATAACTTTTTTCTATCTTTCCTTTTTTCAAATTTTCATATAAACCGTCTAAATCTATCATTAAAATATCAACCTTTCAAATCCCAGCTACTTATTTACATAAGTTAAAGTATATACGCACTTTTCTTTTGAATCAAATCAATTATATCATAATCACTATTCTCTGGCATTAAAGTTATGGTATTAAAATTATCTTCTATGGATATTGAATATCTTTTTGTCAGTTCAAATTGAGACTCTTTTTTCAAATGAATAACCTCATTAACATATTCCTTTTTCATTATGGATTTTTTAAAATAATCACTATTATTATTTACTAAGGCAACTTTCTTAAATCCAGATTCTATAACTATAGCCTTATTCCATTTATCTTCAACAACTCTAATTTTAGCTCCAAATACATATAAATTTAAAAGCAAAACAGGTATGACTAAATAAACTCCTATTTTAAACTTTTTAAATCCTTTAAGACTCATGTAAATCCATAAAAACATAGTCATATAAGCAATTGCAAATACTGGGGATAAATAAGGGGTAACCCATACCACCTTATCTAAAAATACTAAAATCCCCCTAAATACCATGAATATTATATTTATTAAAAATACTATAACTCCAATTAAATTTCCACCAATTAAAATAGAAATTAATAGTATCTGTAATAATATTACTATTATTGGAGTTACTAAAAAGGTTGATATTAAAAAGTTAATAGAAAATTTTCCAAAAGCAATTACCAAAATAGGATATATAAAAGCTTGTGCAGACAGTCCTAAGCTTAAGTATTCATTTAACTTTGGTGGTAACATATAAAATCCCTCTAATAATTTTTTATAGAATAAAATTATGCCTAAGGTTCCACCAAAGGATAATAAAAATCCCATGCTAAAAAGGTTATAAGGTTTATAAATAAGTAGTATTACTGCTCCTAAGGATATAGAACTTAATGGGTCATAGGTCTTAAATAGCCTTTTAGAAGACTTTAATAAAGTTATCATAATTAAAGCTCTTAATGCTGAACTAGATGCCCCAACTAAAATTACATAAATAGTACATATACTTAAAGCTATCTTAAAAGAAAACTTTTTATAAATTATTGAAAAAAGTAAGGCTATATGAAACCCTGATATACATATTAAATGAATTACTCCTAAGTCTGATAAAAAGTCCTTTTGATTATAGGTTAAATTTTCTTTATCTCCCCATAGGATAGCATTTAAAAGTGCACTTTCAGAGGATGAAAAGTTTTCACTTAAGTTTTCATAATACTTCTTTGGTATATTTTTTATTTTATATATTAAGTCATTTTCTCTTTTTAATACTTTTTTTAAGAAAACCTGTCCAACATGACCTCTATCTAAATTAATATTTCTCTTAAATTTACAAACTCCATATATTTTTTCTCCATATTCAAGTTCACTTCCACTTTGGTTTCTTACTTCAACTATTCTTCCATCTATCTTCCCTAGTATAACTTTATCTGTAACTTCTATTATCCTTATTTCTTGAACCCCTTCTTGTTGAAATTTTGGCTCATAATAAATGGTGCAACTTAAAATAACTATAAGGAAAAATATTATGCCTATATTAAAATTTTCTATATCTAATAAAAGATAGCTAAACAAAATTAAAGGTACAACTAAAAAAGCTGTACCTATTAAGTTAAAACTACCAAAATAGTATGTTATAATTCCTAAAATAGTAAAAATACAAATTAATCCTAAAGATCTATTTACAATAACTTTCTCAAACTTTTTCATAGAATCTCTCCTTTGAAAAAATTATTGACCTTTTATAGAAATTATAATCATTTATTTAGTTTTTGGATTAAATATTAATGCCATTAAGTAACCAAAGAAAATAGCCGCAGTTATTCCACCTGCTGCACCCTTTAATCCACCAGTAAATGCTCCCATTAATCCTTGTTCATTTACTTCTTTTATAGTTGCCTTAGCTAAGGCATACCCAAAACCAGGTAATGGAACTGTGGCTCCTGCTCCACCTATTTGAACTAGCTTTTCATATATTCCTAAAGCTCCTAATATTGTTCCTATTGAAACAAAGGCAACTAATACTTTAGCTGGTGTTAGTTTAGTCTTATCTATTAATATCTGTCCTATTACACAGATTGCACCACCTACTAAAAAAGCATTTATGTAATCTTGCAAAATTCTCATCTCCTCATTATTAAATTTCTATAACAAAATATTCACACAAAATAGCTAACTTATTTTAAATATATTCTATAGCTACAGCATGAGCTATTCCTGGTATGCTTTCTCCTTGTAAGGCAGATGTAGAACTTAATAAAGCTCCTGTGGAAACCAATAAAACTCTTTTTAACTTTTTCTCTTTTAACATTCTATATAAATATCCACAGGCTACAACGGCTGAGCATCCACATCCACTTCCTCCTGCAAAAGTTCCTTGTTTTTCATTATCAAATATCTTTTCTCCACAATCTATATAAACCTTACTAATATCATATCCATACTCTTTTAATAATTCCTCTGTTAATTTCTTTCCTACAGAACCTAAGTCTCCAGTTGCTATTACATCATAATCTTCAGGTTTTCTTCCTGTATCAACAAAATGCTTATATATGGTATCTACAGCAGCTGGTGCCATAGCAGCTCCCATATTATCTGCATCCTTAATTCCATAGTCCTTAACAATTCCTGTGGTTACATGGGTAACATAAGGATAATCTCCTGACTTTCCTAAAAGTATAGCTCCAGAACCAGTTACAGTCCACTGTGAATATTCTTTTCTTTGACATCCATATTCTAAAGGAAATCTAAATTGTCTTTCTGCTGAACTAAAGTGAGAGGATGTAGAAGCAATTGCATACTTTGCAAAATCACCATCCATAATCATTGATGATAAACTTAATGATTCAGCCATAGTAGAACAAGCTCCATACACTCCAAAAAAAGGAATCTTAAATTCTCTAGCAACAAAGTTTGTTGACGTTAACTGATTTAATAAATCACCACTAAAAAGATAATCTACGTCCTCTTCTTTTACATTACCCTTTTTAATTACTCCCTCTATAGCAGTTATCATTAAACTACTTTCAGCCTTTTCAAAGCTTTCACATCCATTACAGTCATCTTGCAATATTTTATCAAAATATTCTTTTAAAGGCCCCTGACCTTCTCTAGGACCAACCACACTATATGTAGCTATTATTCTAGGTTTACTTTTTAATTCTATTGTTTGAGATCCTACTCTTTTTGTATCATTACTCATTCTTATCACCCCACAATTCCAAATCTAAGTAATAAGTAATATATTAGTCCAACTATTACAGAGGTTCCTGTACCATAAACTAAAACAGGACCTGCAATAGTAAACATTTTAGCACCTACTCCCATTACAAATCCTTCTTTTTTAAATTCTATGGCAGGTGACACCATGGCATTTGAAAAACCAGTAATAGGAACTATAGTACCTGCTCCAGCCTTAGCAGCTATTCTATCATATATTCCAAGACCTGTTAAAAGAGCCCCTAAAAAAACCATAGTCATAGGTGTTAAACTACTAACTTGTTCTTCTGTGAAGCCATAGTATAAAAAAGTATTTCTCACAAATTGTCCTATTACACAAATTAATCCACCTACTATAAATGCCATTATACAATTTCTAAGAAGCTTTGGTTTTGGTCTTATTTGTTGTTCAAGTTGATCAAACTTAGTCCTTATTTTTTTGTCATTTTCATACATAGCTATATTAATCACCCTTTTCTATTAAAATATACTTATATTATTTGTTCTTATTTTTAATCTATACAAAAAAATGAGCATTATTTTATATGATTACTTTCACATAAAATAATGCTCCTAAAACATTTCATTTATAATCAATCCTCTTCTAATTTTTCTTTCATAATTTTTAGTACCTTTTTCTCTATTCTAGAAACTTGAACTTGACTTATACCAAGCATTTTTGCAACTTGAATTTGAGTTTTATCCTTGAAATACCTAAGCATTATGATTTGCTTACCCTTTGAATCTAATGAACTAATAGCCTCTCTTAAAGCTATTTTATTAACCATGTCATCATCTTCACCCTTCTCACTAAGTTTATCTATTAAGAGAACCGGTGTTCCTTCATCATGGTGTATAGTGTCATATAGATATTGCATACTGCTTGCTGATTCTAAGGCTACTATTACCTCTTCCTTATCAACACCAGAGTATTCAGCTAATTCATCTACAGTAGGATCCCTATTTAATTTTTTTATTAGTTCTTCCTTATTGTAATGAAGCTTTTTAGCTAAAGTCTTAGTGCTTCTACTTACTTTTATTATTCCATCATCCCTTAAGAATCTCTTTATTTCACCTATAATCATAGGCACAGCATAAGTTGAAAATTTAACATTAAAACTATCATTAAAGTTGTTTATAGCTTTAACTAATCCCATTGACCCAATCTGAAATATATCCTCATAGTCATACCCTCTATTTGTAAATCTCTTGCATATTGAAGAAACTAAAGGAGTATTAACTTCTATAAGCTTATTCATTGCCTCCTTATTTCCTTCTTTAGCCATGACTATGAGAGTTGTATTTTTGTCATAATTAAAATTATCTTTCTCAATACTACTTATATCCATAGACTTTATTCACCTGCCTATGTATTCATTTTTTTCTTCATTATTATTTTTGTACCCTTATCCTTTTCACTATAAACTTCTAAAGAATCCATGAATGTTTCCATAACAGTAAATCCCATACCTGATCTCTCTAATTCTGGTTTAGATGTATATAAGGGTTCTCTTGCTTCTTCTAAATTTTCTATTCCTATACCATTATCTTCTACAGTTATACTTATTTCATCTTCACAAATACTAGCCTCAATAATAACCACTTTGCTCTCATCACATTCATACCCATGAATTATAGCATTTGTTACAGCCTCAGAAACAGCAGTCTTTATATCAGTTAATTCTTCAATAGTTGGATCTAACTGAGCAATAAAAGCTGATACACTCACCCTTGCAAATCCTTCATTTTCAGATTTAGCCAAAAACTCTAATCTCATTTTATTATCCATATCTAACCCTCCATTAACCCACTTTTAGAGCTTCATCCAAATTTTCGTAATACTTTATTATCTTAAATATTCCAGATAACTCAAAAACTCTTTTTATGCTTTTACTTACAGATATTATGTTAACTTCACCTGAACGCATACTTATCTTTTTATACCTTCCAATAATAACACCAATTCCTGAACTATCCATAAAAGTTACACCTGAAAAATCCAATACAAGCTTTCTTATATTTTCTCTACTAATCCTATCATCAATTTTTACTCTTACTTCTTCTGCACTATGATGATCTAATTCTCCAATTAAACTTACAACTAAAACATTTCCTATTTTCTCAAAATCTAACCACATACAATCACTCTTATAGAGTTACACCTCCCACACAGCTTCTTTTCCATATTTTAACATATTTTAATTATTTATGTCAAATAATACTAAAATAAATTAAACCTATAGAAACAAACTCTATAGGCTTAATAAGATATTAATTGTCCTTAAATTTTTTAATTTCTTCACTAATTTTATTTCCTATATCTTCAAGAGGCATAGTGTCATTTAGAAGCAATGTACTAAGAGCTTCATTTATATCTTTCATAAGATATATCTTAAATTCACCCTTTCTCACAGCCTCTTCTATTTCACTATTTAATATAAGCTCATCTTTATTGCTTTCTGGTATTAAAACAGCTTTTCCAATATAAGTGCCAATTTTTTTGCATACATTGAAAAATCCTTCTATTTTTTCATTTACTCCACCTATTGGTTGCACCTGTCCAAATTGATTTAATGAACCTGTTACTGCAATGCTTTGATCTACAGGTATTTTACTTAAAGAAGAAATCATAGCAATTACTTCTGCCACAGAAGCACTATCTCCTTCTATTTTTCCATAAAGCTGCTCAAAACTTAGTTGAAAGTCAACAGGTAAAGCTTCATAAGAATTAAAGAAGCTACTTAAAAAGCCTCTTAGAATATTTAAAGATTTATTATGAATGTTTCCACTTAAATTGCTTTCTCTTTGTGCATCCATAATTTTTCCGCTACCTTTATAACAAGTACAAGTTATTCTCATAGGCTTTCCAAAGCTCATATAACCAAAATCTATAACAGACAATCCATTTACACTTCCAATAATTCTATCTTCTATATCTAAAATTATCTTCTTTTCCTCATACATTTCTAAATAATCTTTTTCAATTTCACTGCATTGATTTACAACCGCTTCTATTGAATCCTTATCTATCAATGACTTATTATTATTTTTTGCCTCTTCATTTCCAAGAAGTAATACTCTCTCTATTTCATCAATATCCCAAAGAATTTTCTTCCTTGTTCCAGCTTTTCTTGCTAATTGTTTTCCAATAGCATTGATTCCAGAAGTAGAGATCTTTATTAAATCATTATCTATTATGACTTTATCAACAAGATCTACCAAAGATTTTTTATTTTCATCTATTCCTATTAAGTTTGAAAATTCAGCTCTAATCCTAAATATTTTCTTGAAGTCTTCATCATGGTTATACAAAATATCATAACTTTCAAAATCTCCTATTAAAATTACATTTACCTTAATAGGTATTGGATCTGGATTTAACCCATTTAATGAAAGCACTTCTAAATATCCTCTATTAAAATCATAATTTATCTTTCCATGAAGTAACGCCCTTCTCAAATAATAATAGCTATTTGCATTATTAACTAAAGAACTTAACCTAAGTATTATGCACCCTTCATTTGCTTCAAGTAATGAACCTGATTTTATAAGTTTTACATCAGTTGAATACACACCATTATGATTTTCATACTCTATAGTTCCTAAAAGATTATTTAAGCTTGGATCTTCTTCAAAAATAACCTTAGGAGCCTCTTGCCCCTTGCTGTTTTTTATGATATTACAAACATACTTTGAAATAATCTCATTTATCTTTTCTTCATCATCATCAAAGTTTATTGTGTAATTATCAATCAATAGGTTTTCTAAACTTTCACAAACATCTATAAGATAGTTATAAGCTTCATTCTCATCTTTAAAATTATCCTTTATTTTTTCTTTAACACTTGCTGATTCATTTTCTAAATAGGTTCTAAGTATCCCCTTTAATTTTTCAATGGAATCTAACTCTATATTTTTTAATTCTTCAAGAACTCCTTCTGCTCCCTCTTTTAACTTGTCAGCCTTTACAGAAATATCCCCTTTACTATTCTCTTCTAGATCATCAAACTCCTCTTCTGTCATAGCTTCTCCATCTACTAAAGGAATAAATGCAAAGCCTGAAGAAGTTGCTTTTAAATCAAATCCTTCTTCCTTTGCACTCTTTATTAAGTCCCCTATATAATAATTTCTCTTTTTTTGTATATCATTTATAATCTCTTCCTTTTCTTTATTTATTGAAGAATTATAAAAAGCATATATTTCATCATAATAAAAAGATTTTAGATATTCTAAAGTTTCATCTAACTTTTCTCCCATTCCATTTTCTAGAAATATAACCTTAGGAACCCTAATATCTTCTAAGGTAACATAACATATATCCTTAGGCTTACCTCTACTTTTCATTTTATCTTCTAGATGTACCATTATGTCTTTAAGCTTTTGTTTTGAAAATTCATCAATTAGGTAAACATTAAATCCTTCTTTATTTATGCTTAATGCTTCATCAATTTTCTTAAAAACCCCTTGATACTCATTACCATAGGATTCTTTCTCACCTATCCCACTAGTAAAATCTTCATTATAAATTACTTCTTTTGGAGTTAACTCTCTTCTCATAAAAATTCACTCATAAAACTAATCTTAGCTTTAATAGAGTAACCTCCTCTTTATAAGTACTTTATTATATTAATATTCTATAACTTTAAAATTAGCCATCATTTTCTATTTTTTATTTATTTTTTTCTTCGACAAAAAAGCCTATAGAAATTTTTCTATAGGCTTTACTAAGTAAATATCTTATTTAATTTAGTTATATATTAATATGTTGAATCTGAAACTTTTCCTTCACATATAGCTATTGAAGCTGATGCTCCTATTCTAGTAGCACCATTTTTGATTACAGCTTCAGCATCTTCTATTGATCTTACTCCACCTGATGCTTTAACTCCCATTTCTGGTCCTACAGTTTCTCTCATTAATTTAATATCTTCTGGAGTTGCTCCACCTGTTGAGAATCCAGTTGATGTTTTAACGAAATCTGCTCCTGCTTTTTTAGCTAATTCACAAGCTTTAACTTTTTCTTCTTCAGTTAAAAGACAAGTTTCTATTATAACTTTTGTAAGCGCTTTCTTATCAGCCGCATCTACAACAGCTTTTATATCTTTCTCTACATATTCATAATCTTTATCTTTTAATCTTCCTATGTTTATAACCATATCAACTTCGTCTGCACCTTTTGCTATTGCATCTTTAGTTTCAAAAGCTTTAACTTCCATAGTGTTTGCTCCTAAAGGGAAACCTATTACTGTACAAACCTTTACTTCGCTGCCTTTTAAAAGTTTAGCTGCTAATTCTACATTAGTAGGGTTTATGCAAACTGAAGCAAAATTGTATTCTAAAGCTTCTTTGCAAAGCTTTTCTATTGATGCCTTATCAGCTTCTGGTTTTAATATAGTGTGGTCTATCATTTTTGCTAATTGTTGTTTATCCATAATACTTCCTCCTAAGATAACATTTTCATTACATATCTAATTATAGAATATAAATTCTAATAAGTCTATAATTTAAATATTTACATTGAATAAATTTAACACTACATGTTTATATAAAATTCTTATTCTATGGGCTTTTGGACACTATCAAAGTATTTTAATATATTTAATATTATGTTATAATACTATCTATCATATAATATGTATTTATAGTAATAATAAATGTAAATTCGTCAACTTAAAAGGAGTTATAATTATGGGTTTCAAAGAAAAATTATCTAAATATTACACTGATTCTTATCTTGAAAAATACGGCGATAGAATGGCTCAATTTCAAGGAAGCGTAATTTCTGAAAAAATCGAAGAAAAAACTATTCTTTGGATATTCCACAAATTAGTTGTTACTTTAATAGTTAAACCTGAGAGAAGTAAGCAAATAATAAAATGCGTATATAAGAAGAATCGTTGGTTTAAAAAACCTACTTTCATAAGTGTGAAAAAAGGAAATAATGTTATAGTTCAAGGACTTAAATCAAATAAGGAAAATGAAAAAGAGTATATTGCTCTAAATAACATACTTAACTTAACTACTAAACAAGATTTAGTACCTGTAGACCATTCACAATTAAAGAAAGCTAGACAACAACAATTTAAACAAAGATAAAAAGCTGTATATTAATACAGCTTTTTTTATTTAAAGCTTACAAACATATTCTGAAAATTACTAGATTTCGCTAATAATTTAAATTCTAAAGCTTATCTAGATATTCTCTTCATATTTTTTGTAAGTTTTATAAAAAATTATTTTGATACACACCATTTTTATATTAAAAAAATAATAATTTATATATCTCATTAAATTTATTTCTTTACTTTTATAAATAAGTATAAGCTATTTATAAAGAATATTATTGTTGAGAAGAATAAAACTATTAACCAATGATTTATACCTAGTACTGTGGTATGGAATATTCCACTAAAGAAAGGAATGTAAATAATACTTAATAACATAAGTATTGATATTGCTACTGCACCTACCAAGTACATATTAGTAAATAATTTTATTTCAAAAATTGAATGTCTTTCTGATCTACATTCAAAAACATGTAATAATTGAGACATAACTAATGTTGATAAAGCCATAGTTCTACATGTACTTAAATCCATTCCATATAATCCACCAACAATAAAGGTTAGTAAGGTACATATTCCAATTAAACATCCTCTTACTAAAATTTTCTCAGTAAGTCCCCTAGCAAATATACCTTCTTTCTTACTTCTAGGCTGTTGATTCATTATATCCTTATCAGCAGGATCTACTCCTAAGGCTATTGCTGGTAGTCCATCTGTAGCTAAATTTACAAAAAGTATTTGTATAGGTAACATAGGAGTTGGAAGATAGAATATGGTAGCTAAAAACATTGTTAAAACCTCTCCTAAATTACATGACAATAAATATCTTATGAATTTTCTTATATTATCATATATTATTCTTCCCTCTTCTACTGCTGATACTATGGTTTCAAAGTTATCATCCATTAAAATCATTGATGAAGCTTCCTTTGTAACATCAGTGCCTGAAATTCCCATAGCAACCCCAATATCAGCTTCTTTTATAGCTGGAGCATCATTTACTCCATCTCCAGTCATAGCAACTATATTTCCATTTTGCTTAAATGCCTTAACTATTCTAAGCTTATGATTAGGAGTAACCCTAGCAAATATTCTCAGCTTATTAACTCTCTTTTTAAGTTCTTTATCATCTAATTTGTCTAATTCTTCTCCAGTTATTACTTGATCCTGAGACTTAGCAATATTTAAATCTTTTCCTATGGCAAAAGCAGTGTTTTTATGGTCACCAGTTATCATTACAGGAGTTATTCCTGCTAATCTACATTTTATAACTGAGTCCTTAACCTCTGGTCTAGGTGGATCTATTATCCCTGCAATTCCAAGGAATATAAGTTCATTTTCAAGACTTTCACTTCTAGTTAAATTATCTACTCTATATGCTCCTCCTATACATCTTAGTGCCCTATTACTCATATTCTCCACAACATTTAATATTTGTTGTTTCTTTTGAGAAGTTAGTAATTTAACTCTTCCTTCTTCATGTATATATCTACATTTATTTATAAGTCTTTCTGGAGCACCTTTTACATAACAAGCCTCTCTTCCATTCTCCTTAACTATAACTGACATCATTTTTCTGCTTGAATCAAAAGGTATATCAAAAACTCTATTTACATTAGATACTGTATTTTTTAATACATCTACATTATTAAAATATGCCTTTATTAAGGCTGTTTCTGTAGGATCACCATTTAATACATCATCTAACTTATCCTTTGAAAAGTCATAATTACAATCATTACAATAAACAAAGGCTTTCATTAAAATAGGTGAATTTGGAATTTTATCCACATCTAATCTACAATGCTTTCCATCTACAAAAATTTCTTTAACAGTCATCTTATTCTGAGTTAAGGTACCAGTCTTATCACTACATATAACTGAGGTACATCCTAGTGTTTCAACAGCTGGTAATTTCTTTACTAAGGCATTTCTTTTTAACATTCTAGAAACTCCTAAAGCTAAAGAAACTGTTACTATAGCCGCCAATCCTTCTGGTATAGCCGCTACGGCTAAACTAACACCTAGCAAAAACATTTCTGTTAAATCATTTCCTCTTATAATACCTAATATAGTAACTAAAGCACATATAGCTAAACATAATACAAGTAAAATTTTCCCTAATCCATCCAATCTCTCTTTAAGAGGAGATTTTTCCTCTTCTATGTCCTGTAACATATCTGCTATAGACCCCATTTTTGTACTCATACCTATAGCTGTTACTCTAAATCTTCCTTTACCTTTTAATACTTTAGTCCCCATGTAAATTAAAGAAGCTTCTTTAGAATTATTTGTTTTGTTAACTCCAACTGATTCTCCAGTAAGTAATGACTCATCAATCATAAAGTTTGTACACTCAAAGATTTCTCCATCAGCAGGAACTCTATCTCCAGCCTCTAATATTACAACATCCCCTATAGTTAATTCATTAGCATTAATTACCTTAATATTCCCATCTCTTAATACCTTACAAGTAGGTGCTGCTAAGGATTTTAATGCATCTAAAGATTTTTCCGTCTTAAATTCCTGTACAAATCCTAAAATTCCGTTTATTACAACAATAACAAATATGGTAATAGCATCTGCAACATCTCCCATAAGTCCTGATATAATAGTAGCTCCAATTAAAACCCATATTATAAAATCATTAAATTGTTGTAATAATATTTTTATAGCAGATACCTTTTTCTTTTCTGTTATTTCATTTAATCCAAATTTTTCTATTCGTTGTTTAGCTTCTTGAGTTGTTAACCCTCTAAAGAGTTCTTTCTCATGCATAACTTCTTGTTCCTCCTTCTTTTCCTAGCAATCTATTGTAATATATGTTTAAACAACTTGCTTTTAGAACTAAAAAATTTCTTATGTAACACCCTATATTAAGAATAATTCTTAAATTTTACCTCATAGAAAATTCTATTAAACTATGATAAAATGAGTGTTGTTAAACTTTACTTTTCATAATTTAGGAATTAAAATATATTCATGAATTAAAAAATTTCGAATAACAAAGGAGGCAACCTAAATGAAGGATGTTATATACATTACAGGACATAAAAATCCTGATTCAGATTCAATATGTGCTGCTTTAGCATATGCTGAATTTAAAAACAAAACTCAAGACACTCCTGCTATACCAGTTAGATTAGGAAATGTTAGCCAAGAGACTCAATACATACTTGATTATTTTGGTGTAGAAGCACCTCAATTTTTAGAAACAGTTAAACTAAAAGTTGAAGATTTAGAAATGGATAAAATAGCTCCATTAGCTCCAGAAGTTTCATTAAAAATGGCTTGGAACATAATGAGAGATAAAAACTTAAAATCAATCCCTGTTGCTGATGGAAATAACCACTTACTTGGAATGTTATCAACATCAAACATAACTGCAACATACATGGATATTTGGGATAGCAATATTCTTGCTAAAAGTGCTACTTCATTAGATAACATATTAGATACATTATCTGCTGAAGCTCAAAACATAAATGAAGAAAGAAAAGTATTCCCAGGAAAAGTTGTAGTTGCTGCTATGCAAGCTGAATCTTTAAAAGAATTCATAAGCGAAGGCGACATAGCTATAGCTGGAGATAGAGCTGAAATACAAGCTGAATTAATAGAGTTAAAAGTTTCTTTATTAATAGTAACAGGTGGACATACACCTTCTAAAGAAATAATAGAACTTGCTAAGAAAAATAACATAACTGTTATTACAACTCCTCATGATTCATTCACTGCATCAAGATTAATCGTTCAAAGTTTACCAGTAGACTATGTTATGACTAAAGATAACTTAGTAGCTGTATCTACTGATGATTTAGTTGAAGATGTAAAAGTAACAATGAGTGAAACTAGATACAGTAACTATCCTGTAATAGATGAAAATAACAAAGTAGTTGGTTCAATTGCAAGATTCCACTTAATTTCTACTCATAAGAAAAAAGTTATCCAAGTTGACCATAACGAAAGAGGTCAATCAGTACATGGTTTAGAAGATGCTGAAGTATTAGAAATCATAGACCATCATAGAGTTGCAGATATCCAAACTGGTAACCCTATATACTTCAGAAATGAACCTCTTGGAAGTACTTCAACAATAGTTGCTAAGAGATTCTTCGAAAATGGAATCAGACCATCAAGAGAAGCTGCTGGACTTTTATGTGGAGCTATAATTTCAGACACATTATTATTTAAATCACCAACTTGTACTCCACAAGACGTGAAAATGTGCAGAAAACTTGCTGAAATAGCAGGAATAGTTCCTGAAACATTTGCTAAAGAAATGTTTAAAGCTGGTACTTCATTAAAAGGAAAGTCTATTGAAGAAATATTCAACGCTGACTTCAAACCTTTCACAATTGAAGGTGTTAAAGTAGGTGTTGCTCAAGTTAACACAATGGACATAGAAGGATTCATGCCTTTAAAAGGTGAAATGTTAGATTACATGAATCAAAAAGCTGAATCAATGGGATTAGAAATGATTATGTTATTACTTACTGACATAATAAATGAAGGTTCACAAATATTAGTGGCTGGAAGAAGTCCTGAAATAGCTGAAGAAGCATTCAAAGTTAAATTAGAGGACTCAACTACTTTCTTACCTGGAGTTCTTTCAAGAAAGAAACAAGTTGTACCACCATTAACTCAAATAATCACAACAAGAGTTAGTAAATAATTTTAATTAAGATAAAAGCAATCTCTAAATAGAGATTGCTTTTTATTTCCAATTTAAAATCTTATAATCCTTATTATTTTTCTTATAATTTATTAAGTAGCCATTTCCTACTAGATCTAATAAAGGTTTATCTGAAAGGGAATCTGAAAACATATATGAATTTTTATAATCTACCTCTATATTATTTTCTTGTAAGTATTCCTTAAGTCTTCTAACCTTTTCTTCCCCTTTGCAGTTCTCCCCTACCATTTTTCTTTCAAACTTTCCTTCATTAAATGAGAACCTTGTTCCTATTATAACATCCACTTCTTTTATATTATAAAGTTCATTTAAATAAAATTCTGGCGAAGCTGATATTAAGTAAATTTTATATCCTTCTGATTTTAACTTTTTCATCATATCAATAGAATCTTTATAAATTATCTTACTTAAAACCTCATCATAATATTTTTTCACAAGGATTTTTAAATCCTTCTCCTCTACTCCATCTATAAATTTAAGAAATGATTGCTTAACCTTTTTTTCATCATAAAACTTTAATCCATACATAAGTCCTGAAAAAGCAGCCCTTGGTAAAAATTTTAAGTTTTTCTTATCTTCTTTTATTAAAAATTTAAATAACTGTAGTAAAGTTTCCTTACTAGTTAAAGTAAAATCAACATCAAATATAGCTAATTTCTCCATGTCATACACCACACTTCAAATAAAATTTATAAAAAATATTATAAACTAAAAAAAAGATGATGTAAAACATCATCTTTTTTTTATTATTCAGCTACATTTTCTTCGTAGAATTTAACAACTTCATCAAACTCTTCTTCTGAAGGAAGAACTAATTCTCCTTCTTCACCTTGAGATTTGAATAGGTAAACTGATTCATCAGGATGTTGTACTAAAACGTACTCTTCATCTTTATATTCAAAAGCATCAATAACATCACAAGTTATTGTGTTTCCTTCTTCATCTTCTAAATCTACAACGAAATGCTCTAAATGTTCATCTCCGCATCCGCATCCTTCATGATGGTCATGTCCATGATCGTGACCGTGTCCACCACATCCGCATCCTTCATGCTTTTCTTCTTTTTCGCTTCCGCAACCACAGTTACCTCCGCAGCATTTGTTTAAATCTTTATCTGACATAATCTTTCCTCCCTTGTGGAAAATTTACTTTATATTAATTGTAACCTTAAATACAAAATAATAAAAGCATTTTCTTTATAATCTTTAATTATATTCTTAACATAATATAATATTATAATCAATAGAAAATAATATTTCTAGTAAATATACTTCTTAATAGAAAAAACTCTCCTAAAGTTTTTACTTTAAGGAGAGTTTTTTATTATATACTAGTGAGTAAATCCTTGTACTCCTGTTTTAGATTTTTGATTTAAAACTCTTGCGTTATTTAAATCTTCTATAGCTGCTTTTAAGTCTCTTAAGTATAATTCAGCTAAATTATGGCTAAGGTCAGCACGACAAACAATTCTTTGAATTATTGTATCTTGTAAGTCTGCTGGTAATGGGTAAGCTGGTACTTGCCATCCTTTCATTAATAATCTATCTGCTAGATCATATAATGTCCAATCAACATTTACATCATCTCTTAATTTATAACAAACTATTGGTAAGTTTTCACCATTATTGTATATTTGGAATAATCCAGTTTTTTCAAGTTCAGATGCTAAGAACATAGCAACATCTTTTGTTCTTTGATGTATTTGTCTATATCCTTCAAATCCATATCTTAAGAAGTTATAATATTGACCTATAATTTGGCTAGCTGATCTTGAGAAGTTAATTGCCATTGTTGGTATTTTTCCTCCTAAGTAGCTTACGTCAAATACTAATTCTTGTGGTAAGTATTCTTTATCTCTCCATAATACCCAACCTATACCAGGATAAACTAGTCCATATTTATGACCTGATGTACTTATTGAAACAACGTTTTTAAGTCTGAAGTCCCACTCTAGTTCTGGTTCTATAAATGGAGCAAACATACCACCTGAAGCAGCATCTATATGCATTGGAACTGTTAATTTTGCAGTTTTATTATACTCTTCAAGTTTTTTATCTAATGCTTTAATATCATCATATTTACCAGTGTAAGTAATTCCTAGTATTCCAACTACACCAATTGTATAATCATCAACATAGTCTAAAACTTTATCTACATTTATGCTCATATGTTCTTCGTCCATTGGAACTAATCTCATTTCTATATCCCAGTAAACACAGAATTTTTCCCAACATACTTGGTATCCTGAAGAAATTACTAAGTTTGGTTTTCTTGATGTAACATCCATACCTAAAGCTTTAGCTCTATTTCTCCATCTAAATTTCATAGCCATACCACCAAGCATACAAGCTTCTGATGATCCAACTGTTGAAGTTCCCATGAAACTTTCATCCTTTGGTGCATGCCATAAATCTGCTAATATATTTACACAACGATTTTCTAAATCAGTTGTTTGAGGATATTCTGATTTATCTATAGCATTTTTTTCTAATGTTTCCGCCATTAATTTTACAGCTTCATCATCCATGTAAGTTTGACAGAAAGTACATAAGTTTTGACGAGCATTACCTTCATCTAGTAAGTCATCCTTAATTAATCTATATGCAACTTGAGGTGCAATTGATTTTTTAGCTAATTCATATTTAGGAATAGATTCATTACTTTCCACAGTACCAAATATTGGTGTTTCAAATTGACTACCTAATTCATTTTTTCCAAAAAGCATTTTAAATACCTCCTAATTTAGCTAAAAACCACTCTTAATCTCTTCATAACTTTCAAGAAATTAAGAGTAATTTTTAGTTATATAAATCATTTTATCTATATTGCCTTAATGACTACCTCATCAAGTTATTTATATAATACACCTTTTGGTATAATATTTAAATTCGTCAATTCGTTACATTTTGTTAATATTTTATTATTTATTTATTAACATTTAAATTTTCTCTCTAATGCTCTTAATTTCTTCAATTTCCTCTTTTTTTCTCTATAAAATATTTTAGAATGATTTTTATTAATAAATACTTAAAATAAGCTCCATATTTTTAATTATTTTATTTCAAACAAACTTATTATTTCATATTTTAATAAAATAATGCATATATAACAAAATGTTGATTAAATATATCCTTATATAAAATATATTTTAAAATTTATATTTCATTAACATTTTATTAAATATTTAAGTAAAAAATTTCTTTTCAATAACACCTTAATAGATTCAATATTTATAAACCTTTATTTTCATTAAATATTTATAAAAAAAGAAGTGAATCCTTAAAAATTCACTTCCATAAAATACATAAATTTAATTTGATGTACCACTCTCTAATATTGACACTATGGAGAATAATGTGAAGCATATAGCTCCTAATCCAACCATGACATGGGCTGGTACAAAATATGCCATGTTAACTAATTCAGCCTCTGATAAATATGCTGATAAAAATAAACAAGCTAAGGCTGTTATAACAGGTATTAAAGGAATTCTCTTAGATAACTTGCTCTTTCTTCTCCACACTGAAGCAAGTAATAATACCTTACTTGAAATACTATAGCATACTAACCCTAAACCTATTAATACATATCCCGGTGCTATAAAAGTTTGATTTTTACTAAATAAAAGCACACATACTCCTAATATAAGGTTTATACTTCCTAATACAATAACTAATATAGACCATTTCCAACGCTCCTTACTAGTAAAAGTATTTTGTATTTGTCTACAAACACTAGCTACTAATGATATTAAACTTCCACAAACTAAAGATATGCCAAATAGTACAAATCCAGCTACCAAACTAGGTACCTTATCTGTATGTCTTAAGAGATTAAATGAAAATATTAGTCCTATTAAAGTGCATATTATAGGAATAGCTATAAGTACATAGGACATTTCTTTACTAAAACATCCCTTAGGTTTTTCACCTTCTTTTAAATTTTTACTATTACTTGGTATAAGCAAAAACTTTGTTGATGATAATGCCACTGTAGATACACAACATGATATCAGTCCCACACCAAAGCCTATGTTTCCAGCCACAAAATATGCAGGATTTCCTCCATTGTTTAAAGCAAAATACAATCCTCCTACCATGCTTATGGCTGCACATAAATATCCAATGGTAGGGAGAATAAACTTAAAAAATGAATTATATTTATTTATTAATTGTCTTATTATTGTTGCTGCTGTAGTAAATAAAGCTATACATATGGCAGTAAAAAATATTATTACATGACTAGCTATTATATATCCATTGCCAAATTTATCTCCAAGTGTATATATGTATGATCCATAAGTAAGGCATATTATTCCCATTAATAATGGTATGGCTCTAAATAATATGCTTATATAATAATTCATACCTCTCACCTCTTTTATTACATAGTTAAAATTTCAAAACTTTTAATTATTTCTCTATAAAATGTTTGAAGTAGCCTATACTTTTAGGCTACTTCAAATATAACTCTAATTTATTTCTGCTATTTATTCCATTTATCATGTAAAGCATAAATTATAAATGGAATTAAAACTGTTACTATGAAACTTATTGATAGTATAGTTAAATATTCTGATACACTTTTTCCTGTTAATTGTGATGGTGGTACGAATGAAATAACTAAAGCAAATACTGATACAGCGAATCCTGCTATTGCTACTATCATCTTAAATGTTTTTCCACCTGGTACATGATAAGCACGTTTTAAATCTCCATGTTTTAATATTAAAATAATATATCCTATGAAGAATAATAAATATCCAACTAAGTATATAACAACTGTTAATGATATTGCAGTAAGGAATGAAACGTTATTTCCACCACCGCCAAATGTTAAAACAGCTGCCCATATAGTAACTACTAAACCTTGAACTAATACTAATGGAACTGGAACTTCATGATTATTAACTTCAGTTAATTTTTTAGGTAATAATCCTTTTTTAGCTGCTGCATACATACCTTCTGAAGGACCTACAACCCATGAACTTACTTCTGCCATAACTCCTAAAGCTAATAGTAAAGCTACTATTCTTGTTATCCAATCAAAACTTTCACCTAAGTTTACAACTACTAATTGATGGAATGTTTGAACAACACCAGCACTTAAGTTTAATTGCTCAGCAGGAATAACTGCTGCTACTGTTAAACCACCTACTGTATTAAGAACTATTGCTAATACAACAAGTATAAACATAGCTAATGGATAGTTTTTGCTTGCATTTTCTAATTTATTAACATGTGATGCTGATGCTTCAACTCCCATGTATGCTAATATAAATGATACGAATACAACTAATGTATTTACCTTTGTAAAGTCAGGTATAAGAGCATGTGCACTTAAATCAACGTGTACTGGATTACCTTTTGCTATGTACATTATACCTAATATAAATAATATAATTGCTGGAACTACAACTCCGAAAACAAATCCTGCTTTAGCTATTTTAGCTGTATTTTTAGTTCCTCCAAATTGTGAGAAAGTTAATCCCCAGAATATGATTAAAACACCTATAAATTTTATTAATGGATTACTATTTAATGCTGGCCAATTTAGCACATAAGATAGAGCCCCTAATATAAAATAAATCATTGTAACAAATCCAACTGTTATTTGGAACCATTGGAAGAAGATCGCTGCGAATCCCCATCTTTCACCTAAAGTATTACCTACCCAAGCAAAGATACCGCCTTCTTCCCATCCATCTACAGTTGCCATTTCTGCTGCACATAATGCAACTGGTAAGAACCATAAAAGTCCGCCTACGATTAAGAAAAATACTAAATGAAATCCTGATGTTGCAAATGTAGGGTATTCATATACTGTCATTACCATTGATGCTGTCATAGCAAAGAACCCAAACAAAGTAAGTGTTTTTGCATTTGCACTTGATTTACTTGGCATAATAAACGCCTCCTCTGTTGTTATTGTTTAATTTATAATTTTAGAAACTTAAGTTTAATACTTAAGCTTTAACAATTAACAACTATTACCTAAGACAAAAATTTATCACGCTCTAAATTTTTGTCTTGAATAATAGCTACCAACTATATTTAAATAATAACCTTTGTTAACAATTTATTCAAAAGTTTCATTCTTTCATTTTTCTGTATTAATTATTAATTTATTCTATTAATTTTATTTTTCTCTAAAATACTTCAATTTTCTTTTATTTTCTTCCTCTTTAACTTAATATCATCAAGAGAGTTATTTAATTAACATTTTATTAAAAATTTATTGAATAAATATAAAAAAGAATATTTATTTATTTAAAATTTTATTTTTTCTAATTGACCATATAATAATTTTATATTTAAAAATTATTAATATTTATCCCTATACAAAATTATTAATATTCATATCTATACAAAGATATTTAATTCTTATTTTAAATTGATATTTATAGTTTTATCTTTTATAAAAATAGATTATTAATTATTTTTACTTTATAAATTATCTTTCTTAATTATATAACCCCAATACACTTATCATATGAAAATAAATTTAAACAAAAAAATAAGAGTTAGAGCATAAATACTCTAACTCTTATATTACTTTATACTTCAATCAATATATATTAAACGTAATTAGTTATCTACTACTTACTAGTTTGCAGCAAGTTTTTTGTAGTTTTCTAATCTTTCTTTAGCATCTCTTTCAGTCTTTTCGAATAAAGCTTCAGCAGCTTCTGGGAATGCTTTTGCTAATGCAGCGTATCTAACTTCTCCCATTATGAATTCTCTGAAATCACCAGTTGGTTCTTTAGAGTCTAATGAGAATGGATTCTTACCAGTTTCTTTTAACATTGGGTTGAATCTATACATAGCCCAGTATCCGCATTCAACAGCTCTCTTCTCTTCTAATTGAGAGTTACCCATACCAGCTTTTAATCCGTGGCTGATACATGGAGCGTAAGCTATTATTAATGATGGTCCTTTGTATGCTTCAGCTTCAGCTATAGCTTTAAGAGTTTGGTTCTTATCTGCACCCATAGCTATTTGAGCAACATATACATAACCATAGCTCATAGCCATCATTCCTAAATCTTTCTTCTTAGTTCTCTTACCTGCAGCAGCGAATTTAGCGATAGCAGCAGTTGGAGTTGATTTAGAAGCCTGACCACCAGTATTTGAGTAGATTTCTGTATCCATAACAAGTATGTTTACATCTTCTCCACTAGCTAAAACGTGGTCAACTCCACCGTAACCGATGTCGTAAGCCCATCCGTCTCCACCGAAGATCCATTGTGATCTCTTAGCTAAGTAGTCTTGATCTTTTAATATTTCTTTAGCGAACTCGTTAGTTTCACCTTGTAATGCAGCTACAACAGCGTCAGCTCTATCTCTAGTTCCTTCTCCGTTGTCAACTTCAGCTATCCAAGCTTCTAAAGCTTCTTTAGCTTCTGGTTTAACACCAGCTTCAATTGCTTTTCCAGCAAGATCAACTAATCTTTCTCTTATAGCTTTAACTCCTAAGAACATACCTAATCCGAATTCAGCGTTGTCCTCGAATAATGAGTTAGCCCAAGCTGGTCCATGACCATTGTGGTTAGTTGTGTATGGAGTTGAAGGAGCTGATCCACCCCAGATTGATGAACATCCAGTAGCGTTAGCTATCATCATTCTATCTCCGAATAATTGAGTTATAAGTTTAGCATATGGAGTTTCTCCACATCCAGCACAAGCTCCTGAGAACTCGAATAATGGTTGCTCGAATTGGCTACCTTTAACTGTGTTTTTGTTCATTGGGTTTTTCTTAGGTGCAACATCATTTACACAGTAATCCCAAGCTTCTATTTGATCTTCTTGAGTATGTTGTGGTTTCATAACTAAAGCTTTTTCCTTAGCAGGACAAACTTGAGCACAGTTTCCACATCCAGTACAGTCTAAAGTACTTACAGCCATAGTGAATTGCATTGGCTCTTCAGTTTTTAATGCTTTAGCAGCAACTAACTTAGTTGAAGCAGGAGCATTTTTAGCTTCTTCCTCAGTTAATAAGAATGGTCTTATTGTAGCATGAGGACAAACGTAAGCACATTGGTTACATTGGATACAGTTGTCTGCTATCCATTCTGGTATGTTTATACCGATTCCTCTCTTTTCGTATGCAGCAGTACCTGGTTCGAAAGTACCATCTTCCATTCCGTTGAATGCTGATACAGGAAGTTTATCTCCTTCTAATCTGTTCATTGGTTCAACAATGTTTTTGATGAATGCTGGAACTTCTTTAGCTTCAACAACTTCATCTTTAGCGTTAGCCCACTCAGCTGGAACAGTGATTTCAACGATAGCGTCGATTCCTTTGTCTATAGCAGCGTGGTTCATGTTAACAACTTTTTCACCTTTTTTACCGTATGAAGTTACAACAGCATCTTTTAAGTATTTAACTGCGTCTTCTACTGGTATTATGTTAGCTAGTTTGAAGAATGCTGATTGCATGATCATGTTGATTCTTCCACCTAATCCAACTTCTTGAGCTATCTTAACAGCATTTAAAGTATAGAACTTAATGTTGTTTTCAGCTAAGAATCTCTTATAGCTTGCTGGTAAATGTTCAGCAACTTCTTCTGGAGTCCAGATAGTGTTTAATAAGAATGTTCCGTTTTTCTTTAATCCATCTAAAACGAAGTATTTGTTAACATATGATTGGTTATGACAAGCAACGAAATCAGCTTTGTTTATTAAGTAAGGTGATTTTATTGGTTGTTTACCGAATCTTAAGTGAGAAATTGTAACCCCACCTGATTTTTTAGAGTCATATGCAAAGTATCCTTGAGCATACATGTCAGTATGGTCTCCGATGATTTTGATAGCACTCTTGTTAGCTCCAACTGTTCCGTCTGATCCTAATCCCCAGAACTTACAAGCTTTAGTTCCTTCTGGAGTAGTATCTATGTCTCCAACTGGTTCTAATGAAGTGTTAGTTACGTCATCAACTATTGATAAAGTGAATCCATTTTTAGCATCCTCTTTATTTAAGTTTTCGTAAACAGCAACGATATCAGCTGGTACAGTATCTTTTGATCCTAATCCGAATCTACCACCAACTATTACAGGAGCATTTTCTAATCCGTAGAATGCATTTTTAACTTCTAAGTATAGAGGTTCTCCTGCAGCACCTGGTTCTTTAGTTCTATCTAAAACAGCAACCTTTTTAACAGTTTTTGGCATTGCTTTTATTAATCTTTCATTTGAGAATGGTCTGAATAATCTTACTTTGATTAAACCAACTTTTTCTCCTTTAGCGTTTAAGTAGTCTACAGTTTCTTCTATTAAGTCAGTAACTGATCCCATAGCTACGATAACTCTTTCAGCATCTGCTGCTCCATAGTAATCGAAACAGTTGTACTCTCTACCAGTTAACTTAGTGATTTCTTTCATGTAGCTCTCAACTATTTCTGGAACTGCATCGTAGAATTTGTTTACTGCTTCTCTTTCTTGGAAGTAGATGTCTGGGTTTTGAGCTGTACCTCTTGTAACAGGCTTGTTAGGGTTAAGAGCTCTTCTTCTGAACTCTTCTACAGCTTCCATATCTACTAATTCTTTTAATTCATCGTATTGTAAAAGTTCAACTTTTTGTATTTCATGTGATGTTCTGAATCCATCGAAGAAGTTTACGAAAGGTATTCTAGCTTTAAGAGCTGCTAAGTGAGCAACTGCTGATAAATCCATAACCTCTTGAACTGATCCTTCTGCTAACATAGCGAATCCAGTTTGTCTTGCAGCCATAACGTCTTGGTGATCACCGAAGATGTTTAATGCTGAAGTAGCTAATGCTCTAGCTGATACATGGAATACTGATGGTAATAATTCACCAGCTATTTTGTACATGTTTGGTATCATTAATAATAAACCTTGTGAAGCTGTGTAAGTAGTAGTTAAAGCTCCAGCTTGTAATGAACCGTGAACTGCTCCAGCAGCACCTGCTTCTGATTGCATTTCCATTACTTTTACAGGTTGACCAAATATGTTCTTTAATCCTCTTGCACTGTTTTCATCAACCCACTCTGCCATTGGTGATGATGGAGTGATAGGGAATATTGCTGCAACATCAGTGAACGCATATGATATATAAGCGGCAGCTGTGTTACCATCCATAGTTTTCATTTTTCTCATTGCCATTGAGATGACCTCTCTTTCATTAATTTTGTAGATATATAAATTAAAATCTTAAAAATTATAATATATTTAAAGTAATTAATTAAAATTACTTATTAGCATAAGTATTATTTTATTAATTTTTTTGCTAATTCTTTTGCTGAATTAATTTCATCATCGTTTGGTGATTCATTTACAGCTAAGCTACCAACAACGTCGAATCCATAATCTTTCATTCTTTTAACCCATTCAACCATGAATTCTCCATTATCCCAACCATATGATCCAAATAAGATCATTTTTTTGTTGTTATTTGGAGTTAATTTGAATTGATTAACAAATGGTTCCATATCGTATTGTTCTATTCTATTATTATCCATTGAAGGGCTGCCTAAAGCTACTGCATCGGCTTCTAGCACATCTTCTACTTTAGCGTTTGAAACATGTTTTATTAAAACCTCTGCTCCTAAATCTGTTAACTCATCTGCAATAGTGTTTGCTAATACTTCAACATTTCCACCATTGCTCCAATATATTACTGATACTTTACTCATAAAAACACCTCTTATACTTGATAATATATTTTATCTTAAAGCCCAATATTATTTGATACAAAACTAATTTTACTCGACATTAATAATTATACTCTTTGACAGAAATTTTTCAAGTTTCATATTCCGATATTTTGAAACATATTTTTATAGTTTATTCTTAATTCTTGTAAAACTTCTACCATATGCTAAGAATTAACTATAAAAATTTACATATGTGCCGATTTTTTTATTATATCTATGATATTATTAACACCATTGCCTATTTTGCTCATTTTCATGGAATTTAAGTACTTTTCTCTATTTTTTTCTAAATCCTTTATTGATTTTAATAATAATTCTGAATTAAGCTCTTCTTCTTTTATGACCATAGAATATCCACTCTTTTCAAAGGAATTAGCATTTAAAACTTGATCTCCTCTTGAAGCATTAGCTGATAAAGGTATTAATATATTTAACTTTCTAAGAGCTAATAATTCAAATATTGTATTTGCTCCTGCTCTAGATATAACTAAATCTGCTAAAGCCATTAAATCTGGAAGTTCCTCTGATATATACTCATATTGTCTATATCCATCTAAGTTCTTTAATGATTCATCTAAGTTTCCTTTTCCACATAAATGTATAACATTATATTCTTTTAATATCTCATTTAAAATTTTTCTAACGCTTTCATTTATAACTTTTGAACCTAAACTACCACCAATTATCATAAGAACTTTTTTATTTTCTTTGAAGTTACAGAACTTTCTTCCTCTTTCTTTGTCTCCCTTTAAAAGGTCTTCTCTTATTGGAGTTCCTGTTAATTCCCCTTTATTATCCTTTATATATTTTAAACTTTCTGGGAATGTAACACACAGGGTATCACAAAATGGTGATGCTATTTTATTTGCTAATCCAGGGGTTAAATCTGATTCATGAGATACCACAGGAATTTTTTTCATTGAGGCTGCTATTACTACAGGTACTGTAACAAATCCACCCTTTGAAAATATAACATCTGGTTTTTCTTTTGAAAGTATTCTTGAGGCATCCATAACACCTTTTAATACTTTAAAAGGATCTGTAAAGTTTTTTATATCAAAATATCTTCTAAGCTTACCTGATGATATTGAATAATAAGGTATATTTTCCTTAGTTATTATTTCTTTTTCTATACCATTTTTACTTCCTATATATTTTATTTCAAACCCTAACTCTTTTAATTTAGGAACTAAAGCTAAATTTGGGGTAACATGACCTGCAGAACCTCCACCAGTCATAATTATTTTATACTTTTTCAAAAAATCAACTCCCTTAATAAAATGTGATTTTATAATATTTTAAATAAACTATGGTTTTATAAATATTTTTTTGTAATAACTCCTATAATTCCCTCTCATATTTTACTCTATTCTGCACAATATATAAATGCAAACTCAATTAATAGTAATACAAACTCAATTAATAACTAAGGAGGAATGAAAAATGTCACAACATTTAGTACCAGAAGCAAAAAACGGATTATCAAAATTCAAAAATGAAGTAGCAGCTGAAATGGGAGTACCATTCTCAGATTACAATGGAGATTTAAGTTCTAAACAATGCGGAAGCGTTGGTGGAGAAATGGTTAAAAGAATGGTAGAACAATACGAAAAAGGAATTTAACCTGAACCTATTAAAGTCTACTGTTAAATAAAATTAAATATTAATATTGTATATGATTAATTTATGCCTAATTATATACAAAACATTGGAGCAATATTTTAAAATATTGCTCCTTTAATTTTATAATCTAAAGTATTTTACATTAGCTTGAATAGATTTATTCCCATTAAACTCATTTATATTTGGGTAATAAATTAAATCAACGCTAAAGTTGCAATTTCCACCATCTAATACTCTTAATAATTCCTCTTCTCCATATTTATTAGCAAAATCTTCTTTAAATTCCTCAACCTTATTTCCAAAGGCTATGGCATCTATGGTTTTGTAACTATTTCTTAATTTACATCTAAACTTAATTACATTCTGCTCTTTTCCCATTATCCAAACTCTGCTTACTTTAACATCTTTCTCTCCAAAAAGCGGGCTAGAATTTCCTTTTCCAAAGGGTTCTAACTTATCTAAACTATCTACTAATCCATAATTTAAACTTTCTAAAGGTAATTTAACATCTATTCTAACCTTTGGTATTATATCATAATCTGTTAATTTACAGTTTTCTAATAACATATTTCTTAATATAGGTATGTTTTTTTCTTCAACAGATAAACCAGCAGCCATTGGATGTCCTCCAAATTTGCTTATAAGCTCTTTACATTTTGATAATTCCTCAAAAATATTATATTCCTCTATAGACCTTGCAGATCCCTTAGGCATATCTTTTCCTTTAGTCATTATTATTGTAGGAACATTATATTTTTCTTTTATTCTCCCTGCTACAATTCCAGCAATACTTTCATGTATATAAGGATTATAAACTAAAATAACCTTGTCATTTTCCATATTATTATCTTCTATTTGCTTTATTACCATATCAACGCTGTCTTTAGTTAATTCCTGTCTTCTTTGATTAAGCTCAAAAAGCTCCTTAGCTAAAGTATCTGCCCTTTCATCATCTTCAGCTAAAAGCAATTCAACAGATAAGTCAGCTGTTTCAAGTCTTCCAGTGGCATTTATACAAGGGCCTATAACAAACCCTAAGTGATATTGTGCCATTTCCTTTCCTTCAAGACCTGTATATTTCTTTAAAGCTATTAATCCTTTATTTTTAGTATTATTAAGCATTTCTAAGCCATTTTTTACTATTATTCTATTTTCTCCTAATAGATCAACTACATCACACACAGTAGCAATTGCACAAATCTCTAATAATTCTAAAGCTTCCTTCTGTGGAATCCCTAGTTCTTTATATAATGCACATATAAATTTAAAGGCAATTCCTGCTCCACATAGGGATTTAAATGGATAATTACAGTCTTCTTGTTTAGGATTTATAACAGCATAAGCCTTTGGAACTTCTTTATTTATCTCTCCATTTTCATCTTTAACTAAAGGAATATCATGATGATCTGTTAATATTACATCCATGCCTAAATTCTCAGCTAAATCTATTTCTTCAAAGGCTGCAATTCCATTGTCACAAGTTAAAATAACCTTAGTGCCCTCTTCCTTTAAAATTTTAACTCTCTTAGAGTTCATACCATACCCTTCATCTTCCCTATCTGGAATATGATAATTAAAGTTAGCATTGCATCTTTTTAACCCTTTATAAAGAATTGAAGTACTTGATACACCGTCGCAATCATAATCTCCATATATGGTTATTTTATCTCCCTTTTCTATGGCTTCTTTTACCCTTTTAACCCCTTTCTCCATATCTTTCATAAGATAAGGGTTATTTAAATTTTCAATTCCACCAAATAAAAATTCACGTGCATCTTTTTCATCTTTTATATTTCTATTCACTAAAAGGATAGATGTTAATAAATCTATATTTAATTCTTCCTTTAAATTTTCTATTTCATCTCTTTTTCTTTGTTTAAGTAGCCACTGCTCTCTCACGCCATCACCTCTTAGTTAATTATTTGCACAATGGATTTCTTTAAAACTCTTTTAATTAAATTTTTCATATCTTTTAAACTTAAGTTTTCAACTAAGTTTAATTCTTCAAAAATATATTCTCCTCTATTAAACATAGTTTCATATATAGCCATTCTATTAGCAAGAACTATACTTTTTTCTAAATCTAATGAATTTTTAAGCTTAAATCTCTTTATTAGTTTATTTAATCCCTCTTCACTTAAATAATCTTCTATATCCATAGCCTTTGATATACACTTTTCAATAAGTCCTAAGGCTTCTTCTTCCTTTTCCTTAGAGGTTCCTAAATAAATTTTAAATAATCTTATTCCCTTTTCATACTTAACTTCACTATAAACTTCATAAGCTAGTCCATTCTTAGTTCTAATTTCATCGTATAATACGGAGCTTACCCCTTCACCAAACCAAAGATTAAATACCTTAAGTAAAGTTACCTCTTCCATACTTAAATCATTTATATCAAATAAACAGCATATTTTTGCCCCAGTATTTCCCTCTATCTTTTTAGAGAATATGCCACAATTAATATTTCTTTCTAAATTATATTTAGATATTTTTCCTCTCTTTGCTCTATTAAAATTTTTCTCTACAATCTCTTTTACTTCTTCTAAAGAAAGAGAGGAAACAACTGAGACAATCATATTTTCACTTAGATAATTTCTTTCATAAAAATCTTTTAACCCTTGAAAACTTATAGCTTCTATATGATTTTTTTCTCCTATTATTAAGTTTCCTATTCTTTCATCTGGTAAGCCATTCATTAAAGCAAGGTCCTCTACATGTTGCTCTAAATCTTCTTTCCACTCATCACTTTCTTGTTTTATAACATTTAATTCTTCTGAAAAACCAAATTCCTGAAGATCTGAATTTAAAACTATATCTGCATATAAAGAAAATCCTTCTTCAAAATCTTCCTTTGCAGTAGTTCCATAATAAATAACATAAGGGAAATTAGTCATAGCATTATTAAATCCAAATAAATCATCTAATTTTTCATTTATCTCATCTTCCTTAAGCTTCTCATTTCCTTTAAATAAAATATGCTCTAGGGCATGTGCCATTCCTATTTCATCTTTATGTTCTACATTAGCTCCGCTCTCTAAGCTTATGCAAAAAGATGTATGTTCTATATCTTTAAATTTATATAATAATCTAACACCATTATTTAAAACTATTTTTTGCATATATTTCCCTCCAAATATATTAAATCTTATTATATTTTAACATACCTAATAAGCTTGTAAAAAAAAAAAGAGCCGTATCAAAACTCAAAAGAAAATTTATAAATGGAATATTTACTATAAACTTCTTAGATTAACTAAGTAATTTTCCAAATATGTTTATAAATTTTATTTGTAAGTTATTTTGATACAACTCTCTTTAAATTATAAAAGTTCTACTTACCTTCTTTTTCTAAGAAAAAGTTAATAAGCATTCCCTCTCTTATTTCCTCTGCTTCTTTTTCATATCCTAACTTTTTTAATATTTCTAATCCAAATACTAAGGCAGTTGCAGGTCCTCTACTAGTTATTATGTTTCCATCCACAACTACTGTGTCCTCTTCTACATAATTAACATTTCCAAGTTCCTCTTTAAACCCTGGATAACTTGTAACCTTCTTTCCTTCAATAACTCCAGCCTTAGCTAAAGCTATTGGAGCTGCACATATTGCAGCCACAATTTTATTTTCTTTATTATATTTCTTTATTAATGATTGTACTTTCTCATTATCTCTAAGATTTGTTGATCCTGGCATTCCACCTGGAAGTACAATTGCATCATAAGTTTCTAAATCATTATCTGATATTAATTTATCACAAAGCACCATTGTTCCATGAGCACTATTAACAGTTCTATTTTCTGTAAGGCTACATGCATGACATGTTACCTTAGCCCTATTACAAACATCTACAACAGATAATGCTTCTATAGTCTCAAAACCTTCTGCTAAAAATACTAATACTTTTTTCATGACCATACCTCCTACTTAATAATTACGTCCCTTATATAGTCTTCCAATACTAAAATCATTAAACTACTTCCTCTTCCTGCTCTATTTTGTAGTTTAATATCTTCAATATTGACTTCAGCCTTTTCTTTTTGCTTAGACTCTAAAATAAGTTTTTCATAATTACTAGTTAATTCTTTTTTATAGTCATTATACGCCTCTAAAGTTTTATCATCAATATCTTCAGATGGTGGTATAACCTTACCAAATATAACCTTATTATCATCTTTTAAGCTTATTCCTGTTACCCCTGAAGCTACTCTTCCCATTGGATTAATAGCTGTAGCTAAAAATTTAATTCCCATACCATTCTTAGTTACTAAGATTACTGTAGCATTTTCAAAATTTATATCTACATTTACTAATTCATCCTTTGGAGTTTTAAACTTATAAGCTATTTGATTATTAAATTCTCCTAAGAACTCTCTTAAAGATGTCTTTTTAACTAATCCTTCTCTTGAGAAGAAGTAAACAAATAAATCTTCACCTATTTTTCCAAACTCATTTATAGGTGCTACTTTTATTATAAGTTCATCCTTTTCAAATCCATCTACTAAGTCTGAAATATTACTTTCTTCTGTATTTTGAAGTAAGTATGCTGGGAATTTAAATACCTTTCCTTTATTTGAGAAAGCAATTATATTTCTAAAGGAATTAACCTTTACCTTTTCATAAGAATTGCTATTCATATTGCTGAAAGTTTTTATATTTCCCTTTTTATTTATTCCTATGATGAATTCTTTATATTCATAGTTATCTACAAATCTTATACTCTTAATTTGATTACCACTCTTTAATGGTACCAATTGAACTCCTAGTATATTTCTATCTGTAAACTCTAATTCTGGTTCTGAAACAACAAAGTTTAATCCATTAGTTGTTTCAATTTCAACAAATCTTTCTTCATCCTGTGAATCTATTAAAGATACACTTGCTAATAAATCATCATTCTTAAGCTTTATAGCCATCAGCTTTGAGTAAGCAGTAACAAATTTATCTAAAGTAGTCTTCTTTATTAATCCATTAGCAGTTATAAACTTAAAGCATTTGTTTGGAAGGAAATTCTCAATTGATTCAAGAGCAATAATTTTTTCATCTTCTAAACTTAATCCTCTTATTAAATCCTCAAGTCTTTCTCCTTTATCTTTCCATTTCTTATCTGCTACAGAATTACATTTTATTTGATAAACAGTTCCCTTATCAGTGAATATAGCTAAGGTATCCTTAGTATTTGATTTAATAAGGAATTTTAAATAATCTCCTTCTCTATATTCAATTTCATTTTCATCAACATTTGAACGATTATAAGTCTTAAGAGGAAGCTTCTTTATAAATCCTTCATTTGATAGAGTAACCATAACATCTTCTGCTACTATTAACTCTTCTAAATCTATCTTAGCTTCGCTTTCATCTTCTATTAAGGCAGTTCTTCTTTCATCACCATAAACTTCAGCCACTTCTTTTAATTCATCTTTTATAACACCTAAAAGAACTGACTCATTTTCTAAAATTTTTCTAAGTGCCTTTATTTTCTTTGATAACTCTTTATGCTCTTTTTGGAATACTTTTATCTCTAATCCAGTTAATCTATAAAGCATTAATTCTAGAATTGCCTCTGCCTGTAAGTCAGTAAATCCAAATTTTGAAACTAAATTCTCATGAGCATCTTTCTTTGATTTTGAAGCTCTAATTGTAGCTATAACTTCATCCATTATTCCTATAGCCTTTATGAAACCTTCAACTATGTGGAATCTCTTTTCTGCTACTTCTAACTCTCTTTTTGTTCTTCTTGTAACAACATCCTTTTGATGGTTTACATAATGAGATATTATTGTTTTTAATCCCATAGTCTCTGGCTTTCCATCTGCTAAGGCAACCATATTAAAGCTTATGTTACCTTGAAGATCAGTTTTCTTATAAAGATACTTAAGAACCTTATCAGCCATATCGTGATCTACAGCCTTCTTAAATTCTATTACGGCTCTTATACCAGTTCTATCTGACTCATCCCTAATATCCACTATTCCATCTAAAGCTTTAGCATGTCTCTTGTCACCAGTCATATCTGATATTGTTTGAAGTATTCTAGCCTTATTTCTTCTATAAGGGAATTCAGTTATTACTATTCCAAGTCTTCCATTTTCTAAAGTTTCAATTTTAGCCTTAGCTCTTAAAGTTACTTTTCCTTCACCTGTTTCATAAGCAGATAATAGAGTTTTCTCACCAATTAAAACTCCTCCTGTTGGAAGATCTGGCCCTTTTATATAATTCATTAATTCTCTAGTAGTAATTTCATTATTATCTATATAAGCTAAAGTACCATCTATAACTTCTCTTAAATTATGTGGTGGTATATTAGTTGAAAGTCCAACTGCTATACCAAAAGTACCATTTACTAAAAGGTTTGGATATCTAGCTGGTAATACCTTAGGTTCCATTTCAGAATCTGAGTAGTTTGGAACCATATCTACTACATTTTTTTCTATATCTCTAAGCATCTCCATAGATATACTAGAAAGTCTAGCCTCTGTATATCTCATAGCCGCTGCTCCATCTCCATCTATACTTCCCCAGTTTCCGTGTCCATCAATAAGGGGAGCTCTTGTACTAAAATTTTGAGCTAGAATTACCATGGCATCATAAACTGAACTATCTCCATGTGGGTGATATTTACCTAGTATATCCCCTACTATTCTAGCTGATTTGTAATAAGGTTTATCTGGAAAAGCCTTTAACATATATGCACCATATAAAATTCTTCTGTGTACAGGCTTTAATCCATCTCTTACATCTGGAAGTGCTCTATCCTTAGCAACTTCTACTGCATAAGGTAAATAGTTATCAGGCATAACCTCTTCAAGAGGCATTCTAATAATATTATTATCCTTAGGTATTTCAATATTCTTCTTAGCCATTTAATCTCCTCCTTTAGAACTCAGCATACTTATACATATAGTTCTTTCTAGGCTGAACAACATCACCCATTAATAAAGAAACCATTTTTTCAGCCTTAGCGGCATCTTCTATAGTAACTTGTACTAAAGTTCTTGTTTCTGGATTTAAAGTTGTCTCCCATAATTGGTCTGGATTCATTTCTCCAAGTCCTTTAAATCTTTGAATAGTTGCTCCCTTTCCTACCTTCTTTTTAACTTCTTCTAATTCGTCATCACTATAAGCATAAAGAATCTTATCTTTACCCTTACCTGATTTAGCAACTTTATAAAGAGGTGGTTGTGCTAAATAAAGATGACCATTAGCTATAAGAGGTCTCATGTATCTATAGATATATGTCATCCAAAGAGTTCTTATATGATATCCATCTACGTCAGCATCACTCATTATTATTATTTTGTCATATTTTAAATCTTCTTCATTATAATTATCTAAAATTCCTGTACCTATGGCAGTGTTAAAGATTTTTAATTCCTCAGAAGCTATAACATTTTCTAACTTTTGTTTTTCTGTATTCATTATTTTACCTTTTGAAGGCATTATTGTTTGGAATCTTCTATCTCTAGCTTGCTTAGCTGATCCACCTGCTGAATCTCCCTCAACTACTATGAATTCATTAGCTTCTTTATTTTTTAATGTGCATACTGCAACCTTTCCTGCTAAAGGTGCTGTTCCTTTTCCTATTTTCTTTCTCTCTGCATCATTAATCTTTTTAATTTTTTCTCTTCTAGCAGCTGCATCTAAGGCATTATTTATAATCATAGTTGCAACTTCTTTATTATCCTCTATCCAATGACCAAACTTAGTGTAAGCTAAATCATTCATCATTGTGTAAGCTTCATTATTTCCAAGCTTAGTTTTTGTTTGACCTTCAAAGACTGGATTTGTGATTTTTATTCTGACAATAGCTGTCATACCTTCTCTTAAATCATCACCTTCAAATTCCTTATCTTTTTCTTTTATAAGGTTAAGCTTTTTAGCCCATTCTTTAAAAGCACGAGTCATTCCTGTTTTAAAACCAGTCTCATGAGTACCAGCTTCTGTAGTAGGAATATTATTTACGTAACTAACTATATTCTCTGTTGTTGAATCAGTAAATTGAAGACATATCTCTCCATACATTTGTATGTTATTTACTTCTTTTTCTCCTTCAAATAAAACAGGAGTTGGATGCAGAGGGGTTTTACTTTCATTTAAATAATCTATAAAGTCTAAAAGTCCTCTTTCAGAGTAATATTCTTTACTTACGCTTTCTTCTTTTCTATTATCAATAAGTTCTAATCTTATTCCTTTATTTTGGAAAGCTAATTCTTGTAATCTTTCATCTATTATGTCAAATTTAAAATCTGATGTTGAAAATACTTCTCTATCTGGTAAAAAAGTAACCTTTGTTCCAGTTTCCTTAGATTCTCCTACTACTTCTAATGGAGTTACTGGTGTTCCTGGCATATCTTTTTTAAGCTCTTTGTCATAAGCATATTCAAATCTTTGTCTATATATTTTTCCATTTTGTTTTACTTCAACTTCTAGCCATCTTGATAAGGCATTAACAACGGCTGCTCCAACACCATGAAGTCCTCCAGAAGTCTTATAGTTTTGGTTATTAAACTTACCACCAGTGTGAAGCTCTGTAAATACCATTTCAACACCAGTTTTTTTCTTTATTGGATGCATTCCCGTAGGAATTCCTCTTCCATTATCTATTACAGTTACACTTTTATCTTTATTTAAAATAACCTTAGCCTTATTTCCATATCCATTTGATATTTCGTCTATAGAGTTATCTAATATTTCCCATATACAATGATGAAGTCCCTTGCTTCCTGTAGAACCTATGTACATTCCTGGTCTTACTCTTACTGGTTCTAACTTTTCTAAAGAAGTTAAAGAGGTAACATCATAATTGTTATTTTTATTGCTCATATACATCCTCCCTTAATTCCTCTGAAATCTCTTTATATATTTCCTCTAATTTAAATAATTCATTTTCTATGTCATTTATCTCTAATTCATTTCTAAATGTTTTTTTCTTTGCACTTGTTCCATATCTAGGATCATAATATTTTTCCATAAGTTCTAAGGCTACTTTCTTATAGTCACCTTTGGCTACTAAGTCTTTATATTGTTCCACTCTTTCTTGACTTATATGCTTTTTAAGAACTCCTAAAGCTTCATCTAATTGTTCATTTACATTTTCAAAGGCAGTATATTCCTTAACTAATCTCTCTGCTCTAATCTCTGGATCTGCACTTATTTTAAGTTTTGCACCTTCATACATCTTTTCAAATAAAGGATCAGGTATTAGAATTCTTCCTATTCTTTTACTTTCTCCTTCAATAAATACAATGTTAGAATTTCTATGTCTAAGTTTATCATAAACTAATGCATCAAATCTCTTTTGAGTATTGCAATCACCTAATCCAACTCCTCCAAGAATTGAACCTCTATGATTTGCGCATCCTTCTAAGTCTAAAACATCATATCCCTTTTCTTCTAATTTATATAGCATTTCTGTTTTTCCTACACCAGTATTTCCGTATAATACTATAAAATCAATTTCCTTTGAGAATTCTTCTATTTTATTTATTATAAAACTTCTATATGCTTTATATCCGCCTTCTAATTTATAACAATTTATTCCTAAACTATTTAGTAATGAATGTAGACTTCCACTTCTCATTCCACCTCTTGCACAAAAAATAACAAGTTTTTTACCATGCTTATTTCTATAAAGCTCTTGAACTTGTTTAAATATTTCAGGCAATCTTCTAGAGATGAATTCTATTCCTTGCTCTTTTGCAGCCTCTGCACTTTCTCTAACATATAAAGTTCCGACTACATCTCTCTCTTCATTTAAAAGCACTGGGATATTTACAGACCCTATCATAGGCTCTTCAAAGGCTTCCTTTTGGCTTCTAACATCTATAAAGATATACTCGTCCTCATGTCCATATATCTCCTCATAACTTATTAATCCAAACATTTATATATCATCCTTTCAATTTACTAAAATAGTATAATTCTTTAAAAATACATTGTCAAACATTTGTTCCCATCGAACATATCTTTATAGTACTTCACGATTATTAATTATATCAAAAGATTTTAAAATACAAAAACTTACCTTATTTAAATAAATATCTTCTAATAATATTGTCAACTTTATACTCTCGTAATCATTTTTACAGCAAAAATATAAGACATCCATTAATGGATGTCTTATAATAATTAAACTTCGTATATTCCGATTTGTCTAACGTGTTTAGTATGTGACCATTCTTTTTTATCTTTATCGATTATACCTTGGATTGTTATTGGTATCCAAGTTAATATGTATAATGGATAAATTAAATATCTATAGAATATTTGGAAATTTCTCTTTCCTAGGAATAATAATGTTCCTATTAAGAATATTCCTATATAAGCCACATTGAATAATGTTAATAACATTATATTGTCTAATATACCTAATTGATTTATTAAGTATGGTTGTATAAATACGTTACATGCATATAGTCCTAAAACTACGAATAACTTTCCGCTCATCTTTTTATCAAATAATAAAGCAAATGGTGTTAATAAGAATTGGAATACACAGAATAATTGCCATACTGTGGCATTAAATAAATAACTTATAACGAATATTCCAAGACCATCTACTGCTCTTATTTGTACAAAAGTTAATAAACCAGCTAATCCAGTTGCTAAAGTAACAAATGGTTGCATTACATATAAAGTACAGTCAAAAGCAACTAAGCTTCTATCTTTTATAGATTTCTTTAAAAGTTTCATTCCATATCTAGTAGCAACATCTGCAAATCCTTGCATCCATCTCTTTCTTTGGTTCCATGAAGCTTTTAAAGTTAATGGTTTTTCATCATATATTATGGCATCATGTGCCCAACCTACTTTTTCTCCATTTAATATAAGCTTACAACTAAACTCTAAGTCTTCTGTTAAGCAAGTAGCTCCCCATCCTAACTTTTTAAGAGTTGCAGTATCTATAACGAATCCTGTTCCACCTATTTGAGCTGATAGCCCTATATTACTCTTAGCTAATTGAAGCATTCTATTAGCTGATGTAAATGCTATGGCATAAGATTCTGTTATCCATGAATCTTGTGGATTCTTAGAATCTATATATCCTTGAACAACCTTAAATCCTTCACACATTTTATTGTTCATTTCTTTTAAGAAATTCTTATCAACTAAGTTATCGGCATCAAAAACTGCTATTCCATCGTAATGAGTATCCATTTTGAATATTTTATCAAACATCCATTCTAATGCGAAACCCTTACCTCTCTTCTCTTTATTAAATCTTTCAAATACATTTGCCCCTGCTGCTCTTGCAATCTTAGCAGTATTATCAGTACAGTTATCTGCAATAACAAATATATCATATAATTCTTTTGGATAATCTAAATGTTTTAAACTTTCAACTAGATTTTCTATAACTACTTCTTCATTATGGGCTGCTACAAGCATTGCAAATTTCTTTTGAGGCTCAAAAGTCTTTGTATCTTTTTTCTTATAGAATCCAAATAACGCTATGAATAAATAGTATAGCATTAGAGCAAATACGCCTATTTGAAAAATAGCTGTTACCCAAAATATATACTTTTCCATAAATTCCACTCCTATAATTTAAATTAACCTCTGACATTATAACAGTTGTTTATATATTTTGTAAAATATATTTTTTTGTTATTTTTTAATAAATTATCAAAAAAACATGATAAATGGAATAAAATCATCAATTTAGAATAAATATCATCGTAAAATTTTCATAGCAATTGATTCATAAAACAAAATATATTTTATGAATCAATTGCACCAAAACTTAAAATATTACTATTCATCTATTTTATATGTTTTAAACCTCTAAAAATTTAGCTCCATATTTTTTGAAATAATCTTTTTATTGTAAACAACCATTATTTAATAAAGGTTCCTCTTGAATTTTCCTAAGAAATTTTTAAATTTCTTTCTTATTAGCATTTAATTAATAGTGTTTTACTAACCATATAATCGTCATGTTCTTCAGTGTATTAATCTAAGTCTAAAACTTCACCCCATCTTTTAAACCTTTTACAAAGATTTTCATATACCCTATAGTTACATTAACATCACTGTCCTTTAGATTTAATTTAAATTTATATATTTAATTACAATAAACCAAATTTACAAACTTCTTATATATCCTTAAATCTAAATATATCTTTTTTCATAATATAATTTTGCCATATAACCCCCTTATGAATTATTACAAATTTATTAATTTATAAATAAAAGCAATGATTACTGTAGTTTTATATTTTGTTAATTTAGAATAATTTTACTATCTATATTATAATAATTCTTTATATTTAATTATTAAAGTAATACTTAAAAGTTAATACGTTTCTAAAACTTTTTGTTTTATTTTTTATTTAAATGCAAAATATATAATTAATATTTTGAAAAGGATTGATTATATATGAAAATAGGATATGCTTGTACTCCAATAACTACAAATGCTAGAACAAATCGTAGAATATTACTAAAGGATTTTTCTAAGGATAAATTCCTTTCTATTACAAAGCAAAATTTAGATGATTTACAAAAAATATTAGAATGGAATATTAAAAATAATATTTACTTATTTAGAATAGGCTCAGACATTATCCCCTTAGGTTCCCATGAAATAAATAATATAAGCTGGCAAAAAGAATTTAAATATGAATTAGAAACCATAGGAACTTTTATTAAAAATAATAAAATTAGAGTTTCTATGCATCCTGGTCAATATACAGTAATAAACACCCCTAAAGAGGATGTATTATACAAATCTATAAAGGATATTGAGTATCACTGTGAGTTTTTAGACTCCTTAAATGTAGATTATAAAAATAAAATAATACTTCATATAGGAGGGGTATATGGAGATAAAAAATTAGCAAAGGAAAACTTTTTAAAGGGATTTAAGAAACTTTCAGATTCTTCTAAAAAGCGATTAGTCATAGAAAATGATGAGAGAAATTTTTCTCTAGATGATGTATTAGATATTTCTAGTAAATTAAACATTCCTGTTATATTTGATAATTTACATAATATATGCTATGGGGATAATTCCTATAGTTTAAAAAAAATTTACTCACTTATTATTAAAACATGGAATAAAGAGTTAGATGGAAATATGAAAGTACATTATAGTGAGCAGGATATTTTTAAAAAGAAAGGGTCCCACTCTCCTTCAATTTCTATAAATAGTTTTTTAGAATATTATGAGGAGGTTAAAGAGTTTTCTCCTGACATAATGTTAGAGGTTAAGGATAAGGATGTTTCTGCAATTAAGTGTATAAACTCCTTAAAAGAAATAAATAAAACATTAAACTCTAAAGCTTATAGGGAAGAGATAGAAAATTATAAATTACTTTTGCTTCAATACGATAAAGACTTTCAGAAAAATCTTAACTCCTTTTCTAAAGGTTTAATAGAATTTTATAATTATTTAGATAACTTATTACTATCTCCTAAAGATATAATAGGATTTAAATACTCTTTAGAACTAGCTTTTAATATTTTAAAAGATCACATAAGTAATAGGGAAAGCCTATATTTTAAAAAGCTCATTAATGAAAAAGAATATGAAAAAGCTAAAGTTTATTTAACAAAGTTAGTAAAAAAAATAGAGTTTCCCCCTAAGGAATTATCTTATTATATTTCTCAGCCTTAAACTTACTACCCCTCCAAAATTGTCACAATTTATATATTAATAAAATATATTGGAATTAACAGTAAAATTTTGGAGGCAGAAAAAGTGAGCTTTTTAAGTATACTTCTTTTTGTAATTGCTGCAAGTTTAGATATACTTGTTGTTTCTTTAGCATATGGTTTAAAAGACATAAAAATAAATTTTTCAAGTACCCTTGTCATAGCATCCATATCTGCTTTAGGAACTTTTATTTCAATGATACTTGGAAAATTTTTAGTGGATTTAATTCCTGTTAAATTAGGAGATATTATAGGTGGTTTAGTTCTTCTTTTATTAGGTTTTTATTCTATATATTCTTATTTCAAAGAGAAAAAAATCCTAACCTCACATAATAGTGAGAATAATTCCTCTCCCACCTTTATATTAGAAAATCCAGAAGTTGCAGATAAAGATAAGTCTGGTAATATTGATTTTAAAGAATCCCTAGCTTTATCCTTGGCCTTAGCTTTAAACAACTTTGGTTTAGGAATAGGTGCCAGCATCTCTGGACTTAATATTGCCTTTACAACAATATCAACCTTTATTATTTCATTGATATTTATCTCCTTAGGCTTCTATTTATCAAAAACAATAAAAAGTAAAAATATTTCAAAAAACAGTAACTTAATTGCAGGAATAATAATCATTATATTATCACTATTTATTATTTTTTAGATACAATTAAGTTTTATTCAAAATATAAAAATACATTGCCATACAAAAAGCAACTATAAATTCTTAAATAAATTAACTTTAAATAAAATATAAAAGGCCTTACTCTAGTAAATTAACTAAAGTATGACCTTTTCATATTTTTTAAAATTATTTAAATAATATTTTTGTATTAAACTGTTGTTATATCAACATCCTCTGAGTAATCTACTCCCTCTAAACCAAATCCAAATAACTTGAAAAATTCCTTTTTAAAATCTTCTGCATCACTTAATTCAAAAACATTCTCACTAGTTATTTGTGGCCATATTTCTTCAATAGCCTTTTGTACATCCTCAGCCATCTCTAAATCATCTATTCTAATTCTATTTTCTGAGTCTAAATTTAAGTTTCCTTCGTAAAGCTCTTTAAACATTCTGTATATTTGCTCAATGCAACCCTCATGAGTACCTTTTTCTTTCATAACTTTATAAAGAATTGAAATATATAAAGATACTATTGGAATAGCTGAACTAGCTTGTGTTACTAAAGCTTTATTTACAGATATATATCCTTCTCCATCTAATGATTTTAAAACCTTAGTTATCTCTCCTGCAGTTTTTTCTAAATCATTTTTAGCTCTTCCTATAGTTCCTTCTCTGTATATTGGATAGGTAACTTCTGGTCCAATATATGAATAAGCTATTGTTTTAATGCCCTTTTCTAAAACATCAGCTTCTTTTAATGCTTCAATCCATAGCATCCAGTCTTCTCCACCCATTACTTTTCTAGTACCTTCTATTTCCTCCTCTGTAGCTGGATTAATAGTAATATCCTGTATTTCTCCTGTGTGGAAATCTAAAGTTTTACTAGTAAATGGAGCTCCTACAGTTTTTAAACAAGAACTATAAACTTCTCCTGAAACAGGATCCTTTCTCTTTGGAGCTGCTAAGGAATATATAACTAAATCTACTTTTCCCATATTTTCTTTTATTAAATCTATAACTTCATTTTTAACTTCATTAGAAAAAGCATCTCCATTTACTGATATGAATTTCTTTCCTTCACCTTCTGAAAATTTCTTTAATGATTCTATGTTATACCAACCTGCTGAAGCTGTTCTTTTCCCTTTTGCCTCTCTCTCAAATGAAACACCTAAAACTTCCGCATCACATGCTTCTGAAGCCACAATAGCACTTGCTAATCCATATCCAGTGGAAGCCCCTAATACAAGTACTCTTTTAGCTCCCTCTATCTTTCCATTTTCTTTTACGTACTCTATTTGATTCTCAACATTTTTTTTGCAACCTGTAGGATGTGATGTAGTACATATAAATCCTCTAAACTTTGGTTCTACTATCATTAAGATTTCTCTCCCTTCTTCTTTTCCATTTATTATTTTTAAAGGCTCATATTTTCTTTAGCCCTTTATCTATTCTTTTTAATCTCTGACAATATTTTGTTTGATTATCAAAATATATTGTAATTATCATATTATCATATTTCATATATTTTGTCATTATAATTAATCTAATAAAATCACCAAATATAATTATATAATTGTATAAAAAAAAGACACTCTATAGAGTGCCTTTTTTTACTAATTAAGTTCTAACTTTGTTGCTGTAGCTTCTCTTACTGCATCCTCGTATGCTTGTCCGTTAGTTCTCTTAGCTATCTTAGGTAAGATTAAACCTAATCCTATTAATACTAAAGGTGTACCAATATTCATTCCTACTCTGAAAATCCATTCTCCTGAGAATGCTTTAACATCTGTTGGGAACATACCTAAGATACAAGCAAATGCTGTAAATACAAAACACCAAGTACCTATTAACATTGCAAATTTATCATTTTTAACAAATTTGTACTCTGATTTGAACTTTCCTTTTATAGCTTTTCTTAACATTATGTAAGCTAAGAATACCCATAAATATCTCATTGGCATAACAACAGCATTTAATTTTAATAACCAAGTAAATAAAGCATTGAAGTTTCCAATTCCTAAAGCTGGAACTATTATTAATATTCCAACTAAAATAGAAGTCATTATATATCCGTTTATTGGAGCCCCATTCTTATTAGTCTTAGTTAATGCTATTGGAACATATCTTGCATCAGTATCTGATAATAAAACTTTTAATGGAGCATCTATTGAGAATACTAATGCTGAAACTTGAGCTGCAAAGTTTGCTAATGCATATAATATTAATAAAGAATTTCCTATTCCATAATAGTTACCTAACTTTTGGAATGCATAGTAAGCACCATTTAACATTAAGTCATCAGGAACATTATTTGCATCAAACATCATTCCCATTGCTACTGATCCAAGAAGTGCTGTAACTGCAACCATTATAGCTAAGGCTATCATACCTTTTGAGAAACCTTTTTTAGAATCTTTCATGTTATTAACATATGGAGATATCTTTTCAGCTCCTCCAACTGAGAATACTAACATAGCTATAGTGGTAAAATAGGCAAAATCAAATTTCGGTATATAGGTTTTTATAGAAGTCATATTTGGACTTGCTATAGAAGTTCCTGTAATAGCAGGTGCTGTTAACATAAGTATTATATAAAGAATAGACATAACAAACATTGCTGTTCCTGCTATTGTACCTATTTTCCCTAATGAATTTACTCCTCTTGAAGCAATCCATACAAAGAATAAAAATACTACTAAACATACTAATTGAATAATTTTAGAATCTATACCTTTTATAGTGCTTCCATCTTGGAATACTGCCCATCCTAATGAAACAAGTACTGCTTGTGGTTTTTGCGCTAAATAAGGCACATGTACCACCCAATAAGTCCAACCTGCTAAGTAAGCTAATGTAGGTCCCATTGTTTTACCTATCCATGAACTTACTCCACCTTTACTATCTCTAAAAGTTGAGCCTAATTCTCCAACCATAAGTGCATATGGTACGAAATATAAAGCTATTATTAATATCCATGAAGTTACTACGGTTAACCCTTGAGTTGCGAAGTTATTTACTACGTTACCAAAGCCCCAAACTGATACAAAGGCCATTAAACCAAGGTTATACCACATAAGTTTTTTTCCGTCATTACTATTACCCATGTACTTTTCCCTCCTAATCATTAAATTTTAGTAGCTTTCATATAAATTTTCTTAAAAATACTTGTCTATTTTTAAAAGAATTCATAGAAAACTTGTCATAAATTATTTTAACGTTAAATATTACCCATTAATTTTAACATCCTATTAAAATTAAAGCAATATAGTGAAATTTCTTTATTAAGATAGATCTGCTAAATTTAACTCTCCACAACTTCCATTTTCTTGCAATAACTTACTTTTATTTCAAATGTTAACATTAAAATAATTTTATCAAAAAAATAAAAATTAATACTCATGCCTATTATCTAAATAAACATGAGTATATATAAAAATAATTTATTATAGATTATTTTATTATTTGAATTTCTATATCTTCTATACTATATCCATTATTAATAAGCTTAAGTTCTTCTTTTCCATCTACAACTTTTATGTCCATATAAGTATATTTTCCCTCTAAATATTCCATAGTATGTCCATCATCATTATAGTGGAATCCCTTAGCATTCTCTCCAAAAACCTTAAGAAGTATATTCTTTGGTCTTTCTTTAACATTTCTAAATTTCTTATTATATGTTGGTATTATTGATCCTTCTTTAACAAAAACTAAAATTTCATCTAATTCACAAGGAAGCTTATACCACTTTCCTCCCTGTAACTTCTCCATTGTAAAATAATTAAACCAACTTCCCTTTGGTAAATATATAGTTTTGCTTCTTTCCCCTTCATATAATACTGGTGCAACAAGCATATTTTCACCTAACATAAATTGTTCTCTTATATTTAAAAGATTCATATCTTTCTCATATTCCATTATCATAGGTCTAAATATAGGAAGTCCTTCTTTATGTGATATATAATATAAATCATAAATATATGGAAGTAACTCATATCTTAATTCAATAGATTTCTTTGCTATTTTTTCAGCTCTTGGTCCAAAAGCCCATGGTTCTTGTCTTCTAGTATACATATTTGAGTGATTTCTGAATATAGGAATAAATGGCCCCATTTCCATCCATCTTATAAATAATTCTTCACTTGAATCTAATCCAAAACCTGAAACATCATTTCCAACAAAAGAAAATCCACTGATTCCCAAATTAGCATTCATTGATATTGACATTCTCATTTGGCTCCAAAGGCTCATATTATCTCCAGTCCAAACTGATGAATATCTTTGCCCGCCAGCATAAGTAGCTCTAGTCATTGAAAATTCTCTTTCATTAGGATGTAGTTCTTCTTGCGCTTCCTTAGAACATCTGCTCATTTCAAAGCCATATCTATTATGAAACTCCTTATGTTCTATAACTCCATTATCACTATTATGAAGACAGCTTTCTAACATTGTTTTATGATCATTATTGAACACGCAAGGTTCATTCATATCATTCCAAATTCCATCCATGCCATGTTCACTTATGAATTTTTTAAGTTCACTTTTCCACCATTCTCTACAATCATTATTTGAAAAGTCAGGGAAAGCACTATCACCTGGCCAAACTGCCCCAATAAATATTTCTCCATCTAGCTTCTTAGTAAAATGATTCCCTTCTTTCCCTCTTTTAAATACAGGGTACTCTTCATCCACCTTAACACCAGGGTCAATAATAGTAATAGTTCTTATTCCTTTTTCTTTTAAATCACTAATAAGACCAGCTGCATCATCAAAATTAGGAGTTTTAAAAGTCATAACTCTAAATCCATCCATGTAATCTATATCTAAATAAACTACATCTAATGGAATATCTTTTTCTTCAAAGGTTTTTACTAACTCTCTTACTTCCTCTTGGCTAAAATAACTAAATCTACATTGTTGATATCCTAAGCTCCAAAGAGGTGGCATCTCCATTCTCCCTGTTAAAGCAGTATAATTCTTAACTACCTCTTTAATATTTTCTCCTGGAATAAAGTAATATTGAATTTGTCCTCCTATTGCTCCAAAGAAAATCCTATCTCCCATTTCCTTTCCCATATCAAAATAACTTCTAAAGCTATTATCAAAGAATATTCCATAGGTAGCTTCTTCTTTTAAGGCAACATAAAAATGAATTGTCTTGTAATAAGTTACGGAATCATCATCAGTCTCTGGATCATCAGTATTAAAATTTTCTGTATAACATCCCTTTTTATTTAAATCTCCACCCTTTTCTCCAAGTCCATAATATGCTAAACAATCATTTACCTTTGATATGTACACATTTCCTTTCTCATCTTTAAAACTCGGCTGAAAATCTTCATTTATTATATTTCCTTCTAAGTCTCTAAAACTTATCTCTGTAGTATTTTTATCTACAAAGGTTAAAACCTTTTTTCCCTTTATAACTAAAAAGTTTGAATCCTCTTCTACTATAAATTCACCTTTTCCTAAATCACCTACTACACCATTAGTTGAAATGCTTTCCTCGCATTTGTCTCCAATAAAAACTTTAACTATATCATTTTCAAATATAGTAAGAGTTATTTTAATATTTGAAAAATAAATATTTATATTATTATCATTAATCTCATAATTTTTAAAAACTCTTAATCCACCATTATAAGCTTTAAATTTCATATTTAAGTTCTCTCTGTAATTTAATTGCGTCATAATATTCTCTCCTTTTTATCTATATGATTTTTCTTTAAATAATAAGATTTATTTTCTAATAAAAAGAAAGTTATATAATGCTCCTATTAAATTTGAATCATTTTGAAATTTGCATTTTTCAACACTTATATCTAAAGTTGCTATATCACTTTTTAGTAAAGCAAGTTTTTCATTTATTTTCTTATCAAATCCATCCCTAGCACTTATAGCTCCACCAATAACAATTTTTTCAGGGTCAACTATATATTGAATATTGTATATTCCTCTTGCAAGGTCCATATACCATGATTCTATTTCCTTATTAACTTCCTCGTCTCCATCTTCAGCCATTTCAAAAACTTTCTTGCCATCAAGTTCTGATTTTTCTATTCCTTTTAATTTAGATACCCTTGTAACTAAAGCATTTGTAGAGGAAACTTCACTCCAAATTCTATCTGTTAATCCTTCACTATCTCTAGTAAACATATAACCAAATTCTCCCCCATGAAGATGCTTTCCTCTTAAAATTCTTCCATTTATAACTATGCATCCACCTATTCCTGTGCCAATTACAATACATGCATAATTTTCTACTCCTTTAGCTGATCCAAGCCATCCTTCTGCTAATCCAGCGCAATTTGCATCATTTTCTATAGAAACTTTTAAACCACATCTTTTTTCTAAAAGCTCTTTTATATTTGGACCATGTATGCACGGAATTGCACTTCCTCCCCCTATAAATCCTGTTTTAACATCTACGGCACCTGGCGAACTACATGCTAATCCAAAAACCTCATTTTTTTCTTTATATGAATCAACAACTTTTCCTATGGATTCAATAAAAAGATTTATATTATCCCCTTCAGTTTTCATGCTTCCCTTTTCTAAAATATCTCCACTTTCAGTCATCAAAGCATGTTTTATACTTGTGCCTCCTATATCAATAACAACATATTTTTTCATATAAAATCATCCCCCGCTATGCATATACTTATAATCTACTCCTTAGATTATGTAAGAATACTTTCCTAATTTTTTATTTATATTTTTATAAAAGTAAACTCTATGCTTGGCATAGAGTTTACACTTATTTTTAAATTATATTATTTTCCATTCTCAGCTTTCCATGCATCTATTTGACTTTGCATTTCTGAAATTACTTCGTCTATTCCAACTTCTTTTAATTTCTTGTTCATTTTATCTAAATATTCAGCTTCATTAACTGATCCACTGTATATAGTTGATTTAAACTCTTCAAGAACGTTGTTTATAGCAGCTATTTGATTACTTACTTTTTCAGTGTTGAATTTGAATCCTAAAGCAGGTGATTCAACTGATGCATCATTAAATGCTTCGAATTCTTTCCATTTATCAACTGGTTCGTTATCTAAAGTATAAGTTATGAATAAGTTACCTAAAGTATAGTATCCAACTGAGTAGTCTTTAGCTTTATCAGTTAATTTTATTTGAGTATCACCAGTTTTTTCATAGTGAGTACCTTCTATACCATAGTTAAGTAAGTTTCTTAAATATACGTCAGTGTTTAATAAGTTTAAGAATTCCATAGCTTTTTCTGGATGCTCTGAAGTCTTAGAAATAGCTATCATTGAACCTGTAGTTGAACCATTAGTAATATGAGTTTCCATTATTGGTGATGCAACTACTTCATATCCTAGATCCTTTGACCATAATCCCTCAGCATATGGTTGTCCATCAGCTTTAGTTACAAATCTCTTAACTGCTTTATCATCCTTAGCTGTAGCTGAGTCAGCATTTATATATCCAGCATCATAGTACTTTTGTAAAGTTTCTAATTCGCTCTTCATTTTATCTGTTTCAAACATATTTTTAATCTTTAAGCTTTCATCTCCGTACTCAACTCCTACTGGATCAACTAATTGATCGAAGTAAGCTGGTGCTGAGAATCCTTTTGTTATGTATAAAGGTGTAACATCTGGCTCATTTTCATGGATAACTTTTAACCATGGCTCTAAATCTTCTAAAGTATGGATATCTTGATATGGTATGTTGTATTTATCAACATATTCCTTAGTGAATACCCACATAGGTGCAACTCCTATTTCCTTTTGGTTTGGAACTGCATATGTTTTACCATCTATTTTAGCACCTTCCCAGAATCTTTCATCTATAACAGACTTCATTTCTTTACCTTTAGTTTCTAATAATTCGTCTATTTCTAAGAAAGCTCCTTTTCTAGCATTTTCTAGATATGGGTTAGCCCATGAACAAGTAAATGCTAAGTCATATGGTTCTCCTGAATTTATTATAACTCCCATTTTTTGAGTGTAATCACCGTAATCAATAAATTTCATATCAATAGTAGCATTGATCTTTTCTTTTAAATATTCATTAGCTTTTTCTTGAACCATGTCTAAATCTTTTGGTGTTTGTCCAATTGTATACCAAGTAAGTTTTACTGTTTCTCCCTCTCCAGCATTTGCTGTTTTGTCTGCTCCACATCCAGTTAATGCAACTGAAGTAGTTAACATTGCACAAGCTGTTAAAGCTATTAGTTTCTTGAATTTTAACATTACGTTTTCCTCCCTATTAAACCTTTGTTTTTCAAATCCCTTAATATCGTTTACAGGTTTATTATATAGCCCATCTAAACATTTTCATAGTGGAGTTTTTTTATATTTATTTGACATTCTCTATTTATAAATTTAATAAAATTATATACTTTATTATCTCCCCTAAAACATTTCATATTTTTTCTAATAAATACCTTTTCATCAGAAATATTATTACTTTTTTTATTGCTTTAATTGAAAAGTATCAAATTTATATGCCAATAAAAAAATATATGTTAAATTTAAAATATGAACATTTTTTAAACAAATGTTATTATTTACTTATAGTAATATTTCTTAAATTTCTATATAACAAACTTTTTAAAAAATTAAGGAGTGATTTAAATGGGAAAAAGTGCACAAATATTTTGTATATTAGAAGGAATTCTAATGGCAATTGTAGGTATCTTATTCTTTATTAAACCAATGGACTCATTACTATATTTCACAATAGTAGCAGGTATATTAATAATTGGTTCAGGTATATTTACAATAATTAAAGCTTTTAAATCTTCAAGAAAAGGCTTATATATTTTTACAGGTATAATATCAGTATTATTTGGTTTAATGCTATGTTTTGTTCCACTAGAAAGTATTGACGTATTAGTTATATTCTATGGTTCTTGGGCATTAGTTAACGGTATATTCTTGCTTGTTGGTGAGTTTACTTATAAAAGCTTTGGTTTCAATGCTACAACACTTTATTCTATATTATTAATAATATTAGGATTATTAATATTATTTGAGCCAATCTCATTCTTAATTGCTACACCATTTATAATAGGTATTTACTTTATTATAATCGCTGTATTTGAAATTTACTTAGGCTTTAAGCTATAAAAATAAACATAGAAAGAGGCTATATCAAAAATGAACTTACTTCAATTTGATATAGCCTCTTTTTTTATTATTTTAATTTAACCTTAAATGTTTTTATTTCAAATGGATTTATAGTAAACTCTATTTTCTTTCCTTCAAATTTAGCTTCTTCTAAGTTTCTCTCCATCAAGTTACATTCAAAGGCTTCTTCTATTTCCCTTGAGAATTCTAAAGTAGCCTTAGTTCTACTATTAAAGAATTCATACATCCTAATTATTAAATGATCTGTATCTTCAGCTTTTTTAATAACCTCAATCATTATATTATCTTTATTCACTTTTACTAAGCCTAAAGTATCCTCTAATATTCCCTCATGTTTTTCACAAACCTTTGTATATAAAGGTTGATTTAATTCATAAGCCTTTTGAACTGTATGAGCATCTTTCCATGTACCCATATGAGGATAAATAGAATAAGTAAAGAAATGCTCCTCTTGATCTGTTTCAGTCCATGGATGTGTTCCTGATTTTAATAAAGTAAGTCTCATATCTCCATCTTGTATATCATGACCATACTTACAATTATTTAATAAGGATACCCCAAAGTCTCCCTCTGAAAGGTCAGCCCATTTTTGTCCACAAACTTCAAATCTAGCTTCATCCCATGATGTATTACTATGAGTTGGTCTCTTAACATTACCATACTGAATTTCATAAGTAGCCTCTGTAGCATTTAAATCTATTGGGAATGAAGTTTTTAATAATACTTCATGTTCTTTCCAATCAACATATGAATTAAAATCTATTCTATCTAAATCTTTATAAACATAAATATTTTGAACTATAGTAGACTCTAAGAATTTTCTTTCAATTCTTAATGTGCTTCTTACTGGACCTTCTTCCACCACTTCAATGTTTTGAACATCATCAACATTCCACATTTTTTCTTTGTAGTATATATCTATATCCCAGTTGCTATATTCCATAGGCTTATCTTCAAAAGCTTGAAGTCTATTTCCTAAAGTTCCTTCTTTTAATACTTCTCTTTCTGCTCTCTTATCAAATAATGAAACTATATTTCCTTCTTCATTGAATTTAATTCTTAAGAAGTCATTTTCAGCTTCTTTTTCACTTAGAGATACATACTCTACTTCTTTATTGGTAGATTCTATTATTTTAAAGCTCTTATATCCATTTGCAGGTATTCCTTTAGCAAAGAAAATTGCTTTTTCCCCATCATCTATTCTTTGACAAATAATTTCTTCCTCTCCATCTAATACAGCGGGATTTTCTATATCTTCTGGAACATCAAAAGTAGCTATATCATCTCTTTCAAATCCTAGAGAGTTAAATACAATAACACTTCTTTCCTTTAAGTTTATTTCTGATGTTATATTATCTAAAGCTGAACCTACAAAGTTATTTCCTTTTTCAATTAAATCTTTATATTCTTCCTTAGTTACATCATAAACCTCTTTAATTGATGAACCTGGTAAAATATCATGGAATTGATTTAAAAGTATTGTTTCCCAAGCAGCATTTAAATCAGCTAAAGGATAGTTTTTTCCTAACAACATAGCCATTGAGTTAAATTTCTCTGCTGAAGTATATAGATTTTCACATACTCTATTATCTCTCTTATTTCTTCCCATTGAAGTATAAGTTCCTCTATGATACTCAAGATATAATTCTCCAACCCACTTTGGAAGTTTATTATTATCTTTTACAGTTTCCTCTAATTTCTTAAAGTAATCCTTAGCCTTACCTATTTTAACCTTAGGTGCTCCTGGTATTCCCTTAGAAAGTCTCTTTCCATTTTCAAGCATTTCATAAGTAGCACCACCGCCACCATCTCCAAATCCAAAGGCAACTAAAACATCATTATTTATATTTTTTTGCTGATATCTATTCCATGCTCCCATTATTGAACCTGGATGAATATTTCCACAGTATGTTGTCATAGTTTCCTTAAATGGATCTTGATCTGGGTAAGTTGTAGTTATAAAATGAGTTAATATTTCTGTTCCATCTATTCCTTTCCACATAAAAGTATCATAAGGCATTTTATTAATTTGATTCCATGAAATCTTAGTTGTCATAAAATAATTAACATCAGATTTTTTTAATATTTGAGGAAGTGCTGCTGAATATCCAAAAACATCTGGAAGCCAAAGTATTTCATTATCCACATTAAATTCTTCTTTAAAGAATCTTTTTCCATGTAATATTTGTCTTATTAAGGATTCTCCTGAAGTTACATTACAATCAGCTTCAAGCCACATTGCTCCTTCTGGCTCCCAAACCCCTTCTATTACTTTTTCTTTAACTTTCTCATAAACCTTTGGATGATCTTCTTTTAAGAATTTATAAAGTTGAGGTTGAGAAGACATGAATATGTATTCTGGATATTCCTCCATAAGCTTTAATACTGTTGAGAAACTTCTTGCAACCTTTTCTCTTGTTTGAGCTACAGTCCAAAGCCAAGCCACATCTATATGAGTATGACCAACACAAGTAGCTACCATATCTTCATGTCCACACATTTTATCATAGAAATTTTCTTCTATATATTTATTAGCAATTTTTAGGCTTTCATTGTACTCTTTTGTAAATGGTCTTCTTAAATCAATTAAGTTTATTGTGTCATTTAACACAGTTAACATGTCTATTCTTCTCTTATCTTCCTCATGTAATTTAGTTGCTACTATGTGAGGAACACTTAAATTAAAGTATAATTTTCTAGCTTCTTCATCTATTGTTACTAGCTTACCATGTAAAGTTGATTTTTTGTCCTCAATTCTTCCTATATGTGCATGTAAGTCTATATTATAAACTTCTCCTGCCACAGCATTATGAGTTAATATTGTTTCCTGATGATTTACATCTAACCCTTGAATATGTTCTCCATTTACATAAAGGATAAACTGTGGATTTGTAGTATTATCCCAATCTCCTAAAAAAGTATGAAAGCTTAAAGCAATAGTTTGTCCTGCAAATTCCTCTGGAACCTTAACAGAAGTTTTAAACCATCCATGACTTTCCTCTCCCCAAAGATCCCCTGTTTTAAAATCTATCCATCCTTCTTCAGGTGCATTTTTTATTTCATCTATATTATCATACTTTCCTGCTATAAATTTATAATTATCTATGTTTAAAGTATTAGAATAAACATGTCTTCCTATTTCTTCATAAGTCTTTCTTATTCTTTCTGATATAAATCTCATACTAATTTTCTCCTTATCCTTATTTTCTACAAACCTCAAACTTTAACAAAAAGGTTGTATCAAAACTTAAAATAATAAAACTTATAAATAGTATGAAGAGAATATTTGGATAAGCTTTAGAATTTAAGCCATTACGTAGAAGAGTTTACGTTAAAAAGTTGAGACTGTCCGAAGGATCGCAAGTTTCGAAACTTTAGTAAATTCTTCGGAGTAATGACTATAAATTCTTAGCTAAATCCAATAATTCTCGAAATATATTTATAAGTTTTATTTTAAGTTGCTATTGATACAACCCTTTAAAATATCATTCTATTTAATTACTCTTTAACTGCTCCAATTGTTAATCCATTTACAAAGTATCTTTGGAAGAATGGATAAGCAAATATAATTGGTAAAGTTGAAATAACAACTATAGCCATCTTAGCAGTATCCTTTGGCATACTCTTAGTAGCTTCTATAGCATTTGCACCAAGTGATGTTGCATTATTTGCTAAGAACTCCATTGAGTTTTCAAGTCTTATTAATAAGTACTGTAATGGTATTAAGTTTGGTTCATCAATATATAACATAGCGTTGAACCAGTCATTCCAGTATCCTAAAGTTAAGAATAATCCTATTGTTGCTATACCAGGAAGAGAGATTGGTAATACTATTCTTAAGAATAATCTCCACTCTGATGCTCCATCTATTTTAGCTGATTCTATAATAGCGTCTGGTACTGATGTCTTAAAGAATGTTCTTAAAATAATTATATGGAATGAACTTACACACATTGGAAGTATAAGAGCCCATATTGTATTCTTTAATCCTAAAAATCTTGTAACTACTAGGTATGAAGCAACCATACCACCTGAGAATAACATTGGTACAAATATTACTTTAGTAAAGAACTTTCTGTAAGCAAAGCTCTTTCTTGATAAAGCATATCCATACATTGACATTATAGCTAGTCCAATTAAAGTACCTACAATTGTAACAGTAATTGTAACCCCATATGATGTTAAAATCTGGCTACCAGATGAGAATATATATTTATAAGCTTCTAAGCTCCACTCTTCTGGTATGAATCTATATCCATTTAATTGTAATGATTGCTCATTTGTTAATGATATAGCTATAACAAATACGAAGGGCATTATTGCTAAGAAAGCTAATATTGCGAATAAAACATTTAATAAAAAGTTACTCTTTTTTGAGACAGCATTAAACTTGTTTACTTCTTCTTTTGGTTCAGCTTTTTTCTGAAGTCTTTTTTGTTTAATAGTTTCTAACACACATTACACCACCTTTTTTAGAAGAATGCGTTTTCTTCATCTACTTTTCTTACTATAGCGTTAGAAGTTACTATAAGTATTAATCCTACAAATGATTGATATAAACTTGCTGCAGAACTCATACCAATATCTCCTAAGTTCATAAGACCTCTATATACATAAGTATCGATTACGTTTGTTACTGGATATAAAGCACCTGAATCCTTTGGTAATTGATAGAATAGACCTAAGTCTCCTCTGAACATACCACCAATTGAAGTTATGAACATTATGATCATTACAGGTTTTAATAATGGAACTGTTATATATTTTATTTGCTGGAACTTACTTGCTCCATCTATCATTGCTGCTTCATAGTAACTCTTATCTATACCACATATTGAAGCTAAATAAACAACTGTTCCGTATCCAACTGCTTTCCATTGACTCATGAAAATTATGATAAATGGCCAATATTTTGGCTCTGTATACCATGAAATTCCTTTTCCACCCATAGATTGTAAAATACCATTAACATATCCTTTTTCTGGGCTTAAGAATGCATATAAACAATAACTTACAACAACCCATGATAAGAAATAAGGTAAGAACATACTACTTTGATAGAACTTAGCTAACTTTTTATTTAATAATTCATTTAATAAAATTGCTAATGTTACTGGAAGTACTATTCCTAAAATTATAAATACAATATTGTATAAAACTGTATTTTTAGTTATTAGCCAAGCATCACTACTTTGGAATAGGAATTTAAAGTTATCAAATCCAACCCATTTACTATTCATTAAACTTTCAAAGAAGCCTCCATGGATTCTCCATCTTTTGAATGCTACAATTACTCCAAACATTGGTAAGTAAGCAAATACTAAAAACCATATTGCCCCTGGTATAGTAAGTAGTAATAATTCTTTATTGTTTCTAAAACGTTTCATTCTATCTTTCATTGTAAGCTTCTCTTTTGGAAGCTTTTTAGCTTTACTCTTCACACTTCTTCCCCCTTTTGTTGTAAACGTTTCTTACAATAAAATCTTATCATTTTATGTGTTTTGGGAAAAGTTGAAAATATTTAGTTTTACTGTATAAATTTCAATTACAAATATTAAAAAAGTTTAATAACAATAGAAAGTCCATAAAATATATAATTTATATACTTATATTTATAATAAAAAAAAGAGTTAGAGGCTAAACTCTAACTCACTTTTTCACATAAACAATTTAAAAATTAAATTCTCCACTTTTTCCACCTAGTTTTTTTACTAGGTGTATATCTCCTATAACCATTCTTTTATCTACAGCTTTGCACATATCATAAATAGTAAGGGCTGCAATAGATACTCCTGTAAGAGCCTCCATTTCAACTCCTGTTTTATGAACTACCTTTGAAGTAGCTGTTATCCTTATTTCATTTTTTTCAGAATCAATTTCAAAATCAATACTAGATCCTGTAATCATAACAGGATGACACATAGGTATTAAATTACTAGTATTTTTCATTGCCATTATACCTGCAACTCTAGCAACACCTAAAACATCTCCCTTTCCTATTTGACCTGATTTTATTAATTCTATAGTTTCACTTGATGCCTTTACAGTTCCTGTTGCAATAGCTATTCTTTCAGTTTCATTTTTATTGCTTACATCTACCATAACTGCATTTCCTTTATTATCGAAATGAGTAAGTTTATTATCCATATATGTTACTCTCTCCTCTTCTCTAAACTTTAAAAATTCTATTTTATTCTCTTAATTATTTTATTATAAGAAAAAGTTAAAATCACCGATATTAAAACTATAAGTATTAATATCTTATTTGCTAAACCTGAATCACCATTCTCAATGGCATAATACATAGCCATAGGTATTGTTTGAGTTTTTCCTTGAATATTCCCAGCAACTAAAATAGTAGCTCCAAATTCTCCAAAAACTCTAGCTATACTAAGTACAATACCTGTATATAATCCTTTTTTAGAAAGAGGTAAACTTATAAGTCTATAAAGTTTAAAGTTTATTGCGCCCATTTCCCTAGCAGCATTTTTCACATCCTCATTAACACTAAGTAAGGATGTCTTTAAACTCTGATACATAATAGGTATTGAAACAACTATCCCTACTATAACGGCACCTATCCAAGTAAATATAATACTCATATCAAAATTATTGTATAGAAATTCACCTATTACTCCCTTCTTGCCTAATATTAAAAGAATTAAATATCCTACAGCAGAAGGAGGTAAAAACATAGGAAATATTATTATTGTTTCAATAATGTATTTAAACTTAAAATTTTTTTCCACCATAAAATAGCCAAGTAATATTCCTAAAACACAGCTTAAAAACACTGATACTAATACAACTTTTAAGGATATTAATAAGGCTTCCCATATCATTTTTTAGTTCACCTCAAAACCATACTCATTAAATATCTTTTTACTTTCTTCACCTTTTAGGTACTCAATAAGCTTCTTTGCTTCTTTATTATTTTTACTATTTTTTAATAAACATAGTTCATATTCTATAGGTTTATGATAATCATTAGGTACCTCATAAACTATTTTACTATTTTTTAAATCTAAAGCATCTGTCTTATATACAAACCCTAAATTATCTTCCCCATTTTCAACATATGTCTTAACATTTGTTACACTTCTAGCAAAAACTAATTTATCCTCAATATCCTTATAAACTCCTACTTTTTCTAAACTTTCTTTAGCATACTGTCCTGCTGGAACTGTTGAGATTTCACCAATTGCAATTTTGCCCTCTACATTTTTTAAATCCTCTAAAGAATTTATAGGTTTATTATAATCATTGTTTTCAATTAAAACTAATTGGTTATTTAAAATCTTATAGGATTCATCCTTATTTACAAGGCCTTCATCTATAAGTTCTTTGGCATATTTAGTATTTGCTGAAAAGAATAAATCTACATCAGCTCCATCACTAATTTGTTTTTTTAAGGTTCCTGATCCACCTACATTATATTGAATTTTTACTCCATTTTCCTTTTCAAAATTAGAAGCAATTTTTTCCATAGGCTTTTGAAGACTTGCAGCAATGCTAACTGTTAAAGTTTTCTCTTCCTTATTATTAGTACATCCTACAAATAATAATGATAACATTCCTATTGCCATTATTATAGATAGGCTTATTTTCTTGCGCATTCTCTAGCATCTCCCTTCAGAATATCTATTCCATGTTTTAAATCATCTAAAATATAATCCATAACTTCTCTACAGGCTTTTGGACTTCCAGGCATATTAACAATAAGAGTATCTTTTCTTATACCTGCAGTAGCTCTAGAAAGCATGGCTCTTTTAGTTATTGTCATACTATAACTTCTTATAGCTTCTGGTATTCCTAAGGCTTCCTTTTCTACAACATCCTTAGTTGCCTCTGGAGTAACATCTCTTTTACTAAATCCAGTACCACCAGTTGTAAGTATAAGATCAACCCCTAGATTATCGGCCATATTAATCATCTCATCTCTAAGCATTTCTCTTTCATCTGGTAATACTATATACTTTTCTACCTTAAATCCTTTTTCCTTTGCAATATGAGCTATTACTAATCCACTTTCATCCTTTCTTTCTCCTGAATATCCTTTATCACTGCTAGTTATTATTCCTAATTTATACATACTTTTAATCACCTACCTTTTAAATTTAATAAAAAAGTCTATTTTAACTATTGTTGATTTCTAAATATATAGCTAGAAGTCAACATTTACCTAAAACAATTATTAATATAATAACTTCCTTCAATTGTTTAAATTTTATCATTCCAAAACTTTGGAAAATGTGATTTTTATCACACAATATATAAAACTTAAGGAGAATTATAATTAAATATTATATTACGCTTTATTATTATTTGCTTAATTCTTGTTTTAAATATTATTTTTTTAACAAAGTTTCATAAAAAAAGCTGTACTCAAAATTTATCTTTGAATACAGCTTAATATTCTCAAGCTTTATAATTAGTAATTTTTTATATTTCTTAAGGTTGATGGACAAACTCCATAGTACTTTTTAAACTTTCTATAGAAATAACTAGTATCTAAATATCCTACTTTTTTAGCTATATCATTTATCTTCATATTTGTATTTAATATAAGCTCTTTAGCTTTCATATTTTTAGTTTTATTTAAATACTCAGAAAATGAACATCCCACTTCTTTTGTAAATACTTGACCTAAATAAGAAGTATTTATATGATATTTTTGAGCTAAGGTCTTAAGGCTTACCTCTTCATAATAGTTTTCATTTACATAACTTATTATTTGTTGAATTACAGGGCTATATTTTATAGTTGTTGGGTGCATAAGTTCTATAACTTCCCTAATTTCACTGCATAATAAGGTTTTAATATCTTCCCTTGTATCTTCACTACAAAGAGCAACTATTTCCTCTCCTAAGCTATTTCCTGTATATTGTTTTTCAACTTTAAATTCTTCCACAATACCATCTAATAAAAATAGAATTTTTACAGATAAATCATATATATTTCTCGGATTTAATTTTTTATCCTCAACAGTTTCCTCAATGATTTTTTCTGCCCCTTCTATATCTTTAGCAATTATTCTTTTATTTAATTTATCTAAAACCTCACTAAAGTTTATATTCTTCTCATTTATATCCTTAACATCCTCTGTTGTTATACACTTATTATATCCTAAGGTAAGAACATATTTTTTTAAATTATTTGCTTCCTTATAACTTGAACTAATTTTATAAAGATCACAAACAGGTTCTCCAACACTTAAAAATACATCTATTCCATATTCATTTATTATTTGTTCTTTTAACTTATCATAATATTTTTTAATCTCTTTTTTACTTAAGGCTTCATCCCAAGAATTTATTAAAATAAGTTCTTCATCTAAAGTATATATTATCTCAAAGTTATTTTGAGTGTTTTCCTTTATTACATTAACTATATTATGTAACATTTCCTCACTATCATATCTACTTCTAGTGTTTATAATACATAGAGAATATCTTTCTGAATTTAAATTCATATAAAAGCCTTCTTTGTTTTCCTCTATTTCACCTTGAGCCAATTTACCCTTTATAAGTTTAATAAGAATATTATGTTTTCCTAAACTTGATTTATTTTCTTCTTTTTCTTGTTTTATTTTATTTATTGTATTTTTTAAAGTTTTTTCTAATTCTTCTTCATCTATAGGCTTTAATATATAGTTTTCAACACCTAATTCTATTGCTTTCTTAGCATAAGAAAAATCATCATATCCACTTAATATTATAAACTTAACATCAGAATTAATTTTCTTTAATTCCTTTAATAACTCCAATCCAGTAACCTGTGGCATATTAATATCAGTTACCACTATATCAACTGGATTTTCCTTAAATTTATCTATGGCTTCTTGACCATTACTTGCCTTATTTACAATTTCTAACCCTAGTTCTTCCCATTCAATTATATTCTCAAGTCCTTGTAAAATTAAATTCTCATCATCAGCTAGCATAACCTTGTACATATTACTACTCCACCTCTCTAAGCGGGAATTTTAAAATCATATTAGTTCCCTTATTCTCCTCACTAGTAACAGTTAACCCATAAGGTTCCCCATATTTAATTTTAATCCTTTCATGAACATTTAGCATCCCTATTGATTTACCAGAATGATCGCATTCCCTAATTCTTCTATTTATATCATCTAATTTCTCCTTAGGAATTCCCCTACCATTGTCTATTACTTCCACAACTATATCTTCTAAATGTTTATAGATATATATCTTTAATTCATTATCATCTCTTTCTAACCTTATACCATGAACAAAATAGTTTTCAATTAAAGGTTGAAGAGTAAATTTAACAATTCCCTTATCATATAAATCCTCTTCACATTCTATTTTGAACTTAAATTTCTCATCATATCTAAACTTAAATAGCTCTAAATATTTATTACAGTATTTTATTTCCTGATCTATTGAAACTATAAGATTTCCCTTTACTTGGCTTCTAAATAAAAATGCTAAACTATAAAGCATTTTCCCTACTTCTTTATCTCCATTACATATTGCCTTCATCCTTATTGACTCTAGTGTATTATAAAGAAAATGTGGATTAATTTGATTTTGAAGGGCTACAATTTCAGCCTCTCTTTGGCGTAATTCTGCTAAGTAGCTCTTCCTTATATGATCATTTAACTTTTCACACATTTTATTAAAATTATCTGCAATAAATGTTATTTCATCTCTATCCTTACTTAAAGGAATATGAACATCTATATCTCCTTTTTCAACCTTTTCCATGGCTAAAACAAGAGAATCCATTCTACTACTTAAATTTTTAAATTTTATATAAAGAATACACTCTGCAATTATAAATAAGAATAAACTAACTAAGAATGCTGAAACTTTAAAAAGAAGAGGTACTTTAGTAGCATTGCTTACTTTTATTCTCACTACAGACATTAATCCATTGTTATCTGGTAATATATCTACATAATAACTATCTTCTAATAAAATCTCATGACGCCCTACTTTAAGCTTATCAAAGTATGGATAATACTCATAATCATATTTATTTTCTGAGTCATATAAAACCATTCCTTCTTTATTTAATATAAGAACCTCTGAATTTGTATCCTTATATTTTTTTATAACATCACTAATTACCCCTACATCGTAAGTAGTCATAAGCATTCCTTCTGGCTTTAAAGAAGCTGCATCTCTTATTTCATTTATTATACTAATCTCATTTTTATTGTAGATTGCATATTCAATATCCTTTTTGTCTAATAATTCATTTGAATTAAAAGGATAGGTCTTTATTTCTCCCTTTCTATTAAAAACTGATATTTCATTTCTAGAATAACTTATAAAGGATATACTTTTTAAAAAGTTGTTTAATTGAAATGAACTCTTAACAAAACTTTCTATACCATTATAATAAAGTTTATCACTTGCACTATAGTAATCTAATTTGCCTTTTATATAATCAACTAAATCTGAATTTAAATACTTTATAACATCATTTAACCTAAAGTCATCTTCATAGAGCATATTCATTATTCTTCTCGATGTGCTGCTATTATACTCTAGGGTTTCATTTACATCTTGCAGTATTTTATCATTTAAATAAAGATTATTTCTCTTAATCTCTTCAGAAGTTTTACTTAAGAAGTAAATGCATAAAATACTAACTACGGATAATATAACTATTGTATATGTTATAAACAGTCTCTTATAAAGATTTGACTTACTAAACTTCATTTAATTCCCCTCTTCACCCACATTACCTTAGTCAATTTTTATTAAATCATATTCTATCCTATCTGAAAAGCTTATCAAATTATGATATTTTATTGTTTTTATGTATTTTTTATGGTTTCATTTAAAATTCATGCATATTTAAATTGTTTTTACCCTCTACTTATCTTAAACTATAATTACAAATTAGTTAAACCATTACATTATTTTATGGAGTGATAAAAATGAGTGAATTTTTTAATCTTGAAAAACTACTTACTTTTTTTAATTATATCTTTTGGTTTTTTATGCTTAATATATTTTTCTCTATATTAAATATACCTGTAATCTTGTTCTTCTTATTTGTAGGACTTAGTAATATAACAACATATTTACCTTTATTTTTAGTTTCTCTAATTCCTTTTGGAGCAAGTTTTACAGCACTGCTTTACTGCATGAGAAAATTAGTGAAATATAAAGATTTAGATTTATTTAGTGACTTTATTAAGGGTTTAAAATATAATTGGAAACAATCTACTTTAATGTGGTGTGGAGAATTATTTTTAATATTCCTTTTAAGTTTTAACTTAAGAATATTTTCAACTGTTTACTATAGTTTACCACTTACTTGCGTATTTATAGTATTAATGGTCTTAACACTATTAACTACAACATATATTTTTGTATTAATCTCAAGATTCTCTATGAGTTCAATGGATATTTTAAGAGCTAGTGTAATTTTAACTTTTACTAAACCAGTAGTTTCTATTGGAAATATAGTTATATTTTTATTTTCACTTATGCTATTTGAAATTAGTCCTGGAACAACAGTAATTTTTATGGCAAGCATAGTATCTTATTTAATAATGTTTTTAAATAAAAATCTTTTAGAAAGTTTAGAAACCAAGAGTTCACAAGCTTAAAAAGATGCTATATCAAAATAACTTTTAATAAAACTTGCAAATAGTATTAAGAAATCTCTAGTAATTTCCTGATACATCTGTAAGTTTTATTATTAGCTTTTGATATGGCATCTTTATTTTTTACAAAGCTTACATAAAGCCCTAATATTCCTGTATAATAGCAATGTTACACTTGAACAGAAAATTATTTCATATTACAATATACTTATTATGTCTTAATGTATATATATGTTTAGAACTGATGAAGTTTAAGGAGGAAACTAAATTGTATAAATTTGTAGAAATAAATTCATCAGAAATTGATAAATTTAATGAATCTGATAGAAAGGGTCACATATTCCAAACATCTTATTGGGCTGAATTAAAAAAAGATTGGAAGAAGAAATTTATAGCAGGATATGATAATGATAATAATATGGTTATCACAGCTACTATACTTTTAAGAAAAGCACCATACATAAATAAATATATGGGATATATTCCAAGAAGTTTTACATGTGACTACAACAATAAAAAATTACTAATAGAATTTACTGAATATCTAAGAGAGTTTGCTAAAAAGAATAATATAAGCTTTATAACAATAGATCCAGATATCCATTTAAAAGAAAATGAAGAGGCTCTTTCAGAAGGTACTGAAATAAAGAACTTCCTTAAGAGTTTAGGTTACAAAAACACAGATAGTAAAAACTTTGAAGCTATACAACCAAACTTTGTATTTAGACTTCCACTTCCAACTGAAGGGAATAAAATGGATATTAAGAAGGCTGTATTTAAAAAATTCTCTAGTAAAACTAGATATAATATAAAAGTTGCTGAGGAAAGAGGATTATCAGTTGAAGTTTATGATAAAGAAACTTTAAATGAAGATGTATTAGACAGATTCCATGAAATCATGGTTACAACTGGTAAGAGAGATAACTTCTTAGTAAGACATAGAGAATATTTTAAGGACATGATAGATTACTTATATCCACATTGTAGATTATACATGGTTAAGTATAGCTACGAAAATGACTTCAACAGATTATCAGAAAAATTAAACAAGCAAGAAGAAGCTAAAACTAAGGCTATTAACAAAATAGAAGAACTTAAAGTAAAGCTTGATGCTGAAACTGATGAAGATAAGAAATCAAGAATTGAAAAGAAATTAAATGACCAAGATAAGAGACTTAAAGAAGCTGAAAGACAAATAGAAGGATTTAAAAAGAAAATATCTGATATAGAACCTTTCAAAGGTCAAGAAATATATCTTTCAGGATCAATATACTTATACTACGGAAACAAAGCATGGTATCTTTACGGAGCTTCAGAAAATATATTAAGAGATACAATGCCTAACTTTGCTATGCAATGGTCAATGATTTGTGACTCTATTGATCTAGGTTGTGATGTATATGACTTTAGAGGTGTTTCTGGAGACTTAAATCCTGAAAATCCATTATATGGACTTTATAAATTCAAAAAAGGATTTAACGGAAACTTCGTAGAATTTATAGGAGAGTTTGATATTGTTGTTGATAATGGAATATACACACTTTATAAAAAAGCTTTCCCACAATTCAAAAAAATAAGAAATGCTATAATGAATAAGAAACAATAAAAAAGAATGCTTATGCATTCTTTTTTTATTTAAAAACTTTATATAAAAAATTTCTCTAAAAAAGCTTCTATACATACTTAAAATTAAATAATTTTTATTTCCTAATTTCATTATTTTCCCTAGTATAACCCTACCTTTTAATCAATATTTTAACTATTTATAACAAATACTCCTTATAGTTAACTTTATATAATCTAATTAAACTACAAGACCATTTTACATTAAATTTTAAGCATAATACCATATATTAATCTTTTGATTTGAAAGAATTAAGGAGTATAATATAATAGAAAGCATTAACAGTAATCTATTTTCGATATCGTATTTATATATATATATTTATTTGTTATAGGAGATGACCCCATGCAAGAAAAAGTTTTAAGAAAATTATTTTTAGGTTTTATACATATCCATATATTACACCATGCAAAAGTTGAACCTTTTTTCGGATCAAAAATGATTGAAGAACTTAGGGAACATGGATATTCTATGAGTCCAGGAACTTTATATCCAATACTTCATAATATGGAGAGAGATGGCTTACTACTAAGAAAAGATAGATTAATAGATGGTAAGATAAGAAAATATTATAGTATTACATCAGAAGGTAATGAGATATTAGAAGAAGCTAAAAGTAAAGCATTTGAATTATTTAAAGAAATAAAATAAAAAACTATAGTGGTATAGAAAATTAACTTATACCACTATAGTTTTTTTAATTAACTATAAATCTTTCAAGAAACTGTTTTGTTCTTTCATTTTTAGGATTTTTAAAAATTTCCTCTGGAGTACCTTCTTCTAAAACTATTCCTCCATCCATAAATACAACTCTATCTGCTACATCCCTTGCAAAACTCATTTCATGGGTAACTATTATCATTGTTTTATGTTCCTTAGCTAAATCTTTTATAACAGCTAATACTTCTGCTACCAATTCTGGATCTAAGGCTGATGTAGGTTCATCAAAAAGGGTAACATTGGGATTTATAGCCATAGCTCTCGCTATACTAACCCTTTGTTTTTGTCCTCCTGATAAGGTATTTGGATAATTATCCTTTTTATCAACCATACCTACCTTCTTTAAATTTTCTAAGGCAATTTCTTCTGCCTTTTTCTTATCCATTTTTTCTACTACAATCAATGCTTCCGTAACATTTTGTAGAACTGTTTTGTTGTTGAATAAATTATAATGCTGAAATACCATTGCTGATTGTTTTCTTAAGTCATTAATTTCTTTTTTACTTATTTTTTCAGCATTTACTTTCACATGACCAACTTGGATTTCTCCCTTATCTGGTGATTCTAAATAATTTAAACATCTTAGGAAAGTTGACTTACCTGAACCTGAAGGTCCTATTATAACAACTACCTCACCTTGTTTAACTTCCATGTTAACATCTTTTAAAACTTCTAAATTTTTATAACTCTTTTTAAGATTTTTAACCTTTATCATGACTTCTCTCCTCCCCTCTTAATAAACTGAAAGTTTTTTCTCTAAAATCTTTTGTAGGTAATTAAAGAAGCCTATGATTATCCAGTACATGATTGCAACTACCACATAACTTTCAAAGAATTTATAACTAGCTGCCGCCTCCATTTGAGCCTTAGCTAATAATTCTACAACTCCTAAAGTAAATGCTAATGAAGATCCTTTTACTGTATCTACAAATATATTACCTAAAGGAGGTATTGCTATTCTAAATGCTTGTGGTAAAACTACTCTTTTTAAAGCTTGAGCCCTTGTCATACCTAATGATAGACATGCTTCCATTTGCCCTTTATCTATGGCATCTATTGATGATCTTAATATTTCTGCTATGTAAGCTGATGCATTAAGTCCTAAACCTATTAATGCTGCAGTAAATGCACTCATATTTTGAAGTGAAGGTATTACCTGTGGCACACCAAAATAAAGTAAAAATAATTGTACTAAAAGAGGTGTTCCTCTAAAGAATGATATGTAAACCTCAGCTATTTGCTTTAGTACAGGAATTTTGTAAACCCTTATCATAGCAAGAGCTATACCAACTATTAATCCTAATATCATACCGAATACTGATAAAGATATTGTTACGTTAATAGCCTTTAATAACATAGGTATTAAATCTAATGAATACATAAAATCAAAACCTATACTATTATTTTTATTATTATCTATAATATTATTACTATTTTCTTGGTTATTAGGAACACTTACATTCATTCCTAGCCATTTTTCAGAAATAGATTTAAGAGTTCCATCTTTCTTCATTTCATCTAAAGCTTTATTAACATTTTCTGATAAATCTTTGCCTTTTTCATCCTTAACAAAAGGATAGGCATTTTCTATTTTATCTATTGGTTCTCCAGCTAGCTGTAAATTTAAATCTTTTTCTTTTATGGCAGCTATAGCTGAAACCCTATCTATTACTACAGCATCTATTCTTCCAAGTAAAAGTTCATTGAAAGCAGCATCTGTATTTTGATAAGTTAATATTTTTATCTCATTATTTTCATCTTTATCTTTAACTATTTTCTCATAGTTACTTCCAAGGTCAACTCCAACCTTTTTGCCCTTTAAATCATCAAAGGATTTAATTGAATCATTGCCTTTTTTAACTATTATTTGAGCCCCACTATATACATATGGCTCTGAGAAATAATACTTTTCTTCTCTTTCTGGAGTTACAGTTATTTGATTAGCTATTGTATTAACCTTTCCACTTTCAAGCATTCCAAATAATCCGCTGAAAGAAGCTGTTTTAAACTCAACATCATACCCTAATCTCTTTCCTATTTCATTCCATACATCAACTTCAAACCCCTTAAGTTCTCCACCCTCTAGAAAAGTAAATGGATAATATGTTCCTGAAGTTGCTACTGTTATCTTTTCTTTATTAGTGCTATTTTTTTGAATGTTATTACTATTATTGCTACAACCAACTAATACCATCATTAAAATACTTATTGTTAGAAATAATAACATTAATTTTTTCTTCATTAGCTTAACCTCTTTCCATTTTAATATAGTTCCAATTATATTAATTCCCATCAAAATTGTCAACTTTGATTTTTATTTCGTATTAATTATATTTAGCCTTTATATAGAAATTATGTATTTTTAATATTAAAATGAATATAATGAATTATTTTTTAATAAGGATGGGTATTATATGAAGAAAAATTTAATATTTTATTTTTCAACCTCAGGTAATTCACTTTACACCGCTAAGGAAATAGCTAAACATCTAAAGGATGCAGAAATAATCTCCATAGTAGATGCTTTCTATAAAAAAGAGTTTAGATATGAAGCAGAAACCATAGGCTTTGTATATCCTATTTATGCCTCTGGCCTTCCTCCTATGGTAAGTGAATTTATCTCTAAATTACAATTAAATAAGGATTCATATATTTTTGCAGCTGAATGTACTGGTGGCGGAAAAGGCATAACCTTCTCTATGATAAATAAATTACTTTATCCTAAGAACTTAAGTTTATCTAATGGGGAAAAGTTTTTACTTAACTCAAACTATGTAAGAATGGGTAGAAATCCTAAGGTAGGAGAAGATGCCAAAAAAGTAATTGATTCAAACAGGTTCAAAATAGAAAATTTTACTCTTTCAATACTAAATAGGGAATCTAAAGACTTAAAGGAAAAACATACTAGAATTAATTTACTTTTATATAAACTTTGGAAAGATGGTTTTAAAAATAAAGATAAGAATTTTAACACCAATGAATTTTGTACTGCTTGTGGAATTTGTGCTAAAATCTGTCCAAATAAAAATATAGAAATTGTAGATGAAGGCCCTAAATGGAAAGGAAATTGTTGTGATTGTATGGGATGTGTAAATAACTGTCCTCATAAGTGCATAAATATAGGAAATAAAACTAAAAAGAAGAATAGATATAAAAATCCATATATATTAACCTCTGAGCTTCTTAGAAAGTAAGAAATACATCTCTTAAGCTCATATTGATTTCTAGATAAGGGTAAGAAAATTTCTTAATAAAGAATAAAAACTATAAAAAATTAATTTAGCTCTAACTCTGTCTAGAAATCAATATTCATTTTAAATATAATTTTATTTTAAATTATCTAAGGATTTTTTTATATTTTTTAGCTTTATTATTGTCTTTTTTAACTCATTAAATATGAATTCATCTTCTATAGAAGCATACATGAAGGTAAGTTTATCCTTTAAATTCACAAGCTCCATATACTCTTCAAATTCAAAATCTCTTATTATATTTTTTTCCCTAAGAACTCTAAAAGTTTTCTCTATATTCTCTGGCATATCCCATCCATTAGAAATAACAGCATAGTTTGATAAATCTAAAACTGCTTCAATAGAACTTCTTAATAAGTACTTTGTACTATCCACATTTTTAAAATCTTTTAAAAACGCCTCTTCTCCTAGTCTATTTAATATTTCTAACTTTTTAATATTTTCACAAATAAACTTTAAATCTTGATTTATTCTGTTTTTATCTACTGACATGTATTTCACCTACTCATTTGTATTTGTTAAATATATTATATATCATAAACCTAAAATTTATTTTATAAGTAATTAATATTTAAATTTTCATCACAAAAATTTTTATTAATTTATATTTATTTTAAGTGAGTATTAATTTTAAAATAACTTTAAAAGTAAAAAGGGATAAGTTATTAAACAACTTATCCCTTCTCTTAAATAAAAATACCTAATAACTTAAGCAAACTCATGTAAATTAAATTACCTAATACCTTTATTTAAGATAAAACTCTAAGATTACTATAAGATATCAAAGAGCTTTTTATTAGAATATCTAATCTTAGTTCAGTAAAAGTAATTATCTCTTCTGATTAAGATTTATATTCTAAAATTTTAGTTACGCCACTTCCGTAAGAAAAATAATTCTTACCTTGCCATACACTAAAATTTTTTTAAATGTAACTTTCGGTAGAAATTTTTAAGTTATCTCCTCCACGTTACATTATTATATTGTCCTTTTTATTAATTTATATACATAAATCTTTTAATTTTATTTCTTCTTTTACTTTCTTTTTCTTTAAATCTACACTATAGATTTTACTTGGATACTGACTGCCCCACTCTTCAGTTCCAGTTAAATAAATCTTATTATCTACAATTCCTATAATACTTTGAACATGTTGATTTTTTGAAAGCTTCACACTCTCCCAAATTTCCTCATTAAAATCATACCATCTTAGTTCCTTATATCTACTATGCTCCTCTGAAAACCAATTTATTTTTCCTGGATCTCTCCTAATAAAAAAGAAAATTTTATCTTTAACTATCTTGCTATAACTATATTCTCCATAAGTTTTTTTAGCCATATCATCCTTATTAAACTTGTCTAAATCAACTTTAAACCTTTTATTATATGCTAAATCAAAAAACTGCCCTTTTCCATTTCCTAAATCCTCATATTTATAGCCATTAACATATTCACTTTCATCTATATCCTCTTTTATACTTTCATCTCTTATACTTTCATCTTTTAAATTATTACACTTTATTTTTTTAACTTCATCCTTTTCAAATACTATTTCATACTTGTCTACAATTTTATAATCATTATTTCTTTTTTGTAGATATAATTTTTCATCATTAATAACTAATTCGCAAGAAAAATATTCCTCATCTTCTGCTTTAAAATTCAATTCATTTTTAGTCTTACATTCACTAGTAAATTCTTTCACGGTTTCAGAATTTACAAATTTACTAATAATATTTTCTCTAAAAAACATAATTAGAGTAATTAATGTTATTAGTACTAAACTAAATAAAACTCCACCTAAAACCTTTCTTTTTTTCATAAAATCCCCTCACAAATTTTACTGGCTTAATTCTAAAACTTTTATATTTGATATTTTTATACTTCCCTTTTCTTTTTCTCCTATAATTAAATATTTTCCATCATTATTCCATAAAATCTGTGGTGTTGGATCAATATAATCCTCTCCATACTCCTTTATAAGAGCAGCTTTATTATATTCATAATCATAAACTTTTCCTTCAGCTATGGTTTTGTTATTCCCTATCTTTAAAACCTTAACCTCCATGTTCCCTCCATTTTGAGAAAGATAAAAAATCTTATCTCCTAATGGAGCTACTTTCTGAGATAAAAAGAATCTTTCTACGTCTAGATTAGATTTATATAATTCTGTGGTGACTTTATTTCTTAAATCTATCATTTTAACTTTTTCTCCCTCACTACTTCCACAATGAAATAAAATTTTTTCATCATTTAAAAAAGCTAAATCATAGTAAGCTTCCCCTTTTTCTAATAAATCAACTTCATCTTTTAAAACTTTTTCTTTTAAATCTAAAGAATATATTTTACTTGGAAATTGTTGACCTTTCATATTACTTCCTGAAATAAAAACTTTATTATCTACTACACCTATTAAACTTCTCTCTAAATAAACTTCTTTAGGTACTTCAATACTATCCCAAAGTTCATTGTTAAAGTCATACCATCTTATTTCTTTATAATCTCCATCTTTATCCCAAATTCCTTCTCCCCAATCAAATCTTCTATTTATAAAAAAAATCAAATAATCTTCTAAAACATAATATTCTTCTGATTCCTTTAAGGTCTCTTCTGCAAAATTATTTTTATTAAACTTCTCTATATTAACTACCTCTTCTTTTTCATAATCTTTACTAAAAATCTTCCAATTGCCATTTCCTAAATCTTCAAACTCACAGTTATCTAGTATAAATTCAATATCTCTAAGATTTGGAGCTTCTTTTAACTTTTCAACTTCAACCCTCTTAGAATTATTTCCTTCAAAAATAATTTCCTCTGTTTTTAAGAGCTTTCCATCCCTATTTCTGCTTTCTAAATAAAGTTTTTCATCCCTCACTAATAAGCTTTCATAGTCATAAAGTCCTTCTTCTAATTTAAAATCATGCTCTTTAATAACCTTTATTTTATTATTTTCAGAATCCTCAGCAGCATTATTAGATAGTATATATAAATCTCCTCCATACTTATTAGTATTTTTATAACTTATAAAGGAACTTATTAAAAGTCCTGTAGTAACCACCCCAGCTAAAACCCAAATTAAAATTTTACCCCTTTTCATAAATACTCCTTTCAAAATCTTCTTATAAAATTACTATTTGCTTTTATTTTACAAAGGAGTTTTTTCTAAAAAATTAAATCTTATTGCCAAAATATTTCCAAAATTAAATATATAAATTATTTAAAAATAATACTAACCTTTACCTTACCATTAGAATAATTAAATGAAATATCTCCTCCATATTTTTTTACTAGCTCTGAGCATATATAAAGTCCTAAACCATTTCCCCCTAACTCTCTAGATTTTTTAGTATTCTCTCTATAAAATGGCTCAAATATTTTTTCTACTCCCTCACTACTAATCTCATCACTAAAATTCTCTATCTCTATAAATTTTTCTTCCTCATCTTTAAATAGACTAATCTTTATTTCACTATCCTTTATTGAATATTTTATGGCATTATCTAAAAGATTTATAATAATTCTTCTCATTTCATCTTCTCTACACATAAACTCAATATCTTCTAAATTATTAGAAATGCATATCCCTTGTTTACCTCCCTTAACTTTAAAATCTTCACATAAATCCTCTATTAATGTTTTTAGGTTTACATTTTCTATTTCTCCACCTTCTATATCGCTTTTGTTTTTAGAAATTTCAATCAAACTCACTATAAGTTCATGCATTCTTTTGCTTTCCTTGTTTATTCTATCTAAAGCAAATTTTCTAAAATCATTATCATGAAAATCTTCTTCACTCATAATTTGAGCATATCCTGAAATATTAGTTAATGGAGTTTTTAACTCATGAGTAATATTATTAAAAAACTCTGTTCTAGTTTTTTCTAATGTTAAAACCTTTTCCTTTTCTTCATTTATTTTTTCAATCTGTTCCTCAATTTTATTTGCCATTTTATTTACTCCACAGGCTAAATCTCCTATTTCATCCTTTGAATTAACTTTTAAGTTTATTTTAAAGTCACCATCACCAATTCTTTTAAAAGAATTTTTTATATAATTTAAAGGATTTATTATTCTCTCAAAAAGAAAGTATGTGAAAATTAATATAAGTAAAAATGTTATTGAAACAATGAATTTTATATTGCTCATTAAATCTCTTAACTCTAAATATTCCTTTGAATAATCCTTGCTTAAAAGTATATTTCCTAAAAAACTCTCATCAACATAAACTGGAAAAGCTAAGTATGCTTTAACAGCATTTTCATCTCTATAAATGTTTAATGCAGCCTTATTCTTATTTGCTTCTTTTAAAACATCATAGCCCCCATCCTTTTCGTAATCAAAGGAAAAATCATCTAAATAATAACTATATTCCTTTTCTAAATCTTCATTAAAAACATCAATTTGACACTTTCCCTGTTCACTAATATCATTTGATATTTTAGGAATATATCTATTAAAATTCCCCTTGTTTCCTTCCAAATTGTTTACTTGAAAATATAACCTTAAAATACTGTAGCTACTTTTATATAAAGAATCCATTTCATTTTTAATTTTATTTTCATGATAATTAATAAAAGCTTTACCTAAAAAACAATTTAAAATTATAAAGGCAATTAGAAATATTATTAAAAATCCTCCTGAGAATTTATGTTTAACTTTCATATTTTTCACCTTTAAACATATATCCTAATCCAAAAATAGTTTCTATTATTTCCTCATTATTAAGCTTTTGTCTTAATCTTCTTACATGAACATCAACAGTTCTAAAATCTCCAAAATACTCATCTCCCCATACCCCATCTAATATCTGATCTCTAGATAAGGCTATATTAGGATTATCTAAAAAATATAGTAATAGTTCTATTTCTTTTGGCTTCAATCTTATCTCTTCTTCATTTAAATAAACCTTTCTTGACTGCCTTTTTATTTTAATAGAGCCAATTATGAATTCATCTTTAACTGTACTTTTATTGCTTTCCTTTAAAAATTTATCTTTTCTTCTTAATGCAACCTTTACTCTTGCTACACATTCTCTTATATCAAAAGGTTTAGTTATATAATCATCTGCTCCTAACTCTAGTCCTAGAACCTTGTCCACAATATCATCTCTAGCTGTAAGCATTATAATATTTGCATTTAATTTATTTAACTCTCTACAAACATCAAATCCACTAATATCAGGTAACATCAAATCTAAAATCACTAAACTAGGATTAAACTCTTTAAATATATCTATACCCTGTCTTCCTTTATCAACACATCTAACTTTAAATCCCTCTTTCATAAATGAGTATCTTAAAATATTTTGTATATCTGGTTCATCCTCAATTATTAAAATCTTTTCTTCCATCTCTTTCTCCTCTACCCACATAGTTAAATTAATTTTACTATATTTTTCAAATTTAATTGTTATCAACTCTTTACCAAAATAAAAAAAAGGCATGTATCAAATAAATTTTAAAAAACTTAAAAAGCATTCTCTTCATATTATTTGTAAGTTTTTTATTAGCTTTTGATACAAGCCTCTTTTATTAAATTTAATTTTAATCCTTTTATTGATATATTACTCCATCAATATTAGATAATATATCATCAATTTGATAATCATTTATATTTATATCTATATTTCTACATCTTAATTTTGCTATTAATTCATTCTTTTCATCTTCAAATATTGATGATTGCTGAATACTACATATAAGGTCTTCTAGCTTATATAAAATGCATAAACCTTCATATGCTCCTAAAGCTGTACATATATTCTCTGTTGATTTCCACTCTGTCATATCATATTCTGAATAATCTACTTTATCACAATAAGAAGTGATTTTTTCTTGATAATATCTGTTTATGTATGCCTGTGCCATATCACTTTCTTCAAAGCCTACTACACTTCCGTCAGGCATAACTAAAATATAGTTATTTTCTGGTGCTTCGTATGGATTCATACTAATCGCCTCCTACTCTTTTTTATTTTATTTTAGTTTCCCCTCACCTAAAAGCCTTATACTTATATAGTTTTGGAATATACTTTTCCATTTTCAGCATATATTATAAGTTTGAAATTTAGTTTCTTAACTTTATTTAAATATATAATTATCACTTTCTATGTTTATAATTTCTGCACCTGTATTTTCTTCTACAAAATCTATTAGATTCTCTAAGGTTGAATCAACTTGCTTTTGATCTCCGCAAACTGCTGAAATTCCTATAACTATAATCTGATGAATATCTTGCTCATGAACCTCTCCTACAGAAACATTAAATTTATTTTTTAATCTTTGAACTATACTCTTAACCACCATTCTTTTTTCTTTTAAAGAATGTACCCAAGATGCTCTTAAAGTTATTTTTAAATTTAAAACTCTCATAAAATCACCTATTAAATTCTCATAAGAATATTGTTTATTTCTTCACTTACAGTAAGTCTTTCATTTTCAATCCACTCTAAGTCAAAATTCAAATTAAATCTCTTGCTAAAAGAATAATACATATTTACCATTTGATAATAAGTTTCTAAGTCATATAAAGTTCCTGAGTAACATTGAGGTTTAAATAGTTCTTCTTGATCATTTATAAATAGCTGATCAACAAAATTTAAAAATTGATTCATTAAGTCATCTTTAGATATATCAAAAGGAATTTTTAAAAGCTCCCATTGAATTTCTTCAAGAAGTTTATATGATTTTAATCTTTCTAATATTATTAAATATTCACTTATATCCATTTTTCTGTAGTATGGAACTTCACATTTCTTTGTACTCCATAAAGCTAATTTTTCATTTAAAGGAAGATTATCAATTTCTAATATTGCATCTGAAGGTCCTAAAACTGCTCTTTTTATACTAATATCCTCTTCCTCTAATCTCTCTTCAATAAATTCTTTATTATCTCTATAAGTAGCTACATATCCAGTATCATATATGCCTTTTCTTCCTGCTCTTCCTGCAATTTGTTTAACCTCCTGAGAAGTTAACTCTCTCATTTGTTCTCCATCAAATTTGCTTATTGATAAGAAAATAATTCTCTTTATAGGAAGATTAACTCCCATTCCAATGGCATCAGTTGTTATTAAAATTTTATTTTTTCCCGTTATAAATTCTTCATACTGTTTTTTTCTAACCTCTGGTGGTAAATCTCCATAGATTATGGAGCATTTAATTCCCATCTGTGAATATTGCTCAGCCATTTGAAGAACTTTTTTCTTTGAAAATAAAACTAAGGCATCTCCCTCTTGAACATTTTTAGGATGAAAACTTTCATCTTCTACAATAAGTGGAATATCTCTATGATATTCTATAATCTCATAGTCATCTCCACAATCTTCTATAATTTCTTTTAATATATTCTTAGCATTAAAGGCTCCACATATATGTATTTCAGTACAATATAAACCAAGTAAAGCTCTAGTCCACGCATACCCTCTTTGTGAATCATCTATCATTTGAATTTCATCTATAACTGCCACATCATATCTTTCATGTATATTAGCTTTTTCTATGGTACAGGATACATGTGTTGCATCTTCAAATAATATTTCTTCTTCTCCAGTAAGAAGATTACATTTAACACCCTCATTATTCAATCTTTCAAAGTTCTCTAAAGCTAAAATTCTAAGAGGAGATAAATATACACCTTTTCTAACCTCTTTAAGTCTCTGCATAGCAGTATAGGTTTTTCCAGTATTCGTTTCTCCTAAATGCAGATAGAACTTCCTTTTAAGTCTTCTTGTATGAAGATATTCATCCTTTGGATTTGCTGGAAACTTCTCATCAAATTCCTTAGATATTAACTCTGGAATATGATGTTTTACAAGAAGAGTCATAATTCCTGAATTAAGAAATACATTATAATTGTTTCTTAAAACTTCATAAAAATCAAAATTAGTATCATTTTTCTTATTATAATTTTCTAGAATTCTCTTTCCTACCTCTTCTAATAATTCTTCATATCTATCATAAAGAGATTCATATCCTTTTAACCCTTGATCTTTCATCTCTTTTAATTGTAATATTTTTTTTCTTAAGGTTGATTCATGTTCAAAAAGTGCTCCTGCTTTTGAATGTCTTACTATTTTTTCTATTTGATTTATTTGACCTGATAATTTTTTATACTCCCTTTGAGCCGCATTTTTTTTCATTAAAATTCCTCCGAGTTAAAATTCTATAATAATTTAACCTATATATTTTCATTGTAATCTTTTTCTATAAATATCTCAAACAGTTAAAATTTTTCTCTCCCTTTTCTTATTTTCTTCAAAATATATTTTAATATTAGTCCCTTTATAAAAGTAAATATTTATTTTATTGAAAGCTTAATCTTAAATAAAACTCCTCACTAATTCTAATATGCTATAATCTTCTTATACATAATTAAAACTTAATATAAGGAGATACATATATATGTTTATAATTACTTATAAAATGCCAAAGGAACTTGTTGATGAAAAAATAGAATTACTTCAAATCAATGATATATTTAATGTTTATTATGAGTCTCCACTAGACATAACAACAGATATGTTTGGATATGGCTATAAAGAAAAGGAAAATGTTATTGTTGATTTAAAAGTAGCCTTTGATGGTAATTTAGAAGACTTTGAAAACTTTAAATCTCAAGTTTCTTCATTACTTAAAGAAACACCGTCTTCAATAGATGAAGTTAAAAATGAATTTGAAGAATTTTATATTGATCCAATTCATTTAAATGATCAATGGGTTTTATGTGCCCCAACTGATAACTTTGAAAATAAAAAAGAAATTTTCTTTACTCCTCAAGGTGCCTTTGGAACTGGATTACATGAAACTACTCAAGACATATTAAAATTCATAGTTGAAGAAGATTTTGAAGGAAAATCTCTTCTTGATTTAGGAACAGGTTCTGGAATACTTTCTATAGCTGCTGGGGTAAAAGGTGCTTCAAAAATAGTAGCTGTAGATATAAGAGATGTGGAAGATGAAGTTCTTTTAAACGCTTCTTTAAATGAACTAGAAAATATAGAAGTAGTAGTTGGAAATGTTCTTCATGAAGAATATAAATTAGATGAAAAATTTGATTGGATATTTATAAATATTGGAGGAGAAGAAACTGCAATGTTTATGGATTTTATTGAAGAACACATAGAAAAGACAGGAAAGCTTCTAGTTTCAGGCTTAGTTGAGTGGAGCTTTGATTGGGTTAAAGAAAAAGTTGAGAATAAAGGCTTTAAATTAAATAAAAAATTCCAAACAAATGAATGGTGTACTGCAATATTCTCAAAATAAAATAACTAAAATTAAGGAAATTAGATAATCTTTTCTTTTACAGAAAATTATCTACTATCTTACTTTATATTGGGCGTGTATCCAAATAACTTTTAATAAAGCTTACAAACAGTATGAAGAGAAACCTAGTAATTCTCTAAATATGTTTGTAAGCTTTATTATATTTTGATACAGCCTCTTTACTAAAAATATGTACTAAACAAACTACAAACTATTTGATATTAATCTATTTATAACTTTATTAGTTATCATATATTTACTTAACATTCCTGTAAATACTCCTGTTATTACTCCACTTAAAATTAAAACTGGTAAATAATATAATACACTTGTTGTTTGAAAAAGAATCATGGCTATAATAATTTGTCCTATGTTATGAGCTATTGCTCCACCTACACTAACAAACCATATTCCCTCTTTCCCAACTATTTTCATTAAAAGGATCATAACTAATAAGCACATTAAGCCACCAGATAAACTATATAATAAACTTACTACTTGTCCAGAAAACATACTTCCTAAAAGTATTCTTATAATAAGAACTGTTGAAGCTTCTCTAATTCCATATAAATATAATACTATCAAGGTTATTATATTAGCCAAGCCAAGCTTAACTCCAGGTATTGGTACCAAAGGAGGAATGTGAAGCTCTATCATAAATATAGTTAAAGCAATGGTGGTTAATATTGATAATCTGACTATTTTATTAATATTATTCATAAATATCCACCTTTCCTTTAATAAGTTTTTGTATCCACTTCATTTTCTTCTCCTCCTTCAATTTTTATTATTAAATTATTTGGAAGACAAGCTATTGGCAAAAGAGAATCATGTATTTCTCCAGTCTCCATACAAACTTTATCATGACAAGTAGCCTCAATTACCCTGACTCCTGTTTTACTAACTTGAAGAATATTATAATGCTCTTCATCCCCTATTTTAATTTCATAACTCTTCTCTACTTCACTTAAATCAATAGATTTTATAAGTTGTCCATCTTTATATATCTTAGCTACTGGATTTTTAACCTTTTTATTATGTATAAAAAAACATAACAAAGTAGATAACAATAAAATTGTAAAAATTATTACCACTTGAACTTTTTTATTCATTTACATCCCCCTAAATCCTTTGTTATCCAAGTTGCTTGTTTCTATGAAGTCCATATTATCTTTTATAAATAATGCCTCTACCCCATCTAATCCTTCAATAAGTTTCTTAGCTTTTTCTGCCCCTAAAATATAAGTAGCTGTTGATAAGGCATCTGCATCTATTCCATTTTTAGTGATTATTGTTGAACTTATAAGTCCCTTTTCAGCTGGATAAGCAGTGCTAGGATCTAATATATGATGATATCTAACTCCATCTTTTATAAAATATCTTTCATAATTTCCTGATGTTACCACAACTTCATCATTAATTTTTACAGAAGCTGAAATCTCATTCTCTTCCTTAGGATTTCTTATTCCTATGCTCCAATTTTCATTGTTTATCTTATTTCCTAAGGCAACAACATTTCCCCCTAAATTAAGTAATGCTGAATTTATTCCTTCTTCCCTTAAAACTTTTCTCATTTCATCTCCAGCATATCCTTTTCCAATGGCTCCTAAATCTAATTTTATATTTTCATTTAAAAATCTTATTTCCTTAGTTTGAGGATTTAATTCTATATTCTTATAGTTTTTTAAATCTTTATACTTATCAATTAAAGTTTTTTCAGGTATATTAGCATGTTCTGTTCCTATTCCCCAAGAATCAATTACATGTCCTATAGTTGGATCCAAAGCTCCATCAGTTAAATTGGCATAATATATAGATTTTTCTATGACATAATATAAATCATCTGATAACTTAACACTTTTATGAAAAGCTTCAGAATTTACCTTGCTAAGCTCACTATTCTCTATATTTACTGACATCATATTCTCAATGTCCTTTGCTCTATTAAAAGCTTTTTCTAAGGCTTCCTTAGCATTATCTCCATATGCTATTCCACTAACTACAGTACCTAAAATCTTTTCTGTTTTTTCATAGGAATTAACTTCTTTATTATTGTTTTCCACTCTTTTTGAATTATCACAAGATATTAATCCCATAGAAAGTATAGAAACTAATAAAATAATAATTGCTCTCTTTTTCAACATATATTTTGACTCCAATAAATATCTCTTAAAATTTAAATACACATTTAGATTAAAAGATGACTTTGATTAAGCAAAATCATCTTTTAAATCTAATTAAGTAAACTTATCTTTAAATAAGTTTATTTTTCTTCATAACCATAACTATTTTTATTAAACTTCCAAAAATATTTCTATTTAACTAAGCTTATCTTTCCATCTTTTATTATAAATGTACATTCTTTATATCCTTTTGATTTAATCTTTATTATGTTTTCATCTTTGTTGAAATTACCAATTCCTATGGCTATAGTACTATCGCTCTCTAATATATTGTAACGCCCTGCACTATCTCCCCAGATTAAAGGTTTTTTCTCATATTCAACATCATTTATATAAACACTCTCTACATTTTTAAGCCATTCATCCTCTCCTAAAAACTTAAGATCGTATTTATCACCAAAAAAGCTTTTAGTTATTGTTGGAATATTACCAGAGAAATCTTTCTCAGCAGACTGTTTATTTTCTTCAATTTCTTTATTTTCTTTTTCTACGTCTTGCTTCTCTGCTTCTTTCTTAGAATCCTCTTCTTTAACTTCCACTTTTTCTTCTACTTCCTTGGCTTCTTCTTTATCTCCGTCCTTATTTTCTACTTTTCCATTCTCTTTTTCTTTAGCATCTTCTTTAGCTTCATCTTTGTTTATTGAGGATTCTTTATTTTCTCCCTTTTGAGCTTCTTCTTTTTCTTTTATTTCTTCTTTACTCTCTCCCTTTTTACTTTCCTCATTTTTAACTGCTTCTTTATTTGTATCTTCACTTTCAACTTTCTTTTCATCCTGAACTAAAGTTATTTTTCCATCCTTAATAATAAATGCATATTCCTTATATCCCTTTGATTTAATCTTAATAATGTTCTCCCCTTCATTATTGAAGCTTTCATATCCTATGGCTAAAGTTTTATCAGCTTCATATATAGCATAACGCTCTTTTGATTCCCACCATGAAAGCCCTGATTTATATGGAACTTCGTTTACTGAAATATCTGTTATATTCTTTAACCATTCTTCTGAATTTAAGAATTTAATATTATATTTCTTTATAAGTATTGATTCTTTGCTTATGCTTATATTGTTAGTAAAATCTATCTCTTTTTCTACGTCTGATTTTTCTTCAATATTAGCACTTTCTTTTTCTTCTTTATCTAATACTATTTGTCCATCCTTAGATATTATAAAAGTAAAATCATTATAACCCTTAGCTTTAACTTTTATTATGTTATCTTCATTTTGTTTAAAGCCTTCATATCCTATTCCTATATTATTATCACTTTTATATACAGCATAACGGTCTTTTGAATCTCCCCATACAAGACCTGACTTATATTCAACTCCATTTACAGAAACACCTATTATATTATTTATCCATTCTCCTGAATTTAAGAATTTAATATCATATTTCTTCATAAATGTTGATTTGCTATCAATTTTTACACTTATTTTAGGTAATTCTTTTTTCTCTTCTATAATCTCAGTTTTTTCATTACTTTTTTCATTACCTTTTGTAATGTTAAATTCCAATTCCTTTTTACCATAATATTTTGAGTCTATTTCTAACTTATAATTTTTATCTTCTTTAAATAAGCCTGATTTAAGTGTTAATTTATTCTCTGAAATTTCATAGTATGTATTTCCAGAACTTCCCCCTTGTTCTTTAGTTAGTAGAAGTTTTCCATCTAACTTTATACTATTGATATTCTTAATAAAGTCTTCACTTAAACCTGTAACTATTACATCTTCCCCTGTTTTATATTCTTTTTCTAATTTTAGGCTTATATCATCTAAGATTTTTTCAAGTTTTATCTCAATAACCTTATCCTTATAACCAGTAGCTGAAATTAAAATTTTTATTTTATCCCCTTTAACAACTTTACTATTTATTATTAATTGATTGTCCTTTATAGAGTATAAACTCTTATCTAATTCTTTTATGCCACCATTTATTGTTATGGATTTTATATTTTTTAAATAATTTGCATCACTACTTTCAAGAATTAAATCCTTATCCATAACTGCACTCTTAACCTCTAAACTTGGAGTTTCTAAACCAAGCACAGTTCTAAAGTTTTGGGCATCACCTAAAAGATTATCCTCTAAAACTTCTTTTACGTTATATGGTCTATTCTTATATTCCTTACTATTTTCATTCTTTATGTATTCATCATAAGTTAGATAATCACCTTTTAAAGCTGCATCCTTCACGGCATTTAGATAATCTCTAAAATCATTTATGTGAGTTCCATCTTCATTCATTACTGCATCCCAAGAAATAGTATTCAACTCAAATCTTTTAGCTATCCCCTCTGATTCCTCTGTTCCAAGACCTAATTCATTTAATATTAAAGCATTTGCAAGTAAATCATGGTTATAAATTAAATTTGTTTGCATTATAATACTTGCACCTGATGTTTCCTCAGAGCCAGAATTATCTGCTCCCTTACTTGAGCCAACACTTGCACTACTTAGGGTATCTACAGATGAAGGCTTAATCTCTTTATTTGTTATCTTTGAAGTTACAGGTTTTATTTTAATATTATCCTTAGAATTATTTTTCTCTGATGCCATAACTTCATTTTTAATTACTTCAAAATCCTTCTCTGCTTTTTTAAATCCATCAGCATATATTTCTAAAGTGTACTTGCCTGGCTCTAAAAGATTTCCTTCTTCAGTATCTACATTTTCAGCATAAACTGTAAGGTACTCTGAAATAACATGATAATCCTTAAACTTAACTAGCTCTTTTCTAATATTGTTATGTGTTAAAAATACTCTATTAACTGGATTTAAAATAGCATAGTTAAAGTTATCAAGCTTAAATCTTACATCCTCTCCTGTTCTAGGATTCATAGGATAAGATACTAAAACCTTAATTGGCTCAGCTTGTACTATGTTAACAGAAATTGAAGCCCAATCTTTTCCTTCTGAATATATTTTTATAGTATGTAATTTATTATTATCTAAAGCCTTTTGATTTCCCTTAATAATAATTTTATTTCCGCTCTTTTCAAATTCTAAGTTTCTCTCTAAACTTGGATTCTTTGTTGCATCCTCAAGAGTTACTTTATTTATTTTTTCAAACCAATCTTTTTGTTCATCAGTTTTTAATTCACATTGAATATTTATTGGTGAATTTAATTCAGCTTCATCCACCTTAAACATAGGAATGTAACTAGCCTTTTCTTCCTCATTATTTAAATTAAATGTAGTTTTTGCAGTGCTAATTCTAAGATTTCCATGCTTATCATAATTTCTTTGATGATAATCCCAAACAGGCATATTAGTAAACGTTAATATTTTACTTGGTGCCGCACTAGCTGTTTTTGAAATTGAACACGCTGATATTGCTATAATAGCTGTTAATATACTTAGTTTTTTCTTATTCATTACCTTCACCCCTTACTTTACAAACTTATAAGTTCCTTCTTCTCCAGTTTTCTTACTTTTAACTTTTATTGTATTGTAGCCTAATTTATCTATTTCCCATTTAACAATTTTTCCACTGTCATCAACATTACTTGGATTTATAGGTTTGTAATTTCCATTATCTAAAACATATAAATCATAATCATTTATAGTTCCTTGATTAAAAGTAACTACTATATACTTAACCCAACCTAAATCAACTAATTTTGTATATTTTTCATTTATAGCTTTTTCTATAAAAGAACCTGATTTTGTACTATTGTTACTAATTAAATCCTTTATACTATTATGTTTTTCTTCTTTAGAGGCACTACTAATAGCATCCTTACCACTATTATTTTCTACTTTACTTACCACTTGATTATTTATGTTATTTTCTTTTGAATTTGTTCCATGATTATTTTCTGAAGCACTACTTACTGTATCTTTTTTCACATTATTTTCATCTGAATTTTTAGAAATAAGCTGATCTTTATTTATAGCTCCATCTGTTTTACTAGAATTATTAGACTTTACAGAAGCACTGCTTATTACATCTTTACTTGAATTATTTTTATTTACTTTGCTAGAACTAGGTTGACTTTGACTTATAGCTTCAAATCTATTTTTAGAAGTATTAGTTTTTATTGAAGCACTACTTATTGCATTTGATTTATCTTTACTTGAAGTTATACCTTTAGAATTTATTTGACTTGAAATTTTTGATTTACTATTATTCTTACTTGATGCACTACTTAAGGCATCTTTTATATTACTATCTGTATTATTTTTAATATCACCGTTTACATCTTCATCATTTTTAGATGCACTGCTAGTTGTATCATCATTAGAATTTTCTTCTTTAGTCATATCTTTATCTTTTTCATTAGCTTCTTCACTATTCTCAGAGGCACTAGAAACAACAGCTTCCTCCATAACACTATTATTTTTCACATTCATTTTTGATTTAGCAGCAAAACCTACAGCAATTAAAACCAAAAATGAGGCTAATCATATAATTATTTTATTTTTATTTGACATGTTTATCCCCCTTAAAATTTTTATAAAATTAATTTGTTCCCCCCTAATTTAATTTTACCTAATTGATAATGATTTTCATTAATATTATATTACACTTTGGAAATATGTCAAGTTTTTTAACTTATTAGAAATTATATGTTAATAAACAAAAAAAATAAGCGTAAATTAGCACTATTGCTAATCTACGCTTATTCGTAATTTCTATATTAAGGGTCTTATCATAACCAAAACTTTATTTTCTATATCTCCTGATTCTACCCTTTCTTCTAACTTGAAGAATCCAACTGACCTATAAAAACTTATTAATTTATCATGTTTACCATCTGCTAATATCTTAACTCTTAAAAGCTTATAACCTTTTTCCTTGTAAAAGGTTGCTACATTATTTATAAGCTCCTCCTCAAATCCCTTCTCTTTATATTCATCTAACATTTTTATGAAATAAATATCTGCTGATTCCTCAGTTAAAGATTTCATTGAAAGAAATCCTATTTCTTTCCCTTTTTCTATATATGCATAAAATGGAATTTGCTCTATTTTCTTTATAATTCTCTCAATAATATTTTTATTGTAAACTTCATTCTCAAAATCACTTATTAAGTTATATGCTAAATCCTTCTTCAACTCTATATTATCAATACTCTTTATCATAGCTTCTCCTCCCATGTTTATAACTATATTACTTTTCTTATATATTACACTAAAATTTATCTTTAAAAAACGATTTTTTACATTAATTCCGAATAAATGTTAATTTTATTTTAAAAACTTATTAATTTTCTATTTATGTTAATTTTTTACTTATCCAATTATTACTTTAATTATTATTCTATATATTTTTTTCTTAATGTATTTTTTATTGTTTTGATTTTTTTATCTATAAAGAGTTATTATTAAATTGAAAATTTAAACAAATTTATAAAATTGGGGGAATTTATATGGAAGCTGGTTTAGTTAATCTAATTACAAGCAAAGATGAAAACTGGGACAAAAGATGGAAGTATAACTGTGCAATGTTTATATTATGTTATATTTTCATGGGGGCTGTCACAGGAATAACTAATGACTCTTATTTATCTTATTTAAACATCACTGTTCCTAATGTAGTTAAAGCACTTCCTACCTATGCATCAATTGGAACCTTCATAATAGCAATGCTTTTACTATTAACTCATAAAGTAGGATTCAAGAAATTAATATTACTTGCACCTATTCTTTCAGTTGTTGGTTTATTGGTTTGTATATATAGCAAAAATGGTTTAATCATAACCTTTGCATATATAGTTGTCAATGTTGGTTTAGGAATGTTTGACTGTATTTATCCTGTAATGTTTACATCATATACTCCTAGAAAAGAAAGAACTAAAATGTTCTCCAGAGTTATGTACTGTAACCTTATTAGCCAATCAATTTTAACATTTTTCAATGGTAAAATTGTTGTTTGGAAATTTGCTAAATCTTTAGGTGTCTCTTATGGTAATGCTTCTGTTTTATCAGAAAATCAAGATGCCTTAAGTTCTGTTCAATTAATGGCATATTCAGATTCATATAAATTTGTACTTTGGATTGCAATAGCCTTAACAGTAATAGCTTCAGTCTTTCTATTATTCTTAAAAGAAAAAAGTGAAGATTATAGAGAAACTCCTGAAGAAATTCAAGCTAGAAAAGGAGAAAAAGCCTTTGACTTCAAATTATTCGCTAATAAATATGTTATCTTATGGATTCTTATATTTGGAATAGTAAGATTTGGTGCTTTATTGGTAACACCATTCTTCCCAATTTATTTAAATAATTTCTTACATATAAGCAGAGGTACTGTATCATCTATCATAACATTCCAAACAGTATCTATGGTAATCGGTTACTTCTGTACCCCTTACCTAGAAAAAAAATTTGGTTCAATAGTAACCATAGCCGCAACTACTATACTTTGTGTACCACTTATGTTATTAATGGCTAACGGTGCTATGTTTGGAAGTAATGTTGCTATGATAGTAGGTATAATACTATTTTTAAGATCTGGTATAGCAAATGTTTCTGCTCCAATACAAAGTTCTTTACCATTAACCTTTGTTCCTAAAAATTTAGTTTCAGCTTATAATTCACTTATATTAGTTGTTAATTCACTTATAGGAATTGTAGCTGGTATCTATACAAGATATTCTTTATTAAAGACAGAATCTGGTTATGGAAAAGCTTACTATATAGCAGGTGCTCTTTATCTAATATCTAGTATATTACTTCTTATAGTATTTACTAAAAAATATAATAGAGCTAATAATGATTCTGAGGTAATTGAAGCTGATGCCGAAACAGCTGTATCCTCTGTAGATGATAGTATAGAAGAAACTTTAAAATAATTATAAATTAAATACTCTGATTAAACATATGATTTATGAATAAGTTTAATCAGAGTATTTTTTATTTTTCCTATCTAATCTAATATAATAAGTTTTCAAAATATATTTTATATAATAAAGTAAATTAATTAGTAAGATTAAACATATTAAATATATCAACTATTCCATATCCCCACTCTGGATTTGGATAAGTATCCCCTTTTCTCTTTCTTGTACCTCTTGCAATAAAAGCTTTTAAAGTTTGAGAGAACATATAGGGATAATTTCCTTCAACAATTCCCCATTGAAAAAGTAAAACACAAATTCCAGCTACTATAGCTGCTGCAACACTTGTACCATTTGCTAAAGTTGTCTTATTATCTGGTGCAACAGTAAGTGCATCTACTCCTCCTGCTGCCACATCTATTATATCAATATAATTATCCTGAAATCCTCTCCCTGAATAATTTAACTGTGTATTATTTAATTGATTATATGCAGCTACTGTTATTACTGATGAGCTAGTACCTGGGACAGTTACTGTTCCATATGGGTCAGAAGGTATCATCTTAGTTGTAGCTTTACTTACTCCCCTTGGAGGCAACCAAATATCATATCTTCCCTCTATTTCCTTTAACCCTCTAAATTTAAAACTCCATGTTCCAGCTTGAACATTGTCTAGTATAACTAATATGAGAGAATCTTCATAAATTTCTTCAGGTACATAATAACTTACTAACACTGTAGTACGCTCAATTGTAAAATCATACCTATCTCCTTTTCCAAAAAAAGGTTGAATTATTCCTGTTGTTCCTCCAGTAGGTGAAACTATTTCTATGGAAGCAATACTAGGTATTTGTACCCAAACTTCAATAATAATCTTTTTTTGATTTTCATCTATATTAAATTCATGGGTAGTTACTTGACCATCAGGTTTTATAGTTCCTGATCCGTGTAATAATGCAGTTCCTTCATTTCCAGCACCGGTAACTAAAGCAATTCCTCTATTTATCAATATAGAATCTAAAAATTCTTCTAACATACTTGTTCCTTTATGACTTCCTCTATTAGTTCCCAAAGGTAAATATATAATCATACTTTGATATCCCTTTAAAAAATATGAATATAAATATTGTATTCCTGTAAATATCTCAGTTATATTATAAATAGGTATGTTTATTTCATACTCTTTTTTATAATAAAGTGACTGTGCAAGCTTTACAACTAAGAACTTACAATCTGGTGCAACCCCCTTTAACCTAGGATTTTTTCCTGATGATCCAATTATTCCTGCCATTGATGTTCCATGACCCACTTCATCTTTTGATGGAACTATTGTATATGGATCTCCTCCTTCTCTACTAAGTCTTATTGCTCTATTTATATCTTCTTCTGAATAAAAAGTTCCATAAGGTAAATTATCATTACTTGAACTCTCACTTGAAATTGTTTGATCCCAAATTCCTAAAATTCTTGTATTACCATCTGAATCCATAAACTCTTCGTTTAAATAATCTATTCCAGTATCTAAAATTCCAACAATAACCCCTCTACCTGTTAGATTAAAGTATGATTGTATTTGAACATATTCAACATTTGCTGCCTCTAAAGGGCTTATTTCCTGAAGTACATATCCTTCTGGATTTTTTATATAAGTAATGCTATCTATTTCTACATCTCTTCCATTTTCTTTTTTATATTTAATCATAGATATATCATTTTCATATTCCTGTAAGTTTTTATCAATAGTTATTATGGCATATCTATTATTAATTAAGGTTGCATATATTCCATCTTCACCACTAAACTCTCCTATAATATCACCTTGATACTGAACTAAATAATTTAAATAATTTTCATTATTAAATACGTTCTCTGGAGCTGAAGACTTAAATTCCATTTTATTCCCCTCCATAATAAAAATCAGAAGGCACGCTAACTAACATCCTTCCACAATAATACTCAGTATAATCTTCATTAACCTTAGCACTTCTATAAGGTGCTAAAGGAACCGCTATTATATTTTTAAATATTTCATATAAATCTAAATATCCATATCCAGTATATTCATTAGGATATGTTTGCCCAGGAATTCTAGTAGCACCATATATTAAATAGCTTCTTAACTTACTAGAATTCATTGTTCTATCATTTCCATTTATAATTCCCCATTGAAATAATAAGGCACATACCCCTACAATTATTGCCGTTGCTGGAGAACTCCCTGACATTCTTCCAACTCTACCCCCAGGAAACATGGTCAAAATATCCTTACCTGCAGTGGTTATATCTGGATTTATCCATCCATTAATATTAAAACCTTTTCCAGACTCTGCTAATAAAGATTGAGTTTGACTATTATAATAGGCTACACTTATTATATATCTAGCAGTAGATGGAACCATAAGGGTATTTAATGGATTAGGGCTAAGAAATTTTGTATTTTCAGGCAATAAAGAGCTTGGAGCTAACCATACATCATATCTTCCATTAGTTATATAATCTCCTCTTAACTCAAAAGTCCATATTCCAGGCTTAATATCTTTAAAATCTATATAAATAAGTTCATTTCCTGTAAAGGTATCAGGAACATAATAGTTAATATTAACACTGGTATCCGTTAATATAAATTTAAATGATCTCTCTAGAGAAATTTTAGCATCTATAAATGACGATTCTTCTCCACTAGGAGATTTTATATTTAAGGATACTATATTAGGTCTTTGAATCCAGAAAGCTAAGTTAAAATTTTTTATTTCTCTCGGTATTGATAATTCAACTTTTTCAACACTATTTTCAAGTTCTATAACTCCAGATGCATGTCCTTGTGCACTTCCCTCATTTCCAACTCCAGCAACTACAGCAACTCCTCTTATTGAGCCAATTGTAGTTAAATATCTAGAAAAAAGTCCTCTTCCATCATGACTTGCTTCAGTGCATCCTATTGCTAAACAAATTACTAGTGGTCTCTTAAGACTAAATGCATAATTTTTAAGATATTCTATTCCAGCTATAATTTCAGCTTCATTATAAACTGGAACATCCTCTATTCCATTTTCTCTAAATGCTTTTTCATAGCTAAGTGAAGTTAATAGTTTTACAATAGCAAAATCACAATTAGGTGCAATACCTTTAATATTCCTATTATATCCACGGGCTCCTATTATGCTAGCTAGTTTAGTTCCATGTCCTATCTCATCTCTACTATCAACAATATCATATGGATCTCCTCCATCTGCCTTACTTTTAATAGCATTATTTATGTCTTCATTAGTAAATATGGACCCTACATAAACTGAATCATTAGGTTTTTTAGTACTCTTTTGGTCCCAAATAGTAAGTATTCTAGAGGTATCATCTTCTCTCATAAATTCCTTATTAAGATAATCTATTCCCGTATCAACTATTCCAACTATGACTCCGCTTCCATCAAGTCCTAAATAAGGATTATTTACAATTGTGGAGATATTATCAGTTTCTTGTGGAGATACCTCCTGTAAAACATAAGGCACTCTTGTCTGTATATAAAGAATTGATGGAACATCTTTTCTTAGTTGTTTTAAATACTGTGGTGGTGTTGAAACAACACCTAAGGTATCAGTAATCGCGTCTCCACATGCATAAGGAATTTTTTCTAACTCTTCTTTTAAATTTCCTCTATATTCAACTAAATAATCTGGAGAATCTTCACTTAAAAAGTTTGGACATTGTACTGATTCTATGGCTCCTCACCTCTTAAAATTAACTCTTATTTTAATTTACTCTATAATTTAAATAATGTTACAAATAACTCTTTTCTCTCTGCCTAATCCTTTATAAAAAACCTATAAATTTTACATTAAACTTTAAATTCAAATTACTATATAAAAATATTTCTGCAAACAAAAAATTGCCACCAATGAACTTTTATATAGTTAAATTGGTGGCAATTTATTTATCAAATCATTCTATTTATGCTTATAAAATAATTTATTTCTTATTTAATTTTACAACTGTCTCTACGTGAGGAGTGTTAGGGAACATATCCATAAGTAAAGTTTTTTCTATTTCATATCCCTTAGCTTCTAAAACTTTTAAGTCAGTTACTAGAGTTTTTGGATTACATGAAACATATATTATTTGTGGAGCATTAAATTTTATAACGTAGTCTAATGCCTTTGGATGTACCCCACTTCTTGGTGGATCTAAAATTATTATATCTGGTTTATCCTTAACTGTTTTTATAACCTCAGCTACATCTCCAGCTATAAAGTTACAATTATTTAATCCATTTAATTTTGCATTCTCATTAGCTGCCATAGCTGCCTCTTCTATAAGTTCAATTCCAATAACCTTAGAAGCTTTTCCTGCTGCTATTTGACCTATTGTTCCTGTTCCGCAATAAAGATCAAATACTACTTTATTGTCAGCAGCCCCCATAAAATCTCTCACTATGCTATATAGCTTTTCAGCTCCTAGTGAGTTTGTTTGGAAGAATGAGAATGGAGATATTTTAAAGTTTAATCCTAAAAGATTTTCTGTTATAAAATCATCACCATATAGAATGTTTACTTTCTCTGGTATAACAGCCTCTGATAAAGCATCACTTTCTGTATGTATTATTGATTTTAATTTTCCTTTTAAGTTTAATCCTTTTATAAGCTCAGAAAACTCTGTTAAATCAAAATCTATTTGAGTTGTAGTAACTAAATTCACAAGAATTTCTTCTGTCTTAACACTTTTTCTTACTACTAGGTATCTTAAATACCCTGTTCTAGGCATTATTTTATAGAAAGGTAATCCTTTTTCTCTGAAATATTTAACTGTTGTATCTAGTATATTTCTAAAATCTTCATCAACTAATACACACTTATCAACATTTACTATTCCAAAAGATTTTCCCTTCATATGCATTCCAAGGGTAAGTTCTCCACCTTTTTCTTCGTCTCCAAAAGTGTATTCCATCTTATTTCTATATTCCCATTGAATTGGACTAGTTTCTATACCTAAAAACTCTCCTGTTGGAACCTCAGCCTCTTTAAATAAATCTTTAACTTGTTCAACCTTAAGCTCTAATTGTTTCTCATAAGGAATTGTTTGAGAAGAACATCCTCCACATACTCCAAAGTGTGGACACTTTTGGTCTTCCTCATAACTAGCTTTTTCTCTTACTTCAGAAACTCTAATTTCTGCATACTCTTTTCTTTTTTTAGTTACTCTACCAAAGACTTTTTGTCCTGGGAAAGTATTTTTAGCATAAACTTTTAATCCATCTACAAAGCCGAATCCTTTAGCAGGGAACTCTATTCCCTCTACTAATAATTCTATTTCATTACCTTTTCTCATTAGTTGTCTCCCTTACTAATAAATTATTTATTTTCTAAAAACTTTTTCACCTAATGTTAATTTGAACTTTCTACCTTCCATTATAGCTCTGTAAAGTATGTTCATAATAACAAATATTACAAAATAAAAAGGAATTCTTCCTTCTAAAGATATCTTATAGCCAAAAGGTCTCATTAGCAAATCTACTATAAAGAAGGCTGCTAAAGATAATAATAATACTACTGTTTGATCTATAATTCCTTCTAATATTCTTTTAAAGAAAGAAGTCTCTTTCTCACCTTTTTCACCAATATCTTTTTTGTCTTTATCTTGTTTATTCATAAATTCCTCATCAATAGCCATAGTATTGGTATCTAATGATATACTCTCTAATACCGCTGCTTCTTTTTCATATGAGTCCATTTTCTCATTTGTTACTGATGTTTCATCACTTTTTAAAGCATTTTCTTGCTCTTTAGTGAATTTGTTATCGTCCATAATATCCTCCTAAAAGCATTAAATATTATTCTGAAATACATTAATTAAATATACTATATTTATTATCTTATGTAAATCAAATCTATTTAATTATAGTGTATTATTATGGCAAAACTATTACATTTTAATTATGAATATAAGAAAGAGAAGCTTATAAGACCAAACTTCCCTTTTAGAACTCTCTATTTAATTTAAAACTCTCTTATCTTCTACCCTTTTAGTTATTTCTTCATTATCTAAATACTCTAAAATTGCTACTAAATACTTTCTAGAAACACCTAAAAGCTCCTTAGTTTCTCCTAAAGTAATAGAACCATTTTTATTTAGCCATTCTATTATTTTTTCTTTAACACCTTGTAATACCTCTTTGTGCATTACAACCTCTTCTGGAAGTTTAATTAAAGTGCCCTCTTCAATTAAAAGGTTATATATTTTTATATATTCCTTTTCTAACTTTTTATCTTCAATGAGCTCTTTTATCTTTGGAGAAACTATTCCACTTTCTAAATAAGCTTTTAATATTTTTTCCCTAATCCCCTTTTGAGCTTTTGTTAGTTTTATCTCAAAATCCTTTAGTGAAATTATATTAATCCCTTCCTTTATTATCTCTTTTTCCTTCATAAGTTCTAAGAAACTTTGGAATATTTTTTGCTTAATCTTATTTGAAAAACTCTTACTTCTAAGTTCTTCTTTATTCATCCCTACTTTTAATGGATTTTCTTCATGGAATCTTCTTAGAATTTCATAAATTTCTTCACTCTTTTTAGTGAAAAATTTATTATGAATAAATACTTTTGATTTACCATTATCTATTCCTATAATTTTCTTATCCTCACAAAGCTTTTCCAATATAAAATCTATATTTTCTATATTTCTTCCTAATCCTTTTATAACCTCTTGTGAATTTGGGAAGGTTTCACTTAAAGATAGTACTACATTTTCAACTATGTCCTCTATGCTTCCTTTTTCCATAAGCTTTAGTTCATTTAAATAATCCTCTTTAAACCTTTTAGCTTTTTTTGCTACGGGATTTATTATTTTACCTCCACCTAAGGTTGTCATAGGAGAATAATTTCTTATAACTAAGTTATCACCCTTTTGAGCACATATTTCACTTTCTAGTCTTAACTGTATATATGCCTCTTCACCAGGCTTTACCTCTTCTTTATCAAGTAGGACTATTCTTCCAAATATCTCTGATGTACCATGATATATTCTTACTCTCTGTCTATTAACTAAGTTTTTTTCATTAGACTTTAAGTATCTAAACTTACAATCTACCATGTAAGATGGCTGAATGGTATTAGAAGTACACACAACCATTCCTCTAGTTACTTCCTCTTTAGTAACTCCTGATAAGTTTAATGCACATCTTTGACCAGCTTCCCCCATTTCAACATTCTCATCATGAACTTGAATATTTCTAACTCTAGCTTCTATTCCACTTGGATTAATTTGGACTAAATCGCCTAATTTTACACTTCCACTTAATATAGTTCCTGTAGCTACTGTTCCAAATCCACTTACTGAAAAGCTTCTATCAACAGCTAGTCTAAAATGGCCTTCCTTATCCTTTTGCTCTATTTCTTCTACTGCACTATCTATCTCAGTTATTAATTCATCAATTCCTTCTTTAGTTTTAGAAGAAACCTCTATCATGGTTGCATCTTTAAAACTAGTTGATTTTAAATAATTCTTTATATCTTCTTTTATCATTTCTGCCCATTCTTCATCAACTAAATCCCTTTTAGTTAAAGCAACTATACACTTTTTAACTTCTAAAAGTTCTAATATTTCTAAATGTTCCTTTGTTTGAGGCATTATTCCTTCATCTAGGGCAATAATTAGAAGAACTACATCTAGTGATGTAGCTCCTGCTAACATATTTTTGATGAATTTTTCATGCCCTGGAACATCTATTATGCCTGCTCTTTTTCCTGAAGGCAAATCAAAGAAAGTAAACCCTAAGTTAATTGATATACCTCTTTTCTTTTCTTCATCAAGCTTATCAGTTTCCCTACCTGTTAAAGCCTTTATAAGAGTTGTTTTACCATGATCTATATGCCCTGATGTTCCTATAATCACATGTTTCATCTATTTTTCACCTATTTCCTTTAAAGCATTAAATATGACTTCATAATCATCTTCTAAGATTGTTCTAAGATCTATATAAACTGCCCCTTTATAAACTCTAGTTATTATAGGTATTTTATATTCTCTTAGCTCTCTTTCTAAATTAACTTCATTTATGCTATCTGAATCTATTCTAAGTAAATAAGTACTTAATTTACTATCTGGCATTGAACCTCCACCAACTGTTGATTCACCTTCTTCTATAGAAAATTTATAGAACTTATTTAATCTTTCTAAATTCTTATAAAGTCTATTAGCTCTTTCTTTTATTTCCTTTAAATCTAAAGTCATCATATGAAGAGTTGGTATTTTTTCAATTGCCTCTTTTTCATTTAAATAATGTTTTAAAGTAATTTCTAAAGCAGCTAAAGTAAATTTATCAACTCTTAGAGCTCTAGTTAATTGATTCCTTTTTATTTTATCTATGAATTTCTTTTTACCTACAATAATCCCAGCCTGCGCTCCACCAAGCATCTTATCTCCAGAAAATGTTACAACATCTACTCCATCTTCTAAACTTTCTATTACTGTAGGCTCTTTTTCTAATCCATATTTGCTTAAATCAATTAAAACACCACTTCCAATGTCCTCTATTACAGGTATATCCTTTTCCCTTGCTAAGTTACATATCTCATTAGCACTTACACTCTTAGTAAAACCTACTATTTTAAAGTTTGAGCTATGAACTTTTAGAAAGGCTCCAGTTTCTTCTGTTATGGCATCCTCATAATCATATAAATGTGTTCTATTAGTTGTTCCCACTTCTACAAGCTTAGCTCTTGAAAAATTCATAACTTCTGGAATTCTAAAAGAGCCCCCTATTTCTACAAGTTCCCCTCTAGAAACAATTACCTCTTTATTTTCACAAAGAGAATTTAATACAAGCATTATGGCCGCTGCATTATTATTTACCACTAAGGCTGCCTCAGCTCCTGTAATATCTTTTATGATACCTTCTATAAGGGAGTATCTAGATCCTCTTTCTCCCTTTTCTAAATCATACTCTAGATTGCTATAGCTTGAAGCGGCTAAAGCAACTGCTTCAGTGGCCTCTTTGCTTAACAAAGATCTTCCTAAATTAGTATGAATAACAACACCTGTTCCATTAATAACCCTTTTTAAATTTCTTTCTCTTTTTTTAAGTAATCTATGCTCACATTTACTCTTAGCTTCTTCCTTAGTTAAGGCATAATCTACCTCTTCATTTAGAATAGCTTTCCTATTTTCATTGATTATATCTCTTAAAGCACTTACAACTGTTTCTCTCCCATTTTCATTTAAAAAGTCCTCATTAAAAATACCAAGTATTTCATCTATCTTAGGCAAAGCTCTAAGAAGTTCTTTTGTCATGTTATCCTCCTAAAAATTACTCTACTACTATATATGCATCATTGAAATCTTCAACACGTCCTATAACAGCACTTTCTACCTCTAACTTTTCTAATCTAGTTAGTATGTCTATGTAATCTTTCTCTTTACAACTGATTAATAATCCACCTGATGTTTGAGGATCAAATAATATATCTTCCATCCAACTTTCAACATTATTTAGAAGATATTTTCCTTCTAAGTATCTTTTATTCTCATAACACCCAGCTGGTATTAATCCCATACTAGCATATTCTTTAGCTTCTTTAATAAATGGAATTGCATCTTTAAAGATTCTAAAGGTTTTTTTAGATGGTTCTGCCATTTCATATGCATGCCCTATTAGTGAAAATCCTGTTATATCCGTACATGATGTTATATTATAGTCAGTTATTATTTCACCTGCATACTTATTTAAATATGCCATTACTTTTACTGCTTTTTCATAAGCTTCCTTAGAAGCTATCTTAGCCTTAATAGCTGTATTTATTATTCCAAGACCAATTGGTTTAGTTAATATTAAAATATCACCTGTCTCTGATCCATAGTTTTTAAGAACTTTATCTGGGTGAACAATTCCTGTAACAGATAAACCATATTTAGGTTCATCATCTTGAACGGTATGTCCTCCAACTATTACAGCTCCAGCCTCTAATACCTTATCTGCTCCCCCTCTTAATATTTCACCTAATATATTCATATTTAAGCAATTAGGAAAACAAACTATATTTAATGCCACTATAGGCTTTCCTCCCATGGCATAAACATCACTTAAGGAGTTTGCTGCAGCTATCTGTCCAAAGGTATATGGATCATCTACTATTGGAGTAAAGAAATCTAATGTTTGTATTGTTGCCATTTCATCATTTAATTTATATACTGCCGCATCATCAGATGTATCTATTCCAACAATCAAATTTTTATCATTCATCTTTGGTAATTTACTTAAAATTTCTGAAAGAGCCCCCGGCCCTATTTTGGCTGCTCAGCCAGAAGTCTTTGATAGCTCAGTTAGTCTTTTTTCTATCATAAAACTCCACCTCTTTTCTAAATAATAATATTCATTATATCATATTACTTTATAGAAATTTTATCTTTTATCTTCTCTAATGTTTTTTCTCCTATACCACTTACATTTGTAATATCATCAACACTTTTAAATCCGCCAATTTCATCTCTATAATCTATTATGGCCTGTGCCTTACTTTCTCCTATTCCATTTAAGGTCATAAGTGTTTCTTTAGAGGCAGTATTTATATTTATAATTGAACTTTCATTTTTCTCACCTTTGTCACCTGATGAATTAGCAGGAATACTATTAGCAACTTCAGTATTTAAACTTTCATTTAAATTTGCCTCTTCACTTTCAACATCATTTATATTTTTAATCACTATACATTGTCCGTCACTTAAATATAAAGCTCTATTTATATTACTTAAATCTGCTTCATCAGTTGGTCCTCCTGCTTCTTCTATAAGCTCATAAATTCTACTTCCATTTTTTAATTCATAGACATTAGGCTTTTTTACCTCGCCCTTAATCTCTACAACTATTTTTTCTTCACCTAAGCTAGTTTCTTTTTCTTCTTTTTCACTTTCTATATCACTAACTTTTTCTTCTTTAATATTATTACTCTCTTCTTTCTTCGAATCTGATTCTTTTTCATTAAACTTTTCTAATTCATTATTCTCTTCTGATTCCTCTATATCTAAAAATAGTTTTTCCATATCACTATCACTTATTTTTTTATCATTTGTCTTTGAGTAACCAATAAATAAAAACAAAATGGCTATTATAGCAATTATTAAACTACCTATAATTTTTTCTTTTCTCTTCATGAACCCTCCATATTATATAATTCTTTAAGGTTTATTAAAAAATTAAAGTTTCAAAGCAATAAATTCTAATATTTCTTTAACATTATTGACAATTTCTCCATTTTTGAGTACCAAATTAATACAAATTTATAGAAAATATACTCTATTATTGTTATAATAATTATTGCAATTAAAATTAAAAATTTTGGAGGCTCTATGAGTATAAAGTTTAAGAATTTAAAAATAAAACTTAATTTTATAATATCTATGGCTTTTATCTTCTCTTTAATTTTAAGTACTAATGTTTTTGCTGAAAGTAATGTACCGGAAATTAAAGGTGAAGGAATGGTTCTTATGGATGGGACTACAGGGGAGGTTTTAGCTGAAAAAAATGCTAATGAAAAACTTGCTCCTGCATCTACTACTAAAACTATGACAGCTTTACTTACAGTAGAAAAAGCTAACTTAAATGATGTTGTTACTATAGGAAAGAATCCTCCTTTAGCTGAAGGAACCCGTGTTGGTCTTCAAGAAGGAGATAAATATACAGTTGAAGAATTGCTTAATGCATTATTAATACAATCAGCTAATGATGCTGCTGTAGCTTTAGCTGAACATATTTCTGGCTCTGAAGAAAAGTTTGCAAAGCTTATGAATGAGCGTGCAGAAGAATTAGGAGCTAAAAATACTCACTTTGTTAATGCTAGTGGACTTTTTGAGGATGATCATATGACTACCCCTTATGATCTAGCTCTAATAATGAATGTAGCTTCAAAAAATCCAATAATTGATGAAATTACAAAAAAAACAGTTTATGAAATGCCTAAAAGCATTGTAAGTGGAGAACCTATATGGGCAAATAATAATAATCAACTTATTCACCAAACAAGCCCATATTATAATAAAGATATTTTTTGTAACAAAACAGGATATACAACTAAATCAAGGCATACATTTACTTGTGCAGCTAAAAGGGGTGATAGAAAATTAATCCTTACCCTACTAGGTTATGACACTAAGGATCAATACTATGAAGATACAAAAAATCTTTTAGATTATGGCTTTGATAATTTTTCTTTAGTTAAATTATATTCTAAAAATGATGTTGTAAAAGAATATTACATTGATGATAAGAACACCTTATCTTTAGTAGTTCCTGAAGATATTTATAAAACATTTAAGAACTCTGAAATAGAGAACTTATCTACAGATGAAATAAAGAAAAATTTAAACATAGACTTTTCAGTAAAAGCAACTAAACCTATATCTAGGGGTACTGACATATTAAAAGATACTGATTCTTTTACTGGAACACTTATGATTGGAAATACTCCTTATAAAACCTTAAATCTTTTAAATAGTAATGATATAACTTATACAAGTTTTGAAAAACTTATGTTTAAATTAAAGGGTTTTAGTGGATTTTACATAGCTTTAGGTGTTATAGGTTTAATATTTTTAATAATCTTAATACTATTTATGATTAGACTTATATCAACTATAAAAAGAATAAGAAATAGAAAAAAACGTAATTCATATTTTTATAATTAAAAAACAAGTAGTTTTAAGCCAATGCTTAAAACTACTTGTTTTTTAATTTATTTATTAACTCTTTCATATCCTCTGGAAGATCTGCCCTTAAGCTTAAAGGCTTCTTTGTCTTTGGACTATAAAAATCTAATCCATAAGCATGCAGTGCCTGTCTTGATATAAACTCTTCATCCTCTGTTCCATATAAAGAATCTCCAAATATAGGATGACCTAAACTGCTTAGATGCACTCTTATCTGATGTGTTCTTCCTGTTTCTAGTAAACATTCAACTAAATCAGCACCCTTATAACTTTCTATAACCTTGTAGTGAGTTATGCTCTCTTGCCCTCTTTCATCTACAACCCTTTTTATAGTATCCTCTGCTGGTCTATAAATTGGTCTATTGATAGTTCCTTCTTTTTCTTCTAAATTTCCATGAACTATAGCTAAATATCTTTTTTGAAATTTATCAGTTTTCATTTCATTAGATAAAACCATATGAGCATATTGATTTTTACCTATGATTATAAGTCCTGAAGTATTCATATCTAATCTACTAACTAGTCTAACTATACAATCTTGATTACTCTCTTTAAAGTAATATAATATACCATTAGCTAAGGTTCCATTAGGATGGCTTCTTGTAGGATGTACAACCATAAAAGGTTTCTTATTTAAAACTAATATGTCACTATCCTCATAAACTATTTCTATATCCATTTTTTCTGGTTCAATATTTTGAGATTCCTTTTTTGAAAGCTCGATTTTTATCTCTTCACCAGTTTTAACAACATAGTTCATCTTTACAGCAACACCATCTACCTTAATTCTCTTGTCTATGGCTGCACTTCTTATTAATCTTGAAGATAATCCTAACTCTTCTTTTAAAAACTCTCTTATTTTTCTTTTATCATACTCTTTAGTTATTTTACTTTCTAAAATACTCATTTCATCTCTCCGAAATTTTTAAAGTCTTTTCCTAGTAATATTACTACATCATAAGTTCCATTTCCATCATACTTAGATGAAATGCCCTTTTTAATATTCTCTATCTTTAAATCATTTTCCATAAAAGCTCTAGAACTTTCATCCTTTATCAAAATCTCTGATTTTTCTCTTGGATCTCCATTTCCAACATCAACTTTATCATATCCGTTTTCATTTAATTGTTTTTGTACATTTGCAGCTAAGCCATTTATTTTTGTGCAATTTAAAACTTTTATGGATAAATCTCCTCTAGCAGCACTAGGAATAACATTTTTTCTTCCACTTAAATTACTACTGTTTAATTGACTTCTTAATTCTTTAGTAGCCTTTTCATCAGGAATATAATAAGAAACATTTCCAACATATTTACCTTCTCCAGGTAAAGTCATCATTTTTATATTATTCTTATCAGTCTCTAATCCTTTAAGTCCATATGCAACAGTAACATCTAAAGGAATATTAGTTTCTATATTTTTATTTAAAATCTCTGCTATACTATCTATCTTTGTTATGGTAGATACTGATAAAACCTTATCTATTACAGCATTTATAAACTTTTGTTGATTTTTTATTCTATCAACATCTCCATTTACTAATCCTGTACCATCATTATTTTTTCTCCATCTAAAAAACTCTTCAGCTTTTTTACCATCTAGGTGTACAGTTTCTCCCTTGTTGAAATGTATGTGTAAATCCTGCCCTGGATCGTCATAGTTCATATCCTGCTCTATATACATATCAATTCCACCAATGGCATCTATTATGCCTCTAAAGCCTTCATAATCAACTTTAACAACATAATCAACCTTAACCCCTAATATATTTCCAACAAGCTGTTTAACAAGCTTTTCTCCCCCAATTGGGTAAGCAGCATTTATTTTTTGAGACTTTCCTCCAATTTTTACTCTAGTATCTCTAGGTATAGATATTAACTTAGCCTCTTTTGTTATAGGATCAAAGTTTGCTAGAATTATGGTATCTGTTCTTTTAGCATCTTTATTTGATACATCACTTGTATCACCAATATCCATTCCTAATAAGAGTACATTAATTGGCTCTTCAACCTTTATTACATCCTGTTTTACGTCTTTAACTATATTAAAAACTTCCCCTAAAAAACTGCCATATTTAAAATAAAAATATCCAAAAATACTTATAAAAAAAATAAGAATAAAAGCTAAAGCACCTAAAATTATTCTTTTTACCAAGCTTTTTTTATTGATATTTTTCTTATCTTGTCTTTTTTCAAATCTATTTTCTTCATTCCCCATATAACCCTCTCCAATTATTTGATTATTTTTCTTGCATTATTAAGAAATTTCTTGCTTCTATAGTTAAGGGATGTATTAAATTGCCTTGTTTTATTACAAATAAAATTGTATTTTCTAAGCCTTTTAATACTCCTTTATCTAAATCTTCTCTTGTTATTTCTCTTAATTCTTCAACCCCTGGGAAATCTCTACCTGGCTCAATATAGTCAGCTATATATATTATTTTTTCTAGAGTACTCATATCTTTTTTGGCTAAAGTATGATATTTCACAGCATCTAAAACCATTTCATCCTCTATTCCAAACTTTTCTTTAGCTACTATGGCACCAACAAATCCATGTAAAACTTGAGGTGATTTTAAGGTTATTTCATCTAGTTCATAACCATGCTCTTCTAATATTTTTACTTGTTCATCTACAGGAATATATTTTGCTACATCATGAATTAATGCAGCTAATTCTGCCTTTTGTATATCTTCTCCATTTATTTTAGCAAGTTCTTTAGCAGTTTCAACAACCCCTAAAGTATGTGAGTATCTACTTCCCTTAATAGTCTCTTTAACATAATTATTTATTTCCTCTAATGACCACATAGTTACTCTCTCCTATACAAATTATATTTATCTATTATATCCACTACACCTGGCGGCAAAAAGAATTTAACTTCTAGAGAATCATGAACTCTTTCTCTTATAAGAGTAGAACTTATCTCTATATTAAGTAAATCTAAATATACTATATTAGTACAATATTCTCTATCAAACTCTTCTTTCCTCTTTAATAAATCATTTTTATCAAATCCAGGTCTATTAAAAACCACTAAATTACTAAATTTAAAAATTTCATTTATATTTTTCCATGAATTTAGGTTTATAAGACAATCTGCTCCGGTTATGAAATAGAGCTCTACTTCTTTAAAACTTTCATGTAAATATCTTAAAGTTTCATAAGTAAAGCTCAATCCTTTTTTCTCTATTTCATAGTTATTTATGGAAAAAAAGCTATATGGCTCTATAGCTTTTTTAACCATTTCATATCTAATTATTTCATCAGTTATATCTTTCCACTTCTTATGAGGTGGATTGCCTGCTGGCATGAATATAACTTCATCTAGTTCTAATATTTTATAGGCTTCATAAGCTATATAAATATGGCCTATGTGTATCGGGTCAAAAGTTCCACCAAATACTCCTATTTTTTTCATATTACTTCCCTTTTTTAGGTAATTCTATCTTAGGATTATTTTTTGATGCTCTGTAAAGAACTATTTTGTTTCCTATAGATTGAACCCCTTCACATCCTAATCTTTCACAGATGAAATTTGAAGCTTCTCTTGTCTCTAATCCACTATTTTCAAGAACATTTATTTTTAAAATTTCTCTTGCTTCTAAAGCATCATCAACTTGCTTTAAAAAGTTATCTTCTATTCCATTTTTACCTATTTGAAATATAGGAGTTAATTTAGCACCTAATCCTCTTAAATATGCTCTTTGTTTTGTTGTTATCATTATTTATCCTCCATTAATTATAGTAAGTATTCAAACTCAAAGTCGTTTAATCTTACCATATCTCCATCTTCTATTCCCATTTCTCTTAACTCATGGAATATTCCTTTATTATTAAGAACCTTATGGAAATATCTTAATGAATCAGGATCATTTACATTAACAGCTAATAATAATCTGTCTACAAATGAACCTTCTACTACATAAACCTTTGATCCATCTTCTTCTATTGGATTTATAGTATATGTAAACTTCTTATCCTCTGGAATGAATCTTTCATCTTCTGGGATTTCTAAATCAGTAACAGGAATATCTTTAAGCATTCTAGCTGCTTCTTTTATTACTTCCTCTACTCCTTGTGAAGTAGCTGCTGACATTTTAAATACCTTATCAAATCCCATTTTATTAACTTCAGCTTTGAAGTTTTCAAAAATTTCTTCATCAAATAACATATCGCATTTATTTGCTACTACTATTTGAGGTCTATCCCAAAGTTTAACACTGTAGTTCTTTAATTCTTCGTTGATTCTCTTGAAGTCTTCAACTGCGTCTCTTCCTTCAACTCCTGAAATATCAACAACGTGTATTAAAAGTCTTGTTCTTTCTATATGTCTTAAGAAGTCTAATCCAAGACCTACACCCTCTGAAGCTCCTTCTATAATACCTGGTACGTCTGCCATAACAAATGGCTCTATTCCTGGTACAGCAACAACTCCTAAATTAGGTTTTAAAGTTGTGAAGTGATAGTTAGCTATCTTTGGTTTAGCCTTAGTTACCACTGAAAGTAATGTTGATTTTCCAACGTTAGGGAATCCTAAAAGTCCTACGTCTGCTAATAGTTTTAATTCTAAAGCAACCCATCTTTCTTCCCCTGGCATTCCTGGCTCAGCAAAAGTTGGCGCCTGTCTTGTAGGTGTACAGAACTTACAATTTCCCTTACCACCTTTTCCACCTCTACAGATTGTATATGTATCATCTCTATGAGAAAGGTCTGCCATTACCTTATTAGTTTCAACATCTCTTATTATAGTTCCCATTGGAACCTTTATTGTTAAATTTTCACCATCTCTTCCGTAACATTTAGAACCTTGACCGTCCTGTCCTCTGCCTGCTACGAATTTTCTCTTATATTTGAAATCTAAAAGAGTTGTCATTCCTGGATCTACTACAAAAGTAACATCTCCACCTTTTCCACCATCTCCACCATCTGGTCCACCAAGTGGAACGTATTTTTCTCTTCTAAAAGAAACAGAACCATGACCACCATCTCCAGATTTCACAAATATCTTGGCCGTATCTATAAACATGTTTTCTCACCTTGCTTTCTCTATAAAATGTTCCTTTTTAGTATATTATAACCTTACTTTAATATAAAAACACAGCTTTTTTAATGCTATGTTCTCATATGGTTAATTTTTTTATTATTAATCAAAAAGCACCCTAAGTAAGGGTGCTTTTATAAAACTAAATATATTATTCAGCTATAACTTCTTCTACGTTTACTGGGTAAACAGAAGCTTTTTTCTTGTCTCTTCCAAGTCTTTCGTATTTAACAACACCATCGATCTTAGCGAATAAAGTATCGTCTCCACCTTTACCTACGTTAGCACCTGGATGAATCTTTGTTCCTCTTTGTCTTACTAAGATGTTTCCAGCAAGAACGAATTGTCCATCTGCACATTTAACACCAAGTCTTTTAGCTTCAGAATCTCTACCGTTCTTTGAGCTACCAACCCCTTTTTTATGTGCAAATAATTGAAGGTTCATTTTTAACATAGTCTACACCTCCTCTTTTATTATCTCTATATATTTACAACGCGTTTTCTTTCCTAAACTGCTATCCAGCCCTAGGACTAGACTCGCTAAGCTCATTTCAAAAGTTTTAAGTAAAACTTGAGCTTCAACTATCTCTTCATGATTAAACCCATTTAGATCTAGTTTTAAATATCCATCACTCATTTCATAGTTTACATTAAGTTTTAAAACCTCATCTAAACCAATGATTGCACTTTGAGATAATACTGATACGGAATTACATATCATATCGTACGCCTCTCCAGCTAGAATAGCATCTCTGCATTCCATTGCGTGTCCTTTAATAGTGAAGGAAATTATGTTATCTTCTTTTGATTGAAATTTAACTCTAATCATATCAGAAAATTAAGCTTCGATCTTTTCGATAACGATCTTAGTGTAAGGTTGTCTGTGACCATTTTTTCTTCTGTAGTCTTTCTTTCTTTTGTATTTGAATACAACAACTTTCTTAGCTTTTCCTTGAGCTAATACTTTTGCTACAACCTTAGCACCCTCAACTACTGGTGCACCAACTTTGATTTCTCCGTCTTTAGCGACTGCAAGAACTTCTGTTAATTCAACTGTTGAGTCAACTTCAGCGTTAAGTTTTTCAACGAATAATACGTCTCCTTCTTGAACTCTGTATTGTTTTCCTCCTGTAGTTAATACTGCGTACATTAAAACACCTCCTCATAACGGTCTCGCCACTTAAGGTAAACTAATTAAAGTTATTTTTAAAACCTATTCGTGAGCGGTTTACAAAAGCCATTCTATCATAGCTAAAGCCTTTTGTAAAGCTAAATTTAATATTTTTCGATATTCTTCACCAAATACTCTTTTACGCTTTCTATTTGATTTTTAAAGATCAATGGTTCTACTTTATAAAAGTCTTTAGATTCTTGAAAATTCAAGTAAATATTTAAATCTAATGCTCCAATTTCTTTTAAAAACTCAAAAATATTTCCTCTAATATCTTTTTCATAAATAGAGTTTATTTCTATATGGAAATCTTTTATCTTTCCTTCTCCATTTTTCTTCAAAATCTCATTTCTTAAAAGAAGATTTATATAAGATAACTTTAATCTCTTTCCATGACCATTACATGCTAAGCAATTTTCTTCTATATATTCATAAATACTTTTTCCTTTTCTATATCTTGTTATTTGTACCAATCCAAGTTCTGTAAAAGGAAAAATTTTAGCTCTTTGGCTATCACTTTTAAATTCATCTTTTAATATTTCTAATATTTTTTTCTTGTTTTCCTGTGAATACATATCTATAAAATCAACTAATATTATTCCACCTAAATTTCTAATTTTAATTTGTCTAGCAATTTCTATTGCCGCATTTTTATTAGTTTCATAGGCAGTTTTTTCTTTATTTTTATGATTTGTATTCTTACCTGAATTGACATCTATAACATACATAGCCTCTGTTTTTTCTATAACTATGTCTCCACCACAATTTAAATTAACTCTATTATTTCTAAGGCTAAGAATTTCTTTTTCAATACCATAATAATCAAAAAGACTTCTAGCATCATCATAAAGAATTACTTTTAAATATTCAGAATTAGAAATACTATCTTTTATTCTTTCGTAATCTTCTATAGAATCAACAATTATTGAAGAAGTATAAGCATCAATGTCATCTCTAATTATCTTATTAATAAGGTCTCCTTTACCCAATAATCTTTTTGGATTTAAGGAGAATTTACCTTCTCTAATAACCTCTTTATAGTTTCTATATAGTTCTTCTATTTCTTCTTGAATCTCAAAAATACTAGCTGATTGGGCTTTTGTCCTAACAGTAACCCCTAATTCACTTGGTTTTATCAATGAATTTTCAAGTTCTTTTTTAAACTCTAGATCTTCTATTTTTCTTGAAATTGAAATATCATTTCTTGAAGTTTCTAAAACACAATATCTTCCTGCTAAAGATATTTTTGAAGTAACTTTTGCCCCTTTACTTCCAAATTGCTCTTTTAATACTTCAACAATTATTCCATCTCCTTGTTTTAGATCTTTTTCCTCTTCTCCAAGTATCATATAGGCCTGTTTACTATACCCAATATCTATAAAGGCACTCTTTATTCCTGGAACTACTCTTTTAACTATGCCTTTATATATCTCTCCTTGAACAGGTTCTAGACTTTCTTCTTCTATATAGCACTCACTTAAAAGATTATTTTTCTTTATGGCAACCCTTAATAAATTTTCTCTTCTTTCTACGTATATATCTCTCATGAATTCACTTCCTAATTTAGATGTATTTATATAGAGGAACTAATGTATCCCCTTTGTATGCATACATCTCAACTCTTTTTATTTCTACGAAAGCTTCTTCATTAACATTTGATGTATTTTCTTTTATAACATTTGCTAAAAGATCTGCTGAAAGATTTTCTCTACTTCCACAGCTTATAGTTGTATTTACAATTAAATAATTGTCCTTAGTCCAACATTTAAAATCTTTTATAAATGGTTTTATATCCGCTTCTTTTTCACCTTTTTTAGTTCTTTTTATTGTTATTATTTCTTTTTGAGCCATTAAAGCATTAACTTCTTCTTCAGCCTTAGAAATATCATTATATCTTATTTTTATTGTATAATTTGCAGCATCTAAAAGAGCCATAGCTGCTGGTAATCTCTTAACATTGTGTATAACTGGACTCTTTGAAACTTCTAAAAATCTAATACCATTTGCTGAGAATTCATTTAACTTTTCTTTTACTGCCTCTTCATTCATATCTTCAGTTAAATTTAAGTCTAGATAATCTCCCTCAGAATATACACCAACTGATAAAGGTTGTGCTATTGCTAAGGCCATATGAGGGTTAAATCCTTTTGAATATTCAACTGGAAGCTCAGCTCTTCTTACTATTCTTTGAATTGTTCTCATTAAATCTAAGTGAGAAACAAATTTTATATCTGCATCTTTAGTAAATTTAATTAAGTATCGCACCTTCAAAACACTCCCCATCTTTAAAGTTTACATTTACTCCACAACCTGTACATCCTTTTCTACAGTTTTGAGTAGGTTCACCAGTTTTAGCTTTTTCATTTTCTCTTTCAAGATATTTTCTTGTTACTCCAATATCTATGAAATCCCATGGTAAAATTTCATCGTAGCTTCTTTGTCTGTAAACATAGAAATCTCCATCTACATTACACTCAGCTAAAGCTTCTTGCCATAATTCAAAGTCAAAGTATTCTGACCATCCGTCGAATTTAGCACCTTTTTCGTAAGCTTTTATTAATACATCACAAAGTCTTCTATCTCCTCTAGCTAAAACAGCTTCCATATATGATGTTTTTTGCTCATGATAGTTATAAACTATGCTTCTTGATTTTATAGCACCTTTAACAGCATTGATTTTCTCAGTTACAATGTCCATTTTTTCCATTGGTGCCCATTGGAATGGTGTAAATGGTTTTGGTACAAGAATAGAAGTACTTACAGTAATTCTAAGTCCTTTATTTCTTATATGTTTAGGTACAGCAAAGTATTGATCAGCTATTTTTTCTGCTAATAATCCTATTTCTGCAGCATCCTCAACTGTTTCATAAGGAACTCCAAGTATAAAGTATAATTTTATTGTACTCCACCCTGATTCAAAAGCATTTTTAGCTGCTTCTAATATTCTTTTCTCTGATAATCCTTTATTTATAACATCTCTCATTCTTTGAGAACCAGCCTCTGGCGCAAAAGTTAAACCAGTTTTTCTAACCTTTTGAATTTCTTTTAATAGATCAACTGAGAAAGCATCTACTCTTATTGATGGTAAGGCAACACTTACATTATTTTTTCCGTGCTCTTCTATAAGATCTTTTACCAAGCCTTGAATATCAGAATAATCACAAGTACTTAGTGAAACTAATGAAACCTCATCATATCCTGTAGCTTTAAGCATTTTTCTAGCTTGATCTAATAAAGTTTTTCTGCTCTTTTCTCTAACTGGTCTGTATATCATTCCAGCTTGACAGAATCTACATCCATTAGTACATCCTCTAAATAATTCTAAAACAACTCTGTCATGAACTATTTCACTATAAGGTACTATTAAACTTTCTGGGAAATCAACTTGGTCAAAGTTATTTATGATTCTCTTTTTAACCTTTTTAGGTACATCATCGTACTTAGGTATAAATTCTTTTATTGTTCCGTCTTCGTTGTATGTAACATCATATAATGATGGAATATAAACACTTGGAATATGACTAGCTTCTCTTAAATAAGCTTCCTTGTTAAAGTTATCTTTATGTTTTTGATAAAGATCTAAAAGATCATTTAATCCTTCTTCACCTTCACCTAATTGGAATATGTCAACTATATCATATAAAGGCTCTGGATTATATGCACAAGGTCCACCAGCTATTACTAAAGGATCCTTCTCTGTTCTTTCTGATGCTCTAAGTGGAATTCCACCCATGTTTAGCATATTTAATATATTTGTATAACTCATTTCGTATTGAAGAGTAAATGCTAAAAAGTTGAATTCATTTATAGGATCTTTAGTTTCTAAAGCGTATAAAGGAATATTATTTTCTCTCATAAGCTTTTCCATGTCTGGCCATGGAGCATATACTCTTTCACAATATGTATCTTTTCTTTGATTTAAAACATGATATAAAATTCTTGATCCTAAGTGAGACATCCCTACTTCATAAACATCTGGGAAGCAAAATCCAAATCTTATATCAACTTCTTTTGGGTCTTTTATCACTTCATTAAGTTCTCCACCTACATATCTAGATGGCTTCTCAACTCTATATAAAATATCATCAGTTATTCTTACCATTTAGTTTCCTCCTACATTTTTATAAAATATTAAAGCTAATATCTATAATAAAAAGAGAAGTATACCTCTTTATACTTCTCTCATATTAACAATTTCTATTCTATCACAAAGAATAATTATAACCAATATATTTATTCTTTTCTATACTTAATGTAATATTCTCTTAAATTAATGTTTCCAATTGTCTTTAGAGTCTCTATTATTTCATTTTCTCTTAAGACATAAAGCAAATTCATTTCTTCATCTAAAACATAAAATATATTAAATCTATTTTTATCAATAATTCTAAGAAGATTAACCATATCTTGTTCACAATATACAGAAGTTACTCTACTGTCTATGTATTTCTTATTAATTAATCGTTCCCTCTTTTTAGTTATATCACCCATAATTATATACATTACCTTTCTTCTCTCATTATAACTTAAATAGATTATAAATATTCCTGCTAATATACTAGTTATATTTATTTCACCTAAAATCACAATTCCTAATATAGACAACAAAATAAATGCTATTCCAAATGAATAGCTTATCTTAATCAATATATTATTGACATCCTTAAAAATCATCTTCTCCTCTAATATCGCTCCTAATATTTTCCCTCCATCTAAGGGATAGGTAGGAAGCAAATTAAAAATAAATAGGACTAAATTTATTTCATAGGTAGAATAAATATATTCACTTTTAAAAATTAATTTATAAATGCAGAAAAAAATCATGGCAACAATTCCATTTAAAATAGGACCTGCAAAGCATACTATTAATTTCTCTCTTGAACTTAAATCTTCATAATCTTTTATCTCTAATCTAGCGCCTAGAATATGAAGTTTAAATTTCTCTGACTCTATATTTAATTTTAATAAAACAAAATAATGAGCTAATTCATGTATTATAATCCAAAAAAAAGCTAAAGCTAAGTTAAATTTAAATCCTAAAATAAAAAATGTAACAAGCTGTATAATTATCTTTTTATCGATTTTCACTGCTTATCTCCTAAAAACCTCATGCTTTCTTCTGGATTAACATACTCATTTTTAAATAATACCTGAATTATTACACCTTTTACTTTTTCATTCTCAGATGAAATACCTATTTTATCTCCCTCTTCTATACTGTCCCCTTCTTTTTTTATCACTTCTTCTAAATTGTGATATAAAACTTCTAAGTCATCATAATAATTCATCTTCACAGTATATGTTCCATTTTCATTTTTCACTTCACTTATGGTTCCTTTTAAAAGACTTTTTACCTCTCCCTTTGAACCACTTAAATAAAGATTTTTTTCCTTTAAATTATTATTTTCCAAAGTTTTGACTTCTCCATTAAAAGGAATTACCTTACTTTCCTTTAAAAAGTCTATAGATTCCTTCTCAATAACCTGAAAATTATTAAAAGCACTTACTTCTCCACTATTTTCAGATACCTTTTCTTCACTAGCTTGTTTAGGTTCTTTTTTTAAATTAGAATTCTCTAAATTAAAACCATCCTTTATTCCACTACTAATAGTAGCTACTATTTTACTTTCATTTAAATCTAAGTTTTTATAGTATCCATCAGTTGATATTACCTCTTTAAATTTTCTACTTAATCCTACTAAAAATTCATTTTCTACTTGTCCCATTAAAAAAAAGCTAGAAAAAATAAAAAAGCCTAAAATCGATGAGAAAACAACTTCCTTAATTACGTATTTTCCCAAACTATCTTTCTCTCTTCTCTTATAAGAACCTTTAGTTTTGAAATTCACCTCATGATTAGGAGAAGTTTTTCTTGTCTTATTTATTTTTCTATAATACTTCTCATATTCTTTGTTATAGCTACCCATTTTTTCTTCTCCTTTCTAGAAATCTTTAATTATACTTAATATATATTTTTTTTATGCACCTTATAGAACTTTTATTACAAAGTGAAATATAATAGATATAAAAAAAAATAAAAGTATTAAAATCATTATTGATCTTAATACTTTTATTCTTATTAGAATTTTAACTTTTTCTTTCTCATAGATATGTTTAAAACCAAGGCTATACTCACTATAGTTGTAAGCAATGAACTTCCTCCATAGCTTACTAATGGTAATGTTATTCCTGTTATAGGCATTATACCTATTGTCATTCCTATATTTTGTAATATAGCAAATATAAAATAAGAGGCAAATCCAACACATATTATGGAGCCAAATATATCCTTAGAGGTTTTGGCCGTCATTATTATTCTATATATCATTATTGCGTATAATAATAATAGTACCATTCCTCCTACTGTTCCCCAATGTTCACCTATTACAGCGAATATAAAGTCTGTTTGCCTTTCTGGTACGAATTCTGAGGAATAACCACCAACTTCTCCATTTAAATCTAACCCAGTTCCAAAGAATCCTCCAGATCCAATCCCTATTTTTGATTGAGTTAATTGAAGATTTATACCTAATTCATCTCCATCAGGGTTTAAGAATCCAACAAGTCTATCCTTTTGATAGTCTTTTATAAGCCCTGAATTCCAAACTAAGGCTATTGCCACTATTATTGATAAAAGCCCTGCACCTATTACTTTCATATCTAATCCTGCTGCAAAGAATATACCAAGTGCTATGAAAAATGAAACCATAGTCATACCCATGTCAGGTTGTACAACTATAAATATCATTGGTATTATTGCATACATGGCAACCTTAATAAAATTTCTAAAGTCATTTATTCTTAAATCAACTTGTTCCATCTTCTTGGCCAGCATAAGTATCATGGCCGTTTTGGCCAGTTCCGAGGGCTGAATACTTACAGGACCTAATACAATCCATCCTCTAGCACCATTTATTACACTTCCTGCAAATCTGGTTATTATAAGTAGAACTATGGATCCCCAATAGAATATCTCAACATAATTATAAATTATGTTATAATTCCAAAGTAATATTATGTACAATGCAGCCATTGATATTATAAACCATATTAACTGTTTCTTAGCGAAAAAAAATCCTCTTTGAGACTTTGTACCTAAGTATATGTTTAATATTCCAAACAGTACTATTAATATCATAGATACTAAAAGCTTATAATCAATTTCTCTTCTTAGTTTACTATCTAGTTTTAGTCTACTAAGCATTATAGTACCTCCATAAATTTTATTTATTTAACATAACTATTTATATAATACTTTATTTTTACCTATTTTCAATTACAAAATTCTGAACTTTTTAAAAGACTAATAAAAAGCTATCTCAAAAAATTTGAAATAGCTTATATTTTTAAATTATCTAGCTTTACCTTTTATATTTTTTATTGGTATATTTGCTACTAAAGATGGTGATTCCCCTTCTATTGGATTTGATTTTGTAACAGTTATGTCAACATCCTCATTTTCAATCTCTACATATTTAGAAAGCACATCTAATATTTCAAGTCTTATTTTATCTAAAACTTCATCTGATAGTTCCCCTCTATCATGGATTAAAATAACCTTTAATCTATCCTTAGCAACTTGTTTCGGCGTAGGTCTACTAGAAAAAACATTTAAAAAACTCATTTTCTCTCACCTACCCTCTTCTAAACAACTTTAATATAGAACTAAATATTCCTTGATGTTCTGTGTTTAAATCCATTATTGGAACATCTTCTCCTATTATTCTTCTACCTATATTTCTAAATGCTTGTCCTGCACTTGCTTTTTCATCTAGTACTATAGGCTCTCCTTTATTAGTAGAAACTGTTATATTTCTATCATCTGGAACAACTCCTAAAAGTTTTACAGAAAGAGTTTCTATAATATCTGAAATGTCTAGCATATCACCTTTTTTAGTCATTTCATAATTTAATCTATTTACTATAACCTCATGATTTTCTAATCCTTTAGCATCAAGTTTTCCAATAACTCTATCAGCATCTCTTACAGAAGTTATTTCTGGATTAACTACTACGATAGCTCTATCTGCCCCAACTATGGCATTTTCAAATCCTTGCTCTATACCAGCTGGGCAATCTAAAATTACATAATCAAACTCTTCTTTTAATTCATTTACTAATCTTAACATTTGCTCAGGACTTATATCATTTTTATCCTTTGTTTGAGCAGTAGGTAATAAGTATAAATTATTAAATCTCTTATCTCTTATTAAAGCTTGTTTAGTTCTACATCTATTTTCAATTACATCAATTACTGTATAAACAATTCTATTTTCTAATCCCATTAACACATCTAAGTTTCTTAGACCTGTATCTCCATCAACAACGACTACCTTTTTCCCTTGTGCCGCTAAAGCTGTTCCAATGTTAGCTGTAGTAGTTGTTTTTCCAACTCCACCTTTTCCTGATGTTATTACTATCGATACTCCCATTACTTTCCCTCCATTAAATTATGTAATATTAATAAGAATATTTATCCGGTAAATAAGGCTCTACAATTATATTATTTTCATTCAATCTAGCCACCTCCGGATATCCTGTTTTCTCAAAATCATCCGGTGATATTGTTATTTTACCTGATATAGAAATTAATTCTGGTTCTAAAGAATAGGCCGCTATTATGGCATTTTCATTTCCATTATCTCCTGCAAAAACCTTTCCTTTTAAGTCACCTAGCACAATTACATTTCCATGTGCTCTAACTTCTCCCCCATTATTAACATCACCAATTATTATCAAATTACCTGCGTAATTTAAACATTGACCACTTCTAACAGTTTTTCTTACAAATTTTGTTCTTCCCTCATAAACTCCCGAAAAAACACTACTTTGCTTTTCTAATCGTTCTTCAAATATACAATCCTTTATAAGTATCTCATCAAAAAGTACATCTTTTAACTTTGATATTTGTCTTTCATTTATATATTTTAAATCAGTAGTTACAGTTAAAGTAGCCCCTTTATAAAACTTTTTTCCTCTACTTAACTTCTCTACTAAAGAATCAAGCATTTCATCAAAATTACCAAACTTGTCCATATTTATTATGGCATTTATTCCTAGTTTATTTCCTTTTATAAAAATTCTATCATCACGCATAGTAAATTACTATCCTCCAAGTATCCAACCCCTTTTATTCTTAAGGTAAATTATACAATAAATTAATTCTCACTTTATATTATATAAAGTATTTTTAATTTATAAAAGGACTTTATGAAATAAAGTAGTAAAATTTTGAAAAAATCAATCGTATTTTAAAAACCTATTTATAATTTGTTTAATTATTTCATTAAAATAGTAATAATAATTTAAAAACCCACAGAAATTAATTCTGTAGGTTTTATATTAATGAGCTTTATTTTCATCTACTTTAGTTTTATCATTTTGATTATTGTTATCTTGATTATTATTTTGAGATTTATCATCCTCTTTTTTATTTTCAGAACTATTATCTTGTGATCCTTCAACTGGTTTTCCCGAAGAATCTAATTCTGCATTTTCTACCTTACTATTTATATTTGAATCCTTGATAGCTTCTAAAGGTGGATTCAATGAATAATCATAAGCATTGAAATCTAGATTTTTAGGCTTATAATCAGGATAATCCTTCTTTAATTGATCTCTAAAGTAAGTTTCATAAATAGTTCTTGCTATAAATGATCCATAATATCCATGACCACCATCATAAAGAACTGTTGCCACAGCAATCTTAGGATTATCTAGTGGAGCAAAGGAAATATAAACCCCGTAGTCTGTTCTTCCATAATCTGATTGATCATTTCTGAAAGTAGCAGTACCAGTTTTACCTCCTGTTACAATAGGGAATCCAGACATTATAGAACTTGCTGACCCATTAGCATTAACCCTTCTCATACCTTCTTTAACAGCATCTAAAGTAGCTTTTGACATATCAACCTTATTTAAAACTTCTGGTTTAAATTCTTCTACTAAGTTTCCTTGAGCATCAGTTATTTTATCAACTAAATGCGTCTTATATCTTGTTCCTCCATTTGCTAAGGTTGCCACATAACTTGCTAACTGTACAGGAGTAAAGTTACTTATACTCTGTCCTATAGCAGAGTCAGTAAGGTTTCTTGGTGAAACTATTTGGTAAGCAATATCTCCCACAACCCATGCAACTATTCTTTGAACTGTTAAGTTTATTGCCTTATCAACTTTTTCATCTTCATCCTTACCTTTTATTCCATTAAAGTTTTTAATACTTTCTTGATAGGCAGAATCTAAATTATATAAAGTTTTAAAATCCTTTTTTAAAGACTCACTTAAAGCTTTTTCATCAATAGTATTTCCATCTCCAAGCTTATTTAGAGAATTCTCTATATCTTTTTTTATAGATTCCTTAGCCGCTGCTAACTCTTTAGAATCCCTATCATTAACCCCTATATTCACCTGTGGAAAATCAGGAGAAGGAGAATTAACAAAGGTTCCCTTTTCAAGAGAATCAACTAAAGTAAATCTCATAAGAGCTATTGTTTGATTTTTAAAAGATTCAAAATTATAAACCTGACCAAAATTTTCAGATATTTCAATTCCTGTTGAAGCCTTTTTATCTGAATTTGGATCAACACCTAATCCAAACTGCCATGCATATTTTGCAATAGAATCTAAAGCTTCCGTACTACTCTTCTTATATCTTCCATCTCCATATGGATCTCCACCATTTTTATAATACATCTTTACGGCAGAGTCAAAATAATATGAGTTTGATGAATGTTCTAATGCAGTATATAAATCTGCATATCCTGTATAGTTTTTATCTCTTGGCCAGTTTGCAGGATTTTTACCAAATATCTCTGGATATGTTCCTCCAAAGTTTTGCCCATTAGCATAAACTGTTGAACTTGGAGTTATAACCTTATCCTCTAAGGCAGCCACACTGGTAACAGGTTTAAAAGTAGATCCTGGTGGAATCATCCCTAAAGTAGCATAATTATAGAATCTTTTTGGATAAAGATCATATAAATCTTCCCTTAATCCAGTTTTTGAATTTTTAGGGAAAAGATCATCTACTGTTTTATTTAAAGCATTTCTAGCTATAAATTGCTGTGCAAAGGCTTCGTAATCTGGTTGGAAGTATTCCTTTGCCACAACTGGATCTAACTCTCCCTTAGCAAACTCATTTGGATTAAATCCTGGATAACTAACTAAAGCTAAAACCTTTCCTGTATCTACTTCTATAGCTACTGCCGCTCCTCTTGTTGCGTTCTTAGTATTTACATCGGAATCCCTTGTATTCCTTGTTTGAAGAAAATCTAAAAGATATTTCATTGAAGTTTCTGCTGAATATTGAATATCCTTATCTATAGTTAAATGTACATTATTTCCTGGGTAAGATTCTAAGTCATAAAGCTCCTCTTTTTTTCTACCAGAAGAGTTTACCTTAACTGTAGTTCCTCCCTTAACACCTTTTAGTTCACTTTCAAAAGCTGCTTCTATACCAGCTTTTCCTATTAAATCAGTAGAAGCATCATATCCTCTTGCTTCATACTTAGCTTTTTGATCTCCATTTATAGAAGCTACATATCCTAAGAATGAAGAACCTAATTCATTGTATGGATAGTATCTCATTGGCTCTATACTTACATCTATCCCTGGTAAATCATTAAGCCTTTGATAGAATATAAATGCAGTTTCTTTGTTTATGTCCTTAGCTATTGTAACTGGTTTATATCCTGAGAAACTTTGCATTTTCATAGCATTTTTAACAAGCATATATCCTCTTATATCTTGAAGAGAATATTTCTTTAACAATATATCTGTTATCTCTTTTGGTTCCATATTTTTATATGACTTAGCCTCTTCCTCTGTAGGATTTAAAACGTCATATAATTGATATTCCTTTACTAAGAAATTAAAAGCCTCATCTGGAGTAATCTTTAGAAGCTCTTTATCTATTTGATCTTCTTCCTCAGCAGTTAAATCTCCTTCTTTATTCTTAAAAAGAACATTTTTAACCTTATCACCCATTCCAATATCTTTTAAAAGTCTTAGTTTTTCAGTATCACCTGAAACATCAAAATAAAGTTCTCCATTTTCATTAATTCTAATCTTAAAATTATCTAATATACTTTGATTATTTTCTTTTAAAATAGAATAAACTTTATCTATAGTAGTATAAAAGTTTTTCTTAGATTCATCTGTTTCAGTAAATGTTAATGTGTATGTTTGTCTATTAGTAGCTAAAATGTCCCCATTTGAATCATAAATTTTACCTCTTGGAGCCTGTTCTGATAGAAATCTCATAGATCTAGTATCAGCTCTTTGTTTAAATTCTTCATAATTAAATACTTGAAGATAAACTAATCTTGCTACTATAGATACAAATACTATTATCATTATTCCTATGAGAATTTTATATCTATCTATAGGCGTTTTTCCATTTATTGAACTTCTCATGTAACCACCTATTTTTCACTTATTTTCCATTCTCTTTTCATAAGATCTCTGTTGCATAATTTATAAACCCAATTATACATAAAGAATCCTATAACTACGTTATAAAGTACCATAATCCAAAAGCTTAATAAGTTTATTCTTATATTAATTAAATTTAATATAAATGCCACTATAAAAAACTTTATTATGGTAAGTAAACCTACTGATAGTACCGGAATTGTTTTTTTATGCTTAAATACACTTTCCCCAATATACGCAGCTATTAAGCACACTAACATATTTACTAACATATTTACCCCAAAGACATTTACAAAATAAACATCTTGAAGGAAACCTGATAAAACTCCTATAAATACCGCTTCCCAATACCCACTCATAAGAGCATATAGTACAGCAAAGGTGAATAATAAACTAGGATAAACACCTTTTATAGAGAAAAAAGGTACCAGAGTATTATCTACTATAAATAGTAAAAGACATATTAATATTAGTATTAATCTTTTCACTTTACTCCCTCTTTTCTAATACTTAACTATACCATCTCTCTCTGATGGTGGTACAACTACAAATAATTCTTGTAAATTATTAAAATCAACATATGTTTTTAATATAGCGGTTTTCATAACTTTAACATCATCTGATTGTACTGATGTTACTTCACCAATTCTTATTCCTTTAGGATAATATCCTCCAAGGCCTGAAGTAACTACTGTCTCACCTTCTTTTATTGTAGAATTCATAGGTAAGTTAGTTATCTCTGCTTGCATCTCACTACCATTTCTATATCCTTTAACTATTCCGTCTCCTGAATTGCTATCTCCTTCAATAGTTGCTGCAACAGCTACGTTTTCATTTAATAAAGTCTGTATTTTTGACCAGTTTGAGTGAACTTCTGTTACAACTCCCACTAATCCTTCTGGAGAAATCACTATGTAATCTTTTTTAATCCCTTCACTTGATCCTTTATCAATAGTGTAACCTTCTACAAAGCTATTTCCGCTTTTTCCTATTATGTTTGTACCGATATATTTATATTGATTATTTTCCTTAGAAAAATCAACTATTCCTCTTAAAACATCATTTTGACGCTTTAACTCATTGTATTCAACTAATTGATTTTCTAATTCTAAATTTTTCTTTTTTAAATCATTATTTTCATTCTTAACATCTGAAAAGTTATAGAAGAAATCAAAGACATCATGAACTTTATCACTTATTGTGTATACAACCTTCTGCACAGGGTTTAAAACAGTACCAACTCCACCTGAAATTGGATTTTTAGAATCACTCTTAACAGTAAATATAATTATTCCTAAAAAGGCAACTGACAGTACTATAACAGTTACTGCCAGTTTATTCTTGAAGAATTTCATATTCTATCCTCTTTGTTGTTTAACTATTAAATCAAACTTATCTAAAGCTTTTCCTGTACCTAGTGCAACACAGTCAAGAGGTGATTCTGCTATATGAACAGGCATTCCTGTTTCTTTATATATAAGTTCATCTAGTCCTTTTAGGAATGCTCCTCCTCCAGCAAGCATTATTCCTTTATCCATGATATCAGCTGCTAATTCTGGTGGTGTTTTTTCTAGAGTAGTTTTGATTGATTCTATTATTGATGAAACTGGCTCTTTTAAAGCGTTTCTTATTTGTCCTGCATCAACCACAACAACCTTAGGAAGTCCTGATATTAAATCTCTTCCTTTTATATCCATTGTTTGTTCTTCTTCATTCTCATCAACTTTGTAAGCTGATCCAATTTCCATTTTTATTTGCTCTGCTGTTCTCTCACCTATCATTAAGTTAAATTCTCTCTTAATGTAGTTTATGATTGATTGGTCTAACTCGTCTCCAGCAACTCTTAATGATTTACTAGTAACTATTCCACCTAGTGATATGATAGCAACCTCAGTAGTACCTCCACCGATATCAACTATCATACTTCCTGTAGGCTCATCAACTGGAAGTCCTGCTCCGATTGCAGCAGCCATTGGCTCTTCCATTAATATTACGTCTCTTGCTCCTGCTTGCTTAGTAGCTTCTTCTATTGCTCTTCTTTCAACTTCAGTTACTCCTGAAGGGAAGCATACTATTATTCTTGGGCTTGTGAATGCACTTTTGTTTGTTATCTTTTCTATGAATCTCTTAAGCATTGTTTGAGTAATATCGAAATCAGCAATAACTCCATCTTTTAATGGTCTTATAGCCACTATGTTTCCTGGTGTTCTACCTATCATTTGCTTAGCTTCAGTACCAACAGCTAATGATTTTTTTGTTAAGTTGTTTATAGCAACAACTGAAGGTTCTCTTAATACGATCCCCTTTCCTTTAACGAACACTAGAGTATTTGCAGTTCCTAAATCTATACCCATGTCTTTTGTCATTCCAAAATTAAATAAACCCATTTTTAATCCCCTTTCCTAATCACAATATGTCTTTTTCTTTAAGACTTATGAATCTGTTATCTCCTATTATTAAATGATCTAAAAGCTCAATACCCATCATTTTTCCACACTCTTTTAGTCTTGTTGTTATGTTTATATCATCTCTACTAGGTGTTGGGTCTCCTGAAGGATGATTGTGACATATAATTATAGATGCTGCGCTATCTTTAACAGCCTCTCTAAATATCTCTCTTGGGTGTACTAAAGAAGAATTTAGCCCACCTTTAAAAATTTCTTTTTTAGATATTACTTTATTTTTAGTATCAAGGTTTATTAGAATCAACACTTCCTGACGTAGCATTCTAAGTTCATCTAAAACCAATTTTGCTACATCTGATGGCTTTGAAATTTTAACCTGCGCTAACTCAGAAACCTTAAATCTCTTATATAATTCACACATGGCTAAAATTTGAGTTGCCTTAGCTTCCTTAACACCTTTTACCTCCATAAGCTCCTTTGCTGAAGCTTTAAAAAGTCCATTCAATCCACCAACACTATGTATTATTCTATAAGACAATTCAACTACATTTGAATCCTTATTTCCAGTTCTAAGAATTATAGCTAAAAGTTCCTCATTAGATAAAAACTGAGCTCCATAAAAAAGTAGTTTTTCTCTTGGCCTCTCACCAGATGGAATTTCATTAATTCTTATATTTTTAGACATATTACAACTCCTTATTTAGAAATTAACATGCCCATTGAAAGTAATTTTAAAGTATTGTTATGTCATAGTTTTCTAATGCTTTATATAGTTTATTCAAGGGCAATCCCATGACATTGTAATAACATCCCTTTATTCCCTCTACAAAAGCACCACCTAAGCCTTGAATTCCATAAGATCCTGCTTTATCCATAGGCTCACCAGAATTTATGTAATTTCTTATCTGTCTAGGATTTAATTCTGAAAATCTTACTTCTGTACAGTCGCAATCAGTCACTACAGTATCATCATAAGTATTTATTAAACAAATACCTGAATATACCTTATGAGTATTACCACTTAATGAAGATAACATACTAAAAGCATCCTCTTCATTTTTAGGCTTTTCCAAAACTTTTCCATTTTGAAAAACAACTGTATCCGCAGCAATAACTATAGATGGCTCATTAAGTCTTTTTGAAACCTCTATAGCTTTATTTCTAGACAAATCTTTAACATACTTTTCAATATCTCCCTTAAAGTCTATAGTATTTTCATCAAAGTTTGACTGAACTACTTCAAATTCTTTAACTATTTTTTCAAGAATCTCAACTCTTCTTGGAGATTTTGATGCTAAAATAACCTTCATTTTTCCACCTTACCTTATATCTAAAAAACTTTTGAATAATCTTATTTTTCCTTAAATAAGGTCTTGTATTCTTTATCCTATATAGTTTATCATTTATTATTTTTATAAACAAGTATAAATGTACGTGTATAGTAAATTATAAAGAAAAAAATGAAAGAGAATTTAACTCTTTCATTTTCATTATAATTTAAAAATATGTTACTATAAATTAAAAATAAATTACAATTATTTGTTTACTTTAAAATTATTTAAAGTATTAAACACTATTTGGTAACTTTCTTCTATATTTTTTTTAGTTATTTCATCTGGAATTTTATTTATACCATCTTTTAATTCTTTAAACACTTTAAAATACTCAGAATCACTGTGTTCCTCTAAGCTATTAACCCATTCTTTAAACTCTGTTGTCTTAACACCCTTAACAGAATCCTCTTTTAATTTATTTATTATATTTACATAACCATTTACTATCTCTATAATCTCATTACTACACACATCAGTTTTTGGAATCATAAATCTTCCCTTTGTATTACTAACACCTTTTTCATTTAATTCATTAGAAAGTTTAGTAGCTTCTTCTTCATTTCCAATGTGAACTATTACCCTATAATTTTCCGCTTCACTTAAGGATACTGCAATATAATCATCTTCTAATTGAGCCTTTACATTATTTGCATTCTCTTTATTTGAGTAGAAACCACATTGAATCATTACATACTCTTGTCCACCTACACTTTCAGCCATTACTTTATTATCTTTCGGCTTTTCATCTTCTTTTGATGCTTTGTTATTTTCCTTATCTTTCTCATTTGTCTCTTTATTTTCTCCAGAAGTTGCTTCTATTCTTTCCTTTTCTGCTGTTTTCTTTCCTTCAGGCCATATAAACTTAGACATTGCAGTTGATATTACAAGTGCCACAACAATTACCCCAATAAAAAGTAATATAAAGCTTTTACCATCATTGTTATTATTGTTGTTATGTCCATTACTCCTTTTTTTATTCTTTACATCAATTCTAGTGTACTTCACCCTTCCCCCAACCTTTCTTTTAATTTAACTTTACTAAGCATTTTTCTTTTTACAAATTATGTAAAGCCCCTCTTTATATATTTATTTTACATAATTTGTAAAATTCCTTCTTTTAATTTTATTTTTCTTAAATTTTACATTTTAATAATAAATAAAAAGCTTTATTGAAATTTGCTTTTAGAATTCAAATCAATAAATTCCATAAAGCATTATTTTCAATAAAGCTTAAAAACTAAACTAATATATTATTTTAATAACAATTTATTTATCTAACAAATGATATTTTGCATAAAACTCTGGTGTTCCTAAACTTCTCTTAGATATAAGTCCTCCGTGATAATCTGATCCACCTGTTATTATTAGATTATTTTTTGTACAATAATCTACTAAGTATTTTATTGTATCCTCATCATGATGCGGATGATAACACTCTATTCCATCTACACCCCAGTTTTTAAATAATTCTAACATTTCATCTAATTTAAATTGAGACTTTCCATACTTAGGATGAGCTAAAACAACGATTCCATTAGCTTTTTTTATAGTTTCTATAACTTCTTTAGGATGAGGAAAATCTGGATATTTCAAAGCTCTTTCACCAACAAATATTTTATTAAAAAACTCATCAATATTTTTGCATATTCCTCTATCAATTAAAAAGTTAAGAGTTTTCCATCCCCCCTTTGAAGGATCATGTTCATAAGCTAAATAATCTTCAAAATCTATATCATATCCAGCATCAATTAATTGCTTTATTGAATTATCGTCTTTCTCTTGAAGCAATCTATCATTATTTTCTATTAAACTCATTAACTCTTTATTGTTTTTATCAAAATTATAAGCTAATATGTGAAACTGTTCTCCATTTATTATGCTTGAAACCTCTACCCCTGGAATGAATTTAATATCCATTTCTTCAGTTAAATCTTGCATTTCCTCTAAGCTTCCTATAGAGTCATGATCTGTAACTGAAAATAGTTTTATGTCTTTTTCTACTATTTCCTTTAATAACTCCTTTGGTGTAAGTGTTCCATCAGAAGCTCTAGTATGCATATGTAAATCAGTTCTTACTAAATTCATGTCTATATCCTCCCATAGTCTAATATGTTTATTATTTACTATTTTATTTATTTATTCTTTTTATATATTTATTTATATCTCTCTATAAAATAATAAGGCTGTATCTAACCTTAATTGTAAAACTTATAAGTAATATTATAGATAAAATTTAGAATTTAATTCTCGCCATAGAAATTATAGGCTTAAGCTAAGTTCAAAGCTTTATAAGGATTTATTAGAAACCTTCAATAAATCCTTATAAAAATCCAATAATTCTAAAATATATTTATAAGTTTTTTAGGTAATTTAGATACAACCTTAAATTAATTCTTAATTATTTTATAGCTTTTAATATTTCAACTAAGAAATCCCAAACATTTTTTACTGAAGATATGCTAACATGTTCATTTGGAGTATGAACATCATACATATTAGGACCAAATGAAATCATATCTAATCCTTCTATTTTTTCTCCTAATAATCCACATTCTAATCCAGCATGTATAGCTATTATTTCAGGATCTTTTCCTGTCATATTTTTATATACATTGCTGCAAAGTTCTCTTATTTTTGAATCAGGATTATATTGCCAAGCTGGGTATGGTGCTTGTATTTCAAATTCTCCACCTAATACTTCTGCAACATCAGCTATTTCATCTAAAAGTTTAGTTTTTAAAGTTTCAACTGAACTTCTTGTTGAACTAGCAAAGACAATTTTATCTCCTTCTGTAGTAACAACACCTAGGTTTGTTGAACTTTGAACTAATCCTTTCATTTCTATACTATAAGTATCAACTCCATCAGGAATTAAGTTCATTATTTTTATAGCCTTAAATGTAGTGTCTTTAGAGAATACTTTATGATTTTCTTCTTTTTTAACTAAAGTTACATTAACTCCACTATCATTAGTATGGTATTCATCCTTTAATATTGAATCCCATTTTTGAATTAATTCTTCTAATTTTTTAACATCTTCTTTTTTAACAGCTAGTAAAGTATCACATTCTCTTGGAATAGCATTTACCTTAGATCCACCATTAATTGATATTAATCTAATATCACAGTTAGCATTAATATCATTTAATACTCTTCCCATTAACTTATTAGAGTTTCCTCTTTGTTTATCTATTTCCATTCCAGAGTGACCACCCTTTAGTCCTCTTAGCATGATTTCATAAACTTCAAAATCTTTTTCCATTTCTTCAAAGTTTATTGGTAAAGTAACTTCACTTCTAGCTCCACCTGCACAGCTTACTAAAAGTTTTCCTTCTTCCTCTGAATCTATGTTTAAAAGATATTTACCTTTTAATAAAGTTCCATCTAAGGCAATTGCTCCACCCATTCCAACTTCTTCATCAGTTGTAACTAAAAGCTCTATAGCAGGGTGCGCTATATCATTTGAAGCTAAAACAGCCATTCCATAAGCTACTGCTATACCATTATCTGCTCCTAATGTAGTTCCTGTAGCATATATATAATCTCCATCTACTCTAAGTTCAATAGGATCTTTTTCAAAATCATGTATAGTATCTTTATTTTTTTCACATACCATATCCATATGACCTTGTATTATTACTCCTGGTGCATTTTCATATCCTGGAGTTGCAGGTTTTCTTATTATTACATTTAATGATTCATCTTGTATTGTTTCAAGTCCTAAACTTTTTCCAAAGTTAACCAGGAAATCACTTATTCCCTTTTCATTACCTGATCCTCTTGGAATTTGTGATATTTCTTCAAAATATTTTAAAACACTTTGTGGTTCTAAACCTTTTAATACATTCATTTTTTACCCATCCCTTCCTATTATTGTGGTAAAATATAATTAATTTAATAATTTATTCTATTATATCAAATATATCAAACTTTTAAAGCAATCACTAAACTATTTTAGTTTAAACAAAATGAGGTGGTTTTTATGCAAAAAACAAAAATGATATTTACAATTGGTCCTGCAAGTGATTCAGAAGAAATTCTAAGAGAGTTCATAAGAATTGGTATGAATGCAGCTAGATTAAACTTCTCACATGGAGACCATGCAAGTCATAAAGAAAAGATAGAACTTATTAAGAGACTTAGAAAAGAAGAAAAATCAGCTACAGCTATCTTATTAGACATTAAGGGTCCTAAAATAAGAACACATAATTTTAAAAATGGCGAAGCTGAATTAAAAAATGGTGATGAATTCACATTCTCTTGCGGAGATGAAATATTAGGTGATAACACTAAATGTTCAATCTCTTATAAAGAACTATATGAAGACATAAAACCTGGTGGATCAATACTTGTTGATGATGGACTTTTAGAATTTAAAGTAAAGGAAGTCCGTGGAACTGATATAATATGTGAAGTTATTGAAGGAGGTACTATAAAAGACCATAAAGGTGTAAATGTACCTAATGTACCAATCAAACTCCCTGCAGTAACTGAAAAGGATAGATCTGACTTAATATTTGGTTGCGAAATGGAAGTAGACTTTGTAGCAGCTTCTTTCATAAGAAAACCTGAGGATGTACTTGAAGTTAGAGAAATTCTAGACTCTCATGGTGGAAAAGATATAAAAATAATATCAAAAATAGAAAGCCAAGAAGGTGTAGATAACATAAAAGAAATAATTAAGGTTACTGATGGTGTAATGGTTGCTAGAGGTGATATGGGAGTAGAAATTCCTATAGAAAATGTACCTATAATTCAAAAAAATATAATTAAGAAATGTAATCAAGCAGGGAAAATAGTTATAACGGCAACTCAAATGTTAGATTCTATGATAAGAAATCCAAGACCTACTAGAGCTGAAGCTTCTGACGTATGTAATGCCATATTTGATGGTACAGATGCCATAATGCTTAGTGGAGAAAGTGCTTCTGGTAGCTTCCCTATAGAGGCAGCAATGACAATGTCTAGAATAGCAAAAAAAGCAGAAGCTAACTTAGACTATAATTATCTTTTAAGAAGATTAAAGGATCCAAATCCAAATCCAGATGCCTTTGCAGATGCCATAAGTTATTCAGCATCAAAAACAGCTAGCAAATTCCCTACAAAAGCTATAGTAGCAGCCACTCAGACTGGTTCAACAGCTAAGATATTATCAAAATATAAACCTAGCTGTCCAATAATAGCTATTACTCCATATGAAAAAGTTAGAAGAAGCCTAGCTTTAAACTTTGGAATAATTTCTAAGAAATGCGCTTATTTTAATAGCACAGATGAGATCATAGAGGAAGCTAGAAAAGTAGCTAAAGAATTCCAAATAGCTGAAACTGGAGATAATATAATGGTAGCTGCTGGGTTCCCAACATCAATAACTGGTGGAACAAACATGCTAAAAATTGAAAAAATATAATTTAATATAAAAAAGGGCCATATCAAAATATAATAATAAAACTTACAAACAGTATGAAGAGAATATCTAGATGAGCTTTAGAATTTAAATTATTACGTAGAAAATATCACGTTAAAAAGCTAAGACTGTTCGAAGCGTAGCAAGTTTCGAAGCTTTAGTGATATTTTCGAAGTAATGATTATAAATTCTTAGCGAAATCTAGTAATTCTCAGAATATGTTTGTAAGTTTTTATTTTTAGAACTATAGATTTAATCCTTTGAACAAGTCAGCTAATGAATAACCTTCCTCTTCATCATTATACTGCATATATTCATTTGAAGTTTCTACAGCATCTTTTATACTTAAGCTCATTTTCTTGTTTTCATCATCTATATTTAAGATTTTAACCTTAACTTCTTGACCTAATTCTAAAATATCTGATGGCTTAGCTATATTTTCATCAGTAATTTCTGAAATATGAACTAATCCTTCTATTCCTGGTAATACTTCAACAAAAGCTCCAACCTTTATAAAATTAGTTACTTTTCCTGAAACAACATCACCAACTTTTAATCCTTCTAATGTTTCCCATGGATTTTTAATAACATCTTTTAATGAAAGTGCTATTCTCTCTCTATCCATATCCACTTCTGATACAAATACTTCTACTTCATCTCCAACTGATACAACCTCTTCTGGCTTATGAACTCTTGACCATGACATATCACTTAAGTGAACTAATCCTTCTACTCCACCAATATCAACAAAAGCACCAAACTTAGCTAATCTAGTTACTTTTCCTTTTCTTTTTTCTCCTTCTTTAATTGAAGACCAAAGAGCTTTCTTTTCATTATTTCTTATTTCTTCATCTATTACTCTTCTTGAAACAACAACTTTTCTATTCTCTTTATTAAATTCTATAACTCTAACTTCTAAAGTTTTTCCTACTAATTCTTCTAAATTCTCTATTCTTCTTCCTGCACATTGAGAAGCTGGCATAAATACTCTAAGACCATTAAAATCTCCTACTATTCCACCTTTAACAACTTCTTTTAAAGAAACTTTTATTGATTTTTCTTCTTCAAATGCTTCTTTTAAATCATCCCAAACCTTTATTGCATCTGCTCTTTTCTTTGATAGAAGAACATTTCCTTCTCCATCATCTCCACTTAATACCATTACAAATATATCATCATCTACATTTATTGAATTTATATCAAAATTCTTATCATTTGAAATTTCATTTCTTGGTACCACACCATCTGCAAAATGACCAATGTTAACTATTATTTCATCATTCTTTACGCTTATAACTTTCCCTTTAACTATTTCACCTTTATGAAAATGCTTTAACTCAAAGCTATCCATTAATTCTGACATTGTAAGATTTTCACTCATATTTACATCTCCTTTATTTAAGGCTTACTTTATAAAATATTTTACATAACTATATGTTATAAAACAAGTAGGCATATAGCTTATTGTAGTTTTATATAAATAAAAAATTACCTAATAACATATTGCCATTAGGTAATTAAACAATTTAATCTTCAATTGAAACTAATTCATAACCAACTTCTTCTAAAGCATCTCTTAAAGTATCTTCATCAACTTCAGTATCAACAACAGCTCTGCCAACTTCTACTTCTAAAACATCTACTCCATCAACGTCTAATAAAGCTGCTTCAACGTGTCTAACACAATTTGAACATGACATTCCATCAATCTCTAAAATAAGTTTGCTCATAAAAAAAATCTCTCCTTAAAATTTTAATTTATATTATTTATTTTAATTTTATATAATAATTCATAAATATTAACCCTTAAGTTTTTAATATCTATGATTTTTAGCTAATCTCTAGTAAATACCCATGTATCTCCTTCAGAAAGCCTCTCATTAAATTCATATCCATCTAAATCAAAGTTTTTTATGTCTTCTGATTTAGTAATCCTATTCTTCGTTATGTATCTAACCATTTGTCCTCTTGCCTTCTTAGCATACACCGTAACAACCTTATATTCAATACCTTTTCTTTCTTTAAATACAGGGGTTATAACTCTAACTTTTTTCTCAATTTTCTTTATAGACTTATAATACTCATTAGAAGCTAAATTTATAATAACTTTTTCCTTGTGATTTTCTAAATCTTTTAAAACAGCTTCCATTATTTTATTTCCCCAAAAGTCATAAAGATTTTTAGAGCCATCAATTGAAATTTTTGTTCCCATTTCTAATCTATATGCCTTTGTTCCATCTAAAGGCTTTAATGCCCCATAAAGTCCTGATAATATTCTTAAAGAGTCATTACAAAATTCTAAATCTTCTTTAGTAAAATCATCTGCATCTAGCCCTCTATAGGCTTCCCCTTTAAAAGATAATACAAAGGGTTTTTCATCACCATAGTAAATTGTATTCCAATCTTGAATTTTGGTGAATGTTTGCACTCCTAAATCTTCACTTATTTTCATAAGTGGGCATAAATCTTGAATTTCTAATTCCTTTAAATTATTCATGATTACTTCAGCTTCACTGATAAAAATAGGTTTGCTTGTTTCTATATCTAAATTTGGTTTTGTTAAATCTAAAGTTTTTGCAGGTGATAATAAAGCTATCACAAGTATCACCTCTTTCTAATTTTATTAAAAACATTATATAATAAAATAATTTTATTTAAAACTACCCTAAACATATTATTATAGAATTATTTAAATATACTTAATAATAATACTTTCAGAAGATTCAATCAATATATTTATAAAAAAAATTAAGGCCAAAAGACCTTAATTATTTTTATATAGACTGTTATAACAGTGATTTATTATATCACTTCTTTTTATTATTCCTATAAATATCCCATTATCATCAACAACTGGTACAAAGTTTTGAGAGATTGCTAATGATATTAAACTTTCCATATTTTCATTAATACAAACACTTTTGTGTTTAACTCTTCTTGGTATTTCCTTTACACTAACTGTGTTAGTATTTTTAAAATTAAGCTCTGGATTTCTTTTTAAAGTCCAAAGTAAGTCCCCTTCTGTTAATGTACCCACATATTTTCCTGTTTTATCTATAAGTGGAATAGCTGTATATCCATGATGCTCCATTCTTTCGATAACTTGTCTCATTGTTGCATCAGTATATTCATATGCTACTTCACTTTTTGGTGTTAGAAAAAAAGCAATATTCATAATATATCAGTTCCCCTAATTTTTTATAGTAATTGTTATACTTTTATTTTATCATATATATGTTTTTTTAAGTGACAATCTATTGTCATTTAGCTAACTTTTTAAATTTATAGTCAAGATCAATGTATTCTGTGTCATTTATTAAAGAGTTTGTAGATTCATAAACTAAATTACCTGATAAGGTCTTTTTTAGTACAACCTCTTGTCTAACATTTCTATTGCATTTTGGACATTTTCCTATTGATACAAATCTCCAACTAAATAATCTAAAAGGATGGTCCATTTCAACTTTAATATTACATTTAGGGCATTTGAATTCTACATCTTCACACTCTAAATTATAATTCTTTAAATCTTTAACCCTTATAGAAGGCATATTGTAGACATCTTCTACTATATACTCTTTTACCTTTTTACCATTATATAATCTTTTAAAAACCTCTGCCGTATAAACAGCATCATTTAGTGCATCATGTAGTTTACTTTTATCCATTTTTATCTTTAACTCTTCTAAAGCATGTTTTAAGCTTAAAGATTTTTTATGCGCTAATATCTTTGTGCAATATTTTTGTATATCAATATATTTTTTTATCCAACTTATATTCTTATATGAATGATACTTAGCATTATTAACTATGTGAACAATGTCATCAGTAGCCCAAGAACAAAGTATATCATCTTCCCCAATAAAATCTTTAAGGTTGTCCATGGCATCTTCGAATTTAATTCCATCTTTTAAATGATCTTCAGTTATTCCTGTTATATCTATTATCTTTGGATTTAAAACCTTAAATACTGATGGTTTAATATATGTCTTAAACTCATCAACCTCTTGCATGAACTTATTTAATTTTATAGCCCCAATCTCTATTATTTCATTATAGGAATCTAATTCCTTTAAATCTTTCTGCTCATTATAAATATTAGGATAAAATTTTGTAATATTTTGCATATTATTAAATTCTAGGTCTATTATTACATACCCCATTCTCTACATCCTCTCACTATCTATATCCATATATAATTATGCCATGAATTTTGGATTTTTTCATTAAAATTGATTTATTATTTACTTACTACTTTTTCTAATAATAAATCTTAATTATCCTATCTAATAACTTTTATTTTATTTAGTTAATTCCTAATTTTCAATAGACAAAACTTAACTTTTATTTAAATAAAAAAGGGGGCTGTATCAAAATATAACAATAAAAGTTATTTTGATACATGCCCTTTTAATTTCTAAAACTTAGTCCAAAGTTCTAATGCTCTATTAACTAAGCTTTCATGTCTATCTTTTAATGAATCCATGTTCCAATCAGATAATTCTAAAACTTCTTTAGTTATAGCGAAATCACTTTTCTTACTTAAGTATTGTTCAACTTTTTCAGCAAATGGTTTATTGTTAGCTCTAGTATTTTTAGCTCCTGTTATTATAACTAAGTTACCAAACTTATTAGCCCAGTTTCTTCTTTGATCAGCTGAGAAGTTATCTTTCCAATAAGCTTCTTTAGCATTTCTAGGAAGAACATGCTCTATCATAATCTTATCGCTATAATCTAAAACTTCATTAGCTCTCTTTTCCATATCAAGTCTTACGAAGATATACTTAGGTATCATCATTCTACCCTTACTATAGAAATCTATATCATTTAACGCATTTTCAAAGTATGCAGTTGTTCTCTCTAAGTCATATAAGAATACTGGTGCTTCTTTTATTTCTTCTAAAGAATCTTTTTCTTCTATAGCTTCTAAAATTCCATAAACTCTATTTAATCTATCAGCAAATGAATTTCCGTTTACCCAATCAATAACAAGTCTTTTTTCTAAAACTTTAACAAATTCTAAAACTAACTTATCATCATTGAATTTCTCAGCAAATCTAATAACTGATGCCATCCAATCATCATATGGTAAGAATTCTCTCATTATGTTTATTAAATTTTTATAATAAGATTTTTCTTCCTCTGATACTCCTTCAAGATTACCGTCTATTATATACTTGTCATATAAAGCTTTTACAGCAGTTAAATGATTTACAAAGTTAACTCCTAGATATTCTGGTTCATTTCTAAATATCTTTTTGCTAAACTCTTCATATACGCTTTCTTCAACTTTATTTTTAAGCTTCATTGTTCTCATGAAACCTATGATTTGATCTAGTTTTTCCTTACCTAAATCTTGTTCATGACTTTCCCAAATATCAGTGTACTCTTTTCTAATTTCAGGGTTCATAACTCTTAAGTTTTCACTCTTTAAAAGATCTGAATCTGTTAAAGGTAATCCTCTTGCATTTATTACATTGAATAATCTAAATGCTGAAGTGAATGATTCTGTTGTTATTACAACTAGTACAACTTTTTGAAGTAAATAAACTATAAACTCATTTAACTTTTCTTCTAAAAGTTCTCCATTTTCATTAAAGAAACTATCTCTAAATACTTCTATTGCATTAACCATATTTTGTTTAGCTTCTGAAAGTTCTTCCATGTCTAAATCTTTAACTAATTCTGTTCCACCATTAGTTAATATGTACTTTTTAAAGAACTCTTCTTCTTTTCCTCTAGCCTTAACTCTTATGCTCTCTTTAATTCCCATAAGAACATTTGGTTTTTGATATATTAAATCAGATAATACTTTTTTATACTCTTCATTATCTATTAAATCTCTTATTGCAGCAATTAACATGATTATAGATGTAAGTCTTTGTTGTCCATCTATTACATCATATATTCCACAGCCATCATCCTTATATTCCTTAGAACATAAAACAATGCTTCCTAAGAAATATGGCTCATATTGATCAAACTCTTTATTTCCTCTTGCTTTATTTAGTTCTACTGACTCCCAAATATCCTCAACTAATTGCTTTAAATTTTCTTTAGTCCAAGAATATGCTCTTTGATAATCTGGGATTTCAAATAAGAACTTATTACTTAATAAATCCTTTATGTAATATTCTTTTGCTTTTACCTTTTCTGTAAACAAAATATACATGCCTCCTAATTTTTTGCTATTTATTCTAAGTCCTCTTTTACTAATAACTCTACTCATGAAAAAAAGCCATTTAAGGCTTTTTCACTAAATACATCATTTGTTTATTATATCAAAATTAATTTAATTTGTCTAAAATTAAGTTATTTTGCTGTTTATATATAGAAGTATACTTTTATTCAATATCTATTCCAGCCATCTTCATTAAATATCTAGCATTTCTTGTTTGTGAAACACCTTTTCTTAAAATATAATCAAACTTTAATTTATTATCCTCATAATATTCTCTAAAATTATAATTTTGTATAGTAGAATCTTTTTTCTCCATATCGCAAAGTTCAAAATCATGAGTTGAAACTAGTCCTAAGGTATTTCCTTCTAAAAGCTGATTTATTAATATCTCTGCTCCCTCATGTCTATCTAAGGAGTTTGTTCCTTTAAATATTTCATCTAACAAGAATAAAATCTTTTCTCCTCTTTTTACTCCTTCAACTATAATCTTTATTCTAAGTATCTCTGCATAAAATGAAGATATACTCTCTTCAAGATTATCTCCAGTTCTCATACAGGTATAAACTTTTAATATTGGAGCTTCAAAACTTTCTCCTTTTACAGGAAGTCCTAGATAAGCTAATATACAATTAAATCCAACAGTTCTTAAAAATGTACTCTTACCTGACATATTAGATCCTGTTATTAAGATTACTCTCTTATCCTTATTAATATCAAAACTGTTTCCAACGCCTTTTTCTCCTAACATAGGATGGCTAAGATTTTTTCCCTTTAAAGTATAGTCATCATTTATTTTTGGTGTAGCCCATCCATGATTATTGTAAGTAAATCCAGCTAAAGAAACTAAAGCCTCAAAATCACCTAAAGAAATCATCCATTTATAAAACTCATCTTTATTAGAACTCTTCCACTTTTCAAGCTTTGATAGAATTTGATAATCCCAAAGCAAATAACAGTTTAATAAAAGATAAAAGGCATTTCCCCTATCATAAAGCCAGCTAGTTATCTTTTCTAAGCTTTTAAGCTCCTTACTAGCACTTTTGCCATTCATATCTAAGTTACTTTTTATACTTTTTATTATATTAGACTGGAAATTCTCTTTTTCTATTAACTCTAAAGCCTCTACATAGGTTTTTATTCTATATTTTAAATCTTCAAATATATTTAATCCTTTAATAACTTCCTTATTGCCAAGCTTCAAAATACCATAACTTATAACAAGAGAAATTAATAGTATTTGCCATGAAATAACATTCATACCAACTAAAATAGTAATTCCAATATTTATTACTGGCATTATTATTCTAAGAATATTTAATAAAGGCGATATGGCTTTACTGTCTTCTTTTAACCATTCCCCTAAATACTTCTCTTTTTTTCCTTTTTTATCTTTTAATGAAGCTATAAATTCATGTCTAAAATCCACTTTTTTAGAAAGCTCCTTTAAAGCTTCCTGTCTTAATAAAATTTCTTCTTTATTTGGAAGTTCTTCTAACTTTAATAAATGGCTTAATTTCTCTCTTCCATAGACAGTACCAGTTTCATTTATCCATTGAAATAAAGAGTTTTTTCCGAATATATCTAAGTCATTTATAAAAGGATGCTTATTATCTAAATATTCTTCTCCTAAATCATTAAATTCTCTCCACTTTCCCTCTAACCTAAGAATCTCTTTTTTATTAACCTCTATAAGAGCTTCTCTTTTACTTATTTTATTCACTATACCTTCATGAACCTTTGCTAAATATAAAAATAATATAGAATTTAGCAAAAATAATATGATCCCAAAGCTTATTGACCCTATGCTATAAGCGTAGTAAATAAAAAATAAAATACTTAAAGAAACTACTAATCTTAATGCGCTGATTATATTATAGTCTCTCTTTAATTTCTTTAAAGCACTTGAATACTCTTCTATTCTTTTTTCATAAATATCTTTTCTATTCTCCATATTTATCCTCTCAAAACACTTTTTTAATATTATACCATAGTTAACATATTTTAATGCAAGACTATCCTTTAAACTATGACACTTTCTAAATTTATATAAAAAAATGATTTAAATCTCTTATAAATAAAGTCTATATAAAAATTAAAAATATACTTAAATTAAGCTTTAAAATTAAAATAAAAAGGCCATATCAAAACCTAATAATAAAATTAATTTTGATATGGCCTATTTTTCTTATATTTTTGTATTTCTAAAATTTTATCTCAAACAATTAACTTATTTTTTTATTAAATTTGATTTTTCTACTTTTCTCCCATGCCATTCATAATTTCTCTAATTTGAGTTTTAAGTATATCTGATTTTCCTCCAAATATAGCTTGAATATTTTCTCCAACTTGCATTACCCCAGCTGCTCCAAGCTCTTTTAATCTTTCTTTATTAACTTTGCTTGAATCATTCACTGTAACTCTTAATCTAGTTATACAAGCATCTAATTTATTTATATTGCCTGCACCACCTAAAGCTATTAAAATTTCAGCAGCTAAGTCATCATTTACAGTTTGGTTATCCATATCATCAAATATATCATCATCTTCTCTACCTGGAGTTTTAAGATCAAATTTTCTAATAAAGAATCTAAATAAGAAATAGTAAATTACAGCAAAGCCTAATCCTACAAGTATTACTAACCACCATCTAGTTCTATTTGGAATTACTCCTAATAGTATAAAGTCTAAAAGTCCACCTGAGAAAGTCATACCTATTTTAACATTTAATAATTGCATTATCATAAAGGATAAACCTGCTAATACACAGTGGATTGCAAATAATACTGGAGCAACAAATAAGAATGCAAACTCTAAAGGCTCAGTAATTCCTGTTAAGAAGGAAGTTAAGGCAGCTGAGAATAAAATACCTGAAGCTATTTTCTTTTTACCTGGTTTAGCTTCATGATACATTGCTAAGGCTGCTGCTGGTAATCCAAACATCATAAATGGAAACTTACCAGTCATAAAGGTACCTGCTGTAAATGGAACTCCATCTCTTAATTGGGCAAAGAATATTTGATTATCTCCCATTATTAATTGACCTGCTTTATTTGTGTATTCTCCAAATTGGAACCAGAATGGATTATACCAAATATGATGTAATCCAAATGGAATTAATGCTCTTTCTATTATTCCAAATAATAAAGCTGATAGGGTTTGATTAGCACTTATCATATTTTGTGAGAAGTACAATAAGGCACCTTGTATTGGAGGCCATACAAATACCATTATTCCTCCAAGAATTAAGGCAGCAATAGCAGTTATTATTGGGACAAATCTTTTACCTGCAAAGAATCCTAAGTATGAAGGTAATTCTATCTTATAGAACCTTTTATATAAAGCTGCGGCTATAACTCCCATAATAATTCCACCAAATACTCCAGTTTGAAGTGTTGGTATTCCAAGAACTGTGGCATACATACCATTTTTAGTACCAGAAACTATGTCGGCTGTTATTCCTCCACCAATTCCCATTGTTACATTAAGTATTAAAAAACCAACTATTGCTGCAAGACCTGCAACACCGTCTCCTTCTGATAATCCTACAGCTACCCCAACTGCGAATAATAATGCTAAGTTTGAAAATATTATATTACCTGCATCAGACATTATTGTAGCTATTAATTGAAACCACCCTGCATTTAATGCTGGCACTAAGCTTAAAAACTGAGGATCTTGAAACATTGATCCAAATCCAAGTAATAAACCTGCTGCTGGTAATAAAGCAACTGGTAACATCAAAGCTTTACCTATTCTTTGTAAAACTCCAAAAGCTTTCTTCATCTTAATCTCTCCTTTTAAATGATTTCTTTCTTTATAATTCCTAAAATACACAAAAAATAAAGACTTAAATTTATTATTCCTATAAAACACCTATTTTATTATTAATAGGTATTAGAATAATAAATCTAAGTCTTGCCTTCTAATTAAGTAACAATCCTAAGTATTCTCTTTTATTTTTGTGATGATAATGCATTATATATTTTTGAAAGATTTTCTTTCATAGCATCTATATAACTTATACCATCTTCATTGCTTTCTAGAGTATATATTTTTTCAATTTTTCCACCAACTTCATTAGCTAAAGTTTGAGATATTTTTTCACTTGCTAACTCAGGCATAAAAATTGTTCTTATATCATTCTTTTTACAGAACTCAACTATCTCTTGCATTTTTTGAGGAGTTATTTCTCCCTCTCCAAATAAGTTTTCTACACTAACTTGTTTTAATCCAAATTCTCTACATAAGTATCCAAAAGCAGCGTGACCAGTAACAAAATCCTTATTAGCTAATCCATTAAACTTTTCTTTGTACTCATTTGCTAAAGAATCTAATTTCTCTGCAAACTTTTTAAAGTTTTCTTCGTAATAACTTTTATTATCTGAATCAACCTCAACTAAAGCATCTTTTATGTTTTGAGCTTCTATTTTAGCTCCATCTAAGCTTAACCAAAGATGAGGATCTACCTTATCACCTTCTTTTAATACTTCAGCCCCTTTAGAAGCTTCAACCACTTTTACATCTTTATTTTCTATTGTATTAAGAACTTGCTCTTTCCAGTGTTCCATACCTAATCCATTATAAACAAAAACCTTAGCCTTATTTAACTCTAATAAATCTTGAGTTTTTGGTTCAAAATCATGTGGCTCTGTTCCATTTGGAACCATAGTCTTAACATTTACCTTATCTCCACCAACTATTTCAGTAAACTCTCTTAAAGGTTCAATACTTACAGTAACATCAACCTTACCGCTATCCTTTTTATTTTCTGCTGTTTTAGCACTTTGACACCCAACAAAAAAAGCAGCCATTGTTACTCCTAAAAAAATCGATACTAATTTCTTTCTCATACTTCCTCCTGTTTGCAAATGATTCGCATTATTATAATATAAACTTTATATTACTTTTCTATTATTGTCAATATTTATAATAAAACTATCATAAAAATAAAAAGGCCTAATCAAAATATATTATAAATAAAACTTATAAACATATTCCTAGAATTACTAGGTCTAGCTAATAATTGTTTATAAGTTATATAAAAATTTATTTTGATATAAGCCCTTCATTTTAAATTAAAGCTCTATTATATTTACTTTTTCCTTATCTTTGAGAATATTTATTTCTCTTTTTTGGCATGTAAATAAAATTATTTGATTTTTATAAACTCTCTTATATATTATGTCTAACATAGTTTTTAATCTATTATCATCATATTGAGTAAAACTTTCATCTAATATTATTGGAACTTTTTTATCTTCAAATATTATGTCGATTATGCCAAGTCTCAATGCTAAATATATTTGGTCATATGTTCCACTACTTAAATAAGAAGCATCCATAATTTTATTGCTTTTTGTATCCTTAACAACTAAGTTATAATCTTCTGATACTCTTAAATCTTTATAAGCACCCTTAGTTACATCTTTAAATATATCCTCTACCTTTTTATTTATAACAGGTCCAAAACTTTTTTGAAGTTCCTTAAAGGCTTTTTCCATGTAGTTTGTTGCAATCTCAACCCCCTTAAGTTTTTTCTCTAAGGACTTAATTCTTTCCTTAACTTCAGCTATCTCTTCATCTATTAAAAATAAACTTCTACAGGTTAACTCTTTACTACTAATTAAATATTCTATATCTTTTATTTCTTTTTCAATATTTAACAAGTCATTATTTTTTAATTTTATTTCATTTAAGATTTCTTCTTCACTGTTATAAACTTCATTTTTAATCTCTGATTCCTCATATGAAAGTCCATTTTTAACTTCTAAAATATCTCTTCCCTTAAGTAATAGATTGCAATTTTCTTCTACACTATTTAACTTATTTTTTAAGCCTTCCTTATATTCTATTTTAGCTTCTATTTCTTCTAATCTAGAATATACTTCATCTAAAGGAATATTTTGTAGTGATGTATTTTCTAAATAAGCTTTTATTTTTCCTTCTATTTCCAATATTCTATTATTTAATTGATTTAAATCTTCCTTAGCCTCATTAAACTCTGATTTTTTTCTTATTAATAAATCTTCCTGGCTTTTCTTTTCCCTTGAAAGTTCTAAGATTTCATCTATAGAACCTGCCCCTATAACTCTTAGTAACTTATCTATAAAAGCTTCATTACTTAATATTTTTTCCTTAGTTTCATCTTCTTTTAATAAAATCAAACTTTTCTCTTTTTCCTTAATTTCTACATAGAGAATATCTAACTCTTTTTTAATAAATCTATAATCCTCTAAAGTTTCTTTAATAGAATACTCATCTTTTACCTTAAGGAATTTTTTATATTCATCAATTTTACTTTTTAATACTTCTATTTCTTTTTTCTCATTTATAAGCTCATCTATTTCATTTATTCTTTTACTTATATTATTTTTTTCTTTTTTATTTAAGCTACTTTTAGCTAGTAAAAATATAAATAATAACATGCCTAAAATTGAAAGTGCTAAGGTTATTATATTTTCGCTCTTAAAATAGGATATAAATAAAAAAGTACATAATAAAATACTTATTACTTCTCCAACTCTAAAAAGAAAAATTTTTCTTGAAAAACTTTTACTTTCCTCTTCAATAATATTCTTCTCGTCTTTTAAGTTTGCATTTATTGAAGGATATATTTTTTCATTATTATATTTTTCTAAATCCTTTTCTATTTGTAACACCAAATTATCATTTAATTTTAAAGCATTTAAATGACTTAAAAAATCATCTTTCTTTTCATTTAACTGATAAAGCTCTTCTTTTACCTTTTGAATAACCTGATAATTTTCTCTTAATCTATCATCTTTAATCCTAAGCTCTATTAATTTAGTTTCTAAATTATTTGATATTTCATTTAAAATTCCATAACTCTTTAATTTTTCATTATACTCATAAATAGATTCTTTTAACTTATCTATTTTATCTTCCTTTTCTTTTAGTGATTCTTTTAAAAACTCATAATTTTTAAACTCATCTCTTAAGTTATTTAACTTTTTTAAATCACAGATAGCTTGTACATCTTTTAACTCTTCTAATAAATCTTTTAATTCCACTTCTAATTTTTCTTTTTTATTTAAGTACTCATTTATATTTTCATACTCATTTTTCAATTCTGATTTTTTTAAATTTTTCTTATATAATTCTAATTCTTCTATTTTTAAATTTAAATCAGTTCTTTTTTCTTTTAATCCCTTTAAGTAAAGCTCATTTTCTATATTTTCCTCATGAATTTTTACTCTTTTATATCTTTCTTCTAAAAGCTCACTTTCTTTAATTCTTAATAAATCAAGTTTTCCTGTTTTTCTTGAATTAGTTAAGGACTTTTTATTTTCCTCTAAATTATTTTTTATTTTTTTATAAGAAACCTCATCAGCTCCACATTCTAAGATATTAATAATTTTATTTAATACATCATCCTGCTTTGAACTCTCTACAGTACACCCCATTTGACTTATAAATAGAGTATTCTTAAATCCCTCGCTAGAAAGATTAAATATATCCTTACCTGGCTCTTGCCATGAGTATTTATTTATCTTTTCTCCAGTTATATTATTTAATATATTTCCATCATCATATTTTTTAGTTTTCCCAAAACTTCTATCTATTAAAATTTCCTCACCATTATCCTCTACAAGTAACTCTCCTGAAAAACTTCCTTCCCCTAATGGTGTAAACTTTGCTCTATCTGATAAAGTTTTTTTGCCTCTTTTATTACAAACACCATATAACATTACCTTTATGAAAGATTGTAATGTACTTTTTCCACTTTCATTTTCACCATATATTATGTTTAATCCATCTTTTAATTCTATTTCTTTATTTTTTAATTTTCCAAAGGACTTCACATTTATTTTCTTAATTATCATTTAAATTCACTTCTCCATCTAAAATACTCTCCATACCAATTCTAAAAGCTATATCTAGTATCTCTTCATCCTCTTCATTAGATTCTAAAGCATCCTTGATTAAAGAACAAAAAATACCCTTAATTGAATACTCATTGCTCATTTCATCAATATCTATTTTCATTCTAGTAGAATTTACAATCTTACAGTAAAAGAATTTATCTCTAATTAAGTTTTCTATTAAATCACTATCTATTTTAAAAGACTCTTCTATATTCCCTTTTAAGATGATTTTAAATAGATTTTTTTCTCTTGATTCTTTTGAAATAGTATTAAGTATCTTATCTATAACCTCTTCTTTAGTTTTACAATTTGATATATCAATTTCCTTAAGAAAATACTCTCTTTTATTAGTCTTTATAAAATCTAGGTCTACAACTCCAAGGGATACCTCTCCTAATATTATTCCTTTATCTCCTTCTTCATCAAATCCTCTTCCCTCTGGACATCCTGAATATGCATAATAGGTATTACCGATTCTTTTTATTCCTGAAAATTTATGAATATGTCCTAAAGCAATATAATCCATCTTACTCTCTTCTATTTCCTTAAATAATAAGGGATTATACTCCCCTGTTTCATTATTCCCTAAATCACCATGTAAAACCATTATTTTTACTAAATCCTTATCCTCTTCTTTTGGAGTAAAATCCTTAAGATTTGACTCTCTTATATATTTTTCCTTAAAGGATGCTCCATAAACAACAGTATTTAATTCAGGTATTTCTATCCTTTCAATTTCATCCTTAAATATATGAACATTTTCCCCTAAGTTAACCATATTATAAAAAGATTTTTTATTATATGGGTCATGATTTCCTGCTGAAATAAATACTCTTATATTATGTTTTTTAAGTTTATCCATTTGATCCTTTATAAAAGTAAGAGTACTCTTTTCTATAGTATCATTGTCAAAAAGGTCTCCCGCTAAAAGAACTAAATCAACTTTTTCATCAATTCCTCTATTTATTATTTTACTAAAGCTTTCTCTTAACTCAGCTCTCCTCATTGTACCAATTTCCTTTGGTAACTCTTTAAAAGGAGTATCAAAATGAATATCACTACAATGCAATATTTTTACCTTTTTCACCAATATGACACCTCTCTTATTCCAATTTATTCTAATTTTATCATAGAGATTGTCAAAAAAAAAGACTACATAGAGGATATAAATCCTCTATGTAATCTTTTTTGCGGTAGAAGTTTAAGCATCATGTTTTGGCGGTTTACCCTCCATAACACTTTCTCCTGTTATAAATTTTTAGAGTCATAATATAGGATTTTTATAATGGTTATTTTATAATCATTATAATTACTCCTATTTTTTTAATGAATCTTTTTTCTTTAATTCAGTATTAGCGAAAGGTTTATTATTTTATTTGACTTTCGTAAGCTTCTACCATTCTTTTTACCATTTCGCCGCCTACGGAACCACATTGTCTTGAACTTAGATCTCCATTGTAATCTGAGAATGGTACACCTAATTCTCTAGCTACCTCGTTTTTGAATTTACTTAATCCATTTTTTGCTTCTGGAACTAATGATTTTGACATTTCTAATTCCTCCTTTGGCTTTGGTAATTTGTAAGCTTGAAATTTGTTTATCTCTTGCTTACACTATTATATTAACCATAATTCAGATTATAAACCTATGAAATAGAAGGATTATTAACCATTTTATTCCAAGTAGCATCTATTTTTTATTTTTCTTTTTTAATATTACACCTGCACCTAATAACAACATACCTATTTGTGACATAGCTTCTGCACCTATAGGAGATCCTGTGTTAGGAAGTTTATTTTCTTTTTTAGAAACTTCCTCAATGTTAGTTTGTTCATTATTTTTTTCATTCACTTCTTTAGATTTACTATCTTCTTTAACTAAAGTATTATCTCCATTTGAATTATTTTCTTTATTATTTTTTTGTTTTTCTATGTTTTCATCTACTTTAAGCACATCTTTTTTACTTTCTTCATTAACTCCTTGATCCTTATTATTATTTTTATTATTAATAGAATCTAAGTTTATATTTTCCTCATTTTCTTTAGATGTATTATTATCTAAAGGTAAATCTTTTTCATTTATTGATGCTATATTAGTATATTTTCCGTCTTCTGATGTAGGTATTTTTAATTCTCCTGAATTAACTAAATCTCTAACCTTTTTATAGTTTTCTGAATTTGGATCTATTCCTAATAGACACCAATTATTTTGTTTTTTTGCATTTATAAGGCCATTTTTAACATTTTTAATATAATCTATAGCTAAATTTCTTATTGTTCCTTCTTCTTCTCCATAAGCTGTCTTAGAATCCCAAAGTTTTTTAAATTCTTTTCCTTCAAAGATTCCTCCTTTTCCTTGTAATTGTCCAAGTCTATATGAATTCATTCCTAATTTTAAAACATCTGTATCCTTAAGTTCTCTTCCATCTTTATACTTAACATCTTTAATCCTATTACCTTCTTTTTCTCTTAAATCAATTTTGTAAGTTATTCCTCCAAACATATCATTAGTACTATACTTTGACGCTCTTCTTTTAGGATTAAAACTTGGAGTAATATCTCTTGGATTTAATGTATTAAAATAGCCAGCTGCCCATTCCATATATTTTTTTAAGTCTTTTCCAGTTACTTCATAAACGCTTATTTCTCCACCAGTATATCTATAGTTATAAGCTATATCTTTCTTCTTTATATCTCCTACATTTAACTTAGCCTTATCATTATCTATAGATAAAGCTATTACATCTGCTTTACTATAATACTTTCCTACTTCATGAAAGAAATCAATTAATGGAGTATCTTCTATATGTATAGTAGGTATTCCTTTTATGTAATCTTCATCTACCATGTTAACCCCTTCAAGTCTTCCAATAACTGAGTTAGCATCTTTACGCAATTCCTCATGGAAAGGTTTTAATAAATCTTCTATTTCTTTATCTGATTCTACATTAGCTACTGAGATAGTATCTGCATTTTTATTTTTAAGTACATTTTTTCCATTTTCTTTTTTAAATGTTAAATCTATTTTTGATACAGCTTGTCCATACTTTCCTGGCTCAGTTATAATAACTCCATTTACAACCTCATTTTTAACTAACTTATGCATATGTCCTCCTACAATTGCTGTAAGCTCTGGACATTGATTAGCAATATCTGTAACACCCGTATTGGGAATAGCATTTTCATTATCTAATCCCATATGCATAACTCCAATCATGGCATCAACTTTTCCATCTAATTCTTTTATAATCTTTTTTGTTTCTTTAACTGGATCTCTAAATTCAATTCCTTTTATATTATATGGTTTTTCAAACTCTTTTATCATTTGAGTATCCATACCTATAATACCTATCTTTATACCATCTCTTTCTATAATAGTATATCCATCCATAAATCTTGTTCCATCATCATTATAGATATTACCAGCTAAGACCTTTCCTTCAAATTGACTTGTTACATGTTTAAGCACATCTAATCCAAAATTAAATTCATGGTTTCCCATTTCCCAAACATCATATTTCATCTTATTCATACCTAAAACCATAGGTTGGTGAGGTCCTTTATTAAAAGTTTCAACAAAGTTATCTTGAATTGAATCACCTGCATCCACAAGAATTAAATTTGGATTTTCATTTCTCTCCTTTTTAACAATTGTTGATATTTGTGATAAACTTCCTGATTTATTTTCAGTATCTGATGAATATTCCCAAGGAACAAATCTTCCATGTATATCTGAGGTTCCTAAGATGGTAACCTTAGTTTCATTAGAAATCTCTTCCCCCTTAACAACCTTACCATTAAAAAAACATAAATTTAATGATAAGAACATCATTGTAGCTACACTTAATGGTTTAATTAGTTTTCTCACTATTTTTCATCCCCCTAAATTTTAAACTTTACCCTTAACATTATACATTGTTCTGAAATTGTTTACAATATTTATATATAATTTACATGTTTTCAGAATATAATCTTTTATTTAAAATTAAGCAAAAAAAAAAAAAAAATCAGTGAATTAATTCACTGATTTTCTGGCAGGGGCAGTAGGACTTGAACCCACAACCAATGGTTTTGGAGACCACTACTCTACCAATTGAGCCATACCCCTATAATATTATGTTATTTATTGTGTTAATTGGCAGGGGCAGTAGGACTCGAACCCACAACCAATGGTTTTGGAGACCACTACTCTACCAATTGAGCCATACCCCTGAACACAGAATTTATTATATATTAAAAATAAACTTAACGCAAGAGTTTTTTATGTAATTTTTTATTTTTAATAAAAAGTCTATATTAATCCCCTAATAAAACAATATAATATTTGACAATAAAAAAATATATTTAGCTAAATTTAAAGTAATTATTTCATCATTTCACTATTATCTTCATCAATTAAAATAAAGCATATATAATATAAATTTAAAAAATCAATATTATATATGCTCTATAATTATGTGTTTATAATAGTTTACTATGCTAATTTAAATCCTGACTCTTTTAATTTCTTTTTAATATTTTCAACATCTATGCTTTTAACCCTAACTATAACCTCTTTAACATCAGTTAAACTCTTTGTATCTACAATAACTATGCTTAATATATCTCCACCTTCTTCAGATATTGTCTTAGTTATTTTTGATAATTGTCCTGGGACATCGTAAGATCTTATTACTATTCTTTCCCCTTTATTAAGTCCAAAAGCATTGTTAAATTCTCTAAAAACTGCCTTATGAGTTAGTATTCCTTTGAAATTATCAAATTCATCTACTACAGCCACAAAAGAAATTCTCATTCTTTCTAGCATGGATACTGCCTTTTCTATATGTTCTGATTTATTTATTATAGGAACTTCTGTTTTTAATATTTCACCTACAGTAATATTATTTAATACTTCATCTTTGCTTAAATTATGTTTAAAGTAATATTTATAGATAGAGCTTTTAGCCACTGCGCCCCTAAACTTATCTCCATCTACTACAGGAATTGATAAAAACTTATTATCCTCCATGATTTTTAGTGCATCTTTAAGTTTAGTATTAGAATCAACTAAATCTAGATTTTCTTTCTTTGTCATAATAGCTTTTACTAACATACAAATCCCCCCAATTCCTAAATTTACATACTATATACTATTATTATACTATTATATTATTACATAGTTATCCAATTATATTAAATTTATCAAAGTATTAATTAAAGATACTTTTCCCCTTTTATTGTTAATATTATAATAATTTTATAGGTATATGTTTTATTAAATATTAGGAGAATTTTTAACTATTTAAGAAACATAATAAAACTTTAAATACCTTATTAAATCTACTCTCTCTTTTCTTTTTCTTTAAATTTGGATAGAATGATTAAAGAGTGTTAATTTGAAAGGAGTTCTTTATGGAATTTATAGTAGATAGTGTAGATAAAACTATGCATATTGGAAGACAACTTGGTTCTCTTGTAAATAAAGGAGATATTCTTTGTTTAACTGGAGACTTAGGAACTGGCAAAACTCATATAAGTAAAGGAATTGCAGAAGGATTAGGAATTGACGAGCATATAACTAGTCCAACTTTTAATATAGTTAATGAATATCATAGCGGAAGATTAACTCTTTATCATTTTGATGTTTATAGAGTTAATGATCCCGATGAAATTGAAGCAATTGGCTTTGATGAATATATCTTTGGTGATGGAGTAAGCTTAATTGAATGGGCTAATTACATAGAAGAACTTATTCCTGAAGAGTATATACATATAAAAATAGAAAAATTACCTGATATGGGTGAAAATTTTAGAAAAATAAGTATTAATGGTTATGGTGATAGATATAACTACATAAAGGAGATAAAAGAATGTTAGTATTAGCTATTGATTCATCTTCTAGCACAGCTACTTGCGCACTTGTTAGTGAAAAAGGAGTTCTAGGAGAAATAAACTTAAATGATAAAAAACAACATTCCGTTTTATTAATGGACTTAATAGATGATTTACTTAAGTATAATAATCTAAAAATTAAAGATTTAGACGGATTTGCTATTAGTGAAGGTCCTGGTTCATTTACTGGACTTAGAATTGGTATGGCAACTGTTAAAGGATTAAGCTTTGGAAGTAAAAAACCTTCTGTTTGCGTTTCTTCCCTTGATGCTTTAGCTTATAATATTTCAGGACTTAATGGAATAATCTGTCCTATTATAGATGCTCTTAGAGGAAATGTATATGCTTCTCTATATAAAAAAGAAGGAGATGAGCTAGTATCTCTTAGTGAAAAAGAATGCATTTCTTTAACTGACTTAATTGAAAAAATAAAAGAAAAAAATGAGGATGTTATCTTTGTAGGAGATGGAATAAGCAAACACAAAGAAGCTTTAAAAGAAGCTTTTCCTAATTGCTCTTTTGCCCCTAGTCATTCATCTTATCCAAGAGCAGCATCAGTTGGAGAATTAGGATTAAGATTATTAGAGTCAGGAGTTTCTCACGATTTAAATACATATGCTCCTATATACTTAAGAAAATCTCAAGCTGAAAGAGAATATGAAGAAAGAATGAGATTAAAATAATGAATTCATATAAAATAGAACTTATGAATTCTTCCCATGTTAAGGGCGTTTTTGAAGTAAGTAAACTTAGTCTTGCAGAATCTTGGAATATAGATTCTATAGAAAAAGAACTTTCTAATAAACTAGCAAAATATCTTGTTGCTTTACATGGAGACAAGGTTATTGGCTTTGTTGGAATGTGGATTGTTTTTCATGAGGGAGATATAACTAACGTAGCAGTTCATCCTGAATATAGAAAACAAGGAGTTGGAAATCTTTTAATAGATAATCTAATTACTTTATGTAAAGAAAATAATATAAATTCTCTTACCTTAGAAGTTAGAGAGTCTAATATTCCTGCTCAATCCCTTTACAAAAAGCATGGATTTAAGGAAGAAGGGATAAGAAAAAACTTCTACAATAATCCAAAAGAAAACGCCATAATAATGTGGAAACATGATATTTAGACTATATTTTTAATTAGTATTTATTTTTAGCTAGATCTTTAAAACTAATATAAAATAATAGGGACTATATCATTTTGATATAGTCCCTTTCTATTATCCTAAATTTTCTTTCATTTGTTTTGGTTTATCTAGCATAGGTTCAACCTTAAATATTGATACAGAAACCTTTTTATATAAAGCATATGTTATTCCACAAACTAATATAGATTTTATTCCGTTAAATGGGATTAATCCAACTGTTACATATTGCATTAACTCTGTTTTTGACATAGCCATACCGTATGCTGGAAGCAATAAATAAACATTAGCTAATATTCCTACCACTTCTATACATAAAACTCCTAGTACCATTCCTAAAATAGCAGTTTTCTTAGTTTTATTTTTCTTATAAACTAATGCTGCTGGCCATACTAAAGCTACTCCAACTAAGAAATTAGCAAACTCACCTACAAATCCTGTTCCTGTCCCCTTTATTATTAATATTAATAAATTTTTCATAAGTTCTATTATTACCCCTGCTAATGGACCAAAAGCAAAGGCTCCCATAAGGGCAGGCACATCGCTTAAATCAATCTTAAGCCATGGGAATATAGGTATTACCGGAAAGTCAATATACATAAGTATTACTGCAATTGCAGATAAAAGTGATAGTTTAATGAATCTGTTTGTGTTTAAGGTTTTTGTTTTCATTTTTTCCCCTCCCAAAAGTTACTTCCTCTGGGGCTATTAAGTCTTTAATGATTTTTTTCAAATAAAAAAGCCCTGATACATATACTTATATCAGGGCATATAGATTCAGAATTTAAATCATTAAACACTCATCTTCTTTCATCCAGACTATACTGTCGGCCTCGGAATTTCACCGAATCATGCTAAAAACTAGCTCGCGGGCTTTACCGCCGGTGGGGACTTACACCCCGCCCTGAAGACTTTTTTTATTTCATTTGTTATAATTTTAACTCTTTTTTATATAAATTTCAATATATTAAATATTTTTATCTACTAAAATTTTCACTTATTTTAATTAATTTTCTAACTTAACCTTCTTTTTTCATTGATAATGAAATTCTCTTTCTTTTTAAATCAACATCTAATATTCTAACTTCTACAACATCTCCAACCTTAACTATATCAAGTGGATGTTTAACAAAGCTATCTGCCATTTGGCTCTTATGAACTAATCCATCTTGGTGAACTCCAATATCTACAAAAGCACCAAAATCAGATACATTTCTAACTGTCCCCATTAAAATCATACCTGGTTTTAAATCTTTCATTTCTATTACGCCAGACTTAAATATTGGTTTAGGTAATTCCTCTCTTGGATCTCTTCCAGGCTTTTTAATTTCCTTTATAATATCATTAAGTGTTGGTTCTCCAACTTCTAATTCTTTTGCTAAGTTAGAAATTCCTTTTGCTTTTACTCTCTCATCTATATCTACTAATTTGCCATTTTTTAAATCTTCTTCTGTATATCCTAAAGTTTTTATAAGTTCCTTAGCTACTTTATATGACTCTGGATGAACTGAAGTATTATCTAAAGCTTCTTTGCTTTCCATAACTCTTAAGAATCCTGCACATTGTTCATAAGCTTTTTGTCCTAATCTTTTAACTTTTAAAAGCTCTTTTCTACTTTTAAACTTACCATTTTCTTCTCTATAATCAACAATATTTTTAGCTATTGAAGCATTTATCCCTGAAATATAACTTAATAATGATGGAGTTGCTATATTTAAATCTACTCCTACATTATTAACACAATCCTCAACTATCCCTGCTAAGGATTCATCAAGTTTTTTCTGAGTTACATCATGTTGATATTGTCCTACTCCTATAGCCTTAGGATCTATTTTAACAAGCTCAGCTAATGGATCTTGAAGTCTTCTTCCTATAGAAATTGCTCCTCTTACAGTTACATCTAAGTCTGGATATTCCTTATTTGCAAGTTCTGATGCTGAATAAACAGAAGCACCTGCCTCAGAAACTATAACATAAAATAATTCTTTTCCTGTTTCCTCTTTTATTTCCTTAAGCATCTTTGCAATTACTTCTTCTGATTCTCTTGAAGCTGTTCCATTTCCTAAAGAAATAACTTGAACTCCATGTTTTTTAATAAGTTTTTTAAGTGTACTTATTGTTTCATCAATTCTATTTTGAGGGGCTGTTGGATAAACTGTTGTATTCTCAACAAATTTTCCTGTTTCATCTAAGATTGCTACCTTACATCCAGTTCTAAATCCAGGGTCAAATCCCATTACAACTTTTCCCTTAATAGGAGCTTGCATTAAGAGAGCTTTTAAATTAGCCTTAAATATATCAATTGCTCCCTCTTCTCCCTTAGAGGTTAATTCACTTCTTATTTCCCTTTCTATTGAAGGATATATAAGTCTTTTAAAGGAGTCCTTTATACTTTCTTCTAAATACTTATCAGTAATTTTATTTCCCTTTAAAACTTTTTTATTTAAATAATCTATAATTATATCATCATTACAAGTTACTTTAACTGAAAGAATTTTTTCTTTTTCTCCTCTATTTATAGCTAATATTCTATGAGATGGAATTGTTCTAACAGGCTCCTTATAATCATAATACATTTCATAAGGTGTTTGTTCTTCACTGCTTCCCTTTACCTGAATTATTCCATCCTTTTGAACAAAATTTCTAATCCATTTTCTATAATCAGCATTATCAGATATTATTTCACTTATAATATCCATAGCCCCTTGAAGAGCTTCCTCTTCATTTTTAACACCTTTTTCTTCATTAATATATTTATTAGCCTCTTCTACTATATCACCATTAAACTCTCCTGATAGAATAAGCTCTGCTAATGGCTTTAATCCTTTTTCAACAGCCATAGTAGCTCTTGTTCTCTTTTTAGCTTTAAAAGGTCTATATATATCTTCAACCTCAGTAAGGGTAGTAGCTTTCTCAATTTTTAGTTTTAATTCTGGAGTTAATTTTTCTTGCTCCTCTATTATTCTTAAAACATCTTCTTTTCTACTTTCTAAATTTCTTAAATATGTTAATCTCTCATTAAATTTTCTTAGAACCTCATCTGTTAATCCACCAGTTCTTTCTTTTCTATATCTAGCTATGAAAGGTACTGTATTTCCTTCATCTAACATTTCTATAACGCTTGTTACCTGTTTTAATGAAATACCAAGTTCCTTTGATAAAATATGATTTATATTGTCCATAATGTCCTCCTATGTTTTATCTATTAATTTAATATTAATAGTAATTTTTTGAATAAACATAATTTAAATCTCATACTTTTAATTATAACCTAATTATTTATGGAGGATAATATGAAAAAATTATATATAGCCACAATAAATATACTTCTTTGTACATTTATTTTGCTTATACAACTCTCTCTAGTTTATAAAAATAGGCTTGATCCCTTTGAAAGAGAAGGTGTTTTAAAGAATATAGAATACTTAACCTCTGATGAATTAGAAGGAAGACTTTGCGGAAATGAAGGTAATTACTTAGCTCAAGAATTCATTGAAAATTCTTTTATTAAATCAAACATAAAAAAACTTAATTCTAGTTATCTTCAAGATTTCAATGTAAAAGCCCCTATTTTAGTTGAAGGAGAGCCTTATTTAAAAGTTTACGATAAAAATAATAAGTTAGTATCTTCATATAAATATGGAGTAGATTTTAAAGAAGCCTTTATAAACTTTAGGGTAAATCATATAACTTTTGATAATACAAATGAATTTAAAGTTCTTCCTACAATAATGAAAGGAACTTCTTCATCTAATAACAGTGTTGTATTTCTCTCATCTCCAGTAGATTCTTTTAATTTTAGAAGCTCTTTTATTGAGGATACACCTTGTGACTTATATGTGGTAGTAGCTCCAAATCTTATAAAAGAACTAGAGACATATTTAAATAAAGGTTACAAAATAGACTGTTTTATCCCTTATGAGGTTAAAGAGAAAGTTGTTAACAATGTTACTGGAATTATAAAAGGTAAAAATCCATTTTTACCCCCTTTAGTCTTAACAGCTCATTTTGATCATATGGGAAAAGGACTTTCTGGTGAAATTTATAGAGGTGCTTTAGATAATGCTTCTGGTGCTTCATTTTTATTAGAATTAAGTTCTTTCCTAGCTTCTCTTCCTCAACCATCAAGGGATATAATAATAGTCTCTCTAAATGCTGAAGAATTCGGATTACTAGGTTCTAAAAATTTTGCTAAAGAAAATAAAGACTTATTAAAAAACGCTACAGTTATTAACTTTGATATGATTGGAAGTGATAAAGATATCCCACTCACATTTATGGCAGGAGAAGATACTTGTTTCCACAGTGATTTACTAGATAGGCTTTGTGAAATTTGTAATGAAAAGAACATAACTAATATTATAGAAAATAAAGATTCCTCTGACCACGCAAGCTTTATTAAAGAAGGTTTTGATGCAATAACAATAAATGATGGTGATGTAACAAGAATTCACACTCCAGAAGATAAAATTGAATATATAAGTCCTACAGCCATAGATAGAAGCTTCTCTGTGGTATGGAGCGAAATATTTGACTCAGCTTACTCATCCTCTGGATTATTCTTATTAGACTCAAAAGTTCTTATATTGCTAATATTATCAGCTTTAATTTGTTTAATATTAAAGTTAAAAAGTTAAATTATATAATTAAAAAAGATAAAATTTAAAAGTGCTTATACAAAAATAACTTATAAATAGTATTAAAAGAATATTTAAATTAAAATTAGAATTTAAGCCCCTATATAGAAAAGTTAATCTAAAAAACTAAATACTAGGCTAGCTGCTTAATAGTTTTTAAGATGTTTTCAAAGTAATTACTTAAAATTCTTAGTTTAATTCATTAATTCTCATAATCTATTTATAAGTTTTTTATATAGTCACCTTTTTATGAATTTAAATAGGCAATTATAAAATTATCTATATCTCCATCCATTACTCCGTTAACATTAGATGTCTCAACATTAGTTCTATGATCCTTAACCATTGAATATGGATGGAAAACATAACTTCTTATCTGACTTCCCCATCCCATATCTTTTAATTCACCTGTTAAATCCTCTATTTTTTCCTTATGAGCTCTCTCTTTAAGTTCTATAAGTTTAGACTTTAACATTCCCATAGCAGTATCTCTATTAGAAAACTGACTTCTCTCATTTTGGCATTGAACTACTATTCCAGTTGGAATATGAGTAATTCTTACTGCTGACTCAGTTTTATTTACATGCTGACCACCAGCTCCACCGGCTCTATAAGTGTCTATTCTTAAGTCTACAGGATTTATTTCTATATCTTGATCTGATGTTAACTCTGGTAAAACTTCTACTGAAGCAAAGGAAGTTTGCCTTTTACCATTAGCATTAAAAGGTGATATTCTAACTAATCTGTGAATACCCTTTTCAGCCTTTAAATATCCATAAGCAAATTCACCTTTAACTTTTAACGTAACACTTTTTACTCCTGCTTCATCTCCAGGTAAATAATCAATAGTTTCTAAGGAATATCCCTTCTTTTCACACCATCTTGTGTACATTCTAAGAAGCATTTCTGTCCAATCATTAGCATCGCTTCCACCAACACCTGTATGAAGTGTTAATATGGCATCATTTCTATCATATTCCCCAGAAAGAATTGTCTCTATTTTTAATGTATCTACCTCTTTACTTAAAGCCTTAACTTCGCTTATTATCTCCTTAGCTGTTTCCTCGTCATTTTCTTCCATAAGCTCTTTTAATACTTCTACATCATCTATTCTTTCATTTAAATTTTTAAACTTATCAATTTTATCTTTTACTCTTTTTGCTTCTTGGGTTACTTCTTGGGCCTTTTGGACATCATCCCAAAATCCCGCCTCTTGCATCTTAAGCTCTAATTCTGCACTTTTCTTCTCTAAAGATGCTAAGTCAAAGTGAAGCCCCCATTTCCTTTAAATTATTTTTTAGTTCATGTAACTTTGATAATTGATTTTCAAGTTCCATAATCATAAAAACTTCACCCCTAGCTTTAATTATTTTGATATTATAAAGTATATCATTTTATAGCTATTTAAAACAATAAAATCATATTTAGTAAAAATCTAAATATAATCTTAAAGTTCATAAAAATATTTTTTTAAAAATTGAATATCAGTAGAAGTTCAAGTCATTCCAATATTATATGTACAATTCATAGCATTTTATTTATTAATAAAATTATATAAAAAAGCCTCTGCAAATAATGCAAAGGCTTTTTTTATATTAAACTACTTCTCTTCCACAACATGATTTATATTTTTTTCCACTTCCACATGGACATAAATCATTTCTACCTACTTTAGGCTCTTTTTTAACTGGTTTTTTCTTTACTTCTTGAGAGTCTCCACCATGACTTGCTCCTGTTTCCTTAGCAACTCTCTCTCTTTGTGGTTTTTCAGCTTCAACTTTTACATGGAATAAGTATCTTACTGTGTCTATTTTGATGTTATTTATCATTTCATCAAACATAGCACTACCTTCCATTTGGTAAGCTTGAGTTGGATCTTGTTGTTTGTAAGCTCTTAATCCAATACCTTGTTTTAAGTGATCCATATCATCTATGTGATCCATCCACTTAGTGTCAACAACTCTTAAGATTATAACTCTTTCAATTTCTCTCATTTGCTCTGAGCCAACGAACTCTTCTTTTTCCTTGTAGATTTCCCTAGCACATTCAATGAATTTTCTAGTAATTTCTTCATTTGAAGAAGTTTTTAATTCTTCTACAGTGAATTTACCATGTGGTAACATTATATCTTCTAAGTATTTTATTAAATCTCCAAGTTCTTTTTCAAAATCATCTTCATCAATATTTCCTAAGTGAGCTTGAACAGCACTAGTTACAACATCTTCAATCATAGCTTGAACGCTGTCTTCTAAGTTTTCACCCTCTAAAACTTGTGATCTTTGCTTATAGATAACTTCTCTTTGTTTATTCATAACATCATCGTATCCTAATAATGTTTTTCTTATATCAAAGTTGTTACCTTCTACTTTCTTTTGAGCATTTTCTATTGATTTAGTAACCATTTTACTTTCAATAGCCTCAGTTTCTTCTAATCCTAATCTATCAACAACAGATTGAAGTTTTTCTGAGCCAAATATTCTCATTAAATCATCCTCTAAAGAGATATAGAATCTTGAATGACCTTTATCTCCTTGACGACCAGAACGTCCTCTAAGCTGGTTATCTATTCTTCTTGATTCGTGTCTTTCAGTACCTATGATTTTTAAACCACCAACTTCTAAAACACCTTCTCCAAGTTTAATATCAGTACCTCTACCAGCCATGTTAGTTGCAATTGTTATGTTACCTAACTCACCTGCATGAGATACAATTTCAGCTTCTTGCTCATGGTATCTAGCATTTAAAACCTTATGCGGAACACCTTTTTTCTTTAATAAAGATGAAAGATATTCTGATTTTTCTATACTAGTTGTACCAACTAAGACTGGTTGACCTGTCTTATGAGTTTCTATTATTTCTTCCACTATGGCATCATATTTTCCTTTAGCAGTTTTAAATACTAAATCTGAATGGTCTTCCCTTTGAACTGGTCTATGAGTTGGAATAACAACAACGTCTAGTCCATATATTTCTCTAAACTCAGTTTCCTCAGTAAGTGCAGTACCTGTCATACCTGCTAATTTAGTGTACATTCTGAAATAGTTTTGGAATGTTATAGTTGCTAAAGTCTTAGATTCTCTTTGAACTTTAACACCTTCCTTAGCTTCAATAGCTTGGTGAAGACCATCTGAGTATCTTCTACCTTCCATAAGTCTTCCTGTAAATTCATCGACTATAGCTATTTCATCATCTTTAACCATGTAATCTTTATCTCTCTTCATTACATAGTTAGCTTTTAAGGCTTGAGTAATATGATGTTGTAATTCCATGTTATTAGCATCTGCGTAGTTTTCTATTCCAAAAGCCTTTTCTGCCTCTGCAACCCCTTTATCAGTAAGCATTGCAGCATGTGCTTTTTCATCTATTGTATAATCTTCTTCTTCTCTTAATTTCTTAACGAAGAAATCAGCTATCTTATAAAGATCTGTTGATTTACTTCCTGCACCTGAAATTATAAGAGGAGTTCTTGCTTCATCTATAAGAATTGAGTCAACCTCATCCACTATACAGTAGTGTAATGGTCTTTGAACTCTTTCTTCTTTGTAAATAACCATGTTATCTCTTAAATAATCGAATCCAAACTCATTATTTGTTCCATAAGTTATATCTGCATTATATGCTTCTCTTCTTTGATCATTAGTTAATCCATGAACTATAACCCCAGTAGTTAATCCTAAGAATTCATATAATTGACCCATCCACTCTTTATCTCTTGTTGCAAGATAATCATTAACTGTAATTACATGAACACCTTTACCAGCTATAGCATTTAAATAAACAGGTAAAGTAGCAACTAATGTTTTACCTTCACCAGTTTTCATTTCTGCTATTCTTCCTTGGTGTAACACTGTACCCCCAATTAATTGCTCTCTATAGTGTTTCATTCCTAAAACTCTTGTTGACGCTTCTCTACAAACAGCAAAAGCTTCTGGAAGCATATCATCTAAGCTTTCTCCTTTAGCATATCTATCCTTAAATTCAAATGTTTTTTGCTTTAATTCTTCATCAGATAGTTTTTCCATTTCAGGCCCAAGCGAATCTATTTTGTCTACAATAGGTGTTATTCTTTTAACTTCTCTATCGCTATAACTTCCAAATATTTTATCAAATAATCCCATTATAATATCCCTCAATTCTACTTTCTTATATGCTTAATATTCTAATAATTATCTCATTATAACACATATATACATTATTCTAAATTTTCCAAAAAAATTATTTAAAATAATTCTCATTAGATTATACCATTTATAGTAACCTATTTTCAATAAATGTAATAATTTAGATAAAACTTTTACATAAAAATAAAAAGATGTAGGTAAAAACCTACATCTTTTTTTATATTTATTCTATTATTCTTCGCCTAATCCTGGTTCAATTAAACCATAATTACCATCTTTTCTTTTATAAACTACATTTAGTTGATTTGTCTCTGGATCTTGGAATACAAAGAAGTCATGTCCTATAAGCTCCATTTGTAAAACGGCTTCTTCAGCTCCCATTGGCTTAACATCAAATCTTTTAGTTTTTACTATTTTTGCTTCTTTTTCTTCTTTCATATCCTCTATTGGATCTATATGAGCAAATCTTAATGAATCATATCTATTTTTCTTTGATAATCTAGTTTTTTGTTTTCTTATTTGTCTTTCGATTTTTTCTTCAACTAAGTCTATTGACTTATACATATCGTCTGTAGATTCTTCACCTCTTAATAATATTCCATTAAAAGGAATCATAACTTCTATGATTTGTTTATTTTTCTCTACGCTTAAAGTGGCCTTTGCTTCAACTCCTGGTTCAAAATACTTGCTTAACTTGGATATTTTCTTTTCTACACAATCCTTTAAAGCATTTGTTAACTCTATATTCTTAGCATGTACTGTTACTTTCATATCGTCAGCCCCTTTCAAAAAAACAAGTAACCTTAAACAATGTAAAGGTTTAAATATTATACTATAATTGTACTCTGTTAAAGGATTTTATACAAGTTTTAATTATTTTAATTAACTTAATTTTTTATAATATAGATCTTAATTGTCTAATTAAATCTTCTCTTTACTTAATTTATTTATAACAGATGTAACTTGACAAAAAATAAAAAAGGACCATGAAAATCATAGTCCCTTTTTATAGCTAGTTGACCTGGTCTTTGACCCCACACTCGCCTACTGGAGCTTTCGCTACCCGGAGTTAACCTCTCACTACTAACCCTCTCAGCCTTTATTGGCTGGTAGGTCTTACTTCTAAGCCGCACCATGCTCATTAAAACTTTGTTTAACTTACGTGGATCGTTTCGCCTGCGACTGGCATCGACTTTCAACCACAAACCTAGCTACATTACTATTATATATTACTTTTAGCAATAGTCAATAAAAAAATCTTAATATCTTTAATTTTTTTTAGTTCTCTTACACAGGCCTTTAATGTAGAACCAGTAGTCATTACATCATCTAAAAGTATAATACTTTTTCCTTCTAAATTCCTATATCTTTTAAGATAAAAAGCATTTTTCACATTTTTTTCTCTTTCTTCTTTAGATAATGACTTTTGTTCTTTTACTTTATTTTTCTTTTTTAAAGTTTCTATGGATTTAATCCCTAGTCGCTTTCCTAATTCTTTTGATAAATATTCACATTGGTTAAATTCCTTCTTTCTAAGGGAATCCTTAGCTACGGGAACATATGTTATAAAATCAACATCTAAATTTGATTCTTTTATTTTTTCTTCTAGTAACATAACTAATATTTCACCAGCATGAAAATCTCCTTTATATTTAAGTCTTAATATTAAATCCTTAACTATAAAAGAATAATAAGAACAGATTAACATTTCACATTCTTCAATAATCAGAGTTTCATTTAACTTTTGTATTTTACCTTTGCATTTATCACAAATTATTTTTTCTCCATCTTTATTGCATACATAACACTTTTCTTCTGTTGGATAAATAGCTTCTAAAAAACATTGAAATAAATAATCTACCTTATCTCTGACTCTCTCCATAAAGTTTTATTAAAGCCTCTTGCTAACCTCCTAGCAGTTTCTATGTTATCTCCCTCTTCATTACTTAATAATATTACTTCTCTTCCAGTGCATTTATCTTTGCATAAAGCTCCACAGGCAAATATTATTTTTTTGTAATCAACAATATCTTTTTCAAAAGAATAGATCACCATATCACATTCTGGAATAGAATCAAAATATTCATGTAATGAATCTGTTATAAAAATAATCCCTTCTTTTTTAAATCTACTTTCATTTACTATATTTAAAAAGGAATTCTTTTTATCTTCTTTTACTATTTTAACCTTATTTTCTAAATTTAAATCCTCAGTATAATATTCATAAATTTTATTTAAGTTAAATTTATTTGGAACATATACAACCAAGATTCTCTTTTCTCTTATAAACCATTCAATATAATCATATAAGGTATAAGGCATTGAAGTTTCTAAATTAACTCTAGTTGTTATTAGTCTCGGCTCTAAGAAATGTGTTTTTCTTTGATTATTTAATATTTCTATGTGCTTTATATTATTAAATACCTTATCTACTGAACATATTACTATTTTCTTAGATAGGCGTTTTAAGTACATTAAATCCTCGTTGCATTCAATACTACTCTTATTTGAATATAAGCTTACATCATCATATATTATTAAATCAAAATTCTTTTTTATATTAAAAATATTATTAAAATTTATAAAATCAAAATTCATAGAATTTAATTGCTCATTCTTACAAACTTTTCTACTCTTACCTACATACAAAACTTTTTCATTATTTATTAAACAATCACCAATTAAACTTTCAATAAAGTTCAACTTTTGATAGGGCTCACATATCAAATTTATAAACCTATCATTGCTTTTTACATACCATTTCTTTAATATATGACTATATCTATTCTCAACCCTTAAATTATTGCCATATAAGCTCACTTTTAAATCCCCCTAATTTAATCTTGTTCAAAAACCTCATTAGATATTACTTCTTTTATTCTCCAATTTAAAGAGGAATAACGTTCCATACTCCTTGTATTATCAACCATATATTTTAATGCTTTAGGTATTCCAACTACTACAACCATTTCTTTTGCCCTAGTTATTCCTGTATATAATAAATTTCTATTCATAAGTAATGGTGCACCCATATATGCAGGTATTATTACTACAGGGAATTCACTTCCTTGACTTTTATGTATTGTGATTGCATAAGCTAAATCTAATTCATCTAAATACATAAAATCATAAATAACTCTTCTTTCATCATCAAAGATTATAGATAGTTTTTTCCCTTCTAAATCTATACTTTCTATAAATCCCATATCTCCATTAAATACACCCAAGCCTTCATGCTCACCTTTTCCAGCTATTCTGGTCCATTTTAGAGAGTAGTTATTCTTTATCTGCATAACCTTATCTCCCTCTCTAAATACCATACTTCTAAATTCTTTTTCTTTTTTATATGGAGCCTTTGGGTTTAAGACATTTTGAATTCTTTCATTTAAATTTGTAACTCCTAATACACCCTTTTTCATAGGAACTAAAACCTGTATACTTTTTAACTTATCCCAATTTGAGTTAAACTTAGGCAACCTAGTATTTATTAAATCTATAATAGTATTTAATATTCCCTCTTGAATATCATTTCTTATGAAGAAGAAATCAGTACCTTTTTCATTTAACTTAGGCATCTCACCTTTATTTATTTTATGTGCATTTACTACAATCATACTCTCTTTTCCTTGTCTAAATATTTCCTTTAGACGTACAACCTTTGTAAATCCACTCTCTATAAAATCATTTAATACATTTCCAGCTCCTACTGATGGAAGCTGATCAACATCTCCTACTATTATAAGCCTAGTACCTACCTTAATAGATTTAAGTAAAGCATTCATTAAAGTTATATCAATCATTGATGCCTCATCTATTATAACCACATCAGCCTCTAAGGAATGTTCCTCTGCATTGGTTACAAAAACACTTTCTTCTTTTTCAAAGACTCCCATGTCAAGCATTCTATGTATTGTAGTAGCTTCTTTTCCTGTAGATTCACTCATTCTTTTAGCCGCTCTTCCAGTAGGTGCTCCCAAAAGAACCTTCAAACCACAAGTTTCAAAAATTTCAATTATACACTTTATTATAGTGGTCTTTCCTGTTCCTGGTCCCCCAGTTATTATCTCTATTCCATTTTGAAAAGCACTTATTATAGCATCTTTCTGGGATTCTGCAAAAGTTATATTATTTTTCTTTTCAAATTGAAGTATTAAGTGCTCAACATCTACACTTATATCTTGGAAATTGCTTATAGCTAAAGTTAAAATCCTATTAGTTATTCCAAGCTCACAATAATAATTAGGTATTGTGAAAACACCTTCTTTATCATTAACTTTCTCTAACTTTATTTTTCTATCTAAAGCTGCATTTTTAATATTTTCTTCTATTATATCTCCACTTACAGTTAATACATTACTTGCTTCCTTTATAAGTTCATCCTTTGGCATAAAAGTATGTCCATTAGCACAAAATTCATTTATTACGTATCTTATACCACTTTGAATTCTAAAAGGTGAGTCAATTTCTATTCCTAAACTTCTAGCAATCTTATCAGAAGTCTTAAATCCTATTCCTGAAATTTCATCACAAAGTATATATGGATTATTTTTAACTGTATCAACTGAACTAGCTCCATATTTTTTATAAATCTTCAAACATTGATTTACACTTAATCCATGGGTTTGCAAAAATATAGTTATATTTTTTAATTCTCTTTGTTCTCTATAAGACTCAATTATGGTCTCTAACTTCTTTTTACCTATTCCTTCTATTTCTTTTAATCTCTCAATATTATTATCTAAAATATTAAGAGTATCTTCTCCAAATTTATTTACAATTTTTTTTGCCGTAACAGGCCCTATCCCCTGTATTATCCCAGAAGATAAATATTTTTCTATTCCATCCTTTGAAGTAGGTAATATCTCTTCACATTCTTCTACCTTAAATTGTTTTCCAAACTGGGAATGGTTAACCCAACTTCCTGTAATTTTTAAATTTTGACCTTCTTTTACATGTGGTAAAACTCCCACTGCTGTATGAATAATATTATTTTCTCTAAATTTTATAACTGTATACCCTGTATCTGAGCTTTTAAATACTATACTCTCAACTATTCCATTTAATGCTTCCATATTACCTCCTAAAAGGTTTCTCTTGAATTGTTATTACTATTAATTATATCACAATTATTAAATTTAAATCATAGTGCTTATTTTGTTGACTTACACAAATTAAAATTTTAAGATTATTATGAGGAAGGTGATTCGTATGTTAATAAAAAACTGTAATATAGTATATTTAGATAAGATTGAAAAAGGAAATATACTTATAGAAAACGGAAAGATAAAGGCTATAAATCCTAAAGAAGAATGTGATTGTGAAGTAATTGATGGAGAAGGCTTATTCCTATCTCCAGGATTTATAGATGTTCATATACACGGTGCTGGTGGTCACGATACTATGGATGGCACTTATGAAGCTATAAATGAAATATCAAAGGTTATAGTTAAACATGGTACTACTTCATTTTTACCAACAACAATGACTGTAGCTGCTGAAGACGTATGCAAATCAATGGAAGCTATTCATAAAGCAAAAACTGAAGGAACAGATGGAGCTAATGTTTTAGGTGCTCACTTAGAAGGCCCATTTATAAGCCCAAGTGCAATAGGTGCTCAAAATCCTGATTTCTTAATCCCTCCAACAAAAGAAAACTTCTATAAATTAGTTGGAGAACATGAAGATGATGTTGTTTCAATAACTCTTGCTCCTGAAGTAGAAGGTGCTAAAGAACTTACTAAATTCTTAAGTGAAAAAGGTATAGTTGTTTCAATGGGACATACTAAAGCTACTTATGAAGAAGCTATGGAAGGAATAAAGTGTGGATGCTCTCATGCCACTCATTTATTCAATGCAATGACTCCATTTACTCATAGAGAACCTGGAGTTGTAGGTGCTGTTTTTGATAGTGAAATAACTACTGAAACAATCTCAGATGGTATTCACATAGCATATCCAAGCTTAAGAGTTGCCTATAAACAAAAAGGAACAGATAAGGTTTTATTAATAACTGATGCTATGATGGCTTGCTGTATGCCTGATGGAATGTATTCATTAGGAGGACAAGATGTTGAAGTTAAAAATGGAGCTGCAAGATTATTGAGTGGCTCTTTAGCAGGATCAATTTTAACTTTAGATGTGGCAGTTAAAAATATATTTAAAAACACTAATTATCCACTTAATGAAGTTATAAAAATGGCTACTTATAATGGAGCTAAACACTGTAAAGTTGATGATAAAAAAGGATTAATTAAAGAATGCTATGATGCTGACTTAATTCTTTTTGATGATAATATAGATATAAAATATGTAATAGTTAATGGAAAATTAGTTTATAAAGCTTAATATAAAAAAAGTACTTTGATTTTTCAAAGTGCTTTTTTATTTTATCTTAATTTTAAAATTACTAGTTCATCTTAAAATAATAAATTTATAGAAAAATAAAAAGCTTAGGATATAAAATCCTAAGCTTTTCTATATATTAAAGATATTTCTTTATTTCTTCAACTTTGTTTAAGTTTTCCCATGGAAGATCTAAATCTGTTCTTCCAAAGTGCCCATAAGCAGCAGTTTGTCTATATATAGGTCTTCTTAAATCTAAATCTCTTATTATAGCTCCTGGTCTTAAATCAAACACTTTATTTATTATATTAACTATTTCTTCGTCTGATATTTTTCCAGTTCCAAAAGTATCTACTATAATTGATACTGGTTTAGCAACTCCTATAGCATAAGCAACTTGAACTTCTAATTTATCTGCGATTCCTGCAGCAACTAAGTTTTTAGCTACCCATCTAGCAGCGTATGCAGCTGATCTATCAACTTTAGTTGGGTCTTTTCCTGAGAAAGCACCACCGCCGTGTCTTCCATATCCACCGTAAGTATCAACTATGATCTTTCTTCCTGTTAATCCAGCATCTCCTTGAGGTCCACCGATAACGAATCTTCCTGTTGGATTTATATAATACTTAGTATTTTCATCTAATAACTCTGCTGGTATAACAGCTTTTATAACATGTTCCATTAAATCAGCTTGTATTTGTTCTTGAGATACTTCTGGACCATGTTGTGTTGAAATTACTATTGCATCTATTCTAACTGGTTTGTCATTTTCATATTCAACAGTAACTTGTGTTTTTCCGTCTGGTCTTAAGTAAGGTAAAGTTCCGTTCTTTCTTACTTCTGTTAATCTTCTTGATAATCTATGAGCCATAGCTATTGGTGCTGGCATAAATTCTTCAGTTTCATTAGTAGCAAAACCAAACATCATTCCTTGGTCTCCTGCTCCAACTGCATCTATGTCAATTTTTTCTCCAGCTCTTGATTCTAAAGCTTCATCAACACCCATAGCGATATCTGATGATTGCTCATCTATTGTAGTCATAACTGAACAAGTTTCACAGTCGAAACCGTATTTAGCTCTATCATATCCTATACTTTTTATAGTTTCTCTAGCTATTTTAGGGATATCAACATAACAATTAGTTGTTATTTCTCCCATTACCATTACTAATCCTGTAGTAACAGCTGTTTCACAAGCAACTCTTGCGTTTGGATCTTTTGCAAATATAGCATCTAAAACTGCATCTGAAATTTGGTCGCATATTTTATCTGGATGCCCTTCAGTAACTGATTCTGATGTAAATAATCTTCTCATGGCTAAGGCTATCTTACTATCATAATAAGATAGCTAATTCACCCCTTTCATTTTATTTATTCCAACCCTGTTTATTTAAACAAATAACTTAATTTATCTTCCCACGATTCAAAATAATATCTTTAAAGCTTAATTAACAAACTTTATTTTAATGCGCGCCTTTAAAATATTTTTGTTAATAAAAAAATCTCTTCTCAAACCTTTAAAGATTTAAGAAGAGATTTTAGTTATACACTAAATTTATCTTCTCTCATCTTGTAAAGAATTTCTTTACCGGAATTGGCACCGTAGTGATTTCTCACTGGTTGCCGGGTTTCATAGGGCCTTTTTCCCTCCACCTCTCTGGATAAGAGTATATAAATACTAATTATTCTATTTTATTAAGATATTATTTTAATAAAGAGACACTTAATTAATAGTGTCTCTTTCTGGTGGTGGAAGAAGGATTCGAACCTTCGAAGTCGTCCGACAACAGATTTACAGTCTGCCCCCTTTGGCCACTCGGGAATTCCACCACATATGGAGCTGATGATCGGACTTGAACCGATAACCTGCTGATTACAAGTCAGCTGCTCTGCCAATTGAGCCACACCAGCATATCAATATTTTGTTTTTTATAAATGGTGGTGGAAGAAGGATTCGAACCTTCGAAGTCGTCCGACAACAGATTTACAGTCTGCCCCCTTTGGCCACTCGGGAATTCCACCACTTGTGGAGCTGATGATCGGACTTGAACCGATAACCTGCTGATTACAAGTCAGCTGCTCTGCCAATTGAGCCACACCAGCGCATTTATTATGTTTTAATGGTGGTCGCAACAGGGATCGAACCTGTGACCCCCTGCTTGTAAGGCAGGTGCTCTCCCAGCTGAGCTATGCGACCTTATTGGTGGTGGAAGAAGGATTCGAACCTTCGAAGTCGTCCGACAACAGATTTACAGTCTGCCCCCTTTGGCCACTCGGGAATTCCACCACTTATGGAGCTGATGATCGGACTTGAACCGATAACCTGCTGATTACAAGTCAGCTGCTCTGCCAATTGAGCCACACCAGCACATTTATTATTTTTCTCTGTCGTTTTGGCTCATCGCCAATCGACAAGACTTAGTATATATTGTTATGCTTTTTATTTCAAACTCAATTTTAGGCTATTTTCAAACATTATGTTAATCTATTTTTAAATTTCTCTCAATTTCTTTATTTTACTTCTTTTTTCATTTATATTTTCTCTTCAATTAACTCAATATTTATGTATGGACTTAATATATCTTTCATTTCTTTATATTCTTTCTCTTCTAATTTATCCTTAAGTATTTTAAATATATCAATAGCAGCATCTAACTCATCATTTCTCTTAATATGCTCTAATAAAACTCCGTAATCAGTTAAAGATAAATTCTTAGCAATAGACATTAATTTAAACTTATCTGCTTTATTTATCTTTTTAGGAATTGAATATTTATCTACTTTAAATACTTCTTTGCTTTCTTTTGATGATTTCTCCTCAGCTACCTTTTCTTTAGACTTTTCATTTTTTTTGATATTTGTAGCATTTTCTTTAGACTTACCTTCTATTTCTTTTTCTTCTTTTAATTGAGATTTATCTAAATCATTACTTTGCTTATTGTTATTCTCACTTATATTTTCTTTCTCTCTATCTTCTTTTAACTCTTCTTTATTGTTTTCTATAGCCTTTTGTCCATTTTCCTCTTCATTAATATTTAAAATTTCATTCTTTTGATTTTTTACACTCTCTGCTTTTAATTTAGCTTCTTCATAATTTAAGTTAACAAAATACGTCATTGCTCCCATTATTAATGTAGTAAAAAATAGTACTAAAAAACTTAAAAGCCCTTTATTCATAAGTATATTCACCTCCATTTTAATAATTACCACCTAAAATCTTTTTTATACTTCCATTTAATATTTCTAACACTTCCTTCATATAATTAATGAGGAGGTGAAGCCTTGAATAAAATAAAAACTTACTACAAAAATTATTTGGCATATTACGAGATTTCAAATTTTTTAAAAAATCATATAGATGAAAAAACCATTATAGTATGTATAGGAACCGATAAATGTATAGGTGATTGCTTAGGTCCATTAGTTGGTACCCTACTAAGAGAAAAATTCTTTCCTTTAAAAGTATTTGGTACACTTGATTCTCCTATACATGCTCTTAATCTTGACAAAAAAATAACTGAAATATTAAAAACTTATCCTGGTTATAAAATACTAGCCATAGATGCTTGCCTAGGAGATTCTAACTCTATTGGTGAAATTCATGCTAGAAATGAACCTATTCACCCTGGAAAGGGCGTTGGTAAATCCTTAAGAAGTGTTGGAGATATGTCTATAATAGCTATAGTTGATTCCTCCGAAAATATAGACCTATTTACAAGTAGACCAATTAGGTTAAGCTTTATATTAGATATGTCTAAAGTTATTGTAGATTCTTTAATTCACTCCTATTATTTAAAAAACAAAAAAAATTAACTATATATCTCTTAATATTAAGAGATATATAGTTAATTTTACTCATCAATTAATTTCACTTCTAAATCATCCATACCTAAATTTAATTTTTCAAATGTTTTCAATACTTTACCTGTTCCTTCAGCTACGCATTTTACAGCATCATCAGCAACTCTAACCTTAACGCCTGTCCTTTGTTCAATAAACTTATCTAAGCCATTTAATAAAGCGCCTCCACCAGTCATAAGAATTCCTTCTTCTATTATATCAGCTGCTAACTCAGGTGGTGTTTTTTCAAGAACAGAATGTACGGCTTCACCAATTATGCTAACATCATCTTTTAAAGCAATTCTAAGTTCTTCACTATCTACTGTTATTATTCCTGGTAAACCTGTAACTAGATTTCTTCCCTTTACTTCCATACTTTCTTTTCTATTACCTTCAACAGCTGTGGCAACATTTATTTTTAATTCCTCTGCTGTTCTCTCACCAATCATAAGTTTATATTTACTTCTAACAAATTTAATTATAGCTTCATCAAATCTATCTCCAGCTACTTTTACAGACTCCCTTATAACAATTCCGCCTAAGGATATTATAGCTATATCTGCAGTTCCTCCACCTATATCTACAACCATATGTCCACTAGCCTTTGATATATCTAATCCTGCTCCTATTGCAGCAGCTAAGGGTTCTTCTATAAGATATACGTTTTTAGCTCCTGAATTCTTTGCAGCATCTATAACTGCTCTTTTCTCAATCCCAGTCGCTTGGCAAGGTATACATATCATTACTTTAGGGGCAGATATTCTTCTATTTCCAACACCCTTCTTGATAAAATACTTTAACATAGCTTCTGTCATCTCGTAATCTGATATAACACCATTTCTCATAGGTCTTAATGCTACTATATTACCTGGTGTTCTTCCTATCATCTGTCTTGCAGCTTCTCCTACTGCTAGAACTTTGTTCTTATTTTTGTCTATGGCTACTACTGAGGGCTCTTTTAAGACTATACCTTTATCTTTCATATAGACAAGAACAGTTGCTGTTCCAAGGTCTATACCCATATCTGTACCTTTTCTCCAAAACCACATGTTTACAACTCCCTAATATATAATAATAATTATTAATTTCTATAAAAATATACATAAATACTAACTTTTATTATATAAGGAATATTTTCATCATTCAACAACTTTATATTTTAACTTAGTTGCCTTTCCACCTCTAATATGTCTTTCAGCTTTATTTAAATCTAATATACTTTTTGCTTCTTCAGCTATATCAGGATTTATCTTAGGCAATCTTTCAGTCATATCTTTATGTATAGTACTCTTGCTTACACCAAAAACTTTAGCTGTTTTTCTTATAGTAGCCCTTGAATAAATAATGTACTGAGCCACTTCTAAAACTCTCTCCTCAATATAATCTTTCAAGAACCTTACCTCCTTAAAAATATTCTTAAATTTTTAATCAGCTGCTTTTTTTATAAGCAGCTGATTATGTATTAAATTATTCTTTTACAGGAATATCTTTTAAGTATTTTTGTGGATCTACTGGCTCCTTAGAATTTTCCATATGGAACATTAAATAATTTTCAGAAACTCTATCACTTGGACTATTTTGAATAGTTTTTCCAATCTTACCTATAGAATCTCCTTTTTTAACATTATCCCCTTCTTTAACTTTAATCTCTGGATCTAAGTTTCCATAAAAACCAACAATACCGTTTTGATGCTCTATTTTAACAAAGCAACCTTCTTTTGAGTTTCCTTTTCCAGCCTCTACAACTTTACCATCACCAATTGCTAAAACTTCAGTTCCCTCAGCAGCTTCTATATCTATTCCTTTATAAACAGATGCACTTTGACCTGATTCATTTAATCTAGGTTCTAAGTTATATAATCTTGTTATAACTCCACCCTTAATTGGTGATGTAAAGCTTTGACTTTGGCTTGAAGTTGCAACTGACTTATCAGCATTATTTGCTTCAGGTTTTACTTCTTCACCATTAGCTTCATTAGATGCAATCTCTTCTGAATCATTTGCTATATCTGTTTTTCCTTCAACTAGTTCAGCATCATCAAAAGTATTACCAGTTGTAGTGCTATTATCCTCTGTATTTTCTATAGTGTTTTCTGCTATATTTTCTTCTACTGTGTTATTTGTGCTTTTATTTGCTACCACTACTCCAACTGTTGCTACTAAACATAGGCAAACAAATAAAACTACATAAAATCCATCCTTTTTAATAAATCTCTTAAATTGGTCTTTTTTATTCATTTTCAACACCTCCGTTTCTAATTCTGTCCATTTATCCTAAATTAATACACCTATATAAATCTTTTTTATAAAAAAAGAACAAGCAAAATTTATTTGCTTGTTCTTCTTATTACTCTATTAAAATTTTATTACTTTCTTCAATTTTACTTCCTTTAAAATAATGTTCTAATATTTCATCATATTTACTGCCTTCCTTTGCCATTACATTAGCTCCCCATTGACTCATGCCAACACCATGTCCATATCCTAAACATTTTATTTTTATGTTGTCATCTAAAACTTCCAATGTAAAATTGGCAGAATTTAGTCCAAATATTTTTCTAAATTCCTTCCCCTTAATGGTAGCTTCCCCTATTTTTATGTCATTTACAGTTCCTCCTGTGTTCCTATTTAATATTTTAACTTCTTCAGTTATATTATTTCCTAAATCACTATTAGGAATAGATTTTTTAATTTTACTCTTAAAATCACTTATAGAAATACTGATTTCACTCTCATATTTAGGTGATATTTCTTCCCCTGGACTTTCAACTGACTTTAAGTAAGGTACATCTTCTGAAAATACAGCAACTGCATCCTCTGTATTTCCTGAACTTGTAGAAAAATATTGAGGATATTTTACTAACTGATCATTATATGATAGAACTTTCCCCTCTGTTTCTTTAACAACTTTTTTTAATTTTTTTAAATATTCATCCCCATCTTTACCCCAAGCTTTTTTCTTTTCATTAATATTTAAATATGCTTGACAATGAGTAGTATCACATATATTTCCTTCCTTTATATTGTTACATCCAGTAATTAATTTATTTATAACAAATGTCCTTGCTAAAATAGACTGAGCTTTCAATGCCTCTTCATGAAAAGTAGCTGGCATTTCACTTGAAACTACAGATAAGACATATTCCTCTAATGGTACTTTTTCCACTTTATTTTCTTTAGATATGTAAACTTCAACTTCCTTTAAGTTAACTACATCAACTAACTTTTTATTTTTAACTTTCTCTACTTTATTATTACTTTCAGCCATACTTGAACTAGATAAAAAACCAAAAAGTATTGGTATAAAAACTATACTCACTATAATTGTTACAATAAAAATTACTGATTCTAAAATTTTTCTATTTATCATAAATCCTCCTAAAACTTATTAATACAGTTTATGTATATGCTAAGTTTTCTAAAACTCGAACTTATAATAAAATTATTTAAAGTAAAAAAAGTCAACAGCACTGCTGTTGACTTATATTCTACTTATGTCAGCACCTAAGGCCCTGAACTTATTTTCTATTTCAACATAACCTCTATCTATATGATATATATCAGTAACTATTGTCTCTCCCTTTGTTACAAGTCCAGCTAAAATCAAAGCAGCTCCTGCCCTTAAATCAGTTGCCTTAACTTCACATCCAGTGAGGTTATCTACTCCTTCAATTAAAGCCGTTCTTCCTTCTACTTGTATGTTTGCACCCATACGTCTTAATTCATCTACATTCATAAATCTATTCTCAAAAACACTTTCAGTTATGATACTGCTTCCTTTTGCTATGCTCAATAAACTCATCATTTGTGATTGCATATCAGTAGGATATCCTGGATAAGGCATTGTTTTTATATTAATTGGCTTTATTTCTTCATTACCCTTTACTATTATACTATTTTCATCATTATGGATATCAAAAAACTCTGTTCCAGCTTCTTTTAACTTAGATATTATAGCTGAACAATGATCTTTATTTACTCCATTTATTTTTATTTCTGATCCTGTTATTGCTGCTGCAACCATAAATGTTCCAGCTTCTATTCTATCATATATAGGAGTGTACTCAGTTGAAGTTAATGAATCAACACCTTCTATTATTATTTTACCTGGTTTTTCAATATAAATTTTAGCTCCCATAGAATTTAAAAAATTAATTAAATCAGTTATTTCTGGCTCCTGAGCTGCATTTTCAATTACCGTAGTCCCTTTAGCCATAGTTGCTGCCATCATTATATTCTCTGTTGCTCCAACTGATGGAAAGTCTAAATATATTTTACTTCCTGTTAATTTTTTTGCCTTTATACATACAAATCCATTGCCACAATTACTATCTTCAGCACCTAATGCTCTAAGCCCTTTCAAATGTAATTCTATAGGCCTAGAACCTATATTACATCCACCTGGCCTAGCTAATTTAAACTCCCCATATTTAGCTATCATTGGCCCCATTATTAAAAATGAAGCTCTCATTTTTTTAACTAAATCCTCACTTGGAATTAAAGGATCTTTATTTAATGGTGGTACAATTAATTTATTTTCTTTCTTATCTATTTTCAAATCATATCCTAATTGCTCCATAACATTACAAATTGTAAAAACATCTTGTAACATTGGTAATTCATTTATTAGTACACCATCAGTAGCTAATATACTTCCTGCGATTATTGGTAAAACTGAATTCTTAGCTGTATTTATATTTACTTCTCCTTTTAATTTCTTTCCACCTTTTACTACTATTTTATCCATATTATCCTCCATTAAAATTATTTTAATATGTTGTGAATATAATAGGAGTTCCTAAAATCAACTTCCTATCTTCCTCATATGTCATAATGGAGTAATTAAACTGGTAATCACTCTTAAGATTAATTATTCCTGTAGTGCCTTTCTCTAGATTTATTCTTTTGTTTTTCTTTACCTTACTCTTACCAATCGATTTTATAAGTTTTTCTTCAATTTCATCTATATTATTATTCTCTCTAATATTCCCTTTTATATAAGTATAATATTTTATATTTTTCATGTTTTTATTATGAATAACTTGAAAATATTCCTTAATATCATTAAAATCAATTCTATTTTTAGAAACAATTACTATTTGAACTCTACTTTTTGAATTTTCTTCTATTAGATTAATATCTAAATTAAATTGCTCTTTTGAAGTATTTAAATATATCTCATTTTCTTTTTCTACTATACTATCAAAATCTTCAATTTTAATATAATCACTAATATTGTTAAACTCATCTTTTATATTTTCATCTGTAATATATTCTATTTTCATACCATACTCTTCTATATTACAAATTTCCTCTTCCACCTTAGAATAAACTTTGTTATCTAAGTTCATAGTGCTTGGACTAAAAATAAGCGAGAAACAAAATAATGCTGCTATAAAAATATTATTATTCATTAATATACCACCCCTCCAATCTAATTATTGTCAAGAGTAGTATTTTTATACATTTACTTCCTGTTATATTATCAATATATTATAATAATCTGAAAAAGTTCTATTAATTACATAAAAATATTTATTAAGAAGAATAATCATAATAAAAAAAGCATACAGTTTCCTGTATGCTTTATATAAATTACATTTCTTTTAACTTTAATCTAGACATAGCTCTTGCTAAGGCTAACTTAGCTCTCTTTTCATCTAGTTCATCAGTCTTATTTTTTAATCTTTCCTCTGCTCTTTGCTTAGCATTCATAGCTCTTGCCTCATCGATTTCTTCAGGCCATTCTGCTGAATTTACACAAAAAGTAACTTCATTATTTTGAACCTTCATTAATCCTGTTGAAGTAAATAAGTATTTACTTTCACCATTCTCATCATCTATTCTTGTAACAGTAGGAACAGTTGCTGTTAAATAAGGTTGGTGACCAGCTAATATTTCAAACTCACCAACAGCATTTTTACATAAGACTCTTGAAACTTCACCTGAAATAAGAACTCTTTCTGGTGTTGTAACAATTAACTTAAATTTATTCATTTTTATTCACCCCTTTTATTGGGCCATTGCTCTAGCTTTTTCTAGTACTTCTTCTATTGTTCCAGCAAATAAGAAAGCTGATTCAGGAACATTGTCATGTTTACCTTCTAATATTTCTTTGAAACCTCTTATAGTTTCTTTTATTGGAACATATCTACCTTGCATTCCAGTAAATTGCTCTGCTACTGTGAATGGTTGTGATAAGAATTTTTGTATTCTTCTTGCTCTAGCAACTATTAATTTATCTTCATCTGCAAGCTCATCAACACCAAGGATAGCTATGATATCTTGAAGTTCTTTATATCTTTCTAATATATGCTTAACTTTTGAAGCAACTTCATAGTGTTCTTCTCCAACAACTCTTGGGTCTAATATTCTTGATGAAGAATCTAGAGGATCAACAGCTGGGTAAATACCTATTTCAGCTATACTTCTTGATAAAACTGTTTTAGCATCAAGGTGGTTGAATGTTGTAGCTGGAGCTGGGTCAGTTAAGTCATCGGCTGGTACGTATACCGCTTGAACTGATGTAATTGATCCATGGGTAGTTGATGTGATTCTCTCTTGAAGAGCTCCCATCTCTGTAGCAAGAGTTGGTTGGTAACCAACAGCTGATGGTATTCTTCCTAATAAAGCTGAAACCTCTGATCCAGCTTGTGAGAATCTGAATATGTTATCTATGAATAATAACACGTCTTGACCTTGGTCTCTGAAGTACTCAGCCATAGTAAGTCCTGTTAAAGCAACTCTCATTCTTGCTCCAGGTGGTTCGTTCATTTGTCCAAATACTAATGCTGTATTTTTTATAACTCCTGATTCCATCATTTCATAGTAAAGGTCATTACCTTCTCTTGATCTTTCTCCAACTCCTGTGAATACAGAAAGTCCACCGTGCTCTTTAGCTATGTTGTTTATAAGCTCTTGGATAAGAACTGTTTTACCAACACCTGCACCTCCAAATAGACCGATTTTTCCCCCTCTTTGGTAAGGTGCTAAAAGGTCGATAACCTTTATTCCTGTCTCAAACATTTGAGGAACAACTGATTGTTCTTCAAATGATGGAGCTGGTCTATGAATTGGATATTTTTCTTCGTTATTAACTTCAGCTCCACTATCTAGTGGTTTACCTAATACGTTAAATATTCTTCCTAATACGCATTCACCAACTGGTACTGATATAGGTGCTCCTGTATCAACAGCTTCTACACCTCTTCTTAGTCCTTCAGTAGCTTCCATAGCTATAGTTCTAACTATATCGTCTCCTACGTGTTGCTCTACCTCACAAACTAAGATTTTTCCATCGTCCATTTTTATGTGTATTGCATTAAATATATTAGGAAGTTCATCATTTGCAAATTTTATATCTACAACTGGTCCAATAACCTGAACTACTTTACCTATATTATTAGACATTTTGAGTACCTCCTTATTTTTGTGCTTCTGCTCCACCAACGATTTCTGATATCTCTTGTGTTATGATACTTTGTCTTATTCTATTGTACTTAGCATCTAATGAGTTTAATAAATCATCGGCATTTTTAGTTGCTCCGTCCATTGCCTGCATTCTAGCACTTTGTTCACTAGCTTTTGAATTAAACATAGCATTCATGAATTTACCTTTTAAGTATGATGAAACTAATGAATCTATTATTTCATCCTCATCAGGTTCGATTAAGAAAGAAACTTTACCTTTTTCTCCAGTTAAGTCTAGTGGTAATAATTTTTCTTCAACAACCTCTTGCTTAACAGGTGAAAAGAATTTAGTATAAACTAAACTTACTTCTCCAAAATTTCCATCAGTAAATTCTTTAACAGCTTTATTCACTATAGTTGATGCATCACCAACGTTTGGTGTATCTCCTAAATCAACATATTCTGCTAAAGTAGAAATCTTGTTTTTCTTAACATAATGGATACCTTTTTTTCCTACTACTACTGCTTCTATGTTTTCAAGATTATTTTCATAGTTATCTCTTACAAAAGCCGCAGTATTACCATTAAATCCACCACATAATCCTGAATCTGATGCTAATAATATTATTAACTTTTTAGGATTATCATTGGGTTTAAGTAAAGGATTATTATTGCTATTTAATGATCCGATTAATTCTCTAGCAATTTCATCTAGACTACTAAAATATTGATTGTTTTCAGTTAGTTTTTGTCTAGCTTTTCTTAACTTAGAAGTGGCAACAAGTCCCATAGCTTTTGTTATTTTTCTTGTGTTTTTGATACTTTTTATTCTTCTTTTAATTTCTAAAAGTCCTGCACCTGCCATTTAAGCTCCACCTCCATTCTTAAAAATGTGGGCATAGCTTTAATTAAAAAGCTATGCTCTTATTTTACATTAAGAATATTTTTTTAAATTCTACTATAGCACTTTCTAAAGCAGATTTTAATTCATCGTCTAAAACTTTCTTATCTAATATAGCTTTACCAATTTCTCTATGATGAGTATCCATATATTCTAAGAATTCTTTTTCAAATCTCTTAATATCTGAAACTTTGATATCTAGTAAGAAATTGTTAACTGCAGCGTATATTATCATAATTTGTTTTTCAACTGCCATTGGCTTATATTGATCTTGTTTTAAGATCTCGATAAGTCTCTTACCTTTTTCAAGTCTTGCTTGAGTATCTTTATCAAGGTCTGAACCAAATTGAGCAAATGATGCTAACTCTCTATATTGAGCAAGTTCTAGTCTTAATGTACCAGAAACTTGTTTCATTGCTTTTATTTGAGCGTTACCTCCAACCCTTGAAACTGATATACCAGGGTTAACAGCTGGTCTTTGTCCTGCGTTGAATAACTCAGTTTCTAAGAATATCTGTCCATCTGTTATTGATATAACGTTAGTTGGGATATATGCTGTTACGTCTCCTGCTAATGTTTCTATTATTGGAAGTGCTGTTAATGAGCCTCCACCATTTTCTTTTGATAACTTAGCAGCTCTTTCAAGTAATCTTGAATGGATGTAGAATACATCCCCTGGGTAAGCTTCTCTTCCTGGTGGTCTTCTAATTAATAGTGACATTGTTCTATAAGCAACTGCGTGCTTACTTAAGTCATCATATATTATTAATACATGCTTACCTTTATTCATGAAGTATTCACCCATTGTACATCCTGAATATGGTGCAATGTATTGTAATGGAGCTGATTCTGATGCTGATGCAGTTACAACTATTGAATAGTCCATAGCTCCTTCTTCAGTTAAAGTGTTAACTATGTTAGCTACTGTTGATTGTTTTTGTCCAATAGCAACATATATACATATAACATCTTTACCTTTTTGGTTAATTATAGTATCTATAGCTATAGCAGTTTTACCTGTTTGTCTATCTCCTATAATTAACTCCCTTTGTCCTCTACCTATTGGTATCATTGAGTCAATTGCTTTGATACCTGTTTGTAGAGGCTCATTAACAGAACTTCTTTCTAAGATACCTGGTGCTGGTACTTCTATAGCTCTGTATCCATCATTTTTAATAGGACCTTTTCCGTCTATAGGTTGACCTAATGAATTAACAACTCTACCTATTAAGTCCTCTCCTACTGGTACTTCAACTATTTTTCCAGTTCTTTTAACGATGTCTCCTTCTTTTATACCTTCTTCAGATCCTAAAAGAACGCAACCAACGTTATCCTGCTCTAAGTTAAGAGCCATACCGAAAACTTGATTAGGGAATTCAAGAAGTTCACCTTCCATACATTCTTCTAACCCGTAAACTCTGGCAACTCCGTCACCTATCTGTATGATAGTACCAGAATCAACAGTTTCTAACTCTTTTTCATAGTTTTTTATTTCATTCTTGATTATAGAAGTTATTTCTTCTGGTTTAATATGCATAGACTCACCTCTATTCTCTCTTAAGCATTATCTGTTTCATATCGTCAAGTCTAGATTTAACAGTACCATCTATAACATCATCGCCAACTCTGACATAAAGTCCTCCAATGATACTTTTATCTATTTCTTGCTTTAATAAAATTTTCTTTGAGTATTTATTTTCTAACTTTGCTACAAGTCTTGTAACTTCATCTTCTGTTAATGGAACAACACTTTTTACCTCTGCAAGTAAAGTATTGTTTCTCTCTAGATGAATTTTTTCCATTTCTTTTAATTTTTCTCTTAGATAAAGTATTCTATCTTTTTCTATAAGAACCATTAAAAATGAAAGTAACTCATCATCTATTTTTCCTTCAAATATGTTTCTGAAAGTCTTTTTCTTTCTTACAGTACTAATTTGAGGATGTTTTATTATTTCATAAAGTTCATTATTTCCATAAATGATATCACAGATTTCTCTTAAATCATTTAAGTATTCTTCAACTTTATTCTTTTCTTCTGCAACTTCATATAGAGCTAAGGCATATCTACGATCTAAATATTCATACATAATTAGATACCTACCTTTTCAATAAAATCATTTATTAATTCTCTATGTTTAGATTCATCAATAGATTCTCCAAGTGCTTTCTCTGAAAGCATTACAGAAATATCAACTACTTGTTGCTTTAACTCGTATTTTACTTTTTCTTCTTCTCTTTGAATTTCAATATTAGCTCTATTTATTATAGCCTCAGCTTCTCTATGAGCATCATCAACTATTTCTTTATAAATTCTATCAGCTTCTTTTTTCTGTTCTTCTCTAAGCTTTCTGCCTTCTTCTTTAGCAGATTTAAGAATTCTTTCATTATCTAATCTTAATCTTCTTGCTTTTTCTGCATCTTCATCGGCCTTTAAGATAGTTTCATCTATAGCCTCTTGTCTTGCATCGATGGCTCTTTTGATTTTGTCCCAGAAAAAATGTTTTAGTATAAGAATTAATATTATAAAGTTAATGATTGTAGCTAATATTCTCATAAAATCTATTTCCATATATCAATCACAGCCTCCCTTCGGAGTCAATTATATTAACTCTATTATCTTTATTTATTAATTACTACAAGTTCTTAATAAAAAGTACGTAATTTGATATTAAGCAACGAATAATAAGATTATTGAAACAACTAATCCATAGATAGCTGTTGCTTCTGAAAGACCAGCTCCCATGATGAATAAACTTTGAATCTTATCTGATGCTTCTGGTTGTCTTGCAGTTGCCTCTAATGCTCCTGCAGTTGCAATACCTATACCTATTCCTGCTCCTATACCTGCTAATACAGCGATACCTGCTGCTAATAACTTCATATCCATTAAAAATTCCTCCTTTTTCAAATCAAATAAAGTTACTTTGATTTGTTTAATTAACTTTTCTTAGTGATCTGCTATAATTTTAATATTTACCATAGTTAACATAGTAAATACTATCATTTGTATTGTTCCATCAAATACATCGAAGAAACCATGTGCTAGTATTGGCATACCTAATTGAGCAAACCAACTTATGTGTCCTAAACCTGAATACATTAAGTCTATTAATAAGGTAGCTGCTAGCATATTACCGAATAAACGTAGTGCAAGAGATACTGGGAAAATAATTCTCTCCATTAAGTTTAAAGGTAACATTAGTGGATAAGGCTTAAAATATCCTTTGATATATCCTCCAATATGACATCTACGTATAGCATTAACATGAACAACAACAAAGGAAGTAATTGCTAATGCCACTGCAACACTTAAATCTTGAGTAGGAGGTGCAAGCCCTATTAACCCATAAAAGTTTAATACAAGTAGGAATATTGCTAAAGTTCCTATATAAGGCACAAAACCAATATAACTTTCCCCCATGTTGCTCTTTACTAAGTTATAAACTGTTTGATAGATTGATTCTAAAACAACTTGTAACTTACCTGGTTTATTTTTAAGATTTCTAGTTGATAATAAAGCAAAAACTATTATAAGAAGCATTGCTGCCCATTGAAAAATAATTGTACTGCTTATTGTCAAACTACCAATCTTAACTGTAAACAATGGTGCAAAGATATCCACGGAATCACTCCCTTTCTATCTTAGTATTAATTTATATATGTATATAAATATTTATTTATTGTTTTTTATAAGGCCTTATTTTTTTTAGTATAAATAAATATTGATATCTGGTGTAAAATGAATCCTATTAAATAAAATGCTAATTCCTTAACATCTCTCATAAAGATTAGTGTAAATAAAAGAATCAAAAGCATTCTTAATACAAAACTTAATTGTATCTTTAAAGCTCCTCTTCTATTACTTATGACTTTGTTAATTACAATTGCATTTGCTGTAAAATTAATTGTTGCAATTGCACTTCCAACTAAAAAAGCCACCCCAAATCTAAAATTAAATAAACTAATTAATAGGGTTGCTATTATTGTTAATAAAATGTTAGTCTTCGTAATTGAAAAAACTAAACTTTTAATTTTAGCGTTCACATATAACCTCCATAGTTCCGCAATGTTACTTTACTAATTATATTCCCGAATCTAATATTAATAAAATTTAAATTTTGGTTGAATTTATTAATATTCTGATATTTTAAAGTGATTTTAACTATTTCCTTCATTTTTACTCTTAAAAACTCTCATTTACTCTTTTACAAATTATTTATGAATGTTTTTGAATTTATCATTTCATTTTTCTGAATTTTTAAATTACTATATAAGAACTTAAATTAAATTTCGATTACTATTTTCGATTTTGAAATCCTTTTTTAAAAGTTTTTGTTATAAAATTGTATATTTTATAGGGTTTTTTATCAAAAAAATTTTAAACCACTATTAAGAATAAAACATACAACTTAAAAGGTTTTGAATAACCTTTTTAATATTTATTCACATTTTTTTATTTTTTTTTTTCAAAATCTAATATTTTAAATATTTTTCTTTACTTTAATCCTATTTTTTTCTATTCTTCTTACTATTATTCATGTTTTTTATAGGAAATTAAATAAATTATCTGTTTTCTAATATGAATTTTTATTCTCAAATTAGTGCATTTTTTTAAATATATTTTTAAACTTAAACATGAATTTTAAATAATTTTTCACAAAAAAAGATACTATCCCAAGATAGGATAGTATCTTTAAAATATATATTATAATAATGGTAAACTTATTATCTTTCTACTATTAAAGCAGTTCCCATTCCTCCACCTATACAAAGTGTTGCTAAACCTCTCTTAGCATCTCTTTTCATCATTTCGTGAAGTAATGTAACTAATATTCTAGCCCCTGAAGCTCCTACTGGATGTCCTAAAGCTATAGCTCCACCATTTACGTTAACTTTACTCATATCAAATTCTAAATCTTTAGCAACTGCTAAACTTTGAGCTGCAAAAGCTTCATTTGCTTCTATTAAATCAAGATCTGCAACTGTTAATCCAGTTCCTTCTAAAGCTTTTTTAGTAGCATAGAATGGTCCATAACCCATAATTGAAGGATCTAATCCTTTTGAACCATAAGAAACTATTTTACAAATTGGAGTTACTCCTAATTCTTTTGCTTTTTCAGCACTCATAACAACTAATGCAGCAGCACCATCATTTATACCTGATGCATTACCAGCTGTAACTGTACCATCTTTTTTGAATGCTGGTCTTAACTTAGCTAATTTTTCAGCAGTTGTTCCAAATCTAGGGAATTCATCAGTATCAAATACTATTGGATCACCTTTTCTTTGTGGAATTACTACTGGAACTATTTCATCTTTGAATTTTCCAGCTTTTATAGCTGCTTCTGCTTTAATTTGAGAATTTGCAGCAAATTCATCTTGCATTTCTCTAGTTAATCCCCATTGTTCTGCTATATTTTCAGCAGTTATACCCATGTGGTATCCATTAAATGCATCTGTTAAAGCATCATTGACCATAGCATCGACCATTTTTCCATCGCCCATTCTTTGACCAAATCTTGCAGTTCTTAAAACATATGGTCCTTGTGACATGTTTTCCATACCACCAGCTACTATTACGTCAGCATCTCCTGCTTTTATCATTTGAGCTGCTAAAGCAACACATCTTAAACCTGAACCACAAACTTTATTTATTGTCATTGAAGGAATTTCAACTGGTAAACCAGCTTTTACAGCTGCTTGTCTTGCAGGGTTTTGTCCTAATCCAGCTTGAATTACATTTCCCATTAAAACTTCATCAACACATTCTGGTTTTACACCAGCTTTATTTAAAGCTTCTTTAATAACTAAAGCTCCTAAATCTACAGCAGGAACATCCTTTAATGAACCACCAAATGAACCTAATGCTGTTCTTACTGCACTTGCAATAACTACCTCTCTCATATCAAAAACCTCCCATTTAGGTAAAAATTTATCAAAAATCTATATTTTTTCTAACTGATTTAATTATAACCATAAATTTACTAGCTTTCAATATTTTTTGTTAAATTTTAAACAATCTTTTTTATTATTTTTTCTCTTTTCGAAAAAAAAGACAGATAATTTAGCTTTATTATAGAAGTCTTTTATTAAAATTTCTATAATATTCTAAATATCTGTCTATTTATACCATTTATTCAAATTATATTTATTAAACTTTTTAACAAAGTCTTATTTACTTATAAATTCTTCTACTTCTTCATCATTTTTTCCAAAGTAATTTAAAATAGCTTTTACTATTCTTTCAGAAGCCTTACCATCTCCATATGGATTTATAGCTTTACTCATTTTGGCATAAGCTTTTTCATCATTTATAAGTGAATTAGCTTCTTCTAATATTTTTTCAACATCAGTACCAACTAATTTAACTGTTCCTGATTGAACAGCTTCTGGTCTTTCTGTAACATCTCTTAAAACTAATACTGGTTTTCCTAAATGAGGAGCTTCTTCTTGTAATCCACCTGAATCAGTCATAACCATAAAGCATTTATTCATTAAGTTATGAGTTTCTTTTGTATCAAGTGGTGGTAAAAGATGTACTCTTTCTTTACCATCAAGATTTTTATAAACAACATCTTTTACAACTGGATTTAAGTGAACAAGGTAAACTAATTCAACATCTTTATTATCTTCAACTATTTTATTTAAAGCTGTACAGATATTTTCTATACCTTCTCCCCAGTTTTCTCTTCTATGTGCAGTTATCATGATAACTTTTTTGTTTTCAAAATCTATTTTATTTAATTCATCATTTTCAAAAACATAGTTATCTTCTACAGTATGTTCCATAGCATCAATTACAGTGTTACCTGTAATTTTTATGTCATTTTCATTTATTCCTTCTCTTAAAAGGTTAGCTTTTGATCCTTTAGTTGGAGCAAAGTGTAAATCAGCTAAAGCACCTGTTAACTTTCTATTCATTTCCTCTGGGAATGGGAAATATTTATCGAAAGTTCTAAGTCCAGCTTCAACATGGCCTACTCTTATTTGTTGATAGAATGCTGCTAATCCTCCCGCAAAAGTTGTTGTAGTATCACCATGTACAAGTATCATATCTGGTTTTTCTTCTGTAAATACTTTTTCTAATCCTTCTAAAACTCTATTTGTTATTCCAGTAAGAGTTTGACGATTTTTCATTATGTCTAGATCAAAGTCAGGCTTTATATCAAATAGTTCTAAAACTTGATCTAACATTTCTCTATGTTGAGCAGTTACACAAACCTTTGATTCTATTTCCGGTCTTTTTTCTAATTCTTTTACTAATGGAGCCATTTTTATAGCTTCCGGTCTTGTTCCAAAGATAGTTAAAACTTTTATCTTTTCCATGAATCATTTACCTCCAAAAATAATTAATAGCTACTTAAAATTAAGTAGCTATTTAAATTATAACTATTTTGTTCCAAATAGTCTATCTCCTGCATCACCTAATCCAGGAACGATATATCCATGATCATTTAATTTCTCATCAATACATGCAACATATATATCAACATCTGGATGAGCTTTTTGTACAAACTCTATTCCTTCTGGTGAAGAAATTAAACACATAAGTCTTATTTGCTTAGCTCCTCTTTTCTTTAAAAGAGTTATAGCATCTGCAGCTGAACCACCTGTAGCTAACATTGGATCAACAACTATTACATCTCTTTCAGCTATGTCTTGTGGTAACTTACAGAAATATTCTACAGGTTGAAGAGTTTCTTCATCTCTGTATAATCCTATATGCCCTACTTTTGCTGCTGGAATAAGTTGTAGCATACCATCTACCATACCTAATCCTGCTCTTAATATTGGAACTATAGCAACTTTTTTACCAGCTAAAACTTTACATTTAGTTTTACAAACTGGAGTTTCTATTTCTATTTCTTCCATAGGAAGATTTCTTGTTACCTCATAAGCCATAAGCATAGAAACTTCACTTACTAGTTCTCTAAAATCCTTAGACCCTGTATTTTTATCTCTTATAAACGCTAACTTATGTAATATAAGTGGATGTGTTATTTCTGTTACTTTACTCATTGTATCTTCCTCCTAAAATTTATATAAAAATATTTTTTATCAAATTATTTTGAATACTTTTCTTCAATAGCTGTTATTTTATCTATTCTATTTTGGTGTCTTCCACCTTCAAATTCTGAATTTAAGAAAGTATCAACTATATCTAACGCTAATCCTGGTCCTACAACTCTCTCACCCATAGCTAGAATATTTGCATTGTTATGTTGTCTTGTTGCATGAGCACTAAATGTATCAGAACATAATGCTGCTCTTATTCCTGGCACTTTATTTGCTGCTATAGATATTCCTATACCAGTTCCGCAGATTAATATACCATATTCAAATTCTTTTTTAGCTACAGCTTCTGCAACCTGTATAGATATATCAGGGTAATCACAAGAATCTGTGCTGTATGTACCAAAATTTTTTACCTCAATACCTTTTTCTTCTAAATGTTTTATCACTGTGTTTTTTAAATTAAATCCACCATGATCACAACCAATTGCTATTTTCATTTCATTAACCTCCATTATACCTGTTTGTTTTAATATATTATTTTAAAAAAAGTGCTTTTTCAATGACTAATAACACTACTTAATTTAAAAAATTAAATAGTAAGTCAAATAAAAAAGCACTTTTTTTATTAACTGGAAGAACACTAAATAAAGGTATTAAACTTTCAAAAAAAACAAATATAGAATTTTTAAAAAATATAAATTCAAAACAGTTCCTTTTTCTCAAAAGTTTCATTTTTATCTAGCTCCTTCCATATATATTCTTAAACTATTGTTATGTCAAATCCACAGGATTTTTTTAATCTATTCATTATGGCTACACCTAAATCTTTTTCCTCAAAAGCCTCAGTTATTATAACATCTACCCCTAAGTCATCAAAAGCTCTAAGCATTTCAAATAAATTTTTTGTTACAGAAGTTAAGTCTTCTCTAGTTCCTAATGATTTTACTATTCCTTCATTGTACATAGAAATTGTTTCATCAGTTGCCATAATTCCGACTTTTAAATCTTCATCTATGTAATTATGCACTATTTCTTTAATTTTTTCAACCATTTTATTTATTGGACCTTGAACCATTCTAACTTTTGCCTTTGGTGCATAATGTTTATACTTCATTCCAGGTGCCTTAGGTTTTGTATCTTTATCTAAATTAGTTAATATAGCTTTATCTATATATACTCCTTCATCTATATCCTTTAACATTTCTAAAGTTATGCCTCCAGGTCTTAAAACACATAAATGTTCACCAGTTGCATCTACTATAGTTGATTCTACTCCTATTTCACTTTTTTTAGCTCCTATTATAAAATCAACTCTTCCATTTAAGTCTTCTTCACATCTTTCTATATCTGTAGGACTTGGTCTTCCTGATATATTAGCTGATGGCGCTGCTATTGGAACCCCTGATAGTTCTATTAGCTTTAAGGCTATTTCATCATTTGGCATTCTAACGCCAACTGTATCTAAACCTGCTGATGTAACATCTGAAACTATATCTTTTTTCTTTAATATTATTGTTAAAGGACCTGGCCAAAATTTATCCATTAACTCCTGTGCATATTTAGGTATTTCAGCAACATATTTATCTATATCTTTTTTATCAGCTATATGTATTATTAAAGGATTATCCTGCGGTCTTCCCTTTGCCACAAAAATCTTTTTAACAGCTTCTCCATCTAAAGCATTTGCGCCTAATCCATAAACTGTTTCAGTAGGAAATGCCCCAATACCACCATTTTTTATTATTTCAGCGGCTTCCTCTAAATATTTTATATCTTTATCTATATCTTTTATGAATTGTACTTTTGTTTTCATAAAACAATATCACCTTCATCTTTTATAAATTCTTCTGACCTCTTGCGATCTTTATATTTTCAATACTATCATTTGTATAAGTTGCTGTAACACAATTTTTATAAATGTCATCTAAAAGTTTAAATTTCTTTAAAGCCCCTCTTTTTATTATTATATAATACCATTGTGTTTCCTTGTTTAATTTAATCATCTTATTATAATCCTTGCTTAGTCCAGGATGAACTTTACAAAAGTACTCTCCTACTTGCTTTCCAAATTTACCTTTTCTTCCTTTGTTAGTAAAGACAATTATAATTTTCATATCTTCAAGTTCATTTTCTGTATGAACTAAACCTACTCTATCGCAGTATATATACTTATATTTAGATAACACATTAGGTTTTATTCTTAGAATTCCATTTTCACAAGTATATTCTAATCTTATATTATTAAAATTTTTAATCATAACAATAACTATAAAAATTTCTAAAAAGATTAAATATACTATAAGAAAATCCTTATAAACTTCAAAAAAACAAACCAAAAGAGGTAATAATATTAGAAGTATTACCATAACAAACATGAATCTTTTATATGATTTTTTTTGTTTTTTTATAGCTTTATCTATATCCATAATTATATTCCTCTTTAATTACCATTTTAAAACTATGTATTTTTAAAGCCTTACATTATTCATGTAAGGCTTTGTATATTAAAATTCAGTATTACCCATTGCTTTCATCTTTTGAGCTTGATCTTCAGTAATTAGAGCATTTAATATTTCGTCTATGTCACCTTCTAAGAAACTATCTAATTTATATAAAGTCATGTTTATTCTGTGATCAGTTACTCTTCCTTGTGGATAGTTGTAAGTTCTTATTCTTTCACTTCTATCTCCAGTACCAACCTGACTCTTTCTATCTTCAGCAATACCAGCTAATCTTTCAGCTTCAGCTTGCTCGAATAATCTTGCTCTTAATACTTTCATAGCTTTTTCTTTATTTTTAAGCTGTGATTTTTCATCCTGACATGAAACAACTAATCCTGAAGGTAAGTGAGTTATTCTTACAGCTGAATCAGTTGTGTTAACGCACTGACCACCATTACCTGATGCTCTAAATACGTCTATTTTAATATCTTTATCGTTTATTTCTATTTCTACATCATCAACTTCTGGTAAAACAGCTACTGTAGCAGTTGAAGTATGTATTCTTCCTGAACTTTCTGTATCAGGAACCCTTTGAACTCTGTGTGCTCCACTCTCATATTTAAGTTTTGAATAAGCACCTGCTCCTTTTATCATGAATACAACCTCTTTGAAACCTCCAATGTCAGTTTCATTTGCACTCATTAGTTCAACTTTCCATCTATTCTTTTCAGCGTATTTAGTATACATTCTGAAAAGATTAGCTGCAAATAGTGCTGCTTCATCTCCACCAGCACCACCTCTGATTTCAACAAATACGTTTTTATCATCATTAGGATCTTTTGGTAGTAAAAGAATTTGTATTTCGTCCTCTAATTCTTTTTTTCTTTCTGTTAAGTCCTTGATTTCAGAGTTTATCATTTCTCTCATTTCTTGATCACTTTCTTCTGAAAGCATCTCTTTGTTAGCTTCTAATTCTTCTGTCGCTTCTTTGTACTCTTTGTACTTATTAACTATAACTTCTAAGTCAGCGTGTTCCTTACAAAGCTTTCTCCACTCTTTTTGGTTAGCCATTATTGAAGGATCACTAATCTTAACTGAAAGTTCATCATATTTATTTTCAATAAAATTTAATCTATCAAGTATCATCTATTATCACTCCGTATACAGATTTTCATATTTTACAATTATAGCACACTACTATGCTATCTTTCAAGGCTTACTCTTCCTATAACACATCTATCTAAACCAGCTAAATCTTTTATGACCTTAACATCGTAGTATCCTTTTTCAATCATAAGATTTTTAACATCCTCACCTTGATCATGTCCTATTTCAAAAGCTAATATACCATTTTCTTTTAATATTTCTAAAGATTCATCAATAATTCTTCTATAGAATATTAAACCATCTTCTCCCCCATCTAAAGCTAAGTGCGGCTCATAATCCTTAACATCTTCCATTAAAGTATTTATGACTTCCGTTCTTATATATGGTGGATTAGAAACTAGAATATCATACTTATTTCCTTTTTTAATGACCTCACTTAAAAGATCACTCTTAATAAAGCCACATCTTTTTGATAATTCTAATTCTCTTATATTTTTTCTTGTAACTTTTTCTGGTATATCATCTATATCTACTAAATCTACAATAATATTTTTTCTATAATTAGCTAAAGATAAGCCTATAGCTCCACTTCCACAACATAAATCACATACATTAATCTCTGCATCTTCATCTATATTGTTTAATACTTCCTCTACAATTATTTCAGTATCTCCTCTTGGAATTAAAACTCCTTCTTCTACATAAAAATCTAATCCCATAAATTCGCAAGTTCCTAAAATATATTGCATAGGCATTTTTGATTTTCTTTTTTCTAATAAGTTTAAGAAATGTATTTCATCTGACTTTTTAACTTCTTCACTTTTATTCGTTATAAGCCATATTTTATCTTTTTCTAAAACTTTTCCTAATAATAATTGAGTATCTAATATATATGTATCTATACCCACTTCTTTTAAAGTTTCATTTCCTAAATTTAACAATTCTCCAACTTTTTTATTTGGTTCTTTCAATCCTTCAGCCCTCCTTAAAGAAGCTATCGCTACTTCAATTTGTGAATCATCAGGCTCCCTTGTAGTCAATTTTTGCAATTGTAATCCTGGCGCTGCTATTATCTTTGCAAAATTTCCTTGAGATTTGCCAAGCCATCTTATAAGTTCATAAGTTATTCCTGATATTACTGGTAACATTGCTACTCTTATAGCCGTTCTCTGAGCAACTGAATCCCATTTAGTAAAGGAAAATATAAATATACTTACAATAGCAACTAAAAACAGAAAGTTTGTTCCACATCTAGGATGAAATCTAGGATATTTTCTTACATTTTCAACTGTAAGTTCATCTTCATTTTCATAACAGAATATAGTCTTATGTTCTGCTCCATGATATTGAAATACTCTTTCTATATCATCTACTTTTCCCATTAAGTACATGTATCCTAAAAGCATACCAATACTTATGATTCCTTCAATAGCACTTAAACTCCAATCTGGAAGATTAAGTTTTTTAAGTAAAAAAGTAATTCCAGTTGGTATTGCTACAAATAAAATTATGGCAAATACAAAGGAAAGCATAATTGTAAGTGTAATTATTACATTATTAGCTTTTTCACCAAATTTATTATTTAACCAATCTTCAAATTTAGATGGTTCTGTATCATCAAAAAAACTTGCTGAATAATTTAATGATTTTAATCCTACAATTAAAGACTCTATAAGAGTTACAAATCCTCTTATAAAAGGTAGTCCTAAAATTTTATTTTTCTTTGTATATGGTATAGTTTTTTCAAAAGAAACCTCTATATCTCCCTCTGGAGTTCTAACTGCTGTGGCTGTTCCTTTTGATCCCCTCATCATAACGCCTTCTAATACTGCTTGACCGCCTACTTGGCATTTTCTCATAATTTGAACCCTATCCTTTCATTAACTACTTATCAGAATCCTTACCATATTTATATTTAAAATAGCATTGTCCACATAGAGATTGATATTCTACATTATCAACTAAATCTATAGCCACTTGTTCTCCTTCAAATGTGAACTTTCCATTTATCATTCTTCCATTTAATATAGCTTTTCTTCCACATCTACATATAGTTTTCATTTCTTCTATACTATGTGCTAATAATAAAAGTCTTTCACTTCCTTCAAACCCATTCATTTGGAAGTCTGTTCTTAATCCGTAACAAATTACTGGTATTCCCTTACCAACTGCAATTTCAAATAATTCATCTATGTGATGAGCTTTTAAAAATTGAACTTCATCAACTATTATACAATCTATTTTTCTTCCTTTTTCAAGTCTATCTTCAATTGTTTCTATAATATTCTCATCATTATCTATTAAAATATCTACAACTCTCTCAACACCTAGTCTTGAAACAACCTTATCTCCACCTTTTTTATCAGTAGATGGTTTAATTATTATAACTTCCATACCTCTTTCCTCATAGTTATGTGCTACTTGCATAAGGTGTGTAGATTTACCTGAATTCATAGCTCCGTATCTAAAATATAATTTGCTCATTTTAACTTTAAACTCCTTATCCTTTTATAATATTCTAAATATGATTATAACTTAAATAAGAAAGCTTTTAAACTATTGACGATTAAATATCCCCATGATATACTTGTTAATAGTTGTTTAGCAACATTTTTTTATTTTTGAAAGAGGTGAATTACATGAGACAAGGCATACATCCAGAATACCATCACGATACAGTGGTTAAGTGTGCATGTGGAAACACTTTCACAACTGGTTCAGTTAAACCAGAACTTAAAGTTGAAATATGCTCTAAGTGCCACCCATTCTTCACAGGAAAACAAAAAATCGTTGATGTTGGCGGAAGAGTTGATAAATTCAACAAGAGATTTAATCTTAATAAATAATTTCTTTATGGGAAAGACTCAAATCTTTCCCATTTTTGTTTATAAGGCATATTTTTCAAATAAAGTTTGTTTTTGCAAATAGATTTTTAGTAAAAGTGAGTGGATATGATGAAAAAAGTTCTTATTTTAAGTACATCTACTGGTTATGGTCATAATCAAGCAGCTAACTCTTTAATGGAACTTATAAAGAATGATGATACAGAAATTCTTGTACACGATTTTCTTAAGGAGAACCGTTTCTTTGATAGATCAATAGTAAATGGATACGATTTATGTGCAAGTTCCCTTGGAACTCTTTATGGTCTACTTTACAAAATTAGTAATATAAAATTTATAAATAATTTAGTTAGTTTTTTATTTTTGCCAGTTGCAAATAAATTAGCTAAATTCATTCATAGTTTTAATCCAGATTTAATAATTACAACCCATCCTTTAGCCGTAAGTATTCTTTCTTATTTAAAGAAAAGACAAATTATAAAAGTACCAGTTATTTCTGTTGTTACTGATTTTAAATGTCATTATACTTATGTTTCTAAAATAATTGATCATTACATAGTTGCTTGTGATTTTACAAAAGAAAATCTAGCCTCAAAGGGAATACCTAAAGAAAAAATATCTCCTTTTGGTATACCTGTAAAGCAAGATTTTTATAAAGAAGATTACCATAACTATGTAGAAAATATTATCCAATCACCATTAAATATTCTTTTAATGGGAGGCGGTATGGGGTTAGATAACATATCTAAAGTATTAAAAACCCTAATCAAAAATGAGAACCCTTTAAATTTAACTATTGTTTGTGGAAACAACGCTGAGTTAAAGAAAGAATTGTGTAAAGAATATGGGCATATAAAGGGTAATAAAAAGTTAAATATTTTAGGATACACAAATGAAATACCTAAGATAATGAAAAGTTCGGATTTAATTATTACAAAACCTGGTGGACTAACTACTACAGAATCACTTTTAAGTCATTTACCAATGATAATTCCATTTATAATTCCAGGTCAAGAAAGTGAAAATAGAGAATTTTTATCTAAAAGTAATTGTGCAATTACTATCAACCACTTGGAAGAATTAAATAAGGTAATTAATGATTTAAATAAAGATAATGATAAATTAATTAATATGAGAAAAAGTATTTTAGATGTATTAAGTTCTTATTCTCTAGAAGGGACAATTAAACTTTGCACTAAGATGCTAAATGATTCTTATAATAAAAGAAGATATTAAAGTTTATAGACTTTAATATCTTCTTTTGTTTTGAAAACTTATTTAATTTTCTAAATTGCTTTTTAAAACAACTTGTAAAAACTCTTTATTATTTTTTGTTTTTGATAATAAATTTATAAGCTTTTCAGCTACATCCTCTATATTATTTTCCTTTTGTAATACTCTTCTTATTTTATATGAAGCTTCTCTTTCTTCTTCATTAAATAATAAATCTTCTTTTCTAGTACCAGATTTATAAATATCTATAGCTGGGAATATTCTTCTCTCTTGAAGCTTTCTATCTAAGTGTACCTCCATATTTCCAGTACCCTTAAACTCTTCAAAAATCATATCATCCATTCTACTTCCTGTATCAACTAAAGAAGTTGCTAAAATTGTTAAACTTCCGCCCTCTTCTAAATTTCTAGCTGCTCCAAAGAATTTCTTAGGCATTATAAGTGCCCCTGGATCTAGTCCCCCTGATAAAGTTCTTCCAGATGGAGTAACTGTTAAGTTATAGGCTCTTGATAATCTTGTTAAAGAATCCATTAAGATAACTACATCTCTTCCTTGTTCAACCATTCTTTTAGCTCTTTCTAATACTATACTTGAAACTTTAGCATGGTTTTGTGGTTCTTCATCAAAAGTTGAATAGATTACTTCTCCATCTATACTTCTCTTCATATCCGTTACTTCTTCTGGTCTTTCATCTATTAAAAGTACTATAAGTTTAACTTCAGGATTATTTTTTGATATGTTTTGAGCTATTCTTTTTAAAAGAGTTGTTTTTCCAGCCTTAGGTGGTGCAACTATCATCCCCCTTTGTCCCTTACCTATTGGACAAATTATATCCATAAGTCTTGAACTTAAATCTCTTCCATTTTCAGTCTCAAGTCTTAATCTCTCTTTTGGATATATTGGTGTTAACTCTTCAAATTTTTTTCTTCCAACTGCTTTTTCAGGACTTTCACCATTTACTCTCTCTACATAAAGTAAAGCTTTAAACTTTTCTCCATCCTTTGGTATTCTAACTTTACCTTGGACTTCGTCCCCAGTTCTTAATCCAAATCTTCTTATTTGTGATGGAGAAACATATATATCATCTTCACTTGTTAAATAATTTCTACATCTTAAAAAACCAAAATTATTATTATCTAGTATTTCAAGTATTCCCTTAGCAGAGTCTGATGAACTTATCATGTCCTTTAATTGCTCTTTTTTTCCTTCATCATTTGAATTATTATAATTACTATTATTGTTATTATAATTATTGCTATTTCTAACTACTCTTTCACCAGAAAAACTTTCTTTATTTCCACCTTGCTCTTTTTGAGATATTTTTTCTCTTAAAATAACACCATCTTTATGTATTACTTTAGTATTGCTATTTTGTTTATTGAATTCAGCTTTTAATTCCTCAATTAATTCGCTTTTTTTCTTTTTACTTATATTTTTTATTCCTAATTCTTTAGCCTGCTCTTTTAGCTGAACTAAAGTCATATTTTCATATTGTTCTATATTCAATTTAAGCACCTCCTGCTTTTTTAATTAGTGGAATAAGGTAAAGAAAAGTTGTTTTAGATTGCCTTAAGACTTTTATATATAGAAACTTTCGAATATCCTATTTAAAAATGTATAAATTTCTTATGTTAAATATTTATATTATTATCATATCACATAAAATCTAATCTACATATAGTATATTTTTATAAGATTTTATTTCTAATATTATTAAATAAAAAAAGGACACCTAACATTTAAGTTAGATATCCTTAATATTTCTAAAATTATTTATTGTTTAATGCAGCACCAACAAATCCTACGAATAATGGGTGAGGTCTGTTTGGTCTTGATTTTAACTCTGGATGATATTGAACTGCTACGAACCAAGGATGATCCTTAACTTCTACACACTCAACCAATCTTCCATCTGGTGAAGTACCAGCTATAGTTAATCCGCTTTCTATTAATTGAGTTCTGTACTCATTGTTGAACTCATATCTATGTCTATGTCTTTCGTAGATTAAATCTGAAGCATAAACATCCTTACAGAATGTATTATCTTCTAATTTACATGGATATAATCCTAATCTCATTGTTCCACCTAAATCCTCAACATCTTTTTGCTCAGGCATTAAGTCGATTACTGGGAATGGAGTTTCTGGATTTAACTCTGATGAATGAGCTCCTTCTAATCCTAATACGTTTCTAGCGTATTCTATAACAGCACATTGCATTCCTAAGCATATTCCTAAGAATGGTTTCTTGTTTTCTCTAGCCCATCTTATAGCTTCGATCTTTCCTTCTACTCCTCTGTCTCCGAATCCACCTGGAACTAGAACTCCATCTACTCCACTTAATAATTCATCAACATTTTCTTTAGTTACATCTTCAGCATTTATCCACTCTATTTCAACATTAGTGTCATTGCTTAATCCACCATGATTTAAAGCTTCAACTACTGATATGTATGCATCATGTAACTCAACATATTTACCAACTAAAGCAATCTTAGTTGTATGAGTTAAGTGAGTTATTCTATGAACCATGTCTATCCATTCAGCATTATCTATGTCTCTGCATCCAAGACCTAATTTTTCACAAACTAATCTATCTAATCCTTCTTTGTGTAACATTAGAGGAACAGCGTATAAATGCTCTGCATCTAAGTTTTGGATAACTTCGCTTGCATCTATATTACAGAATAATCCGATTTTCTTTTTGATATCTTCTGATAATTCTTTTTCTGATCTACAAACTATTATGTCTGGTTGAATTCCTATACTTCTTAACTCTTTAACTGAGTGTTGAGTTGGTTTTGTTTTTAACTCACCAGCTTTTCCTAAGTAAGGTACTAATGTAACATGTATGAAACAAACATTTTCTTTACCTACATCATACTTGATTTGTCTTATAGCTTCTAAGAAAGGTAATGATTCGATATCACCTATTGTTCCACCGATCTCAGTGATTACTACATCTACATCTCTTTCTTTTCCTACTCTATGTACTCTATCTTTTATAGCATTAGTTATGTGAGGTATAACTTGTACAGTACCTCCTAAGTATTCACCTTTTCTCTCTTTTGATATTACTGACCAGTAAACTCTACCTGAAGTAACGTTTGAGTTTTGAGTTAAGTTTTCATCTATGAATCTTTCATAGTGACCTAAGTCTAAGTCTGTTTCAGCACCATCATCAGTTACGAAAACTTCTCCATGTTGGTATGGGCTCATTGTACCTGGGTCAATGTTTAGGTATGGATCAAATTTTTGAATACTTACACTTAATCCTCTGTTTTTTAATAATCTTCCTAATGAAGCAGCTGTTATTCCTTTTCCTAATGAAGAAACAACTCCACCTGTTACAAATACATACTTAGTATTTTTGCTCATATCTCTTCCTCCTAATGTAAATTTATTCTTGACATCGTTCTTTATTTCATTTATAATGATAATTACCTCATTTAGAATGGGTTTTTTATTGCTTGTTTTAATAACATAGTAGATATTCTATCAAAAGTTAATGTAGAAGTCTAGTACTTTTTTTGTGTTTTTTAAATTTTTTATTTATAGAACGTTTACTATTTATATTTTGCTCACATTTAATAAAATTAATTATTAATATTGGAATTCATAAGTTGAAATTAGTTTCAACTTTTTTTATTTTAAAAATAAATAATTTATAAAAATAAGGCTGTACCAAAAGGTACAGCCTTATTTATCTATTTATAGACTAATCTTCTACTTTTATTTTCATATCAAGATTTGTTTTTATAGGTTCTTGTCCACCAGCTATTAGATGATATTTTATAGATATATTTCCTCCCTTTTCATTAACATCTAAATCTAACTCTTTTGTTGATGTCTTAAGCTCTAACATTCCATAAGGAGTATTATAAAGAGCCACTTGTGTATTATCTTTTTGGAATTCCATCTTTGTGCTAGTTGTTCCTTCTCTATGTAATACAACTTTATCGCCCTTTATTTTTAGAGTTGTTTTTGTTCCTTCCATTCCTGATATCTCAGTTTCATCATAAGTAGCTATAAATTCATCTCCATTAATAGAAAATTCTCCAACAGTTACAACTTCTATTTTTTCTTTTTCTCCAATATCTTGAGTGCTACATATTGATATTATAGCTTTTTTACTCATAATAATATCCTTTCTAAATCAATTATTGATTTATCATATATTTTTTAAGTTCTTCATCTTTAAATGGAGTTATTGTTATTGTATTAATCTCTCCATTTTTCTCATAATTTATTTCAACAGCGTCGCTATCTTTTTCTTTACAATATCTTCCGCATATTCTAGCAGCAGTTTCTAAATCTTCTTTATTAAATTCTCCTCTTAATATAACAGGAGCCCCAGTAGAATTTTTAGATGTTACTAAAATATCATCTTCTTTTTTAAACTTAACTATTTCTTTCCACTCTTCACCATTTCTAGCTACTATAACTTTATTTTTTGGTGATATTCTCATATGTCTACCATACTTAAGAACTTCAATTTCATCCTTAGCTACTGTTTCTTGATTATCAAGTAAATCACTTAATCTTATTGCATATCCAGGCTCTGTTAATTTACATCCCCCTGCAGGTGATGGATAATCAACTATATTCCACTTTTCAGCAAGCTCCATTTGAGTCTTTCTACTTCTACCTGATATTTTTAATAATTTTTCTCTATCTACTAAGCCATTTAACTCCATCTCTGTAGGCTCTAAGTTTAAAGCACATAATGGTCTTAAGATTTTTTCACTAAATCCTGATTCTTTTTTAACAGTATTTAATGCTTGTCTATTTTGAGACATTGGTCTTTGATTTAAAACTTCACCAGTTATTATAAAGTCAGCGTCAAACTTTTTTAATAATTCTCCTGAATATCTCATCATCATTGCATGACAATCTATACATGGGTTCATATTTTTTCCTCTACCATGTTTAGGGTCCTTAACCATTTCAAAATGTTCTTCTGAAAAATCTACTACCTCTAAAGGCATATCTATTTGTTTACACATTCTCTTTGCATTCTCTTCATTAAAGAAATAAGATTTAAAACATATTCCTATTACCTCTATTCCTTGATCCTTTATTAACTTTGCAGCTAATATACTATCTAATCCACCTGAAACCATGGCTAATGCTCTAGTCATATTTTTTCCTCCTAAAAATCACTTTATTATCATATGTTAATTCTTTTATTTAAATAAATCAATTACCTTAAATTCAAAATTTACGTTATTTTCCTTTTTATTAACACTCTTAAATTCTTCTTCTGATAATACATCCTTCATCTTTTTCTCTGTTTCATCATAGGCAACTTGTCCCTTAGTAACATCTATGAAGCATAAAGGTGGAAACATAACACACCACCAATTTTGACCTTTTCCTTCGCCAATTAGTATTCTATAAGCCTCATATTCTCCTTGTGGTAAAACTATATTGCCATATTCTTTAACAGGAAAATTTTCTCTTGTTAATGTTGTTTCAACAGTATAATCAAATCCCTGTGATTTAATATAATCTTCAGCTATTTTTATAATGTTTTTATCTTCTCTTTTTAATATTTCTCTAGATTCCTCTAAACTTTGTGATTCATTTAATATAGGTGAAATATATTTTAATACCTCATCTTTAACTCTAAGTTTTAAGTCTTGATCTATATCACTATCACTATTGGCTAAAACATGAAATCTTATTAACTTTTCACTTATATCCTCAACAACATTTTCCTCTGTAACACCTAAAGCTTGTTTAATATTTAAAGAACTTCCTACTATAAATAAACATATAACTCCTAAAAATAAAACTGATAATATTTTTTTCATAACAAACACCCCCTGATACCTTGATTATTACCAAGGAGTATTTTTTATATACAATAAAAAAATATTTTTTTATAAATTATTGCTATTTATAGTTCTTGTTATATATACATCTGAATATTTATATTTTCCTTTTAAAAATTCAAAAGCTCTTTGAGCTGTTAGCATATCATCAAAAAAAGCAAATACAGTAGGTCCACTTCCACTCATCATTGCACCTAAGGCTCCACTTTTTCTCATATCTTCTTTTATATTTTTTAATATAGTATGCTTCTTTAAAGTTACATTTTCTAAAACATTTTTCATATTTTTTGATACATAATCTAAATCATCATTTTCCATAGCTTGAATTAAGCCTTCTATATTAACATGTTTTCTTATCTTATTTATATCTAAATTTGTATAAACTTCTTTAGTAGATACCCCAAAATTAGGTTTTAATACAACTAATATTTTATTTTCAAAAGGTTTTAAAGGTGTTATAATCTCTCCAATTCCTTCACATAAAGCAGTTCCACCTTCAATACAATATGGAACATCTGCTCCTATTTTTAGTCCTATTTCTTTTAACACTTCTAAACTAGCATTTACATTAAAAAGCTTATTCATTATAACTAAAACTGCCGCCGCATTAGTACTTCCACCAGCCATACCTGCAGCTACAGGTATATTCTTCTTAATATTAATTTTTACACCATCTTTTATATTAAATTCATCTCTAAATAACACTGCCGCTTTGTATGCTAAGTTTCTTTCATCTGTAGGGACATAATGCTTATTACAAGAAATGCTTATATTACTATCATTACTTTTCTCTATATCTATAACGTCATACAAATCTACTGTTTGCATTATCATTCTTAATAAATGATAGTTATCTTCTCTTTTTCCAATAGCATCTAAGGCTATATTTATTTTTGCATAAGCCTTCATTTTCATATAATCACCCTTCTTACATTAATTAAAGCTAAATATAATTATATTATTTTCTTCTAAAAACATAAAGAGTTAATTAAAATAAAGAGAAATCTTCTAAATTACCTACTAGAAGATTTCTCTTTTAAATTATTTTTACTATATGCTAGCACTTTTTAAATCTTTTGTGCCCTTATTTTTAAATTCATTTATTATATCATATAGAGATTCGTAATCTTCAAAAAACATTATAATAGTTTCACCTTTTTTAGCTAACTTTAAAGTTTCTCTAAGTGCTTCTTCCTCTGACAATATGATTTTTACATTTAAATCTTTTCTATTTGATGATAATACACCTTCGTTTATTATACTAGCAACCTCACCTTTATCTTTTCCTCTTAAGTCTTTATCCTCTTTTATAACTATGGAATCAAAAAAGTCTCCACTTATTCTACCGACTTCTTTCATAGTATTTAAATCTCTATCTCCAGGAACCCCTATTATTCCAGTTATATTTTTTAAACCAAGATTTTTAAGAGAGTCTATAACCACCTTGTATCCATCAATATTATGACCATAATCTAATATTACATTTATACCATTAACGTCAAACATATTAAATCTTCCTCTGTTGTCTTCTTCACAAGATTTAAACTGTTTCAGCCCTTTAGATATGATGCAATAATCAACTTCTATCCCAACTAAGGCTGCACAAGCTGCCATAGCATTCTCTATGTTATGCTTTAGTTTACCATTCATAGTAAACTTCATTTCCTCTGCAGAAGCTATTTTGTATTCTTTACTTCTATTTTTTACATATATAGTTTCATCTCTATAAAACACAATAGGATTTCCATGTTTTAAATTTTCCTGTAGATATTTATTATTTTCATTCATTGAAAATAATATTTTAGGCTTTTTAATTCTATCTAAAACTTTTAAGCTCCATTCATCATCAGCATTTATAACTGAATATCCATTATCTTTTACAGCTTCACCAACTAAAGATTTTACAAAAGACAAATCTTCCATATCATTTATTCCATCTATTCCTAAATGATCCTCTCTTATGTTAGTTATTACTCCTACATCTGCTAAATCATAAGCTAATCCTCTTCTTACCAAGCCACCTCTTGCACTTTCTAAAACTGCTATATCAACCTCTGGATTTAATAATACAGACCTTGCACTATTATATCCTGTGTCATCACCTTTATGTATATACTTATTTCCTATTTTAACTCCGGAAGTCGTTGTACACCCTACATTAAATCCAATTAAATTTAAAACATAAGATATTAATCTTACTGTAGTAGTTTTTCCATTTGTTCCCGTAACTGAAATAACAGGAATATTAGAATAATTCTCTTTAAACATATTATCTAAAATTTTTCTTCCTACATTTCTTTCTTTGCCTATAGTAGGAAAATGATGCATTCTTATTCCTGGGGCTGCGTTAACTTCTAAGATTATTCCATCATTTTCATATAGAGGTTCTGCTATCGATTTTGCACAAATATCTATACCACATATATCTAATCCAATAGTTTTAGCTGCTCTTTCACAAATTTCAATATTTTCTTTACATATTAAGTCAGTATAGTCCTCAGCACTTCCACCTGTAGAAAGATTTGCATTTCCTCTTAAGGTAACTTTTTCTCCATACTCTAAAACTGAGTTTAGAGAATATCCTAGCTTGCTTAATCTATTTATTAATTCTTCATCTATTTTAACCTTTGTTAAAGGTTTTTCATGTCCTTCTCCTCTTAGTGGATTAGCATTCATAGCTTCTATTAAATCTCTAATAGTTCTTACTCCATCACCTGTTATATATGGAGGTTTTCTTAAAGAAACTGCTACTACCTTATAATCCACTAACATTACTCTATAGTCATTTCCAACCTTATATTCTTCTATCATTATTTCTTTACATTCTTTTGTGATTTCAGCATAGGCTCTTAAAAGTTCTTTTTCACTATTTATATTTACAAAAACTCCATTCCCCTTGCTTCCCCATTGTGGTTTTAATACTACAGGATACCCAATTCTATTAACCACTTCAAGAAGATGTATTGTGTTAAATACCTTTTCTCCTCTGGCAACAGGCAAGTTCTGTATATCTAAAAGTTCTTTTGTAAGCATTTTATCACAGGCTATATCTATAGCAATTCCCTTTGTATTATTGCCAATAGTGGCACTAAACCTCTTTCCTGCTTTTCCATAACCTATTTGGTATAAATTTTCGTTTCCTACTGTAATTATAGGAAGACCAACTTCTTTAGCCGCATCACATATAGCCTTTGTTGATGGCCCTATGCTCTCTTCCATAATAACTCTCTTTATTATTTCTATTCTTTCATCAAAGTTAATATCTTTTTTCTTTATTATTGAATTTATCAGATCTATGGCTAATTCAGCTATTAATATTGCTGTTCTTTTTAATTTATATTCAAATATTATGTAATAAAAATCATCCTTTATTTCTCTTGCTTTTCCGTATTTTATATCTATACCTAGTTTATTATGTATTCCTATAATTGTATGTTCACAAACATGAGCTAAGTATGTTCCCTCTTTTAAACGCTGAACAAATCCACCTTCTATGTCTATTCCACACCTATGAGTATATAACTCTGGAACATAACTTAATAACCTTTCATTGAATCCATCAATATCTTTAGTAGGAGTTTCACAATATCCCTCTAAATCAACATCTAATCTAATACATTTTCTATGTGAATATATGTTTCTTCCCTCAAAGATACGTTGATTATTTATCTTCATTTTTATTTCTTTCCTCCTCAAAAGGCACCCTAGTTGATAAATTCATTTTTTTGCCTGCTGTTAATACATGTAACTTTATATTAAATATACTAAATACCTCATCTTGTTTTTTCTCAGATACATTTGTATATTCAATATTTCTTCCATCTACAAAATAAACTGCTCCACTACCAATTACAGTTAATTCATCATCATTAATTACTATAGCAGTATCTTCATCTATACCAATTCCTAAAACTTCAGGATTTTGACACACTCCTGATAATAATCTACCTATCCTTCCTCTTTGAGCAAAGTGTTGATCTATAAGAGTATTTTTAATTAAACCTAATCCTGCAGACATATTTAGTGTACTCTTTTTAGGTGATTCCTCTTCTTCTCCACCAACTATCATAACATCACTCATAACAGAAGCCCCTGCTGATGTTCCTACAAAGTAACATCCCTCATTACTTCTTTTTTGTAATGTATCATAAAGAGGAGTTCCCCCAATTAAACTAGTTATTCTAAGCTGATCTCCTCCAGTAAAAAATATTACTGAAGCCTCATTTACTAAAGAAATATTATTTTCATCAAAAGCTTCTTCTCTTTCTATGACACGAAGCTCTTTGATTTCCCTTATCCCCATACTTGAAAATATATTTTTATACTGTTCTATGACTATATTAGGTGATTCTGTAGCTATGGTTGCAATCAACATAATTCCTTCAGATTCTTTAAATTTATCTGCTACAAAATTTAATATAATCTTTTCCCCTTTTTTATCTTCTGCTCCACCTATTATTATTAAATTTTTTTTACTACTACTTTTCAAATTATTCACCTCAAATCATGCATTTCTTATTTTTGCCATAAAATTTATATTTATTCATAAAAAAGAGTTTTACGACATAATATCGTAAAACTCTTTTTTTTATAAAACTGCTCTTCCTGGAATCATAATTTTATCGCCAGCATATATAGAATCTGGATCTTCTATATCATTTAATTTAACTAAAGTATCTATTGTTGTCTTGTATTTTTTTGCTAAATTCCACAAAGTATCACCTTTTTGAATTGTGTATATAGTAATGGATGCTTTCTTTTCAACAGTGTCATCATTTTGTTCAATGTCTTTAACATATTCTTTATCAAAAACATCTGAACATTTAGCATAAAAATATACTACTGCTTTAACTGCTAAGCTATTTCCTTCTATACTACATTGTAAATCTTCTAAATTAGCCTTAGTATCAAAAGTCATACCAGACTGAGAATTTGGCATATCTAAAGCAACTTCAAAAGGAATTTCTCCACTTACTTTATTAAGTCCCTTTTCCTCATCAGTTGTCTTGTATATTGATTCAACAGATAAATTACCTTTTATAACAACCTTTTGATCCATAAAATAGCTTTCCATATCTACTATTTTACCTTTACAATCAACTGTTTGAGTAGCATCTACTCCATTTTTTCCTAAGTCTATATTTCCTTTTATTACTGATTCATTTGAATTTTCACTAACAGCCATATTAATCTTGCAAACTTCTTTTAAAGGCATTACATTTTGCGTTGGTGAATATAAGTCCTCAACTGTTTCTGCAAATTCTAATTTTGATATTGCAACATTTGCATCAACAGATAAATTAACATCTATTATTCTACTTTCCCCTAAATCATTTTGAGAAATCTTCACATCATGACCTTTGATTTCAAAATATCCATTACAATTCATATCTGAATTTACACCTACAACCTCTTCATCATTAGATAAATATAAATCCTCTTCTAAAGCTACAACTTCTCTAGAATCATAAGCTCTATAAAGAACGTTAATTTTAGCCAAGCAAGATGCTTGTACTTTATCTTCTCCTAATTTTATCTCTTGTCTATGAAGCATATATCCACATTTTATTATTTTTCCTATTTGAGGTTTATCCATACCTACGTTTATAGGTAATTCTCCACTCATTGAACAAACCATATTTGTAATATTTTTCTCTATACTTTCTGGTTTTCTTTTTATTTGTAAATCTCCTAAACCATCTAATTCTTTAACAACATCTATTTTTTCTTCTTTATAAACCCTGTACTTGGTTCTTAGTTTTCCTTCTACTCTTATCTTTCTTTCATTGATTATGTTCGCATCGATATGTTCTAAATCACATTCCATATCACACATCATACTATGTTCAGCCCCAGCTATATCAATAAAGCTAGAATTTTTTTCTTTATAAATAACGCTATTTATCCCTAAACCTTCTTCTTCTCTAGCTAAGTACATAATATTACACTCAACTTCATATTCTAATAATACTCTATCACTTTGAACTTCTCTGTTAAGTACATATACTTTAGTATCAACTGAAAGTACATCATGAACATCTGGTTGAGTATCTGGTATTAAGTATTCTTCTCTAAAAGGTATATCTAAAGAGTTTTCACTTAAGACCTTCTCAAACCCAAGACTTTCTTTAATAATATCTAAATTAACCAAATTTATCCCTCCTAAATAATCTAATACTATAATATATATGTATGATAATTAATTTATGATAATTCTTATTATTGATACTTTATTTATTTTTTATTGAAACCCATATTTTATAAACGTTTACATAACTTTTTAAAGTAAAATTAAAATTTTTTATCTTTTTTCGACATTTTTTTATTAAAAGTGTTGACATACTAAAAAATATGTCGTATTATAAAGATGGTTATTGACCATATAACCTCTCATAAATTCTCAATACCCTTTTATACCATAGTTGAAAGATGGAAACCCACCATCTTTCTTTTTTTTGTTAAATAAATAAAACAAAAAAGTTAGCTAATTAATTAGCTAACTTTTTTATTTAACCAACAAAATCTAGTTGAACCGTTTTTGTAAGTACATCTGAATAACTGTATGTCACTTTCCTTTGGGTGTCTTTTTGTAATCTAACTACAAAAATACTTGGGTGAACACTTTCTAGTATTCCTTCATTTTCCAAAATCTTTTTTCTTCCACCATTAGCTCTTAGCTTAACTTTCTCACCTACGTGATCTTCTATGCTTTTTCTGATGGAATTCAATGTAAGTCTGGTACTCATTTTAACACCCTCTTTCTATTATACATTATACACTAAAGGGGATGTTTTTTCAATAAATAAATAATTTTACTATATAAGTCCATGTCTTGTCAACAAAAATATACTATATTTAAACTAAAACATCCAATTATATTATTAACTTAAATGTCTTATTTTATTCTATTAATTTAAATATAGGGATTTTGGATAACCTTCTCTATATTTTCCTCTAGTTTGTAATCCACCAACTCCCTTTATTCCAGTTATTGTATTTTCTATAACATCTTTTATTGAAACAATTTCATCTATTCTTGTATATGCAACTCTTTCACATACTAAAACTGGATCTAAACAATGTATAAGTACTCTATTAGGTGAACTTGCAAAATTAGCCCCTGCTTCTAAAATACTTTCATAACAAGATTGACAAGCACCAGCAAAAATAACAAGCTCATCATAACTTGAATTATAATTTCTTAAAATTTTTACAGATTCAATAAAATACTTTGAGTTTCTATAATTATTTAAATCAAGCATTCCCTTGGAATCTTTAAGAACCCCATCATGGCCAGTTAATACAACTATATCTGGATTATATTCCTTAACTAAAGATAAAATTTTTAAAGGTTGTTCTCTTTCAGATACTGCTATTCCTACAGCATTTAAGTTTAATTGCTTGTACGCCTTTAAGCAGGTTTCCATATATGATGGATCTCCATCTATATGAAGTATTCTCCCAGGCCTTCCAAATACCAACCCTTTTTCTTTTTCTGTCCTTTTTAAATTATCCTCTTCACTTCCTCTTGTCATTAATTGATTATTTTTCTGTTCTCTACTCAAAATTACTTTTTTAATGATATCATTCATTTTAGAATCAAAGGATTTATCTTTATCTCCAGCAAAGTCATCCTCAACTTTTTCTAAATCCTCTCCCTTAGAGTCAGCTATTATCCTTATATGAAGCCCCTTTAAAATATAAGTTATTCCTTCATCATTTTCTTTAATATCTATAATTTTAAAAGTTATATCCTTACTATATGATTTTCTTACTACTAAATCTCCAACTTTCATATACCTTCTCCTAACTTATATAGTCCTATTATCATAATATGAAGATTTATTTGTAAGTGTGCTGATACTATATACTCATGTAATTTATTGTTTTTTTTATTTAAATTAAAAAATATCTATTAAAAATCCAATATAATATTAAATCAACTATAAAGCAAAATAAAAAATGGTGCCTAATTAGTAGGCACCTAAAATATAATTATCCAACTTGGTTATATTTACTTTTAAATTCTTCAATAAATTTCATATAACTTTCTTTCTCATTAATTATGTTGTTTATTTTATTTATAAAGATATTTTGTCCCCACATAACTTCATTATAATAGTATCTATTTGCAAGTCTCCAATATCTTTGTGGGAATAACAAGTATGCATATAATACCTCATATTCTTCTTCTCTTAATGGACTTACTGTATTATAAGCATCTATTATGGCCTCTGCATATTCAATATTCCAGTCAACTCTTTTTAAAACCTTCTTCATGAAGTTAGCTATGTCATATGTTCTTATTTCTCTTTTACAATAATCAAAGTCTATTATATATACTTCATTATCATCTCCAATTATTATATTGTGATAAGTATAATCATGATGACAAAATACTTTCTCAGCCTCTGCTTCCTCACATAAACTTAAATACTTTGAATTATTTAATATTTTTGTGGCTCTTATTGCTAACTCCTTATAAAAATCAACATTTTTTATATAAATAATGTCAAAATCTTTTTTTAAATTTTTCTTTCTAGCCATTCCTCTCATTTTTTCTAAGGCTTTTCCTCTCTTCTCCATAAGATATGGCCATCTTCCTAAGTCACTTTTTAATTTTGAGTTTTCTGGTGGATCATATCCCTTGCTGGCTTCATGTAATTCAGCTAACTTTTTAGCAGCTAATTTAACCTCTTCTATGTTAGTGAAATCACACTCTCTTCCCTTTATCCAATTTGAAAGAGTATATAAATCCTCATTTACTAGAGCATAAGGTTCACCCTCAATATTTAAGAAATATCTATCTATATGTTCAAATCCATTTTTAGCTAAATGCTCCTTTGCTCCATAAACGAAAAGAAGTTTTTGAGTTCCATAGTTTATCCTTTTTAAACACCTGTCACCCTTATTACTCTTTAAATAATATACACCCTTATTAGGTTTTAATTTTTCTATTTTAATATCAAATTGTCTTTCTATTTCAAACTCTCTCATCATATCTATTCACCCCCTACCATATTTATATGTAACAACCTCTTGTTTTATTAACATTTTATTCCATATATAAATATAATAATATATATTTATACTGAAAGGACATATGCTATGAAAATATGTATTGATGGAAGGGCAGCTACCTTATACCGTGGTACTGGAATTGGTAACTACACTTATCAAATAATAAATAATCTACACCAGATAGATTTTTTAAATGAATATAACATACTTACTCCAGAAGCATCCTCTCTAAAATTACCTAAAAAGAATAACTTTAATTATTTATCCTCAAGTACAAATGATAAGAAAAACTTTTGGGAATTTATAAATACAAAAAATCCTAAAGAAAATATTATAGGTGATATATATCATATTCCTCAAAATGGTATAGGCTTTTCAAAACCTAATGATATAAAGACCGTAATTACCCTACATGATATTATCCCTATGAAAATGCCTGATACAGTTAGTGAAACCTTTTTAAAAATTTTTAATGAAAATATACAAAATATTTTAAATAACACAGATGGAATTATTACAGTTTCTAACTTTTCTAAAGAAGATATAAGTAAAACTTTTTCTTACCCAAAGGAAAAAATATTTGTTACTCATTTGGCTGCTGAAGAAATATATACCCCATTAAATAAATTCCACTCATCTCAATATCTAAAAAAACACTATGGTATAGATAGGGATTTTTTATTATATGTAGGTGGTTTTAGCCCTAGAAAAAATATTTTAGGACTTATTGAAGCCTTTAACTTAGTAAAAAATTCTTATAAAAGAGATTTAAAGCTTGTTATTATAGGAACTAAGGGACCTTCATATGAAATTTACAGAAAAAAAGTAGATGAGTTAAATTTATCTTCATCTGTTATTTTTACTGGATTTATTCCTATAAATGATATGCCTATATTCTATAGTGCTAGTAAAGCATTAGTTTATCCTTCTTTTTATGAAGGCTTTGGATTACCTCCTATAGAATGCATGGCCTGCGGAACCCCTGTAATAGCATCTAATTTAACCTCAATGCCTGAGGTATGCCAAGATGCTGCTCTTTTAGTTGATCCTTATGATGTTGATGAAATAAAGGAAAATATACTGACCTTATTAAATAACCATAAATTTTATTCCCTTATGATTTATAAAGGGCTAAGTCATTCAAGTAAATTTAATTGGAAAAAAACTGCTTATAATACACTTGAGGTCTACAAACATATTTCTTCACAAATTTAAAATATACTCTCTAAAATTTAGTTCTAATATGTCTTATAAAAAAATTTATTATTTTAAAATGAAAAGGTACTGTATAAAAATTTAAACATAAAACTTATAAACTTTAATAGAATTTCTTACTTCTAAGAATCAATTTATAAGTTTTATTAGTTATTTTATACGGTACCTTTTACTTAGTTTTATTAGTTATTTATATGATTTAATAAAATTTCCTTTTCCTTTGTATATTCTAATTTCCTTTCTAATTTATTTAAGAAGGACTCATATTTCCAATCCTTTAATTTATAATAATATTGCATTGAAACAGTATAAAAATCATGAGGAAATCTTAAATATATATACATTAACTCTTTTTCTTCCTTTGATAAGTTGTTTAACTTATCATACTTTTCTATAATAGAATCATACATTTCTAAACTAAATCCAAATCTTTTTATACTCTTAATTATAAAATTACATAAGTCTATTACCCTTAAATTTATATTGCAATAATCAAAGTCTATAAAGCTTACCTTATTTTGATTAAATAATATATTATGATAGGCAAGATCATTATGGCATAAAGTTATTTTTTCTTTATCTCTACATAAGTCATCATATTTACTCTTTTCTAATAAATCTATACACTTCTCTACATCACTTAAATGATAATCTACTTCTTTTATAAAGATTTCATCAAATTCATTTTTATACTTATAGCTTCCCACTATTTCCTTTAGTTTTTCTAAATCTTTTTTACTATTTTTAAAATAATCTTTTAACTTAAAAAGCTCACTATTTTTTTCATTCATTTCCTTTGAAGTAGCCTCTTGAATTCCCATTCCTGCATTATGAAGTTTAGCTACTGCATCTGTTATTATTTCTAATTCGATTGGATTAGCTATATTAAATTCAGTTCCTTCAAAGTAGTCTAATAATATATAATAATTTCCTTTCCATTTGAATCTCCACTCTCCATTTGGAAGCTTATTTATTTTTAATATACCATCATATCTTTCCCTTAAGTACTCTGTTGAATGGATTATGAAGTTTAATCTGTCATCATCATAATTTATCATCTTTAAAATCTTCTTACCTTGCTTTGTATCTAATAAAAATACATTTCTATTTGGTCTTAAATCAAATATATCTAGTCCTAAAGCTTCAAATAATTTAATATCTAAATCATATCTACATAAATATTTCTCATCTTTATATCTAATCTTATTCATAAACCTCTCCCCCTACTATATAAGATAATCTTTAAGTAATAATTCTTCTAATTCATTACTTTTAATCTTTAAATCCTTTATATAATTATTTTGCAAATACCTCATTGAATTATATGGATACTGAATCAATGAGTTTATATAAACATAACTTTTAAAATCTAAGCTTTCTTTCTCTACTACTTCAAGAAGTAAATCCTTTAATTCATCCTTATAGTTTCCTCTTATCTTTTTTAAATAGTTATAATAATCCTCTTCCACCATATTAAATTTTATATCCTCTGTATTTTTTATAAAAATCCTTTTCTCCCCATTCTTAACTTCATAATATATCCTACCAATACATACTTCTTCCCTTTCCATAGCTCTTCTTATAAGCTCTTTATAACTAATATTATAAATACATTCTAAACTTTTTTTTGAGGCATCTAAGGCCTTATTAATCAATTTATTACTGTCTTCTAATCTCTCTACTCTTCTACTCCAAAGTTTAAAAATTTGAACCTGTTTCCATATATCATTTCTAAATTTAAATCTTATCCTATTTTCCTCTTTTAAAAATTCCTTGTGAATCTCACTTAGTGTATTTAAATACTCTAATGGATCATAAAATCTTAATTCTCTTTTTTCTCTTTCTATTTCTTTTCTAGGTAATACCTCTATATTATTTTCTCTTAAAAACAATCCTAATTTTTCACTCAAATTTAAATCACCTCAAAGTAAAATTGCTTAATTCATAAACAAAGTTCTGTCTAAACTCTCTATCTTTTTCGTATTTACCTAGTTTCTTTAAAAAATGTTCTTCTTCCCAAGGCTGTTGTTCCCAATAATATTGAAGTCCTAATTGCCAATAAGCTTGAGGAAATTCAATAAAAGAAGCCATAATAGGGAAATCTTCATTTCTTACTTCTTTATTCTTTGAATAACTCTCTATTATATATTTAAATAAATTTAAGTCCCATCTCCCCTCTTTCATTGTTCTAATGCATAGGCTGCTTAAATCATGTAAGTGAGAATCTAAAATACAGTAATCAAAGTCTATTATATTTATTTCATTGTTTTCTAATAAAAGCACATTATGATTTGCATAATCATGATGACAAAAGCCTAATTTTTTAACTTCCTTTTTCATATAGTCAAAATATCCACTAGTTTTTATATGAAAAAGTGTTCTCTCAACTCTTTTTAACTCCTCATCCATAATAGAAAGATATAACTTATCAAAGTCTGACATATATGCTTTCTGATATATTCTTTTTTTAAAATCAAGAATTTCTTCTCCCCTTGTCTCAAAGATCTTATACCACTTACCCCATGCTATTCTAGGCTTAAGATCTCTATTTATAACAAACCCTTCACTACTATTATGTAGTTCACTAAGCTTTTTCACTGCTAAGCTTAAATCCCACTTATTTTTATAATCACATTCTCTACATTTTACCCAAGGAGTTAAATAAGCTAATTTATCATCTAGCCTTACATAATCTTTTCCATCAATAGTATCTAATATTTTAGGAATTGAATTAAAGCCATTTTTCATAAGATGCTTTTGAGCAGAAACTATAAAATAAAAATGAGGATATTGATACTTTATTACCTTCAAACAATACTCCTCATCACTGGTTATAATTTTATATGTGTTTTTCACTTTTATTACTTCTTTGACTTCTATACCATAGTTAAGTAAGATTTTATCCTTTATATAATCATGTTCCATAAACTTACTCCTACTTTCACTTTTTAATTAGTATATGTTCCTTAAATTCTTCTTGTTACATGCACATTTTATATTATTTATTAATATTATTAATTATAATGATTATATTTCTAAGGAGTGGAATCTTAATGTATAACTTAATAGATGCAAGAGGTGCAACTTGGTATAGAGGGACAGGTATAGGAACATACACATATAACCTATTAACAAACATATTAAAATTAGATAAGGATTCATCTTATGATTTATTATGCTCTGGAAAAAAAATACCTGAGTTTGAAACTGAAAATACTAAAATAATAATGTCTTCTAGAAAACATCAACGTTTTTTTGAAGATTACTATATACCATCCTATGGAATAAAAGAGGATATAGATTTACTTCACCTTCCTCAAAATGGACTTGGACTTTCCTCTGAAGGAAACTTTGCAAAATTGGTTACTATTCATGACTTAATTCCTTACATTTTACCTGAAACCGTTGGTAAAGGTTACTTAAAAAAATTTCTTCAAAGTATGCCTGAAATAATTGATAATTCAACAGGAATAATCACTGTATCAGAATACTCTAAAAGTGATATTCTAAGATTTTTCCCACACTTTCCTGCTGAAAATATTTTTGTAACTCCACTAGCAGCTAATGAAAATTATAAACCTCTAGATAAGGAAAAATGCCTATTTGATGTTAATAAAAGATTTAATTTCAATGGACCATTTATTATGTATATAGGTGGCTTTAGCTTAAGAAAAAATGTTAAGGGACTAGTTGATGCCTTTAACAATATTCATAAAAATATTGATGAAAATTATAAACTTTTAATTGTAGGTGGATTAAGAGACGAGGGATTAAAATTAAAGGCCTATACTGAAAGTTTACCTATAAAAGATAAGGTTATTTTCACTGGATTTATAGAGGATGAATATTTACCAACCTTGTATAACGCAACTACCCTCTTTGTTTATCCTTCTCTATATGAAGGCTTTGGTTTACCTCCTTTAGAAGCTATGAGTTGTAAGACTGCCGTTTTAACCTCAAATATAACTTCTATTCCTGAAGTGGTTCCCTTTAAAGAAAGCTTAGTTAATCCAAATAATCCTAAGGAATTATCTTCAAAACTAGAAAATCTATTAAATGATTCAAAACTTAGAAATAATTTAGAAGATATATGTTTTGAAAGAAGCAAAGAATTTACTTGGGAAAAAACAGCAAAGAAAACCTTAGAGGTATATAAGAAGGTAATAGAAATCTCTAAAAACTCATTAATAAAAGCATAAAAATTTATTTTTTTAAAAATTACAGTTAATAAATAAAACTTATAAATATATTATGAGAATTAATGAATTTTAACCGAAAGTCTAAAGTTTAATTTAAAACTTTATACCAATTATTTTATAAACTAGATTAATATCTAAAATTCATTTAAATATTATCTTAATATTATTTATAAGTTTTTATTTTCATAAAGATATTTTAATTGATAACTTTATAATTTTTCCTAAAAGCAATTTAATTTGCCATGTTTCTATGATAATCTAAGTTATTTAAAGCTTTCATATGCTTTAATAGGTAGTTAGCTGTTATTCCAATAAAAATGCCAGTTCCTATACCTGCTATAGATAAAAAAGGAAGATAACTTAGTATGCCTATATTTTTAATTACTATAGCTGTAACAATTAATTGTCCTAAATTATGAAATACTCCCCCAACAGTACTAACTCCAATAGCCGACACCTTTTCTTTTAATATATTTTTAGTTAAAATCATTCCTAAGAAGCTTAAAATTGTTCCTCCTAATCCAAAAATAAATGTAGAAACTGATCCCATAATAAGGGTTGATAAAATTAATTTTAAAAATATTAACCATAGGCATTCTTTATAATTGTCTAAGGTATTTAGTCCTATAACTACTATTAAATTAGCTAATCCTAACTTTGCTCCTGGAGTAATAAAAGGCATAGGTATCATACTTTCAAAAATATATAAAACTAAAGCTTGTGCAACTAATACCCCTATATAAATTAACTTTTTAGTCTTCATGATATATAACTCCCCTTTTTAATTATTAATACTCCAATTAGAATTTTATTTTATTAAACACCGTATTGTCTTAGCCATCTTAGCTGTTGCACCTTATTAGAATTCTATTTTATTAAATACTAAATTTTGTTACTAAAATTCTATAGTATTATAAAATTTAAATCCTAAGCTTTTTGATTTAAACTTAATTTCTTAGTAAGATAATATGCATTCTCCTTCTTCCTCACCTTTAATTTCAATAAAAACCCTATTAGGTAGACATACTATACTTTCTCCTATCTTACTTATCTTTCCTTGTCTCATACACACTTTATCTGTACAATTTGAATGATTCATATATACCTGTCCTTTATTTATACAAATCTCATTAACCCCTAATCCCTCTTCAATTTTAATAATCTTATTAAGATTTTCCTTAAGCTCTAAACTTTCATATTCTTCTCCATTAACACTTATAATTACTCTTTTTAAATCTCCACTATTATTACTTGAAATAAGAAGTCTAATAGGCATTAAAGATAGAATTATTAAAACTATAATTATAATCAAATCCCACTTTTTCATAATAAACTCTCCCCTATTAACAGTTCCTTGTTATGTATATATGATTTTAAAGTTAAAATTATTTGTTTTATTGCTCTTTAAGGAATTTTTTTAATATTAAAAAGTATATTTATAGTAACAAAATTATTTAGGAGGAATTTATGAAAAAGAAATTTTTTGCTCTTATATTATCTACTTTAGTAGCTTCTAACTTTATTGCTTGTGGAGCTTTAAACAACTCTAAATTAAAAGATGGGGACTATACTGTAGAAACTGCTAAGGCTGATGACCATGGCTATAAGGCTAAACTAAGTATAAAAGTTTCAGATGGTAAAATAACTGAAGCAAAATATAATGAATTTAATGGTGAAACTAATGCTATGAAACGTGAAGATAAAGATTATAATGAAAAAATGACAGGAGTTTCAGGAATTGGACCTGCTGAATATGAACCTCAACTTGAGAAAGCCTTAATAGAAAAACAATCTTCTAACATAGATGTTATTACAGGAGCAACAAGTTCTTCTGATCAATTCAAAAAATTAGCTGAGAAAGTATTAAAGAATGCTGAAGAGGGAAAAACTGAAGCAACTTTAGTAGACTAGTTAAAACATATTATCTTATTTCTAGGAGGGTAAAATGGAAAACTTAAGACATATTTGTATTTTTCTATGTATGGTTTTAACTTTCACTTTAAATGGATGCTCCATAAAAAAAGAACCTATAAGTAAATCTAGTTTTTTTATGGGGACAATAGTAAATATAACTTTATATGATAAATTTGATGAAGGAATCATAGATAAGGTATTTAATAAAATAAGTGAAATTGAATCATTGTTAAGTTTAAATATACAAAACTCTGAAATTAATAAAACAAATGAAAAGTCTGGTATAGAACCAGTAAAAGTTACCAAAACTACCTTTGACATAATAGAAAAATCACTAGAATACTCTAAAGCTTCTAAAGGAAACTTTGATATAACTATTGGGCCTTTAGTTAAGCTATGGGGAATAGGAAGTGAAGATGCAAGAGTTCCTGATGATAATGAAATACTAGATACTATAAAATTAATAAATTATGAAAATATTATTTTAGATAAGGAAAATACCACTGTATTTTTAAAAGAAGAAAATATGGTTTTAGACTTAGGTGCTATAGCTAAGGGATATATAGCAGATCTTATTTCAGATATATTAATAGATGAAGGTGTATCTAAAGCTATTATTGATTTAGGTGGCAATATTTTTGCCCTAGGTGAGAAAAATAAAAATGAAAATTGGACAATAGGAATACAAAATCCTTTTGAAAACAGAGGTGCTCCCCTAGGAACTTTAAGTATATGCAATAAATCAGTAGTTACCTCTGGGATCTATGAACGTTATTTAGAAATTAATAATACTAAATATCATCACATTTTAAACCCTAAAACTGGATATCCCTATGATAATAATTTAGCTTCTGTAACCATAGTTTCTTCAAAATCTATAGATGGTGATGCCCTTTCCACCTCAACCTTTGGTATGGGCCTTTCAGATGGCTTAGAGCTAATTGAATCACTTCCTGAAATAGAAGGTATTTTTGTAACTAAATCTAAAGAAATCTTCATATCAAAGGGACTAAAAAATAATTTTAAATTACTTGATAATTCTTTTAAAATAGCAAATTAAACAAAAATTTATATAAATTATTAAAACATAGCTTTTTATTAAAATTAATATTTCCTTTAAATAAAAAGCTATGTTCTAATTAAATGTTTATTTTTAAAAAAACTATAGGACTTTATCCTTAAAAAATTAAGATTCTAAAACTGGAATATTCTCTTCACTTTGATTTTCATCATTTAAGTTTTCTTCTGTCTTTCTATGTACTATTAAAGCTACAACCATGGCACTTATACCAGCTATTAATTTTGATGCTATATAAATATTTATAATCTCAGGTGTCTTAAGAGATACAAAACCTAGCTGTCCTCCAATTACAAAGGCTCCACTTACGCTAAAAGCAGTTAAGGCTATTCTTCCCTTAGAGCTCATCTTATTAAAACTTTGGAATAATATTATATTTGAAGCAAGAGTTCCTAAAAAAGCCGCAATAGAAAACTCATCTATATTTATCTTTTCTCCTATTTTACTTAAGACCTTTGAAAACTTTTCTGTTATAAAATTAATTAAAGGATATGCTCCTCCTAAGAATATAGCTATTTTACCAACCACACTTAAAGCCTCATCTATAGGTAAAATACTTCCTATAGGCTTTATTCCTATAATAGATAAAAATCCTAAAACTAAAAGCCCTAATATACTAACAAGCTGTATAAGCTTACCTAATTTAATAAAGAATTTCACTGTCGTATCTTTAAACCTATTCATAAAAACTGCTAATAATATAGCAAATATTATTAATGGCAAAATATTAAATAGTAATAATTTAATATCAACTCCTAAAAATAAACCTGCAACTATTGGCGCTATAGGTAAAGTCATTATTCCATATAATAAACCTGTTGTTAGGTCTTCAAGATACTTCTCCTCTATAATTCCTAAAGCTAAGGGAATAGAAAAGCTTATGGTAGCCCCTAAAGTCGAAGCTATTATTACCCCAGAAATCCAATACATGTGAATATTTGATGATAAACTTTCTGCAATCCCTAAGGCTCCCATATCTACAGCTAAAAACATTGATGGAAATATGGATGAATCAATTCCTATAAAATTGCTTATTGGAGTTAATAAGAATCCTATGCCTTCTCCTATTAAAGGCGAAAGAGAATATATCCCTACCATGGATATAGCTATTGATCCCATGGATATCATACCCTCTTTAAATTTATCTCCCAATCCTAATTTATTATTATTTATGTGATCAAATCCACTAATTACAAAGAAAATACCTATTATACCAAGCACTAATTTCTCCAAATACTCTCCTCCTTAAAACCTCACTATTTTTTTAGTATATTTGACTAACTTATTCAATTCAATATATATATATTTAAATTTTCAATTTATTAAATATATAAATAAAAATCGTATAAGGCCCTTTTTAAAAAAACTTCTTATACGATCCCCTATTAAAATTTCTTACAAATTATTTGTGGATAATTCCTTATTATCCATTAGTGCTAAGGCTTGATTTAAAATCTTATTCCCATTCATGGTTCCATAATCTGCACTATTTATAAGAGTTATTGGTATATTACTATCTATTTTTTTTCTTAAACTATTAAATAAATACCTTACTTGAGGTCCTAATATTATTATATCTGCCTCTTTTTCATATTTTTTAAGCTCATATTCTCCTATTGCAACTATAGAACAATCAATCCCTAATTCCTTTGCAGCTTTTCTCATTTTAGAAACTAATAAAGATGTAGACATTCCTAGTGTACATAATAATACTAATTTTTTCATATATAATCCTCCTAAACTAATACCATTCTTTGCTTACACCATGTATTTTTATTTTAGATAAAATATATATTTAAAATGACTATTACTACTATTCTATAGTCAAATATAATAATTAACAATGAATTTCTTTGAATATATTTGATTTTTATCTAAAATTTTACATTTTATTTTCAATAAAAAAGATATATATCAAAATAATAATAAAATTATTTGATATACATCCTTAATTAAACTAATTAGCAACTAATGTTAAATTTAAGTTTACTTTCTTACCATCTCTAATTATTTCAACTGGTACTGAATCTCCATCATTATATTGACTTTTAACTTGATTTAATTCTTCTAAAGTTTTTACTCTTTTTCCACCAAATTCAACTATTAAGTCACCTATTTTTAATCCTGCTTTTTCTGCTGGACTAAACTCTTGTACTCCTACAACATAAACTCCTTCTTCTAGCTTATTTTCTTTTGCTAATTCTGGAGTAACAGTTCTAGCTGTAATACCAAGTTTTAATATTGGTTTTGATAATGAACCTAATCTTGTTTTAACTTCATTTATAGGAATTGCAAATCCTATACCTTCAATATCTTCACCAACTTTTTTAGCAGTGTTTATTCCAATAACTTCTCCCTTAGAGTTTATTAATGGACCACCACTGTTACCAGGGTTAATAGCTGCATCTGTTTGTATATAATCTAATACATTTCCGTTTTCAGTCTTCATCTTTCTATTTGGTGAACTTACTATACCCTTAGTTACTGTTGAACTAAATTCTTTTCCTAGAGGATTTCCTATAGCAATTACTTCTTCACCAGCCTTAACTGTAGATGAATCTCCTAATTGAGCTATTCCAGGCATTTTAACATCGTCTGTTATTTTTATTACTGCAATATCTCTTTCTGCATCGTAATTTACAACCTTAGCATTTACTTCTTTTCCATCAGAGAATATTACTTTAACTTCTTGAGCTCCATTTATAACATGGTAGTTTGTAACTACATATCCATCTTCATTTATTATAAATCCAGATCCTAATCCTTCTTGTTCTTTTACATTAAAGAATTGGTCTCTTACTAAGCTCTTTGTGGATACTCCTACAACGGCAGGTGTAACTTTTTCAACTACTTGTGGAACAGTTAATTCTCCATCTTCACCTTTAAAGGCTGGTGGATTAACTGAGGTATTACTATTATTCTCTAGTGTACTTACTGGTATGCTATTTTTAAAAGCATAATAAACTCCGCCAGCACCTATAGCTCCTCCTAGTATAGCAACTATGACAGCACCTGCTACTAGAGCTATTCCTCTTTTAAATCCACTCTTTTTCTTTACTTTTTTGTTTTTACTATTATCATTAGATTCTTTTGAGCTTTTTGATTTTACGTCAGAGAAGTTTTTATCATCATCTTTTTTAACTTCATCTTTCGAATTAATTTCATTATCTATATTTAATTGCTGAGTTTCATCTATGTTAGTTTGCTTCGTATCATTATTTGACTCTATATTTTCTTTGTCTTTTATGTCCTTATCTGAATCTAAAGTTTTATTTTCTTTATCATCAAAACCAAAGTAGTCATTTAAGTTTTCATCTTTTTTATTGAAATCACTCATTGTTCATACCCTCCTAAACATTTGTTTTCCACATGTTTATAATAACCATTTTTTGTGTCATTTATATGTCATGTTTATGTCATTTCTATGTCATAGGATATGTCTATATTCTTAGGCTAATTCTGCTCTTCCAAGCTATTATCTTGAATAAATCTTATGCTATCTAAAAATAATTCTGGCTTTTCTAAAGGTATAACATCTGTCTTATTCTTAGCATTTATTATTTGAACTTTATTGTCTAAAGTAAGTTTCTTTAAACTCTCTTGCTCCTTAGTAAAAGCATTATCATTAACTATTATGCTCAAAGGTTTACCATTTAATAAACCAGATTTTTGTGAATTACTACTTTGCTCTAAAATATTCGTAAGCTCACTATAGTATCCACTATTATAATCACTTTTTGTTCTTAAAATATTATAAACCTTAAGATTTTCATTACTTAAATTTTCCTCTAAACCATTTGGATTTTTTAACATACCAAATTTATTCATTATTGATGTTAATCCAAAGTATGAACCATACTTTTGTATAAATCTACTGATTTTTTCACTTGAATACTGTTTCATATAGTCTTTATTTTTACTTAAAGCTTCTTCACTTATTGGATCTACGAGAATAACTCCTTGAACTAAGTCAGGATAAAGTTCAGCAAAGTTACACATTACTAATCCACCATATCCTTCTCCAACAAGTATGTATGGTCCACCAATCCCTGATTTTTTAAGAATCATTCTAAGATGCTGAGCTTGTTCTTTAACACCATCATCTTTTACTGATTCTGAAAAACCATATCCTGGTCTATCATAAGAAAAAGTTCTATACCCATATTCCTTTTCTATAAGCTCTTGAACCTTACTCCATTCACTTAATCCTAAGCCTATATCAGAACTCATTATTATAGTTGGTTTACTTTCTCCTTGGAAATTATAATAATTTTTTTTACTATCAATTCTTACATACTTGTTATCTGGTTCTATTTTTTTACTATCGATTTTGTTTAATATCATTTGATAAGCAAAGCCTATAAATACTAGAGCTAATATAAATATAAAAATATTCCTAATTACGTTTATAGGCTTTATTTTTATATTCTTGTTCATTTTATGAAATCCATTTGAGTACGGAATAAACCTCATTGATAATTCATCCCCTATCTTTCTCCTAATCTTAAATTAGGTTTTGCGTTAAGACTCATTTCAGATACATTTCCCTTTAATAATTCAAAATATGCAGCACTTCCTATCATGGCAGCATTATCTGTACAAAGTATTGGTGATGGGAATAAAACCTTTATTCCTCTCTTTTCTCCTTCTCTAAGAAGATTTTCTCTTAAAGCACTATTAGAAGCAACTCCACCTGCAATGGCTATTTTATCTGCCTTTCTCATCTTACAAGTTTTTATTGCATTATCAGTTAATACTTCAACTACGGCCTTTTGGAAACTAGCTACAACATCAGCTTTATTTATTTCTTCATTTTTCATTTCCATCTTATTTAGATAATTTAAGACAGCTGATTTAACTCCACTAAATGAAAAATCTAAGGTATCATCATGGAAATTAGCTTTTGGGAATTTTATAGCATCACTATTTCCTTCCTTAGCTAATTTATCTATTTTAGGTCCTCCTGGATATCCTAATCCTACGGCTCTTGCTACCTTGTCAAAAGCTTCTCCTGCTGCATCATCTCTTGTTTCGCCTATTATTTCAAACTTTCCATAGTCTTCAACATGGACTACAAAAGTATGTCCTCCTGAAACAACTAAGCAAACAAAAGGTGGTTCTAAATCTTTATGATCTATAAAGTTAGCACTTATATGCCCTTCTATATGATTAACTCCTATTAATGGTTTATCTAAAGAGTATGCTAATCCTTTAGCATATTGAAGTCCTACTAAAAGTGCTCCAACTAAACCAGGACCATATGTAACTGCTATTGCATCTATGTCATCAAATGTTACTCCTGCAACTTCTAAGGCTTCCTCTACTACTGCATTTATAGCTTCTATGTGTTTTCTTGATGCAACCTCTGGAACTACTCCACCAAATTTTGTATGTATATCTATCTGAGAAGATATTATATTTGATAAAACTTCTCTACCATTGACTACTACAGCTGCCGCTGTTTCGTCACAACTACTTTCTATTGCTAATATAATTTTTTTATCCATTTTTATCCCTCTTAATTTTAATTTTTCATGTAAACATAGAGTATTATACTTTATCTGTTAAATACTTTCAAGAAATGTAAATACATAATGTTACATTATGATATAATCTATATTATTATATCATATGATTGGAGGTTTACTATGAATTCATACGCAAAAGTTATAGTAAAAGGCTCACCTATTACTAAATCAAATTTCAAGCTATCAAATGCACAGGGTAGAGCAATTTTACCATCCAATTCTGGAAAATATCATGATAGATATGCATTGTATGAAGAACAAATTGCTTACGAAGCAAGAATTCAAAATCCTAATGTTATTTTAGAAGAATCTTTAATAGCTGTGTTAAAAGTTTATTATAAAAGTTCTAAGAGACATCCCGATACAGGTAACATAACAAAAAGTATCTTCGATGGAATTGAAAAGAGTGGATTAATAATAAATGATATGCAAATAAGAAGAATAATAACAGAGGAATTTTATGATAAAGAAAATCCTAGATTTGAATTAGAACTTTTTGGCGAAAGTTCTTATAGTTTTAATTATGAAATAAATAAACGTGAAGAAAAAGTTGAAAAACTTCTTTATTCACCACCACCTAATAAAAAAAGAAAAACTACTAATACTAATACTAATAAAGAAGAAAAAAGTTCTTCCATAAATAAAGAAAGTTCAAATAAGGTATGTGCTATTTGTAATAAAGCTATTATTGGAAATGATTTTGTTACAGCTAATAAAGGGACAACCATTATTTGCAAAAAATGTTTACTAAGAATGTAGGTGATTATATGAATATAATTTGTATAGGTGACTCTCTTACCTTTGGCTATGGTGTAGGACAAGAAAATTCTTGGGTTTCTCTTTTAAATGATGAAAAAAACAAATTCATAACCAAAGGGGTTAATGGTGACACTTCAACTGGTATTTTATCTAGAATATATGAAATCTTAAAATCAAGTGATTCTAAGATTTGTTTAATTATGTGTGGCTCAAATGATATTATAATGAATAAATCTATTAGTTCAATTATTGATAACATAAGCTTAATGACTGATGATTGTAATTCACTTAACATAAAACCAATAATTTTATCTCCCCCTAAAATATATGGTGATTTAGCTATTAAAAGGTGGGATTCTTCTATTGATTATGAAAAATGTAATTCTAAGCTCCATAAATATGCTAGAGAATTAGATTTATTCTGTGAAAAAAACAATTTGTTATTTATAGATTTAAACTCTAATCTTCCTTTTGATTCTTTAAATTATACTGATGGATTACACTTAAGCATAAAAGGAAATATATTAGTATCTAACTTAGTAAGAATGAGTTTAAAAAATTATCTTTAATTCTATACCTTTGAAATTTTGAAAATTTCACTGAAACAAATATTTCTTTGTAATCATAACCTTCTTTAAAGCATAAAATAAGACTAAAATTCAAAATTAACTTAAATATTAATCTGAATTTTAGTCTTATTAAAAATTACTTTTCAAGATACTCTTTAATGGCATCTCCAACTTTAAATCCTTCTTTTGTTGCTAAGTCAGATAGTTCATAGGCATGCAGAACATTTCCACAAGCAAATATTCCACTTTCTGATGTTTCAAAGTTTTCATTTACTAAAATAGTTTCGCTACTATTAGAAATTCTTAATCCCATCTTTTTACCTAAAGCACTTTCTGGTATCCATGGAACTGATATTAAAAGTGAATCACATTTTATAAAACTTTCCTCTTCTCCACCTTTGCTTATAATTACTCCCTCTACTCTTTCAGTACCTAAAACTTCATTTACTGTATATCCAAGTTTAACAGGAATATCAAAGGCCTCAATTATATTTTCCACAATATATTGAGAAGAATTTAAATAATCCTTACTTTCAATTATTGCTTCTACTTTAGCTCCCTCTATAATAAGCCTTCTAGCAACAATCATATCACTATCATGTGAACCTATTATAACTATCTTTTTCCCTGGAAGATAACCATAAAGATTTATAAATCTGTGAGCAGTTCCAGAAGTATATATACCTGTAAATTTATTTAAAGGAACACTTACATTTCCCTTAAACTTTTCTCTACTTCCAGTAGCTAGAACTATTGCCCTAGTTTTCATATTTTTCATACCTTCATCTGGATTAACATAACTTATTTCTTTATCTTTACTTATCTCTAATACAGTAGTATTTAATTTAACATCTATACCTAGTTTATGAACTTTATGAACTAAGTACTCTACAAATTCACTTCCAGTAACAGCTTCTCCTAAAATTTCTTTTCCAAAGCCGCAATGTATGCAGTGATTTAAAACTCCACCTAAAACATCTTCTCTTTCAAGAAGCAGAACTTTTCCTATGCCATTTTCTTTTGATCTTATAGCTGCTGCCATTCCACTTATTCCGCCACCAACAACTACAACATCATACTCACATAAAATATTCTCCATACTCTAAAAATATTTTCTCCTCTCAAAAGTATTATAACTTTATTACCTTATTAGAAGTATTCATAGATTCAACTATAGTGTACATATTGCTTATTTCTCCTATAGCTAAATTATCTTTTATTCCATAAAAATCTAAGCAAGTTCCACAACTTAGTATCTTAACTCCACGCTTTTCTAAGTTTTGTAATGATTCTAAAACTTCTGATCCTTTAACAGTAAGCTTAACTCCACCATTTAAGAATATAAGTTCCTTAGGTATGATATCACTTTCTGATAAGGTATATAGGTATCCTTTCATAAGTATAGTACCTAAATCATCATTACCTTGACCTAACTTATCAGTACCTACTACTATTACAAAGTCATCTTCCTTCTTTTCTATTTTATTCTCACCATTTTTTTCTATTTTAATTATATAATTTCCCTCTTTTTCTGAAGCATCAAAATTATATCCACATCCTTCTGCATACTTACAGATATTATTTTTTGCTACTTCATTATCAACTAATACTTCTGCAACCCCTTCTTCTATTGAATCAAAATATTTTTTTGTATTTATAACTGGCATTGGACAAGCCATACCTAAACAATCTATTTTTTTCATGACCTCACCTCTTAAAATAATCTATATTATAAAGATATCACATTTTTGTAAATTGAGAAAATCAAAGTTATTCTAAAAAAGTTCTTTTTAAACTTTTTTGTAATAATTCCTTCATACTATGAACATATTGTTTTATGATATAATATTAACAGCTTTGAATAATAAAAGAAGGGGTGTTTCAATGCAAGAAAAAGTTAAATTAAATAACGGGCTTTCTAAATTTAAGGAGTCTCTTAATAAAAATGCTTTAATAAGACTAGGTTTTTACATATTTACTCTTATAGCCATAGTTTTAAAAGGAGCACTTTTTTTAGGTTTCTCTTTAAACCAAAACCTTTACACACTTAATTTTGGTTTAGGATATAGACAAGCTTCTTATTTTATTAATTATTACATAGCATTTGCAGCAATATTTGTAAGTATATGTTTTTTATTTAAAAACAAAGGTAAATTTTTCTCATTAATAATTGTAGATTTATTTATAACCTTAATTACAGTAATGGATATTTGGTATTTTAGAGGATTCCAAACAGTTCCATCAGTAATGCTATTAAAACAAACTGCTAACTTAGATAATCTTGGAGATAGTATTTTTTCAATGGCTAGTCCATATGACTTACTATTCTTCGTAGACTTTATTATTTTAATAATAGCTTTTATAATTTTTAGAAAAAGCTTTAAAAACTGTAAGTCTAATTGGAAAGGTACTTTAATTGTTTTACTTGTATCAATTTGTTATATAGGCTATGTTCCTTTTAACGTTAATGTATTAAAAAGAGAAAATGTTAAAAATTCATACTTATTTAGTAACTATGATCCAACTAACACAGTAGAATACTTCTCACCAATTGGTTATCATATTTTTGATATATATAATGTTTATAAGAATTCTAAACCTTATAAAATGACAGCTGATGATGAAGCAAAAATAAAAGAATATTATGATTTCAAAAATGAGAATCTTCCTGATAATGAATTTAAGGGAATGTTCAAAGGAAAGAACTTAATAGTAATACAAGTTGAGTCCCTTGAAGACTTTGTTATAAATAAAAAAGTAGATGGACAAGAAATAACTCCAAACATAAATAAGTTATTAAATAATTCAATTTACTTGCCTAATATATTTGAACAAGTTAACGAAGGTACAAGCTCTGATTCTGACTTAATGGTTAATACTTCTATGTTACCATTAAGACAAGGAAGTACTTTCTTTAGAAATCCAGCTACAACTTATAACTCATTACCTAATATCTTAGAAAAAGATGGCTATAGCACTATTGCTATCCATTCAGATAAAGGTTCTTTCTGGAACTATGCTCAAGGTTTAAATGGTATAGGTTTTGATAAATTTGTAGATTACTATTCATTTGATCGTGATGAAAATATAGGTCTTGGATTAAGTGACGGAAGCTACTTTAGACAAATTGAACCAATGATTAAAGAATTAAAACAACCATTCTATGCATTTACAGTTACTTTAACAAGCCACGGACCATTTGATTTACCAAAGGAATACCGTGAATTAAAACTTAGCCCTGAACTTGATGATAATGTTTTAGGAGGATATTTCCAAAGTATTCATTATACAGATGCTAAAATAGGAATGTTCATAGAATCACTTAAAAAAGATGGTCTTTTAGATAACACTGTTATTGCAATAGAAGGTGACCATGCTGGTCCTCATAAATACTATAACAGTAAGATAGAATCCTTATCTAATCCTGAATCTTGGTGGTTAGATAATGGAAATCATACAGTTCCATTAATTATCTATAATCCAAGCATTAAGACACCTGTAAAAGACGATGTTTACGGTGGTCAAATAGATATAATGCCAACTCTTTTATATCTATTAGGCGTAGATAATAATGTATATCAAAATACAGCTTTAGGTAGAAATCTATTAAACACTAAGAGATCTTACGCTGTTTTAACTGATAAAACAATTAAAGGTGAACTTACAGATAAAGAAAAAGAAATAGTAGGAAATGTATTAGATCTATCTGATAAAATGATTAGAGCAGATTATTTTAAAGATAAAATACCTAATGATAATTCTAAAAATAATTAAAAAAAAGAGAGCTGATTTTATATCAGCTCCTTTTTCTTTTCTAGAGACCTAAAACTAAAAAAACAGTAGATAGTTTTGTTTTTTTACACCAAACTATCTACTGTCCTATATTTATACTTTAATAATAAATTATTATATTCTATTCACTTATTTTCTTAGCACCATATACATTTTCAACAGTCTCATCCCAATACTTTACATAATCTCCTACAGCCCATTCAGCCATTACAATCTTTTCATCGTTATTTATATTTATTTCCCCTAATCTTTCTCCAATTCGGCCATCAATAACTTTATATATTGATAACTTATCTTTAGCCAATGTTATGGCTATTTTCCCATTTGGTGCTGTAACAACATCTCTAACATCTCTTCCAAGAGATAAAACCTGACTCCATGGAACTGCCAAAGTATCATAATTCACTAATATAGGAACTGGATTTATATTTATATCAAAAGTTTTAGGGTAATCCATTGAACTTTTTTCGTTTAATATTCCTTCTAAATGCCAATTACCATTTTTCCTTTGAAGAGTTATATTTGAGTATTTATTTTTAGAATAATACTCTCTTCCATCAATATCATACTTTTGAATAGCATTCTTTTCACTTTTATTAAAATTCTCCTCTTGTTCTTTTCCAAATAAATTTACTATATCCATACTCTTATGAGTATCCATAGTATTAATAGGAATTATACTATACTCATTAAAAGTACCTCTAAAATCATCACTTCCAGAATAAGACTCTAATCCTATATAGTCATTTCCTACAAAGGTTATTTCTTCATATATTCCTTCAGTATTTTTCTCACCCTTTATTTCAGTCTTATCATTAGGATCTTTCTTTTTACTTGTAACCTTAAGTTTATTTTCAAATTTACCATTATCTAAAGTTGAACTTAAACTTATATTGGAGAATCCATTTATTCTTGGTAATAAAAGAGAATTATCTAAAACCATTATTGGCTGTAATTCATTATTAATTACAGAAATCCATAAAGTTTTATAAGAAGCTTCCTCAAAATCATCATCTTCTATATGCGCAGGTTCCTTAAGTCCAAGTAAAATTCCTACATCCTTTTGATAGTACTCTGGACTTATAGTATTTTCTCTTTTAGTATTCTTATCGCTATCTGATTTCTCTGATTCACTAATCTCTTCTTTTGTAACAACATTAGAAACTTTTTTTAGTTTAATAAGATTATCAGTTAATAATAAATATGCTTCATCATCATTAATTGAAATAATACTTAAATATGTTTTATTACTATCATATATAGAATTCACATCTATATATTCACTTTTTATTGCATCCTTTATTTCATTTTTTATTGATATATTATCTATTTCTCTAAAGAATACCTCTCTCTCCATTCTCTTTAACTTAAACTTTGGATTAACTATGCTAATTCCATTTGCAACTACGCCATCCTTACTTATATTAACAATATCATCTTTCTCTAAGTGAAAAGCACCACTTACGCTACCTGAATTATTTTCATCACTATCATGTAACTTACTTACTACTTCCCATTCCCCTAATATCTTTATATTATCTGACTCTGGTGGAGTTATTTTAGATATATCAAAAGATTCTTTTTGAGAACATCCCATCATAAAAAAGCTAATAATAGTAAAGAAGACTAAAAAAATTTTCTTCATAAAACACCTCTTTTGATTAATTTAAATCATCCTCAACACTCCTGATTAATTTCTTAGGTAAATATATAACCACTTTCGTTCCCTTACCTAATTCACTATAAATCTCCAAAGTCCCTTCATGCAAAGCTATAATTTCATCACATATTGATAATCCTATTCCATTTTGTGACTTTGAATTTTTACCCTTGTAAAATTTCTCTTTTACTCTAGGCAACTCTTCTTTACTTATTCCACATCCAGTATCAATTATGTTTATATAGATTCCTTCATCAGCATATACAAACTCTATTGTTATCTTTTCATTTTCATGAGTGAATTTAAAAGCATTATCTATTATATTTATAAATACTTGCTTTAATCGGTCCTTATCTCCTACAATTATAAAGTCCTCTGTAATCCCTTTTAGTATAAGTTCTTTATGTTCTCTTTCTGCCCTAGGATTCATATATAACCTTAAGTACTCTATAAATTCTTTTAGGTTTATTTCTTCATATTTCAATTTTATTTTTCCGCTAACAAACTTTGAAAAGTCTAATAGCTCCTCTACCATATTACTTAATCTATCAGCTTCTTTTTCAATTATGTCAAAGCCCATCTTTAAGGTTTCTCTATCTGTAAAATCATTATTTAAAGTTATTGCCCAACCTTTTATTGATGTTAATGGTGTTCTAAGTTCATGAGAAACTGAAGAAATAAATTCATTTTTTAATATTTCCCTATTTTCAATTTCCTCTGCCATTATATTAAGACTATCAGCTAACTTTTCAATTTCATCATTAGTAACAATCTTATTTCTTACTTTTAAATTTCCCTTAGCCATTTGTTCAGAAACTTTTATTAATTCTGTAATTGGATTTACTATACTATTAGCTAAGAAGTAACTTAAAATTATACCAATAGCTAAAACTGTTAATCCTATTACTAAAAATACTAAAAAGAAATTTAATATAAAATTATCCACATTTCTAAGTGAACTTATATATCTAATAACTCCTACAATTTCATTTGAAGAATTTCTAAGTGGTGCTGAAATTGCCATTACTTTACCAGTATAATCTGGTACAGTCCCCACCCACTTTGCTGTATCTCCTTCTAAGGCTCTTTTTACATCTACAGGAGTATTATACTCTTTAGGCTCTAAACCTATAGAATCCATTATTAACTGCCCTTTTAAGTTATAAATTTGAACTTGAGCATCTGTTTGCTTCCAAAATATATCTACATCTTCATAAACATTTTCTTCTAGACTAACATTTGATAAATATCTTTTATAAAAATCTACAGATATATTAATTTGACTTAATAATATTTCCTCTGTATTTTGATAATAATATCTAGAAATAAAAATCAAAAACATGGCTGAAACTATAATAATAGTTGATAATAAAAGAACTAAAAAGTTTTTCATTAGCCTAGTCTTTATACTCTTCATAAAATATGCACCTATCTTTCACCTATATATACTAAAAACTTAAAATATAAGCTTTAATATTCACTCTATACTTTATATCTCTTTATAAAATTCCTATGAATACTGTAATATATAGATTTATCCTTTCCATCTAAATCCTATTCTAATCATAATGTTTTAGGATTTTCACAAAAACAGATTTATCTCTTCCACCTATATCCTGTTCCCCATACAGTTTCTATGTATTTAGGTTTTGAAGAGTTTTCTTCTATTTTAGATCTTAATCTCCTTATATTAACATCAACTATCTTTGGATCTCCAAAAAAGTCTATTCCCCATACTAAATTCAACAATTCATCTCTAGTAAAGGCCTTTCCTGGGTTTTGCATGAATATTTTCATTAGTAAAAACTCTTTAGGTGTTACATCTATTTCTACATTTTCTTTATATAAACTTTGAGAATATAAATCTAATTTAAAATTATCTACTTCTATACAATCACTATTATTTTCTTCATTTATTCCTTCTAACCTTCTTATTAATGCTTTTACTCTTAAAGTTATCTCTAGTGGATTAAATGGTTTTAAAACATAATCATCTGCTCCAAACTGAAGCCCCATGATTTTATCCATATCTTCACCTTTAGCAGTTAACATTATTATTCCCATTCTAGGAAAACTTTCTCTTAACTTTTGACATACTTCAAACCCATTCATGCCAGGTAACATAACATCAAGTATTGCTATATCTGGCTTTTCTATTAAAGCCTTTCTTACTCCTTCCTCTCCACTTTCACATTCTATAACTTGAAAGTTTTCTCTTTGAAAATTTATTCTTAAAAAGCCTCTTATACTTTCTTCATCTTCTACTAATAAAATCTTCATCTCTATTCTTCAACTCCTTATATATACTTTTTAAATTTAAATATATTAAATTCTTTAATTACATTAATTATGTAATAATATTGCGTTGTTCCTTTTTAATTATACCAATACAACTAAAGTTTTTTGTTAATAAAAAAAGATATTATTTTATCCTTTCTTAATTATATACAATATCACACTTTCTTTAATTACAAATAGCTTACACTAAAAATACTAAATTAAATAAAATTTTCTTTAAATACAAAAAAAGCTATAAATTAATATAACTATTAATTCATAACTTAAATAATCTATTTTAAATCAAATTTTTGCAAAAAAAAAATGGCTCCTCGGAGAGGACTCGAACCTCCAACCTATCGGTTAACAGCCGAGTGCTCCACCATTGAGCTACCGAGGAACATTTTATTGAAAGATTTTGTTCTTTCAAAATTGCACATAATTAATACTATATTTGGTCAAGCCCTCGATCTATTAGTATCGGTCAGCTGAACATGTTACCATGCTTACACCCCCGACCTATCAACCTTGTGTTCTTCAAGGGATCTTACTAGCTTACGCTATGGGAAATCTCATCTTGAGGTTGGCTTCACGCTTAGATGCTTTCAGCGTTTATCCATTCCCGACTTAGCTACCCAGCTGTGCTCCTGGCGGAACAACTGGTACACCAGAGGTCAGTCCATCCCGGTCCTCTCGTACTAAGGACAGCTCCTCTCAAATTTCCTACGCCCGCGACGGATAGGGACCGAACTGTCTCACGACGTTCTGAACCCAGCTCGCGTGCCGCTTTAATGGGCGAACAGCCCAACCCTTGGGACCTACTTCAGCCCCAGGATGCGACGAGCCGACATCGAGGTGCCAAACCTCCCCGTCGATGTGGACTCTTGGGGGAGATCAGCCTGTTATCCCCGAGGTAGCTTTTATCCGTTGAGCGATGGCCCTCCCACGAGGTACCACCGGATCACTAAGCCCGACTTTCGTCCCTGCTCCACTTGTGGGTGTCGCAGTCAGGCTCCCTTCTGCCTTTGCACTCTTCGAACGATTTCCGACCGTTCTGAGGGAACCTTTGGGCGCCTCCGTTACTTTTTAGGAGGCGACCGCCCCAGTCAAACTGCCCACCTAACAATGTCCTGTGACCAGATTCATGGCCGCCAGTTAGAATTTCAGTACTGTCAGGGTGGTATCCCAAGGTCGACTCCACCAAGGCTGACGCCCTGGTTTCCTAGTCTCCCACCTATCCTGTACAGACAATACCAAAACTCAATGCTAAGCTACAGTAAAGCTCTACGGGGTCTTTCCGTCCAATCGCGGGTAGCGAGCATCTTCACTCGCACTACAACTTCGCCGGATTTACAGTTGAGACAGTGCCCAAGTCATTACGCCATTCGTGCGGGTCAGAACTTACCTGACAAGGAATTTCGCTACCTTAGGACCGTTATAGTTACGGCCGCCGTTTACTGGGGCTTAAGTTCACACCTTCGCTTGCGCTAAGTGTTCCCCTTAACCTTCCAGCACCGGGCAGGCGTCAGCCCCTATACATCAGCTTACGCTTTAGCAGAGACCTGTGTTTTTGCTAAACAGTTGCTTGGGCCTATTCTCTGCGGCCTACTCTCGTAGGCACCCCTTCTCGCGAACTTACGGGGTCAATTTGCCGAGTTCCTTAACTGTAATTCTTCCGCCGGCCTTAGGATTCTCTCCTCACCTACCTGTGTCGGTTTGCGGTACGGGCACTACTTCTCTCTCTAGACGCTTTTCTTGGCAGCGTGGAATCATGTACTTCAGTTCCGTAGAACCTTCCCCATCACGCCTCAGCATTATGAGAGCGGATTTGCCTACTCTCACTGCCTAAACGCTTAGACTAGCATCCAATAGCTAGCACACACTATCCTCCTGCGTCACGCCATCGATAATAACGATGGTAGTGGTACTGGAATATCAACCAGTTGTCCATCACCTACGCCTTTCGGCCTCGGCTTAGGTCCCGACTAACCCTCAGCGGACGAACCTTCCTGAGGAAACCTTAGGTTTTCGGCCTGTGGGATTCTCACTCACATCTCGCTACTGATGCCAACATTCTCACTCGTAACCAGTCCACCGCTCCTTACGGTACGACTTCAGCCCGGTTACGACGCTCTCCTACCGCTTGAACTAAGTTCAAGCCCGTAGCTTCGGTGGTAAGTTTAGCCCCGTTACATTTTCGGCGCAAGATCTCTCGACTAGTGAGCTATTACGCACTCTTTTAATGAATGGCTGCTTCTAAGCCAACATCCTAGTTGTCTTAGAAATCTCACATCCTTTCCCACTTAACTTACACTTTGGGACCTTAGCTGACGATCTGGGCTGTTTCCCTTTTGACCACGGATCTTATCATTCGTAGTCTGACTGCCGAGCTCAAAGTATGTGGCATTCGGAGTTTGATAAGGTTTGGTAAGCGCTATGCCCCCTAGCCCATTCAGTGCTCTACCTCCACTACTCATACTCGACGCTAGCCCTAAAGCTATTTCGGAGAGAACCAGCTATCTCCGGGTTCGATTGGAATTTCTCCGCTATCCACAGCTCATCCCATGCTTTTTCAACAGCAACGTGGTTCGGTCCTCCACGAGGTTTTACCCTCGCTTCAACCTGGCCATGGATAGGTCACCCGGTTTCGGGTCTACGGCATGCAACTAGTCGCCCTATTCAGACTCGGTTTCCCTTCGGCTCCGTACCTTAAGTACTTAACCTTGCTACATACCGTAACTCGTTGGCTCGTTCTACAAAAAGCACCTCATTACCCTCATAAGGGGCTCTGAGCGGTTGTAGGCACACGGTTTCAGGTTCTATTTCACTCCCCTCCCGGGGTTCTTTTCACCTTTCCCTCACGGTACTGCTTCACTATCGGTCATCAGGTAGTATTTAGCCTTGGGAGGTGGTCCTCCCTGCTTCCCACAAGGTTTCACGTGTCTCGTGGTACTCTGGATCAGAACTGATTGATTTCCCGTTTCATCTACAGGACTATTACCTTCTACGGTGGAACTTTCCAGTTCTCTTCGATTACGTCCTACCAATCGTTATGTTCTGTCCACAACCCCGGAAACAAGTTTCCGGTTTGGGCTCTTTCCCTTTCGCTCGCCGCTACTAAGAAAATCGATTTTTCTTTCTCTTCCTCCAGGTACTTAGATGTTTCAGTTCCCTGGGTTACCTTCATTAAGCTATGTATTCACTTAATGATACATGGGGTTTCCCATGTGAGTTTCCTCATTCGGAGATCTTCGGATCTCAGGCTATGTGCGCCTACCCGAAGCTTATCGCAGCTTATCACGTCCTTCATCGGCTCCTGATGCCAAGGCATTCACCATGCGCCCTTTGTAGCTTGACCTATATTAGTTATAGTTCTCATTTTACAAAGAATAGAA
>NZ_CP046515.1:2787500-3257211 GCF_023921145.1 Clostridium sp. 16K-1-R1
AATATATCTGTAATATTATGTGTTTCTGCATATTTATTTAAAGTTAATATTGATATTTTTACTATTTCAAAGCCTGCCGCAAGTAAAAGACCTGTTGATGCTGGTCTTAATCCATAAAAACAATCAGCCACTCTTTTATTTTCTTTAAATTTTGCTAAGACTCTCGCTACAATTAAAATTATAATTATTGAAGGTACTATAATACCTATGGTTGAGGTAATGGCACCTAAAACTCCATAGGTTGCATAACCAACATAAGTTGCCATATTGATTCCCATAGCACCTGGTACTGATTGAGATATTGCAATCATGTTTGCAAGATCAGTATGAGTAAACCAATGTGTTTTATCTGAAATATTATATAGAAATGGTATAGTAGCAGCTCCACCGCCTACGGCAAAAAGACCAACTTTAAAAAATTCTAAAAATAATCTAATTAGTATCATTCTTTTTACCTCCAATTGATCTTAATACTATTCCTGCTATTCCTGCTATTATTACATATAAAACAGGAGATATATCTGTAAATATAGAAAATCCAGCTACTAATACAAAAATAATACATGTTTTAATATCAATTACTGATGTCTTAATTAAATTTATTGCTGTATTTAAAATTAATACTGCTACACATACACGAATCCCAGCAAAGGCATTCTTAACTATTGGAAGATCTGAAAAGTTTCCAATAAATGTAGCAATTATTGTTATCATTATTAATGATGGAGTAACAAAACCAAGGGTTGCTAGTATTCCTCCTAGATTTCCTTTTCTTTTATGACCTATAAATGTGGCTGTATTTACTGCAATTACTCCTGGGGTACACTGACCAATTGCATAGTAATCCATTAACTCTTCATTAGTAATCCAATTTCTTTTTTCAATTATTTCTTTTTGTAATATTGGAAATAAAGCATATCCCCCTCCAAAATTCATAAATCCTAATTTTATAAAAAGAAAATATAAATTAATTAATTCTTTCATATATAAAGCTCCTTTCTATTGTCTAAATATTTAAAGATTATAATATGTATAAAAATTTTTCATTATAATTAATTAATATGTATAAGGCTTTGTGTAATATATAAAAAAACAAAAACTTCAGAGATTCTTATAAAATAAACTCCAAATATTAATAATGTTTATTAAAATGGCTTACTTATATAATATAACACTCCATCCACCTAAAAAAACATTTGAAAATATATTTGTAATTATATAAATTATCATCTCATTTATCACACTATAAATTATATTATTTCCACTATTATTAATAATCTATTTTAAAAATTAGAATTATCTTATTTTAACAAAAGGCTTAAATTTTATTAATTAATAAATTTGTTAACTTTTTTGTAAACAAAAAATATATAATTTAATTAATTTTAAAAATATAATAGGAGTGATTAAAGTGAAAAAGTTACTTGTACCAGTTTTAGTTATTATAATTTTTGCATTGCTATTTGTAGGATGTACAAATTCTTCTAATTCATCAAGTGATTCTTCTGTAGAAATAATAAATAGTAATCAGCAAAATTCTAATTCCAATAATAATAACAGTTCTAATAATGACACTAAAAAATCTGACTCTAACAATGCTTCACATAAAGATAACAAAGATAACAATGTTTCCAATAATAAAAATACTAATAAAAAATTAGATAATAAAGCCGAAAAATTATTAAAAGATATTAAAGAAAAGGCTGTAAAAGGTGAAATTATTGACTATGATTTTAAACTAGGTGATTCAATATATGATGTAATTGACAAATTAGGAAAACCTTCTAGTGAAAATTATGTTGCTGAAGCTAAAGGAAATTACTTTAATTTTGATTCCTATAATTTATCATTTGGATGTAATAAGGGTGATCAAATCTTTGAAATTAGATCTTTAAATAAGGATTTAAAAAGCTTAGATTTAAATAATGTAGAAAACTTTTTTGGGAAGCCTGATTATACTGTTACAACTAAATCAAAAGAAAAAATTATTGGATATAAAATAACAAAAGATTTTAAAATACTATTTGTATTCAATACTAGTACATATAAATTAGACCATTATTCTGTTCTATATCCAAGTATAACTCATAATTCTATGGCAGGAGACAATGGCAGAGAGTGGTAAGATGATTACCCTTAAAGAAAAAGAGGTTACATACAATCTAATAATAAAACTTAAAAACATATTTTCATACTTACTTTCTATAAGTTTTATTAAAAATTATTGTATGCATCCTCTTTTATTTTTTCTTGCTACTTTATTACTATAATATTTTTATAATCTTAATTACTACACACTCTTATTATTAATTCTGATCTATGGTACTTTTTATAGGAAAATATTAAACTGGTTTTCTTTCTATATATAAATTCTAACCTATGCACCTTTCATAAATTTAAATTCTTATTTAACTAATATCTTTAAACTATAGAATTTATTATAAAGTTTTTAATCATTATTTCATGTTCTTTAATAATTCAGTTAAGAATCTATAGCATCTTCCAACAGATTCTATTTTAAAATGCTCATTTGCTGTATGCACATCAAATATATCTGGACCAAAACTTATCATTTCTACCTCTTGTCCCATCTTTTCTTTAAAGATTCCACACTCAAGACCTGCATGTAAAGCTGTTATTTGAGGCTCACTTCCAAATAAATCACTGTAAGTTTTAATGCTTAAATCTTTTATTTTTGATTCTGCTTCATATTCCCACTCTGGATAATCTCCATCTTTAGTCATATTAGCTCCTATAACTTTACAAAGAGCCTCTACTCTATTTGTAATTTCTATCTTTTTACTCTTAACTGCACTTCTTATATCAATAATAAATTTAATTTTATCCTCTACCATTTCTACTATTCCAAGATTTAAACTGCTTTCAACTAATCCATTTATCTCTTGACTCATAGATTGTAATCCATCTGGAACTAAAACTAAAAATCTAGTTACATCCTCTGTAACCTTTTTAGTTAATTGTTTTTCCACTCCTTCAATACTTTTAACAGAAAGATTAACATCTGGCTCTCCAATTCTGTATTCTGCCTTTAAATCTTTTTCTAAGGCAGTACAAATTTCTTTAACCTTTTCTACCTGTTCTTTCTTAACTGCAATTATGCTTTGACAATATTGTGGTATTGCATTATGTTTTGATCCACCCTTAATTGATGCAATGTTAAAGTCAACTTCTTTGCTTAAAGCATATAAGATTCTTCCCATTAACTTATTAGCATTTCCTCTTTGTTTATGGATTTCCATTCCTGAGTGTCCACCCTTAAAACCTGAAATCTCTAATTTTAAAGCTTCTCCATTAAACTCTTCAAATTCAGCATTTATTTCTGGATAAACCATTATTCCTCCAGCACAGCCTGCAATAAATACTCCTTCTTCTTCAGCATCTATATTTAATAAAACCTTTCCTTTTAAAAGTGAAGTATCTAAAGCAGTAGCTCCCCCCATAACTGTTTCTTCCTCTGTAGTTGCTACAAACTCTATTGCTGGATGCTCTATATTATTAGAATCTAAGATAGCTAATCCATAGGCTAAGGAAATACCATCATCTGCTCCTAAAGTAGTATCTGTAGCATAAACAAATTTATCATCAATAATTCTTAATTTTAAAGGATCTTTTTTAAAATCGTGATTACTACTCTTTAATTTTTCACATACCATATCCATATGCCCTTGAATTATAACTCCTGGTACAGTTTCATACCCCTTAGTAGCAGGCTTTTTAATTATTACATTTAGTGCCTCATCCTGAATAACTTCAAGATTTCTCTCCTTTGCAAACTTAACAAGATAATCACTAAGTTCTTTTTCATTTCCAGAATCATGTGGTATTCTTGTTAAATCTTCAAAAAATCTAAATACACTTTTAGGCTCTAGGTTTTCTAATACTCTCATTTTACTTCCTCCTCTAGCTAAACACTTAATAATCACTTTAAACTTTATAATTACTAATTTACTTTTATCTATATTGTAAATCTTATATATTACCTATAATTTTATAATATCATTTAATTAATTATTTTCAAAAATTAACCTAAAAAAATAAGGGTTACAAAATCATTGTAACCCTTAAAATTGGTGCACCTAGCAAGATTCGAACTCGCGACCTGTGGATTCGAAGTCCAACGCTCTATCCAGCTGAGCTATAGATGCTTATATTTTTAAAAATAAAAAAAAGATAACCGATTCGGTTATCTTTTGAATGGAGCGGGTACCGGGAATCGAACCCGGGTATCCAGCTTGGAAGGCTGGTGTTCTACCATTGAACTACACCCGCATATGGAGCGGAAGACGGGACTCGAACCCGCAACTTTCACCTTGGCAAGGTGACACTCTACCATTGAGTCACTCCCGCATTGAATGCTTGTTTAAATTTAATGGTGCAGATGAAGGGAGTCGAACCCCCACGCCATAGGCGCTAGATCCTAAGTCTAGTGCGTCTGCCAATTCCGCCACATCTGCAAATTAAATTTGGTGATCTGCCAGGGAATCGAACCCTGGACACCGTGATTAAAAGTCACGTGCTCTACCGACTGAGCTAGCAAATCAAGTTTTTGGCTGGGATAGCAGGATTCGAACCTGCGAATGACGGAGTCAAAGTCCGTTGCCTTACCGCTTGGCGATATCCCAAAATATGGGGTGAGCGACGAGACTCGAACTCGCGACACCCAGAGCCACAATCTGGTGCTCTACCAACTGAACTACGCCCACCATATGGTGTACCTTAAGGGATTCGAACCCCTGACCCACGGCTTAGAAGGCCGTTGCTCTATCCAGCTGAGCTAAAGATACACATTAATAAATTTTGAAATGATTTTAAACATTTATGGAGCGGGTACCGGGAATCGAACCCGGGTATCCAGCTTGGAAGGCTGGTGTTCTACCATTGAACTACACCCGCATAATGGTCGGGGTGACAGGGATCGAACCTGCGACCTCATGGTCCCAAACCACGCGCGCTCCCATCTGCGCCACACCCCGAAGTGTGGTGTACCTTAAGGGATTCGAACCCCTGACCCACGGCTTAGAAGGCCGTTGCTCTATCCAGCTGAGCTAAAGATACACATCAAACAATTATTATTTTAAATGTTTTTTAATGTTTTGTCAAGTGTTTTTACTTAACATTTTAAACATTTTGTGGAGCGGGTACCGGGAATCGAACCCGGGTATCCAGCTTGGAAGGCTGGTGTTCTACCATTGAACTACACCCGCATATTGGAGCGGAAGACGGGACTCGAACCCGCAACTTTCACCTTGGCAAGGTGACACTCTACCATTGAGTCACTCCCGCATTGAATGCTTAAAATTAAATTTAATTGGTGCAGATGAAGGGAGTCGAACCCCCACGCCGTAGGCGCTAGATCCTAAGTCTAGTGCGTCTGCCAATTCCGCCACATCTGCAAATTAAATTTGGTGATCTGCCAGGGAATCGAACCCTGGACACCGTGATTAAAAGTCACGTGCTCTACCGACTGAGCTAGCAAATCACATTTTGGCTGGGATAGCAGGATTCGAACCTGCGAATGACGGAGTCAAAGTCCGTTGCCTTACCGCTTGGCGATATCCCAATATGGGGTGAGCGACGAGACTCGAACTCGCGACACCCAGAGCCACAATCTGGTGCTCTACCAACTGAACTACGCCCACCATATGGTGTACCTTAAGGGATTCGAACCCCTGACCCACGGCTTAGAAGGCCGTTGCTCTATCCAGCTGAGCTAAAGATACACATTAAAAACAAAATTTATTTTAATTAGTTTTAAATGTTTTGTCAAGCACTTTTTTACTTAACTTTTGAAACATTTTGTGGAGCGGGTACCGGGAATCGAACCCGGGTATCCAGCTTGGAAGGCTGGTGTTCTACCATTGAACTACACCCGCATAATGGTCGGGGTGACAGGGATCGAACCTGCGACCTCATGGTCCCAAACCACGCGCGCTCCCATCTGCGCCACACCCCGAAGGCTTTGTTTCACCGCCGCTCTCTCGCGACGACAATAGTTATTCTACAGTATAGTTATTATTATGTCAACACTTTTTTTAAAGTTTTTTTAGAAAATTTTATCGAATCCTCTGAAACCCTGATAAAATCTATGTTTTCTTTTTAAAAAAAGTGCTAATACATAGTTTTTTTTATGTATTAACACTTATTTTTTAATTTAATTCTAATTAAATAGAAAAAAATCTTACTTCTATATTTTCAGAATCTACATTCATAAAAGCTATACTTGCTTCTCCATCTTTAGGTATTGATGGACTACCAGGATTTATTATCCACATATTTCCTTCTTTTAAGGCTACTTTTCTATGAGTATGACCAAAAATTACTCCATCTACCCCTAATTCAAGTCCTCTATAGTAAATTTTATCTAATCCATACTTAACTGTATATTTATGACCATGAGTTATTAGAAATTTTTTGCCTTCAATTTCAATAACTTGCTCAACTTGCCCATTTCTTTCATAGTCACAGTTTCCTACAATAGAATATACCTTCCCCTTAAAACTTTCACTTAATAACTTAACATCATTTATATTATCTCCTAAATGTATAAGAACATCTGAATCATTTAGTAAAGTTTTTATATATTCAATAACATGAGTAACTCCATGTGTATCACTGACTATAGCTACTTTCATTTCTTCTCCTCCTATTTAAGTATCCCTTTTAAATTATCCTTTAGTTTTTCTAAAGCTCTTCCCCTATGGCTAATAGCATTCTTTTCATCTGAAGTCATTTCTGCGAAAGTTTTTTTGTATTCTGGTACGAAAAATAAAGGATCATATCCAAAGCCTTCATTTCCACTTAAAGCTTCTAAAATTACTCCATAACTTTTTCCCTCTGCTACTATTTTTTCTCCTTTATCTGTAACTGCAACTATTACACATATAAAATTAGCTTTTCTTTCATCATCTTTAACATTTTTTAATTCCTCTAATAATTTTTCATTATTTTTAGAATCATTTCCATGTTCTCCTGCATATCTAGCAGAATATATACCTGGTGCTCCATTTAAATAATCTACTTCTAGCCCTGAATCATCAGCCATTACAATAAAATCACTTTCACCCTTACTAAGTAAATACTTTCTTATTTCATTAGCTTTCTTAAAAGAATTTTCTTCAAATGTTTTTCCGTCCTCTTCAACATCTATATCTATTCCTGCTTCATTTAAAGATAATATGTTCAAATTAAAATCTTTTAATATTTCTTTTATTTCTTTTACCTTATGTGCATTATTACTTGCTAGTATAAATTTTTTCATTTTACTCTCTCCCTGTTCCGATCCATAAAGAATCTGTCTTTAAAGCATTTTTTTGTGCTTGTATCATTTGTTTCGCTCCTTTTTCAGCAAGATTTAATAATTCATCTAATTCTTTTCTTGAAAAAGGTCCAATCTCTCCAGTACCTTGAATTTCTATAAATTCTCCCTCTTCTGTCATTACAACATTCATATCTACTTTAGCTACATGGTCTTCTTCATAGCATAAGTCTAATACTTTCTCTTCTCCTACTATTCCAATACTTACTGCGCTGACAAAATGTCTTATAGGATAAACATTAAAATGTTTCTTTTGATGAAGTTTATTTACAGCATCAACTAGCGCCACAAATGAGCCTGTAATAGAAGTCGTTCTAGTTCCCCCATCAGCTTGAAGAACATCACAGTCTATCCAAATAGTTTTTTCTCCTAAAGCTTTCATATCTACAGCTGATCTAAGAGCTCTTCCTATAAGTCTTTGTATTTCCATTGTTCTTCCATCTATTTTAAGTTTATTTATATCTCTTTGTTTTCTACTTTGAGTACTTCTTGGAATCATGTTATATTCAGCAGTTATCCACCCTTCTCCAGAACCCTTTAAAAAAGGTGGAACTTTTTCTTCTATTGAAGCAGTACATAATACTTTAGTATCCCCAACTTCTATTAATACAGAGCCTTCTGCATATTTAGTAAAGTTTCTTGTTATTTTAACTGGTCTTATCTGTTCTTTTTTTCTTCCACTACTTCTCATTCAATATCTCCTTACCTTAATTTATTTTCAAAACACTAATTATAAGAATAGTATATTGGTTATTTTATCCTTTATCAACATGGATTATATATAAAAATTATGTCTATAAAAAGCCCTCTAAACCTTTATTTCACCTAAAAGTATTATGTACTCACTAGGTAATATTTATAATAAAAATTCATATTAATATATATAAGAAATAATATCATGAGGTGAATTATTTGAAGTATATAGGTTCATTCTTCAAAGCTAATTCTCTTTCTAAAGAAGAGATGGCATCACAATTACTTTTTCTTTCAAAAGAATCAGTAAATCATATAGTACTTGAATCTAGGTGTGGAATATCTACAAATTACAAAAATCTTAAAGAAAACTTTAAAAAAGATGAGATATCATTCTTTAAAAATAATACCCCATTAATTTGTATATATAAAAAAGCAAAGCCTAATATTTATTCTTCTAAGTATTCAAAAACTTGGGATGATACCACCTTTAAAAAAGATATTCCAGTTTCATCTAATGCATTAATGACCCTTTCTCTTTTAAGACTTTGTTCTTACTATGAAAAATTTAAAAATATTAATAGTGCACTTTATAAAAGAGCTGCCTTTTATAAAAATTTAAGTAAGCTTCAACTGGAATTTTACTATACCTATTTAAGAAATCCAGAAGGTTTTTTTGTAAATAAGAAAAATGATGAGTCTTCTTCTAAGTCTAGCTTAAATATAAGTGAAAAAGAAGATGAAATGTCTTATTCAGATCAAGCATTAATGATGTTAGCTTACTATATGTATAGTAAGGTAGCCCCTGAAGATTCTGATAGCAAAACCTATGAAGATTTTGCACTTCAAATATTAAACATGTTTGTTAATTTTAAAGAAGAATTATACTCACTTTCCTTAGATGAATGTTGCAAAATAGACTATTGCTTAAATAACATGCTTCTATATTCAAATAATGAAGATTGTAAATTATTAGTTTTAGATTTGTCTGATTTCATATTAAACAAATATTATGAATCAAATAGCACATTTTCTAATCTTGAAACCACTTCTCTACTAGCCTTAAATATGTATTTAAGCTATAAGAATACAAACATACTTATATTTAAAGATGCTTACTTAGACTTAATTGAGCTTTTCTGTAATATGTTTAATGATGAAAAGGGAATAATCCTAAAAGGAACAGATAAAAAAGAGTATAAATATTCTAATATGGAAATATGCTTATATTTAACTAATCTTTTAATGTCCTTTGATTTAGATGAGGATTCCTCAGATAAAAGAGAGAATATAATATCTAAGGTCTATAAAAATTATATAGTTAACTCAGGCATAGTAACTAGTTTCCCTGATGCACCAAATTTAGATTCTCATGAAAGATATAAAAAGTTCTCTTTAAAGCCTGATGATTTAATTGATGAATCAATGTTTAGAATGACTAATGCTAATAGCCCTGAACTTACAGGATTAGCACCTATATTCACAAAAAATCTAAAGTACTCTACAAAGAAATCAATTTTCACTTCAGATAAAACTACCTTTGATAGTACAAAAAATATGTTTATATTCTTTGTATTTATAAATAGTTTTATTGATAAATATATAGATTTTATTACTGATACTCCTAAAGAGAAAAAAAGTGCTATGTTAGTAGAAGAAATAGACTCTTTAAAGAATGTACAAAAAACAAATAAACTTCCTAAATTAAATAATTTTAACTCTAAGACTCCTATAGTTCCACCTGATGCTGGAGAATCAGACTATAATTCTATAACTAATGAAAATCAAGTTGATGAAATTTCTCCACCACCAACAAATCCAAACTTAACTAGAGAAATATCTGAATATAGTGATTCTTCAATAGATAAAAAAGAGGATTTAGATGATAAAATGAAAAATATTCTTGATTCTACTGATTTATAATAATTTATACTCCATAAAACAATTAAAAACTTATAAATAGCTTTCTAGGAACTTCTATAATCTTTCTTTTCCTAATGTGCTATTTATAAGTTTTTTATTAAATATGGTTTATGATTTAGATTTATATGACAGAAAATATATTTTATTAGCTTAGATTTTATTATTAAATACAATCTGTAATTTAGGATTACTTATGTAAAATAAATTTCTCTAAAGTTTTTTTAATACTTAGAGTGCAAATTTACTTTCATATAAACTTATAAGTATTTTAACTGCTATATTTTAATATTAAATTTCCATTTGAATCAATAAATAAATAATTAACCTTTGGTGACTTACACCAAACATCATTTTTAAAACATAAACTAACTAAACTTAAATTAGGCTTTTCTGAAGTAGCAGTTTCTTTTCCCTCTTTTTCTCCCTCTTCTTTATTTATATCTTCCTGTTTTAAGCTTTCTGAGTTTTTTTCATTTAAGTTAAATTCACCAAAAGCTATATTAAACTCTCCACTTTTTATTACTTCTTCTATACCCTCATCATGAATTTTTACTATACTCTTTATGGCTAGCTCCTTGTCTAAAAATTTTTTCAGCTCACTTGCTAAAGCTTTATCTTCTTCATTATTTCCTACAACTATTTTTACTACCTCATTATTATTAAGAACCTTTTTCAAAGTATTTTTACCTGATTCTTTAAGATTATTTTTTTCTGATTCATTAATCTTATAATCTCCTTTATCTCCATCCTTTTTAATTGAGTGAATTTCTTCTTTGTTATTTATTACTTTTATATATGGTTTTCCTAAATTATTTTTTAATATATTACTATCACTAATTAAAACTTGCATAATATTAGATATTCCCTGAACCATTTCAGCTTTATCACTATTTACAATCATTAACTTTAAAATATCACTATTATATTTACTTAAATCTTTATATAATCCTATATCCTCTGAATATATTATAGGAGGATTCTTTAAAATATCTACTTTTTCTAGATTAAAAGCTGCTAACTCAATTTCATCAGACTCTTTCTCCTTAAAAGCTATATCTTTTATTTCTAATTCGCTACTATTATAAGGATTGTCTTTTAATCTTATAAATCCATCCTTAGTTACATCATATATAACATATGGCCCAGTATATGATATTTCATTAAAATCTTTCTTATAATTATCTAATGGTTCATTTAAATCTCTTAGTCTATATATAGGTTTAGCTAAATTTTTAAGTAAATCATTATCCTTATTGTTCATTCTTAAAACCAATGTATAATCATCAGGACTACTTATTGCTACTTCACTAAAATCAATTTTCCCTTCTCTATAATCCTTAACTCCGTAAATACTATATAACTCATTACTTGTATAATCTTCATTATCTGGACTTAATAAATCCCTAAAAAATATTTGAAAATCCTTTGCTGTAACTTCTGTGCCATTACTCCACTTATTTTTTTCATTAATCTTAAATGTATATTCTAAGCCATCATCACTAACCTTCCATCCCATAGCAAGGTCTGGAATTGGTTCTCCTTTTTCATTTACCTCAACTAATCCTGAAAATATATTGCTTACTAAATCCTCTTCTCCTTTATTTAATGATTCATTAGGACTTATGGTATCTGGTAAACTTTCAAGAGAATATATAATCCCTTCATTATATTCAAAGTTCATATTAGAAACAGGGGTTACATCCACATAACTCCTTCCTACTCCAACTACTAATAAAATTATTAAACATATAAATAAAATTACTTTCTTCATGTAAATATCTCCTTCAATAATAACTATATCACTTAATTATTTAATTTATTTCTAAATATACTTTCTTTGATTTATTTCCTTGATTTATTCCTTTAATTTATTTCAACTTATAGTTATAAAAACTATTAATAACATAGTAAAAAGAATGTCTATACTTATAAAACATAAGAAAGTAATTTAAGCTCATTAAATTTTATATAAAACAAATCTTTACCCTCAAAATAAGGATTTAAAATTTAACTTGTTATATGAAACATGTAATTATCTCCTTCATAATCTTTTCCTTTTAAATTATTGACAAATATAAGTTGAAATAAATCAAATAAATGATATTATTTCTTTAATTTATTTCTAAATATAGTTATAAAAACTATTAATAACATGGTAAAAGGAATGTCTATACTCATCAATCATAAGAAAGTAATTTAAACTCATTAAAATTTATATAAAAATGCTTATTTCACCCTCAAAATAAGCATTTAAAACTTAACTTGCCATATGAAACATATAATTATCTCCTTCAATAATATTTTCTCTTCAAATTATTAATAACTATATCACTTAATTATTTAATTTATTTCTAAATATAGTTATAAAAACTATCTAAATAACATGGTAAGAGGAATTTCTATACTTATTAAACATAAGAAAGTAATTTAAACTTATTTAAATTTATATAAAAATGCTTATTTCACCCTTAAAATAAGCATTTAAAACTTAACTTTTCATATGAAACATATAATTATCTTCTTCAATAATCTTTTCTCTTCAAATTATTAATAACTATATCACTTAATTATTTAATTTATTTCTAAATATAGTTATAAAAGCTATGTAAATAACATGGTAAGAGGAATTTCTATACTTATTAAACATAAGAAAGTAATTTAAACTCATTAAAATTTATATAAAAATGCTTATTTTACCCTCAAAATAAGCATTTAAAACTTAACTTTTCATATGAAACATGTAATTATCTTCTTCAATAATCTTTTCTCTTCAAATTATTAATAACTATATCACTTAATTATTTAATTTATTTCTAAATATAGTTATAAAAACTATCTAAATAACATGGTAAAAGGAATGTTTATACTTATAAAACATAAGAAAGTAATTTAAGCTCATTAAATTTTATATAAAACAAATCTTTACCCTCAAAATAAAGATTTAAAACTTAATTTGTCGTATGAAATATGATGATGTTTCTTTCTCTTTATCCACCTTTGCTTAACAACAAAGTCTTTTCCATTTAGAAGTTTTATTCTATTTATAAATCTATCTGTTTCTGCCATGTTATAAACATCTTGTTGAAAAACTCCTGTGGTAATATATACGCCCTTATCTATCTCTCTATCTTGTATTAAACGTATAAACTTATAGTAATCATAAATTGTTACAGCTAACGCTTTATGAAATACTATTAAAGTCTTTTTTCTACTAGAACTTATTTCTACTATAAATTCATTATTATTCTTTTCTATGATTTCATAATTTAATTTTTCTTTAATACACTCTTTAATTATTATTTGGCTTACTTTTTTTATTGATATCTTCCTAAATTTCATTAATGACTTTTCTATATTCTTTGAATTCATAAGAACATAAAAAGATTTCAGCATATACTTATCTCCTTATTTATCACTTACTAAAATTATATGTTTTAATGTAATAATTATTTAATACTATTTATAACTATTCTTATGGTATAATTTATTTATTATTTTATATGGAGGTAAAATTAAATGACCTTAGCAGTTCAAGTTGTTGCTATACTTTTCATGTTAATAATGATATTTTTAGGAATCTGGAGTTTTGTAATTGCAAATAAAGCTTACAGACAAATAAAGTATAAGAATTATTTACTTGAAAAAATAGCACACAATATATCTCTAATAAGAAATAAGGAAAAAATATTTGATAACTTAAATGCTATGGATGATTCAGTTTCATATTCTGAAATAAAAGAAAACCTTTTAGATAAAGATATTAAAACTGATACAGAATCAGAAGAGGATACAAATATATCAGAGGAAATAAAAGAAAACTCAAATATAGAGGAAAAATAAAAGCCATGTGAAATTACTCACATAGCTTTTATTTTTTTATATCATATTTTCAAATTCTTCTTCACTTAATATAGTAACACCTAAAGATTTAGCTTTATCATATTTTGAACCAGCTGCTTCTCCTGCTATTACAAAATCAGTCTTTTTACTTACACTTCCTGAAACCTTTGCTCCTAAAGATTCTAATTTTTCTTTTATTGATGTTCTAGAATAGTTTTCTAAAGTACCAGTTACTACTACTGTTTTTCCCATAAATGGACTTTCTAACACTTCTTTTTTCTCATAATGAGGGTTTACTCCAAGGGATAATAATTCATTTATTACTTTTAAAGTTCTTTCCTCTTTAAAGAATTCTATTATACTTCTAGCAACTATATCTCCAACATCTTGAACAGATACTAATTCTTCAAAAGTAGCCTTCTCTAGGTTTTCTAAAGACTCAAATCTCTTTACTAAATCCTTAGCAGTTTTAACTCCTACATTAGGAATTCCTAAGGAATATAAAAATGCTTCTAGAGTACAATCTTTACTTTTTTCTATGGCATCTAAAAGATTTTGTGCTTTCTTTGGACCAAACTTATCTAAATCTAATAATTTTTCATATTCTAATTTATAAAGATCTGATATATCTCTTATATCAAGTTTTTCAAATAATTGCTCCGCTGTTTTTTCTGAAAAACCAGCTATATTCATAGCTTCTCTTCCAGCAAAGTGAACTATAGTTTTAACCATTTGAGGCTTACATCCTAAAGTGTTTTCACAATAGATATGAACTCCTTCATGAACTAAATGTGCTCCACAAGCTGGACATACCTTTGGTTCTTCAATTTCCTTTGTACCTTCTAAACTTTCAGGAACTACTCCCATTATTTCCGGAATAACATCATTGCTTCTTCTTACAAATACTTCAGCTCCTAATCTTACTCCCTTTCTAGCTATATCATCCATATTATTTAATGTAGCCCTCTTAACAGTAACTCCTGCTAACTCTACTGGATCTAAGATAGCTGTTGGAGATACTCTTCCACTTCTACCTACATTCCATTCAACATCTAAAAGCTTAGTTGTAGCCTCCTGTGCTTCAAATTTATATGCAATAGCCCACTTAGGGAATTTAACTGTGTATCCTAAAAGTTCTCTAGTTCTTATATCATCTATAGCTATAACTAATCCATCTATATCATAATTTAAATCAAATCTTATATCTCTTATATAATCAATTTCTTTTTGAATTTCATCTAAAGTTTTGCATTCCCTAATATAATCATCCATTGGAAATCCCTTAACTTTTATGAAATTTAACATTTCCATATAAGTTTTAAAAGGAGCTCCTTCCTTATATCCAACATCATAGAAGAAAGCTGATAAATTTCTTTTAGCTGTCTCTGCTACATTTAAATTTCTTAAAGCTCCCGCTGCTCCATTTCTTAAATTCTTAAGAGGAGTCTCTGCTTCACTATTGTATTTTTCAAAGGCTTCTGTAGTCATGATAGCCTCTCCATGAATTTCTAGAAAATCATGACAATCAATTTTTAATGGAATTGATTTTATAGTTTTAACCTGAGCTGTGACATCTTCACCAATAGCCCCAGTTCCTCTAGTTGCTCCAGTAACTAATACTCCATTTTCATCGTAGGAAAGATTAATTGTTAATCCATCAAACTTTTTAGTTAAAATATATTTTAATGGTGGTAATTCTTCATCTGAAGTTCTATTATATTCTTCAAGGAATTTAACATTTCTATTATGCCACTCTCTAATTTCCTCTAAAGTTTGAGCTTTGTCTAAACTCCAAAGTCTAGCTTTATGAGTGTATTTTTTAAACTCAGGAAGAATTACATCACCAACTCTTTGAGTAGGTGAATAGGGTAATTTATATCCTGTTTCCTTTTCTAAATCTACTAATTCATAGTATTTTTTATCATAATCTTTATCTGTTACTGAAGAATTTCCTAAAACATAATATTCATAAGCATATTTATTTAACTCTTCAACTAACTCTTCTATTAATTTTTTCTTATCCATCTTACTCATCTACTCCTTATTAAAGTAAATTTCTATATTAAAGAAGCTCTAGTGGTGCAAAGCTAAACATTAAATGTTTAACTCCTTGACTATCAAAGGCAATTGTAAGTTTATAGTCATCTCCAACTTTACTCTTTGTTATTAATGTTCCTACACCAAACTTAGGATGCTTAACTTTTCTTCCCATAGTTAGTTCATCTATTCCTGCATTACCTGAAGATTTTCCTGATAAGGTCTTATTTAGGGATTCATTTGCTTTAGAAGCACTCATTCCTCCTCTAATGCTATGAGGATTATAAGTTTTTCTAGTCTCTCCATAAGTTTGTGAACTATTTTTGAAAGAGTTACTTGAACTTTTCCCATTGATATTTACATAGTCTTTTATGTTAGCTGGAATTTCTGATATAAAATCTGATTGTCCATAAGCTACTGTTTTACCAAATATCATTCTTGTTTCAGCTGATGTCATATATAATTTTTCCTCAGCTCTAGTTATTCCAACATAGCAAAGTCTTCTAGCCTCTTCCATTTGATTATCATGTTCAAAGCAAGCTGCATTTGGGAATATTCCGTTCTCCATACCAACTAAGAAAACTGTTGGGAATTCTAGTCCCTTTGAGCTGTGAACTGTCATAAGCATTACATAATTATCTTCTGCTTCTAAATCATCCATATCTTGAACAAGAGCAACCTTCTCTAAGTAAGCTGATAATGATTTATCTTCTTCATTACTCTTTTCAAATTCAACAGCATCAGAAACTAATTCTTCTAAGTTTTCTATTCTACTTTGATCCTCTATAAGCTTTGAATCTTTAAGTGATTTTAAGTAACCTGTTTTCTCTAAAACATATTCAATTAATTGAGATACACTTAGTTGCTCTGACATAACCATTATTTCTTCCATCATATCAGTAAACTTCTTAATAGGATTTATGCTTCTAGCTGTTAATCCTGGCACATAATCTACATCTAATAAAACATTGTATAATGTATCATCTATTTCAGTTGCATGATTTTGAAGTTTTTCTACAGTAGTATCTCCAATACTTCTTTTAGGAACATTTATTATTCTTCTTAAACTTATAGAATCTTTAGGATTTACTATTATTTTTAAGTATGCAAGAATATCTTTTATCTCTTTTCTATCATAGAATTTTAGCCCTCCAAAAATTCTATATGGAATTCCTGCTCTTCTTAATGCTTCCTCAAAATTACGAGACTGTGCATTTGTTCTGTAAAGAACAGCAAAATCCTTATATTTATATCCTTTATCACTTTTTAATTTTTCTATCTCTGAAACAACAAAGGAAGCTTCCATTTTATCTGAGTAAGCTCTATGAATACTTATTTTTTCTCCCTCTACTTGCTCAGTTCTTAAAATCTTAAATTTTCTCTCTGCATTATTTTTTATAACTTTATTAGCAGCTTCTAAAATATTTCCTTTTGATCTATAGTTTTGTTCAAGCTTAACAACTTTAGCCTCTGGATAATCCTTTTCAAAATCTAATATATTTCTTATATCTGCCCCTCTCCAAGCATAAATACATTGGTCATCATCACCAACTACGCATATATTTTTGTGTTTTGCAGCTAAAAGCTTAGCAAATTCATATTGAGCTTTATTTGTATCTTGATACTCATCTATCATTATGTATTTAAACTTATTTTGATAAAACTCTAATACATCATTATGCTTTCTAAATAACTCAACAGTTTTTACTATTAAATCATCAAAATCTAGGGCATTATTTTCTTTTAATTTCTTTTGGTATAAAAGATATGCATCTGCTATTTTATTTTTTCTAAAGTTATCTTCATTTTCTTTCTTAAAACTTTGTGCACTTTGGATATTATCCTTTGCTTTTCCTATAGTACCTAAAATCTCTAAATCAGTTATCTCTTTTTCATTAATATTAAGCTCTTTCATTACAAGTTTTATTAATGTTTTCTGATCTGATGAATCATATATTGTAAAGTCTTTACTATAACCTAATTTATCTATTTCTCTTCTTAAAATTCTCACGCAAGATGAATGAAATGTTGATATCCACATGTTGTTTGCCACTTCACCAACTAGAGATTTTACTCTCTCTCTCATTTCCCCTGCTGCTTTATTTGTAAATGTTATCGCTAATATATTATAAGGTTTTATATCATTTTCTATCATGTATGCTATTCTGTGTGTAAGTACTCTAGTTTTACCAGAACCTGCTCCTGCTAATATAAGTACTTGACCATCAATTGTGGTTGCTGCTTCATATTGTTCTTTATTAAGCAAGCTTTTTAAATCCATTAGATCACTCCTCTTCCTACAATAAAACTAAACTTTATTATACCATATAAATCTATATATTATATTCTATCAAACATATTATTCTTTTACATGATTAATAAAAAATAAATGGCCACATTATAAAATGTGACCATTTATTTCAAATATAATACTCTTACTTTAAATATAATCTTTTAAATTTACCTCTTTAATTTATTTCATATATTTTTTCTTAATTAATATTAGTAAGATTATTTGAAATTTCTCCCTCTCCTAAAGATTTATTTAGCTCATTTTCATTAATATTTTCTTGCTCTAAATTTTCTTCCTTAGGTAAATTCTCTCCTTCTACAGGTGTAGTATTTTCATCTCCACTTTTTGGAGTCTCAATATTTTCAACTTCATTATTAGAATTTTCTATTGAAGATTCTTCTTTAACTTCATTATTAGGTTGATCTATAACCTCCTCTTTAATCTCACTATTAGGTTTAACCCTTTCATCTCCCTTAATCTCATTATTAGATTGACTTTCTTTATTACCATTTTGATCATTAGTTAAACTCCATGTGATGTTTCCATTAGAATCTTCATATAAGTATAAAGTTATTTCTTCTAAATCCTTACCAAATCTATCTTCAAAATTACTATTTAATTTTATACTTGGCAAATTATTTTCTATTCCAACAGGAATTAAAAATTCTCCATCCTTTTTACTTATTATAATTTCCTTTCCCTCTATTGAAATTTCAACATTATCTAAAAAAGTTTCACTTCCAACAATATCACTATTTATATTCTCTCCACTGTAGAAGACTTTTTTAGAAAACTCTAATACAAGAGAGTTTTCTCTAGTGCTTATCTTTGAAATTTCAAAAGGACTTTCCTTAGGATCTAACTCAACTATTTTAACCGTATTTTTTACTGAATACTCTCCACTAAAATAAGCATAACTTCCATAAGTAGCACTTGAAGCAAGTGAAACTCCTAAAATTAATGCTATAATTTTATTCTTACTAATCACTTAAACTCCTCCTCTACTACTTACTATTTTCCTGAGCATACCCTATATTTAAATCAAATTTAAATTCTGCATTAGAATAATTCTCTGGCATATCTCTTTGCATATTTAATGTTAATGTAGCAGTTAAAACTTCACCATCATTTAAAACTACTTCATTACCCTCTGCATCTAATAATTGAATATTTTTATTAAATAGTGAAAGTAATGTCTCTTCTCCATTTCCATACCCTTGTATATTTCTATTTTCACTACTTTCAAAACTTAAGGAATACTTTATTTTCTCTAGTCCATCATTTCCTATTGATGAATTTTTAAAATTTAATGTCATCCTTTGATCTAAAGTTCCATTATTAGTTATTATAAAAGTATCACTAACAGGAACTTCTATGTCCATTTTCTCTATTTTAACTGTTTTTGTAGCCTCAGAACTTAAGGTTCCTAAAGTTAACTTTAAATCACCGTTTACTTTTTCTTTATCTGAAAAATAGGCTACACTTCCTAAACCTCCTGTTATCCCTATAGCTAATACTAATGAAATTATTCTTCTCATCTTAAGGGTTTTCATATTAAATCTCCTCCTTTTTTTGAGGTAACTTTAATATTGATGCTCCTATACCTAAAGCTAGAACTCCAAAAACCATAAAATTGTTATTGCTAAAGCCCCCTGTATTTGGTAAGTTTCCACTTCCATTATTTATTTCATCCTCATATTCATATTGAATACTTAGACTAAATGCATTTTGTATGCCTTGTCCTCTATTATCTAAGTCATTAGAAATCTTTACTTCTAAATCTATAAGTTTACTATTATTAGACTCTACATTTATTCCATCTTTTAATTTAATATTTCCTTCTGAAAAAACCTCTTCAAGAGTTCCTTGAAAAATCAGATCACTACTGTCTTTTACAGTAATAAATGCATTTTCCAAAAAATATTTATACCTTTCATCCCCCTCATCAATATATGAAGAATTTACATAGTCTAAGAGTTTTTCATCATGAAAATTTAGAGTTTTTATAACTATATCTTCACTTAAATTATTAGATATTTTTATTGAGCTTTCTTCTAAATTTCCTGGTTCCCAAATAATTTCTTCATTAAACAAATTATTCTTTTCTTCCACTACATCAATAGTAACGCCAGCTTTTTCTTTAGCAAATATAATATTATCTTTAACTGGCATAAAAGCTAATGTTGCTAAAAGTGTACATAAAAATACGCTTTTAGTTCTCCTCATACTGTTTCCCCCCCTCTTACTAGTATTAACATAATAAATATAATTTAACTTTATATTTATATTCATCAACTATAAAAAAAATAACTCAGTTCATATTTATTTTAGAAAAATATTACATAATATTAAGAATAAACTTAATTTACTTATTGAAAGTATATTTCTAATTCTTTTGGGAACAGTTTTTAGAGCAAGCCTTTTAAATAAATACTTATATATGCTATATCAATATAACAATATTTATTTAAATCATAGTATAAAAAAAGAATTGATACTTTAAAGTATCAACTCTTCATATAAACTGAATATATTATTTCAACAACTAATGTTAAACGCATTTTTTCTTGCATTATTTTGCAAATAAAAAACGCAACCCTTGGGGCTAGGTTGCGTCTCAGCAATAAGCAATAAATAAAAAGGGGGCTATTTATTCCTTTTATTTATCCTCGCACAACTATTATATTAGATGTTTACTTAAATTGCAAGTAATCTAATATTTTTTTTGCAAGTTTTCCTACATGAATTTTCCCTTTACAATCATTACTATTTAAATTTTTAAAAATTTTTGTAAAGTACCGCTAATTCACTTTCTGAAAGCTCTTTATATTCGCCTTCTTCTAAACTTTCATCAAGTGGAAGATTTCCAAAAGAAGTTCTTTTTAAATAAACAACCTTTTTCCCTCTAGCTTCAAACATTCTTTTTACTTGATGATATTTCCCCTCTTGAACTGTAACTTCTACTCTAGATGAATCCTCTAAATTTTCTATAACCTTAAGCTTTGCACTCATACATTTATATCCATCATCTAAAGTTACACCATTTTCGAAAGCTTTAATATCTTTTTCTGTTATAGGAGCATTTATTTCTGCATAATAAACCTTATCAACATGATATTTAGGTGAAATTAATTTATGATTTAAATCTCCATCATTAGTTAATAATAATAATCCCACTGTATCTTTATCAAGTCTTCCTACTGGAAATGGTTCAAAAACTTGATCTTCCATATATAATAAGTCGATAACAGTTTCATCTCTCTTATCATAAGTTGCTGAAATTACTCCAGCTGGCTTATTCATCATTAAATATATGTACTTTTTATACTCTACTTTTTCCCCATTTATAACTATTGTATCTTTCTCAGGATCTATTTGAAGTCCACTATCTTTAACCTTCTCATCATTAACTGTTACAAATCCTTTTTTAACAACTTGCTTTATTTCTTTTCTCGTTCCGTATCCTAAGTTTGATAAAACCTTATCCAATCTTTCCACTAAATAGTCACTCCTTCGTAAAAAATCACATTTATATCTGTGGTTAGTATAAAGCAAAGTTTAACTAATTACAACTTATTATCCTTCTTAAATAATTAAATCTTTAAAAACTAGAAAATCACATTATTAATCATAAAATCCTATCAAATTTATTAAAACAATTAAATATTTAAAAAATCTATTCCAATTTCTTTTTTTAAATTTTCTCTTTTTTCCTTTTAAAAGTTTTATTAAAACTATAAAAATAAATAGGACTCTATTTTAAGTAAATATTAAATTCAAATAATTTAAAACTAATATTAGTCTTAAAAGCTTATCTTAAAATTAATATTATGTAAAACAAAGTCCTAAACATATATTAAACTTTAATATTTTATTCTACCTTAAATTCAAAAGTATCATAGTCCTCATAAGCACATTTTTTATAATAACTTTTAGTTAATACTAAAACTTTATACTTTCCTGGTACATATGGTCTAAAAGAATAATAACTCTTTCTACTATATTTTTGAACTAAAGACCAATTTCCGTTAACCATTATATAATATTCATAGCAAACTCTACTTCCACCTTCACATTTTGTAGAAAAGTTTATCTCTTCATTAATTTTAAAGACTTTATCAGAAGTACTTATTTTAGTGTCTGTAATAGGTAGAGCTTCACTAACATAAAATCTTACTTCTCTTCTTGAATCAAATCCCTCTTTACATTTAATATTTCTAGCAAATATATCAATTGTGTATTTTCCTGGACATTTTGGTGTAACTTTAAACCTCTTATTTTTTACATAATCAGTTTCTTCTACTACTTGTCCATTTACTTTAGTAACATACTTAACCTTTACTTGTCTAGTATTTTGAACTATTACCTCAATATCAATATCATCTCCAACTAAAAAATATTCCTTTGCTGGAACTAATATATGATCAATTTTCCCTTCTGCATACTCCCTAACCTTAAAATTTAAAACAGTATGCACATCATATTCCTTTGTTGAATATTTGTCTTTTACTCTTACATCAAGCTGATAATTTCCTTTTTCACTTGGAATAAACTCTACCCAATTATTAATTCCAAAATCAATACTCTCTATAGTCTTACCATCCTTAATTATTAAGAAGGAATACTTTAAGTCAGTACCACCCTCTGCACTAACCCTAAGTTTTATTACTTCATTTATTAAAGGTGTCTTATCTCTATCAAATATTAATTCTGTTATTTTTATTGGCTTTTTCACCTTTTTTTCTATTTTATAATCTAATTTAGATTCTATTTCATAATCTCCAATAAAGGATTCATCCTTAGCCCAAAGAGTTATTCTATAATTTCCTTCTTTTTTAGCATTCCATTTTAAAGTACTATTTCTTGTATAACCCGTATCCTCAGATATTTCTCCATCTATTTTAAATCTATAGAGGATATCACTTCCTCCATCAATAACAGCTTTTATCTCTATTACCTCTCCTTTTTCTTGAGGTGAGCTTAAATCTGTAGTAAAACTTCTTAATTGTAATGGTTCATATGGTTTTATATCATATACCATAACGGCTCTATCATCAAATTCCTTATTAGAATACATATCTCTTATTAAACATAAAAGCTTATATCTTCCCTCTTTAAATTCTTTAAAAGTTACTATACGGCTTGATGAAAAATCTTGAATGCAAGTTCTACTTCCATCAGGTGAAATTTTTACAAACTTATATAGTGCTGTTCTTTCATCTTCAAAATTTGCTTCCACTTCAAAGGTAAGCTCTGAGTTTACTATTAATTTTTCACTTAAATTAATAAAATTAATTATTTCAGGCTTTACAAATTCTTTTGATGTAAATATAACTGTGGCATAATCATCTGTTGTATTAGTTGAACTTGTTTTTTTGCATTCAATTAAAAACTCAAATTGACCACTTTCATTAATAGTATAATTTAATTTATTTTCTAATGTATAATCCTTTATAAGTTGCCATCCGTTCTTTCCACTTATAAAATATCTATACATAATATTTTCATTGTTACTATCAACCTTTAACTCTGCCTTCTCTCCAACATTAAATACATCTTTATTTAGATAGATTCCTTTTATTAATTTTTCTTCTTTAATTTCATCTTTATTTATTTCATCTTTATTCATTTCATCCTGAAGGCCATGAACTGTTCTTTTCACATTAACCCCCTCAGTAACTTTGTAATCAAAAGGCTTATTTGAATCCTCTTTTCTTCCTTGAACCATAATCATATACTCTCCATCTTCTTTAGGAGTCCATATAAATTCATCTTCTTTTTCAAATTCTCTTAAAGTTTCCCAAATTCCATCCTTTCCTATTAAGATTTTATATCTTAAATTGTCATTAGTGTTATTTATTATTTTTATGTTAACCGGACTATTATGTTCTATTATATCTCTCGTATCTAACTCTAAAAGTAATTCTCCCATAATCACTCCCCCTAAAACCCGAAACATTATAGATAAATAAATTATATTATACTTCTGTTTTTATGTAAATATTTTCTATTTTTCTTACCATAAAACACTCTATTTCTACATTTTTTCTACTTTTATAAAATGTATAAAAAGTTTAAAACTGTCTATAATATAGGTAGTGTTACTTAACACTGTAAATCTCCTAATTTTATTATATCCATATAATCAAACCATTAAAGAAATCTCAGCCACTCTGAGATTTCTTTTTAATATCATTTAAATATTATCTACATTATTTATTAAGTTTATCTTCTAATTCTACAAAGTTTATTTTTTAATTTTCCAAACTTATTTTTTAATTTTCCAAACTTATTTTTTAATTTTTCAAACCTTATTTTATTATATCTAATTTAAAATAGCCTTTACCTTTTCTATCAAAACTTCTAAATTATAATAAAGTCTATCATCATCTTCCTTATTTCTTTTATGATTTCCTTTTGATTTCCCACCAGCTCTTCTATTTTTTTGACTTAAATGTCTTTCAAAAAGTAATCTATCAATATTATCATTGTCATAAATATATCCTCTAGGGCTAATGGCTAAAGCTCCTTTTCCTAAAGCCATAGCTGCAACTCCATAATCTTGAGTTATTACAATATCATTTTCCTCAGTATTATTAGCCACATACATATCTACGCTTTGAAATCCACCATCAACCATTCTCACCTCAGAGTAATCTGAATTTATCATATGATTTATTGTGCAATAAATTAATATTTTAACTGAATGCTTTTTACCAACCTCTTCAATTATATCTCTTCCTGCACATCCATCACCATCAATAATTATTTTCACCTTTATAATCCTCCCATAATATATTCTCTATTATCTTTTTTTGAATATTAAATAATTATCCATTAATAAAATTATACACATTCTTATTAATTTACTAATACTCTTAAAATAATAAATAATTTATATATTAATAAAATTATACTCTTAAAACAAAAAAGAAGCTCTAAAAAGAGCTCCTTTTTATAATTAAATTTATATTATTTTAATCTTTCTTCTAACTCAGCTTTTAAATCTTCAAAGCCTGGTTTTCCAAGTAAAGCAAACATGTTTTTCTTGTAAGCTTCAACACCTGGTTGGTCAAATGGATTTATTCCTAAAACATATCCACTGATTCCACAAGCTTTTTCGAAGAAGTAAACTAATCTTCCGAAGTAGTATGGAGTTAATTCTGGAACATTAACAACTACGTTTGGAACTTCTCCATCATTGTGAGCAAGTAAAGTTCCTCTGAATGCTTGTTTGTTAACATAGTCCATAGTTTTTCCAGCTAAGAAGTTTAATCCATCTATGTTTTCATCGTTAGCTTCGATTACTATTTCTTCTCTTGGAGATCCTACATTAATAACTGTTTCGAAGATATCTCTTCTACCTTCTTGGATGTATTGTCCCATTGAGTGTAAATCAGTTGAGAAATCAACAGCAGCTGGGAATAATCCTTTGTTGTCTTTTCCTTCTGATTCTCCATATAATTGTTTCCACCATTCATTGAAGTAATGAACTGATGGCTCATAGTTAACTAATATTTCTATAGCTTTACCTTTATTGTATAAAGCATTTCTAGCAGCTGCATATTTGTAACATTCGTTATCAGCTAATGAAGGATTGGCATATTCTTCTCTAGCATCAGCAGCTCCTTCCATCATTTCATCTATGTTTATTCCAGCTGCAGCTATTGGTAATAATCCAACTGCTGTTAATACTGAGAATCTTCCTCCAACATTATCTGGAATTACGAAAGTTTCATATCCTTCAGCATCAGCTAAAGTTTTTAAAGCACCTTTCTTAGCGTCTGTTGTAGCATATATTCTCTTCTTAGCTTCTTCTTTTCCGTATTTCTTTTCCATGTAATCTTTTAAGATTCTGAAAGCTATAGCAGGTTCTGTAGTAGTACCTGATTTTGATATAACATTTAAGCTTACATCTAATCCATCAATAGCTTTTAATAAATCAGCCATGTAGCTTGAGCTTATGTTATTTCCTGCGTAGAATATAGCTGGAGTTTTTCTCTTATCTTTAGACATAGAGTTATAGAAGTTATTAGTTAACATTTCTATAGCAGCTCTTGCTCCTAAGTAAGAACCACCTATTCCTATAACAACTAATACATCTGAATCACTTTGTATTTTCTTAGCAGCTTCTTTTATTCTAGCAAACTCATCTTTATCATAATTAACTGGTAGGTCAACCCATCCTAAAAAGTCATTTCCTGCACCTGTTCCATTATGTAACTTATTGTGTGCTTGGTTTATAGTTTCTTGCATGTAAGCAACTTCGTGAGATTTTAAATATGGAGCTGCTTTTGATAAATCAACAACTAATCCTTTTTTCATTATTACTACCTCCATTAGCGTTTATAAATTTATTTTAACCACGCCATTAATATATATAATATAATCGCAAAAATAATTAAGCCTCCAAAAACCATTGGAAGTATTATTGCGTATTGCGCTAACATTATAGCAACCAAATCCTTAAAAGTTGGCTTTTCTTTATTTTTAACTTCTTCCATTAATTTCTCATATTCTTCTTTTTCTTTTCTTCTAGTTATTTCATCTTTAAACCAAAACAAACTTAATTCCCCCTGTTTACCACACGTTAATATTTTATCATTTATTATTTATGGATTACAATACAATATAGAACTTTTTATATATTTAATGAAATTTTATTATATATAGTTATAGTGTAGGAGAATTTAATCCCCTACACTACATAAAATTTAATTTTTTAATTCAATTTTTACATTTTAATAAATAAAACCCAATTTTAATTAAACTAAGTGACATGCAACAAAGTGATCTTTTCCAACACACTTATATTCTGGCGCTTCCTTCTTACATTTATCCATAGCATATGGACATCTAGTATGGAACTTACATCCACTTGGTGGATTAGCTGGTGAAGGAATATCACCCTTTAATATTATTCTCTCCCTCTTAATTGTAGGGTCTGGTATTGGAACTGCTGATAATAATGCCTTTGTATATGGATGCAATGGATTATCATAAAGTTCATTTTTAGGAGCTAATTCAACTAAGCTACCTAAGTACATTACACCTATTTTATGACAAATATGCTTTACTATACTTAAATCATGAGATATGAAAAGATATGAAAATCCCATTTCTTCTTGTAAATCCATCATTAAGTTTACAATCTGTGATTGTATAGAAACATCTAGTGCTGAAACAGGTTCATCTGCAACTATAAAACTTGGATTTAAAATTAAGGCTCTTGCTATACCTATTCTTTGTCTTTGTCCACCTGAGAATTCATGTGGATATCTTTTCATATGATATCTAGCAAGTCCACATCTTTCTATAGTTTTAGCTACTCTTTCAGGCAATTCATCTTTACTACATAACTTATGACTTAAAAGAGCCTCTCCTACTAAAGAATCTACTGATAATCTAGGATTTAATGATGAATATGGATCTTGGAATATCATTTGCATTTTTGGTCTTAAATCTCTAAGTTCTTTCTTTTTAAGAGCAAAAATATCTTTTCCTTCAAAATATACATTTCCATCTGTTTTTTCAAATAATCTTAAAATTGCTCTTCCTGTTGTTGATTTTCCACAACCTGATTCTCCAACTAATCCTAAAGTCTCACCCTTATCTATAGTAAAACTTACTCCATCAACAGCTTTTACATTTCCAACTGTCTTAGAAAAAACTCCTGCTTTAATCGGAAAGTATTTTTTCAAATTTTCAACTTTTAAAACTGTATTATCTGCCATCTACTTTCCCTCCTTATATAACCAGCATGAAACTTTATGTCTATTTCCTACATCAACAAGAGTAGGTTGAACATCCTTACATTTTTCCATACATCTATCACATCTCTCATTGAAGTAACAATTATCTGGCATACCTACCGGATTAGGAACTTGTCCTGGTATTGAATAAAGTCTAGTTTCATTTCCATTAACTGATGGCTTAGATTTAAGTAAACCTTGTGTATATGGATGAAGAGGATTTTTAAAAAGCTCTAAAACTGGAGCTTCCTCAATAACCTTACCAGCATACATTACAACAACATAGTCAGCCATTTCAGCAACTACTCCTAAGTCATGTGTTATTAATAATATTGATGTATTTAATTTCTCTTTAATATCTCTCATAAGATCTAGAATTTGTGCTTGAATTGTAACATCAAGGGCAGTTGTAGGCTCGTCAGCTATTAAAAGCTTAGGATTACAACAAACTGCCATAGCAATCATAATTCTTTGTCTCATTCCTCCTGATAATTCGTGAGGATAAGATTTCATTATTTCTTCTGCTCTAGCTATACCAATTATTTTTAAAACTTCTATAGCTTTCTTTTCAGCTTCTTCTTTTGATAAATGCTGATGAAGAATTATTGCTTCACAAATTTGATCTCCTATTTTAAATACTGGGTTTAATGATGTCATAGGTTCTTGGAAGATAACTGATATATCATTTCCTCTCATATCCATAAGTTCTTGTTCTGTGAACTTTAAAACATCTTTTCCCTCAAAAAGAATTTCTCCTCCAACTATTTTTCCAGGAGGACTTGGTATTAATCTCATAAGAGACATGGCAGTAACAGATTTTCCGCATCCAGATTCTCCAACTACACAAACTGTCTCCCCTTCTTTTATTTTAAAACTAACGTTATTTACTGCTTTAACAATTCCCTCACCTGTATGAAAGTGAGTTTCAAGATTTTTAAATTCTACTAATGTTTTTCCCATTACACTCGCCCCCTTAGACCTTTAGCTTAGGATCTAGAGCATCTCTTAATCCATCTCCAAAAATATTTATAGATATAACAGTTAAGAATATACATACTCCTGGAGGTATCCATAACCACCATCTATTTGTTAATGTATAGTAATCTTGAGCTGTTTGTATCATATTCCCCCAAGTTGGTGTAGGAGGTGTAACTCCAAGACCTAAGAAACTTAAAGATGATTCTGTTAATATAGCTCCACCAATTCCCAATGTAGCTGAAACTATAATAACTGCTAATGTATTAGGTAATAAGTGTAAAAACATTTTTCTAGCATCTGATAGACCTAAAGCTTCTGCCGCTTGCATAAATTCTTGTTCTCTTAAAGATAAGACCATACCTCTAACCATACGACAGGTACCAGTCCAACTCAGTGCCCCTATAATAAACATAACTACAAAAATTCTATACTCTGGTGGTATTTTTAAATCTGACATTATAGCAGATACCATTATTAATAATGATAAGAATGGAAAACACATAAATACGTCAACAATTCTCATAATTAAACTATCTATAAATCCTCCATAATATCCTGCTAATATCCCCAAAGTTGTTCCTATAATTATAGAAATTCCTACCGCAACTATACCTATTGAAAGTGAATATCTTCCCCCGTACATAAGTCTAGCTAAAACATCTCTTCCAGATTCATCAGTTCCTAGCCAATGCTGTGCTGATGGTGGTTGATTAGTTCTTACTAAATCTATGGTTAAATGATCATGTGGATATAACATTGGTCCTAATATTGAAATTAAAACTAATACCAACAATATAAATAAGCCACCTAAAGCTAACTTATTTTTTTTCAATCTTTTAAAAGCTACAGTCCAAGGGCTTTCTATTTTCTCTTTTTTCACTTTAACTTCTTTATTTAATTCTGTTTGCATATAAAAAGCACCTCCTACTTAAGCCTTATTCTTGGATCTACTAATGCATATATAATATCAGCAAGTAAGTTTCCTATTAAAACTAATATAGCCAAAGTAAGGTTTATACCCATAAGTAGATAGTAATCTCTGTTATTAACTGCACTTAACTGTACTGGACCTATTCCTGGCCAGTTAAATATTTTTTCTGTTAATGTAGCACCTGAGAATAATCCTGGAATTGACATTCCTAATAGTGTTACAACTGGTATAAGTGCATTTCTTAAAGCATGTTTATATATAACTACCTTCTCTTTTAATCCTTTTGCCCTAGCAGTTCTTATATAATCTTGTCTAACTACCTCAAGCATACTTGATCTTGTGTATCTCATCCATCCACCTACACTTCCAAGAGTTAAAACTATAAGTGGTAAAATCATATGTTTTAATACATCTAGAACATATTGCATTCCTGTATATGCACTTCCTGGAGTAGTCATACCCGATATTGGAAATAAATTAAGTTGAACTCCTAAATATTTAATTAATATAAGTCCAAAGAAAAATGATGGCATTGATATTCCCATAAGGGCAAATACCGTAAAAAATTTATCAAAAAATGAATATTGCTTTGTTGCTGAAACTATACCTATTGGCACCGCAATTATAAGCCCCAAAATTAGTGATGCCGCTCCTAAAATAAAGGAATTTGGTATAAAGTCTTTCATTACTTCTGAAACTGGTCTTTTATAGTAAAAAGATTCTCCTAAAGACCCTTCTGTTACAACGCCTTTTAACCAATACATGTACTGTGTTGTTTTTGGCTCATCTAAATGATATTTTTCTCTTATTGCTTGTTTTGTTTCTACACTCATATTTGGATCCATATTTGCTGTAATAGCATCTCCTGGAGCCATAGCAAATATGAAGAAAAGTACTAATGATACACCAACAATAGTCGGTATTATTAATAGTATTCTTCTAGTGATATACTGTAGCATATTGCTGTTCCCCCCATTTTTCAAAATTAGCCTGGATTTTTTGTCCAGGCTAATTTCTTAATTTATTTTAAATTTTATTTATTGTTATCTAATTCAAGTTTATAAACATCGTGAGTCCAATCTATATAAGTTGAAGGGTTATATCCTTTAACTCTTGAATTTGATGCAAACATTTCTTGTGCATTTCCAAGAAGAATATAAGGTACATCTTCAGAGAATTTTAATTGCCATTCAGCATAAGCTTTCTTTCTTTCCTCTTGATTTGTTGTTCCTTTACCTTCTTTTAATAACTTATCTGCTTCTTCATTTCTCCATCCAATATTATTAAATCCGCCTGGTACATCTTGAGAAATTGCAAATATTCCTGATGGATCTGGATCTATTGAAAGGTTCCAAGCACCATTGAATATATCATATTCTCTGTTATTAACTTTATCCATCATTGTTCCAAATTCCATAAGTTCTGGAGTAACTTTAACACCTATTTGTTCCCAAGATTGTTGAACTATTGGGATTAAAGCATCAACATATTTAGAACCAGTATAAGTTAACCATTGAAGTTCTAATTCAACTCCATCCTTATCTCTAACTCCATTTCCATTTGTATCTTTCCAACCAGCTTCATCAAGTAATTCTTTAGCTTTTTCTGGATTGTATTCATACTTAGGAACATCTGGGTTATATGCCCATGAAGTAGGAAGAATATGTGAATTATAAACTTGACCATATCCTTGGTAGTAAGATTGCATGAATCCATCTCTATTTAATCCATAAAGTAACGCTTGTCTTACTTTAGGGTCTTTAACCTTATCACTTCCATAGTTAAGCCCTATATATCCATAACCATTTTGCATATATAAATCTAAATTTAAGAATCCAGCTTGTTTTAATGGATCTATATTTTCTGGTTTAGCACCAACTCTATCTATATCAACTGTTCCAGCCATTAATTCTTGTAATAATGTCTGTGCATTTGTAACTTTCATTACTATATAAGGAATCTTCGGCTCCCCTTTCCAGTAATCAGCATTTTTTTCAAACTTAACTTCTTGTCCTGGTTTAAAGTGAACAAATTTATAAGCACCTGAACCTACTGGCTCTAATAATTTATCCTTAACAGCTTGGAAGTTTCCTTTTTCAAATTTATAAACACTTTCAGGCATAATTCCATATTCAAAATTCCATATACCAGCTGCATCAGTATTCTTGTTAGTGAATGATATTGTATAATCATCAATAACCTTTATACCTTCAACACTACTAGCATCGCCCTTATTGTACTCTTCATATCCAACTAAATTATTTACAGCATCCATTCTTGGTCCATCATATCCTGGATCACAAATAGAAGTAAATGTAAATGCTACATCCTTTGCTGTTAATTCTTGACCATTAGTAAATTTAATACCCTTATTTAATTTAAATGTATAAGTTTTTCCATCTTCAGAAACTTCATAACTTTCTGCTACATTTGGAATTGGTTCTCCCTTTTCATTATTAGTAATCAATCCATCAAATACTAACTTGTTAACCCATGAATCATAAAGAGTAGAAGAATATATTGGAACAAATTCACCCTTTGGATCTGTAGTTCCTACTATTAAAGTATCAGTTCTATTTTTTGCAGCATCTGGAAGTGCACTAGGATTTGATGCCTCTATTCTCTCTGGCTTTGATAAATCCTTAGTAGTTCCTCCTGATTCTGAACCATTACCATTTCCTTGAGCTGTATTGTTAGCTCCTCCTCCACATGCTACAAATAACATTGAAGCTGCTAACCCTGCCGTTAATAATGCAACTAATTTTCTTTTTTTCATTTAATCTGCCCCCTTTTAATATATTTATTGCTGTTATGTAACAAAATTTAAATGCCCCATATAAAAAATATTGTTACAATAACATACATTTAATGTGATTTTTAAAATAAAATTTTATTAGGTATTTTTCTTCATTTTCATGTGAACACTTATATAGTTTGTAATTTATTTTTAAGCACATACTTAAATTAATAAATTATTAAAATAAACATTAATATATAATTACTTTATCAAAAACTCAAGTGTATATCATAGAAAAACACACGTCTTTTAAAATTATATTATTTGTATTTTAAATTATTTCCAATATTTTTGCAATATTGTAAAATTATTTTTTCATTATAAATATTTTCTCAAAAAGATTATTAATTACAATTAATGAATCTTAGGTCTAAATAATAAGTTATTTTAAATATATGCCTAATATGTATTAAATTATTAATTTTAAAGATAATAATATATATAATATGAAATTCTAGTAATTTGTTACTATAAAATTATTTTTATTTTCGTGATAAAAGTTACAGTTTATTCTTTTATTTGATGATATACTTTCAAAGTATTTATTAGATAATTATAAATTTCAGAGTTAAAAAATTAACAATCAAAGAAAAAACGGAGTGAATGAGATGAAAAACTTAAATCTTAAAGGTAATCCAAATCGTGGATTAATAGGAGCTACATTAGGTTTCTTCATAGGTTTTGCAGCAGTTTCTCTTTATGGACCAACTTCTGCAGTATTTAAAGAAGCTTTCGTAAACCTTAATCCAGTGTTATTAGCATTACTTATTGCAGCCCCTAACTTATCAGGTTCTTTACTTAGAATACCTTTTTCAGCATGGGTTGACACAACTGGTGGGAGAAAGCCACTTATAGTTTTACTACTTTTATCAATAATAGGTATGGGTGGTTTATACGTAGTATTAGCTTTCTTTAGCGATAACTTAAATCAATATTATTATTTATTATTTGCACTTGGACTATTATCTGGATGTGGTATAGCAACATTCTCTGTTGGTGTCAGCCAAGCATCATATTGGTTCCCAAAAAGCAAACAAGGTGTAGCTTTAGGAATATATGGTGGTGTTGGTAACTTAGCACCTGGAATATTTGCATTATTAATTCCAAACTTAGCACTTCCTCTATTAGGATTACCTGGTTCTTACTTAGCTTGGTTAATATTCTTAATAGTTGGTACTGTAATTTACATAAAAATAGGTCAAAACGCTTGGTACTTCCAACTTGTTGACAAAGGAATAAATAAAGATGAAGCTAAGGAAATAGCATCAAAAGAGTACGGTCAAGAGTTATTCCCTAAAGGAAAAGCAAGTGAAACACTTTTAATATCAGCTAAATCATGGAAAACTTGGGCTTTAGTATTTATATATTTCACAACTTTCGGTGGATTCTTAGCATTAACAGGTTGGTTCCCTAACTACTGGATGACTTATTTCGGATTAAACATGAAAGTTGCAGGTCTTTTAACAGCTTTATATTCTATATTAACTTCATTAACTAGAATATATGGTGGAAAAGTTGCTGATAAAAATGGTGGTGAAATAACTACTATAGTTTCTCTAGTAATAGCACTTATAGGTGCAATTTGTATGACTTTTGCTTCAACTATGACTTTAGCAATAATAGGTATAATCTTACTTGCTATTGGTATGGGAGTTGCAAACGCAGCAGTATTTAAAATAGTTCCTAATGCAGTTCCAGAGGCAATGGGTGGAGCTTCAGGATGGATTGGTGGATTAGGTGCTTTAGGTGGATTCTTAATACCTCCTGTAATGGCATCATTCCTAAACAGATCAGGATTTGCTGGATATTCACAAGGATTTTCAGTATTTATAGTTTTAATAATTGTAGCAATTGGAGTAATAGCTTTATTCCAAGCTTTACAAAAGAAATCAGCGAAATAAAATATTTATATAAAACAAAAGTAGCTATGAAATTTCATAGCTACTTTTTTATTTTAAATTATAAGTAATTTATAAATATAAAATTATCCACCAAAATTAAAACTCTAAATTATCCACAAAATATTATTAAAGCCCCTTTATAATCTAATAAAAAGGCATATATTTTTATTGATTTAACAAGATAAATAGACAATCATACTAAAATGACTGCCTATTTATCCGTAATAAAAATTTATATATCTTTTGATTAGTTTGGATACTTAAATTTTATCTGATTTAGACCTAATAATTTATAATCAGATAAATTATATTAAAATTCAGATAGGATTAATACCTATCTGAATTAATTATTTATATTATTCCCACTCGATAGTTGCTGGTGGTTTTGAAGTTACATCGTAAACAATTCTGTTAACTCCCTTAACTTCATTTACAATTCTTCTTGATACTTTATCTATAACTTCATATGGTATATGAGCCCAGTTTGAAGTCATTCCGTCTGATGATGTAACTGCTCTTAATCCTACAGTGTGGCAGTAAGTTCTTTCGTCTCCCATAACACCAACTGATTGAATATTAGGTAATACTGCGAAGTATTGCCATATTTCACTTTCAAGACCTGCTAAAGCTATTTCTTCTCTAAATATAGCATCAGCTTCTCTAACAACTTCTAATTTATCTTCAGTTACTTCTCCTAGAACTCTTATAGCTAATCCTGGTCCTGGGAATGGCTGTCTCCATACTAAGTGATGAGGAATTCCTAATTCTTCTCCTACAGCTCTTACTTCATCTTTGAATAATTCTCTTAATGGCTCTATTAATGAGAATTCCATATCTTCTGGAAGTCCTCCAACATTGTGGTGACTCTTAATTACTGCTGAAGTATCTGTTCCACTTTCAACAACGTCTGGATATATTGTTCCTTGAACTAAGAATTTAATATCTCCTAATTTTCCAGCTTCTTCTTCAAATACTCTTATGAATTCTTCTCCGATTATCTTTCTCTTAGTTTCTGGATCTGAAACTCCTTTTAATTTACCTAAGAATCTATCTTGAGCGTTAACTCTGATAAGGTTCATATCAAAACCTTCTTTGAAGATTTTTTCTACTTGATCTCCCTCATCTTTTCTTAATAGACCGTGGTCAACAAAGATACAAGTTAATTGCTTACCTACAGCCTTGTGAACCATAACTGCTGCAACTGATGAATCAACTCCACCTGATAATGCACATATTAATTTTTTATCTCCAACTATTTTCTTGATTTCAGCTATTTTTTCTTCTGCGAAAGAAGCCATTGACCAAGAATTTTCTAATCCACATATATTGTAAAGGAAATTTCTCATCATGTTTTGACCAAATGGAGTGTGCTCAACTTCTGGATGGAATTGAACTCCATAAAGTCTTCTTTCTTCGTTTTCCATAGCCGCTACTGGACAAACATCTGTATGAGCTATGATTTTGAATCCTTCTGGTGCTTCTGCTATGTAATCAGTGTGACTCATCCAACAAGTTTCATCTGCTTCTATTCCAGCAAATAATTTTGATGAATTATCTAAAGTTACATTAGTTTTTCCATATTCTCTTACTGGAGCAGTATCAACTTTTCCACCTAAAAGATGTGCCATTAATTGATCTCCATAACATATTCCTAATACAGGAACATTTAAGTTGAATATTTCTTTATCTAATGTAGGAGTATTTTCTCCATAAACTGAGTTTGGTCCACCAGTGAATATTATACCTTTTGGATTCTTTTCTTTTATTTTTTCTATGCTGTATGTGTAAGGTATTATTTCACAATAAACTCCACATTCTCTAACTCTTCTAGCTATTAATTGATTATATTGCCCACCAAAGTCGACAACTAAAACTAAATCTCTCATTTGCTTTCCTCCACAATTTCATTTTCCGTTTATGTATAAAATATATTCAACAAAATGTTAAGACTTAATATATATTTTAACATTTTGCTGAAGCTTTTAATCTAATTATTGGTTAACACTGTAGTTTGGTGCTTCCTTAGTTATGTTGATATCATGAGGGTGACTTTCTCTAAATCCTGCTGAAGTTTGAACAACAAAATTAGCATTTTCATATAAATTTTCTAAAGTTGGTGCTCCTAAGTAACCCATTCCTGATTTTATTCCACCTATTAATTGATATATAGTATCTGCTAAATGTCCTTTGTAAGCAATTCTTCCTTCTACACCTTCTGGAACGAATTTCTTAGTACCATTTTGGAAATATCTATCACTTGATCCTTTTGCCATTGCTCCAAGTGAACCCATTCCTCTGTAAACTTTATAGCTTCTACCTTGATATATTTCTATAGCTCCTGGTGCTTCTTCACATCCTGCAAAGATTGATCCCATCATAGCTGCACAAGCTCCAGCTGCTAAAGCCTTAACTATATCTCCTGAATATTTTAATCCACCGTCAGCTATTACTGGTATTCCTAATTTTTTACCTTCTTCAGCACAATCCATAACTGCTGTTAATTGAGGAACCCCAACACCTGCAACTATTCTTGTAGTACATATTGATCCAGGTCCTATACCTACCTTAACACAATCTGCACCTGCTTCTGCTAAATCTCTTACAGCCTCTGGTGTAGCTATGTTACCAGCTATTACTTGAAGTTCAGGATATTTAGCTTTTATTCTCTTAACTCCTTCAATAACTCCTTTTGAATGACCATGAGCTGTATCTAAAACAATAACGTCAACCTTTGCTTTAACTACTGCATCTACTCTTTCCATCATATCATTAGTTACACCGATTGAAGCTCCACATAAAAGTCTTCCTTTTTCATCTTTAGCTGCATTTGGGAAAGCTTTAGCTTTTTCTATATCTTTTATAGTTATAAGTCCTTTTAGATTATTTTCATCATCAACTAAAGGAAGCTTTTCTATTTTATGTTGCTTTAATATTTCTAATGCTTCAGTTAATGTAGTTCCTTCCTTCGCAGTAACTAATGGACTTTTTGTCATAACTTCTGAAACTTTTTTATCGTAGTTTGTTTCAAATACTATGTCTCTGTTTGTTATGATTCCAACTAGTTTTCCTTCTCTTGTTACAGGAACTCCTGAAATTCTGTATTGAGCCATTAGATCTAAAGCTTCTCTTACTGTGTGATCTTCTGATAAGAATATTGGATCTGTTATTACTCCATTTTCTTGTCTTTTTACTCTATCAACTTCTCTTGCTTGATCTTCTATTGTCATATTTTTATGGATTATTCCTATTCCACCTTCTCTAGCCATAGCTATTGCCATTTTAGATTCAGTAACTGTATCCATACTTGCACTCATTAATGGAATGTTTAATTGAATTTTTTTAGTTAATTGAGTTTTTAAAGAAACCTCATTAGGTAGGACCTCTGATTTGTTTGGTACTAGTAATACATCATCAAATGTATATGCTGTTTTTAATATTCTTGCCATACTATCGCCTCCACACACTATCTTTAAGTTATTTACGTACAATTAAATGTTTTTCCGTATTTCTACCTTTTAAAGTTCTACTTATTTTTTGAAAGCAAACTTGCAAATATACACAAAAGATGAAATTTTATTTTCAAAAAAAGCATAATAACTCCTAAGTGAAGTTAATATGCTTATAGTACACCTATAGTATATCAAATTCACTCATAGACGGAAATTTAAGGTTTCCGGTAGAAACGCCTTGCCTTATTCAAAGCTTATACGAGTTTGTTTATATTCCGTTTTGTTTAATTTTTATTTATTATAATCTATGAAAGAAAGCTTGTCAACAAAATGCATAAAATAAATTCCAAAAGTTCATAACTGATTTTTTAACATCATATTATATATTATTTGCAAGAAACAATTCATTTATTTTCATGTAATATAGTATATACTTATTAGTGGTACTTTTAATATTAATACATACATTTTTTATTTTATTATATATATCTTACATATTATTTGTAATAATAAAGCTTTTCAATAAAATATTCCCTTTATTTTCCTAATTATAAATAAATATTCACTTTTTATTAAATAATACTAAAGCATTTCTATATTAATCTTATTTTTAAGTCTTAATTAAATATATTATGCTCTAAAATTTATTAATAAATACAAAAATAAGACCACAAATTAATTCATGTGGTCTTATTTTTCTTTTAGATTAAAATACATCTGGCATTTCTGTTGGCTGAAGAATTGCATAATGCTTATCCATATCACTTGCACCTTCAATAGAACCCACTACTTTTAATTGCTCCACATTTGGTATGTCTGGTGTAATATTTATAACAATTAAATAATCAGTACCTTCTTCTAATTTAAATTTATCTTTATCTTTTATGGATATATTATTATTGTTTAAACTAAATTCTGCAGTTTCAGATTTTCCAAAGTCAACATTTCCATTTATTATCTTATATTTACTTACAGTTATATCTCTATTTCCTGTTCTTAAGTAATTTGAATTTAAAGAAACATTAATAATAGTTCCTAATGAATTTATTTTTACACTTAATGCAACTTTACTTGGAATTCCATTTACTACATTACTTATACTATTAACATTTCCAATATTACTAGGTTTAACTGCTGAATCTAAAATTCCCATCTTAATTATTTTAGAACTACTTATAGCATTTATATTTATTGTAGGAAAATATTGAGTTATAGTTGCCATATCCTTTCCCGAATACTTATAGGTAATTCTATTATCACTTCCATTAAAAATAAATTCTCCAATTCTACCAATTTGTATTTTAACTGGAATTTCTATAATTTCAGCTTTATACATCATATCACTTTTATCTAAAGTATAAACCAAATCATTACTAAATTTAATTGTAAAATTAGTACCATTTGGTGTCTCATCACCAGACTTTTCTATGATATAATAGCTATTTGAATTCTCATTTAAATTACTATTGCTTTTTGAAACGAACTTAATTCCTGGAGGTAACATTCCATTTATTTTTATATCAGTTAGTCTTATAGTATCTGGTAACTTGTCACTAGAAATATTACTTATATCTTTAGTCGCAATAGACTTAGGTTTTAATGTATATTTTAAATCATATTTTTTCCCTTGGATTAATTTTTCTCCATTTTCTATACTTATATTAGTAATAAATCTATTCTCTACATTAAAATAACCATATTTACCTTCCTTTAACACCTCTTGATTTGAATCATTATTCTTATCTATAGATACTATTCTATAATCGATGTAGTAACTACCTTCTTCTGATGGAAATGGTATTCCATCCTTTCCACCAGTAAATATTCCATCGGCATTTTCACCTGGTTCTTTACTTTTTGAAGGATAGAAAGTAAATGCAGATCCATCCTCCCCCATATAATCAGGTTCTCCATATTTATATCCATAATCTCTATATTCACTATATTTATACCCTACTTTGAAGGCACCTCCCCCTCCCCAGTTAAAATATTCTAATGATATAGGATAATATTCATCTTCACTTAAATATATTGGATTTGCATCACGATTTGAAAAATACTGTACCCCATGAGGATAAAATCCATTCTTTGAAAATTCATATGCTTTTCCATCGGCTGTAATAGTTCCCTTAGCACCATCATCAGATAGTATACCCAATATATACCACCCAGTTTTTTTAGGTTTTATGTATCCCCAATATTTGGCTGCCTCTTTATACTCTCCACCAATATACATATTATTATAAAAAGTCATATTAGGTACCCATTTGTATTGTGTTATCCCATCACTATCAATATAACTAGTTAAATGTCCATATTGACTTTTACTACTAGCAACAGTTGTAGGTAAATATTTTATATTACTTGATGGATTTTTAAATACTAAATTAGGGTCAGACCATTGGCTATTACCACTTAATGTAGGCAAATGGTTAACATCGTAAGATCTAAATGTTAAATTATTAGGATTATCATAATCTATATCTGCATTTATACTATTTGTAGTTAATAGTATACTTTTCCATTTAGTATTGTCATCTTGTCCTTTTTTTATAAATCTGTATTTTAAATAATAATCACTATTTTTATTCTTTGCTATTCCTAAAACTTTAAAATTAACTAAACCTCTTCCTATTAAGGTATTATCTTGAGTTAAATCTTCATAATTAAGTCCATTTTTTTCATCATCTAATGTATTATATGGCTTCCCTAAGTTTCCTCTTGAATCACTTACAGATATATTAACACTTAACTTTTTATTAACACTTAATCTTACATTGGGTAAATCTCCAACACTTTCCCAACCTACTTTTATATTCCCCCCTATTACGTACTCCTTAACAGCCTTATTACTTAAATTATTACCAACGTATTTTATAGTTATCTCAAATGAATTAGCTTTAAAATACCCACTCCAATACCAACCCCAACTCCACTTCCAACTTCCTACAGATTGATACTGAATACTAGGCAGATTCATTGAATTTAAATCAATATTTTGAATTATTCCATTTTGATTAAATTTTATATCTTTTACCTGTATTCCATCTGGAATATTTAAGTCTAATGTTGCATAATTGAGTTCTTCTCTACTATTAGGTTGTTTTCTATTACTATATCCAAAATAACTAGGATCTAAATCTTGTGGCTGAACTACATAAGTTACACTAACCTCTTCTCCATTATTAATCATATAATTTGTAGTATCAGTGTTTATTGACATGTATGGTATTTCATATGCTAAAACCTTTAAGCTTACTAAACTTATTATCCCTATTATTAATATAAAAACAAAAATATTTCTTCTATTATCAACTAACTTAATCAACTATTTCACCTCCAACCCATCTTTTATTTTTTATTTCTAAAAGTTAATATATTACTAACCTCATATGGAGTAGCATTCTTAGTATCAAATTCTATTTTTACCTCTATTGAGTTAGCTGTATTGAAATTTTTTCCACTAGGTAAGGCATTAAATTCTATATCTTTTACAAATTGTCCTATCTGAAACTCTTCTTTATTATCTTTTTTATAATATAAAACTTCATTTTCTAACCTAAAAGTAGTTTTTATATTATTATCTAATTCATCATTATCAAATGTTATTGATATATTATCTCCTTTTCCTAGACCAACGGTTGTACTATTTCTAGTTAGATCAATACTATCTTTACTATTATCAATTTTAATACTTGAAATTTTTGAAGCTTCCATAGATGATTCAGTAAAATAATTCATTATAGACTTTGCTTCCCTTTGAAAATCTATTTGATTGCTTGTCTTATCTAAAGTTACATAATTTGAAATAAAGAATGGGCTGACTATCATTAATATGATTGCTATTAATGATAGTGCTACAACTAATTCTATAAGAGAAAGACCTCTTTTTCTTAATTTTAAATTTTTCATTTAATCACCATCTTTCTCTTAATAGTTAGTTTACTTCCCAATTACTTGTTTTAACTAAATCTAAAGTTATATCATTTATATCTTTTTCTGATTTTACTAATAAATATGTAGAATCTGGATTTCCAGTAAATACGCCTTTAAAATATTCATAATTACTTCCTATTAATTGTTTTAAATATTCTTCATCATAAGTTATACTTATATTTTGTTTTTTAGCCGTATCCTTATTTAAAACATCTAAATTCCCAGTAGTTATTATAGTTCCCTTAAAATCTATACTACTATCTATTTTTATATCTTTATCTGTTATAATAATTCCATTACAACTTTTATTTATTGTTATTAATTTATCTTTTATTTTCAACGGACTATTCTCTATATTTTTTAGAACATTAGCTCCATTATTTATATCAATATATATTAAATCATTATCCTTTGTAATTTTATTTGTATATTTCTTTTCTCTAGAAATTGTTGTTTCTGTATTTATGGAATTTACTTTTTTAAAATAATTATCTACATATTTTTCTCTTATTTTTTTAATATCATCTAAAACCAAGTTGTTTCCTTTTATATCATTATTACCATCTACAGTTACCCCAACACTTTTTACATCATCAGCGTTAGGTAATTTTATTCCACTACTTTTTATATTAAAACTCTTGCTAGCTTCCTTAAAGTATTTAGCTTTAGCGTCTAAACTGCTATCTCCATTTATACTCTCAACTAACTGTAGCGGATTATAATATTTAAACTCAACATTTTTACCTTTAACCGCATATGTATAAGCTATGTAGTTTCCCTTTACAGCTAAAGACTCCCCTGTTTGGTAACTTTCACCTAAAGTATTTATATATGCACTTCCCATTATTACAGCTTTATTCTTAATATCTAAACTTGATCCATTGCCTAAATCTTTTGAATTTATTATTATAGCACTTGAATTTTGTTTTTCTCCAGTTAAAGTTTTATCACCAGAGTTACTATTTATTCCATAAAAACCATCTTGAAGTTTTATTGTTGAGTTTAATCCATTCATTATTAAATCATTCATAGTATAAACTGGAACTTTAGTTTCAATTTTATTTCCCTTTAAATTTTTACTATTACCAAAAACTTTATTAGAATTAAGATCTTCAAAAGAATATATACCAAGATTATGTGTATATACTCCATTATTACTTTCTCCCACTGAAGATAAAACTTTAAGTTCTCCATTCTCTCCATTAAGAATTATGTCTTGCTTACTAACTAAAGTTCCGTTATCTATACTTAAATCACCACCAGAAATAACTATTCCACTTGCATTTTTATTTTGACTTTCATTTTTATATGACTTATTATCTTCAAAATTATAATTTGCTGAAACATAAACACTTCCATTTATATTTAAATTGCTATTTTGATTAATATTAAGATTTTCACCTACCACTAAACCTTGTTGCCATATAGTATATACTGGTATCTTTTCTGTATAATATGCTCCATTATAATCTGGCACTTCTATCTCAAAAGTTAATGATACATCCTTATAGTTTTTAATTTCATTTCCATCTTTAACATTTAATTTTGAATTTAATCTTAGGCTTAGAATCTCCTTATCACTTTTTTTATTTTTCGGTAGTACAAAAATAAAGTTCTTATCTAAATCACTTAACTGGTTTATTCCATTATCTAAATCTAATTTATTATTATTTATAAAAACTAACTCTATATCATAATAATTATCTTCTTTTTCATATTTAAATCCTTTTGTATTAAACAAGACATGTCCTTCTTTAATTTTAAATAAACTCTTTAAATTATTATGTATATATTTTTTATATTCTTTTTTAAAAATCTCATTTTGAGTACTCTCTATATTTTCAGAAGTTAAATTTTCAATACTACTTTTAGTTACAGCATTATTTCCCGCTTCTACAGCCTTTGAAGTCAAATTATTAATTTTCACTTTAGCCTCATCTAACCCTGATTCTGACATATATAAATTTTGAGTTTTTTTAGAATCAACTATTATAGCTTTATAATTTGCTAAAGAAAGTGAAACTATAGCTGTACCTATTGTTGCAATTATTGCCAAGACTACTATTACATATGCAAGAGAAGCTCCTTTTTTCTTCTTCATGTATAACATATTATCACTCTCCTATAAATTCTGTAGCCTTTATACTATATATCTCTTGATTTCCATAATTGACATTTAAATCTATATCATATAAACCAACTTTATTGTCATAAGGTGATTTCTCAACATAGTTTTTATAAATTTTAACTATTCCTTGAGGATTAGTATTTTCAATATTATCATAATACCTTACACCACTCCCCTTGTATTTATAAGCATATACACTTAAATCACCATTTATATCACTATTAGAAGCTTTCAACTTTATAGCTTTATTTTTTTCATCTTCATAAAAAAGAACTTTAACTTTAGACTCTTTATCTTTATCTAATAGATCTGATTCATTCAAATCCTTTTTAGTTTTTACATTATCAGTATTTGGTGATACATCTATATCAGTTTCATGTGTTGATCTGATATCAACTTCACCTTTAATATTCTTATCTATACTCAATTCAAGTAAATCATTATTTTCATTGTTAATTCTTTCATATTTTAATCTGTACCATACCCTATTTACTATTTTATAAACAGTTATACTAGTATTCCCAATATAAACACAATAATTAAAGTCTAATTTTTCACTCTCTTTATTTTCTTCGCCTTTATTATGATTATAATCATTTAAATTTGGAGTTATAGTACCCTCAATCTCAAAACTCTTATTTGTATTATTAGGTTTAAAAATACCATTAACTTTATAAGAATCAAAGTTATCTTGACTATTATTTTCTTTATTTAAAGTTATAATCATTCCATTATTCAATACTATTTTATTTTTATCCGGATATGTGGATAAATTATATAATTTATCAATTTTTAATGCCTTTATTTGTTCAATGGTACTTTGAGCAATATCTATAGCTTGCTGTTTTTCACCACTTTTTACTGATGTTTTAACAGCTGTTAAAGTAAAGCTACCTAGGGGTATCATTATTAAAGTAAACAAAACCAAACTAATTATAGCTTCTATTACTGTAAACCCTTTTTTACTTTTTCTTTTTTTGATACCCATAGCTTCACACACCTTTTCTATTAGTTTTTAATCACTTTAACCTTGCCATCTGTGGTTACATTAACTCTTGGACTTTTTTCGTCATCCTTATTTATTATTAAATTAACTTCTTTATCTGAACTATTCACAATTTTTATGTTAGCTCCAGATTTATCATCTTTATTTACTCTCTTCTCTGAGAATATTTCAAAGTTTATATCATTTCCATTGGGTTTAAATTCTTCTCCATTACCTTCAAATTTTGTTGGGTAACTTTTTCCTTCAACCTTGTATTTGTAATAGTACTTTCCATTGTCACCTGAAATGTACATCTCAATATTACTTACTGAGTTTTCATCATTATTTAAATATGTTTTTTTATCTTTATCATCTGATTTACCTAAAACTATTGTTGGTAAATCTGAGTTTATAGGCCTAACAGTCATTAAGAAATCATTCTTAACCTTTGAATTTTCTAATTCATTTTCTATTGTTCCTGTTCCAACTGCACTTGCTCCTGAAAATGGATTTTCTTTACCATACTTCTCATCAGCTGTTGTAAACTCTTCTTTTGAAGCATCTATCTTTGGAATTGCAACAAGTTGTATATTCATATTTGCTGATACATTTCCATCAGTTTGTGCACTTAAATTAAAATTAAGTATATTTATGTGCTTTGGATTCTCTTCAATAGACTTCATAAATTTCATAACATTATCATAAGTACCATTTACACTTAATGAAACTGTCATTTGGCTTAAGTTATATATTTCTTCTTGCTTTTTATCTTTGTTATCTTCATTTTTCTTCTTATCAGTTATATTATTATAATCATTAACTATTCCCTGTATTTGATTTGGATTTTCATCATCCTCACTTTTACTAGAGGAATCTCCATCTTGCTTGTCCATAACTGGCATAGTTTTTATTTCAGAAAAACTCATAGTTCCTTTAACATTTGCATCATTCATAAGATTATTTAATTCTAATATTATATTGGGCTGTGATATGTTTGAATAAAATCCTGATGTTAAGTTTTGAATTTCTGAGTTAAAAATATTTATTTCTTCTTTATTAGGTTCTGTAGAATTAACCATTTTCACATCATGGTTATATTCTTCTTTTACTTTTAGTTCCTTTGATTTTAAATCTTTTAATTTGTTATATTGATAATCCCAAACCACTTTATAATATCCAAAACCAACAACCCCTAGAGCTAGGACAAATAATAAAGTTTTTTCTCTTTTATTAATTTTCATTATTTCCTACCTCCTTTAAAGTACAATTTATGGAGAATGAATAGTCTCCCTGTGCATTTCTTTCTCCAATTCCACTTATATATGTATTTTCTATAAAACCTAAATTATTTAATTTATATTGAAGATCACTTATAGCACTTCTTGTTTTTGATAATGCTTGTATTGTTAAAGTTTTATTATCTATACTTATTTGAGTAAATACTAAATCCTTAGGAACAGTACTATTTATTATCTTAATTCTTTGAGTAGTTACATAATTATTATCATAAACTTGTTCTGTAGCCACCTTCACATCATTGTAATACTTTTCTAAAGCATCATGCTCCTTTTCAACCTTCGTTGCTACACCTAACTTTTCTTTCATATCTGGGTTATCTATTTCCCCTTCATAATAACTTATGTTTTTATCTAAAACATGCCCATGTATAATATTTATGGAAAAATTAACTACAAATATAAAGACTAAAGCTCCAATTAATCCAAATCCTATGTATTTTCTTTTTGAATCACTTTTTCTTTCCTCAGTTATATGGGAGAAAAAGTTAAAATCTCTCATTATTTATCACCAACCTAAAGTCTTATTAAGGCTCCAATAGCGTTTATGTATTCTGAAATATTCACTTCTTCAACGCCTTTTTTAAATTCTATATTACTATTTCCCTGAACTATCTTTACTTTCATGTTTAGTTTAGTAGATACATATCTTTCTAGTCCCTTTATGTTTGAACTTCCTCCACAAATATATATCTTGTCTATATTATTTTGAGTATTTTTACTTTTATAATATTTAATTATTCTACTAGCTTCATCAAACCAAGAATCTACAACCTCTCTAACAACATGCTCTAAAGGCCCTTCTTCCCTATTCATCAAATTACAATTTTCTCTCTTTTGCATTTCTGCATTTTCTAATGAAATTTCTAAGACCTTTGATATTTTGCTATTTAAATAATTCCCACCAGATTTTGTAGTTTTTATAAGTATTAACTCATTGTCTTTCATTATTGTTAATGCTATATTTTCTGCTCCCATATCAATACTTAAAATAGACTCCTTTATTTCAGGATTCATTACGTAATAAGCTTTTCTTTTAGAATTATAATTTAAATCTAAAGCATATGGTTTTCCACCAATTTTATTAACAAGCTCTGCATAGGAATAAACCATCTTATTAGGATAAACCACAATTAAAACCTCTAGCTTTTCATTCCCATCAATAACCTTTTCCCCTAAAACATTATATTGAATCATATGATCCTCTAAGTTTATAGGAAGATATTGCTGAACCTCGTACTTAATAACTGATTCTATTTCATCCTCATTAACCTTTGGAATAATAATTGTTCTATTTATAATAGAAGTGCTGTTTGTAGTGAAAATTACATTATCATTCTTAACATTATTACAATCCAAAGCATCATTAATAGCCATAGCTAAATTATCTATATCCTTAATATGACCATCATCTATACTACCTTTCGGAGTCTTAAAAGAAAAAGCCTTATCTATACTAACCTTATTTTTATGATATCTTCCAACAATAACCTTGGTATTCTCACTTCCAATATCAATAGAAATAGCTTTTTTACATATAACAGTCTTAGCTTTTTTCTTACTACCTTTTTTATCATTCTTTTTCTCAGAATTTTTCTTCTTAAGAGCCTTAAGTATATCAGAAACATCCATATGCAATATACTTTTCTTCTCTTTATTTTCTATTGCCAAAACTTTCCCTCCTTTACCTTTATAGTTGAAAAGTGCAAGGAAAAGTTCCTTACACTTTTTAATTTTCAGGTTACTATTTAATTATTAATCTTTTAGTTACTTGAAGTATTATTTATTGTATATTCTCCAGTAGTTGTCGGATAAACAAGTGTTGAATCATCTTTTATAGTTGAATCCTTTGCTACTAAGTAAACTTCTATTCTAGCTGGTTTAGCATCATTTTTCCCCTTTGAAGTTTCTGGTGTTCCATCTATATCTATTTTAACAGCAAATACATCTCCACTTACTGATTGAGATACAGGAATAGTTTGTAAATATTTAGATATTTCATCAGTTGAACCAGGATTTAAAACAACACTCTCATCTGTAGTTATTTTCCCCTCTGCAATTAATGCTGATGTTGCATCATATATTGTTTTTGCACTCGCTATATCAGCCTTAACTCTTGCTTTTCTTTGTATTGATAAGAAGTTTGGTATTGCTATTGCTGCTAATATTGCTATGATTGCTATTACTATAATTAGTTCTATTAATGTAAAACCTTTTTTCTTTTTATTTTGTTTTCTTAAAAACATTATTAGTCCTCCTTATTATTTATTTAACTTATAGTCTTCATTTGCCTCTGGATAAACATTTGTGTTATCTCCAATTTTAACTTGTATTTTAGGTGAATTTTCCTCTCCACTTACTGTAACTTCAAACTTTTGATTTGCTATTGATTCTGGCTTAGGTATTGTTTGAAGATATGATTGTAAAGCATTTGTAGCATTAGCATTTGTTTTTGGCTCTCCAGCATCCTCAGGCTTTGATGTTACTTTTTCATTATCTAATGTAAAAGTAACACCATTAGAAGTTGGAACAATTTTACCTTCTGCAATTAAAGCTGATGTTGCATCATATATTGTTTTTGCACTTGCTATATCAGCCTTAACTCTTGCTTTTCTTTGTATTGATAAGAAATTTGGTATTGCTATTGCTGCTAATATTGCTATGATTGCTATTACTATAATAAGCTCTATTAGCGTAAAACCTTTTTTCTTTTTAGTTTGTTTTTTTGTATTCATTAGTTTTCCTCCTTAAAATGATATGTAATCTATATTAAAAGTCTACTAACTTTTAATTCACTTCAAAAGCTCATTATTTGGATAAGCCTCTCCCTTAGATTTATTATCCGAATTTACAATATCTACTTTAACTATTGGCTTGGTTAAATCGTAGCCATTATTTGAATTATTATCTGAAAAATCAAATGTAACACTTACATAAAAATGACAACCTTTAAATGCCTTAGGTTTTAAATTAGTGCTATTTAATATATACTTTCTTAATTCTTTTGCTCTTTCATCACTCGAACTAGATAAGTCAATACCATATCCATAATAAGTAATCAACTTTCCATCCTTATCTTTTATAGTTGTTTTCTCAGGCATATTAAACCCTTCTTTTCCTTCAGCAATCAACTCTATAGTAGCATCATATATTGTTTTTCCTGTTGCAATATCAGCTCTAACTCTAGCTTTTCTTTGAATAGCTAAAAAGTTTGGTATAGCTACGGCTGCTAATATTCCTATAATTGCTACAACTATAATAAGTTCTATTAAAGTAAAGCCTTTTTTCCTTCTCTCACTTCTAATACTCACTTTTTTTCATCTCCTAAAATTTAAACTAACTTATACTGTTATACATTTTAAACATAGGTGTTAATATTGAAATTAGTAGGAATCCTATAATTATTCCCATAAGAACTATCATTGATGGCTCTATTAAGGCTGTTGCTGTTTTTATTTCTCTTTCTAGTTCATCATCATAGAAGTCTGCGGTTTTATCTAATATGCTATCTAGTGAACCAGCTTCCTCTCCAATCTTAACCATGGAAGCAAGCATTGGCGGGAAGATTTTTATATTCATTATTGAATCTCCTAACCCTTCCCCTTTTAAGACCTTTTCTTTTACTTTTAATAATTCCTTTTCTGCAATTTTATTTCCAACTACAGAGGCAACTATTTCTATAGAGGTTACTAAAGACATTCCACTTGATGATACTATTCCCATAGTTCTTGTAAATCTAGAAACTATTATTTTTTGAGTTAATTTCTTTATTACTGGAATTTTTAAGTTTATTGAACTTAACTTATATTGACCCTCTTCACTCTTTAAATATTTACCAAGTAATATAATTGCTGTTACTAAAATTAAAAAAATTATAATTCCATACTTACCTAACATTTTGCTTGTCCCAAGAACCATCTTGGTTGACATTGGAAGGTCTACATTATTTTCTTCAAACATCTGCACAAAGGTTGGCATTACAAAGGTAAGAATAAAAGTAATAGCAATAATAGCTACCACTCCAAGAACTATAGGATAAATCATAGCACTTTTAATCTTTCCTCTAATCTTTGTCTCTTTTTCGTAGTACTCAGCCATTCTTTTTAAGATTATATCTAAGTTACCACTTCTCTCCCCAGCATCAATCATACTAGTAAGTAAGTTAGGAAAAACATCTTTTCTTTTTCTCATGGAACTTGCTAGGGTTTCTCCTCTTTTCAACTCTCCTTTTACTCCAATTAAGGCTTCCCTAAGCTTTGGTTTCTCACATTGTTCTATTAATATATTTAAAGCCTTACCAATAGACAATCCAGAATCTAACATAACATAAAACTGTCTACAAAATACTGCTATATCCTTAAGCTTCACTTTACTATTAAAAGAAAAACTCTTTTTACTTTTACTATTTTCCTTTTCTATACTTAGAGGATAATATTGATTTGATAAAAGCATTTCCCTGATTTGACTTTCAGAATCAGCACTTTGAGAACCTTCTATTCTTTGTCCTTCTGAATTAATAGCTTTATATTTAAAAATTGCCATAATTCATCTCCTTTTCTTTTAGCAAATTACATATCATAAGTTATATTTAACATTTCTTCAACTGTAGTATTTCCCTCTAATACTAAACTTCTACATGCTTGTCCAAGAGTTCTCATGCCATTTTTAATTGAAATCTCCTTAAGAATATCCGCACTTTTATTTTCTAAAATAGCCTCTCTATGTTCTTTAGTCACTTCCATAATTTCATAAATACCCATTCTACCTACATAACCAGTATTATTACAATAAGCACAACCTTTACCTTTATGAAGTATAAGTTCTTCATTTTTATCTATATTTAATATTTCTTTTTCATATGGTGTAGCATCATATTGTAATTTACACTTTGGACAAATTTTTCTAACAAGTCTTTGAGCTATAACTCCTTTAATAGCATTGGCAATTAAATATCTTTGAACCCCCATATCCTCAAGTCTTAAAATACTAGATGGAGCATTATTAGTATGTAAAGTTGATAAAACTAAATGACCTGTAATAGCTGATCTTATTGCTATTTGAGCCGTTTCAGAATCTCTTATTTCTCCAATCATTATTATATCTGGATCCTGTCTTAATATAGATCTTAATCCCGTTGCAAAAGTTAATCCAACTTTATTATTAACATTGACTTGGTTAATTCCTTCAATTGATACTTCAACAGGATCTTCTATAGTAATAATATTTTTACTATCTGTATTTAGCTCATTTAAAATAGTATAGAGCGTTGTTGTTTTACCACTTCCTGTAGGACCTGTAACAAGAATTATTCCATTAGAATGCTTTGTTATTTTTTCTAATAAATTAAGTTCATAGTCCTTTATTCCAAGCCCTTCCTTAGAAATTATAAAATTTTCCTTGTTTATTATTCTTATAACTATCTTTTCTCCTGTTATCATTGGAAGAATAGATACCCTTAAATCAATTTGTTTATCTCCAAATCTAGTAAGAATTCTTCCATCTTGAGGAAGTCTTTTCTCTGATATGTCTAAGTTTGCTAAAATTTTAATACGAGTAACTAAGGGAGCTAGGGTATCTACTGGCAAAGTAGATATTGTATGTAATTTACCATCTATTCTATATCTAATTCTTAATATATTTTCATAGCTTTCAATATGTATATCACTAGCTCTTTCCTCTACTGCATTTTTCATTACATATTCAATCATTTTTATAATTGGAGCATTATCTAAGTTATCAACTTCTTCAATATTATCTAAAATAAGATTATTTCCTTCATCAACTTCCTTAGTTAATTCTTCCGCTGCTGATAAAACCTTTTGGTTTGAATAATATATATCTATAGCTCTTTGAATAGATTGTTTTACTGCTATATAAGGACGCACATTTAAACCTGTAGAAATCTCAACGTCATCTATTGCAACTATATCTAAGGGATCTGCCATTGCAACCTTTATAGTATTATCATCTATTTCATATGGAACTATTAAATGCTTTCTACAAACATTTTCTGAAATCATCTTTATAGCTCTTCTATCTATTCTTATAATTTCAAGATTTACTCTTTCAATATTTAATTGTTTTTCTAAAACTTCTATTATATCCTCTTCAGTAACAAAGTTTTGTTCAACTAAAATTTCTCCAAGCCTCTTTCCAACCTGCTTCTGAATAATCAATGCTTCTTTAAGCTTATCCTCTGTAAGCTTTCCTGATTCAATTAGTATATCTCCTAAACGCTTTTTCTGATAACTAATCAAAGAAAATGCCTCCTTTTCAAGTTAAAAATTTAACTATAAAACTTAATCTAAACTAGTATATTAAATTTTTTACACCCCAAAATATATTGGTATTATTATGTTTCCAAAAAATATTAAAATAATAGTAGATATTCCTATAGCTGGTCCAAAGGCTATATAATCACCTTTTTTCTTTTGTTTAAACAAAATAGCTAATACTGCTATTATTCCCCCAATAATAAATGATAAAAATATATTTATTATTGCTAATTTCCACCCTAAAAAAATTCCTGCTATGGCATGTATCTCTATATCTCCACTCCCCATAGCTCCAGTTAATTTACTAATTAAAAATATTACTAAAGCTGATATTACTAATCCCATAAAATAATTTAATAAGTTTTCTCCAAAATAAAACTTTTCTATTAGGGCAAAAATAATCCCAAGTATTACAGCTGGGTAAGTAGTAACCGCATAAACATCTTGGGTATCGTAATCTATAAATGAAATTACTATGAGAAATGTAATTAAGACTATGTACTTAACTGTCAAAAAAGATATACCATAATATTTATATACACAAAAATATAAAAAACCTGTAAGCAATTCTATTAGTGGATATCTTATAGATATTTTACTCTTACAATATCTACACTTTCCACCTAAAAACAAATAACTAAAAACAGGTACTAAATCTATAGGCTTTAATTGTTTTTTGCATGTACCACAATGTGAAGGCGGAAATGCTATAGATTCCCCTGCAGGAATTCTAAAAATACACACATTTAAAAAACTTCCAATTATTAATCCAAATAAAAAAAATATTATAGACACATTTCCTCCAAAATCATTCAAAAATGAATTATTTATTAATATTTCATAATTATTATAAACATCTTGAAATTTTTTGTAAACATTTTTGATTAAGCTTTTTTTACTCATTATACGAATAATTTAATTTTTTCATTTATTTAATGTTTTGTTAAATATTATTTAATAAATAATTAAATATCATCTTTTTAAATCCTAAAAAATAAGGGCATGTAGTAAAATAAGTTTTATTATTATATTTTATACAGCCCCTATGAAATTACTTTAATTAAAATATATTTATACTATAGACACCGTAACCTTTCTTCCATTTTCTATATCTACATTATAAGATTCTCCACTTTGAGGCTTATCTAAATCTTCAAGTAAATCTTGTAACTTACTTTTACCCGTATCATCACTTATTCCTGAAATTTGTACATTTCCATTACTTGAAGTTATTTTTATATTTGTAATACTACTTGAAATAGCATCTTCTGCCAATAACATTTCCACAGATCTTTCAATAGCAGCACAATTTTGCTTATCTACTTTTGCCTTAGCGCTATCCTTAACAGATGAAAAATTTGGAGCTATAACCATTAAAATTATAGCCATAATAGCTAAAACAACAGTTAATTCTATTAATGTGAATCCCCCTTTCTTATTTCTTTTCCCTTCATTTCCTTTTCCACATATTGCACTTGCTTTCAGTAATAACATTTATGGTCCTCCTTTTATATTTTTTAAAGTTAAATATTTTTTAACTTTAGATTTATATTAGGATTATGGACATTTTTACCATTTATATGCATAAAAAAAGAGATTCTTTTAAAGAATCTCTTTTTTTATATCATTTGTATATTTAATCTCTTATGTTATTTCAAGTCTTAAGTTATCTTAAATCTTTAGTTTTTTTAAATCTTTTGTTTATTCTAACTTATTTAAGTACTCTATAAATTCTTTCGTATCTCTCTAATGTCTTTTGTTTTAATAGCAAAAACTATTTTTAAACTTAACTCATATGTAACTTTAATATCTTTCGTTCTATGAATTCATTTGTTAGTCATTATTTTATCTTTAGTATTTATAATTCTTTTGTTTTTCAAAAATCATTTGTAACTTATGTATTTATAATAACACAATTTTTCCCAGTTGTCTACAAAATAATACAATATTTCTTATTTTTTTTAATATATATTTTTTATACCAATTAAAAACTTAAAATTAATACTTTTAATTACAATTAATTTCTAAATAACCTGTTTTCATAAATTTTTCAATCACTTTTTCGACATTTAAACCATTTTAATCATATTATGTAATTATTTTCAATAAGAATTAAATAAAAAAAGGATGACAGTTAAGTCATCCTTTTTATTCTTTTATTAATACATTCCGTCCATTCCCATACCTGCACCTTGAGGCATTTCTTTTTCTGGAATATCTGCTACAGCAGCCTCTGTTGTTAAGAATGTTGATGCTACTGATGCTGCATTTTGAAGAGCTGATCTTGTAACCTTAGTTGGATCAACTATTCCTGCTTTAATCATATCTTTATATTCTCCTCTTAAAGCATCAAATCCTACACCTGCATCACTATTTTTAACTTTTTCTATTATAACTGAACCTTCTAATCCTGCGTTATGAGCTATTTGTCTCATAGGTTCTTCTAAAGATCTTACAATTATATTTATACCAACTTGTTCATCTTGAATATCAGAAGTTAATTTTGCCACTTCATTTATTACATTTACGTAAGCTGTTCCACCACCTGGAACTATTCCTTCTTCAACAGCTGCCTTTGTAGCTGCTAAAGCATCCTCTATTCTTAACTTACTTTCCTTAAGCTCTGTTTCAGTGGCAGCTCCAACCTTAACCACTGCAACCCCACCTGCTAATTTAGCTAATCTTTCTTGTAATTTTTCTTTGTCAAATTCAGAAGTAGTAGCTTCTAATTGTAATTTTATTTGGTTAATTCTATTTTTAATCTCTTCTGAGTTTCCTCTTCCATTAACTATTGTAGTACTTTCTTTAGTTACCTTAACACTTTCAGCTTCTCCAAGCATATCTAATGTAGCTTCTTTTAAGTCTCCGCCTACTTCATCAGATATAACAACGCCTCCTGTTAAAGTAGCTATATCTTGTAACATTTCTTTTCTTCTATCACCAAATCCAGGTGCTTTAACTCCAACACAAGTAAATGTTCCTCTTAATTTATTAACAACTAATGTTGTCATAGCTTCGCCTTCTATATCATCAGCTATTATTAAAAGTTTTTTACCTGCTTGAACTATTTGCTCAAGTAATGGTAATAAATCTTGTATATTGCTTATTTTCTTATCTGTTATTAATACTAATGGATTATCTAAAACAGCTTCCATTTTTTCAGTATCAGTAACCATATAAGCTGATACATATCCCCTATCAAATTGCATACCTTCAACAACATCTAACTCAGTTCCCATTGATTTAGATTCTTCTACAGTTATAACTCCTTCATTTCCTACCTTTTCCATAGCATCTGCAATTAACTTACCAATTTTTTCATCAGCTGCTGAAATTGCAGCAACTCTAGCTATGTCTTCTTTTCCATTTACAGGCTTAGAAATTTTTTGTATTTCCTCTACAGCTTTTTCAACTGCAGTTTTAATTCCATTTCTTATTAATATAGGATTTGCCCCTGCTGTTACATTTTTTAATCCTTCTCTTATAATTGCTTGAGCTAATAAGGTAGCTGTAGTAGTTCCATCTCCTGCCACATCATTAGTCTTTGTAGCTACTTCTTTTACAAGTTGAGCTCCCATATTTTCATAAGCATCTTCAAGTTCAATTTCTCTTGCTATTGTAACCCCATCATTTGTTATTAATGGTGATCCAAATTTTTTATCTAAAATAACATTTCTTCCTTTTGGTCCTAATGTAACCTTAACAGTGTTAGCTAATTTATCTACACCCGCTTGCATAGATCTTCTTGCTTCTTCACCGAATAATAATGTTTTAGCCATATTAATTTACCTCCCAAATATATTATGAATATCTAAATCACTTATATTTTAAAACTATTCAACTATTGCTAGTATATCGTCTTGTCTTAAAATAGTATATTCTTCCCCCTCGAACTTAACTTCTGTTCCTGCATATTTAGAATATAATACTTTATCTCCTATTTTAACTTCCATCTCTGTTCTTTTTCCATCAACTATCGCTCCTGGTCCAACTGCAACAACCTCTGCTTCTTGTGGTCTTTCCTTAGCAGTTCCAGTAACTATTATACCGCTTTTAGTAGTTTCTTCTGCTTCTAATCTTTTAATAACAACCCTGTCTCCAAGTGGTTTAATACTCATTAAAAAACCCTCCTTAAAAATGCTAATTAATTTTTGTTTAGCACTCATTAATATAGAGTGCTAATTCTTACTATTATCATATAATTTACCAGTTGTAAATTCAATAACTAAATTTATTTATTTAGAATATATTATTATTATTTTCCATGTTTAAGGTAATTTATCTTAAGTTTTCTGCTATTCTTTTGAAATTTCTTCAATTTACTTTTTTCATATATATACATCTATTTATTACTTATTTCCATATTATTATCTCTTAATACATTACATACTATAAATTAATACTAAAATTTTTCTTAAAATATGTATTTTTGTTTAATATTTAATAAAAAAGTCTAGAATAAATAAAAATAATTATTTTAAGGAGACATAATGATTAAGATTTTAAAAGATATATTATTTTCATTTTACCTTCTAATAAGTTCAGTAGTATTTTCTGTTATTTTAACATTAAATATTTCTCCTGTGCTCTATTCCCTATTTATTAAACTTAATATAATCCCTAAGTATAACAACCTTATCAGTGAAGAAATTTTAAATGACTATAATAATATAATTCATTATTTAAATTCTCCCCAAGAAGAAGTTCTTAAATTTAAAAACTTTAAAATAAGTGCTATAGGAGAATTTCACTTTCTAGAAGTTAAAGAAATTTTTTCTTCAATATATTTAATAGGATTAGCTTGCTTAATTTTAGGAATAATTTTATTTATAATATCAAAAAAATTCAAACTAAAAATATCATTTAAAGCTTTTAATATTTTCTTCTATGAAGTTTTATTTATGTTTCTTAGTTTAATCTTAAGTTTTTACTTAAACTTTTCAAAAGTCTTTACCCTATTCCATAAAATATTTTTCAATAATGATTACTGGATATTTGATCCTAAAAAAGATCCAATAATAAATGTTTTGCCTGAATCTTATTTTTTATTTTTAGCAATTTTCATTTTATCTCTAGTAATGATACTTTCAATAATATCTAAAATATTTTATACTCTAAAAAAACATAAACATTTAAAATAAAAATAATATTTAAAATAAAATAGATTAATTTAAAAATTTAGCATAAATCTTCTTAAATTTTCAAACTATTAAAGTAACGGCTTTTTTAATTTTAAATACATATATTATAATATTTATAAGTATTTTAATTATTTAAGGTGTGATGAATATGAATAAAGAAACTCATATATGTGCTCTTTGTGAAAGAAAAGTTCCTAAAATCACAGAACATCATCTCATTCCTCGTGAAAAAGGTGGAAGATTTGATGAAACAACCTGGCTTTGTGTTCCTTGTCATAAACAAGTACATGCTTTATATAGTAACTATGAATTGGCTGTTAGGCTTAATTCTCTTCCAAGACTTAAAGATGATGAAAAAATTAAGCGTTACTTAAAATTCATAAAAAAGCAACCTGGTGATGCTAATGTTACTATAAAAAAATCAAAAGCTATTCGTAAAAAAGGCCGTTATTAACAAAATGTACTATATCAAAATAAAACTTACAAACAATATAAAGAGAATATCTAAATAAGCTTTAGAACTTTAATCCTTAGCTTAATCTAGTAATCCTCTAAATATGTTTGTAAGTTTTTTTATTAGATCTTTATTCCATTTTCTCTAGCATAATAGAATAGATATTGTTGAGCAAATCCAGAATACTCTCCAAATCTCTCTCTTGCAAAAATTCTTATTTTATTTAATGAAGCATCATCAGCTCCATAAAAATGCATCATTGCTCTCTTAACCCAAACATCTACTGGGAATGCAGAACTTTTTTTCATAGAAAATAGCATTATACAGTCTGCTACCTTTGCTCCTACTCCCATAAATTCTTGAAGTCCTTTATGACATCCATCAGCATCCATATTAGTTATCTTTTCTAAATCATATTTTTCTAATATTTCAACTATATCTTCTTCTGGTGCATCTAGTATTCCCTTTTTAGCTAACTCACAGTTATATATATTTTTAGTTGTATCCCATATATACTTACTTCTAAATGAAGCTCCTGTCTCTCTTATATCATCTATTGAAGCCTTAGATAGACTTTCTGGAGTTGGGAATGAATAATAAGTATTTCCCTTATACTCTATTGGTTCTCCCCATCTTTCACTGATTTTCTTTATTGTCTTTGAAATTACAGGAATACTATTTCTTGCTGATATTATAAATGAAATAACAAGTTCAAAGGGATCTTGATTTAATATTCTTATTCCATATCCAAATTCAACAGCACTCTTTAATGTTTCATCCCAAGATAAAGCTTCTTTTACTTTTGAATAATCTCTTTCTAAATCGAAATAATCAACCCAAATATTTTCAAAATCCTCTTTGTTAGTATTGTATATTATTACATCATGGCCTTCTTGAGCTAACTCTATAACCTTTCCAAAGGCAACTCCTATGTATGAACCACTTTCTGTTCTTTCCCATCTAAAACATTGACCACATTCAAAAACTTGTTTTATATTAAAATTTTTTGCATCTTTTAATATTACTTTGTTCTCTCCATATTCTACACTTTTAAAATCCATTCTTTTCACCTATCTTTCTCTTCTTACGATTTCATCTAAAACCTCAGCTGCAGTCTCTATCATAACTATGCATCTTCTGTCATCATCTTTTTTGTACTTAGCTTTTAAGTCAGTACAATTATAGTATCCCAATTTATCATAAAACTTTTCCATAAATTCCTGTGTTAATGCTCTAGTTTGTGGACTCTGATGACCTCTATCCTCTGTAAACATAAGGCCTAAAACACCTGCTGCCCCAGTTGCTGCTCCACATACATTTCCTATTGCTAATCCTCCACCAAAAGAAGACATTACTTTTAAAGTTTCCTTTGATAAATTTAAATTATATTCTTCATTTGCAGCGTACATTATGCACTCTGCACAATTTAAATCATGTTTCTTATCCCACTTTTCTCTTGCTTTTTCAACTAACATATTATCCTCCTAAATAAAGTTTTATTACTATAAACTTCTATCTTTTAGCTATTATAAATAAAAACTTTATTTTTAAAAATACATATAAATAAGATTAAACTTAAAACATTAATATTTTAAATAATAACCTTATACTAATAATATTATACTAATAAAAGTTATTAATAAATAGTCTTTTCATATAATATAAAAAGAAAAACATGGATAGGTGTTCTTTCGAATCACCCTCCATGTTATTAAGCTAAGCCTTTATTGTTTTTTTCTTATCAACTTTAAAAGTATCCCAAAGTATGCTTATTGCAATTAGGACCATAAGTCCTGATATTACTATTGGCTTTGATAAAAATACTGTAACATATCCTAAGAAAGGCATATGAAATAAAACTTTTCCTATTAAGTCTTCTCCTCTAACTATTTCAGTATCATTAGCATTATTATTATCACCCTTTGTTATAAATCCCTCTTCATTTTTTTCAACAACTCTATGGGTAACTACTTTCCCCTCATATTTAAATGTTATTATATCTCCAACTTTAACATCATCAGCATCAATACTCTTAACAATAGCTAAATCTCCAGTATTAATCTCTGGTTCCATACTTCCACTTAATATTGAATATGTTCTAAATCCAACAGCTTTAAATATTGAATCTGACTTACTCATAAAATTATTTACTAATATTATAACTAACATAGAAATAACTATGTAATATATAGTATTAACAATCTTTTTACTATTCATAAATTCACCCTTGCTAAATATAAAATATAATTCTCCTATTATATGTATATTCAAAGATTATGTAAAGTATTCCTATATAAAAATAAAAACTGTACTAAAAGCAAATAAAATTACTCTTAATACAGTTTTAATTAAACTAAATTATAAATTATGAAGATTACTATAAACACCACCAAGCTTAATAAGCTCTTCATGTGTTCCCCTCTCTTCTATGCCTTTATCCGTTAATACAACTATCTCATCAGAATTTTTAACAGTTGAAAGTCTATGAGCAACTACAAGGGTTGTTCTATCTTTACTTAATTCTTCTAAAGCTTTTTGTATTTCATATTCTGTAACATTATCTAAGGCTGATGTAGCTTCATCTAATATTAATATTGCTGGGTTCTTTAAGAATACTCTAGCTATTGAAATTCTTTGCTTTTGTCCTCCAGAAAGCTTAACCCCTCTTTCACCTATAAATGTATCATATCCATCTTCTAAGCCCATAATAAAATCATGTAGACATGCATTCTTAGCTGCCTCTATAACTTCCTCATCTGTAGCATTAGGATTTCCATACATTATATTTTCTTTTATAGTTCCTGTAAATAAAAATACATCTTGTTGAACTATACCAATATTTTCTCTTAAAGATTTTAAAGTAACAGTACTTATATCCACATCATCAATAAAGATTTGACCACTTTCATAGTCATAGAATCTAGGTATAAGATTACATATTGTTGTCTTTCCTCCACCTGATGGACCAACTAAAGCAACCATTTTGCCTGCTTCAATATCTAAATTGAAATTTTCTAAAATACTCTCTTTATTATCATATCTAAAAGTAACATCTTTTATTGTAATCTTTCCTTTTACATCCTTAAGATCCTTTGCATTAGGAATTTCTTTTTCATTTTCCTCATTCATTATCTCTTCATATCTTTCAAAACCAGACATTCCATTTTGGAACATTTCATTGAAATTTATAAGTTTTCTAATAGGCTGTAAGAACATCTTTATATATAGTAAGTATGCTGCAAAATCCCCTACATTTATTTTTCCTAAGTAAGTAAAATATCCAGCTGCTATTAAAACTATAAGTTCAAGCATATCTACAAGGAAAAACATCCCTGAAAAATATTCAGCCATTGCCTTATAAGCATGTTCTCTAGCTTTCTTAAATATACCATTACTCTTATCAAACTTTTCCATTTCATAAGCCTTATTACCGAAAGATTTAGTTACTCTAACTCCTGAAATACTATTTTCTATAGTAGCATTTACTTCACCAGTTTTAACTCTTGTCTCTTTAAATGCTTTTTTCATTTTATTTCTCTTATGAATAGTATAAAAAAGTAAAAAAGGTATTATAGCAAAAGTAATAATTGTTAAAGGTACATTTATTGTACATAAAATTATAAAGGATCCTACTAACATAACTAATGATATAAATAAATCCTCTGGACCATGGTGAGCTAATTCTGATATATCTAGAAGGTCATTTATAATTCTAGACATAATAACTCCAGTTTTATTATTGTCAAAATACTTATTAGGCATATCCTGTAGTTTATCAAATAAGTCTCTTCTCATATCAGCTTGCATTCTAACTCCAACTACATGTCCCCAATATTGCATAAAATAGTTCAATCCTGCCTTAATTAAGAATATTAGAGTAAGTACAATTGCGAAAACAAACAATAATTTTATCTGTTTATTTGGAATAACATCATTAATTATATTTCTTGTAATCATAGGATAAAATAAGTCACAAGCTGAAACTAAAAATGCCGCTAATAAATCTAAAATAAATAATTTTTTATATGGTTTATAATAACGTATAAATCTTTTTAACATACTACCTCCTTTTAATGATAAAAATTATTAATTAACACCAATTTTCATTCTTTTAATTATAATGAACTTTCTAAATTAAATCAACCTGATAAAATTATTTAAATAAAAAGCTTTTTATAAAAGAAAAAAGAGATTGATAAAATATCAATCTCTTACTTTACTTCAATCTCTTCCTATAATATATACTTTAAAATATTTAATAATATCAGATTTATACTATAGAAAATTTATACCTTATAAACTTTTTAAACTTTCAATATTATGCGTTGTAGTTGTAGAATCCTCTACCAGTTTTTCTACCTAACCATCCTGCTCTAACATATTTTCTTAAAAGACTGTGAGCTCTGTATTTACTGTCTCCAGTTTCTTTAAATAATACGTCCATTATAGCTAAGCAAACATCTAATCCTATTAAATCTCCTAAAGCTAAAGGTCCCATTGGATGATTAGCTCCTAATTTCATTGAAGTATCTATATCTTCAACGGAAGCTATTCCTTCTGCATATATTCCAATAGCTTCGTTTATCATAGGGATAAGTATTCTATTAACTACAAATCCTGGTGCTTCAGCAACTTCTACTGGAGTCTTTCCTATAGCTTCTGACATAGCTTTTACTTTGTCAAAAGTTTCTTGTGAAGTAGCCATACCTCTTATTACTTCAACAAGTTTCATTATTGTTGCAGGGTTAAAGAAATGCATTCCTATAACTCTATCAGGTCTGTTTGTAGCTGATGCTACTTCTGTTATTGATAATGAAGATGTATTTGAAGCTAATATAGTTTCTTCTTTACAGATTTTATCTAATTCAGCGAAAATTTGTTTTTTGATTTCCATATTTTCAACTGCAGCTTCTATAACTAAATCACAGTCAGCAGCTAATCCTAAATCAGTAGTTCCAGTGATTTTTGATAATACTGCTTCTTTATCTTCTTCAGTTATTTTTCCTTTAGAAACTAATTTAGTAAGACCTTTGTTGATTCCAGCTATTCCTCTATCAACAAACTCGTCTTTGATATCTCTAACGATAACTTCATATCCTTTTTGTGCAAATGCTTGAACTATTCCAGCACCCATTGTACCTGCACCAATTACAAAAATCTTTTCCATATTAAGTTCCTCCTAAATACTCTCTTTAATTGGACTTTTCTGACTTAACAGAAAAGTCCTACACCATTAATTGAAAAATTTTATAAGTTTACCCTTGTTATATTATTTATTAATTAAGCTTCTTCCTTCATAGCTTTTAATTGAGCTATGAATTCTGGAACAACTTTATTTACATCCCCAACTATTGCATAATCAGCAATCTTCATTATTGGAGCATTAGCATCTTTATTTATAGCTATTATCATATCTGAATCTTGCATACCAGCGGCATGTTGAATAGCTCCTGATATACCACAAGCTACATATATATTTGGTCTAACAGTTTTTCCTGTTTGTCCAACTTGGTAATCTTTATCTACCCATCCTTTTTCTACTGCTGCTCTTGAAGCTGCTATTGATCCATTCATAACTTCTGCTAATTCCTTAAGCATTTTGAAGTTTTCTTCTGAACCAATACCTCTACCACCTGCAACTAATACGTTAGCTTCTGATATATCAACAATATCTTTATGTTCTTTAATTATTTCAACAATTTTTGTTCTTATATCATTAGAGTTGAATTTTATTTCAACATTTTCTACAGTTGCATCATTTTCTCCTAGTGGAAGTTTTTCAAAAACTCCAGGTCTTACTGTAGCCATTTGTGGTCTATGATCTGGACATACTATTGTAGCCATTAAGTTACCACCAAATGCTGGTCTTGTTGCTAATAAATCCCCACTTTCAACATCAACATCTAAAGATGTACAGTCAGCAGTTAAACCAGTTTCTAATCTTGCAGCAACTCTTGGACCTAAGTCTCTTCCTATGAATGTTGCTCCTATGAAAATTATATTTGGTTTTTTAGCATTAGCTAATTCACATATAGCTTTTGTATATCCATCAGTTGTGTAATGTTCTAATTCTGGAGCATCAACAACTAGTACTTCATCAGCACCATGTCTTGATAAATCTTCAACTAAATTTTGAACTTTATTTCCTATTAATAACGCTGTTAATTTTGATCCTAATTTATCAGCGATTTTTCTACCTTCACCTAATAATTCTAATGAAACTTTTTGTAATTGACCTTCTCTTTGCTCTGCAAAAACCCAAACGCCATTGAAATCTGCTTTATTCATCTTAAATACCTCCCATAATCCTTAGATGTAGTGTTTTTCTTTTAATTTGCCTAGTACATAAGTAACTGAATCTTTAGGTGATTCTTTAACTATTTCTCCTGCACCTTTAGCTTCTTTAGTCATTGATCTCTTAACTTTTGTTGGAGATCCTTTTAACCCTAATTCAGCTTTATCTACATCTATGTCATCAGCTGACCATACTAAGATTTCATCATCAGATGTTTCAAATATATTTTTAACATTCATGTATCTTGGCTCATTTAACTCTTTTATAGCAGTTAAAAGTACTGGAGCCTCAACTTTTATTAATTCATATCCATCTTCTAAAGCTCTATTTACTAATAATCCATCTTCTTCAACTTTAACGCCTTGAACATAAGTTACTTGAGGAATATTTAAATGTTCAGCTATTTCTGGACCAACCTGTGCAGTATCTCCATCGATAGCTTGTCTTCCTGCGAATATTATGTCATATTCTAATTTCTTTAATGCTCCAGCTAAAGCCTTTGAAGTAGCTAATGTATCTGCACCTGCAAATGCTCTATCAGTTATAAGAATTGCTTTATCAGCTCCCATGCATAAAGCTTCTCTTAAAGCTGATTTAGCTTGAGGTGGTCCCATACTTAATACAGTTACTTCTGCTCCATTATTATCTTTTAATTGTAATGCAGCTTCTAAAGCATGTTTATCCTCTGGGTTTATTATTGATGGAACTCCATCTCTTATAAGAGTTCCTGTTTTTGGATCTATTTTAACAGCTGTTGTATCTGGCACTTGTTTTAAGCAAACTACTATTTTCATCTCAAAGCCCTCCTAAAATTATCTTAATATGCTTCCTGCGATAACCATTTTTTGAACTTCTGAAGTTCCTTCGTAAATCTCAGTTATCTTAGCATCTCTCATCATTCTTTCTACTGGGTATTCCTTAGTATATCCATATCCACCGAATAATTGAACTGCCTTAGTTGTAACTTCCATAGCTACATCTGCAGCGAATAATTTAGCTCTTGCAGCATCTATAGAATATGGTTTACCCTCTTCTTTTAAACAAGCTGCTTTATATACTAAAAATCTTGCAGCTTCTATTTTAGTATCCATTTCTGCTACCATCCATTGTAATCCTTGGAATGCAGATAATGATCTACCAAATTGTTTTCTTTCTTTCATGTAAGCAACAGCTTCTTCTAAAGCTCCTTCTGCTATACCTAATGCTTGAGCAGCGATACCTATTCTACCACCGTCTAAAGTTTTCATTGCTATTCCAAATCCTTTTCCTTCTCTTCCGATTAAGTTTTCTTTTGGAACAACACAGTTTTCCATGATTAACTCAGTTGTTGAAGAAGCTCTTATACCCATTTTTTCTTCTAACTTGCCAATTGAGAATCCTGGGAAATTCTTTTCAACTATGAAAGCTGAAATTCCTCTTGTACCTTGACTCTTATCAGTCATAGCAAAGATTATGAAAGTATCTGCAACTCCACCATTAGTTATGAAGATTTTACTTCCGTTTAAGATATAATTATCTCCTTCTAATACAGCTGTAGTTTGTTGTCCTGCAGCATCTGTACCTGCTCCTGGTTCAGTTAATCCAAAAGCACCTAATTTTTCACCTTTTGCAAGTGGAGTTAAATATTTTTCTTTTTGAGCTGGAGTACCAAATTGATCTATTAATGAAGCACATAATGAAGTATGAGCTGAAACTATAACTCCTGTAGTAGCACAAACTTTTGATAATTCTTCAACAGTTAAGATGTAAGATAAAGTATCTCCACCAGCTCCGCCATATTCTTTGCTAAAAGGAATTCCCATCATTCCTAGTTTAGCCATTTTCTTAACATTTTCCATAGGGAATCTTTCTGTTACATCTATTTCTGCAGCTATAGGCTTAACTTCATTTTGAGCAAATTCTCTAACCATTTGCTTAACTAATTCTTGTTCTCTTGTTAATTGAAAGTTCATTTTTAATTACCCTCCTTAAATCCACACAACCATTTTGTTTAAAACATTACTTGTTTTTAAAGTTCTTTTCTCTTCTTTCTACAAAAGCACTCATACCTTCTGTTTGATCTTCTGTAGCAAAACATTTTCCAAAATCTTCAGCTTCTATAACTACTGCTGAATCTATATCAACTTGAATTCCTCTATTGATTGCATCTTTACATAACTTAACAGCTATTGGTGCATTATTAGATATCTTCTTAGCTAATGACATTGCTTCTTCCATTAAATTCTCTGGTTCAACAACCTTATTTACTAAACCAATTCTTAAAGCTTCATCAGCTTTTATCATGTCTCCTGTGTAAATAATTTCTTTAGCCTTACCAGGTCCAACTATTCTTGGTAATCTTTGAGTTCCACCAAATCCTGGAGTTATTCCTAATCCAACCTCAGGTTGAGCAAACTTAGCCTTTGTAGTTGCTATTCTTATATCACAAGCCATAGAAATTTCACATCCACCACCTAAAGCGAAACCGTTTATAGCAGCGATTACAGGCTTGTCTAAATTTTCTAATCTTCTAAACACTTTATTACCTAAAAGTCCAAATTCTTTACCCTCTTCTTCATTTAGATCTTTCATTTCTGCTATATCAGCGCCTGCAACAAATGCTTTATCTCCAGCACCTGTTAAAATAACAACATATATATCATCTTGTTTTTCTATATGATCTATAGCAGTATCTAAGTCTTTTAAAGTTTCTGAGTTTAGTGCATTTAATGCCTTAGGTCTGTTAATTGTTAAAACCCCAATGTTTCCCTCTTTTTCAAAGATTACATTATTTAATTCCATTGTATTTCCTCCCTCATATACCATAGCGAATATATGGTTTTAAATAACTTAACAACTAATAACTAACAACTTAATATTTTTTATCCTATGCTTTTTCCAGAATTTATTGTTAATTTTGTAACAAGCAAAGACAAAAAAATAATTGAAGTACTCGGTACTTCAATTAAATTATAAAACTTAAAAGTAAATTTTTCAATATATTTTTTTGAAAATCTAATACTATTTTTCCATATTAAACAAATTTTTATAAAATAAATCCAATTTATTTTACATCATTGTGATTTAAAAGATATACTAAAGTCATCATACTTTCACTTAAATGTACATTCTCTACTCTTATATCTTTTGGCACCTCAAGATCTATAGGCGCAAAGTTCCATATACCTTTGATTCCACCTTCAACAAGGTCATTACATACCTTTTGAGCATTTGTTCTTGGAACACAGATTATACCTATTTCAATATCATTTTCTTTTACGAAATCTTTTAATTTTTCAACATCTTGTATCTCAACATCTCTTATTTTTATTCCAAACATTCTTGGATTAGCATCAAAAATACCTTTTAATTTAAAGCCTAATCTATTGAAACTATTGTAGTTTGCAATAGCCTGCCCTATGTTACCAGCTCCGATTATAACTGTGTTATAGTCTCTTGTAAGCCCTAATATACTCCCTATGTTATTGTATAACTCTTTTACATTATATCCATATCCCTGTTGCCCAAAATCTCCAAAACAATTAAGATCCTGTCTTATTTGAGAAGCAGTGAAGCCTATTTTTTCACTTAACTCTTTTGAAGATATTCTATCAACATCATTTTCCATTAATTCTTGTAAATATCTATGGTATTTAGGCAATCTTTTTATAACAGCCATAGATATGCCTTTTTTCTTTTCCATTTTAATAGCACCTCTTTCTAAAATTGTTCTTTTTTTAAAAAGCAATTACTTTTTAGACTGTATTCTAAAATCAAATGATAAAATTACAAATTTAACCTTCTAAAATATTACCATACCCTAAAAAGTTTGTCTATATTTTAACATTCTTTTGGTTTCACTATCAAAAATATATGTATTAAAGTGTATTTTTTACATTTAATTGCATTTTTTATATCATTAATTAATATTATTAAATTTATGTGATTCTATTATAAACTATCTTTCTAATAAATTTCTACAAAAAAAATAAGGCTTGCGTGGCTAAAACCCTACGTGCACACAAGCCTATTTAAACATTTCATAATGTTTAATATAAAAGTTTAAGGGAATTATTTACAATCTATACCCTATGCCTGAAAGTATTCTTACCATATTAAGATAGCAAAAAAACTAGCTCTTGTCAACAACATTAGACAAATTTCACGCCTATAAATTTTTATTTTTTAATATCCTACTTGAATTTATTACTGCTATTAATGTTACACCTACATCTCCAAATACAGCTTCCCACATATTAGCCATTCCTAAAGCACCAAATATTAATATTATAATTTTAACACCTAAAGCAAAGATTATATTTTGCCATACAATTTTATTTGTTTTCTTAGCTATTTTTATTGCTTTTATTATCTTACTTGGCTTATCATCCATTATTACCACATCTGCAGCTTCTATGGCTGCATCTGATCCAACTCCCCCCATAGCTATTCCTATATCTGCCCTAGCTAGTACAGGTGCATCGTTAATTCCATCTCCAACAAAAGCAACTTTTTTACCTTTGCTCTTATCTTCAAAAATTTGCTCTAATTTTTCAACTTTATTTTGTGGTAATAAACTACAATATGCTTTATCTAAGCCTAATTCTTTGGCAACACTATCTCCAACCTTCTCATTATCTCCAGTTAGCATAATTGTTTGCTTAACTCCTATTTCTTTTAATCCACTTATGGCTTCTTTAGAATCCTCTTTTATTTCATCTGAAATAACTATATATCCTAGCTCACTCTTTTCATTTGCTAAATAAACAACAGTACCTATTTCATGAATTGGAGTAATTTTTATATTAAACATATCCATTAATTTTGAATTACCTGCTAAGAATGTTTCTCCATCAATGTCTACTTTTATTCCTTTTCCTGAAATTTCTTCATAATTTGAAATTAAGCCTTTGTTAATTTCCTCATTAAACTCACTTACTATAGATTTAGCAATTGGATGATTTGAGTAATATTCTGCATAAGCTCCTAACTTTAATAATTCTTCATTAGTTAACTTGCTTGTGCTCTCTGATTTTCTAACTTTAAATGTACCTTTTGTTAGTGTTCCCGTTTTATCAAAAACTATACTCTCTACATTATTTAGTGCCTCTAAATAGTTGCTTCCTTTTATTAAAATACCATTTTTAGAAGCTAAACCAATTCCAGCAAAATATCCAAGTGGTATTGATACTACTAAAGCACAAGGACATGAAACAACTAAGAATATTAAAGCTCTTGAAATCCATGGGGAAAAACTTTCTCCACTTATTACTAAAGGTGGAATAATTGCAAGGGCTAAGGCAGAGAATACAACTACTGGTGTATAATATCTTGCAAACTTAGTTATAAATTTCTCTGTTGGTGATTTTTTATTTCCTGCATTCTCAACTAAATCTAATATTTTAGAAACTGTAGATTCTCCAAAACTTTTTGTTACTTTTATTTTTAATAATCCACTTTTGTTTATTGATCCTGCTAATACATCATCTTTTGCCTCAACTTCTTTTGGTAAAGATTCTCCTGTTAATGCAGATACATCAAGAGTTGCCTCTCCTGATAAAACTACTCCATCTAGAGGAACTTTTTCTCCTGCTCTTACCACTATGATTGATCCAACATTAACGCTTTCTGGAGATACTCTTTTTTCCTCTCCATTAAGATCAATTAAATTTGCAAAGTCTGGTCTTATATTCATTAAATCAGATATTGATTTTCTTGATTTATTTACAGCATAGTCTTGGAACATTTCTCCTACTTCATAGAAAAGCATTACTGCTACCCCTTCTGGGAATTCTCCTATAGCAAAAGCTCCAATTGTGGCTATAGCCATCAAGAAGTTTTCATCAAATACTTGTCCTCTTAAAATATTCTTAAATGCCCTTAAAAGAACTTTTCCACCTGCTATAATATAAGCTACACCAAATATAATAAATTCATACATTTTATCTAAATTAACTATCATTCCTATTATAAATAAGGTTAAAGCTATTCCTAGTCTAAAAAGTTCCTTCTTTTCTATACCTGAATTTCCTCCATGACTATGTGAATGTGAATGTCCATGTTCATGAGAATGTGAGTGACTCTCTACATTATTGTGTTTATGAGATTCTCCTTCTCCACAGCATCCATCATTACATGTATTAACTGAAGATTTTATTTTATTTTTATCCTTTAAAACTTTAACATCTGGCTCTAAATCTAAAACTATTTTTTCAACTTTCTCTTCTAATTCTTCTTCTGAAACCCCTTCTTTAGGAGTTATAAGTAAAAGTTTTGTTGAAAAATTAAGGACAGCTTCATCAACATCAGTAAGTTTATTAACTTTATCTTCAATTTTCCCAGCACAGTTTGCACAGTTTAAGCCGTCTAAATAAAGCTTTATATCTTTCATGTCTAAATACCTCCTTTACTCTAAAACGTGATTTAAACCTTCATTGAATATGTGTTTAACATGATCATCATCTAAAGAATAGTAAACTATCTTACCCTCTCTTCTAAACTTAACTAGCCTAGCTTGTTTTAAAACTCTCAATTGATGAGACACTGCTGATTGACTTACACCTAATAGTTCAGCCATATCACATACACACATTTCTCCTTCAAAAAGGGCACATAAAATTTTTATTCTTGTTGAATCTCCAAAAACTTTAAATATTTCTGCTAATTCATAAAGTACTTCTTCCTTTGGCAAATGTTCTTTTACCCTACTTAATATATCTTCATGGATATAAGAACAGTTACAACTTTCTATTTTATTATTATCCATATTCTTAACTCCTATTATTCGTTTTTACATATGAGCATCTGTTCATATGTTCACTTTTATTATATGTCTCTTTTACAAAAAATGCAACTAAAAAAAGACCGCACCAAAAATTTTATTGATACAGCCTTTTTTCATTATTTATTTAAAAACATTTCTATCTTTTTTAATATGTCCTCTTCTCCAACTACAAGGAGATTATCATCTTTTTCAAACTTTAAATATGGTCCTGGAGATATTATAAGCTCTCCTTTTCTTCTTATGGCAACAATAGTAGCTTGTGTATTTTGCCAAAACTTAGACTCTGAAACACTCTTACCTATAAGAGTACAATCCTTTGGTAATTCTATTTCTATAGGTGTTAAAGGATTTGTATATCTAAGTCTGTTAGAGTAATCCACTATTTTATCTATCATTTCACCTATATTTTTTTCTATAGCCTTTTTTTCTTCCATTAAGGATTCTATATCATGTTTTAAAGATGTTACACTTTCAATTGAATGAAACCTATTTATGAAATTATAAGCATTATCTTTTGAAATAATTGTTACTCCGCTACCCTTGCTTGATGATACTACTTTCATGTCTTCTAATAATTTAACAGCTTTTCTAACTGTTTCTGGTGATACATTGTAACTACTTGCTAAAGTTGATCTACCATGTATCTTTTGTCCTACCTTTATGTCATTATTATATATTCTACCTGCAATATCTAAAGCAATTTGCTTATATATAGGTTCATTTACCTTACTCTCCATCTCATTTCCTTTCTATTATAAAAATTACTTTAATCAATATATATATAATTGATTTTAACATATTTTATCATCTAAAGGAAATATTTGTATTAAGCTATAGCTTCAGAATAGACTGCCTTTGTATTTCTAGCTATGCAATCACTTATATATTTAACTATACTTCTACATGCAAAGTATGCATACTGCATATCATTCTCATAACTTTCTCTTTTTCTATATAGCTTATGAGCTTCTTCTAAGAAAAACTTCACAGACATATTACCCCATATTTTAAAATCATCCTGTGATGGAGTATATGTTTTAGCAAAACTAGCTAACTCTTTTTCGTATTTAACATGTTTATTCATACTATGCTTAAATTCCCATCTTTCACTATGAGGAATACAGAAAAAATCACATATAAAGTGACATATAACTCCTAGTTCCTGACTAAATCTACTTACTGAAAATTTCTTTTTAAAATCATACATACTAAGTGATGCTAATTTTTTTATCTTATTAACTATCATATCAAAAGATTCATCTAAATAATGCTTCTTTAATTTATATTTTGAAACCATATCAGGTTTTACATTTCCATATATAAAGTTTTTATCACTTATTTTAAAATCTACGTCAACATCTCTCAATATATTTTGTGCAATAAGAATATGAGTGTTCATTAACATAATTTATTACCTCTAATCTCTTTAAAAAAGTTTCTTATTAATATGATATTTCATATCAATTAAAAGTATATTACAAAAACACCTTAAATTTATTAATTAATTATTAATAAACGGTTTATTTATTGTATGAAATGCTTCCTCCTCTACAGTTTTAACCCAATTTACCTATTTAATTCTTAAAATTATTACATTTTAAAGATAATTATTATTTATATTCCAATTTTACTTTTTTATATCGTAATGCTTAAGAGAAGATTTATTTTAATATTTACTCTATTTAAAATAAATTTTAATTTTTTAAAAAAAACTATTTTTCTATAAAAAATAAAAGTGCCTAAAATTAAAAAGCTAGGAATGAAAAACTTCCATTCCTAGCTTATAAAATACAAATTAATAATTATATTGTCCTACATTTTCACAAATTCTTATATCTAAAAGATCATCTGAAAGAGTTTTTTTGTATGAACATAAGAACTCATTTAATTCACTATCCTGAAGATCTATATTTTTAGGACTAGTTATAAGAACTTTATTATTTTCTAAAATTAACTCAATATCATTTTTTTCGTTTTTAATAAAATATGTAGTAACAGTAGATGTTTTTACTTTTCCCTTATACTTCTCTTGAAAACTCAAAGTTTTTCTTAAATTTTCATAATCTCCACCTTGAATTCCTAAGTTACTCATATCTATACCCAAATTTTTCATTTGCCCTTCAATATCACCCATATCAAAGCCATATCTCTTAAGCATTTCTGTTTGAATATTTAAAAACTTTTCTTGAGAAATATTATTTTCATTCATATATTTAGTTATCTCTCTAGAAAGCTCCATCATACTCATTTTTCCTTGAGCTACTGAATAATATAAATCATAAATATATGACTCAAATTTATCTATATCTTTATCTCTTGCTTTATTTTTTAACTCATTAAAATCTACAATTCTATCACTCATAAAACAATACCTCCGTAAAGTTCAAACTTATATTATTACTATAATAACATAAAAATATCTTTATAACATATTTTAAGGATTAAAATTAGTTATATTTTAATTAAATTTAAATTTTAAATAATTTTATGTTTTCTTAACTAAATTGTAGATATTAAAATTAACTAAAAAGTCCTATATCATACACCTAAAGTATATGATATAGGACTTTTTTTACATAAGTTTATAAACTTATAGATATTCTTTAAATTCCTTCTTACCACTAATAGAATTTAATAGATGCTTAATCTCTTGGTCCCTACCTTTGTCCATGACCAAAATAACATCTCCTGCATCAACTAATACTAGATCTTTTATTCCAAATCCTATTATTAATTTTTCCTTTCCAAAAACGGAACAATTCTCACATTCCTCTAAAAAAACATTATCTGAAGTTCTATTATTTCCATTAGGTCCTAAAAATCTACTTAGAGCTGAGAAAGTACCTATATCATCCCAAGAAAAATCACATTTTATAACAAAGGATCTTCTTGTTTTTTGCATTACTCCAAAATCTATAGATATTCCATCAATTAAAGAATACTGCTCTTTTATTATTTCTTCCTCATCATCTTCTCCAATGTGTTGATATATCTCCATTAAACATTTATACATCTTAGGAATATATTTTTCAATTTCTCTCAATATAACATCAGCTCTAAATATGAACATTCCACTATTCCATAAATAAGTCCCCTTTAATAAGAAGTCCTTTGCTACTTCTAAATTAGGTTTCTCTGTAAACCTTGCTATCTTGAAGGTAGGAATGTGTCCATTGACTCTATCGCCCATTTCTATATAGCCATAACCTGTCTCTGGTCTAGTTGGCTCTATTCCTATGGTAACAATAGCTCTCTTCTTATCCGCAATCTCTACGGCTTGTTCCAGAGTTTGAAGATAACTTTTATCTCCTTCTATATAATGGTCTGAAGGCAATACAATCATAACTGCATCCTTATCTTTCTTTAAAAGCTTAGCTGCTGAAAGACCTATACAGGTTGCAGTTTCTTTATTAGCAGGTTCAGTAAAGATATTTTCCTCTCTTATGTCTTTAAGTTCATCTCTTATTTTGTCTTCATACTCCTGGTTTGTCACTACATAAATATTATCTTTATGGATTATAGGTCTAATTCTATCCACAGTATTACTTAAAAAACTCTTCCCATTATTGTGTATGCTAAGAAATTGTTTAGGGTTTGAACTTCTTGAAAGTGGATAAAGTCTAGTACCCTTTCCTCCTGCTAAAATTAATGAGTAAAGCATGTTGCCTTCAACTCCGTTAATTGTTATAGTGTATTTTATGTGAAAATATCCCATTATGTGAGTATTAAAAAAATTTAAGGCTTTAGTTTAAGCAAAAATACCATAACTAAAGCCTTTCCTCATTTATTCATATTAATTTATTTTATTTATAATTTTATAATAAAAAACTTTTTGCGTAATCATATTAACTTAGAAAATTTATTTTTTAATTAATCTAAGCTAAGTAACTTCAAAGTTTTAAAAACCATTATTCTTAGAAACTTCTTTTATCCATCTTCCTGATTTTTTAATAGTTTTCTTTTGAGTTTCTAAATCTAATGATATAAATCCATATCTATTCTTATATGAATTTAACCATGACCAACAATCTATTGGAGTCCACAAATGATATCCTACACAATTTGAACCCTCTTCAATAGCCTTATGAAGCCATTCTAAATGCTCTATTATAAATTCAATCCTATAATCATCTTCAATTATACCTTCAGCATTTTTGAACTTTTCTTCTCCTTCAACACCCATTCCATTCTCTGAAATGAACCATTTTATGTTGCCATAGTTCTCTTGAACATTTTTAGCTATATCATAAATTGCCTTAGGATATATTTCCCATCCTCTATGGGGATTCATTCTCTTTCCTGGCATATCATAATTATCAAAATATTTTTCTGGAGCCCATGTTTCTCCACCATATTCCTCTTCTCTAGCTTTAACCCTTCTTGGTTGATAGTAGTTTACCCCTAAGAAATCCACAGTATTATTTTTTATAACCTCTAATTCTTCCTTAGTAGAATTCCACATTACTCCATCTTTCTCTAAAACCTCAACTAAGTTCTTAGGAAATTCTCCCTTAGTTGCTGGATCTAAGAATAACTCATTGAAGAAAGCATTGGCAATTTCAGCAGCTCTTAAATCTTCTTTTGACTCACTTCTTGGATATGCTGGCGTTAAGTTAACTATTATTCCTATTTCTCCATCTTGTCCTAATTTTCTATACTCTTCTATGGCTCTAGCAGAAGCTAATGCTATATTATAGGCAGCTTGAAGCCCTCTTTTTCCATCAACTATACAAGGATAATGCCATTTATATAAAAACTGTCCTTCAATAATAACTATAGGTTCATTAAACGTAGCCCACTTCTTAACCCTATCACCAAATAAACTAAAGGCAGTCTTAGCAAATTTCGCAAATAATTCTACGACATGCTTTGATTCCCATCCACCATATTTATCATATAATTCAACAGGAAGATCAAAGTGATGTAAATTCATGATTATATCTATTCCATTTGCTAAACATTCATCTATTACACCATTATAAAATCTCACTCCATCTTCATCTGGTTCACCAGTTTCAAAATCTTTAATTAACCTTGTCCATTGAATTGAAGTTCTAAAGGAATTTAATCCAATTTCTTTTAGCATTGCTAAATCTTCTTTGTAACTATTATAAAAATTTGATGCTATATTTGGTCCTATACCATTGTGAAATAACTCTGGATTTATATCGAACCAGTGATCAAATACATTATCATGTTTTTTATTAAACCTACCTTCTGACTGAGGTCCTGAAGTTGCAGCTCCCCACCAAAAGTTTTCTGGGAAAGTATATTTCATGTGAAAACCCCCTATACCTTTGTAAACTTTTTCTCTACTTAATTGTATATTTTAAAAAAACTTTTTTCTAGGGTTCTTATGTGGCTTAATTCCAAAAAAGGTGGTTAATTTCAAGAAAAAAAGATCTAAGTATAACTTAGACCTTTTTTTCGCAAACCAATATTATAAATATAACTGTATAAATTTTAATTTAAACTCATAACGTCCCCTTTAAATGACCATACTTAATAAATTCTCTCAAAATTCAATAATAAAAATAATTTCTCAATATAAATACCCTAATATCTATTCATAAGTCGAAAGATATTCTAGCTTCTTCCCCGTCGAAGCTTATAAAATTCATGTAAGAACAATTTCTTATTCTTAAGTTTAAAATAAAATTTACTCATATTTTCAATAGTAATTGTACTAAAAGGCTCCCCCAAACCTTAAAGCTTAAAAACTTAATCTTAAATATGCTTATCATACCCTTATTGGCTTGTCAGAAGTTCATCTATAAATAACAGGCATTAGTACATAGACGTAACTTTCAAAGATTGTATTCCTAATTTAGTTATATGTTTTTAGTATAAATTGAACACTTTATTTTAAATACTTTTTATCCGCTCATTGAAAACATATACAATCTTTAAGTATATTATACATAACTTTTTTAATCATTTCCATACAAATCCACTCATATTCATTCATTTTTTATTTATTTCATGATTTTTTTAACAATTGTTAACTTATTTTGGAAAGGAGCATACCTGATTTTTAAATCTAAGAATGTTTTTCTATTCATAACGCCCTTTTTATTGGAAAATAAGTCAAAACTATACTTACCATGATATTCTCCCATACCACTATTTCCAACTCCACCAAAAGGTAGATATGAGGATGATACATGAACTAAGGTATCATTTATTGTTACTCCTCCTGATGATGTACTATTAAGAACTTTTTCAATTTTATTTTTATCCTCTGAAAAATAATATATGGCTAAAGGCTTATCCTTACTATTTACTAATCTTATTACTTCATCTAAATCTTCAAAAGGTAAAATTGGGAATATAGGCCCAAAAATTTCTCTTTCCATAACAGGATCATTCCAAGTTACATTTTTTAATATAGTTGGTTCTATTTGAAAAGTTTTTCTATTATAATTCCCTCCAAAAACTAATTTTTCTTTATCTATATATGAAAGTACTCTATTAAATTCTCTTTCATTTACCATTTTAGAATAATCTTCAGATTCTAAAGGATTATCTCCAAATTGATTTTTTATTTCTTCCTCTAATTTTTTTATAAATTCTTCTTCAATATCCTTATGAACATATAAATAATCTGGTGCAACACAGGTTTGTCCTGAATTCAATAATTTTCCCCAGACTATTCTTCTAGCTGCTAATTCTAACTTACAATCCTTATCAATAATACAAGGACTTTTTCCTCCAAGTTCTAAAGTTACAGGGGTTAAATATTGAGAAGCTGCCTTCATTACTATTTTTCCTACAGTAGCACTTCCAGTAAAGAAAATATAATCAAATTTTTCTTTTAAAAGTTCTTCTACAACTTCTTTTCCTCTTTCTGGATTAATATGAAGAACATACTTTTCATCAAATACTTTTTCTAATATTTCTTTAAGAATTTTAGATGTCTCTGGTGCTGATTCAGAAGGCTTTATAACCGCTGTGTTCCCAGCTGCTATTGCTCCAATTAAAGGATCCATTGTAAGCATAAAAGGATAATTAAAAGGACCTATTATTAAAACAACTCCATAAGGTTCTAACTGTATAAAACTTTTTGCTGGGAATTGTACTAATGGAGTTTTTACTCTTCTTTTTTTGCTCCATTTTTTTATATTTTTAATGTGCATATTTATTTCATCATATACCATTGCCACTTCTGTAACATAGGATTCAAAGCTAGATTTCATTAAGTCTTTTTTTAAGGCTTCAAAGACTTTCTCTTCCTCACTTTTTAAAACATCTCTTAACTTCTTTAGTTTTTCTATTCTAAAATTTATATCCTTAGTTTCACCTGTACTAAAATATTCTCTCTGTTTATTTATTTTTTCTCTTAAGGTTTCCATAGAATTTCCCCTCCCTCATTATTCCAATTCCTTTTTTAATTTATTATAGACCTATTTTATTTAATAATAAAATATATTCTTTTAAATTTAATCACAAAAAGCGTGTATCAAAATTTAATAATAAATATACTTTGATACACGCTCTTAATATTAATTTCCTAATTTATAAATTAATCCTTCCTTTAATTCTCCATAAGGAATTTTAAATTCTCTAATACCTGAAGAGTATGGAGCTATTTCATACTGCTGAAAATACACTATAATTCCATCTCTATTTAAATAATAGGCTTGATTTTCATTAACTCCCTTAAACAAAGCTCCATTATCAAAATAAAGCTCCTTCTCTTTTTCAATATCCTCTCTTACCTTTTTATCAATTATACTTTTATAGTCAAATCCTTCTTTAAATAAATCTTTTAGTCTAAGCTCTTTTCCTGTTTTAAGATTATAATTATAACTTACTTTAGTCGTTAATCCATGAGCTCCACCAGTATATTGATAATATGAAACAGGTAAACTAATTACTTCATCTGTATTAAATGCTTCAAAAAGACTATATGCCTCCATTTTAGGCATTTCTTTTCCTGCCTTCTCATATTCTTTGCTGTACTCTTCTCCTAATAACTTAATGTCATTTATCCAATTTAAAGTATAATCCTCTATAGTTTTATTTATTTTATCTGTAACCTCTTTTTCTCCACCTTGAATTGATGGATATTTAACTTTAATTTCATACTTGTCAGTATTTTCTTCTATAGATTTTTCTATAACTTCTATTTTATTTATTTCTTCTCCTAAAACTACAGTAGAAAAAATAAGAAGTAATGACATAAGGCATAAAAAAATTTTTTTAAATTTCATAAAATAAACCTCCACTTTATATTTGGCTAATTTTATTTTTCTCTTAAGTGTTATAATTATGTATAATGTATAAATAAAATCTATTAAAAGCTGATTGGAGTGATATAAGTGACCTATCTTATTATATTGATAATTATTGCTATTTTAGTTATTGTCTTTTTTTTAGCAACAGGTCTATATATATTTAAATCTACTGTAACTAGAGAACTTCACGATATAGAGAAAAGTTATACTAGATATGTAGAAAATAATCTTTTTGACGAAGCCTTATATAATTCTGCTTCTAAGGAAGATATTACTTTAAAATCCTTTGATGGTCTTAATCTAACCTCAACACTTATAATGAATGAAAATCCTACAAATAAATTTATAGTATTAGTCCATGGAGTTTCTATTTGTTATGTTGGTTCTTTAAAATACTTTGATATATTTTATAGAAATGGCTTTAATGTTCTTATAGTGAATCAAAGAAGACATGGAAAAAGTGAAGGAAAATATTCCACATATGGTTTTTACGAAAAATATGATGTAAACATGTGGATAGAATACTTAAAATCTAGATTTGGCAATGATATAATTTTAGGTCTTCATGGTGAATCAATGGGAGCTGGAACAGTTATGGAGACTATTCCTCTAAATGATTCCATAAAATTTGTAATTGAAGATTGTGGTTACTCTAACTTTCACGAACTTATAGGATTTCAAATAACACATGCATATAAAAATAGACTTGTTAGAAAAATTCTTCGTCCAAGCCTTATATTTGCAAACTTCTTTATGAAAACTAAAGCTAAATTTTCTATGAAAAAAATAGTTCCTATAGATATAGTAGCTTCAACATCACTACCAATGATGTTTATACATGGAAAAGAGGATTATTTTGTACCATGGTATATGGCAGTAGATTTATACAAAGCTAAAACTAAAGGCTATAAAGAACTTTACCTAGTAGAAGGTGCCAAACATGCTGAAGCCTTAGAAGTTAATAAAATTCTATACGAAAAAAAGATAATGACCTTTATCGAAAAAGCATTATCTTTGTATAAGTAAATTATAAAAACAAATTCTATTTAAATTATTTTGAACTGTATTAATTACTAGATATAGATGAAAGGCCATCTTAATGAGCTATTAGAGTTTCATTGTTTATGTAAGAATAATAGCGTTAAGAGGCTTTTACTGTTTGAGCATAGCGAGTTTAAAAGCCTTAGCTATTATTCTGGAATAAACAATAGAAACTCTTTGCGAAATTAAGTTAGGCCTGAATATATATCTAGTAATTAACATTCAATTAAATTGAGGCCTCTTCAGTCTTTGAAGAGTTTTCTGTTAATCTGTTTATTTCAGCTAACTCTTTCTTAGTTAAGTATCTCCAAGATCCTATCTTTAGGTTTCCTAGGCTAACATTCATTATTCTTATTCTCTCTAATTTTTTGACCTCATATCCAAAATACTCACACATTCTTCTTATCTGTCTATTTAACCCTTGAGTTAGTATTATTCTAAATGAGTTTTTGCTTTCTTTCTTAACTAAGCATTTCTTAGTAACTGTTCCTAGTATAGGCACTCCATTGCTCATTCCTTTTATAAACTCATCAGTTATAGGTTTATTTACAGTGACAATATATTCTTTTTCATGATTATTCCCAGCTCTTAATATCTTATTAACTATATCACCATCATTAGTCATAAATATTAATCCTTGAGAATCCTTATCTAGTCTTCCTATTGGGAAAATTCTTTTTTCATGATTTATAAAGTCAACTATATTACCTTTTATCTTGCTCTCAGTAGTACAAGTTATTCCAACAGGCTTATTTAAAGCTATATAAACTAGTTCATTTTCAACCTTTAGAGGTTTTCCATCAATAGATACACTTTGCCCCTTAGAAACCTTCATACCAGTTGTAGCCTTTAGCCCATCTATCTTAACTCTTCCTTGTTCTATAAGCTTATCAGCCTCTCTCCTTGAGCAAAATCCTGTTTCACTTATATATTTATTTAATCTAACTTTATCTCTTATTTCATTTTTATTTGATACTATAATAGTATTTTTTACTGAAGCCTTTTTAGCTACTTTTTGTTTATTATTTTTATTAGTTTTATTTAAATTTTTATCTTCACTCTTAAACTTTTTATTAGATAAACTCTTATCTCTTCTATTGTTATTTTTTGATGCTTTTCTCACTATAAATAATCCTTTCCTTAATTAATTTTTCTTCTCATATCCTGAATTATTTATTTTTATTCTAAAATTATTCTTTGCATTATCATCCTTATTTACACTCTCAACATATTCTGTAACCTTATTTAAATCTACAGTGTCTACCATTTTTCCAGTTATATAAACATCCACAATTCTATTAGGAGGAAGCATATCCTCTTCTTCAAAACCTTTTAAAATTGAGATCATACCATCTTCAAATTTCTTGTTTTCTAATTTTAGTTCTGTTATTAATATAGTTCCCTTTTCTGTTGGAGAATAACTATAAACTATTCTATCAAACCTATTCAATCCAATTTTAACCTTTGATGTTCCTTGAATTAATATGGTAGTTTCCTGTTGTTTATAAAGAAAAGTAACACTTCCTATAAGGACAAATGCAATTAAAGCCACGCTAACTATTAAGGTCTTGTAATGTCTTAAAGTTTTCTTCTCTTTTCCTGATAATTCTTCTCCAACTTTATTTTCACATCTTGTTTTTATTCTTATAAATTGTCCTTCTTTAGTTAATATTATGGTACTCTTTTTACCTTCTAACATAACTAATCCTTTATGAACAACCTCTTCCCCTTTTGTACCCTTTATAACAGCTAAGTTTTCTAAGTCCTTAAAATTTATATTTAAATACATAGCTAAATTTGTATAATCTGCATTATATAATAAAATTAAATACGCTATTAAATAATTTGACCAACTTATAATCTTTTCATTACTAAATCCTGTTTTTTTAGCTATGACCTTTGTTTTTAACTCTCTTCTATTTATTATCTTTCTTAATAACACTTCTTCATCTACTAGAAAATAGGCTATATTAAGAATTAAATTTCTTTCCTCAAGATTAAATTCTTCACTTGAAAGACTTTTTAAATCAACTTTAAATTTTCTAAGCTCTTTTATGAAAGTACTTATTTCTTTTTTCAATATGTTTTTATCTAGATTTTTCTTTATATTTCTAGTAGAAAACATATATTTATCTTTTCTAAAAGTTACTTCACTCACTCAAGCGACACTCCTTTATGTATATTTTATAAAAAATAAGACTAAGGCAAAAACCCAGTCTTATTCCACTAACTTTCCTTTTACTATAACCCTATTTTTAGCGTCAGTTGTACATGTAACTATAGTTATAGTAGCATCTTTTGTTGGATTTAAAGCCTCAGTTTCATTTGGAGTAACCTCATACATATCAGTTATTTCATAAGTATATTCTTTTCCATTGTAAGTAACTTTGACTTTATCCCCTTTTTCAAGCTTATCAATATCCTTAAAAGCTTGTCCAAAATATGATATTCTATGTCCTGCTATGGAGAAATTACCTTTTTCCCCTGGCATTGGTGACCCAGGAAAATGACCTACTACATACTTTATATCTTCATAGCTAACGCCTTCTATTATACCTATTTCTAAGTTTATCTTTGGAATATTTAAAATACCTATTCCTTTTCCCTCTTCAAGTTGTGCTTTTTCTGGCTTTTTGTCTTTTTCAACTTCAACCTTATCAGCTTTATTCTTTTCATCGCTATTTTCTTTAGTATTTTCCTTAGTATTTTCTTCTTCTAACACATCAGCATCTTTCTTTTCACCCTCTGGAACATCAAACTGTAAATTTCTAAAACTATCTAAAACAGCTTGCTGCTGTCTATAAGTATCATATTTCATCCAAATAGTTACTCCAATAAGTGATACTCCTGCCACTATTAAAAGAATACCTAATACATTTCTAATTTTTCCCCACACTTCTCAATTCACCCTTTCTATTTAAATCCCTTTTACATAAAGCTTCTAATAATATTACTACAGACTAAAATTATTTCTAATCAATTATTATAAGCTATTCTCTTTAATTAAATCTCAATTTATTATACCATAGCCCCCATGATATCTATATAAAATTTTATATTATAAATACATCTTTTACATAATTAAAACATATAAAGATTTTAATCTTATAAAGCTATATTTTTGTTACAATTAAGTTTAATTTTCTTTAATAGCTATTGATGCTTTGATAACATAACAGAATTATATATAATTAAACCATAAAAATAAATTTTCATTGAAAAAATAAATCTAAGAGGTGATAAAAATGAGAATAGGAATGGGATATGATGTTCATAAATTAGTTGAAAATAGAGATTTAATATTAGGTGGAGTAAAAATTCCTTATGAAAAAGGACTTTTAGGCCATTCAGATGCTGATGTATTATTACACGCAATAATGGATTCACTATTAGGAGCAGCGGCTTTAGGAGATATAGGAAAGCATTTTCCAGATACAGACCCTAAATACAAAGGTGCTGATAGCATAAAACTTCTAGAATTTGTAGGTGAACTTTTAAATAAAAATAACTATAAAATATCAAATATAGATGCAACTATAATAGCTCAAAGACCAAAAATGGCTCCTCATATACCTACTATGAGAGAAAATATAGCTAAAGCATTAAATATAGACTTAGATCAAATAAATGTTAAAGCAACTACTGAGGAAGGACTTGGTTTTACTGGTTCTGGAGAAGGAATCTCATCTCAAAGTATTTGTCTTTTAGTAAAATAAAAAAATAGGCCCAATTAATAAAACTTACAAACATATCTTGAGAATTATTAAATATCCTCTTCATATTGTTTGTAAGTTTTATTTTCTATAGCCTATCTTTTTTTACTTTATACTAAAATTTATTAAACCCCTTTTATATAAATCCCCTTTTTAACGCTTATTGCTTTTTAATATTTTATTCAACTGCTATAGCATTTAACTCCCCACTTTTTTCAGCACTTTCTTTCTTTTGGAAAAATGCTATGAATGCTATTGCACTTATACCCATTAAATATGGATAGAATAAAAATTTCATTATTTCAAATGAACTTAATCCAGTTAAAGCCGCCGCTGACATTAATTGTGCTCCATATGGAATTATTCCCTGAACTGCACAAGAGAACATATCTAATATTCCTGCAATTCTTTTTGAATCTAAGTTATATTCATCTGAAATATCCTTTGCTAAAGGTCCAACTGTAACTATAGCAATAGTATTATTTGCAGTACATGCATCAACTAAGCTTACTAATAATCCAATACCAAATTCAGCCCCTTTTTTGCCATTGATTCTCTTAGTAACTAAGTTTAATACATAGTCTATACCACCATTTTCTTTTATTATTTCAACAATTCCCCCAATTATTATTGAAATTAATATAAGTTCACTCATTCCCCCTATACCAGTTGATATTGAAGTAAAGAAAGTCTTTAAATCTAAAGATCCTGTAAAGAATCCAATTGCTCCAGCTAATACTATCCCACCTGATAATATAGCAATTACATTAGCCCCCATTAATGCAGCTATTAAAATACCTAAGTAAGGAATAATCTTAATAAAATTATAATCGTATTGGCCTACTGATGTATTAGCCCCACTTCCTAAGAATGTATATATTACAATTACTAAGATAGCAGCTGGTAATATAACCTTAAAGTTTATTTTAAACTTATCCTTCATTTCACATCCTTGAGTTTTTGTTGCTGCTATTGTTGTATCAGAAATCATTGATAGATTGTCCCCAAACATAGCTCCACCTACTACTGCCCCAACTATAAGTGGTAATGCGATATTAGTCTTATCTGAAATTCCCATTGCTATTGGAACTATAGCAGCTATTGTTCCCATTGACGTTCCTAAAGATATAGCTATAAATGATGATATTATAAATATTCCTGCTACTAATATATTTTTAGGTAATATTGTTAGCCCTAAATTTACTGTAGATTCTACAGCCCCCATATTTTTAGCAACCTCTGCAAAGGCACCAGCTAATATAAAGATTAAGCACATTAAAATTATATTGCTATTACCAGCCCCCTTACAAAATATCTCTATGTTCTTTTCAAGTCCTCTTTTTCTATTTGTAAATATTCCAAATAAAACTGCAATTATTCCTGGAACTAAAACAGATACAGAGTAGAAATCTTTCATTACTAATGAAGTTCCCAAATAAATCGATACAAAAATTATTAATGGTAATAATGCTGAAAACTTTCCTTTTTTCATTTTCTCTCCTCCTAATCTATTTAATAAATCTATCCTTTATCCTACAAAATAAAAAAACTCCTATCCTAGGATAGAAGTTATTATTCTTACAGACTCTCTTTCTTATCTCTCAGTTTCTACCGCAGGATTTAGCACCGCTATAAATCTTTGCATGGGAAATTACTACTGATTTTTCTCATTTTAAAATTAGCATTGTTTTAACCGCAAAGAATTACCGGTTGCTGGGTTTCACAGGGCCAGTCCCTCCACCTCTCTTGATAAGATTTATTAAATTTTGTTTTTTTAATAGTATCATTCTAAAATTACTTTGTCAATTTATTTTTTTGACTTTAATAATTTATTTACTTATTAATTTATATAACAAACTTTCAAGTAATATTCCTTCATTTGGAGGATAATCAAACTTTTCGCTATATTCTATAGCTTCTGCAATAAAATTACATGACTTCTCCAATGCTTTTTCAATACTTTCCCCTCTTAATATCCATCCTATTAGCAATGAGGCAAAAGCATCACCTGTTCCACAATAAAAAGCATTTATTCTTTTATGAGAATAGGTGTAAAACATTTTTTCTTCTCTATCATAGAGTACAGTATCAATATATTCATTTCCTCTTGAACTTGTTACACTTGTTATTATACTTATTTTAGGTCCTAAATTCCCTAGACCTACTAAATATTCTTTTATCTCATCTTCATTTAGAGATTCTTTATATTCTTTTCCTAAAAGAAAAGAAGCTTCTGTAATATTTGGAGTGATTATATCTGTACTTTTTATTAAAGTTCTCATTTCTTCAATCATTTTTTCACTCATACCATCATAAAGCTTACCATTATCAGCCATAACAGGATCTATAACTACTAAAGTATTCTCTTCCTTAAAATCTTCTATAAATCTTTCAACAAATTTAACTTGATTAGGATCAGCTAAATATCCACTATATATGCATTGAAAATTTAAGTTAAGTCTTTTCCAATGATCTTTGGTTTCATATATAAAATCACTTAAATCTCTAATTGCTGGTTTTCCAAATCCATCTGTATGTGTTGACAATACTGCTGTTGGAAGTGGACATACTTGATTTCCCATTGAAGATAATATAGGTATTATTGTTGCTAATGCTGCCCTCCCATAGCATGAAATATCATGAATAGCAGCAATCTTATTCATAGGTTTCATTTCTATCTCCCCTTAAAAATCTGCTTTTAAATAAAATTCTTATTAACTAGTATTATATTAATTTAATTTTTTTATATCAAATGTACCCATACTTTTATGTAAAATAAAAAAAGCATCGCTTATAAAACGATGCTTGGTGCACCATCAGGGATTCGAACCCTGGACTCCCTGATTAAGAGTCAGGTGCTCTACCAACTGAGCTAATGGTGCATATTGTATTTTTTAAAATAATTTTACAGTAAAACTTTAAAAAATGGAGCGGGTACCGGGAATCGAACCCGGGTATCCAGCTTGGAAGGCTGGTGTTCTACCATTGAACTACACCCGCTTAGTATGTTTATATATTAACATACTGTTAATATGCTGTCAAGTTTTTAAACCAAGTTAAAAAACTGGCTGGGATAGCAGGATTCGAACCTGCGAATGACGGAGTCAAAGTCCGTTGCCTTACCGCTTGGCGATATCCCAGTATGGTGTACCTTAAGGGATTCGAACCCCTGACCCACGGCTTAGAAGGCCGTTGCTCTATCCAGCTGAGCTAAAGATACAAACTTGAATCAACAAAAATTATTATACATAGTTATTTAAAAAATGTCAACATTTTTTTCAATTTATTTTATATTTTTATTAGTACTAAGCAATTTCAATTTTAAAATATCAAGAAAATTTAATTTTATACAATATCTTCTAAGTGTTTAAATAAAACTTTTTTAAATTTTTCCTCATCTTCTTTATTCTTATGAGCATTTTCACAAACTTTAAACCATTCTTCTGTAGTCATTCCTATAGTTTTTTCATATGAATCCTCACTATCTGTTTGAAGATTAGTTTCTACTACAAACTTTCCTAGCTCTTCAGCACTGCCAAAAGCTTTTAAGTATAAAAACTCATCATCATTTCCAAGCCAGTTATTATTAAATCTACTACAGAATATTTTTATTTTCCTCATTCCATTATCAGCACTTAACCCTTTTAATTTTCTTAATGCTACAATGTCATTTTTCATTTTTTCTTTTTCTTCTTCTGTTGATTTTCTATTTATCATAGAAATTATTTTTTCTACATCAATTGAAGGTATATGAGTTATTAATTTCTTTTTCCCTTCAACCCACTTATAGTATGCTTCTGGCATAAATACATACTCTATAAATTCTATTAATCTGTTAAAGTTAGGTACCATAACCCAAACATTTTGAAATCCAACTTTTCTATTGAATATTACATAATGTAGGTATTTCGTATCTTCAGTTATAGGTTCATCCTTAAACATTCTTCCTTTTAGGGTTTCATTTTTTGTTATTAATTCCCTCCAAAATTTCTCGGGATTTTCTTCTATCTTTGATCTTCTATGAAATAAGTTATGCATCTCAAAACCCCCTCATATCCTTTATATTTTAATTATATTGCTAACTTTTTTTAACAGCAAAGTGTAAAAAATACTAAATTCCTTTGTATACCTTAATCTTTATCTGAAAAGCTCCGTTATATTGATTAAACTGTTTTTTTATGCTATTTTATTACTATAAATGGGTATTAAAATGTTAAGGAGGATTATATGTCTTATTATTGTGAAATTTGTGGTGATTATGCAGATGTTCATCACATAGTTCATAGGTCAGAAGGCGGTTTAGATTTTAAACTTAATTACAAGTATTTGTGTAAAAAACATCACAGGTCTAAAATAGGCCCCCATAGAGACAAAGTTATAGATTTAAATTATAAACTTGAAATGCAAAACAACCTAAGAGAACTCTTTATAAAAAGTTTTTACACTGGTAATGACATAAAAATTATGTTAGGTCTTACCCCTGGTTCTTTAAAAAAATTAACTAAGAACCTAAAACTTTATAAAGAAGGATACTCTAGTGATGATTTAATATTTAATCTCATGGGAAGAAAAGTTTATTCAGAAGAATATATAGAAGATTTCATATTGCAAAAAGCAATAAGTTGTATATAGAAAGCTGTATCAAAGCTACTTCAATTTTGATGCAGCTTTATTTTTATTAATTAATATACTAAAATTTTTCTATGGTAAAACCACATATTAAACTATTATGATCATATATTCTTAAATCCTTAAAAATTTTCTTAGCTATTTCTAAATGTCCCCTATGATTTGCTCTTCCTTCTACTAACCATGATTCTATAAGCTCTTTTTGAACTTTGCTTAACCTATCCCAATACTCATAATTATCTATTAAGAATATTTCCTCTTCCTTAGAAACCTCTCTTATAACTTTTACATACCCTTCTATATCTCTTCCATTTTTTATTGGACTTTGTAATATAGGTATTGAGTTTATATTTTTAACCTTGCTTACTATATTAACTAAATTATGTTTAAATTCCTCTGGATTAATTTTTTCATTTCCTCCAATCATAATAAAAACAGCTTTAGGATTATATTTTGATACTAAATCTTCGAAGTTATTCATTAAATATTCTGAATTAACTTTTTCTGTACCAAAATTAATCATAAATTTTTCCCTTTTATTTATGCTTCCATCATTTAATTCCCATCTAATTCTCTCTTCCACATATTCAACATAATTTTTATAACCAAAGGTATCTCCTGTACCATTTGTATATCCATCCCCTAAAAACACCCATATACCCTTTTCATCTTCATTTATTAAATTTGTTATAGCTTCTAAATTATCATTTAAATTTTCTTTAGTATATTTAATTAATTCTTCTTGTGAAGGATTTTTATTACTTATGGTATTAAGAATTTCTTTGTTACACTTATTATCAACTTTTCTTTGAAGATAATTTTCTGCTTTTATTGGATAACTTAAATTACAGGTATAACTTTCTTCTTCAAAAATATCTAACTCCTTAAAAATAAATTTAACTATTTCTAAATGCCCCTTTTCATTAGGATGTATCAAATCACTAAGAAGCTCATTTTTAATATTAGAATTTTCTTTTTCTAAGTCCTCCCAATGACTATAATGATCTATTAACATTACATCATTTCCTCTAGCAACCTCTCTAAGAATATCCATATAAAATTTAAGACTTTTCCTACTTAAATCCATTTTTATTATGTTACTTGTTTGAAGGATTGGTATTGCTCCAATTCCTCTAACTTTATTAATAAGTTCTAATATATTTTTTCTATATTCTTCTAAAGGAACAATTTCATTTGATGAATCATTCATTCCAAGCATTATAAAAACAATATCAGGGTCACATATATCTACACAGATATTAAAATCTCTTATTATATCTCTAGTTGTAGCTCCTGAAACACCTGTATTAAAAATTATAATATTCTCTTTAACAATATTGTTTTTAAACTTTTCTTTTAATCTTTCTCTAAAGTGTTCTGTATAACTTCTATATCCTTTAGTATGAAGTGGCCCATGAGTTATGCTATCTCCAGTAAAAACAATATTTAGCCCCTTATCTCCTTCAATCATTATAATACCCTCTTTCTTATTTCCTTCTAACTTTAGTTTATATACCTTTTTACCTAAAAAATTAATATTTATTAAAAACTAAATTTTTATAAAATACTTAAATCTTTTGTAGGTTACTATTTAATTAATAATATCCCCCTATATGTTTATTAATTAAAGAATATTAATATGTTTAGAATTTAAGAGTTATAAAAGAAATACTTCTTTATTTAATTTTAATAAAAAAAAGACTTCAATAAAATTATGAAGTCTTCCAAAAAAATCTCTAAAAACAAAAAAGCATCGATTATAAATCGATGCTTGGTGCACCATCAGGGATTCGAACCCTGGACTCCCTGATTAAGAGTCAGGTGCTCTACCAACTGAGCTAATGGTGCATATTATATTTTTTAAAATGGAGCGGGTACCGGGAATCGAACCCGGGTATCCAGCTTGGAAGGCTGGTGTTCTACCATTGAACTACACCCGCATAAATGGAGCGGAAGACGGGACTCGAACCCGCAACTTTCACCTTGGCAAGGTGACACTCTACCATTGAGTCACTCCCGCATATTTTTATATTAATTTGGAGCGGGTACCGGGAATCGAACCCGGGTATCCAGCTTGGAAGGCTGGTGTTCTACCATTGAACTACACCCGCATAAGTGGTACAGGTGAAGGGAGTCGAACCCCCACGCCGTAGGCGCTAGATCCTAAGTCTAGTGCGTCTGCCAATTCCGCCACACCTGCAAAACTATGTTTTTATTATAATATTTTTCAAATTCTATTTCAAGATTTTTTTGCAAATTATTTTCTAAAAACTTTAATTAACTTAATAACTTTTTTGAATTAAAATTTATAATATTGAGAACTTATTTCCACCTAAACCCTTATAATATCTTATATTCCAATTAGAATTTATTTTTATTTTATCCATTGACATACAAAAATAATAAACTTATAATCTAAAGTAAATATTATAAATTTATTAACACAATGAAGAGACGAGTAAACTTTGGTACATTTTCAGAGAGAAGGTACAGTAGCTGTAAGTACTTTTAAATGGAATTAGTTGAAGACTACCTCTGAGTGACTCTAATCCAGTCCGTCATAATCACGTTACGATTAATTTTAAGTGGTACTTTATTTTTAATTATTAAAGTACAAATTGGGTGGAACCACGGGAATATACACTCTCGTCCCTTTTCTATATTTAGAAGAGGGATGAGAGTTTTTATTTTATATGAATGAAAATTAAAAGAAATTTATTTTGAAAGGAGAAATTAATATGATAAAAATTACACTTAAAGATGGTTCAATAAAAGAAGTTGAAGCTGGACTATCAATTTTTGAAATAGCTCAAAGCATAAGCCAAGGACTAGCTAGAAATGCTTGTTGTGGTATATTAAACGGAAAAGTTGAGGACTTAAGATTTATAGTTAATGAAGATTCTTCATTAGAAATCTGTACTTTTGATTCTAAAGAAGGTCAACATGCTTTTAACCACACTGCTTCTCATGTATTAGCAGCTGCAGTTAAAAGATTATTCCCTCAAGATAAATTAGCTATAGGACCATCAATAGATAATGGTTTCTATTATGATTTTGATACTGAAAAACCATTCTCTGCTGACCAATTAAACAAATTAGAAGAAGAGATGAAAAAAATAATAAAAGAAAATCCTGAAATAAAAAGATTTGAACTTCCTAGAAACGAAGCTTTAGAACTTATGAAGGATGAACCTTACAAAGTTGAACTTATAAATGATCTTCCAGAAGGTGAAGTAATTTCATTCTACCAAATAGGTGATTTTGTTGACCTTTGTGCAGGACCTCACTTAATGGCTGTTAAACCAATAAAAGCAGTTAAATTATTAAGATCTACTGGTGCTTACTGGAAAGGTGACGAAAAGAACAAAATGCTTTCAAGAGTATATGGAACTGCTTTCCCTAAGAAATCAGAATTAGATGCTTATTTAGAAGCTTTAGAAGAAGCTAAGAAAAGAGACCATAATAAATTAGGTAGAGAGCTTGGAATCTTTACTACTGATGAAAATGTAGGTCAAGGTCTTCCATTATTAATGCCAAAGGGAGCTAGAATAATCCAAACTCTTCAAAGATGGATAGAAGATGAAGAGCAAAGAAGAGGATATGTTTTAACTAAAACTCCTTTAATGGCTAAAAGCGACCTTTACAAAATTTCAGGACACTGGGATCACTATAAAGATGGTATGTTCGTTTTAGGTGATGAGGAAAAAGATAGTGAAGTATTTGCTTTAAGACCAATGACTTGCCCATTCCAATACGCAATATATAACTCAACTCAACACAGTTATAGAGACTTACCAGTAAGATTTGCTGAAACTTCTACTCTATTTAGAAATGAATCTTCAGGAGAAATGCACGGTCTTATAAGAGTAAGACAATTCACTCTTGCTGATGGACACATAGTATGTACTCCAGAGCAATTAGAAGATGAATTCAAAAATACTGTTGACTTAGTTAAATACGTTATGGAAACTTTAGGAATAGCTGATGATATTACTTACAGATTCTCAAAATGGGATCCAAACAATACTGAGAAATACATCAATGATCCTGAAGCTTGGGAAAATACTCAAAATATAATGAGAGAAATATTAAACCACTTAAATATAGACTTTACTGAAGCTGATGATGAAGCTGCTTTCTATGGTCCAAAACTTGATATCCAATTCAAGAATGTTCATGGAAAAGAAGATACAATCATCACTATCCAAATAGACTTCGCTTTAGCTGAAAGATTTGGAATGTACTACATCGATAAAGATGGAGAAAAGAAACGTCCTTACATCATTCACAGAAGCTCAATTGGATGTTATGAAAGAACACTAGCAATGCTTATAGAAAAATATGCAGGTGCTCTTCCAACTTGGATAGCTCCAGTTCAAGCTAAAGTTCTTCCTTTATCAGATAAATATGCTGATTATGCAAATGAAGTTGTTGAAGAATTAAGAAGAAGAGGAGTTAGAGTTGAAGCTGACCACAGAGCTGAAAAAATCGGTTATAAAATAAGAGAAGCTAGATTAGAAAGAACTCCTTACATCTTAGTTGTTGGAGAAAAAGAAGCTGAAAACAAAGAAGTTTCTGTAAGAAGCAGAAAGAACGGTGAAGAAGGTGCTATGCCTTTAGCTGACTTCGTAAACAGAATAGTTCTTGAAATAGCTAACAGAGAAAACTAAGAAAATACAAAGTCTAATTAACTAAAAATATAAATATATTCTGAGGATTAATGTATTTCACTAAGAATTTATAGTAATCATTCCAAGAAATTTACTAAAGATTGAAAACTAGCTTCGCGTCGAACATTCAATCTTCTTAACGCAAATTTCTTTCCATGATTACTTAAATTCTAAAGTTCATACATATATCCTCTTCATACTATTTATATTTTTAATAAGCTTATATTAATAACATTTTAATTTATAATCAAAAAAGAACTTGGAAGTATTCCTATGAAATCCATAAGGAATACTCCAAGTTTTTTTATTTTAAAAGAAATATTAATTTAAAATATTAAGCAAACAAATCTATACTAAATAAGATTAATAATATTTTATAGTTATTATTAATTTTGATAAATTTAATCTATATTCATAATAAACTTACTTAATCATACTCTAAATAAATCATAAATTTTGTTTTAAAAACTAAAATTTGCTGTCGTCTATGCTTTCTAAGTATTCATCCACTACTCCTACTACACTTTCAACACATCCATTTTCAAATGGTGATTTTAAGTTAGCATATTTTAATAAGCCTAAGAATGTCTTAGTTCCACCTATGTTACATAGATTTAAATAATCTTCCCATGCTTTTTCATGATTTTCTCTATCTTTTTTCCAGAATTGAAGTGCACATATTTGAGCTAAAGTATAATCAATGTAATAGAATGGTGATAAGAATATATGGTTTTGTTGGAACCACCAACCACCTCTTTCTAGGAAATCACATTCATCGTAGTTTTTATGTGGAAGATATTTTTTCTCTATTCTTCTCCATGCATCTTTTCTTTCCTTTGGTGTACATTCTGGATTTTCATATACAAAGTGTTGGAATTCATCAACTGTTACTCCATAAGGAATAAATTTAATGGCATCTCCTAAGTGATAGAATTTATATTTATCTGTATCTTCTTTAAAGAATAAATACATCCAAGGCCAAGTAAAGAATTCCATACTCATTGAGTGTATTTCACAACTTTCCATAGTTGGCCATTGACACTCTTGCATTTCTATCCAAGAACTTCTAAAGTTTTGGAATGCATGGCCAGCCTCGTGAGTTAATACATCTACATCCCCAGCTGTTCCATTAAAGTTTGAGAATATAAATGGAGCTTTATAGTTAGGGAAATTAGTACAATATCCTCCAGCTGCCTTTCCTTTCTTAGCAACTAAGTCCATTAAATCATTCTCAACCATAAAGTCAAAGAATTCTTTGGTTTCCTTTGAAAGCTCTGAATACATTACCTTTGCATTTTCAACTATCCACTTTGAATCTCCCTTTGGAGTTGGATTCCCACTTAAGAATTCAAATTTTTCATCATAATATTTTAAAGTTTCAAGTCCTAATCTCTTAGCTTGTCTTTCATATAATTTACTATCTATAGGAACTATAAACTCTTCAACTTGTTTTCTGAAGTTTTCAACCATTTCCTTATTATAGTCATATCTTCTCATTCTTACATAGCCTAATTCCACAAAGTTATTAAAACCAAGCTTTTTAGCTATTTTTGTTCTTACCTTTACAAGTTTATCAAAGATATCATCTATTTCATCTTCATGCTTCACAAAGAAGTTATATTTAGCTTCTGATGCTCTTTTTCTAACTTCTCTATCCTCTGATGTTACAAAAGGAACTAATTGTGCTAAGGTTCTTTCCTCTCCATCAAATTCAATTTTAGCTGAAGCAATAAGTTTTTGATATTGACTACCTAATTTATTTTCAAGTTGCATATCCTCTATTACTTCTTTTGAAAAACTCTTTTGAGAATACTCTGCCTCTTTTATTATAGTTTCACCATAATAATCACCTATTTGATCCTTAAATGGTGAACTTAATAATGCTTTATAGAATTCATTATTAACTTCTTCAATAAGAGGAGAATTTTCATCCCAGAAATCACTTTCTTCATTATAGAATTCATCCTCAGTATTTATTGTGTGTCTAACTTCTGATAAGGCCATCATAGTTGATGTATTATTTCTTATCTTATTTATTTTTCCTATTACTTCTTTAGCCCCATTAAAGTCCTTTGCTTCTTCTAACTCTTTTATAAAAGATCTAATATCTTCTCTATCTTTTTCTATATTAGGTCTTTCATATTTAAAATCTTCAAATTTCATTGTTTACCCCACCTCACAATTATATTTTATATAATTCTGACATAAGTAAAATTTATTATCAATAAAGTAAAATTATCAAAAATATTATTTTACTATTATGATTTTTTTAAACTAATAATTTTCTCTTCACTTATTATTAAATCAACCTTCTCATCAAAGAATTCATGTGGAATTTCATCAAAAACTTGAAAATCATAACATAAAGCAACTCTCTTACTATTAGGGTATTTACTTAAAAATCTATCGTAAAATCCTCCCCCATATCCTAATCTATTTCCCTTTAAATCAAAGGCTAAACCAGGTATTATAATTAAATCAACTTCCTCACTTATATCTTCACATTCAATGCTTGGTTCTAATATTCCAAAGGCACCACTTTCATTTAATTGAAGTAAAGATTCTATTTTCAAAGCCTTCATTTGTCTTTCTTTTAAACTAACAGGAATAACTTTAGGAACTGCAACTTTTTTATCTGAAACTAATAATTCTTTTATTATCTCAACTGTATTTACTTCAGAGTCCATATTTACATATATAAATACAACCTTACTATTCTTATATATATCACTTTCCAAAAGAGTTTTTCTTATTTTTTCATCAGCCCTTAACTTAGTATCTCTATCTATATTTTCTCTTTTTAGCTTAATTTCTTTTCTTAACTCTCCCTTATCCATATGAAATTCCTCCTCATAGACTTTTAATAATTTTACCATATTCTGTATTGCAATACTATATAAATACACTTAATATTCTTTTCGTATAAATGCATCATAATAAAAAATAATGTGCTGTATCAAAATATAATAATAAAACTTACAAACATATTCCGAGAATTACTTCTTCATACTGTTTGTAAGTTTTATAAAAATCTATTTTGATACACGACCAAGTCTATTAAATTATTTTCTAGCTACTATTGTAAAAGTCTTTGGAATCCCTTTATCAAAAACATCACTTGATAAATTAGGCTCCTCTGTTAAACTTTCTATCTTAAGTCCAGTATTAGCAACGGCAGTTACTATTTCTCCTAAATTCCACTTACGTAAAAATACTTTTTCTACTTCTCCTTCTTCTAAGTATTTTGAGTAAGCAACTTCTTTTTCCTCTAATGAAGTATCAAAGTAATCTCCTGTAACCTTATGTTTTCTTACCTTTGCTGTAGAACCCCTTGAAGTTATTAGTTTAGTTGATACTGGATGAAAATCTCTTAATACAGCTTTCCCTCCATCCTTTAATAAACTATGTATAACATTCATAAAAGGAGATAAATCTGAGAAATAATGAAGTATTCCCATCTCTGCAAATACTATATCATAATCTCCACTCATAACTTCTTTAGGCATTTTTAAAACATCACTTAGAATGAAGTTAATCTTTACTCCGCAAGCCTCAGCTAAATCTAAAGCATATCTTCTATTTCCTTCTGAGAAATCCACTACAGTAACATCTGCCCCTAATAAAGCTAATGCAACAGCCTTATTTCCATTAGAGCCCATAAGATTAAATATCTTCTTTCCTTTAACATCTCCAAATTTATCTAACAAAACATTTAATTTTTTCTCAGGCATAGATTTAATTTTCTCTGCTGCTTCCTTAGCAGTTCCAAATCTCTTTACCCAAGCATTGTATGTCTCTTTATTCCAAGCCTCTTCATTTTCATTTATACATACTTTTTTATCTTCTAAAATATTATTTTCTTGAAATTTTTCCACTGTAAATACCTCATTAATTAATATTAGCTTATTCCTCAGAATTATGAGGTTTTAGCGAAAGTATTATACTTCAATAAAAATCATTTTTCAATATATTTTTCACTAAAAATAAGGAGTGTTTAAAATCACTTTATAGCATTTTAAATACTATTTTAATGATTTAAACACCCCTAACACATATAAATAAGGTTAAAATTTTAAGCTAATTTTATATTAAATTCTTTCAGCACCAATTGCTGCTTCTAAATCTCTTATTATTACATTTACTATATCTAACTTACCCTTAGCATAGTCTTTCTCTTCTAACCAGTTTAACCCTGTTTCAAGGCACTTTTTAGTTTCCTTATACTCTGCTAATAATTTTAATAAACTCTCATTATTCATATTCAAAATCCCCCTTTTTTTATTCAACAGTTACTGATTTAGCTAAGTTACGTGGTTTATCAACATCAAATCCTTTAGCTTTAGCTACATAGTATGAGAATAATTGTAATGGTACAACACTTAAAACTGGTGATAATAAGCTTAATGTTTCTGGTATTTCTATTAATCCTTCAAACATTTTTCTCTTACTTTCTTCCATGTCACCTTTAAAGCAAACACCTAAAACGTTAGCTCCTCTTGTAACAACTTCTTGAACATTACTTATCATTTTATCCATAAGCTCTCTTTGAGTTAATAATGATACTACTGGAATATCTTTTTCTATAAGAGCTATTGGTCCATGTTTAAGTTCTCCACCTGCATAAGCCTCTGAGTGAATGTAAGAGATCTCTTTAAGTTTTAATGATCCTTCCATTGCAACTCCATAATCCATACCTCTTCCTAAGAAGTATAAATCTTTTTCTGTAGATGCTTTAACTGCAAACTCTTTTATTAAATCTGTATTTTTAAGGATTTCTTCAACTTTTTCTGGTAATTCAAGCATTGCTTTTTTGATTTCCTCAATTTCTTCTACTGATTTGCTTCCTTTTAATTCAGCAAAGTGTAATGCTAATGTGTACATAGCAATTAATTGAGTTACATATGCTTTTGTTGATGCAACAGCTATCTCTGGACCAGCCCATGTATATAATACATCGTTAGCTTCTCTTGAAACTGAGCTTCCTACTACGTTAGTTACAGCTAACACTCTTGCACCTTTTGCTTGTCCATCTCTTAAAACTGCTAAAGTATCTGCAGTTTCTCCTGATTGGCTTAATACTATTATTAAAGTTTTATCTGTAATAACAGCATCTCTATATCTAAATTCTGAAGCTATATCCACTTCTACTGGTATTCTAACTAATTTTTCTATAGCGTATTTTCCAATAACTCCAGCATGGTAAGCTGTTCCACAAGCAACTATATATACTCTATCAACATTATCTAAATATTCTTTAGTTATTGATATATCATCTAAAGTTACTTCTTTTCCTTCCATTATTCTTGAAGTCATTGTATCTTTTATAGCTTTTGGTTGCTCGTTAATTTCTTTTAACATGAAATCTTCATATCCACCTTTTTCAGCAGCATCAACATTCCATGTTATATGATAAACTTCTTTTTCCACTGGATTTTTTTCTTCATCAAAAAGAGTAACTCCATCATTTGTTAATACTACAAACTCTTTATCTTCTAAAAGATAAACTTCTCTTGTATGATTTAAAACTGCTGGGATATCAGAAGCTATGAAATATTCTTTTTCTCCTAATCCAACTATTAATGGACTATCTTTTCTTACAGCTACTAATTTTTCTGGCTCATCATTACATATAACTCCAATAGCATATGAACCTTCCATGTGTTTAGTAGCTTCCATAACTGCATCTAATAAATCACCTTTATAGTAGAAATCTACTAAGTTTGGAATAACTTCTGTATCAGTTTCTGATTTGAATTCATATCCTTTTTCCATTAACCAGTTTCTTAATTCATTGTAGTTTTCAATGATTCCATTGTGAACTACAGCTATTGTTTCTTTATTATTTAAATGAGGATGTGAGTTAACATCTGATGGTTCTCCATGTGTAGCCCATCTAGTATGTCCTATTCCGATTCCACCCTCTATTGGATTTTCATTTAACATTCCTTCTAGGTTTGCTAATCTTCCTTTATGCTTTTCAGCCTTTATCTTATTATCTTCTAAAACTGCAACTCCTGCTGAATCATATCCTCTATACTCTAATTTTGATAATCCTTCAACTAATATATCTGTTGCCTTTTTCTGTCCTACGTATCCAACTATTCCGCACATATTATTTTCTTCCTTCCCTTTTGTAAAATTATATTCTAACTTTCAAAATAAGCTTTATATAACTTCTTACTGCATAGAAGGTTTGAAACACCCAATTGGCTTTGTCCTTAAAATCACTTTTAAGCTTTAACCAATCTTTTACGGTAGTGCTTTACCGTGGGGCATCCGCCGAAAATTCGATACTCCCCAACCTCGTCAACTTAAATTTATTAAGAATCTTAATAAGCATTTTAATCTACTAAAGTTAAATTACTTATTAGTCTATCAATAAAACTTTAAGTTCTGGCGCTTTAATCTATTATTTTGAAAGTTAATATATTCTATGCATCATCTTTCTAAAAAGCCACAAACTTATTCTAACACTTTTTTAAAAAAATTCAAGCTTTTAAAGCTTATTTCAGTTCATTTTTAGTTATTTTCATTTATTTTTAAGAAATATTTTTAATTATCTGTCTATACCTCTATATTTCTTTTGTTTAATATATTAATGTATAGTTGTATAGACATCTATAGTATTTGATTTTAAAATTAACTTTTTAAATTCCATATTATAAAAGAAATTTTTATATTTATTTCTTTCATTTTTAACTTCAAAGTATAATTAGTGTATAGACGCTTTCCATTGTTTAAAATTTCTCAGTAAAAAAGCTAACTTATTTATAGTAATTAATTTTTATACTTTAATTTCTTATAAAAAAATCTTGGAATAAGTAAATATCTATCTTTAACTGTTCCTTTTCCTAGGAAAAATCATATTATAAATACTATAAAAATAATTTAGGAGATTTTTTATGAGCTATACTACAGAAAAGCAACCTCAAGGAAAAGCCTTGGATATAAAAGGATTTTTAAGGGAAGCTTTAATCTCAGAAATAGTTGCCATCAATGGTTATAGTAAACATATAGATGAAATTGCTTTAGTGGATATAAAAGAATTATTACATCACATAATGGAAGATGAAAAAAGACACTATGGTCAATTTTTAGAAGCTCTCAGAAGATATGATAAAGAGGAATTTGAAGTCTATGTAGAATCAGTTGATCATGTAGAAATAAAAGACAAACCTTTAAAGAAAACATATCACGAAAATAAAAAATTAACTGCTTATAGTATTTTAAATAAAATTCGAGATGATATTAAAGGAGAATACGAGGCCATATTACTCTATGATGATTTAATAAATAAAATAGAAGATAAATGCCTTGTTAAAATGATAAGAGATATAACTAAGGAGGAAAAAGAGCATGTGGAGGAACTTACCCTTGCTTTAATGAGACTTGATTCAGATAAGTATGGACCAATTGAAGATAATTAATATAACTTTTAATAATCAAATAAATAAAAATATTTTAAATCATAAAAAGCTATAAATAACATGAATAGTTTTAAATAAAATTATCATGTATTTATAGCTTTTATAATTCTATGGTTTTATATAAGACTTTTATAGTTTAATATAATATATTAATTACATTTTGCTTCTATCATTTTTGCTAAGTTATGAGCCATTTCATCTATTTCAGCTTGATTTTCACCTTCAAGCATAACTCTTACTAATGGTTCTGTACCTGATGGTCTTATTAATACTCTTCCGCAACCATCTAAAGCAGCTTCCATTTTCTTAATTTCAGCTATTATTTCTTCATCTTCTTCATGAATATTTTTCATGTTATTAGGTACTTTTGCGTTAACTAAAACTTGTGGTAATACCTTCATTACATTTTTTAATTCAAATAAAGATTTTCCAGTTCTCTTAACTATGCTAGCTACTTGAAGTGCAGTAACAAGTCCATCTCCAGTTGAGTTATGATCTAAGAATATGATATGACCGGATTGTTCTCCACCTAAAGAATATCCTTTAGCTAACATTTCTTCTAATACATATCTATCCCCAACTTTTGTAACTGCAGTATTTATTTTTTCATTCTTACAAGCTATCATTAGTCCTAAGTTACTCATTACAGTTACAACTAGAGTATCATCTTTTAATCTACCTAATTCTTTTAAGTATTTAGCACATATTGTTAAGATGAAATCTCCATCAACTAAGTTTCCTTGCTCATCAACAGCTAAGCATCTATCTGCATCTCCATCAAAAGCAAATCCCATATGACATTTTTTCTTAACAACATATTCCATTAATTCTTCTGGATGAGTTGATCCACAATTTTCATTTATATTAGTTCCATCTGGATTATCATTTATTACAAATATTTCTGCTCCTAATTCTCTGAAAGCTCTAACAGCAGCTTCGTGAGATGCACCATTTGCACAATCTAAAGCTACTCTTAATCCTTCTAAAGATATTCCTATTGTATCTTTAGCAAAGCTTATATAATCTTCTAAAGCAGCTTTTTCTATTATTTCTCTTCCTAAATTAGCTCCTGTTGGTGAAGGTACATTTTCAAAACCACTTTCTATAACTCTTTGTATTTCATCTTCTAAATCATCTGATAATTTATATCCCTTATCATCAAAGAATTTTATTCCATTATATTCAACTGGATTGTGTGAAGCTGATATCATAACTCCAGCATCTGCTCCATATACTCTTGTTAAGTGAGCTACCGCTGGTGTTGGAACTACTCCTAAGCATACTGCCTCTGCTCCAACTGATAATATACCTGCAACTAAAGCAGCCTCTAGCATATCTCCTGATATTCTAGTATCTTTTGCTACTAATATCTTAGGTTTATGAGTTCCCTCTGTTAAAACATAAGCTCCAGCTCTACCTAAGTTATATGCTAATTCTGCTGTTAATTCAGTATTTGCTATTCCTCTAACTCCATCTGTTCCAAATAATCTTGACAATTTATGTCACCCCTCTAATAAATTTATATTATACTTATATTTAATTAAAATACCTATAATTTTGCTACTTAATTAATACTTTTTACACTTTCAAAGAATACTGTATGTAATGCTATTTGTCAAATATTAGTTATTAAAAATTTAAATTTTCTTTATATTTTATAGTCATTTTTTATGTTACCACATGAATAAAATATATTTATTACTAAAATATTATTTTTAGCTTGTTTTAGTTAACATTATTTTCACTAATTATTACATAGATTTATTTATATTAATATAATATATCATCAATATTAGCATATACTTGAAACTATAAAGGTAATAAATTTATGTCTATTTAAAGAGCTATAAATTTTATATTTCTATATATCCTACATAAATATTGGTGAAAACATTTTAATTATGGACATAAGTCTCATTACGCCTTAAAATATTAATTGAGTGATATAAAAGAAAGGGGATAATTTACATGACAACTAATGAATCTAATTACATAGATGAAAATAAAAATCCTATAGAAACTGAAGATTTTGCTAAAGCTTTAGCTGCTGAAGAAGAAAATTCTTGTAAGAGAAAAAAAGAAGTAATTGAGAAAATAAGAAGCTTAGCAAAAAGTGCTCAAAATTGGAAAGAAGCTAATAAAGAATTCAACGCTCTTCTTGAAGAGTTTAACAATATTTATTACTATGACCAAGAAACTGAGAATACCCTAAAAAGTGAATTAAGAGAAGCTAAAAATGAATTCTATACTGCTAGAAAAGAATTCTTTGAAAAAGCAAATGAAGGTTTCAAAGAAAATGCTGAAAAGAAAGAAGATGTTATAAAAAGACTTGAAGCTTTAGTATATACAAGTGATATAAAAGCTTGCGATATGTTAGCTAAATCTTTATCTGAAGAATTCTATGCTATAGGCTTTGCAGGTAAAGAATTAAACACTGAATTATATGATAGATTTAAAAAGGCTAGAAATGCAGCTCAAGAAACTAGAAAAGCTGCTATGGAAGGCTTAAGAGAAGAATTCGGAAATAAAGCTGATAGAAAAAGAGAAATTATCTCAGAACTTAAAGCTTTAGTTAATAATGAAAACTGGAAAGAAGCTACTGAAAAGTTCAATGCTCTTTGCGATGAATTCAAAGGTATAGGTTTCTCTGGAAAAGAAGGAAATGAAGAAATTTCTCTAGGATATAAAGAAGCTAAGGATGCTTTCTTTGCTAAGAGACAAGAATTTTTTGATGCCCTAAAAGCTGAGAACAAAGTTAATATAGAAAAAAGAAAAGCTCTTATAGAAGAATTAAAGAAACTATATGAAAATGATAGTTGGAAAGAAGCTTCTGCTAAGGTTAAAGAAATAAGTGATGAATTCTTTAAAATAGGATTCTGCGGAAAAGAAGAAAATGAAAAACTTATAAACGAGTTTAAAGAAATAAGAGATGGTTTCTACGCTGCTAGACAAGAATATTTTGATAAGATAAATGCTGCTAGAGCTAATAAACAAAAAGATTTCTTAAACTCTTTACTTAAAAATAAAGATGAGTTTGTTAAAAAGCTAAAAAAATATATTAGCCAAGATGAAGAAAGACTTTCTGACTTTACTAACAGATTATTTAATGTTAGACCTGGAAACAATTCTTTAGAAACTATTGAAAAATACCAAGAAATAGTTGAAGATATCAAAGGTAGAATTGAAAGCAATAAAGCTAAAGTTAAAGAAGTTCAAAATGAAATGCATGAAATAAGAAATGAACTAAACAATTTAAAATAAAAATATAGGTTATTATATAGAAAAATATATTTTTTATATTATTCTATATTTTATTAACTTATAAATATTTAAAATACCCCTTAAGTAGATTTAAGAAAACCACCTTTTAAAATCTACTTAAGGGGTATATTTTTTACTAAACTATATAATTTAAACTTTTATAATCATATAATTCAAACTTTCGTATTAAATTATATAGTTTCTAAGTATCTTACTTATTTATATAGCATTATAAATAAAATTACTTTTCCATAAAATAATCATATATCTTCTTTAGGTAATATTATAGTAAACTTACTTCCTTCACCTAGTTTACTCTCTAACTTAACTTCTCCTCCATGAGAAGATACTATGGATTTAACTATGGTTAGTCCTATTCCTGTTCCTCCAGTAGCTCTAGTTCTAGATTTATCTGCCCTATAGAATCTTTCAAAGACATATTTTAAATCCTCTTCTGAAATACCTATACCTTGATCTTCTATTGATATTATAACCTTATTATCTTTTAATTTTTCTTCTATAAAAATAGTACTTCCCTCATTTGAATACCTAATAGCATTTGAAAGAATATTTACTAAAGCCTGTGTTATTTTATCCTTATCACAATATAAATTAATATTCTTTTTTTCATATTCTATCTTTATATTTTTGCTTTTTGCTAAATTAGAAAATTGAAATATTACAAAGCAAATTATATCACTTATATTCACATTATCCTTTTTAAGCTTAATAGAAGACTCATCATACTTATTTAACTTTTGCATATCACTTACTAAGGACGATAATCTTTCTGCCTCTTCCTTAACACTTAGTAACCTTTCCTCTGTAGGTTCCCATATGCCATCTATCATTGCCTCTAAGTGAGACTGTATATTTGTTAAAGGAGTTTTTAACTCATGAGAAATATCCCCAGTAAGTCTTTTTCTTATATTCTCTTGCTCTTTTATACTCTGTGAAAGATTATTTATGGAATTTATCAAATCATTTATCTCTAAAATATCTGTATTTATCTCAATTTTCTTGTCATACTCTCCTTTAGAGATATACTTCGCCTTTGTCATGAGCTTATTTATTGGTCTTGTTATGGATCTTGAAATTATAAATCCCATTATTGTAGATGCTAAAATAAGTAAAACTCCAATACCTAATATTATCTTATTTACTATATCCAGAAAAACTAATTCATTCTGCATATAAAATATAGGACCATAAAATTTTACCCTAACCTCTCCAATTTTTTCTCCACTCTTTATTAAAGGATAATACACAGGTTCAAATTGACTTGTTGTAGAGCCATATTTCCCTTCCATAGAACTTTTTATAAAATTCATAATTCTATTGCATTTATCCTTAGAGTTTTTTTCTATGTTCATTATTTCCTTATCTTCTTTATCATATAAAGCAACTATAATCCCTTTATCTAAGGAATTATAAGTTATCTTCTCTATATTCTTATAATTCCACTCATTATCGGAATATTGTTCACTTAGCTCCATCAAAATGTTTTGTACTGTATTCTGATTTTTAATCATAATATAGTCACCAAACTTTTTATCAAAATAAAATTTAGATATGACCACAGTAAGTAAAGTTACAATTATTATGATAACTATAGATGGAACTATAACCTTAAAATTTAAACTTTTATATTTTCTTACCTTCAAATTTATATCCCACCCCATATACAGTTACTATGAATTTAGGTTTTCTAGTGTTTTCTTCTATTTTACCTCTTAAATTTTTTATGTGAGAATCTATAACCCTATCAAAGCTATCACTTTTATCCCCTAATACTAACTCTATTATTTCGTCTCTAGTAAATATTTTCTTTGGATAGCTACTTAGGCAAAGAAGTATATTAAACTCTGTTGATGTTAGAGTTATTAATTCATCTCTAACCCATACTTCTCTTGTATCTACATTAATTTTTAACTCTCCATTATTAAAGACTAAAATATCACTTCCCTCATTAGGACATGGTGTGCTTCTTCTAATAATAGCTTTTATTCTAGCAATCAGTTGTTTCACACTAAAAGGTTTTGTAACATAATCATCAGCTCCAATATCAAAGCCTTCTAATAAATCCTCTTCCTCAGTCTTAGCTGTTATCATTATTATTGGAACACAACTCTTTGCCCTAATAACCTTACAAACCTCTTCTCCACTTAAATCTGGAAGCATAAGATCTAAAAGAATCAAATCTATTTTATTGTTATCAAATATTTTTAAAGCCTCTTCTCCATTACTACAAGAAAAAACACTGAAACCTTCTTTTTTCAAATAAGCTTCTAATACCTCAATGATTTTTTCTTCATCATCAACTAATAATATATTCAAACTTTCCACCTCTTATAAATAATTAGAATTTTCATTAGTTATATTTAAACTAAAAACTATATAAATAATATGTAGAATTATAAGCTTGTCCAATAAAATAAATAAATTTATTTAAAAAGAAGACTAAATATATAGTCTTCCTTCTAAATTAGTAAAATCAATATTTTATTATTCTTGTCTAAAAGTTGAACATTCTGTATTGTCTTGGTGTTGTGCATAATCACCTGAAATATCTATGCTTTCAGCATGACATTTACAGTTTTTATTGTAGCAGCATTTCTCAGCTTCACATGCAACGCTAGTTGCTGGCTCTGCAGGGCCCATATCAACAGCAGCGTTAGTAAATCCACCTTTCTCAACAAAGCTTCCACAACAAGTAGCTTCTGAATGATTAGCAAATGAACCATTTACTTTTATTGAATTTAATGAACACATATCATTTTGATTATATGCACAGTTATCTACACCACAGCTTAAATTTGGCATACTATATCCCTCCTTAAGTATTAATGATAGTAGTATGCCTCTTTTTAAAATAATTATTCTTCTAATTATTTCTCATCTAATCTATTTAAGATATTATTGTAACCATCTGCTCCATAGTTTAAACATCTATTTACTCTACTTATAGTAGCTGTTGAAGCCTTAGTCTCTTCTGCAATTTCAGTATATGTTTTTTTCTCCCTAAGCATTTTTGCAACATGTAATCTTTGCGCTAATGCTTTTAGCTCTGAAATAGTGCATATATCTTCAAAAAAATTATAACATTCATTTATATCTTCTAACTTTAATATAGCCTCAAATAAAAAATCTAAATCCTTACCTTTTAGTTTAGATTGTACTCCATTCATATAATCTTCTCCTTCAACTACTGGTATATTAATATAACTCTATAATAGTTAAATATTTTTTCTTTATTAAGTTAATTATATCTCTTTATCATAATAAATAAAATAATACTTGTATTAGAACTAATTTAATCTTGATAAATTATACCTTAGTATTAGAGCTACCCTTTGGATCTGTTAATGGTCTTAAGGAATTCCATCCCTTCTCAAGCTTTTCATAAACAGATTTAGTTGGTATTAGCCATACTTCTCCAGTCCCCCTAAATACATTTAAAAGCCCTTCTCCTCCAGTAGCTGTAGATACTAGTGATTTTGATGACTTTTCAACTGTAAACTCAATATCTCCAGTTCTCAATATGGCAAAATTTCCATCAACCTTTAACACATCATTATTTATTTTACATTTAAATACCTCTTCCTCAGGTACTGGTATTTCTAAAACCACTATTCCATTTCCTGAAAGCTTAGTTTGAAATACTCCCTCATTTCCTAAAACCATAGAGGATAAAGATTTATTCATGTGGGCAGTTATTTCTACACTACTTTCACAAGCGTAAAATAATCCATCATCAACTATTATTTCATCATCTTCTAATTCAATTAAGGCATAATGACCAAAGGAAGGTTCTAAAAATATATCCCCTGTTCCTTCATATTTAGGTTTAAATGTACTCTCTCCTGTAACTTTACTAGAAAAAAGTTTTTTACCTAATCCTATTGGCCCACCAATCTTATTTTTCATAGATATTGGACCTCTCATATAGCTTAAGGCTCCCTTTTCTATATTTACAGAGCTATCTTCTAAAATAATTCTTACCTGTCTAAGCTTTATATTAGCTTCCTTCATTTGATTTAGTTTAACTGCAAGCTCTAAGGAATTTCCTCCCTTTAAACTATCATACTCTAAAACCTGAAATACAGAATCTCCTCTCATTTCAGTTATCATATTAATTTTATTTTCTATATTCAATGATGTTCTCATGTAAATCGCCCCTTTACGCTAAGTTCTTCCTTTAATTATATCCTAAAATTACAAACTTAATAATTACAAAAATTAAAAAAAGCTAGAGATCATTAAATTAATCTCTAGCAAAACATTTATATAAATATATCTTTGTGGACTTTTTTTAATTTTTTATGGTTTCCTAGAATATCCTCATAATAAACTCTAAGCATTTCTCCAACACTCCAAGCTTGAGCATAGCATCCCCTAGCTTTATAAGGATTATCACCATCAAAAATTTCAGCAATACTTCCTAAGCATTGATCTTTAATATGATCTTCCATATCTCTCATTAAAGAATCAACTAACTCTACAGCTTCTTTAGAATAATCATTTACCTTACAATAAGCTGTGAAAAATCCTCCAAGAGGAAATGCCCATGTTGTTCCTTGATGATAGGCCATATCTCTATCAAAAAGCTTTCCTATATAAATTCCATGATAATCCTTATGGTCTCTACTTAGACTTCTTAATCCATAGGGAGTATATAATTCTTCAAAAACCTTTTGAACAATATACTTTTCTTTTTCTCTATCTAACATTGTAAAAGGTAATGATACTGCCCAAATCTGATTAGGTCTTAAGCTATGATCCTTCTCATTATGATTTACAACATCGTAAAGATACTTTCCATCCTCATTCCAAAAAGCCTTATTAAATGAATCTTTAACCTTTTGCGCTAGCTCTTCGTACTCATTCTTTTCATCTTTTTCAAACTTATCTTTTAATAAGCCTGCTATTTTTAAGGCATTATACCATAAAGCATTTATTTCAACTGGTTTACCATGTCTAGGAGTAACCACTATACCATTTACTCTAACATCCATCCAAGTTACCTGATCTAATCCTGATCCAGCATTTATTAAAGAATCCTCTTCATCCATTTTTATTGAGAACTTAGTACCTTCTTTATAAGCCTTTATTATATTTTTTATAGTTTTATAAACTTCTTTCTCAACAAACTCTAAAGCTTCGTAACTATTAGCATAAAGCAAATAATTATAAACTGCATTTATAAACCATAAGGAAGCATCTACTGTATTATAAAGTGGCTCTTGTCCTTTTCCTGGGAACATATTTGGGATTAATCCATCTTTCTCATAAAGGCTAAAACTTCTTATAATATCTTTAGCATCTTCTAATCTTCCAGTTGACAAAGTTAATCCATTAATAGCAATCATAGCATCTCTTCCCCAATCTAAAAACCAAGGGTAGCCAGCTAAAATTGTTTTTCCCTTTATAGATTCTCTATTTACTATAAATTGATCCCCTGCAATAGGAAGATATTTAGCTAAAATTCTTGAATCATTAAAGGTATTTTTAAGATTATTTATTCTTTTCTCTTCATTTTCTATTATTTTTTCACAGTCAAAATTCTCTTCATTTTCTATAGTACAAAGTAAATAAATCTTTTTTCTTTCCTTAGGATTTAAATTTATTTCAACAGTTCCTGGAATGTAACATTTATCCACAAACTTATCACCTGTACTTTTATCCACATCATAATAAATTTTATCCACAATTTTATCAGTTTTATCTACTATTTTTCCACCATAAGTAAAAAATCTTATATTTATGTCCTCATTTAGCTGTGGAGTAAGTTGAATTTTATTTTTATCCACAGATTTTGAAAACTTTAAATTTTCTTCTCCACTACATACTCCTGGATTTCTAAAAGTAAATAATGGTTCAATATTTATTTTTGATTCTTTACTTCCGTTTAATATGTCATATTCTATTACTACAGTATTCTTTCCATATTCCATAGCAATCTTTTTATTTATAACTACTCCATCTACAAAAAATCTAAAATAAGGTAGTCCATCATAATAAAATCCTTGAAGATTTTTAAAGCCATCCACTATTTTATCTGTATATTTACAAGAACTCAACTGGTGAAGCTTTCCATTAATATTTATTTCCTCATTTAAATTTGAAAGAATCATGTATCTCTCTTCTGGAGAATTAGTACATGCTAATAATAACCCCTGATATTTTCTGCAGTTTGCTCCTATAGCAGTTCCTCCACAAAATCCACTTATGCCATTAGTAAGCATCCACTCTTTTTCTATCCCTCTGTCATAACTAATCCAATCTTTTTTTCCAAACTTCATAAATTGACACCCCTTAATTCAATATCTAAAGTACCCTTTTAACTATTTAACTATTTAACTATAAATTTCACAAATTTTAATTCTTTATATAAATTTAGAAAAGGCCTTGCACAAAACTCAAAAACAAACTTTAAATTTACACTTTAATAAAAACATAAATTCCTAACATCCAAATATAATTTGGATTTATACTAAGTTTTCAAGTTTTAGCAAAACTATTCCTCTGATTACTTATATTTCCTAGTTATATATAAAAACAACTTTTCATAAAACTTACAAAGAATATAAAGAAAATATCTAGCAATTTTCTCAATATGTTTGTAAGTTTTATTATGTTTTTATAAAGTTATTTTCCCTATTATTTATTAGTACATTTTTTAATTCCCCAGATGTCATCACAATATTCTTGTATTGTTCTGTCACTTGAGAACATACCTGCATTACAAGTATTTTCAAAGGCTTTTTTAGCCCATCCTAATTTATCTTTATAAGCTTCAAAGACCTTATCTTCAGTATCTTTAAATGCTTTGAAGTCTGCTAATAAGAAGTATTGATCTCCTTCTTCTAATAATGAATTATAAAGATCTTCAAAGTCACCAGTACCACCATCATCAAAAGTACCATCTACTAATGAATCTAAAACTCTCTTTAAATCTGCATCTGCTTCATAGTAAGCAACTGGATCATATTTTCCTTTTAGTTCTTCTATCTCTTCTACTTCTAATCCAAAGATAAAGTTATTATCTACTCCACTTTCTCTAACAATTTCTACATTAGCTCCATCATTAGTTCCGAAAGTTGGTGCACCATTTAACATGAATTTCATGTTTCCTGTTCCTGATGCCTCTTTACCAGCTGTTGATATTTGTTTTGATACATCTGCTGCTGGGAATAATTTTTCTGCATAAGAAACTCTGTAGTTTTCTACAAATACAACCTTTATTTTTCCTTTTATAGATTCATCATTATTTATAAGTTTAGCAACTTCATTTGTCAACTTAACTATTGATTTAGCTCTCTTATATCCTGGGAAAGCCTTTGCTCCATATATAAATGTTACCTTTGGTATATCCATATCTGGATTTTCTTTTAATCTATAATATAAATCTAAGATATATAGAGTATTTAATAATTGTCTCTTATACTCATGTAATCTCTTAATTTGTATATCAAATATTGAATCTGGATCTAACTGAACGCCTTCATGTTCTTTAATATAAGCAGCTAATTGTTCTTTCTTAGTGTGCTTAATATCCATGAATCTTTTTAAAACTTCTTCATCATCTTTATATTTTTCTAATCCTTTTAATAAGTCTAGATTTTTAACCCAATCTTCGTTTCCTAAAAGTTCAGTAATTAAAGCTGATAACTCTTGGTTACATAGTCTTAACCATCTTCTTGGAGTTATTCCATTTGTTTTGTTTTGGAACTTCTCTGGATATAATTCATACCAGTTTTTAAGCTCAATATTTTTTAATATATCTGTGTGTAATTTAGCAACACCATTAACAGCAAACCCTACATGTATTGCTAAGTTAGCCATTCTAACTTTTCCATCATTAACTATTCTAAACTCTTCTATCTCTTCCTCTGAGTATCCTTTTTCTTCAAGGCTAACTATGAACTCTGCATCTATCTTTTCAATTATTTCTAATATTCTTGGGAATAATTCCTCTATTAAGTCAACATCCCATTTTTCTAAAGCTTCTGCTAATATAGTATGGTTTGTATAAGCAAAAGTTTTTGAAGCTACATTGTAAGCTTCTTCAAAAGTAAATCCTTCTTCATCTACAAGAAGTCTTATAAGCTCTGGAATTGCTAAAACTGGATGAGTATCATTTAATTGAACAGCATGCATCTTTGCAAAATCTTCAGTAACGTTTCCAAAAACCTCTTTATGCTTTCTTATTATATCTTTTAGTGAAGCACTTACTAAGAAATATTGTTGTCTTAATCTTAATAATTTACCTTCTCTATTTGAGTCATTTGGATATAAAACTCTTGATATGTCTTCTGCTCTATTTTTAAGTTCTAATGCCTCATCATATTTTTGTTCATTGAATAATTTAAAATCAAATTCTTTTACAGGCTCACACTTCCATAGTCTTAAAGTATTTATATTTTTACTAGCGTATCCTATAATTGGGGTATCATATGGAATTGCTTTAACTGTCATATCTTCAAAATCAACAGTTACAAATTCATCCTCTTTTCTTATGCTCCAAGGTTCTCCATATTTTAGCCAGCTATCCACATCTTCTTTTTGGAATCCATCCTCAAAATATTGAGAGAATAAACCATTATTATATCTAATTCCATAACCTTTTAAAGGTACTTCTAATGAAGCTCCTGAATCCATAAAACAAGCTGCTAATCTACCTAATCCACCATTTCCTAAACCAGCATCCTCTTCTATTTCCTCAATTCTATTTAAATCAAAGCCAAGTTCATCTAAAACTTCTTTTACTTCATTATAAAGTCCTAAACTTATTAAGTTATTTCCTAAAGCTCTACCCATTAAATATTCAGCTGAAAAATAATATGCATTCTTTTCTTTCTCATAAAGTTCTTCTGTATGATTCCAGTCATCAACAATTCCCTCTAAAAGAGTTAGTGATAATGCATTGAAAATTTCAAAATCCTTAGCATCTTTAATTGAACTTTTACCATACTTTACTTTTAGATATCTCTCGATTCCTCTCTTTATTTGTTCTTTATTCATTAATATTCACCCTTCCATATAATTTTGTTATATCATATATTTTCTCTGCTAATTCATCAGTTAGAGCATCATATTTAACTCTCCATTGCCAATTGCCACCAAGAGTAGATGGATAGTTTATTCTTGCCTCATTTCCTAAGTTTAAGAAATCTTGCATTAGAGCTATAGCTGTATGTGATACACTGCTCCAAACTCCTCTGATAAACCCCCAGTTATACCCTTCCTCTTCAGTAAGTTTTAAATATTTTTTAGAATATTCCACATCTTCTCTATTTCCTGTAACTTCAAACCAACCTCTAAATGTATCATTATCATGAGTACCTGTATAAGCTATTGAGTTAACTGGATAATTATGTGGAAGATAATCACTTTCTTCTCTAGAATCAAAGGCAAATTGTAAAACCTTCATTCCTGGGAATCCAGTTTCATTTCTAAAATCTATAACCTCTTGAGTTAAATAACCAAGGTCTTCTGCTATTACATTAACCTCACCTAACTCTTCTTTAATTGCATTAAATAATTTTATTCCAGGGCCTTTAACCCACTCACCATTTACAGCAGTTTCATCTCCATATGGTATTTGCCAGTAAGCTTCAAACCCTCTAAAGTGATCTATTCTTAATATGTCATAAAGCTTAAAGCTTTCTCTTACTCTATCAATCCACCAAGAATATCCTGTGTCATCCATGTAGCTCCAATCATATATAGGATTTCCCCATAATTGACCTGTTTCTGAAAAAGCATCTGGTGGACATCCAGCAACCTTTTTAGGAATATTATTTTCATCTAATAAAAATGCTTTTGGATTTGCCCAAACATCTGCACTATCCTCTGCAACATATATAGGCATATCTCCAATTATCTTAATTCCAAAACTATTTGCATACTCTTTTAATTTATTCCATTGCTTAAAGAAATGATATTGTAAGAATACCCAGTAGTTTATTTCTTTTTCTAATTTAACTTTATATTCTTCTAAGGTCTTTTTATCTCTTAATCTTAATTTTTCATCCCATTCTTGCCAACTTACTAATTCGTTTTCATTTTTGATTGCCATATATAAAGCATAATCTTCAAGCCAAAGTTTATTTTCTTCTCTAAACTTTTCAATTTCTTCTTTATTCTCATCTAAAGATTTTTCATATGCTACTCTTAACACTCTCATCTTCTTGTCAAATAATAAAGCATAATCTATTTTTTCTGGGTCATTTCCAAAATTAATTCCTTGGTAATCTTTTTTATCAAGTAATCCTTCTTTATTTAAAATATCAAAATCTATAAAATATGGATTTCCTGCAAAGGCTGAAAATGATTGATATGGTGAATCACCATAACTTGTAGGACCTAAGGGCAATATTTGCCAACATCCTTGTCCAGCTTTCTTTAAAAAATCTACAAACTCAAATGCTTCCTTACCAAAAGTACCTATTCCATACTTTCCAGGTAAGGAAGCAATATGCATTATTATTCCACTTGCTCTTCTCATATTACTTCCCCCTAGTTACTATTATTGAATTAATATCTCTTTTTCAATCATATTTTTATTTAAATCAAATATTTTTATATTTAACTTTTTAACCCTTGAATTTTTATTTTCTACTAATACATCATAATCTGATTGTGCTTTTGTAATCTTAACTTTTAGCTCTTCATACTCACCATTCTTATAATTTTTAGTGATACCATCATCATTGTAATAAATGTACTCAGCCTCATCACAAACAAAAGCAATTAGATTTAATTCACTAGTATCTATTTCTTCTACCCTTTTTCTTGGCTTACTTGCCATTGTTACTATTTTATTTTTTCTTATAAATATAGGAATTTCATTTAACTTAGCTTCAACATAATGATGTCCTTTTTCTAAAACTTCATAATCTCCATCATCATATTTTCTAGCTCTCCATAAAAGCATTTCCTCTGGAAGATATACATATCTTCCTAAAGCATTTTGCTCATATATAGGTGCTACCATTAAACTATCACCTAGAAGCATTTGATCTTCTACTCTTTTTACAAAGTTATCACTATATTCAAATGTTAATGGTTTAAAATACATTTCATTATTTAAAACAGCTTTCATATACTCACTATAAAGATATGGAACCATAACATATCTTAACTCCAATATATTTTTTAATACTTTGACAATTTCACCTCTAAATGAATATGGTTCTTGATGTCTTGTACCTAAAGCTGAGTGATTTCTGAATAAAGGTGTAAACATACTAAATTGTGACCATCTTATAACTAAATCTTCTGTTGCATCTCCTCCAAATCCGCCAGTATCAGCTCCTGTATAGATAAATCCACACATATTAATATTTGGCATCATTTGAAGGTTTAACTTAATGTGTTCCCACCAAGACATGTTGTCTCCAGTCCATATACCTCCATATCTATGCATCCCAACTGTTGATGCTCTAGAAAATAGTAAAAATCTCTTATTTTCATCTATATTTTCAAGGCCTTCAGCTGCTGCTCTTGTCATATTAAATCCAAAAAGATTATGAACCTTGTCATGTCTTATTTTTTCATTTCCTACTCTATGATAGAAACTTTGATAGTCCTCCATACTATTTTGAAGTCTTGGGAATGTATCCTTAACATCAAAATAATCATATATACCTAAATTCTTTCCTTTAGCCTCTGATATTTTTTCAAAAGCTTCATTTAATCTTTTTTCAGAATAGAATATTGCAGGCTCATTCATATCATTCCAAAAACCTTCTATTCCTTTATCAGTAAGCACTTTATATTTGTTTCCAAACCATAATCTTGCATCCTTATTTAAGAAGTCTGGGAAATGAACTCTCCCTGGCCAAACTGCTGCTACAAAAGGTTTTCCTTCCTCATCTAAACAGTAATAACCATTTTTAACACCTTCCTCATAAACATCATATCCCTCTTCAATTTTGCATCCAGCATCGATTATTGGAATAAGTCTGACTCCTTTTTCTTTAACTTCCTTCACAAAGTTTTCAAAATCAGGGAAGGCTTCTTTATTTATGGTAAAGTTCTTGAAATCCTCCATATAATCTATATCAAGATATATACAATCAAGAGGAAGTTCTGATTCATTAAAATTATCTAGGACTTCAAGAACCTCTTTACTATCCTTATAACTCCATCTACTTTGTTGAGCACCAAAGGCCCATTTAGGAGCTATGTAACTTTCACCTATAAGCTCTCTAAAGCTTTTTGCTATTTCCTTTAAAGTATCTCCTTCAATAATATATAAAGCAAAATTTTCATCATCAATTTCTATCTTTAATTCATCTCTTCTTGTGTATCCAACATCAAACTTTACTCTTCCAGGATAATCTATAAATATCCCAAAAGTTTTTTCTCCATATATCATTAAGAAGTTATGAGCTCCATAAAGGCTTTTTTTCTCTGGAGTATGTGAAAAATCATCTGTACAAAAACTTTCATATCTCCATCCTCTTTTATTTAATCCTCTTACATTTTCACCTAGTCCATAAACTATATCTTCCTCTTTAAGTTTTAATGTAAAAGTGTTATTCTCAAAATTTAAATACTTTAATCCTTGGTTCTCTATTTCTGAACCTTCTTTTAAAACAACTGACTCAGTATTAAAAGGAGTTCCAAAAGTATATTTAGTTATGTGATTATTAATACAATTAATTCTCATAATATCTCCCCCAATTATAATTACTATACTACTTCCTTACATGACTCTCTTTCTATTATCTTTGTTTCAAAAATTATATGCTTATGATCTTCTTTTTTAGCTAAAAGAGCTAATAGTAAATCTATGCTATTATTAGCCATATTTTTCTTAGGCTGCTTTACAGTTGTAATTCCTGGATTATAATATTTACTTATATCCATTCCATCAAATCCCATAATAGAAATATCTTCTCCTACCTGCAATCCTTGATCTATAACTGATTTTGCTGCCCCTACAGCCATAATATCTGATATTGAAAATATAGCTGTTATATCTTTTCTATTATTAATAATTTCCTTTGTAACTCTATAAGCTCCACTATAATCATAATCACCTATAAATACATTTTCTTCTGAATAAGGTATATTATTTTCCTCTAAAGCTTTTTTATAGCCTTCAAGTCTTAATCCACTTATTCCAACGTCATTTTTTTCTCCTAATAAAATTCCTATGTTTCTATGACCTTTATCTATAAGATATTGAATTGAGGCCTTAGCTGCTAATACGTTATCTATTCCTATTGATGAAAACTTACTTTTACTTTCTTTAGAAAGTGTATTAACAGAGGTTAAAACTACTGGAATATCTAAGAATTGAAAACTTTCATCATTTATATTTAAAAAGTTTCCTCCTAAGCAGATAATACCTTGAAGTCTTTTCTCTTTAACAAAAGCTATTAAATTATCCACATCATCCTCTGTGGCATAGTCATTTTGCTGTAATATCATTGTGTAGCCAGCTTCATTTATTCTATTACCTATAATGTTTATCATCTCAGCAAAGAATGGGTTAAATACCCCCTTTACTAAAACTCCTATGTTATTTGTATTATTTTTCTTAAGAATCCTAGCACTATTATTAGGTATGTAATTACTTTCTTTTATTATCTTTAAGATTTTTTCTCTCGTTTCATCCTTTACATCTGGATGATCATTTATAACTCTTGATACTGTACTAACACCAACGCCAGCAAGTCTTGCTATGTCTCTTATATTCATATAACTCCTCCTGATTTCCCCTATAATTTTTAAAAACTTGGAAATTGTTTCGGTAACGATACCAGTTTAATTATAAACCGCTTTGAAAACATTAGCAATAATACTTACAAGAGTTTAGATAAATATACTAATTTTTTATATTTTTAATTTAATAATCTTAGATACCTTTATATTTTGATGGATTGTGGAAGGCACTTTTTCTTCCACAAAATCCATCAATATATTTTATCTTATAAGAAGTATTTATTAAATTTAAGGTATTTAAGATTTATTCCACATAAAATTTCTATTATCTTAGCCTTTAACTGATCCAGCAGTTAATCCTTTAGCCATATATTTTTGTGCAATAGTAGCAAATGCAACTATTGGAATTGAAGCCATTATTGCAGCTGCTGAATATTGAGTCCAGTTAGCTGAGAAGTTATTTGTAATAAATTGTTGCATACCTACAGCAAGTGTTAAACTTTCTGGGCTCTTTAATAAGGCAGATGCAAAAATAAATTCACTATATGCCCCTATGAATGTAAATAAGAATATTACTAAAAGCATATTTCTTAATAAAGGTAGTATTATCATTGTGAAAGTTTGGAAAGTTGATGCTCCATCAACATAAGCTGCTTCTGTAAGCTCTTTTGGAATACCATCTATAGCTCCTTTAAGTAACCAAACATTAAATGCACCAGCACCAGCTTGTATTATTATCAATGTAATTATATGATCCATACCATCTAGTCTATAAGCAAGTGCTAATATTGCTGGTAATGACATAGCTGCTGGGAACATTTGAAGTAATAATAACATCATTAATCCATTCTTTCTTCCCCAGAATTTTAATCTTGAGAAAGCAAAAGCCATAGGTACTGTTAATAAAAGTTGTATTACTGATACAACTACACATATTATTAATGAGTTTTTAACCCATATTAAGAAATTTGTTTCTGTTAAAACTTTTGCGTAATTTTCTAATGTCCATGCTGATGGAATTAAAGTTGTTTGAGTAAAAACTTCTCCTTTAGCCATAGATGCAGAAACTACTGCAAATACAGGGAATAATACTACAAGTAACATGAACCATATAAATATTCTTGATATCCATGCCATTCTTCTTTCAGCAGGTCTTAGTTTTCTTTCATATTTAAGTTCTGAGGTAGTTACTATTCCGCTCTTTTTTTGTACTTTACTTTGCATTCTATTCTACCTCCTCGAATTGTCCACTTAATTTCATTTGATAGTATGATATAGTTCCTAAAATTAAGAATATTATTATACTAATTGCAGATGCTATTTCAAATCTACCAAACTGTGTTGATAATTTATAGTTTACAGATGCAAGAATATCTGTATAACCAGCAAATTGAGTAGCCATTCTTGGTGGACCACCCTTAGTGATTAAGAATGCTGATCCAAAGTTATTAAAGTTAAATGCAAATGATGAAATTAATAGTGGATAAGATATTTGAGCTAATGATGGTAATGTTATTTTTCTAAATTGAAGCCATTTACTAGCACCATCAACATCTGCCGCTTCATAATAACTATCAGGAATTGCTCCTAAAGCTCCTAAACAAACATTCATCATATAAGGGAATCCTAACCATATATTAACTATTATAAGTGCTACCCTTGCCCATGTTGGATCTGTTAACCATGGAATTGGGTTTGATATTAAATGTAAATTTAATAATAAATTATTTATCGCTCCATAACTTCCGTTTAAAAGACCTTGCCATGAAAGTATTGCTACTGTAGCTGGTAAAGCCCATGGAATTATAAGTATTGCCCTATAAACTGATTTTTCTTTTATATTAGGGTTATTTACTGCCATGGCAACTATTAATCCTAAGAAAAATGTACCCGCAGTTGATACTACTGCAAAAATTATATTCCATCCAAAAACAGGTAAAAATACTTCTTTAAATGGTCCTGTTAAAACCTCTATAAAATTTGCAAACCCTACAAATTTAATATGTCCTTGTGAATACATTGTGTAATCAGTAAATGCTATTACTACAGTGTAAACTATAGGAATAATAGTAAATATAATTATTGATATTAATGCTGGTAACAAATATGGCATTGCTTTTATTGTATCTTTTAACCTTTTCTGCTTTTTATCTGCCCTTCTATCACTCGTAACTTGCATTATATCTCGCCTCCTCAAATACCTCTTTTTAATATAAACTTCTATAAATAAGGGGGAATTTACATCCCCCTATAAAAACTTCTTAATTATTTTTGTTGAGATATACCTTGTTTAATTTGTTCTACTGTCATTTCAGCACATTTTTCTGGTGTAACTTGTCCTGAAGTTAATAATTGTAAGTTAGCTCCAGCAGGTCCCCACATAGCTTGAATTTCTGGTATGTTAGGCATTGGTGTAGCGAATTTAGCTTGTTCTGCGAAAGCACTCATATACTCATTATTTTTGAAATCTGCACTATCTAAGTATTTATTTAATACTGGAATTCTGTTACCTTTACTTAACAATACATCACCTGAATTTTCTGATAAGTATTTAACTAATTTCCATGCTAAATCTTTATTCTGAGATTTTTCACTTACGAAAGCAGTTTGAACACCTAAGAAAGTTGGTACTTGTTTTCCAAATAATGTTGGCATTGGAGCTACTCCAAAATTTACTCCTCCATCTTTAAATGCTGATACATCCCAAGGTCCTGAGATATAGAATCCAGTGTTCTTAGATAAGAAATCTCCTTTTGCTATATCTCCAGTTATATCAGCTGGCATTAATTTATCTTTTTGAACTAAGTCTTGAACGAATTGATATCCTTTTATAGCTCCTGGTGTGCCTAATCCTATATCAGTTGGATCAAGTGTTCCATTATTATCTTTATAAACATATCCTCCATCTGCTGCTATAAATCCATAAGTAGCATAGAAGTTATTAATATCGTATTTGAATCCTGCTCCTTCTTCTGCAACCTTAACTAAATCTTCCATAGTTTTTGGAACTTCTTTAACTTTATCCTTATTGTAGAAAAGAGCTGATGTTTCTTGTGCTATTGGAACTGCATATCTTTTCCCGTCTATTGTTACAGCATCTAAAACTTGATGTGATGCATAATCAGAATCATTTATAATTCCTTCTGGAACTTCTGCTAAAAGTCCAGCCTTTTGGAATGTTCCTAAGTTATCATGAGCTAGTCCAAACATTATATCTGGTCCCTTTGAACTATTTGCAGCTTGTATGTAAGCTTGCATTTCTGATTTGTCTTCTACAACCTTAACTTTAACTCCATTTTCTTCTCCCCATTTTGAAGCCATTTTATTTAATTCTTCTACTTCTGGAGTTGTTAAATGTGACCATACTGTAAGTTCTTTTCCTGAACCATCAGCACTACCTGAATCAGATTTTCCTCCACATCCTACTAATGATCCTGCAAATAACATTGTTGCAGCCATTACAGTCGCTAGAATTTTTGTACGTTTTCCCATTATAAAATCCCCCTCATAACTTTTAATTAGCTAAAAAGCTATAAATTTACATTCTCATTTTCGGAAACGATACCAAAACATTCTAAAAAAATATCTCATAATAACTAATTATTTAAAATCTTTTTAAAAGCATTTCGGTATCGTTTCCAACCTTATTATATAATAACAAGAAAACATTTTCAATAGTTTTTTTGCAATTTATTATTATTTTGTATAAAATTTATCCATTAATTTTTTTACCATTTTTGCTATATAATTTACAAACAATCTTAAATAAAAATATATTTTAGTAAAAATTCTACTTAATATATTAAAATACCTAATTAAACAATTTAATTTTCATTTAAAACTTTATATATAATAGAATTTAACTATAAAATAAAAAACCATATCAAAGTTAATTTAATCATTTCCTTTGATATGGTTTCCTACTATCATAAATATACTTTTAATTATATTACTTACTTATTTCTTTGCCACGCCATATTAAAAAAGCTATTTTAAAGATTACAGCTTCATTAAAATTCCTTATATCATAAGATGTACACTTCTGAATTTTATCTAATCTGTAGATGAGAGTATTTCTATGTACATATAATTCCTTAGATGCATCACTTATATTAAGTCCACACTTAAAAAATGTTTCTATAGTCTTTATCATCTCTCTATCTAACTTAGAAAATCCTAACCCAAAATCTTCATACATCTTCATCTTTAAGTCCTCATCTATGGAATCAACTAAAGTTTCAAAAAGTAAATCTCTTTCTCCATAAATGACTTCATCCAAATCATATTTTATTGCTAGATTTATCTTAGACATATTTATCTCATAAGCCTCTTTTATTTCATTTATATTATTTAATTTCATATAGCTTATATAACATTTTACATAAAGGTTTGAATCAATAGAATCTCTTATACTATTAACATGATCATCAACATCTTCTAAAGCACCAATAATTACTATGTTATCCTCTTTTAAAATGCTAACTATATTTTTATTACCATAGCATTCATTAACAAGTTCTAAACCTTCTTGAAGGTTTGAAGCTAAATAAACATTAATTATGTAGAAATCACCTTTTAAAAATCCCAATTCCTTATGAATAATATTTTTGTCTATAGTAACTCCATTTAAGGCCTTCCTAATAAGTTTTTCCTTGTTATTTGAAACTTCTTTAATCTTATTTTCAATTAAATATCTTAATAAAGAAGTACAGCTTTCATATTCCTTTTGAGTTATTATTTTTCCCTTTTTACCATTAACCTCGAATTCTAAAGAAACCTTATCACAATTATCAAAATCTGATAGTACAAATTTCTTGTCATCCAAAACAACTATAAAAGGTATTTTAGTATTTAAATATAACTCTTCTAAGAACTTATGAAAACTGTACATATTAATTACCCCTCTATATTAAAGCTATTGCTGATTAAACTAATTTTAATTCAGTTTCTTTATCGAATATATGAATCTTATTAGCATCAACGTAGAACTTAGCTTCTTGACCATTTTGTAACTTAGTGCTTCCATTTACCCTAACTGTTATGTTTTGATCTCCAAGTTTAGTATAGATATAACTTTCTGCTCCCATTAACTCTGTAACTTCAACTTTTGATTTTATTACTGTTGTTGGATTTGCTGCAACTAATTCTTGGTCATCATCTAAATGTTCAGGTCTTACACCTATTATAACATTTTTTCCTATATATCCTTTTTCTTTTAATAATCTAGCTTTATCCATTGGCATTTCAATTTTTTCGCTTTGGAAGCAAGCAAAATATTTTCCGCCTTCTTCTTTTATAGTACCATCTATAAAGTTCATTTGTGGACTTCCTATAAATCCTGCAACGAATATATTAGCTGGGTTATTGTATATTTCTTGTGGTGAGTCAACTTGTTGAACTATACCATCTTTCATAACAACTATTCTTGTACCCATTGTCATAGCTTCAACTTGGTCATGTGTAACATATATGAATGTTGTTTGTAATCTTTGATGTAATTTAGAGATCTCAGTTCTCATTTGAACTCTTAATTTAGCATCTAAGTTTGATAAAGGCTCGTCCATTAAGAATACTTTAGGTTCTCTTACTATAGCTCTTCCTAAGGCAACCCTTTGTCTTTGACCTCCTGATAAAGCCTTTGGTTTTCTATCTAATAAATGCTCTATATCAAGTATTTTAGCAGCATCTTTAACTTTTTTATCTATTTCATCCTTTGGAACTTTTCTTAACTTAAGTCCAAATGCCATGTTATCATATACAGTCATATGTGGATATAGTGCGTAACTTTGGAAAACCATCGCTATATCTCTTTCCTTTGGTTCAACTTCGTTAACTAATCTATCTCCAATATATAATTCACCTTTTGATATTTCTTCTAGTCCAGCAATCATTCTTAAAGTAGTAGACTTACCACAACCTGATGGTCCAACAAATACTATAAACTCTTTGTCAGCTATTTCTAAGTTAAAGTCCTTAACTGCTGTAACATCTCCTGGATAAACTTTATAAATATGTTTAAGTGATAAATTTGCCATATTAATATTCCCCCATAAATTCCAATTATTTTCTCGAATTTCTTTTATGATTTTATTTTATACCAATTAACCGTTTTCATCCATGAGCATTATTTACAAAAGAATTCCTTATTTTTTGTATGATAATCTAAATAGAGTGTATAAATTTTATTTTTATTGTGATATTTTTAAATATAAAAAAACAGGATGTATTAAACATCCTGTCTATGTTTTAAATATTATTTTTTATATTTCATGTGTAATAACTCATGAGCCCTTCCATGACCTGGTTTACCCATGTAGTTTTCATACATTTTTAATAAAGCTGAGTTTTGATGTGATTTTCTCTTCTCTAAATTCTTATCTTGATTGTAAAGAACAGAAGCTCTTACTTCTCTAATATCCATTTTATCACTATCTTCAGCTGAGATGTGTGGTTGTCCTCCACCATTAACACATCCACCTGGACATGCCATTACTTCGATGAAGTGGTAGTCATTTATTTTACCTGACTTAACTAGTTCAAATACATTAGCAGCTCCACTTACAACAGCTAATTTATATTCATTTCCTGCTATTTCTACTTCAGCTTCTTTTATTCCAGCTAATCCTCTAACAGCTTCGTAATCTACATTATCTAAGTTGTCATTTTCCATGAAATCTTTAGCTGTTCTTAAAGCAGCTTCCATAACTCCACCAGTAGCTCCAAATATAACACCTGCTCCAGTGTACTCACCCATAGCTGGATCCACTTCACCATCTTCTAATTTAGCAAAATCTATTTTAGCAGCTTTTATCATTCTAGCTAACTCTCTAGTTGTTATAACTGCATCTATATTTCTTATTCCTTCGTTTTCCATTTCAGGTCTATCAGCCTCGAATTTTTTAGAAGTACAAGGCATTACAGTTACTGTAAATACTTTTTTAGGATCTATATCAGCAACTTGTGGATAATAAGTTTTTGATGCTGCACCAAATATTTGTTGTGGTGATTTAGCTGATGAAAGATTTTCTACTAATTCTGGGAAGTAGTTTTCAACTTCTCTAACCCATGATGGACAACATGAAGTTAACATTGGGAAAGGTCCGTTATTTTTTATTCTTTCTATAAGCTCAGTAGCTTCTTCCATTATTGTCATATCAGCACCGAAGTTTATATCAAATACTTTATCAAAACCTAATTCTCTTAAAGCAGTATATAATTTTCCAGTAACATCTTGTCCATAACCCATCTTGAATAATTCACCCATTGATGTTCTTACAGCTGGTGCCATAGCAACTATTACATGCTTTTCTGGATCATTTAATGCGTCTTGAACTCTTTCAATATGTGATTTTTCTGATAATGCATCAACTGGGCAAGCAGCTATACATTGTCCACATAATAAACAATTTGTATCGTCGAAACATTTTAATTCTTCTGGTCCTACTAATCTTACTCCATCAATTCTGTGGAATTTTATTGAGTTAGTAGCAGTTCTTGTTCTACATGCTGCAACACATCTACCACATTTAACACATTTACTTCTATCTAAAACTATTGATTTACTTCTGTCATCTACATATTCTGATTTATCTGCAACTACAAATGGTTTGTGAGCTCTTGCCTTTGTTTTAATTACAAGTTTTAAGAATTCACAATTCTCTCTTCTTTTACATGGTCCACATTTGAACTCATGCTCATCTAAAAGTTCTGCAACTCTTTCTTTTCTAGCTTCTAGTACTTTTTCACTATCAGTTTTAATAACCATTCCATCTTTAGCTTTTATTGCACAAGATCTTAATAGTCTATCATTTCCTTCTTGCTCAACAAGACAAACTCCACATTGTCCTTTGTTTCCGCAATTTTTTAACTCACAAAGCACTGGAATGTCAAATCCATTCTCTCTTGCTAAGTCAAGTATCGTCTTATCACCATCAAATTCGATAGTCTTATCATTGATTATTATTTTATTCATGCTGTTCCTCCAATTTTTGGTTTTTTAATTAATACTAAACCTCAACTCATACATTGTAAAAATCAGTTAATTTAAAAATCGTCGTTATTATTCTAACATAATATTTGTGAAATATAAATATTTCAGACTTTTATGAACACTTTTTTAAAACAAAATTTAAGGGAGAATTACAAAATTCTTCCCTTAAACAATCTAAACTATTCAAATTTATATATATTAATTAATCTATTTGTATATCTTTGCTTCTTCAACTCCATCTAAAACTCTTATAGCTCCTTGTGCTAAAGCTAAAAGTTCATCTTCTCCACCGTATACAACCATAGGTGCAATCCATTTTACTTTTTTATTTATAGCATTAGTTACATAATCACTATATGCAATTCCACCAGTTAATACTATAGCATCAACTTCTCCATCTAAAACTACAGCCATTGATCCTATTTCTTTTGCTATTTGATATATGAAAGCATTAAATATTAATGAGCCTTTTTCATCACCCTCTTGTGATAGCTTTATTAAATCTCTTGCATCATTTGTGTTAGCATACGCAACAAATCCGCCTTTTCCAACTAACTTTTTATAAACTTCTTCTTTGCTATACTTTCCTGAGAAACACATTTCTAATAATTCACCTGAAGGAACTCCACCTGCTCTTTCTGGCGAAAATGGTCCATCACCATCTAATGCATTATTTACATCTATAACTCTACCTTTTCTATGTGCTCCTACTGAAACTCCGCCCCCCATATGAACGACTATTAAATTAACATCTTCATATGAAGTATTATGTTCTTTTGCATATCTCTTAGCAACAGCCTTTTGATTTAATGCATGGAATTTACTTTTTCTTGGTAATTCTGGAACTCCTGATAATCTTGCTACATCTTCCATTTCATCAACAACAACTGGATCTACTATAAATGCTCTCTTACCAATTTCTTTTGCTATTTCATTAGATAATATTCCACCTAAATTTGAAGCATGTGGTCCTTGAACCCCAATTTTTAAGTCCTCAACCATAGCTTCATTGACTTCATAAGTTCCACCTTCTATTGGCTTAAGCATTCCACCTCTTCCAACAACAGCATCTAACTCATTTATGTCAATGCCTTTTTCTTTTAATACCTTTAAAATAACTTCTTTTCTAAAATCAAGTTGATCAAATATTGTATCATATTTTAGTATTTCTTCTGCTGAATGTCTTAAAGTTTCTTCTAAGATTTCTTTTTCACCTTCATAAACACCAATTTTAGTTGATGTAGACCCTGGATTTATTATTAATAATTTATATGCCATATAACTTTCCTCCCCCAAATTCTCTACTTTAAATCATGAGCAACTACTGCTGCTATAGCTATTGATTTAACTTTTGTTTCAAAACTATCTGCTCTAGAAGTTAATATAACTGGAGCTGATGTACCAACTAATAACCCACCATTCTTACACTCTGACATGTAAGTTAAAGTCTTGTACATTACATTTGCAACATCTATATTTGGTAATAATAATATATCTGCTTTTCCTGCAACTTCTCCTTTTACCCCTTTATGCTCTGCAGCTTCTTCTGATATAGCATTATCTAAGGCAAATGGTCCGTCAACTATACAACCCTTTATTTGTCCTCTATCATTCATCTTAGCTAATAATGCTGCATCTATTGTTGCTGGCATATTAGGATTTACAACCTCTACTGCCCCTATAACAGCTACCTTAGGAACTTGAACTCCACAAGCATGTGCAACCTTAACTGAGTTATTTATCATTGATGCCTTATCTTTTAACTCTGGATAAGTATTAAAAGCTGCATCTGTTAAGAAAAGTAATCTATCCATTCCTGGTATTTCAAATACAGATACATGTGACATTAATTGACCTGTTCTTAAACCAACTTCTTTATTTAATACACTTCTTAAAAAAGTAGCAGTATCAACTAGACCTTTCATTACCATATCAGTTTTTCCTGTTGATGCTAGTTCTACTGCTAATAATGCTGCTTTTTTATCGTTAGGTTCATTTATAATTTCAAAGTCAGCTAAATTCATACCTATTTTCTTAGCTATTTCTTTTATTTTTTCTTCATTACCAACTAAAACAGCCTCAGCTATTCCTAATTCTTTTGCTTCTCTTACAGCCTCTAAAACTGGTTCATCTTGAGCAACTGCAACAGAAACTTTCTTCATACCATTCTCTCTTAGTTTTGAAAACAATTCATTAAAATTTTTAGCCATAATACTCAACCCTCTTCCTTGAATTTTGTTAAATTTATAACAATTGCAAACAAAAAAAACTGACTATATAAATTTATCAATTCAAAATTAATTCTCCATAACTATATTCTACCAAAAAATATTCTGAAAGCATTAGTTTTCAGAATATTCAATTTATTATTTTTTATTAAATTGTTAAATTTTAAACACGATATTCTTTCATTATATTTTCAGCTACTTTTAACCCATCTACAGCGGCTGAAACAATACCTCCTGCAAAGCCAGCACCCTCTCCTGCTGGATATAAACCCTCTAAAGATATACTTTGTAACTTTTCATTTCTTTCAATTCTAACTGGAGCTGATGTTCTTGTTTCTATACCAGTTAATACACTATCACTATGTCCAAATCCCTTTATCTTTCTATCAAAATCAGTTATTCCCTCTTTTAATCCATCTATTACATAAGAAGGTAAACACTTTCTTAAATCTTCAAATCTATATCCATTGCTTAATACACTTGGATTAACCTTTCCTAACTTAGTTGTAACTCTATCCTTCATAAAATCTCCAACTAATTGAACTGGAGTATTATAATTTCCTCCACCTAGTTTAAAGGCAAGTTCTTCATAGTGTCTTTGGAACTTCATTCCTTCTAAAGGATGATCTCCTCCAAAATCATTGGGCCCTACAGTTACAACTAAAGCAGAGTTAGCGTTTTCTTTATCTCTAGCATGATAACTCATTCCATTTACGCATAATCTTTTTTCCTCCGAAGAAGCATTTACAACTACGCCTCCTGGACACATACAGAATGAATAAACTGCTCTATCTAAAGTTTTACTTTGATATGCTAATCTGTATTCGGCAGCCTTTAATCTTGGATGGTTAGCATATTTTTCTCCATACTGACTTAAATTTATAATTTCTTGTGGATGCTCTATTCTAACTCCAATAGCAAAGGGTTTTTGTTTCATAAATACACCTTCATTAAATAACATTTCATATGTATCCCTAGAACTATGTCCTAAAGCTAAAATTGCTACTTCACAAGGTACTTCTTCTCCATTTACTTTTATCCCTTTTAATTTGTTATCTTTTTTTATTATTCCTTCAAACCTTGAATTGAAATGAACTTCTCCACCATTTCTTTTTATTTCTTCTCTGATATTCTTAACTACATTTTTTAATATATCAGTTCCTACATGGGGTTTCCCTTTATATATTATTTCCTCTGGTGCTCCATTTCTCACAAGAGCATCAAGAACATAATCGCATCTTGTATCTTTTATTCTAGTTGTAAGTTTTCCATCTGAAAAGGCTCCTGCTCCACCTTCACCAAACTGTACATTTGACTCTGGATTTAATTCTCCAGTTCTCCAAAATTCCTCTACAGTTTTAGTTCTAGAATCTACATCTTCTCCTCTTTCAAAGACAATTGGATTAAATCCCTTCTTAGCTAATAAAAGAGCTGCAAAAAGTCCTGCTGGCCCTAATCCTACAACTACTGGTCTATGCTGAAGTTTTTTCTCCCCAAAGTTAAAATCAAAATCATAATTTACCTTATCTATCTTTACATCCTTATCATTAAGTCTAGCTACTATTTTTTCTTCATCTTCATGTTCTATGTTTATACAGTAATTAAACTTTATAAGATTCTTTTTTCTTGCATCTAAAGATTCTTTTATTATTTTTATATCTCCAATTTCATCCTTAGACATCCTTAGTTTTTTAGCTACTTTATTTTTTAAAAGACTTAAATCTTCATTTATATCTAAACTAATATTATTTATTCTAATAGTCATAAAACTTCCTCCATTTTATTTCTTTAGTAAATTATTTTACCACAGAATACGCTTAAAGTAATCTGTGGTAAATATTTATTGTTTATTATTTGAATTTTCATTATTACTTCCGTTTGAAGTATTATTATTATTATTTGAATTATCACTTGGTTTTGTAGAATTATTCTCTGTACTTTCTGTTGAATCAGTATTCTTTTTAAAGGTTACCTTAACCTCTGTAGGATTTATACTAACAACCTTTATATTATCGTAAGAGTTTGATATATTAGGCTTTACACTTCCTCCATCAGCTGTAAGCTTTGATATATCTATAGTACATTTAAATTTGCTTAAATCAATACTATTTACTGAATCTTCAGGCCCATTAATTGTTACTTTTATAGTTTTAGTATCTAATTCTGGAGTATATCCATCTAAAGTACCCTCTGTAGTTACTGGTACTTCTATTTCCTTTTGAGCATCTTTACTAAAATCTAATTTAACTTTAATTTGAGCTTGATCATTAGAGGCTAAACTTACTCCATCTGGAATTTTTAGTACTGTTGATACCTCTGAATCATCTCCATACTGTGAAACATCTATTGGTGATGTCTCAATAGAGCTAATCTTACTTAAAGCATCCTCTGATCCAAGTAAAGTCACCTTTGCAATACTTGGTGTTATTGATTTTAGTGCTAGCCCTTCCTTAGGAGTGCCAGTTGTAATTACACTAACTGGTACTTCCTTAGATTTCTTAACTCCAAAGGATACATCTACTTTATTAGGACTTATATTAACATCCTTAATTTCGTTTCCCTCTCCATCTACTGCCACAACAGGTAAATTCATATTAACAGCCTTGCTAACATCGTTTATCTCACCTTTTACTTCTAAAGTCTTAACTTTACTTACTAAGGATTGAGCTCCAGATACAGTGGCATTTTGTGGGCTTATATTTATTTTATCTGCATAAGTACCATGCTCTGTATTTACCTTTATTTTGCTAACAATAGGCAAACTCTTTTCTTGGTATTTATCAAGAATAACATTTACCCTTAGAAATCCATTGTTTTTTATGTTTATATTATTAGGATAACTTTCTATTTGTACTGGTATATTATTGTCTCCCTCTTTTAAAACATACTCACTTAAATTAACAACCACCTTAAATTGTTCTTTTTTGACCTTATATATTTCAGTAGATGGTCCTTCTAAATCTAAATCTACAGTCAGATTTTGATTAGGAACTATTACTAAATCATAATCCTTAAGTACTTCACTATTAACAACCTGAACTGGCACGTTGTTTAATTTAAGTTCTCTCACTGGATTTTCTACATTTATTATATATAGCCAAAGAGAAAAGGATAATAATAAGCATATAAATTTTACTAAGAAATTCTTTCCTTCAATTTTTTTAAGCATATTTTCACCTTCTCTCCATAAGTTTTCCCTCTCTTATCACGTCTATTTCTCATAACTTTTAATAATATATTTTTTAATTTTTTACCATCATAATTTCTTGTTAATCTACCTTTTACAGCTAAAGATATAGCTCCTGTTTCTTCTGAAACAACAATAACTAAAGCATCTGATATTTCAGATAACCCTATAGCAGCTCTATGTCTAGTACCAAGTTTTTTATTTATAGTATTATTATTTGTTAATGGTAAGACACAACCTGCTGAAACGATTCTATCATTTCTAATTATAGTTGCTCCATCATGTAATGGAGTGTTCTTAAAGAATATATTCTCTATTAATGCAGAAGTTATTACTGCATCTAACTGGGTTCCCGTAGAAATTATTTCTGCTAATCCTGTTCCTTGCTCTATAGCTATTAAGGCACCAGTTTTAGTTTCAGCCATATCCTCTACTGCTACTATAAGTTGATCAATAACTTCTTCTAGCTTTTGATCATCCTGAATAACATGAAAATCATCAAAGGCAGTACTTCCTATATGTTCTAGTGCTCTTCTTATTTCTGGTTGGAAAATAATAATTATTGATAAAACACCTATGGTTAATGTTTTAGTTAATATAAAATTCAACATTTGAAGTCTTAAAACATAGCTTATAGGAATTAAAATCAATAATAATATTACTCCCTTTAATAATTGCTCTGCCCTTGTTTCTTTTATTAATATATATCCCCTATAAAATATAAAAGCTACAATTAATATATCTATGATGGACCAAATAGATATATCCTTTAAACTATTTGTAAATATCATTATTAATTCTTGCACAAATTTCACCTCCATTACCGTAACAATTAAATTATACAATAAAAATCTAATTATAAGATACATTTTAAATGATTTCTTTTCAGTTTTACATATTCTAGGTAATGTTATTATACATTCTCTCATATATTTTAATAGAAAATTATATAAGGGGGTACTTGCTATGGACTTTAAATATAAAAAATATATTGATAATTCCTTAATATATATAATATTTGTAGTTCTTATATTAATATTTATAATAGGTTTTTTATTTTTCAGATCACATAATGAAAAATCTAAACTTGAAGACCTAGGAAGAACTATTTCTGAAATTAATCTTACTTATGATTTTTCTGAAGATAGTATAACATCTGAAGATTATGTTAGTTCTATAGAAAATAAATTAGAGAAACTTCAAGAAACAAATTCGGCTTTAAAATCTTTAAAAGTTTCTCAAAAGCATCAAAATTTATCCTCTCCACTTAAGGATGGATTAGATAAAAATATAGAATTGTTTAATAAATTACTTTCTATATTGAAAACTCCAGATGCTTTAAATATATCTGATGAATACGCTATTGCTTCAAAGCTAAAGAAAGAATGTGAAAATTATTATTCTATATGTAGGTCTAACTTAATACCTGTATATCTATATAAAGAAGGAAATAATTATCTACAGGATATTTTTTATTATATAAATGAGCTAATAAAAACTAATAGAGATAAAGGATTTGTCCAAAGCCAAAAGAATGATTTTGTTGTTTCTATGAAATCATTACTTCTTAAACTTTCTTCAATGGATGAAAAACTTTTTGAAACAGCTAACCTAATAAAAGAATCAAATAGAGATTTAAAGGTTTTAGTTACAGATATAGAAAATAAACTTTCTTCTATTCAAGAGTTAAAAAATAATTTATATTCCTTACCTATTCCCGAACAAGCTAATGATTCTTTCTTAGCTCTTGAAAATGCATTAAAATCCTATGATAAGTATATTAACTATTTCTATAAAGGCCTTTTAGATGAAATTGAAAATAAAAAGACACCAGAAGATTATTATGATAAATCTTCGACTTTATTTGATGAGTTTATCTATTCCTTAGAAGCCGCTGAAAAGTCTTTAGATAACTATAATAAAAATTAAATAGGAGTATTAATTCTATTTTTTTGGTTACAATATACAAAGTAAAATAATTACCTAAAAGGAGGTTCTTATGAAAAAAAGTATTTATAATTACTTTATCTTCACCTTCGCCTTATTAATTATCACTACACTTAATGAGAAAGAAGTTTTAGGGCTTTCTCTATCAAATGAGCATGTAACCAAAAATAATTATATAGAATTAACAGAAATGGCTTCTAATTCGCCAAATCCTGAAGCAGAACAAAGTAGTAATTCAAATAATGAAGTTGTTGCTGTATTCCAAAGTTCAAACTCTACAATTTCACTTACTAAAGATGACATATATTTAATGTCTCAAGTAGTTTATGCTGAAAGTAAAGGTGAACCTTTTGATGGAAAAATAGCCGTTGCATCAGTAATACTTAATAGAACAACGGATTCTCAATTTCCAGATACAATTCATGGAGTAATAACACAGAAAAATGCCTTTTCTTGTGTTAGAAATGGCAAAATTGACGTAGTACCTGATGGTGATAGCTATAATGCCGTTCTAAAAGCCATAGAAGGATATGACCCAACAAATGAGGCATTATATTTTTATAACCCTAAAATCGCTACATGCTCGTGGATGAAAGGCGTCGAAAAGACAGGAGAAAAAAGTATAGGTCAACATGTATTTTTTAATGTTACCTAAAGAAAAAGCTAACACAATGTGTTAGCTTTTTTTATTTCTTACTGTCTAAGTATGCTACTGCACTTAAAGCAGCCACATTTCCTTCACCTGCAGCCTTCATATATTGGTATGGTCTACCAGTACAATCTCCCGCAGCAAAACAGCCTTCTATATTAGTCTTCATTAATCTATCAACTTCTATGTGATCATCAGTTATTTTTAATCCTGGCACTAATTGTCCTGGTGATATGCTATCTCTTAATACAAATATACCATCAGTCTCTATTTCACCATTTTTAGTTACTAATTTAGTAACCTTACTATCCCCTTGTATTTCTACAGGAATATCATTAATAACTTCAATTTCTGAATTTAAATCAAATTCTCCCTTATATCTAGGAATATAGTAAACCTTAGCTGCTAATTCACTTACAAAATTAGCTTCCTCTTCAGCTTCTTTATTATAGCCAATTATAGTTACAGTTTTTTCTTTATATAAAGGGGCATCACAAGTGGCACAGTATCCTACACCTTTACCTAAGAATTCTTCTTCACCCTTCATAGGTTTTGTGTACTCAATACCTGTTGCTATGATTATTGAAGTGGCTTCATACATCTTTTCATTTACCATAAGAGCGAAATATTCTCCCATAGCATAAATACTATTTATTCTTTCCTCTGTTATTTCTATATCCATCTCTTTTAGATGACCCATAAATTGATTCTTAAGATCCATACCATCTTTTCCAACGAATCCAAGATAGTTATTTACCTTTGGAGCTTTAACAAGCTTTGTACTTAAATCATTATTACCAAAAAGAATAAACTTTTTATTTCTAATTTTCGCATTTAATGCAGCTGAAAGGCCAGCTGGTCCGCTTCCTATTATAGCTATATCATATCTTTCGCTCAAAATTATTCATCTCCTTAAGAAGCTTATTAAACGTATTTTTTGATGGCTTCAACTAATGCAGCCTTTGGTCTAAAGCCAACTAAAGTATCAACAACTTTTCCATCTTTAAATATTAATAAAGTTGGTATGCTTTGAATTTGATATTTTCCAGCTGAACCTGGGTTTTTATCAACATCAACCTTTACAAATTTAACATTTTCCATTTCATTTGCTAATTCTTCTATAACTGGTGCTATCATTTTACAAGGTCCACACCAAGTTGCCCAGAAATCAACAACTACTACTTCACTTGCTTCTATTACTTCTGTATTAAAATCTTGATCATTTATATGTTTTACCATTATATACGCCTCCCGATATACCCCTAAGGGGTACTTTATTATTTACAATTATATTATATTTAAAAAATTAAGTCAATGTTACAAATAATAATTATTATCTAATTTTTATAATTTTGTTATTCAAAGGTGCCTTTTACTAATAATTTTTTATTATCCATTAAAATATTACCTCTAGATATAACAGAATTTATGTCTAAATTTTTCTTATCTAATAAAATTATATCTGCATCTTTTCCTGTTGATATAAATCCTTTATGAGATAGTTTTAAAACATTGGCAACATTACTAGTTATAACTCTTATTGCTTTCTCTAAAGGTACTCCAAGCTTTATAGCTTCCTTTACTTCATTAAAAAGACTTTCAACAGAACAGATTCCTAAACCTTTAAGCTCTCCATTTTCATCAAATAATGGCATACTTCCATTACCATCTGAAGAAAAAGTTATTTTTTCTATATCTACTCCAGCATCTAAAAGCTTTTTAAGCCCTTCACCTGCTCTTACTTCTCCTTCTTCTAAATGTTGAGGATCTGAAGATGTGGTTAAATCAATTTGGCCTCCAGCCTTAGCATGATTTATTCCTGCTTCAAAAAGCTCTCTACTTCTTCCCATATGAGTAGGAATTATTTGATTTGCTGGAATCTCTGTTTCATTTATAAGTCTAGTTATATATTCAATCATTCTTTTCCCATTACCTAAATGAACATTTACTATTCCAGCCTTTCCTGATAAAAGTCCTCCAACTCTTGCTTGAGCTACTATATTGACGAATTGCTCGTATGTTGGTTGAGAACTTCTATGGTCTGATAATGCTATTTCCCCTACACCTATAACTTTATCTATTAATAATAAGTCACTTTTTATAGTTTTAGTTATGGTATTTACAGGTACATCATAAGACCCAGTATAACAGTAACAAGTTACTCCCTCTTCACAAAGAGCATGAGCTTTTGCCACTAATCCTTTCATATCTCTACAAACACCATCAGTTCCTATACACCCTACTAGGGTAGTTATTCCACCTTTTACTATACTACTTAATTGTAATTCTGGAGTTCTGGTTCTAAAACCACCTTCACCACCGCCACCAATTATATGGACATGACAATCTATAAAGCCTGGTACAGCTATCATCCCTTCTCCATCAATTACTTGTATGTTTATAAAATCTTTAGGAATATTCACAGAATCATATAATCCTTCAATCTTATCACTTAATATAACAATATCCTTTTTCCCTAAATACTCTGGGTCATAAACCTCAATATTTTTTATTACTTTTAACAAAAAATACACCTCCTTTATTTAAATTATTATTATTTTTACCTAAAACTCAATAATAAATAATTTAATTTTATAAAAACTTATTTTTTTATAAAAAAAAGGCACGAATTAATTCGTGCCAAAACTTAGGGTTTTGAGTGTTCTATATTAATTTTTAATATTATTGACTATTCTTGTTCCATTATTATTTTCTTAGCAGTTAGGATTGATGTAGCACTCATTGAGAATTCATCTAAACCATATTCAACTAATGTTGGTATAGCTCTTTCATCTCCTGCCATCTCTCCACACATTCCTACCCACTTACCATGTTTGTGAGCTCCATCTATTGTCATTTTGATTAATCTTAATACAGCTGGATGCATTGGATTGTAAAGGTATGATACCTTTTCACTCATTCTGTCAGCAGCTAATGTATATTGTATTAAATCGTTAGTTCCTATTGAGAAGAAATCAACATGCTTAGCTAATTCATCAGCATAAACTGCTGCAGCTGGGATTTCAACCATGATACCCCATTGAATTGAATCTGAGTATGCTATACCTTCTGCTTTTAACTCAGCTTTGCATTCTTCAACAAATGCTTTAGCTTGTTGGAATTCTTCTAATCCTGAAATCATTGGGAACATTACTGCAAGATTTCCATAAACAGAAGCTCTTAATAAAGCTCTTATTTGAACTCTAAAGATATCTTTTCTGTCTAAGCATAATCTTATAGCTCTGTATCCTAAGAATGGATTCATCTCTTCTGGTAATGGTAAGTATGGAAGAGTTTTATCTCCACCGATATCTAATGTTCTGATAACAACTTGCTTACCATCTGCTTTTTCTAAAACATATTTGTATGCTTCAAATTGTTCATCTTCAGTTGGAGCTTCATCTCTGTCCATGTATAAGAACTCAGTTCTAAATAGTCCAACTCCGTCTCCACCATTTGCTAAAACTTGATCTATATCTTCTGGTTTACCTATGTTTCCGCAAACCTCTATTCTTCTACCTGATTTAGTAGTTGTTTTAACATCTATTAACTTCTTTAATTCTTCTTGTTCTGCTTTAAATTTTTCTAATCTAGCTTTATATTCGTTTATAGTAGCTTCATCTGGGTTGATTATAGCTACACCCTCAATACCATCAACTATTACAGTGTCCCCATTTTTAACTGAAGTTGTTATATTACCTAATCCAACAACAGCTGGTATTTCTAAAGTTCTAGCCATTATAGCTGAGTGAGAAGTTCTTCCCCCGATATTAGTTAAGAAACCAATAACTTTACTTCTATCTAATTGAGCAGTATCTGAAGGTGTTAAGTCATGAGCTACAACAACAGTGTTAGCTCCTACATTTTCCATTCCGTTTCCACCCTTGCCAGCTAGGTTAGCTATTATTCTCTTAGAAACGTCTTTTATATCTGCTGCCCTTTCTCTCATGTAAGGGTCATCCATAGAATCAAATATCATAACGAAAGTATCTGTAACATTTTGAACAGCTTTCATAGCGTTTAATTGGTCATTTTCTATAGTCATTTCCATTTGACCAGTAAACTCTACATCATCTAATAACATTAAATGAGCTTCAAAAACTTGAGCTTCATGTTCTCCAATTTCATTAGCTGTTTTTTCTTTTATTGCTTCTAATTGCTCTTTTGATTGAGCTAAAGCTTTAGATAATTTTTCTTTTTCAGCTGCTATATCTGAAACCTTCGCATCAGATATTATTATTTCCTCATGTTCTTGTATAAATACAGTTCCTATTGCATATCCTTTTGAAGCAGCAATACCTTTTTTCATTATGTAGTCCTCCTTTAAGTTCGTACTCAACTAAATACAACATTAAATATCAATCACAATTCAACTAAATTCACTTTTCAAATTCACTGCTTATATATAACAGCAATTTGCGTGCCAAGTTTTTAATTATTAATATTTTTCAAAATATATTATACTCATAAACCCTAGTAAAAATGCCTATAAATCTTATAAAAATATTTTATTTATTAAAAACTTACGTTAAAATACTCAGTCATATTAGTTGTTTTTATTATACTAAATGTGATAAAAAATATCAAACTAATTTTACCATTGATATTTTTTATCAAATTTTCTTTTTGAAATAATCTTTTTATTAAGATATATATACATAAAGCCTTTAAAATAGTACTTTTTTCTGATAATATATTATTAATACTTGATAAAAAATATCAACCTTATTCACTTTTTATATAAATTCATAAAAAAATAAAACTTTGGACGGTGATTTACTCCATGTATTCAAGAGAATTGATTATAAAGACGCCCTTAGGATTACACACTAGATACTCTGCTATGATTGTTAATAAGGCTTCTGAAATAGAGTCTAAGTATAAAGTTAAACTCTATATAAAAAAAGAATCCTATACAGATTGGCTTGGAATAAGTATGCTTGCAATACTTTCTCTTAAGGTGTTGCCTAATGAAAGTATATTAATTGGATCTAAAAATGAAGGAATGATTGAAAAGTTAGCTGTTCAATCTCTTCTTGAGTTTATTGATAAAAACATAAATAATCCCATTGAATCTGAGGATAGTGAAATAGATGAAATAATAGATGCTAGCATAGTAGCTAATGAACAGGTTCTTGAAAGTTTGCCAATAGGTATTGTTGTTATAGATATAGATCAAAATATAATAACAATTAATCAATATGCTTTAAGATTTATTGGATGCAATAAAAAAGATGTTAAAGGAAAAAAGATTAATGAAGTTATTCCATCATCTCAGCTTCCTCATGTTATGCTTAGTAATTTAAAAAAGTATGGCTCAACTCTTCATATAAATAACAGAGTTGGCTTAGTAAATAGCTCTCCTCTTTTCATAAACGATAAGATTATAGGGGCTGTAAGTGTTATTCAAGATGTATCTGATATTATAGGTATGAAAGAAATAAATGAGAAATTTACTAAGATACTTGAAAATTCACAGGATATGATTTGCTTTGTAGATGAAAATGGTATAATAAATTATTTAAATCCTGCATATATTAAAAACTTTTCTAAAGTTAGTTCTGATGTTATAGGAAAAAGTATTTTTGATATTGCTCCTAATGGACTTAGAGCTAAAGTATTTAAAGAAAAAACTTTATTAAAAGATGTAATTCATAAGAAAAACGGTATAAATGTTATAAGTACTATTGATCCTTTATTTATTGATGGACAGTTTAAAGGAGTTATTTCTACTTCTAGACCAGTTAGTTTAATTAAAGAACTTATGTCAAAACTAAATAAATCTGAACAGGAATTAGATTATTATAAAAATGAGTTTTTAAGACAGTTATCTAAAAATTCTTCTTTTAATAATATTATAGGTTCAACTAGAACTCTAAAGGATATAATGTACATGTGTCAAAAGGCTTCAGAAACCACATCAACTGTTCTTATTCGTGGTGAAAGTGGTACAGGTAAGGAACTTATTGCAAAGGCTATACACAATAATAGTAATAGAAAAAATAAGCCTTTCGTAAGGGTTAACTGTGCTTCAATTCCTGAAAATCTCTTAGAAAGTGAATTGTTCGGATATGAAAAGGGAGCTTTTACTGGGGCAGTTCAAAGCAAACCTGGTAAATTTGCTATTGCTGATACAGGTACTATATTCTTAGATGAAATAGGTGATATGCCCTTATCAATGCAAGTTAAACTCCTTAGAGTTTTACAAGAAAGAGAGATTGAAAGTGTTGGAGGAATAACTCCTAGAAATATTGATGTGAGGGTTATTGCTGCAACTAATAGAAATTTAGAAGAAATGATTGAAGAGGGTTCCTTTAGAGAGGATCTTTATTACAGACTTAATGTCTTAGGTATTAATCTTCCTCCACTTAGAGAACGTAAAGAAGATATTCCTGAACTAGCCGAACATTTTATAACTAAGCTAAATAAAAAGTTACATAAAACTATATTAGGAATAAAACAAGATGCCCTTAATCTACTAATTGAGTATTCTTGGCCTGGAAATATACGTGAGCTTGAAAATATAATGGAAAGGGCCATAAATCTTTGTGATGGAGATTATATAGATAGTTCTTATCTGCCTTCATATTTAAAGCCAGTTGAATCAAAGTCTTTTAATTTAAATATTGATATTGATCATATACTTCCCTTTGAAGAATATGAAAAACAAATAATAGAAGCAGCTATGAAGAAGTACAAATCCTTTAATAAGGCTGGAAAAGCTTTAGGATTAACTCATAGAACAGTTTCTTTGAAATGTAAAAAGTATAATATAGATGTAAAAAAATAATAAAAGAAAAAAGCACTTGGAGACCAGCACATCTCCAAGTGTTTTTTTATTAGTAAGAGTTTAGTAACATTCTGAAGTATAATTATGACAAGACTTTTTTAGTTTTAACTACGGGAACAGCTAATAATTAAAACTAAATTTAATATTAAACAAGTTATACAGTATTTCTATTATTTAGAATAGAATTCAACTATTAATTGCTCTTGTATTGTTATTGGAATTTCTTCTCTCTTAGGCTTTCTAGTGAAAATTCCTTTAAAGTTATCTTCTTCTTTACTTACGTAAGGAACTTCACTTCCTATGCTATCTTTAAAGTTGTTTACAAACATTTCTGTTTTTCTTGATTTTTCTCTTAAAACAACTTCATCACCTATATTTAATCTGAAAGATGGTATATTAACTTTCTTTCCATTTACTAAGAAATGTCCATGGTTAACCATTTGTCTTGCTTGTCTTATTGAGCTAGCAAAACCCATTCTATATACCATATTATCAAGTCTTGATTCTAAAATCATAAGTAAAGCCTCACCAGGTTGTTCTTTACTATTGAAAGCTTGATCTACGTATCTAGTAAATTGTCTTTCCATAACACCGTAGTAAGCTCTTAATCTTTGCTTTTCTAATAATTGAATACCGTAATCAGATAATTTCTTATCTGCTCTGCTTGTTCCTCTATCAGCTCGTTTCATTGCTTTTGGATGTCCAACTACATTTAATCCAAGTCTTCTGCACATTTTGAAACGAGGTCCCATCATCTTAGCCATACTTAACCTCCAAATGTTTTTTTGTTTTCTATGATGCTATATTAACATAAAACCTTACTTATTGAAAATGATTATCATTATTGTATAACTCATTTAATTAAAATTATCTTATTAAATCTTTAAAATACTAACTTATGCTTATAAATTTAAACTTATTTATTCTATAAAATAAATTCATTTATAATAAACTCTAATTTTAGTAATTATCTTCCATTAACTCTTAATCTATTACCACTTAAATCATTCTTATTTATATATGAATTTTAGTATAGGCATAAAAAAGCTATATCAAACCTTAACTTAGAAGAATTCATAAATTTTATATTTATAAATTCTCTCATAAATAGTATTGATATAGCTCTCTTTATAATTCATGCAATTAAATATTAAATTCTATTTTTATAGATCGTCTATTAAAGCTCCTGCTTTAGCATATGCTGTTGATTTTGCCTCAAAGAAGTCTGTTTTTACTTGGTTTGCATCAGCATAATAATCTACCCATGGTGCTGGATTCTCATTATATCCTTCAAATAAAGGCTCTAAACCTATAGCTTTAACTCTTAAGTTTCCTATATATTTTATATATCTTTCTATAAGATTTTTATTTATTCCAGTAACATTATCACCTATAACATAGTGACCCCATGCGATTTCATGTTCAACACCAGTTCTCACCATTTCTCTTAATTCTTCTTTTAACTCTTTAGTGAATACTTCTGGTATTTCTTCTTTTAATTCTTTTATTATACTTCTAAATAACCATAAATGAGTATTTTCATCTCTGTTTATATATCTAATCTCTTGAGCTGAACCAGGCATTTTTCCATTTCTCTCTAAATTATAGAAAAACATAAATCCTGAATAGAAATAAACACCCTCTAAAATATAGTTAGCCATTACTGATTTTATAAAGTTTTCCATACTTGAATCTTCTAAGAAATTATTATATAAGTCTCCTATAAATTTATTTCTTTGAAGTAATATAGCATCATCCTTCCATTGGAATAATATTTCGTTTCTCTCCTCTGGTGAACAAATACTATCTAGCATATAACTATAGCTTTGTGAGTGAACCGCTTCTTGGAAAGCTTGTATAGTTAAACATAAGTTAACTTCTGAAGCAGTAATATAACTATTTATATTTCCTAGGTTAGCTGTTTGTATTGAATCTAAAAATATTAAGAAAGATAAGATTTTATCATATGCTGTTTTTTCTTCCTTAGTCAACTTTTTATAATCTTTTAAGTCTTGAGCTAAGTTTATTTCCTCTGGTATCCAGAAATTATTCATTGCTTGTCTGTACCATTCTGAAACCCAAGTATATTTCATATTATTAAAGTCATTTAAATTAGTTGTATTACCGTTTATCATTTTCTTTTTATTAGTTTCAATATCTCCAAACTCATTAAAAAGCGGTCTTTTATTTATTTCCATTTTACGTCACCTTTCATCTCTTTATTTCTCTATCTATAATTAATAGATACTCACCTAAGCCTAGATGAGTATCTTTAAAATTCTTAATTTATATTCTAAGCTGAACAACTCTCACATTCGTCAACACTTAGAGATTTACTTCTTACATAATAAATACTTTTAACTCCATTTTTACAAGCTGAAATATAAAGATTCATTATTTGTCTCATAGTATAATCTGTAGTTATATAAAGGTTAAATGATTGTCCTTGGTCTATATGTCTTTGTCTTACTCCGTTTGCTCTAACTGTAAATTCTTGATTTACATTGTAAGCTGAAACATAGTACCAGAAATTTTCTTGACATAATCCAGGTGCTACCTTTGGAGTTATGCTTCCTTTTTTCTCTTCTAACCAGAATCTATTCATAACAGGATCTACCCCCTCTGAAGTTCCAGCTAAAGTGGCAGTTGAACCATTTGGAGCTACCGCAAATAGGTATCCATTTCTCATACCATATTTAGCAATCTCTTCTTTTAGTTCTTTCCACTGTGGTGAATTATATTCTCTTAGTTCAAAATAATCACCATTACTCCAGTCGGATCCTTCAAATAATGGATAGCTTCCCTTTTCCTTTGCTATGTTTAAACTAGCTTTTATAGCATAGAAGTTTATTCTCTCATAAACTTTATCTACAAAGTTTAAGTGTTCCTCTGAATCCCATACAATCTTATTATTTACAAGCATATGATGGTATCCTGATGTTCCTAATCCAACAGCTCTATATTTCTTGTTTGTTATTTCAGCAAATGGAACTGAATAATAATTTAAGTCTATTACGTTATCCATTGCTCTTATTTGAGTTTCAACAACGTATTCCACTTCTTCATCTGATGTAACATCAACATTTCCTAATACCACTGAAGAAAGGTTACAAACAACAAAGTCTCCTGGCTTAGTTTTTTCAATAACTACTACATCACCATTTTCGTCCTTAATTTCTGTTTGTTCTATCTCCATAGCACTCATGTTTTGCATTATTTCAGTACAAAGATTTGATGAATATATCATTCCTTTGTGTTTATTAGGATTAAATTTATTTACTGTATCTCTATAGAAAGCAAATGGTGTTCCTGTTTCTGCAGCACTTTTTATGATAAGTCTTACAATATCCTTAACACTCATAACTCTCTTTTCTATTCTATCATCTTCTACACACTCATAATATTTCTTTTCCCATTCTTCCCCATAGAAATCTTCTAAAGAATATCCTTTAACAGTTTTTATTTCATGAGGACACATCATATACCAGTTAGCATCTATATCATTTTCTGCTAACTTCCAGAATAAATCTGGATAACAAAGTCCTGGGAATATATCATGAGCTTTCTTTCTATCATCTCCGTTGTTTGTTCTTATTTGAAGAAACTCTGGTAAATCTTTATGCCATGCATCTAACCAAATAGCAACTGATCCGTTTCTAACTCCTAATTGGTCAACAGCTATGGCTGTATCATTGAATAATTTTATCCAAGGTATAATTCCACCTGATGCACCTTTAAAACCTCTTATGGCTGAGCCTAAGGCTCTTACCTTACCCATATAAATTCCCATTCCGCCACCAAACTTAGAAACCTTTGAGAAATTATCTAATGATTTATATATACCAGCTAAGCTATCATCTACAGTATCTATAAAACATGAACTTAATTGGTAGAATGGCTTTCTAGCATTAGACATAGTTGGAGTAGCCATTGTAGCCTTTATAGAACTTAAAACATCATAAAATCTTTTTGCCCAATAAAGTCTTTTTTCCTTCTTCTCAGGGATAGCAAGGTGCATAGCAATTCCCATAAACATTTGTTGAGGAAGTTCTAATGGTAATCTATTAAAATCTTGAACTAAATATCTTTTTGCTAATAAATTTATTCCACTGTATGTAAATAAAAAGTCTCTCTCTCTTTTTATTTCTTTTTCTAATTCTTCTATATCTTCCTTAGAGTAATTATCTAAAATATATTTTCCGTATAATCCTTTATCAGTAAGTTCCTTTATAAAACCATAGAAATTATCATATGGATTTGCCCCTTCTTCTAGTCCTCTATTTACTCTTACTTCTTCATATAAATTTTTAACATATAACTTCGCCGCAATTTCCTGCCATCTTGGTTCTACTTGAGAAGTTAACTCTAACGAAACTTGTATGAAAGATTTTATTATCTCTTTTTCTCCCATTTTTGATGTAACTATATTATCTAAAGCAACCATTAACTTTTCTTCAGTATATAATCCTGTTTCATCATTCAGTTCTTCTATAGACCATGCACAATATCTCTCTAATAGTGTCATCAACTAGCCCTCCACAATATATAGTAATTATTTTTAAATTTCGCACAATATCTTGACAATTTATTATAATAATTTAAAGTTGTTTTGTAAAACTCAGATTTCTTGAAAAAGTTAGCTTATTCTATGAATAACTCTTATTATATAAGTCATATTTTCTTTTTTTAGTTTTATTCGACTAATAATGATTATTGACATTTTAAAGTTACTTCTGCAATAAGAGTACTAGAGCTTTTAAGTAGGCATAAATAAAAAGACTACAGATATTTACTCTGTAGTCTTTTTATTATTTTAAATTTTCAGCCCATTCTTCTTCCTTAAATCCTATAAGAACTAAATCCTCTTTTATAAGTAAAGGTCTTTTTACTAACATACCATTGCTTGATAAGATGTCTAAAAGTTCATCTTCACTAGCTGTTTTTACTTTATCCTTAAGATTCATCTCTCTATAAAGCTTGCCTGAAGTGTTAAAGAACTTATTTAATTTAACTCCGCTCTTATCGTACCAAGCCTTTAATTCTTCTTTAGTAGGATTTTCTTCCACAATCATTCTATCTGTAAAATCTATATTGTTTGCTTCTAACCATTTCTTAGCTTTTCTACAAGTACTACATTTAGGATATTCTAAAAATAAACAACTCATTTTCTTACACCTTCTTTAAAATCATAATATTTATACAATAAAAATTATTATATAGTAATTATACTCCTTATAACTTTATTTTTAAATATGTTAATTAAAAACCTTCATAAATTTTTACAGCTATAGATTTTTTAAAATTTATTGAAATTAAGTTAAACAACCTCTATGTTATTATTCTTCATTATTATCATCTTTATTTTTAGGAATTATTACAAAGGCTTTAAATAAGTCACCTTCACATTCAACCCTAAACTTTCCGTTGTGAAGTTCTACAATAGTTTTAGCGATTGCTAATCCTAATCCAGATCCTTCTATGGTTGAATTTCTTGATTCATCTCCTCTTGCAAATCTTTCTAAAATATCCTTCTCATCAAAATCTAAAGCATAGGAAGAAATATTTTTAAATGATATTTCCACGTAATTTTCTAAATCTTTTATTTCCACATAGACCCTAGTTTTTTCTAAACTATATTTTAAAGCATTAGTAGTTAGGTTTTGGAATACCCTAGACATTCTTTGAGGATCTATTTTAACCATGCATTCCTCTGGCCCATTTATTTTAAATTCAATTTCCTTTTCTGAATATACATCTTCTACTTCAGCTATACATTGATATACAAGTTGAATTATATCTATATTGTATTTAAATAATTCTACCTTTCCTGAAGACATCTTAGAAACCTCAAACAAATCATCTATAAGTTTCTTTAAAGTTTGAGATTTTTTATCTAGTATTTCTATATATTCTTTTCTTTCCTCTTCCTTTATATTATTTAACTGAAGTATATTTACATAATTTATTATGGATGTTAATGGAGTTTTTAAATCATGTGAAACATTTGATATAAGCTCAGTTTTTAACTTTTCATTCTTTATACCTTCTTCAACAAGTTCCTTATAGCCTAATCTTAAATCATTAACATCATCTGCTAATTCCCTTATTTGTCTATCGTCATTATCTTTTATCTCTATATCCGTATCACCTTTTTTAACTTTTTCTATTCCTTTTATTACAGTATCTAATCCATCATATTTTCTTATAAACTTTACTATAAAATGAATAACTAAAACAATTGGAATTATCCATAGGTATCTATTGTCTGTTAAAACATAGTGATATTGCTTCCATACAAATTCTATATTTCTCATAAATCCATTTATAAGAATATATATTATAGTAAATGAAATAACAAACATAACAACCTTATCTTTTAAAAATTCTTCTATAAACATCTTCTTTGTTATTAAAACATTTAAACTATCTAAAAATCTAAAGAAATATCCATTTTTCCAGCTGTCTTTATATGCTCTTATTCCCATATTTTTAATCATAACTAATTTTTTTATGATTAAAAGTAACATTAAAAGAGTTGTAGTCATAGTTGCTATAAAAGCAATTCTAATTGAATTTATTTCAGAATCATAAAGTTCTCCTCTTGAGAAATATATTTCTTCATAATTATCTGAAGAATTTATTTCTTTAAAGACTACATTATCATTTTTAGATAAACTTTCTAAAACTTCTTTTGGCGTTGAAAGATTATAAGGTTTTTCATAAAACCATACTCTATTAGAGTAATATTCTCCTGTTTTCTTATTTATAAGAACTACACCAGAATAACTAGTAGCCCTTTCTTGAAGCTTTGCAATAAATGCTTGTTTTTGTTCTTTTGTCTCTAAGCTATCTAATTTGCTTAAATAGTTAGTCTCATTATAAAGAAAATCTGATATATCTACAGATTGAGCTAATAACCTACACTCTTTATACTTATGTGGATTTATTAATGCATCCCTATAAATAACTCTATTACATATATCAGGATTTGCCTTAGAATTTAATTTTGCTATATTATCAAAGGAGTATCCTCCAAATAAGATAATATATAAAACAGGTATAAACACAGCAAATATTACTATAAACATATTTTCTATGCTTCTTACTGAAAGGCTATAGTTTTTCCACCATCTTGAAAAACTATTTGTCAATTTTATACCCAAGTCCCCACACCACCTTTATATACTCAGGTTCTTTCGAATTTATTTCTATTTTTTCTCTCATTCTTCTTATATGAACTGTTACTGTATTTTCACTTTTATAAAAAGGTTCTTCCCAAACTCTTTCATAAATTTCCTTAATTGAAAATATTCTTCCTGGATGTGATGCTAAAAGTGTTAATATCTTATACTCTGTTGCAGTTAATTTTATATTTTCTCCTCTTAAAGAAACCTGCTTATTTACAGTATCTATAGTTAAATCTTTTATTACTATTAAATCTTGAGTATTTTCCCTATTTAAAGGATAATCATACCTTCTTAATTGAGATTTTACTCTTGCAACAAGTTCTAAGTGATTAAAAGGTTTTGTAACGTAATCATCTGCCCCTATGTTTAAACCTAATATCTTATCACTATCTTCTGATTTTGCTGATAGTAATATTATTGGTATATTTCTACTTTCTCTTATTTTTAAACAAGTTCTCATTCCATCTAACTTAGGCATCATTATATCTAAAACCACTAGATGTATGTCTTCCTTATCTAAAATCTCTAAGGCCTCAAATCCATCTCCAGCCTTTATTACATTTATTCCTTCTCCTCTTAAATATATATCTATTGCATCTCTTATTTCTTTTTCATCATCTACAACTAAAACATTAAACTTTTCTTTTTCCATAATAAAGCACTCCTTAAACTTATGCCTCCTCTAAATAGTAAAGGAGGAAAATTAAAATTAACCTATTTATTTATTACGATTTTCTTAAGATATACCTTCTACTATTAATTTAATGAAATTCTTAGTATATACAATGTATTTTACCATAAAAACACATTAGTTGCTTTTTCAATGTATTTATTGGCTTTACTTTACCAAAAAAAGCATTATAATTACCTATGAAATTATTTATTGTAAATTTAGGAGAATCCCAATGAATTACATCAAAGAGAAAAAAGAATTACTAATTGATAATGCATTTATTCTCATAGGTTGCTTTATTGCATCTTTAGGAGTAAACCTATTTTTATCAAATGCAAAACTTCTTAGTGGTGGAGCAACAGGTATTGCACTTATCTTTCAATACTTAATGGGAGTTAACTCAGGTATTGTTGTTTTACTTATAAACATTCCATTATTTATACTTAGTTATTTTAAACTATCAAAGAAGTTTACATTTAACTCAGCTATAGGAATGCTAGCTTTATCACTTTCATTAATGATAACAGCACCAGTATCACATCTTATTACCTTAGATGATAAATTACTATACTGTGTTTTTGGTGGTGCTATCTGTGGATTTGGTTATGGTTTAGTATTTTCTAAAGGTGGATCAACTGGTGGAACAGATATAGTTACCATGATTATACGTAAAAAATATTCAAATTTTAATATAGGTTCATTAAGCTTCGTATTAAATATGTGTATCGTTGCTGTAGGAGCAATTTTCTTTGGACTAGAAACAGCGCTTTATACTCTTATATCTATATTTGTACAAACAGTTTTAGTTGATAAAGTTATTAAAGGAATACATTCAAAACAATTATTGCTTATAATAACAGATAAGGAACAACAAGTTATAAATTATATAATAGAAGATCTTCATAGAGGAGTAACTTCTCTTTTAGCTGAAGGAGAATATACTCATGACAGAAAGAAAATGCTTTACTGTCTAGTTACTACAAGACAAATGATTGAATTAAAAAATACAATACATTATATAGATCCAAATGCCTTTATAACTATAATGGACGTTTCAGAAGTTAAAGGAAAAGGCTTTAAAAATATATAAAAGCAAATAAAGCTATGCTCATAGGGCATAGCTTTTTTAATGTCATAATAACTTAATCTACTAAAATATATATAATAGTGGAATGATTTTTAGGAGCTTTTATGAATAAGTTTAAGTTAGTGAATTTCTTAATATGTTTTTTATTTATTATATTATTTTTCTTAATTATAAACCTTATATTTTCATCTTATAAATTTTACTCAATTACCCCAAATGATATGGAAGTTAGTTTGCCATTACTAAATTTTCTTTAAATTATATTATTTAAAATATTCATCTATAGCATTTGCTAAGGTATTTGCAATTTTATTTTGATAATCTTCTTTACCTAATAGTTCGCATTCTTCTGGATTAGATAAGAAACCACATTCAACTATTACAGAAGCTCCTTCATATCCATCATTTAAAATCTTATATTCTTTTTTTGCAACTTTTGCTTCCCTCTTATTATTTTGGTCAACTTCTTCCTTAAATTTTTGTTGTATTATTTTGCCTAGCTTTTGACTTGGTTCATTGTTGGCACTCCATACTTGTGCCCCTTTACAATTCTTTTGAGGAAACATATTTTGATGTATGCTTATAAAAGCATCACACTTATTTTCTTTTTTAATCTTAACTCTATTTCCTAAGTCTTCTATTTTCTTTTCTCTAACCTTTTTGCCCTCAGTATATAGTCCTACATCCTCACTTCTAGTCATTATGACTTTATATCCCTTACTCTCTAAGGCAGCTTTTGTTTTAAGTGATATTGATAAATTAATGTCCTTCTCAATTACTCCATTTTCACTCTTTGCGCCACCATCTATGCCTCCATGACCTGGGTCAATAACTATTACCTTATTATTTTCTTCTGCATTAACCTTTAATAAGCTAATATTTAATACTAAAAAAGATATCATCATAATTGACACTATTTTCATTATTTTCTTCATTAAGAATACCTCCTATTTAAATCTAAATTATTATAATCCTAAATCCTAAAAAGAATATATTTACTAGTAAATACTTCAAAATATTATCTCTTTTAGAATTATGAAACTCAATTTATTTTTTCCTATATATAAAGAAATATTCTAAGTAAAAGAAAAAAGAATACCTAATGTTAGGTATTCTTTAATATCTTTAATGCACTTCCATAACACTTTCAGCTATGTTAGTAGAATGATCACCAATTCTTTCAAAGTTGCTTAATAAGTCCATAAATATTGCACCATCATAAGCATTGCAAGAACCTTGGCTTAATCTCTTAATATGATTTTCTCTAAATTCTTTTTGAGAAGCATCTATCTTTCTTTCTATTTCATAGATAGTTCCAGCTTCCTCTACATTTTCATTTGCATAAGCATCAATTGTTATGTCTAGAGCTCTAATTGTTTGATCATATATATAATCTATTTCCTTTAAAGCATCTTCACTATATTTTAATTTTCTTCCTACCTTTTCTAAAGTTAAATCGGCTATATTTTCAACATGATCACCTATTCTCTCAATATCAGTTACAATATGGAAAGTTGATGCTACTAAATTACTTTCTTTAGCAGATAAATCACATTTAGATAATTTAACTAGGTAAGCAGTTATTTCTTCTTCTAATATATTTATAAGTTTTTCATTATCATATACTTTTTTAACTAAGCTTTCATTATTTTCTCTAAAAGCCTTCATACTTAATTCTAAGTTTTCTTTAGCTTTATTAGCCATTCTTAAAGTTTCCTTTTGAACTTGACCTGCAGCTATTACTGGTGTTTCTAATAATCTTTCATCAAGATACTTAGGTCCACAAAGTTCAATTTCATCTTCACCTTTTATTAATTTGTTAACTATCATAATCATGTACTTACTTAATGGTACAAGTATTATAGTAGCAGTTATATTGAATATTGTATGAGCATTAGCTATTTGTCTTTGAACATCTCCAGGGCTAATCTCTTGAACAATATATGCTAAAGGTTTTAAAAATGGTATAAATATAAGTGTACCTAGTATATTAAACATTAAATGTATGGCAGCAGCCTTATGTGCTGTTTTATTTGCCCCAATACTTGCTATCAACGCAGTTACACATGTACCTATATTACATCCAAATAATATTGGCAGAACTATATTTATATTTATAGAACCAGTTGATGCTAAGGCAATTAATATACCTGTAGTAGCTGATGAACTTTGTAATATAGCTGTAAGTGCTAAACCTGTAAATATTCCTAATACCCAGTTTTCACCTATAGCCATTATAAGTTCTGAGAACATTGGTGAATCAGCTAATGGTTTTAAAGCTGAACTCATTATTCCCATTCCCATAAATAAAATACCAAAACCTAATATTATATCAGCAATATCTTTTCTTTTCTTTTGTTTTGCTGACATTAATAAAACAACACCTATTATAACAAACAATGGCGCTATTTCATCTAACTTAAAAGCAACAAGTTGTGCAGTAATGGTAGTACCTACATTTGCTCCCATGATTACCCCAGCAGCTTGTGCTATATTCATAAGTCCAGCATTAACAAATCCAACTACCATTACCGTAGTGGCACTTGAACTTTGTATTACCATTGTAACAAAGGCACCAACTAAAACTGCTGATATAGGATTTTTAGTAACTTTCTCTAATATACTTTTTAATTTATCACCTGCGGCATTTTCTAATCCTTCTCCCATTAACTTCATTCCAAAAAGGAATAGACCTAATCCACCGGCAACTTGAATTAAGGTAAAAATTGCATCTTTCAAGATACTTCTCCTCCACTTTGCTTAATTTGTAAAATACAAACTTATTTTATTTTTAATTTTAAAATATCAATCCTATAACATTTTACAATATAATATCTGCTTTGTTAAGTTTTAAAGCTTCTTTTTAACCTAAACTTAATACAGTATCCAATTAATTGAAATTTTCTACAAATAATATCCAAATTATTAAAACAAACTAAAATAATACTCCTCTAATACTTAGTTATATAGCCATTTGTAAAACTTTTTAATATTTATTGTCAAAGCATATATTTTCTCATATTTGTTTCTAATTTGTTAATAACTGAAACTAAAAATAACTTCTTTAAAATATATAAATGTATAAAAAAAGAAGGAGGTATTCCTCCTTCTTTCCATAAAAGCAATATATTATCTCTTTGAGAATTGTGGAGATCTTCTTGCTTTCTTTAAACCGCATTTCTTTCTTTCAACCATTCTTGGGTCTCTAGTTAAGAATCCAGCTTTCTTTAATTCTGGTCTTAAGTTTTCGTCAGCTTTTAATAAAGCTCTTGATATACCATGTCTTATAGCTCCTGCTTGACCTGATAATCCACCACCATGAACGTTAACTAAAACGTCATATTTGTCTTTAGTTTCAGTTAAAACTAATGGTTGGTTAACTACAACTCTTAAAGTTTCTAATCCGAAATATGTTTCGATTTCTCTATTATTTACTATAACTCTACCTTCACCTGGTACAAGTCTTACTCTTGCAACTGATTTCTTTCTTCTTCCAGTTCCCATGTATTGAACTTTTGCCATTTGAACTCCTCCTCCCGAGCTTATAATTAGTATCTTAACTCAAGTACTTCTGGTTTTTGAGCAGCGTGATCGTGCTCAGCTCCTCTGTACACGTTTAATTTCTTTAACATTTTTCTTCCTAAAACGCCTGTTGGAAGCATTCTTCTAACTGCTTCTTCGAAAGCAAATTCAGGTTTCTTTTCTAAAACTTCTCTGTATGGAGTTTCTTTTAATCCACCAGCGTATAAGCTGTGTTTTCTTAACATTTTTTGGTCTAATTTCTTACCAGTTAAAACAACTTTCTCAGCGTTTATAACGATAACGAAATCTCCACAGTCAACATTTGGTGTAAATGTTGGCTTGTTCTTTCCTCTTAATATTGAAGCAACTTGGCTAGCAACTCTTCCTAGTGGCTTTCCAGCAGCGTCAACAACATACCATTTTCTTTCAACTTCTTGTGCTTTTGCAATGTATGATTTCATCGTTTTCCCTCCCTAGAATTTTAAAATAGGTTTTATATGTCCTCGTACTTTATGTTAAGATTCATATTGAATCCCGTACATCTCTCTTACAAACAAATACAATTATAATACACGCTTACGGGCGTGTCAATACATTTCATCTACTTTTAGTAAAAAACTTTTTCTAAGCATAATCCTGTTGGAGGAACACAAATTCCAGCTTTTTTTCTATCACCAGAATCTATGACTTCCTTTATATATTCTGGCTTCTCTTTTCCTCTTCCCACTTTAAGTAATGTTCCTACAATTAATCTTACCATATTATATAAAAAACCATCTGCTGACACATATATTTTAATTTTATTTCCTTCTGTTTCAATATGAATATCGGTTATTGTTCTTACAGAGGTCTTAACTGTCCCACCTGGTCTTTGAAAGGCCTTAAAGTCATGTTTTCCTAAAAAGTATTTACATGCTTCTTTCATAGATTCAACATCTAATTGCTTTTTAACATGATATACATAATTTCTTTCTAAGGCTGGTGGCTCTTCTCTATTTAGTATTGTGTAACAATAAGTTTTACCTGTAGTCATATACCTAGCATGAAAATCCTCAGCTACCTCTTCTGAATTCATTATTACTATATCCTTTGGTAATTTTGAATTTAATGCAGCCTTAAAATTTTTTCCTGGTATATTAGAATTAGTTTTAAAATTAGCCACATAGGCCTTAGCATGGACTCCTGAATCTGTTCTACTACTTCCTAATATTTCTACCTCTTCTTTAGTAACCTTCTTTATAGCCTCTTCTACCTTCTGCTGAATAGTATTTCCTATAGGCTGTTTTTGCCACCCAAAATAAGATGTTCCATCATATTCTATAGTTAATTTTATATTCCTCATATAATCATTCCTTTATTTTTTTATAAAACAATATTTTAAATCATAAATAATTAATTCTTCAAACAAAGAAAGACTACAAATTTGCAGTCTTTCTTTTATATTATCAATATTTATTTTATATTAAAAGTCTAAATGTAAAAACAAAATTTAATTTATACTAGAAAACTCTTACTACTATTGATAAAACTAAAAGTACTCCAGCCATTCCAAAAGAAATAAAATCATTTTTAGAATACTTTAATATCTTCATTCTAGTTCTTCCATCGCCACCTCTATAGCATCTTGCTTCCATAGCCATAGCTAACTCATCAGCTCTTCTAAAAGAACTAATAAATAAAGGAATTAATAGTGGTATTAAACTCTTAGCTTTTTGTATTATGTTTCCTGATTCAAAATCTGCACCTCTAGCTTTTTGTGCTTTCATTATTTTATCAGTTTCATCAATTAAAGTTGGTATAAATCTTAAAGCAATTGTCATCATCATTGCTAATTCATGAGCTGGAACCCCTATCTTTTTAAATGGTTTTAATAAACTTTCAATACCATCAGTTAATTCTATTGGTGATGTTGTAAGTGTTAATACTGAAGTTCCCATTATAAGCAAGATAAGTCTTAATGCCATAAATATAGCTGTTCTTATTCCTTCCTTATAAATATATAAAAACTTCCAATGCCATATAAGGGTATCTTCTGTACCTTTTATCATAAAAATATTAAGTGCTGCTGTTATAGCTATTAATAAAAATACAGGTTTAAGTCCTTTATATAAATATTTAAATTGTAATTTAGATATTAATACTGTTGCACCTAAAAAGGCAATTATGAATATATATCCCCAAAACTTATCTACTATAAATAATGAAGCAATAAAAATAAATGATATTAATATCTTAGTCCTTGGATCTAATTTATGTACAAAAGAATCCCCAGGAATATATTGACCTATAGTAATGTCCTTTAACATAATTTCTTATCCTTCCTAATTATTATTCCTTATTATTTCTAAAAGAGCTTCCTTAGCTTGAGAAATTGTAAATATCTCTTCTGATATATTAAAGCCCTTGTTTCTTAACTCTCTTATTAGATAAGTTACTTGAGGAACGGCCAATCCTATTTTTTCTAAAGTTTCAACCTCTTTAAATACCTCTGCAATCTTTCCATCTAAAACTATTTCTCCACTATTCATAACAATTACTCTATCAGCAATCTTAGCTACATCTTCCATGCTGTGACTAACCATTATTATAGTCATTCCATACTCTTTATGAAGAAGTCTTATTTGAGCAAGTATGTCTTCTCTTCCCTTTGGGTCTAACCCAGCTGTTGGTTCATCTAATATAAGAACCTTAGGCTCCATAGCTATAACCCCAGCTATGGCAACTCTTCTCTTTTGACCTCCACTTAGATCAAAAGGAGATTTGTCTTTATATGTTTCATAGTCAAGCCCAACCATCTCCATGGACTTTTTAACTCTTTTACTTATTTCTTCTTCACTGATTCCTAAGTTTCTTGGACCATACTCAATATCTTTTTCAATAGTCTCTTCAAATAATTGATACTCTGGATATTGAAATACTAATCCTACCTTTTTTCTAATATCGCTTAATTTAACTTTTTTATCTGCTATATTAACACCATCAACTATTATATTCCCACTAGTAGGACTTAATAATCCATTTAAATGCTGTATAAATGTTGATTTTCCTGAGCCAGTATGCCCAATTAATGCTACAAACTCTCCATCTTCTATTTCACAGTTTATATTATTTAATGCTATTTTTTCAAAAGGTGTTTTAGGCATATATATGTGATTTAAATTTTCTATTTTAATTGACATAAAGCATTCACCATCTCATCTATATTTAATATTTCTGTTGATATATCTACTCCCTCTTTTTGAAGCTCATAAGCTAATTCAGTAACTTGAGGAACATCTAACCCAATTGACTTTATTTTTTCTACTTGAGAAAAAATTTCCCTAGGAACCCCTTCCATTACCTTTTCACCTTTATCCATAACTATTATTCTATCAGCTTGTGCAGCTTCATCCATATAGTGAGTTATAAGTATTATAGTAATTCCAAACTTTTTATTTACTTCCTTTATAGTTTTCATTACTTCATTTCTACCTGAAGGATCTAGCATTGCTGTAGGTTCATCTAATACTATGCATTTAGGTCTCATTGCTAATATACCCGCAATAGCAATTCTCTGCTTTTGCCCTCCTGATAATAAATGTGGTGCATGTTTTCTATACTCATACATACCTACTGCTTTTAATGAATCATCTACTCTTTCTCTTATCTCCTTCGGATCAACACCTAAATTCTCTGGTCCAAAAGCCACATCTTCTTCAACTATTGTTGCTACTAATTGATTATCTGGATTTTGAAAAACCATTCCAGCTCTTCTTCTAACTTCCCAAAGATTTTCTATATCAGAAGTATCTAATCCATCTACATACATCTTTCCACCACTAGGAAGTAATAAAGCATTCATATGCTTTGCCATAGTTGATTTTCCTGAACCGTTATGACCTAATATAACTAAAAATTCTCCCTTTTTAACTTCCATAGAAACGTGATTTATTGCAACCTTTTCAGTTTGTTCTTCAGCATTGACATATTTAAAAACTAAGTCTTCACTTTTAATCATATTTTCTCCCATACTAGCCTCCTGTAAAGCTACCTTTAACTACTTTAGAGTTAAAATACATAACTCTTTTTCTCAATATGTATTGAGTTTAATAATTTTTTTATGTATAAAAAAAATACCTACTTATAAAATAATACTATTAATAATTTTATTTTGTAAATAGATATTTCCTTATTTTAACCTTTTATATAAAATTATCTTCCTTAAAATATGTTTATTAAAAAATTTCTTTAAACACATAATATACCTTTAAATTCAAAACTATTATAGGTTAAATCTAAAATTTTATACTAGTAGTAAAAATAATATATTCTGTTTTATTATATATTACTTTGTTATATATATTTAAAATACTCATGATAAAAAATAATATAAAATATTTTATATGACAAAAGAGGATTAAGTAAAAACTTAATCCTCTCTAAAGAAATATATTATACTAATTCAAGTATAACAACTTCAGCTCCGTCTCCTCTTCTAGGACCAACTTTGTACATTCTAGTGTATCCACCGTTTCTTTCAGCGTACTTTGGAGCTATGTTGTCAAATAAGTTTTTAACAACTTCTTCTTCTGTAACAAATGCTAACACTTGTCTTCTTGCGTGTAAATCTCCTCTTTTTGCAAGAGTGATCATTTTTTCTGCAAGGCTTCTAGTTTCCTTAGCTCTTGTTTCAGTAGTTTCTATTTTACCATGCTTTAAGAAGCTTGTAACAAGATTTCTAAGCATAGCTTTTCTTTGATCAGTAGGACGACCTAACTTACGATATCCTGCCATGGCTTTACCTCCTCACCTACTCGTCATTTAGTCTTAAATTTAAGCCTAACTCGTTTAACTTTCTTTCTACTTCTTCTAGAGATTTCTTACCTAAGTTTCTAACTTTCATCATATCATCCATGCTCTTGCCCGCAAGCTCTTGAACAGTGTTTATACCTGCTCTCTTTAAGCAATTGTATGATCTTACTGATAAGTCAAGCTCTTCTATAGTCATCTCTAAAGCTTTTTCTTTTTTATCTTCTTCTTTTTCAATCATTATCTCAACATCATTAGCGTTGTCAGTTAAAGTCATGAATAATTTGAAGTGCTCTATAAGAATTTTAGCTGATAATGAAATCGCTTCTTCTATTCTTATAGTTCCATTAGTCCAAATTTCTAATGTAAGTTTATCATAGTCAGTAATTTGACCAACTCTTGTATTTTGAACAGAGAAATTAACTCTCTTTACAGGAGTGTATATAGAATCTATAGCAATAGCTGATAATGGAAGATCTTCTGTTTTATTTTTGTTTTGAGTAACATATCCTCTTCCTCTATTAACTACGATTTCCATATATAACTTACCATCGTTGTCTAATGTAGCGATATGTAGATCTTTGTTTACAACTTCTACATCACCATCTGTTTTTATATCTGCTCCAGTAACAACACCTGGTCCTTGAGCATCAATATAAATAGTTTTTGGTCCTTCACCTTCCATAGTAAGTGCTAACATTTTAAGATTTAAGATTATCTCTGTAACATCTTCTTTAACACCTGTTATTGTTGAAAACTCATGAAGAACTGAATCTATTTTAACTGAAGTTGGAGCCACTCCAGGTAAAGAAGAAAGTAATATTCTTCTTAATGCATTACCAAGAGTTATTCCATAACCTCTTTCTAATGGTTCTATCTCAAACTTACCATATGTTCCGTTATCGTTTGATTCAACACATTGAATTACTGGCTTTTCTATTTCTAACATTTAAAAACCCTCCTTAATATTAAAATGGCAACCTTATGAGGGCAACTGATCCAATTGTAAAAGTACTCTTAAGATCAATAATTATTATTTGCTGTATAACTCGACGATTAGAGTCTCGTTAACTGGTACGTCGATATCTTCTCTTGCAGGCTCAGCAACAACTTTACCTTCGAAATTTTCAACGTTAGCTTCTAACCATTTTGGTAAAGCTTTTGGATTTTCAGCAAACATTTTGAATCTTTCTGATCCTCTGCTCTTTTCACAAACTGTTATAACATCGTTAACTGATACTTTGAATGATGCTATATCAACTTTTTTACCATTTACTAAGAAATGACCGTGGTTTACTAATTGTCTAGCTTCTGTTCTTGAAGCACCATATCCTAATCTGTAAACAACGTTATCTAATCTCATTTCTAATAATTTAAGTAAGTTTTCACCGGCGATTCCTCTCATTTTTTCAGCTCTTTCATATGTGTTTCTGAACTGACCTTCAAGAACTCCGTATATTCTCTTAGCTTTTTGCTTCTCTCTTAATTGTGTTCCGTAGTTAGATAATTTCTTTCTGCTTGCTCCGTGTTGTCCTGGTGCATAACTTCTTCTAACGAAAGCACATTTATCTGTATAACATCTATCCCCTTTTAGGAATAATTTCATACCTTCTCTTCTACATAACTTACATGTAGCTCCAGTATATCTTGCCATTCATTACACCTCCCGTGACGTTACTAAACTCTTCTTCTTTTTGGTGGTCTACATCCATTGTGTGGGATTGGAGTTACATCTTTTATTAAAGTAACTTCTAATCCAGCTGCTTGTAAGCTTCTTATAGCTGCTTCTCTTCCAGCACCTGGTCCTTTTACGTAAACCTCAACGCTTTTTAATCCGTGTTCCATAGCTGCTTTAGCTGCTGTTTCAGCTGCCATTTGAGCTGCAAATGGTGTGCTCTTTCTTGAACCTTTGAATCCAAGGCCACCAGCACTTGCCCATGCTAATGCATTTCCTTTTGCATCAGTTAAAGTAACTATTGAGTTATTGAATGTTGATTGGATGTGTGCTGCACCATGCTCAACATTTTTTCTTTCTTTTCTTCTTCTAGTTTTTTTAACTTTTTGAGCTGCCATTGTCTTCCCTCCTTAACTATTTCTTCTTATTAGCTATTGTCTTCTTAGGACCTTTTCTAGTTCTAGCATTAGTCTTAGTTTTTTGTCCTCTAAGTGGAAGACCTTTTCTATGTCTGATTCCTCTATATGAACCAATCTCAACTAATCTCTTTATGTTTAAAGCAACTTCTCTTCTTAAGTCACCTTCAACTGTTAAATCTTTAATGTAGTTTCTTATTGAGTTTACTTCTTCCTCAGTAAGATCCTTAACTCTTGTATCAGGATTAACTCCAGTTACTTCAAGAATTTTTTGTGATGTAGGTAATCCTATACCATATATATAAGTTAGACCTATTTCAACTCTTTTTTCTCTTGGTAGGTCGATACCTGCTATTCTTGCCATTAATGTTACACCTCCTGGTAATTAAAATACGAAATTGATTTACATTAAATAAGTAACTCAATTGCTCTATTGTTTATTTATATTTAAAATTTTAGGTTGATGGTTTTATCCATCACAGCCGCACCTAAAATTTATTTGCTATTATTTAAATGCCTATATAATCATATTTTACTTTTAAATAAAAGTCAATAAGAATTCGCTCCCAATTGACCTTTTTATTATGTTTTATTTACCTATTAGCCTTGTTTTTGTTTGTGCTTAGGATTTTCACAGATTACCATTACTCTTCCTTTTCTTTTTATAACTTTGCACTTTTCGCAAATAGGCTTAACTGATGGTCTTACTTTCATCGCTAACCCTCCTTATTTTGCTCTCCATGTAATTCTACCTCTTGTAAGATCATATGGTGAAAGTTCCACAGTAACCTTATCTCCTGGTAAAATTCTTATGAAGTTCATTCTTAACTTTCCTGAGATATGTGCTAATATTTTATGCCCACTCTCTAATTCAACTTCAAACATTGCATTTGGTAAAGCTTCTAAAACTGTACCTTGCATTTCAATTATATCACTTTTTGACATAAGGTAATCAAACCTCCTTGTTAGTGCTACTAAGCTTTAAAAATCTTTTTATTTTAAGATTTGCATTCTTATCCTTTGATATTATACATGATTTTAACTCATCATCCAATATCTCAGTAAGCACTACATGTTTTATTTTTTTCTTTTTTGGCATTTCAATAGTCTTAGTTGCTCCATTTGCCACTAGTAGATCATCATCTACCAATCCAATCACAATATATGATTTTCCTGTATCTCTTCCAGCATTTGAAGTAACTAATCTACCGATTAAATCAGTTTCTTGCAACTTATCCACCTCAAAGATTACCTTAGTCATAAACTACAAATTCCTTATAGGCAAATGTTAATTTATAACTAAGCAATATATATTAAAACTATTTTATAAGTGTTAATATTTCAGGACCATTAGGTAAAATTGCAACTGTGTTTTCATAGTGTGCAGAAAGTTTCCCATCTGCTGTTACTACTGTCCAGCCATCATCTAAAGTCTTGACTCTATATGATCCCATGTTTACCATCGGTTCAATAGCTAATACCATTCCTGCCATTAACTTTGGACCTCTGCCTGGTCTACCGAAATTAGGAACTTCAGGATCTTCATGGACTTTTCGGCCAATTCCATGTCCTACAAAGTCTCTAACAACAGAAAATCCATTGGCTTCAACATATTGCTGTATTTCATTAGAAATATCCGTTAATCTATTGTCTACATATGCCTTTTCTATACCTTTAAAAAAGGATTCTTCAGTAATTCTAATAAGCTTTTCTGCCTCTTCTGATATATTACCTACACCAAAAGTTCTAGCAGCATCACTGTGAAATCCATTTAGACAAACTCCACAATCAATAGAAACAATGTCTCCATCCTTTAATTCATAACTTCCTGGGAAACCATGAATTACTTGATTATTAACAGATATACATAATGAAGCTGGGAAACCATACAATCCTTTGAAGGATGGTGTAGCTCCATGCTTAGTTATAAACTCTTCAGCTATTCTATCTAATTCCGTAGTAGTAATACCAGGTCTTACTTTCTCCTTAAGCAGGTTAAGTGTCTCTCCAAGAATCTTTCCTGCTTTCCTCATTAGGTCGATTTCATTCTCATTCTTAAGAATTATCATTACTTGTCGCTCCCTAATATTTTACAGATACTCTCAAAGACCTCGTTTATTGCTTGTGTTCCATCTACTACTGAAAGTTGCTTTTTGTTTTTATAAAAATCAATTAATGGTTGTGTTTGATTTTCATACACATCAAGTCTTTCCTTAACTGTTTCTTCAGTGTCATCTTTTCTTTGAATAACATCTGATCCGCAAAGATCACATTTTCCATCATTAGTTGGTGGATTAAACTTTATGTGATAACTTGCTCCACATGAAGGACAAACTCTTCTTCCTGTCATTCTTTCAAGTATGAATTCTTTAGGTACTTCTATTAAAAGAGCTGTGTCTATTGACTCTTCTCTTTCAGTTAAAAAGTTATCTAAAGCTTCTGCTTGATGAACTGTTCTTGGGAAACCATCTAATAAATATCCATTCTTACAATCATCTTGTTGAAGTCTATCTTTTACCATGTTGATAGTTACTTCATCTGGAACTAACTGTCCATTATCCATGTATGATTTAGCCTCAATACCTAAAGGAGTGTTCTCTGAAATATTTTTTCTAAAGATATCTCCTGTAGATATATGAGGAATTGAATATCTATTACTAATTGATTTTGCCTGTGTTCCTTTTCCTGCTCCAGGAGGACCTAATAAAACTATCTTCACGGGCATCATCTCCATAACTTGTATTTCTATTTTAAGAATCCTTGGTAATGTCTCATTGTTAATTGAGATTCTAATTGTCTCATTATCTCTAATGAAACAGAAACTAGAATTAACAGTGATGTTCCTCCAAACTGTATTCCTTGGAAAGGAGTATAGTTTGCAACTAAAATAGGAACTACTGCTATAATAGCAGCAAAACATCCACCAAACATTGAAATTCTATTTAATACTTTCTCTAAATAAATCTCTGTTGGTTTTCCAGGTCTTATTCCAGGAATGAAACCTGATGATTTATGCATATTCTCAGCCATTTCATCTGGCTTAAATGTTATTTGAGTATAGAACCAAGTAAAGAATATAGTCAGTAATGCATATAATACTGGATACATCCAAGTCTTTGCATTGAAAGGACTGTAAGAAGATCCTGTAATCCATTGTGACCATCCAGCTTCTGGGAAGAATTGAGCTATAGTTGTTGGGAAACTCATAACAGACATAGCAAAGATTATTGCTATAACAGTTGTTCCAATAATACTTAATGGAATATGAGTTGATTGTCCCTTCATCATTTTATTACCTACGGCTTTACCTGCATATTGTACAGTAATTCTTCTTTCAGCTAATGATAAGTAAATTACACCTGCTAATAAAGCTAATGTAAAGAAAATAAATAATGCTACTTCAACAACATTTATTTTACCTATCTTACTTAAGTTATATATTTGATAACCAGTCATTGGTAAGCTTGATAATATATTTGCAAATATTATCAAAGAAGTACCATTTCCTACTCCTTTAACTGTAATTTGATCTCCTAACCACATTAAGAAAGTTGATCCAACTACTAGTGTTAGTAATATTAAAAACATACTAACTGGAGAATTGCTCTTAAGTGCGCCAACATTGTTAATTATCACATAACTTCCATAAGCAGTGATTGCTCCAATAACAATTGAAGCATATCTAGTTATCTTTTGGATTTTCTTTCTTCCATCATCTCCCTCTTTAGATAATTGTTCTAATTTAGGAATTGCAACTGTTAAAAGTTGCATAATGATTGAAGCATTGATGTATGGTACAACACCTAAAGCGAATATACTAAATCTACTAAAAGAACCACCAGAAATTAAATCATAGAAGCTTACTAAGCTTCCTGATTGTGTTAAAGCTTTTAGACTATCTGTATCAATTCCAGGAACAGGAATATAACTTCCCATCCTGAAAATTGCTATTAAGAATACAGTCCAAATTATTTTTTTTCTTAAATCTTGAACCTTCCAGGCATTACGTAGGGTTGATAGCACGATTATTTCACCTCAACTTTTCCTCCAGCTGCAACTATTTTTTCAGCTGCTTGCTTTGATAACTTGCAACCTGCGATAGTTAAGCTCTTTTCTATGTTTCCATTTCCTAAGATCTTAACTCCGTCCATTAGTTTACTTACTACTCTTCTTTCTAATAGTAATTCTGGAGTAACTTCTGTTCCATTATCGAATATGTTTAATCTATCAACATTGATTGTTACAAAATGTTTTGTAAATGGGTTAGTGAATCCTCTTTTAGGAAGTCTTCTGTATAATGGCATTTGACCACCTTCGAATCCAGGTCTAACTCCACCACCTGATCTAGCATTTTGACCTTTTTCACCTTTTCCGGCATTTCTTCCTAAGCCTGAACCAGTACCTCTACCAACTCTTTTTGGAGCTGATTTACTACCAGCTGCTGGTCTTAATTCATGAAGTTTCATATGTTATTACACCTCCTCTAACGCTCTATTTAATTATGCTTCTTCAACTTTTAGTAGATAACTTATTTTGTTTATCATACCTTTTATTTGAGGAGTTCCCTCATGCTCTACTGTTTTACCTATTTTTCTAAGTCCAAGGGCATGTGCAGTAGCGATATGGTCTTTCTTTCTACCAATTAAGCTTTTAACTAATGTTACCTTTAGCATCGCTATCCCTCCTAACCTATTATCTCTTCAACAGATTTTCCTCTTAATTTAGCTATATCTTCAGCTGTTCTTAAGTTAGCTAATCCGTTGATAGTTGCTTTTACCATGTTTCTTGGGTTGTTTGAACCTAATGATTTAGCTCTAACATCCTTTAATCCTGCTAATTCAAGAACTGATCTTGCAGGACCTCCAGCTATAACTCCTGTACCTTCAGTAGCTGGCATTATAAGTACATCTCCTGTACCGAATTTTCCGTGTATTTCATGAGGAACAGTAGTTCCAACGATTGAAACTTCTACTAAGTTTTTCTTAGCATCTTCTATTCCTTTTCTTATTGCTTCAGGGATTTCGATAGATTTACCAGTTCCAACACCAACGTGTCCGTTCTCGTCTCCAACAACAACTAACGCACTGAATCTGAAGTTTCTACCACCCTTAACAACCTTAGTAACTCTGCTTATACTAACAACCTTTTCTTTAAGGTCTAGTGTGCTAGGATCGATTCTCATGTATTTCCCCTCCTTGTAGATTAGAATTTTAATCCGGCTTCTCTTGCTCCGCTAGCTAAAGCCTCAACTCTTCCGTGATATACGTATCCACCTCTGTCGAATACTACATCATTTATTCCTTTTTCTATAGCTCTTTTAGCAACTAATTCTCCAACTAATTTAGCAGCTTCTTTGTTGCTTCCTTTAACTTCGATAGCTTTATCTAAGCTTGAAGCAGCTACTAAAGTAACAGCATTAACGTCGTCTATTATTTGAGCATATATGTTCTTTTCACTTCTATATACAGATAATCTTGGTCTTTCTGGAGTTCCGAATACCTTCTTACGAACTCTTAGGTGACGTCTTTCTCTTGCTTCTTTTCTGTCTGCCTTTTTGAACATAAGGTTCACTCCTTTCTATATTAGTATTTATTATTTACCAGTTTTACCTTCTTTTCTTCTTATAACTTCATCAGAGTACTTGATTCCTTTACCTTTGTATGGTTCAGGTTTTCTCCATGATCTGATGTTAGCAGCAACTGCTCCAACTTTTTCTTTATCGATACCTTCAACGATAACTTTAGTTGTTCCGTCTAATTTGAAGTCTACTCCATCAACTGCTTCAACTTCTACTGGATGTGAATATCCTAAGTTCATAACAAGTTTCTTTCCTTGTAATTGAGCTCTGTATCCAACTCCGTTTAACTCTAAAGTTTTTGAAAAACCTTGGCTTACTCCAACAACCATGTTGTTAAGTAAAGCTCTAGTTAATCCGTGAAGTGCTCTGTGTTCTTTAACGTCACTTGGTCTAGTAACAACTACTTGAGCATCTTCTACAGCTATATTAATGTCTTTGTGCATAGCTTTAACTAACTCACCCTTAGGGCCTTTTACTGTAACAACGTTCTCTGGTGTTACAGTAACAGTTACTCCAGCAGGGATAGCTATAGGCATTTTACCTACTCTTGACATAATGCGCACCTCCTGTGAATTTGGTCCTTATATTTTTTTAAATCATCTCTTTGCTTCAATCTATTTAAATCTATGTTATTTTCTCACTCTAAAAAATTACCAAACGTAGCAGATAACTTCTCCGCCTAATCCTAATTTTCTAGCTTCTCTGTCAACTACTAATCCTTTTGAAGTTGATATTAAAGCGATACCTAATCCGTTTAATACTCTAGGAACTTCATCTTTCTTGCAGTAAACTCTTAAACCTGGTTTTGATATTCTCTTTAAACCAGTTATAACTCTTTCATTGTTTGCTCCGTACTTTAAAGTTAATCTCATCATAGGAACTACACCATCGTTGTACTCCTCTACTCCTTTAAGATAACCTTCTTGTAATAATATATTTACGATAGCCTTCTTAACACTTGAAGAAGGTACTTCAACAACTTCGTGTCTTACTGAGTTCGCGTTTCTCACACGAGTTAGTAAGTCTGCGATAGGATCTGTCATAACCATTATATTGTGCCTCCTTTCATTCTACTAGTTATATTACCAGCTTGCCTTTCTACATCCAGGAATTTCACCTTTGTAAGCTAATTCTCTGAAGCAGATACGGCAAATTCCGAATTTCTTTAATACAGAATGTGGTCTTCCACATAATCTACATCTAGTATACGCTCTAGTTTTGTATTTAGGTTCTTTTTTCCATTTTTCGATCATTGCCTTACGAGCCATGCGTATCCCCTCCTTATTATTGAGCGAATGGCATTCCAAGGAATCTTAATAATTCTCTTGCTTCTTCGTCTGTGTTAGCACTAGTAACGAAGATTATATCCATTCCTCTTACTTTATCTACTTTATCATACTCGATTTCTGGGAATATTAATTGTTCCTTAATTCCTAATGAGTAGTTTCCTCTTCCATCAAATGCTTTAGCTGAAACTCCTCTGAAGTCTCTTACTCTTGGTAAAGCTATTGAAACTAATTTATCTACGAATTCGTACATATTAGTCTTTCTTAAAGTAACTTTACATCCTAAAGCCATGTTCTCTCTTATTTTAAAGTTAGCAACTGACTTTTTAGCTCTTGTTAATACAGGCTTTTGTCCAGCGATTATTTGTAAATCACTAACAGCTGATTCTAGAACCTTAGGATTATCTTTAGCTTCTCCTACTCCCATGTTTATAACAACTTTTTCTATTTTAGGAACTTGCATTATGTTTTTGTATCCGAACTTTTCCATCATAGCTGGAACTACTTCTTTTTCATATCTTTCTTGAAGTCTATTCACGTAAAGTACCTCCTTTCAAATTTTAGAATGTTTCTCCACACTTCTTACATACTCTTACTTTTGCACCGTCTTCTAATAACTTATGGCTTATTCTTGTAGCCTTTTTGCATTTTTCACAGAATAACATAACTTTTGAGCTGTTTATTGCAGCTTCCATTTCTATTATTCCACCTTGCATGTTTTGTCTATTAGGTTTTTGATGCTTTTTAACTAAGTTAACTCCTTTAACTACTACTTTACCAGTCTTAGGAATTACTCTTAAAACTTCACCAGTTTTTCCTTTATCTTTACCTGATATAACTACTACTGTGTCGTTCTTTCTAACATGTACCTTCATCTTAGCCACCTCCTAATCGTTTATTATAGAACTTCTGGTGCTAATGATAAGATTTTATTGAACTCATTATCTCTTAGCTCTCTTGCAACTGGTCCAAAGATACGAGTTCCTCTTGGTTGCTTATCATCTTTTATTATTACAGCTGCATTTTCATCAAATTTGATGTATGAACCGTCAGCTCTTCTTAGTCCTCTTACTGATCTTACAATAACTGCTTTAACTACTTCGCCTTTTTTAACAACTCCGCCTGGTGTTGCACTTTTAACGCTAGCAACTATTACATCTCCGATATTTCCGAATTTTCTTTTAGATCCGCCTAAAACTCTTATGCACATTATTTCTTTTGCACCTGAGTTGTCAGCAACCTTTAGTAAGGTTTGTTGTTGTATCATGAAATTAACCTCCTTTCAGACTTTAGAAAACTATTTTGCTTTCTCTACTATCTCAACAAGTCTCCATCTCTTATCTTTTGATAATGGTCTAGTTTCCATTATAAGAACTCTATCTCCGAATCTAGCCTCATTATTTTCATCATGAGCTTTGAACTTAGTTGTTCTGTTAACAGTTTTTCCGTATAGTGGATGTCTAACCTTTGTTTCAACCGCAACAACGATAGTCTTATCCATTTTATCAGAAACAACTCTACCTAATCTCTTTTTTCTTAAATTTCTTTCCACAGCGGTTACCTCCTTTCAGGATTACTGCTCAATCTTTAACTCTTCTTCTCTTATGATTGTTTTGATTTGAGCTATTGATTTTTTTACTTCTCTGATTCTCATTGGGTTTTCTAATTGACCTGTAGCTAATTGGAATCTTAAATTGAATAACTCAGCTTTAAGGTCTCCTAATTTCTTTATTAAATCTTGAGGATTGCTTGTTCTTAGTTCTTTTAACTCTCTAGCTTTCATTATTCTTCACCACCCATTTCCTCAAAATCTCTTCTTGTAACGAACTTAGTCTTTACAGGAAGTTTGTGTGAAGCAAGTCTCATAGCTTCTCTTGCTTTCTCTTCATCAACTCCAGATAACTCGAATAAAACTCTACCTGGTTTAACTACTGCTACCCAGTATTCAACTGAACCTTTACCTGAACCCATTCTTGTTTCAGCTGGTTTCTCAGTTACAGGTTTGTCTGGGAATATTTTTATCCAAAGCTTTCCGCCTCTTCTTATATATCTATTGATAGCTATTCTCGCAGCTTCTATTTGGTTACTAGTGATCCATCCACAAGTTGTAGCTTGGATTCCGAAATCTCCGTAAGCTAGAAAGTTTCCTCTAGTTGCCTTACCTTTCATTCTACCACGTTGTACCTTACGATGTTTAACTCTTTTAGGCATTAACATGTTATATTCCTCCTTTCTTAGTGCATCCTATTATGCGTTAGCTTCTTCCTTTTTTTCAACTTTTTTAGTTGGAAGAACTTCTCCATTGTAAACCCACACTTTAACACCGATTTTACCGTAAGTTGTATCAGCTTCAGCAAATCCATAGTCGATGTCAGCTCTTATTGTTTGTAGTGGGATTGTTCCTTCATTGTATTGCTCAGTTCTTGCTATTTCAGCTCCACCTAATCTTCCTGAACAAGCAGTTTTAACACCTAATGTGCCAGCTTTCATTGCTCTTTGGATAGTTTGCTTCATAGCTCTTCTGAATGATATTCTCTTTTCTAATTGAGCAGCAATGTTTTCAGCCATTAATTGAGCGTTAGTTTCAGCGTTCTTAACCTCAACAATGTTTATTAAAACATTTTTCTCAGCTATTATATTTTTTAAGCTAGCTTTTAATCTTTCGATTCCTGAACCACCTTTTCCGATGATTACACCTGGCTTAGCTGTGTGTATGTTTAACTTAACTCTTTTAGCTGATCTTTCGATTTCAATCTTAGCGATTCCAGCTGAGAAAAGTTCTTTCTTTATGAATTTTCTTATTTGTTGGTCTTCGATTAAGTTATCAGCAAAATTTTTCTTATCAGCATACCATTTTGCATCCCAATCTTTAATTACACCAACTCTTAGTCCGTGAGGATGTACTTTTTGTCCCATGCTTTTCCCTCCTTACCTTATTAAGCTCTTTCTTTAACAACAAGTGTTATGTTACTTGTTCTCTTGTTTATTCTGAATGCTTTACCATGATCCATTGGTCTGAATCTTTTTAATGTTGGTCCGTGACCTACATGTGCTTCTGCAACGAATAATCTGTTAGCATCTAATTCGTGATTGTTCTCCGCATTAGCTACCGCTGATTTTAAAACTTTGCTTATAACCTCAGCAGCATCTCTTGGAGTATATTTTAAAATTGCGAAAGCTTCGTTTACGTTCTTTCCTCTTATTAAATCAAGAACAACTCCTACTTTAGTTGGAGACATTCTTACATATTTAGCTATAGCTTTAGCTTCCATCTAAAGATCCTCCTTTCCCGGATACTATTATTTTCTCTTTGATGTTTTTTCGTTTTTAATATGACCTTTGAAAGTTCTTGTTAAAACGAATTCTCCTAATTTATGTCCAACCATATCTTCTGTAACATAAACTGGGATATGTTTTCTTCCATCATGAACAGCTATTGTATGGCCTATCATTTGTGGGAATATAGTTGAGCTTCTTGACCAAGTTTTGATAACTTTCTTATCTCCATTTTGGTTCATTTCTTCTATTTTCTTTAAAAGACCTGCATGCACGAAAGGTCCTTTCTTAATTGATCTACTCACTAGAATTTCCTCCCTTCATAAACTTAATTATGCCGCCAAACTGTGAAGAGAATATTTAATTCTCTCCAAACTATTTAGCGTTTCTTCTCTTAATGATGAATCTATCTGAGTATTTTTTGTTCTTTCTAGTTTTGTATCCAAGTGCTGGTTTACCCCATGGAGTAACTGGACTTGGTCTACCGATAGGAGATCTACCTTCTCCACCACCGTGAGGGTGATCGCAAGGGTTCATTACAGAACCTCTAACTGTTGGTCTCCATCCCATGTGTCTCTTTCTACCAGCTTTACCGATATTTACGATCTCATGAGTTGTGTTTGATACTGTTCCAACAGTAGCTTTACATTCGATTCTTACGTATCTCATTTCACCTGATGGTAATCTTAATGTAGCATAGTTTCCTTCTTTAGCCATTAACTGAGCTGAAGTACCTGCTGATCTTACCATTTGGCCACCTTTTCCAGCTTGTAACTCTATGTTATGAACAAAAGTACCTACTGGCATGTGTTTTAATTGAAGAGCGTTACCTGGCTTGATATCAGCCTCTGGTCCTGATACTACTGTATCTCCTACTTTTAAACCTACAGGAGCAAGTATGTATCTCTTCTCTCCATCAGCATAAACAACAAGTGCTATGTAAGCTGATCTGTTTGGATCGTACTCTACTGTAGCAACTTTTGCTGGGATTCCATCCTTATTTCTTTTGAAATCTATTATTCTATATTTTCTCTTAGCTCCACCACCATGGTGTCTAACAGTTATTTTACCTTGTGCGTTTCTACCACCAGTTTTCTTTAAAGAAACAAGAAGTGACTTCTCTGGTGCATTTGTAGTAACTTCTTCAAATGTTGGCATAGTCATTTGTCTTCTTGATGGTGTAGTTGGGTTAAACTTTTTAAGTGCCATTATTGTCCCTCCTTCTTATAGCTTATCTGGCCTTCAACCAATACCTGCTTTTTATTATTGCATTCCTTCGAAGAATTCGATGCTGCTACCTTCTGCTAAAGTTATAACAGCTTTTTTGAAGTCAGCTCTTTTTCCGATGTGAACTCCAACTCTCTTAGTTTTTCCTTCGAATCTCATAGTCTTAACGTCAGCAACTTTTACGTTGAAAACTTCTTCTACAGCTCTCTTTATTTGTACTTTGTTAGCTGCCATATGAACTATGAAGGTGTATTTATTTTCAGCCATAGCTGCCATACTCTTTTCAGTTATAACTGGTTTTCTGATTATATCATGGCTTGTTAACTTCATTATGCGTACACCTCCTCAATTTTGTTTACAGCTTCTTTAGTTATCATTAATGTTTTGCAGTTTAATAAATCATAAACATTGATGTTGTTAACAGGCATAACTGTTACACCTTCTATGTTTCTTGCTGATTTATATACATTTTCATTAACTTCAGCTGTTATTATTAATGTCTTCTTAGCTTCGAAAGCATTTAACATTTTAACTGCTTCCTTAGTTTTTGGAGCTTCGAAAGTTAAGTCTTCTAAAACAACCATATCTGCAACTTTGCTAGTTAAAGCAGAAGTCATAGCTACTTTTCTCATGCTCTTTGGTATTGACATTCTGTAATCTCTTGGTTTTGGTGCAAATACAACTCCACCTTTGATCCATTGAGGCGCTCTGATAGAACCTTGTCTTGCTCTACCTGTTCCTTTTTGTCTCCAAGGCTTGATTCCGCCTCCTCTTACCTCAGATCTTGTTTTAGCTGATTGAGTACCTTGTCTCTTGTTAGCTAATTGAGCTACTACTACTTGGTGTAAAGCATATTTGTTTACTTCTACTCCGAATACTTGCTCATTTAATTGGATATCTCCAACTTGTTGTCCTTCTTTATTAAATAAACCTACTTTAGGCATTACGCTTCCTCCTTTCTACAGAAATTAAGCCTTAACGCTGTTTCTTATAACTACTGTGCCTTTATTTGGACCTGGGATTCCACCCTTGATTAAGATGATGTTCTTTTCAGGCATTATCTTAACAACTTCTAAGTTAAGAACAGTTGTGTTCTTAGCTCCCATATGTCCAGGCATTCTTTTGTTCTTGAAAGTTCTTGATGGGTCTGAAGCAGCTCCCATTGAACCTGGTGCTCTGTGGAATTTAGAACCGTGAGACATTGGTCCTCTACTAGCATTCCATCTTTTGATTGTACCTTGGAATCCCTTACCTTTAGAAACTCCTGATACGTCTACTTTGTCTCCAATTTCAAATGTGTCAACCTTTATTTCGTCTCCAACATTGTAATTAGCAACATCTTCCATTCTGAACTCTTTTAAAGTTCTTCTTAAAGAAACACCTGCTTTAGCGAAATGTCCTTTTCTTGGTTTGTTAACTAATTTTTCTCTTAATTCACCGAATCCAACTTGTATTGCGTCATATCCATCAGTTTCAACTGTTTTCTTTTGAACTACAACACATGGACCAGCTTCAACTACAGTTACAGGGATTACTCTACCATTCTCATCGAATATTTGAGTCATTCCAACTTTTTTACCTATTATAGCTTTTTTCATGTGGTTACACCTCCTAAACATATTAGCGGATTGCCTCTGCAATCATAACAGTTCAATCTCTTAATTCAATCTAAATAAACTATTAAAGTTTTATTTCGATATCAACACCTGCTGGTAAGTTTAATCTCATTAATGCATCAACAGTTTTTGGTGATGGATTAACGATGTCTATTAATCTCTTATGAGTTCTTACTTCGAACTGCTCTCTTGAGTCTTTGTACTTATGTACAGCTCTTAAGATTGTTATAACGTCTTTTTCAGTTGGTAGTGGAACTGGTCCAACAACCTTTGCTCCTGTAGACTTAGCAGTTTCAACAATTTTCTCAGCTGATTGATCTAATATTGTATGATCAAATGCTTTTAATCTTATTCTTATTTTTTGTTTTGACATTTGGTTTCCCTCCTTTTCATGTACGCTTTACTTCTAACGCACAACAGTAAGCATTGTGTAAACTGTCCCTGGTGTTTCACACTTTAGACATGCACACGTAACCCCTGTCGTCGGATTCTAGATCCTAACATGCTCATCAAGAATTACCCGGAAGTCCGGCAACCTCTTGATTCATCGCTGTTCGCTTTACAACTTCTTCATTATACTATGTATATTATGTTTTTTCAAGTATTTTTTTAGAAGTTTTAACATATACATTTATGTACTATCTTTACCCCAAAACCGTTCAAAAAAATAAAGCACTAATATTAATAATATACTATTTTTTTAATTTTTCAACAAGAATTTTATTCCTAAAAAAATTTTATATTATTATTCTTACCAAAAATATTTTTCCTAAATTATATTATATTTATTTTTTCTATAAAATCAACAAAAAAATAAAAGAGAGGATAATATATCCACTCTTTTATATTAAAGGCCTATTTAATGAACACTCTTTTAAATTAAAAACTATTGCGCGTTAATTTTAGATTTTAAAGAGTCTTCTAATATATACGTCTATATATTAGAAACTTTTCTTAGTTAACTCTCAGCTTATAAACTTTTGCGCTAAGTATATAAGTGAGTTTTAACTAAGCATAAATTCCCGTTGTTCATCGGTACTAATAAAAAATTTATTTAAAAAGTTAAAATTACTCGATTATTGAAGTAACAACTCCTGAACCTACAGTTCTTCCACCTTCTCTGATAGCGAATCTTAATCCTTCATCCATAGCGATTTCTGTGATTAATTCAACTTCCATGTCGATGTGGTCTCCAGGCATAACCATTTCCATTCCTTCTGGTAATTTGATTGATCCTGTAACGTCTGTTGTTCTGAAGTAGAATTGTGGTCTGTATCCATCGAAGAATGGAGTATGTCTTCCACCTTCTTCTTTTTTAAGTACGTATACTTGACCTACGAATTTTTTGTGTGGGTTGATTGTTCCAACTTGTGCTAAAACTTGACCTCTTTCGATGTCAGTTCTTTGGATACCTCTTAATAATGCTCCGATGTTATCTCCAGCTTGTGCTTCATCTAATAACTTTCTGAACATTTCGATTCCTGTTACAACAGTTTTTCTTCTTTCTTCAGTTAATCCGATTACTTCTACTTCGTCTCCTACATGTAGAACTCCTCTTTCAACTCTTCCTGTTGCAACTGTTCCTCTACCAGTGATTGTGAATACGTCCTCTACTGGCATTAAGAATGGCTTATCTGTTGCTCTTTCTGGTGTTGGGATGTAGCTATCTACAGCATCCATTAACTCTCTGATACAAGCTGTTGCAGCTTCGTCAGTTGGGTTTTCTAATGCTACTAAAGCTGATCCTTTGATTACTGGAATGTCGTCTCCTGGGAAGTTGTACTCGCTTAATAACTCTCTAACTTCCATTTCAACTAATTCTAATAATTCTTCGTCGTCAACCATATCTGCTTTGTTTAAGAATACTACGATGTGGTCAACTCCAACTCTTGATGATAATAAGATGTGCTCTCTTGTTTGAGGCATTGGACCATCAGCTGCTGAACAAACTAATATAGCTCCGTCCATTTGAGCTGCTCCAGTGATCATGTTTTTAACGTAGTCAGCATGTCCTGGACAGTCAACGTGAGCGTAGTGTCTGTTAGCTGTTTCGTACTCAACGTGTGCTGTGTTGATTGTGATTCCTCTTTCTTTTTCTTCTGGAGCTTTATCTATTTCATCATATTTGAATGCTTCTGCCCCACCAGCTTGTGCTAAAACTGTTGTTATAGCTGCTGTTAAAGTTGTTTTACCGTGGTCTACGTGACCGATTGTTCCAATGTTAACGTGTGGTTTGCTTCTTTCAAATTTTGCTTTTGACATTGCAAATTCCTCCTTTAATTTAAAAATATTATATACATTTATATATTAAAGAAGCTTTAAAAGCTTCTTTAATTATTTATTTTTTTTACCTGCAACTTCTTCTTGGATGCTCTTAGGAACGTCATCATAGTGATCGAATTCCATTGCATAAGTTCCTCTACCTTGAGTTCTTGATCTTAATGCAGTTGCGTATCCAAACATTTCTGATAGTGGGATGAATGCTCTTATGATTTGTGCACCATTTCTTGAGTCCATTCCTTCCATTCTACCTCTTCTTGAGTTAACATCTCCTATAACGTCTCCCATGTACTCTTCTGGTACAGTGATTTCAACTTTCATTATAGGCTCAAGTAATACAGCATCAGCTTTAGCCATAGCGTTTTTGAATGCCATAGATCCAGCTATTTTGAATGCCATTTCAGATGAATCGACATCATGGTATGATCCGTCGAATAATCTTATTTTGAAGTTTATAACTGGGTATCCAGCTATTATACCACTTTCTGCAGCTTCTCTGATTCCGTTATCTACTGCTGGAATGTATTCTCTTGGAATAGCTCCTCCAACGATAGCATTTTCGAATTCATATTCGCCTTCAGTTGGTATCATTTCTATCTTACAGTGACCGTATTGTCCTCTACCACCAGATTGTCTAGCAAATTTAGCTTCTGCTTCAACAGCCTTTTTGATAGTTTCTTTGTAAGCAACTTGAGGAGCACCTACGTTACACTCAACTTTGAATTCTCTTTGTAATCTATCAACGATGATATCTAAGTGAAGCTCACCCATACCAGCTATGATAGTTTGACCTGTTTCTTGATCAGTCCAAGTTTTGAAAGTTGGATCCTCTTCAGCAAGCTTTGATAAAGCTATACCCATTTTTTCTTGACCAGCTTTTGTCTTTGGCTCGATAGCTATAGATATAACTGGCTCTGGGAATTCCATCTTTTCAAGTATTATTGGAGCTGCTTCCGTACATAAAGTATCTCCAGTAGTTGTATTCTTAAGACCTATTACAGCTCCTAATTCAGCTGCTTCTAATGATTCAACTTCCTCTCTTGAGTTAGCGTGCATCTTAACAAGTCTTCCTATTCTTTCTTTTTTACCCTTAGTTGAGTTTAATACGTATGAACCGCTCTCTAAAACTCCTGAGTAAACTCTTGTGAATGCTAATCTTCCAACGAATGGGTCAGTAGCTATTTTGAATGCTAAAGCTGACATTGGAGCGTCATCTGAAGCTTCTCTAACTTCTTCTTCACCGTCTAAGTTAGTACCTTTAACAGCAGGTATGTCTAATGGTGATGGTAAGTAATCAACAACACCATCGATCATTTGTTGAACACCTTTGTTTTTGTATGATGATCCACAGATAACTGGGATTATTTCATTGTTGATAGTAGCTTTTCTTAAAGCAACTTTTAATTCTTCAAGAGTTAATTCTTCACCTTCTAAGTATTTCATCATTAACTCTTCATCAGTTTCAGCTATAGCTTCAATCATAGCAGCTCTGTACTCTTCTGCTTTATCAGCTAAATCAGCTGGAACATCACTTACTTCTATATCTTTTCCTAAGTCATCTTTGAAGATTATTGCTTGGTTAGTTAATAAATCAACCATTCCTTGGAATTGATCTTCTTGACCTATTGGAATTTGAATTGCAACAGCATTAGCTTGTAATCTTTCTCTAACTGTGTTTATACAGTTGTAGTAGTCTGCTCCTGTAGCATCCATTTTGTTTACGTATATCATTCTTGGAACGCCGTACTTGTCTGCCTGTCTCCAAACAGTTTCAGTTTGTGGTTCAACTCCACTCTTAGCATCAAGAACAGTAACAGCTCCATCAAGAACTCTTAATGATCTTTCAACCTCAACTGTGAAGTCTACGTGTCCTGGAGTATCGATTATGTTTAATTCATAACCTTTCCAGAAACAAGTTGTAGCAGCAGAAGTTATTGTTATACCTCTTTCTTGCTCTTGAGCCATCCAGTCCATAGTTGAAGCTCCATCATGAGTTTCCCCTATTTTGTGGTTTCTTCCTGTATAGAAAAGAATACGCTCAGTAGTAGTTGTTTTACCAGCATCTATATGTGCCATTATTCCGAAGTTACGGAATTTTTCTAACGGATATTGTCTAGCCATTGTGACTCCTCCTCTCAACGTATAGTGTTTTTAAATTCAACAAAACTGTTTTGGCTTTTAGCCAAAACAGTTTCATTTTATTAATATCTGTAATGAGCAAATGCTTTATTAGCTTCAGCCATTTTGTGAGTATCTTCTCTCTTCTTAACAGCTGCTCCAGTATTGTTAGCTGCATCCATTAATTCTCCAGCTAATCTTTCTCTCATGTACTTCTCGCCTCTTTTTCTTGAAGCTGCAAGAAGCCATCTTAATCCTAAAGTCTGTCTTCTTTCAGGTCTTACTTCTATTGGAACTTGGTAGTTAGCACCACCTATTCTTCTAGCTTTAACCTCTAATAAAGGCATTATGTTGTTCATTGCTTCCTCAAAAACTTCCATAGCATCTCTGCCAGTTTTCTCATTGATTATTTGGAAAGCATCGTAGCATATTTTTTGTGCTACTCCTTTTTTACCATCTTCCATTACGTTATTTATTAACTTAGTAACAACTTTTGAATTGTACACTGGATCTGGTAATACATCTCTTTTTGCAATATGTCCTTTTCTTGGCACTTTTCTTCCCTCCTTAACAATTTTTGTTTAAGTTCATCGGTACTCGACACAACTTAATCGATTGTCGTAAAGTGCTTGCTTCATAATCTATATTTAAACTTCGAACAGTTATTTATCTAAACTTGAAGACATAGCACTTAAACTAAGTTTAAGCAACAATTATTTCTTTTGCTTTGGTTTCTTAGCACCGTACTTTGATCTTCCTTGCATTCTGTTAGCTACTCCAGCTGAGTCTAAAGCTCCTCTTACTATGTGGTATCTAACACCAGGAAGGTCTTTAACTCTTCCACCTCTTATAAGAACAACACTATGCTCTTGTAAGTTGTGGCCTACACCAGGAATGTAAGCTGTTACTTCGTATCCATTAGTTAATCTTACTCTGGCGATTTTTCTTAACGCTGAGTTAGGTTTCTTAGGAGTAGTTGTTTTAACTACAGTACAAACTCCTCTTTTTTGTGGACACTCTTTAAGAGCTGGTGCAGTTGATTTTGATGCTACTGTTTTTCTGCCTTTTCTTACTAATTGGCTTATAGTTGGCATACTTTCACCTCCTGATAAATTATTTAACTATCTATATAAATTTTAGATGTTAACACTCTAATCTAAGATTAATGCTACAGCTGATTTTACATCTATGCCACACATTTCCCCTAGAATTTTCATGTTTTTAACATGTTTTATTTCAATTCCACATTTTTCCGCTAATTCTACCAATGGAGTGACCATTTTATCGTTAGCATTTTTTGCAACATACAAAATTTTTCCTTCACCGTTTTTCATAGCTTTTGTGGACTGTTTTATGCCAATAACTTTTTTTCCTAAAAGTCTGTCTACCATAAGATTACCTCCATTGTAAATAATCATGTAGACAAGTTAATCCCTTAGTACTTTGCTAATCACACAAACTGTATTTTATCATCTAAGAATACTACTGTCAACAAAATTAATCTTATTCTTCAATCTCAATTATTGTTTCAGTCTCTTGATTACTGTTTTCAGTATTTAATTTTAATGATCTATACTTCATCATACCTGTACCTGCTGGAATTAACTTACCAATTATAACATTTTCTTTTAATCCAACAAGAGGATCAATTTTTCCTTTGATTGCTGCATCAGTAAGAACTCTTGTTGTTTCTTGGAATGATGCTGCTGATAAGAAACTATCTGTAGCAAGAGCTGCTTTAGTAATACCAAGAAGAACTATATCTCCTTGAGCTTTTTCTCCTCCAAAGCTTTCAACTCTTTCATTTTCAGCTCTGAAATCGAACATATCAATCATTACACCTGGTAATAAATTAGTATCACCTTGCTCTGTTACTTTTATCTTTCTAGTCATTTGTCTAACTACAACTTCTAAGTGCTTATCGTTGATATCAACCCCTTGAAGTCTGTAAACTTTTTGAACTTCTGAAAGTAAGTATTCTCTTGCACCATCAACACCCTTAATGCTCATGATATCATGTGGGTTAACTGAACCTTCTGTTATTTCATCTCCAGCTCCAATAGCTATACCATCTTTAACTTTTAATCTTGATCCAAATGGTATGTCATAGCTATATTCTTCTCCTGAATCAGTAACAACATAAACAGTTCTCTTCTTCTTAGTTTCTTCTATTCTTACAGTACCTGCAACTTCACTTACAATTGCTAATCCTTTTGGTTTTCTTGCTTCGAATAACTCTTCAACCCTTGGAAGACCTTGAGTTATATCTGCTCCAGCAACTCCACCTGTATGGAATGTTCTCATTGTAAGCTGTGTTCCTGGTTCTCCGATTGACTGAGCAGCTACGATACCAACAGCTTCACCAATATTAATTTTATATGATGTTGCCATGTTCATACCATAACACTTAGTACATACTCCAACCTTAGAATCACATGTAAATACTGATCTTATTTTTACTTTTTGAATTCCAGTGTCAGCTATTTTTTCAGCTAAAATTGGATCCATGTAAGTATCTTTTGCAGCTAAAAGCTCTCCAGTTTCTGGATGGAAAACATCTTCTGCAGTATATCTTCCTGTTAATCTTTCAGCTAATTGTTCAACTACTTCTGAACCTTCTTTTATTTCTTCAACGTAAATACCATTTTGAGTTCCACAGTCGTGTTCTCTTACTATAACATCTTGGCTTACGTCAACAAGTCTTCTTGTTAAGTAACCTGAGTCAGCAGTCTTAAGTGCTGTATCGGCGTTACCTTTTCTAGCTCCGTGAGTAGATATGAAGTACTCTAATACGTCAAGACCTTCTCTAAATGATGCTCTGATTGGTAACTCGATGATTTTACCTGATGGACTCGCCATAAGTCCTCTCATACCAGCTAACTGTTTGATCTGTGACTTAGATCCTCTGGCTCCTGAGTCTGCCATCATGAATATTGGGTTAAATTTATCCAAACTATTCATTAATGTATCCGCAACTTCCTCAGTAGTCTCAGTCCATTTTTCTATAACTCTTTCATATCTTTCATCTTCAGATATAAGACCTCTTCTATACATTTTTTCGATCTTATCTACAGTTTCATCAGCTTCTTTTAATAGTTCATATTTCTTTTGAGGAACTATCATATCTGAAGCAGCAACTGTAACAGCTCCAATTGATGAATAATGATATCCTGTTGCTTTTATGTTATCAAGCATTATTGAAGTCTTAGTTGGACCATGCTTTAAGTAACATTTATCTATTATTTTTCCTAATGACTTTTTAGTTATTAAGAAATCTATTTCTAAATTGAACATTTCTTCAGGATTTTCTCTATTTACAAAACCTAAGTCTTGAGGTATACATTCATTGAATATTATAAATCCTGGAGTTGTTTTGATTATTCCTGACTTAAGCTCTCCGTCTATTTCTTTAGTAACTTTAACGTTAATCTTAGCATGAATATCAACTTCTTTTAATTGGTAAGCCATTATTACTTCATCAAATGATGCGAAGTATTTTCCTTCACCTTTAGCTCCGTCTTTATCCATTGTTAAGTAATATGAACCAAGAACCATATCCTGAGTAGGTACACAAACTGGTCTACCATCAGAAGGTTTCATTATATTACCTGCTGCAAGCATTAAGAATCTAGCTTCTGCTTGAGCTTCAACTGATAAAGGTACGTGAACAGCCATTTGGTCTCCATCGAAGTCAGCGTTGTATGCTGTACATACAAGTGGATGAAGTTTTATAGCTCTACCTTCAACTAATACTGGTTGGAATGCTTGAATACCTAGTCTATGTAGAGTAGGTGCTCTGTTTAGTAATACTGGATGGTCTGCTATAACTTCTTCAAGTACATCCCATACTTGTGGCATTACTCTTTCAACCATTCTCTTAGCACTCTTTATGTTATGAGCAACTCCGTCTTCAACTAATTTCTTCATAACGAAAGGCTTGAATAATTCTAAAGCCATTTCTTTTGGAAGACCACATTGATACATTTTTAATTCAGGACCAACAACGATAACTGATCTTCCTGAATAGTCAACCCTCTTACCAAGAAGGTTTTGTCTGAATCTTCCTTGCTTACCTTTAAGCATATCTGATAATGATTTAAGAGGTCTGTTTCCAGGACCAGTTACAGGTCTTCCTCTTCTACCGTTATCTATTAAAGCATCTACAGCCTCTTGAAGCATTCTCTTTTCGTTTCTAACTATTATGTCAGGAGCGCCAAGGTCTAATAACTTCTTAAGTCTGTTATTTCTATTTATAACTCTTCTGTATAAATCATTTAAATCTGAAGTAGCAAATCTACCTCCATCTAATTGAACCATAGGTCTTAAATCAGGTGGTATAACTGGTATTACATCTACTACCATCCATTCAGGTTTATTTCCTGATGATTTGAATGATTCTACAACTTCTAATCTTCTTATTATTCTAACTTTCTTTTGACCTGTGCTTTGCTTTAATTCTTCTTTAAGTTCAGCAGCAGTTCTTTCTAAGTCTATTTCTGATAATAAAGTTTTTATAGCTTCTGCACCCATTCCAGCTACAAAGCTCTCTTCACCATATTTGTCACACGCTTCTCTATATTCTTTCTCATTAAGAAGTTGTTTCTTTAATAATGAAGTTTCTTTTGGATCTATAACTATATATGATGCAAAATATAGAACTTTTTCTAAAGCTCTTGGTGACATATCAAGGATTAATCCCATTCTTGAAGGTATTCCTTTGAAATACCATATATGAGATACTGGCGCAGCTAATTCAATGTGAGCCATTCTCTCTCTTCTAACTTTAGATTTAGTTACTTCAACACCACATCTGTCACATACAATACCTTTATATCTAACTCTTTTGTATTTTCCACAGTGACATTCCCAGTCTTTTATAGGTCCGAATATTCTTTCACAGAATAATCCGTCTCTCTCAGGTTTTAACGTTCTATAGTTAATAGTTTCAGGTTTCTTTACTTCTCCTCTAGACCACTCTCTAATTTGTTCTGGAGATGCTAACCCGATTTGTAAAGCATCAAAATTATTTAATTCGAACAAGGGTGTGTCCTCCCTTCATAGTTTAATGTGAATTTTTAAGTATCCCCTTACTCTCATGAGCAAGGGAACACTTTATATCCTAGTTAAAATCATCTTCTATGTCTAAATCACTTGTGAAGTCTAATAAGTCTATGTTTTCATAGTCTATTTCTTCATCAATTTCTTCTGCTGGGATGTATGCTTCCCCTTTTTCCTCTTTAGCTTCTTCTGTTGTTGAATCTTCAGTACCTTCCATGTTAACTTCTAATACTTCGATTTCATCATCATCTTCAGCTAATTCTTTGAATTTAACTTCTTGGTTATTATCATTTAAAACTTTAACGTCTAAGCATAAAGCTTGAAGTTCTTTAATAAGAACCTTAAATGATTCTGGCACTCCTGGTTCAGGAATGTTTTCACCTTTAACAATAGCTTCGTAAGTTTTAACTCTACCTACAACATCATCTGACTTAACAGTAAGTATTTCTTGAAGAGTATGAGCAGCACCGTATGCTTCTAATGCCCAAACCTCCATCTCTCCGAATCTTTGTCCTCCGAATTGTGCCTTACCACCAAGTGGCTGTTGAGTTACTAATGAGTAAGGTCCTGTTGATCTAGCATGGATCTTATCATCAACTAAGTGAGCAAGTTTTAAGATGTACATTATACCAACTGTTACTTCGTTATCAAACTCTTCACCAGTTCTACCATCTCTTAAAACTGTTTTTCCGTTTCTATTGTATCCTGCTTTTTCTAAGCAATCTTCTATATCAGTTTCTGTAGCACCATCAAATACTGGTGTAGCAATGTGCCATCCTAATGCACTTGCAGCCCATCCTAAGTGAACCTCTAATACCTGACCGATGTTCATACGAGATGGAACCCCTAGTGGGTTTAAGCATATTTGAAGTGGTCTACCATCTGGTAAGAATGGCATATCTTCTTCTGGTAATACTCTTGAGATAACCCCTTTGTTACCGTGACGACCAGCCATCTTATCTCCAACAGATATTTTTCTCTTTTGAGCAATGTAACATCTTACAAGTTCATTAACTCCTGGTGATAAATCATCACCATTTTCTCTTGTAAATACTTTTACATCTACTATTATACCAGCTTCCCCGTGTGGAACTCTTAAAGAAGTATCTCTAACTTCTCTAGCTTTTTCACCAAAGATAGCTCTTAATAATCTTTCCTCAGCAGTAAGTTCAGTTTCTCCTTTTGGTGTTACTTTACCAACAAGAATATCTCCTGATCTTACCTCAGCACCGATTCTGATTATACCTCTTTCATCTATATCTTTTAAAGCATCCTCACTTACGTTTGGAATATCTCTAGTTATTTCTTCTGGTCCTAATTTAGTATCTCTAGCTTCGCATTCATATTCTTCTATATGGATTGATGTAAATACGTCTTCTCTAACTAACTCTTCTGAGATAAGCATAGCATCCTCGTAGTTATATCCTTCCCAAGTAATGAATCCCATTCTTATGTTTTTACCTAAAGCTATTTCTCCTAAATCAGTTGAAGGTCCATCTGCTAATACTTCACCTTTAAGTACCCAGTCACCTTTAGCCACTATTGGTCTTTGGTTTATACAAGTACCTTGGTTACTTCTCTTGAATTTAAGAAGTCTATAAGTATCAACACCACCATCTAATTCTCTCTTAACTCTTACTTCGTTAGCACTTACATAAACTACTTCACCAGCATTTTTAGCTTTAGGAAGAACCCCTGAATCTACAGCTGCTTTGTATTCTATTCCAGTACCAACTATTGGAGCATATGGTTTTAATAAAGGAACTGCTTGACGTTGCATGTTTGATCCCATTAGGGCTCTTGATGCGTCGTCGTTCTCTAAGAAAGGTATCATTGCTGTTGCAACAGATACTAGCTGTCTTGGAGAAACGTCCATTAAGTCAACATCCTTACTTGGAACTACTAATACCTCACCTTTATCTCTAACAGTTACTTTCTTATCAATAAAGCATCCATTTTCGTCTAATGGTTCATTAGCCTGAGCTACTAGGTATTGGTCTTCCTCATCTGCAGTAAAGTATCTTATTTCACCAGTTACTCTACCTTCTGCTTTATCTACAACTCTATAAGGAGTTTCAATAAAGCCATACTCATTAACTTTAGCATATGTAGCTAATGAGTTTATAAGACCTATGTTTGGTCCCTCTGGAGTCTCGATAGGACACATTCTACCATAATGAGAGTGGTGAACGTCTCTAACTTCGAAACCAGCTCTTTCTCTTGAAAGACCTCCTGGTCCAAGAGCTGATAATCTTCTCTTATGAGTTAACTCAGATAATGGGTTTGTTTGATCCATGAACTGTGATAACTGTGAGCTTCCAAAGAACTCTTTTATAGCTGCTGCTACTGGTCTTATATTGATTAATTGTTGTGGTGTTATAGCTTCTTGGTCTTGAATAGTCATTCTCTCTTTAACTACTCTTTCCATTCTTGATAAACCAATTCTAAATTGATTTTGTAAAAGCTCACCAACACTTCTTAATCTTCTGTTTCCTAAGTGGTCTATATCATCAACATATCCAATATTATAAGCTAAGCCAATTTGGTAACTTATTGTAGCGAATATATCATCTTTGATGATGTGCTTAGGAATAAGTCTTGTCATATTCTTTTTGATTTCTTCTTTTATAGTTTCTTCATCAGAATAGTTATCTAAGATCTCTCTTAATGTTGGGTAGTGAACTAATTCTCTGATATTTAAATCTGATATATCGAAGTCCACACACTTATGTATATCTACAAAGTGGTTACCAATAATTCTAATTACTCTGTCTTCAACTAAAACATCAACTGAATTTATTCCTCTATTTTGGATTTCTTCAGCATTAGCTCTTGATATTTTTTCACCTTTTGCAACTAAAACTTCACCAGTTAATTTATCTACTATATCTTCTGCTGCTATTTGGTTAGCTATTCTTAAACCAATTGCAAGTTTTTTGTTAAACTTGTATCTACCAACTCTTGATAAGTCGTATCTCTTAGCATCGAAGAATAAAGAATCTATTAAACTAATTGCACTATCAACTGTAGGTGGTTCACCTGGTCTTAATCTCTTATAGATTTCTAATAATGCTTCTTCTTTAGTCTTAGTATTATCTTTTTCTATTGTAGCTTTGAATCTTTCTTCTTCACCAAAATACTCAAGAAGTTCTTGATCGCTTCCAAAACCCATAGCTCTTCCTAGTATACTTATAGGAAGTTTTCTTGTTTTATCTATTCTTACATAGATAACATCATTTGAATCTGTTTCATACTCTAACCATGCACCTCTGTTAGGTATTACTGTTGCAGAGAACAGTTTTTTACCAGTTTTATCTACATTATAATTGTAGTAAACACCTGGTGATCTTACTAACTGAGAAACAATAACTCTTTCGGCACCATTGATTATAAAAGTTCCTTGCTCTGTCATTAATGGGAAATCTCCCATAAATACCTCTTGTTCTTTTATTTCTCCAGTTTCTTTGTTTTGAAGTCTTACAGCTACTTTTAGCGGTGCAGCATAAGTAGTGTCTCTTTCTTTACACTCTTCAACTGAATATTTTATGTTATCCATATCTAGAGTGTACCCTACAAACTCAAGTACAAGATTTCCAGTAAAGTTTGAGATAGGATTAATATCATCAAAAACTTCATAAAGTCCTGCATCTAAAAACCATTTGTAAGAATCTAATTGAATTTCAATTAGGTTTGGCATTTCAGCCACGTCTTTGACTTTTGCAAAGCTCATTCTCGTTCTTTTTCCAACTTGGACAGGATGTACCATCAACTTTCACCCCTTGTATAAACTAAAATAGCCAAAAGCATACTTTCCCTAAGGACCTATGCTTTCGGATTACATACAATATCATCTTTTTAGTATACCCATTTTTTAATGTAGTATACATAAAATTCATATTCAACTTTATACTATTACACAATAGTACATTTACTTATGGTATCATAGGCAATACCCGTTGTCAATATTCTAAAAAAATTTACTTTAAATTATTTTTTACGCCCAATCTCTTGAGTTAAAAAAAAGAGGCACTACTAAGTACCTCTTTTAATATTTTAAAATTAAGCTTTAATTACTTAAGCTCTACTTCAGCTCCAACTTCAGCTAATTTAGCTTTCATGTCTTCAGCTTCTTCTTTAGCTACAGCTTCTTTTAATGTTTTAGGAGCTCCATCAACTATTTCTTTAGCTTCTTTTAATCCTAAACCAGTTAATTCTCTAACTGCTTTGATTACTTTTATTTTGTTTGCACCAGCATTAGTTAATACTACGTCAAACTCTGATTTTTCTTCTGCAGCAGCACCTGCAGCAGCTCCGCCTACAACAGCAACTGGAGCAGCAGCGCTTACTCCGAATTCTTCTTCACAAGCTTTAACTAACTCGTTTAATTCTAAAACACTCATTTCTTTTATAGCTTCTATGATTTGCTCTTTTGTCATGATTCGCACCTCCGAAATTTTCTTTCCTGTTTTTTAAATTTTTATTTTTATTAATTATTCAGCAGATTCTTCTTTTTTGTCTGCTATTGCACTTAATAAGTATGCAAAGTTTGATAGTGGTGACTTGATACTTCCAAGAAGTTTTGCAAGTAACACTTCTCTTGAAGGTATAGCAGCAAGTTGCTCAGTTTGCTCTTTGTTGTAAACTGTTCCTTCTACTATAGCAGCTTTTAACTCAAGCTTTTTGTTTTCCTTAGCGAAATCGTTAAGGATTCTAGCTGGAGCAGTAGCATCTTCGTAACCGAAAGCTATTGAAACTGGACCTTCTAAGTATTCAACTATTCCATCAAAACCTAATTCTTTTGCAGCTAGAGTAACTAGTGTGTTTTTGTAAACTTTGTACTCAACACCTGCTTCTCTTAAGCTCTTTCTTAAGTTTGTATCTTGTTCTACTGTTAAACCTTGGTAGCTAGCAAGTACAACTGATTGAGCTTTTTCTAATTTCTCTTTTATCTCTGCAACTTTAGCTTCTTTTAATTGTCTGTTTTTGTTCACTGTGTCCACCTCCTCACAGTTTAGTTAACTGCTTTATATAATAAGAAAAGTCTTCCCGTAGACATAGGAAGACTATTATATACACTATAATTGCCCTCGGTAGGTTGTTCTACGTTATGCCTTTCAGCACCTACTGTCTACGGAAACTTTCATTCACTTTTTCAACAAAAATTATTTTAACATGCACTTAAACTTATGTCAAGCACTTTATTAAAATTAATCTAAAACTTTAGCTGGGTTAACTTTAGCTCCAGGTCCCATAGTAGCTGAAACTGAAACTGATTTTAAGTATTGTCCTTTAGCAGCAGCTGGTTTAGCTTTTACTAAAGCATCCATTAAAGCTTTGAAGTTTTCAACTAATTTCTCAGTTCCGAAAGATTTCTTTCCTATTGGGCAGTGAACTATAGCAGTCTTATCTACTCTATATTCAACTTTACCTGCTTTGATTTCTTTTATAGCGTTAGCTACGTCAAATGTAACTGTTCCTGATTTTGGGTTTGGCATTAAACCTTTTGGTCCTAATACTCTACCTAATCTACCAACTACACCCATCATATCTGGAGTAGCAACAACTACATCATAATCAAACCAGTTTTCACCTTGAATTTTTTGTACTAATTCGTCAGCTCCAACGAAATCTGCTCCTGCAGCTTCAGCTTCTTTAGCTTTCTCACCTTTAGCGAAAACTAAAACTTTAACATCTTTACCAGTTCCGTGTGGAAGAACAACAGCTCCTCTAACTTGTTGGTCAGCATGTCTTGGGTCTACACCTAATCTTACGTGTAATTCGATAGTTTCATCGAATTTAGCTTTTGCAGTTTTAACAGCAAGCTCTAAAGCTTCTGCTGGAGTATATAATGCATTTTTATCTATTAATTTTGAACTTTCAATATATTTCTTTCCCATTAATATAATCCTCCTTTGTGGTATTAGCGGTTTTTACCTCCCACCGATTTGAATAAATTATTCTACTACTACTACACCCATACTTCTAGCAGTACCTTCGATCATGCTCATTGCAGTTTCGATTGTTGCAGCATTTAAGTCTGGCATTTTTAATTCAGCAATTTTTCTTATTTGCTCTTTAGTGATGTTTCCAACTTTAGTTCTGTTTGGAACACCTGATCCACTTTCTAAGCCTAATTCTTTCTTTATAAGAACTGCAGCTGGTGGAGTTTTTAATATGAAGCTGAATGATCTGTCTTGATATACAGTTATTACAACTGGTATTATTAAGCCAGCTTTATCAGCAGTCTTTGCGTTGAATTCTTTACAGAATCCCATTATGTTTACACCGTGTTGACCTAAAGCTGGTCCTACTGGTGGTGCTGGTGTTGCTTTTCCTGCAGGAAGTTGAAGTTTTATCATTCCTGTTACTTTCTTAGCCATGAGTTTATTCCTCCTATACTGTGGTAATTATCGGACTTCCGCCCTCCCACTTGATCGAGACGTTAGTCTGATTTTTAATCTAATTTTTCTACTTGATTAAAATCTAGTTCAGCTAGAGTTTCTCTACCGAACATATCTACTAAGGCTTTTATTTTGCCTTTTTCAACATTTATTTCTTGGATTATAGCAGCAAAACCACTTAAAGCTCCTGAAATAATGTTTATAGTTTCTCCTACCTCCAAGTCGATATCCATAGCAGTTTTCATTACTCCCATAGATTCTACCTCTTCATCGGTAAGTGGTACAGGTTTTGACCCTGGACCTACAAATCCAGTTACTCCTCTTGTATTTCTTACGACATACCAAGATTCATCTGTCATAACCATGTTTACTATAACATATCCTGGGAATTTTTTCTTTAAAGTAACTTTTATCTTACCATCTTTTTCTTCTGCACTCTCTTCCATAGGAACTTGAATGTCTAAGATTAAAGATTCTAAGTTTCTGTTCTCTATAGTCTTCTCAAGATTTGCTTTAACTTTATTTTCGTATCCTGAATATGTGTGTACTACGTACCATCTAGCTCTATCACTCATATCATACCGGTGAATAAATCACCAAACCTCCCTTATATTATTTAAGTCCAAACACTAACTCAAAGAGGTTCTTAAATACAAAATCCATTACTCCTATTAAAGCAATAGATATTACAGTAAATACAATTACTGCAATAATGGCCTTTTTAGCTTCTTCTTTTGGTGGCCAAGTTATTCTTTTGATTTCAGCCTTAACCCCTCTAAAGAACTTTGTTATACCAAAGCCTCTGCTTTTTTCATTTACATTTTGCTTTGCAGCCATAAATTCACATCCTTAACACCATAATAATGCATTAGAATTTTCTATCCAAAACACTACTTAGTTTCTCTGTGAAGAGTATGAGTCTTACAGAATTTGCAGTATTTTTTCATCTCTATTCTATTAGGATCGTTTTTCTTATTTTTCATAGTGTTGTAGTTTCTTTGCTTGCACTCAGTACATGCTAAAGTTACTTTTACTCTCACGTTCAGCACCTCCAGTTTTGTTGTATATTAAAAGTAGTTCTATCTACCAATACACTGCTAGTTAATTACTAAAATACATTATCATAAATATACACAAGTGTCAACAAACGTTGGCTATGTAAAGGACTAGGTTATTTAACCCAGTCCTTATTATGATAAACTATATGTTATTTTGCTTAAAACTACTCGATTATTGAAGTAACAACTCCTGAACCTACAGTTCTTCCACCTTCTCTGATAGCGAATCTTAATCCTTCATCCATAGCGATTTCTGTGATTAATTCAACTTCCATGTCGATGTGGTCTCCAGGCATAACCATTTCCATTCCTTCTGGTAATTTGATTGATCCTGTAACGTCTGTTGTTCTGAAGTAGAATTGTGGTCTGTATCCATCGAAGAATGGAGTATGTCTTCCACCTTCTTCTTTTTTAAGTACGTATACTTGACCTACGAATTTTTTGTGTGGGTTGATTGTTCCAACTTGTGCTAAAACTTGACCTCTTTCGATGTCAGTTCTTTGGATACCTCTTAATAATGCTCCGATGTTATCTCCAGCTTGTGCTTCATCTAATAACTTTCTGAACATTTCGATTCCTGTTACAACAGTTTTTCTTCTTTCTTCAGTTAATCCGATTACTTCTACTTCGTCTCCTACATGTAGAACTCCTCTTTCAACTCTTCCTGTTGCAACTGTTCCTCTACCAGTGATTGTGAATACGTCCTCTACTGGCATTAAGAATGGCTTATCTGTTGCTCTTTCTGGTGTTGGGATGTAGCTATCTACAGCATCCATTAACTCTCTGATACAAGCTGTTGCAGCTTCGTCAGTTGGGTTTTCTAATGCTACTAAAGCTGATCCTTTGATTACTGGAATGTCGTCTCCTGGGAAGTTGTACTCGCTTAATAACTCTCTAACTTCCATTTCAACTAATTCTAATAATTCTTCGTCGTCAACCATATCTGCTTTGTTTAAGAATACTACGATGTGGTCAACTCCAACTCTTGATGATAATAAGATGTGCTCTCTTGTTTGAGGCATTGGACCATCAGCTGCTGAACAAACTAATATAGCTCCGTCCATTTGAGCTGCTCCAGTGATCATGTTTTTAACGTAGTCAGCATGTCCTGGACAGTCAACGTGAGCGTAGTGTCTGTTAGCTGTTTCGTACTCAACGTGTGCTGTGTTGATTGTGATTCCTCTTTCTTTTTCTTCTGGAGCTTTATCTATTTCATCATATTTGAATGCTTCTGCCCCACCAGCTTGTGCTAAAACTGTTGTTATAGCTGCTGTTAAAGTTGTTTTACCGTGGTCTACGTGACCGATTGTTCCAATGTTAACGTGTGGTTTGCTTCTTTCAAATTTTGCTTTTGACATTGCAAATTCCTCCTTTAAAATTCAAATAAACTCTACCTAGCGTGTTGTATTTTCCTTATTTTGGATTGGAGCTCACGATCGGGATTGAACCGACGACCTCCGCCTTACCAAGGCGACGCTCTGCCGACTGAGCTACGTGAGCACCTTACATTCATTTAATTTACCTATGCCATAAAAATTTTACTACTAATAAAATTCTTTGTCAATACTTTTAAAAAATTGCATTATTTAATGTTTAAACATTTTTCAAGCTTTCTTTTTACACGTTGTAATGCATTATCTATAGATTTAGCTTCTCTATCTAAATCACAGGCAATTTCTTGATATGATTTACCATCTAAATAAGAATTTAATACCTCTAATTCTAGTTCAGAAAGCACACTATTAATTGCACTTTCTATTTTTTCAACCTCTTCTTTACCTATGACCAATGATTCAGGATCTGTAATTGTTATTCCTACTACAGTATCTAAAAGCGTTCTATCAGATTCTTCCTCGTAAATAGGTTTGCTTAAAGAAATATAAGTGTTTAATGGGATATGTTTTTGCCTTGTTGCAGTTTTTATAGCAGTTATTATCTGCCTTGTAACACAAAGTTCTGCAAAACTTTTAAATGATGCAAACTTATCTGGATTAAAATCTCTTATTGCTTTATATAATCCAATCATTCCCTCTTGATATATATCTTCTTTATCTGCTCCTATAAGAAAATATGATTTAGATTTAGCTTTTACAAACTGCTCATACTTACTTATTACATATTCTTGAGCCATATTATCACCATTTTTAGCTAGCATAACTACTTCTTTATCTGTTAAATCTTTAAATTCTTCATAATTATTGATTTTAGCCAAATCATAAGTAATCCCCATATTCTCTACACCCCCAGATAAAAATCTAATATCCAATAAATTACAAATAAATTATAAGGTTTATATATGACTTCGTCAATATTACCCTCTTCTCATTTTTTCTAATTTTTCTAATACACTTTCTTCTAAAGTATCGCCTAAAAAATTTTTACCTAATTCTAATTTATTTTTTTCTGCCTTTTTTCTAATGTTATCCTGAACTTTTAACACTTCATTGTAGAATTCAATAGATGACATTCTCACGGCCCCTCTTTGGAAAATAGTTTGTTGTTCTAACCTATCCGAGGTTACAACAACAATTTCTACTTTTCTTCCTAGTTCATCTACCATTCTCTCAATATATGCATCAGCAATTTCGCCTTCTTTTGTAAAGACAGTAATTATATTTCCAGATAACTCTTTGCTTTCAATATTTCCAGCAACCTTATGAGCATCAAAAACTAAATAAATTTTACAAGAGTTAAAAGCAGCATAATTTTCAAGCATTTCTGTAAGCTCTGTTCTTGCTATATCATAGCTATAATTTTTTGACTTTTTTAGATTAGGCCAACTATTTATAACATTATAACCATCTATAAATATAACTCTCATCTCATCACTCTTTTTCTACTTTATTATTCTTGATTTTAATACCTCATACATCATTATACCACCTGCAACTGAGGCATTTAAAGAATTTATTTTTCCAACCATTGGAATTTTAACTAACTTGTCACACTTCTTCTTAGTTAAGTTTGACATTCCTCTACCTTCACTACCGATTATTATTCCACAAGCACCTTTGAAGTTTGTTTCATAACTATATTCTTCTCCAGCTATATCAGCTCCATATATCCATAAATTGTTAGCCTTTAATTCTTCAATAGCATTATTTATATTAGTAACTTTTGCAATTTTCATATGTTCAATAGCTCCTACAGAAGCTTTATAAACAGTTCCAGTTACTCCAACATTTCTTCTCTTTGGAATTATGATACCATGTGCACCACATAATTCTGCTGTTCTTACTATTGATCCTAAGTTATGAGGATCCTCTAATTCATCTAAAATAACTATGAATGGATCTTCATTTTTACTTTTAGCTAAATCTAATATATCTTCAACAGTACTATATTTAAAAGGAGTTATTTGTGCTATTACTCCTTGGTGAGCTTTAGTTTCGCTCATTAAGTCAAGTTTCTTTCTATCAACTTCTTTTACAACTATTTTCTTTTCTTTAGCTAATCCTAAAATTTTGTTTATTGAACCTTCCATTTTTCCATTAGCTATAAATATTTGCTCTATAGTCTTATCTGACTTTAATAATTCTATAACAGCGTTTCTTCCTTCTACTAAATCTTCTCTTACTTTAACTTCTTCCTCAGCAAAAGTTCTAGTATTTCTAGCATATTTTTCTTCTCTTGCTCTTTGTTCTCTTTCTAAAGCATACTTTTGCTTACGAGTTAATTGTTTATATTTATTTTCTGACTTTGTCATTTTGTTCTCTCCTTAAAAATTCCTATTTTCCAAGATATAATGTTCTCATCTCTTTAAGCTTTCCACAACACATTTTTCCTTCAGGACATGGACCTGCTACACAACTTGGACCTGCATTCTTAAATAATATTGGGGCAACCTTTTTAACTTCATTAACCATTTTTTCTGCCATAGTTCTTATTTCCCATTGAGCTCTATCACAACATCTATGATGGAAGAAGTTCATTAAACTTCTAGCATTCATAGTAAATACAATTTTTGTTTCACAAGCATTAGGGAAAACATATCTTGCATCCTCTATAGCTTTTTTCTCAGCTGGTTTTTCACCAATTCCTTCACTAATATATTTATCTTTTAATCTTTCAACTATTTCATCATATGCTTTTTGTGCACCTTGCATTTGGTCAATAAATAGCTTTTTAGCAACTTCATCATTTTCTATAGCTGGTGGTACTATGTATTCAAATTGATCTAACTTAACATATCTTTGAGATTGCTGTGAGTAAGATGCTATTCTATGTCTAACTAACTGATGAGTTAAGCTTCTTGAAACTCCTTCTACTGCAAAAGTAAATGAAACATGCTCTATTGGTGACATATGACCATATGACATAAGCATATTTAAAAACTTTTCCGCGCCTTCATCAGTTAAATTTTCTAATATATCATCAACACCTACAGGACTATAGCATAATTTAGCCGCTGCTGCTATGGTCTTTTCTGGTTCTGGTGTATATTGTAATAATTTAACTTTTAACATTAATATTTCTCCTTCCTAAACGTGAACTTCTATACATTTCAATAAGAACTCATTTAATCTTTCTTCTTTTCCAGTAAGATATAAATAACCTACTAAAGCCTCAAATCCTGTTGCATTTCTATAATCTCTAACATTTGCATTCTTAGGTACTGTTGCTGACTTAGCATTTCTACCTCTTTTATAAATATAAAGTTCATCTTCCCTTAGCTCATCTTCTAAAGCATTTATTATGTCACTTTGTGCCTTAGCTTTTACATATTGTATTGCTTTAACATGTATTTTGTGAGCTGATAAACCTGCATTTTCACTTAATATATAGTTTCTTATAAAAACTTCGTAAACTCCATCTCCTATTAAAGCTAATTGAAGTGGGTTTAACATTCTAGCTTCACTTTCTGAAAACTCTCTGTATAATAAATTCTTCAATATCTTATCTCCTTTTGTTTGAGCTTAATTTAAAAATTATATAGAATTTATTTATTTAAAACTATTAAACTACAAATTCAAATCTAATTCAATCAAAGATTTTAATATGATTAAATTTAGATTTTTTTAAATTATTGAATTTACTTTTATTTTAATAGTTATCAAATAAAATTCTTTAAAATAATAACTTGCAAAAGAAAGTTCCTTTGCAAGTTTATTATCTAAATTATATCATCTTCCATCTAACACCTTGAGGTGTATCTTCTAAGACAATTCCTCTATCTTTTAATTCATCTCTTATTTTATCAGCTAAAGTAAAATCTCTATCTTTTCTAGCTTGTTGTCTCTTAGCTATTAAAGCTTCAATCTCTTCTTCTAGATTTCCTTTAGTTGATTTTTGGAACATTCCTAATGGAGCTCCTAATTCTCTTATTAACTCTAAAGCTTTTTGAGCTAATTCCTTTGATGAGTCAATTGTTATATTTGTATTAGTATCTTTTATTAAATCAAATATAGCCGTTATAGCATCTGCTGTATTAAAATCGTCATCCATTTTTTCAATATATTTTTCTTTATATTTGTTTAATGACTCTAAGTAAGCTTTTTCTTCCTCATTCATTTCTTCTCTAGAAACTTCATCTATTAAGTTTTCTAAGTTTCCTATAGCATTGTATATTCTTTCAACTGAAGCTTTAGCTGACTCTAATAAGTCTTCACTAAAGTTAAGTTGTTGTCTATAATGAGCTGATAACATTAAAAATCTTATAACATCAGCATCATATCTTTCTAATATTTCTCTTGCTGTAAAGAAATTATTTAATGATTTTGACATTTTTTCATTGTTTACATTAACAAAGGCTGAATGTAACCAATATCTTGCAAAAGGTTCACCTGTTAAAGCTTCACTTTGTGCTATTTCATTTTCATGGTGAGGGAATTTTAAGTCTGATCCACCAGCATGAATATCTATAGTTTCACCTAATAATTTTTTAGCCATGCATGAGCATTCTATATGCCATCCTGGTCTTCCCATTCCCCAAGGACTATTCCAAGCTGGTTCACCTGGTTTTTGAGCTTTCCATATAGCAAAGTCCATTGGATCTTTTTTTCTTTCATCAACACTTATTCTAGCACCTGATTGAAGATCTTCTATGTTCTGTCCTGATAACTTTCCATATCCCTCAAACTTCTTAGTTGAGAAATAAACATCTCCATCAACTTCATAAGCATATCCTTTATCAACTAATCCCTTAACAAATTTTATTATCTCTCCAATAAATTCTGTAGCTCTTGGATTAACTGTAGCTCTTTCTATATTTAATGCATCTGCATCTTGGTAATACTCTTTTATATAAGTATCTCCAATCTTCTTTACAGTAGTGCCTTCTTCATTAGCCTTTTTTATCATCTTGTCATCTATATCTGTAAAGTTTTGAACAAAATCAACTTTGAATCCTCTGTATTCAAAATATCTTCTTATAGTATCAAAAACTATAAATGTTCTACCATTTCCTATGTGAAAAAAGTTGTACACAGTAGGACCACAAACATACATTTTAACTTCTCCTGGAGTTAAAGGAATGAATTCTTCTTTTTTCTTGTTTAAAGTATTATAAACCTTAATCACTACTTGACCCTCCTACCTTATATTATTAGTAACTCACCCTATATTAAATAAGGTGAGCTCTATTATTATATTCTAATTATATACAATTCCGTTAATCTTATAAATTATAAAGATAAATTTGCTCTTTCAAATTCTTCTCTTACTCTATTATAAACTTCTTCTATAGATAAAGTCTCAACTTCTCCACCGTTTCTAAGTTTAAATTCAACTTGACCTTCACCAATCATCTTTCCAACAGTTATTCTCATTGGAATTCCCATTAATTCAGAATCTTTGAATTTAACTCCTGCTCTTTCTTTTCTATCATCAAGTAGAGCTTCAACTCCCATTTTTCTTAATTCATTGTATATTTCTTCAGCTTTAGTTGCTTGTTCTTCATTTTTAACATTAGCTGGTATAACTGATACATGGTATGGAGCTACTTCTAATGGCCATATTATTCCGTTTTCGTCATTGTGTTGCTCTATTATTGAAGCTACAGTTCTTGTAACCCCTATTCCATAGCATCCCATTATAAATGGTTTAGCTTTTCCATCTTCATCAATAAATGTTGCACCCATAGACTCTGAATACTTAGTTCCAAGTTTGAATATATGTCCAACCTCAGTACCTCTTGAAATAGTTATTTCTTTTCCACACTCAGGACATTTTTCTCCTATAGTAACATTTCTAAAGTCACCAACTATTCCTTCAAAGTCTCTTCCATAGTTTACATTTTTTAAGTGCATATCAGTTTCATTAGCACCAATTATGAAGTTATACATATTAGCTACTTCTTGGTCAACTAATAACATATCTACTTTTATTCCCATAGGACCTGCAAATCCAACAGCTGCGCCAGTAGCTTCTTTAACAGCCTCTTCACTTGCCATTTCTAATTCTATAACTTCTCCAATAGCATTAGCTATCTTAACTTCGTTAGCTTCTCTATCTCCTCTTAATACAACAGCAACCACTTTATCATCAGCTTGGAATATTAAAGTTTTTGCTATTTTCTTTGGTGAGCATTCAAAGAATTTTGCTAAATCTTCAATTGATTTAACAGCTGGAGTTTCAACTTTTTCTACTTCCATTAATTCTTCTTTTTCTGCATGTTCTGGTGTTGATGGAGCTTTTTCTATGTTAGCTGCATAATCACAAGCTGTACAGAATACTACATCATCTTCTCCAACTTCTGATTTAACCATAAACTCAGCTGAACCTGATCCACCTATAGCTCCTGAATCAGCTGCAACTGCCTTAGCATCTAATCCACATCTATTGAATATATTAACATATGCTTTTCTCATTTTTTCATATGCTAAATCTAATCCTTCTTGATCTTTGTCAAAGCTATATCCATCTTTCATTATGAATTCTCTTGATCTCATAACTCCAAATCTTGGTCTTCTTTCATCTCTATACTTAGTTTGTATTTGATAAAGATTTAATGGTAATTGCTTATATGACTTTATTTCATTTCTAACTATATCAGTAAATACCTCTTCGTGAGTTGGTCCTAAGCAAAAATCTCTGTTATGTCTATCTTTTAATCTAAACATTTCTGCTCCATAAGCATCCCATCTTCCTGATTCTTGCCATAACTCAGCTGGTATTAAAGCTGATGCTAAGAATTCTTGAGCACCTGCATTATTCATTTCTTCTCTTACTATATTTTTAACATTTTCTATAACCTTTAATCCTAAAGGCATATAGTTATAAATCCCTGCAGCCATCTTTCTCATAAGACCTGCTCTAAGCATAAGCTTGTGACTTTCTATTTCTGCTTCAGCTGGAACTTCTCTTAAAGTTCCTACTAACATATTTGACATTTTCATAATATACTACCTCCTCATAAGCTATTTATAATCTTAATATTTTAATTAATTTCATTTAAAAAATAAAAAAAAGCTCTACCCTAAAAAACTTTAGGGCGAGCTTGTATTTCGCGGTACCACCTAAATTTGTACTCTATTCATTGTTAACGGTATTAAACCCGGTTAGTTTTTTGCTACGACTCCAAAGTAGGTTCAAAACATGTTGAAAATCTCTCAGCCTAGTATTTTCTCTCTGTATAAGCGTTTCTACTAATCTTTTTCACAGTCTTTACAACTATTAAATTTTCTTAAATCTTATAAAATTATATCCTTATAAAAATAACATGTCAATATACTGTCTCTATCTTGTGATCCTTACTTAACAAAATGTTCTGCTAATATTAAGTCTTCTGGTGTTGTAACCTTTATGTTTTTATAGTCACCTTCAAAAAGATAAACTTTTTCTCCTAAAAGTTCTACTATCATAGTATCATCCGTAACTTGAATCTTTTCATTTTTAACTTTGTTATGACCTTTTTTTATTAAATTATATTTAAAGCATTGTGGAGTTTGAACAGCTACTAAAGATGCTCTATTTGGTGTATCCACAGAGAATCCTTCTAAATTTTTAACTTTTATAGTGTCCTTTGGCATAACACCTGGAGCTGCTGCTCCAAACTCTCTAGAATACTTTATTCCGTCTTCTATTATTTTATTGCTTACAAAAGCTCTTGCTCCATCATGTATTAAAACAATATCACAATCTCCTATGGAATTTAATGCATTGTAAACTGAATCCTGTCTTTCCTTTCCACCTTCAATAATTTTAGATATTTTAAAATCAAATCTAGGTTCTATTTCTCTTTTAAAATAATCTATTTCATCCTTAGGTAGAACAAGAATTATTTCATCAATACCTTTACACTCCTCAAAAGCTTTTAAAGTATAATATATTATAGGCTTACCATTTATTTCAATGAATTGCTTACTAACTTCAGCACCCATTCTTTTTCCTTTTCCACCTGCTAATATTACGCTAACTACTTTTCCCATAATTAAATTCCTCTTAAGATTTATATTTAGCAAATATCATTCTTCCTGCTGCAGTTTGAAGTACTGAAGTTACAACTACTGTTATTTCTTTTCCCATGTACTTTCTACCACCTTCTACAACAATCATAGTACCATCATCAAGATAAGCAACCCCTTGTCCAGATTCTTTTCCATCCTTTACAACAGTAAGAGTCATCTCTTCTCCTGGTAATACTACTGGCTTAATTGCATTTGCTAATTCATTTATATTTAATACTGGAACACCCTGAAATTCAGCTACTTTATTTAAGTTATAATCATTTGTTACAACCTTACCATTTAATTTTTGTGCTAATTTTAGAAGTTTAATATCAACCTCTGCTATTTCTGGGAAATCACCTTCCCACATGATTACTTCTATCGGAAGCTCTTTTTGGATTTTATTTAATATATCTAATCCTCTTCTTCCTCTTGTTCTTTTTAAAGAATCTGAACAATCTGAGATGTGTCTTAATTCATCAAGAACAAAAGTTGGAATTACTAAAGCTCCCTCTATAAAACCAGTTTGGCATAAATCAAAGATTCTACCATCAATTATTACAGATGTATCTAAAACCTTTGGAGTAGCCTCATTCTTCTTATTAGAAGAATTCTTTGTTTTCTTTTCTTTAGATTGATTTTTTCTAAAATTCTCAAAGTATCCTGTAATATCTTCTCTTTTCTTAACAGCTATATCAGCTCCTATAATCATAGCTATTATGTTTATGATAACTGACACAATAGGTCCTAACATTTCATTTAAGCCACTTAAAAAGCTACTTAATGGCAACGTTATTACTAAAGCTAATACTAGAGCTACTATAGCTCCCCCCGCTCCAAATATTATTTCACTTGGAGATAATTTAGATATCCCTTTTTCTATAAATGTTATAAGTTTTCTTATAGATTTATAAATAAAAGGAGAAAGAATAAATAAAATGATTCCAAAAACAGCAATTAAAATTACATAAAATGATACCTTAAAAAAAATGTTTGTTAAATATTCATTGCCTATAGCACTTTTTCTTATTCCGTCTGCTAAAACAAATCCAATCAACAACCCTAAAATAGTGAAAATTACTCTGAAAATTTTCTTTATCACAAACTCACCTCCTATATAATTATTGACATGTTTAGTTTTTATCATTCATAGTTGTAAAATATTTATAATATATTTTCTTAATTATACCATATTGAAGCACTTTAATACTTACAAATATTGTTTAATTATTATAATTAATAAATTACCCCCTATAAATCTTTTTAAATTTGATTTATATTAAAGTCAAGTTAACAAGCTAATTAGTTTTTAACATATATTTAGTTTTGCAACCTAAATCATTTGACAAATATAACCAAAAAATTCTATAATTACTATAGGGTCAAAGATTAGTATATAAGGAGTGAAACACTATGAAGGACGTAATTTTTGACGATTTTCAAAATAGCGTTAATAATTCTTTACTTAGACACAAAAGCATATTAGATATATTGAGTAAATATCAAGAATCTCAAGCAAGAGCTAGCAGAGCTATATGCAAAGCCGTTACAAATTGCGGTTGCATAGAGATTTGTGCTAAAAAACAGAATATGCTAGAGGATACTGACCTATCCTTAGAAGAACTTAATCCACGCTTAAGTTCTCATATAAAAGGTGACTTATGCGAAAATTGCAGAGAAGTTATAGAACGTGAACTTGGAAATAATCTCTTCTATTTAACTTCACTATGCAATGCACTGGATCTAAACCTATTTGATATCTTATTAAAAGAATATAACAAAATGGATACTTTAGGTAAATTTACTTTTAGATAAATATTAAGTGCCATATTTATATGGCACTTCTTTTTATAAATTTTTATTTAAAGCAACTTGTTCTCTTATTCTTCTTAATCCATTTTTTATTGCTCTAGCTCTAGCTTCTCCAATTCCTTCTACTTGATCTAATTCTTCATTACCAGCTTCAAGAATATATTTAAGCTTTCCAAAATGTCCTACTAAGTTTTCTATTACATTTGAAGGTATTCTTGGTACCTTATTTGATATTCTATACCCTCTTGGTGACACTAATGTGTCAATTAAAGATTTTCCTACATATCCTAATTCTTTTGCTATTATATCTAAATCTAATAAATCTTCAGCCGATAACTCTTGAATTTCTTTGTAGACATCATTATATTCCATCTTGTCATAGCAATAATCTCTTATTAAAAGGACTCCATCTTGTTCTATACTTCTTACTAATTCATTTAATTGCATAGAAATAAGTCTTCCCTCATTTCCTAGCTCAATAATGTAACCCTCTATCTCTTCAACTATCCTCATTACCATTTCAGTTCTCTGTATAGCTGTAGTTACATCAAAAAGAGTTGCTAGGTCTTGAAACTCAAGTATGTTAAGATTATTTGTTACTCTTTCAAGTACAGCTACATACTTCTCTAATGTTTGTATAGCCTGATTTGCTTTACTTAATATAACTGCACTATCCCTTAAAACATATTTTATGTCACCTTTATAAACAGTAATTATATTTCTTCTTTGTGATATAGCTATTGCTATTTTATTTGTTTGCTTTGCAACCCTTTGAGCAGTTCTATGTCTTGTTCCTGTTTCAAAAGTACTTATAGATTGATTTGGCATAAGCTGAGCATTTGCGTAGAGTATTCTTTTTCTATCTGAAGTAAGTACTAATGCTCCATCCATCTTAGCAAGCTCATATATATATGCTGGACTATATTCAGAATTTATATTAAATCCACCATCTACTAAATCTAATATTTCTTCATTATCCCCTAATACTATAAGTCCTCCTGTTTTGGCTCTAAGTATATTATCTAATCCTTCCCTTAAAGAAGTACCTGGACTCATTATTTTTAATATTTTTTTTAACTCATCATCATGTACAGTTCTCATTTACTCACACCTATCCATCTTAAAATATCTTTCCTATTGCTTCCCTTACAGTTTTTACTCCTATAAGGTTTAATTTACTTCCCTTTAATTTTTCTAAACTTCTATAAGGAACAACTGCATTTAAAAATCCCATTTTTTCTGCTTCATTTAATATTCTGTCACAATTTGATATTGGTCTTATTTCACCTGTTAACCCAACCTCGCCTACAACAACTAATTTTTCTAAGCTAGCTGCCTTACCTTTAACAGAGGATACAAGTGAAATAGCAATTCCTAAGTCTGCTGTAGTACCTTCTATTTCAAGTCCTCCTACTACATTTACATAAACATCAGTATTATAAAAAGGAACTCTTAATTTTTTTTCTAATACAGCTAATATTAAACTTAACCTTGAATTTTCTACTCCTACAGAGGTTCTTCTAGGCATAACTGCTTTTGTTTCAGATGCTAATGATTGTATTTCCACAAGAATAGGTCTAGTTCCTTCCATGACTCCAATTACAACTGACCCTTCTTGATTAAAACTAGTGTCCTCTAAGAACATGCTAGATGGATCATAAACCTGCATTAATCCCTCTCCACGCATTTCAAAAACACCTATTTCAGCCGTAGTACCAAATCTATTTTTCATGGTTCTTAATATTCTAAATTCTTCAGTTCTTTCCCCTTCAAAGGATAATACGGTATCCACCATGTGTTCTAATACTCTTGGTCCTGCTAAATCCCCTTGCTTAGTAACGTGAGCAACTATAAATAAAGGAATATTTTTTCCTTTAGCAATTCTCATTACAGCATTTGAGCATTCCTTAACCTGTGAAACACTTCCTGGTGCTGAAGAAACTGTTTCTCTATAAATTGTTTGTATTGAATCTATTATTATGAAAGCTGGTTCAAGTTTATCTATATATGCTTCTATTACATCAAGATTAGTTTCGGAAACTATATAAAGTTCTTCTGCATCAACTTTTAACCTGTCTCCTCTTATTTTTATTTGTTCTTCTGATTCTTCCCCAGAAACATATAAAACTTTCCCATATTTTTTTGAAATATTATTGGCTGTCTGTAAAAGAAGTGTAGATTTACCTATTCCAGGATCACCAGATATAAGTGTAAGCGACCCCTTAACAAGTCCTCCACCTAATACTCTATTTAATTCACCAATTCCAGTATCATATCTTTCCTTTTCACCTGATTTAATTTCTTTTATCTTTTTAAGCTCACCAATTTGTCTTTCAACCTTAGGAGAAGATTGATTACTCTTAGTATCTCTAATCTCTTCAACTAAAGTATTCCAATTATTACATTCTGGACATTTTCCCATCCATTTAGGTGTTTCATATCCACAATTTTGACATACATATATGCTTCTAACCTTTGCCACTTTACCAACTCCATATTTCTTCATTTTACGTACAAATCTAATTATTTCCTAATATATCCTTAAATAATCATATCATATCATTATAACTAATCACATACTTATTTATTACTATTTTCTTAAAAAGATTCATGTAAAAGATTTAATAATAATTATTAGAATAAAAATAAAAAACTGTTTGTAAATTTAAGCATTTAAATAATGCTTTTATCTACAAACAGTCTTCTTATATATTAATCTAAGATAGTAATAACTATTTTAATAATTTAGCTGCATCTTCATCAACTATTAATATGACATCTCTATGCATTTGTAACATGGTAGCTGGAATTTCAGTTGTTATTTTTCCACTCATCATTGCCTTAACAACTTCAGCCTTTCCTTCTCCACTTGCTATAACCATTATTTTTTTAGCCTTCATTATTCCACCAAGTCCCATAGTTATAGCTTTTCTTGGTACATCATCAATTGAATCAAAGAATCTTGCATTTGCTTCTATAGTTGATTCTTTAAGATCAGTTAAGTGAGTTCCTACACTTAAAGCTTCTCCTGGCTCATTAAATCCTATATGTCCATTTGCACCTAATCCTAGTAACTGAAGGTCAATTCCTCCCATGTCTTGAATTCTAGCATCATATGCCATGCACTCTTCTTCAACATTTTCTGCTAATCCATTAGGTACGAATGTATTATTTTTATCTATGTTTATGTGGTTAAATAAGTTTGTATTCATAAAGTATCTATAACTTTGATCATGATCCCCTGATAACCCAACATATTCATCTAAATTTATACTTGTAACTTTTGAGAAATCTAATTCTCCTTCATTGTACATTCTAATAAGCTCTTTATACATTCCAACTGGAGTTCCACCAGTAGCTAATCCTAAAACAATTTCAGGATTTCTTTTTATATCTTCAGCCATTTCTTTAGCTGCAACTTTACTCATTTCCTCATAATTCTTAGTAACGATTAATCTCATTTCAATTTCCCCTCTCTTTTAGAAATATTAATTTCTAATATATATTTGTCTGACCTATAAATTGCATCTTCAACGTAAATTATTTCGCCTTCTGAATTTAAAGCTGTGTTATGACTTTTTAAAAGAGGTACTTGTTTATTCACATTAAATAAAGCTTTTAGCTCATCATCCATTATTACAGCTGCTAAAGATGATTCTGTACTTTCTATAATATGTCCCTTTTCTTCTAATAACTTAAATAAGGACCCCTCTAAATCATCTCTAGTTACAAAGCCACAATATTCACAAGGAATATAAACAACCTCATTAGCAACAGCTTCTCCATCAACTAATCTTAATCTATTTATTTTATATATTTTTTCTAAATCAAAAGTATCTGCTAATTCTTCAGGGGTATTAATAACTTCAAAATCTATAACTTTAGTTATTAAACTTCTTCCTGCTTTTTTAATAATTTCTGAGAAACTCATCATATCTTCTTGCTTTACTTTAGGTTCACATACGAAGGTTCCTTTTCCTTTTTCTCTAACAAGAAGACCTTCTTGTACTAGTTCTCCTAAAGCCTGTCTGACAGTCATTCGACTTACTCCATAAGCCTCTGTCAACTCTCTTTCGCTTGCTATACACTGTCCTACTTGCCAAGTGCCATCTGCTATCTTTTCTTTTATCATCTCTTTTAATTGGTAATACACAGGTATAGGACTATTTTTATCTATCATGATTTCTCCTCCTAATTAAATTATACTCAACTGGTTCTAACTTGTCTAGACCACTATACATTCTTTTTGTAATAATTTCATATTTAGTCTATGTTATATTTTATCATTTATCATTAAATATTTTCCACTTTTATCAATACTAATGAATATCTATTGAAATTTTATCAAATACTATAAATAAAAATTAGGAGGGATTCCATTGAACTTAAATGATAAATTTAGTAATAACTCTACTGTTTATGAAAATCCATTGCATTCTTCTAATACTGCCCTAACTAGTTTATCTTCTTTTATTAACAACAATGAAGATACAATGCATAATTTAATATTTAATGACCATTTAAATGATGATCAAATTAAATAATTATTTTTTATTGATTTAAATCACATATTTTATACACTTTTAATACTTAAAATAAAGATATATTAAAAATTAATTCGCATAGGAGATGATAATATGGTAAAGGTTTATTCAACAAACTCTTGTCCATGGTGCGTTAAAGCAAAACAATATCTTAAATCAAAAAATGTTGAATTTGAAGATTTAAACGTACAAACAGATATGGTTGCTAGAGAAGATATGCTTAAAAAGAGTAAACAAATGGGTGTTCCTGTTTTAGATATAAATGGAACTATTATAGTTGGTTTCGATAAAAATGCTATAGATAAAGCTTTAAACGAATAGGAACATAAAATAGAGAGATGTTTTTACATCTCTTTATTTTTTTGCAATAAAAAAGCTACAAGTAGAAATTTACTTGTAGCTCTTTAGGTATAGGTTGAAATAAATAATAATTATAAAACTATTATCTTATTGTAATTACTGTTGCCTTAGGTCTAGACATTGCTTCTATTGAATATCTTATACCTTGAGTTCCCATACCAGAAGATTTTACTCCTAGGAATGGGAAGTGGTCTGGTCCTCTTTCAGTCTTATTGTTAACATGAACAGTACCAACTTCTAATTTATTAGCAATATAAAATGCTTCATTTATATCTCTAGTAAATACTGATGATTGTAATCCATATTTAGATGCATTAGCTATTTTTATAGCTTCATCCTTATCATTTATTCTTATGATAGGTAAAACTGGGCCAAAAGGCTCTTCCCATGCTAATCTCATGTCTGTAGTAACATTATCAAATAAAGTAGCTTCTATTAAGTTACCTTCTCTATGTCCTCCACAAACTAAAGTAGCACCTTTTTCTTTTGCATCATCAATAAGTTCCATAACAAAGTCAGCTGCTTTATTATCTATAAGCGGAACTATTGTTACATCTTCTACTTCTAATGGATTTCCCATTTTTAATTTGCTTATTTTTTCTTTTAATTTCTCTACTAATTTATCTGCAACTGAATTCATTACTAATATTCTCTTTACTGCAGTACATCTTTGTCCTGAGTAAGAATATCCACCAGCAATTATATTATTAACAGTTAAATCTAAATCTGCATCCTCTAAAACTATAGCAGCATCCTTACCACCTAGTTCCATAAGAAGAGGCTTCATAACTGTTATTTCTGAAATTCTTCTTCCTACCTCTGTACTTCCAGTGAAGTTTATGAAGTCTATTTTATCATGAGTTACACAATAGTCTCCTATTTCACTTCCTCTTCCAGTAATAGTATTTAAAACTCCTCCTGGAAGACCTGCATCATGGAACATTTTAGCTAAGAATAAAGCTGATAAACTTCCTTGAGTAGCAGGTTTAAGCACAACACTGTTTCCAGCTACTATAGCAGGTGCTATTTTTGATGCTGATAAATTTACTGGATAGTTAAAAGGTGATATTGCTAATACAACCCCTAAAGGTTCTCTTGTTACCACAGATATTTTACTTCTATTAAATCCTGGGAAGTTATCTGATGGTATACTTTCTCCATCCATACTCTTTGCAGCATCAGCTGTAAATCTTATATAGTCAGCTGTTCTGCTAACTTCTGATAAAGCACTCTTTTTGTCCTTAGCAACTTCTCTTATCATTATATTTGCTAATTCCTCCTTATGCTCTTCTAATAAATCTGCAGTTTTATAAAGCACATGTGCTCTTTCATTTAAAGGAACTTCATTCCATGATTTTTGTGCTTTTTCTGCATTATCAATAATTTTATCCACATCTTCTTTAGAAAGACTTTGTATCCTTCCAACTAAACTACCATCTAAAGGTGATTTTATATCTATTAATTTATCTGATTTGTTTTCATAGAAATTACCACCCATAAAGTTATAAAAAATATTTTCTTTAGTATTCATTAAGAATCACCTTCTACTATCTTATTTTTTCTATTGCAGCATCAATTTTCTGCTTATCAAAACCAACTATAACTTCTTCTCCTATAACAGCTACTGGCACTGATCTTTGTCCTGAAACTTCTAAAACTTCATTTCTATCTTCCTTACCATCTGCAACTGTGATTGTTTCGTATTGAACGCCTAATTTTTCTAAATATTTTTTTAATTTATTACATGGTCCACACCATTCAACTGAATATACTTTTACCATACTTATCTCTCCTTTATTTCTGAAATATATTTTTCTGCATGTAAGGCTGCTATAGTTCCATCTGAAACGGCAGTAGTTATTTGTCTAAACATCTTTTCTCTAACATCTCCTGCTACATAAACACCCTTAACATTAGTTCTCATGTTTTCATCGCCTTCAATATAACCATTTTCTTTAACATTTATATATTCTCTAAACATAGATGTCTTAGGTTCTGTTCCTATATATCCAAAGACTCCATTTATAGCAATTTCTTTTTCTTCTCCAGTTTTAGTATTTTTTATTCTTGCAGCTTCAACAAACTCTCCACCTAGAACATCAACTAAATCCCAGTTATACATTATTTCAATATTTTCCTTATTACTTGCAGCCTCTAATGTCTTAGCTTCTGCACGGAAATAATCATATCTTCTTATAACAATTACTTTCTTAACTATATTAGATAGATATAAAGCTTCTTCTAAAGCAGCATTTCCGCCACCTACAACGGCAACAACCTCATCTTGGTAAACTGCTCCATCACATACTGCACAGTAATGCACACCCTTACCTAGATATTTACTTTCACTTGGAATTGGTAATTTCTTAGGTGTAGCTCCTGTAGCTATTATTACAGCCTTTGGCTTATATATATAATCTCCAGTCTCTATGATTTTTTCATCATCTTTTAATGAGACATTTTCTATAAAATCAAATTCATCTATTATAGCTCCACAAGCCTCTGCTTGCGCTTGGATTCTATCAGCAAGATCATTTCCTGTTATTTCTGTAAATCCAGGATAGTTTTCAACTGTATAAGTTGATCTTACTTGACCTCCAACTAAATTATCTTCTAAAACTAAAGTACTTAATTTTGCTCTTGAAGCATATATTGCAGATGTTAATCCTGCTGGACCTGCTCCAATTATTATTAAATCTAATTCTTTTATTTCTTTATCCATACTAACACTCCTTACTGAGGTTAAATTTATTATTTGTATTATATGATATATTATTCGATGTACCCCCTTAGGGTACATATTTTTTATTAATTATACTCCTTGTTAAACAATTTTTCAATAATAATTATTATTAATTATATTTTTTCTTTGTTTTATTTTTTATTCTAACAAAAAAACTCTATTATATTCCGAAATTTAAAATACAATATATAGATAAATAATAAAAAAATAAGGTCATATATGTTTTATCATATATAACCTTATTTATTCTTAAAATCAAACAGTTTTTTTAAATTTTACAACGTCGTCTTCTAAGAAAACATCTACCTTAGATCCTCTTAATATATTTCCACTTAAAAGTTCTTCACTTAATCTATCTTCAATATATTTAGTTATAACTCTTCTTAATGGACGTGCTCCATATTTTAATTCAGTGCCCTTTTTAACTAAAAATTCTTTACACTCTTGAGAAAAATTCAAAGAAAGTTGTAAATCATTTAACCTCTCTTTTAGAGAACATATCATAAGATCAACAATTTTTAAAAGATGATCCTTTTCTAGACTATGGAATACAACTATGTCATCTAATCTATTTACAAATTCAGGTTTGAAATTTTGTTTTAGCTCTTCTAACATAATTCCTTTCATCTTATCATAATCTCGTTCCTTATCCTCTTTAGCACTAAATCCAACTGCATTTTTCTTATCTAATTTATCTGCTCCAATATTTGAAGTCATTATGATTATTGTATTCTTAAAATCTACTGTTTTACCTTTTCCATCTGTAAGAACACCATCTTCTAATATTTGAAGAAGAACATTAAATATATCTGGATGTGCTTTTTCTATTTCATCAAAAAGTATTACTGAGTAAGGATTTCTTCTTACCTTTTCTGTAAGTTGTCCTCCCTCTTCATATCCTACATATCCTGGGGGAGCTCCAATAAGTCTAGATACACCATGCTTTTCCATGTATTCAGACATATCAAGCCTAATAAATTTATTCTCATCACCAAACATAGCCTCTGCTAAAGCCTTACAAAGCTCTGTTTTTCCTACTCCAGTAGGTCCTAAAAAGGCAAAGGATCCAATAGGTCTCTTAGGATCTTTAAGACCTACCCTTGATCTTCTTACAGCTTTAGATATGGTTCTTATTGCTTCTAATTGTCCTATAACTCTTTTACTAAGCTTTTCTTCCAGCTTAAGAAGTTTACTTGATTCTTTCTCTGTAAGCCTTTCTACTGGTATCTGAGTCCACTTTGAAACAACCTTTGCAATATGTTCTTTATTAACTTCGTAGATTTTATTGTAATTTTCTTCTCTCCAAAGTTCTTTATCTCGCTCTAGTTCTTCCTGTAACATTGATTCTTCATCTCTTAACTTTGCAGCTAATTCAAAGTCCTGTAATTTTATAGCTTCTTCTTTTTCAATTTTTAAGTTAGCTATTAATTCTTCCTGCTTAAAAAGTCTAGGAGGAACAATCATACTTTCTATTCTTACCTTAGCCGCAGCCTCATCTATTAGATCTATGGCCTTATCTGGTAGAAATCTATCGGTTATATATCTACTTGATAAATTAACAGCTGCCTCTATGGCTTCATCTGTTAATTTTACATTGTGATGTACTTCATACTTTTCTCTTAATCCCTTTAATATTAATACGGAATCTTCTTTACTAGGCTCTTTTACAACTACTGGTTGAAATCTTCTCTCCAAAGCAGAATCCTTTTCTATATTTTTTCTATATTCATCAGTTGTTGTTGCACCTATACATTGTATTTCACCTCTTGCTAAAGCTGGTTTTAATATATTTGATGCATCTATAGCACCTTCTGCTCCCCCAGCCCCAACAATATTATGCATTTCATCTATAAAGAGTATTATATCATCTGAATCTTTTACTTCGTTTAAAACCTTTTTAAGTCTTTCCTCAAATTCTCCTCTATATTTTGCCCCAGCTAACATAGAAGTCACATCTAAGGTAAATATTCTTTTATCCTTAATAATATCTGGTACTTCACCTAATAGAATTCTTTGAGCTAATCCTTCTACAACGGCAGTTTTTCCTACTCCAGGTTCTCCTATTAAACAAGGATTGTTTTTCATTCTTCTACAAAGTATTTCTAAAAGTCTTTGAGTTTCATCCTTTCTCCCTATTACAGGATCAAGTTTATTTTTATCTGCCTTTTCTATTAAATTTATACCATAAAGATTTAATGTAGGAGTATCTTTTCTTTTTGGTTTTTCCTTTTCTTTAAGGCTTTTACTTTCCTTACTTGGAATTCTACCTAGTATGTTATTTAACTTATCGCTTATATTTTTTATATCATTTTTTACTATTTTAGTTAGAATTAAATTAGCTACACCTTCTCTTTCTTTTATTAAGGCTAATAATATGTGCTCTGGTCTTGAAATGCTATGACCATATTCCTTAGCAATTTCAACACTTCTATCTAAAATCTTTTTGCATCTAGGTGTAAAAGGCACCTCATCCAAACTATAATTTACCTCTCCAATTCCAACATATAGCTTAATAAAACTAAGTACCTTTTCTTCAGTTACATTGCTTTCTTCCAAAATTTTAGAACATTGTCCATTTTCATTAATTAATCCTATTAATAAATGCTCTGTTCCCATGTAGCCGTGTTTTAGCATTAAAGAACTTTCTTTTCCCTTATTGATTACTATTTTGGAATTTTCATTAAAATTATCAAGACGCATCTTTTACCTCCCAATACCCTATAATTATGTGTTTAAAGCATTTCTAATAATTTTGGCTCTTTCTATTTTTAAACTTTGTATATCTCTCTTTTTAATTGATGAGTTATTTATCATATCAGGTTGAATTTCAATCATAGCAGAATTTACTGATTTTAAACTAAGATCTTCTATAATGCCTAGCTCAACTCCTAACCTTACATAAGATAAATATTTTAAAGCTTCATCCCTATCTATTGAATAGGTATTTCTCAAAACTCCTAAGGCTCTTAAAATATAATCTTTTAATTCAATATACTCATCCTCTGAAAGATTATCTCTTTGGTTTTTCTCTCTTAAAATTAATTTATTAGTAATAGATATAAGAGAATCTAAAATATCTTTTTCTGACATTCCTAAAGTCTTAATATTAGATACTTCATAAATATTGCCAACATCTTTATTTCCTGAATTGTATATACTCTTTAGAGTAATTCCTTCTTCCTTTAGAGCATTTTTTATTATTCTTATTAAATTATTTGAACTTAAAAGAGGTAAGTGTATAAATACCTTTGCTCTTAAAGCTGTTCCTAAATTTTTTATATTTGATGTTAAATATCCTAATTCAGAATCAAAGGAATAGTGTATTTTTTCTTCAATTAAGTCATCTAATTTATCTACCTTAGAATACACTTCTCTTAAACTTAATCCACTATTTGTACATTCTATCCCAATATGCTCTTCTTCATTCAGTAATATATTAAATTCTCCATTTTTATTCATTATAAAAATAAGATTATCCTTATTTTCAAAGTATTTTATTAAGCCAAAATTTTCTTTGTAGTAATCTATTATTTTTTCTTCACCGTCTTTTAATTTAACTACATAACATTTATCCAAAATATCAACTTCTTTCAAGTGTCCTAAAACCATACTTGAAAGATTATTAAATTCCTCTTCATTTAACATCTTAGTGAATTTAATTCCTTTTATGTTTCTTAAGATTTTAACTTTTGATGCAATTACTATACTATTATCTAAGGGGCTAATCCATTGAACCACTATTACTATCCTCCCTTATACTCTCTTTTAAATCATGTATTTTTTTCTTAGTAATAATAGCTTCTTCATATTCCTCTTTCAGTATATTAATTTTTAATTTTTCTTGTAAATTTAAGATTTCTAATTTCTTTAAGTCCTTTTTTATTGTTTTAGGTTGTTTCCCTCTATGCTTTATCTCTGCTTCTTCTAAATTTAATAAAAATATTATTCTATTTTTAAATATCTCATAGCATTTTTCACACCCTAGGAAATTATCCTCTTCAAAATCAGAAAATCTTGTTCCACAATTTTTACATACTAAAGCTTTATCCTTAACCCTCTCTTCAATGCACTCTATATAAGTGTTTAAATCTAATAAAAAATCTTCTAAATTTATCTCCTCATCTTCTAGTGCAAGGCTCATTATTTCGATTGCACATTTATCACAAAGCATTAAGCTTTCTTTTTTTCCCTTAGTACTTTTTAATAATTGTATTGTTGCATTATTTTTATTACAACTCTCACAAAGCAAAATTTTCAACTCCCATAAATTACTTAAGCAATACCATAAGCAAAGCCTTAAAAATATCTGCCCTTGTTTCATTTATATTCTTAGAACTCTGAAGGGTTCTATCATTTATTGCAACCTTAGTAAGATTTGCTGCTTTCTCATCTATGATATTATGTTCAAGTAAATTATCTACAATGGCAGCTGCATTATGGTATGTAATCCCTGTACCTATCTCATCATAAATTAAATCTCTTCTATCAGCATGAACTTCATGAATTACTTTTTTTATTACAATGTATCCACCACCACCTCTTCTACTTTCAATTAAATATCCTTTTTCATAGGTAAATCTAGTTGTTAAAACATAATTTATCTGTGATGGTGCACACTTAAACTTATCAGCTAACTCATTTCTTCTTATTATTAAATTGTTATCTTCTGTTTGGTCTAATAAATCCTTTAGAAAATATTCTATTGAATCTGACAATTTAGCCATATATATCACTCCTCAAAATTTGACCTTTACTGACCTTAATACACAATATATATTAATACATTTGACATACTTAATCAATGTAATACACTTATTCATCTATTATTTTTATTTAAATCTCCTTAAATAAATTCAATTCAAATAAATTATTCTTATATTTTATGTTTATTTATATTATATGTGTCAATAATATAAATAATTTTTATAGGAGGCTTTTTAATGAATATTTATTGGTTAGGTCATTCTTGTTTTTTAATAAAAACTAATCTTGGAAAACGTATATTAATGGACCCATTTGATATAGATATAGGATATATTCCCTATAAAGGTGATGTGGACTTAGTTACTATAAGTCATATGCACTTCGATCATAATTGTACAAAATACATTAATGATGAAGCAAAAGTATTAACAGACTTAGTTGATTATCAAAATACCTTTTGCAAAGTTAAATCATATTTATCTTTTCATGATGATTGCTTTGGATTAAAACGTGATAAAAACTTCATATTTAAAATTCTTTGTGATGACATAACACTTTGTCATTTAGGAGATTTAGGACATATACTTTCTTCTAAAGTTATAAAGCAACTAGGCCATATAGATATATTATTTGTTCCTGTAGGAGAACATTTAACTATTTCTGTAGAAAATCTAAAAAAGGTAATCCTAGATATAAATCCTAGTTACGTTATTCCAATGCATTATAAAACTGCAAAATTAAGTTTCTATTTAAATACTGTAGATAAATTTCTAATGGAAATGAAAGGTTTTAAAATAACTCATGATCAAGTTTTATCAGTAAATTCTGAATCACTTCCTGAAAATACTACAATAAAAATATTAGAGCTAACTTCTGAAGATATGATATAAAAGACTATATGCAAACTCCATTACTTAGGAATTTGATATAGTCTTTTTCTTTAGTGAAAGTCTTCTAAATCAACCTCTATAATTTCTTTTCCATGATTAGATAAGTATTTATTTATAACAGGTATTACTACATCTAAATGTTGAGTAAAATCTACTATAATGTCTCCTTCTTCGGCCATTGATATTGCCTTTTTGATAGCTTCTTCTTCATCTATTATTGATAATACTTCTACTGATTTATTTTCAACTTCATTTATCCCACTTTTTATTAAATTAGTTATTTCTAATTCCTCTCTTCCCCTTCTATCAAAGGTTTCTTTTATTATAATAGTATCTGAATTTTTACCTGCTATTCTTCCTAATTCTTTTATGTATTCATCAAGCCTATCTCCTGGTGATGAAACTATAGAAATGATCTTATTTCTTTTGATCTTATTAGCTAGGTAAAATAATTTCTCAAAGGCTTCTGGATTATGACCATAATCCAATATAATCTTAAAATTTTCAAATTCAATTATGTTTTGTCTTCCAATATTGTTATAGACATCACACTCTATATTTTTTAAGCACTCCACTACTTCCTTTAAATTTTTATGTACTTCATATATAGCAGCTATAGATACCAAAATATTATTTATATTAGTTTTTGAATTACCATTATGAGTAAACTTAAAATCTTTTATATTAGAGATAATATTTTTATCTTTACCATCAAAAAATATTACATTTTCATCCTCTACGAACCAAGCTTCCTTACCATTTTTCATGTGTTTTTCAATATATTCATTCTTTTTAGAATTAAATAAAACTAAATTTTCTTTTGTCTGTAGAACTTCATATAGCTTTGGTTCTGCCTTTATTATTACTTTTCCTTCTGGTAAAACTTCTCTAGTTGTAATTAATTTTATATCTAGTAAATCATTAATATCTTTTATTCCATCTACCCCTATGTGGTCCTCTGCTAAGGATGTTATTATGGCAACCTTAGAATTTTTAAATCCTAATCCCTTTCTTAAAATACCACCTCTAGCAGTCTCTAAAACCCCAACTTCAACCTGTGGATTGGTAAGAACCTTTTTAGCACTATAAAATCCTGTAGTATCTCCCTTCTTTACAAACTCATTATTTATAATTATCCCACCAGTCATAGCCAATCCAGAGAAATACCCTAAATTCTCAAAACCTTTATATATTAATCTTGAAGTAGATGTTTTACCATTAGTTCCTGTTATAGATACTATAGGAATAACTCCATTATTTATTAAATCCAGATTATAATTTTTATTTTCATAATCCTCTTTACTTATTCTCTTAGAATTAACTCCATACCCTACTATTATTTCATCATCCTCTTTAAAGAAGTCTATTTTTTTCTTAGAACACTCTTCTAATAAGTTATACTCCCAAATCCGTTGCTTTTTAGCTACAGCTTCATTTAATAATTTATCTGCACTTACTCTCTCTATTAAGCTTTCAATTATAAATAAAGCTAATTCCTTATTAGAGTAAGTTAACCACGCACATCCTCCAAACTCATTATATATAGCCTCTTTTAAGGTACCTTCCATATTCATCTTTCTGCATATGAACTCATAATCACTTATTAACCAATATAATCTTTTTCTTTCAGATTCCTCTATGTCTATAAATATAAGATTTTCTTCTCCCTTTATATTTCTCCCCTCTAGAACTCTTAAATCCTTTAGTTTCAAATCACTCACCCTTCCTACCATTTTTTATATTATATTTTCCCAACACTCTCCTACATTTATTCAAAATTTACTTTAAAATAAAAAAAGCAGCTTAAAGCTGCAAAAAAAAGATCATCCGAAGATGATCTTTAATAATATTATTCTTGAACTGGTGCACCTACTGGACAAACATTAGCGCAGTTTCCGCAATCGATACAAGTATCTGCATCTATAACGAATTGAGTATCTCCTTGTGATATTGCATCTACAGGACACTCAGCAGCGCATGCTCCACAGCTTACACATGTGTCTAATATTTTGTATGCCATAATAAAACACCTCCTAAAATGTTGGTATAAAAATACCATATTTATATTATCATATTTTTGCTAATTTTTAAAGTATTTAATATCTCTTTTAAGCATATTTAGCCTATTCTAGTAAAATTAGAATTAACATGCTAAAGAATACCCCTATACCGTATTAAAAATTTAATTTTAATTATCTTTTATTAGATTTTTAATTAATGCTTTATCCGCTTCATCAGTAATTTCTAATCTAATGTTTGTATCCTCTACTTCACCTTCATAGCTACCTGAGATTAATTTTACATCATACATTTTAAAATCCTGTATAATCTCTTCATTTTTTCTTGGTAATTTAACTCTTACTAATTCCTTTAATACGTTGTTACCTACTACTTCACCTTTTCCAAGTTCAGTCTCAACTACAGATCCTACTCTAGGAAGTTCTTTTCTTATTTCTTCATATGTGCTTTGCTCATAATTTAAACAACACATAAGTCTTCCACATATTCCTGATATCTTAGTTGGATTTAGTGATAAACTTTGTTCCTTAGCCATTTTTATTGAAACTGAAGCAAAGTCTCCTAAGAATGTAGAGCAACAAAGAGGTCTTCCACATGGTCCAAGTCCACCTATCATTTTAGCCTCATCTCTAACCCCTATTTGTCTAAGCTCTATTCTTGTCTTAAATATAGTTGCTAAATCTTTTACTAATTCTCTAAAGTCAACTCTACCCTCTGCAGTAAAGTAGAATATAACCTTATTATTATCAAATGTATATTCTACATCTATTAGTTTCATTACTAAATTATGTTCTTCTATCTTCTTTAAGCATATTTCAAAAGCCTCTGTTTCTTTAGCTTTATTCTCCTTATGCTTATTTATATCTTCCTCTGTAGCTAATCTTAATACAGATTTTAATGGTGCAACGATATCCTCTTCACTAATTTTTCTTATACCAATTACACATTCTCCAAATTCAATACCTCTAGCAGTTTCAACAATTACGTTTTGACCCTTCTTTATCTCTATACCATTAGGACCAAAGTAATATATTTTACCAGCTTTTTTAAATCTGACTCCTATTACTTCTATCATTTTTATTCCTCCAATATACTAATCAGCATACTATCTAAAGTTAGCCATAAATTAGTATTACTTTTTAAATTATTTCTGGCCTCATTAACTACTTTTATTATCCTATTTAATTTATTATAGGATAAATTACTAGCTATTTCTCTAATATCATCTATTTTATCTCCATTTATTATGGACAAGTTGCTTTCTATTTCCTTAAATATAATTGAGTCTCTGGCAAAAATAGTTATGGTCTCTAAGATTTCCTCTTCGTTACCCTTCATGCTATAAAATTTATCAGAATATTTTATAGGAACTTCTATTTTCCCATGCCCAATATCTTTTAACATCTCTATAACTGTATTTCTTATATCCTTAAAAATATCATCATTCATGAATTTATCAACTCTTCCTGGGATACCTTCACTAAAAGATATAAGAGTTCTATTTAATTCATCATCTATTCCATTATACTTTTTAGATATATATAAATTAATTTCCTCTTTACTAAGAGGTGCTAACCTATGTATTTGACATCTAGATCTTATAGTTTCTAATATAGAATCAATATTACTACTTAAAATTATTATAAAAATACCTGTAAGAGGTTCTTCTATGGTCTTTAATAAAGCATTTTGTGCTGCAACTGTAAGCTTTTCTCCATTATGAATTATTATAACCTTTCTATCACATTCATAAGGTTTTTTATTTGCCTCAGCTATAATATTTCTTACTAAATCAACACCAAAAGAGGCCTTTTCAGATTTATAATGAACAATATCTACATGTTCTCTCTGTGATGGTATTCCTAAAATCTTATAAGCAAATTCATCTGCTAAAAGACTTTTTCCTATTCCATCCTCACCAATAATTAAATGAGCATGGGAAAGTGCATTTTTACTTACACTTTTACTAAATCTATCTCTAACTTTATTGTGACCTATCATTTATGCACTTTCCTTTCTATTTTAAATCTTTATAAATTTATCTACATCAACAACAAATATTGTAGCTCCTCCAACCTGCACTTCCATAGGATATGGTATATACACTCCACCTGGTTCAGAAACACTTGCAGATGAACTTACAACGCCCTTTCTTGTTTGGCATATATCTTTTATTATACTTATAACATCATCAACCTTTTCTTTTTGAACCCCAGCTAAAAGTGTAGTATTTCCTGATTTTAAAAATCCACCTGTTGTAGCTAATTTAGTTACACTATAACCTTTCTCATTTAACGCATCAACTAAATCTAAAGCATCATCATCCTGAACTATAGATATTACTAATTTCATAACACGTCCTCCTCACATCTCTACCCTAAAATTCAAATTTATGTTTTAAATAATTATATCATTATTTACAACCCTTAACCAAACCTTATTATTGCTTTAATTTCATAAGTTATATAATTTACTTTTTATTTAAAATTAATATTTTTAATAGCTAAGTTATTTTATGCTCTTTATGCCAAAACCAGCTAAAATAACTCCTACTATAGTAAGAACTTTATGTACTCCATATGTATCTATATCAGAAACCGCTAAGTATATTCCTACTAATATTATTAGAAATCCAATAAAAGTTAACTTTAATGCATTTTTCATATTATTTTCCCCCAGATTATTTAGAAGTTTTTCTTATTACATCATATATTTCACTTATACATTCTTCTAAATTGTAATTGTTATATTTCTTAATTATATTGTTATTTAGTAATTTATCTTCACTAAAATCTTCATTATCTGCTAAAAATCTTCTGCACATCTCATTATAATTAGGACTTTTCTGTTCTCTCTCTCTTTTTAATGCTCTTTCAAGTCTAACTCCATCATCTAAGTCTATGTAAAGTGGTACTAATTTCTCATCTCCAAAATATTTTCTAAACTCAGAATAAGCCTCTAAAGTTACAATAACTATATAATTATTTTCTTCTAAGTTTATTTGGCCATCATCTACAGTTAGGTAATACCATTTTCCATGAACAGTATCATAAACTCTACATTCTATTATCTTACCTTCTCTATTAAAATCATCTAGCTTTTCTTTATCTATAAAGAAATATTCCACTCCATCTGTTTCATTATTTCTTTTAGGTCTAGTTGTATATGTAACTATAGTTTTTAAATTTAAATCTTCAACCTTATTTATCTCTTTTAAAATAGTATCCTTACCAGAACCACTTTTCCCCATTATGCAAAATATTTTACCCATAACTACTCCAATCTATATAAACACGTTTTTTTCTCTAAAAATATATTAAATAAATTCTATAAAACTCCCTAAAAAGTCTTATGTAATAATTTTAATACAAGGATTATTATATCAAATAATCTTCTAATCGTTTATTTAATAAATTAAAAAGGTTGTACCAAAATCTTATAAATAAAAAATACTTATTATATTCTTTATTTAACTCCCAACTTCGATACAACCTAACTAATATATTCTTTAAGTATTTACTTATTCTTTATTACCTTAACTTTTTTATCCTTTATCCCTATTAAATCTACTTTATTTTTCATATACTCATTAAGTAATTTAACATGTCTTTCTTCTATTACTTCGCCCATTATTAGCATAGGGACTCCTGGTGGATACGGAACTATACTCTCTGCTACAATTTTACCTACAGCATCATTTATATTAATTCTTTCATATTCTAAATCTAAAACTTCAAAAGGTTCTAATTTTTTCTCTGGTAAATCTGTTAAATAAAAATCTATTTCTTCATCTTTAAGACAATTTATATCACAAGATTTTAAAGCATCTTTTAAAATTTTAAAATCTTCTTCAGTATTAAATGGTGACGGTATTAAAACAACATTTTTATTATCACTCATTTCACATTGTATATTTTTACTTCTTAAATAATCTAATAGTTTATTCCCATTTAAATTTTCCCTTAAGTTTAGTACTATTCTACTATTATCTATCTTAATATCATTTATCTTAATATTTTTTTCTAATCCATTAATTAAAAATTCCTTATCTAATATTTTAAAATATGATAAGTCCTTAATATTATTTTTAAAATCCTCTATGATCTTAAACAAGTTATTGTATGCCTCTTCACCATGTTCTTCTAAAAAATTTCTTGAATAATCTAAACTCATCATAAACATATATGAAGGGCTAGTACTCATAAAAATGTTTTTATAAAATTCTATTTCTTCAATAAAATCCTCATTGTTAACATGCATCCAAGCAGTCTGTGTTAAACTTGGTAAAGTTTTATGAGCACTCATTACAACTATATCAGCCTTTAATTCTTGTACACTTTCAGGCAATAACTTGTTAAATCCAAAGTGTGCTCCATGAGCTGAATCTATTCCAACTTTTAAATTTGCCTCTCTAGCTATTTTTATAGTCTCATCTATATTAACTCCTACGCCATAATAATTAGGGTAGGTTAATATTATTCCTTTTAAATCCTTATTTAAACTTATTTGCTCTTTTAAATGATTTAAATCAATTCCTACTGGTGCTTTTAATTTTGAATGAAATATATTATTTATAAAAACTGGTTTTAATTTTCTCATTATTATTCCATTCATTATACTTTTGTGACAATTTCTTTCTACTAAAACTTTATCTCCTTCTTTAAACAAAGAAAATATCATTATTAAATTTCCACAAGTACTTCCATTAACTAAAAAATAACTCTTTTTACTTTTATATAACTTAGAAAGTTTATCCTCAGCTTCTTTAATTATTCCCTCTGGATGCTGCAAATTATCTAATCCTTCAACTTCAGTTAAATCACCTTGTAAAAGTATTTCTTCAAATCCCTTAAAGCCTCGTCCATTCTTATGACCTGGCATAGAAAAAGGTACTATTTCTTCTCTTAAGTACATTGATATCCCATTAATTATAGGAATATTTCTCAAAGTTAACCACTCCTCTGTTACCCTAATTTTTTCTTATAAACTTCTTCTTTTAATCTATTTTTATAAAACTCATAGAATTCACTATTAATATCACAACTTATAGCTTTTTTCTCACATTCTGTGCATATTAATTTTCCTCTTATCATTATACCATTACCCTCTTTGCCACAAATTATACAAATTGACTTATTCATAGATAACACTCCTTAAATCTCTATTTTTCTATATTTTTTCCATATAATATTTTTCTATACATAATTCAGCAGGAAAAATATTTAAATAAATAAAAATTAATATTTTTTCTATTGTAGCACAAACTAATCCTATAAATATTTAGGAGGTTTTTTCAATGAGACAGGAAGTTATTTCTTATTTATCTACAGAAAAAGAAGCTCTCTTTAATCTTTGTAAATTTCTGCATGATAATCCTGAAGATAGTTACAAAGAATATGACGCTTGCAAATATATATGTAATTTCCTAAGAGATAGAGATTTTGATGTAAGAGAAAAATTTTTAGATTTAGATACTGCTTTCTATGCTAAGAAAGGAAATGGATACCCTAAAATATGCTTTTTATGCGAATATGATGCTATTAAATCTAAGGGAGGACATATAACAGGTCATAATCTTCTTACTACTATATCAATTACAAGTGCCTTAGGATTAAGCAAGGTAATTGAAAAGTCTGGTGGAACAGTAATATTAATAGGATGTCCTGGAGAATATTTAGGTGGAACTAAGTCTACTTATGTTAGACAAGGTATTTTTGATGATATAGATGTGGTATTAACAACTCACCCAGATATAATAACCTCTGAAAGTGGTACTTCAAAGGCAATTATACCTCTAAAAGTAACTTTTAAAGGTCATGATGGATTAAGTTTCTTAGATTTTGATAGTTTTACATCTTTAGATGGTACTATGCTAACTTTTAATGTAATAAACGCTTTATCTAAGGGCTTCTGTAAGAAAGCTAACATACACACTATTTTATCTCAAGGAGGCGTTACACCTCTTCTAAGACCTGTTGAATCAGAAGGTAAATTATATATAAGAGCAGAAAGCACCAAAACTGCAAAATGTATAGAAAATAAAATAAGAAACCTTATTGCTTGTATTTCTGACACAATGAACTTAGAAAGTTGTGTTGAACTTTATGAGCCACCTAATGAAGAGCTTTTATCTAATCAAGTATTAAATAGATTATATAGTCATAATTTAAAAGAAAACGGAATAATAAACATAGGAAAACCAAGAGATATAGATGCTGGTCTTTCATTAGGAACTGTAAGTCACAAGGTACCTTGTATTCATCCTTATATAAACATAGTTGATAATGTAAATATTGACTATGGAACTAAAGAATTTGCAGATGCAACAATATCATCCTTTGCTCAAGAACAAGCGCTTTCAGCTTCTTATGCCCTTATTTCAACAGCCTTAGATCTTATAGAAAGCGATTTTCTTCTTTCAGAGGTTAAAGAAACCTTCAATATGTCTAAGGAAAATTTATATTAAAAAAAGAGAGTCAAAAGACTCTCTTTTCTTAAATAGCTAAGTTTTTTTCTAATTTATCAACAAGTGTTTTACTTGGCTTAAAATAGAATTTATTATATCCATCACCATTTTTATATATACAACAATAATGACCTGTTCTATCTAATAAACTACACACATATTTCTTACAAGAAGAAGTTTTAAAATCCTTTGCTTCTTTAGAATAATCTTTACCTAAATAAACAATATTATTTAACTTTATGTTCTCTAAAGTTGATTGCTTATTAGCTTTCACCTTATGAATCATTAGTTGATTAGCTACTATGGAATATTTATAACTTGTCTTACATTTTCTATACTCTCTAAAGAATATAACTAATGTTAAAACTAGAAATATTGGATCTGTTATTGTCTCTGCATTAAAAGACTCAAATTTAATATTGCCAAAAAAATTAGATAGGCTTATAGCTAAGCTCATGCAAACTATACTAATTACAATAGCTACATCCCTTCTTTTTTTGACAACTTCCTTATGCATAGTGCCCATTTAAAAATCCCCCGACTTTTAATATTATAAACAAATCACATTATACTAATTTTCAAAAATTAAATCTACCTAGATAAGTGTAAAATTTTATTGATTTCAATCTTAATTGCTCATATTTAAAGTTTATAGTAATTGTATTGCTTGTACCTCTTTATTTCTATTACTTTCTTTGTTATATCTAAGCTAATTATAAAAATTATCTTGATTTTATTTTAAATAACTTGTTTAATGATAATTGAAACAAAATATAACTTAATGCTTTGGGAGGGAGAAAATGATTCAGATATATAAATCTTTAAGTGAAAATGATGGGACTTTAAAGAAAATTGCTTCCCTTGAACCAGGTTGTTGGGTTAATATAATAGCACCTTCTCAGGAAGAATTACTTCTTATTTCTAAAAAAACAGGAGTTCCTTTAGAATTTTTAAGAGCACCTTTAGATGATGAAGAAACTTCTCGTATAGAAATTGAAGGAGATTTTATATTAATAATAGTCGATATTCCTTTTACAGAAATGGAGGATAACTCCTTAACATATGATACTTATCCATTAGCAATAATTCATACAAAAAATGAATTAATTACTGTATGCTTAAAAAATAGCAAGGTATTAACCGACTTCTCTTCAAACAAAGTTCGTAATTTTTACTCATTTAAAAAATCAAGATTTATTTTACAAATTCTAAACAGAGTTTCTACATATTATCTTTTATACTTAAGACAAATAGATAAAAAAAGTATTATGATAGAAAAGCGTCTTCATAAATCAATGAAAAACAGAGAGTTAGTACAATTGCACTCATTAAGTAAATCCTTAGTATATTTCTCAACATCCTTAAAATCTAATGAAATTACATTAGAAAAGATGTTAAAACTTGATGTTATTCAAAGATATGAAGAAGATAAAGATGTTTTAGAAGATGTAATAATAGAAAATAAACAGGCTATTGAGATGACTGATATTTATAGTAACATTCTAGGTAGTACCATGGACTTCTTTGCTTCTGTTATTTCTAATAACCTAAACATAGTGATGAAAGTCTTAGCTTCAGTTACAATCCTTATGTCTACCCTTACAGTTATCTCTGGTATATACGGAATGAACTTTGACTACTTACCACTATTACACCATCCATATGGGTTCCATATAATAATGACTTTATCTGTAATACTTTGTGGTGTAATAGCATTTATACTATATAAAAAAGATATGTTTTAAATTTATCTGTAACCATAAAAATATTTTTGCATATAATTAACTAAAAGATTATTGAGAGCAATTTATGCTCTCTATTTTTTTAGGAGGTTTTATGGTGAAATTTCAAAAATTAAAAGTTGGTGATACTATAGGTATTGTTTCCCCTGCCAGTGGAGATAGTGCTGATGTAATAAACTATAATATATCCTCATTTAAAAATCTTGGCTTTAAAATTAAAGAAGGAAAATATTTAAGAAGAAAAAATGATTATCTAGCTGCTTCTGACAAAGAAAGAGCTGAAGATTTAATGGAGATGTTTAAAGATAAGGAAGTTAAAGCAATAGTAGCTTATAGAGGTGGGTATGGATGTATAAGAATGTTACCCTATTTAGATATAGGAGTAATTAAAAAAAATCCTAAAATTTTATGTGGCTATAGTGATTTAACAGTTCTCTTAAATTACTTATCTCAAAAGACAGGCTTAATAACATTTCATGGACCTATGATAAATTCTAAAATTAGTTCAGATGAAATAACTAAAAATAGCTTTCTATCACTGCTTACTGATGAGAGCAATTTAATTAACATATCTACAAAGGATTTTAAAGTGGAAAATAAGGAACTATTTAGAGGAATTCTTTGTGGTGGAAACCTAACTATGATATGTAGCACCTTAGGAACTCCTTATGAAATAAATACTCGAAATAAAATTCTCATGATTGAAGATGTAAATGAAGAGAATTATGCTATAGATAGATACTTAATGCAATTAAAACTTTCAGGTAAACTAGATTCTTGTAGAGCTTTTTTAATAGGACATTTCACACCGTATAATCCTAAAACAATAAATACTATACTTTCTATACTATTACCATATAAAAAACCAATTATATATAATATTCCTTTTGGTCATGACTATCCTAATATAACCTTACCAATAGGATCATCAATTCTTTTCGACACAGCTAAAGATAAACTAATAATAAAATATTAAATGTTTCTTATGGTTAATAGTGAAATTAATATTCTAGCTAAGGATAAACTAATATCATAACCATCAATAAAACATGTAGATTGCACTAAGGCTATAAGAATTTATTAGCTACCACATAAAATGTACTTTTATTTATAATAAGGTTTAAGAAGAATAAAGGAGAGAGTTCCAGATACTGCATAACATTTACTTTTATTTATGCTAAATAAACTAAAAAAGACATATTAACATGTCCCTTTTAATGTTTAATGAAAAAAGTGGATTTATAAAATATAAATCCACTTAATTCTTAGTGTTTGGAATAAAATTTAGTGTGTATATGTAAATTTCTGCAAAGCAAAAACCTCAGTAAAGTTACTGAGGTTTTTTATGGAGGCGCCACCCGGATTTGAACCGGGGAATAAAGGTTTTGCAGACCTCTGCCTTACCACTTGGCTATAGCGCCACACTGGTGGCTCGAGCAGGAATCGAACCAGCGACACGAGGATTTTCAGTCCTCTGCTCTACCGACTGAGCTATCGAGCCTTACCACCAAAGAACATTTGCTCTTCACAAGTATTAATTATATAGATATATAGCTAATATGTCAATACATTTTTTAAAAATTTTATGATTTTTTTTATAAAAATATATTTATTAGATTAATATATAACAAAAAATACATTATAAAGCCACTAAAAAGCTCCTTTTCTAAAAATAACATTAATTTAACTTAAAAATATTATTTTTATGTGATAAAGACTTAACTCATATTGAATTAATTAGTAAATTACTATATTTTAATTTTGAATTACTTTTCTACAATTTATTTTCATAGTCTATTTTTATAGTCTATTTTTATAATCTATTTTTATAATCTATTTTTATGATTTATCCTTATAACTTATTTTTCTATACCTTATTTTTTTATAACTTATTTTTATACATTACTTTTTATTAATTAAATTTATAACTATAATTTAATATTTTAACCACACTATATTGTATTCTTAAGAATAAAAAGTGTTCCTTAATTTTAAACTCTTTATTAGAGAATTTCTTAAAATTTATACACAAGTAAAATAAGAAAGATTTTATCAACAGAAACTTATACTATTTACAATAACGTAAATACTACTATATTCCTAAAAAGTATTAAAGATAATAAAAAGCAAAAAACTATTAAAGTTGTTAAATTAATATTTGAAAATTAACTCAAATTATATATAGAGAGAATATCAATTATAAAATACAAATCTTTTTTTATTTAAATTTTTATTTAAAAATATAAGATTCTATTAATAAATATATATTCTTATCTTATTTTTAATGTAATTGTGCTTTTAAACTTAATTTAAAACTCAAACCGCATAAACTTAACTTCACAATCTTAAGACATAAATTTAAATATTATAAATCTTATTAAAAATAATCTAAACTATAATATAATAATTCAACTTGCTATAGGACAAGTATTACTACTCAAAAGTTATCCACAAATATATTTTATATTTTAATTCAATAAATTCTGTGGATAATTTTTAAAATAAAAATATCCACAGGAAAATCTAATTTTAAAAATTAAACCTTTCATGTGGATATTATAAAAATTACAAAATAAAAAAGCTTGAATTAAAATTCAAGCTTTATCTTACCTAGCGACCATCTACTCTCCCACACAGTCTCCCGTGCAGTACCATCGACCGTTAAAGGCTTAACCGTCGTGTTCGGAATGGGAACGGGTGTTACCCTTAAACGCATCATCACTAGATTTGGCTCCTCGAAGAGGACTCGAACCTCCAGCCTATCGGTTAACAGCCGAGTGCTCCACCATTGAGCTATCGAGGAATACTGACCTGGCGACCACCTACTCTCCCACACAGTCTCCCGTGCAGTACCATCGGCTTCTAAAGGCTTAACCGTCGTGTTCGGAATGGGAACGGGTGTTACCCTAAAGAACATCATCACCAGATTATTAGAAATATTTTGTTTTTTCAAAATTGCACATAATTAATACTATATTTGGTCAAGCCCTCGATCTATTAGTATCGGTCAGCTGAACATGTTACCATGCTTACACCCCCGACCTATCAACCTTGTGTTCTTCAAGGGATCTTACTAGCTTACGCTATGGGAAATCTCATCTTGAGGTTGGCTTCACGCTTAGATGCTTTCAGCGTTTATCCATTCCCGACTTAGCTACCCAGCTGTGCTCCTGGCGGAACAACTGGTACACCAGAGGTCAGTCCATCCCGGTCCTCTCGTACTAAGGACAGCTCCTCTCAAATTTCCTACGCCCGCGACGGATAGGGACCGAACTGTCTCACGACGTTCTGAACCCAGCTCGCGTGCCGCTTTAATGGGCGAACAGCCCAACCCTTGGGACCTACTTCAGCCCCAGGATGCGACGAGCCGACATCGAGGTGCCAAACCTCCCCGTCGATGTGGACTCTTGGGGGAGATCAGCCTGTTATCCCCGAGGTAGCTTTTATCCGTTGAGCGATGGCCCTCCCACGAGGTACCACCGGATCACTAAGCCCGACTTTCGTCCCTGCTCCACTTGTGGGTGTCGCAGTCAGGCTCCCTTCTGCCTTTGCACTCTTCGAACGATTTCCGACCGTTCTGAGGGAACCTTTGGGCGCCTCCGTTACTTTTTAGGAGGCGACCGCCCCAGTCAAACTGCCCACCTAACAATGTCCTGTGACCAGATTCATGGCCGCCAGTTAGAATTTCAGTACTGTCAGGGTGGTATCCCAAGGTTGACTCCACCAAGGCTGACGCCCTGGTTTCCTAGTCTCCCACCTATCCTGTACAGACAATACCAAAACTCAATGCTAAGCTACAGTAAAGCTCTACGGGGTCTTTCCGTCCAATCGCGGGTAGCGAGCATCTTCACTCGCACTACAACTTCGCCGGATTTACAGTTGAGACAGTGCCCAAGTCATTACGCCATTCGTGCGGGTCAGAACTTACCTGACAAGGAATTTCGCTACCTTAGGACCGTTATAGTTACGGCCGCCGTTTACTGGGGCTTAAGTTCACACCTTCGCTTGCGCTAAGTGTTCCCCTTAACCTTCCAGCACCGGGCAGGCGTCAGCCCCTATACATCAGCTTACGCTTTAGCAGAGACCTGTGTTTTTGCTAAACAGTTGCTTGGGCCTATTCTCTGCGGCCTACTCTCGTAGGCACCCCTTCTCGCGAACTTACGGGGTCAATTTGCCGAGTTCCTTAACTGTAATTCTTCCGCCGGCCTTAGGATTCTCTCCTCACCTACCTGTGTCGGTTTGCGGTACGGGCACTACTTCTCTCTCTAGACGCTTTTCTTGGCAGCGTGGAATCATGTACTTCGGTTCCGTGGAACCTTCCCCATCACGCCTCAGCATTATGAGAGCGGATTTGCCTACTCTCACTGCCTAAACGCTTAGACTAGCATCCAATAGCTAGCACACACTATCCTCCTGCGTCACGCCATCGATAATAACGATGGTAGTGGTACTGGAATATCAACCAGTTGTCCATCACCTACGCCTTTCGGCCTCGGCTTAGGTCCCGACTAACCCTCAGCGGACGAACCTTCCTGAGGAAACCTTAGGTTTTCGGCCTGTGGGATTCTCACCCACATCTCGCTACTGATGCCAACATTCTCACTCGTAACCAGTCCACCGCTCCTTACGGTACGACTTCAGCCCGGTTACGACGCTCTCCTACCGCTTGAACTAAGTTCAAGCCCGTAGCTTCGGTGGTAAGTTTAGCCCCGTTACATTTTCGGCGCAAGATCTCTCGACTAGTGAGCTATTACGCACTCTTTTAATGAATGGCTGCTTCTAAGCCAACATCCTAGTTGTCTTAGAAATCTCACATCCTTTCCCACTTAACTTACACTTTGGGACCTTAGCTGACGATCTGGGCTGTTTCCCTTTTGACCACGGATCTTATCATTCGTAGTCTGACTGCCGAGCTCAAAGTATGTGGCATTCGGAGTTTGATAAGGTTCGGTAAGCGCTATGCCCCCTAGCCCATTCAGTGCTCTACCTCCACTACTCATACTCGACGCTAGCCCTAAAGCTATTTCGGAGAGAACCAGCTATCTCCGGGTTCGATTGGAATTTCTCCGCTATCCACAGCTCATCCCATGCTTTTTCAACAGCAACGTGGTTCGGTCCTCCACGAGGTTTTACCCTCGCTTCAACCTGGCCATGGATAGGTCACCCGGTTTCGGGTCTACGGCATGCAACTAGTCGCCCTATTCAGACTCGGTTTCCCTTCGGCTCCGTACCTTAAGTACTTAACCTTGCTACATACCGTAACTCGTTGGCTCGTTCTACAAAAAGCACCTCATCACCCTCATAAGGGGCTCTGAGCGGTTGTAGGCACACGGTTTCAGGTTCTATTTCACTCCCCTCCTGGGGTTCTTTTCACCTTTCCCTCACGGTACTGCTTCACTATCGGTCATCAGGTAGTATTTAGCCTTGGGAGGTGGTCCTCCCTGCTTCCCACAAGGTTTCACGTGTCTCGTGGTACTCTGGATCATAACTCAATTATACTAGCTTTCATTTACAGGACTATTACCTTCTACGGTGGAACTTTCCAGTTCTCTTCAATTAGCCATTACTTCTCTTTATGTTATGTCCTCAACCCCGGAAACAAGTTTCCGGTTTGGGCTCTTTCCCTTTCGCTCGCCGCTACTAAGAAAATCGATTTTTCTTTCTCTTCCTCCAGGTACTTAGATGTTTCAGTTCCCTGGGTTACCTTCATTAAGTTATGTATTCACTTAATGATACATGGGGTTTCCCATGTGAGTTTCCTCATTCGGAGATCTTCGGATCTCAGGCTATGTGCGCCTACCCGAAGCTTATCGCAGCTTATCACGTCCTTCATCGGCTCCTGATGCCAAGGCATTCACCATGCGCCCTTTGTAGCTTGACCTATATTAGTTATAGTTCTCATTTTACAAAGAATAGAAATTGGTTTTGCCAATTTGGCTTGTTGTTTCTATATTAATTTATGTGCAATTTTCAAAGAACAATGGTGGGTCTAAATGGACTCGAACCATCGACCTCACGCTTATCAGGCGTGCGCTCTAACCACCTGAGCTATAGACCCACATATGGTGGAGGTAAGGAGATTCGAACTCCTGACCCCCTGCGTGCAAGGCAGGTGCTCTCCCAACTGAGCTATACCCCCATATTTAATCGTTGCTCTCACAACGCATATTATTTTATCAAGAAACTTTTTCGTTGTCAATACTTTTTTGTAGTATTTTGTCGAATTTAGTCTCTCAAAATTAAACAGAGATATTATCCAGAATTCATTGTCATCTTAGTTGTCCTAAGATGTATTCCTTAGAAAGGAGGTGATCCAGCCGCAGGTTCTCCTACGGCTACCTTGTTACGACTTCACCCCAATCGCTGACCCTACCTTCGGCCGCTGCCTCCTTGCGGTTAGCTCACGGACTTCGGGTATTGCCAACTCTCATGGTGTGACGGGCGGTGTGTACAAGACCCGGGAACGTATTCACCGCGACATTCTGATTCGCGATTACTAGTAACTCCAGCTTCATGTAGGCGAGTTTCAGCCTACAATCTGAACTGAGACTGGTTTTTAAGTTTGGCTCCACCTCGCGGTATTGCATCTCTCTGTACCAGCCATTGTAGCACGTGTGTAGCCCTACACATAAGGGGCATGATGATTTGACGTCATCCCCACCTTCCTCCTGGTTAACCCAGGCAGTCTCGCTAGAGTCCTCAACTTAATGGTAGTAACTAACGACAAGGGTTGCGCTCGTTGCGGGACTTAACCCAACATCTCACGACACGAGCTGACGACAACCATGCACCACCTGTCACCTTGTCCCCGAAGGGATTTCCTCGATTAAGAGTAATGCAAGGGATGTCAAGTGTAGGTAAGGTTCTTCGCGTTGCTTCGAATTAAACCACATGCTCCGCTACTTGTGCGGGTCCCCGTCAATTCCTTTGAGTTTTAATCTTGCGACCGTACTCCCCAGGCGGAATACTTAATGCGTTAGCGGCGGCACGGAGGTGTTGAAACCCCCACACCTAGTATTCATCGTTTACGGCGTGGACTACCAGGGTATCTAATCCTGTTTGCTCCCCACGCTTTCGAGCCTCAGCGTCAGTTACAGTCCAGAGAGTCGCCTTCGCCACTGGTGTTCTTCCTAATCTCTACGCATTTCACCGCTACACTAGGAATTCCACTCTCCTCTCCTGCACTCTAGATAACCAGTTTGGAATGCAGCACCCAAGTTGAGCCCGGGTATTTCACATCCCACTTAATCATCCGCCTACGCTCCCTTTACGCCCAGTAAATCCGGATAACGCTCGCCACCTACGTATTACCGCGGCTGCTGGCACGTAGTTAGCCGTGGCTTCCTCCTTGGGTACCGTCATTATCTTCCCCAAAGACAGAGCTTTACGATCCGAAAACCTTCATCACTCACGCGGCGTTGCTGCATCAGGGTTTCCCCCATTGTGCAATATTCCCCACTGCTGCCTCCCGTAGGAGTCTGGGCCGTGTCTCAGTCCCAATGTGGCCGATCACCCTCTCAGGTCGGCTACGCATCGTCGCCTTGGTAGGCCGTTACCCCACCAACTAGCTAATGCGCCGCGGGTCCATCTCATAGCGGATTGCTCCTTTGGTTAAATGATGATGCCATCTTTCAACGTTATGCGGTATTAATCTTCCTTTCGGAAGGCTATTCCACTCTATGAGGCAGGTTACCCACGTGTTACTCACCCGTCCGCCGCTAATCCGTTTCCCGAAGGAAACTTCATCGCTCGACTTGCATGTGTTAAGCACGCCGCCAGCGTTCATCCTGAGCCAGGATCAAACTCTCAATTTAAAAGTTTAATCTATACTCATATTACTTATAAAAGAATTGCTGGTTTATGTTAATATCTTCTGTTTAATTTTCAAAGACCATTTCTTTGTCGCCCTCAAGCGACTTTCTTAGTTTAACATCACTTTGAAACTTTGTCAACAACTTTTTTCAAAACTTTTAATTTGTTTTGTTAAGTTGTTTCTGTGTCTCTTAGCGACGAGATTTATCTTACCATCATAAGCAATAACATTTTATTATAAATAACAAGCTTTTACTAAAATATTCTTTAAATACTTAACTTTTCTTATGTTTAGTTTAAAATCCAACTATTGATACTCCAGGTTGCGTTTTTATCTATTTTCATAAGAGACATATATATTATTGTCTGCTGAAGTATATTTTATACATAAAAACAATTTAAAATTCAAATAAAAATAAGCCATATTATGATTTAAATTTAATAATTTCATAGAATTAATTAAACTAAAATCATAATATGGCTCATTTTAAGATATATTTATCTCATTATATATTATTTACTATTTCCTTGAACTTATCTCCTCTTACTTCAAAGTTTTTAAACATATCAAAACTTGCGCAAGCAGGTGAAAGTGTTATTATATCTCCATTTTCAGCTATTGATTTAGCTATATTTACTACCTCTTCTAAGCTTTCTCCTGAGTATACTGGTACATGAATTCCTTTTTCCTCTTCTAATCTCTTGAAAGCTGCTTTTATTTTTTCTTTAGTTACTCCAAATAATACTATAGCTTTTATTTTTTCATATCCTTCATAAGCTAAAGGCTCAAAAGGTACATGTTTATCGTATCCCCCTGCTAAAAGTATAACTGGTTTTTCAAAAGCTTTTAATCCAGCTAAAGTTCTTGTTGGAGTTGATGCTATAGAATCATTATAATATTTTACTCCATCAACTTCTCTTATGAACTCACATCTATGATGAACTCCTCCAAAAGTTTCTGCTACCTTTTTCATTGATTCTATTGATACTTCATCATAAACAGCTAAGAATGCAGCTAAATAATTCTCTACATTATGCATTCCCTTTATGATTATATCATCTTTTTTACATACTTCTTTACCATGAACATATAACTTTCCATCTTTATAGTATGCATCTTCTCCTGCTGTTTTCTTTGAACTAAATCTAACAACTTTTCCTTTTGCTTCTTTATCTAAATTTTTAGTTATTTCATTTTCATCATTAATTACTAAAAGATCATTTTCTCTTTGATATTTAAAAACATTTTTCTTAGCATCAATATATTCTTGCATATCTTTATGCATATCTAAGTGATTTGGAGTTATATTAGTAACTATTGCTACATCAATTTCAACATCCATAGTCATAAGCTGAAAACTTGATAATTCTAATACAACTTTATCTTCTTCTTTTATTTCTTCTATGTTTGAGAATAATGGAGTACCTATATTTCCTCCTGTCCAAGTTTTATATCCCTCTTGTGATAATAACTTAGACACTATTGTTGTAGTTGTTGTTTTACCATCACTACCAGTTACCCCGTAAACTTTACCTTTACAATATCTTACGAATTCCTCCATCTCTGAAGTAATATATGCGCCTTGATTTTTACATCTTACTAAAGCTTCACTGTCTATTCTCATAGATGGTGTTTTAAATACAACCTCAAATCCAGTTAATCTATCTAAATAACCTTTTCCAAGTTCTAAATTTACTCCTAATATTTCAAATTCTTTTGAAATTCCACCTAACTCCTCAGCTGATTTCATATCAAAAGCAGTTACTTTAGCTCCTAGTTTAACTAAAAACTTTATAAGAGGTATGTTACTTACCCCAATTCCTACAACTGCTACATTTTTTCCCTTTATAAATTCTTTAAACTCATTAAAGTCTCTCTTCATTTTGTGGCCTCCAAAATTTTTACCAATATTAATAATGGTTCTTTATAAATTGTATCCCATTTCTTTCTAATTATAACACTATGGAATTTTCCATTCCATATTATTATAACTTATTCAGAATTCTTCTATTTTGTTCTAGTGATGATTTTCTAAAAATATTCATGTTATAATAAATTATTAATCTATTTTTAACTATATTGTTTAAAAGAGCTTGTTAAATTATAATTATTAATTAATAATTATTTTAGGATAAAAAGAGTAATTTTTAATATCTAAAATCCTTATACCCAGATTAATTAGGAGGATTAATATGAATACTATTATACAAAAAGCAAAAGAAACTCATGAACTTTCAAGAGATGAAATTATAGCATTATTAAAAGATGATTCTATAAATGATGAACTTTTTAAAGCTGCTGATGAAGTTAGAAAAAAATACCTTGGTGATGAAGTACATTTAAGAGGACTTATAGAATTCACTAATATATGTAAAAGAAACTGTATGTATTGTGGACTTAGAAGAGATAATAAAAATCTTAATAGATATAGACTTTCTCACGAAGAGATTATAGATTTTGCAAAAAAAGCCGTTGGTTATGGATATAAAACCTTGGTTCTTCAAGGCGGTGAAGATGATTATTATACTGTTGAACGTTTGGTTCCTATAGTTAAAGATCTTAAAGCCTTAGGAGTTGCTTTAACATTAAGCATAGGCGAAAGACCTTTTGAAGAATATGAAGCCTTAAAAAAAGCTGGTGCTGATAGATTCCTTTTAAGAATTGAAACAACAGATAGAGAATTATATGAAGAACTTGATCCAGGTATGAGTCATGAAAATAGAATTCAATGTCTTAAAAACTTAAGAAAACTTGGATATGAAGTTGGAAGTGGCTGTCTTGTTGGTCTTCCTGGTCAAAAAATAGAATCCTTAGCTGATGATATTTTATTTTTCAAAGAACTTGATGTAGATATGAATGGTATAGGACCATTTATTCCAAATGAAGATACTCCACTAAAAGATGCTGAAGGTGGACAATTTGAACTAGCCTTAAAAGTAATGGCTATAGTTAGATTACTTTTACCTGATATAAATATTCCTGCTACAACAGCTATGGAAACATTAAATAAACAAGGAAGAGTAATAGCTCTTCAATGTGGAGCAAATGTAGTAATGCCTAACGTTACTGAAGGTGAATATAGAAAACTTTATGCCTTATATCCAGGTAAAATATGTACAGGCGATACACCTGCTCATTGTAGAGGATGTATCTCTGGAAAAATTAGAGGTATAGGTAGAATAGTTTCTGACGGACCTGGATTTAGAGCTAATGGATTTAAAACTAAAACTCGTTAATAAAATATAATATAACCAATATTTATAAAACTCTAGAACAATTTAGTAAAATCTAAATTAGATTCTAGAGTTTTTTATTTAGAGTTAAATAATAATTTCTTTTCCTGCACAAGCTTAATCTCATCACCAATTTAATGCTTAGCTCTTTTAATTACATAAAAAAACTGTAGGAAAATTTATTTTATATAAACTTCCTACAGCCTTATGAATTATTTAATTCAATATTAAAATTAATTACTTTTTAATTATTTTTACAAAATTCATCTATAGCATGAGCAACCTTTTTACTATTTGCAACTGCCTCAACTACAGTCTTAGGCCCACTTACCACATCTCCTGAAGCAAAAACCCCATTAAGTGTTGTTATTCCCTTTTCGTCAGTTACTACTAAGCCATATTTATCTGTTGAAAGATCTCTACTACTAGATACTATATTAGTTCTAGGAGCCTGACTTATAGCAACTATTATTGAATCGCATTTAAACACACCTTCACTACCTTCTAAGGTTTTAAATGATACTCTTCCATCCTCAGAAATTACTCTCTCTGTTTGTATGTATTTTACTCCATCCTCATAAATCTCTAAAGGAGACTTATAAAGTTCAAATTTTACGCCATCTTCCTTAGCCTCTTCTATTTCAACCTTAGTAGCTGGCATATCTTCAAAGCTTTTTCTATAAAGCACATATGTATCTGCACCATTTCTCTTCGCAGTTCTAGCAGCATCCATTGCAACATTTCCAGCCCCAATTACAACTACTCTCTCTCCAAGATTATATGATTTTGGTGCTTTTAAATAATCTATAGCATAGTGAACATTGCCTAAAGTTTCTCCCTTAACATTTAAAGTCTTAGGATTCCAAACTCCAGTTGCTATAAATATCGCTTTATAACCATCACTTTTTAACATATCTAAAGTTATAACTGTTCCTATTAAAGTGTTAGGTCTTATTTTAACATTTAACTTAAGAAGTGCCTCTTCATATTTATCTATTATATCTCTAGAAAGTCTAAATTCTGGTATTCCATATCTTAATACTCCACCAATTTTATCATTTTCATCAAATATTGTTACTTGATATCCCTTTTTAGCTAATATAAATGCAGCTGTTATTCCCGCAGGACCTCCACCTATTATAGCAATTTTATCTTCTAAAATAGTATCTTGAGTAAGTTCTAGATTATCTAAAAACTCTTCTGATATTTCTCTCTCTATTTCACTAAAGTTTACTGGTGTTTCCTTTATTCCTTTTATACAATTCCCCTTACATTGATTTTCATGAGGACATACTATGGAACAAACTACTGATAAAGGATTGTTTTCAAATAAAATTTTCCCAGCCTCTTTTATTTTATCTTCTTTAAATAATCCTATTACCTCTGGAATAGGTGTACTTATTGGGCAATTAGCCTTGCATCTTGGATTTTTGCACATTAAGCATCTTAAAGCTTCTTCTTTTAAGTTTTGCTCATTTACTGTCATTTTTAATAAACCCCCTGATTTCTTAACAACCTATAAAAATTCTTCATTGTTTCATAATATAATATATTATCAAAATAATTTAATAAAGTCATTTATTTAAAGATTAAATATTTTCCTATAGGAATACATTTAGCATCTGCACCATGTCCAAGGTCTCTTGTTTTTAATATTGGAATATTAATTTCTCCTATAACTCTCTTTAATATTTCTACTATATCAGGCTTTAAATTCTCTCTTTCCATTTCAGTAAACTCACCTAATATTATTCCTTTTACCTCATTAAAAACACCTAAGTTTTTATATTGAGTTATATAGGTTACCATCTTAGCTGAATTTCCACTAAAACTTTCTAAAAATAATATTTTATCTTTAAAATTAGGCATATATTTTGTACCTGCTAATTTTAATAAACATCTTATATTACCACCAACAACTATTCCTTCAAGATAACTTCCATTTATCCATTTATAATCTAAGTTAAATATATCTTCTTTTCCTTCTATAAAAGAAGCCTTAAAATTTTGCATTTGCTCTTCTTTAAATTTACCAATTAAATTTCTTAATTGATAATTATAAGTGGTTATATCACACTGAGAATATATAGCATTAAGCAATACTGTTAAATCACTATATCCAAAGAAAGGTTTAGGATTTTCTTTTATTAAATTAAAGTCTAAAAAATCTAGGACTTCATTAGCTAAGTCTCCACCAGAAATATCAAAAATCATTTTTATATCTTTATCTAAGAATAATTTTTCTAAGGCTCTAGCTTTTTCTTCTCCTGTCCCACTAAAAAGATTATATTCTTTTGCATATAGTGTATCTCCTTCAACCATATCTATATATAAACTTTTTAAATTAAGTTTTAATTCCTCTATTATGTTTTTATTTTTTATGCTAAGTCCATTTGAACAACTTATTATCCCTATTTTATCTCCTTTATTTAAAAAACTCATACTCATAGCAACCTCCCAAATAAAAATAATTATTATATATAATACCACTTATTTTCATAAATTTATCTATTTTAAAATATTATTGATTATAATTAATTTTTTAAATCCTTCAAAATAAATATATACTTTAAAAACTTATGAAAAAGGATGAAGAAAATTCTTCATCCTTAAAATTAAAATTATTTATTTATACTTTCTTTAACTAATTCAAGAACCACTTTTGATATTGTTCCTAAATCTTCAATTTTCATATGTTCCTCTAAAGTATGAGGCTTTCTTTCACCACTTGAAAGATTGACAGCCTTTATTCCATTACAGTTAAATATATTTATATCACTTCCACCACCTGAGGCTTTAGTTTCTCCATTTATTCCCAACTTTTTAAATGCTCTCTTTGCATGTAAAACTATATCTTCATTATCATCTATAACAAAAGCACCATACATTCTATTTACTTCTATATTAACTTCTCCACCAAATTTTTCAGCAGAAGCTTTAAAAGTTTCTACCATATGTTTTGTTTGAGCATCTAATTTTTCTGTAACGGTACTTCTTGCTTCCGCATCTATTATTACTTCAGGACAAACTACATTATTAGCAACTCCTCCTGAAATTTTTCCTATATTAGCAGTAGTATCTTTATCTACTCTTAAAAGTTTCATGTTTGCTATAGCATCTGAAGCTATGGAAATTGCACTTATTCCATCTTCAGGTGAAACTCCAGCATGTGCAGGTTTTCCCTTTATAGTAACCTTTAAAGTATCATGAGCAGGTCCTATTGTAGTTATAAATCCTGGGTCTCCACTTGTATCAAAAAGGAATGCTTTTTTTGCACTTATTTTTGAATAATCTAAATTTTTAGCTCCTAAAAGACCTGTTTCTTCAGCTATTGTAAATACAACTTCTATATTAGCATGGTCTATGTTGTTTTCTTTTATTACTCTTAAAGCTTCAACTATAGCAGCTATTCCACCTTTATCGTCTCCACCTAATATAGTTGTCCCATCACTATATATAACTCCATCTTTTATTATTGGCTTTATTCCTTTACCAGGTTTAACAGTATCCATATGACATGCAAAAAGAATAGTTTCTCCTTCTACATTACCTTTTAATTTAGCTATTAAGTTTCCTGTATTTGAACCTATTTTTTCTCCACTGTTATCAAATTCAACTTCTAATCCAGCTTCCATTAAATCCTTTTCTAATCTTTTAGCAAAATTACCTTCTTCATAAGTTTCGCTATCTATTTGGATATAATCTAAAAAACTTTCTAAAACTCTTTTTTCATTTATCATAATATTTTAGTCTCCCTTAAAGCATTTTAATAAATTTCATATAAAATTATATCACGAAAAATACATTTGTCCGTAATTGTAAAACAAAATTCATAACTATGTCCTTTAGTACTTTAAAATCATAAATAAAAAAAACTTATAAATATATGTGGAATATATTTATAAGTTTTTATTTTTACTTTTAAACTAGAATTCTAAGCTCTTTTCTATTATAGCTCTTACATCTTCTATTTTAACTCTTTGTTGTTCCATGTTATCTCTGTCTCTTACAGTTACACATCCATCTTCTAAAGTATCGAAGTCAACTGTTATACAGAATGGAGTTCCTATTTCATCTTGTCTTCTATATCTCTTACCGATACTTCCTGTTTCATCATAATCAACATTGAAGTGTTTGCTAAGTTCTGCATATACTTCATCAGCTTTTTCTGATAATTTCTTAGAAAGTGGTAATATAGCAGCCTTAAATGGTGCTAAAGCTGGGTGTAAGTGCATAACTGTTCTTACATCTACTTTTCCATTAGCTCCTTCTAATTCTTCCTCATCATAAGCTTCAACTAAGAATGCTAATGCAACCCTGTCTGCTCCTAATGATGGCTCTATAACATATGGTACATATTTTTCATTTGTTGTTGGGTCTAAGTAAGTCATGTCTTGACCTGAGTGTTCAGCATGCTTATTTAAGTCATAGTCTGTTCTATCAGCTATTCCCCAAAGTTCTCCCCATCCAAATGGGAATAAGTATTCTATATCTGAAGTAGCATTTGAGTAGAAGCTTAATTCTTCTTCTCCATGATCTCTCATTCTTATGTTTTCTTCTTTCATTCCTAAGTTTAATAGGAAGTTCCAACAACTATCTTTCCAGAAGTTGAACCATTCTAAATCAGTTCCTGGTTTACAGAAGAACTCAAGCTCCATTTGTTCGAACTCTCTAGTTCTGAAAGTGAAGTTACCTGGAGTTATTTCGTTTCTGAAAGATTTACCAATTTGAGCTATACCAAATGGTACTTTCTTTCTTGTAGTTCTTTGTACTGATTTAAAGTTTACGAATATACCTTGAGCAGTTTCTGGTCTTAAATATACTTCGTTTTTACTGTCTTCAGTTATTCCTTGGAAAGTTTTAAACATTAAGTTGAACTTTCTTATATCTGTGTAGTTTAATTTTCCACATTTTGGACAAACTATGTTATTCTTAGTTATGTAGTCCATTAACTCTTCATTGCTCCATCCATCAGCTGTAGCAACTTCTGCTCCGTTTGCAGTCATATGATCTTCAACTAATTTATCTGCTCTGAATCTAGCTTTACATTCTTTACAATCCATTAGAGGATCTGAGAATCCACCAACGTGACCTGATGCAACCCAAACTTCTCTATTCATTAATATAGCTGAATCTAATCCAACATTATATTTGCTCTCTTGAACAAACTTTTTCCACCAAGCTCTTTTTACGTTATTTTTGAATTCAACTCCTAGTGGGCCGTAATCCCATGAGTTTGCAAGTCCACCGTATATTTCTGAACCTGGGAATATAAATCCTCTGTTTTTACATAAGGCTACTATTTTATCCATAGTTTTTTCTACTGCCATTACAATTACCTCCATTTATATTAAATAACTTATTTTATATTAATTCTTCACTTTATAAAGAACTTTAAACTTCCTTGAGAAATATTTCTAACAGTTTTATTCACTGCTAGAAATACTCATCTAGATTAACAGCCTAAGGGCTTTATATAAATAAAAAAAGCCATTACATTCAAAGGGACGAAATAAAATTCCGCGGTTCCACCCTTTTTAGCAAAAGCTCATCTCTCAAAATAATTGTACTCAAAAGCTCCCTTCATTTTAAACCTTTAATAACTTTCACCAACCGTTATCTCTCTAAAAAAGATTTTAAAATTACTCTTCTTCATCATAGTACATATTTAGTTATACTCTTAATTTTATCAAAACTAAATTATATGTCAATAAAAAAAGAATTTATAAACATACAAAAGCTTATATATTTATAAATTCTTTCTTAATTAATTTTAGATAAAAAAAATGGCTCCTCGGAGAGGACTCGAACCTCCAACCTATCGGTTAACAGCCGAGTGCTCCACCATTGAGCTACCGAGGAACATTTACAAATTTATTATATCATATTTCAAATAAAATACAATAGTTTTTTTAAGTAGATTTTAAAAATAATCTAGAATTTTTTTAAGCTTTTTCTCTTCAAATAAAATAAAAAAATAGAAGTCTACTTTTTAGTAAACTTCTACTTTATATAAACTATTTTTGTGGTTTCATTGTTGGGAATAATATAACGTCTCTTATTGATGAAGAGTCAGTTAAGAACATTATCATTCTGTCTATTCCTATTCCTAATCCACCTGTTGGAGGCATACCAGTTTCTAAAGCACTCATGAATTCTTCATCTAACATGTATGCTTCATCATCTCCGTATTCTCTTTCTCTAGCTTGTTGTTCAAATCTTTCTCTTTGAACTATTGGATCGTTAAGCTCTGAGTATGCGTTACATACTTCTCTACCATATACAAATCCTTCAAATCTTTCAGTAAACATTTCGTTTCCTCTTTTCTTTTTAGTAAGAGGTGAAATTTCTACTGGATAATCTACTAAGAAAGTAGGTTGGATTAATTTATCTTCACCATATTCTTCAAATAACATATTTAGAACTTCACCTTTAGTAACCTTATCTAATGGTTTAGGGAATTCTAAGTTTTTCTCTTTAGCTATAGCTTGAGCTTCTTCATCACTCTTAATTTCGTTGAAATCTATACCAGCAAATTCTTTAACTGCATCAACCATAGTAATTCTTCTCCATGGTGGTGTGAAGTCTATTTCAGTTCCTTCATAAGTAACTTTAGTTGATCCATTTACTTTCTCACAAACATAAGCAATCATGTTTTCCATGATTTCCATCATGTCATTGTAATCAGCATATGCTTCATATAACTCTATAGCAGTGAATTCTGGATTATGTCTTACTGAAACCCCTTCATTTCTGAAGTTTTTACCCATTTCATAAACTTTTTCAAATCCAGCAACTATTAATCTCTTTAAGTATAACTCAGTAGCAATTCTTAAATACATATCTATATCTAAAGCATTGTGGTGAGTTATGAAAGGTCTAGCAGCAGCTCCACCAGCTATCGGTGAAAGAATTGGTGTGTCAACCTCTAAGAATCCTCTATTATCTAAGAATTCTCTTATTGCTTTTACTATTTGTGATCTCTTAATAAAAGTATCTTTAACTTCTGGGTTTGTTATTATATCAACTTCTCTTTGTCTGTATCTTAAGTCTGGGTCTTTTAAACCATGCCATTTTTCTGGTAATGGTTTTAAAGATTTACAGATTAATTCAAATGAAGTTACTTTTACTGAAACTTCACCCATTTTTGTTTTAAATACTTCTCCAGTTGCAGCAACCCAGTCACCTAAATCGAAAGTTTTAAATTCCTTTAAAGCTTCCTCTCCAACGTTATCAATCTTAATAAATAATTGAATTTTTCCTGGTAAATCTGCTAAATCAGCGAATACTACTTTACCTTGACCTCTTTTTGACATAAGTCTTCCAGCAACTTTTACTTCTTTACCTTCTAACTCTTCAAAATTATCTTTTACATCAGCAGAAGAGTGTGTTCTCTCTACCTTGTATACATCAAATGGGTCCTTACCAGCTTCTTGTAATTCAACAAGCTTTTGTCTTCTTAACATCTCTTGTTCACTTAATTGTTCTTCTGCTTCGTGAATATTTATTTCCTCATTTGACATTTAAAAATCCCTCCATCTATATTATCTATCTTCTTATTCCAAGAACTTCGAACTTAGTAGTTCCTCCTGGTACTTCTATCTCTACAACATCTCCAACTTTTTTACCCATTAACCCTTCACCAACTGGTGATTCATTTGATATCTTAAAGTTCATTGGATCTGCTTCTGCTGAACCAACTATTGAATACTCAACTTCTTCATCAAAATCAAAGTCCATAACCTTAACGATTGATCCAACTGTAACTATATCTGTTGATATTTCTGACTCATCAACAACAACAGCATTTTTAAGCATGTTTTCTAACTGAATTATTCTTCCTTCAGTGAAAGCTTGCTCATTTTTAGCTTCATCATATTCTGAGTTCTCACTTAAATCTCCGTATCCTAAAGCAACTTTTATCTTTTCAGTTATTTCTTTTCTTTTTACTGTTTTAAGATATTCTAATTCATCTTCTAATTTTTTAACACCTTCATATGTCATTATATGTTTCTTTTCGCTCATTTTCTTTCTCCCCTTTGAACATATTATTATAATATCATATTTAAACTTAACCTGTTAATATACAATTCATAAAAACTTTAAGATTATTAAGCCTAATTATTCAAATTATTATAATTCCTAAAGATTATTATGTCAAACTATATATTATATAAGATAGAATACACTAAATAAAAAATCATTATTTAGCTTTAATTCTCACCTTTATTTGTATAAATTAAACATCTAATATTTTACTGATGCTTTATTATATCCAGTTATATCCCCATTTATGATAAATATTATAAATCATTTTTCATTAAATATTCTTTATACTCATTAAGGATACCCATAATCTTCTCTGGATCAGCTTCTAAATTAAGCCTATTCTTAACTTCAGTACAATTATTTAATCCTTTTATATACCAAGCTGCATGTTTTCTCATTTCTCTTACAGCCTTATACTCTCCATCATATTTAAGTGATAAATTATAGTGTCTTATACACATATCTATTTTTTCTTCTGGAGTAGGCATATAAACCTCTTCTCCATTTAATTTCTGAACTATTTGCTTGAAGATCCATGGGTTTCCCATACTTCCTCTTGCAACCATAATTCCATCACAGTTAGTTTGATTTTTAAGACTTAAAGCATCCTCCGCAGTAAATACATCTCCATTTCCTATAACAGGAATATTAACTGCTTCCTTTACTTGTCTTATTATATCCCAGTTAGCTTTTCCTTCATACATTTGAGCCCTAGTTCTTCCATGTACAGCAATGGCATCTACTCCTGCTTCTTCCATGATTTTAGCAAACTCAACAGCATTTATATTTTCTTCATCAAAACCCATTCTAAACTTAACTGTTACAGGCTTTGTTGCAACTTTTTTTATGCTACTCATGATCTCATAAGCTAATTTAGGATTTTTCATTAAGGCTGAACCTTCACCATTTTTTACTATCTTAGGTGCAGGACATCCCATGTTAACATCTATTATACATATATCATCATTTGTATTAAAATGCTTCTCAGTGACATAAGCCATTATCTCTGGATCATTTCCAAACATCTGACAAGATACCGGTTTTTCTTCATCTGCAATTCTCATTAATTCTTTTGTATTTTCACTCCCATAGTACAATGCCTTTGCACTAACCATTTCAGTGCAAACAATTCCTGCACCCATCTCTTTACATAATCCCCTAAAAGATATATCTGTAACCCCTGCCATAGGTGCTAAGAAAACATTATTTTCTAAAACTATGTTTGATATTTTCATTACTTTCTACTCCTTGTTTTTTTCGTAAAGAATCTTAAGCCCTTCTAAAGTTAATTTACGATCTACTTCATCAATTACATCCGTTTCGCTATAAACAAGTTTAGCTAGCCCTCCTGTAGCTAATACAAATGGTTCCTTTTCTCCTAAGTCCATCATTTCCTTTTTCATACGTTTAACTATATATTCAACTTTTCCAATATATCCATAAATTATTCCAGCTTGCATACTTGTAACTGTATTTTTACAAATTACACTCTTTGGTTTTTCAAGTTCTATTCTTGGAAGCTTTGCTGCTCTCTCAAATAAAGCATCTGCTGAAATTTGAATTCCAGGACATATATTTCCACCTAAATAATCTCCCTTTTCAGTAATGGCACAGAATGTTGTTGCTGTTCCAAAATCTATTATTATCATAGGTTTTTTATGCTTTTCAAAAGCAGCTACAGCATTTACTATTCTATCTGCTCCAACCTCTTTAGGATTATCATATTTTATATTAATTCCAGTTTTTATTCCAGGCCCTACTACAATAGGTTCTTTGCAGAAACATTTTCTAACCATGTTTTCTAAAGAATGCATTATATTAGGAACTACTGAAGAAATTATTATTCCTTCAACCTCTTCTGGATTTAATTTTGCTTGATTAAATAGTTGCATAACTTGTATTGAATATTCATCTGATGTTTTCTTAGAATCTGTAGATATTCTCCATGATGCTATGTATTTTTCATTATCATGAATCCCTAAAACTATATTTGTATTACCTACATCTATTAATAAAATCATGTGTTTTACACCACCTTAATATAATTAAAGACAGCTAATAAAGCTGTCCGGAAAATACCATGTACCCTTTATATAACAATATTAATTTTAACAACTACTATACATTTGTCAAGCAATTACAATTACTAGTTTTTAAATAAAAAAAGGCTTATATGACTATTTTTTTAACAGTGTCATATAAGCCTCAAAATTATCTAAACATTTAGAATAATCCTACTATTTCTCCATTGTCTTTTATATCCATTCTATTAGCAGCAGGAACTTTAGGTAACCCTGGCATTGTCATAACATCCCCTGTTAAAACAACTATGAATCCAGCTCCATTTGAAACTCTAACCTCTTTAACAGTTATATCAAAGTTTTCAGGTCTTCCTAAAAGACTTGGATTATCTGATAATGAATACTGTGTCTTAGCCATACATATTGGAAGCTTATCTAAATTAAATTTCTCAATTTCAGCTATTTGTTTAAGAGCTTGAGGAGTATAGTTTACTCCTTTTCCGCCATATATAGTTTGAACTATTTTTAATATTTTATCCTTTATTGATTCTTCTGAATCGTAAATCATCTTAAAGTTTGAAGGCTCAGTTTCCATTGTTTTTATAACTTTATTAGCTAAATCAATTCCGCCTTCTCCACCTTTTTCCCATACTTCTGTTAAGCTAACTTCTACTCCTATATTTTTGCAGAAGTCTTCTATAGCTTTAACCTCTTCATCTGAATCAGTTATAAACTTATTTATAGCAACAACAACTGGTACTCCATAAGCTTTTATATTTTCTATTTGCTTTTCTAGGTTTTTCATTCCTTTATTTAAAGCATCTACATTTGATATGTTTAATTCATCTTTCTTTACGCCACCGTGATGTTTTAAAGCTCTTATAGTAGCTACTAAAACTACACAATCAGGATTTAAATTTCCGTATCTACATTTTATATCTAAGAATTTTTCTGCACCTAAATCTGCTCCAAAGCCAGCCTCTGTTATAGTTATATCACTCATTTTTAAAGCTGTCTTAGTTGCTATTATTGAATTACATCCATGAGCTATATTGGCAAATGGGCCTCCATGAATTATTGCTGGAGTATTTTCTAAAGTTTGAACAAGGTTAGGTTTTATGGCATCTTTCATAAGTAAAGCCATAGCTCCTTGAACTTCTAATTCCTTAGCATAAACAGGCTCTCCATCTAAGTTATATGCAATTAAAATATTTCCCATTCTCTCTTTTAAGTCTTCTAAATCACTAGCCATACATAATATAGCCATTATTTCTGATGCAACAGTGATCATAAATCCATCTTCTCTTAAGAATCCGTTTATTTTACCACCCATTCCAACAACTATATTTCTTAAGGCTCTATCATTCATATCCATAACTCTTTTAAATACAATTCTTCTTGAATCTATTCTTAATAAATTACCTTGATGAATATGGTTATCTATAGCTGCACATAAAAGATTATTAGCTGAAGTTATTGCATGCATATCCCCTGTAAAATGAAGATTTATATCTTCCATAGGAACTACTTGAGCATATCCACCACCAGCTGCTCCACCTTTTATTCCAAATACAGGGCCTAATGATGGCTCTCTTAAGGCTATAACGGTATTTTTTCCTATTTTATTTAACGCTTGTCCTAATCCTACTGTAACAGTAGATTTTCCCTCTCCTGCTGGCGTTGGATTTATAGCTGTAACTAAAACAAGCTTACCATCCTTATTATTTTCTAGTTTTTTTATTGCATCTAAAGATATCTTACATTTATATTTTCCATAAAGCTCAATATCATCTTCTCCAAGACCTATTTTTTTAGCAATATTTATTATTGGCTCCATTTTAGCACTTTGTGCTATTTCAATATCATTTTTCATAATTCCGCACCTCATTCCAAAGTAATCTACTTAATATTATACCCATAATTTATTAAAAAACAAAGAGTTTTATCGAACATTTTTATATATTTTATAAAAATTGTTCGTATTATTAAAATATCTTTAGTGAAATTATAATATAAAATAATTCTTAATTAAATAATAATTATAAAAAAAGAGGTACTTAAGTACCTCTTTTAACTATGAGTTTTTAAATATTTCTCTAAACTCATCACCATCAATTTTTTCTTTTTGAAGTAACACATCAGTTACTGCATTTAATTTACTTATATTTTCTCTTAATATAGATTCTGCTCTATTATAAGCTTCATCAATTAATTTCTTGATTTCTTCATCTATTTTAGCGCTAGTTTCTTCACTTATGTTACTACTCTTTCCAATGTCTCTACCTAAGAATACTTCGCCACCATCGCTATTACCAAATGATATAGGTCCAATAACATCACTCATTCCGTATTCCATAACCATACTTCTAGCAATGTGACTAGCTCTATCTATATCATTTTTAGCACCGGCACTTATATCTCCAATAACTAATTTCTCAGCCACTCTTCCACCTAAAAGTTCAACCATCTTATCCTTAAGCTGTTTCTTAGATGTGTGAGTTCTATCTTCCTCTGGTAAATTCATTGTGTATCCTGCAGCCATTCCTCTTTGAATTATACTTATTTCATGAACTGGATCTGCATACTCTAGAACATTACTTACAACAGCATGACCAGATTCGTGAACTGCAGTGATTCTTCTATCATATTCACTAACAACTCTACTCTTCTTCTCTGGCCCAGCTATTACTCTTGTTATAGCCTCTTCAATGTCTGCCATATCTATGCTACTTTTGCCACCTCTAACCGCTAATAATGCAGCTTCGTTAGTTAAGTTTTCAAGATCTGCACCACTAAATCCTGGTGTCATTTTAGCTAAAACTTTTAAATCTACATCTTCTGATAGATGTTTATTTCTTGTATGAACTTTTAGTACTTCTTCTCTACCCTTAACATCAGGTGCACCTACTAAAATTCTTCTATCAAATCTTCCTGGTCTTAATAATGCTGGATCTAAGATATCTGGTCTATTTGTAGCAGCTATCATAATTATTCCTTCATTAACTCCAAAACCGTCCATCTCAACTAGTAATTGGTTTAATGTTTGTTCTCTTTCATCATGACCGCCACCAAGTCCAGCACCTCTTTGTCTACCAACAGCATCTATTTCGTCTATAAATATAATACATGGAGCATTTTTCTTAGCTTGCTCAAATAAATCTCTTACTCTTGAAGCACCAACTCCAACAAACATTTCAACGAAATCTGAACCTGATATACTAAAGAAAGGAACACCAGCTTCTCCTGCTATAGCTTTTGCAAGAAGTGTCTTACCTGTTCCTGGAGGCCCTACTAAAAGAACTCCTTTAGGTATTCTTGCTCCCATTTCTATATATCTCTTAGGTTGTTTTAAGAAATCAACAATTTCTTCTAATTCACCTTTTTCTTCATCAGCTCCAGCAACATCTTTGAACGTAACTTTCTTTCCGTCTAAATTAGCCATCTTAGCTTTACTTTTACCGAAATTCATTACTCCTCTATTTCCACCACTGTTTTGAGCTTGCTGTGTGAACATAAATAAACCAAAGAATATCACACCTATTATAAGTATTGTTGGAAGGAAACTAATCCAAATACCCATATTATTAGGTGGATTATACTTTATTTCAGTTTCTACCCCTTGAGTCTCTTGTAAAAGATTGTCTAACATCTTATTTGAAACATATGAAGTAAACCTCTTACCATCTTTAAAAACCCCATCAACTGACATTTTATCTTCTTTTATGGTCATTGTTTCAATTTTATTTTCTACATATGCTTCTTTAAATTCAGTATATGATATTACTTTTCCTTGAGTTCCATTTCTATAAAAAGCAAATGCAAACATAAGCACTACAGCAAAAATAGCTATATAAGTAATCATACTTTGTAATTTTTTCATCTCTATGCCCCCCTCTCTGACCATCATTTTTAATGAATTTTAACATAAGAAATAGTATTTTACAATATTTTGAATTACTTATTATAAATTTCTTCTTTTAAAGCACCGATGAATGGTAAGTTTCTATATTTTTCAGCATAGTCTATTCCATATCCAACTATGAATTCATCTGGTACATCAAATCCTTTGTATTTTGCTGAAACATTTGAAGTTCTTCTAGCTTCTTTATCTAATAGAGCAACGATTTCTATACTTGCTGCCTTTCTAGCTTTTAAATATTCTAAAAGATAGCTTAAAGTTGTTCCTGTATCAACTATATCTTCAACTATAAGAACATGCTTATTTTCTATATCACTATCTAAGTCTTTTAATATTCTAACAACTCCTGAAGTTTGAGCTGAGTTGCCATAACTTGAAACAGCCATAAAATCTATTTCACATGGTATGCTTATATTTTTAATAAGGTCTGAGGTAAATAATACTGAACCTTTTAATATACCAACAACTAATAAATCTTTTCCAGCATAATCTTTACTAATTTCTTCAGCCATCTCTTTTACACGTTTAGCTAATTGTTCTTCTGAATATAAAACTTTTTTAACATCATCTTTTATGTCTCTTATCATAATTAATTTTCCTTTCCTTTAAAAGTAATTTTAATTACCTTTTTAGTTTTATTTGTAACTTTAAATGTTTCACTAACATTAGATCCTACAATCCATGCTATTTCATTATTAAATAGCACTAAGGGTATAAAATCTCTTTCTTCTTTAGGTATTTTATTATTTATAAATATATCTTTTAGCTTTTTGCTACTCTTCATTCCTAAAGGAATTATTTTATCTCCATTTTGTCTAAATCTAATATCTATATTGGAAATTTTATCATAATCAAAAGACTTTATAAATCTATCTTTTGAAAATTTTTCACCTTTTTTTAAATCTTCTACTATTAATTCATAATTTCCTAAAATATCATCTTCTATTACAACTTTTTGATTTTTATCTAGTTCATCTTTAATATTTTCTAAATTTAAAACTTTATTCTCTTTAACCTTTTTGCTATCTACTAATTTTATTCTTATATCTCCATATTCATTTAAAGCAATTACCCCATTAGTTATGTTAATTTGCTTTCCTGTCCCTTTATCTTTTAAGGCAATTATGTCCTGTATATGTTTTAATTCAAAGTTATTATGTTTAGAACTTACTTCAAATAATGCCTTTTTTATTATTCTTGTTAATAGAGCTTCCTTTTCATTAAAGGCTTCTTCTTTAATAAGAATGCTGCGATTTTCCTTTGTACAAAGTTTAGGAAATCTCTTTTCCACTTCTTCTTGTATAAACTCTACATCCTTACTACAGCTATAAGCTAATCTATTTAAAGTAGCAACTATATCTGGATTAAAATTCTCTTCTATAAATGGTATTGCCTTAAGCCTTATTTTATTTCTAGAATATATTTCTTCTAAATTAGTTTCATCTATTCTAGGATTTAAATTATTTATTTCACAGTATTCTTCTATTTCTTTTCTTCTTAAAATCAATATAGGTCTTATGAAAATACCATCTCTAACTGGTTTAATTCCAACTAACCCTTCTATGCCAGTTCCTCTTAAAGCTCTCATAATAAGAGTTTCTGCTTGGTCATTAGCATTGTGTGCTATAGCTATTTTATCTAATGAATATTCATTTTTTAGTTCTTCAAAGAATTTATATCTCTCTTCTCTTCCAGCCATTTCTGTAGAAATGTTTTGTTCTTCACTTATCTTATTTATATCTACTCTTTTTACAAAACATTTTATATTTAAATTCTTACAAAGTTCTTCTACATAAGCTTCATCTTTTAAAGCGCTTTCTCCTCTTAAACAATGATTCACATGGGCTGCATATACTTCTATGTGTAATAATTCCCTAAGTTCACTTAAAATATGTAGTAAACATACTGAGTCTGGACCACCTGATAAAGCTACTAAAACCTTATCTCCACTTTTAATCATGGAGTTTTCCTTTATAAAATCTATAACCTTTTTCTTCATTGTAACTCACTCCATAAATATTATATTTTGCCCTAATATTATAACACATAAAAAATCCATTATGTTCTTAAAAAAGTTCGTATAATTAATTTTAAATAATAAATCTAATTATTTACTTAAAAATAAAAGAAAGTGCATAAGAACTTTTCTTTTAAATAAAATCTACACACAAAACAATTTATAGATTTTATTTAGTTCTTATACACTCTCCTTTTCTTAATTTATTGCAAAAACCTTAGATACAACTACTGTCATATCATCCTTAGCCTTTCCTCCACTTAATTCCTTTGCTTTTTCTAAAATAGCTATTGATAAATCCTTAGGTTGTCTATACTTAGTATTCTTTAAAAATTCAATTAACCATGTAGTATCAAAACTTCCATCATTTTTAACATCTAAAATACCATCACTTATACTAACTATTACATCCCCATTACTTACTTGCTTTTCAACAGTATCTACATCTGGTTCTTCTAAGACACCAAAAGGAAGTGTATTTGAATTTATAACCTCTACCTTATTTCCTCTCTTTATAAAGCTTTCTATAGCTCCAACTTTCATAAACTTAGCATTTCCAGTATATAAGTCTATCTTATTCATATCTAATGTAGAAAACTTTTCATCTTCACTAAACTTTATACTCATAATTGCATTAACTGCATCAATAGCTATTTTTTCATCAAAACCAACTTCCATAAATTTTTCTATTATTTCTACTGAAACTTTACTTTCAAGTCCTGCTTCAGGTCCTGATCCCATGCCATCTGATATTACAGTTATATAATTACCATCCTTTGTTCTACCATATGAATATGAATCTCCAGTGAATTTTTCTCCCTCTTTAGTAGCAACTGCTACATGGGAATTAATATGATATTTAGGCGCTTCTTCAATAACAATCTCACACATATTATTTTTGCTATTTATATTACACCCTTCACTTCCAATACTCATATTTTTTCCTATGGTCTCGCTTATTATAGGAAGAACTGTTTTTATACATGTTTGAGATCCCATACAATTTTCCATTTGCATCTTAATTTTAATTCTTCCATTTTTATCGTTATAACATATTAAGCTTCCAAAATTAATGCCATACTTTAAAAGAGATTTTTTTATACTTTTTTCTACATCAGTACATAGATGCAGTTCATTTCCAAACTCGTCAACTATTTCACTAATTGTAACTGACATATTGTTTATATGATTAGATAAGATTTTTCTTCCCTCTCCTAATCTACTCTTTAAGGTTTCATTTACCATATAGATATTCATTATGTCCTCTAGATTTTTAACTAAGGCATATTTCTTTATGCATTTTTTCTCAAGCTCATGAGGAAAAGCACCTGAATTATTTTCATAATTTCTTATTAAATCTGAAAAAGCATTATAAGTTTGATGAAGTTCTCTCTTCCAACACATATATCTCATATCACAGTCACTACAAGTTCTATCTGATAAATTTTCAACCAATGCATTCCCCTTATTTTTTATAGCTAATTTATCATTACCAACTAGATTATTTAATGACTTACCCATTATAGATAAAACTTCAGTAAAATCTTTTAATCTTTCAGTTAACTCATCTTTAATCTCAGCAAATCTAACTTCACTAAAATGCCCAACCTTTTTATCCTTGTTTATTTCTAAAGAAATTTTATTGTATATTTTTTTAGGAATTAAAAGAAATATTCCTGTTCCAACTAAGGCTTCTATAAATGAAATATTATTAAAAACTCCAGAATATAAAGTTACTATTATAAAAATTATGTTAAATGATAAGGCTGTAAAAAGTTTTCCTGACTCTCTAAATATCCCGGCAACTAAGCCACAAGCTCCATAAATAGCTATGCTCTCCATAAGATTCCCTGTAGCAAAACCTAATATTATACCCATAGTTATACCTGCTCCAGCACCCATATTAGTATCTGAAATAAAGGCTAAAGCTATAATAAAAAGTATAGCTGCTATATTTCTAAAACTAATATCATTTATTGATAGAGTTCCAATTCCAACTATTAATAAACATATAAATAGTTCTATACTTACAATTTCATCTATTGAAAAAAAATGTTGAGTATTTATTTCTTCTATGCACTTTAATGTATAGCTCACAACATAATATATAGGAAAAACTAAGGCTGTCACTGAAATCGCACCTATTAAGTGTAAAATTATATCTGAACTTCCTACTAAAACTCCATAAACAAACAATCCTGAAAATACAATAATAAAACTTGCTATATTTCTAGCCTTTTTATTTAGTTTACTCATAGAAATTATGGTAACTATAGTTGATATTATTATGTAAGCCGAAAAGTTGCTAACCTTATTAAACAAGGTAATGTACCCTAATATAACTCCCAAACTTGATGATAATATATATTTTCTTTCATAATTTGTTATTGCAATTAAATATGCTAATCCAAATGGAGCTAATACTTGAACTACTCCAAAAGTCATATCTAAATACACTCTACTTATTAAAAGACCTGCAACCATAGCCATAATAAGCCCAATGCTAGAAGCTTCTATTTTCATATTATTTTTTACATTTTCTGAATCCTTTGCTCTTTTGTAATTATCAATTTTAACTCCATATTGCATATTTATCCTCCTAACCTTCTATCTTTATCAACATTATAGCAAGATTTACAGGAAAAATTTGTAAATATATAGATTAAGCTTTTATTTTTTTAAGACATAATAAAACAAAAATTTTATGGAATTTATATTTTTTATATAAGATTTATAATTTAATTACCATTTAATTGGAAATAAATAAGTTGACATGAATTTTAAGAAATATATTATCTTTTTTAGACTTTACTAAAAACACTTTTTGTTGAATAAAGTATGTTTTTATCTACAAAAAAGATAATTATATATTAAAGAAAAATAAAAAACTCATCTTATTTTAAGATGAGTTTTGGTGCCGAAGACCGGAATCGAACCGGTACGATGTGTTAGCATCGCAGGATTTTAAGTCCTGTGCGTCTGCCAGTTCCGCCACTTCGGCAGATATTAAGTTTAAATGGTAGCGGGAACAAGATTCGAACTTGCGACCCTTCGGGTATGAACCGAATGCTCTAGCCAGCTGAGCTATCCCGCCATGTGGTTGCGGGGGCAGGACTTGAACCTACGACCTTCGGGTTATGAGCCCGACGAGCTACCAGCTGCTCCACCCCGCGATATTATTGGTGCCGAAGACCGGAATCGAACCGGTACGATGTGTTAGCATCGCAGGATTTTAAGTCCTGTGCGTCTGCCAGTTCCGCCACTTCGGCATATATTAAGTTTAAATGGTAGCGGGAACAAGATTCGAACTTGCGACCCTTCGGGTATGAACCGAATGCTCTAGCCAGCTGAGCTATCCCGCCATGTGGTTGCGGGGGCAGGACTTGAACCTACGACCTTCGGGTTATGAGCCCGACGAGCTACCAGCTGCTCCACCCCGCGATGTTATGGTGCCGAAGACCGGAATCGAACCGGTACGGTGTGTTAGCACCGCAGGATTTTAAGTCCTGTGCGTCTGCCAGTTCCGCCACTTCGGCATGTCATCGTGTTTCCCAACGACAAGATTTATTATACATAAGCACAAGCATACTGTCAACATATTTTTTAAAGTTTTTTATAAAATTTATTATAAATATTAATAAACCCTCATGAAATCTAAGGTTTAGTTAAAAAAAATCATAAAAAAACTCCATAATCTCATATGATTTTTTAGAAAAAACTAAAAAACATAAAAAAATTAAGCTTAAAAATAATTAAAATAAAGAAATATTTTTATTATAATCTATATTTTATTATTGAAATTCTATTTTAAATAAGTATTAAATTATACAAAGACAAAATATAAAAGCTAAATTTAAAATCCCTTAGATATGCTCCAAGGGATTTTAAGAAATATTATATTGATTTTCTTTTTCTTTGTTTTACATCTTGATGTTTTTTTACATCTTGAAGTCTTTCTTCACTATCCTTTAAAAACTTTGACATTATATCTTCAAAGTTTTGTTTTGGCTTAGCTTTCTTTTCATTATTCCAATCAAAATCTGCAGGTTTAACAGATTTCTTCTTTGGTGGCATAGCTTGCTTTATTGATAAGCTTATTTTGCCTTTATCATCAACTGATATTACTTTCACTTTAACTTTGTCATCTTCTTTAAGATGCTCTCTTATATCTTTAACATAAGTATCTGCTACTTCAGATATATGAACTAAACCTGTCTTTCCTTCCACTTCAACAAACGCACCAAAGTTTGTGATGTTAATTATTCTACCCTCTAATATGTTTCCTGCCATTAAGGTCATGTTTAAAAGTTTCCTCCTTAAATTTATAAATAAAATATATGTTATTTTTAATAATAACCTTATTTATTCTGATTGTTTTTTACTTCAGAATTATTTTGCTTGTCTTGAGGTGAATCTGAGTTAGTAATAACCTTCTCGCCATTCTTAATCATACCTAATCTTTCTCTAGCCATTCTCTCTATGTATTCGTCTGTTGAAGATTGGTTTACCTCATCTTGTAACTTCTTATTTTTATCTTGAAGCTCATTAAGCTGAGTTTGCTTGGCTTCTATGTCTTTGTGTATTTTGTTCATTGTAAGTTCTTGTCTAACATAAGAAATAACCAATATAGCAATTAATATAATTATTACCATATTTTTTAAATTCATTCTTTTTTTCACTCTTATACCCCCATACTTGCAACGGTACGATATAAGTCTATTGTAAACACTATTATAGCTTAATTCAAGCAATTTTTACCTTATGAATTAACTTTTTAATTTGTGAATGTATTTTTAAATGCATATCTTATATTTTTGAATATTATTCTCAGATTCTTTAATAGTATAGCTAGAATTTTATGTTGTATTCTTCTAAAATATTTAGATAATGTTTTTAAATAAATAACTAAAGTTATCCCCATAAACACATATACATACACACCTATAAGGGCATAATTATATTTTAGTAAAAATACAAATACAATTAAACTACACCATATCCAAAATAATATATCTTCAATTGTTATTAATATTTTATTTTTGCAAACACCTCTAAATTCTCTATAAATATCAAACAAAAATCCAATTATTATTCCAGATAATATTGCAAAAATAACAATTTTAAATTGAATATTTATATCTAAAAGCATATCTCCCACCTATTTAAATATTTTAGAAAGTAAATTTATATTTCTTTTACGCTTATTTTTTTTATTTAAATAATCAATATTACTTATAAATCCTCCTATTATAACCTCCCCATTTTGAACATCTAATTTATTCATCTTTAACTCAGATCCCTTTATTAATAATGGACCTAAATCTGTTTTTAAACTTATTTTTTCTTCATCAAAGTTTATAACTTCATTTACACCTGTAATAGATAAAATTTTTCTATTTTCTAAAGATAAACTGCTAGCACCTTGTATGGTTTTATTTTCACTTTTTTTATCAGTCATAAGAAAGCCTCCTATGTAAAAAAATATTTTCCCTAACTTATGATTATTCATCTTTACACAAAAAAATGACTAATATAATCTTTTAAATTATATTAGTCATTTTTAATAATAAAGCTTTAAGTAAACCATATTATTCTTTATCTTCTTCGCCTTCTAATATCTCATACATCTCTTTAGCATTTTCTTTTCTAACATGCTCAGCAATGTTTATAACTCTTGCTTTTAAAGTTCTGTTTCCAAATAATATTTCTATTATATCCCCTTCTTTTATATCATTTGAAGGTTTTGCAACTTTTCCATTTATTATTACTCTTCCACTTTCACAAGCTTCCTTAGCAACTGTTCTTCTTTTAATTATTCTAGAAACCTTTAAATATTTATCTAATCTCATAGGATATCCTCCTTAATCTTAAAGAAACTTCATTAATAGATAAAAAAGCCCGAGAAATAACTCGGGCTTTTTTAAAGTTAAATTAACCAAACTTAAAATATCTAAAATTAAGCGTTAACTCTTTCTTTTAACTCTTTACCTGGCTTGAATACAGGAGCTATTGAAGCAGGTATTTTTATAACTTCTTTAGTTCTTGGGTTTCTTCCTTCTCTTTCAGCTCTTACTCTAGTTTCGAAAGTTCCGAATCCAACTAATTGAACTTTGTCACCATTTTCTAAAGTTTCGCTAACGCTTTCTATGAATGCTTTTAAAGCTAATTCAGCATCTTTTTTAGTTAAGTTGCTTTTTTCAGCCATGCTTGTTATTAATTCTGCTTTATTCACTTTTACATCCTCCTTAAAATTCCAGTTAGTTTACTGCAATAATTGTTTACCAGTTATCCAAATGAACTAGTATCAACTTATATTATCATAATATATATTTCTTTCTTTGTATAGTCAATACTTTCAATTTTTGCCCTAAAAATACTGATATTTTTGCATTTTTTTTAAAATTTATGCTTTTTTTCATTTTAACAAGCCATAAATTAGTAAAAACACTTATTTTTCACTTGTTTTAGCCTCTTCCCATAGTTTATCCATCTCTTCTAAGGTCATATCTTTTAAATTCTTATTGTTTTTTATTGCTTCATTTTCAATATAAGAGAATCTCTTTATAAACTTTTTAATTGTTTTATCTAAAGCTAATTCTCCATCAACTTCTAGGAATCTTGCTACATTTATACAAGCAAAAAGTAAGTCACCTACTTCACCTTCTATTATTGACTTATCTTCACAATTATAAACCTCTTTTATTTCATTTAATTCTTCTTTTACTTTATCCATAGCACAATTTACATCATCCCAGTCAAAACCTACCTTTTTAGCTTTCTTTTGAACCTTATAAGCTCTTGTTGCAGCTGGAAGAGATTTAGCTATGTTTTGCATTTCTTCTGTTAAAGTTTTAATACCTTTTTCTTCTTTCTTAATTTCATCCCAATTTACTAAAACTTGCTCTGAGGTATTTGCTTCTTCATTTCCAAAGACATGAGGATGTCTATTTATCATTTTATTTGATATTCCACCTATTACATCCATAATATCAAAATATCCATCTTCCTTACCTATAGAAGCATGGAATACGACTTGAAGTAAAACATCACCAAGCTCTTCTATTAAAGCATCCTCATCCTCATTTTCAATAGCATCTATCACTTCATAGCATTCTTCTAAAAGAGCACTCTTTAAACTCTCATGAGTTTGCTCTCTATCCCAAGGACATCCACCTGGATTTCTTAAAGTTTCTATAATATCTAATAAATCTTGAAAATCTTTTTTATTTCCTAAATCCTTAGGTATATATATTGAAGTTAAATAATCTATATCTTCTTGCCAATCTAATTCATATAAAGGTATTTTTCTTATACTCTCTAAGCCTTCAACTCCAGCCGCTCTTACAAATATTATTTCAGTATCATCTTCATATCCTTCTAAAAGTCTTAACTTAACCTCTGAAGCTATGAAATTATTATAAACTTGAGTTATTATAGTTCCAACACGCTTATCTAATATTTGATTTTTCATGTCAAAGGCATCAATTATTTTTACACCCTCTATTGGATCTACTTGCAAAGCTTCCATCATAGCATCTACAAAGCTAACTGCTGGCAAAACTTCATACTGAATATTATTTTCTTTACATAATTCAATTAAATTAATTACTGATTTTTCTGCCACTAAAGGATGACCTGGCACTGCATATATTAAATCCTCATCATCCTTAATTTTAGTTATTAAATCCTCTGCAATATATTTATATACATCATCAAAGCTATCATATTTTTCATATGTATGATCATATGATTCAAACTTAATTCCTTCATCTTTTAAGAAATCCACTGTAGGATGTTTTTCTGTTCTAAAATATATATTTTTATTGTTTTTTAATTCTTTTAAAGCACCTATTGTTAATGCTTCATAGGCACCTGGCCCTAGACCCATTATCTTAAGCATTCTATATTCTCCTTCGCAACTTATAAAAATTAATTTCTTAGTCGTCCCTTTATTTCTTCTACGCTAAAAATTTTAAGTACAAACAATGATATCATATATATAATAATACCCACAAATACAGCTATTAAGCAAGATATACTGTTACTTCCACTATATTTTAAAGCTTGTGTATATAAATATAAAACTGTACCAATCATTAAAATTGATGCAAAGATAGGCTTTATTATTACATCTTTTATATTAGGAGCGTATTTAAATCTCTTAGCCATATATATTAAATTTAATATTAATACCACAGAATAAGATATTATTGTTGCTATTACAGCACCATAAATATTTAAAGATCTTATAGGTATTAAATTCATAGTTAATACCACTTTTAATATACACCCTATAAAAAGATGAAAAACAGGTCTATAATAATATCCCATTCCTTGTAATATGGATGTTGTTATCTGCGTCCCAACTAAAAATGGAACACTAATTGATAAATATTTTAATATCATAAAGCCATCAGCTTTTCCTGGAAACAAAAGATTCATTATAGGTTCTGCCATAAAAAATAAACCTAAAAAACATGGGATAGAAACTATCATGCATAATTTCATTGTAGTATCTATTTTTTGTTTAACTTGTACCTTATCTTTAAGAATATATAATTCAGAAATTATAGGTATTATTGAGGCAGCTAATGCAGTAGCTAAGGTCATAGGAATATTGGTAAACACAGTAGCTTTCCCTGTAAGCTGAGCATATAAAACTGTGGCCTCTTGGCCAGTAAACCCAGCTTGTAAAAGCTTTTGAGGAACTAAGACAGAATCTATAACCCCCATAACACTTCCTACGGCAGCACCTATAGATATAGGAAGAGCTATATTTATTATTTCCATAAATATTTTATGACTACCTTTTATCTTACCTAGTTTAAAACTATTTTTTATCTTTCTATATTTAGGAATTAAATATAAGGCTGCTACAAAGGCTCCAGCTACTGCTCCAAAGGATGCTCCCCCTGCTGAGTATTCAATTCCTTTATCTATCAATATATAAGCTAATCCAACACCAACTATAACTCTACCTATTTGCTCTAGTATTTGAGATATAGCTGTTGGAGTCATATTCTGAAATCCTTGAAAAAAACCTCTAATAGGGGTTATTATTCCTATTAATGTAGGAGCTAAACAAATTCCTAGTATAGAATAATAGGCCTTATCATCCCATTTTAAAAATGGTAAAAGAAATTTACCACCTACAGCTAAAAAGATGCTTGTCCCTATTCCTAGTAAAACCATTACCTTTAAAGCTTCTTTTATTACCTGAAAACTTTCCTCATACTTTCCTAGAGCATTTTTTTCAGATACTAATTTAGATACTGCTATAGGTATACCTGCTGCAATGGCAACAAAAAGCATATATAAGGGATAGGTCATTTGATAATATCCTAAACCTTCATCTCCTATTAACATTATTAATGGCCATCTAAAAAATAAACCAAGAAACTTGGCTAAAATACCAGCACAAGCAAGTACAAGACTACCTTTTATAAGGGATTGTTTCTTCATAAAATACCTCCAAATTTAAATTAACCAAATTATATTAAAATACTATAAAAAGTGCGTGGATTTAATATTACTTAATTTAAGTAAGGATTTACTTTCTCTAAATTAAGTCTCATTTTATATTATTTTAAATTCAGAGGTATTATTACTATTTAAAATACAAATATTTAATTATGATAGCTTTATTGTTCCATTTGTTTGCCTAAGAATGCAGCTGCTGTTTCTGCTAGTTTTTGTTCAACCTCTCCTAAAGCTTTACCTTCTTTAGAAAGTATAACTACAGACCCTATAGCATCACCCTCAGCTAATATAGGTGCTATAACCTGCCCACTATATTTACTTTCATCATCGTCACTATGGATTGGTATTAAGTTTTTATTAGTAGCACTTAATACTACTGATTTTCTCTTATCCATTATATCTTCTAACTCATCACTTATTTTTCTTTCTAAAAACTCTTTTTTAGAAGTTCCACTTACAGATATAAATGCATCATTATCTGATATCAGAATTATGTGTCCTGTAGATTGTTGTAGAGCTTCAGCATATTCCTTTGAAAAATCTGTTAGTTCCCCTATTGGTGAGTATTTTTTTAATATTACTCCACCATCTCTATCAGTAAAGATTTCTAAAGGATCCCCTTCTCTTATTCTTAAAGTTCTTCTTATTTCCTTAGGTATTACAACTCTACCTAAATCATCAATACGTCTTACTATTCCAGTAGCTTTCATTTATATGTACCTCCCTGTATAAATACTAATCACTAATCTTTGTCTACACTAATAGTATTTAATTTATTTGAAATTTTATGCATATTGATTATATTTATGTCATCTTTAAATTTAATAGCCAATTTAAGAAAATATCTCTTAAAAAACTCTAAAAAAAGACTTATGGAATAACTTCCATAAGTCTTAATAAAACTATTTGCTTATTTTTAAACCTTCTTGTAATTTATCATCATAAACTTTAACATTTAAATCTTTTTTCCATTGATCCATATCAGCTTTAAATTTCTCTGAATCTTTTTGTTGTTTTAAAATTTGTATTATTTGTGATTTAACCTCATCAAATGATAACTGTGCTCCTTTTTCATAAGTAGCTCCAGCTTGAATTATATGATATCCAAATTGAGTTTTTATAGGCTTAGATATTTCTCCTTCTTTTAATGGTTTTAATCCATCTACAAACTCTTGAACTAATCCTGAGTTTTCTGCAGGTACTACTCCTAAGTTTTCTGCTATAGGTTTCTTATTCTCTGATTTATTATTTTCATATTTTGTAAATAAATCATTGAATGTTGTTTTTCCTGATTGAATTTCATCATAAGCTTTTTGAGCTTCTTCTTCATTTTCAAATAATAAGTGTTTTGTAAGAACTCCAGAATCCTTAGCTACAAACTGTTGTTTATTCTCATCATAGTATTTTTGTGCATCCTCATCAGTTACCTTTACATCTTTAATAATATAATCTTGAACGGCTTGATTTATAACTTGATTTTTTATTACATCTTTGAATGTATCTTCTGTATATCCTTCAGCCTCTAAAGCTTTATCAAAATTATCTCCCATTCCTTTTTTGATATTCTCAAATTGCTCATCTACTTTTTTCTTAATCTCTTCTTCTGATGGTTTTATTCCTAATTTATCAGCTTCGATTCCTAAAACTTTGTCAGTTACTAAGCCCTGTACTACACTTTGTCTTTGTTGTAATATTTGTTGTGCAACTTGAGGGTCATCCATATATTTATCACCATATTGGCTTTTCATTTGAGCAAAGACTCCTTTTAAATGTGAATCAACCTCTCCTAAAGTTATTTTCTCTCCGTTAACTGTAGCTACAGTCGTCTTATCAATAGCGGCTTGAGTTTTTTCTACCATATTACACCCAACAGCACTAAACATTAAAACTCCCACTAGTGCAGATGCGACTATTTTTTTTACACTTACCATTCTAATACCTCGCCTTTCTCCTATTAAAATTTACATAATATTCTAGTCAAATTCTATTTTAGTATATCAATGTTACAGTAATATTTCAATTTATAAATTATTAATTATTTAAAGCTATTAACTTATCTAACATCTCTTTAAAAGTAGATAAAACATCTTCTTTTTTCTTGTCCTTCACTCTATATAAAATTGTTGGTTTATCTCCAAATTCAATTAATATATCATCTTTATATTCTTCTAAAAGTACTTTAAATATTCTCTTATCTGTTCTTTCTCTACTTTCAAATATAAATATTACATCTTCATTCTTTTCTTTTATTTCTTCAATATTTAAAAGTTTAGCTTTACTTTTTATATAAGCTATGTCCATAAGATTATAAACTGTATTTGGTATATTAGAAAATCTATCTTCTAATTCCTCTCTAACATATTCATAATCCTCTTCATTTTCTATAGCAGCAATTTTCTTATATACTTCAATCTTTTGAATTTCATCTTTTATATAACTTGAAGGAATAAATGCATCCACTTTTAAATCTACAGTTGTCTCTACTGGCTCTCTTTCTATTTCACCCTTAACAATTTTTATAGTGTCTTCTAACATTCTACAGTATAAATCATATCCTATAGCCGCCATATGCCCATGCTGAGCTGATCCCATCATATTTCCAGCTCCTCTTATTTCAAGGTCTCTCATGGCTATTTTAAATCCTGATCCAAGCTCTGTAAAATCTTTTAAGGCTTTAAGTCTCTTCTCCGCTACCTCAGTTAATACCTTATCTCTTTGATATAAGAAATATGCATAAGCAACCTTGTTACTTCTACCAACTCTTCCTCTTAATTGATAAAGCTGAGAAAGTCCCATTTTATCTGCATCATTTACTATCATTGTGTTTACATTTGAAATATCAATTCCTGTTTCTATTATGGAAGTACATACTAAAACATCATACTTTCTTTCCATAAAGTCTATCATTTCAGTTTCTAACTGTCTCTCTGTCATTTGTCCATGAATTACAGTTGCCTTACACTCTGGAACAAGTTCTTGTATATAATTAGCTACCTCTTGAATACTTTCAACTCTATTATGAACAAAATAAACTTGACCATCTCTATTAATTTCTCTTAAAATTGCATCTCTAATAAGTTGATCATTTTGTTCTACAACATAGGTTTGAATAGGATATCTATTCTCTGGTGGAGTCTCTATTACAGAAATATCTCTTACTCCTGTAAGTGACATATGAAGAGTTCTAGGTATTGGTGTTGCACTTAAAGTAAGAACATCAACATTCTTCTTAAAACTCTTAATCTTTTCTTTTTGAGCCACTCCAAATCTTTGTTCTTCATCCACAATAAGAAGCCCTAAATCCTTAAACTGAATATCCTTAGAAACAAGTCTATGAGTTCCTATTAATATATCAACATTTCCTTCTTTTAAAGCTTTTAAAGTTTCTGTTTGTTGCTTCTTAGTCCTAAATCTACTTATCATATCAATAGTTATAGGGAATCCTGCAAATCTTTTTTTCATATTCTTATAATGTTGCTCTGCTAATATTGTTGTAGGAACTAAAAATGCTACTTGCTTTCCTTCCATTACGGCCTTAAATGCGGCTCTAATGGCAACCTCTGTTTTTCCATATCCAACATCACCACAAAGTAATCTATCCATAACTTTGTTTGCTTCCATATCACTCTTTATATCTTCAATAGCTGATAATTGGTCTGGTGTTTCTTCATATGGAAATTCATCTTCAAATTGCTTTTGCCATTGAGTATCCTTTGAGAATTTATATCCCTTTACAGTAGATCTCTCAGCATATAATTTTACTAAGTCACCAGCTATGTCATTTATGGATTTTCTTACCTTAGCCTTAGCTTTTTGCCACTCATTTCCTCCTAATTTACTTATCTTAGGAGAAGCACTATCTGATCCAATATATTTTTGAACTAAATCTAATTGTTCAACTGGCACATATAATTTATCACCTTTTGAATATTCAATGTCTAAATAATCTCTTTTATGTCCTTGAACTTCTATTTGTTTTATTCCTTTATAGACACCTATACCACTATTTACATGAACTACGTAGTCTCCTGGCTTTAACTCAGCAAAACTCTTAATTTTAGATACACCTTTTGATTTTTTTCTCTTAGTTTTTTTAGCTCTTTTACCCTCACCAAAAACACTCTTATCTGATATTAAACAAAGTTTTATATCTGGGTACTCAAATCCTTTATTCTGCTCTCCAAATGTTATTACAACTTCTCCATTATTTATTTCATCAACTTCGTCTTTATATACACTTTCTATCTCTAATTCTCTTAAAGTGTTTACTAATCTTTCTCCCCTTGGTCTTGTTCCTGAAAGTATTAAAGTTCTAAATCCATTTTTCTTATTCTCTTTTATATCATCTATAAGCATATCAAGTTGACCTTGATATCCACTTTTAGTACTTTGTTTCACTTCAACTTTGTTTAAGGATTCTATAAATCCACCATCTCCAAAAGGAGCTAGATTTATTACTTTATTTCCCTTAAATGATTCTTCTACCACCTCAGCACTTAAGCTTAAATTAATTTGAGAAGGTAATATGCTTCCTCTTTCTAGGAAGGCTTCATAGTTTTCAGTAAACTCAAATACAGTACTTTCTAACTTTCCCTTACATCTTTTAGCGTCATCAATTATAAAGGTATAATTATTTAAATAATCAAATAATGTTGCTGGTTTATCAAAGAAAAATGGGAGATAACTATCTATAGTTTCAAAGCTCCAATTTTCTTGTAATGATTCTATATTTCTTTCTATTAATTTTCTAAGTCTCTCTTTTATTTCCTTATCAGAAACTTTGTTTTCAAAGTCAGAAAGTTCTTTTCTCATCTTTTCTATAGCATGTTCTATAGTTTCTTTACTTAATATAACTTCCTTAGCAGGGAATATTTCTGCCCTCTTTACCTTTTCTATACTTCTTTGTGACTCCACATTAAAAGTTCTAATAGAATCAACTTCATCTCCAAATAACTCTATTCTAAAAGGATTAGCAGAATTAGGAGGAAATACATCTAATATTCCTCCTCTTAATGAAAATTCACCTTTTCCTTCAACTGTCTCTAATCTTTCATAACCTGATTCAATAAGTTTATGAGAAATCTCTTTAAAATCGACTTCATCTCCAACTTTAATTTTTAATATATGACTTTTATAAAGCTCCTTAGGTGTATAAGTTGCTGCAAAAGCATCTATAGAAGTAACTATAATTTTTTTAGTGCTTCTTAGCATTTCCTTTATAACCTTTAACCTTGCCCATCTTAAATCACCAGAAATAGCATCTATATTGTAAAACACAATCTCTCTTGAAGGTAAATAATACACATTAGGTAAGTAAAAAGATAAATCCTCATATATATTTCTAGCTTCAATATCATTATGCGTAACAACAACTATAGGCTTATCTGATTCCTCATATATACCATTTATAAAATATGATTTTCCCGAATCAGATAAACCATTTATCATTACTGGATAATTTCCGCTTTCCATAAAGGATTTAACCTTTTGAAAAGCCTCACTATTTAATAAGGGAGCCATTAACCCCTGTAACCTCAATCTAAACACCACCATTCTAAAATAAATAAACTATTCTATATTAACTCCATTAAATTTATTCATTGATTCCTTAGCATCATTTTTTACAATTTCAACTATTGCATCACTTACTACTGGAATAACCTTTTCTATATGTTCCCTATCTTCCTTTGAGAATTTTCCTAAAACGTGATTTACTAAGTTATCTTTAGGTTGTCCTACACCCACTTTAACCCTTGGGAATTTATCTCCGCCAAGATTTTGTATTATGCTCTTGATTCCATTATGCCCACCAGCACTACCTTTTTCTCTTATTCTTAATCTTCCTATATCTAAACTTATATCATCATAAACTACTATTATTTCATCATCTTCTAACTTATAAAAGTTAGCAAGTTCTCTTATACTTTCTCCACTTAAATTCATATATGTTAAAGGTTTTAATAAAATAACCTTTTTATTCTCTATAAATCCTTCACCGCAAATACCTTTAAATTTTTCCCTATTTACATCAATATTATACTTATTTGCCATATAATCAATTACATCAAATCCAATGTTATGTCTAGTTTGCTCATATTGTTTTCCCGGATTTCCTAATCCAACTATTAAAATCATATTAACCTCCATGTTGATTAAATTCTTAATTTTTAATTAAATCATTCTTTAATTATACTTTTACTATTAATATAAAACAATAAAAAACCCCTCACTAAATTATGTGAAGGGTTATATTCTTTTAATCAATTTAAAGTTACAGAAATATCCTTTGTGGTATCTCCTCTTATAACTTTAAGTTTAATTATGTCACCTACAGAATGTTTTTTCAATAAGTCAGCTAAGCTTTCTATATTCTTAACCTTCTCATTATCAGCTTCAACTATTATATCAGTTGGTTTTATTCCTGCATTAAAGGCATTGCTACCTTTATCAACATCTTCTACATAAATTCCATAAATATTGCTCTTTTCATCTGCAACAGTAGATCCTGTAACTCCTAAGGTTACGCTTGCAGTTACGCCACCTTTTCTTATTATAGAATCTGCTATTCTTAAAGCATCATTTATTTCTAAGGCATAATATATTCCTGGTTTAGAAAATTTATTAGTAAAATATAAACTATTTATACCAATAACAACTCCATTATAGTCACATAATATACCACTATTATTATCTGAATTTATTAAAGAATTAGTTTCTATAAGATCAAAGACCTTAGAATCAGAATGACCTTCTTCTCCTACGCTTGTTTTCTTTATAGGCGCACTAACTATTCCATTAGATACAAAACCTACAGGTTCCTCACTTGTTGTATTTCCTAAGGTAGCAACTTTTTCGCCTATTTCTAGAACCTCTAATTCTGATGTTGAAATACTTTTTAATCCATTAGCCCCTATTTTTAATACTGCAATGTCAGTATCCTTATCAAATCCAACAATTCTAGCCTCAAAAGGACTTATATCATTACTTGATATTTTTACATAGACTTTTGAAAAATCCTTTATTGCACTATAACTAGTTATTATGTATCCATCTGTTCTTATGATAGATCCAGAAACATTTTTACCATCATCTTTTCCTATAGCTAAGTTATTACTATCATCACCGATTGTAACTAAACTACATCCTGATTTATTTACTAAATTAGTTATATCATATCTACCATCTTTTATTTCATTTAAAAGATTTGCTTTTTGCTCTTTCATGGTTAAATCTTTAGTATAGTGTTTAAAGGCAATAAAACTCACTAAAACAACTAGAATAACAAAACTAATTAACTTTAATAAGCTCTTTATCCAAAACCTTTTTTTATCCTTTTTAATAACTATATTGTCATAGTTTTTTTCATTTACTCCATGGAGATCCTTCCCCTTTTTAGAGTTCTTAAAAAAATTCCCCATAAAGACCCCCTATGCAATACTTATTTAACTTTAGTTAAAGTAAAATTAAATCTAACACCTTTTATTTCACCATTTTTATCTTTGACATTTTCAGCCCAAATATCTTCTTCTAGTTGCAGTATTATATTTCTCACAATAGATAATCCTAACCCTGTACTAGTTTTATTACTTCTTGCCTTGTCAACTTTATAAAATCTATCCCAAATATGAGTTAAATCATATTCATCTATTCCTTTACTAGTGTTAAATATGCTAACAATAATCTTACTTCCCTTTGTTTTAGTTGATATTTTAACTTCACCATTTTCATCACAGTATTTTATAGCATTATCAACTAAATTAGTAACAACCTGTATTAATCTATCATTATCTCCATAAACATATAATTTTTCGCTCTCTAAGAGAACTTCAATTTTTATATTTTTACTTGCAGCCTTTTGATTCATCTTTAATACAGTTGTCTCTATAATTCTATTTAATTCTAACTCACTTATATTAAACTCTAGTTTTCCAGCTTGCATAGCAGATAAATCTAGTAAGTCATTTATAAGTCTAGTTAATCTACTTATCTCATCATTTACTATAACAAGATAATATTCTTCTTTATCTTTAGGAATAACTCCATCTAATATGGCAGTTATGAAGCCCTTAATCGATGTCATTGGTGATCTTAACTCATGAGATACATTAGATATAAATTCCCTTCTATTTAGTTCTGCCTCCTCAATAGAAGTTGCCATTATATTAAATGATTCAGCTAACTCACCGACCTCATCATCATAAGAAACATTAACTCTATTTCCAATTTCTCCGTTAGCAATCTTTTTAGCAGCATTATTTATAACTTTTAAAGGTTTTATGATTATCTTTTTTGAAATAAAATATATTGCTAATCCAGAAAAAATTATAGCTATAGCTACACACATCCATACAATTTGATTAATTCTAACAAGAGAATCTGATAAAGCACTCAAAGGAGTAACTATTGAAACAGCGCCTGTAAATACCCCCTTGTAGAAGATAGGTTTAGAATATATAAATTCATTTTTTTTCTTCTGCTCTATAGGAATATTTTCCTTTAATGTTTTCATATCATTATCATCTATTTTTGTGCGTTTTAAATAATCATATTTTTCATTAGAAACTGAATATATGTAACCATAACTATCAATTAAATAAATATCTGCTTTTAATGAATCTCCTATAAATGATATAGATTTATCTAATTCACCTAAAGTAGTTTCACTATTCATAAATGAATTTACAACTTGTTCTATAACTTCCGCTTCTCCAGATAAAGTTTTTAATCTTTCTTGATAATATTCTTCTCTAAACAAGCTAGAAAGTATTATACCTACAATAAAGAAAGTAATGCATATTGTTACGCTTAGTGTTAAGATTAACTTTGGAACTAAGCCACGACATCTCATTATTTCACCTCAAATTTATACCCAACACCCCAAACAGTTTCAAGTTGCCAGTCTTCTCCACCGTTTAATTTTTCTCTTAATCTCTTTATGTGAACATCAACAGTTCTTGAATCACCTGGGTAATCATATCCCCAAACTTCACATAATAATTGATCTCTTGTGAAAACTTTATTCTTGTTGCTTGCAAGATAGTGTAAAAGTTCAAACTCTTTAGGTGGAGTCTTAACTTCTTCTCCATTGTATATAACTTTATATGAGTTAGCATCTATAGTTAAACCTGGGAAGTTTAATACTACATTATCTGGCTCTTCTCCTGAATATCTTCTCATAACCGCTTTTACTCTAGCTAATAATTCTTTTGGTTCAAAAGGTTTAACTACATAGTCATCTGCACCGATTTCTAAAGCTAATACCTTATCAAAAGTTTCTCCTTTAGCAGTTAACATTATTACTGGAACGTTACTATCTTTTCTTATCCACTTTAATACTTCCATTCCATCAATTCCAGGTAGCATCATATCTAATACAACTAGGTTAGGGCTAAAGTTAACAAATTCTTCTTTAGCAGCCTTTCCATCATGAGCTACTTTAACGTTATATCCTGTAGTTTCTAGATACATTTTTATGACTTCACATATATTCTCATCGTCGTCTACAATTAAAATCTTTCCTAATAAACCTTCCATAAAATTCACCTCTTAAAATCCTTTCTGTAACTATTCTACATTTGTCCTTATTTTATGCAGTTTTATACTTTAAAAACATGAAATATTTTCATTTAACATATTATTAATGTATATAAATAAAGTGTAAAACATTTATTGATTTTTATCAATTTATAATTAACAAAATTATTTTATTTTTACATTTTAATCAAATTTAAACGTTTTTGTTTAAAAAAAGTTTCAATTTTTAGTGATTTTATAAAAAAAAGAGCGACATATGCGCTCTTTTTTTTAGTCTTGGAATAATCCACTTAATGGTTCATCATCATAAATTCTATTTATTGCATCTGCCATAATTGGTGCAACTGATAATGATTTAAACTTATTTAAACCTTCTCCCTCTGGAAGAGCTATAGTATTTAACATAACTAACTCTTCAATAGCACTGTTATTTATTCTTTCAAATGCAGGACCTGATAATACTCCATGAGTACAACAAGCATATACATTTTTTGCTCCTAAATCTTTAAGAGCATTAGCTGCATTAGTTATTGTTCCTGCAGTGTCTATCATATCGTCTATTAAGATACAAACTTTGTCCTTAACATCTCCTATTATATTCATTATTTCAGATACATTTGCTTTTGGTCTTCTTTTATCAATTATAGCTATTGGAGCATTAAGTTTATCTGCAAACTTTCTAGCTCTAGTTACTGAACCTAAATCTGGTGAAACAACAACTACATCATCTCTATCAGCTAATCCTTTTTCAACAAAATATTTTGCTAAAATTGGTGAGCCTAATAAGTGATCTACTGGTATATTAAAATAACCTTGAATTTGTGCTGCATGTAAATCCATAGTAAGAACTCTATCTGCACCCGCTGCTGTTAATAGGTCAGCTACTAACTTAGCTGTTATTGGATCTCTTGACTTAGCTTTTCTGTCTTGTCTAGCATATCCATAGTAAGGTATAACAGCATTTATTCTTCCTGCTGATGCTCTTTTAAAGGCATCTATCATTATTAATAACTCCATTAAGTTATTATTTACAGGACTACAAGTTGATTGAACTATAAATACATCGCAACCTCTAACAGTTTCTTTTATATTTACTGATATTTCTCCATCACTGAAAGTACCAACTTCAGCTTTACCTAGAGGAATGTTTAGCGCCTTTGCAATCTCTCTAGCTAATTCTGGATGAGAATTACCTGTAAATATTTTTATGTTTTTTGAATGATTTTCCATTTAGTGAAGACCTCCTTAAAATTAAACCTAGCCTTTGGCATTTGTATATTTAATGCTTATTTAAGCTTTTTTCTTTCAACCCAGCCCTCTATGTTTTGTTGTTTAGCTCTTGCTATTGCTAAACTTCCTTCTGGAACCTCTTTAGTTATTGTTGATCCTGCAGCTATATAAGTATTATCTTTTACTTCTACAGGTGAAACTAAATTAGTATTACATCCTATAAATGAATCATCACCTATGATTGTTTTGTGTTTTTTCTTTCCATCATAGTTAACTACAACTGTACCGCATCCAAAGTTACATCTTTCTCCAACTTCAGCGTCTCCAATGTAAGTTAAGTGTGATACCTTTGTATTATTTCCAATTGTTGATTTTTTAATTTCAACAAAATCACCAATTCTAACGTGTTCTCCAATATTACTTTCTGGTCTAACATAAGCAAATGGTCCTACAGTTGTTTCATCACCTATTTTACTATCTAAAATAACTGAACTTTGAATTTCAACACCATTTCCTATTGTACTATTGTTAATTCTTGAATTAGGATATAAAACACAATCCTCTCCAATTACTGTTTTTCCTTCTATAACATTACCTGGATAGATTATAGTGTCCTTACCAATAACTACTTCTGGTTCTATATATGTGTTTAGAGGATCTATTATAGTAACTCCATTATCTAAATGAGTTCTATTTATTCTATTTCTCATTATGCTTTCAACTTTAGCAAGCTCAGCTCTTGAATTAACCCCTAAAGTTTCTTCAAAATCTGTGATCATTGCTCCAACTTTCTTGTTCTCTTTCTTTAATATTTCTATAACATCTGTTAAGTAATATTCTCCTTGAGCATTATCATTTGAAAGTTGTTCTAAAGAAGTTAATAAACTTTCTATATCAAAACAATACATTCCTGCATTGATTTCTTGTATTTTTATTTCTTGTTCATTACAATCTTTATGTTCTACAATTTTTTCAACTGATTCACCATTTCTAACTATTCTTCCATAGCCAGTTGGATTTTCTATCACTGATGTTAACAGTGTAGCTGAATTCTTTTCATTGATATGTGTATCAACTAAATTCTTAACAGTTTCAGGCTTTATTAAAGGAGCATCTCCTGTAAATATAGCTACTACTCCTGTTTTTCCTTCTAAAAAGTCTTTTGCACATTTAACAGCATGGCCAGTTCCTAACTGCTCTGCTTGTAAAGAATAACTAACATTTCTTGATGTAGTTCTTTCTTTAACTAATTCAGCACCTTTTCCTATTATTACATTAACATCATCTATCTCTGCATTTCTCATAGCATCAATAACATGATTAACCATTTCTTTTCCACAAGCTTTGTGTAGAACTTTTGGTAACTTAGATTTTATTCTAGTTCCTTGACCTGCTGCTAATATTATAGCACATTTATTCATAAAAACACCTCTTTGTGATACTCATTTTATTATATAAGCTATACTATTTAAATTTAATCTCTTATTTTTTTCAGAAATCTTCAAATTTCTCATTTTCAATTATATGTTAATAAATTACTTATTTCAATAATAACTTATTAATGCCATTTACATGGAATTTATTATGTTAGACAAAAAAATAAAAGGAAGATATCTTCCTTTTATTAAAATTATTCTTGCACATCTAAGTTTTTAACCTTTTCATATTCATCAAGAATAGCTTTTTGAATTTGCTCTCTAGTTTCTGTATTTATAGGATGAGCTATATCCTTAAACTCTCCATCTGGTGTCTTTCTGCTAGGCATTGCTATGAAAAGTCCATTTTGTCCCTCTATAACTTTAATATCATGTACTACGAATTGATTTTCAAAAGTTACTGAAACTATGGCTTTCATTTTACCTTCTGCAGATATTTTTCTAATTCTTACATCTGTAATATTCATTATGGTACACCTCCAGTTGTTGTTATTATGTATATTCTATGAAAAATATAGAAATCCTTCTTTTTTTCATATTTTTTGTAAATTATTCTTTAACACAACAACTGTAGAAATTACATAGATGGTACCATTTTCACTCCATCCTCATTTATCTCAACAATATCAATTAAAGATACATAATCTTTTGTTATTTTGTTTGTTGATAATTTATTGTCTATTAATACTCCAATTCCCATAAGCTCAGAATCGAATTCTTTTAATAAATCAACTAAACCTTTAGCAGTTCCGCCGCCTCTCATAAAATCATCTATAAATATGCATTTGCTTCCTTGCTTTAATGATTTTCTAGATAAACACATTTGTTGTATTTTGCCTGATGTTCCTGAAACATAGTTTATTGAAACTGTAGATCCTTCTGTTACTTTACTATCTCTTCTTGCTGTTATTAATTGTACTCCTAAGCATTTAGCTACTTCGTAAGCTAATGGAACTCCCTTAGTTTCCACAGTTATCACATAGTCTATATCCATATCTTGAAAATAAGATGCTAATATAATAGAAGCTTTACTTATTATACTTGGATTAAACATTATATCAGTAACATATAAAAAATTACCTGGAACAACTCTATTGCTTTCACTTGCAATATCACATAATTCTTCTAAAAACTTTCTTTTTTCTATTTCTCCTACTTCTGGAATATATCTTATTCCACCAGCAGCACCAGCTATTGTCTCAACTTTTCCCATAGAAAACTTAGATAACACTTCTCTAACAATAACTATATCTTCACTTATAGTTGATTTAGCTGCATTTAAAAGATCTGAAAACTTATTTAATCCTATTATTTTATTAGGATTTTCTATAAGAACTTTTGTTATAATCGATACTCTACTATTTCTACTTAACTTCTCCATATTAATCACCTGACCTATATAAATTTCCCAGTATATATTTTCCACTTATAATTCATATTTTATTCTTTATAAAACACATATATTTTTATAAATATTTTTCTTCTTATTCTGCATTTAAAATAATTATAACAAACTTTGTTAATACTGTTAACCGGTTATGTATCACTCATTGCGAATTTTAAGACTTTTTTCTTGATAATTATTAAGTTATTCTATAATAACTATATAAATATTTGTCAGTTATTTTTAGCACTAAACTAAATAAATTTTCATAAAATGATTTTAAAAAGAATTTTTTTGTGTGCTTTTCCAAAAAAGTGTATATAATTATTAGTGTATATAAGTAAAGGAGTTGATATCTTGTCTTTCGATTTATTAAAAGATATTAATAAAAAAGTTCATTTCATAGGAATTGGTGGAGTTAGTATGAGTGGCTTAGCTGCTGTATTACTTAACGCTGGTTACAAAGTTTCAGGATCTGATTCAAAAGAATCAGAAATTACTAATAGATTAAAAGAAGAAGGTGCAAAAATATACATAGGTCACAGTAAAGATAATTTACAAGATGTTGATGTAGTTGTATATACTGCAGCAATACCTAGCGATAACCCTGAAATAATTAAGGCTAAAGAGGATAATCTTATTTTAATGGACAGGGCTGAATTTTTAGGACAAATTATGAAAGGTCATAAGTTCAATGTTGCTGTCGCTGGAACTCACGGAAAAACTACTACTACTTCAATGATTTCTCATGTTGCCCTTAGTGCAGATCTAGACCCTACAATATTAGTTGGTGGAGATTTAGATATTATTCATGGAAACTTTAGAGTTGGAAACAGTGAATACTTTATAACAGAAGCTTGTGAATATAAACAAAGTTTCTTAAGATTCTTCCCTTATGTTGGAATAATATTAAACATAGATGCAGACCATCTAGATTTTTATAAGGACATAAACCACATAAAAGATACATTTAAACAATTCGTTAGACTTATACCTAATGATGGATATATCATAGGAAATGCTGATGATGAAAAAGTTATGGAAGTTCTTGAAGTAGCTAAATGCAATGTATTAACTTATGGAATTAATAATGGGGATATACAAGCTAGAAATATAGAGTTTAATGAAAAAGGTTGTGCTACTTTTGATGTATTTAGAAATGAAGAAAAACTTCTTTCTCTTTCTTTAAATGTACCTGGTATGCATAATGTATCAAACTCATTATCAGCTGTATGTTTAGCAGAAATATTCAATATAAACGCTGATGCAATAGTATCAGGACTTTCATCTTTTGGAGGAGCTCATAAAAGATTCGAATATAAGGGTACTAAAAATGATATAACTGTTATTGATGATTACGCTCACCACCCTGTTGAAATAAAAGCTACTCTAAGCACAGCTAAAAAAATGAATCACAATAAAATAGTTTGTGTATTCCAACCACATACTTACACAAGAACAAAAACTCTATTCAATGATTTTGTTAAATGTTTTGATGATTGTGATGAGCTTGTTTTAATGGATATATATGCAGCTAGAGAAAAAGATTTAGGTGAAATAAATTCAGATCAATTAGGAGATGCTATAAGATCTCATGGAGTTAAATGTACAAATGTACACTCTCATGAAGAAGCATTAGAATATGTAAATGCTAACTTATCAAAAGGTGACTTACTTTTAACAGTTGGAGCTGGTGATGTAGTTAAAGTTGGTGAACTTTTTTTAAACTAAATTAATTTAAAGACTATTTTATTAAAAAAATAGTCTTTTTTTATTTGCATTCTTATAAAAATAATGTTATCATTTACATGTAGTGATTCTCTCTTTGTACATTTGTGTGTAAGCGATAACACACAAATTTTAATTGAATTTATTTATTGGGAAATATTTGTTTAATTATTTTCCTAGTTAATCTATAATAATGTACAAGGGGGTGAATGAAATGTCTGTAACAATAAATAATATCGCAAAAGAAGCGGGAGTTTCTTTAGCTACAGTTTCTAGGGTTATAAATAATTCTGGATATGTTAAAGATGAAACTCGTGAAAAGGTTATGAAAGTTATAAATAAATATAACTATACTCCTAGTGCTATTGCTAGAAGTCTTTCAAAAAGTATTACTAATACTATTGGAGTTATAGTTCCTGATATTACAAATCCATTCTTTGGATCAATAATAAAAGGAATAAGTGATGTTGCAGAAGTGCATAATCTTAATTTGATTCTTTGTGACTCTAACGAGAGTATCGATAGGGAAATAAAGGCTATTAAAACATTAAAAGAACAAAGAATTAGGGGAATTATAATTTGTCCAACCTCTGTTGAAAATGATTTAAATAGCGAGTACTTAAAAGCTATTACAAATTTAGGCATACCAGTCATATTAGTTGATGGAAGTCTTAAATATCATAATTTTAACGGCGTTTTTGTGGACAACATTAAAGGTTCTTATGATGCTATCGAAGCTTTAATTAAAGCTAATCATAGGGATATAGCAATAATTACTGGTCGCATGACATCTAAACCAGCTCAGGACAGATTATTAGGATATGAAAAAGCATTATTAATGAATAATATTCCTATAAATAATGACTTAATTTTTTATGGAAATTATGAAGAAGAAAGTGGATATGAATGTACTAAGAAAATCTTAGCTATGAAAAATAGACCTTCAGCCATTTTTGTATGTAATAATCTTATGACTTTAGGTTGCTTAAAAGCTTTAAGAGAAGCAAACCTTGAGTTATCAAAAGATATTTCATTAATTTCCTTTGATAATATACCTATATTAGATACACTAGGTATAAATCTTAGTCACATAAATGGTCCAACTAGAGAACTTGGAGAGATTGGTATGAATTTACTAATAGAATCTTTAAATAATGACTCTAAAAAAGAATTAAATAGTATAATAATAACTCCTGAACTTGTTTTGAAAGGTTCAGAAAAGTTAATAAAATAATTTCAAGTTTAATTTAGAATTTTATACATTTTAAAGTAAGCGTTACCACATACTAGAAATATTCCACAATTAAAATCATTACTAAAATAAAATTTCATTGAAGAGGTGTAGAGTTATGGATTTATCAAACAAAATTAAAGCAGCTGCTGAGTACATAAAAGGTAAAAGTAAATATAACCCAACAATAGGATTAATATTAGGATCAGGGTTAGGAGCTATAGCTGATCAAATAGAAGATGCTGAATATTTCCCATACAACGAAATTCCAAACTTCCCTGTATCTACAGTTGAAGGTCATGCTGGAAGATTAGTTATAGGAAAATTCCAAGGTAAAGAAGTTGTTGCAATGCAAGGAAGATTCCACTACTACGAAGGTTACTCAATGCAAGAAGTTACTTGCCCAGTAAGAGTAATGAGATTATTAGGAGTTGAAACTTTAGTAGTTACTAACGCTGCTGGAGCAGTTAACAAAGATTATACTCCTGGAGATTTAATGATAATATCAGACCACTTAAATTTATCAGGATCAAATCCTTTAATAGGTAAAAACTTAAATGAATTCGGTACTAGATTCCCTGATATGTCAAATGCATATGATAAAGATTTAAGAGCTCAAGTTAAAGATATAGCTAAAAATTTAGGAATAGAAGTAAGAGAAGGTGTATATGCTATGTTTAGTGGCCCAACTTACGAAACTCCTGCAGAAGTAAGAATGGCTAGAATATTAGGAGCAGATGCAGTTGGTATGTCAACAGTTCCTGAAGTTATAATAGCTAACCACAGTGGAATGAAAGTTATAGGTGTATCATGCATGACTAACATGGCTGCTGGTATCTTAGAACAACCACTTAACCATGAAGAAGTTATGGAAACTTCAGCTAAAGTTAGAAAGACATTCATAGAATTAATGACTAACATTATAAAAGAGATTTAATAAAAAGTTAAATTAATATATTTCTTAACTTTTGTTAAATATAAAACTAGTATAAAAACATAAGAAAAGGAGAATAAATGTGGATAGGTTTATTGGTGTAATCGGTCTTATTTGTATTATTGGTATAGCTGTTCTTTTTTCTGAAAACAGAAAGAAGATCAACTGGAGATTGGTTGGAACAGGTCTTTTATTACAAATTATTTTCGCTTTATTAATCCTAAAAGTTCCTGCCGGTAGAGCAGTATTTGAATGGATTAGTAGCGGAATAACTAAGTTATTAGATTTTACTAAAGAAGGTAGTTCATTCTTATTTGGATCATTACTTGATACAGACAAATTCGGTGTAATATTTGCTCTACAAGTATTACCAACTATTATCTTCTTCTCATCATTAATGAGTGTACTTTATCATTTAGGTATAGTTCAAGTAGTAGTTAAAGTTATTGCTAAGGGTGTTGCTAAAGTATTAGGAACAAGTGGTGCTGAAACTTTCAGTGCAGTTGGTAATATCTTTTTAGGTCAAACAGAGGCTCCTCTACTAGTTAAACCATACATAAAGAACATGACTAGATCAGAAATATGTGCAATCATGATAGGTGGTATGGCTACTGTTGCCGGTGGTGTTATGGCTGGTTATGTAGCTATGGGTGTTAACGCTGGTAACTTATTAGCAGCATCAATCATGGCAGCCCCTGCTGGATTAATATTAGCTAAAATATTAGTTCCTGAAACTGAAGTTCCTGAAACTAAAGGTGGCGCAACTTTAGAACTTAAAGTTGAAAGTGAAAATGTTATTGAAGCTGCTGCAAACGGTGCTTCAGAAGGTTTAGGATTAGCTTTAAACGTTGGTGCTATGCTTCTTGCATTCGTTGCTCTTATAGCTATGATCAATGCTTTATTTGGAGCAATTGGTGGAATATTTGGTGCACCTTGGTTAAGCTTAAACTGGATTCTTGGTAGATTATTCTCTCCATTAGCATTTATAATGGGAGTTCCAACTAAAGACGTTTTCGCAGCTGGAGACTTACTAGGAATTAAATTAGCAGTTAATGAATTCTTAGCTTACTCACAATTATCAAACTACATAGCAAGCGGAACTTTAGAACCTAAGACTATAATGATATTAACTTATGCTCTTTGTGGATTCGCTAACTTAAGTTCAGTTGCTATACAATTAGGTGGTATCGGTGGATTAGCTCCAGAAAAGAAACCAACTATAGCTAAGTTAGGATTCAAAGCACTTTTAGGTGGTGTATTAGCTACTTGTATGACAGCTACTATAGCAGGTATCTTATTTAGTGCTTAATAATTAGAAAAATTTAAATTACTTAAAAATAAAAGAACATTCTTCAATTGAAGAATGTTCTTTTTATTTAAACTATTATTTTATAATAACTAATTCTTTGTTTAAGTGATTTAATCTTTCACAACCATCTTCAGTTACTAAGACTAAATCCTCTATTCTTACTCCCATATCTCCTTGAAGATATATTCCTGGTTCTACTGAGAAAATCATACCTGGTTTAACTTCATCAGTATTAGTTGATCCAACATCACCAAAATCATGAGTTTCTATTCCTATTGAATGACCTGTTCTATGAGTGAAATACTTGCCATAACCTTTATTTTCTATAACATCTCTAGCAGCTTTATCTATATCACAGAATCTAACTCCTGGTTTAATCATATCTATAGCTTTTTTATTAGCTTCTAAAACTGTATTAAATATTTCTTTTTGATGTTCTGTTGGCTCACCAAAGAATACACATCTAGTCATATCTGAACAGTAATAATCTTTTCTACATCCAGTATCTATTAGAACTCCCATACCTTTTTCTAATTTTTGTTCTCCTGACTCTGCATGTGGATCTGCTGCATTAGCTGCAAAAGCAACGATTGGTTCAAAAGAATATCCTTGACACCCATATTCAGCATAACCTTTTCCTAAAACTTCTACTACTTCTTTTTCAGTCATGCCCTCTTTTAAACTCTTTATTGCTTTTTCTACTACAATATCATTTATTCTTGAAGCTTCTTTCATTAAAGCTATTTCTTCATCATCTTTTCTCATTCTAACTCTATCAACTATAGGAGATCCATTAACAAATTTCTTTGCTGAATTTCTATCTAATAATTGAATTAAGAAATGTGCCTTCCAATCCTTATCTATTCCTAATACTTCTTCATGATCTATTGTCTTATCTAAGATGTCTATTGGATTCATAGTATCGTTGTACCATAAAATATCAACACCTAAGTCCTCATTTATTGGGAATAATTCATTTACTATAAACTTTTGTTCACCCTTTGTATTTAAGTAAAGTGTTATCATTCTTTCTCCAGGTGATATCCACTTACCTGTTAAATAAAATATTGATGCAGGTGAAGAAACTAACATTTGAGGTATATCATTTGCCTTCATAGCTTCTAAAATTCTTTTTACTCTTCCTTCTTTCACCTTGATCGCTCCTCTCTAATAGTTAAAATTCATTAAATAAATTATATCATAATTTCAAATTATCTAATAATATACATTTATTTGTAATATTTATTTTTTTATTTTGTCCACTAAATTGTTATATAATATTTATAGTAAAATTTTTTAACAAATAGGAGGTCTTTAAATTGAGAATAGCAGTAATATCAGATATACATGGAAACTTATATGCCTTAAGAGAAGTTTTAGAAGATATAGATAACCAAAATATTGATTCTATAATATGTTTAGGAGACTTAGTTGGTTATGGACCTCATCCTAATGAAGTAATAGCTCTTATAAAAAGAAGAAATATTTTATGTTTAAAAGGAAACTATGATGCTTCTGTTGTGGATAATGATTATACATACATTAGAGACACAGATATAAACTCATTTTCTCTTCCTTGGACTGTAGAAGAACTAAGAACATCTAATAGATACTATTTAGATAACTTACCTGATGATCTTTCAATGAATGTTTGTGGAAAATCAATAAAATTTGTCCATGGTAGTCCAAGAAAAATAAATGAATATTTAAGTGAAGATTATTCTGAATTAGATGAGATAATGGATGAGCTTAAGGAAGATGTGTTAGTTTGTGCTCATACTCATATTCCATATGCTAAAAAAATAGGTAATAAGGTTATTATAAATGATGGTAGTGTTGGTAAACCTAAAAACGGTAAACCTCATGCTACTTACGTTATATTAGATTTTTCAAATGAATTTAAATTAAAGGTAGAAATGAAAACTGTTCCTTATGAATTTAGAAGAACTATGAAAGATATGGAATTAAAAAACTTCCCTCAAAAGTTAATATACTCTTATGAATTTGGTAAAGAATAAATAAAAAGCTAGATTAAACTTAAACTACTATACTTCAATAGATGAGAATTTTAATTTTTTTGTGTAAAAACTTTATAGAATTCTCTCTTTAAATTTTATAATAAGTAGTTCATAAGTGAATCTAGCTTTTATTTTTTTAATAATCATTTAAACTACAAGTTAAGACCCCTGCAACTTTTAAATTTTTTAAATGAGATTTATCATTCCCATAAACCTCTTTATATTCTCCAGTTAAATCACATCCTACTTTTATGTTTTTTTCTTGCCATTTATCTACATCAGTTAAATCATATACTGTCCCAAATACTGCTATATAAGGTGGCTTTCCATTCTTTCCATTATAATTACTAAGTTCATTTATATTAAATTCCTTAGAACCCGTATCCTTCACTAAAGGCTCTTTTTTTAACATAACAGTTCCAACTATAGGAAGCTTAGATAATACGCCTTCATCTGCATTATAACATCCATTAAATTCTTTAGTAATATCAACTCCTAAATTCACTGAATTATGTGGACTTTTTTTAAAAACAGCTTCATTTGTAACATCGTATATTATGCCATTAACTGCTATATAAGCAGGGTTCCCATTTTTTCCATCATATTTTGATAATTCCTTTAAAGTTAACTCCTTAAGATTGCGTTCAATATGTTTTCCCCTTTGACTTTCATTGAAATCATGTAATATTGCTACTTCTTTAGCATCCTTTAAAAGCTCCTTATCCCCTCTGTAATAAGTTTTAAATTCTTCAGTAATATCAGAGCCTAATCTTAATTTTGTCCCATTAAATAGCTCCAAAACTGATAAATTGGTTATATCATAAACTATTCCTTCAATAGCTACATATGCTAAACTTCCATTCTCTCCATTATATTTTTTAAGTTCTTCTGAACTCATTATTTTTAGTCTTTGTTGTGGGTAATACTCTTCCACTCCATTCATAATTTCAGCTTCCTCAGGTTCTGCTAAAAGCCCTACCATAGGAATATCTCTTAATATAGATTCATCTCCATCATTTAATTCATCAAAGGCCTCTGTTACATCACTTCCAAGTTTTAAACTGTTATAAGGACTTTGTTTAAACAATTCTATATTTGAAATATCATATATAATACCATCTATAGAAATATAGGCTGGATTTCCATTTTCCCCATTAAAATTTGCTAATTCCTCCTTTGTCAGAATAAGCATAGTATTACTCTCTTCTCTTATATAGTCCCTTTGAAATTCTTTAAAAATATCTTCTATTTGTTCTTTATATGTTTTAGCTTGATTATTTCCTTTAGATAAAGTCATTAAATGTTTCAATTTATTTATTTGCTCAAACTTTTCTTCAAAAAAATTGCACATAAAAACTCCTATATTACACACTATATCTATATATTTCTATGTGGTTAATATTGCAAATGTTAATGTTTTATTGTAAAATCATTATTAATCGAACTAAATACGATTTTATTTACTATGAAGAGAAGAGTAAACTTAGGAAGTAACTCTCAGCGAGCAGATTATGGTGTGAGTTCTGCAGTGTATCCTATTTTGAAGAACATCTCTGAGTTTCTAACCGAAATCCTTTTTAGGAGAGTAGACTTAGACGGTTTCAGGCCGTTATACTTGAAGAACATTTTTGTGTTCATAAAGCCGGCTATTTTATAGCAATTTGGGTGGTACCGCGAATAATGCCATTCGTCCCATTAATTATGTGGATGAAGGGCTTTTTTATTTGGAATAAAACTTAATTAGGAAAGAGAGGAAATAATAATGAAAGATGTAGTTTTAGTAAAAAGTCTTTACAGAAACACTAGTGAATATAGTGATAAGAAAGTAAAAATCTCAGGTTGGATAAGAACTTTAAGAGCATCAAATGCTTTTGGATTTATAGAAGTTAACGATGGTTCATTCTTTAAAAACGTTCAAGTAGTTTTTGATAGCGCTAAGATATCAAACTACAAAGAAATTTCTAAATTACCTATAAGTTCATCAATATCAGTTATAGGAACTTTAGTTGAGACTCCAGATTCAAAACAACCATTTGAAATTCAGGCAGAAGAAATAATAGTAGAAGGAATGTCAGATTCAGATTATCCTCTACAAAAGAAAAGACATACTTTTGAGTACTTAAGAACAATAGCTCACTTAAGACCAAGAAGTAATGCTTTCTCAGCTACATTCAGAGTAAGAAGTGTTGCAGCTTACGCTATCCATAAATTCTTCCAAGATCAAGGATTTGTTTACACTCATACTCCAATATTAACTGGTTCAGACTGTGAAGGTGCTGGAGAAATGTTTAGAGTAACAACTTTAGACATGATGGCTCCTCCTATAGCAGAAGAAGGTGGAATTGACTTCTCACAAGACTTCTTCGGAAAAGAAACTAACCTTACAGTTTCAGGACAATTAAACGCTGAATGTTTTGCTTTAGCATTTAGAAATATCTATACATTTGGTCCTACATTTAGAGCTGAAAACTCAAACACAGTAAAACATGCTGCTGAGTTCTGGATGATAGAACCTGAAATGGCTTTTGCTGATTTAATAGATGACATGGAAGTTGCTGAAAACATGTTAAAATATGTTATAAAATACGTTATGGATGAATGTCCAGAGGAAATAGCTTTCTTCAACCAATTTGTTGACAAAGGCTTATTAGAGAGATTAAACCATGTTGTAAACTCAGAATTCGGAAAAGTTACTTATACTGAAGCTGTTAAATTACTTCAAGAATCAGGTAAAGAATTCGAATATCCTGTTGAGTGGGGAATAGATCTTCAAACTGAACATGAAAGATATTTAACAGAGCAAATATTCAAAAAACCTGTATTTGTAACTGATTATCCAAAGGATATTAAAGCATTCTACATGAGATTAAATGAAGACGGAAAAACAGTTGCTGCTATGGACTGCTTAGTTCCTGGAATAGGAGAAATCATAGGTGGTAGCCAAAGAGAAGAAAGACTTGATGTCTTAAAAGCTAGAATGGCTGAATTAAACTTAAATGAAGAAGATTACTGGTGGTATTTAGAACTTAGAAAATACGGTGAAACTGTTCACTCTGGATTTGGTCTAGGTTTTGAAAGATTAATCATGTACATTACTGGAATGGCTAACATAAGAGACGTAATACCATTCCCAAGAACTACTGGTACTGCAGAATTCTAAAATGGTCTGTATCAAAATATAACAAATAAAACTTACAAACATATTCTGAGAATTACTAGATTTCGCTAAGAATTTATAATTATTACTCCGAAGATATTACTAAAACTTCGAAACTTGCTACGCTTCGAACAGTCTCAGTTTTTTAACGTAATATCTTCTCCGTAATAATTTAAATTCTAAAGCTTATCTAGATATTCTCTTCATACTGTTTGTAAGTTTTATAAAAAGTTATTTTGATACACATATTTTTTATTTATTAACTATTAGCTTTTAAAATTAATAAAGGTTATAATCTTAATTCTTACTTTTTATCTTATTTACATCTTCTATTAGCTAATTCATATAAAGTTCTAACTCCTGCACCTGTTCCTCCAGCTGGACAATAATCTCCTTTTTTCTCTGAGAATGCTGGGCCAGCTATATCTAAGTGTAACCAAGGTTTATTTTGAACAAATTCTCCAATAAATAATCCTGCAGTTATTGTTCCTGCATACTTTCCACCTATATTTTTTAAATCTGCTATGTTAGATTTTATAAGCTTACCGTAATCTTCAAAGCTAGGCATTTGCCATACCTTTTCTCCAGTCTCATAAGAAGCTTCTCTTAGCTCTCCATAGAATTCATCCTTATTAGTTATTACGGCTGTAACATCCTCTCCTAAGGAAACTACAGCAGCCCCAGTTAATGTAGCCACATCGATTATCTCACTAGCCTTTTCTTTTTCTATAGCATAAGTTACAGCATCTATTAAAGTAAGTCTTCCTTCAGCATCTGTATTTAATATTTCTATAGTCTTTCCTGCCATTGAACCTATAATATCCCCTGGCTTATAAGCATGACCTGATATTAAGTTTTCACAAGCAGCTACCACGGCTATTACATTTATTTTTAAATTTCTTTTAGCTATGGCACTTATTGCTCCTATTACAGAAGCAGCTCCACCCATATCAGCCTTCATTGTTACCATTCCAGCATTAGTTTTTAAAGAATATCCGCCTGAATCATATGTTAGTCCCTTTCCTACTAAGGCTAACCTTTGATCCATATTATCCTTATCTCCAAAGTATCTCATAACTATAAGTCTAGGTAAATTATCTGATCCTTTTCCTACTGATAAGAAAGATTCCATTTTTAATTCTTCTATTTGATTTTCATTAAATACTTCAACTTCAAATCCATATTTAGAACCTATGTTTTTAACCTCTTTAGCTAAAGTTTCTGGATACATATTATTAGCAGGTTCATTTACTAAATCTCTTGCTAAACAAGTAGTCTCTGAAAGAATAATAGCCTCATCAATAGCTTTCTCGCAAAGCTCTACCTCTTCTTCCTTTATATTGTGTCCACCAATATGAACTGTAACTTCAATCTCTTCTTTTTTATCACTCTTATATTTATTAAATGAATATGATCCTAAGGCTAATCCTTCAACCATTGCTTTTAATGTATTTTCTAATCCAATAGCCTCTACTGAATCAAACCTTAAAAATACACTTTTACTTTTTAATCTCTTAATCTCATTTACAGCTTTACCAAAAGCTCTTCTAATTTTTTCTTTAGTTATCTCTGTCTCTTTTCCAAGACCTAATAATATAATATCTTGTATATTATCCTCAGTTGTTCTAGTTATATTAAATATTTCTCCATAAGAGCCTTTAAATTGTTCTTTTTTCTTAAGTATATTTATCTTATTGTTTATTTCTTCATTAGGTATATTCGTTTTTTCTTCAAAATATGGGATTAATAATGCATCTGTCTCTGTACACTTTGATTTTTTCACTAAAAAATTATACATTTATTTTCCACCTCTTTAAATTTTTATAATTAATATATCACACTTACCTTTAATAATCTATCTTTAATATATACCTAATTTATAAAAAAATATGTAACCTAGATTACCAAATCAATATAAGAAAAAAAGCTTAACTAAAAAGTTAAGCTTATGCTAATCCAATAATAGATAATATACGTTCTCTAACATTATTTCTATCACTACTTATCTTGTTTAAAAAAGAAATACGCTCTTCTTTGTTTTTGAAAGCTCCTTTTGGAATTGAAACATAATCAATTGAAGATATAAATAAATATATATTCTCCTTAAAAGAAAATACCTCTCTTATAATTTTCCAAGGATATATTCTCTCTACTGCTCCTTCATTATATTCAATTCTTATTCCATTTCCTAAAATCTCTACTTTACAGTTACCAAACATATTTTTATTTTCTAAGAATCTAACCTTCTCTTCTATATCACGCTCTATTATTTTTTTATTTTTAATATTACATACTATAGAAAAAATAAACCATGCTAATAATGTAACAAAATAAAAACTATTGTTTAAATCTTTGCTGGCTTTAATAAAAACCATGGTCATTATAAATACAAATACAGCCCCTATGATTTCAAACAAAGTCCAAAAGAAAATTTCTCTGCTTATAAACTCTTTTCTACATTTTACAAATTCATTTTTGTTTAAAACAAATTCCAACATATGCGCTTTCTACTCCCCTTAAGCATTTAATCTCCACTTTCCCAAAATTTATATAAATAATTTTACCATAGCTTTTTTAAATAAACTATTATGAACATATTACAATTGAAATTTATTAAAATTTTAATCTTAAAATTCTAGTTCAATTACTTTTCCTTCTTTTAGACTTTCTTTAACATTTATTATTCTTTGATTTGAAGAACCTCTAAATTTTAATCCATCTTCTTTTTTATTTATATCAAATTTTCCATCAACTAAAACATCAATGTTTTCTAAGTATTCTTTCCACTTATTAAATTCATTAGCATGTTCTAATAGATATTCAAATTTATAACCTGTATAACTCCAAATATTTAATCCTAATTCTCTTGCAGCTTTAGCAATATATATAAATTTATTAGCTTGTTCTAGTGGATCTCCACCACTAAATGTTACTCCATCTATAAATGGATTATCAGCTAAATCCTTTATTAATTCATCTATGTCTCTTTCTTCTCCACCATTAAAATCATGAGTATCTGGATTGAAACAACCTATACAATTATGTTTACATCCTTGTGAAAAGAAAACTCTTCTTATTCCAGGACCATTTACTAAGCTCTCATAGGCTATTCCTGATAATCTAATAGTATTACTCATAGAAAATTACCTCCTATATTATTTATATGTTCCTTTTTTTAAAATTATCTGTTTAAAAATGCTAACTATTGTTAATCATTAAAATAAGTATTAATTAGGGGGTACAAAATGACTAATCAAAACTTATTTTTAGAAATAGAAAAGCACTTATTAGAGGATGTTAAACCATCCATATTCTTAAATAAAATTAAAGAGGAAGAATCATTTAAAAATTCTTCTTTTAATATTTTCAACCAACTTAATAAGGAAAATCAAATCCACCAATCCAATCCTTGGACCCATACATTAAATGTAGTAGACCTAGCTTCAAAATACAAAGATTTATCTAATAACTCAAAAGCTTTTATGTGGGCAGCCTTATTCCATGATATTGGAAAAATAAGAACTCTAAACCCAATCCATGATAGAATTGGAGGAGAAATAACAAGAAGATTCCTTAGAGAATATAGTGATGATACTTACTTAAACGAAAAAATTATATCTCTAGTAAAGCATCATTCTGCACCTATATTTATTATTAATAGAGTCTCCTATAGCATAATAGATTTAATAAACACGGCAGATATTCATGATGTTGCCTTATTATCACTATGTAATAGGCTGGGAAACCTAAGTTCTAAAAATAATGACTTAGAGAAAAATCTTTTAGATAGTAATAAATTTCTTAAAATCATGTCTAGTAAAACCTGCTTACCATTAAAAGAAATAATAGTATAAATAAAAGGTTATATTAATAGAATCTTATTTTGAAACTATTAATATAACCTTTTTTATTTATACTGTAATTAAATTATTATCAGATTCATCTTCTTCAATATCACTTATAACATTCTTTATCCATTTTCCCGATTTTAATCTTACTGCTTCGAAGATTATCTTTAAGAATTCCTCTGTACAAATTAAGAAATATACTCCATATACAGGTAAAGAAAATACTGTAGCTCCAAGGAAAGCCATTGGTACAGCATAAAGCCATATTGTTCCACATTGTACTAACATAGAGTAAGTAGTATCTCCACCACCTCTAAATACACCAACAATCATAACCATATTAAAAGCTCTTATTGTAAAGAACAATCCTATTATTCTTAAAACTTTAACTGTATCTAAATAAGTTCCTTCACTTACATTAAAAGGCTTTAATGCTAATGGTGCTGTTATCCATATTAAAATTCCTAAAATAAATCCTACTAAAACAGCTATTACAGCTATATCCTTAGCGTATTCTCTTGCTATTTCTTCCTCATTAGAGCCAATTTTATTCCCTATCATTATAGAAGAAGCTGTAGCTAAACCTATTAGTAATACCATAAACATATTATTTAATGTGGTAGCAATCTGCATGCTAGCAACAGCGTTTGTTCCTATTCTAGCATAGGCTATTGAATATGCAGTCATACCTAAAGACCATACTATTTCATTTACTATAACTGACCAAGATGTTCTAAAGTATATTTTTACAAAATTTAAATCAAAGGATATAAGCTCATTTAATCTTGATGCCACCTTATTATTTCTAAAATAAACAAAGGAAACTATAAATATCATCTCTACTAATCTTGCAATAGTGGTTGCTAAAGCTGCTCCATTAACTCCCATAGGCTCAAAGCCTAAATTTCCAAATATAAATACCCAGTTTAAAAATGCATTTATCAAGACTCCAACTATACTTGCATACATAGGAACACTAGGTTGCTCTGTACTTCTTAAAGCTGAAGAATAAGCTTGAGTAAAATTAGTAAATATACAACTTACAGAAACAATCTGTAGATATTTAGCTCCTAATTCTATAACATTTAAATCATTAGAAAGAATCTCCATAATTTCATAAGAAAAAAATCCAGAGCCTAAGGCAAAAAGAGTTGAAACTATAAGTCCAATAGATATATCTAGTCCCAAAACTTTTTTAATATTTTTCAAATCTTTTTTGCCCCAAAACTGAGACATGAAAACACTAGCTCCAGCATTTATCCCAAGAATACATAAGGTAAAAATAAATATATATTGGTTAGCTAACCCAACTGAGGCTATTGACTCTTCTCCTAGCTTTCCTACCATTAAATTATCTACTAGATTTAATGACGATGTAATGAAACTCTGAATTGTTATAGGAACAGCCATCATTATCATAGTAGGTAAAAATTCCTTGTTCTTAAAACCTTTCATGAAATTTAATCCCCCTTTTAAAAAAATACAAAAAAATAAAAGCAAATGGGTAGTCTTTAGCCGCCCATCTACTTTTAAATCCTATTAATTGTCTAATAAATCTACCTCTTAGTCAATATAATCTTTCTCTTATTTACACTTCTTTAAAATATTTAGGTTCAAAAATTTTAAATTTATCAGATTTTCACTAGAATTTCACTAAGATTTTATTGTATAATATACATCTCACTAAAGTTTTTAGTGAAAGTACACCAAATTACTAACAATAATACGTTCAAAAATTTATCCACAGAATAATTTTTTGAAAAATATCCACAGTTGTTGAATTAAAAAATAATCCACAGGTAAATTAAGTTCTATTTGCCTGTGGATTATTTTGAATTTATATAATTATGGATAATTTTAATTTTTCCTTTAACTCTTCTGAACAGAAGGAAGCTTCCACACTATTTAAATAAATCTTTTTATAATCTTCAAAATCTATATTAAATGTCTTATGTACATTTTCAAATTCTTCAGTAAGATTTATATTAGAAACTGTTCTGTTATCTGTACTTAAATTAACTCTTATATTATCTTTATGATATTTATAAATAGGATGCTCCTCATATTTATTCACACCCTTTGTGTCTATATTACTCTTAGGGCACATTTCTAATGTTACTCCTTTTTCTTTTACTAAATTATAAGCCTCTTCATCATTAAATATAAATAAGCCATGACCTATTCTCTCTGCACCTAGAAGCTCTATGGCATCTCTAACATTTTTACCATACCCAGTTTCACCAGCGTGTATTGTAACTCTAAAACCTGATTCTCTTGCTAATTTCATTACTTCTTTATAAGGTTTAACAAAACCTTCTAATTCACCACCAGCTAAGTCTATGGCAACAACACCTTTTCCTATGAAGTTTTTCCCCTCTTCAATTACCTCATATACACTATCTATAGAATGATGTCTTAAACAAGATAATATTAAATTACCTTTTATGTCATAAAGCTCTTCAGCTTTTCTTATTCCCTTTATTACACTACCTATTACTTCTTTTTGAGTCATCCCTTTTTCTAAATGCAATAATGGAGCAAATCTTATTTCTATGTACTTCACATTTTCCTTGCTTGCATCTTCCATAAGTTCAAAGGCAACTCTTTCTAAATTCTCAGCTCTTTGTAACAGTTTTACTGGAAGAGCAAATCTATTTAAATAATCTTCTAATGAATTGCATTCTTTAGGAATAACTAGTAATTCTTTTACCTTATCATATTCATAGCTATCTAGCTTAACTCCCTCTTTTTTAGCTAACTCAATAGCAGTCTCCACTCTTAAGGATCCATCTAGATGACAATGTAATTCTATCTTTGGTAAATTTAATAAGTTCATTTATATTTCCTCCCCGAATTAAATATTTATATTAAAACTAAAATTTCTAGTATTGAATAAAGAATTTATATATCCTAAAAAAGGTTCAAAAAAAAATTCTTGATTACGAAGAAAGCCTATTTGCTTTCTTCGTAATCAAGAATTCTCGGTTCTTGGTAGAAACCTCTAATCCATATCATTAGAGTTATACGAAGCAAAATTTATTTTTTATTTATTTTACCATATAAAAATTTATAGTCAACAATAAATTATTAACAAAACTTGAAATGATTTTTAAAGTAAAATAAAAATCTATGCACATGTATTAAATTTTTATCTAATTAAGATAATATATAAAATACATTGCATAGATTTTTCTATAAACTTATATAAATAATTTCATTGAAAATATTAAACACAGTGATAAGCTTTTTTATTTCCTTCTAAGTGAGAACGTCTATCTTCTCTCTCTTCATATTTTCCTGGACCAAATCTTTCATCAAGACTTAAGTATCCAGTAACCCTTGATATTCCTTGAATATCTTGGCATCCACATTTAGTACATTTGCACTCATTGTTATGAAGATATGTTCCACAATTTTTACAATATCTTATATGGAAGTTAATCCCCATATAACTTATATTAGTTTCTTTGTAAGCATAGTTAACTATTTTCATTATAGTTTCTGCATTTGGACAATCATCAACTTCTATATAACTGATATGTCCACCATTACATAATTTATGATATGGTGCTTCAATATCTATCTTATTTTTTATTGATATTGGACAGTAAACAGGAACATGGTAACTATTTGTATAGTAATCCTTATCTGTTACTCCTTTAATTATTCCAAAGGCTTTTTTATCTTGCTTTATAAATTTACCTGATAATCCTTCTGCTGGAGTAGCATAACAGCTCCAGTTTAATCTAGTTTCCTCAGTTAATCTATCACAATATTCTCTTATTCTCTCAACTATTTTTATTCCTAATTCTCTTGAAGTTTCATCTTCACCATGATGCTTTCCAGTTAAGGCTATTAAAGTTTCTGCAACTCCTATAAATCCAATTCCCCAAGTACCTTGCTTTAAAATTGGTTCTATTGAATCATCTTGGCCTAAGTTTTCAGCACCTTTCATTAATCCTTGTCCTGCAACAAAAGGTAAATCCTTAACTTTTAAGTTTTTAAGAACTCCATATCTGTGCATTAAAGATTCTTTAGCTATTCTTAATCTATCATCTAATAACTCAAAGAATTTATTAATATCTTTTTTAGCTAATATTCCAAGTCTAGGAAGGTTTATAGTTGTAGGAGCTATATTTCCTCTTCCTTTACATCCTGGCTCACCATTAACATTTTTCATAAGATAAGTTCTACATCCCATAGTTGCTGGCATATATCCTTTATCATAGTATTCCTTATTAAAGTCCGCATCGATATTCATGAAGGTTGGATTCATTCTCTTAGCTGCTACTCTGCAAGCTAATTCATATAAATAAAAATATGGATCCTCTACTTCTCTATTTACACCTTCTTTTACTCTAAAGATTATGTTAGGGAATATTGGTTGTTCTCCTCTTCCTAATCCTTTTTCGTATTCTAATAAGAATATTTCACAAACTAAAGCAGCATCTTCATTGTATGGAATTCCTAAGTTTAATGAACTAAAAGGAACTTGAGATCCTGCTCTTGAATGCATAGTGTTTAAATTATAAACAACTCCTTGCATTGCTTGATGCACTCTTTCTCTTAATTTTTTCTCTACTAGTTCATCTAACTTAGCTCCTTCTAAGCCTAATCCTATGTATTCTTCTCTTATCTCTTGTCTTGTAGGTTCTACAAAAACACTCATATCATTATCAAAGTCTGGATGTGATTGTCCTCCAAACATATCATTTTGAGTTGATTGTAATAAAATACATGATAATTCCGCTGCTGTCTCTATTCTTCTTGGTGCCTTAATAGTTCCGTATCCAGTGTTAAATCCACTTTGTAATAACTCACCAGTTGGTATGTGTAAGCAGTTAGTAGTTAAATTGTAACTATCTAAGTCATGATAATACACATCTCCATTTTCATGAGCTTTTGCTAATTCTTTAGGCATTGTAGCTAAGTTATACCATTTGTTAGATTCTGAAGCTATTCTTAAAAGCTTTGATGAGAAGTTATTTCCTACATTGGCATTATCTCTATCAGTCTCTACTCCGATCTTACTTATAGCTTTCATTAAGTCTGATTTTATTTCTCTAACTTTAGTTCTTTCAGTTCTATATGCCTTATATGCTGTTGCTACTTGGTTAAAACCATTATCCATTAAAGCCTTTTCTACTAAAACTTGAATTTCTTCAACAGTGACATCTGTCTTACCTGACATTTCAATATAATTAATTACCTTTTGTATAGTATCTAAAACTTGGCTTTCCCTTATTGCAATACCAACTTCATTGGCTGCTCTCTTTATTGCATTTGCTATTTTATCCGCATTAAACCTAGATTCTCTACCGTCCCTTTTCACAACATGTAGCATTTTCAATTCCTCCACTCCACTATATCTTGTACTCGAATCATTATACTCTACTATTAATAGTTATGCTAATTTTAAAAAATCCTTATACTAAAAAAAAGACTTATTATCTCCCTCTTTCCTTCTTTTTCTTAGCCTATATTCAATTTTTCTTTAGTTGACATTGGCAAAAACTTATTCTTATCTCCTCCATAAGATGAATAATATTCCATATAATGTAACATAATAAATATATGAAAAGTAATTCATAGGAGGAGTTTAAATGAAGAAAATAGCATTAATTGCTTTTCAATTAATATTAAGTTTATTAGTTGGATTCATATTTGGAAATTTAATTATGCCTTTAAAAACATCAGAAAAAATAGATACCTTAAAAGAACTAAAGCCAATAGATTTAACAATGAATGAAGAAAATCCCTATGACTTTGATATGGAAGAGTTATCTTTAGAAACCCTTAGCCCATACACAGGAAAGATATTAGAATCAGATTCAATAGATAATATTCCTTTTATGTGTATAATTGAAAATTCTAGAGCAGCTCGTCCTCAAAGTGGACTTTCAGAAGCAGATATAGTTTATGAAACCATGGCCGAGGCAGGAATTCCTAGATTCTTAGCTGTATTTTATGAAAATTCTCCTGAGGTTATTGGGCCTGTAAGAAGTGTACGTCCTTATTTTTTAGATATTTCTAAGGAACACGACCTACCTTTTGCACATTGTGGTGGAAGTGCAGAAGCTCTAGCTACAATATCTAGTGACAAATCCTTAAATAGTATAAACGAAATAAAAAATGGAAGTGCTTTTTGGAGAGATAACACAAGAAAAGCCCCTCACAATCTTTATACTTCAGCTAAAAATATAAGAAAGTTCATTTCTGATAATGGATATGAGTATTCTAAAAACAATACATTAAGTTTTAAAGATAATTCTCTATTAAATTCTTCTAACTATATATCTGAAATAAAACTTAATCTAAGTGACTATTATAAAACTTCTTATAAATATGTAGATGGATTTTATGAAAAGTATATGGATGGAGAGCTTGCCATAGATAAAAATACCAACTCGCCTCTTAAATTTAAAAATATAGTGGTACAAATAACTGATATGTCACTTCAATCTGATAATACTCATTTAGATATTGATTTAACAGGTACTGGAGAGGGCTATGTTTTCTCTAATGGAAGAATGGAAAAAATTCATTGGGAAAAAGAAGATTCTAATAGTAAAACCACATTAAAAACTGAAGATGGCACTCCAATTTACTTATCTAGAGGTAACACAATTTGGAATATAGTAGATAAAAATTCTTCTTTATCTTTTAATTAAACCCTCAATTAAGTTCATAAGTAAACCGTTTTCTTAAAGAATAATCTGTTTTAATATATTATTAACAGATTATTCTCTCTTTGTACCATTATCAATATTGATAATGGTATCAGTATTGATATATAATTCAGTTAAAGCTAAACTTAATTCTCATTAATTTCTATAAATGTTGAATTATTCGGTTTGCTATTTAATTCACTAAATAGAATATAAATTATTATTTTATTTAGTAAGTATAAAATGATTGGGGGCATATAAAATGCAAAAAATTGCTATAATAACAGACAGCTCTTGTGACTTAACTATAGATGAAATAAAAGATTATAATTTAAATATATTACCTTTAAAGATAATATATAAAGACAGAGAATATAATGATATTTTTGATATAAAACCAATTGATGTTTACGAAAACTTACACAATGAAGTGCCAACAACTTCTCTATGTAGTCCTGACTATATAAATTCAGTATTAGATAAATTAGAAGCTGAAGGATATACTCACTTAATAGGTATATTTATATCTAGCTCATTATCAGGTACATTCAATGCTGCTAGATTAGTTATTGAAGAACGTAGTTCTTTTAAATCTTACTTATTCGATAGTAAAATAATAGGTTATCCTTTAGGTTCTATAGTTATAAAAGCAGCTGAATTTGTTAAGGAAGGAAAAAGCTTTGAAGAAATAATTGAAGCTCTTCCAAGTATAAGAGAAGCTACAACTGGATTTTATACTCTTAATACCTTAGAATATTTAAGACGTGGTGGAAGAATAGGTAAGGTTGCAGGAACAGTTGGAGATTTACTTCACCTTAAACCAATAATATCAGTTGATGAACATGGTGCTTATACAACAATTGCTAAGGCAAGAGGAAGAAAACAATCCTTGAAAAAACTTGCTAGCATAATTTTAGAACATCTTGATGAAGGTAAATGCAATGTAGCTATCCTTAATGGTATGGCGGAAGAGGAAGCTAATCAAGTTCTTGATTCCATAAGTTCTCATCCTAACTTATTAAAATCTCAAGTAAGAGCTATAGGAGCTGCTATGGGTGTTCACGCTGGCCCTGGTATGGTGGGTGTTTCAATTCAAAAGGAAATTTAGCTATGTATAATGATGAATTTATAAAAGCTGAAGAAAAACGCCTTTATGATGAATACAAAAAACAGGTAGCCAATTTAAAAAAAGTACAAAAAGAAAAAGATGCTGTAGGACAAGTCTTCACTAAGGGCCTTCTTCCTATATACGCATTATATATTCTTAGTATTCAACCTACTAACGGAAACGATTTAGCTCAGAAAATTGGTGAACAAACTAATGGGCTTTGGTTTCCTAGCACAGGTGGAATATATCCCTTACTAAAGAAATTAGAAAAACAAGGCTTTGTAACTGGCTCTTGGGATGATCCTAAAAGAAAAATACAAAAAGTATATTCTTTAACCCCAGAAGGTTTTAAAGAGTTTGAAGAAAAAAAACATTTATTAAAGCCTAAAATAAAAGAAGCCTTAGAAGTCTTTAAAATAATATATTCACATCTTTATAACTAAAGAAGATTCTAAAAGATTATATAATCTTTTAGAATCTTTTAATTTTAATTATTATTCAACTGAAATAGCTGCTACTGGACAACTACCCTCAGCTTCTTTTGCTGCTTCTTTACTATTTTCAGGAACTTCCTCAACTATTGTATGAGCTTTTCCATCATCATCCATATCAAAAACTTCTGGTGCTATTGTTGGACATAATCCACATCCAATACATGTATCTTTATCTACATTGGCTTTCATAATTATTGCCTCCTTAAAATTTTATATTAACAATATCATTATTCCCTAAATTTTAATTTATATTACTTTATAAATAAACTTAATTAAAAAAAATAAAAAAAATGAACCAAAATAATATAACTATTTTGGTCCATTCTTTTATTTATACTAATATAATCCTTCAAAGATTAATGAATATAATGGATTTTCAGCCACATATTCTTCAGCTTTTCCATTTTCTAAAGCTTCAGTTAAGTCTAAGTTTATTGGTAATTCTCCTATTAGAGGAAGTCCTAAATATTCAGCATGCTCTTCTGAAGATTTCTTGCTAAATACTCTCATCTTCTTACCACACTCACACTCTATGTAAGCCATATTTTCAACTACGCCTCTTACACAAACATTCATTTTGTGAGCCATAGTAACTAGTTTTTTAACTATCATTGATACCATGTCTTGAGGTGTTGAAACTATTACTAATTCCTTTATAGGGAATGTTTGCATTACTGTTAATGTTATGTCACTTGTTCCTGGTGGCATATCTATTAATAAGTAGTCTAACTCTTCCCAATCAGTATCTTTAAACATTTGGTTTAATACTCCTGTAACCATTGGTCCTCTCCAAATTACAGGATCATCTTCAACTTCCATAAGTAAGTTCATTGATATAACTTTTATTCCTAGCTCAGTTTTTACTGGAACAAATTTAACTTGCTTACCTTCACTATCCATGGCAACTATATCTGCTCTTTTTTCATTTATCCCAAAGAATCTTGGCATTGATGGTCCTGTTATATCAGCATCTAATACTCCAACTTTATATCCTTTTTTAGCTAGTTGAGTAGCTAATATTCCAGTAACAGTTGATTTACCAACTCCACCTTTACCACTTATAACACCTATAACATTTTTAATATTTCCGTAGTTAGTTCCTAATTTTGCTGGTACTGATGAACTACATCCTCCATCTTTACTAGCTGAACTACATTTGTCTTTATTTGCACAACTTGCACAACTTCCCATAAGAAAAATCCTCCATTCTGTTATCTATCCCATTCCTTTTGAACATCTTTCCAACTATCATAAACATTGATGTCCCAAGAGTTCTTATAAACTCCATCTACATAGAATTTTTTCTCTGAATGGGTTAATCTGTTTTCAATGGTTATTACAGTTCTAAACATAGTAGATGTATAACCATAATTTCTTACAGTAACTATTATATCAAAGTCATCTCTATTATGGTTCATTATTGAAGCATTTGGAACTACTTTTTTTACATCTTTTTCAAAATCTTCAATATCTGATGATAACATATATTTTGTACAATCTCTATCTCCAAGTATATCAATACCAACTTTGGCATTATCTTTGTTTAGTTCATCTTTTTCTTTTTTCATTACTTCAAGTATTGAATTATAGTATATTTCATCAAAAGCCCTAGGTTTTCTTATTGCCTGCATATTTTGCATTAAATAATTGTCTAATCTCTTAGATATTCTATAAAAGTGATCTCCATCGTAGAAATTACCTTCTCCATTATTTTTTACACCTGTTACATAATAGAATTTCTTTTCTTCATCACCAACATGGATTTCAAAAATATAATCTGGAGGTAAATCTGTCTTTTTGCTAACAACCTCAGCCTTAGATAACATACTGTATATATTGTCTATTACTGACTTTTCTTTTACTAAAAACCTAAAACCAGAATCTCTTGTACTTTGAATAACTATTTTATCAACTCTATTTTCTTTTATATATTCAAAGTCATTATTATTACTCCCAACAAATTTTGAGCTTATATCTTTAGCTGAACATCCAGCAATGCCTAATCCTAAAACTAAGCAAAGTATTACTAGAATTAATTTCTTATTTTTCACTTGTTTCTTTTCTCCCTTTTAATTTATTTATATTATATAGTAATATACCCCCTATTAATATAAATATTGATATAAATTGAGATGTTGATAATAATCCTACGCTACCTCTAGGATCATTTCTTAAAAACTCTACAAAGAATCTACCTATACTGTATATTATCATATACATGCTCATAGTTTTTCCTTTTTCTTTGTTTTTATTTCCATACCATAGTAAAAATAAACCTAAGGCAAAATCAAAAATTGACGAAAAGATTTGTGTTGGATATAATGGTATCCCTGCTGGAGCTAATGAATCAGCTGGAAATATAATTCCTATAGAACTTGTAGTTTCAGCCCCATAACAACATCCTGCAAGTAAACATCCTATTCTTCCAAATCCTTGAGCTAAGGCTAAACCTGGCACTACTAAATCTGCAAGCTCTAATACATTCCACTTATTCTTTAAAGAGCATAGAGCAATTCCTAAGGCTCCTCCTATTATGGCTCCATAAATTACAAAGCCATTTCCAAAATCTCTAAATATTAAACTTGGATCTTGCATAACTGTTTTCCACTCAGTTATTATATAGAGTACTTTTCCTCCTAAAATCCCTGAAATAACAGTTAAGATAGTAGCATTAAAAAGCTTATCTTCGTTATAGCCTCTTTGAGTTCCTCGCTTTAAGAATAATAATGTTGCACAGATTATACCTAATCCTATCATAAATCCATAGCTATAAATCTTAAGTCCAAAGATTTCCCCTAAAACAATCCTCATAAACTCCTCCAATATTTATTTGTAAATTTAAAAGAGAAGCATATTATTATGCTTCTCTTTTAAATTTAATTATAATACTTCTATTAAAGCAAATCAAATTTTCTACTCCCCATGCTCTATACTATCAATTATGGCTTTATATATTATTGAATAATCTTCTTTTTGCTTACTTTCACTTGCACTAAATAATACCTTTATTATTTTATTTTCTCCCAACTTTTTATAATAAACAGTATTAACGTAGGTTATTCCCTTTTGATTTTTTTCTTTGAAAACTACCTTCTTCACTAATTCATCATTAAGACTTTCATCAGATACTAAATAGTCACTTATATCATTCTTACTAATAAGCTCTTTTTCCTTCTCAACCATCTTTTCTAAATCATCATTTGAATTTAAAATCTGCACATATCCCCATAAGCCCATAGTGTCACTTATAAAACTATTATCATAAATAATATAATTTCCTGGGTATTTTTTTTCTTCAACGTCCCAACTATCAGGTAACTTATAGGTTAAAAGACCATCTAGGGCGGTATATGTACTTAGCCCTTCAATATTATTATTTGTTAATGCAACTTTTTTTATATTTCCAGTAAACATATTTTCACCAGTTACCAATATTATCATAAGCAAAACTAATATTAGGGTTATACCAAATTGTTTTTTATTCAAAAAATCACCTCTTTTCATCTTTTAGGAAAGTCTATATTTAAAATATATTCAGCAACTAAGTAAAAATTACTAAATAGAGTATTAATATTACATAAATAAAAAACTGTTTATATAGAAATAAAATCTATATAAACAGTTTTTCTCTTGATTATTTCATAGGGATAACTACAGATGAGTTTTCAAAATCATAGAACATTATCCAATAGCCATTTTCTCTATCTCCATATCTGTCCCATGTAACAAAACCAGTTCTACCACCGTATGGTTGATCTTTTCTATCCTTAGTTCCTGGAATAGCATATAAAATATATTTTATATCTCCATCCTTATCACACTTTACACCAAAGAAGAAATGACCTGCTTTGCTTATATAAGGATAGTAATTAATCATAGGATAATACATCATTGTGTATTTATTATAGTTTGACATATTACACATATCATCGAAGTTTCTAACATCAACCTTATACCATGCACATCTTTTTATATCCTCTGCAAATTTAGGAACCTTCTTACATCCTTCTAAAGCTCCCATTAAAACTTCACCTATAGGACAATCAAAGTCAACTTCATAAGTTTTTTCTTCTTTCTCCTTACAATCTCTAAGTTTCATTTGCTCTATTTCATTTTCGTACTCTGCAAATCTTCTACCTAGCTCATAACGTTCTCCATCATAAGGATCATATTCTCTTTCTAAATCTATTTTACTTATAAATCTATCACACTCTTGTAATTTTGATCTATAATCCCAATTATCATTGCGGTGATATTTTTCCTTATAGCAGTCTTTATAACCTTCTATTTTCTTTTCTTCATGATTATCTTTATCCATATCTTTATCCTTATATTCTTTATGCTCTTCATGTTTATCTTTACAATCATCATCTACTTCATATTTATCCTTATATTTATCTTCTTTCTTATATTTGTTCTCTTTATCATCTTTATATTTTTTATCCTCTTCACATTTTTCCTCATGCTTCTCTTCTTTATCATGGTGCTTGCACTCTTCTTTGTCTTTTCCTCTACAGTCATCTTTTTTCTCTTTATATTCTTCTTTTAAATGCTCTTTGCAATCATCTTTATCATCTTTATCCTCTTTATCTTCTTTATCCTTACAATATTCTTTTTTACATTCCTTTTCTTTATTCTCTTCTTTTAAATAATCCTTGTCCTTTTCTTTTAGATACTCTTTATACTTATCTTTTTCCTCTTTATCTTTCTTGTCCTTATAATAATCTTTATCATCATTATATTTTTCCTTATGCTCTTTCATGTTAATAGGACATTCTTTTTTCATTTCGTCTTCTTTATTATTTTTATCGTAATGAGACTTTTCTTTGCCTGATATCATCTTAATCTCATAATTTTTCCAATTATCCTTTGGCATTTGGTTATTTAAAAATCCACACATAAAGAATACTGTTCTACCATTAATATTTTTTCCTATAGCAGCTCCTACTATATTCTCATAAGATACATTTAAATCTCCTATGTTGATAGAATCATATTCTAAACTCATTTCTGCCTTTCCTTGTTGATTTATGTTCATTGGACCAAGATTTATATTCTTCTTAAAATCTTTCTTGTTACAAATAAGCATCATATAACAATCTTTGTATTCTTTCTTTAAGTTTTGAGCGTAAAAAGAAACTTTACATTTATCATTCTTAGTTTCTATCTTGGCATATCCAGTTAAAGGCTTATCTGAAGCCATAGAATGCCCCTTTTCATCTTCTTGTAATATTATAAAAGTTCTATATGATTTATTATGTGCCAATTCTCTGGTCCCTCCAATATAATTTTATTCTCTACAGTATATGAGAGAACAAAAAAAAAGAGAATAAAAATTTAAAAATTCTTATTCTCTCTAAATATTCTAGTTATTCATATATTTATCTATTGCATCTGAAAGAGCACCAAACTCTGCTAAGCTTAAAGTCTCTCCTCTTCTCTTAGGATCTATTCCCGCCTCTTCATAAGCCTTTTCCATTAATTCCTTATGAAGTTTTACATTTTTAGTTGCATTCCATAAAGTTTTTCTTCTCATGTTAAATGCATGTCTAACAATTTCAAAGAATAATTTTTCATTTTTAACTTTAACACTTGGCTCTTCTAATCTTTCTAATCTTATTACTATAGAATCAACCTTTGGTCTTGGTATGAAGCATGAAGGTGGTACCTTTCTAACTATTTTAGTATTGCAGTAGTATTGAACTAAAATTGATAAAGCACCATAATCTTTACAATTAGGTTCTGCATTCATTCTTTCTGCTACTTCTTTTTGTATCATTATAGTTAATGATTTAAAGTTATATCCACCTTTTAATAAATTTACTATTATAGGAGTAGTTACATAATAAGGTAAGTTTGCAACTAGCTTAACACTTTTTTCATCTCCTATAATTTCATTAAAATCAACTTTTAAGGCATCATTATGTATTAATTGAAACTTCGGATTATCTCCAAGCTCAGCTGTTAATATTGGAATAAGCGAACTATCTAATTCAATAGCAACAACTCTCTTTGCTCTTTTAAGTAATTGTACAGTAAGAGTACCAACTCCAGGTCCAATTTCTATTACTAAATCATCTTCACAAACATCTGCTCCATTTACTATATCTCTTGGAACAGAATCATCAATTAAAAAGTTTTGTCCTAAGCTTTTTGAAAATCTAAAATTATACTTCTGAACAAGCTCCTTTGTCTTTATATCTTTTATTTCGTTTATATCCATTCACTACTCTCCTATATCATCTTTTCTATCTTTTCTATAGCTTTAACAAATTCTTCTTTTGTTATGCCATAGTTATTTAATCTTGAAAGAACTTGGTTTGCATTTCCATAACCGATTCTTAATTCTTTACCAAGTAACTCTCTTCTCACTTTAGCCTTTGGATCTGCTGATAATCCAAAGTATATTAGATCTTGTATTGTAAATTCTTCTCTTTTTTCTTCTAAAGTTATTTTTGCATTTTCTAAGGCTCTAATTATAGCCTCTGGTGACGCATTCTCTACGCCTATGTTTCCATCCTTAGCTCTAGTTCCTTCTGCTCTTCCTATGTAAGCATGCTTAACGCCTTTAACTCTCTTTGATATTATTGCTCTTATCTTTTCTCCAGCAAAGTCTGGATCAGTAAATACAATAACTCCCTTTCTTTTTTGAGCTTCTTTTATTCTTTCTATAACCTTTGCATTTATTCCGAATCCACCAACAGCTATGATTTCAGCATCTATAGCTTTCTTAACTGCTGTTATATCGTCTCTACCTTCAACTACTATAACTTCTTTAATCAAGGTTAAAACTCCCTTTCTTATTATATGTACTATATTTAATTTACCTATATCTCATTTAACTGTCAATAAAATGCTTTAATACAAAATAAATAGAGGGTCTAAAAGAATACTCTTTTAGAATCCCTCTCTTAGTATTGGCATTACCATTCACCAGGATAAGCTATTATATAAAGATTAACATTTCTTCTTCCCCACTGTTTACATTCAGGTGCTGAATTTAAGAATAAATCTATTATATTATTTTTTATAGCTCCACCAGTGTCTTCTGCTACTGCATAGCCATATCCTTCTACATAAACCTTAGTTCCTAAAGGTATTACTCTAGGATCAACAGCTATTGTACTTAATCCATTTGGATCTCTCTTAGGTACAGTTCCTGTAGCTGTTATTCCATCTCCAGAATAGGCAGTAGCTTCTACCACCATTGCTTTTTTATAATTTATATTATCGTTTCCTCTTGAAAGAACTAATTTCTCCATAGTTCCTTTAACCACTACTTCATCTACTGGTTCTTTAACAACTTTAGATTCCACTACTTCTCTAGCTACTTCTTTTCCATCTTCCATAACTAACTTCATAGTTATTTCCTTTTCTCCAGCAGAACCCTCTTGAGTAGTCTTTTTAACTCCACTCTCTAAGTTATCATCTTCCTTTACTACAGTTTCAAAGTCTATTGGCTCTTTTTCAACTATGGTCTTCTCTTCAACTCTTGTAATCTTTATTTTCAAATCCTTTGATAGTTCTGTTTCTAATGAAGGCTCTACCTTGTCTAAATCATTTAGATTAATTCCTTCTTTAACCAGCATATTCTTTACTGAATCTTCCGCAGAATCTATCTCTATATTTTTTCCATCAACCATTACTTCTACTGGAACTGCCTTCTTAATGCTTATTACATCATTATCAGCAATCTCGCTTGTTAAACTTGGTTCTATTTTATCCTTGTCAGATAAGTAAATTCCTTGTTGACTCAAAACTGCTTGTACATTTCCTTTAAATGTGGCAACCTCTAAATTTTCACCATCTAAGTTTATGGTTATATTCTTATGTGTTGTAACTAAAACTGCTATAAAACTTACTAAAACTAAACTAAATACTCCTAATACAATTTTTCCATTTTTCGAGGCAACCTTCTCTTTCAATGCCTTAATTATTTTTTTCATATAATCTTCCCCCTTTTAGGCAAGAGTCATTTCGACATTATATATTACCTTTTCAAGTATGTCAAATCTGATGACTCCTAAAATTTATACTTTTAGTTGTAAATTATAATAAATAATTGACCTCTGCTTATACAGGGATTTGGTAAATAACGGTTGATTTATATTTAAAAAAGTACACTATATTATATTAGTGTACTTTCCATGTTATTACATTTATTTTTCTTTAGTTTAGTTATGGTTATATTAAATTTTGAATAATCTCTTTTTATTGTTTAATAAGATTTCATTCATTTCTTCCCCTGAAATTCCTCTTATTTCACTCATTTTATCTATGATATATTCAATATAATCTGACTTGTTTCTTTTGCCCCTAAAAGGAACTGGTGCCATAAAAGGACAGTCAGTCTCAACTAGCATTCTTTCAGCAGGTATTTCTCTACAAACATCTACTAATTTTTTAGCATTTTTAAATGTTAAAACTCCTGTAAATCCAATGTAATATCCTAATTTAATGCACTCTTTTGCAAATTCAACTGAACCTGAAAAACAATGTACTACTCCAATTACATTTGGAAACTCCTTCATAATTTCTAAAGTGTCTTTATGAGCATCTCTATCATGTATAACAACTGGTAAATTTAATTCATCAGCCAATTTCATTTGTGCTCTAAAAACTTCTTTTTGAACTTCTCTTGGAGGATTTTCTTCCCAATAATAATCTAGTCCTATTTCTCCAATGGCTTTAACCTTTTCATTCTTAACAAATTCTTTTATTTCTTTTACAACATCCTCATTAAATTCATCTGCATTTTCTGGATGTATACCAACTGCGGCATAAAACATATCAAACTCTTTTGCAAGTTCAACTGATTTTCTTAATCCATAAAGATCAGATCCACAATTTAAAACCCCAATAACTCCATTTTCTTGTAGTTCTTTTATTACATTTTCTCTATCTTCATCAAAACTATCTGAGTCATAATGTGCATGTGTATCAAATATTTTATATTTCATAATTTTCTCCTTTGAATTTTACATATAAATTGTAGATAAAAGTGGTGATAGAATTCCTAGAATTCCTCCTAATAAAGCTCCTAACCAAGTTATTGCCTTAAGTTCTTTATTAGCTATTCCAATTATGATTTCCTCTGCATAATCCACTTCAAAAGCATTTATCTGTTCTTCTACTATTGAGGAAATATCCACAATTTCTAGTACTTTAGCTGATTTATTTTCCACAAAATCATTATATAAATTATCTAAAATACTCATAATACTATTTTCTAAGTTTTGTTTATTATAACATATATCATTTAAGGAATTTTGTAAAAATTTATCAAATACCTTTTCAATCATTTTACTTATTTCACCAGATAATTGATTATTATTAACAATTTGAGAAATCATTGAATCTATATTATCAATTAGAATATTTTCATAGTCATTGAATAACACTTTTATAATTTCTTCATAACTATTAAAAGAAAAAATTTTACAATTTAGTTTACTTATTATAGAATCTATATTTTCTTCTGTATTTAATTTTTTTGAAATCTTATCTCCTAAAGCATCTGATATTACCTCTAGCTTTTCTTCTCCAACATTATTTATTACATCACTTACTTTTTTCTTCATACTTTCATGTACAAAAGCTAAAGCCGCATCACATATATACTCTTTATTTTCTTCTTCACTTAAAGATTTATCAACTAATGAAACTAACTTTCCATATATTACATCTCCACTTAGAAACATTGATACTATAGATGGTATATTATCATTTATTGCACTTTTTATCTTATGTGAAACCTCATCATCTCTAAGAAGATTTTTTATTATATCCACAAAGGTATCTTTTTGAGATTTTACATATTCTTCTATATAAGGTTTAATATTTTCTGGAATTACTTCCTCAATAGTTAAATCTTCTTTTCCTAAAGTTTTTACTTCTTTAAGAAGAGCTTTTCCTATTATGTCTCTTGTTTTTTCTTCCTCTAAAGTATTTATTATTACTTCTCTAAATTTATTGCTATTTATAAAATCAATTATCTTTTCAGGCTCTTTATTTAGTCTTTCTTTAATAGAATCTACTATATAAAATTTAACCTTATTTTTAAACTCCTCTTCCTGAATTGATTCTAAAATAGTCTTAGCTATATTGTCTATCATATTTCCCTTTAGAGCATAGTAATTTTCCCCTAAAGTATTCTTTAATGAATTCTCTAAAGTTGAATTGCTATTGATAATTTGATTAATTTTTTCTTTAGCAACCTCATTAAATTTTGCTTTTATTTTATCATCCTTTAAAGCCTTGCTTAAGCTATCTGAATTTAGTAAATGAGTTCCTACAGTTTCTCCAACCTTATTAGCTATTCTACTTTTTTCCTTAGGTATTAACCCTGGTGTAAAAGGAAGTTTCATGCCAAAGATATACTTTGCTTCTCTTGGCCTAAATAACATTTTTATAGCAAGCCAGTTTGTTATGTAGCCTATTACTGCTCCAATTAAGGCTCCTATAATATAAATTTTCATCTATTTTCACTCCTATCAATTTAAAATTCACTTAAATAGTGTAAAATATTATATATTTATATTAATATAATACTACTTATTTTTTAAGGGTGGTGAATAAAATGGATTTTAAAAAATTATCTAATATAAAAGAGTGTAGGTTATTTTCCCACTTCAGCGATCAAGATATTCAAGAATTATTAAGCTCTGGTTTCGCTTCAGTAAAATCCTATTCAAAGGAAGACTTACTGTTTTCTGAAGGAGAGTATTGCGATTTTTTAAGTGTAGTTATAGAAGGGAAAATAGAAATTCAAAAATTAGATTCTAACGGAAACATATTAGTGGTTGCAACCTTAAATAGAGGAAATGTTTTTGGGGAAAATCTTCTTTTTGGAGATAGGAACTTTTACCCAATGTCTGTTGTAGCTAAAGAAAATTCTCAAGTTTTACATATAAAAAAGGATTATATATATAAACTATGCTCTTCAAATGAAGCTTTTTTAAGAGAGTTACTTAGAATTCTTTCAAATAAAGCTCTTAATCTAAGTTCTAAACTTAAACAAGTGACAATGAAATCTATTAGAGAAATGATTTGCAATTACTTATTAAAAAAATATAACAAAGAAAAATCTACAACTATAAAGTTAGAGTTTTCAAGAAAGGACTGGGCTGACAAACTTGGAGTCCAACGTCCTTCATTGTCTAGAGAACTTATGAAAATGAGAGATGCAGGGCTTATAGACTTTTCAAAAAACATAATAGAAATAAAAGATTTAGAAGGGTTAAAAGGTTATTTACTTTAAATCAAATGTTAATATTTTTGTACACTTTTTGACACATAAATGCCACATAAGAAGCTTAATATAATAATTGTAACGTAGCTAAAACACTAATTTAATTTTACCCCTTAAATGGCCCTTGAATAGTTTGTCCCCCTTACGCAAATGTCAAGGGCTATTAAGTTTAATTAATTTAAAAAATTTCTATATAATAATTCCTAACCTTAAACCTTAAGATGTAGAATAAGCCTTGTTTCTAATGTTAATAGAAGCAAGGCTTATTTTATTTATATCTTTTTATTCTTTAATCTATTTAGTTCTTCTATAGCAACTTTCTTGTCTATTTTATCAAATAAAAATTCAACTCTATTAACTCTTATATTCTTCCTCTCTTTAAAGCTCCACTTTATATCCTTTATACCTAAAAACATTTTTATTTTCTCACAAGTAAAAGGAATTATAGGATTCATTAAATCAGTTAAAGCTACTAATATTTGAGAACAAATATACAGTACCTCTTCACATTTTTTCTTGTTATTATTTATTAAAATCCAAGGTTTATTTTTATCAAAGAAATCATTTCCCTGTTTTATAAGATTAAATATTTCTTTTACTCCCGATTTAAATTCTCCCTCTTCAAATTTATTACCTACAGAAGCATAAGTTCTTCTTATTATGTTTTTCCATTGAAGAGGAAGTTCTTCTCCCTTTATTTCCCCATTAAAGTTTTTCTTTATAAAGGTTAAAACCCTATTTGTAAAGTTCCCTATTTCTCCTACTAATTCATTATTATTTGCATTTATAAAATCTCTCCAAGTAAAGTCAGAATTTTTCTCTTCAGCACCTCTACTTATTAAATAATATCTAATAGAATCTATATTATATCTTTCCATAATGTAAGGAACCCATATGGCCCAATTTCTATTGGTAGAAAAAGTTTTTCCTTCTAAGGTTAAATATTGAGAAGAGAATATTCTAATTTCACTTTTCTCTAATCCAATGCCAGAGAGCATTGCTGGAAACATTGTTGTGTGAAAGGGTATATTTTCCTTACCATGAACTAGGTATATTCTACTTTCTTCATTATTCCAATATTCTTCTAAAGATTGTCCTTTTTCCTCTATAACTTTCTTAGATGCAGTAACATAGGCTAACAGTGCATCAATCCAAACATAAACTCTTTTATCTTCAAAGCCTTCTATAGGAACTTCTATTCCCCAATTAATTTCTCTTGTTAGAATCTTATCTCTTAGCCCACCCTCTAAATATCTCTTAGTTATTTTAATGGCATTTTCTCTCCAACTCTCTTCTTCATCTAATATATTTTGAATATAATCTTGAAAATAAGATAATTTAAAGAAAAGATTATTAGAACTTCTAACTTCAACTTTACTATTACATTCATTACAAAGTCCTTCTTTAATCCCAAATTCATCTAAGGTATCACAGCATTTTGGACAATAAAATTCTTCTGTTTCTTTTTCATATATAAATCCCTTATTATAAAGGCTTTTTATTATATATTTCACCTGCTCTTCATGATACTCACTATCTGTTCTTGTAAATATATCAAAGGAAAATCCTAATTTATTAAAGCACCTAACAAATTCCCTATGGTACTTATTTATAAGCTCTTCTGGTGACTTATTAATCTCCTTGGCTTTATTTAAAATTGGAGATCCATGACAGTCAGATCCTGAAACAAAAATAACTTCATCACCCTTAGCCCTATGATACCTTGCCAATATATCACCTGCCATCCAAGATGAAACTCTTCCTATATGAAGTGAGCCGTTGGCATAAGGCCAAGCATTACCTATAATTACTTTCATTTTATTAGCCCCCTTAAAATGCTTCTATCTACAATATTATGATACAAAAAAACTCTTATATTCCACAATCTAGTATGAATATAAGAGTTTTTTAATTTTACTATCTTACTTGGCTTCCAGTTAACATTTCTCCTGGGTTAACTAATAGAAGTTCTGAATCATCTGAAGGTGCTGCTGCAAGTATCATACCTTGAGATAATTCTCCTCTTAATTTAACTGGTTTTAAGTTAGCAACTAATACTACATACTTTCCAACTAACTCTTCTGGTTTATAGTATTGTGCTATTCCTGAAATAACCTGTCTTTCTTCTCCACCTAAATCAACTTTAAGTTTTAATAACTTTTTAGCTTTTTTAACTGGTTCACACTCTAATACTTTAACTACTCTTAAATCTATCTTGTCAAAGTCATCTATAGTTATTTCTTCTTTTATTGGATTTTTAACTAACTCTTCGTTAGCTGGCTTAACTGGAGCTGGTTTTAAAGCTTCAAGTTCTGCTAATTTTTCCTCAACATCTATTCTTGGGAATATAACATCACCCTTAACTACTTTATCTCCTGCAACTGTTCCATTAAACTCCTTTAAACTTTCCCAAGTAGTAACTTTAGTGTTTAATTGAGCATCTATTTTTACACTTGTTTCTGTTAAGAATGGTGAAATCATTACTGAAACAAATCTTAAAGTTTCTAATAAGTTATATAAAACTGTTCCTAGTCTTTCTTTCTTTTCTTCATCCTTAGCAAGTATCCAAGGAGTTGTTTCATCTATATATTTGTTAGCTCTGCTTATTAAAGTCCATATACTTTCTAAAGCTTCTGGAATCTTTAATGCATCTATGCTAGCTTCAACTTTTCCTGGAGTAGATAAAGCTAAGTTTATTAATTCATCATCAATAGCTTCCTTGCATGTTGGTGCTTGAATAACTCCATCAAAGTATTTATAAACCATAGCTATTGTTCTTGATAATAAGTTACCTAAGTCATTAGCTAAGTCTGTATTTACTTTCTTTATAAATATTTCATTGTTGAATAATCCGTCTGAACCAAATGGTATTTCTCTTAATAAGTAGTATCTTACAGCGTCAGCTCCAAACATGTTAACTAAAACTACTGGATCAACAACGTTACCTTTTGATTTTGACATTTTTCCTCCATCAACAAGTAACCATCCATGACCAAATACTTGCTTAGGTAATTCTAATCCTAAAGCCATTAACATTATTGGCCAGTAAATTGTGTGGAATCTTAAAATATCTTTTCCTATTAAGTGAACATCAGCAGGCCAGAACTTTTTGTATAACTCTTGGTCTTCTTGACCATATCCTAAAGCAGTTATGTAGTTTGATAATGCATCTATCCAAACATAGATAACATGCTTTTCATCAAAGCTTACAGGTATTCCCCAAGTAAAGCTTGTTCTTGAAACACAAAGATCTTGTAATCCTGGTCTTAAGAAGTTATTTAACATTTCATTCTTTCTTGATTCTGGTTGAATGAAATCTGGATGTTCTTCTATATACTGAATTAATCTATCAGCATATTTGCTCATTTTAAAGAAGTAAGCTTCTTCCTTAGCTTTTTCAACTGGTCTTCCACAATCAGGGCAGTTTCCATTTACTAATTGAGTTTCTGTCCAGAATGATTCACATGGAGTACAGTAAAGCCCTTCATAAGAATCTTTATATATATCTCCTTGATCATATAACTTTTTGAAAATTTCTTGAACAGCTTTAACATGATAATCATCAGTTGTTCTTATAAATTTGTCATAGCTTATGTTCATCATTTTCCAAAGATCTTTAATTCCTGCAACTATTTCGTCAACATGCTCCTTTGGAGTAATTCCTTTTTCATTAGCTATTCTTTCTATTTTTTGACCATGCTCATCTGTTCCTGTTAAGAACATTACTTCGTGACCTGTAAGTCTTTTGAATCTTGCTATAGCATCAGCAGCCACAGTTGTATAAGTATTACCTATGTGTAGATTTGTTGATGGGTAATAAATAGGCGTTGTAATATAATATGGTTTTTTACACATTATTTCTTCCTCCTTGTATTCTCACTTATTATTGTTTCCAATATTTCAAAAATATAAAAAACCCCTATGGGAAATCCCATAGAGGCGTTAATTACGCGATACCACTCTATTTCATATTTATGTCACCATAAATATCTCACTAAGTAACTCCTAAGTTTAACTTATTTTATTACTCTGCAATATAACGGTTGCCACCGTACTTTTCTAAAATTAAAATTCTCAAAAAGTCTGCTCCAAGTCCATCTTCATAAAGTCTCATGTATCTGGCTTTCACCCACCCCAGCTCTCTTTTATACAATCTTCTTTATTACTCTTCTCTTCATTGCATTTTCTCACTTAATTTTAATTATATGATTAGTTTTATATTAATGTCAATCGTTTTTATTTTCGAATTCTTTAAAATTCTTGTTAAGTCATAATTTGTATTAATATAAAAATGTTATATACTATCTATAATAATATATAAATTGTTGGGGAGGTATTATTTAAATGAAAGGTTTAGCCCTACCTAAAATAGGCGCAAGAAACTTAAAGACAGCTTTGGCTGTAACTTTATGCATAGGATTTTTCGAGCTAATACATAGACAATATCCTTTTTATGCTTGTATAGCCGCTGTAATCTGTATGAAAGATACTGTTGAAAACTCATATAAAATGGGAAAAAGCAGAATGATTGGTACAATAACTGGTGGACTTGTTGGCTTAGCTTTAACTTTTATAGCTTTAAACTTTAACCTTACAAGATTCTCAGGAATAATAACAGGGATTGGAATAGTTATAACCATTTATCTACTTAATGTTTTTAACAGAAAAGGGTCTGTTTCTATAGCATGTATAGTATTAATAGCAATTATGACAAACTTACATGGTAAAGCTCCATATGCCTATGCAGTTGATAGAATTATAGATACTTTTATAGGTATAATAATTGCTCTATTAATAAATAACTACATATATAAATATGAAAATAAGGTAAAAAAAGATTTAGAAAATATAGAAGAAAAAATCTCTAGACTTGAAAAAGAAGTTAAAGATGATATAAAAAATCTAGAAGAAAATAAAAAGAACTAATGTAAAAAACTAATATGATTTAGGAGGGAAATATTTGTTTAAATTTAACCTGCAAACTATAGGTGCTAGAAACCTTAAAACTTCTCTTTCAGTATTTATATGCATTATAGTATTTGAACTATTAGGCCGTTCTAGTGCCTTTTTTGCTTGTATTGCAGCAATGATGTGCATGCAAGATACAGTTGAAAATTCATATAAAATGGGAAAAAACAGAATGCTTGGTACCTTTTTAGGTGCTATTGTTGGTTTATTATTAACAGCCATATTTAATGTATTAAGTATTCAACACTTTATTGTTTATGCTCTTTTAACAGCCATAGGTACAACTATAGCCATTTTTTTATGTATTTTATTTAATTGTAAAGGAGCAATAAATAGTGCATGTATAGTTGTTTTTGCCATAATGACAAACTTAAAGGGTGTTGGCTCATATGACTATGCTTTTAATAGAATCCTAGATACATTTATTGGGGTAATAATAGCTATTATAATTAACAGACTTGTCTACCCTTACCAAAAGAAAACTGAAGAGAAAACAAATTAATATATTTAACTAAAAGGGGCTGTATCAAAATATAATAATAAAACTTACAAACATATTCCGAGAATTACTAAATTTCCTCTTCATACTGTTTGTAAGTTTTATAAAAAGTTATTTTGGTACATGTCCTTTTTAATTGCTAACTACTTTGTCATCTACTTTTTTACCAAATATCATTGTTAATATGAATAAAGCTACTAAGGATAAAGGTAGTACTATGAAAATACTTAATCCTAAACCAGCTGGAATATATCCAAATAATACAGTTACTATTCCTACAAATACTGCATACCATATTTGAGTTCTAACATGTTCTATATGATCGCATCCTGCACCTGTTGAGGAAAGTATTGTGGTATCAGAAATAGGTGAACAATGATCTCCAAAGATAGCACCTGTTAATACTGCTGATGTGCTTACTATAACAAAATTCCATTCTGGATTTATTGCAAAGGCTAATGGAATTGCAAGTGGCATTAATATTCCCATTGTTCCATAAGCTGTACCTGTAGCAAAGGCTATTATTGAACCTAAAATAAATATTATTGCTGGTAATAAAAATGCTGGTATTGCATCTGATAATACTCCTACTAAATAAGAAGCAGTTCCTAATTCTTTAATTACAGAACTTAAAGACCAAGCTAATATAAGAATTACTCCTGTTATTAAAAGTCCTTTCATTCCTTCAATCCAAATTCCTATTCCTTCTGAAATAGTAAATATTTTTCTACCTACTCCTAATATAAGAGCTACTATAGTTGCTAATAAAGCTGATTGGAATAAAACTACTGAAGCATCTGCATTTGAGAATGCTGCTTGTATTCCAGCAAAACTAAAAGGTGTATTGTTCATAAGCTCTATTATTGCTAAATCTTCTCCACCCATTATAGTTACCCATCCACTATAATAAAATCCTATTAAAGATGATACTATTAAAACTCCAATTGGAATTATTGCATTCCAAACACTTAATTTAATTCCTTCTATAGGTTCTAAATCTTCACTATCAGATGAAATTTCTGTAGTAGATAAAACTTCTCCTCTTCTAGCTCTTCTCTCAGCTTTAAGCATTGGTCCAAATTCTCTTAAAGTTATTGCTGATATAACAACAAAAGCTAAAATTAATATATTATAAAATCTATATGGTATTGTTTCTAAAAATACTCCAAAACCATCTGCTTGTATTCCTACACTTTTTAAGGCATCTCCAATTAATCCAACCTCTAAGCCTATCCAAGTTGATATTATTGCTAACCCTGCAATTGGAGCTGCCGTTGCATCTATAACAAAGGCTAATTTTTCCCTTGAAACTCCTAATTTATCTGTAACTGGTCTCATTATTGGTCCTACAATTAATGAATTAGCATAATCATCAAAGAAAACTGCTAACCCTAAAAGCCAAGTTGTAAGTTGTGCACTCTTAACAGTCTTAGCCTTTCTTGCTAAAGCCTCAGCTATTGCCTTTGCTCCTCCCATTTTAGCTACTAAATGAATCACTCCTCCAATAACTAAAACCTGAAGAATTATCCCTGCATTCCAAGGATCAGCTAAGGAATTTAAAGCTCTATAAGTAAAATCAATAAATCCTTGAGTTAAAGCTGTAATTATATTAAATCCATTTAATTGAAGCATTATACATCCTGTAATTGTTCCTATGAATAAAGAAACTACAACATTCTTAGTTAAAAAAGCTAATACAATTGAAACTAATGGTGGCAGCACTGTCCACATTCCAAACTTAGCTGAGTTTACCGCCGCAGCATCTTCAGCAGCAAAGACTAAGGTTGAGCATAACATTGTCATTGCAAAAACCGTTAGAAAAACTTTAAATCTAGTTTTATTTCCCATTATAAATTCCCCCTTAAATATGCAGTGAATTAATTTACAGAGGTGTTCCCTTATTTTCTCTTATTATAAAATTTCTGCAAAAAAGACCTTAGGCTTGATCAACCTAAGGTCTTAATACTTAATAAAATCACTTTTGCAAATAAACTTTTATTTATTTAATTCCCTAAGATGATAGCTCTCCACATTTTGTGACAGTGTTGTATATATTCTATACAACCCCAGCATTTAGCCTTAAAGTATTAGCCAAAAACTTCGGCGATAATCCCTTTCCTAAAACTTCTACGCTACTTAACTCCATTTTAGTAATCTTGATTCTCGCGCCTCTACCTCTTTTTAAATTATTCACTTTTAATTATTATATTGTATACATTTATACAATATAACTATGTTTCTTTCAAGTATTTAATTACTTTATTAACCATTTATTAAAAAAAGCCTGATTTTATTATGGAAATCAATAACCACAAACCAAAAATTCCTGATACTATAAACCCTATTAATCCTAAAATAGGAACCCCTTGAAAAGTAGGTCCAGTTTTAGCATTAACTATTAATGAAGAACCTATAATCATACATCCAACTATTAAAGAGAATGCTACTCTATTTACCATTCTATTTAAATCTGTAAGTGGCTTATCTAAGCCCTTCATTTCAAATTGCAACTTAGCTCTTCCCTTAGTTAAGCTATCCACAAGCTCTGAAAATTTAGTAGGAATTTCTATGCTCTTAGAGGCAAACTTATAGGCTTCAGTTATAAGTTTATCCTTGTTTAAACTTTTTAACATTTCCTCTTTATTTCTTTCCTTTACATAAGGATAAATACATTCCATAATTTCTAAATCTGGATCTATTTTAGCTATAACCCCTTCTAATATAACTATGGATCTTACTAAAGCAACTAATTCTCTTGGAAATTGAATATTATTTCGTTCTGCAATCTCAAAGATTTCTTTAAATAAATCTGATATCTTTATTGTCTTTAAAGATGCATTTATATATTTTGAGACTATATTTTTTAAATCATCATATAATATTGAATATTCAACTTTTCCTTTTTTTATGCCTATGGCATTTACAAAATCAACTAAGGTATCAATATCCCCTAAAACCATAGCAATCATGGCTTTATTAAGCCAATTTCTTAAATTGGCTTCTAAAGTTCCAACTAAGCCAAAATCTATAAAGTATATTTTGCCTTCTCTTATAAATAAATTTCCTGGATGGGGATCACCATGAAAAAATCCATCTTCTAATACCTGTTTAAAAAATGAGTTTGCTAATTTGTTTGCAATATCTTCAAAATCATATCCTTCTTCTTTTAAAATATTAAAATCTGTTACTTTATAACCATCTATATATTCCATGGTAAGGATTTTCTTAGAAGTAAGCTTATCAATAATTATAGGTGCACCAACACAGGCTACATTTTTATTAAGCTCTCTAAACCTTTTAGTATTCTTTGCTTCCTTTTCGAAATCAAGTTCCTTTAAGGTAGCATCTTCAATTTCCTTAAAAGCTTCAACTGGATTAACTAAGGTATTCGTTATATGATTAGATGTTAATTTGCTAAGTCTTCTTAATATGCTTAAATCAAGCTTCATTTTTTCATCTATTTTATAATGCTGAACCTTAACTACTACATCCCTTCCATCTATTAATTTAGCTCTATGAACCTGTGCAATTGATGCTGACGCTAATGGAGTTTCACTAAACTCTAAGAAATATGTATTTATATCTGTCCCAAAAGATTCATAAAATATTTCCTTTACCTTATGAAAGTCTGTTATTTCATTATTATCCTGTAACTTTTCCAACTCTTCAATATAAGCTTTAGGAAGTAAATCTGGTCTTGTACTCAATATTTGTCCAATTTTAACAAAGGTTGCCCCTAATTCTTCTAAAGCCTCTCTAAGTGCTTGAGGCCTTGGCTCAGCCTTTTTACTATTAGGCAACTTTGATGAAATTAAAAAGTCAAAACCATAATAAGTAAATACCCTAATTATTTCTTTCAACCTTTTTGCACTCTGTCCCTTACTCATAAATTCACCTCCTATAAGATAATAAAATAATAAACTATAAAAACTCTACAAGGCACTGAAAAGCTTAATCATACTAGCTATTTACATAGCTATAAATTCTACTCTTCATTTCCCTTGTAGAGTTCTATTATTTTATAGCCTAAATTTCTTCTTCATTTAATTTAGCTTCTAATACGGCTATTCTTTCTTTTAATTTATTTATTTCTTCTAAAGTAGATTTATTAGCTTCCTCAAACATAACTCTAAAATCTTCTTTTGTTAAAGGATTCATGTTGTCTAACTTAGTTATTATTTCGCTAGTTGCTTCAGTAGTTTTTTCTTGCATATCTCTTTTTAATTCTTCAGATAAAACTTTACCATCTTCAACAGTTATTTTCCCCTTAGCAACCATATCTTGTATAAAAGAATCTGTTTTTTCATAAGCAGTAGCTGCAGTTCCAATTCCAGCTAAGACAGCTTTTTTTAATTCATTTATCATAAAATCATCTCCTAAACCATAGTTTGCTCTTTAATTTTTATTACATTTTACTCTTAATTTCTTCAAATTTAAAGCTTATTATTCTTAAAATAATGTTAATTATAAAATTATCTATTACTCATGAACTTTTCTATATCTTCTACAGACTTGATGCATTCTTTTGTTAGAACTTCACAGCCATCTTTAGTAACTAAAACATCATCCTCTATTCTTATTCCTATAGCTTCTTCTTCAATATATAATCCTGGCTCTACAGTATAAACCATACCTTCTTCAAGAATGATATCTCTCTTACCAACATCATGAGTGTCAAGACCTAAACTATGTCCTATTGAGTGGAAATAATACTTTCTATAATCCTTTTTGTCTTCTATAAGACCTAATCTTACACAAGCTTCAGCTAAAAGATTATTTGCTTTGTCATTTATTTCATAGAATCCAACCCCTGGTCTAATAGCGTTTATTATCTCTTCATTTACTTTTAAAACTTCTTCATAAACCTCTTTTTGTCTCTTAGTAAACTTACCATTAGCAGGGAATGTTCTTGAAATATCTCCATTATAATAATTTACTTGAGCACCTAAATCAAAAAGAATTAAGTCTCCATCTTTTATTTCACTATTATTATCAACATAGTGTAAAGTAGCAGCATTTACTCCAGCAGCTGCTATAGTTTTAAAAGCATAATCTTTAACTCCATTTTGTTTTAAATAAAAGTCAAAATATGCTTCTAATTCATATTCTTTCATTCCAGGCTTACATTCTTTCATTAAAAGTTCTACACCCTTAGCTGTTATGTGAGCAGCCTTCTTTATTTCTTCTACTTCTTCTTTACATTTAATTTGTCTTAAAGAAGCTATATCAGAATAAACATCTTTTATAACTACTTGAGGATATCTCTCCTTAATTTCCTTTGCAAAACTTTGACTTTTACTCATTTCTTCATCAAATGAAACTCTTTCTAAATCTAAATAAAGATTTTCTGCAATTCCATTAGTAAAAATCATATTTAAATCACTTTTAAATTCTTCTAAATATTTTATATTTTCTATGCCAGATACTTCTTTAGCCTCATAATCTCTTATAGTTTTTCCAGTCCATCTTTCTTGCTCTAAATTTGGCTTTAGTATATAAAGGACTTCATCAACCACACCATTTATTTTCTTTATCATTAGTATATGCTTTTCTTCATCTACTCCTGTTAAATAATAAAAGTTTCTGTTTGGAGTAAATGGAAAATATTCATCTGCTGTTTTTCTTTTAGCCTCTCCTGCAAATAAAACTAATAATGAATTGTCTTCTAGTTTCTTTAATAAATTCTCTCTGTTTTTAGTAAAAACTAAACTTTTCATCTTAATCCCTCCAATTCCTATTTATTAAATTTTACCATATATAAGATTTAAAATCTTAACAAATAGTACATCTTTACATATTTTTATAGAAAAAAATACTCACTAGATTATCTAGTGAGTATTTATTATTATCTTATTTCAAAGCTATTAAACTCTGTCTTTTTTACCTTCGAAAGCATTGATGTACATTTGCTTGATTTCACTTATTAATGGGTATCTTGGGTTAGCACCAGTACATTGGTCATCGAATGCATCTTCACTCATTTTTTCTAATGTAGCGTAGAATGATTCTTTTGAAACTCCACAATCAGCTATTGTTGCAGGGATTCCAACTGTTTTCTTAAGGTTATCTATAGCCTTGATTAAGTTATTAACTTTTTCTTCTTCGTTCTTTCCACCTAATCCTAAGTAGTCAGCGATTACTGCATATCTCCATTTAGCATTTGGATATTTGTATTGTGGGAATGCAGCTTGTTTTCTTGGGTTGTCAACAGCGTTGAATCTTATTACATGGTCTATTAAGATTCCGTTAGCAACTCCGTGTGCTATATGGTGTTCTGATCCTAATTTGTGTGCCATTGAGTGACATACTCCTAAGAATGCGTTAGCGAATGCCATACCAGCCATTGTTGAAGCATGAGCCATTTTTTCTCTTGCTTTTATGTTTGTAGTACCTTCAGTGTAAGCTTGTGGTAAGTATTTAAATATTAATCTTATAGCTTCTAAAGCTAATCCATTAGTGTACTCTGATGCTAAAACTGAAACGTAAGCTTCTAAAGCATGAGTTAATGCGTCTATACCTGATGCAGCTGTTAATCCTTTTGGCATGTTCATCATAAGCTCAGCATCTATGATAGCCATATCTGGAGTTAATTCATAATCTGCTAATGGATATTTTACTCCTGATTCTTCATCAGTTATAACTGCGAATGGTGTTACTTCTGAACCAGTACCAGCTGATGTTGGAACTGAAATCATCATAGCTTTTTGACCCATAGTTGGGAATGGGTAAACTCTCTTTCTTATATCCATGAATCTCATTGCTAAATCTTCAAAAGCAACTTCTGGATGCTCATACATTACCCACATAATCTTAGCTGCGTCCATTGGTGAACCTCCACCAAGAGCTATGATTGCATCTGGTTGATAGCTTCTCATTGCTTCAGCACCTTTTTTAGCACATGCTAAAGTTGGGTCTGGAGTAACTTCTGAGAATACTCTGAAATCTACACCTATTTCTTCTAAAACACTTGTTATTTTATCAACATATCCTAGACTAGCTAATACGTTGTCTGTTACTATAAATACTTTTTTCTTGTTTAAATCTTTTAATTCTCTAAGAGCAACTCCTAAAGCACCATATTTGAAGTAAACTTTTTCTGGAACTCTGAACCAAAGCATATTTTCTCTCCTCTCAGCTACACTCTTAACATTCATTAAGTGTTTAGGACCAACGTTTTCTGAAACTGAGTTTCCACCCCATGATCCACAACCTAATGTTAATGATGGTGCTAGCTTGAAGTTGTATATGTCTCCGATAGCTCCTTGAGTTGATGGCATGTTTATTATTGTTCTACCAGTTTTCATAGTTGCACCGAATTTTTGAACTCTATCTTGTGATTTCATTGTATCAGTGTATAAAACTGAAGTATGTCCGAATCCACCAAGTTCAACTAATCTTTCAGCTTTAACTAAAGCTTCTTCGAAGTTAGCTACTCTGTACATTCCTAATACTGGTGATAATTTTTCATGTGAGAATGGTTCTTCTAATTCAACTGACTCAACTTCACCAATTAAAACTTTAGTATCCTTTGGAACCTTAACACCTGCCATGTCAGCTATTTTCCATGCTGATTGACCAACTATGTTAGCATTTAAGTTACCATTTATTAAAATTGTTTTTCTTACTTTATCTATTTCTTTATCTTTTAAGAAGTAAGCTCCTCTATCAGCGAACTCTTTTCTTACTTCATCATAAACTTTATCAACAACTAATACTGTTTGCTCTGATGCACAGATAACCCCGTTATCGAAAGTTTTTGATAATAATATTGAGTTTACTGCCATTTTTAAGTGAGCTGTTTCATCTATGATTGCTGGTGTATTACCTGCTCCAACCCCGATAGCTGGTTTTCCTGATGAGTAAGCTGCTTTAACCATTCCTGGACCACCAGTAGCTAGTATGATATCAGCTTCTGCCATTAATACTTGTGACATTTCAACTGATGGCTCATCTATCCATCCTATTATATCTTTTGGAGCTCCAGCTTTAACAGCTGCTTCTAAAACAACTCTAGCTGCTTCTATTGTTGAGTTTTTAGCTCTTGGATGTGGTGAAAAGAATACAGCGTTTCTAGTCTTTAATGATATTAAAGCTTTGAATATAGCTGTTGATGTTGGGTTTGTAGTAGGAACGATTGCTGCTACAACTCCTATTGGCTCAGCTATTTTAGTGATACCAAATGATTCATCTTTTTCTATAACCCCACAAGTTTTTTCATCTTTATATTTATTGTATATGTATTCTGCAGCAAAATGGTTTTTTATAACTTTATCTTCAACTATACCCATTCCTGATTCTTCAACAGCCATTTTTGCTAATCTGATTCTTTCATTATTAGCTGCTACTGCTGCTTGTCTAAATATTTCATCTACTTGCTCTTGAGAGAATTTTGAGAACTCTTTTTGAGCTGCTCTAACTTTCTCTAATCTAAGCATTAATTCATCTACATTTGTTACTTTCATGATACCCACCTCATTATAGATTAGTTTCTTATTTTCATAATATATGTAAAAATTAATTAAAAGCATTTAGTTAAGTTTTTAACTTTAATAAAATTCCATTTAAGAACTTTTTTTCATATCTTTTTTTGTTTTTAAGCGATTTAACTGCTCTGTAAAGTTTTTTACCAACCTTACGAGATTATAATACCATCTTTCAAAATCAAAATCCAGACTTTTTTTTACATTTCTTACATTTTATCGACAAAAATTCGTTATTTTTTTAACTATTTTGTGATTTTTTTATCAACTTTAAATATTTACATTTTAGTTAAACGATTTCTGTAATATTTTGGATTATTTCTGAGGTACTTTCATATTTAAATTAAATCATCTTTTGTGCTTCTTTTTTCCTTAATATTATGTTGCTATTTTTTTATTATTTTATTCATTTAAAGTCCAAAAAACATACTTACTACTAATACCGCCATTATAATAGCAGTTATATCAGCCATTAAAGCCGCCCAAAATGTATGTCTTATTTTCTTTATTCCAACAGCCCCAAAGTAAACAGTTATGGTGTAAAATATTGTTTCTGTTCCTCCCATTATTACAGAAGAAATTAATCCTTCCCTTGTATCTGGTCCTAAGGTATTTATTAATTCTGTATATACTCCTAAGGCTCCACTTCCAGATAGAGGTTTAATTAGTACTAGTGGAACAATATCCTTTGGTAATCCTATTAGAGAAACTATTGGCTCTAAAAGATTATTTAAATAATTAAGTAAATTAGCATCTTTAAATATTCTTATGGCAATCATCATAGCTAATAAAGCAGGAAAAATTTTAACGCATACCATTAGTCCTTCTTTTGCCCCTTCTAAAAACCATTCATAAACTTTTCTTCCCTTAAACATTCCATAGACTATTATTAAAAGAAATATTATTGGAATTATGTTATTTGCAATCAAAAGTATCCCTCCTAAAAGTATCTCTGCAAGATTTTACAGCATATGATTCCTACACAGCAGGCAGTAAAAGTACATATAATAGCAGGAATTATTATACTTGCAGGTTCACTTGAGCCAGCAGCTGCCCTAATTGATATAACTGTAGATGGAATTAACTGAATACAAGCTGCATTTATAACTAAAAATAATGCCATATCATTTGATGCCCTTCCATCCTTTTCTTTATTTATCTTGTTTAATTCGCTCATAGCCTTAATTCCAAGGGGAGTAGCTGCATTAGATAGTCCAAACATATTAGCAGTTAAGTTCATAACTATGGCTCCCATAGCCTCGTCACTATGAGAACTCTCCTTAAAGATCTTTTTTAATATAGGATTTAATAATTTTGCAACCTTATATGTTAACCCACTATTTTCTGCTATCTTCATTACTCCACACCAAAAACACATAATTCCTACTAAGGAAATTATAAATTTCACAGCACCTTCAGAAGATTCTGTTAAGCCAGTTGTAATCAACTCTCCCTGGCCTGTCATTATGCTAAAAATCAATCCTAAGGCTATAATTGCAAACCATATATAATTAATCATCTCTCCTCCTAAATCATAAGTAATTTCTGTATAATATATGCCTTGCATAGTTAGAATAGTAGTGTTACCATAAAACTACAAAGAACGAATTTACTTAAAAGGAGAATTTTTTATATGAACGAAAAAAATTTAAAATTAGCTCAACAAGATATAGATGAAGTTTTAAAAACTGTAGAAGAACTTGAAGTTCAAATAGATGATTTAAGTAAAGATGATTTAAAGCAAAAATTCGTTACTCTAACAGAGAAAGTAAGAAAACTTGAAGATTTATTAAAAGACGAAGGTATTATATAAAAGAAAGCTGAGTTTAGAAATTTCTAAACTCAGCTTTTTTTAAATCGCTTTTTCATCTTCTATACTATCTTCTTTTTTAAACTCTTTAATTATAAATAATCCAGTTATTATTGTAGACAAGAAGTCTGAAACTGTACCTGCTAACCAAACTCCTGTTAAACCTAATCCTGCAATCTTAGGTAAAACTAAGGTTAAAGGAATTAAAAGTATAACCTGTCTTAATAAACTTAAAAAAGTTGCTAACTTAGCTTTACCTATTGATTGGAAATAGTTAGATCCTATTATTGATATACCTATTATAGGCATCATAAATAAATATATTCTTAATCCTGGAACTCCTATTTCTAAAAGTTTAGGATCTGAATTAAACATACTTATTACTAAGGCTGGGAATGCTTGAATTAATATTCCTCCTAAAACAAGTATTGTTGTCGCTGCTATCATAGCTAACTTAACTGTTTTTTGAGCTCTTTCATACTTCTTAGCTCCATAGTTATATCCAATTATAGGCTGTGAACCTTGGTTTATACCAAATATAGGCATTAAAAATATCATTGCTATTGAAGAAATTGCCGCCATAGCTCCTATAGCTAAGTCTCCTCCATACATTCTTAGTGCATTGTTAGCTATTACTTGAACTACACTTGCAGCCATCTGCATTGAAAACGGAGCTACACCTATAGCTAAAACTATCTTAACTAATCTCCAATCTAATTTAAGAGTTTCAAATTTTAATTTTAAGTTTGATCCTCCTAATGTATAATAATAAAGCATTATTAATGTAGTAACTATTTGAGAAATTACTGTAGCTAAAGCCGCACCTTTTATCCCTAAATTAAATACAAATATAAATACTGCATCTAATATTACATTTATAATACATCCAAGTACCATTACCGCAGCTGACATCTTTGGATTTCCATCTGCTCTAATTGTACTATATAAAGAGAATGACATTAAATTAAATATAGTTCCTAAAAGTATTACATTTATATATTCCTTTGCATAAAAAATTGTAGCCTCACTTGCTCCAAATAAGTGTAGAATACTGTTTGCAAATACAATTCCAACAATAGTTAAAACTAAAGATATTATAGTTATTAAGACCACAGAGTTTCCTAATATTTTCTCTGCATCTTTTCTTTTATTTTGCCCAAATTTTATAGAGATGTTTGCAGTAGCACCAATCCCTATAAGCATTCCAAAACCAAGTAATATAGACATAATTGGCATAGTTATACCAACTCCAGTAATGGCCATTGGCCCAACGCCTGGAATGTGTCCAATAAATATTCTATCAACAATATTATAAAGTGCATTTACAAGCATACCTATAATAGCTGGCACCGAATACTTGATCAAAAGCTTTAATTCTGATTCTTCCCCTAATAATTTTTGATCCTTCATAAGCCTCTCCTCCTTTAAATCTATATTTCTTAAATATATACTAACTTTTCTATTATACATGAATTTTAATTTTTTAGTCAGTGAAATTTTAAAATAAAAAACTATATAGGAAATCAAACTTTTTCTCTCCATAAATTTAACTATCTATAGATAAATAAATTTGACTCTTATATAGTCTTTAAAAATCTCAAACCGTTACTTCTTTATATATTAAATTTCCACCTATTAAGGTAAGAGCTGTAATAATATTTAAAACTAGTGAAAATATTATTATTGATAAAACACTTTGATTTAAAAACATTGCAAAGGTCATTGTAAAAAAGTTAATTATAAAAACTAAAGCAAACTGCTTTAAAAGAATATCTAAAAAATTATTTTTTACTAATAAAAAACTTTTTCTTATGCTTTCTATTACATTTATATTTTCAAATATAGAACATTGCATAGCTATTACAAAAAAGATTGATATTACTATTCCTAAAGGTGCAAATATGCTTGAGCCTAAAGAAACAGCAAAGTTTTGTATAAGGAATACTCCTAGAGGAAATAAAGGGTTTTTAAAGGCTGATTTTATAGTCTCAATCCAAGATACCTTTTCACCTCTAATAAAATTGTTAGCTAACTTTATTATAGCTATTGATGAAAATCCTAAGCTGAATATACCAATTACTGAAAATATAGCATTTCCTCTCCCTATAATAGTAGGAAGTGCAAAAAGCACAGATATTATTGCTATATCTCCTAAATTTTTAATAAATATGTTAAATACAGATTTTAAAAATTGTCCAACTGATAATTTTTTATTGATATTTTGATCCATAAAAATCCTCCAATCAAAATTTATATTAATAATTATCATATCAAAATTAGTATAAGTTTTGCTTGAGTTCATTTTAATTTAACACTTTCTGTATATTTGGTTTACATATTTTCTATACTCCAAGATAAAATAAGTATAATCCAACTAATATTATAATTGTTCCTAATATATTTTTTAATACTCTTCCTATCTTTTTGCCATTTTCAGAGTAGGCTATTTTCTCAACTAATCCAAAGGATGTTCCAGCTAAAATTATTAAAACACTATGACCTAATGAATACATTAAAAGCATTATCATTCCTATTACTAAGTTACCACTAGCAGCTATAAAGGCTATTATTGCTGCCATTATAGGTGTTGCACAAGGAGATGCTAATATTCCACTTAATATTCCTAAAAAGAAGGCATCTAAAATTCCCTCTCTTCTTTTAGTGATTTTACAAGCCTCTTTTTTATCTCCAAATAAATTTATTACATCAAGAACTTGTAGCCCTGATCCTATCATAATAAAAGCCAATATTATATACCAAAACTTTCCTGCACCTAAAAAGGCTTTTCCTATTAAGGCTGTAAGTAAACCTATTACAGTAAATGTTATTCCAAGTCCAATTGAAAATATCAGTGAATACTTAAATGCTTTCTTATTATCCTTAACCTCACTACCTTGAACATATCCTATTAATAATGGAATAGATGAAAGGGTACATGGACTAAAAGAGGCTACTACTCCTGCAAAAAATGATAGTATTATGGCTAAAAATATATTATTAGATATGACACTATTAAAATAAGCTAAAAATTCCATATTCTATTTAACCCCCAAAGAATTTAAAATGGTTTCTATATTATTCTTTCTCATAAGCCCTTGATGAACATAGAATTTATTACCTTCTTTATCTAAAAACACAGTAGTTGGAACAATATTAGCATCATATTTATATGCTAAATCTATATTTTTCTCCTCTTCTAATCTAGCATAGTAAATATTAAATTTTCCTTCTCTTTCTTTTGAAACATAACTTAACTCTTTTTGCATTTCGACACAATAAGGACAAGTATCTGTTTTAAACATTATTATTGTTGGTATGCCCTCTTTTGCTTCTTCTAAATTTTCAACCACATTAATTGACTGAAAATTTATTTGCTTTATTCCCTCAATATAGTTTTTTCCAATATATATACCTATTAGGGCGAAAAGAATTAAACCTAATATTATTAATTTTCTCTTATTTTTCACCTCCAACTCCTCCCTTACTAAAATTTAAATTTTTCCATAAATAAAAAAAGGTAACATAATTTAATCTTATGTTACCTAATGATTATGCATTTTTTATGCATTAATTACTTACAGCTATCTCTTTCTATTAAATCATGATCTAATACAAAATGATCTTGATCTAAAGGTTTATTATTTATTATTTTAATTAACATTCTCATAGCTATTGATCCCATATCATACATTGGTTGTGATACAGTAGTTAATTTTGGATAAAATACATGTGCTAAATCTATATCGTTAAATCCTATAACGCTAACTTCTTCAGGAACCTTTATTCCTTTATCTCTTAAAGCGTTTATAGCCCCCATAGCTATTTCATCTGAAGCACAGATTATTCCTTCTATTTTTTGACCATTTTCAAGCATTGCTAAAATAGCATCATATCCAGTCTTAACTTTTAAGTTTTTAAAGTAAGTTAATTCTTCTTTCATTTCTATTCCAGCATCTTTTAATGCAGCTTGGTATCCTTTGTATCTTTTACCCCAAGCATTATTTAGGTCACCTTCTACACCTATGAAAGCTATGTTTTTCATACCTTTATCAATTAAATGATTAGTAGCTTCATATGTAGCTTTTTCATTATCTATAGTTACACTTGGGAACTTACCATTTTGCTCATCATTTTCAACTAAAACTGTTTTTAAATCTAATTCATTTATTAAATTTAAAGTTTCTTCTCCTAGTGATGAACTCATGTAAAGAACACCATCAACCATTTTTTCCTTAAGAACTCTTAAGTATTCCTTTTCTTTTTCTAAATCTAAGTCTGAATTACATAACATTACATTATATTTATATATGTTAGCTACGTCCTCAGCACCTCTAACTATTTCAGGATATATTTGGTTTGATATATCAGGTACTAATATACCTACAGTTCTTGTTCTATGTGTTTTTAAACTTCTTGCCACTATATTAGGTCTATATCCTAGTTTTTTTATAGCTTCTAAAACTTTTTTCTTAGTTTCTTCGTTTACAACGTCTATGTCATTTAATACTCTTGAAACTGTTGCTATTGACACTCCAGCTTCTCTAGCAACGTCTTTAATTGAAGCAGCCATCTAACTCAACTCCTATACTCTAACTTATTACCTATCTATTTCTTAATACTTCAATATTATAATGATAACTTTACATTTATACAAGGAATTTATGTATATTTCTGCAATTTGGTCAAATTCCTTTTAATTTTTTTTCAAAAAAACGTTTTCTTATTAATAATTGTAATAAAATTCAAATATTAATTCAATGCAAATATTATTATATATTATAAATTTTTCTAAAATAATTGAATTATGTTGTATAATCAAATATATTATTACTTATTGATATATTAACCATACTTTTAAAAATTTATAATAAATAAAAGAGAATTTCTAGGAGGAAACTTTAATGTATAAAGATATAGATATAACAGAATCTATAAAATTAATAGATGAAAATAAAGATTTACTAATTTTAGATGTAAGAACTGAAGAAGAGTATAAGGAAGATGGATATATTAAAAATGCTAAACTTATTCCTTTAGGAAGATTACTATTCTCTATAGATGAACTTGATGGATATGAAGATTCACCAATACTTGTTTACTGTAGAAGAGGTTCTAGAAGTATGCAAGCCTGTGAAATTTTAGAGGATAATGGCTTTACAGAACTTTATAATATGATGGGCGGATTTTCAAAGTTAGTTAATGAAGGACCAAAAGAACTTTGGAATAAATAAATTACATAAAAAAAGAGAGCAATAACTTGCTCTCTTTTATTTTAATTAAGCTCTTTTTGAAACAGCCATTTTTAATATTTCACCATTTACTTTAGCTTCTGAGTAATCAGCATCTCCGTTATAAACAATTTCTTCTGTTAAAGTTTCTTTCTTTATAACATCTTCAAATTTCTTGATTACATCTAAAAGCATATCATTTTCAGCTACGTAAAGAGTTATCTTATCAGCAACCTCAAATCCACTTTCTTTTCTCATGTTTTGGATTTTTGATATGATTTCTCTTACATGACCTTCTTCTCTTAATTCATCAGTTATAGTAGTATCTAAAACAACACCAACTGATCCTTCTCCAGCAAATGCGAATCCTTCTAATCCTTGCATTGTTACAAGTAAGTTTTCAGCATTTAATTCTATTTCATTTCCATCTACAGTGATAACTTCTACTCCACCATTTTGGATTTTTTGAGCTAATTCCATTTGGTTTCTTGAAGCTATTTCTTTTCTTATAGCTGGTATTAACTTACCATAAGCTCTTCCTAAAACAGGTAGGTTAGGCTTAATTTCGAAGTTAACATATTTAGAAAGGTCAGCTCCTAATTCTACTTCCTTGATGTTTAACTCATCTTTAATTATGTCTCCATAATAATCTGGAAGCTCTGAAGTTGAAAGAAGCATTTTTGAAAGTGGCTGTCTATTCTTGATGTTAGCACCATTTCTAGCACTTCTTCCAAGTTTAACTATCTTATAAGCTAAATCCATTTTTTCTTCTAATTTTTTATCTATAGCCTTTTCATCAACTTCTGGCCATGCTCCTAAGTGAATACTTTCTAAAGCATTTTCATCTAAGTTAACTACTAAGTTTTGATAGATTTCTTCTGTTATAAATGGTACGAATGGAGCTGCAACTTTACATAAAGTTACTAAAACTCTGTATAAAGTAGTGTATGCACCTATCTTGTCATCAGTTAATTCTTCTGACCAGTATCTAGCTCTATTTCTTCTTACATACCAGTTTGATAACTCATCAGTAAACTCTTCTATTTCTAAAGCAGCTTGAGTTATTCTATAATTATTTAAATGATCGTCTACATCCTTAACTAAAGTATTAAGTTTTGACATTATCCATTTATCCATTACGTTATCTGATACGAAATCTTTGTAGTCTAATGGATTGAAGCTGTCTAACTCTGCATATAAAACATAGAATGAGTAAACATTCCATAATGTGCTTAAGAATTTTCTTTGAGTTTCAGCAACATCTTCTATTGAGAATCTAGTTGGTAACCATGGAGCACTTGCAGTATAGAAATGCCATCTTGTAGCATCAGCACCTTGTGAATCAAGTACTTCAAATGGATCAACTACGTTACCCTTAGATTTTGACATCTTTAAGCCCTTCTTATCAAGAACGTGACCTAAAACTATACAGTTTTCAAATGGATTTCTATCAAATATAGCAGTTGATATTGCTAATAATGTATAGAACCATCCTCTTGTTTGGTCAACAGCTTCTGATATGAATTGAGCTGGGTAGTTAGCTTCAAATAATTCTTTGTTCTCAAATGGATAGTGATGTTGAGCAAATGGCATTGATCCTGAATCAAACCAACAGTCTATAACCTCAGCTGTTCTCTTCATCTCTTTATTACAATGAGGACAATTTAAATGAACTTTATCAATGTATGGTTTATGAAGTTCTATATCTTCTGGAACATTTATTCCTTTAGTTTTTAATTCTTCAATACTTCCTATACATTCTCTATGTCCGCATTCACATTCCCATATTGGAAGTGGCGTTCCCCAATATCTATCTCTTGAGATACCCCAATCTATAACATTCTCTAAGAACTTACCAAATCTACCGTTCTTGATGTTATCTGGATACCAATTTATTTTTTCATTGTTAGCTAAAAGTTTGTCTCTTAAAGTTGTCATTGCAACAAACCAGCTTTCCTTTGGATAGTAAAGAAGTGGTGTGTCACATCTCCAACAATGTGGATATGAGTGAGTATGCTTTTCAGCTTTAAATAATTTATTTTGTTCTTTTAAGTAATCAACTATTTGTTGGTCACATTTCTTAACGAATTTTCCAGCCCATGGAGTTACTTCTTCTACAAAGTTACCACTTAAATCAACTAAGTTTAAGAATGCTAATCCATTTTGCTTTCCTATTAAGTTATCGTCCTCACCATAAGCAGGAGCTATATGAACTATACCAGTACCATCTGATAAAGTTACATAGTCACCATGAACAACTACGAAAGCTTTTCCTTCAGTTGGAGTTACAAATGGTAATAATTGCTCATATTCCATACCTAATAACTCTTCACCTTTGAACTCTCTAACTATTTCAAAACCTTCTCCTAAAACCTTAGGTGCTAATTCTTTAGCTAAAATGAAGATTTCATCTCCTTCAGCTTGCTTAGCTTCTACATAGTCATAAGCTTTATTTATACATAAAGCAACGTTTGAAGGTAAAGTCCAAGGAGTTGTTGTCCAAGCTAAGAAGTATTTATTATCTTCTCCTTTAACTTTAAACTTAGCTACAGCAGTTAAGTCCTTAACATCCTTGTATCCTTGTGAAACTTCGTGTGATGATAAACTTGTTCCACATCTTGGGCAGTAAGGCATTGTTTTATAACCTTTGTATAAAAGTTTTTTATCCCACATTTGTTTTAAAGCCCACCATACTGATTCTATATATGGATTATGGTAAGTAACATATGGATTCTCCATATCTACCCAATAACCTATTTGCTCAGTCATTTTTTCCCACATGCTAACATATGTGAATACACTATCTTTACATTCAGTTACGAATTTTTCAACACCGTAATCCTCTATTTGAGGTTTACCTGAAATTCCTAACTTCTTCTCTATTTCAAGCTCAACTGGAAGTCCATGAGTATCCCATCCAGCTTTTCTTATAACTTTATATCCCTTCATAACTTTGTATCTTGGGATTATATCTTTCATAACTCTTGTTAATACGTGACCTACATGTGGTTTACCATTAGCTGTTGGAGGTCCATCATAGAAAGTAAAGTATTCACCATCTTGATTCATGTCAAAGTTCTTTTGTATTATGTTTCTTTCTTTCCAAAGGTTTGCAACTTCTTTTTCTACGCCTACAAAACCTTTAGGTAATTCAACTTTTTTATACATATTGAAACTCCTTTCCTTCTCTTGTTTAATATTTTAATTATTTACTTATAATTGATTATTTAGCCAGACTTAATTAAGTAAAATAAAAAAAACTCCATCCTAAAAGGACGAAGTTATATTCGCTATACCACCTAAAGTTCAAACCTATCTATATAATTCAATTATAAATATTAAAATTTTACGTTTTTATGATAGGTAATTAAAAGCACCTATAATGCTCGCATCCTGTAACGTGGATATACGGGATAACTTAATAAGAATATATTCCTTTCAGTCTCCAACTCCCAGGTGATTTTCCTTAAATATACCTATAGTTTCACACCAACCAACTACTCTCTGAATAAGGTTCTATATAAGTACTTGCCCTGTTCACAGTCTTTAAAGAAATTATATAATAGCACTTTTAAAAAGTCAACGAAACAAATCCATATATTTGAAAGCTTTCATTAATTATTTAATTTGCTTTTATAATAAAAATTCTATTTTTGTACAACCTAATATTATAAGTTAAGACTTATATATCAAATAATAAAAATTAATCAATAATTTTTATTATTTAATGTTGACTTTTCTTATCAGTTAACTTATAATTAAATCATCAAATACATTCCATTCCCTTTTGTTAATCGTGCTGTTTTACTTTGATATAATTAGGAGGAAAATAGTATGAATGATAACAATAATTTAAATCAACAAGTAATTGATAAAATGACTAAAGTTTGTATCTGCAGAGCAATCTCAAGAGCAAAGATAAAGGAAGCTATCAAAAATGGTGCACACACAGTAGAAGCAGTAGCTGAAAAAACTGGTGCAACTAAAGGTTCTTGCAAAGGTTGCAGATGTAGAGACAAAATTGAAGAATTAATTGAAGACAACCAATAATTCTTTTAAGCAAAACTTATTTACTGTTTTAATTTTGTATCTCCCTAAAAGAGTACCCTCGGGTACTCTTTTTTACTTTTACATAATATTTATTTTGTATTAAAGCTTATAAAACAAAAAGCATGTATCAAACTTAAGATTATTTTGATACATGCCCTTTTTATTTAAATTTCAAATTCATTTAATTGTAAATTTTTAGACCAACTACTATAGTTTCTAGGATATCCTTGATTTGTAAGTGTTCCTACATAATAAAACTTCTTTAAATCAAAGCAGTTATTTTTAACAACTTTAAACCCTTTTAAAAGGTAATGTAATCTGCTTTCATACACCTTTCTAATATCTTTAGACGTTGGCTCTCCCCAAGCAAATATTATGTGAGAACTATTTATTAGACTTTCAAATATTATTAAGTCATTTTTTAAGTATTCTCCATTCTCAATAAATCCATCATTTCCACATAGGAATAGCTCGCCTTTGGTATTATAAACTTCTTCTAGCACATCCTTGCTATATTCAATAACAGGAAATAGGAATACAAAACTTATTTCTTTTATTATTCCAAGTTCATCCTCATTATTCGTTAAATATTTTATAGCCTTATTTAATTCTTTTTTTAAATCTTCAGCATTATGTGATTTTGGAGCTCTAGTAATAACTAATATATTACTTTCTCCTTCTTCATTAATAGTAAAAGTAACCTTAAAGCCTCTTCCACTTTCATGATCTAATAAAATATTTATATTATTTTGATTTTTACAATACTTTTGCATAAGCGCTCCCCTTTTTACCAACTCTCGTTCCTTAGACTCAATATATTAGTATTAAGTATATTCTAACTTTAGTTTAGTATATAATCGAATCTTTAGAAATTCTACAAATTTATATAAATTAAATTTATATAAATTTAATTTATTCACCTAAATAATATCTTATCTAAGAAAGTAAATTTTATTTATTCTTTTTGTTTTCTTCTATTTGTGCTGCTAACTCATTAAGATATTCCCATCTCTCATATTTAAAGGCTAATTCTTCTTCAACTTTTGACTTCTCTTCCATTAGCTCTTGAAGTCTACCATACTCTGATGCATGTTTTGCCATTAAAGAATCTAATTCTTCTATTTTTTCTTCAAGAGTCATTATTTCTTCATCTATAGTTTCAAATTCTCTTTGTTCTTTAAATGAGAATTTTAATACTTTGCCCTTGTTTTTATTTTTATCCACAGATGGCTCTTTTTTATTTTTATCCACAGCCACTTCTTTTTCTTTATTGTTAATAGCCTCTTCTTCTTTGCTTAGAAGATAATCCCCATAGTTTCCAGTATAAATATCTATTTTTCCATTTCCCTCATAAGAAAATATCTTATTACAAATTCTATCTAGGAAATATCTATCATGGGATACAGTTATGACAACTCCACCAAAGTCATCTAAATAATCTTCTAATCTATTTAAAGTTTCAATATCTAAATCATTTGTAGGCTCATCTAGTAAAAGCACATTAGGGGCTTCCATTAGAACTCTTAAAAGGTGAAGTCTTCTTCTTTCTCCTCCAGATAACATACCTATCATTGTCCACTGAAGTGTTCCATCAAATAAAAACTTCTCACACATTTGTGATGCAGTTATTCTTTCACCTGTGGCAGTTTGTAAGTACTCTCCTGCCTCTTTTATGTAATCTATAGCTCTCATCTCTGGATGCATATGTGTATCTTCCTGTGAGAAGCAAGCTATTTTTACAGTCTCACCTTTTATTATTTCTCCACTATCTGGTGCTACTTTTCCTTCAATCATTCCCATAAGTGTTGATTTACCAATTCCATTAGGTCCTACAATACCTATTCTATCACTTCTTAGTACTATATAGTTAAAATCATCAACAATCTTTTTATCACCAAAGCTTTTATTTAGGTGTTCTATCTCTATTATTTTCTTTCCTAATCTCGTTCCCATAACAGAGATTTCTATATTTTCATTTTCAATAAATCCTTCTTGATTTACTAATTCATCAAATCTTTGAAGTCTAGCTTTCTGCTTAGTAGTTCTAGCCTTTGCACCTCTTCTTACCCAAGCTAGTTCTTTTCTCATAAGATTTTGTCTTTTTTCCTCACTGGCTTTTTCTATGGCTATTCTCTCCATCTTCTTTTCTAAGAAAACAGAATAGTTTCCATCATAGCTAAATAATCTACCTCTATCTAATTCTAATATTCTATTTGTTACTCTATCTAGGAAGTATCTATCATGAGTAATCATTAAAAGAGCGCCTTTTCTACTATTTAAGTATTCTTCTAACCAACTTATAGTTTCATTGTCTAAATGGTTAGTAGGCTCATCTAGTATTAATAATTCACAAGGAGTTATTAAGGCAGCTGCAAGCATTATTCTCTTCTTTTGTCCTCCAGAAAGATTTCCTACTTTTTCTTCAAAATTAGTTATTCCAAGCTTAGTTAAAACATTCTTTGCTTCACTTTCCATGTCCCAAAGATTTAAAGCATCTATTTTTCCTTGAAGCTTTATTAATCTTTCAGAATCATTCTCTTTAACTTCACCCTTATCTATTTTTTCAAGTAACTCTTCGTATTCTCTTAAGATTCTCATTTCCTCTGAGTTACCCTTAAAAACTTGCTCTAAAACAGTAGCATTATCATCATAATCTGGTGTTTGAGCAAGATACTCTATTCTTACTCTATTTCCCTTTGTTACTGTTCCTTCGTCTGGTTCTTCAACTCCAGCAACTATTTTTAAGAAAGAAGATTTTCCAGTTCCGTTAACTCCTATAAGACCAATCTTCTCTCCTTCATTTATTCCTAAAGATACATTATTAGCTAAAATTTTTTCTGAATAGCTCTTACTTATATTTTCAAGAGTTATTAAATTCATCGATTATCCATCCTTTTCAAAACAAATCTTATTTTCATTATAATATAAACTCAAGTTTCTTCCAAAACTAAAATAAGAGCTGCATCAAATAATCTAATTTAATTATGATGCAACTCCCTATTAAAAATTTCTATATATTATTTATAGGCTTCATTCTTTTAGCTAACATTTTTATTGGCATTATTGTTATTACTATAGCTGTTAATAAACTTTCAACTCCTGCACTGCTTGTATTATAAATTATTGAATAAATCCATAAATTCATTCCTGGAGGAGCATATTGACCAAAGAAAATCACTCCTGATATTATGCTTACAAAAGTACTTATACTACCTGCCATAAGTGAACCAAGGAATATTTTATATTTCTCATCTATTCCAAATGATCCTACTAGTCCTAAAGCCATATTTGATAGTATGTAATCAAGTAAAAATTGTACTGGGTGTACTATAAAAGCTCCATTTAATATTTTTAAAAGCCCAAATATTAATCCTCCTGTAACTCCAACAGTTCTTCCATATACTAATGATAAAAGCATTATTGGAAGCATAGAAAAGAAAGTTATTCCACCACCTTGAGGATATCTAACTAAAGGTATCATATAAAGCACATAAGAAATAGCTACACTTAGTCCAATCATTATAATTTCTCTTGTTGTAATTTTATGTTTTCTTAAATCTAATATGTATAAACCTAATATTAAAATTCCAATTAAAGCTACTAAATAAACACTCATTATTTTTCACCTTCATCATACGCCATATTCCAAAAATCAAGTTCGTATAAACTAGCTCTTTTAAATATATCTATTAATCTTTTTTGTTTTTCTTCAGATAAGTTTGAACATTTTTTATCTACGTAAGCTAACCACTCATCTGTAAACTTATCAAATCCATCAGAAGCATACTCATCAATCCAAGGTTTAAAGAAATTCCCCTGTAATTTGTTAGAGTATTTTTTTGAAATATATTTTCCTATATAGCTATAACTCCATGTACATGGTAAAGTTGCAATAGCAATCTCATCTAAATCTCCGGTTAACGCTATTGCTTGCATATAGCTTGTATAACTTATAGTAGTACTGTTATATTCTCTTTTCTCTGCATATAATTCTGATATACCAAATTCTTTTAAATATTCTATATGTACTGCTGTTTCATCCTCCATAGTTCCCTTTGTTGAATTATAAAAGAATTTCATTTCTTCCATAGTTTTAGCTTTAACTACTCCAGCACAAAAAACTTTAGCATACTCTTTTAAATAAAGGTAATCCTGAACTAAATATTCTTTAAATTTATTCTTATCAAGAGTTCCTTCTCCAATTTCCTTTATAAATGGGTGATCTAAATACTTCTCCCATATAGGCATTGCTTCTTTTAATAATTTTTCTGTAAATCTCATATTCTATATCTCCTTTAATCTTATGATTAAACCTAATAGCCCAAATAAGAATTACCTCAAAGTTTTATAAAACTCTAACTAAAAACTTCATACACTTTTTAGTTTATAATAATAGTTTGTTATAATATGTCTAATAAAAAAATAAAAGCTACATCCATGTAGGATGTAGCTTAATTTATAAAAAGTCATAATAATCTAAACATATAAAATACTATTATAAAACTTTCTACAGGCTTTCCTACGCTGGTATTATCCAGATCAGGTTTAAGGGTTAATAACGAAATGTTATCTCTCAGCCAAAGGCACCCCTAGCTATAAAGTCTATAATTATTATATATATTTTTCCTAATAAATTCTAGTTATATTTTAAATTAAGTATCTATTTTAGATGTGTATTAATTTTTACCCATAAATTTTTTATAGTTTAAAACCTCATATAAAAATTATTCCAATAATCTCTATTTTGCATCATCATTTCTCTAAGCTCTTCGTCATTACCATACTCATCATACCACTTTTCTAAAATTTCATAGGCAATGCCATGATATAATAAACTTCCTATAACAAAGGGTTTAGCTGGCACATCACTTAAAGACATTATGGTTACACCTGTTCCTATTGTTCCATATATAATAGCTCTCTCTGGAGTAACAAAAGATTTCGCCTTCTTTTTAAAGTCAGTATCTCTTATGTATTTCTTTAATCTTTTAGGTGTAGGAATAACTATAGCTTTTATCATTTTTTTCAATCCTTAAAATTACTCTTATTAGAAATATATATTAAATATTATCTTATTATTCTAAAGTACCAATTTATTTTTCTTAAATGCATTTTAAACCTATTGGAAAGCCTAGAATATGTTATAATCTTATAAGAATTATTTTGGAAGGAGCTATTTAAATGGCGAGTAAGTTTTATTTACACAAAGGTAAAAACAAAAAAGCTGAACAAGGCAGACCTTGGATATATATTGATGAAATAAACGAATATGATGGAGATTATGAAAACGGAGATATAGTTGAAGTTTACAATCATAAAGGTTATTTCTTAGGAAAAGGCTATATAAATGACAGAAGTAAAATAACTATAAGAATAATGACTAAAGATATAGATGAAGAAATAGATGAGGATTTCTTCAAGAGAAGATTTAAAACTGCATGGGAATATAGAAAGAAAGTTATAGATACATCTTCATGTAGATTCATCTTTGGAGAGGCTGATTTCCTTCCTGGTTTAACAGTTGATAAATTTGAAGATTATTATGTAATTCAAATATCAACTCTTGGAATGGATAAATATAGAGATCTAATAGTTAAAATTCTAGTTGAAGAATACGGTGCTAAAGGTGTCTATGAAAGAAGTGATATAAAAACTAGGGAAATAGAAGGTTTAGAGCAAAGAAAAGGCTTCTTAACTGAACCATTTGATACAGATATACAAATAGTTGAAAATGGAGTTAAATACATAGTTGACTTAGAAAATGGTCAAAAAACTGGTTTCTTCTTAGATCAAAAAGAAAACAGGGCTGCAATGCATAGAATATGTAAAGATATGGATGTTTTAGATTGCTTTACTCATACTGGCTCTTTTGCTTTAAATGCTGGTATAGCAGGGGCTAAATCAGTTTTAGGAATAGATGTATCTCAACATGCTGTAGACTGTGCTACTAGAAATGCTGAGCTTAATAACCTTCAAGATAGGGTTAAATTTGAAAAGCATAATGCTTTTGATGTATTAGGAGATTGGTCAAGAGAAGGAAAACAATTTGATGTTGTTATTTTAGATCCACCAGCTTTCACAAAATCAAGAAATACTGTTAAGCAAGCAATAAGAGGATATAAAGAAATAAATCTTAGAGGAATAAAAATGGTTAAAGAAGGTGGTTACTTCGCTACATGCTCTTGTTCACATTATATGGATGAAGAACAATTAAAGAAAACTGTAGCCGAAGCTGCTCATGATGCTAGAAGAACTTTAAGACAAATAGAAGTTAGAACTCAAAGTGCAGACCATCCTATAATTTGGAACTCTGATGAATCATATTATTTAAAATTCTTCATATTCCAAGTATTCTAGAATTTTTTTAATTTAATGCATATTAAAAAATATATTGGTTAATATAATAGTGTAGCAAAAAAGATATAAAGTTAATATCTTAAATTGTAAATAAAGGGGTGCCTTACAAAATCGGCATACACTCTAAAATTTGTATTTAAGCGTTAATCATTAATTTAAATGTTAAATATATTATTACTATGAGGTGCTTTACATAAATGGCATACACTCGTTAAATGGTCATAATTAATTTAAATATTTAAATATCTATTTTTAGCTACTCACTAGTTAGGACTGTTTATTCTATCCTAATTAATGTACATATAATATTAGATGTATTAAAAGAGAAAGGTATCTGATTTTTTCAGATACCTTTCTTAATTTATTTATGAAACTGTTTTTGCAGAAACTATGCTAACACCTGTTCCTAAAACATCTTCTATAATTACATCTCCAACTTTAATTGGAAGTTTAACAGAAGCCTTGTTAATTTCCTTCATTACATCAAATATCATTCCCTTTGGAATAGGTTCCTCTGTTTTAACTGGGACAACTATGTTGTCACAACCATCTATTTTAACAGTTGAAGTTACTATTCTAGTTGGATTTTTAACCTCGTTTAATCCATAAATTTCTCCTCTTTTACATGTGTTTCCTGTAACCTTTTCTAACTCTGTGTCTACTGTTAAATGACATCCTCTAGGACATACTATGCATATTAATTCTTTTACCATTATTATTCACCATCCTCTAATGAAATTGTTATTGCTCCTTTAGCATTTTTTAGCTTATCTTTAAGAATTGTAATTCTCTCCATTTCTGCAGGAACAACATGAGGTTTCTTAAAGCTTTGAATAACATTTCCTTCTTCATCTCTAACTACTATTTGTTTATTTTTAAATACATTTCTAACTCTCATAAACACATTTAAATTTCCATCTAAAGATTCAATTTCAAATTTTTGAGGAACTGTATAACTTATATTTTCTCCATTTTTTATTTCAGTGAAATGATTTAATCTCTTTTTACCTTTAATATATTTAGCAGCATTCTTTCCTGCATTTTTAGCTTCCTCAGTTACAAAGTCAACTAAGTCATGAACATGGACAACATTACCACAGGCAAATATACCTTCTCTATTTGTTTCCATACTTTCAGAAACTACAAGTCCATTAGTTCTAAGGTCTAATTCAACTCCTGCATTTTTTGAAAGTTCATTTTCTGGTATTAATCCAACTGATAATAATAATGTATCAGCATCAAATTCTATTTCAGTGCCTTTTATAGGTTGTCTATTTTCATCAACCTTAGCTATAATAACCTTTTCTAATCTTCCATCACCTTTAACATCAATAACTGTATGAGATAGGTATAGTGGAATTCCATAATCCTCTAAACATTGAACAATATTTCTAGTTAATCCATTTGAATAAGGCATAAGTTCAACAACAGCCTCTACCTTAGCTCCTTCAAGAGTCATTCTTCTAGCCATTATAAGCCCAATATCCCCTGATCCTAAGATAACTACTTTTTTACCTACCATGTAGCCTTCCATATTAATAAATCTTTGAGCAGCCCCTGCAGTGAATATTCCTGATGGTCTATCTCCTGGAATACTTATAGCTCCTCTTGTTCTTTCACGACATCCCATAGCAAGTACTATAGCTTCTGCTTCTATTGTTAAATATCCTTTTTCAGTATTTATAGCATGTATTATTTTTCCTTCTATTTCTAAAACCATTGTATCTAACATAACTTCTATGTTAGTTCCTTCTACCATGTCAATAAATCTTCCAGCATATTCAGGTCCTGTAAGTTCTTCTTTAAAGGTATGAAGACCAAATCCGTTATGAATACATTGATTTAAGATTCCACCTAGTTCTTTATCTCTTTCTATAATTAATATTTTTTCTACTCCATTTTCATGAGCTTCATAAGCTGCTGCTAATCCTGCTGGGCCTCCACCTACAACTACTAAATCATATTTCATAACTAAATCCTCCTACTTTGTTTTTCCACTTATTATATATGAACCATTTTTATCTAAAAGCACTTCTTCTATATTCATACCAGTTTCACGAGATATTATTTCTTGAACTCTAGGTCCACAGAAACCACCTTGACATCTTCCACAACCAGGACGACATCTTCTCTTAACTCCATCAATAGTTCTAGCTCCTAAAGTTCTATTTATACTATCAACAATCTCTCCCTCAGTTATATTTTCACATCTACAAATTATTCTTCCATATCTACTATCTTTTTTAATTAAATTTGCTTTTTCTTCTGGAGAAAGTTCTATAAAGTGTACTTGTTCTCTTTTTTCATTGAAATTATCTTTTTTCTCTAAAGCTAGTCCACTTTCACCAAGCATTTTAACTACATCCACCGCAATAGCTGGTGCTGAACTTAAACCTGGTGATTTTATTCCTGCTACATCAAAGAATCCTTTTACATCTTTAGCTTCTCCGATTATGAAATCAGGTTTATCAGCTATAGCACGAAGTCCTGCAAAGTTTCTAATATTTTCTCTAAAATTAACTTTGTTAGTTGTTTTTAAAGAAACTTCTCTAACCTTAGCTAATCCATCATACTCTGTAGAAACTGAATCTTTATCACAAGTATCAATAGCATCTGGACCAACTAATAAGTTTCCATGAACTGTTGGAGTAACTAAAACCCCTTTTCCAAGTTTAGTTGGACATTGGAATATTGTCTTTTCAAATAATCTTCCTTGGCTCTTATCTAAAACATAGTATTCACCTTTTCTAGGAGTTATTTTAAAGTCTTCCTCACAAACCATATTGTGAATCTTATCAGCATAAATACCTGCTGAGTTTACTACGAATCTAGCTTCTACTACATCACCATTTTCAAGTTTTATTTTAAAGTTTTCATCTTTTTCAATACCAACAACTTTAGAGTTTAGTCTTAATTCTCCTCCATTATCGATAGCATTTTCTGAAAGAGCTATAGTAAATTCATATGCTCCAACAATTCCTCCTGTTGGGCAGAATAAAGCTCCCTTTACATCTTTATTTAAGTTTGGTTCCATTTCTAAAACTTCTTCTGCTGATAAAAGTTTTACTCCTTCTACTCCATTTTTAATTCCTCTATTATATAAAACCTCTAATTCTTTTTGGTCATCTTCATCAAAACCTATAATTAATGATCCATTTCTCTTAAAAGGAACTGATAAGTCTTTACAAAGCTTATCAAACATCTTATTTCCTTCAACATTGTATTTTGCCATTAATGTTCCTGGTTCAGGATCATATCCTGAATGGACAATTGCTGAATTTGCCTTAGATGCTCCCATAGCAACGTCATTTTCTTTTTCTAATTCTACAACCTTTAAATTATACTTTGTTAATTCTCTAAATATTGCTCCACCTATTACTCCAGATCCTATAATTGCTACATCATAAATCATTAAATATCGCTCCCTTTTTTAAAAATAAAAAAGAACTAAACTCAAAAAAGACATAAGAATATCCTTTTTGTGTCTAGCTCTCTTCTCTCTTACACACAAAATTAAAATTATTTATTAACTTTTATTTAATTATATCATATTTCTGTAAATGTTTCCAGACTTTTTTTAATCTTCAAGTGCCCATCCCTTTGATCTTTCAACAGCCTTTTTCCATTTCTTATGATATTTATTTCTTCTCTCTTCAGAAATAGTTGGCTCAAATTCTTCACTTGCAAACCATAACTTAGCTATTTCTTCTTTATCACTCCAGTATCCAACTGCTAGTCCTGCAAGGTAAGCAGCTCCTAAAGCTGTTGTTTCTGTAATTATAGGCTTAATTACCTTTTTACCAACTAAATCTGATTGGAATTGCATTAAGAAATTATTTCTACTTGCTCCTCCATCTACCTTTATACAATTTATATCATATCCAACATCGTTTATCATAGCTTCAAGCACATCTCTTGTTTGATATGCAATTGATTCAAGTGCTGCTCTTATTATATGATTTCTATTAGTTCCACGTGTTAATCCTACTATGGTTCCACGAGCATACATATCCCAATAAGGAGCTCCTAATCCAACGAAGGCAGGAACAACATATACTCCACCATTATCTTCTACTTTTGTAGCAAAGTATTCAGTATCACTAGAATCACTTATAATTCTTAATTCATCTCTAAGCCATTGGATAACAGCTCCTCCAACAAATACTGATCCTTCTAAAGCATATTGAACTTTTCCGTGTAATCCAATAGCTATTGTTGTTAAAAGTCCTGATTTACTTTTAACAAGTTCTTCTCCTGTGTTCATTAATAAGAAACATCCTGTTCCATAAGTATTTTTTACGTCACCTTTATTAAATGCAGCTTGTCCAAATAAAGCAGCTTGTTGGTCCCCAGCTATTCCAGCTATAGGAACTCTTATTCCACCTTTTGCTCCAAGATTTGCATATCCGTAAATTTCAGATGAATTTTTTACTTCTGGTAACATACTTCTAGGAATGTCTAGTTCCTTTAACATTCTTTCATCCCATTCAAGGTTCTTTATGTTAAATATCATAGTTCTAGATGCATTAGTATAATCAGTTACATGAACTTTTCCATTTGTAAGCTTCCAAACAAGCCAACTGTCTACTGTACCAAATAAAAGCTCACCCTTTTCAGCTTTTTCTCTTGCACCTTCAACATTATCTAATATCCATTTTATTTTTGTTCCTGAAAAATATGCATCAAGTACAAGTCCTGTATTTTCTCTAATATAGTCTACAAGTCCATCTCTTTCTTTTAACTCATCACATATATCAGCAGTTCTTCTACATTGCCAAACAATTGCATTGTATATTGGAACCCCTGTATTTTTGTCCCAAACTATTGTAGTTTCTCTTTGGTTAGTTATTCCAATAGCTGCTATATTTTCTTGAGTTATATTACACTTAGCCATAACTTCTTGAAGTACACTATATTGAGTTGCCCATATTTCCATTGGAGCATGCTCAACCCATCCTTCTCTAGGATAAATTTGATTAAATTCCTTTTGGCTTACCCCAATAATATTTTGTTCTTTATCAAAAATTATTGCTCTAGAGCTTGTTGTTCCTTGATCTAATGCTACTATATATTTTTTCATAAAAACTCACCTCTTAATTTTATATCTTCCATATATCCTCTTTTGTTGTTGATATACATGTTGCTCCTGATCTTAAAGCTTCCATGACATCCTCTTTATCTGAAATTAAACCACCTACTATTAATGGCTTATGTATTGTTTTTGATAATTCTTTAATAACTTTAAATAATAATCCTGGTAACATTTCTACAGCATCACATTCATCCACTAAGTGATTTTTTGTGCTTTGAAAAGAAAGACTATCTAAAATGAAAACTCTCTGAATAGCTACTAACCCTAATTTTTTTGCACTTTTTACTGTTTGAGCCTTAGTGCTTATTATTCCATCAAACTTAGTTTTCTCTTTCAAATATTCTAAAACAATTTCTCTATTTGTAAGTCCATCAACTAAATCTATGTGCAATATTCCAATCTTATTTTTTTCTGATATTTTATGTGAAATTTCTATAATATCTAAAATATTACCAAATAGAACAAAAATCACATCAACATCAGCTTCTAATGCCTTATTTAATTGGTCCATATCCTTTACAGCTGCCACAATAGGGTTGTCCTCAAGTATTCTTTTAAAATTAATCATTTTATATAGCCTCCTTAAAATTGTCCAAAATTAATATCTCCTTAAAATATATTTGTATATACCATTGCTCCTGCTATAGCTCCAAGTATTGGTCCTACAATTGGAATCCAAGCGTAAGCCCAATCTGAGCCTCCCTTATTTTTCATAGGAAGCAAGAAATGTGCAAGTCTAGGTGAGAAATCTCTAGCTGGATTAATTGCATATCCAGTTGGTCCGCCTAAAGATACTCCTATAACTAAAATTAATAATCCAACGGCTATTGGCATAATTCCATCTGCCATTTTCGCATCACCAAGTCCTAGAATTCCAAACATTAAAACAAAAGTACCTATAAATTCAGTAAAAAAATTCCATTTATAATTTCTAATAGCTGGTATAGTACAAAATGTACCAAGCTTTGCATCATGATCTTCAGTAGATTCAAAATGAGTATAATAAGTTAAATAAACTAGTACAGCACCTATGAAAGCTCCTATAAATTGTGCTATACAAAATACTATAACCTGACTCCATGTTAATCCTCCAGTTATACCTAATGCAATAGTTACCGCTGGATTAAATACAGCTCCACTCACCCTAGAAAAGATATAAACAGGAATAGCAACAGCTATTGCCCATCCTACAGTGACTACAATAAGATCAGCGCCATTACCCTTAGTTTTTTTAAGAGCTATATTTGCAACTACTCCATCCCCTAACAATATCAAAAGCGCAGTTCCAAAAAGCTCAGCCAAGAATTGATTTACCATGACTATCCACCACCTAGTAATTAATATATTTAATTTTAAAAAAGCTTAAAATAAAAAAGAGCTAAACAAAAAAAACTAAATTTTTTTCTCGTGTTTAACTCCAAATACTCTTACACAAGTTGAATATATACGTATATATTTTTGTTGTTTTTTTACAATATTTATTTTAACACCTCTTGAAACTGTTTTCAATAAATTAAAAATTTAACAATCTTTCCATAAAATAAAAAAAGAGGGATATTGCCCTTAATCCCCTCTTTTTCTAATTATTTATCAAATAATAATTGTTTAATTTGTGCTTCTAAATTTTGTATTCCTGTTGGATCTGCACCTTTACCATCTAAGCTATTTTGATATTTATCTATTAACTGTTCTATATCTGCTATAGCTTGATTTATATTCTTATCACTTTCTGGAGTCATTGCTTTAATTTCTTTTAAATCTTTTAAAGCATCTGCTTTCTCCTCATTCCATTCATTCATTTGTTTATTTTCAAGTACTTCTAAATATTCTTCTCTAAGATCAAGATAAACCTCAGCTACTTCATTAACTAAGCTATCATCATCTACAACCTTACTTTTATTCTCTGTAGTTGCAGCAGGCTTATTATCAGAAGCGGTTTTATTTGATGAATCATTAGAGCTTCCGCATCCAACTAATTGTAATCCCATTATGGCAGAAATAATAACTACTAATAATTTTTTCTTCATAAAAAACATCTCCTTTAAAAATATCTCGTCCTATAAACATCATATATTCCTAAATACATATTAACAAATTACTTCTTTTAACTATTTACCAAGAAATTAAACATAAAATATTAATATTGAAAATTTAATAAATGTTTTAATGTATTTTATCAAGATATTTCTTTTTTGTTTTAAAAACATTACATTAAAAGTAGTTTTTACTCCTATTATTTTATTTTAAAATTTATTCATCTTTTATAAAAATACTTCACAAAACTTTATTATATTGTTACTTTAACTCCTGATTCTACAGTTTTTATTTCACCATTTTTAAATTCAAAAACTAAATCTATTGAATTCTTTGTAGAACAATACTTTAAATCCTCTTCTAGTCCTAAATTTTTAAGAATATTATAGTGTTTTGCATCTTTTATAAACTCTTCTATTCCTTCACTGCTTTCATAAACATATTTAGCTGTTTTAGCTATATCAGTAAGTTCAGCCTCTTTATTTTTACATAATTCACTTATTATATAACCTGCACACATAAAATCATCACTTGAAAATTCACCATTTGTTCCAGAATTAACAAAGACTATTTCTTTTTCTTCATTTTCTAAATATTTAGCTACCGCTTGTCCATTTAACACAGAGGCAACTATAACTTTATCAGCCTTACTACATAAATTTAAAGCTCTAGTTCCATTTGTAGTAGACATTATTACATTTTTTCCTTCTACTATTTCTCTTTTGTATTCTAATGGAGAATTAGAGAAATCAAACCCATCTATTTTTAAAGCCTTTCTCTCTCCTCCAAGTAAAACTTCTTCACCTAAAGATTTTAATTCTTTTGCTTTTTCAAAAGCCTCTTCAACACTAACTACTGGTATAACCTTTTTAGCACCATTATAAAGTGCTGTAGTAATTACAGATGTAGCCCTTAGCATATCTATAACCACAGCTATCTTTCCTTTAAGTGCTTCACTATCTATGTAATCTGCAGAAATTATAACATCAATTTTCATAAAAATTCCCCACCTTATTTTTAAAATTATTCTTCAAAATTCTTTCCTTGATAAATATCATTATCTTCAAGAGCCTTATCAATAGCATTTAAAACTTCCCATTTTTTTAAACTCCACATAGGTCCTATAAGAAGTTGTCTAGGAGCATCTCCTGTTAGTCTATGTATAACCATATTTTGAGGTATTCTACTTATGGCCGTACAAATTAAATCAACATATTCCTCTTGAGTTAAGAATTTTAATCTACCTTCCTCATAATCCTTAACCATTCTTGTTCCTTCCATTAGATGAAGTAAGTGTAATTTTATTCCTTGTGCTCCACATCTAGAAACATAATCAACAGTTTCTAACATTTGCTCTTTACTTTCTCCAGGAAGTCCAAATATACAGTGAACTACAGTATCTATTCCTCTGCTTTTTAATCCTTCCATAGCCTTATCAAATACTTCTAAATCATATCCTCTATTAAAACTTCTAGCAGTATCATCATGAATTGTTTGAAGTCCTAACTCAACCCAAGTATATACCTTTTTATTCATTTCCTCTAATAAATCTAAAACTTCTTCATTTATACAATCTGGTCTTGTACCTATAGCAAGAGCAACCACACCTTCTTTATTAATTGCTTCCTCATATTTTCTTCTTAGTTCTTCAACAGGAGCATATGTATTAGTGTAAGCTTGAAAATAAGCTATGTATTTTCCCTCTTTCCACTTCTTATTCATCATCTCTTTAACATTATCAAACTGAGTACCAATACTTAAAGTTCTTTGTCCAGCATAATCTCCTGACCCCTTTGAACTACAAAAAGTACATCCTCCCTTAGCAACCTTACCATCTCTATTAGGACATGTAAAACCACCATCTAAACTTATTTTAAATACTTTTTCTCCAAACTTTTCTCTTAAAAATCTATTTAAAGTATTATATCTCTTGTCTCCCCATGTTTTTCTTTTTTCCATTTATATCACCTTTTCATTAAAATCAAAATTTCTTTAAAATAAAAAAGTTAATCATAAATTTAAGGGTTATGATTAACTTATTTTATATTATACTATAGTTTTTCAAGTTTAAAATCTTTTAGAGATATTTTATATCTTCCAATTAAGCCACTTTCAGTATTATTTGATTTTATTATTGGAGTAACATTCATAATTATATTGTTATCCTGTATTCTTTCATAAATAAGATTATATTCCTCTTCTGCAAATATATCATCTAATTCTAATGAAACTATACTTCCACCACTTTGATAAACCTTAAATCTTGTGCCATTTCCTTTAACATAATTTACAACAACATATCCATCATCATCTGAAAAATTTAAGCTAGAAATTTTACATCCCTTTAATACATCTAATGATGTTATCTTTTTCCCTAAAGTTTTATCATCATTCTTTTCATCTTCTTTTCCCCCTTCATCTTCCCCTTCTTTAGCTGCAGTCTCCTGTGCATCCTCAACATCAACCACTCCTATATAAGAATCTTCACCCTTATATGTTGAAATTGCTACTTTATCTCCTGAAAATGAAATTTCTACGGCTGAAAAAGCTTCTTTAGGTACATCAACCTTGGCTACATCTATAACATTAACCTTTGGATAAATTTTATCTGGTATGCTCTTTAAATCTATTAATGTGTTAATCTCAACATCATCATATTTTCTAATCTTTAATTTATCCTTATCTAAAAAAACACTATAAAGCTCAGTTGATTTAAGTTCTGATACCTTATATTCTCCCTCTTCTGTTTTTCTAACTTCTAAATAATATTGCTCTAAATCAGCCTTAGGCTCTCCTTCTTTAGTTCTAGTTACATAGAATTTAAACATAGTTTTATTTCCTAATTGCGCTGACCCAACTTGCTTAATCCCTGTTATTTCAAGCTCCTTACTAGGACTAATTATTATATTTTTATCAACCTCTTTATCAGATAACCTTTTTATCTTTTCTAAATCATTGCTTTTAAGAGCCTCCATATATTCCTCTGCAATTGATATTGCTATCTTATTATTAAAATATATACTTTCAACACTTTCCTTTAGCTCCTTATTATCATTGACCGTATTACTTATTCTATTACAGCCCATGAAAAGAAATAAAGATCCAATAATTAAGGATGCCATAATCTTTTTAATCATTTATAATCATTCCTCCCTTAGAATAAGTCCTATTTTAGGTTTTCCAAATAGCTTAAAAGTATTAATAAAATAATAAATATCCTAAACTTAATTTTTACTTTTTTATTTTAAGAATAAACTTCCTTTACAACTTATATATTTAGTTAGGGAGGTGATTTAATGAAAAGTATTATAAAAGTTTTTCAAGTAGCTTTTGTTTTTATAGGAACTATAGTAGGAGCTGGACTTGCCTCTGGAAAGGAAATAACAAATTTCTTTACAGTTTATGGATATAAAAGCTTTTTTACTATTATAATGACTGGCTTATTTTATATTTTTCTTTGTAACATAATTTCAAGAATAAGTATTAAACATAGTTTAAATTCCTATAGCGAAGTCATAAATACAGTTAGTCCTAATATTTTAGGAAAACTCACTGGAATCATAACAACCTTTTACTTAATATCTAGTGCGTCCATAATACTAGCTGGTAGCGGAGCCTTGTTGAATCAATACTTTGGAATTCCTAAGATTATAGGTTCAATATTTATGGCTATTATTGCTTCACTGATTCTTATGAGAGAAACTGATGGGTTAGTAGAGATAAATTCTATTATTGTTCCATCCTTAATAATAGTAACAACTACACTTATGATTCTTTATGTTGCATTTGCTAATGACCCAATTACTATAGATTCTCTTGTTTCTTCTACCCCAAAACTTTCTAAGGGAGTTTTTACTTCTGGAATACTTTATTGTGGCTATAATATTCTTTGCTGCTGTGGGGTTATTGTTCCTTTAAGTAACGAAGTTAAAAGTAAGAAAATCATGACCTGGGGAATTATATTAGGTTCTGTTCTTCTAACTATAATATGTATTTTTATAAATTCAATGCTTATGGTTAATCAGCCACAAATATTCCAATACGAAATTCCTCTACTTTATATTGCTGATAGATTTGGAAAGCCTATTCAAATAATGCTTTTAATAATAATATTAGCTGAAATGTTTTCTACAGAGGTTTCTGATGTATATTCCATAAGTAAAACCCTTACTAAAAGCTTTAAAATAAAATATAAACATGCTATATTTGCAGTTTTAATAGTAGCACTTCCAATTTCATTAATAGGATTTTCAAACTTAATCTCCACATTATACCCAATGTTTGGAGTTTTAAGCTTAGTATTTATAGTTCAATGTATTTACTTCTACTTTTTTAAATTAAAAAAACAAAGATAAAAAGTAAAAGCTGAGCAATTTATATAACTTGCTCAGCTTTAATATTTAATAAATTATCTTTGGTACATTTTCATATCTATCCATTATTGTTGGTGGATAAAATATCTTCTTCTCAACACTTGATCTAAGCTCTGCTATTTTTGTTACTGCAACATAGACATCTGATATTTTATACCATGTTGCATAATCCACCTCTCCTGTTTGAGGAAGGTTAAATACCTTTTGAAAAGTTCTAACAGAATCTCTAGTTTTCTGACCATATTTTCCGTCTACAGCCACCTTAGGTATTAAAGGATATGCCTTTGAAATAGCATTTAATTGTTCTTGTATAACTCTTACAGGTTGACCTGAAGCTCCAATACCTAAAGTATATCCTGGAAATGATCTTGGACTTCCCTGAACTTTTTTAGCAGACTTTAATTCTAAATCATCTCCATAAAAAGATGTTAAAATATCATAAGGAACCTTTCCTTCGTCTCCTAAGTATTTACTTCCCCATTGAGTCATCCAACCTGGACATTGTACATTTATTCCATCACAATATTGTGCCAAAAGAGGCTGCTTAGAATTGAATCTTTTCATATATGTTGAGAATATTTCATCTACAATTCTACTTATGTTATCATAAAAGTTTCTTCCATAACTAAAAGCATGGTCAAAAGCTGTTGAATTAGTTATATCAAAATTCTTACCTTTTCCTCTATACCATTCAGTATATATTCTATTTAAAGTAAATGATATTATGGCATAAACATTAGCTCTTATAGTATTTTCAGACCATGTTGAAAAAATTTCACAACATGCAACATTTTTTATATAGTCTTTATAATTAACCTTATAATTGGCTACTGAATTATCATTTGGTCTACCATTATGAACAACTATATACTCTGGAACTACAGGTTCTGGCAAAACCACTGTTCCCTTTGGTGGTGGAAGTTCCTTTTCCTCTGCTTCAGGTATCTTTGGGGGGAAATTTCCAACTAATCTATTAGGTTGTATATCAATAACTTCCTCTTGTCTATAATATCCTCTAGTCTCAGGTAAGTTTACATTTTGAAGAGCAACTCTTGAAGGATAGATTTGTACTCCATTTACTGCTACAGGCAAAAATCCTTCTCTTTCAACAATAACCTCTGCGAAACTATAAGGAATCGTACCTGGTTGATTAGAATTTTCTATTGGTGGTGCATCTAATTCTATAGTGTCAGTGCTTCCAGTATCATCTGTATATAATTCTATAGTATCGCCTACAGCCATACCATCTTCTCCTGTTGGTGTTATTTTAACCTTACATTTATCAATAGGTATATATCTCCTTTGTTCACTAAAACATTGAACTTTTAATCCACCTAATGCCATATACTTTCTCCTAATAATAAATTAATACCCTATAGTTTATGAGATTAATATCTATTTTGTTAATAAGTATTTATAATTAAAATATAATCAAAATTATTTTTTACTTTGTAATATTTAAAACTCTAGGTTCTTAAACTATTAAAAACATTGATCATATCTATAGTTCCATATCCCCACTCTCGATTTGGGTACATGTCACCTTCCCTAGTATTCACACCTCTTATTAGATAGGTTTGAAGTTTAGCTACATATAGTGTTGGATCATTATTATAAACAATTCCCCATTGAAATAACATTGCACAGCACCCAGCTACTATAGCCGCAGCGACGCTTCCCCCACTAACTGATACCTTTTCTCCTTTGTTGTTTATAGTTAAAGCATTTACTCCACCTGCTGCAATAATAGGTTGAATAATATCATTTCTTGCATACCCTCTTCCTGATGAAGATAATATGGTATTATTCTCTTGATTATATGAAGCTACAGTTATCATTTTCTCTGCGGCTCCTGGAATGGTCAATGTTGTGTATGGTGATGATATTAAAAATTTTGTTCCCTCTGCTAATAATTCTTTTTGCAATATATAGGCATCAAAATTTCCAAAGGTTATATGCTGTCCAGTTAATCTAAATCTCCATATTCCAGGCTTTAAGTTTTGTGCTCTTATTACAATTCTCTCCCCTCCAGTAAGTTCATCTGGCGAATCATAAAAAACATCCATAGTTGTTCCTTCATATATAAAATTTATTTTATATCCATTTTCAACAGCTAAATTTTTATTTCCACCATAGTTAGTTAAGGGATTAGCATTTTCAATAAGTTCTCCTGATGGTGAAATTATTGAAAGCTTAAATTTATCAGGTTTATAACCTAAAATAATCATCATAATACCATCTTGATCCTCTCCAACATCAAGCTCTATGGTTTTATTATCACCCATCTCTGTTATTATTCCATCAGCATGGGTATTAGTATTCCCTTGATTGCCAGATGAAGCAATTACAGCAATTCCTCTTTTATTTGAAATATCATTTATATATCTTTCTAAAATACTTGATCCATCATGGGCTCCAAAATTAGTTCCCATAGGAATATATATAACCATTGGTTTATTATATTGAAATGATAAATTATATAAATATTTCATTGCTAAAAGTATGTCTACATTTCTATACTTAACAGCGTCACCCTTTGCAAAGAAATAATCTGTGTATTTTTTAAAAGCTCTATCTAACTTTACTATTGCAAGGTCACATTCTGGAACTACCCCTGTTAAACTTTCATCCTTTCCACTTCCTGCTATTATACAAGCCATCTCTGTTCCATGTCCTACATCATCTTTAGATTGAACTATGGTATATGGATCTCCGCCACTATTATTAAGTTCTATTGCTTGATTGATTTCTTCTTCACTATACTCAGTTCCATAAAACATATCTTTAGGATACTTATCTGTTTTTAATGATTGATCCCATATTTTTAATATTCTAGTCTTTCCATTACTATCAGTAAATTCAGGATTTAAATAATCTATTCCAGTATCAATAATTCCAACAATCACATCTTTCCCTGTCAATTTTAAGTATGGACTATTATGAAAGTTTTCTGCCTTAGAGGCCTCTATAGGACTTGTACTACTTAGAGTATATATTCCTCCGAGCTCTATAAAAACCAAGGAATTTATCATCTGAATAACACTATCATAGTCAACATTTTTCATGGATAAAACAGCATAAGTACCATCAATTATATAGACTTCAACATTTTCAATATCCTTAACTTCATTCTCTATATCCCCTCTATATTCAACAAGAAAATTCATGCTTTCAGGGTCAACTAATAGATTCGCTTTATTAGATACAGTTTCCATAACTATCTCCTATTAATTAATAATTCCATTGTTCTATCTAAACATACAAATCCATATCCCAAGTCTGGATTTGGATATGCCTCACCAAAGATCGTCCTCTTTGCTCCTTTAATCAAATAATATTTAATTCTTTCTCCATATAAAAAAGGATCATTATTTCTTATAATCCCCCATTCAAAAAGAAGAGCACATATTCCAGAAACTTGTGGCGCAGCCATTGATGTACCACTTTTAGTATCAAATCCTTGCTCCTCAACAGTGGATAATATGTTTTCACCTGGAGCAACTAAATCTGGTTTTATTAACCATTCTGGTCTAACAACTCCTCGTCCAGAAAAAGCTGATAAATTATTGTTTAAAAAATTATAACTTCCAACGGAGATAACCCCTTCTACAGTTGCAGGGATTCCTAATGTATTATAAACAGATGGTTGTAAAAATCTTGTTCTTTCATTTAATCCTTCTGCTATAGGTAACCAAACATCAAAATATCCCTCATAATTATTTAATTTTCTAACTATAATTCTCCATCCACCAGAAGTTATTGTATCTCCTAAGGGCAAAATACTTATGGTAGTTTGTCCTTGTATATCAAAAGGCTTAGGACCAGTACTATATACAACTATTTTTTCTCTTCCAACAAATCTTTCTTTATAAGACTCAGATAATCCCATTGGTCCTGTACTTATTCCAGTTGGTGAAATTACTTCAACTGATACATCAACTAATACAGGCTTGAAAAAATCTAATATAATACCTTTTTCTCCATCTCCTATATTTAAGTCTAAATCTTCTTCTTTTTTCATCTTGCCCCCTACATGATGAGCACTATTACCTTCATTCCCAGCAGCTACTACAATAACTGCCTTTTGTAATTGAGTAAAAGTTTGAATATACTTTTCTAGTAAACTACTTCCATTATGAGAACCATCATTTGTACTTAAACTTATATTTACAACTAAAGGTTTATTAATCTCATTACTTTTATCCATTAAAAATTTTAACCCTCTCATAAGCTGTGTACTTAAGGCCGCCCTTAAACTATTCTCACCAGTTATCTTTACCATTGCTATGCTACTTTTATATGCAACTCCATAATTATCAAAGTTTATATTTCCTCCGGCACATGCAATTCCTGCAACATGAGTTCCATGACCTGATAAATCAATTTCAGGTACAATGCTAAATGGATCTTCAGATTTTAAAGCTTCATTTATTTTATTTTTATCATATACAACTCCATTTTCAAGATCATATATATACTCTATCCTGGTATTGCCCTCATCATCTTTAAAAGCATTATGAGTGTAGTCTATTCCAGTATCTAAAAAACCAACTAATATTCCTTCTCCAGTTAAATTATAATTATTCCAAACTGATGGAATGCATGATGCTCTATTACTATCATAAGCTGATGTATATAGAATTTTTGGTAGCTCTATATATTGGAGACCTTCAAGCTCAATTATCCTATTTAAGTCACTAACCTTTATTATGAGTATTCCAAATCCATATCCTAAATCTTCAACTTTAGCACCTATGGCATCTACTGAATTTTTAAATCTTAAAAAATTATCTCCATATAAAACAACTAACTCTATCTCTCCATTATTAGGGGAATATTGTTCTATTAAGCTAGTTAGTATTTGCTTGGGTATTGTATTTATAAAATCTATGCCAACCTTAGCTTTATTCTCCATACTTATACTCCTTATTTACTTATTCGTTAAACTCTTAAATATTTCTTGCATGTCCAAAATTCCATATCCCCACTGTCTATTTGGATAAGTATCTCCTTCTCTTTTCCTAGCTCCTCTAATAATATAAGCTTGTAATTTAGTTGCATACATTTGAGGATCATTTCCATCTACAACGGCCCATTGGATTATTAAAGCACAGCACCCTGCTAAAATTGCCCCAGCAACACTTGCCCCAGACATGGTTATAGTCCCTCCACCAGGTTTAGTTGTTATGGCATTTATGCCCCCAGCTGTTATTATAGGCTGTATATAATCTTTCATTGTATATCCTCTTCCAGATTCTGATACTATAGCCCCATTATTTTGATTGTAGTATGAAGTATTAATAATAGTCTTTGCAGTTCCTGGTATAGTTAATGTTGTATAAGGAGAAGGATTCAAAAATCTTGTATTCTCAGCTAATAATTCTCTTTGAAGAATCCAAGCATAATATTTACCATCAACTATATTGTTACCAGTTAATATAAACCTCCAAACCCCCTCTGTGATTCCCTCCATCTTTATTACAAACTTATCATCTCCAGTAAATTCATCTGGGGAGTCATAAGTAACTTGTACTGTAGTTCCTTCATAAATAAATTTCCAAGTTGGTGCGTCATTTATCAATATATGCTTTGTCTTCCTAGGATTAGTATTTTCAAATCTCTTCCCTGAAGGAGATAATATGCCTAACTTTATTTTACTAGGTCTTTGAGCATATATTTGTAAAACCAATCCTTGTTGCTCTTTCCCACAATTAAGTTCTATTATCTGACTATCACCATTACTCTTTATCTCCCCTGAAGTATGTGTATCTGTATTTCCTTGATTTCCTGTAGACGTAACTACAAATAAGGAGTTTCTTCCGGAGATTTTAGTATCAACATATCGTTCTAATATGCTTGCACCTGCATGATCTCCTAAGTTGCTTCCTAAAGGTAAGTATATTATCATTGGTTTATTTAAGGTAAATGATAATTCATATAAATATTTAAGAGCCATTATTATATCTGTATTTCTATATTTAGCCTTATCTCCTTTAGCATAATAAAAATCTACATATTCTTTAGATGCTTCCTGTAATTTTATAATTATAAACTCACAATCTGGAGCTACTCCTACTATTTCTCTATTAATCCCTCTAGCTCCAACTATCCCTGCCATCTTAGTTCCATGGCCATAATCATCTTTTGAAGGAACAATATCATATGGATTCTGCCCTTGTTTTTGAGCTTGTATAGCTTTATTTATATCTTCTTCTGTATACTCGCTTCCACTAATAAATCCATCAGGAGTCTTCCCACTATCTATTGTTTGATCCCAAATCCTTAATATTCTAGTAGTTTCATCTTCTCTCATGAATTCATTATTTAAATAATCTATTCCAGTATCAACTATGGCAACAACAACTCCACTTCCTCTAAGATTTAAAGATGGATTCCTATGAAATACTGGAGCCTTTGAATCTTCTACAGGACTTTCACCTAGGGTATATATTCCGTTTAACTCTATATAAATTATACTTTTTATACTTCTTATAGTTTCCATATAGTTTTGTAATTTTATAGATAAGATTGCAAAATTATCATCAATAAAAAAGATACTAGCATCATTTATATCATCAATTTCTTTTTTAATATTTCCATCATAAGCCACAACAAAACTTATATAATCTTCATCATTATAGAAGTTTTTTTTCTCAGTTGACTCCACTAAATCCACTTCCTTCTTACTTACTTTATTTTCTTATAGCTATTTTATTCAGAATTCATTCTTTTTGATAACTAACATAAGAAGTATTTAAATATAAAAAGGACAGTTCTAATTTAGAACTGTCCTTTTTATATTTAAATTTATAAATCAAATTCTATTCTATAAAGCTTAGCAATTGACTTAACTTCTTTTATGTTAGCTGTCTCTGTTCTCATGCTACCATTATTGCTTATTAATAAAGCCTTAACATTATCTAGCTTTTTAATTTGTCTAATAACTCTCTTTCCATTGAATTCAACTAAACAAATAGAATTATTTTCTATCTCTTTTATTGAATAGCATAAAGCTAAATCATTCTCTTGAATTCTATAGCCAGTCATATCGTTATTTTCTATTTTTAAATAAAAAACTTTGTTTGCTGTATGACCATCTATTTTATTTGAAGCAGTGGCAAGTTGTTTATATCCCTTAACCTGAGCTAATGAATAATCATATATTGGAACATTTTTTAAAACTGATCCAAAGGCTTGATTCCAAACTTCATTAACCTCTGCTGGTTTTGTTTGTCTTACTTGCTTTTCAGCTTTAAGTTCTTTTTGAAGTTCCTCATCAGTAACAACCATATTTATATCATTTAAATCAGTATTTAAAACCTTTGATACCTTTGATATAAGTGATTCATTTATAATTTTTCTTCCTGTTTCAACTTCATTTACAAACTTCTCAGCTACACCTAGCTTTTTAGCTAAAGCTTTTTGTGTCATTCCACTTTTTTCTCTAGCCTCTTTTATTCTTTCCCCAACTCTACTCATTTTAAGCTTTTCCTCCTTGCATACTTCTATACCATTCTCTTTCTTCAATTAAATGTTCAACAAGGTAGTTAAATTGCCATTCTTTAGAGGTTTCTGTAACTACAGCCATTATAGGATTTTCTGTAATAACTTTTGCTATTGAAACCATCATTTGTAATTCTTCATCAGGGAAATTACTGAATATAACAACTTTTTCATCAAAGTTTTTCTTTGAAACAACTTCAAATTTTAAGCCTTCTAATATATCTTTAACTTTCATAGAAGCCATTTCATTACTTATATTAATAACCTTGTGCCCTGTTGCTTGAAAGTCTTTTGTTTCCTTTTCATTTAAACCATAAGTTAGAATAGCTTTGCTATTATTAAGCATACTCATGCTAATCTTCCTCCCATACATTCATAAATTAAAGTATTTCTGGTTCTTCTATACCCTCTGCATTTTCTACAGTTACTTTTGCCATAACTTGTGGCTCATCTGGCATATCATTGTAATCAGTTTTTACATTTGCTATTTTATCAACAACGTCCATACCTTCTATAACCTTACCAAATGAAGCATATTGACCATCTAAATGTGGTGAATTTTCGTGCATTATGAAGAATTGGCTTCCTGCTGAATCAAAATTCATAGCTCTAGCCATTGATATAACTCCTCTTGAGTGCTTTAAGTTATTTGGGAATTGGTTTCTTGTAAATTCACCTTTTATTCTATATCCTGGGTTACCCATTCCTGTACCTTCTGGGCATCCTCCTTGTATCATAAATCCTGGTATAATTCTGTGGAATGTTAATCCATCATAAAAACCTTTTTTAACTAAACTAACGAAATTTCTAACTGTGTTTGGAGCAATTTCTGGATATAATTCTATTTTGATTTTTTCTCCAGTTGCCATTTCTATTGTAACTATTGGATTCATATTAGTAATTCTCCTTTCAAATTTAACTATTTAGTATTATTTACTTAAACTAAAATGTTAATCCTTCTTTGTATAAAATTATATATTATTTCTTTTAACAATGGAATATTGGGAAAATATTTAAAAATAAAAATAAGACAACATAAAGAATCCTAATAACATAGATTCTATTATGTTGCCCATTTAGAGTTCAACTTAATATAATATTTTATAGCTTTTATATAATTCATATTTTCATTTTTAAGCAAAAGTAGTTCCAGCTACAACTCTTGAATAATCAGTATAGTTTGATAAATTCTTAACATTAATTTTTGAAATAATATTCTCTCTTCCCTCTTTATTTATCATATCAGTAAATAAACAAGTTAAGAAAGTTGTTGAAACTCTACCTATACCACCAAAATCTAATTCTACATTTTCATTTAAATTATCTTCAATATAATCTCTTAAGATTATAGCATCCTCAACGTGTATCTTATCTCCTAAAAATTCTCTTACATTTATTTTCATTGTGAAATCCTCCCTCTTTAAGTAACTCCCATTAATCTTTGTTCAAATTTTCTGAAAATTCTCTTTACATTTATTATAATATCAACCACTCATTAATTTGTCAACAATTTAACAAACTTTTTTGTAAAAAAATTTCTTAAAATAAAAAATCTACAGAAATACTAAAATAATATATACTAAATTATCACAAATAAAGTTATATGTTATTTCGTATTACTGTAGACCATTAATTAGTTATTTAATTTCTATAAGCTTTTTACTTAACTCTAATATTTTCTTATCTTCTAAGGAATTAAATATATCTAAATTACCTTTTTTCTTTGATTCTGATTCCATATTATTTTCTTCTAATCGTCTTTTTAACTCTCTTACCGTGCCTGAACTTCCATCTATTATGTCTACTTTTTCTCCAACAATATCTTGTATTACATCTTTTACAAAAGGATAATGAGTGCATCCTAAAACTATACTTGAAATTTCTCTATCCATATAAGGATTTAATTTTTCTCTCAAGAAGTTTTTTACATCTTCTCCCTCTAAATCTCCTGCCTCTATAAATTCAACTAACCCTGGACAAGGAAGAGGTATTACTTCTCTATGCTCCCCATATTTATCCATAAGATTTTTGAATTTCTCTTGATTTAAAGTTGCCTTTGTTGCCATTACTATTACTGATCCAGTTTCATGTAACTTTATAGCAGGCTTTAAAGCAGGTTCTATGCCTATTATAGGTATATCTTTATAATACTCTCTAAGATCATGAGCTGCTGCTGAAGTTGCAGTATTACATGCTATTACAATTGCCTTAGCTCCCTTTTTTATTAAAAATTCAATAGCATTAAATGAAAGTGACCTTATCTCTTGTGGAGTCTTCTCTCCATAAGGTGCATGCTTAGAATCCCCATAATATATATAATTTTCATTTGGCATCATTTCTAAGGCTTTTCTTAAAACGCTTAAGCCTCCTAAGCCAGAATCAAAAAAACCTATAGGTGCATTCTTTAAATCATCTTGCATCGCTATCCCTCACTTCTAAGTACTTTATTTAATCTTAAGATAATTTTATAACTTTCTATTAAATAAATCTATTAAAATTCATATTTTACACTTATACTAAAATATAAAATATATTGACAGTAATATTCTATTGTAATAAAATCTTTTTAAGAATATTTACATGACGAATATTTTTGCATAAAAATCATATTATTGTACGTTTACAAACAAATAAAATAACTATTAGTCATAAAAATGAAAGGATGTGAACAGGAGATTATTGCAATTATGTTAATTTATTATAATTGTATTACTTCTAAATAATTATGAATAAAGATTTATTATTTACAATTCCTAAGAAATATCATAATAAAGAAAGTTTAATTTCTATTTTTGAGGACCACCCTGAAATAAAATTTGTATCTTTAGTTGGGGTTGACTTAGCAGGTAATGATACTGACGAAAAAATTCCTTCCAAGTTATTCTTAAAAGATATGGATTCTTTCCTTCATGGAACTGCCGTACAAACAGACGGTTCTTCAGTTGTCCTTCCAGGAATAGCAACTTTAAATAACGCAAAAGTGGATATGATCGCCGATTTAGATTGTAAGTGGTTTGTAGATTACAATTACGACTTCATAGACCCTTTAACTAATAGACCAGTAGGAACACTTAGAATTCCTTGTTTCCTAATCCACGAAGATAAAGCAGTTGACTCTAGACATATCTTAAAAAATTCAATTGACACATTCAAATCAAACATATTCTCATTATTAAAAAAATATCCTGAAACACTAAATGATTTAAATATAAAATTCGATGATATAGATGACCTTTTATTAACATCTGCAACAGAATTAGAATTTTGGGTAAAAACACCAAATGATAAAGCTTTAATTGAAGAACTTTCAACTTCTGAAGTTTTACAAGAACAATATTGGACAAGAACTAAGGGTAATGTTAGAACAGCCTTAGAACAAAGTTTATTATATATGGATGAGTATGGATTTGAACCTGAAATGGGACACAAAGAAGTTGGTGGAGTTAAAGCTAAGCTTACTTCTTCAGGTCAATTTGATCACATAATGGAACAATTAGAAATAGACTGGAAATTCTCAGATGCTATGCAAGCTGCAGATAATGAATTATTTATAAGAACATTAGTTAAAGAAACCTTTAGAAGAAACGGATTAGAAGTAACATTCCTTGCTAAACCAATATCAGGAGTTGCTGGTAGTGGAGAACACACTCATTTAAGCTTAAGCTTAAAATTAAAAGATGGAAGAATTATAAACCTATTTAATCCAACTAAAAATCATTTCTTAAGTAAAATAGGATATGGTTCTATAATGGGTATATTAAAGAACTACGAGGTAATGAACCCATTTATCTCAGCTACAACAGACTCATTAAAAAGATTAAAACCAGGATTTGAAGCTCCTGTTTGTATAGTTACATCTCTAGGTCAAAGCCCTGAAGTTCCATCTAGAAATAGAACTATATTAGCAGGCTTAATAAGAGATCCTCATAATCCTTTAGCAACTAGATTTGAGCTTAGATCACCAAATCCATTTACAAATACTTATCTTTGTATAGCATCAAGCTATATGGCTATGTTAGATGGTATTAAGTATGCTTTAGAAAATAATAAAACAGAGGATGATCTTTTAGCTGAATTATCTAAAAAACCAGGTGAAGAAGCAGATTACCTAGAAAAATCTAGAGCATATAGAAGTGAAGAAGATGTGTTTGAAGATTTCACAGATTCACAAAGAAATGAATACTTTGGTGTAGCTCCTGCTACTGTTTTTGAAAACTTAAGTGCTTTTGATAAATACCCTGAAAAGGTAGAGGTATTAAAAGTAAATTCAGTATTTACAGACAAGCTTATAAATAGTTTCAAAATGGCTACTACTAAGAGATGGACTACAGAAATAACTTCAAGAATAATTCCTTCTTACACAAAAGATATAAGAGCCGCTAAACAACTTCATTGTTGTGATAAAGCCTTAGATCTTGACGTATCAACTTGGATGACAATAAATGAATTAAGACATATAACAATGAAAGATTCTTATCACAGAAGAAGCTTATTTACTCAAATAAAGAATGCTATAAATGAATCTGATTTTGAAAAAGCTTCTGATTTACAAATAAAACTTGATAAAAATATGAGTGAATTAAATGACCTTTACTCAACTTACAAGAAAAATTTATTAGATATATAATAAAAAAAGAAATCAATACTTTAAATTGATTTCTCATACTTTAAAGAAATGACCTTTGTTAATTTCAAAGGTCATTTTATATTCTTATATTAATGATATGTATTTCCTAAACTTATTGAATTCTTGCTTAATATTTCAAAGGAATAATCCTCATAAAAAACAAATGGATTATTATTTATAATTTCTTCTGCTTCTTTAAAATTATTAGCATGGAATATTATAGTTCCTCTATTTCTGAAATATGACCCACCACATAATACATACTTGCTTACAGCTGTATCTTTATACATTTTGGCTTTATGCTCACCTTGGAATCTGTTATCTCCATTAATTTTATAATTTATTTTTACAAACATACCGCTGCTCTTAGTCATATAAATTAACCCCCTAAAATTTGTTATATGCTATTATATTATGTTAATGTCCTATATATTCCTAAGCTGTCTAAAAAAAATAAGAACTTATGTTCCCTCATCTTTTTTAATTTTATAAAACATATGTTCGCTTGTCAAGAAAAAAAAGGGATGTAATCATTCATATTACATCCTTTTTTCTATAAAATTCTTTATTTATATGTATATTTCTCTATTTTTTTACTTATAGTAATTCTTATCTATGCAACCTCTTCTATCTCATGATCTCTTTTATAAAGTCTATCTTTAATAAAGTAAGCTATTTTACAAATAAAATAAGCAATAAATATACCAACTAAATTTATAAATACATCCCCTAAATCAAAGAATCCTCTTTTAAATACATATTGAGCAAGTTCTATATTAAACTCTATAGAGGCAGATAATATAAAGGCTAATACAAAGTTATATTTTCTTAGCACATATCCTATAGGCATAAAGAATATTATATTACCTATTAAATATAACTGCCCTGTTCTATCCCCTCGTAGACCATGTAAAACTGCAAAGGGATCTAACTGGAATCCTCTGGCCATTTTAGGTCTAGCAAATAATAGTATAAACATTGTTCCTACATATAAGCCAAATAAGAATAATTTAAATAGTTTTGAAGTTTTCATTCTAGTTGTTGTTAAGAAAACTTGATATATAAGCATTACACTTGTTAACTTAAAAAAGTTATATATTACAAAACCTTTTTTACCACTCAAATCTATTTTTATAAAAACATCTATGCATTCCTTTACTATTAACTTATAAAATGCCATTGCTAAAAGTACTGAAATTATAAGCAAAATACTTTTTATAAAAAAATTCTTTAATACCCTCTTAGCTGTTTCCATAAAAATCACCCCCAATAATTTATAAATTTTATATTGAATATTAATATTTTTATAGTATAATAACTAAGTGCTTTTTAAAACAAGCCTCTTATATTATTATACTTTAATTTAATCACATGTCTAAAATCAAAAATTTATCCACAGAATTATTTTTTAAAAATTATCCACAGCAATTCAAAATATTTTTTATCCACAAAATAAATAATTTATATTTCTTCACAGTATTTTTCTTTCAAAGCAAATTTTAATACACTTTATCCACAAAAATACTACAATTATATTACCATTTAAATTTATATTGGATTTTAATAAGATTTTCTTATTTTAAAAAGGTAATTATGAAATTTTTAGCGTCAAAGGGCTCAGTTAGAATAAATCAATAACTTTTATTAAAATTTATCCACAAAGAAATTATTTTTTCTTAACATAATTTAAAAACTAACTGAGCCCTAACTAAAAGGTAAATTTTAAACAACACATAACTAAAAAGTAGGTTTATTATATGAAAAATATAATTTTCACTTTAAATCTTTAGGTATAAAAAAATAAAAGTCCTATTTAGCTTCAGTTAACCAAAACTAAATAGAACTTATTTTATATTATTAATACTTTATATTAAGTTAAATACTTCTAACTCTCTATTATGTGCTCCTTCTTTTTGTAATTCTACTAGAGCTTTAAGAGTATCTAATGAAGTCATAACTCCTATATTTCTTTCTATTGCCGCTCTTCTTATATGGAATCCATCTCTCTTAGAATCGTTAGCTTTAGTTGGAGTATTTACCACTAAATCTATTTCTTTATTCTTTATTAAATCCATGATGTTTGGAGATTCTTCTCCTATTCTTCTAACTTCCTTAGCATCTATTCCAGCCTCTCTTAATTCCTTAGCTGTTCCTGTTGTTGCTATGAAATTATATCCTAATTTATCTAAATCCTTAGCAAGTTCCATAAATTCTTTTTTATCATGTTTCTTAATAGTAGCTAAGATAGTTTTACCCTTATCTCCAGTGTACATAGAAGCCCCAACAAAGCCTTTGTATAACGCTTCAAAAACATTTCTTCCTACTCCTAAAACTTCTCCTGTGGATCTCATTTCTGGTCCTAAACTTACTTCAACATTAGGAAGTTTTTGAGTTGAGAATACTGGAACCTTAACTGATACTAAATCTGGCTCCTTATAAACTCCTGTTCCATATCCTAAATCTTTTAATCTTTCTCCAAGCATTATTCTCGTAGCTATATCTACTATTGGAACTCCACTTACCTTTGATATATAAGGCACTGTTCTTGAAGCTCTTGGATTAACCTCTATTACATAAAGCTTTCCTTCAAACTCAATAAACTGAATGTTTATCATTCCCTTTATTCCTATGCTTAAGGCTAATTTCTTAGTGTAATCTAGAACATCTTCCTTTATCTTATCTGAAATATTTTGAGCTGGGTACATAGTAATACTATCTCCTGAGTGAACTCCTGCTCTTTCTAAATGCTCCATAATTCCTGGAACTAGAACATCTTCACCATCAGATATGGCATCAACTTCTATTTCTCTACCCATTAAGTATTTGTCTATAAGTATTGGATTCTTGGAATCTTTCTCAAAAGCATTTGTTAAATAGTATGTTAACTCTTCTTCATCATGAGTTATTTCCATACCTTGACCACCTAAAACGAAGGAAGGTCTAACTAAGATTGGGAATCCTAATCTTCTTGCTTCCTCTAAGCCTTCTTCTAAGCTCCAAACTCCTTTTCCCTTTGGTCTAGCTATATTAAGCCTTTCTAATAAATCATCAAATTGTTCTCTATCCTCAGCTAGGTCTATTTGATCTGAAGTAGTTCCTAAGGTAGGAATGTTCTTCTCTTTTAAGAACTTAGCAAGTTTAATAGCTGTTTGACCACCAAATTGAAGTATAACTCCATCTGGCTTTTCTTTATCTATGATGTTTAAAACATCCTCTTCAGTTAATGGCTCAAAATAAAGCTTATCTGAAATACTGAAGTCTGTACTTACTGTCTCTGGGTTATTGTTTATAACTATTGTTTCAATTTCCTGCTTTCTAAGTGCCATTACACAGTGAACTGAAGCATAGTCAAACTCTATCCCTTGTCCTATTCTTATAGGACCTGATCCTATAACTACAACTTTCTTATTATCAGAAACAACTACTTCGTCATATTGTTCATATGTTGAGTAATAGTATGGTGATAAAGCTTCAAATTCTCCACCACAAGTATCAACCATTTTATAAGCAGGCTTTATATGCCATATATCTCTTAATCTGTAGATTTCATCTGGTGAAACCTTTAGCATATCAGCTATTGCCTTATCTGAGAAACCTCTTCTCTTTAATTTTAATAACCACTCTCTATTTAAATCATCTATTGTGCTTTGCTTAAGCTTTTGTTCTTCTTCAACTAACCATCTGAATTTTTCTAAGAAGAATATATCTATTCCAGTTATTTTTGAAACCATATCTATTCTGTATCCTCTTCTTAGCATTTCAGCTAAAGCAAATATTCTCTCATCATCTGGAGAAACTACCCTTTCTCTTAACTCATACATTGAAAGATCTTTAAATTTTTTATGCTCTAATGAATACTTACCTATTTCTAATGATCTTATACCCTTTAAAAATGCTGCCTCAAAATTACTTCCTATGGCCATTATTTCTCCAGTAGCCATCATTTTAGTTCCTAAAGCTCTATCAGCTCCTTGGAATTTATCAAAAGGCCATTTAGGAATTTTTACAACTACATAGTCTAATGAAGGCTCAAAGCAAGCATATGTCATTCCTGTTACTGCATTTTTTATTTCATCTAATCCATATCCTAAAGCTATTTTAGCTGCAACCTTTGCTATTGGATAACCAGTTGCCTTTGAAGCTAAAGCTGAAGATCTTGAAACCCTTGGATTGATTTCTATTACTGCATATTCAAAGGAATGTGGATTTAAAGCAAACTGAACATTACATCCTCCTTCAATTCCTACAGCATTTATTATATCTATTGATGCACTTCTAAGCATTTGATACTCTTTATCTGATAATGTTTGGCTAGGAGCTACAACTATTGAATCCCCAGTGTGTATTCCTACAGGGTCAATGTTTTCCATGTTACAAACTGTGATACAATTACCAAAAGAGTCTCTCATTACTTCGTACTCAATTTCTTTCCATCCTTTAACACTCTTCTCTAAAAGAACCTGTCCAATTGTACTTAATTGTAATCCTGATGTTAATGTTTCTATTAATTCTTCTTCATTATTAGCTATTCCTCCACCAGTTCCTCCAAGAGTATATGCTGGTCTAACTATTACTGGATATCCAATCTTTCTAGCAAAGGCAATACCAGCGTCTAAATCAGTTATTATTTCACTTTGAATAACAGGTTGATTAATTCTATTCATCATATCTCTGAATAGTTCTCTATCTTCCCCTTCCTTAATAGATTCTATGGAAGTACCTATTACTTTTACATTATATTTATCTAAAATTCCCTTTTCATAAAGCTCAACAGCAAGGTTTAACCCTGTTTGTCCACCCATTCCTGCTAAAAGAGAATCTGGTCTTTCTTTCTCTATTACTTTTTCTACGAATTCAACTGTTAAAGGCTCAAGATAAACCTTATCTGCTATTTCCTTATCAGTCATTATTGTAGCTGGGTTTGAGTTTACAAGTACAACTTCAATCCCTTCTTCTTTAAGAGCTTGGCAAGCTTGAGTACCTGAGTAATCAAACTCCGCTGCTTGTCCTATTATTATTGGACCTGAACCTATTACTAAAACTTTTTTTATATCTTTATTTAATGGCATATTACTTCCTCCTTATAGTGCATACTTCATAAACTCATCAAAAATGTATTCGCTATCCTTTGGTCCTGGACATGCTTCTGGGTGAAATTGAACTGAAAATATTGGTAATTCTTTATGTTTCATTCCCTCAACTGTTCCATCATTCATACTTACATGAGTTATTTCCATATTTTCTGGTAAAGTAGCAACATAGTATCCATGATTTTGTGATGTTATATGAACTCTGTTATTTATTAAATCTTTAACTGGATGGTTACATCCTCTATGACCAAACTTAAGCTTCTTAGTTTCTCCACCTAAGGTTAAAGCTAATAATTGATGTCCTAAACAAATTCCTACTATTGGTTTCTTCCCAACTATTTTCTTTATCTCATTTACTGCTTCTCCCATATCCTCTGGGTCTCCAGGTCCATTTGATAAAAATACTAAGTCTGGATTTATTTCTAAAACTTCTTCTGCCTTAAAGTCATAAGGGAATACTGTAACATTACATCCTCTTTTTACAAAGTTTCTAATAATGTTTTGCTTTATTCCAAAGTCGATTATAGCTACTTTCTTTCCTTCCCCTGAGATTTCATATTTTTCATTAGTTGAAACTATTGAAACAGCATCTCTATTTGAGAAAGCTTCTAACTTATCTTTAACATCTTCTAAGTTTGAATTATCTAAAACTATAATTCCCTTCATTGTCCCATTATTTCTTAAGATTTTTGTTAAGGCTCTTGTGTCTATACCATCTAATCCTAAAACCTTATTTTGAGCTAAGTAAGTTTCAAGCTCTAATTCACATCTAAAATTATTTGGATACTGACATTTTTCTCTCACTATGAATCCTCTTACTTTAGGCTCCTTAGATTCTAAATCCTCTAAGTTAATTCCATAGTTACCTATTAAGGGATAAGTCATAGTTACTATTTGTCCATAATAAGAAGGGTCAGTTAAAACCTCTTGATACCCTGTCATTCCTGTGTTGAAAACTACCTCTCCAACACACTCCTTTAAATATCCAAAGGCTTTACCTTCAAATACTACGCCATTTTCTAATATAAGCTTTGCTTTCATTTCTAGACCTCCTATTTAAAATCATATTTAAAAAACACACTTTAAAAGGTCTTAATTCCATTGCCATCATTCTAAATGTTATTTAATTAAAAGAAAGAGGTACTAGAGCGATTGCGTAAAAAATCAATCACTCTAATACCTCTTTTTCTCTTTTATATGGAATTGTATTAAAATACAAAGCTATTTCATTTTTTAATTTCATCTGTTTTTTTGTACAACAAAAAATTCTATTTAACATAATTATACCTCTTTCTGGCCTCACGGGACCAATTTAAAGTGTATTTTTATCTTATTGATAAATTCTTATTATCAATTTTAGTTTATTAAATTTATATAGTCAAGTCCATTTTATAAATTTAGCAAGTTTTAACAGTAAAATTTATTTTTCCCACAAAAAGTTAAGGTGCTAGATGTAAAACACCTAGCACCTTAACTTAATTTCAAACCTATACCTACTTCATTGTCCTATTGAAGCAATTATAATTATTATACATATAGAGCATTTTGTCAATGGAATTCATTGAAATTCTATAATTATTTCGTCAATTCTCTACAATTTTTATGATTATTAAATTTTATTAAAGCCTTTATAAAATTCACCTTTAGATAATAAAAAGCATAGTTTAATACTAAATAAAAATTTTATAGGAGATACTTATGGAAATAATTTATCCAAATGATTTTGTTAGATTTTTCAACGAAGATGAAGAAGTAGATGAAGTAGGTGAGTTTGAAGTCTTACCTGAGGATACAGAAAACTCCTTTGAAAGATACTACACTGGTAATGATGATACATTTAATGATGACTATCCTATGAATTATAGAAATTCTGACAACGATTCTAAATTCTCAGTAATACCACCAGTTATTAAAAATATTCCTGATAATATTGCAAATGTACCTGCTGTTATACAAGACTTACCTTATGCAATAAAGGATATGGGATATGATTTAATGCATAGCGCACCTGTTGGATATATGTCAAATATGCTTCCTATACCAACTAATTGGCAAAGCCCTCAATCCCCTTCTCCAATGGGACCACCTCCATCTTATATACCATCAAAAAAAGATGCAGGTGTTCAAAATTTTGGTCAAGGAAGTGGAAATCCAAATGCAAAAAATGTTAGTTCTGGCTCTATAAGATTTTGTCTATATAGATTCACTTATATTTGGCAAACTAATGGAAGAAGCTATTGGGCTTACTTAACTAGAGTTGATAGAAGATCAGTTTCTGGATGGCGTTGGGCTAGCTTTAGATGGGTTTACTTTGGAGTTGATTTAAGAAGAATTGATTCCTTTATTTGTTACTAAATAATAAAATATTATTTATTTCAAACTTTTATCCCTTAATCTACTAAAATCTATTTAATTTATTATTTTTCTAAATTAAAAGCCTTTACTAATTAACTTTAATCATTTAAATGTTCTTACTCCCCCTATAATAACATTTTTAAAGTTAATTAGTTAAAGGCTTAATTTTATTTTTAGTATGATACTAATTTTATATAACTAAACTTCCATATTCTATTTTTAAACTTTTATATTTTAAATTAGAATTTTTTACATTACTCATTTTTAGATAAATTTAAATCCTCAAATTTAATATCAGCTAAAGTATCTTTTATCTTCTCAGAAGAGGATAATTCACCATATTTATCAACTTCTTTGCTATTCTTAATATCATGATTTAAGGATCCTGGCCCATTTATACATCCACCTTTGCAAGCCATTCCTTCTAAAAAGTTTCCCTGTGCTCTTTTTAGTTTTGCTAATCTAAGTTTTATATCACAATCCTTAATTCCATCTCCAAGTATAGGTCTAAAATCTACTTTTATCCCTTCGCTATCTATAAGATGTTTAACTGATTCGGTAACTCCTCCACTTCTAGCAAAAAGTCTTCCATAAAATGAACCATGCTTAGTATCACTTTCTTCACATTCGTCGATTTTAATATTCCTAGAGTCAAGTAAAGCTAAAAGCTCCTCAAAGGTTAATACGTAATCAACATCTCCACTAACCTCATTTCTCTTAGCTTCTGTTTTCTTTGCAATACAAGGTCCTATGAATACAGTTTTAACATCTTTATTTTGAGATTTTATTAACCTTGCCATAGCTACCATAGGAGATACAGTATTAGATATACACTCCTTAAGCTCTGGATAATTTTTTTCTATATAAGAAACAAAGGCAGGGCAACAACTTGTTGTCATGAAGTCTAATTCACCTTTTTCTTTAAATTCATTACATTCATGAACAGCCACTAAATCTGCTCCTAAAGCTGCTTCAAACACATCTTCAAAGCCTAATTTTTTTATAGCAGTAATCACTTTACCAATCTTACTATGATTAAATTGAGATGATATAGCTGGCGCCACAATAGCATAAACTTTCTTCTCATCTTTAAGTAATCTTATAACATCTACTAAATAAGATTTGTCCATTATAGCTCCAAAAGGACAATCAACTACACAGGCTCCACATTGAATACATTTTGAATCATCTATGACAGCTTTTTTACTATCAACATCATAAGATAATGCTTTTGGAATACAGGCTCTCATGCAAGGTCTTTTAACCTCAGCTATTGCATTATAAGGACAAACTTCTTTGCATTTTCCACATTCCTTACACTTTTCATAATCAATTTTGCATTTTCTATTATCAAAACTTATAGCTCCAAAATTGCAACTATCTCTGCATTTCTTAGCTAGACATCCTCTACATGCATCAGTAACTATAAATCTATTAACAGGACATTCATCACAAGCTATGTCTATTACTTCTATCATGTTTTCTCTATTTTCATGTCCACCTAAAGCTAGTTTCATTCTTTCTTCAACTATAGCCCTTTCCTTATATATGCAACATCTTACATTAGGTTTTAAATCATCTACAATTTCTTTTGCTATATTAAGCTTTTCTTTGTCTAAAGTGCCATCAAATTCTTTCTCTGCTATCCTTTTTAAAACCTCATATTTAAGAACTTGGACAGCAGTATCAAACTTTATATATTGCTTGTTAGCATCCTTTATAGCCATAAAACTCCCCCACAAAATAACTATTGTAGCGTAGATATTATATTAAGATTTAAAGAAAATACTATTTATTATTTTTTAGAGACAAATTTATTATCCTTAATATAAAATCTCCATAAAAAATCCCTAGCTTCCTCAGCATAATCTATACCTATTCTCTTTGCTTCAACAATAGAAAAATCCTTTTTAATTAAGGAGTCATCTTCAACATAAATCTCTTCGCTACTAATAGTATTTATGCCATTCTCCCCCTTATCTATTCCTAAAGCCATGCATAATTTTGATGGACCATTAGAAAAATTTTTCTTTTCATAGCTTGATAACTCTTCATAACTCTTTTTGTATCTTAATTTACTCATTTCTTCTATTCCCTCTAAAGGCTCAATTCCTCTTATAAGTACTCCTCCTGCCACATCTTTTTCTTCACTTATTAGATTTAAGCAGTGATACATTCCATAAATTATATAAACATATACAGTTCCAGGATCTGCATAAAGAGTTTCTGTTCTATTAGTTCTTTTGCCACCATAAGCATGAGAAGCTTTATCTATAGCGCCTATGTAAGCTTCCGTCTCAACAATTTTTCCTTTTAAAGTAACTCCATTAATCTTTCTAACTAAAACTTTCCCTAAAAGCTCTTTAGCTACAGTTAATGTATCTCTATTATAAAAATCTCTTCCTAATCTCATAAAGCACCTCTTCTATAATTCTCTTTTATAAAACTATTAGTTATACAATTTTATCTTTACTTACTAATTATAATTCTATACAATAACTTCTCAGTTTCATAAATTCTTTAGATTTAATGATAAGATATATATTTTTACTCCTAAATAAATTAAATATTAAATCTAAAAAAACATCTAATTATTATAAAATTCTTAATAACAAAAAATAAAAAGCACCTTAACAATAATTTAAGTGCTTTTTCTTGTATAATATCTTTTTATTTGATTTTACATAATAAAATATAAAATTTTATACCATTACTAAAAATTTTTTTGATTTAATTTTTCATACAAATCTATTATTTCATTTGCTAAATCTTTTAATGTCATAGTAGTCATTAATTGATCTTGAGCATGAATTAATAGCATGGATATTTCTATTTTATTATCACTAGCCTCATCTTGAATCAAAGCTGTTTGTGATTTATGAGCTTTACCTAATTGTATTGATGCTTTTTCTATTAAGCTTCTAGCCCCTTCTACATCTCCTATTTTAGCAAGCTGAATAGCTTCCATAGCATAACTTCTAGCTTCTCCACTATGAATTATTAAATCCATGATTATTTCTTTCATTTTCCCATACTTCCTTTTTTCATAAATTAAAATCTCTTTACCCTTAAACACCTAAAATATTTCTTTAATATATGAAATTTAATTTTATAAGATTATATAAATTATCTAATTTGACCATTTCCATAAATTATATACTTATTTGTTGTTAATTCCTTAAGTCCCATTGGTCCTCTAGCATGTAACTTTTGTGTACTTATTCCAATTTCAGCACCAAATCCAAATTCTCCACCATCAGTAAATCTTGTTGAAGCATTTACATATACAGCAGCTGCATCAACTCTTTGAAGGAATTTCTCTGAATTAAAATAATTTTTAGTAACTATTGATTCTGAATGTTTTGTTCCATATTTATTTATATGAGAGATAGCCTCATCTAAATCTTTAACAACCTTAACTCCAAGGATATAGTCTAAATATTCTTTTCCCCAATCCTCTTCAGTTGCTAAGTTTATATCATTCACAATTGCCTTAGTTTTTTCACAACCTCTTATTTCAACGCCTTTTTCTTTTAAAGCCTTTATTGCTACTGGTAAGAATTCCTCTGCTATTTTCTCATTAACTAATAGTTTTTCAGCAGCATTACATACAGCAGGTCTTGATGTTTTAGCATTTACTATTATATCTACTCCCATATTTATATCCGCTTCATCATCTATGTATATATGACAATTTCCAACTCCAGTCTCTATTACTGGAACTGTAGCATTGTTTACTACAGCTTTTATAAGTCCTGCTCCACCTCTTGGAATTAAAACATCTAAATAATCATTTAATCTCATGAAATCTGTAGCAGTTTCTCTTGAAGTATCCTCTAATATTTGAACTGATCCCTCTGGAAGACCTGCTTCCTTTAAGGCATCACTAATAATCTCAACTATTTTTAAGTTAGAATTTATAGCCTCACTACCTCCTCTTAAAATAACAGCGTTTCCTGTTTTTAAACATAGAGCAGCAGCATCAGCAGTTACATTAGGTCTTGCTTCATATATTATTCCAACTACTCCTAATGGAACTCTTTGCACACCTATTCTAAGGCCATTAGGTCTCTTAAACATAGATGTAACTTCTCCTATTGGATCATCTAATTTAACAACATCTGCTACGGCATTTGCTATAGATTTTACTTTTTCCTCATCTAATTTTAATCTATCAAGCATTGCATTAGATGTTCCCTTTTCAATTGCTTTTTCAAGATCCTTTTTATTTTCTTCTAATATCTCATCACATCTTTTTATTAAGAATTCACTTATTTTTAATAACCCATTATTTTTTTCATTAGTAGATGCAAATGAAAGTGTGTAAGAAGCTTCTTTTGCTTTTTTACCTTTTATAATAAGTTCATTATTCATTTTTATTCCCCCTTCTTAGCTACAAACATAGTTCCTATATCTTCACCATTTAATATGTCAATTAATATTTCTGGATTTTCTCCATTAGCTAAAATCATATCTATCCCATTACTTGTTGCTACCTTAGCTGCTGAAAGTTTAGTTACCATTCCGCCTGTTCCTCTATTACTTCCAGCCCCCCCTGCACATTCTTCTATTTCAGGAGTTATTTCATAAACTTCTTTAAGCATCTTACTATCCTCATTAGTTCTTGGATCTGAATCGTAGAAACCATCTATATCAGATAATATTATTAAAGTATCTGCATTTACTAAAGTAGAAACTATAGCTGAAAGATTATCATTATCTCCAAAGTTTAATATGTTTTGTATCTCATCTATTGATATAGCATCATTCTCATTAACTATAGGTATAATTCCTTTTTCTAATAAAGTATCAAATGTATTACATACGTTATTTTTCATTCTTTCATTTTCTAGTACATCTCTAGTTAAAAGAACTTGTGCCACAACATGGCTATATTCTCCGAAAAATTTATTATATATATGCATTAAAGCGCACTGTCCAACGGCAGCTACAGCTTGCTTTTCTCTTATAGTCTCTGGTTTTTTCTCAAGTCTAAGTTTTCCAACTCCAACTCCAATTGCTCCTGATGAAACAAGAACAACTTCTTTTCCCATATTACATATATCTGAAATTACTCTAGATAATTTTTCTATTCTCATTAAGTTTACACTTCCATTTTCATAAGTTAATGTAGAAGTTCCAACCTTAACAACTATTCTTTTACTATCTTTTAATGCTTTTCTCATTTGTAGGTTTCCCCCTTTTTATTTATAAAAATTATTTTTCCATTAAATCATAAGTATATTATATTCTAATACGTTAAATCATGAAACTACCCATTTATAATTTCTCCACCATTTACGTGTATTGTTATACCTGATATGTATGATGCTTCATTACAAGCTAAGAAAACATAAGCCCCAGCAAGCTCTACTGGTTGCCCTGCTCTTCCCATAGGTGAATTAACTCCAAATTCAGAAACTTTCTTTTTATTCATTGAAGATGGTATAAGAGGTGTCCATATAGGTCCTGGTGCCACAGCATTAACTCTAATTCCATTCTTAACTAGCATCGTTGCTAAGGTTCTTGTCATTGTAGTTAAAGCACCCTTAGTACATGAATAATCAAAAAGTATCTCATTTCCTCTATAAGCTGTAATAGAAGTAGTATTTATTATTGAGCTTCCACATTCCATGTATTTAACTGCTGCCTTTGTCATATAGAAAGTTCCAAAAACATTTATTTTAAAAGTATTTTCTATTTGCTCTGGTCCAATATCATCTAAAGTTTTAGAATCATGTTGAACTGCCGCATTGTTAACTAATATATCAAGTTTTCCCCACTTTTCAATGACCTTCTTTACACTTGAAGTGCAGAAATCAATATTAGAAATATCTCCTTTTATAACTAAAGCCTCAGAACCAGCACTTTCTATAAGTTCCTTAGTCTTATTAGCATCCTTATCCTCTTCATCTGATAGATATATTATACAAACTTTAGCCCCTTCTCTTGCATAAGCTAAGGCTACAGCTCTTCCTATTCCACTATCTCCACCTGTTATTATGGCTACCTTATTCTTAAGTCTTTTTCCATCATTTATATACTGTGGTAAATCATATATTGGTAGTGGATTCATTTCATCCTCTACTCCAGGATGAATACTTTGATTTTGAACTGGAAATGTTGTTGGGAATAATTTTTCATTGCTCATAAATAATTTCCTCCTTAAAAACTTTATTTTAAATTTAATTATTTATAAGCTTATTATTCTCAATTATTTTTTACTTATAGCCTTATTTTGTATTTTCTTTACTATCTTTGCATTTAAAGTTGTGGGAGACACTTTAGATAAAAATACTAATACCTTATTCATAATCCCAGGAATACATATTGCCTTATTGTTCATCAAAGCCTTATAGCCACACTCTGCTACTTCTTCTGCACTCATTGCCACATCTAAATCTCCCTTTCCAGCTCTCTTAGAAAAATTCGTCTTAGTAGCTCCTGGGCAAAGAGTAACCACATTAATTCCCTTATCTTTAACCTCTTCTCTTAAAGCCTCAGAAAACGATAAAACATATGCTTTACTAGCATAATAAACTGAAATTAATGGTCCCGGTTGATAGGCCCCAGTAGAGGAAACATTTAAAATTTTCCCTTCCTTTTCATTTATCATATCTTTTAAAATAAGCTTAGTTAATTTGGTTAAACTTATAATATTTACATTTATTATATCTAATTGCTTTTGCCAATCTATTTCATTAAATTCTCCATTAAATCCTATACCAGCATTATTTATTAATATATCTACTTTTCCTACTTCAGTTTTAATTTTTTTATATAAAAAATCTATATTTTCACTTAAACTCAAATCAAATTTATATATGTAAGCCCTTACACATTTTTTCTTCGAAAAATCTTCTAATTCCATTAATTTTTCTAAATTTCTTCCTACTAATATTACATCATAATTGTTTTCCATAAATATTTTTGAAAATTCATATCCAATTCCACTAGTAGCCCCTGTTATTAAAACTGTTTTCTTCATAAAAATTCCCTTCTTATAAATAAATCCTTAATAAAACATTTATTATGTTTTTTGCTAATATGTCAAGTTTTTTCTGTAAACCTTTATTTAAAAAACCTTTATTAAACGTTTAACATATGATATAATAACATTTGCATCAATAGATGTGGGAGGGTGAGGGAGATATTTTTGAAAAGGAGAAAGGATGAATAACTTTTTTAAACTTAAAGAACACGAAACAAATATAAGAACAGAATTACTTGCTGGTCTTACCTCATTTTTTGCTGCAGTTTATATAATTGTAGTAAATGCTAGCATACTTAGTGATGGTGGAGTATCTATGGAACCACTTATAATAGCTACAGTATTAGCATCATTAATTGGATGTGTACTAGTTGCACTTTTAAGTAATGCTCCTCTTATTATAATGCCTGGTATGGGTATTAATGCACTATTTACTTATACCATAGTAAATACTATGGGACTTACATTCCAACAAGCTTTAGCAGCTGTTATAGTAGCTGGTATTTTGTTTATTGTGGTAGCGGTTACACCTTTAGCAGATATGTTAACTAGCTCAATACCAACCTCATTAAAAGAAGCAATAACAGTTGGAATCGGTATTTTTATTACTTTCTTAGGATTACAAAAGGCTGGCTTAATAGTAGGAGATGCCTCAACACTTGTTAAATTAGGTGATATTTCATCTAAAGAAGTTATAGTATTCTTCATAACTATGATACTAATGCTAGTTTTATTTATAAAAGATGTACCAGGTTCATTCTTAATAGGAATTTTATCCGGAACAATTATATCAATGTTATTTGGAATTGTTGATTTATCAAATTTTCAATTCTCATTACCTAATTTCAGTGAATATAAACAAGTTTTCTTATCAGCTAATTTTAGTGGAATAACTTCAATTTCATTTTGGATTGCAACCTTCTCACTAACTTTAGTCCTAGTATTTGAAAACATTGGTTTACTTCATGGACAAATTGATGGTATGTTAAAACAACCAAGTAAAAGACAAAGAGCTCTTAACGCGGTTGCCTTTACTACTATAATTTGTGGTATCTGTGGTACTAGTCCTTCAGTTTCAACTGTAGAAGGTAGTGCAGGAATAGCAGCTGGTGGTAAAACAGGATTAACTTCTATATTTACAGGATTTTTATTTTTAATATCAATCTTCTTTATACCAGTTATATCACTTATTCCAAACTCAGCAATAGCTCCAGTCTTAATAATAATTGGAGGCTTAATGATTCAAAATATAGTTTCAATAAACTTTGAAGACTTCACTGAATCATTCCCAGCATTCCTTACTTTAACTATAATACCTTTAACATTTAGTATAGTTGATGGTATTGCTTTTGGATTTATAGCTTATCCTATTTGTAAGTTAGCAACAAAGAAGTATAAAGATGTATCTATCCCTATGTACGTTATATCAGCAATCTTTTTAGTATATTTTGTACTTCACGCTACACAAATATAGCTTTAAATTATAAATTAAACTCCCTTATTAATATCAATAAGGGAGTTTTTTTATATACTGATTATATATATTAAATTAGGAGTTAATTTTATGGAACTATTTAACTTACCTCCTGATCAACTTAATCTCCTTTGTATTTTAATAGCAAAAGATTACTCTACTAGATATAATGCTGATGAACTCAATGTTTTAGGTGATTTTCTTATTGCCTTAGGTTCTAACATAGTTGTATACTCTGCTAGCTTTTCCTATTTTGATAATTTAAGAGCTCAATCAAATAACTCAATTAATAATTCAAACAATATAAATAAAGACTAACACAGCTGTGTTAGTCTTCATTTATATAATTAATAATATATCAAAATTCTATATATTATTTACTATTATTCTCCTAAGAACATTTTCATATCATCTTCTACATTTGTAATTCCACCAATTCCAAAGTTTTCAACTAAAACTTTAGCTACATTTGGTGATAAGAATGCTGGTAAAGTTGGTCCTAAATGAATGTTTTTAACACCTAAGTGTAATAATGATAATAATACTATTACAGCTTTTTGTTCATACCATGCTATGTTGTAGCTTATTGGTAATTCATTTACACTATCTGTTCCAAATACTTCAGCAAGTTTTAAAGCTATTACAACTAATGAATATGAATCATTACATTGTCCTGCATCTAAAACTCTTGGAATTCCATTGATATCTCCAAGTGGTAACTTATTATATTTATATTTAGCACATCCAGCTGTTAATATAACAGTGTCCTTTGGTAATTTTTCAGCAAATTCTCTATAGTAATCTCTTGATTTAGCTCTTCCATCACATCCAGCCATTACGAAGAATCTTCTTATTGCACCTGATTTAACAGCATCAACTACTTGGTCAGCTAAAGCAAGTACTTGGTTATGAGCAAATCCACCTACGATCTCCCCTGTTTCAATTTCTGTTGGAGCTTGGCAAGTCTTAGCTAACTCTATTATTTGTGAAAAATCTTTGTGTCCATTTTCATCTGCTGTTATATGAATACATCCTTCATATCCTACAGCGCCTGTTGTAAATATTCTTCCTCTATATGAATCTTGAACTGGTGTTATACAGTTTGTTGTCATTAATATTGGTCCATTAAATGATGCGAACTCTTTATTTTGTAACCACCATGCATTACCATAGTTTCCTGCAAAGTGAGCATATTTCTTGAATTTTGGATAGTAGTGTCCTGGTAACATTTCACCATGAGTATAAACATCTACTCCAGTTCCTTCTGTTTGTTCTAATAACATTTCTAAGTCTTTTAAATCATGTCCTGATATTAATATTCCTGGGTTATTTCTAACTCCTATATTAACTTTTGTTATTTCTGGATGACCGTAAGTTGAAGTGTTAGCTTCATCTAATAATGCCATTCCATCAACACCAAATTTACCTGTTTCTAATGCTAAAGCAGTTAATTCATCTGCGCTTAATGAATCATCTAATATTTTAACTAAAGTTTCTGCCATAAATGCATGAACTTCTTCTTTATCATGTCCTAAATTCATAGCATGCTCCATGTATGCTGCTAATCCTTTTAATCCATACATAATAAGTTCTCTTAAGCTTCTTATATCTTCATTTTCTGTAGCTAAAACTCCTACTTGTGAAGCTTTTTCCATCATTTCCTCACTAGTTGTAGCTGTCCAAGTTGCACATCCTTTGAAGTCTGATCCAATTGGATTTCCACCCTTAGCTTGTACTCTTTCTTTTAATTCTTCTCTTGCTACTAAAGTATCTTTAACTCTTTTTTCTATTGCTTTAAAGTCAAAGTTTGCATTAGTAATAGTAATAAATAAGTTATCTATTATCATTCTGTTTATTTTTTTATCTACTATTCCTACTTTTCTTCCTTCATTAGCTACTGTAGCTAATCCTTTAGTAACAAAAATTAAAAGGTCTTGTATTTTTGCTACATCTTCAGTTTTTCCACAAACACCTCTTACAGTACAGCCTTTGCATCCTGCTGTTTCTTGACATTGAAAACAAAACATACTCATTTTAAATTCCTCCATGTTCTTTATTTCTTTATGTAAAATTCTTTTAAGATTCTTTTTTATTAGTAACTTTCCTAGTCACCTTACATCTAAGATTATACACAGGGTTTTTAAGTAACTCGGTAACTAAAGTTACCTATTTAATAAATTATTTCACTTTATAAAATTATGTATATAAATCTTAATTTATTGAATATTTATACATTATTCATTATTTTTATGCAATTTTGCATTGATTTTATACATTTTATTGTGTATAATAGGCTTTGTACTAATTGATTTGTTTATTAAAAAGGGGGACTAAAATTGAAAACTAAATATAAATCGTCTGATTTATTAAAGTTTATAATTCCATCTTTATTAGGAGTAATTTTATTTATGGTTCCTATAAATGATGGTGGAAATATAACAATACCAGTAGCCTTTTTCACAACTAGACTTAAAGATTTAATAGGTGATTATTTACCTACTTTATCAATGATAGTTGTTGTAATAGCTGCTTCATTAACAATAATAACTAAAGCATTTAAGCCAAAATTTATAATAGAAAATAATTTTTTAAATTCATTATTAAATGTTAATTGGATTTGGACAATTGGAAGAATCTTAGGTGGATTATTTATAATATCAGCATTTACTGGATTTGGACCTGAAATAATAAAGTCTGATTTAACTGGGGCGTTTATATTAAATGATCTACTACCAACACTTATAGTAGTATTCTTCTTTGCAGGATTATTCTTACCACTTCTTTTAAACTTTGGTTTATTAGAATTCTGTGGTGCCTTACTGACTAAGATAATGAGACCATTATTTAAACTACCTGGACGTTCATCAATAGACTGTATGACTTCTTGGTTAGGTGATGGAACTATTGGGGTATTACTTACCTCAAAACAATATGAAGAAGGATTTTATACTGAGAGAGAAGCTTGTATAGTTAGTACAATGTTCTCAGTTGTTTCAATAACTTTTAGCTTTGTTGTTTTATCACAGGTTGGATTAGAGAATATGTTTATTCCATTCTATTTAACTGTTACTTTTGCTGGAATAGTTGCCGCTATAATTCTTCCAAGAGTTTGGCCTCTTAGCAAAAAACCTGATGCTTATTTTAACAATGCAGAACCTAAAAATGTAGAAGATGTTCCTGAAGGATTTACTCCTTTCACTTTTGGAGTTTTTAAAGCAGTTGAAAAAGCCCAAAATGAAAGTAGCTTAAAAAAATTCTTTGCTGATGGAATTAAAAACGTACTTGAAATGTGGATAGGAGTTTTACCTGTAGTTATGGCAATGGGTACATTAGCTCTTATGATAGCTGAATATACTCCTGTATTTCAATGGCTTGGTGTTCCTTTCATTCCTTTATTTAAGATTTTAGGAATTCCTGAAGCTTCTGCTGCTTCTCAAACTGTCATAGTTGGATTTGCAGATATGTTCTTACCATCAGTTATAGCATCAAAAACTATTTTAAGTGATATGACTAAATTTGTAGTTGCTTGTGTATCAGTAACTCAACTTATATACTTATCAGAAGTTGGAAGTGTTATTTTAGGATCAAAAATACCACTAAACTTAAAAGAATTATTTATGATTTTCTTAATGAGAACACTAGTTACTCTACCAGTTATTGCACTTGTAGCACACTTATTGTTCTAAATAAGTAAAAGAGATTGTCTTAAAAACAATCTCTTTTTTATTTACCTTGGATTTTTTACACTTAAAGTGCTTACTGCATTTGGAGTTACTAAAAACTCAATTATAAGGTTATTATATGCAGGTTGCATAGTTCCTACCTTAACTCCAACATAAATCTTATAGTTAAATTCACACTCATTATCTGCCTTAGCCTTAAATACTTCTAATACTTCCACATCTTTTAAACAATAATACATATCATTGTTATATAACTTTGTTATTTCAGCTTTAATATATGGATTTAATAAAGTTATTATAAAATTATTTACTAAAGGATCATTATCATTTAAAATACTCTCTTCCATATAAATATTGTTATTATTGTTTGGTGTATTTTCCATGCGATTATTAATATAATCCTTAAGTGTTCCATAGTTTTCAATCTTATTAAGCTCTTCATAAGCAGATATAAATCTCACTATTATATTGCTATTTAATAAATCATCATTATCATCTAAAAACTTTCTATCTCCATATGCTATAGCAGCTAGTGCTAAAGGTAACTCTTTTCTAAATATTCTATCTCTCTTTATGGCCTCTTCTCTTCCTTGATTTCCATCAACATATAAGTATATTTTTAAGATAAATCTATTGTTTCCTCTTTTCCAAACTCCAAAAACTTCATCTCTCGCTGATGAGTTTATTTTGTCATAAGCATATGCTAAAGCTACTGTAAGAAATAACTCTCCAGTATCATCATTATGAGTTAATGTGTACTTTCTTCCCTCTATTGGTTTTTCATCTGTAATTCCATTTCTAAATTCAACGCTTAACATTTTAGGATCAAACATAACTTAACACCTCAAAAATATAATATTAGCTATTCATTATATGAAATTTTAACTATTTCTATAACTAATCTGATGAAATATATATATGTTACTGATAAAATAATTGTGAGAATAAATATTGGAGGATTTTTTATGGCTATGACAGAAAAAGAAAAAATGATAGCAGGTCTGCCTTATAACCCTGCTGACCCAGAATTAACTAAAGGTAGAATTAGAGCTAGAATTTTATTTCAGAAATTTAATAAATTAGACTTACCTGATAATGAAGAGGAAACTGATAAAACTTTTAAAGAAAGAAGTAGTATATTAAAAGAACTTTTAGGTTCAACAGGTAAAAGCATATATATGGAACCTAACTTCAAATGTGATTATGGTTATAATATATCAGTAGGTAATAACTTTTACGCAAATTTTGATTGTGTAATGCTTGATGTTTGTAAAATTACCATAGGAGAAAATTGTTTCTTTGCCCCTGGAGTTCACATTTATACAGCTACTCATCCAATTAATCCTATTGAAAGGCTAAACTATGAATTTGGTAAGCCTGTAACCATAGGTAATAATGTTTGGATTGGAGGACATGCTACGATAAACCCAGGTGTAACTATAGGAAATAATGTAGTGGTAGCCTCTGGAGCCGTTGTAACTAAGGATGTTCCTGACAATGTAGTGGTAGGTGGAAATCCAGCAAAAATAATAAAAAAAGTTTGTGCTAAATAATCATAATTATTTTATAAATAGGAAAGCTAAAACTTATAAGGAGGGTTCGTTATGAAAAAAATTATATTAGCAGGTGGTTGTTTTTGGGGTGTAGAAGAATTTCTTTCTAGAATCAATGGTGTAGTAAGCACTGAAGTTGGATATGCTAATGGACGTACTGAAAATCCTACTTATGAAGATATATGCACTAAAAATACTTATTTTGCTGAAGTTTGTCTTGTAAATTATGATGAAAACATAATATCACTTAAAGAATTATTAGCTAAGTTTTGGACAATAATAGATCCAACCTCATTAAATAAACAAGGTAATGATGTTGGTAGCCAATATAGAACTGGCATTTACTATGTAGATCCTTCAGATTTACAAGAGATTTTAAATAGTAAAGAAGAACTTCAAAAATCTTATTCAAAAAAAATAGTGACAGAGGTTAAGCCCTTAGAAAACTATTATAAAGCTGAAGAATATCATCAAAAATATCTTAAAAAGAATCCTAATGGGTACTGTCACATAAAATTAGATTAAACTAAGTAACTTCAACTAAGTACTTTTTGAAATTAGAAATTAAATCTTTAGAATCATTTGAAATTTTAGCAACATGATTAACAATATTGTCTATATGGCATAACTCATTTTCTATACTAGAATTTTGTTTGCTTAACTTATAAGACCTTTTAGCTAAATGAGAAAGTCTAGCTTTTTCCTCTTTAGTAAAGCTTAAAAGTGGTATTCTAGATACATAGCCTGAAGTTATCATGTTGCTTCTTATTAACGCTCCCCTAACAAGATAAGTTACTAGGGATGAATTTAAATAAGCTAGTAACCACCAAACCTCTTCTGATTCACATATTATATTAGGATTTACTCCAAAGGTGGAGTTTTTAGGCAATATACATGCATTAAAGGAAACCCCCATAGATGAACAGGTTATACCACTTTTATAAAGAACTTCTTTATTTCTAACATTAAAATTTCTATTAATCTTTTCTATTTCTAAAAAATCTTTATGTAGATAAATTACTCTATCTGTATAAAACTTATCTTTTCCTGGATTTTTGTAAAAAGGAATAGTAAATTCATTGCTTTTTTCCTTAGATAAAAACTCTTTATCATTACCTGTTGAGATCCCTGTTACGCATTTAAATTTTTCTCCCAATCTAATATTATTAAATAAACTCCGTATATCTTCAGGACATTCTATTAAAAACTCTAAATTATCCTTTTTATTTTGCAATACAATTTCTTGTAAGCTATAAAGCCTTTCATTACTATTATCTTTTACCCCATTTAATAACTCTTTAAATTCTTCTATGGATTTAGGCCTGTTATTTACAACTATCTTTTCTTGATACTCTTTTCCCTTTCTTAAAATAAGTATGCTTGTCCTAACATCTGCTCCTTGATTATGAAAAAGCCCTCTAGGACACATGGTTATTTCATGTATAGAACATTCCCTAAGAATTTTATTCCTAAGCCTCTTATGATTTTTCGCTGTAAAAAATGAATCATTAGTAATTAATCCAATAACAGCCCCATTCTTTGCCTTATCTATTATGGCAGACATGAACATGCTGTACATATTATGCAACCCAACCTCATTGAAATAATTCTTAAGCCTCTCCTTATTCTCCTTTATAAAATTAACCTCATGACAATTATATGGTGGATTAGCAATGTAATAATCATAGTCCCATGTTTTTGTATTTTTTTGAGAGCAATAATAATTTATAAAATTGCCTTTCTTAAACTCACATCTATAATTGTTTTTATATTTTATTAAATCCATACCTATGGTTTTAATTCCTAAATCACTAAAATAATCAGTTAGCTCCTCTTTTCCACAACATGGATCAAATAAAGTTTTCCCTTTACCATTTATATCTATAATTCTTTTTCCTATATATCTTGCAACAAACGGAGGTGTAGAATAATACCCTATCTCTCTAACATCAATAATTTCCTTATGCTTTATATCAACTGCTTTATATAAGTTTTTCTCTTTTCTTCCCATAAAACACCTCACATTAACAAGAAATATTTTCACATTATATTTTACCACATATTTCTATTAATTATAATTTTAAGAATCTCTTATAAAACAAAAAGAGTAAAGAATTAATCTTTACTCTTTTCTTTATTTTATAATCCTGATTCTCTAAATTTATGCTCTACAAACTCAGTAAGTCTATGGAATGGCTTTTTAAGAATACATAGTAATAAGAATATTAATAAGAATATTCCTAAAGCTTTCATATCCTTAGATACAGAATTCCATATTGGACCAGCTATAGCTTCTCTAAATCCATCTATAGAATAAGTAAATGGCCATAAAGGTTGTAGAACCTCAAATATTTTTGGATTTGTCTGTATTGGATAAATTCCTCCAGCACCTGCTACTTGGAATACCATTATAACAATGGCTATTGCTTTACCTATGTTTCCAAATAATGATACTAAGGTAAATATCATTACCGTAAATACAATAGAACTAACTATTGCGAATCCAAACATCAATGGCATATTTGCAGGATTTACTCCTAATATATATATATCCCCTAAAACTACTATTACTGTTTGAATTAATGATATAGTCAAGAATAATAACATTTTACCAAAATGCTTTTGGATAAGATTTAATTTTGTTCCATCTTCAAAATCCTCACACTCTGCTGTTAATAATGATGTAAGTAATAATGAACCAACCCAAATTGCTAAAGTTGTATAAAATGGTGTAAGTCCTACTCCAAATATTCCTGCATCATAAACCTGTTCCTCTTTTACTGTTATAGGAGAGGATATAAATGATGCTATTTCTTCTGGATTCTTACTCATTAAATCTATTAGGTTATTTAAATTCTCCTCAGTTAATCCTGAAGTTTTTTCTATTAATTGACTAATTGCGTCTTGGAACTCACTAAGCTTACTTGTTACTTGATCAGCTTGTTGACTAGCTACATCACTACTAGCTATACCAAAAGTAGTTAAAGCATTTAGCTGTGGAACAACTACCTTTGTTGTTTCTAATACTGAGTTTGCTGTATCTAATCCACCTTTTAATGAATTTCCAATAGTATTTAAAGCTGGTGCTCCATCATTATAAAAAGTATTTGAAACATTTATTAAAGCTGAGCTTGTTTCAGTACTTATTGTAGAAACAGACTCTATAGCCTTAGCTATATTTTCCTTACTTTCATTGTTTGATAATGCTGTTTTTAAAGCAACTAATTGTTCTCTTTCTTTAGATACTAAATCTTTTGCAGTATTTAACTTATTTATTAAATTGCCTATTTTATTATTTGGTATTACGGAATTTATTTTTTCTAAAGCTTTAAGATTATTATCTATACTTTTATTTAATGAATCTGTTAATTTTACTAACTTATCTACAGTTTCAACCATCTTAGTTGTATCCATAGCATTATTTAATTCTTTAAGCTTTGAAAGTAAACTTTGTAATTCCTGGTTTGTTGATTGCATTGTTACAACATCACTGCTAAAACTATTTGATACAGCATTAACTGTTTGTTGTGTTGAATTTATTAAACTTTTACTTGCCTCAACAGTAGTTTGTAAATTATTTATTTGATCTGTTACCTTTGGTAGATCATTTCTTACACTAGAAAGATAACTACTTAAACTTTTTGAATCTCCATTAGCTTTTTGAACAAAATCTTGAATTTCCTTTAAACTACTATTAGCACTTTGTAATGTATCTCTCACTTTTAATATTTCCGGCTTATTAGTTTCTAACTTTCCACCTAATTGATTTAAAATATCAAAAGCTTCTTTATTTACAGTATCAACAAAATTAGATTTTATTTCATCTGTAACTTTATTTTTTGCAACATTTGTTATTTTGTTTGCTATAGCATTAGATTTTTCATTTACTTTATAAATTATATCCGGCTTTTGAGGACTTCCTGTAATTAAACTTGTTAATCCCTCTGAGAAATCTGAAGGTATTTCAATCATTGCATAATACTTACCTTCATTTAATCCATAATTTCCTTGCCATGCATCTACAAATTGCCATCCTATAGCATCATTCTTTTTAAGTTCATCAATTACTTCCTTACCTACATTTATCTCTTTACCATTTACCTCAGCGCCCTTGTCATTATTGACAACGGCAACCGGTAAATTCCCTGTATTAACATAAGGGTCCCAACATGCCTTAATGTTAATCCAAGCATAAAGAGATGGTATTATACATAAACCAATGACTATTGCTAAAGCCGCTGGATTTTTCCTTATATTTCTTAAATCTCTTCGAAAGACTTTAAAAATTTTCTTCATAATTCACCTCTTAAAATACAGCTTATTCTGCTATTCCAGATTCTTCAAACATGTCTTCAAATTTTCTAACCCTAGGATTTAAAGGTCCTTTTAATAAATATCCTAGAAGTATAAATACCAATCCCATTATGGTTAAAATAGCAAAATCTAAAATCACAGTACTTACTAAAGGTCCTGCTATAGCTTCCCTATATCCTGATATGGCATAAGTAAATGGGAAAGTTGGTTGAATTATTCTAAAGAATAATGGATCTACTTGTATAGGATATGATCCACCACTACCTGCTAATTGTAAAACCATAAGTATAATAGCTAAGGCTTTACCTAGGTTTCCAAAGACAGACATAAGCGTAAATACAATTATAGTGAACACAGCTGAAGCAAACATTGATACAAAAATTAATAATGCTGTATTTACTGTTTGAACTCCTAAAAGGAACTTATCCCCAAAGGCTACTATGAACCCTTGTAGTATTCCTAAGCTTACGAAAGTTAACATCTTTCCAAAATGTCTTTCTCTTAAATTTATATTCTCACTACCTTCAAATTCAGCTGACTCTGTTTTTAATAATGATATTAATATTAATGAACCAACCCATAGGGCTAATACTGAATATATTGGCGCCATTCCTGATCCATAGTTAGCTACTTTGTATATTGCATCTACCTCTATATTAAATGGATTTGCAATAAAATCTCCCATAAATTCTGGATTACTTTGTAGTATTCCAACTATTTTTCCAAGATCATCATCACTAACATCTTGAAGTTTTGAACTTAATTCACTTATAACACCTGAAAATTCTTCTAAACTATTTTTTAATTTTTCTGATGTTGAATTTGCAAGCTGAGATCCTTGATTAGCTGTACTTAATAAATTATTTATTTGATCAACTAAACCATTTGCTTTTCCTAATAAATCTGATGCCCCTTTAGTAGCAGTAACAAGTCCATCAGCAATTGTATTTAAAGCCGGTCTTGTATCATTATCAAATCTATTTAAAGAATTATCTAATTGCCCTTCTATTTTTTTAGTTAAATCACTTATTGAACTAAGAAGTCCTTTATCTACATTTTGACCACTATTAACTTTGCTTTGTAAATCGTTAAGCTTAGTTTTCTCTTCTGCTAAGGAATTTTGAACATTTTTTAATGAAGTTATCATATTAGCGATCTTTTCATTAGCAATTTTTTTATTAATAGCATCTAAAAAGTTAATTACAGCTGTAACACTATTATCAACTTTATCTATTTCGTTAATAGATTTACTTATTAGTGCATTAATCTTAGCAGAGCTTGCATCATTAGCCATTGAAGATAAATCATCTAAATTACTTTGTACCTTATCTAATGATGTTTGTGATTCACTTAAGTTTAACCTTATATTATCAAAGGTACTATTTAAAGATTCTTTAGAAGTATTTATTAAAGTACCAGTATTCTCAGCATTCTGAGATATATTATTTAAACCACTTGTTATTGATGGCATAGTACTTTGAACTTCTTCTAAATATGTGCTTAAATTTGATGAGTTACTATTTATATTGTTAAGCATATTTTTAATAGCACTCATATTTTTATCTATAGCTATTATAGAATTTTTTAACTTAATAATATTATCTTTATTTTTATCTACATCATATCCTAAATCATTTAATGAAGAAAATGCTGTCTCATTGACAGTAGTTATAAAATTTGATGTTATTTGATTTACAAGAGTACTTTGTGCAACTCCTGTTATTTTACCTGCAACAGGGTTAGCTTTTGTGTTAACCTTGTATATTATTTCAGGCTTTGTAGGATTTTCAGATAAAACACTAGTTAAGTCTTCAGAAAAATCTTCTGGAATTTCTATCATTGCATAATAGGTACCATCTATTAATCCCCTATCTGCTTGTTTCGTATCAACAAATTTCCACCCAATGGCATGATTATTCTTTAATTCATCAATCACTTCATTACCTATGTTCATTTCTTTCCCATTGAATGAAGCCCCTTTATCATTATTTACTACAGCAATGGGAACGCTGCTAGTATTTTCATAAGGATCCCAACATGCCGCTATATTTACCCATGCGTAAAGTGATGGTATAAAGCATATTCCACCTATTATTAAAAGTGCTATCGGATTTTTTATTATTGCTTTCACATCTCTCTTAAACACTTTTAAAATGTTACTCCACTTCATTTAAACACCTCCATTTAATAAAGCTAAAATAAACACATCCCCCTATGTCCTATCTTAAAATTATAAATTTAAAAAGACTTAAAAACTCTTAATTACTATAGTATCAAAAATTAGTTTACAAATAAACCTTTTTGATAGTATTTTATAGATTTTTCTTAATTTATCGTTTTCAAATTACATTGTATTAATTAATTTATTAAATCATTATGTTCTTATTATATATCAATATAATTAATTGATTCCTTTTCTTAAATATTAATTATTTAATCTTAAATAGAATTAAACCTAATTATATTAGTTAAATTCCAAAATAAAAAGGAACATACTAATATGTTCCTTATTGGTGTTTAATTAAATTTTTTTAACGAATTCTGATTTTAAGCTCATAGCTCCAAATCCATCTATTTTACAATCTATGTTGTGATCTCCTTCAACTAGACGTATGTTCTTAACTTTTGTACCCTTTTTTAAAGCTGATGAAGCACCTTTTACTTTAAGGTCTTTTATTATAGTTACAGTATCTCCATCTTGAAGTATATTTCCGTTTGAGTCTTTAACTACTAATACATCCTCATCTGCATTTTCACTTCCTGGAGTCCACTCATAAGCACATTCTGGGCAAACTAAAAGACTTCCATCTTCATAAGTGTATTCTGAATTACATTTAGGGCAATTTGGTAATTTATCCATTATACATATCCTCCGTTCATTAACTAAATTCTCCTTAGTATAAATATTGATTTATACATATAGGGATTTACTTATAGGCCTATATAATATCATAGTCTAATAATAATGACAAATTTTAAGCTTTTTAAAGATAAATTGCTATAATCTTCTAAAATATTGACTAATAATAGAATATATTATAATTTGCTAAATTTTAAAGTTTTTATTCTTATTTTAAGATCCTGATAAAACACTTCCATCTGAGCTAACTACAAAAAGTTCTGAGTTATTACTATCCCCATTCTTTTTAACAATTACTTGATAAACCTTTGCCCCATTTATATCTGTGTATTCTTGAAAATTTTCATATGTATTATTAGGATTATCTCCTATTTCTTTTTTTACAAGTTCAACAGCCTTCTCAAAAGTAAATTTTCCATTTACCTTTTCCACTTCTTCCTTTGTAACTTTTGAACTAGCTTCTTCATATATTTTATTAGCTCTAGCTTCTTGATTAGGTAACATATAATTTCCTCTAATTAACTTGCTCATAAATACTTTTGCTTCAAAGTATTTACCTGAATCATAAAGTTTTTGTCCTTCATTTATCTCATCATTTATTTTTTTTGCAAAGTAAAATCTATCTTTCTCATATTCAACCTTGGCTAAAACATCTTTATCTGTTATGGTTTCATATAATCTTATAGCTTCATCAAAATCTTCTCTATTATAAGCATCACGAGCTTTATAGAATATTGTATATTTATCATTTACTTCTTGTTCTTCTTGCTTTTTATTACTATCTTCTTTATTAGAACTATCTTTTTCATTATTTTCTTTGCTTCCTTCTAAATCGCCTGTATTATTTTCTGCTTTTTCATCTTTATTATTTTGATCTTTTTCACTACTAATATGCTTTTCATTTTCAGCAACACTCTCTTGTTTTTCCTTAAAATAGTTATTATTTAAAACTATTCCTGTAGTTGTTCCTCCAATTAATATTAAACCTATTATAGCTGTAATTATTAGCTTTTTCCTCATTTTTCCCCCTAAACCAACTTATTTATATTACAAATTATTACCTTAAATTATACTATTAGCAATATAAAAAAACTATAAAAAATTTAAGTTAAATTTGTAAAAAATAAAGGATTACTTAATTAGTAATCCTCTATTTTTAAGCCTTTACAGCTACTATTAAATTTCTATTTATTGATTGATCTACTCTATGTAAATAATTATGATAAGGTGTTTCATCAAGAACTTTAAATCCATTTTCCTCTAAAACAATAGCTACCTCATCATATTTCATAGTAAATTCATTGTATGAAAGTACTAAACTTCCTTTAGTTTTTAATGCATTATGCCATGCTGGAATTGCTTCTTTTAAAAGCCCTAGTGGACTTCTTTCCATAAGAGAATTTCTATCATTCTTACTTCCATGCTGAACCCCATAAGGTAAATCAGATATTATAATATCACAAGATTTTTTCTTAATAAGAAGATCTGCTTTTCTAGTATCTGAATTAAATAACTGGAATGATTGAACATCTCCTGAATTAAAAGCATTCTTTTCTGCTGCGGCAGTTAAATTAAACACATTAGCTATTTTCTTCTTTTTAGAATCTGACACCTTAGATTTTTCAACTTTATGCTTAAACTTTCCTTCTTTTAAAAATCTAACAACATAAGTTTGAATTTCTTGAGTCCATTGCTCATTTATCTCTATTCCTTTAACATCAAACCCTCTTATGAATCCTTCATATAAAGTTGTACCTTTACCACACATAGGATCTAATAAAGTTATCTTTTTACTTCCTGTTTTACAAGCACTTAAAGCTAAATTTACCATAAGTCTAGTAAATTGCTCATTTGTCTTTCCATTATATTTTAATATTTGAACCATACTTTCAGGGAATGTATGAAAATCTGGGACACTAATAGGTCTTAAAAGATTTCCTTCTACTATTTCAAATAAGGCATAATAAATTGATGAAAAACTTAGTGCTTTAAAGTCTTCTTCCTTAAGCTCTCTATTAGTACTAAAGCATATTGATGCTGGAAGACCTAAATTTCCTTCTCCAATCTCCTTTATCTCCATATCATAAGCATCTGCAATTGCTTGTAATTCTGAAACTGCAATCTTAAGCGCTGTATCAAAATAAATACGATTATGACCTGGATTTGCAAGTATCGCATATTTGCTCATAAAAAAATCCTCACTTATTCTTATCTTTTAATTCTATTTTTTATCCATAATATTATAACATCACATACTTTAAATATTAATAAAAAAATAGGATACTTTTAAATAAAAGTATCCTATTTTTTATTATCTTATTTCATCTAAAAAGCTATTCATAATTTCGTTATTCTCACTTGTTAAAACAAGAGTATCATTAGGCTTAATTATTGTAAAACCTTTTGGAATAACAACTTTATTATCTCTTTTTATCATAACAATTAAAATCTCATCTGGAATTTCTGAATCCATAATAGCTTTATTTACAATCTTATTATTTTCTCCAACTTTAACTTCAAAAATGTAATCTTTTATATTATTTTTCATATTATCTTCATGGTTATCATCTTCATAACATATTAAATCTAGCTTCTTTGCAAACCAAGGTATTAACGTTCCCTGAATTGCTACTGAGAATAATGCTATAAAAAATATAATATGAAAAATATCATTTTCAATAGCTGAGGTCTTAGTAATTGCATATATTGCAAAAACTAATGAACCTGCCCCTCTAAGTCCAACCCAAGATATAAACATCTGCTCTTTAATTGGAACTTTAAACCAACTTAATATAGTAAAGACTGCTATAGGTCTGCCTACTAATATTAAAAATATTGAAATAGCTATTCCCTCAAATGCTATGCTTGGTAATTGTGATGGAAAGGCTAAAAGTCCTAACATGAAAAATAAAATTATTTGCATTATCCATGATAATCCATCAAAAAAATGATTCAAACTCTTCTTATGAGGTATTTTTGAATTTCCCATTACTATACCAGCAATAAATACACTTAAATAACCATTTCCACCTAAGAATTCACTTATTGAATAAGCTAAAATAGCTACAGTTATAGTAAAAATAGGATATAAACCCTCAATTTCAAATTCCACTTTTCTTAATATAAAAACTGCAAGTTTTGATAGAAATAATCCTACTGTCACTCCAAAAACTATTTGTTTAAAAATCATTCCTAAAAGACCAATACCTACTGATTCATTACTAGTAATAAAAATTAACATAACACTTGTCAGCATGTATGCCGTTGGATCATTACTACCACTTTCAAACTCTACTAATGTATCAATATTATTTTTTAATTTTAAATTCCTTGAACGAAGAATAGATATAACTGAAGCAGCATCTGTAGAAGCAACAATACATCCTAATAATAAACCCTCAAATATACTTGTTTTTAATACAAAATGACAAAACAATCCTGTAAGCCCTGCTGTTATTATAACACCTAGTGTAGATAACATAATTGAAGGTATAGCTACAGACCTTGCTTTTTTCCATTCAGTACAAAAACCACCATAAAACATTATAAATACTAACGCTATAGATGATAAAGAATAAGTAATATTATAGTTATCAAAATATATACCACCAATTCCATCAGATCCAAATAACATTCCTATTATAATAAATACTAAAAGTACAGGCACACCCCATTTATAGAAAATTTTACTAGATATTATACATGTAAGTAGTACTATACCACTTAGTATCATTAGATTAACCATAATAAATCACCCCCTTAAGCTCTTAATCACAAGCTAATCATATTTATATTATAAACTTAATTTCTAAATCTCTGTTTATCTTAATATAGAAATCTTAAGATTTTATGTGTTTTATTAAAATATAACAATTAAATATTTTAAAACTTTTTATAGTTACAAAAATTTATTGGTGTAATTCAAAAAATCATAATAAAAACTGCTATTAATTAAATTAATAGCAGTTTTTATTAATTAAAATATTTAAATTTAATTTTACATAATTTTATTTGGAATTACAGCATCTATTATTCCTATAACTACAGCAGCTAGTAATGCTCCTATAATTGAAACTCCCATGTTTGGAACTAAGAATTGAGTTAAATATATTATTATTGCAGCTATTATAAAACCTTTTATTCCTTTCCCAAATGGTGATGCATCAACACCCATAAATAATTCTACTAAATAATCTAGCACTGATATTACGACAGCAGCTAATAAAAATGACCATAGTCCATGTATTGAAAATCCTGGAGTTACAAATGATGTTATTACTAATACTATGGCAACTAAAACAAATCTTCCTATCCACTTTAATATGCTACCATCACTATTTTGTTTTCTATAACTTTCATTTCCCATAAGATTACCTCCTTCTATAAATTGATCCTTTGTAAAGTGCTACTCATTTTTAATCTTAATAACTTTCTTTACACTTATATGTTGACCACTATATGAAATAATATTCCTATTAAAGATTTTAATTTAAGAGTTTTAAAATTATAATATTAATATTTACTAATTGTTGATTAAACAAATTTAAGATCTACTTAAATTCATATAAACTGTATGAATTTAATATATTTTATTAAGATACATATTATAAAGATAAATTTTATATTTATCTTAGTGTTATCACAACTTTTTTGAAAATTCACATTAAATATATAAAATTTTATAATAAAGTATTTATCTTTTGTCTATTATATTTTTTATGATTTATTAGACTATATACTACTCTTTATTTTTAATTTATTAATTGTAATCTTATTATTAAAATTACTTTAAATAATATAAATCCCCTTTTATTTCTGTTGAAAAAACTTTTTAAAAGTTATATCATTATTTGTAATTAATATTAACAAATAATTTTTATCAATATGGGAGGTGTATAAATGAAAAAATATTTTAACTTAGCAACTTTTTATTTAATTTTAGGACTAGCTATGGGAGTATTTTATAGGGAATTTACAAAGATTAATGGATTTGAAGGAAAAACATCACTATCAATTATTCATACTCATATCTTAACTTTTGGATTTATATTTTTTATTTTAGTTTTACTTTTAGAGAAAAACTTTAAGTTATCCCAAAATAAAAATTTTAAAAAATGGTGTATTTTTTATAATATTTCATTAATATACTTAGTAGTTACATTTACTATTAGGGGAACATTTCAAGTATTAGGTCATGATTTTGTAGGTTTAAATCATATATCTGGTCTTTCACATGTTCTTTTAAGTATAGCTTTGATATGGTTTACAATTATATGTAATAAAGCTATAAAAAATTGATAATCACTTACTAATATATTTAAATAAAAATAAGGAAGAAGCTAAATTAACTTCTTCCTTACATTAATTTAATAATAATTATATTATCTCTTTTTCTTTAGGAATAATCCTCCAAGTAAAGATGTTAGTCCTAGCATGCCCATAGAAGCTGCATTAACAGGTGCACCTGTTTGAGGTAGTTCTTCTTTTATTCCCTCATCTCCTGGTTTTTGTTCTTCACCTGGCTTTTGCTCTTCACTTGGTTTTTGCTCATCTCCTGGCTTTTGTTCTTCACCTGGCTTTTGCTCTTCTGTAGGATTATCAGAGTTTTCCACCTTAGAAAATGTTATTTTTATTGAGTTTGCTTGGTCTCCCCAGAATGTATAGTCAAAGTATCCATTCTTAGCTAAGCTTTCTACTGCTGATGCTGCATTGTCTTTTGTTAAGATAATTCCATTAACTTCTACTTTGTCTACTTTGTATCCTTCTGCTGGGTTAACTGTTACTCTTACTTCTTCTCCAGTCTTTACTAATACGTCTCCTCCAGTTAGAGTTTGACCATTTATTTCTACTGATCCATTTCCTTCTGTTGTTACATTTAGTATTGTTTGATTAGTTTCAACCTTAGCAAATGTTACTTTTATTGAGTTTGCTTGATCTCCCCAGAATGTATAGTCAAAGTATCCATTCTTAGCTAAACTTTCTACTGCTGATGCTGCATTGTCTTTTGTTAAGACAATTCCATTAACTTCTACTTTATCTAATTTATATCCTTCTGCTGGATTTACTTTTACTCTAACTGATTCACCAGTTTTTACTGATACATCTCCGCCAGTTAAAGTTTGTCCATTTATTTCTACTGATCCATTTCCTTCTGTTGTTACATTTAGTATTGTTTGATTAGTTTCAACCTTAGCAAATGTTACTTTTACTGAGTTTGCTTGGTCTCCCCAGAATGTATAGTCAAAATATCCATTAGCTAAACTTTCCATTGCTGATGGTGCATTGTCTTTTGTTAATACTACACCATTAACTTCTACCTTATCTAATTCATATCCTTCTGATGGATTTACTTTTACTCTTACTGATTCACCAGTTTTTACTGATACATCTCCGCCAGTTAAAGTTTGACCATTTATTTCTACTGACCCTTTTCCTTCTGTTGTTACTTTTAATGTTGTTTGATTAGTTTCAACTTTAGCAAATGTTACTTTTACTGAATTTGCTTGGTCTCCCCAGAATGTATAATCAAAATATCCATTAGCTAAGCTTTCCATTGCTGATGGTGCATTGTCTTTTGTTAATACTACACCATTAACTTCTACCTTATCTAATTCATATCCTTCTGATGGATTTACATTTACTCTTACTGATTCACCAGCTTTTACTGATACATCTCCACCAGTTAAAGTTTGGCCATTTATTGCTACTGTTCCTTTTCCTTCAGTTATAACCTTTAATGAAGCATAGTTTGCCTCTTGAACTTCTATTCTATTTTCAACTGTATCAACTATATCTTGTGCATATACAGTTTCCATCCCCTGAGCTGATAATGCAACTATCAGCGCCATTATAAGCTTTTTTTTCATAAAAAAACCCCTCCATTTACTTATTTTTTATTAATTTTATCACCACCATTGTTTACTATTCAATTACTTTAATGTTAATTATTCCTAAATTATTTTTAATATTTATAAAATTTTAATTAATATATAAATATAAAATTATAAAAATTTACAAAATAATAAAAATATTATTTTAATAAATATAGTGTATTTTAAAAAAGACCGCCTTCTATAATTAATCCTAATTTTGAGCATATCTAATCAAATCTACTGAATTACTTCTATTGAAGTACCTTTTATACCTAAATATACATATTCACATCTTGAAGCATTATATACTCCAATTGACTCTACTATTAAATTTTCTACATATATATCAATATCTATATTCTTCATATAAATCATGTTTATCACAGTAGTCTCTTAATATCTTTCTTTGCACTTATATGTTGACTACTATATGAAATAATATTCCTAATAAAACTTAAATTAAATTGTAAGAACTTAAATTATAATAATATTTATAATAAATTTCTTGATTTTAATTATGAAAAAGTTGAAATTCTCTCTTTAAAATCACAAATATAATTATCTCTTCATAAAATAACTAGTATTATAAATACCTAAGGAGTGTCTAATGAATCCATATTGTGATAATAGTATAAACTTTGAAAAGTTACCAAAGAAATTCCCACCTCAACATCAATCAGTTCAACCTGGAATAGAATCAATAATGGTTCCTAGTCCTATATTTGATAATCCTGATTATAAGGGCAGTGAAAAATTAAAAGGAAAATCAGTTCTTATTACTGGTGGTGATAGTGGAATTGGTAGAGCAGTTTCTATAGCATTTGCAAAAGAAGGAGCAAATATTGTAATCTCTTATCTTTACGAAAATGATGATGCTGAAACCACAAAGAAATATGTAGAAAAATATGGTGGAAAATGCTACTTAGTTCCTGGTGATATTTCTAATAAAAACTTCTGTGAAAAATTAGTTAGATTTACAGTGGAAACTTTAGGTGGGATAGATGTTTTAATAAATAATGCTGGAGTTCAATTCCCTCAAAATAATATAAACTGTATTTCGCAAGAGCAACTTGAATTAACATTTAAAATAAATATTTTTTCTATGTTCTATCTTACACAAGAAGCTTTAAAATACATGAAAAGAGGAAGTACAATAGTAAATACTACATCTGTTACTGCTTACCAAGGTAAGGAAAATCTTATAGATTACTCCTCAACAAAAGGTGCTGTAGTTACATTTACAAGATCACTTTCACAATCACTTGCTAAACATGGAATAAGAGTTAATGCAGTAGCTCCAGGTCCTATTTGGACTCCTCTTATAGTATCAAGTTTTTCAGAGGAAGAAGTAGCTCGTTTTGGATCTGATGTCCCAATGAAACGTGCTGGTCAACCTTTTGAACTCGCACCAGCATATGTCTACTTAGCATCTGATGATTCCTCCTACGTAACAGGACAAGTTCTTCATGTAAATGGTGGAACTATGGTAGATAGTTAAAAACTTTATATTAAAAAAAGCCTGTTTTTATTTAAAACAGGCTTTTTTAATTCTATTTATGGTACGTTTCTCCGTATCAGTATTAAGTGAGGTTTTTATAATATTTTTACATAAAAAAAGGTTGTAGTTTAAACCACAACCTATAATAATCTAAAATTATCTTCTATTTTGCTCTTTTTTAGCTCTTCTACAAGATATACATCTTGTTGGCTCATTTTCAAATCCTTTTTCTTTGTAGAATTCTTGCTCTCCTACTGAAAATATGAATTCACTTCCGCAATCTCTGCATTTTAATGTTTTATCTGACATAAACATTCCTCCTAAAATTAAAGATTCTAAATGGATATATAATCTCTAATTTTGAGAACTATTTATCTAAATGAAACTTTTTTTGTTAGCTACTCTGCTACCATTTTAGTATAACATAGTACTTAACTATTTACAACCTTTTATATTTATTTTTTTTAATTATTTAAAATTAATACATTTTTTTCTATATAACTATATCTAAATTCAACACCTTTAATCGAATATTTATTAACATAAAAGAAAAAGGAATACCCTTAATAGGTACTCATCCTTATTTTACTAGATATTCAACTAGTTTATCATTTATATTAAGTTTTATTTAGTCTATTTCTCTTAATTCATTTTAATCTATTTAAAGTAAAAATATCCATTATTTGTGATAAGGTTCTCCGTATCAGTATTAAGTGAGGTTTTTTATATAACAAAAAATAAGAGCATTTTATTGCTCCTATTACTTATTAATTGTATTTTTTACATAAGTAAATATCATTACTTCCACCAAATGATACGAACTTATACTTTTCATTATTACTTCTAATATTTGAAAACTTTCTCTTCTTTATTAAAAGCACTTTCTCATCACCATTAATATTATTACCTTTATATATATAATATCCTTTAATCCACAGAAAAATATTAAAACTAAAATTTTCAGCTCTTGCATTCATAAAGATAAATACTAATATAAGTATATTAGTATAAAATATATAGAATCCACTTATCTTATCTAAATCAAAAGTTAATAAAGGTAGTAAATAAGTCATCATATAATTTATTTCTGCCTTTTTATCTTCATTTATATTCTTGAATACTATTTCATTCTCTGTGTTTTGACTACTCTCTTTTTCTTTTATATATCTACTGGCTATCATACTAAAAAATACTTGTACAATTACAATTATAGCAACTGCTATTATTACATATCTTTTTGTATTGCTATCCATTGTTCCATATAAAAATTGATATATATACATAAATATCATCAGTGAGTACAAAGGAATAAAACTGGTTATAGATAATGCCAATTTAGGTAGCATATCTACACCTCCTTCTTTACTAATTCATAACATCATCTCTTTCACTAATATGCCTTCTTATATAATCATCAGCAAATAAATGTAATACATCTCCCACATCAGTTTCATCATCAAATATTATTTGACCATTTTCTATATCAAAATTAATTGTTAATCCATATTGGGCTAACACTTCTGGTATTTTTTCTATATTTTGATGAAAATATTGATATGACTGTGTTGTTTGAATCTTATGAAGTTTTCTCATATAATTATTCTTACCATTAATTTGATTAATAAACGTCTCAATAGTTTCTTCTCTCATTAAATTAAACTCTCTTAAATTATTTGAGAATTCTGTTAAAGTTCCTGTAAATAGACTATTTATATCTAAAATATATTCAGCTTGTACTACATTTATTATAAATGCTATATTGCATTGAGCATCAATTATAATATCTGGTACTAATTTAGAAAGTAATAACAAATTGTCATTTTCTTGTTCAACAACAGCTTCCTCTACATCAAATCTAGCTTTCCATCCTTGTTTAAATAATTTTCCAGAATTATATTTAAATAAAAATATAAATCGTCCTTTCTTAAAAATAATTAGCTTTATTTTATCAGTTTCAATAGTCGCAATTCTAGCCCTATCAACTTCTCCAGTTTCTAATTGTGCATTAATTTCTATTATACTATCTACAGATTGATATTCCATCATCTCTTGTGAAATATAATAAATTGTATTTGGTCTTCTTTCTAACGCATCATATCTAGAATACTCTTTTCCTATCATAGCTTCTCTCGTAGGATTTATTATTTCTAGTTGCTGTTGTTGATTTAATCCGCTTCTAAAAGAATATACATTATTATTAGTCTGTAAAAACATAGTTAATCCATTTTCCTCGTTTATCAATTCCTCTTGTAGCTCTTCTAAACTTCTTCTATATGGCATAATATCCTCCCTAAATCCATTTTACTTAACTTTTCCCTATATTATACCAAATAATCATGTTTAATTCCTTATTTTTCATTTAAATTGTAATATTCAAATTCAATATTCTTACTCCAATATTTCTTAACATAAAAGAAGAAGGAATACCCTTAATAGGTACTCCTCCTTCTTTTACTAGATATTCAACTAACTTATCATTTATATTAAGTTTTATTGAGTCTATTTCTCTTGATTCATTCATTGTTATTTCAGATATTATCATATGTAGTAACTTTTTCTGTTGCTCTCTACTAACACTACTATTTAATATTTTACTGAAATTCATAAGTATATCTTTAATGAACTCATATGGTATCTCTTCACTTACCTCCTCAGAAATTGTGTTTAGTAACGGCTTCTTTTCTTCTTCTAAAATTCTGATTTTCTCATTTAGTTCATCCTTTCTAGTTTGAAACTCCTCTTTAGTTAAGATGTCATCCTCATATGCTTCAAAGATTTTTCGTTTTCTTTTATCTAGTTTTTCAAGCTCTTTATCTATGTCACCTAACAATCTTTTAGCTGGTTTAACTTTATCTTTTCTTTCCTTATTAATGTTTTTAACAACTGCTTTAATCATTGCTTCATTAGATACTAATTCTTCAATCTTTTTAAACACATATTCATTAGCTTTATCTACTCTTATTGTATTACTATTACATACTGAAGTTCCTTTATTCTTCCAATTACCACAACAGTAATAAGCTATTCTCCTTTTAGTACCATCTGCTAATGTATTGGTTGTCCTAGAAATCACCATACCAGCTCCACACTTAGGACATCTTAGTATTCCCGTTAATGGATATTCTCCATCATATATTCTTGAAGGCTTTCCTTTCTTACTTTCTAAAATTAATTGAACTTTATCCCATAGCTCTCTATCTATAATAGCTTCATGCTTTCCTTTAACTCTTATTGGATTAGGATTTATATTCCTTCTTCTTTTCTCACTCCAATTTTGTCTTACATTATATCTTATTTCTCCTATGTATACTGGATTAGTTAGTATATCTCTTATACTTCCTACTGAAAAGTTATTTCCCTTTTTAGTTTTATATCCCAATTTATTCATTTTATTAGTTATTGCTTTATATCCCTTTCCTTTACTATATTCATTAAATATAAACCTTACTATTTCGGCTTCTTTTTCATTGATTTCTAGTTTGTTTTTCCCCTTTTTTTCTTCTTCTGGTGAGTTATTTGGTACTAAGTCATATCCTAAGACTCGTCCACCGCACCAATTTCCAGATTTTGCCTTTGCAATCATCCCCATCTTAACATTCTGTGCAATAGTCCCCCTTTCAAACTCTCCTATTAAAGCCATCATTTGAAATTGCATTCTTCCTGCTGGTGTATCTGTTTCAAAAGGTTCTGAATAAGATTTGAATGTTATATTGTTTTTCTCTAATAGATTTACAATCTTTAAAACATCTTCTAACTTTCTACTTACACGGTTTATCTTCCAAGATATAACCATATCGAACTTTCCTGCTTTAGCATCACTTAAAAGTTCTTTTAATGCTGGTCTATCTTTTATGTTTTTTCCACTTATTCCTCTATCAGAATAGCATTTATAGATTACATATCCCATCTTCTTACACCATTCTTCTAGTAATCTTTCTTGTTCATCTATACTGTAACCGTTCTCAGATTGTTCTTCAGTACTTACCCGGCAATATATGGCAATTAATTTCCTTCTTTTCTCAACTTTTATATCATTAACCAATTTCTTAAATCCCATAGAACTCCTCCTAATATCTAATCAAATTTATAATATATACTTAACTTTTATTTTTATATCATTTAATAATTAGATTATTTAGAAGTTACCCAATATATTAGATAACTTCTAAACCTTTATTAATTTTTAAAGCTCTATTTTGCTTAAAGAGATTCTACCTTGTTAGTTATGTACTCCATGCTAATCATATTATTTTTTTCCATTTCTGAATATCTCTCTTCTTTTAACTTTCTGTCATGTTCTATAATAATTTCACCATCTTCGATATTATAAACATTAGTAACATTCATATATTCTCCACCATTTTTAATTTCGATTTTTAATTCTATTACAACTTCAGCACCTATTAATTCATTCATATTAAATTTTTCATACTCATCATATACATTAAAATCACTTCCTTTAATAGCTTTAATTAATTTATAAAATAAGTATGTAGTCCAAGGGGCTATAAGCATGTATTGTTTTATTGATGTTCCATTCTCTATTTCAAAAGTTATATATCCTTGCTCAAAAACTTTACCCTTAACAATCTTTTTGTCATTAAATTCACAGCTTACTATTTTACATTTCTTATATCCTTCTTCTATTTTTACACTTACTCCATCTTTCTTTATGATTGCCATATTTATCTCTCCTTTTATTTTTCTATTTTCTGCTTACTTATTGATTATTTTTTATTGGTTATTTTCTTTAATCCAATTTATGAACCATTCACTATTCATTATTTCTTCTTGTTCTTTTATGCTTGTCCTATTCTCACATATTTGAATTATTGAATCTTCTAATCTTATCTTCTCTATTTTTCTATTGCTCTCCATTATGTACTCCTCCTAAATCATTTAATTTCACTAAGCACCGAACTATATAAGTTCAATGCTTAGTAGATTTTCTAATTTTCTTTTAACTCATCTATTTTTGAAGCTATTATGTATAGGCTTATTATCTCTGTTATTGCTTCAACTATATCGTCTATTGTTAATTCATCCATATATTATTACCTCCCACTTAATCTATAGTTATTATCGCTACTTTATGATTTTCGTATGTAGTATATTTAACTTCTAAAAATGTAATTGAAGTTTTGTTTCTAAAATCTAATTGATACATTTCAGTTAGCTCATTTACTGTACCAGCAGAATATATAGTCCCTTTTGTTTTAGAGTATTTTATACTTAAAAAGTTTTGATTGTCTGGTAATTTTTCTCCTACAGCAATTGCATTATCTGAGCATGAAATTAATATTTTAGGTGGATTCCCTAACTCCTCCATGACATCCTTTGGAAAAACAATCCTTTTACCATTTTTTTCAGTGTTTATTATAGTAACTACTCCTTGATTACTTCTTATTACACTTTTCTGTTTAGACTTAGAAGCCTTAAAGTTTTCTAAATTGTACTGTTGTTCTTGGATTACTTCCTCAATTTTTTCTATTGTTTCTTCTATTGTTTCTTCTACTATTTCTTGGTTTTGTATTTCTTTTCTTTCATCTTCCTCGCTCATCTTTTTAAAGATGTCTATTGGTTTTGTTCTTCTTTTTACTACTGCCATTTTTTAATCTCCTTTTACTTATTATTTGATTTATTCATTACCTCACTTTTAGGACTCACTCAGTCCTTTTCTCAGTCTCTTAGTCTCAAGTCTATTCTATTGATTTATGTGGTCTAGGACGTATGGACGCATATGTTACCACCTCCTTTCAGTTTATTATTCATGAAACATCTTCTTTTTGATGTTTCATGAATTTTCTTAGTCCTTTAGCCCTAGTTGTTGGTACATCTAAATTTCAGCATTTTATCTTAGCCACCAATTAGCCACCTAGTTGTCCAAATATTCTAGAATCATCTAATGAAATCCTAAAACATCCAACTATTTTTACTCCAGTATGGTATCTAAATGAATTTGATTTCTTACTTTCACATTCATATCCTAATGACTTAGCATAAGCATCAAATTTCCTCCAGAACTTTTGAACACTTATTTTAGCTTGTCCTTCCATTCCATTAGCTCTAGCCCAGCTTTTGTATGTATTGTAGATTATTCTATTATCTTCTCTATGGTCACTATGTTCTTTTTCAACGCATTGCTCAAAGAATAGTATCATCGGATTAAGTTCCATTTCATACTGTTTAAGTAATTTATTGGAACTATTGCATTCAGAAAATCTAAAATTATTTTCTTTTAATCTCCTTAGACCTACTAAAGCCCAATTAAATATTCCATTAAGTTCTTCTTTTAGTTTTTCTCTTAAATAGAAATCTCTATCTTCTTCTTTAACTACATTTTTGAAATGAAGCATACATAATCTTCTCATAAACGCATAACCTCCATCATTTGTATGAGGTAGATTATTTGTTGAAAATACCATTCTAGCAGTAGGCTTAAACTGAATTACAGGTTTATTTTTCTGTTCAGCAGTTATTATGTCTTCACCAACTATAGCCTTAAAATATTGAGTATTAAGAGAAGCCCCATTAAACTCATTCTCGTTGCTAATGTTAGCTAACTTTCCATATATACATACTCTAGAAAATGGTCTACTAAGTTCATTCATTGGTATACTTGAAATATTTTCTTGACCAATAAGTTCACTAATGATATCAATGAAAACACCTTTACCATTTTTTCCTAAGCCGTACAAGATTAGTGCTTTTTGTGCTCTTGTTTCTGCTGTTAAAATGTATCCAACCCACTCTTGTGCAAGATTTATAGCTTCTTCATCACCATTAAAACATTGATTAAGAAATCTAATGAAATTAGGACATTCAGCTTCTTCATTGTAATCAACAGGTATTCTAATACTACTGTAAAACTCAGGTCTATGTTCCATTAGGCTATATGTGTTTAAATCAAACATACCATTTCTAAGATTTATATATCTTTTGTTAGAGTTAAGTTCCTCTTCAAAAAATACTGACCTCTTCAATGCTCCTATGTATTCCTTTTCATTTTTCAAAGACCATATATCATCTGAATAAGTTTCTAGCTTCTCTTTTAATTTCTGAAATAAATACATATCAGAAATCTTATTCCATATACCATCGTTATATACATAAAACAAACCCTTATTATAGATAATTTGTAATTTTTTAGCTGTAAAAGTGGCAAATTTATTAGGATTAAAGGATTTTACCTTTCCAGTTTTCTTTGAAAACTCTATCCCCATTTCTTCACATTCTATGATTTTTTCATCTTCTAACATACATTTTCTCCTCACTTATCTTTATTAAGTAAGGTAATGAATTTCTTATGTTGTTTACAAGTTCATTATATATCAAATTAATAACGATATTATTTTTTAAATCTTGTATTGCTTAAGACTTTCCTAGAAAATGGATTATATTATAAAATACCATTTTCCTAAATTTACTTTAAATTCCTTACTATTTCATCAATTTTCATTTAATTTCACTATTTTAAATAACACTTTTTTCCGGTATACAATTAAAGACTATTAGAAGCCATATCACTCCTAATAGTCTTTACTCATATTAATTATTTCTTTAATCTCATTAGTATAACTTTTCTTCGATACTATAGTTCTATCTTTAAATTCGTTTTCTAATAAATTTTTAATTTTCTTTATACATTCACTATTGCCTCTATTCTTAATGTAAATCAAATCAATATTTTTTTTATCTCTAATCAATTCCTCTAATTTGTATTTTCCAAGAATATCTTCCTTAACTATTAATATGATACTCTTATTATTACTTAATTTTTTTATGAACTTATTAAATATATTATCCTCAAAATTTCTACCAGAGTAACTTTCTAATAAAATATTATTATTTTGACCAACTCCTGTAATTAAGTATAACCCTAATTTCTTTTCTAATTTATTTTTACTTGTAATAAGCCTATAACTTTTTTTATTAATCTCCTCTATCTTATCTCTTAATTCTTTTACCTTTTCATCTTTAGAAGAAATATAATCACTAAAAATTTCTATAATAATATCACTATTACTATTTATATCTTTCACTTTCCTATGTATAAAATTTAAAATTTTTTCTTCTTCTATTTTATTTTTCAACTCTTCCTGTTTTTGTAAATACTCTAAAAAATCATAACATAATTTCTTAATCTGAAATATTTTACTTTTAGCTATAATCTCTTTTTCATACGATATATTTTCAGTTTTTATATTAAACAAATCTACATATATGATGTCATCATAGTTTAAACATATACTATCAAGTTGTTTTTTATAATCTATATTTATATTTTTAAGAAATTTTTTATATTGTTGATTAGTATAGGATAAATTGAATTCTTTCTCTATATATTCTCTTAATATATTTTCATTCCATTCTAAATATTTAAACCCTTTAATAAATGGTGATTTACTTAATGTATTTTTTAACATATTTCTTTGAAAATCATAAAGTTTATTATTCCCATTTTTTAAAATCCCATAACTATAATTATTACTTAACATCTTATTAAATCTATCTCTATACTTGTATAATGTTCTTCTACTTATATCATATTTTTCACATATTTTTTCCCCAGTTAATTCAGAGAAGTAATAATCATTAACAACTCTTAACTCCTTTTTTCTTTCTTCTATAACATCATTGTTGTTTAATTCATTTTCTATATAATCTCTTACTAATTCTAAATTCTTATCTATTTTTCTTTTCATTAAAATTCTCCATAAGTATAAATTATTTTTACTTATATTTTAAATATTAAATTAAATAATATCTACCTAAAAGTAATACCTCCCATGTAAACAAGTGTTTTTATTTACTCTAAATAAAAAAAAAGAGGTTCAACCCTCTTTTTTATTGTTGTATTTCTACTAACTCTCCATTAGAATACAATCTATATTTCGCTAATATTGTATTATCATCAAACTTTATCCAATCCTTATCTTTAGCTACAACATCAAAATACTTTTTACCAGTTTCATCTATATTTAAATCTGATGATAGCTCATAGAAATTACGTGTATTTCCATTATCAGCATTCATTTTATCTAACATTTCTTGTGCTACTGTTTTTAAAAAGTTATTCTCATCTGTTTCAATCTTCAACTTATTTTGTTTCTCTTTTTCTAAGGCTTCTTTTTCTTTTCTTTCAGCCTCTTCTTTAGCATAATTATCTTTTCTTTGATTAGATAATAATTCACTAGCTTTTACATGTAAGTCATACATAGTATTTATATCTGCTTGTTCTATATATTGCCATTCTGATGTTTCTTTACTTAATTCTTCTGCTTGTTCATATTCTCCTTTTTCAATTAAGCTTTTAACCTCTTCTATTTTTACTAAAAATTCTTTTCTTATTTTTTTAACATTTAACAATTCTTTTTTTAGATTGTCTACATCATCTTTTAATCTATCATATTTTTTATAACTGCTATCAATTTCATTAAGATATTTCAATCCAGAATCTACTCCTGAACTTTGAGCCTTTTGGTAACTAACAACCACATTCCATAATTTATCTATTTTTTTATTATTTCCATCAACAACAGTATATAATATATCCCTTGCATTATCATAATCACCATTATTAATAGCTACTTCTGCTTTCTTTATTACTGCATTTTCTTCATTAATTCTTTTGCCTATAATTCCTCCTATAAATAACAGTATAAGAACAACTAATCCTATTATTATAGACTTATTTTTCTTATTCATATACTTAGCTCCCCCTTTATTAAATTATTTCTTCCCTTTAATTTTAGAATAAATAAAAGAACCTATTAGAAATAAAACTGCTATAACTATAGCTAGTTTTATCAAAATCCATAATACTGTAAATATTCCTCCAATTAATCCACTCATCCAATTAACTATGAAAGCACCTACAGCACAACATAGAAGCCACTCACCAACCATTGCTCCAAATCCTAAATACCATATCTCAAAAATATTATTAATTATAATAAAAAACCCAGTTCCTAATATTAATGTAAATATAAGTGCAATTAACGCTGTTAATCCTCCGGCATCAAAAATATTCATCAAATTACCTCCATAATTCCAATATTTTTATCTAATTTTAATATTATTTCTATTTATTATTGATTGAACCCATCTCTCTGAATAATCTAATTCTTTAGCTAATTTTCTTACATTTTTACCATTGTAATTCTCTTGCAAATATTTAATTACATATTCTTTAGAGTATAATTTCTTAGGAAAATTAAATTGTTGACCTCCAAATACACTATGTATTTCTCTTGTAACTTTTTCACCCATATGTTCAAAAATAGTAGAATACACTCCATTAAAATGCTCTTTTTGAATATCCATATATTAACTTCACCTCCCATAAAAAATAATAGCTACTTTAAAATGATTATTCATGCGAATAATTCATTGAAAAAATCATTGAAAACTTACTAAAAATTAATTTTAAATTTAATATAAAAAAAGTTAATGCTCCTAAAATATAGAAACATTAACTCTTTTAATTTTATTTATTGGTATTATATATAATTTAATTATTATTATTAATTGTATATATTTATTATTTATTTTTATTCTTTTTTTCTCTCTATTCTGATTATATTTTTTTATTTTTATTTATTTTTTATTAAGGCTTTAGCCCCCCTATCCCCCCGTCACTCCTTTAGAGTTCCGAGTTCCCTCTTTCCAAGTTCCATTATTTATATGTTTTATCTTTTTAATTTTTTTATTTTTAAGTAAATTAGTGACCTAAAACTTTTGGTTGCCTACTTATTCAATTTAAAAACAACTTGTTTAGCCCTTTTTTGAGCTTTTTTAATCTAATGGCTACTTTTCTTCACTATCTAAAAAATCTCTGTTTTCTGATGTGTTTTTGTTGCTTTTTGCTCAATTTCTCTCTATCATTATATAGCTTTTTTAACTTATCTTATATTTTTACTTATTATTTACTGCTTCTATTGAAGTAGCAACAACTGTTAATATAGTACCAACTACTTTTATTACAGTTATAATATCCATCTATCTCACCTCCTTTAAATATGTATAAATATATGAGTAACTATCTCTTACAGGAACTAATTTGATTACATACTTAGCAACTTCTAAATCTATGTAGACTAATGTTTCATTATCATATCCTCTACCATTACAAAAACTTACTACAGTATCAAAACTCTTTATTAAATCAAACTGAATGTAGTTTAATTCTTTCTGCAACTTCTTTAAATCTATTTCCTTTTTATCATTTAACTCGATTATTAAATCTCTAGGATTCCATTGATTAGCAAGCCCTCCATCATAGAAATCAAAACGCATTACTCCAAGTAGTTCCTTAGAACTATACTCAAAAGACTTTTCTTTACTTAGTTCTTTCATCTTATTACCTCCTAATATTCTTCTGCTAACATCATAGTTGAGTATTTATAATCATCTATAACGAAAACTTTTATGTTTCCATTAACCTCTATATTTTCTAAATCTATAACATACTTTTCTTTATACTCTGGAACTTCTTGACTATGTTCAATTACAATTCCTTCTTCACATTTTCTTATCTTAAAAACTTGTAAGTAGTCTAATTCCTTACCTTTCTCATTCAATTTATCAATCATGCTCCAAAGTATAAGTTGTAATCTTAAATCTAACTTTTCATTAGCTCCTCTCGTTATATATCTGCTCTCTTCCTTAAACATCTTAATCCTCCTTAAAATAAATAAAGCTACCTAATTACTTTTCTTGTAATTAAGTAGCTATTTTAGTTCTTGCTTTAGCATTTCTATGAAATCATCTGAAAATACTTTCTCTTTAATTGACTTCTTTATTAACTCCATTAATTCTAATTCAGTTACATCTAAACTTCTTGGAACATAGATATCATCACCTCTTACTATATCTTTGTACACAGCGAATCTTATTTCATACCGCTTCATAGACTTAACAAAAATCTTCTCTATGCAGTATGTGTAATCCTCATCTTTTAGACTAGCTTGTTTTAGAAGATTACAGTATCTAGTGCTTTTTATTATTTCATCTTCAACCTTTTTAGCCACACTATCCCCTCCTTAATCTAGTATGAACTTAGAAAGTTCTTCATCAGCTATGACTACTACTGAAAAATCACTTGAAAGCAAAAATAGTGAAGAAGTATAATTAACTCCTTCACTACATATAATCTCATCTGTATATTCTGGTAATATTTCTTTCAGCATTCCATTTTTAAGTTCTTTAACATCTTCTACACTTTCAACTACTAAAACATATCCTCCTAAATCTTTATCCACATTTCTGTTTTCTCCATAGTTTTCATTAAGTATCTCTATTATTTCAGAAATACTTCTAATTACTTCTACAAGGTAATCACTTAACTCTTCTAATTGCTTTTTTAAATAAATTTTCTTCATTAACTCTTTCTCCTTTCTAAAGTAAAAAAGACTATTACCCATATCTAAATATAGGTAATAGCCTGTTAAATTAAACCTCTATAAAATTCTTCTGTTGGATTTTCATTCTCTACTAATAGCATTAACTTTTCATATGTATTATTGTAAAATCCATTATCTTTAGCATACTTAATTGCTTCTTCATATGTTAACTCAAAAATATTATCTACTATGTTATAGTAAAAATCATCATTTAACACACCAAAGAAATATTTAACCGCCTCTTCATATGTCATTCTTGGTTCTTCTTCTAAATCACATTCTTCATCTGTGTAATATCCATTTCTATCATTCCATTGAAGAAATTTTGTTATTTTAATCCTATCTTTATCCATAAATAAACCCTCCATATATACTACATTATAATATATATTTATATTATAGTTAAAATTCAGTTAACCATATTTTTCTATAATTTGATTAGTTATCTTATAATAAGCTATAATTTAAGTATTAACTTTTAATTTTAAGAGGTATTAAATATGAGTAATAATAATTTACGTAAAATATGGTTTATAACTAGACCTGAAAGAGACCCTTCCTTTCATGAAGAAGCATTAAAGGCATTGGCACAGGCTACTAATAATTTTACTATAAAATGGTCTGGAAATAGGCAACTTCATAAAAATTATGAACAAGCCTTGATAGATATTGGTGTTAAAAGAAATTCAATTAGTAATGATGGTTCTGGCGGAAGAACTTGGGCTGCATTACTAAAAACTTTTGCTTATTGCTACACTAATAATAATGGATTTTTAGTTCCTACAAAAGTAGCAATTGAAATATTAAATGGAAATAATGTATATGAAAATATAAAAAAACAAATTTTAACATTACAAATTCCTAACTCTTATTTTCTTGAAAAAGGATTTAGACCTAAATTTGATTCGGATTTTTCAATATTACCAGTAAGGTTTTTAATAAGACTATGTACTAGCTCTCAACTATCATACTATTTAACTAAAGAAGAAATAACCTTTATTGTTATGACGGCTAAACATGACTCAGATTTAAATTATATAATAAATGAAATAATTAAATTTAGAACATTTTCTAATGAAGAAAAAAACAACTATAAAGCTTTAATTTCAAGTAAATATGACCATAGAGAACGTTCAGATAAAGGTGCTAGAGATTTTTATACTGCTCATTCCGATGTAGCACACACATTTATGCTTATAGCCGAATACACTGGATTAGTCCAATATGATAGAGGCTCTGATTCAAAAATATCAATATCATTGAATAACATTCAAATAGTTTTGTCAGACTTAAATTATTATGATATGCGTTATCCTTTCAACAATAGATATTTATTTTCATTAGAAAGAATGGCTGAAGTTAATGGATTAGACATTAATTCTTATAAAGCTAGTAGATATGGAAATATAAAACCAGCTACAAATTCATATAAAAAAATTAAAAAAGCAGAAAAGTTATTAAATAAATATCCAAATCCATCTACTCTATCTAATGAAAAAATTATAGAGATACTTTCTTCATCATCTTTTACTATTGCTGAATCTCAAAAGATATCTGAATATCTTACCTCCAATTCTATTATGAAAAACTTAGATAAAAAGTTCATAAAAGAAGTATTGAATGAGTCAGATAATTTAGAATTTGAAAATAAAATAGGTAGAATATTTGAACAAATAGGATTTAATGTAATAATGCATCCAAAAGTATCTGGTAAAAGAACTGAAATAGATATATTATTAAAATATAATAATAACTTCTGTGGTATAATAGACGCTAAAAATTATAAAGAAAAATTCACACTATCATCTACATTAGCATCTCATATGATATCAGAATACATTCCTAATTATGTGAATTATGATGGATGTGCTTTAAAATTTTTTGGTTATGTTACTTGTAGTAATATAGGAGGTTTATCAAATTTATCAAAAATCTCTAATAAGTCCTCCAATGGAAATATACATGGTATTATGATTAATGTTAAAACTCTATTGGCATTTTTAGATTACTGTATAGAAAATGATATTGTTGTTGAAAATAGAATAAGACTATTTTTAAAACTAATCGATAACAATACTTATACTTCATTTAATCAAATATCAGATAAATTATAATAAGAGACATTCATTAAGTAATGTCTCTTATTTCATCAATATCCCACTTAGGTTCTATATATGGATACTCTATACCTGCGAATGTCTTAAGAATAGCTTCAATAATTATTTTTGCACCGATTGGTGGTACTGCCATTCCTATTTGTTTTCTTACTTCCTCTTTTTTCCCTTGAAAATTATAATCATCTGGGAATGATTGTAACCTTGCTCTTTCTCTATTAGTTAATGCTCGTGGCTCATCATAATGATACATATGTGTTCCACCACCACCACTTCCAGTTACTGTATATGCAGGTATATTCGGGTCTAATCTTTTATATATATTGCTTAATTTAGCCCCTTTTACATTTAATCTTAATTCTTCTGGTATTCCTTCATACCAAGCATTTTGTCCTGCTGGAATAGCCTCTAGTCTTTTAATTGTTAATTCTGGATGTTTAGTTCTTTCATTATTATATTCAGCATTGATTACATTTCCCTCATTATAGCAACCTACCTCAAATGCCCACTTTGAACTTTTATATTTACTTTTTTCTTTTGTTATAGGTGCTGGAACTTTATAATGTAATCCTAAATCTTTTCTTATTCCTACTATAATAACTCTATGTCTTGCTTGTGGAACTCCATATTCTTCAAATTTATATAAATGTGGTACTATTTCATATCCACCAAATTCATCAGCTCCTACACTTGCTAAATCTTCAATTATTTTTTTAAAAGCTAATCCTTCATTTGCACTTTGAAGTCCTCCAACATTTTCAGCTAAAAACCATTTAGGTTTGTGTTCATTTAAAACTTTAACTCCATATGTATATAAAGGTCCATACTCACCTTTAAATCCTTTTTGTTCACCTACAATACTAAAATCATTACAAGGAAATCCAAATGTAAATGCATCAATAGGAGGTAATTTACTTATATCTAATTTTCTTATATCTTTACATATAATAGTTTTCTCCTTATTTATTTCATCTTCATTTGTAATGATAGCTTCTTCATCTGAATTGCATATATTTTTAGCAAAGGTTCTACAAGCAGCATAATCAATGTCATTTGCCCAAGCATGTTCAACTATAAATTTTTCTTTTCCATTGCTAACAGTTGCATTTTTAGCTCCTAAAGCTAACCCTCCTGGACCGCAAAACAGTTCTCCTTTTCTAAAAATCATAATATTAATCACCTCTTAAAAATTATATCACACACTTCCAAAATTTGCTGCATTTTTAGTGAAATTTTTTTATTTTTTAAGTTATATTTTCTATATAATAATTTAATCCTAATTCAGAATCATATACTTACTTTAAATCAAAGTTCACAATATTATTCATGACTTACTAAATATAAAAAAGAAAAAGTATTTTAAATACTTTTTCTTTTCCATGAAATTATAATATATTTTAACCATCCAAAATTAGTAAAAACCTCCGTTATTTATGGTACGGTTCATTCTTCATAATTCTAAATGCTCTATAAACTTGTTCTAATAACATTACTCTAAATAATTGATGGGGAAATGTCATTTTTGAAAAGCATAATTTGTAATCAGCTCTTTTTATTACTTCTTGTGATAAACCAAGGCTTCCTCCAATTACAAAGGTAATATTTGAATTTCCCATAACTCCACAATTCTCTATATACTTTGAAAATTTCTCAGAAGTTATTTCATTACCTTTTAAATCCATAGCAATTACATGCATATTATCCTTTATTTTTGAAAGTATTAACTTACCTTCTTTTTCTTTTATTTGAAGCTCCTCTTTTTCTGAAGCATTATCTGGTGTTTTCTCATCAGGAAGTTCTATTATTTCTAATTTGCAATATCTACTTAATCTCTTTGAATACTCATCTATAGCTTGCTTTAAATACTTCTCCTTTAGTTTCCCTACTGAAATAACTGTTATATTCATCTTTCGACCTCCTAGTTTTAACTACCAATAATATTACCATAAAGTAAAGCTCTTAGTAATCCTATAAAACACCTTATACCTCTTATTAATAATTCATAATTAGTGAGATATATAAATGAGTTATTAATTTTTAGTACATGGTCTTAATAAATTTTAAATACCATAATATTTTAAAACTAAAATATTAATTTTTATATATAAAAAAGACTATGCAAGATATATTCTTACATAGTCTTTTAAACTTTTTATAGCATATGCATTGCAGCTCCTGTAAAGAATGGTATTAACCAAATTATCCAAACAATTATACTAAACTTGTGGAATTTAGCTATCATATTTTTATCTTTCTTTACTAAAACTACAGTTGCCCAGATAGCATGTACTAACATTAATATTAATGCTGCTCCACCTGTTATTGTGTGGAAACTAAAGTTTATTCCCCCAGCTATTTTTTCCATAGCTCCAGTTCCTGTAGTATCACAAATTAGACCTAAGTAGAAAAATGCTAAGTGCCATGGTTTTAAAGTTTTTTGAATCTTTTCAGACCAAACACCTATACTATAAAATAATAGTGCTAAATTCATAAATATTATTGCTATAATTAATTCTTTTGACATTACTTTCATCTCCTTTTTATTTGAACCATGTTCATATTATAATACCATTGTATTCTACTTACAATTTAGTAATATTAATTTCTTAATAAAAAGACTTTATTAATTTTCAAAATTTAATAATTGCAAAGCAATACATTTAATAATAATTATTTACAAATTATCATTCTTTATCAAATTCAGATTTATAAAAAAAGTAAGAACATTTTTACATGTCCTTACTTGTAAATTTTAATATCCTAATTCTTCATTTAAGAATATTACATGTATTCTATTTGAATTACTTTGACTTCTAATCAAAGTATACTCTCTACATATCTTTTCTGGACTCTTACAATCCATGCAATTTCCCACCTTAGCACAAGGTGTTTTCTTATTTAGTCTTTTTGCATTAGCAGGAGCTGAAATCCTTCTATTTCTTTGTATAGCTTCACTTAAATTTTCAACAATTTTATTATATCCTGCTACAATTATGACCTTATCTGGTCCATAAAGCATTGCTGCTACTCTGTTTCCATTACCATCAACATTATATATTTCACCCTCTTCAGTAATTGCATTTGTACTTGTGAAATATACATCTGATGAAAAGGCACCTCTGTATATCTTTTTTATATCTTCAGGTTTTAACCCCTCTTTATATCTATCTAAAAATTCATATCTTCCACTTCTAAGATGATCTATAACTCCAGCTTCAAATAAGGACATAGAGCCTCCGCACGCTACTATATCTCCACTATTAGTTAATTCTTCTATCTTACTTATAAGTTCTTCTTTTGAATTTACTAAATAGCCATTCATATTATTTTCTTCTAAAGCTTTTATAACTTTATTAATTCTACATTCTCTTAACCACATAACATTCTTATCCATAATATAAACTCCCCCAAAATAATTAATACTTAAATTATATCATATTAAAATCTTAAAAAAGCACATAAAAAATAGGTAGACTAAGTCTACCTATTCAAAAAATTAATTATTTTCCACAACACTTTTTATATTTCTTTCCACTTCCACATGGACATGGTTCATTTCTTCCAACTTTAACTTCTTCATTTCTTACAGTTTTTGAATCTCTGTATCTGAATTGGATTTCTCTTCTCTTTTCTCCTGAGAATATAGCATCCCATTGAGGTAAGTTAAATAAGTAATCTGCTTTTGCATCTAACATATTGTAGTATAAATTTTCAAAGTCTATATCAAATGATAATTCTGTATTGCTTTCAACTTTTTCTAAGTCATATGGAGTTTTTAAACTATCGTTTATTCCATCTACGAATCCCATTACAAACTCTTCTGTTGTACCGTATTCTTTAGCTAAATCTGCAATTGTAGCTTTCTTAACTTCTTTGTGATTAGCTAATAAATCTTTGTATATTTTAGTTTCTACATCACTATATTCTTTCCAGAATGCAGCTTCTCCCTTAACCTTAACATATTCTACAACCATGTCTGTCCATTGCTTATATAAACTCATACTTCCTTCTCCTTTTTAATCAACTTTATATCAAAATTATAATAATTTAGACAATATATTTCAATATTTTACTAATTAATAAACATATAAAATATATATTTTTAATACATATGAAATTATTTGTTTACATTTTTACAAATTCCCTAATTATTTATCTTTAAATTAGGTATATCTTCTTTTCCGAAAGGTTTACTAATGTCAAAATTACCACCTAATGAATCAACCATTTGATTATCAACAAGTATATTAATCTTATTAATACTTGGTATTTGGGTTATTGTAGCTATTATACCTTCTAAGGTTGCCTGTTCTTTAGTTGCACTCATATTTACAATAGCTTCCTTGCTTAAATTTATGATTGCAATATCATCTTTTATATCAAAAGATAATAATTTAGTATCCTTAGGTAATATAGGAGCTAAACTTCCCTTTTGAGATGGCCCTTGAATAAGAGCTTGTATTAAATACTGCCCTAAAATTTCATCACCATCAACAAGTATTTCTTGTTGCTCTATTTTAGGATTCTGTTCATCCTTAGTTCCATCAAAGTATAAAGATAAATCAATATCTCCTATTAAATCATTAGCTATTGTTTTTACCCTCTCATTATTGTTAGCTGCTAACTTATCCATTTTTATGCTGTCACATCCAACTAACAAAAAAGATGATAGAATTAATAAAATCATCCCTTTTTTCATATAAATTCCCCTTACTTAAAAACTTATATAACTACTTGGTTTATGTCTATCTGCTAACTTAAGCTCTAAATCTTTCCCTATGTTAATTTTATGTGCATTTAATACATTAATAACAGCTTGTTCAGCTAATTCTGGCACATTATTAGTATTGCTTAAATGACCTAATATTATTTTTCTATGCTTATCATGCTTCATTATATCAACGATAGCTTTTCCGCAATCTTCATTAGATAAATGTCCAACCTCACTAAGTACCCTTCTTTTTAGTTCATAAGGGTATGGTCCAAACTTAACCATCTGTACATCATGATTTGATTCTAATAAAATAACTTCAGATTCTCTAATATTTCTTAATATTTCCTCTGTAAATGTTCCAATATCAGTCGCAATACTTGCACTTTTTCCTTTGTGCTTTATAGTATAACCTGTTGAAGCCACAGAATCGTGTGGAGTATTAAAAGATGTTATATCTAAATCATTTAAACTCATGGTGCTTCTCTTAGGCATAATTTTTATATTTTCTTCTTTTATTTTTCCTAGGGATTTCTCCATGGCTTTCCAAGTAAGCTCATTTGCATATATAGGTATATTAAATTTTCTTGATAATATACCTGCTCCTTTTATATGGTCACTATGCTCATGGGTTATGAAAATACCATCAATCTCATTTGGATTTTGACCTACTTCTTGTAAACCATCTATTATTTTTTTGCCTGATAATCCTGCATCAATTAGTATTTTAGTTTTTTCTGAACCTACTAATATGCTATTACCACTGCTTCCACTATATAGTGAACAAAAAATCATATATTTCCCCCATTTATTGTTCTTATTTTCTGACTATATCAGCACCAAGCATTCTGAACTTTTCTTCTATATGAGGGTATCCTCTATCTATGTGTTCAATACTTGTTATTTCTGTAACTCCATCAGAAATTAAACCTGCGATAACCATTGCAGCTCCTGCTCTTAAGTCAGTAGCCTTAACAACAGCCCCTGTAAGTCTATCTACACCATCTATAATAGCTGATCTTCCTTCAACTTTTATAGTAGCTCCCATTTTTTTAAGTTCATCTACATGCTTATGTCTATTTTCCCATATAGTTTCAACTATTATACTTCTACCTTTAGCTGTAGATAGTAGAGTACACATTGGTTGTTGAACGTCTGTTGGGAATCCTGGATATGGAGCAGTTTTTAAATTTACTCCTTTTAAATCTCCATCAACATAAACTCTAACACTATCGTCTCCCTCTTCTACTTTAGCTCCCATTTCTAAAAGCTTAGCTGAAATTGATTCTAAGTGCTTTGGTATAACATTTTGAATTGTTACGTCTCCTCTTGTAGCTGCCGCTGCTATCATAAATGTTCCTGCTTCTATTTGATCAGGTACAACACTATAATTACAGCCTTTTAATTCCTTAACACCTTTGATTCTTATGACATCCGTCCCTGCCCCTTTAACATTAGCTCCCATAGCATTTAAAAAGTTTGCTACGTCTACTACGTGTGGCTCTCTTGCAGCATTTTCTAACACTGTAGTTCCTTCTGCTAAAGTTGCCGCTATCATAAGGTTTATAGTAGCTCCAACACTTACTACGTCAAAGAATATATTTGTTCCTATTAATTTTTCTGCCATTATATTTACAGCACCATGCTCTATTGAAACCTTAGCTCCTAGTGCTTCAAATCCTTTTATATGTTGGTCAATAGGTCTAACTCCTATTGGACAACCTCCTGGAAGTTCAACTTTAGCCTCTTTAAAACGTGCTAAAAGTGCTCCTATGAAATAATAAGAAGCTCTCATTTTTCTTACATCATTTCCACAAGCTTCTACAGTTTTTATTTCTTCAGCATTTATCTTTAATGTGTTATTATCCAATTTTTCAACATTACATCCTAATGATCTAATTATTCTCTCTAAGCAATGTACATCAGCTATATCTGGTACATTATCAATAATACATTCACCTTTGCTAGCTAGTATAGCTGCCGGTAATATAGCTACGGCAGCATTTTTAGCTCCGTTTATTTCTATAGATCCCTTTAAAGCTTTACCGCCATTTATAATTAATCTATTCATACAATTCACCCTTGCTAATTTTTTATATGTATACAATTACCATTTTCTTCTTTTTTATTCTTGTTTAGTTAAAATTTTTATTTCGATTAACCATATTTAAACTGGCTAAACCGTGAAATTTAAAGTATTACTCATAATTTTCATTATATCATAATAAGCTAATATTTAAAGATTTTTTTTATTGTTTACTTTTAAAATTTACCCAATTTATATTGTCTAAAAATACTTTTTATTCTGAAATTTCTCTCTTATTATTTTTTTTAAAAATTCTATATGTTATAATTTATAACAAAGTTTGTATTTATTTGGAACAAACTAATATTCAAGAGAGGTTTTGTTATGAAATATTATTTAGTAGCATTGTTTGATGAGGAGTCTTGTAAATCCCTTGAATCAATTCAAAGAGGTTTATTAAGAAAATACAAATTACCAAGAAATCATATAAGTTTACACATTCCTCTTGAAACAATTGATAACCCCAATCTAGATAAACTAGATGAAGTGGTCCTTAAATTAATTAAACCTTATAAGAAATTTAAGATAGAGTTAACTGGTAGTGCTGAGTTTAATGAAAGTACTAATAAAGCTCTAAACTTACAAATCGAAAACAAAGGTTATATTAAAAAAATTCATAGATTATTCAATGATATGTTAAAGTTACATGGTTTTAATGTTAGGGAGCGTGTTGACTCTCCTCTATACATACCTATAAACAACCCTAACTTTAAAGAAAATCATAAAAAGAATAATACGCAACCTACTGTTTTTAACTTAAGAGAATCTTCTCAAAAGAACATATTAAAAATTTCTAAAATAGAACTTTGGAGATTTCAAAATAACAAAAGAGAAATCCCTGTAAAATCATACGATCTAAGAAATTACTAAATAATTTATATTGTGTCTATTTATATTAATATTTATATGACATATATTCAATTAACTTAGGTTAAAATAATTGTAAATTAACATTTCGTAACTTTTTAGATTTGTATTCGTTTTCGCTCCTTTTCAATTGTGAAAAGATTCTGTAAAATTAACTAGTAAGCATTTTTTGCTTAAGAAGATAGGGGGATATACTCATGGAGTTAGATAATTTTTTTATTCAACAAGATAAGTTTAACAAGGAACTTGTTATCGATAGTAATTTAAATGACTATAAAGTTGCAACTAGAATGTACTTAGCGCTTCAAGTTAAAATAAGCGAATTAGCTGATGAAACAAAATGCTTTATTTATTGGAATGATAGCAATAAATCTAGAGTTTCAAAACAATTAGTTTTAGAAAAATATATCGATTGTTTAAAACAAATCCTTACTATAGGCTTAAATAAAAATTATACTTGCTTAAAGAAATTAATAGTTAAACCAAATGATTATTGTTTAAGCGATCAATTTTTAACTTTACTTATAGATGTAAATGACTTAATAATATCTCCATCTATTGATCACTATAAAACATTATTTGAAGATTTTATAAGCTTAGGAATAAGCTTAGGTTTTTCAATAAATCAAATAGAAGAAATTTTTTTCAAAAATGATTGTTGTAAGATAGCTCTCTAAAATTTAGAGAGTTATTTTTTTATTTGTGGAAATACTAAGCTTGAGGTGATTTATTATGCTTGGTATTATTTTAGCAATTATTTCTGGAGCAGCAATGAGTATCCAAGGAGTTTTTAACACAAGAGTTTCAGAAAAGATAGGTGTTTGGGAAACAAATACCATAGTTCAAGGTTCTGCTTTTGTTTTAGCACTGCTTATTATGCTTATGCTAAGAAATGGTAATTACTCTGAACTTCGTTCTGTAAACAAAATATATCTACTAGGAGGAGCAATTGGTGTTGTTATAACCTATACTGTTATGGCTGCTGTAGGAACCTTAGGACCAACCTTTGGTATATCAATAATCTTAATATCCCAACTCTTAACAGCAGGAATAATAGATGCTTTTGCCCTTTTTGATAGTGAAAAAATCAGATTTGCTGCCCATAATTATTTAGGAATAATATTAATGATAGTTGGAATTATCATTTTTAAATGGAAAAGTTAATACATTGTCAAAATCATACTCCCATTCATATATTATAAAATAATAAATAATATGGGAGTATTTATTATGTTTTCAATAAAACAAAAATTGGATAGCAATCTAAAAATTTATATAAATCGCTCTTATTATACGAATTATAGAGTTCTTATAAAATGCAAAAAATTTATGGAAGATATAACAAAGAAAATACCTAAGCTTAGAGGTATTGTTATAAGAGAAATTAAGTCATTAAATTTGATTTGCGCTATTCTTACACCAAAAGCTATTAATAGGTTAATTGAATATCCTGAGGTAGAATTTATTTCTTTTGATGACCATGCTATACTTTGTGGGCTTAGTATAGGTACTGCTAATAGAATTGCCACCAATAAATCTTTTAATTTTACTGGCAAGAATGTATCTATTGGTTTAATTGATAGTGGAGTCTATCCTCATCAAGATCTAACAAATCCTACAAACAAAATAGATATGTTTTTAGATTTATTAAACAACTATTCTTATCCTTATGATGATAATGGACATGGAACTGCTTTAAGTGGGATTATATGTGGAAGTGGATATTCATCAAAGCTTGTTTTTAGAGGAATTGCAGAAAACACCAAAATATCTTGTATAAAGGCCTTTGATGCTAATGGAAAGGGCTATGTTTCAGATATACTTTTCGCCATTGAAACTCTTATAAATCAAGAGAATAATCCTATAAGAGTTTTATGTTTACCTTTTGAACTTACTAGCCATAATATTAAAATATCAGATTACTTTAACGAACTTTTTAAGTTAGCAGTTAGTAAAAATATTATTCCTGTTGTCCCTTCTGGAAGTATAGAAGGAGATAACACTATTCAAGGCTTAGCATTATCTCCTTGGTGTATAACAGTTGGTGGTATAGATTCTACAAAGACACCAACAACAACTTTTAAATTTTCTTCATCTGGAAATTCTAATGTGAAAAAACCAGATTTTTGTGCAGCCTGTGCTAATATAATGTGCTTAAACTCAGATAAAAAATATATTTCTGAAAGAAATGGAATAAAACTATATCCTCATAAATTAGATAGTAGTTACACAGTCTTTCAAGGAACCTCCTTAGCCTGTGCCTACATATCTGGAGTATGTGCACTACTTTTAGAGGCCAAGCCAGAACTAAATTACAAAGATTTATGTTCTTTATTAAAAATAGCTTCTAATAATAAATATGAACTACCTTCTGATTCTGTTGGAGAAGGAGTCATAGATTTATCTTTTTTACTTGAAAATATTTAAAACTAACTTATATAATCTACAGGATTAATAGGATTACCCTTATATATAAGTTCTAAATGCAGGTGAGGCCCCGTACTTCTTCCAGTACTACCAACTTTGGCAATAGTCTCACCTTTTTTCACTTCTTTTCCAAGCTCAGTTAATATATAACTAGCATGAGCGTAGAGAGTTTCTGTATTATCATCGTGTTTTATCTTAACCATATTGCCATATATGTCGTCATATCCAACAAAACTTACTACACCATCAAAAGCAGCTCCTATTGGTGTTCCACTAGGAACCGCTATATCAACCCCTCTATGGCCTCCTCTACTCTTTTCTCCAAAGACAGATGTTATAACTCCTCCTCTAGTTGGATGAGTTAAAAATGCCATATTAGAGTTAATTGGATTTTTTATTCCCTTATATATTTTTGTACTCTCAGCTTCTTTCAAAACTGATTCAGATATTATTTCACTTTCTGATTCTTTTCCATTTACAAATGTTACTTTCTTTTTAACCTTTTTCTCTCCCCATTTTCCTTCTTTAATAGTATTTTCTCCTAAATACTTGTCTTCTAGTTTTATAACTTCAACTGCTGGCTCTATTGATGCCACTTCATCAATTTCAGCTTCAATAGTTACATCTAGTAATGACTCTTCTAAAATATCATTAGCAAGCATTATCTTTGAAGTTATATCCTCTACTGAACTTAAATCTTTAGATTGAATCATTTTCTTTTTTAAATCTATTTTTGTATCAAAATTTACTTCTTTAACTAAAACTCCCTTTTCAGAAGCCTTATCTATGTATGTTTGTTTTATTTTATTTAAAACAGTTTCAACTGTATCAGGATTTCCTATATACCCTATACCTTTGTTATTTAGAGATAATTCATAAGCCTCCACATAAACATTAGCCATACAAGGCATATTTACAAAAATAAGTTTTTCACTTCCCCATCTTTGATATAAAGAGTTAGCAAAAACATTAGTTTTAACTGTACAAAATAAAATAATTAAGGTAATTAGAAAAACTTTAATAAAGTTTCTCCCCTCACCCTCTGAAATACTCATATTCATAATTCTCCTTTTAATAAAAATTTTAGTATAAATTTAAACACGTAAATTAATGTTCCCACTTAACAAAAAATTATTCATGTAAATAAAATATTTTTTGCAATTTATAGAAGCCTCCTTTATTGTTATAGAAAAGACACTTTGATATAATTAAACATAGTCTATTTTTTATTTATATACATTTTAAAATTTAGACTATTTATAAATCTAGAAAGGTGGTTATTTTTTGAGTACTTTTATGTTAAAAAACTCAGCCACTAAGTTTACTCCTGTTAGTAATGTATTCCTAGAAGAATATATGCCTAAAGCTCGTGGAGAATTTATTAAGGTTTATTTATTATTGCTAAAATATAATTTCACTGGAGAACCTGGAGTTAACTCTTCAATTTTAGCAACAAACTTAAATCTTTTAGAATCAGATATAATGAATGCTCTTAATTATTGGCATGACGAAGGTGTTATAAAACTAGTTCCTATAGATAAAATGAATAACTTTAAAATAGAATTTTTAGACTTATCAGAAGGTAATCATTCATCAAGTCAAAACTCTGTTGATTTATTATCAGCCCTTGATGAAAATAACACTAAGGATATGCTCAAAGATATAGAAAAGCTTATATGTCGTCCTTTATCCACAAAGGAAATGACAACTTATCTTTCTTGGCAAACAGAGCTTAATTTTTCCTCAGAGCTTATATTAATACTAATAGAGTACTGTGTATCTAAGGGTAAAAAAGATGTTAGATACATAGAGACAGTGGCTCTTGGATGGCATAATGCCGGAATAAAATCAATAGAGGAAGCTCAAGCTTATATAACTAAAACAGAAGACAAATGGGTTAAAATAAGAAAAATTCTTAAGTATTTAGGAATTCAAAATACCGAAATAATGAAGCCACAGGAAACTATGATGGAAAAGTGGCTTTTAACTTATAACTTCTCTGTTGAGTTAATACTTAAGGCTTGTGATATATGCTTTGAACGTTTAAACAGAGCTGATTTTAAATATATAGATGGTATCTTAGGTAAATGGTTTAAAGATGGTATAAAAACGCTTGATGATGTGGCAAAAAAAGATATTAAAAAGACATCTAGTATAAAAAAACCATTTAACAAAAATAATTCAGCTCCAATTCAAAAGAAACCAGCTAGAGAAGCAAACTTTACCCAAAGAGATTATGACTATGATTCCTTAGAAAAACAATTGTTAGGATGGGATATTGAATGATTAAAGGTTATAAAAGTCAATTGATGGATATGTATGAAAAAATCCGTCAAAAAGAAAAATCAAATCTAGCTAATAGACAAAAAGAGTTAAAAGAAAAGCTACCTCAAGTTTTTGAGTATGAAAGAGAAATAAATAAGCTTTCTTTAAAACTTTCAATGCTTGCTTTAAGAAAACATGAAAAAGAAAGTTTTGAAAAATTAAAAAAAGAAATTGAAAATCTTAGAGATGAAAAAGATCAACTACTTGCTATGAGTGGATATCCAAAAGATTATTTAGATATGCATTATACCTGTCAATCTTGCAAAGATACAGGATATATAGGCACTAAAAAATGTATTTGTTATAAGAAAAAACTTGTAGACATATACTATGAAAATTCTCATATGGCTGATGCTTTAAAGCTAAATAATTTTTCAAAATTTGATATAAATGTTTTTTCTCCTTTAAATAATGGTAATGAAAAATATTCTCCAAGAGAAAATATGCAAATAATCATTGATAAAATGGTTAATGGATATATCCCTAAATTTGATAAGCATAATGAAAATATACTTTTCTATGGTAGTCCTGGAACTGGAAAAACATTTTTAACTTATTGCATAGCTAAAGAATTATTAGATAATGGATTTCTTGTAGTTTATAGAACATCAGATGAACTTATTAGAAATCTTAGAGAAATACGATTTAATAATGATCATGAATTAGAAGATTTGCTTATAAATTGTGACTTACTTGTTATAGATGACTTAGGCGCAGAACAAATAACTGATTTCTCTACAACTGAGTTATTTACCCTTCTAAACAAAAAAATATTATTAAATAAAAAGATGATTATATCTACAAATTTAAATCTTCCTGAATTGAAGCAAGCTTATGCAGAAAGAATAACTTCTAGATTGCTAGGAAACTTTCTTCTATTTAAAACTTACGGAGATGACATAAGAATAAAGAAAAATCTTCAAAAAAGAAAAAATACACCTTATCTTACTTAAAAGATAAGGTGTACTTTTTTGCATAAATAAATTAAATGGCGAATTACTCTCTAAAAGAATAAAAAAAAACTTCAGTTTAACTGAAGTTCTTTGGAGCTGATGATCGGACTTGAACCGATAACCTGCTGATTACAAGTCAGCTGCTCTGCCAATTGAGCCACACCAGCATGTGGCGACTCAGAAGGGGCTCGAACCCTCGACCTCCGGCGTGACAGGCCGGCACTCTAACCAACTGAGCTACTGAGCCATTAAAAGTTTTGGTGGTCGCAACAGGGATCGAACCTGTGACCCCCTGCTTGTAAGGCAGGTGCTCTCCCAGCTGAGCTATGCGACCGTATATATGGTGACCCCTAGGGGAATCGAACCCCTGTTACCACCGTGAAAGGGTGGTGTCTTAACCGCTTGACCAAGGGGCCAAAACTGGCGACTCAGAAGGGGCTCGAACCCTCGACCTCCGGCGTGACAGGCCGGCACTCTAACCAACTGAGCTACTGAGCCATTAAAAACTTTTATGGTGGTCGCAACAGGGATCGAACCTGTGACCCCCTGCTTGTAAGGCAGGTGCTCTCCCAGCTGAGCTATGCGACCGTAATATGGTGACCCCTAGGGGAATCGAACCCCTGTTACCACCGTGAAAGGGTGGTGTCTTAACCGCTTGACCAAGGGGCCAAAAATGTGGCGACTCAGAAGGGGCTCGAACCCTCGACCTCCGGCGTGACAGGCCGGCACTCTAACCAACTGAGCTACTGAGCCATTAAAAGTTTTATGGTGGTCGCAACAGGGATCGAACCTGTGACCCCCTGCTTGTAAGGCAGGTGCTCTCCCAGCTGAGCTATGCGACCATGTTGGTGACCCCTAGGGGAATCGAACCCCTGTTACCACCGTGAAAGGGTGGTGTCTTAACCGCTTGACCAAGGGGCCACATTAACTCTTAAAACCACATCATTTTTGACCAGTTTTAGCTTTAAACTAAATTTGTTTATTTTGTTTTTCGTCTTTCGCACTTGGCGACCTGACAAGGAATATAATACCCAAAAACTAAAGTTATGTCAACACTTTTTTTAGTTATTTTAGGCCATTTATAGCTATTTAATAAAATTATAATTACAATTCGCCATTTTACTCAAAATTACTCTCTTTTTCTATTTTTTCAACTATTTTTTTATAGACATTTAACTGCCTTTCTCTCCAACCTATTTGATTCTTTAATTTTCCTATATTAAAATGGCACATTTCAATGAATTCTGCTTCTTCTAGAACCTTAATATTGAACTTATAACTATCTTCCCTAAAATTTCTTCCACTTGCTTCAATTTTTATTGGATAGCTTTCGTTTAGGTATATAAGTATCTCTTTATCCCAAATTCCTCTTTTACTTGTTGATTTAGTAAAATCATTTAAAACTTTTAAGGATTTTACTTCCTCAATAGATTCTTCAATTGAATCTATTATACCTTTATAAAATAAAGCTGATGTTCCTCTGTTTATTTTTATTTTTAATAAGTCATTGTATTTTTTAATTATATCATCAACTTCTCCTTCTGAAACTAATTCTCCCTCATTAATTTTAAATGTTTTTATTCCAGAATTATTTTGATAATTTACCACTACTTGATCATAATTCATTCTTCTAATCTTTAATTCTGTATTATACCCCTCTATATTTTCATTGGTAATCCTAAATTTCATAATATTCACCTCATTATTTAGTATTACTCCTTAAATAAAATAATATAACCTTATAATTTCTTCTCTTTAAGTATCTATTACTAGTCAAATATGATACAATTCAAACTTAGAAATGTTATGATTAAACATATAAGAATTTTAGAAAATTATTTTGATTATTAATATATACAAATTTAGAAGGGAGAAATTAAACTTATGATATACCATGATGTAGTTATTATAGGAGGCGGAGCTTCTGGTATGACAGCTGCAATTACAGCAAAGAATTTTGGATTAGATGTTGCCATAGTTGAAGGAACAGACAGAATAGGTAAAAAAATTCTTACTACAGGAAACGGTAGATGTAATATAACAAATTCATTAATAAGTTTTCCATTTGAAAACTTTCATAGTGCAAATGATGGATTTTTTATTAAATCTTTAAATAAATTTTCTGTAGAAGATACAAAAGCCTTTTTTCTTAATCTAGGATTACCAATAATAGAACTTGAAAAAGGGAAAAATTATCCTCAATCTTTACAGGCCTCTTCTGTTGTAGATATTTTAAAAATGGCCTTAGAAGAACGTGAAATTCCTGTTTATAATTCTTACAAAGTAAAATCTATCCACAAATCTAAGGGTAAATTTACTTTATCCACAGGAAATGAGGATTCACCTGTGATTAAGTGTAAAAAGTTAATAATGGCTTGTGGAGGAAAATCTGCTCCTAAAACTGGTTCTGATGGCTCTGGATATACTCTTGCTAAAAGTTTAGGCCACTCTATTATTGAACCTAATCCAGCTATAGTACAATTAAAACTATCTCACAATAAACTTAAAGCTTTATCAGGAATAAAGTTTAATGGTTATGCTGAAGTTTTATGTGATGGAAAAAGTATTAGAAAAGAATTTGGAGAGATTCTTTTTACAGACTACGGCATATCTGGCCCTCCAATATTACAAATATCTAGAGAAGCTTCCTTAGGATGCTTTAAAGGTAAAGAGGTTAAAATCTTAGTTGATATGATGCCTGATAAATCATTAAAGGAATTAGAAGATTTCTTAGAAGGACATTTTGCTGTTTTTTCTTGTAGAGAAGTTATAAACTCACTTATAGGTGTTGTTAACAAAAAAATGATACCTATATTATTAAGAGAAGCAGGTATAGATAATTTACATAAACCATGTTATGAACTTACTTGGAAAGAGAAAAAAGCCTTAATAAACCTTATGAAATCTTGGGAATTTAAATGTATTGGAACAAATGGCTTCCAAGCAGCTCAGGTAACTACTGGTGGAATAAATACAAAGGAAGTTGATTCTGAAACTCTTCAGTCAAAGTTAGTAGATAACCTTTATTTTTGTGGTGAATTATTAGATGTAGATGGAGATTGTGGTGGATTTAATCTTCAATGGGCTTGGAGTTCTGGATTTACTGCTGCACTTTCTTGTACCCTTCAGTAATATATTTTCTATGAATAATATATTTTTTAATTAAATAAAATTTATTTTTATTTAATACAAAACCCTTGGTATAACTAGGCTAAAAACTCCTAGCCATACCGAGGGTTTTATTACTTTTAAAACTCTTTTTTCCAAATTGTTTCTATTGAAGCTGAAACTTCTCCTAACCTATTGTTTACAATCTTGTAAAGGCACTTATAACCTTCTTCAATCTCATCCCATTGGCAAACAATATTTACATCATCTCCAAGTCTAACTTCCTTCTCATACTTTATTTTAGCTGATATAAGGCTATATTCATCTAAAATACACTCTGGTGTAGCTTCCATAGTCCATTCTAAGTATTTAGTGTTATTAACATGCTTATTAAAATCTATATCACTTCTTCTTACAGAAATATTTGATTCTAAATCTTCTCTAATTAATTTTTCAACTTTAGTTGATTTTAACTCTACCTCTCCAGTATCACTCATGTTTATTAACTCACAATACTCTTTAGGTATTCTAACAGCTCTACGCTTTTCTAAATCTATTAATAAGAAAATAATCTTTCCTTCAGCCACAAGTTCATTTTTTTCATTATAAACTTTATATACTCTACAAGCATAAAATTTCTTTATTCCTTCTAGATAAGTTTCCACATTTATTGAACTTTTATATGGTATTGGCTTTTTTATATCTATTGAATAACTATAAATAATCCAACTTAATTCATGATCTTTTAAATACTTAATTCCTTCATAAGCTAACTCTTCCTCATGGATTGCAGATACATCACCAAAGATTTTCATAAGTGGAACCATTCTTATGTTTTTATTAACATCTGAATCATAATATAGTACATCATATTTTTTCATAAATTTATTTTCGCTCATAATTAATTCTCCTAGAAAAATTTTAATACCAATAAGTTTCTGCTAAAGTAATGCTTTCTCCCTCTTCATTTTCTACTTTATGAAGAACCTTTACTTCATCTTCACCCTTAATTATTTTTGACTTTATAATTACATTATGACCATATGTAATTTCTTTTTCAAATTTTATTTTTATTTTTTTCATTTTGTAATTTAGAACAATATCAACTGGTACTGTTTCTAAAATCCACTCTACATACTTAATATTACTTACATGCATATTTAGATCTATATCTAAATATCTTATGTGAAAATTCATCTCTAAATCTTCTTTATCAAATTTCTCAAAGTTTAATTTTTTTCTTAATAATTTTGAAGACTCCTTACTTAATCCATGAATCTCATATTCTTCATCGCTTATTCTAGCTGGTCTTCTAGTTTTTTTGTTTATTAAGAAGGCTAATACATCAGCCCTAGCTACTAAGGCCCCATCCATATCATAAGCCTCAAATACTCTGTTAGAATAAAACTTTCTTATAGATTCAACATAAGTTTTTACCTTAATTTTCTCTCTATATCTTGGATATCTATTAACTATTATTTCATAATCAAAAAATACCCAAGTAGTTTCACTGCTATTATCTGCATAGTTCATTGAATTCTTTTCTTCTTGACTTAAGCAACAGTCTGAAAAGAAGTTCATCATTGAAGTTATTCTACAGTCTTTTCTTCCATCTGTTTCTCCATAAGTAACTTCATAAACTTTTTCATAAGCTTTCCCCATTTTAATCACTCCTCATTTGGAAGTATATCAAATCAAAAAATACCTTTCAAACTAGAAAAACACCACTAAACTAGGTGTTTTAGTGGTGTTTTCTTTATAAATATATCAATACAAACAATTTGTGATGGATTCTTATTTAAAGTATCTGTTTAATAATCCAGCGAAAGCTTTTCCGTGTCTAGCTTCATCTTTACACATTTCGTGAACTGTGTCGTGGATTGCATCTAAGTTTAATTGTTTAGCTAAAGTAGCTAAATCTTTCTTACCTTGGCAAGCTCCATGCTCTGCATTTACTCTTGCTTGTAAGTTAGCTTTTGTATCAGCTTCTACAACTTCTCCTAACATTTCTGCGAATTTAGCAGCATGTTCTGCTTCTTCGAAAGCTATTCTTTTATAAGCTTCAGCAACTTCTGGGAATCCTTCTCTGTCAGCTTGTCTTGACATAGCTAAGTACATTCCTACTTCTGTACATTCTCCTACAAAGTTAGCTTGTAATCCTTCGATTATTCTTTCATCTACACCTTTAGCAACTCCGATTCTGTGCTCATCTGCAAATGCTAGGTCTTCTCCTTGCTCTATGAACTTGTCAGCTCCAACTCCACATACTGGACATTTTTCTGGTGCTTTTTCTCCTTCATAAACATATCCACATACTGTACAAACAAATTTTTTCATAATCTTATTCCTCCTACAAAACAAACAATTTATCTAATTTCAATTTATATCATAATTTAAAAGTCTTTATTTAAGTGTTTTTTTGTTGATGTATTTCCTCATCAACCTTATGTCATTATTATATAATAATAATTATTATTTATCAATAGTTATTTTTTATTTTTTTCAAAAAAATTTTTTAAATATATAATTTATAAACAATGTATTTAAATTAATCTTATATTTAAACTTAATAATTAACTTTTAAAGTAAATAGTATAAAAATAAGAAGCACCTATTAAAAAAGCACTTCTTATTTTAAACAGAGCTTAAAATTAATATTCTATGTTATTTATAGCTTCTATTAAATCGTCTAAGTTTATTCCATGAACTATTGCAGCCTCTTCTAAAGTTTCAGCTTGAGCTGATGGGCATCCAACACATCCCATACCAAAGCTCATTAATACCTCAGCAGCTGTTGGCATTTTTCTTATTACTTCTCCAATTGTCATGTCTTTAGTTATCATAATAAACTACACCTCTCTTAATTAAATTAAAAGTTATATCCTTAATTATACTCCCTATAAATTTCAAATACAAGTATTTCACTCTGAATTATAATATTTAAAATAAAACTTATATATACTTTTCTATATTTAATTTTTCTATTATATCTTTTATCACAATCCTATCTGGAGGATTAACCTCTTCTAGTGAAGGAATATCTACCTTTTTAAAAAATACAGCATCTGCACTTTCTTCTCCATCTAAGACTACTTCTCCTTCATAATCATTTGAAATAAATATAGAAGATGCGTTATAAATTTCATCCCCATTAGGATATTTATTGTAACACTCTTTACCAGAGTAAACATTAAATAAGCTTAAACTCTTGACCTTAAGCCCCACTTCTTCGTATGCCTCTCTAATAGCAGCTTCCTCAAAACTTTCGCCAAGCTCTAAACTTCCTCCAGGAAGTCCCCATTTATTATTGTCAGTTCTTTTTTGTAATAATACCCTTCCCTTTTTATCAATTATTATTATTCCAGCTGAACACATTATAAGTGGTCTATGTGGATTAGGAAGTTCTTTTCTTAAATCCATTATATATCCCATACAATTCTCCTCTTAAATTACATAATTTTATTCTAAATTAATTTAAAAATATTATACCCTAAAATAAAAAATAGCTTAAGATTAAATAATCTTAAGCTATTTTAAAGTAATTATTCTTTACTACTTATTAAAGTTCTTCTCTTACTCTTATAGTTTGGTTTCTCTTTGGTCCAACACCAACTATAGAAACTTTAGTTCCTGTGAACTCTTCTATTCTTCTTAAGTAAGTTTTAGCGTTCTCTGGTAACTCTTCGTAGCTTCTTGCATCAGCAACTTCTTCTCCCCATCCTTCGAACTCTTCATATACTGGTTTACATCTAGCTAAATCTTCTAAACTAGCTGGGAAGTAATCTATAACTTTTCCATCTAATTCATATCCAACACACATTTGTATTTTATCTAATCCAGCTAATGTATCTATTTTAGTTACTACTAATGAAGTTAATCCACAAACTCTTGTAGTAGTTTTTAAGATAACAAGGTCTAACCAACCACATCTTCTTGATCTTCCTGTAGTTACTCCGTACTCATGACCTTTTTCTCTTATCCAATCACCAGTTTCATTTTCAAGCTCTGTTGGGAATGGTCCTTTACCAACTCTTGTAGTATAAGCTTTAGCTATACCAACAGCATTAGTTACCATGTTTGGTCCTATACCTGCTCCACTAGCAACTCCACATGAAGTTGTGTTTGATGATGTAACATATGGATAAGTTCCATAGTCTATATCAAGAAGCATTCCTTGAGCTCCTTCAAATAATACATTTTTATCAGCTTGGATAGCGTTGTATATTTCAACTGAAGTATCTTTAACATATGGTCTTAATCTTTCAGCAAATGCCATATATTCATTGTATATTTCATCGAAGTTTAACTCTTCTCCACCTAATAATTTGATGTATCCATTTTTCATTTCGATGTTTATTCTTAATTTTTCAGCAAAAGAATCTTTGTGCATAAGGTCACAAACTCTTATTCCTGATCTTTCATATTTATCTGTATAACAAGGACCTATTCCTTTGCAAGTAGTTCCTATATCATTTTTTCCTCTAGCTTTTTCTTTTAACTTATCTAAAGTTATGTGGTATGGCATTATAAGATGTGCTCTATCACTAACTATTAATTTCTCTGGAGTTACTTTTACTCCTAAGCCTTCTAAATAATCTATTTCTGTAAATAGTGCTTTAGGATCTACTACAACACCATTTCCTATTACGTTTAATTTCTCGTCATGTAATATTCCTGAAGGTATTAAGTGTAACTTGTATTGTTTGTCTTCAACTTCAACTGTATGTCCAGCGTTATTTCCTCCTTGGAATCTAACAACTACTTCTGCCTCTTCTGCTAAGTAATCTGTCATCTTTCCTTTTCCTTCGTCTCCCCATTGAGCTCCTAATACAACAAATGCTGACATTTTTTATTTCCTCCTTATAAAAAGAACATTAACATTCTTTTTTTATAAACCATAACGGTTGATTAACTTTTTCCGAGTAGACAACGTTCGTATTTATAGGTATTTTTGCTATAAATTTCATTGTCCTATACCATATTAACAGAGTAAAACTCTTAGGTCAAGGCAATAAAAACGAATATTTTAACATATTTTTAGTCCTAAAGTTCATTTTATTTAATTCAATTAAATAATATTTAATTTAATAATATTTCTTCGTCAAAATTCTCATTAATATTACTCTTTTCCTTATACTTATTCTTATCAATAAATTGATTTTTTACTAAATATTTTTACTTCTAAAACTAATTAAATTATTAACATTAAATTTAGATAAAATTTCAATCTTGATTTTTAAAAATGTTATACTATATTTAACGAAAGAATTACTTAATTAGACACTAAAAATCTTATTTTATTAAATATAACAAAGGAGGATAAAAAATGAATACATATGGTGTTTTCGATATCCTTGGACCAATTATGATTGGACCATCTAGCTCTCATACTGCAGGGGCTGCTAGACTTGGAAAAGTAGCTAGAGCAATCTGTGGTAAACCAATGAAAAAAGTTACTTTTCTTTTACACGGTTCTTTTGGCAAAACTTATAAAGGTCATGGTACAGATAAAGCTTTAGTAGCAGGTATCCTTGGAATGGAACCTTCTGATACACACCTTAGAAATTCTTTAGAAATAGCAAAAGAAAAAAATATTGAAATAGAGTTTAAAGAAGTTGATTTAGGAGATGCACATCCTAATACAGTTAAATTTATAATTGAAGATATTGATGGTGTTTTTCATGAAATAGTAGGATCATCAATAGGTGGTGGAAGTATTAAAATCACTGAGGTAAATGGTAGCGTTGTTGAATTTACTGGTGAATACCCAACACTAATAATCTCACATAAAGATGTTCCTGGAGCTGTATCTAAAGTAACAGCCATAGTTTATGAGCATAATATTAATATAGCTTTCATGAAAGTCTTTAGAACAGAAAGAGGAAAGGCTGCAAGAATGGTCTTTGAAATGGATAGCCCTATTACAAAGGACATTATTGATGAAATTAAGAAAGTTGAAGCTGTTGAAAAACTAGTTGTTATAAACCCAGTAAAGGAGGATATTTAGATGATTGCAAGAAGCGGTGCTGAATTATTAGAAATATGTAGAGAGAATAATTTCTCCTTAGCTGAATACGCTATTCAATATGAAATGGAAAGTAAAAACTGTACTAGAGAAGATGTAATAAAAGGTATGGAAAAAGTTCTTCAAGTTATGAAAGAAGCAGCTAATGAAGGGCAAGAAAAAGAAGTTTATTCTGTAAGTGGATTAATTGGCGGAGATGCTTATAAATTAAAAAAATACTTAGAAAAAGGGGATACTTTAACTGGGAATGTTATGGTTGGCGCTATGGCAAGAGCCTTATCTTGTTCAGAAGTAAATGCTTCTATGGGAAGAATAGTGGCATGCCCAACAGCTGGTTCTTGCGGAATATTACCAGCTGTAATATTGACTGTAGGAGAAAGATTAAATCTAAGTGATGAAGAACTTATTCAAGGTTTATTAGCATCCTCTGCTGTAGGTATGATAATTGCGCAAAATGCAACATTAGCCGGTGCTAAAGGTGGATGCCAAGCTGAATGTGGGTCTGCTGCTGCTATGGGAGCTGCTGCCACTGTAGAAATGATGGGTGGAACTCCAGAAATGGCTTTAGATGCTGGGGCAATAGTATTTAAAAATATACTTGGTCTAGTTTGTGATCCAATAGCTGGCTTAGTAGAAGTACCTTGTGCTAAAAGAAATTTTGCAGGAGCAGTTAGCGCCTTAACAACTGCCGACTTAGTTATGGCAGGCATACATAGCAAGATACCTTTTGATGATACAGTTGAAGCTATGTATAGAGTAGGAAAATCTTTACCTGCTTCTCTAAGAGAAACTGCCTTAGGTGGTTTAGCAATTACTAAAACAGGACTTAAATTAAAAGAAAAAGTTTTTGGTAAAGATAAATAATTATTTTTTAATGAGCATATGTAATTATATATGCTCATTTTATTTTTAAATAATTAGCATTCAATATTAATATACGCTTTTTAATTTTATATTGGTATTTCTTCAAAGTTACTAGTAAATTATTGACATTTATTATGATAATATTGTAATATTAACTTGTAATAACATCATTATCTTTGGTGCTTTTTTATTTCTACCAACTGGTAATGACAACATTATAATAGGGGTGAGATTTATGAATAAAATTTTTGGATTTACTCAAGAAGAATTATCCAGCTTAAAAGCCACTTATACAGCCAATGAAATATATCAACAACCAGAATTATGGAAAGAGACTTTAAACATAGTAGAAAATAATAAAGAAGCTATAAATAAATTCTTAGAAAAAAATTTAAATAAAGACAATGTAAGAATAATCTTAACTGGAGCAGGAACATCTGCCTATGTTGGAGATACCATATATCTTTATTTAGCTAAAAAGTTAGGTAAAATAGTTGAAGCTATAGCAACTACTGACTTCGTTTCAAATCCAGATGAATATATAGATGAAAATGCAAATACCATCTTAGTTTCTTATGCTCGTTCTGGTAATAGCCCAGAAAGTGTTGGAACTTATGATTTATTTGAAAAGAAAGTTAAAAATCTAGCACACATAGTTGTTACTTGTAATAAAGAGGGTGAGCTTGCTAAGAAGTCTCAAGAAAAAGAAGGAAACTTAGTTTTATTAATGCCAGAAAAATCAAATGATAAGAGTTTTGCTATGACAAGTTCCTTTACTTGTATGACATTAGCTACTCTACTTTTATTTGATATAGCTAATCTAGAAGAAAATAAAAAAATCGTTGAAGAATTAGCTACTAAAGGACAAGCTTCTCTTGATAATCAATGGAAAGATGCAAAAGCAATTTCAGATTTAGGAGCAGAAAGAATTGTTTATGTAGGTTCTGGCGCCTTAAAGGGTCTTTGCCATGAAATGGCTCTTAAAAATTTAGAATTAACTTCTGGTAAACAAGTTACTGTTTGTGAATCAATCTTAGGCTTTAGACATGGTCCTAAGTCAATAATAAATAATAATACTTTAGTTATATTCTTATGCTCTACAAATGATTATACAGCTCTTTATGATTATGACTTAATAAAAGAAGTTTATAATGATGAAGGTACTCAAAAGGTTGCTGTTTTAAATTATTTTGACAGAGAAAATCTTAAGGAAATTTCTCATAAATATATAACAGCTAATGGATCTAAATTAGATGATACATTTATAGCATTTAATTATATAATATTTGGTCAAATGATTTCTTTCTTTAACTCTTTAAGACTTGGAATTTCTCCTGATAATCCAAGACCTGATGGAACAGTTAATAGAGTTGTTCAAGGGGTTATAATTCACGAATATAATAATTAATTTATGAGAGGTGTTTTTTATGAATAAAATTAAATCTACTAAAGATATGCTTTTAAGAGCTCAAAAAGGAGGATATGCTATTCCTGCTTTTAACATACACAATCTAGAAACTTTTCAAGTAGTTGTTGAGACTGCCGCTGAGCTTAACTCTCCTGTCATAATCGCAGGTACTCCTGGAACTATTGATTATGCTGGTCCAGATTATATAGTAGCTATGGCTGAAGTAGCCTCTCAAAAATATGATATTCCAATAGCAATTCACCTTGACCACTTTGAAGATCCAAAGCTTATAAAAAGTCATATAATAACTGGATTTAAATCTTGTATGATAGATGCTTCCCATCTTTCCTTTGAAGACAATGTAAACATGGTAAAAGAAGTTGTAGACTTTGCTCATAGATATGACGCTACTGTTGAAGCTGAACTTGGTAAACTTGTTGGAGTTGAAGATGACTTAGTGGTAGATGAAAATGAAGGAGCATATACAGACCCTGATGCAGCTTTAGAATTTGTTGAAAGAACAGGTGTAGACTCACTTGCTATAGCAATTGGAACTGCTCATGGATTATATAAAGGAACTCCTAAATTAGACTTTGATAGATTAGTTAAAATTAGAGAAAAGGTATCTGTACCTTTAGTTTTACATGGTGCATCTGATGTTCCAGATGAATTAGTTAAAAAAGCTATAGAACTTGGAATATGCAAGGTTAATGTTGCTACAGACTTAAAGATTCCATTTTCAGATGCAGTAAAAGATTATTTCATAGCTAATCCAAAGGCTAATGACCCAAGAAAATATATGACTCCAGGTAAAGAGGCTATGAAGAAAATAGTTGAACACAAGATTCTTCTTTGTGGTAGTAATGGTAAAGCTTAATTATTTAATTTTATATATAAAAGAGACATCAATTTTTTTGATGTCTCTTTACTTTATTAATCTTCTTCTAAAACTACAGTATATTCAAATTTATCTCCTCTTGAAACACTTACTGTATACTCTATAACTCTTTCATTTTCAAAGGTAACTCTTTCAATTCTCATTGCAGCTGTACCATCTTCCACATTTAATAATTTTGAATCACTCTTTGAAATTAATATTGGTTTAAAACTTTCCTTAGCCTTAGTTAGACTAACATTATAGACTTCTTTAAATATATCATACATAGGCTTTTCTTTAAGCATCTTTTCTTTCAAATCAATAAATCTATATTCAGGTAAATAAGTACACTCTACCATCATTGGAACTTCATCTGCTATTCTTAGTCTTACTATCTTATATACCAGTGAGTTTTCTTCCACTTTTAATTTTTCAGAAATCTTATTGTCAGCTCTTATTAAATCAAAGGATAATATTTTTGAAGATGGATTTTTCCCAAGCTTTTTCATTTCTTCAGTAAAACTATAAAATTTTAATAATTGTTGTTTATACACTTTAGGAGATATAAAAGTTCCCTTTCCATGGACCTTATATACATACTCTTTTCTTTCTAATTCTCCAATGGCTTGCCTAGCTGTTGTTCTACTAACATTATATTGCTCACATAATTCTCTTTCAGATGGTAACTTATCATTTTCCTTAAGTTCTCCGCTATTTATAAGATCAATTAGCTCTGTTTCTAATTGATGATACAGGGCTATGCCCCTGCTTCTCTTAAACATTCTTCCACCCCTAAATTCTAATAATACTATTTATAGTGTTATCATATTTACTATTTTTTTTCAATGTTTTTCTCTATAAAGCATAAACTCACAGTATATACAAACTGTGAGTCTTTAAAAATAATTATTTTCAATTTTATAAAACCTTAGAGACACAATACCTTTCTACAGTCATAGTAATATTTTTTGTTTTGTCTATTATAATCTCTACAGTTTCTTTATTAACCTTTGAAACCTTTCCATGTATACCACTACTTAAAACAACATTTGAGCCTACTTTTAAATTAATCTGTTGCTCTATTATCCTAGCTTTATCTTTGTTAACACCTTTAAAACTAACAATATACCAAACTAAAAATACTGCTACTAGAACTAATAAAATAATCATAAAAGTTTTCATTGGTCTCCCCACTTTCTTATATGTTTAATAATTCTCTCACACTACAAACACTATCTTTGCCATCATTTTTTATCTTTTCAACTAATTCTTTTATATCACTAAAACAATCTCTCTCCATTGTTGCAGTAACAACCATAGGCAAGTTTACCCCTGTTATTACCTCTACCTTATCTGATTTATATAAATTTAAGGCTGATTGATTCATTGGAGTTGCTCCTAATAAATCTACAAGAACCACCACTCCCTCACCACTATTTAATTCATTTATTTTTTCTCCAAGCTCTTCACCAAAACTTTCTGCATCTTGTCCTCTTTTTAAAGATACTATGCTAAATTTCTCTTGGGTTCCACAAATCATATCTATTGCATCAAATAACCCTTTTGCCATTTCACCGTGAGTTGCTACTAGTACACCTATCATCCTTCTTTGCCTCCTAAAAACCTATTTATTAATATATGGACTGTATCAAAATAACTTTTTAATAAAACTCATAAACAATATTAATAAGTAATTTTAATAATATTCTTTTAAGCTTTATTACTCTCCTTTGATACAGCCCACCTTAAATCAAAACAAAATATACTTATTTAAATTATGCAACTATTCCTAAAGCACCTAAAGTTGTGAATAATATGAACATACATATAACAATTTTGACTGGGCTCCACTTTTTATTTCTTAATAAGTGGAATACTCCTAAAACAGCTAAAACAGGAAGTAGTTTAGGGAATAAACTATCTAAAGTTGTTTGAAGAACAAATTCATATCCTCCAAAGTTAGCTTGGATTGGAGTTGTAATATTGATTATTGAACCAATCATACCTCCAACAACTATTAATCCTACGATTCCAGCTCCAAAAGTAACCTTATCCATCATGCCAGCTGAGCTTGTAGCTAAATCTGCACCCTTTTGATAACCTAAAGTTATAAGTTTCCACTTAACAAATAAGTTCCAGCTTATGAATATGATTTGTGTAATTATAAGAGCTACTAAGGCACCAGTAAAATCTTCAGTTAAAGCCATAGATGCTGGTATAGATATTAATAATGGTCCTAAGATTGCAAACATCATACTATCTCCGATACCTGCTAAAGGCCCCATCATACCAGTTTTAATACCTCTTATAAGCTCTGGATCAGCTTTTTGTTCTTCTAAAGCAGCAACTATACCTAAGATAACGGTTGCACCGTAGTTAGGACAAGTATTAAAGAATTCCATATGTCTAGTTAAAGCCTTTTTCATACCCTCTGGGTCATCTTTATAAACCTTCTTTAAAATTGGTGATATAGAAATTGCAAATCCTAAAGCCTGCATTCTTTCATATGACCAAGAAATTTGTAATAATAAATGGTTTAAAAAGACTTGCCATAAATCTTTTTTTGTTATTTTAGATTCCATTAGAATTCGCCTCCTATCTGCTCAAAATCTTCCTCATTATTTACTTTAGCTCCATCATTTTTATGATATAACTCAACGTAAATAACAGCAGTTATAAGACCTATTAAACCAACTGCGATCATTGGTAAATTTAAGAAACATACTAATATGAATCCCATAATAGCAAAATACCATTGTTTAGTTATTGGTAGGTAGTTTAATAATATTGCAACCCCTAATGCTGGCATTGCACGTCCTGCAGCAGCGAATCCATTAGTTAACCATACAGGAACCTTTTCTATAAATGCAGTAGCAACCTCTGAACCAAAGAATGCACCTACGAAAACAGGAATTGCTCTTGATAATCCCCATGGAATTGATCCAAATAAATGCCATCTCCACATTCCTTTTAAGTTTCCATTTGCAGCATGTGAATCAGCTTTATGAGCACAAATTCCAGTAGATAATCTCGCTAATACATCTAAGTATGATCCTAATAAAGCTATTGGAACTCCTAGTGCAATACCACTTTCATAACTTCCAGTTAAATAACCAAAAGTAACTCCTAAAATAGCACCAGTAGTATAGTCTGGAACAACAGCTCCACCATATGAGTGAACTCCAAGAGACATCATTTCTAAAGTAGCCCCTACAAAAAGACCAGTTTGAATATCTCCTAAGATAAGACCTGCTCCAAAACCAGCTATTAACGGCCTATGCCATAAACCTAGATAAGGACCTAGCATCTCATTAATGCTTAGGAAAGCCCATACAGAGAGTAGTAAAATTTGTATAATTCCTATTTCTTGCATAAACATATCCCCCTAATTATTAAATTGTATAATCCCCTTAAAATAATTAACTTTTAAAAGCCTCTACTAACGGTCTAATATCTTGCTTTGAGTCTGTCGGAATCATTTGGAAGTAGCAATTAACATTTTTATCCAGCAAACTTTTTAATGCTTCAAACTCTTTTTCTGTAACAAATAGTTTTTCACTTAATTTTTTAGCATTTGGTTTATGAGTCATATTGCCTATATTAAGGTCCATATATTTAAATCCACCCTCATAAATCCTATTAGCATCTACCACATCCTTAACTAATAGAAAAACTCTCTCATTTGGAGCTAGTCCTCTATTTAAGTATGCAATAACTTTCTCAACTGGCTGCATTGATATTCTTACTTGCTTTGGAGCAGCTAATTTTAGTATTGCTTGTTGATTTGGATCACTAGCAACCATATCATTGGCAACTATGATATGATTTGGATTTGTCATTTTAGACCAAGCCAAGGCTACTTGTCCATGAATAAGTCTTCCGTCAACTCTGAAATGTACTATTGGCATTTTAAATCCTCCTTAATATTGTTTGTACTATTATATGACTCTAAAAATCTAGTAATACATCTTTATAATAATTTTATAATTAAATTATTATTTTAAACGAAAAAAACTCCTAGAAAATCTAGGAGTTCTTGTAGGAGTTTTATTATGTTTGTTTGTGTTTGTTTGTCTTTATCCAGTTCATGAATAATAATCAATCTCTAATTGATAATGATTATCATGATTAAAGTATATATGTTTTTTTATTTTTTGTCAATAAAAAACATTACATTTTTTTAGATTTTTTTGAACATTTTTTCATGGCACTCATTACAGAGCTTCTAAATCCAGTCTCTTCTAACTCTAAAACAGCTTCAATAGTTGTTCCTCCCGGTGAGCAAACATTGTCTTTTAACTTAGCTGGATGCTCTCCAGTTTCTAAAACCATCTTAGCTGATCCTAATACTGATTGAGCAGCTAATTTATAGGCTTTATCTCTACTTATTCCCTCTCTAACAGCAGCATCTGCCATAGCTTCTATAAACATATAAACATAAGCTGGTGATGATCCACAAAGTGCTATAAATCCATGGAAATCTTTCTCACTTAACACCTCTGATTTTCCAAAAGCATTAAATATATCCATAACTTCTTTTAATTCTTCTTCATTTACTAATTCATTAGGACAAATAGCGCTCATTGCTTCTCCTACTAAAGCTGGAGTATTTGGCATAGTCTTAACTATTTTTGTTTCTTTCTTAAACCATTTTTCAACATCACTTAAATTAATGCCTGCTGCTATAGTAACAATAGTCTTATTTAAGTCTACACAATCTCTTATTTCTTTTATAACTTTTTCATACATATATGGCTTTACCGCAAGAAATATTATGTCACTGTTATTACAAACTTCTTTGTTATCAAGAGTTGTATTTATTCCTAATTCATTTTTTATTCTTTCTGCACTTGATTCTCTTGAACATGATGCAATAATATTTTCTTTGCACACAATACCTGACTTTAATATTCCTAAAACCATAGCACTTCCCATGTTACCGCAGCCTATGAATCCAATTTTTTTATTCATATTATCCTCTCCTTTTTAATACAGATGGTAATTATTTTATTAACTTAATTTCTTAATAGTCATTTTAACTATTTAGTATCTAATTATAAATACTTTAATTATTATATACCTTTTAATATGTAGCTACCAATAATAAAATTAAAGGGCATATCAGCATTCTGATACACCCTAAATTTATTAAACATCCTTATGAATAGCTTCATAATCTGCAAATTTACTGTATTGACCTAGCCATGCAAGCTTAACTGTTCCAACTGGACCGTTTCTCTGCTTAGCTATTATACATTCTCCAACATTTTTATCTTCTGTTTCCTTGTTATAGTACTCATCTCTATATAAGAACATAACAAGGTCAGCATCCTGCTCTATTGATCCAGATTCTCTAAGGTCAGATAACATAGGTCTATGGTCTGCTCTTTGCTCTGGAGCACGAGAAAGCTGAGATAATGCTATAACTGGACATTCCATCTCCTTAGCTATAGCTTTTATATTTCTTGAAATCTCCGCAACCTCTTGTTGTCTACTTTCACCACTTCCACTCATAAGTTGTAAGTAGTCTATAAGTATAAGATCTATTCCATATTCCATTTTTAATCTTCTACACTTAGATCTCATTTCCATTACAGAAACCCCAGCAGTATCATCTATGTATATCTTAGCTGATGCTAAAGGGCCTGATGCTCTAGCTATATTGTCCCAATCCTCAGGAGTTAATTTACCTGTTCTAAGACTTAACATATCTACATTAGCCTCTGAACATAATAACTTATATGCAAGCTGTTCCTTTGACATTTCCAAAGAGAATATAACAACACTCTTTCCCTCTCTTAAGGCAGCATGTTCTGCTATGTTAAGAGCAAAGGTTGTTTTACCCATAGATGGTCTTGCTGCTATAAGCACCATATCACCCTTTTGGAATCCAGAGGTCATCTCATCCAAGTCTTTAAATCCAGAACCAACACCTGTAAGTTCTCCTTCATTATTAAATATAGCCTCTATTTGCTCAAAACCTCTTTCAAGAACAACACTTAAAGGTTCAAAATCATTTGATGATCTCTTTTCAGATAAATCAAATATTTTCTTCTCTGCTGAATCTATAACTTTTTCAACATCTTCTTGATTGTTATAACAATTCTCTATAATTTCTGTAGAAGATTTTATAAGTCTTCTAAGCATAGCTTTTTCATCAACTATTTTTATGTATGATTTTATGTTAACTGTACTAAGTACAGATGCACTTATCTCTGTTACATAACTTATACCACCGGCTTTTTCAAGTCTATCAGTAGATTTTAAATACTCTAAAAGAGTTAATTGGTCTACAGCTTGATCTCTTTGGTACATTTCTATTATACTTTGAAATATTACCTTATGAGCATCTCTATAAAATGAATCCTTGTTTAAAACCTCAGCGGCTTGAGCTATGGTTGTTCTATCTATTATCATTGCCCCTAAAACAGATTGTTCCGCTTCTATACTTTGTGGCAAACTCTTCATTACTGGTGCTTCCATTATTCCTAATTTTCCTCCTTTCCCTTAAAATAATTTTCTAATATCATTAAAAGTTTATAAGATATTTTAAACCTTATAAACTTTTCTTAAACTTTTTATAATTAAATATTCTATTATAATTTCATCAGTTATTATCCAATATATCCCAAATAAATTACTTTATACAAAAAAATATAATTTAGTGACATAATACATAATTAATTTTTTAATTATAAAAACTAATTAATAAAATACTACTCCACTATATATAATACATTAAAATTTATCAATATATATAGAAAAATAACAAGAAAAAATGCTTTATCACAATATATATAATACATGAAATCTTGTAAAAAACCTATAGTTTTATTTATACTAGGTAAATTTAAAAGACAAAATAAAAAACCTAGAAATAAATCTAGGTTCTTTATTTTTAATTAAAAGCAATTTCCATAAGCTCTTCTATAGAACTTATAGCTTTAACTTCTATATCTTCTAATCCTTTAGGGATTTCATTTTCATTATCTTTAGGAACAGTTACTAACTTAATTCCCTTTCTTCTAGCCCCGTATATTTTTTCAAATATACCTCCAACTGGTTTAATCTTTCCTCTTAAAGAAATCTCTCCAGTTATAGCTAAGTCTTGTCTTATTGGCTTTTCTAATAAAGCACTCATTATACATATGGTAATGGCAGCTCCAGCAGATGGTCCATCTATCTTTCCTCCACCAATTACGTTAACATGTATATCATAGTCATTTATATCCTTATCAGTTAGCCTTTTTATTACAGATGCAGCATTAAATACAGAATCCTTAGCCATTGAACCAGCAGTATCATTGAATCTTATTTTTCCAGCACCCTTTTTCTTAGCTTTAAAAGCAGTGGCTTCAATCTCTATTGTTGAGCCTAAGAATCCTGAAACTCCAAGTCCATAAACATGACCTACTTCTTTTTCCTCTAAATTTTCTAGTATTTCATACGGAGTAAATCTTCCTATGCTTACAACTTCATTTAAATCCTTTGAAGTTATTTCTAAGTCTTCTGGAACTTCTCCCTCTAAGCCATAAATGGCATGACCATAAGCATCTGCTAATATATTTACAGCTCTTCTACCTTCTATAGTATAAGAAGCTATTTTCTTTTCTAAACCTTCTTCAAGCTTAACATTAAGCTTCTTAGCTGCATTTAATACTATCTTTTCAATATCTCTTGATGATAGTGGTTCAAAATAAACCTCTGTACATCTTGAACGTAAAGCAGGATTGATTTCTCCTGGTTCTCTAGTAGTTGCTCCTATTAAAACAAAATCTGCTGGAGCTCCTTTATCAAAAAGATATTTTATATATTTAGGTGTATTTTCATCGTCTGGATCATAGTAAGATGATGAGAATTCAACTCTCTTATCTTCTAAAACTTTTAAAAGTTTATTTTGAAGTATTTCATCTAATTCTCCAATTTCATCTATAAATAATATACCACCGTGAGCTTCAGTAACTAAACCTGGTTTTGGTTCTGGAACTCCTATTTCAGCTAAGTCTCTTTTGCTACCTTGATATATTGGATCATGTACTGAACCTAAAAGTGGGTTTGTAATTTCTCTTGGATCCCATCTTAAAGTTGTACCATTAACCTCTATGAATTTTGATCTATCATCAAATGGAGTTGATTTTAATTTCTTAGCTGTTTCTAGAGCAATTCTAGCAGCTGTTGTTTTACCAACCCCTGGAGGTCCATAAAGTATTATATGTTGAGGATATGGTGAAGCTAGTTTTGAAAGAAGTGACTTAACAGCTCTCTCTTGACCAACTACCTCATCAAATGAATCAGGTCTTAATAAAGACATTATATTCTTATTTGGAACTCTTTCATCTAACTCTTCAAGCTCCTCAAGCTTTTTCTCTGTCTTAGCATTTTCTGGACCTTTTTTCTTTTTCATTATGTTTACTCTAAGTTCATCAACATACTTTTCTTGCTTTTCCATTAAGAATTGTTCAACTTCTTTTTCTATTTTATTTTGAACATATCTTCTAGCAATAGCATCTGATATCATAGCACAAACATCTTCTAAAGCTTCATTTATAGTTTCTTCAGTTGGAACTTCACTTAAACCCTTTCCTTCAGAAACAATTTTACTTAATCCATAAAGTCTTTCATAAGGATCAGTTGAATTTATATAATTTTGTACTTTAAATCTTATAACTCTCGCTCTAAATGCACCTTCGTCTAATATATTATTTATTATATCTTTTAGTGCTTCAACTTGAGATTCTACTCCAAGTTCACTATTCATAACATCTTGTAGAACCTCTAATTCTTTAATTGATTTCAAAATAGAATCCTCCTCTTATTGAACAGGAACAACCATAACCTTCATTTTTGTTGAAACTTCTGGATATAGTTTAACTTCTATGTTATAAGTTCCTGCAATTTTTATTGTATCCATAACAATTTTCTTTTTATCAACTTCTACATTAAATTGTTTTTTGATAAGTCCTGCTACATCTTTGCTAGTTATAGCTCCGAATAATTTTCCATTATCTCCAGCCTTACCATCTATTTTTATTACTTTATCTTTTAAATCAGCAGCTAAAGCTTGAGCAGCTTCTAATTCAGCTAACTTTTGTCTTCTTTCGTTCTCTTTTTTATTGTTTAATATATGAAGATTATTATCAGTAGCTTCTTGAGCTAATTTCTTTGGAAATAAAAAGTTTCTAGCATATCCATCTGATGCATTTATAACATCGCCTTTTTTACCTAATTTTTTAACGTCTTGAAGTAATATTACTTTCATTTTATTCACCTTCCCTTGAGTTTTTTGCAATAGCTTCTTTTATTTTTTCTATAGCCTCGTCAATAGTGGCATCCTTAATCTTAGCGCCAGCCATAGTCATATGACCTCCGCCACCAAGTTCTTCAAGAATCACTTGAACATTAATATCCCCTAAAGATCTTGCACTTATAGCAACATCTTCACCTAATTTTATTAATACAAATGAAGCTTGTATTCCAGTAATATTTAAAAGTTCATCAGCAGCCTGAGCTGCCACAACAGTATCAGTAATATTTTCTGGGCAAACTGCTATTGCTATTTTATTTTCTACCTTTGCAGATTTTATTATTTCTGCTTTTGCTATATAATTTTCTAAGTTATTACTAAATATTTTTTTAATCTCTACTGTGTCTGCACCTAATCTTCTTAAAAATGAAGCTGCTTCAAAGGTTCTTACACCGGTTTTAAAAGAGAAATTCTTAGTGTCTATATAAATTCCAGCTAAAAGACCTTCTGCTTCAATTCTATTTAATTTAGGTTTATCTAACATATACTGAACCATTTCAGTAACAAGTTCTGATGTAGATGAAGCATATACCTCAATATAATTTAATAGTGCTCCCTTTATATCCTCAGGACTTCTTCTATGATGGTCTATTACAACCACCCTTTCAATAAGTTCTGTTAACTCTCTATCTAATACATAGTTTGCACTATTAACATCTACTATTATTAATAAAGTATTGTCATCTATATTCTTTTTAGCTTCTTCAGTAGATATAAATAGTTTACTATATTCTTCTTTTTCTTTAACTCTATCTAAGAAAAATTCTATAGCATTAGTATCTTTTTCTAATACTATATTAACATTTTTTCCTAACTTCTTCACTACTGAAGCTAAACCAAATGAAGCACCAAAACAATCCATATCAGGATTTTTATGTCCCATTATATAAACGGTACTACTTTCATAAACAAGTTCTTTTAATACATGGGCTACAACCCTAGCTCTAACTCTTGTTCTTTTTTCAAGTTCCTTAGCATTTCCTCCAAAGAACTCAATATTTTTACCTGATTTAATAACTGCTTGATCTCCACCTCTACCTAAAGCTAATTCCTTAGCCTTTGTGGCATCATCTTGATTTTGTGCAGGAGTTTCTCCACCTCTTCCAACACCTATGCTTAAGGTTACTTCTATTTCATTCCCTAAGTTAATTTCTCTTATAGTATCTAGTATATCAAACTTTTTAGAAATTTCCTTGCCAATAATAGCATCATCTACTGATAAAATATATTTACTATTATCATACTTTTTTATCATGGCATTTAGTGAATTCCCATAGTTATTTATTGTTCTTTCTATTTCTGCTATAAGTAGCGGTTTTTTGTCATCATCTATTGTTTTTAAAACTTCACTAAAATTATCAACTTCTAAAAGCATTATACTTTCTTTTGTGGCCTTCTTTAAATAAGTAACATCATTAAAAAATACCAAGAAATACTTTTTATCTGATTCATCTAATTTTAAACCCTCACTATAAACTTCATAGATATTACTTTTTATTTTTATATTTTGAGAATTTTCTTTTCCTGTTCTAATGATCTTATCTAAAGCAACACCTTTTATAACAGAGACTAAATTTGTTTCTAGTAAATCTTCACTATTTATAAGCTTACTAAACTTATGATTATACCATATTATTTCACCAGTAGAATTTAATATAGTTAATGGGAAAATCAAATTAAAAATATTGTCTTTAACTTTCTCATCTATATTTTTATATAATTTATCTATCTTTTCTTCCTCATCCTTTTCTTCTCTTAAAAAGTCAGATATTTTATAGATTAAATATATTATATATATAAAAGCTATTACTAAAGATACTATTTTAAAGTTTAATTTCCAAAATACTAAGCATGCTAAAACTACAAATGCAAAGTAAGCTAAAAATTTATTATAATCTTCCAATATTGATTTCATTTTAACAGCCCCTTACTAAATATAAATATTAGTTATTGCACTTTCTTTTTTAGTTTCTCCTTAATGTAACTTCCTAAACTATTTGGATCTACACCTCTTATATCAATTAATACATCAATCAATCCTAATATTCCAAATAATTGTGGTATTGAAGTAATCATTAATATACTAATAAAAACTATTAAAAAATTGCTAAATCTATATCTATACTTTAATAAATTTGAGACTACAGCTAATCCTTGAATTATAAGCATAGCAAATAATAAATTTAGTGTAAGCATGTATATACCCTTATTACTTATTACTCCCTTGCTTACTAAAAGCATAACAAAAAGATTTATTAATACAACTGCTGCAATTAATATTGGGTTAAAAAACCACTTTGAAAAAGGTGGTAAGCTGTTTAATTTAAATCCTAATTTATTAATAATGTACTTTCCAACGGTATAACTTAAAAATGCTCTCATTATTATAACCATAACTAATACCATAGGTATCATATTAATTATAAAACTTGCATCCATAGATTTCATAAGCTCTATCATTTGAGTGTTAGCCTGTGAACTTCCCATCATTTGTTCACTGATTTTAGCAGCTTCATTAAAAACATTTACTAATTCATTTATATATTGATTAAATGTAATTCCTGTAAAAGCTGAAAATAATAATGCTATTTCTATTAATACACCAATTGTATTTGCTACAATTAAATATATAAATGATTTTATTCCTGAAAATTTCTTTCTAACACAAGTTCCTAAAACCAAACCTATAATTCCATTTGTTATGGCTAATTGAATTCCATATATAGACCCCATGAAAAATCCAATCAAAATTCCACTAATAACAATAGAACAAATAGAGGTTTTAAGATTATACTTTAAATACAATAAAGCTATAGGAATTGGAATAGCAAAGCTTATTATTGTACCTATTCCTGGTAAGCTAGTAAGCATCATAAGTACAAATGTTATTGCTGACATTATTCCAGCTTCAACTATAGATTTACTCTTATTCTTTTCTTCCATATGTTCCTCCAAATAAATTATCTTCTTTCTTTTAAATGATTAAATAATTTAGTTAAGTTACCTCCTTGTTTTTCTAAATTATCTTCTTCAACTATACCAATCTTTAAACTTTTTTTAATTGTCTCATCTACTTCTATTGCAGAATGACCTAACTTATCTGCTAAAATGTATAATAAAATAATTAAAGATGCTATGCAGTTTACTATGGCATCCTTTGCTACATTACTTCCTTTTGTTAAAAGTGTAAATAGTTCTCCTAATATGCAGATAATTTGAGCCTTTATTTCTTCAATAATCTTTATATCTCCCATGATATTAAAGTTATCTTTTTTCATATTTCCCTCCCAATTATACCCTTTATTATATACCTTTATTTTATTTATTTTTTTAGTCTTATGCAATAAATGAGACTTAATTCAGAGAATCCTTAAAAACTCTAAATTATAGTAGCATTTATATTAAAGTGTACATATTTTAATAAGTATACACTTTAATATACTTACCACACAAATAAAATTTTCTTAAACCATTTAATAAGACTATTTAAAAACTTTAATGATTATAATAATTTAATATATAATAAAAAAACCCCTGAAAATATCAGGGGTTTGCAACCATTACTCAGTTGTGAATGGTAATAATGCGATATTTCTTGATCTCTTGATAGCATCTGTTAATTGTCTTTGATGCTTAGCACAAGTTCCAGAAATTCTTCTTGGTAATATTTTACCTCTTTCTGTGATGTATTTCTTTAATTTAGCTACATCTTTGTAATCTATTGATTCAGCTTTATCAACGCAGAATATGCAAACTTTTTTTCTTGCTCTTCTGAATTTTCCGCCTCTTTTTACGTTACTCATCACTATTTCCCTCCTTACCTAAAATCTGAATTAGAATGGAATGTCTCCATCATCAATTGGTGTCATATCATCATTACTATTGAATGATGAATCACTAAATGAATTATCTGGCATACCGAAAGAACCACCGAAATCATTTCCTGAACCAAAGCCTGAGTTTCCTCTTGCTCCGCCATTTCCTGAATCGATAAAGTCAAAACTTTCAACAACTACGTCAGTAGTATATCTTCTAGTTCCATCTTGAGCTTCATAACTTCCAGTTCTTATATTTCCTGAAACAGCCAATTGTCTGCCTTTAGTAATATATTGAGCTATGGTCTCACCAGTTTTTCCAAAAGCTATGCAACTGATAAAATCAGCTTCATCTTTTTTGAATTGTCTATTTACAGCTAGTGTAAATCTTGCAACTGCTGTACCGCTTCCTGCTGCAAATCTAAGCTCTGGATCTTTAGTAAGTCTACCAATTAAAACTACTTTATTCATTTACGACCACCTCTTATTGCTCTTCTTTAACGATGATGTGTCTGATTATTCCGTCAGTTATTCCGAATACTCTGTCTAACTCTTTTGGTAATTCTGGGTTAGCAGTGAAGTTGATTAAAGTATAGTAACCTTCGTTAACTTTAGCGATTTCGTAAGCTAATTTTCTCTTACCCCAGAAATCAACGTTGTCAACTGTACCATTTCCGTTTTCTATAACACCCTTGAATTTTTCGATTAAAGCTTTAACAGCTTCCTCGTCTAATGATGGGTGAGCTACGAATATAGTTTCATATTTTCTCATCATTTACACCTCCTCCCTCTGGACTACGGCTATGCTCTAGCATAGCAGGGATTACAATTAAATATTCTAACATTAAAAGAGGGTTATTGCAACCCTCTTTATTAATGTAAACATAACTTTTATAAATTTATTTTTTAAAAATTTTATTCATTAATTTCTTCCTCTGGAGCATTTGATTTTATAATCTTTTTTACTCCCTTTTGGAATTTAGATCTAGGAATCATTACAATTCTTGAGCATCCTAAACATTTTATTTTAATATCAGCTCCAACTCTTATAACTTCCCACTCATCACTTCCACAAGGATGTACTTTCCTCATTTTAACTATATCACCAATATAAAATTTGTTTATCAAATTAAATAACCTCCTCTAAAATAAAATTTATATAAATTAACCTGTAATTATTTCTTTCATATATTTCTTTTTATCAAGAGTCATTTTTATTCTCTTTCTTAACTCTACTTCTGTTTCCCAAAGTTTCATGGATTTTACTTTTCCACAAATTCTAAGATTAACACTAGAACTTGTTAGATCTGTAACTCCCCAAACTTTTAATGGTTCTGTTATATCATTATTTTCTTTATTATATGTATCACAAACTGAGTTTATAGTATTTATTACTTTATTTATATCATCGCTATATGAAATTCCAATATCAATCTGAACTCTCATATCACCTCTACAATTATTTGTTACTATTCTTATCATTCCATTTGGAATAATATGAAGAGAACCATCTTGATCCCTAAGCTCAGTTGTCCTAAGACCTATTACCTCTACAATTCCACTTACACCTTCTATAGTTACATAATCCCCAACATTGTATTGGTTATCGAAAAGGATAAATATCCCATTTATTACATCTTTAACAAAACTTTGAGCTCCTAAACCTACGGCTACTCCTCCTACAGAGGCAAAGGCCCAAGATATATTTCCAAATATAATAGATAATATAGTTGTTATACCTATAAAATATACTGAATACATCAAAATACTTTTTAATAAAGTTCCCAATGTATTTGCCTTTCTTGTGTCTAAGGAGAACTTAAAGTTTGTATCTATTTGTTTTTGTACAGCTTTATCTATTAATTTACTTCCTATTTTAATTACCAAAATCATAAAAATAACTATGACACATATTGTTATAAATTTTTTTAATAGAAAATCAATAGTAGATAAAGATATCTTTATTTTCCCAAGCTTAATGTGATCAAATTCAAAATTAATTCCAAGCAAACTATCTAATAACATTAAACCACCCCTTATGATTTTGAAATAAATAATTATTTATATATTTCAAATCCTTTATTGGTTATTGAATATATATTTTTAAATTTAATTTCTAAAGTTTCTATCTTTTCTAATTGATCTTTATTAAAGGCTGAACTTATTCCACAACTTTTTGTTATGTAAGTTGGAGTTGGCATTATTATAAATGATATTCCATTTTCTTTAAGTATTCTTTCTCCTTCCATAGCCTCGTGTGTATTATTAAAAACCATGATAAAGTCTTTCATACTATTTTTCCTCCTAAAAAGTATATCGTTTTATTAGTATATATTATAAGTATATATCATAAAAGTTAACACTTTCAAAATAAGGGTGAAAGCTTTTCTATTTTGAACTATAATATAATTATGTAAATTTATAAAAACAACTGTAAAAGGAGTTTGAGTATGTCTTTTTTCTATTTAAAGGCTATTTTATCTGGAATTGTAACAGGCCTATTAGTTTCTATACCATTAGGTCCAGCTGCAATAGAGGCTGCAACACAATCTCTAGATAAAGGATTTAAAAAAGGCTTTGAAGTTTCATTAGGCGCAATAGCTGCTGACTATTTGTACATATTATTAATAAACTTCGGAGTAGCCCAATTATTAAATTTAAATAGGTATGTAGAATGTGCCTTTTGGATTATTTCAGGATTAGTTCTTATAATAGTTAATTTAATATTTAAATCTTCTCAAAAAAGTTTAGACGAAAAATGTGTTGAAACTATAGATAGTCATAAAACTGGTAATGGTTTTATAAATGGTTTTTTAATAACCTTTGTAAACCCTATGACTTTATCAGTATGGATGGCTGTAAGTGCTGGAATAATGAGTATATGGAAACTTTCAGGTAGACATTTCTTTTTAGTAGCCATAAGTGCTATGTTTATAACAACTTTAGCTTGGTTTATATTATTAAATTTTATGGCTGCCAAAGGTGGAAGTCTAGTAAAAAAAGAACTTACTGGTAAGGCTGATAAAAGTGTAAAATATTTTATGATTTTACTTGGATTAGGATTTACTATATACGGAATATTTAAAATTTTCATGTGAGGTTTTTGCTTATGAATAAAATATATTTTGATAATGCAGCAACTACTTTCCCTAAACCTGACTCTGTAATAAAAGCAATGTTTGATTACATGAGTTTTGAAGGTGGAAGTGCTAATAGAGGATCCTCATCTACAGCTCTACAAAGTAGTAGAGCTGTCTATGAATGTAGATATGAAATAGCTAAATTTTTTAATTTTCCTAAAAGTGAAAATGTTATTTTCACCAATAATATTACAACATCATTAAATATGTTACTTTTAGGAATAATTAAATCTGATTGGCATATAATTACTACATCTATGGAACATAATTCTGTCTTAAGACCTTTAGTAAAAATTAGCGAGGAGCTTCCTAATGTAGAACTAGATATAGTTCAATGTAATAATGAAGGTCTAGTATCAGTTGAAAAAATAAAAGAGAAATTAAAGAGTAACACAAAGCTTATAATTTTATCTCATGCATCAAACCTAGTTGGAACAATTCAACCAATTAAAGAAATAGGGAAGCTTTGCAAAGAAAATGATATCTTTTTTATTTTAGATTCTGCTCAAACAGCAGGGGTTATTCCAATTGATATGACTGAACTTAATTTAAATGCATTAGCCTTTACAGGTCATAAGTCTCTTTTAGGGCCTCAAGGAATAGGTGGTTTTATTATAGATGATAAATTAAATTCTATATGTAAAAATATCTTTTCTGGCGGAACAGGAAGTAATTCCTCACTAATAGAACATCCTCAAGAATTACCTGATAAATTTGAATATGGAACTTTAAACACTCCAGGAATAATAGGGCTTCTAGAGGGAATAAAATTCATAGAAAAAGAAGGTATTGAAAATATAAAAGCAAAAGAAGAAGTATTAGGCCAAAAAGCTATGGATTTATTATCTGAAATTCCAGAAGTTAAGATTTATGGTCCTATGGATGCCAAAAAGAAAACTTCAACAATATCTTTCAATATAGAAGGTATGGATCCTGAATTTACAGGATTCTTGTTAGATAGTGAATTTAACATAACATGTAGGACTGGAATTCATTGTACTCCTCTTGCTCACAAAACAGTTGGTTCATATCCAGCTGGAAGCATAAGAATAAGCTTAGGGTACTTTAATACAATAGAAGAAGTCTATAGATTTGTTGAGGTTATAAAAGAATTAATTTCAAGGAGGTAGACTTCTGACCTATGAAAAATTTAATAATCAAAAGTGAAAAAATAAGTGTGTTTTTTATTTTATACACACTTATATTTTTTACGTTTTTTAATACATTAAAATATACTTTGCCCTTTCTACTAGCATTCATATTTTCATTGCTACTAAAGACACCCACTCAATTTTTAATAAAAAAATTCAAATTAAATGTTGGACTTGCTTCCTTTATAAGTACATTTATTTTTTTCTTAATAATAATAATTTTATTTACATTATTTATTACATCTTTAGCTTATGAATCTTCATCCTTAACAAACTATATTCAAGAAATAATAAATACTAACTCTAAGGAATTTCAAAATTATTTTATATCACTACAAAATTGGATTGAAGTAAACTTTATTGATAATGCAGTTTTAAACTTAATAAAAAATACTTTAATATCTTCATTTAAAGAAATCACTGTGCTTATTCTTTCTTTTGGAACTGAATTAATTCAAAAAGTTTTTTTATTAATAAGTTATTTACCTTATACCTTTATGCTTCTTATTTTTACTGTACTATCAACTTATTTTTTATCAAAGGAATTAAACACTATTAACTTTAGTAAAACTTTGTCTAATTATCTTAACTCTAATTACAGCAATAGAATTTTAACCATTTTATATGAAATAAAAAAAATGTTTTTGACATACTGTTTCTCTTATTTATTTTTAATTTTTATTTCTTTTGTATTAACCTTTTTAGGATTTTCCTTTTTAAATATTAAATATGCCCTATTACTTAGTGTACTTGCTGCCTTATTAGACTTACTCCCTGTACTAGGTATGCCCTTAATTTATTTTCCTCTTATTTTTATTTCATATAACTCAGGAAATATTTTTTCAGCTATTTCATTATTTATATTGTATATATTTATTTTTTTATTACGCCAATTTTTAGAACCTAAATTAATGGCATCCACTTTAGGAATACACCCTTTATTAATATTAATTTGTATTTTTATAGGATTAGAATTAAATGGACTTTTAGGAATAGTATTTTGCATCTTTCTAATTATTTTTTTCAATATATTTAAAAAAGTTAATGTTTTATAGTATAGATTTTTTGTTTTTGGTAATAATTTCAAGTAAGGAGGTTGGTATAATGTGTACAAGTTTTTATATAAATTCTTTAGATCCTAAAGCTTCTTTTAAAATTAGAGATTATCTTTGCAGAGAACTTTCTCCAGTTATAAAAGAAAATAGACCAATTGTTTTTATATGCATTGGATCTGATCGCTCCACAGGAGATGCTCTTGGCCCATTAATTGGTGAGAAGATTAAATTTTTAAGTAAAAATAATATTTTCATATATGGAACATTAGAAGAAACTGTCCATGCTGGAAACTTAAAAGAGACAGTAAAAATAATTAAATCAAAACATAAAAAACCTTTTATTATAGCCATTGATGCTTGTTTAGGAGCTGTTGATAATGTAGGACACGTACTTATTGAAAAGAGACCTCTTAAACCTGGAATAGCATTAAATAAGGATTTGCCTGAAGTAGGAGACTTAAGCATACTTGGAATAGTAAATATTTCTGGTTCCTTAGAATTTATGGTTTTACAAAATACTAGATTATACACTGTAATGTTACTTGCAAATGCTATATCTAACGGAATTCATCATTGCATATTAAAATCCGTAGGATTTAAAAAGAATATATTAGATTCAACTTTAGAAAATATTTTATAAAATTCGCCATAAATACTCATATAGTTTTTTATATACTCCCCCTATTTATTGAAATGTTTCACGTGAAACATTTTGTTTAACACAAAAATAGGTTATATTAAAATCAACAAGAAATCGTTGTTTTAATATAACCTATTTTTATTCTTAAACCTATTTATTCATTGCAGCATTTAGAACATGTAGTTCTTCTTCTGATAAATCATATCTAGATATTCCTTTATCTATTGGCTTTGCATATGTTGTACTATAATCTCTACCATATATTCCAGTTAAAATAACTCCATTATTTTCTCCATCTAATAAAGCAACTGAAAAGCTTAAATCACTTCCAACATCTTCGAAAGCTTTATATCTTATAACAGATACCTTTTGAGTACATTTTTCAACTTGAGCTTTTAATATTTTATTAGTTTCTAATGTTTCTTCAGAATCTTTTTTAACTTCTTCAACTTTATCTAAGTAAGAGTTAATAAGTTCTTCTAAATTCTTATTATTAACCCCTCTCATGATTTTTCTAAATTTATTTTCTACTTTACTTAAACTTCTGAAAGCTACTATTAATAGTATGAACTGTATTAAAACTAATACTATTAATCCTATTGTTATATAAGTTGAATATTGTGTAAGTATATTTAGTACATTCTCCATGTAGTTTATCATCCCTTCGTGTTTTTAAAATGTTTCACGTGAAACATTTTAAATATTTATAATGTCTAGTATTCTCTGTAAGTCTTCTTCTGAATAGTATTCTATTTCTATCTTACCTTTATTCTTATTAGCATTTAAATTAACTTTAGTTCCAAAGTGATCCTGAAGTCTATCTCTAACATCTTTGTAATATGGATTAAGTGGTTTTCTTCTTTCTGATGTTTTTTCTTCAACAGCATCATTTAATATCTTTTTAACTAATTTTTCAGTTTCTCTAACTGAAAGAGAGTTATCAATTATTTTTTGAGCTATTTCATATTGTGCCTCATTTTCTAAAGGTAGAATAGCTCTTCCATGTCCTTCTGAAATAACTCCTTCCATTACATACTCTTTAACTCTATCATCTAACTTTAATAATCTCATTGTATTTGTTATTGTAGTTCTTGATTTTCCTATTGTTTTTGAAAGCTCTTCTTGAGTTAAAGCAAATTCTTTTAATAGTCTTTCATATGCTAATCCTTCTTCTATAGGATTTAAATCTTCTCTTTGAATATTTTCTATTAAAGATACTTGTAGAAGTTTTTCATCTGAAATATCCATTATTAAAGCAGGAACCTCTGTTAATTCTGCTATTTTAGCAGCTCTATATCTTCTTTCCCCTGCAATTATTGAATATCCCTTTTCTTCTTTCTTTAATATTAAAGGTTGAATTATACCATGTTCCTTTACAGACTCAGCTAATTCATTTAATTTATTATTGTCAAAAAACTTCCTAGGTTGTTTTTTATTAGCTTTTATATCTTTAAGCTCAATATTTATTATTCCACCTTTTTCTTTTTTTTCTTCCTTAATATTATCTTCTGGTATTAAGGCTCCTAATCCTTTTCCTAAACCAAATTTTTTAGCCATCTATATATTCACTCCCTGTCTTTTTAGGAATTCCTCAGTTAGTTTTTCATAAGATTTAGCTCCCCTACATCTTTCATCATATAAACATATTGGCAATCCAAAACTCGGAGCTTCAGCTAGTCTAACATTTCTAGGAATAGTAGTTTCATATAATCTATCCTTAAAGTACTCTTTTACTTCTTTATAAACCTCTGTACTTAAATTAGTTCTTGAATCATACATAGTCATTACTACACCTTCAATATCAAGATCCTTATTTAAAGACTTTTTAACTAAATTTATTGTATTTATTAATTGTCCTACCCCTTCTAAAGCATAATATTCTGCTTGTATAGGTATTAAAACACTATGAGATGCAACTAAAGCATTAATAGTTAGAACTCCTAAAGATGGAGGACAGTCAATAAATATATAATCGAATTTATCTCTAATTTTATTTATTTCATTTTTAAGTATATATTCTCTATCTTTTCTATCTATTATTTCTACCTCAGCACCTGCTAATTCCATTGTTGCTGGTACTACATAAAGATTTTCAACTAATTCACTTTTCATTATTATTGTTTCTATCTCTTCACCAGCAGTTAATAAATCATATATAGACTTGTCTAATTTTCTCTTATCTATACCTAATCCACTTGTAGTATTCCCTTGAGGATCTATATCTATAGCTAAAACCTTAAATCCCTGCATTGCCAAGTAAGAACATATATTTATATTTGTTGTTGTTTTTCCAACGCCACCTTTTTGATTAAAAACACAAATTGTTTTCATTAAACTCATCCAAGAATATCTTATTCTTGAACATCCACCTCCCTTCTAACACATCTATTTTATTATATATTTTTACATTACATAATAAAAGATGATATTGGTTATTTCAGATTAAAAAATGAAAAAATAGGAATGTTTCACGTGAAACATTCCTATTTTTATGGTCAATATATTTATTATTTTTTAAAAGCTTTTATAACTTTCAATTATAATATTTTCTTAAACTAAAAAGTATTTTAAAAATTATATTTATTTTAATGGTTTCTTAGTTACATTACCTGCTTTTCTAGGAAAAGTCTTTGGCGTACTTTTTATTTTATCTACTATTACTAAGTTATGATTTAAGTCTGTTCCCTCAATTTCAACCTCAGTTATACCTTTAAGCTTACCACCTAAAGTACCAATAGCATTCTTTGAATCATTTAACTCTTCAGTTATATTTGGGCCTTTTAAAGCTATAAAATTCCCATTTACCTTTACATATGGAATACAAAATTCACTTAGAACACACATATTAGCAACAGCTCTTGATGTAGCAATATCAAAACTTTCTCTTAACTCTTTTTTTCTTGCACCATCTTCTGCTCTAGAATGTATAGTTTCAACATTTTTTAATCCTAGTTTATTTACAACTTCATTTAAAAAATTTATTCTCTTATTTAATGAGTCTAATAGAGTAACCTCTACATCTTCTCTCATAATAGCTATAGGTAAACCAGGGAACCCTGCACCTGTTCCAACATCTATTACTGTTTTAGCTTTTTTAAACTCATCTGCTTTAAAAGCTTTTATACAATCTATAAAATGTTTCTTTACTATCTCTTCATCCTCTGTTATTGCAGTTAAATTTATTTTTTCATTCCATTCCTTTAATAAATCTTTGTAAAGCATAAATTTTTGATATTTGTCTTCATTAAATTCCATACCCACACTATCGCAAGCTTTTTTCATTAAATCAAAATATTGCATTCTTAATCCTCCAAAACTTTAAGAGTATAAATAATTTATTTTAATAATTTTATTTTCTACTAAAAAACTAAAGTTATCCACATGTGGATAACTTTTTAAAAGGGGTAAAACAGCACCTTTTTTAAGTTTTACACAAGACTTATCCACAGGTGCTGTTGAAAACTTCTGAATAACTTTTAGTTATCAGTATTTTTTCCAGTTTTTCTATAATGCTCTAAGAATATTAACAGAACTGATATATCTGCTGGGGATACCCCTGATATTCTTGAAGCTTGACCTATATTTAAAGGTCTAATTTTATTTAGCTTTTGTATAGCTTCTATTCTTAAACTATTTACGTCATTGTAATCTAAATCCTCTGGAAGAACTTTTTTCTCAAACTTTTTAAATTGAGCTACTTGTTCTAATTGAGTTTGAATGTATCCTTCGTATCTAGCAATTATGTTTATTTGATCCCCAATGTCCTTTGGTAAATCAGGTCTTTCAGGATCTAAACATGCTAATGAGAAGTAGTCTAACTCTGGTCTTTTTATAAGTTCATACATTCTTATTGGCTTTTTAAGCTCTGTTGAACCTAATTCAACTATTTTCTCATTATTTTCTGTTTTATTAGTTATTTGAAGTTCCTTAAGTCTCTCAAGCTCACGTTCTAAGTTTTGCTTTCTTTCCTGAAACTTATTCCATCTTTCTTCTGTAACTAATCCAACATTGTGTCCAATTTCAGTTAATCTGAAATCAGCATTATCTTGTCTTAATAATAATCTATATTCAGCTCTTGATGTCATCATTCTATATGGCTCATTAGTACCTTTAGTAATTAAATCATCAATTAAAACTCCTACATATCCATCTGATCTTGTAAGTATCATAGGATCTTTTCCTTGAACTTTTAATGCTGCATTTATACCAGCTACTATTCCTTGAGCCCCAGCTTCTTCATATCCTGAGCTACCATTAATTTGTCCAGCACTAAAGAATCCATCAATATTTTTAAATTCTAATGAAGCCTTTAATTGTGTTGGATCTATACAATCATATTCTATTGCATATGCAGTTCTCATAATCTCAGCATTTTCAAGACCTGGAACTGTTTTTATCATTTGAACTTGAACATCTTCTGGAAGAGATGATGACATTCCTCCAACATACATTTCTTCTGTATCATCACCTTCTGGTTCTATAAAGATTTGATGTCTATCTTTATCTTGGAATCTCATTACCTTGTCTTCTATTGATGGACAATATCTTGGCCCAACACCTTTTATGCTTCCATTATACATTGGTGATCTATGTATATTTTCTTGAATTACCTTATGAGTTTCCTCATTAGTATATGTTAACCAACATGAAACTTGGTCTCTATCTATATTTCCACTTATAAATGAGAATGGTATTATTTCCTCATCTCCTGGTTGTTCTATCATTTTTGAGAAATCAACACTTCTCTTATTGATTCTAGCTGGAGTACCAGTTTTAAATCTTCTAAGGTCAATTCCTAAATCTATTAATGATTTTGAAAGTTCATTAGCATTGCTAAGTCCATTTGGACCTTGGCTATAACTAACATCTCCGATTATTATTCTACTTTGTAAATATGTTCCACTTGTCATTATAACAGCTTTACACTCAAAAAATGCACCATTTTTAGTTAGAACACCTTTAACTTTCCCATCTTCAACTTCTACAGAAACTACCTCTAATTGTCTTAAGTGAAGATTTTCTTGTGTTTCTAAAACCTTTTTCATTCTTTCTTGATATTTCTTTTTATCAGCTTGTGCTCTTAGAGAGTGTACAGCAGGTCCTTTTGATGTATTTAACATTTTAGATTGGATAAATGTATGGTCTATATTTACTCCCATCTCTCCACCTAAAGCATCTATTTCTCTAACTAGATGTCCCTTAGCAGTTCCACCTATATTAGGGTTACATGGCATCATAGCAACGGAATCTAATGTTAATGTACAAACTAAAGTTTTACATCCCATTCTAGCTGCCGCTAATCCTGCCTCACAACCTGCATGACCAGCACCTATAACAACTATATCATAACTTCCTGCATTATATCTCATATTTCATCATTCTCCTATTTTCCACAACAAAATTCTGCAAATATTTTGTTTACTAAGTCTTCCTCTAACTCTGCTCCAGTGATTTCCCCTAAGGCTCTTAAAGCAGATGTAACATAAATTGATACTAGATCTAAAAACTCATTATTATTAAGTCCATTTAATGCACCATCTAAGTTTTCAGAAGCTCTATATAAAGCCTCTTTATGTCTAGTATTAGTTACCATTACACTTTCAGCATCAATTGATCCATTAAAGAATAAATCTTTTATCTTTGATTTTAAATCATCTATACCAAAACCAGTTTTTGCAGATAGTTCTATTTTATTTTCTAAGTTATCCACAATTTCTGAGGATAACTTTCTATCTAAATCAACCTTATTTAAAAGTACTATGTATTTTCTATCTTTAATGTAATCAATAATTTCCTTGTCTTCCTCATCTAATTCTCTACTTGTATCTAACATTAGTATAACTAAATCAGCTTCATTGATTTTTTCTTTAGATTTTTCTACACCTATTTTCTCTACAACATCTTCAGTTTCTCTGATTCCCGCTGTATCTACTAGTCTAACAGGTATTCCATCTAAATTTATATATTCTTCTATTACGTCCCTTGTTGTTCCTGCTATATCAGTTACAATAGCTCTCTTTTCATTTAATAGAGCATTTAAAAGTGATGATTTTCCTACGTTAGGTTTTCCTACTATAACCATGCTTAAACCATCTCTAATAAGTTTACCTTCATCAGCAGTATCAATTAAATTATTTACTTTACCTCTAAGAGTTATAACATCCTCTTTTACCTTAACTGGTATAGTTTCATCTGGTTCTTCGTCATCCTCTGTAAAGTCAACAGCATATTCAATTAGAGCTAATATATCTAAAGCCTCTTTTCTAAGATTGTTTATCTCAGTAGAAAGTCTTCCTTGACTTTGAGTCATAGCTGATTTCATTGAAAGTTCAGTCTTAGCAGTTATTATATCCATAACTGCTTCTGCTTGGCTTAAATCTATTCTTCCATTTAAAAAAGCTCTTTTTGTAAATTCACCTGGCTCAGCAAGTCTTGCACCAGCTTTTATTACATTTTGTAGAACTTTATTAGTAGCTACAATACCACCATGACAGTTTATTTCTACTGTATCCTCAGCTGTAAAGCTTCTAGGACCTTTCATAAAACTAACTATAACTTCATCTATAATCTCATTATTTTCATCTATCATATGACCATATCTCATAGTATATGGTTTTATATCTAATAAATCTTTTCCGTTTATTCCTCTGAATATTTTATTTACAATCTCAAGAGCTTTATTTCCTGATACTCTAATTATAGCTATTCCACCTTCTCCTAATGCTGTAGCTATAGCAGCAATAGTATCGAATTCTTTCATAAGCTCCTCCTTTATAATGATATTCTCAAATTTGAACTAATATTGATTTTACCCAACAAAATAGAATAAGTCAAAATTTTAAATCATATTATTTATGGCAAAAAAATATGATTTTACTAAATTGTTTAATAGATTACTTACTTAAAAATACTATCCAATTAATTAAATCATATACTTGATAAAAAAATAAGGTGAAAATATAATATTTTCACCTTATTTTTTAAATTTATCAACAATTGTAGCCTTTAGTATGACTATTTTTCTATAGTTACTAACAAGTTATCCACAATTTATCTACAGTTTATTGTGGATAAAAAAAGGAAAGCTTTAAGCTTTCCTTTTTATTTCTTTAATTCTACTACAACTCTTCTGTAAGGTTCTTCACCTTCACTAAAAGTTCTAACAAAATCATTATTCTGTAACTCTGAATGAATAACTCTTCTTTCATAAGGATTCATAGGTTCAAGTTTTAATATCTTACCTGACTTTCTCACCTTATAAGCTATTTTATTAGCTAATCTTTTAAGAGTTTCTTCTCTTTTCTGTCTATAATTCTCAGTGTCTAAAACCACTCTTTTGTACTTGTCTTCTTTAGCCTTATTAATAACTAAACTAGTTAAATATTGAAGTGAGTCTAAAGTTTCCCCCCTGTATCCTATGATGGCTCCCATCTTAGGTCCAGTAAGATTTATATTTACTAGGTCTTTACTTTCTTCAATATTAATTTCAGCTTCTATATTCATGTTATCAAGAATATCCCTTAAAAACTTTTTAGCCTCTAAGATTCTATCTCTTTTCACCTTAACTGAAATTTTAGCAGGCTTTGCACCAATTAAATTAAAGAAGCCTTTACTTCCCTCTTCTATAACAGTAACCTCTACTTTATCTTCTGTAGTGTTCAACTGTTCCAATGCGCTTTTTAAAGCTTCTTCAACAGTCTTTCCAGTAATCTCAATTGTATTCATACCCTTGTTTCACCACCTTAGAAAAGCAAAATAAATTCTTATTACTTAATATCTTTATATTGTTCTTTTTCCTTAGCTCTCTTTCTGCTAGGTAAAACAACTATGAAGTATGTTTGAACCATTTGAATTAGGTTACCTATTACCCAGTATAATACAAGCATTGATGGGAATTGTATTGACATTACACCCATCATACCAGCCATTACTATATTCATAGTATTCATATTCATTCCACCAGGTGCTCCCCCAGCTTGTGACTGAGTAAACTTTGTCATTAATAAAGATGATAAATATGTTGTTGCAGCTGATAAAATTGGTAATATGAATGTTCTATCTGGAGCCCATAAATCTCCTAACCATAAGAATGATACACCTTGTAACTCAGTTAATCCAGTGAATACATAGTATAATGCAAATAATATTGGCATTTGGATTAATAAAGGTAAACAACCACTCATTGGGTTTACATTATTCTCCTTATAAAGCTTCATCATTTCTTGTTGAGCTTTTTCAGGATTATTTTTATATTTCTTCTGAAGTTTAGCTATTTCTGGCTGTATTTCTTGCATCTTTTGTTGAGATCTAGTTTGCTTTATATTTAGCGGTAATAATATTAATCTTACTAATAAAGTTAATAAGAAAATAGTTATTACGTATCCAGCACCTACACCAAAAATATCTAGTGAGGCAACAAAGCCGTGGATAGCTTGAAATATCATTGTGAATAAATTAGTTATCGGCTTTAAAATTGACTGCAATACATTACCCTCCTATATTTAAACCGTATATATTTATTTTACAGGATCATATCCACCCTTACAGAATGGATTACACCTTAATATTCTTCCTATACTCATAAATCCCCCTTTAAAAGCACCATACTTTTGTATTGCTTCTAGTGCATATTGAGAACAAGTTGGATAAAATCTGCAACAAGGCCTCTTTAAAGGTGAAATATATTTTCTATAGAATTTAATCATTACTATGAACAATTTTTTCATTATCACGTAGACCTGCCTTTTTTATTAAATTATTCATGGCTTTCCCTACTTGCTTAAAATCCTTACCGTTTATAGCAACTCTAGCAATAAACACAAAGTCATAGCCTTCTTTAAGTTCACTAGAATTAAGTCTGTAATTTTCAAGTATAAGTCTTTTAACTCTACTTCTAACTACACTTTTTCCAACCTTCTTGCTAACTGAAACTCCTACCTTATTGAAACGTTCTCCATCCTTTGTAACATTTTTTCTGTTAGGATAAACATAAAGAACTAGTAGGTCATTAGCATAAGACTTTCCTCTTCTATAAACTGTTCTAAACTCATTGTTCTTTCTTAAACTTAGTAACATTTAAATTTGCTCTCCTTTTTTCTGCTTTTTAGTGCAGAAAAAGGCCACAAAATGCGGCCCTTATGCTGTTAATCTTTTTCTACCTTTTTGTCTTCTTCTCTTTAAAACATTTCTTCCAGATTTAGTTTTCATTCTCTTTCTGAAACCATGCTCTTTGCTTCTTTGTCTTTTTTTAGGTTGATATGTCATGAACATTTAAATACACCCCCTTCAACCAATATTTTATTCTAGTAAAAAGCTAAAAGCTTTTTTACTTATTCGCTAATTTAGGTTTTACTGTTTAATTATATCTTTCAAGTCGCCCTCTGTCAAGAAAATAACTCACTTAAAGATTTGTTACATCTACCTTATTTTCCTTTTTTAAATATATAAATAATAATTGTTTATACATTAAATTAAATCCCTACATTAATAACTCTAAAAAATATATAAACTGTATTCTAAATAAAACTATCTATTATTTTATCCACAATTTATTAAATTACTCATCTACTTAATTAATACTAATTACTTCAATAAAAAGTTTATTTAAATCTTAAAGATATACAATTACATATATATAGATAAGATTAGCTCATTTATCATAAATAAACTTAACTTTATAACTTTAGTTATAAAGTTATCCACATATAAATAACAATATGTTATTAACTTTTTACCTTTATATTATCTCTCCCTCTTTTTACACCCTAATTTATCCTTATTATATTTAAATATTGATTATCTTAACTTCTATTATGTTAAAAATTCAAATTTCAAAAGATATTTTTCCTAATATGTACCTTTAAATTTTAATATTTTCACTTAACTATAAATCTAAATAAGTTTTACACAAAATAAGTTATCAACAGCTGTTATTTTTGTGGATAACTTATTGAATCCAACTATACCTTTATGTTATCATATTAATGCATTGTGAATAACTTTATCTAATATAACAACTTATCCACACTTGTGAATAATCCTGTTGATAACTTGTATATTATTCTTATTATTTTTTATTTATAGTCTTTATAATCCTTTTATTTCAACGGTTTTATATATTTTAAACTTTCAACAAGAACTGTGTATATTTCTTGTTGATAATTTTTTTATAATAAAATTTATCCACATTATCAACAGCCTGTTAATAATTTTATTCACAACATGTAAAGTAATAATCTAATATGTTAATTATATGTGCATAACTAAAAGTTAAAATCATTTTATGATTGGAGGATAGAAAG
>NZ_CP046516.1:0-82399 GCF_023921145.1 Clostridium sp. 16K-1-R1
ATTAATCATGCTAAACAAAGATTAATTTTAACTGGAGAATTAGTTAATTTTAACTTGGTACTTAAAATAAAATAGGAGGAAATAAATGTGTATGAATAAGAATACTAGAAAGATAGGCGAAGTTAGAAAGAAAGTTGAAGCTATAAGAGAAGAACTAGAAAAGGATGTTCTTTTTACTGCTAAAACACAGGAGTCAAAGGAGAGAATTAATGTAATAATAACTCAAGATGCCAATGATAAAATAATGGACTTTATGTATGATAATGCAAAGGTTCTTAAAGAACAATATGGCATACAATCTAGGAATAAATTATTAGCTGCAATTATAGAATTTGAAGCAGATCATATAGAAAATATATTTGAAAAGTTAAAAAGAAAGGAGAAATAAGATATGGGATTTAGTTTAAGAAAGTCTTTTAAAGTTGGTAAAAATTCTAAAGTTAATTTATCAACTGGAGGGGGGGTGGGATTTAGTACAGGTAAAAAAGGAGCGAGAGTTTCTGTAAATAAAAATGGAGTAAACTTATATGGTGGTAAAGGTATTTTACGATTTACTAAACATATTAGTTTTAAGAAAATATTTAGTTTTTTAAATAATCTAAACAAATAAAATAATCAGATAAAACGAGTTGTTCTCCAAGAACTTAAATAATGTTCAAGGGGGAATTTTTTTATGCAAAATCAATGTTAAAACCACCAATTGTAAGACTAGGTGGTAAAAGTAAATTAAGAAAAGAAATAATAAGTATGATGCCAGATCATGTATGCTATGTAGAACCATTCTTTGGAGCTGGGTGGGGCTATTTTGGCAAGGAAAAATCAAAGATTGAAGTTATAAATGACATTGAAAATGAAATACCAAACCTATTTAAGATTATAAAGTACCATGCTCCGGAAATGAAAAGACTTCTGTCTTATGAGATATCCGGAAGGAGTATATTCGATGAATATAAAAATGCTACTTTGGAGCATTTAACCGATATACAAAGAGCTATAAGATTTATGTACCTTATAACTCAAAGTTTCGGTGGTCAAGGTAATCATTATGGTTATGGAACTAATACATTGCCATCACAAAAAATCTTTGATTGTAACTTAGATGAGCTACAAGAAAGATTAAAAAACACTTATATAGAAAACTTAGATTTTCAAAAAATAATTGGAAAATATGATAGGGAATATACATTATTTTTCTTAGATCCGCCGTACTATGGTACATCTGGATATGAAGCAGAGTTTGGAATAAAAGAGCAATTAAAACTTAGAGATATTCTTAAAAATATCAAAGGAAAGTTCATTTTAACAATCAATGATTGTGAAGAAACTAGAAGCTGGTACAAAGATTTTAATATCAAAGAAGTTGAAGTACATTATTCAGTTTCAAGGCAATCAGAAGGAAGAAAAAGAAACAAAGAGTTGATAATTACAAACTATTAAAAAGTATATGGAAGGAGATAAAATTATGGCTGCAAAGTTAGATAAAAATTTAAAGGAATTAGCACAAGATTTATTAAAATTACAAGGTATAGAATATATAGATTGGTTAAATAAAAAGCACCAAGAAGTAATAACTAAGAATACAAAGTTTATAAGAAATTGTGTTAAAAATGAAATAAAAAACTCAAATAAAAAAGATGAAATTATAGAAGAAATTAATCAAGAAAGTAATGAAAACCTTGAAAGTTTTGAATATGAAAATTACAATGAGGATGAAGTAGAAAGTGAACGGAAGGAGTTAATTTATTAGGTGAAAGATTTAAATAAATATGCTTTAGAGTATAGAAAAGTTGTTAGGTATGCTCTTAAAGAAGGCCTTGCAATTTATAACAACAACTTATCAGAATTATATATAAATCATGAGATTGTAAAGAAACTTTTAGAGAAGGATAACTTTGATTCAGTTAATGGCAAATTATCAATTTGGAGAAGTTTAAAATGGATAGAAGTTTACTCTAAAAATAGATTTATAAAGAAGGTAAAAGTAGAAAAAAAAGTTATAAATGTAATAGCAATTAATGTAGAAATATTTAATACTTTAAATTTACTTTTAGAAGATTAAAAAATTCAAAAATGTGTGCAACCTTATGTGCAACTTCTTGTGCAACTTTGTGTGCAACCTCAATGTTTTAAAATATATTGAAGTTGCACACTTATAATAATGATTATATAAAGGTTTATAGCAATTAGGTTGCACATCGTATTATAGAGTATATATTGTATAGATAATTTTATACTCTTAGACTATAGATGTATATCTATAGTCTATACAGTAAATAACCTATAGTTATTTACTGTATAATATAATAAGTAATTTATTACTTATTATATTATTTTAGATAGGAGTATTTTCATTTATGAATATATATAATCTTAAAAAAGAAATGAAAAATATTATTTATTCTGATTCTTCTTTAAGCAAAAATTCTATTAGAGATAGAAACTCAGCTCTTAATAAAATATTTGAAAATTTTAATCTTTTAGATGATACTTCTGTTATTACTAAAGATAAAATTTTAGATAACTTAAATTCAATTAAATTTAAAACTAAATTATCTGCAGGTGTTAATGCTATTAGATTTTTAAAAGAGTATAATCTTGATGTTGATTTTCCTTCTGAAGATGAACTAAAAGAGATTATTAAAAATAAAAAGAAGAATAATCGTAAACCTACTGCAGAGAAAAATTTAATTGACATTGAAAGAAAAGTTAATCGAGTTAGAAAGAAAAATTATAGATTAGCTTATAAGTTAATGTTAGAGTCGGGACTTCGTGTTCATGAAGTTGCAGCTCTAAAGAAAGATGATTTTTCTTTTGATAAAAACTTAATAACTATTAATCTTAGAGAAGCTAAAGGTAATAAGCTTTGTTCTATTGAACTTGAAAATAAATATTTATCTAAAAATATTAGTGAGTTTATTCAAACTAAAAATGAAGATGAAAGAGTATTTCCACATATGAGATACTTACAAGAACAAGCTACTAAAATGGGAATAAAGTGTCACGATTTGCGAAGGGGATTTGCTAAAAGAACATACAAAGAAGAACTAGAAAATGACTCTCCAAGAAGTGAAGCTTTAGATAAAACTAGAATAAAGTTACGCCATACTAGAAGTGATACTACTAAGATTTATTTAAATAGTAAGATTAAAGTTTAAATAAGAGTGCTTTTTATAAGTGCTCTTATTTTTATTATCTTTTTTTAGGAAGGAGTGATTTTTTTGAGTAGTGATTGGGAGAAAAAAGTTAATCAAGAAATAGAAAATGGATTAAACGCAATTATAAATGAGATTGCAAATGTTCTAAGAATTTTCTTTTTTAGAGTGGGATTAGGTTTTAAAAAATCATGGAAGAATAAAAAGCTTTTTATTGGTTTCTTTTTAAGTTTTTTAATTCCTATAGCTGCAAGAATTAAAAGTGATTATTTTCTTGTAGATACTAAATTTTATTTTAAAATAATATATTTTTCAACCTTTATAGCTCCTTTATTTTATATGGCTATAATATCCTTTGTTAATAGAAAAGGAGATAAGGTTGAGGAAGAATTTAAGAAAGCTTTTGAAGAAATGGGCTTTATAGATATTTCAGGTAATGCACCTAAATTAATTAATATTAAACATGATGAATTAACTGGAATTGACCAATACTTTTTTAAAACATATATTCCATTAGATGATTGGCAACCTAAAGCTAGATTAATGGAGTCTAGATTAAATAAAACTATCTTTGAAATTATTCAAGGTATAGACAAACAGACAGTTCAAATGAATGCTTTGGAGGGGAGTGTTAAAGTTTCTGATAAGCTTTTATGGAGTAATGATTTAATTCGTGAGGAAGGCGTATTAAATTTTGGTAAGAGTATTTCAAGTGAAATAAAAATTGATTTAGATGAGCAGCCACACGTTTTAGTTGCTGGTCAAACTGGATCAGGTAAATCTGTACTTATGAGATGTCTTTTGTGGCAAGTATATTGTCAAGGTGCAGATGTGTATATGATAGATTTTAAAGCTGGCGTCGAGTTCGGTTTAGACTATGAAAAAATCGGTAAGGTAATGACCGAAGTCGATGAAACTTTAAAGCTTTTAGAAACTTTAATAGTTGAGAATACAGACCGTCTAAAGAAATTTAGAGAAGCTAAAGTTAAAAACTTAAAAGAATACAATAAGAAGTTTAAAACTCATTTAAAAAGAAAAGTTGTATTTATAGATGAGATGGCTCAACTTATGGATAGTTCAGGAGTTGATAAAGAAACTAAAGCTAAGTTAGAAAAAATAAGTTATTGTATTGCTACATTGGCAAGAACAGCTAGAGCATCAGGTATAAATTTAGTTTTAGGAGCTCAAAGACCAGATGCTAATGTTATGAATGGTCAGATTAAAAATAACGTTACTGTTAGAGTATGTGGTAGATTTGCAGATGGTCCAGTTTCAGAAATAGTTTTAGGAAATAATAAAGCTAAAAAGCTTCCAGAGATAAAAGGTAGGTTTTTATTTAAGGTAGATGCAAACACTATTGAGTTTCAAGCTTATTATTTCAATGATGATAAAGATTTTAAGCCGGAGCAAGTTGAAAGGCAAAAGTCTCAAGATGAATTTATTTCAATCAAATCTTCAGATGATGATTTAATAATTGAGGATGCTCCAGTTGAAAATATTTCAGTTATTGAGAATAAAACTTTTGATGATATAAAACAAGAAATAGATGTCAATAAAGATTTAAAACAAGAAAAGCAAGATGTAAACAAAGAATTAAAATCTAAAAATAAAACAGATATTCTATCAAGTAAAGATTGGGATGCTAGTAACTTTTAATTAAAAGGGTGTGATGAAAATGAAAAATAGTGCAATAGAAAATTTTGAAAAGGCATTAGCAGAGCTTTGTCGTTCTGCAAGAAAAGAAAATTTAAATGTAAATCTTGATGTTTACAAAGATAAAGAAAAGAAAAAGAATTACTATGGCATAGTAATTAGAGATAGGAGTGAGGATTATGTTTAGAAAGAATAAAGAAAATACTAAGCCTAAAAAAGAGAAGAAAGAAAAAAAGTCTTTCTTTAAGAAAAAAGATAAACTTAACATGGATCTTGAGGATTCAGTTGCTAATTTAGATAAGCAGGTTAATGGTGTTAAGGAGAAAAAATTAGTAAGTGTAATGCCTTTTAGAATAGCAAGAGCTTTTATATGGGTTCTTATAGGTATTCTTTGTTTTAGGGGGGGAGTTTCAGTCTTTAAAGGTAATCAATCTGAAGCTTTGAAGAAAGAAAATGAAAAGATATTAAATAATATGGAGAAGCAAAGTTCACTTGAAACTCAAGCCTTTTCTTTTGCAGAAGAATTTGCTTGGGATTATTTTTCTAGATATCCAATTAATACTCAAGATTTTATAAATAGAATAACAAAGTACACTACAGAGCAACTAGCAAATGAGATGAATAATGGAACTTATTCAGATGTCATTTATACTAGTGCTTTTTATTTTGAAAAATATTCTGAAAATCAAGTTAACGTAAATGTTAAAGCTAGAGTAAGAGTTTATACACCTAAAGCTGGTCAAGAGCAAACTCCACAGGACCAACTTCAGTATGATACTAATTTAGTTGATTACTATTTAGAAGTTCCTATAGTTTTCGATAAAGATATGAATATGGCTGTAGATGCATTACCAGTAATGACAGCTCCACCAGAGAAAGCTTATTTCAAAAATAAAGAGTTCTCCGGAACTAGCGAAAATGATGCTGATAAAACTAAAAAGATTACAGATAGTGTATCTCAATTCTTTAAGGCATATTATGAGCAAAATCAAACACAAATAGATTATTTCTTAGTTGATGGAGCAGATATTAAGGGAGCAGGTCAAAAGTTCTCTTTCAATAAAATCGATAGAATAAATATTTATAAGCTTAGTGATAAAGAATTCTTGGCAATTGTAGACCTAAATATAGATTCCTTTGGAAATTCAATAAAACAAGGATTTAACCTTACTGTAGTTCAAGAAGGAGACAAGTTCTTAGTTAAAACTTTAGAGCCAAGAACTTCAAACATAGATTTAAATAATAAGAGCAATAATTAGGAGGATTTATTATGAAAAATTTTAAAATTTTAAAAGAGAAAGCAGAAGAGAAAGTAAAATTAAACAAGTTGAGAATACAAGGTTTTTTTGTAGCATTATTATCCTTTATGACAACTTATAGCACTTATGCTTATGCAGAGATAAATGGTGAGAGTATAAAAACTAATCTTATAAGTAATATTTTATTACCTATATCTTTCGTAGTTGTTGGATTTCTATTAATAAAAGAACTTGCTAAAAAGAGTGTTGCAGGTATATTAGTTGTTTTAATTGTAGGTGGATTCGTAATTATAACTATAGCTCAACCAGATTTAATAAAGTCCTTTGGTAACTTTGTAAAAACTATATTAGGTTTATAGGAGTGATTTTTATGGAGGAAGATAGAAAGATTTTAAGAAGCTATAATAAGCTTAAAAACTTTGAAATTAAAATTTATAGATTAGGAAATACTACAATACCTTTTCCAGTACCTATAACAACTACAGTTTATTTCGTTGTGGCATTAATAATAATTGCTATTATAGATGCTACAATTGGAATACACATAAATTTTATATATAAGTACGTTGCTTTACCTTTAGGTATAGCTTATATAGCCAAAAATAAAAAAATAGATGGAAAACCACTGCATAAGTATTTACTAAGACTTATACAGTTTCAAAATATCAAGAAATCTAAAATAGAAAGATTTGAGATTCGAGAGAATTTAGAAAGCTTTAGGTTTATAGAAAGATTTTAGGTTGACTATAAAATCATAAAATTTTATATTGAAAATGTATAATTTTGAGGTGGTTTTATGGAAAATAAATTTAAAGATTTTTTTGATGAGGAAATAATTACAATAAGTAAATCAGACGCTATTAAAAGATTAGCGAGAAGATTTAAAGTTGATAATTTAGAAGCTCAAAAAATATATAATGAGTGGAGAAGAAATTGGTGTGATGTAACCAAAAAAGAGAGTTAGTTTTTACTAACTCTCTTTATTTTATTCCAAGTTTGAAAGGAGTATTTAATATGAAAAGTAACAAATTTAATTTTCCTATAAATTTTGTAAAGGAAAATTTGATTTTTAATAATAAAGTTTGCTATGCAGGATTTAAACTTAATGGATTTGAATATAGTTCTTGTAATAATAGTGAAAAAATTAGGATATTAGATAGTTTAACCGAACTTATAAAAGAAATACCTAGTGAAGCTCAGATTTTGTTGATTCCAAGAGCAGTGGACTGTGAGAGAGCTATAAGACCTATGATAAACAAAATCCAGAAAGATGATCCTTTGAAAGAAGTTTCAACAATTTTGGCTGAGAAAACTATAGAAATTTTAGAAGAAAGAGCTGAGGATAGATATATATTTAATCCTGTTACTGAAGAAAATGAATTCATTGCTGGAGATAAAACATTAGAATATGACACATATATATTTATTTCCCTTCTAAAAGGCGACGACAAGGATTTTATTTCTAAAGGAGGGGAAATCTTCGAGTATATGATAAAAAGCCCTAAAAAGGCTTTAAATGAGTTTTTAGGAATATCTCAGAAAACTATATCTGAAAGAGATTTTAGAATTTATAAGAAAAAGTCTACAGAGTTTTTAGAAATACAATCTATGAGATTCGATATACGTCCTTTAAGAAAAAGTGAAATAGATAGTTTAAGTGCCAGGGTTACTAAACGTGGTCATCAATCAGCGGATGAGCTTGTTAAGTGGAGTGATAACTGCTTAGAAGTAGAGCAAGATGAGGAAAAAGTTATTATTCCTTTAAGAAATGCCTATAAAAATAGAGTTACTGGTCTTATAGAGCAAGGGGATAAAATATTAAAAATACAAAATGATGGATTTACAAGTTATCAGACTTTCTTGGCCATAAATAATATTCCAAGTATGGAGTTTCCGGGGGTTGAGTATATAAAGTTAATCCAGGATATGAATATTGGTGCAGAGATATGCATTCACATAAAGAAGTTTTCTGCGGAAGAAAGCAAAAGTAAGATAAAAAATAAAGCTGCTAAGATAAATGCACAGGTAAATGAAGCACTTCAAGGGGGACATATACCATCTGATGAAGAATACGAAGCGAAGGCGGCCGCAGAGTCGTTAGAAAAGGAAGTAAAGAGAAATAAACATATAATAGAAACAAGTATAAGTATTTGTTTAGCTTCCACAAAGGAGAAAATAGTTAGAAATAATACTAAAGTTCTTATGGAATATTTCAATAAATCCTTAAAATTTGAGCTTATAAATCCATATACAGATCAGTATAGAATTTTCTTAGATTTTATACCTGCGAACTCTAATTATAATAGAGACTTCATACAGCTAGTTCCAATGGAAACATTAGCGGGTGGAGTATTTGGAGCTAGTGACCATTTAGGAGATAGCGTAGGAGCCTATATAGGCTACACAGTAAATGGTAATAGAAAGGTTTATTTATACATGGGAAGAGCTACAAAGTTAAATAAATCACCTGCTATGGGGATATACGGTAACTTAGGTGGAGGAAAATCTTTTAATGCTAATCTAATTGTAGTTTTACATGTTCTTTTCGGTAGCTCAGCACTAATTTTCGACCCTAAAAGTGAAAGGTCACATTGGGCTGCTAAACTAGATTTCATGGGAGATTTAATAAGTATAGTTAGATTAACACCTAACGATGAAGATAAGGGTAAACTAGATCCATTTAATCTTTATAACGATAATATAGACGAAGCTTGTGACTTAGCTTTTAATATAATAGTTGAGATTGCTAATACAAATGAAGAAGAAAAGATAATTTTAAAAGAAACTTTAAATAAAATGAAGGATGAAAAAAGACCTTCAATGAAGCGATTAATTGAAATGATTAACGATGTATCAGATAGTGATGCTTATAAAAAAGAAGCAGAGCGTTTGGTAAGAAAACTAAATGCATCAAAGGATGTAGGTTTATCTAAACTTATTTTTGGAGATGGTACTGAAAAAGCTATTAATCTAGACAATAGATTAAATATTCTTCAGATAGATAATCTAACAATTCCAGATCAAGGTACAAAGAAAGAAGAATACTCTGAAGAAGAGAAATTAAGTTCTTGTTTAATGATGCTTATGGGAAGTTTTACGAAGAAATTTGCTATGAAAAAAAGAAATACCTTCGACTTAATACTCTTTGATGAAAGTTGGTTTTTGAAAAATTCTGCTGCAGGTAGAAAATTATATGACTTTTTAGCAAGACAGGGAAGATCCTTAAATGTTGGATGTATATTTAACGGGCATTCAGTTCTTGACATACCAACTGAAGAAATTAAAAATACTATAACATATAAGTTATGTTTCAAAACAAATAATAGAGATGAAGCAAAGAGAATGCTTGAATTTATGAATAAAAGCATTACTGAAGAAAATATTAAAATGCTTATGGAATTAGAAAATAGGCAAGCTGTTTTCCAGGACTTAGATGGAAGGGTTGGAGTAATAGAATTTGACGCTGTTTTTGAACAGTTTATAGAGTGTTTTAGCACAACACCAGAAGATACCTTAAACTATGAGGATGTTTCTTAATGAAAAAGCTTTTTATATGGAGTGGAATAATATCTTTGATATTTCCACTTCTATTTTTTTTCTTAATTATAGGGGGAAGTGGTGAACAGCCAACTCCAGTAAATCCTAATCCTAATTTAACGGAAGAGCAGCTTAATTTTATAAGTCAGATTGTTTCCGGAGCGAAGCAATCCTATGAAGAAACAGGAATATTTCCATCAATAACCCTGGCACAAGCTATCTTAGAAAGTGGTTGGGGAAAATCTGGGTTGGCCATAAAAGCTAATAATTTATTTGGTATAAAAGCTGACTCCGGATGGAAGGGGAAAGTCTTAGAAATGCCAACTCAGGAGCATGTTAATGGTGGAATAATAACTATTATAGCAAGGTGGAGAGTTTACGAAAGCTGGAATGAATCAGTAATAGATCATGGTAAATTTTTTGTAGAAAATTCTAGGTATAAAGAAAATGGAGTCCTGGATGCAAAAAATTATGTAGAGCAAGCTCAGTGCATACAAAAAGCGGGTTATGCAACAGATCCAAACTATGCAAACCAATTAATCCAGGTAATAAATGATTTTGGACTAAATCTTTACGACACGAACGGAGATGTTGTAGGGAATGATGTTATAGAAAAAGCAATAGAAGCTGGAATGAAGTGGGTTGGTAAATCTCCATATGTTTGGGGCGGAGGTCGTAACCAAGCTGACGTTGATGCAGGACGATTTGATTGTAGCTCTCTAGTGCATTATTGTTATGCATCTGCAGGAATACAGTTAGGTCCAAGAGAAAGTGTAACCACATGGTCCTTAATAAACATGGGTAAACCTGTACCTGCAAGTGAAATGAAGCGTGGAGACTTAATATTCTTCGATACTGCTGGAAGGAACGGCCATATCGGAATCGTGCGCCCATAAGGGTGTTGTAAATCATATTTTAGCAAAATATTAGGTAAAAGACACAATTAAACCTATCATCAGCCAACTTATCCTAGAGGGAAACCAAAGGGGGAGTGTAGCATGTTGGAAAAACCATGAGTTATCTAGTTATCAAGATACGACTGAATGGTGAGATGAAAGATTGTAAATAAGGATAAAAGCTAGACTGCTTGAATGATAGTTCGAACGAGTATAATATGGCTTATGTCGGAAGATAGCTATAAAACGACATATGATATCAAGAAGAATATAAATAAATTCCGTATATTCTTTAGTGTCTCAGATATCACGTAATCTTAGTGAAAGATAAAGAACGAAAGTCATATCCGATATTACAATATGCTATTTACAACATACTAAATGGGGATTACCTAAGTTGAAATGCCTTATTTAAGGCTATTATTCTCAAGGAATATGAATATTCAATATGGTAACGGAACCTTCGTAGTAGTCGGAGATAGGGAAAGCCTATTACATGGCGAAGGAAGGTAGCTTAAATATTTAATACGATAGAAGGAAGGAGCGAGAGGCTTATGAGAAATCCAGAATATGTATTAAAAAGTCTAAAAAATAAAAGTGAAGATACCAATTATAAATATGACAGACTTTATAGAAATCTATACAATGTAAATTTCTTTTTAAAAGCATATGGAAATATATATGCAAAGGAAGGAAACATGACAGAAGGTATAGATAGTAAAACCATAGATGGAATGAGTATTAAAAGAATTGAAAAGTTAATAGAAAAATTAAAAGATGAGAAATATGTTCCTAATCCAGTAAAAAGGACATATATTCCGAAAAAAAATGGTAAGAAAAGACCTTTAGGAATACCATCAATAGACGATAAGTTAGTTCAAGAAGTAGTAAGAATGATACTAAATGAAATCTATGAAAATAGCTTTTCAACTAACTCTCATGGTTTTAGAGAAAATAGAAGTTGTCATACAGCACTGAAGCAAATTAAAGGTCATTATGATGGAGCAAGATGGTTTGTTGAAGGAGATATAGAAAGTTTCTTTGATAACATTGACCACCATAAGTTGATTGAAATTCTAAAAGAAAAAATAAAAGATGAAAAATTTATAAGACTTATATGGAAGTTTCTCAGAGCGGGTTATTTAGAGCAATGGGTATATCATAAAACCTATAGCGGAACTCCGCAAGGCGGAATACTAAGTCCATTACTAGCTAATATTTATTTAGACAAGCTAGATAAATTTATTGAAAAATACACAGAAAAGTTTAATAAAGGGATAAAAAGAAAATTAAATCCTGAATATAAAAATATTACAAGAAAAATAATCAGAAGAAGAAAAAAATTAGCAAGTGCATCTAATGATGATATAAATAGACTTAAAGCTGAAATTTCAGAATTAAGGAAAAAACGAAATGAAATTCCATCAATAATTGCAAATGATGAAACATATAAAAGAATGTTCTATACAAGATATGCTGATGACTTTCTGATAGGAATAATAGGTAGTAAACAAGATGCTATAAATATTAAAAATGATTTAAGAAATTTCTTAGCTGAAGAACTTAAATTAAATCTATCTGATGAAAAAACTCTAATAACAAACACGGAGAAACAGGCAAGGTTCTTAGGATATGATGTAAGAGTGTCAAGAAGTCAGGATATTAAAAAATGTGATGATGGAATTGTAAAAAGAACACATTCATACACTTGTAAGCTTTATGTTCCAAATGATGTATGGGTTAAAAAGTTAAAAGACCTAAAAATATTAAAAATAACCAAAGATGGAATTTGGAAACAAAATCATAGAGCAAATTTAATTAATATGGATGATTTAGAAATTTTAAATATTTATAATTCACAAATTAGAGGATTATATAACTACTACAGACTTGCTAATAATGTCAGTGTACTTAATAAATTTTATTATCATATGAAATATAGTATGTATAAAACTTATGCTAATAAATATAAATCTACAATTAACAAAATAACAAATAGATTTTGCAAAAATGGTGTATTCCAAATAGAATATGAAACTAAGAAAGGCTCTAAATCAAGGAAGTTTTATAATGATGGATTTAAGATAAATCCTAAAGTTAATGTTACAAAAGATTTAGATAATCTTCCAAATGAACAGAAGAATAGAGGAGAAACAAGTCTTATAGATAGATTAAAAGCTAGAAAATGCGAATGGTGTGAAAGTGAAAATAAAGATATAGAAATACACCATGTAAGGAAATTAAAAGACCTAAAAGGGAAAAAAGAGTGGGAAAAAGAGATGATTGGTAGAAAAAGAAAAACATTGGCATTATGTCATGAATGTCATTGGAAACTTCACAATGGAAAATTAGACTAAATTTAAGTGGAGAGCCGTATACATCGAGAGGTGTACGTACGGTTCGGGGGGGAGTTCTTGGAAACCTACTAAAGTAATTTAGAAAGGCGCTGGGTTCTTACCCTACTATCTTGGAAATGGAAAATTCCTAAATGACAGTTCTACCCAAGGAGTAAGTATTGGAGACTTAAATAGTGCTTATTGGAGCAGATATTTTAACGGAAATGTAAGAAGAGTTGTAGAATAAAAATTCGGTTTTAATAAGAAAAGTACCTGGATAATTATCAATATTTTTAAAAACATCCAGGTACTTTTTTATAAATTTACGAACATTAATCGGAGGTGTGAAATGGAGAATGTGAAGATTAATATATATAGTAAATTTCTGTATTTAAAAAATAAATTAACTTATAAAAATATATTAAAAGCCATAGTTATAATTGCAACTATTGTTATAGCTTACAACTGTTTAACTAAAGTTGCTTATGCAGATGGATTTTTAAGCTATGGTAATAGTGATGATCCTTATAAAAATATCCAGGAAGGTTGGGGGCAGTTTATTGCTGAAAAGTATAGAAACAACTATGCATTAGATGTTATAGATATGCATGGATGGGAACTTATAGATAAAGCTATAAATGGACTAACTAATATAGTATTTAGCGGAATAGTAATGATTAGTTGGTTTGGAGTAAATATATTTAGATTTTGCTTCACAAATGATATAGCTGCAGGCTTTGCAAATCAATTAAATAGTGTGTTAGGCTCTCTAAATAATGGAATTTTCAATAATTTCTTTATGATAGTATTTATGATTTCATTATTTTCGATAGTTTATAATCTATATAAAAAGAACTTTAGTGCCATAGGATCACAAATACTAGCAGTAGCCATAATATATGCAACAACAGCTTTCCTAAGCAATGGAGCAGTTGGTTTCTTATCTAAAACAACGGAGTTCTCTAAAACTATAGGAACTAGTGCCATAGTTGCTATAAATGGTAAAGATAATAACAATGAGGGTTCCTTAGAAGATTATTCTAAAACTGTTGTAGGAACCTTATGGGGAAATTTCGTTCAACAACCTTGGGTAATGCTAGAATTCGATGGGAAAGTACCATTAATCAATAAAAGTGATTCAAGTAATGAAGAAAATAAAGACGCATTAGATTATTCTAAGGAAATATTATCAGAGCCTTATGGTAGTGATGAAAGAGAAAAATCTTTAGAGTCAATAAATGAAAAATTTAATAAGGAGTTATTTTCAAAGAATGGCATAAATACTAAGTTAGTATCTGTATGTGTATTATTTGTAATAACTCTAATAAAAATGATTATTTTAATAGCTGTAGGAATGATACAAATAGGATTTCAACTTATGTCGATTCTTTTAATATTACTACTACCATTTATTATGCTTATTGCCATAGTTCCTTTCTTTGGTGGTACAAATATTATAAAAGGAATAGCAAGAAAGTATTTAGGAACTCAGCTCGGTATAATTGTTAGTAGCTTTGTATTAGCATTACTGGTCCTTGTAGACACTGTTACACTTACAATGTTTCAATCATGGGGAGCTAATTTAATAATAGCTCTTTTAATGCAATGTATTTGTTGGATCATGGTTATTGCCTTTAGAAAACAGTTAATGAACGGGTTAATAAGTCTTCAAAATAGAATTGCTCCAGGAACAGCAGGAGCATTTAAGTTTGGAGCTAAACCACTAGATAAAGGAGCTGACATTGCAAAAGAATATGCAGTAAATCCGGCTATGGATAGAGCTTATGACATAGGAGATAATTTAATAACTAAAGCTCAATATGCTAAAGAATATACAAAGGGAAATTTAAGTCTTTACAAAAACAGAAAAGTAGCTCAAACTATAGATTTCTTAGGTTCTAAATACGATAATTTAAAAAATAATAAGCCTGAGGATATAGAGAATTCTAATAATCCAAAAGAGAATATAGATGGAATTAAAGATACAAAAAATAAAGTTAACTCAAATGAAAATATCAATAAAAAACCTGTAGAAAAATTTGATTTAAATGGAGTTAAGGCCACTAAACCTAGTAATATAACTTCTGAAAATATTCCTAACAAGAATATTAATGGCGAAAATAAACCTAATATTGATGAAGAAGCAGTTACTAAAAATGATATAAAAGATCCTATAGAAAATAAGGAGATATCTCCTAAGACTATAGATGAAAACATTAAAAATAACGGAAATGATACTGGAACTATCCAGGATAAAAGTCCAAGAAGTAAAGAAAATAAAACTATTCCTGAAGATGAGGAAATAACTACAAAACTAGAAGAAATAAAAACTCCTGAAAAGACTATAAATAAAGAAAATCTAAATGAACTAAAAAATGAAAATACATCTGCAGATAAGAAAAATAATGATAGTAATATTAGTAATACAAGTGTTACTGAAGTTCCTGAAGATTTAGTGGAAGAAAAATCTGTTGAAGCTATAAATAAAGCCAAAAATGATGTTAAAGCAAATAAAGAAAAAATAAATAATAATATAAATTCTAAGAATACTGAAATCAATCCAGAAGCAAAAGAAAATATAGAAGTAGCTTCATCACCAGAAGTTACAGAAATTAAGAAAAAATCTACTAAGAAAGTTGAAAATATCAAAAATAATAGACAACCAAAAGAAAAATCTCCAGATAAAAAACAAATTAAAGAAGTATCAACTAAAGAAAGGGTTGAGAGAGTAAAATCATTTATGGGAGTAAGTAATAAGGATATAAAATCTAAAGAAAAGCATTTAGAAAATAAATTAGAATACATTAAGAAAGGAAATAGCAAAAACTTTAAGAGGAAGGGGAGCTAATCATGCTATATAAAACACATTTATCAACATCACTAAATGTTGCAATACCAGCTTTATATCTAAGCAATGAGCTATCAATTTTAACATTAACGGGAGTAGGCTTGGGGAGCCTACTTCCAGATCTAGATACTCCAAATAGTTTTATTGGAAGAAGATTAAAGATAATTTCTTATCCTTTAAGTACAATATTTAAACATAGGGGATTTCTTCATTCAATAGCTCCTGTAATATTAATATTTATTTTAGGCATATTTTTAAAATCACTATTTATAAAATCTATTGCTTTAGGATATTTACTACATTTAGTAGGAGATACCTTCTCAGAAAGCGGCATAAAGTGGTTTTTACCTTTTTATAATAAAGATATTAAAATGCCCTTAGGTATTATAAGATATAAAACCGGTGGCCTAAAAGAATATGTTATACTAGGAATAAGCATTGTAATATTAATGCTAGAAATACAAAAATTTCATTTAATAAACTTATTTTCAATATAGGAGGTAATATGAAGAAGAAATTAGTATTTTTAGGTCTAATATGTTTAAGTTTATTTGCTTTCGTAGGTTGCGGAACTGAAAAACTAGATATAAGTAACTGCATAGATGTACGCTATGGAGAATTTAATGGTTCAGCTAAAATCTATGAAAGTAGTTTAGATTTAGGAAAGCTACAAGACATTCCTAAGTTAAAGGGACTTACTCCTGATATGCTAAAAGGAGACTATAAAATAACTTTAGTAGGAGATAAAACAGATTTAAAGAATGGAGATAAAGTTAAATTACACTTAGAATATAATAAAGAGTTGTATAAAAGAGACTTTAATGTAGAATTTAAATTTGAACCAACGGAAGTAACTATAGAAGGTCTACCAGATAAATTAAAAGATATAAATCAGGTTTCTAAAGAACAATGGGAAAAATTATATACTGAAGTTAATAAAAAGGCAGAGAGTAATGCTAAAGATAATAAATATTCTGATTTAAAATTAGAAAAAGTCTTAGTATTCAATAAAAAAGATGACTCAGATGGTATTAGTGTGGAGTTTATTTTTTCATGTAAAACTACTGCAAATAAAAAGAAATATTTTGCTATATTTGATAGATTAGGTTTTAAATCTAATAATAATAATTTAGATTATTCATCATTAATGTTAGGCCCTATATCAAAAAATGAATTTAGTATAGATTATTCAAAATCATTAGATGAAATATTAAAACAGGTATATCCTGATAATAATTATAAAGTTTTATGGAGTGCAGAAAATTAACTTTTTAATTGTAGATTATAAAATAACGATGATAAAATTATATTATCATCGTTATTTTTATAAAAATTTTTGGTAATATATTGTCTAATTTTAGGAAATATTGTATAATTAATTTACTCAAGGAAAAAGATAAAAATACTATAAGAAATTAATAATAAGTTATATACTCGTTTAAATTACATATATAAATTTTTCATAGTTTAAAAATTTTGATTTTTACTATGTTTATTTATTGTGCAATTTAAGCGAGTTCTAAAGTCCAAGCTCAAGGAATTTGAGTTTGGGCTTTTTTATATGATTTTTTAGAGTATAGACTACAAATCTATACAGTTGCCTATAACTTAAATAGGAGCATGGTAAAGCCGTTGTGATAACGTAAATATTTACCGGAGTGAGCAGATACACTATAAACTAATCTTAGCGAAAGCTAACAAGGGTTTGATTGAGCCAAGGAAGAAAGTTGATCCGGCTATTCTCATATTACACATATATGAGAGTATAACGTAAGTCTTATTGAAACTCTGATGAAGATGTTTAGTCTAAGTAGCTCTATAAGAGCTATATGACAAAATTCAGCGGTTACGTGGAGTACCTGCAGCTAAAAAAATAAGCTGCAACGAAAGGAACGTACAGAACAGTAGAAATACTGTACAGGTAGGGGTACAATTCCTGTTTTGATGTACGGATTAGGTGAAATACTAATCACTAATGTGTTGTTACCGGGACCATAGGTTAATGTGGCGAGGCTCTGCATAGGGATCTTAATTCAGTGACATAGTTATCCTGTTCTTTTTTTAATTAAATCGGACAGGATAACTATGTACATTTTGAGGGTACTCGGGATCTAATCATAGAATGAAAAGATAGTCAATAAAAAATTTATTCTTTAGTTCATTTTAGGAAGGTGAATGCCATAGGTAACTAAGGAACCTTTGGTTATTATATATAATTTTATTTTTTGTTTTATTAATTTATACTCAATTACGAGTATTTCGTATTTAATGATATGGAGGTTATTATGAGAAATCTTAATTGCATCTTATGTAATAATTTTGATAAATATAAAGAATTCAATTGTATGTATTTTAAGATAAAGATAGAAGATTCTGAAGTAGCAACAAAATGTACTAACTTTATTCCAAAAAGAAAGGAAAGTAGAAAGCCTTGTAAGGATTGTATATATTACGTACGTAATCCAAAGGTAATTCAAGTTAAGAAGAATAAAGTTGTTTTTGATAAAAGATTTTATTATTGTCTACGCCTTAATAAGCGAGGGACTTATTTTAGAAAGGTTAATTGTAAATACTTTTCAGAAGAATTATAAAGGAGGAAGAGTTTATGAAGGTATTAAGTTTATTTAGTGGAATAGAAGCTTTTGAAAGAGCTATTGAGAATAAAAATATTGAACATGAGATAGTTAATTATTGTGAAAAGGATAGGTATGCAAGTTATGCTTATAGTAAACTTTTTAGGTTATCTGAAGCTAAGAATTTATGGGATGTTAATTGGGTTGATGGAACACATTTTAAAGATATATATCTTGTAACTTATGGCTTCCCATGCACTGATATAAGCTTAGCGGGAAGCTGTAAGGGAATAATTAAAGGTGAAACAAAATCCGGGTTGCTATTTGAAGCACTAAGGATTATAGAAGAAGCTAGACCTAAGGTTGCTATAGCCGAAAATGTTAGAAATTTAGTAAGTAAAATGTTTATTTCTGATTTTCATAATTTAATTAATGAATTAGATAGATTAGGATATAACTCCTACTGGAAAATACTAAGTGGAATTAACTATAATTCGGCCCATTCTAGAGAAAGAGTATTCATAGTCAGCATCAGGAAGGATATAGACAACGGGAGCTTTAAGTTTAAAGAAGGAAACGATAATCTAGTTACACTAGAGAGCATTACAGAAAGTTTTGTAGATGAAAAATATTATTGTAAAGATAATTCTTATTTAAAAAACTTTTTAAATAAGGTTAATAAAAGAGTTTGTAAGGATAAAGAGCCTAGTAAATTTGGTCTGGTTAGAGTTGGAACAATTAAAAATCCACATATGTTACAAATGAATAGAAGGGTTTTCTCAGAGCTAGGAGCTAGCCCAACCCTTGTAACTGGATCTGATAGTATTCCTAAGATTATTCAGTGTAAGGTTAGAAAACTTACTCCTTTAGAGTGCTGGAGACTTATGGGATTTTCGTCTGAAGATTACTGGCTAGTTAGAAAAGCTCTTGAAGAACAATTTTATAACGGGAAAGACTGTACTGATACTCAAATGTATAAGATGGCTGGTAATAGTATTGTAATCCAGGTAGCAGAAAGTATAATTGAAAGCTTAAAAGGAATATTATATTAAAAATTGAGGTGAGAATATGGGTGAAATATTATTAGAATTTCTAAAAGAAACTCGTATTATAAATAGACAAGCTAAATTGTTAATAGAAGATAAGAATAGTTTATCTTCTTCAGATAAAGAAATGTTGAATAAAATTATATTAAACACATCTAAATCTTTAAGTAAGTTAGGTTCAGAAATTAATTTATGATTAGTTTATGTGGCAGAGATTGTAATAGCTGTGTTATGAAAAAAGAAAAGATGTGTAATGGATGTTCCATGTGTGATGTTTCTTTTTGTAAATGTGGTGAAAAAAGAAAGCGTTGTATGGTTGTTTGTCCTAATAAATTCGGTTCTTTTACTTTAGTAAAAAATACTATAGTAAAGGAACCATTAATCAGAAATAAACCTTTAGATTTACCAATTTATATACCTGTAATGCCTGATAAAATCAAAAAAAATTTCAATTTTAAGGCCAATAAAAATATAATTGCTATTCATGGAGAATTCTTTTTAAATGCTGCTGGAGGCAAAATAACGGGAGCATATAATCCAGGATTCAAAGCTGCATTAAATTTAAAAGAAGATTTATCCGGAATATTAGAATTTTATATAAAAGATAGGACCTTAGAAGGCTTTTGGGATAATCGAAAATCTATTTATAAGGAATTAAAACACCAGGACTTTTTAGGAATAATAGCTCCTAATTTTTCTGTCTATGAAGATGCTCCACGCCTGGAACATATATATAATATTCAACGTTCTAAAACTGTTTATAATGAAATGATAACTGAAGGCCTTCCGGCTATTCCGGATATATCTTGGTACTCAAAAGAAGATTTAAACTTTTGGATAAGAGAAATTAAGGCCAATAATATAAAAACTATAGCTTTTAGTTTCATGAATGTAGATACTAAACTTAAAGCAAGTAACTCATGGAAACACTACTTGCTAGGATTTAAAATTTTAAATTTTAAAATACCTTTAGATGTAAAAATAGTGGTTGTAGGTATTTCTTCAGTCCAAAGAATTGATGAAATCCTTAAAATAAGTAAAAGTAGAAAAATATCTTTTATGCATCAAGCTGCTTGGGTTAATAGTAGAAATGGAGTATCTGTAAAAGATAAAAAACAATTAGATAAATCTATCTCTAAAGATGATATTTTCAAAAATAATCTAGAATTTTATACTAATGAGTACAATAAATTATATGAGAAGTATAATAAACAGCCCAATTTATGAAACGTTTTTAATTAGTGCAGTTCTTGCACATATAAGAAGTATAGCAATAGCTGTACTTCTTTTTATTTTATGAAAGAGGTGATTTTTATGCCGAAAAGAAGAAGCAATACTATTGCAAATACAACGGAAGGATTAATTGGTGGCTCAGGATCTAATCTTTCTGAAGGAATAATAGAAGATTTAGTTAATGCTGTTAATGGTAGATTAGATAATATTGTAACTGTACAAGGATTATCTAGGACCAGAAACAGAATTGAAGATATAAATATAGTTTCCTTAGGTAATAATCGATATGAAGTAAGTTCAACTGAAGGAGGAACTTACATTGTTGATATGAATGAAAATAGCTGTGAATGTAGCCAATATGTTTATAGAAATGAATGCTGCAGACACTTAATAGCGGTCAGAGAAGCTTTAGGCGAAGTTGCAGAAGTAGATACTATAAACAATGTAGAAGCTACTAGAAGAGCTAGGGATATAAGAGATGAAATAAATAGAAATATTCGTGGGGAAGAACAAGACGATAATCATTTCTATACAGACAATGAAGCTGATTTTGATAATGATTTTGCAGAGATTAATGACGATTCTATAGAGTATGAGTACGAAAACGTACTAAACGGAAATAAGAGTACATTTGGAGTTGAACTTGAATTTGTTGGTGGTGATGCTAATGCTATAGCACGAGAACTCTATGATTTAGGTATAGTTAGTTTTCCTAGAAGATTAGGCTATCACTCAAGAAGTGAGCCAGGCAAATGGAAGCTTGAGAGAGATGGTTCCGTATCCGATGGAGATGCCGGTGGAGAAATAGTTTCTCCTATTCTTAAAGATACTCCAGAGACCTGGGAACAAATAAAAGTAATATGTGATGTTGCTAAAAGACATGGGGCTAGAGTAGATCAAAGGTGTGGTGGCCATGTTCATATAAACATGGAAAAACTAGATACTGCAAGACAAAGATGGAGAAGATTTTTTAAGACTATAGAAGTATATGAGGATTGTATTTATAGAGCTGCAGGTGGAGATTTAGGAAGAGTAAGAAGTAATGCTAGGCATTATGCCATTCCATTTAGTCCTAGGGCCGATGAAAGTAAATATATAAGATTTAATATGGATAATGATGAAGATGTAAGAAGAATGGCAGCAGAAGTTTCAAAAGGAAATAGATATTATGGTATTAACTTAACTAATATAGCAAGAGATAGAGCTCCTACAGTTGAATTTAGGCATTTTAACGGTTCATTAAACGAGAAGCAAATCCAGGCTAATATAAAAATGGCTGCAGGTATAATAAATGCTGCAGAAAAAGCAAGATTTAGAGATACTGAAGATGAAATTTTCAAAAAGAGAGGAAATATTCTAAAGAATACTTCAAGACTAGGAGGAACCCAAACTAAAAAGAAAATGATGGAGTTTTTAGACTTAGCATTTCCACGCAGAAAAGATAAAAATGCAATATTAAATGTTTTTAAGAAAAATGAATGGAGATAATATACTTTTATAGAAAATAATATTATAATATTAATGAATATTATATTTAATAGTCATACATTTTAAGTTCATTTCTAAAATTAAAATAACAAAAAAGCTCTAATTATTCTTTGAATAATTAGAGCTTTTTTGTTTTCTTAATTTTTCCGATATAGCATGAATACAATATTATTATAAAACCTTTACAATAAAAAATAAAGATATTTTTAAACGTTTTCTATTTTAAATCTAAATTTAGAAAAATTAGTTAGTATACTTAATAAATTTATAGTATAATAATTTTAAGCTATTACTATGTAAATAGTCATTTTTTCCTTACATGATTTTGAGAAAACAAAGAAAGCTCTACTTAAAATAAGTAGGGCTTTCTTGTTTTTACTTAGGCACTTATACATGAAGTTTTTTTTTATATTTTAACTTAAATTTCAAGAAAAATAAAGAGTAATATATTGTTTATTTATTAAGTTTAAAATTATAATTAAGGTGTATCTTTTAAGAGTTTTTATATCATAATTATAGCTTTTCACATTTCAACTTATAACGAAGAAAGTATCTATTTTTAGATACTTTCTTTTTTTATTTTTATATGAGGAGTGATTATCCTTGAATGATTTAATAAGAACAAAGATACTAGCTTTTTTACAATGGAATGATAAAAATGGTTATTATACTGACGAACGATGTGACTTGGAAGAAGTTCAAAAATTATCATTAGAAGAAAGTATAAAATATTTTTTGGGAGTGATAAATTCAGATTTTTATTATTCAATAGCTGATAATATCTTTGAGCTAAGCTTTTATGAAATAATAAAATATGCTAAAGATTATAAGTTTTATAATCAAACTTATAAAAAGTTAAAATTATTGATAGATAATAATCCTAATGAAAATTTATATAAAAATTTACTTGAATAAAAAAATAAAGTTACTTATTTTTAAGTAACTTTATTTTTAGTGTTTATGTATTTAAAGACAAGAAAAATTAAATAGCCATAATTATTATAATTTAAATATCAAAATTAATAAAGCCAGTTAATAAATAACTGGCTACCTAGATAGATTCAAGAATCTTCAAATAGTAGAAGATATAATTATTTTACAATAAAAATTAATTATTTTCAAAAATATTAATTTCTGATAAAATAAAATGGTCAACATTTTTTGAATTATATTTTTAAAGAGCAGTTCAATTTTCGGGATTTTGAGCTGCTCTTTTTATTACTGATAATATCTACGATTGGTTTTTAAAATGAATATAAATCTTAATATCTTTGGTAAAAATAAAAGCATAAGCATTCCTGTTAAATAAGCTATTCCACTATAATTTCCAACGATATAATAATTATTAGTAGCATAAAAATAATATACTAACATTACATATCTACCAAGCTTAATTAATTTCATATTTGAAAAACTAAATATACATGAAGCTATTAATAATAAAATCCATAATATCTTAATCCCATTTTATTTATTATTCATGTAAAATTTTATGAATTACTCCAAAGCTGCAATTATTTAAAGTGGCAAGCTCTTTTATTGTTTTTCCTTCTTTTCTTTGAGCTCTTATCATATTTTTTTCTTCTTCAGTAAATCTAGGTTTTCTACCTGCTCCACGACTATTCTTTTTAGATTTTTCTTTAAGATCTAAATATTCTCGACTTACTCTCATTAAATCCATTCTACTATCTACATTAAATTTCTTATAAATTCCTGATAATACATCACCATAATATTCTTCAGTTTCTTTATTTTTATTTTTTAAACTCTCAATTTCTGATAAAAATTTATTCTGTTCAAATTCACTATTATTCAATAGTTTAACTGTAAAATAAGTGTTATAGCCTTCATTTCTTCTTTCATATATTTGAGATATTTTTTCTATTTTAAAAAGCTTTCTTAATTCATTAATTAATATTTCAACTTCATCTTTTGAGTTAGTTTCAATTCTAAATTTAAACCCTTCTTAGGCATAAGTTTTATTATTTCTTCTTGATTATGCTTATTATTCTTAAGTTCATTTAGAAAAATTTCTTTTAAATTATCCTTCATACCATCATCCTTTATATTTAATATGATAAAATGAAGTTATAAAGATAAGTGGGGAGAAAATGGCAGTATGATAGTGATTGATAAATCTTTAGGTGAAATAAATCCTGAAAGTTATTTAATAAAAAATGCTAAAGACAATACATATCTTTTAGTATTATCTAATAATCTTAATGGATATAATTATTTTGAAGTGTACATAGATAAACTAAATAGAAGTATTCATGTTTTTGATAGTCTAGAGAATAGAAAAGGGGGAACTAGTGCTATTAATAGTGTAGATAGAATATTAAAAATTAGAAGGCCTTTAAATCTAGATCTTGACTATAAGCTTGTGATATATTACCCAGATCATAGTATATTCAAAGCTTGTATAACAACTTATCATGAAAGAAAAGGCTTTAATAAAAATAGAGATTATGTAACTTATATACCTTTTCTGAAGAAAGCTGAATTATTTCTAAAAAACAGATTTTAAATAGAGTTTTTAGAGAAAACTATACTATAATTAGAGTATAACTATTGAAAGGAGCAAATTAAAATGGTGTACAGAACATTACTAAATCCACAAATAGATTTTGTGTTTAAAAAGATATTTGGTACAGAAAAAAACAAACCTATATTAATTAACTTTTTAAATGCAGTAATAAAACCAACAACTCCCATAAAAGATGTAGAAATCAAAAATAACGATATAGATAAAGATTTTATAGAAGATAAATTTAGTAGACTAGACGTAAAAGCTACAACTAGCAATAAAGAGCATATAAATATTGAAATCCAGGTTAAAAATGAATATAACATGATACAAAGGACCTTATACTACTGGAGTAAAATGTATTCAGAACAAATACAAAATAGAGATAACTATAATAAGTTAGAAAGAACTGTCTGTATAAATATATTGAATTTTAAATATTTAAAAAATGATAAATATCATAATGCATATAGGTTAAAAGAAATAACTTCAAATGAAGAACTTACAGATCTTCAAGAAATACATTTCATTGAGTTACCTAAATTTAATGAAATAGGTAATAAAGAATATGTTGAGAATGTTGAAAAAATGGATGCTCTAGAAAAATGGTTAGAGTTCTTAGTTGAACCTGAAAGTAATACTGTAAGACAACTAGAATTAAGCAATGAAGAAATTAAACTAGCGAAATCTGAACTATACAGGCTTAGTATGGATAGTAAGGAAAGAGAACAGTATAACATGAGAGAAAAGGCTATATATGATAGAATATCAGCTTTAGAAAATGCTGAAATCAAAGGAAAGATTGAAGGTAAAGTTGAAGGTAAAATAGAGAGAGAATTAGAATTAGTAAAAGAGTCTTTGAACCAAGGGTTAGAAATATCATTAATTTCAAAAATAACAAGATTAAGTGAAGAAGAAATATTAAAGATAAAAAATACTCTTAAATAAAAATAGGTATTTTTATTTAACTAAGTCTTAGAGAATTCTCCTACTTCTATAAGTAAAGAGCAATTCGGTTGAAGATTTATATTGTTTATTATATTTAGATAAAATTTTATTCACTCTATAAATTTTATTTATTATTAACTTTTATATTACTATATGTCAAAGTATAAAAGGGAATCTTTAAAAGGATCCCTTTTATTAAAATTTTTGAATAAATTTAATTATAATTTTAAAGGCAATTAATGTCTTTTTTTGTGTAGCATCAAGAAAATATCTATTTACAAAGTTAAAAGAATTTAAGTTAATGTTATTGATACCAAAATATAAATATTGATTTAATGTATGAAATTCGTATTCTTAAATAATACCATTAATTAAATTCTCATATTACAAATTGATTTTTGCCTAAATTTTTAGCTTTGTACATAGCTAAATCAGCTTCTTTATATAAATTTTCATACAAATTTTCATCATATTCTTTAGAGATAGCAATACCAATACTGCATGTTACTTCTATTTTTTTATTTTCATGACATACATATATAGGAAATAAATTTATTATTTCTTTGGCTTTATGAATTATATATTCTTTATCTTTAAATTCAGGAAGAAAAATCATAAATTCATCACCTCCCAATCTTGATATACATTTTGTATTTTTAAATAATTTTTTAAATTTAAATGCTACTTCACAAAGGAGAAAATCACCTTGCATATGACCAAAAATATCATTTACTAATTTGAAATTATCAAGATCAATTATAAACATAGCAGATGGAGTTAATTTGTTAGAGCATTTAGTAATAAAATCTTTTGCTGCCTTTCTATTTAATAGTTTTGTTAAACTATCTGTTTCACTAAGAAAAGTTAATTTATTTTTTAATATTATATCAGTATATTTTATTTTAGTGAAATACATATTTATTCCAGTTGAAAAGCTTAGTACCAATAAATTATCTATTATATAATTTAAAATTTGTATAGAAGGTATAGTTCCCCCATAATTGAAAATAGTAAGAAAAGTATCTATTATTAAAATAATAGCAATAGTACTAAAGTAGTAATAACTTGGTCCTATAATAGTAACTGCACTAGCCATTATTATACAAATAAGCAAATTATATGAAGTGAAGTACTGAAATTCTAAAAAAAGAAGTATAAAAAATATATTTAAATATGCAATTATAAATGAATATTTTTTATTTTTTTTAAATAAACCCCAAACAGATAATATCCTAATAATGAAGTAATACATTCAAGATAATATCCCAATTTATTTTGAATTATACTTACTTTAAAATTTAAATTAATGATATAAGATAGAGCACCATAAGAAATAAAAAAAATAAAAATCCATTTAGATAAATTTTTCTGAGCATATATTATATAATTTAATATATCATCTGAATAATTTTTTAAATTCTTTATAAACAAAATAATTCATCTCCTTATTCTTTTGATTGCTAATGGATTAAATATAAATTTAATAAGTTCATATTTAATATTATAAACTAATTTTAATATTATAATATAATAATCAATTCAAATATATAATATAATAAAAAAAGAGTTTCAAAAATTTTTGAAACTCTTTTTTGTGATGTTCAACTTAATAAAAATACTAAAAAAAATTAAAATATTAAGAATGTTAAAGATTTGCAAAGAATTTTATTGTAAATTTTTAATATTATAAAAAGAAAAAAATCTCTATCTGATAATAATAGTTTAAATTTAGTTTTTCATACTATATTTTTAGTAAACATAATATAATTTTTCTGAAGGAATAATAGAAGATTTAGTTAATGCTGTTAATGGTAGATTAGATAATATTGTAACTGTACAAGGGTTATTTAGGAACAGAAATAGAAGTGAAGATATTTTAGAAAATAATAGATATGAAGTAAGTTCAACTGAAGGAATGACTTACATTGTTGATATGAATAAAAATAGCTGTGAATGTGCCCAATATGTTTATAGAAATGAATGCTGCAGACACTTAATAGCGGTCAGAGAAGCTTTAGGCGAAGTTGCAGAAGTAGATACTATAAATAATGTAGAAGCTACTATAAGAACAAGACGATAATCACTTTTATACAGACAATGAAGTTGACTAACAAATTTTGCTAAGAACTCAAAAGAAGTTGAAATAGTACAAAAGTTATTTAATGATTATATGGATAGAGGAGTTGCTATAGATAAACATGAAGAGCTATACGGGTATATTAGAACTTCTGTATATCAAAAAAAACAATAGAATATCAAATATAATATTATTCCTAGGAATATACTTAGGAATAATATTCTTAATATTAAGTGCTACTGTATTAGCACTTCAACAATTATCATAAGCTAGTGATAGTGGCGAAAGATATAAATCTTTAAGAAGAATTGGTGTATCTCAAGAGATGATAAATAAATCAATATTTAAACAAGTAAGTGTTTATTTTGGATTACCATTAGTTGGGGCTTTAGTACACTCATTAGTTGTAATAAAAGTTGTAAGTGAATACATATCAAGCTTAAATAAACTAAATATAGGAGCATCATCATTATTATCTTACTTAGTAATGGTAATTGTTTATGGTGGATATTTCTATGCAACATATATTGGTTATAAGTTAACAGTAAAGAATTCTTTAAAACAAAAATAATTATAAAATCTAATAATATATTAGATTTTACACAGTCTTTTATATTATGTCTACTTAATGAGTTGCACATCAATAAGAAAAAATTTAAGTTTAATTCCCAGTTTTTTAATAATATATAAACTGGGAATATTTATATTGTAGCATTTTTTTATATTAAATCCTGCAATACAATAAAGTAATAATCATATAAAGAGAGGTTTTATATTAATGATGCTTATCATAAACTTTATATTTAATAGAATCATAGATATTAATTAATATATTCCTAAAAATTTAAAATATAAGGAGAGGATTTAATTCAGATAAGCTTGGTGAATTACTTTTAAAACGGGTAATAGGTCTATCAGGAGAGCATGTTGAGATAAAAAGTGATGATTCAATTTATGTGGATGAAAAAAATTAAAGAAGATTATGTTAAGTATCCAGGTGGAAAAACAAATATGTCTTTTGATGTATCAGAAGGAAAGTTTTTAATATTAGGGGATAATAGAAATAATAGTGATTATGCCATATATTAGAAGAACCAATATATAGATGGAAAATATATAGATGCAAAAACTCAAGTTATTGTGTATCCATTTAATTTATTGTATAAAAATCTAACACAAATTTGCCTTCTTAGAATTAAATATTAAGGAGGTTAAATTAAATAGTATTACTTAGTTTAGGATAATAAAATTAAAACCTAATTGTTGAAGTATACATATTAAAAATTTGTTTAACTATTAATATAACTCTAATTTTTCAATTGAAGTTATATTAAATAAGTACAGCAGTTCCTGTTGATACTTATGATGACATTAATCTCATACATATAATTGCATTTTTTTCTAATTGTTTAGTATCAATAACTATTCGTTCTATAGATATTTTTCTAGCTTCTGTTAGCATTTTTTATATCCTATCATTTCTCCAGCTACAAGATTTTTTAGAAAATCCAATATATTTGCCTATATGTTTACATCTTTTAGTATTTCTTTTTACTTCTTGTATTTATTTTTCTGGTACATTATCAATTATTAATATAATCATTTTTAATACCTACTTTATTGAATAATAATAAATTTACTAAATGAATTCAATAAAAGAGGTATCTTTTTTAAAAAAAAATTAACATTTTTTTAAAAAGATACCTTTTAAAATTTATTATATTATCATTTTATTATTTAAATAATAAAAATAATAATATCTATAAAAAAAATGTAAAAATTTTTTTATAGTAGAAATAAATTACAATTTATAAAAAATATTTAAAATAAAACTAAATATTTTTTTAAATAATAATTTTTGTTTAAAATTGTTGTTAACAAAATATTAAAATAATTTAGTTTACTTATAAATTAATATTGCAATTTTTTATTTAATAAATAAACTAAAGATATCAATATATATCAATAAATTTAAACTTTATAATTACAATCATTTAGAAAGGAGTTTATATGAAGAGATTTTTAAAATCATTAAGTTTTATTATTTTAATTATTTTTAATTTTTCTCTAATAAATGTATTTGCTATCACAAAGGAATATTTGGCATATAGTAAGTACACTTCAGAAGGAACGGCTTTTTTTGTAAATGATGATGGTGAAAAAACAGTATATTGCTATAATCACGATTATAAGCCGCCAGGAAGTCCTAATGAGGATTCTATTAATAAAACTTATTATACTAGAGAAGAAAGTTATTTAAATACAGATGACGAGCTTATGGATAAATACGGTAAAGAGATTAAGGAAAGAATTGCCGCTCTTTTAGTATATGGGTATCCATTAAATTCATCAAATTTAATGGAACAATATGGTTTATATGAAGATCAAGCTAGATATATTACACAACAACTTGTATGGGATATAACTAATGGAAATGATGCTCCGTTTGGAGACAAATATGGTATGTATGGATATTATGATAAATTACTTGAATTATCAAAAATAAAAAATTCGAACAAGGAAATTTAAATCTTATAGGAAATTTTAAATTTATACAAAGAAATGGAATATATTTAACAGATAAGTTATCTACTACAGGGAATAGTGGTTCATTTACAATAACAAATTTACCAGAAAATATGACAGTAAAAGATTGGACTACTGATCAAATCTTAAATGATAAACCTATAAAGGTTGGTCAAGAGTTTTATATAGAATCTTCTGCTAAACCAGATTTAAGTTTAAAATTAAAGATTAATTATAATTATCAAGAAGTAAAATTTTATTTTTACAAATATTCTAGAGGTGGACTTAATACAAAACCAGCTCTGCCATACCAAAGCTTAATAAGAGCTGAATTGGAAGATAAATTTATTGAAAAACCTTATGAAATATCTATAGATGGAAATTTTGTACCAAGTCAAGATATAGGTAAAGTAGTTTTAACCAAAAAAGACTCTCAAAATGGAAATGTACTTAAAGGAGCAGTATTTAACTTACAAAATCAAAAGGGCGAAGATATTAAAACTAATCTTACAACCGATGAAAATGGACAAATAGTATTAAATGATTTAGCTCCTGGAGATTATCAATTTGTAGAAATAGAAGCTCCAAATGGATATGAACTTGATAAAACTCCAGTTAAATTTACTATAGTTGTAGGCCAAAGAGAAGCTATTAAAGTTGAAAAGACTAATATTTTAGCAACAACTAATCTAAAAATTTCTAAAATTGATAGTAATACTAAAAATCCTTTAAATGGATCAGAATTTGAAATTTATTCACAAAATGATACAAGCAACCCGTTAAAATTTATTACTATAGGTTCTTCTGGTCAATATGAAGTAAATACCATTGGGGAAAGTATTTTAATGGCTAATGGAGTTGATAGTTCTTTTACAATTAATAGATTGGAATATGGAGACTATATTTTAAAAGAAATAAAGGCTCCAAGTGGATATAAATTAAGGGAAGATATTTATATTCATTTAGATAAAAATAGTAGCTATTATAAAAGTGGTTCAGATGGAGAACGAATCAACTTAAGTAAAGATGAAAATTTTAATTTATATAGTATTAATGTTGAGAATGAAAAAGGAATTATTTTACCAGAAACAGGTGGCAATGGTTTTATTAAACTTTATAATATAGCATATGTTTTAATAATTTTAACTATAATGTTATTTTTCATATATTTAAAGTTTAATTATAAAAATTACTTTAAATATATGAAATAATAAATTTGATTATATAAAATACATTTATTTAGGAGGAATTTTTTGTGAAAAAATATTTATCTATAATATTATGTTTAATGTTTTCATTAATTTCTGCAGTACCAACATTTGCAACTACAAATAACGAATATCATGCTTATAGTACAATGGATGGACAAATATTCGTTATTGAGGGTAATTCAGATGAAATTGCTTATTGTTATCAGAAGGAAAAATTACAACCACCTTTAAAGAAAGAAGATATATCTGATTTACCAATATATGAAAAAGAAAGTTATCAAATGAATGATTTGTTAAATAAACAAATTGCAGCTATTTTATATTCAGGTTATCCTATTGACTCTTATAAAAAAATAAATGAATTAGGTATTAATATAAATCAAGCTATTAGACAAACTCAAAATGCTTTATGGGCAGTTATAGCTGGCGATTTTGAATTGACTAATGTAAATCGTGGCGAAGGAGCTTACTATGATTTTTTAATAAAGCAAGCTCAAAATGACTTAATTCAAAATACAGCAATAAATAAATTAAATGTTTATTATTATAATCATAAGCTAAAAGACAAGTTTGATATAAATAGACAAGATTTAATTAGAGCTACTTTAAAAAGTAATGAAGATCAGGAAAATACTAAAAATGGAAGTATAACTGTAAAAAATGAGAATGCAACGTTTAATGGATATAAAATTTTAGATGCTACTCAAAGTGGAGATGCTTTTATATACACACCAACTAAAGACTTTGAAAATTTCTTTAATAATGATCAATATGGAAATTATGATGTTGCTAAAATAAAAGATTTAACTTCAGATGAAACTAAAATTTTTGCTGCTGAACTTCATAAGTATGTTATTGATCAAAATATAAACAATGTAATTAATATTGATGGGAATGTTAAAACAACTGTGGATTTAGGATATTATTTAGTTTTAGAAACTACTGAAGCATCTCAAGGAGCTGCTGTTGTTTCTACAGCGATGCTAACGCCAGTTCCAAAAAAAGAAAATGATAATTGGCAATATGATGTAATTCTTGTGCCAAAGGATTCTTCACCTACTTTAGAAAAGAAAATAGTTATTGATAATCAAAAAACAGATACATCTACAGCTAATATTGGAGATATAATAAAATATGAAGTTAATGCAACTATACCTACATATGAACCTAATGCCCAAAATATAGTTTATAAATTCAATGACACTATGAGTAAAGGACTTACTTATGATGAAGAATCTGGATTTATAATAACTTCAGGCGATAAAACGTTTATAAAAGGTCAAGATTATACTATTACTCAAACAAAATCTGAAAATGGTGAAACTAATATAGAAGTTAGTTTTAAATATGAGAGCATTAAGGCATATTCAACTTTACCTATTACATTAAAATATCAAGCAATTTTAAATGAAAATGCAATTGTAAACCCTGAAATTACTGATGGAAATACTAATAAAGTTACACTTACCTATACTAATAATCCAGATTTAGAATCAAACTATAAAGTTTTAGAAGATAAAGTAACAACTTATACATGGGGATTCGGAGTTAAAAAAGTAGATTCAGAAAATATTTCAATAGATCTTGCAGGCGCAGCTTTTTCTGTTAGGGATAAAAATGGTAATGTAATTGGTAAATATACGTATGATTCTACTGGAAATGTGGTTTTATTAAAAGGAAAGGGTGTAACTGATAAAAATGGACGAGTTATATTTACTGGTTTAAAAGAAGGAGATTACTTTATAAAAGAAGAAAAAGCTCCTAAAGGGTATAGCCTTTTAAAAGAACCAGTAAAAGTTACTATAACAGCTCAAAAAGATGATAATGGAGAGTATACTGGTCAAGCAACTATATCTGTAACTAATGGCAATGAAGCTGGAAGCATAATAAATAATATTACTATGAATGATGGCAATGTATTATTTAATGTACAAATTAAAAACTATGCTGGTATTTCACTTCCAGGTACAGGTGGAATTGGAACAGATGGATTCATTAAAATAGGGCTAGTTTTATTAGGGGTTGTTATTATTCTAGGTGCAGGATATGTTGTCTTAGATAAAAGAAAGAGAATTTAATTAAATAAAAATATACTTCTTCTATTTTTATTTTAAAGTAGAAGAAGTTTTTTATATAATTTATAAAGGAAGTAATTAGACAAAATAGTTGTCTAAAATATTTTAATATGAAAATTTTTAAAAAAATGTATATATGTTTACTAATATTAATAACATTAATAGCTTTTGGTATGTTACTTTATCCTAGTATATCTAATTACATAAATAATAAATATGCAGTTAGCACTATTGTTAAATATGAAAAACATATAGAAAATATAGAAAAAGAAGAAATAAATAAATTACTGAAAAAAGCTAGTATATATAATTCAGATATAGCTAAAGGTAGAATATCTAAGAGTAAATTTAAAGATGGATATATGTTAGGGTATGTTGATATTCCAAAAATAAATATTAAGCTGCCAATTTATGAAGGAACCAGTAATGAAGTATTAAAAAAAGGTGTTGGAGTTATAGATGGAACTTCTATACCAATTGGGGGTGAAAATACTCATTCAGTATTATCAGCTCATACTGGTCTTACAACACAAAAATTATTTACTGATATTGATCAATTAAAAAAAGGAGATTTTTTTTATATAAATATATTTGGTAATAGATTAGCTTATAAAGTAGATGAAATTAATATAGTAAAACCAAATGATACAAGTAAAATAAATATTTCTCCCAATAAGGATTATGTTACTCTTTTAACATGCTATCCTTATGGAATTAACACTGAAAGATTGTTAGTTAGAGGAGAACGAGTTTTTGAAAAAGATAATGATCTTAGTGAAGCAGATAATTTAGTTAATGATAGATGTATTAATATAAATTTTATTTTTATAGGAATAATATTGATTTTATTATTTACTTTAGTAATTATATTAAAAATAAAAAATAAGAATAGTAAAACCAAAAACTAAAGATATAATATTTAAAAATAATCTCTAATTATTATTAAGGAAGTGATTTAATGTTGGAAGAAAGCTCACTGATAAGTTTACTTGATAATTTTATTCAAAAAAATAGAGAATCTATAGATAATAATCTTAAGAATTTGATATATAAGGATTATTTAACAGGATTATATAATAGAAGAAGCCTTATAAGATTATTTGATTTGATGAAATCAAGTGATTTACTAAAAAAACTTACATTATTCGTTATGGACTTAGATGAATTTAAAATTATAAATGATTCATTTGGACAATCTATAGGAGATTTAGTATTAAAAAAGGTATCAAAAGTTTTAACTAATACTTGTAAAGATGCCTATATTGCAAGAATTGCAGGTGATGAATTTATAGTTATATATGAAAATTTAGAAAATATAGAAAAAATTAAAAGTATTTCTAATAGAATACTTTCACAAATAAATGAAATTTGTTTAAGTGAAATAAATTTTAGAGAGATTTCTGTAAGTATTGGAGTTGTCATAGATAATTATAATAAAAAAGATCTAAATGATTTATTGATTAAAAGTGATTTGGCATTATGCAAGGCTAAAATGTTAGGTAAGAATACTAGTGTTATTTTTGAACCTTATTTGGAAGAAGAAAGAAAATTAAATGTAGATATGCTTAATGACTTAATATATGACATAAAAAATAATAGAAATGTAGAATTATATTATCAGCCGCAATACACATATAATAATAAATTAATGGGATTTGAAGCTTTATTTAGATGGAATAATGAAAAATATCAGAATATATCTATAGAAAAAATAATTAAAATTATTGAAAATTCAAGGTATTTTGATTATTTAAATAATTTTGTAATTAGAAATGCTTTGAAATTTGCAAAAAAAGTAAACACAAGAAAAAATGAAGTTATTATAGTGTCTATTAATATTTCTGCTAAGCAATTAATGGATTTGAATTTTAAAAATAAATTATTAAAACTTATTAAAGAAGAAGAGGTAACTCCTAATACAATAGCTTTAGAGCTTACAGAAACAGTTTTATTACAAGATTTGAATACAAATATAAATAAAATTCAAAGCCTAAAAGATCTTGGTATTTTAATATATTTATATGATTTTGGAACATCATATTCATCATTAAATTATTTAATAAAATTACCGTTATCTAGAGTTAAAGTAGATAAGTATTTCATATGGCAAGCTATTAAGGGAGAAAAATATTTGAAAATTTTAAAATCAATTATAAATATATGTCATATATTAAAATTACCAGTTTTTGTTGAGGGAGTAGAAAATATTGAGCAATTAAACATATTGAAAAATCTTAATGTAGATTATATACAAGGGTTTTTATTTGCCAAACCTTTACCAGAAAATGAAGTTTTAAAGTTATTAAATTAGAAATAATTCCTATGTATTTTATCTCATTTTCCTCTGTCAATTTTGTTACAATTAATCTGCTTTTAATCTCTTTTTTAGATTAAATATATATAATTAAGTTCAATTATTTCGCATTTTGCTGACTTGATTATATATTTTTAATATAATTAAGTATTTGATACATTTATTGAGAAATAACATTGAAACATAGGCAAAAACTTAAAAAAATAACTACTTTAATGATATTTATATATGAAAAAAATTAATAAAAACTTAAAAACATTTTGTGTTGACGAAAGAAAACGATCTATTATATCATTTTAAATAAATAAAAATAATAACTTTCTAAGCTGATATGAAAAATAGTTTAACATCTGAAAAAACTAATAGTTTTTTTATTATCTTAGACTTATTAATTGTTATTCTCTCCTTTTTAAATATTGAAAACATATTATATTTATCAAAGGTAAGAAGAGCAATGTTAATATAACTTAACAAATTATAATGATATAGAGGGGGATAATCATGAACAAAAAAAAGATTTCGGCTATACTTGTCGCATCATTAACCATTAATACTATAGTACCAAATTTAAGTGTATTAGCAAAGACTACTAATATTAATAAGATAATACAAGATTCTCAAAAAACACAAGAAATAAATAAAGTAGAAGTATCAAAGTTTGAAACTTATTATTCAAAGTATAAAGAATCTTATGATAAGAAATTTAAAATGGATAATTCCAATATAGAAAGTATAACAAGTACTGGAGGAAACTTAAGAGCAAATGTTGGAACAGCAAATATAATAGATGGAAATTTAGACACATACTGGGAAACAGGAAAACATACATCTGACTCTTTTAAAAATGAATTAATATTTACATTAAAGGAAGAGACTGTCTTAAATAGAATAGCTTATAGATCAGCTTGGAATACAGTAGGGTTTGCAGAAGACTTTGAAATATGGGCATCTGATACAGCAGAAGGTGATGATTTCAATTTAATTGCAAGTGCTACAACAAGTAAGGCAACAGATGTTATTGAAATTAAATTTAATCCAACAAATTTTAAAAGAGTAAAATTCGTATTTAAAAACACCGGAACAGCAACAGCATCAGAAATGATGTTCTATAAAGAAGATGTAGCTCAAGATAAATTAAATAGTTTATTTACAGATGATACTTTAACTAAGGTAAGTGAAGAATTTAATAGCATACAAGCTTTAAATGAACTTGAAGAAAGTGTTAAGGAGCATCCATTATATGAGAAATTTAAGCAATCTATAGAAGATGCTAAAGTTATAGTTGAAAACAAAAAAATAAAAGCTAGCAAAGCAAATATGAGAAAAGCTTCTTATGTTGAAAATAAAGAATATAATAATTTATATAGAATGTCTTATGACAACATAAAGTCAATAAGTAATAATGGTGGACATTATTGGAAGCAAGTAATTGAAAATGCTATAGATGGAGATTTAAATAGTTATTGGGAAACATCAAAAGGAAATAATGATGCATTTAATAATGAAGTTGAAGTTACATTTAATGAACCAGTTAAACTTAATAGAATAGTGTATGCTCCAAGACAAAGTGACTTAAAAGGATTTGCAGAAGAAGTAGAAATATATGCATCAATGACAAGTCAAGGAGATACTTATCAACTAGTTGCAACAGGAACATATAATGCTACAAGTGGATTCGTAGAAGCTAAGTTTGATGAAACAAAGTTTAAGAGAGTTAAATTTGTATTTAAAAGTTCAACTCAAAATTGGGCAAGCTTAAGTGAAATAATGTTCTATAAGTCAGATGAAGTATGGAATTCAGTAGATGAATTGTTTACAGATAGAACAATGAGTGTTGTAAGTGATAAGTTTAATACTTTAGATAAAATAAATGAGTTAGAGGAAGCTGCAAAGAAGCATCCATTATATGAGGAAGAATTTAAAGAAATTATTAATGATGCTAAAGTTGTAGTTGAAAACAAAAAAATAGAAGCTAGCAAAGCAAATATGAGAAAAGCTTCTTATGTTGAAAATGAAGAATATAATAATTTATATAGAATGTCTTATGACAACATAAAGTCAATAAGTAATAATGGTGGACATTATTGGAAGCAAGTAATTGAAAATGCTATAGATGGAGATTTAAATAGTTATTGGGAAACATCAAAAGGAAATAATGATGCATTTAATAATGAAGTTGAAGTTACATTTAATGAACCAGTTAAACTTAATAGAATAGTGTATGCTCCAAGACAAAGTGACTTAAAAGGATTTGCAGAAGAAGTAGAAATATATGCATCAATGACAAGTCAAGGAGATACTTATCAACTAGTTGCAACAGGAACATATAATGCTACAAGTGGATTCGTAGAAGCTAAGTTTGATGAAACAGAGTTTAAGAGAGTTAAATTTGTATTTAAAAGTTCAACTCAAAATTGGGCAAGCTTAAGTGAAATAATGTTCTATAAGTCAGATGAAGTATGGAATTCAGTAGATGAATTGTTTACAGATAGAACAATGAGTGTTGTAAGTGATAAGTTTAATACTTTAGATAAAATAAATGAGTTAGAGGAAGCTGCAAAGAAGCATCCATTATATAAGGAAGAGTTTAAAGTAACAATAGATTTAGCTAAAGAAATAGTGAACAATCCAAGACAAGAAGATGTAATTGAGTTAGAAATGAGAGGAAACTCAGTACAAGAAGCTAATTACAGAAAAATGTGGGGATTCCAAGATTGGCAAGTAACAGGTTTATCAGCTTTAGCTGGAGATAAGATAACTGTATATGTTGATGTAGAAGAAGGAGAACCAACTCCAACACTATTATATAGACAAACAATGACACAACATGGTGGCGCAAAAACATTCCAATTACAAAATGGAAAAAATGAAATAGTTATACCGGAACTTGATAAAACATCAAATGGAATTTCAGAGGGAACAATTCAAGGGGGAGAATTATTCTTTACAAATTATAATAGTGATTCTCAAACAAGAGCACCAAAGATAAGAATAGAAGGTGCTAAAGAATATCCTGTGTTTGTACTTGGTGAAAGTGATGAAGACAAAGTTATAAAAGAATTAGAAGCTTATGTTGAAAAAATAGAAAAAGAGCCTGAAACTACACCAGATATTTTTGCTGTTAGCTCAAATAAATCTTTATCATTAACCCAAGCAACATATGCTTTAGAATGGTATAAAAACAATAATAAAACTCCTAAATATACAGCTGAATCTTGGGATAAAATTGTTGAGAATGCCATGGACTTCTGGGGATATGATAATTCAAGTGAATTAAACTCAGACTTTAACTTTAGAATAATGCCAATGGTTAAAAACCTTACTGGGGGAGCATTTATGAATGCTCATAGTGGTGTAATAGGAATAAGACCAGGTAATCAAAACTGTATAGTTGGAGCAGACATGGGTTGGGGAACAATGCATGAACTTGGTCACAATTTTGATACATCTGGAAGAACAATAGCAGAAGTTACTAATAATATTATGCCATTATATTTCGAATCACTAAATAGAACTCAAACAAGAATAACAGATCAAAATATATGGGAAAATAATACTTATCCTAAAGTAGGATTAGATGATTATTCTAATAATAAATTATATAATACATCAGATTCAACACATTTAGCACAATTAGCACCATTATGGCAATTATACTTATATGACAATACATTCTATGGTAAATTTGAGCAACAATTTAGAGCTAATAATTATGGAAATAAAACAAGAGAAGATATTTATAAATCTTGGGTTGTTGCAGCATCTAATGCAATGCAATTAGATTTAACAGAGTTCTTTGCAAGACATGGTATAAGAATAAATGATGAAGTTGCACAAGAAATATCTTCTAAATATGAAAAACCAGATAAGAAGATTTACTACCTAAATGATTTAGCTATTAATTATGAAGGAAATGGATTTACAGAGAATGCTCAAGTTGATATAAAAACAACTAATTCAGATGGAAAGGTAAAACTTGTATTTTCAATAAATGAAGAAGATAAAGATAACTTATTAGGGTATGAAATACGTAAGGATGGAAAATATATAGGATTTACTTCTAAAGATAGCTTTGTTGATACAAGCTCTAATTTAGAGGATGATGCAGTATATACAGTAACTCCATATGATATAAAGTTAAATACATTAAACGCAATAGAAGTAGATGCATTACAACCATATATTTCTTCAAATCCAATAGTAACTTTAGGATTAGGAGAAGAGTTTAATCCAGAAGAGTTTGTTATAGCTAATGATATAAAAGGAAATTCTATAATAGATTCTGTAGAAGTTAAATCTGATGTAGATACTTCTAAAGTAGGAGAATATGAAGTAGTTTATTCTGTAAGAGATTCAAAAGGGGTAGAATATACAGCTACATCTAAAGTGAATGTAGTAAGTAGAAATACTTCAATAAGTAATTTAACTCCAGTTAAAGGAACTGTAGGATGGGGAAAAGTTAGAAAAAATACAAGTATAAGTGGGGGAACATTAGGGTTATTGAGAGAAGGAAATATAATTAATTACAGTGAAGGTTTAGGAGTACATTCAAATTCAGAATATGTATATAACTTAGAAGGGAAAGATTATGATTATTTTGAATCTTATATTGGTGTAGATAAAGCTGTAGTAGGTAACACAAGTGCTTCTGTTATATTTAAAATTTATGTTGATGGAGAAGAAAAATTCAACTCAGGTATAGTGAATGGTACAACAGATCAACAATATGTTAAGGTAGATATAAAAGATGCTAAAGAGCTAAAGTTAATAGTAACTGATGCGGATAATGGAAATAAGCAAGATCATGCAAACTGGGCAGATGCAAAATTAGTAACATTATCATCGAAACCAGAAATTTTAGGAGAAGATTTAGCATATCCAATAGGAACAAAAATTAATTTAATGGAAGGTATAACAGCAAATGATATAGAGGATGGAGACTTAACTTCACAAGTAGAAATAAAATCTTCAGATTTTGTAGAAGGTAAATCAGGAGTATTCACAATTGTTTATACTGTAACAGATAGTGATGGATTAACTTCTGAATTCTCAAGATTTATAGCAGTTACAGAAGAAGAAGTTCAATTATCAAGTCTAAATTGGGAATCAGCAACTATAGGTTCCGGTAGCGTAAGAAAAAATAGATCTGTAAGTAACAATGCAATAAGATTATTAGATGAAAATAAAAATGTTGAAACATTTGATACTGGTATAGGTACTCATTCATATTCAGAAATAGTCTATAACTCAGATGGGTATGATATATTTGATACTTGGGTAGGAGTTGACCAATATGTTTCAACAAAAAGTGAATCAAGTGTTGTGTTTAAGGTATATGTTGATGGAGAGTTAAAGGCACAAACAGATGTTATGAAATCAGATACTCCAAAAGAACGTTTAGTTGTAGATATTAGAAATTCTAATGAAGTAAAATTAGTAGTAGATGTAGCTGATAACGGAAATACTTGGGATCATGCTGACTGGGCAAACGCTAGATTCCTTAAGATAGCAGATTATGATACAACAGAATTAGAAGCTGTTTTAGCAAAAGCAAAAGATATAGATCTAACTCTTTACACAGAAGAAACAGCAAATGAATTAAAAGAAGCAATTAATAAAGGTGAGTTAGCATTAACATCTAAAAAGCAATCTGTAATAGATGAATCTATAAATGTTATAGAAAAAGCAATAGAAAGATTAGTTAAAAAATCAGATTTTTCAAGTCTTGAAGAAGTTATAGCTAATAATAGTAATTTAAATCAATTACATTATTATAGAGATGCTATTACAGCACATAATGCATTAATAGAAGAGGCTAAAGAAATTTTAGTTAATGAAAATTCAACTCAAGAAGATATTGATGCAATAATAGCTAAAATAAATGAATCATCTAAAAATTTAGTTGTTAGAGAAAATAAAGTAGAACTTGAAAAGAAATTAGAAGAAGCTAAAACTGTGGAAAATAATGATTATCAAGAAGTCAGATGGCAAAACTTTTTATATGGTATAGACTATGCAAGTAATATATACAATAATCAAGATGCAACTGATGATGAAGTTAAATCAGCACTATTTACACTTGATTATTTTAAGAGTGAGTTAAAATAATCAAAAATAAATGATTTTAATTACTCAGTAAAATAATTATAATACCAAATTAAAGAGCAGAAAACTCAATTCAAATAGTTTGCTGCTCTTTTAAAATTTTAAAACATATTTGCAACCAACAGTATTATATAATGGATATCGCAACTAAAAAGAATGAATTTACATTAACGATATAGGTTAATAAAAAACATTTAATAATATTAATAGAATAAATAACATCAATTTTAATCGGTGGTGTTTATTTAAAATATTGGAGGTAAAATGAAATCAAATAAAAATTTAAAATTATTTTTTAAAATAGCATTTGTTTCGGTAGTTATACTGTTTATAGTAAGAGAGTTTACTTCAGTATTTAGAAATTTTAATACTGAGTACTTCTTTATGTATAGAAATAAACTAGATTTTTTAAATCTATTAATAATTGCAGCATTAGGTATAATTTCTTATATTCCTTTATCTTTTTATGATTTTATTTTAAAGAAAAAAGTAGGGATAAGATTAAAGAATAGCAAATTATATAAATATTCTTGGATAGCAAGTTCAATTGCAAGTTTACTTGGATTTGGATGAGCTACATCTTTAGCTTTTAAGCAATATTTTTATGGAGATTATGTAGATGACAAAAAGAAACTATTAAAAGAAATAGGAAAAATAGTAGCTTTAAATTTAACAGGATTATCAATAGTTTGTTGTACATATATGGGAATTCAAATATATTCTTGGAACAGTTTAGGAGTAATAAAATATGCCATAGCAATAATAGCTTTATATGCACCAGGATTTATAATTTATTCAGCATATAAATATTTTAAGACAAAGGACAGATTAGAATTTTTCAGTACTTTAGGTACTATATTCATATCTTTCTTAGAATGGCTTACAACTATAATTTTAATTTATGCTACTTTAAGAATAACAGGCGCATCAATAAGTGTGAATACTTTCTTACCAATATATATTGAGGCTGCTGTTATAGGAATAATAAGTATGATTCCAGGAGGAATAGGTACTTTTGATTTAACATTTATGAATGGATTAGAAGGTGTTGGGGTTCCTATAGAACAAACACTATTAGTTATAATACTTTATAGAATAAGTTATTTTTTAGTGCCAGCAGTTATAGGTGTATTACTTTTTGTACATGATTTTGGTGGCAAAATAAATGAAAAGTTTAATGGATTACCTTATGAAATAATTTCTAAAATTGCTTATAAAGTAGTAGTAGCATTAGTATTTATATCAGGAGCTATTATAACTTTATCAAATATAGCACCACAATATTTATTTAAAATAAGATTATTAAAGGAACTTTTAGGAAAGCAAGTACTAGGACTTTCCATGGGAATGAGTATAGTATTAGGATTCTTAATAATGCTTACAGCTCTTATGATGAAGTATAGATCTAAAAGTATATATAAAACAAGTATGATTCTACTTATTTTAGGAATACCCCTATCACTTACAAATGGAATAAATCCATATGAATTAGCTTTTATAATAATTGTATCATATATATTATATTTAAGTAGAAGAATGTTTTATAGAGATAGCTTCGTTGTGAGTTGTAAAAATACAATAATAGATTCAGTAATATTAATGGCATCTTTTTCAGTTTATTTCTTCATTTTAATTAGATTTGGAAGATATCTTGAGTATGTTGGAATAGTGCGTAAAATGCCTTATAAAATAGCATATAAATTTGGTTTTATAGCATTTGTATTAGTGACTGTAATTTATGTTGCTATTTATTTCTTCAATGTAAGAAGAAAAATTCCTGTAAGAGTATTTGATGAGTGTAAGGAAGATGTTGAAAGAATAATAGAAGAATATAAGGGAGATTCCCTAACTCATTTAGTATTTTTAAAAGACAAATATATTTATTTAAATGAAGATAAAGATCTATTTATTCAGTATGAAGTATATGGAGACAAGCTTTTTGTTTTAGGAAATCCTGTAGGAAATACAGAAAATTTATTTAGGGAAATAGAAAAGTTCTGTGAATATGCTGACAACTATGGTTATACACCAGTATTTTATCAAGTTAATGATGAGATGATAAGTTATCTTCATTCCAATGGATATGATTTTATGAAAATAGGTGAAGAAGCTAAGGTAGATGTAAAAGAATTTAAAGTTGTAGGAAATAAGATGAAGAGTTTAAAAACTTCAAGAAGTAAGGTAACTAAGGAAGGATATACTTTCCATATGGTTGAGCCACCATTTTCAAGAGAGTTCTTAGATTCTTTAAGAAATATATCAGATGAATGGTTAGATGGAAGAAAAGAAAAAGGATTTTCAGTTGGATTTTTTGATGAAGATTATTTAAATAAAGCGCCTATAGCTGTCTTAAAAGATGCAGAGGGAGAAATAAAAGCTTTTGCTAATATTATGTATATGTATGATGATGAAAGCTTTTCAGTAGATTTAATGAGATTTAGCAAGAATACTCCAAGAGGAGTAATGGATTTTATGTTCATAAATCTGATTGAATATGGAAAAGAAAAAGGATATGAAATATTTAATATGGGAATGGCTCCATTAGCTAATGTAGGTTTATCAAAATATGCTTTTTGGAATGAAAAATTAGCACTTCAAGTTTATGAAAACGGACAAGCTTTTTATTCTTTCAAAGGATTAAGAAGATTCAAAGAAAAGTTTAGTAACAAATGGGATTATAAATATATTGCTTACAGAAGAAATACATCTATATTAATTACAGTTATACAAGCAGCTTTGATTTGCTCAAGAAATAGGGATGTAAATGATGGAATATTTATAAAATTCTTAAAAAATATAAAGTAGTTATAACATTTCAAAGTGATTATAAAGTTCACTTTTATGGAAAGTAATAAAAATATCTAAAACAAGTCCTAAAAACATAACAAATTTAAACAAACATCTCCGTAAATATGATATAACATTTGCGGAGAATTTTTATTATAAATTAGGAGAAATATATGAATAGATGGTTTTATTATGTAAGAGTTTCAAGTAAAAGTTAGAAATTGGATAGACAGGAGGAAAACCCAGAATTAGATTCTTTTTGTAATATAATGGGAATAGTGGAGAAAGAAGTTATAATACTTGCAGATCAGATTAGTGGAAAAACTTTTGAAAGACCAAACTATCAATTATTAAAAAAGATAGTTACTGAAGGTGACAATATTATAGTTTTATCTTTAGATAGATTTGGAAGGAAGAAAAGAGTTTACAGAATTAATTGCTAAAGGGTAAAAGTTTATGTTTTAAATAGACCTATGTTAGAAGATTTATATAAACTAAATGATACTATGAGTGAATTTATGATTAACTTTTTGGTTGATTGGGAGTTAATTAGTGCTGAAGAAGAATTAAAAAGAATAAAAGAGCGGTAAAAAGAAGGATTAGAAATTGCTAAAAAGAAAGGTAAGAAATTAGGTAGACCTAGAGTTGAAATGCCATCAAACTTTGAAGAAATATACAATAAATGAAAAAAAGGTCAGTTAACTGCTAAAAGGAGCATGGAACTTTTAGGATTAAAGAAAACTGTTTTCTATGAAATGGTTAAAAATTTTGAAAAAAATTATTTTAGTAAGAATAAATAACAATTAATTATGATAAATAAAGTAAGTATCATCTAAAAATTTATTTTTTTAATTTTTTTATACGATATATCTTTAAAAATTCTATAATCTCCTTTACAATAAATATATTTATTGTAAAGGAGATTATAGAATGAGATTACTATTAAGTGACAGAAAATTAGATATTAATTTTATAGAAAATGCTGAAAATAAATTTTTTGATTTATCTAAACTTACAATTTCAAACTGCATAGGGTGTTTTAGTTGTTGGACTAAAACTCCTGGAAAATGTATTATCCGTGATGATGCAGTAAAGGTTTATCCTATTATTGCACAAAGTAGTAAGATTATTTATATAAGTAAAATCAAATATGGTTCTTATGATACAATTATGAAAACTATGCTTGAACGTGCTATCCCAATTCAACAAGCATTTATTCATCTTTTAAATGGGGAAACACATCATATTCAACGTGACGTTGCTATGAAGGATACTGTTATTATTGCATATGGAAATATAGAAAATGAAGAAAAAGAACTATTCAAAAGACTGATAAAGCGTAACTCTTATAATATGAATTTTAAAAGTTTTAATGTTATTTTTGTAGATGAAGAAAATTTAGAAGAAGTAGTTACTAAGGAGGTAAAAAAATGGGGAGAGTAATTATCATAAATGGTAGCCCAAGAGCGTCTAGATCTAATTCTAAACAGTATGGAGAAATCTTTAGTAGTTATTACAAAGAACAAACTGACATTTTTAATATTACAAAAAATAATCATAAAGAGATTTGTAACAAAATAGCAGCTTATACAGATATTTTACTTATTTTCCCCCTTTATGCAGATTCACTTCCTGTAACAATGCTTAACTTTTTAAAGGTTCTTGAAGAAAATCCCCCACAAAATAAACCTAAAGTAAATGTAATAATAAATTGTGGATTTATAGAACCTGAACAAAATAATGTTTGTATTGATATGATTAAATTATTTTGCAAACAAAATGGCTATGATTTTAGTTCAGTATTATCAATTGGTAGTGGTGAAGCTATTTTAGGAACACCTTTTAAAATCTTTGTTAAATGGGAAATAAAAAAATTAGCAAAAGCTATTTATAATAATGTTGTTGAAGAATTAAATGTTACTATGCCTATATCAAAAAATATGTATATTAAAGCTTCTACAAAATATTGGATTAATTATGGTAAAAAAAATGGTATCACAAAATCTCAGATGGAAACTATAAAGATTGAATAGAAAGGAAAATATTAAATTTGTATAATTCTATAGTTTTTGCTTGGTATATTTCACAAATATATTTATATGTTTCATATTAAATGTATAATAAATATACTCACTAACATATTCCTCATAATTTATTACTTTTTCTAAATACAATGTATTCAAAATATTGATAGTATTTATTATTACGTTTGAAGCACTCACTTTTTGAAGTTGACTTTACATAGTTATTTGTCTTAATTGATATTGTTTACTAAAGAAGATTGATCCAACAAATCTGTTCATTAGAAATAGTCTTGATATGACATACTAAGATAATACTATATGTAAGGCTCATTTTCACTAGACTATGTCTAATTTATTCGTAATCCCTTAAAATTTCTTCCTTTTAAGTAGTTTGAATATATTATTTTAAAACATCAAATAAATGTGATATAATCAATTCAAAATTTGTCAAATTTAGATGGGAACGTGACAAATATTTCAATTAACAGAAAATATGTAGAAATTAAGATTGAAAATATAAAAAGCAGATTGATATCTTTAAATTATGCAAAACCTGATATAATCATGGATGTATTCGATGAATTTATTATTTTTAAAGGACTTAATGATTTTAATTATTCTAATATATATTATAGAACTGAAGATGATACATATAAATTATTCTAAACAATTGAAAATAGCATATATGTAGATTAAAATAAACTAAAATACTTAATTTACTGTAATATTTTAAAAATTTTTATGAGTTAATAGCTAAACTAGTATCAATAATTTCTTTAGTTAATTTTTAATTTCAAATTATATTTCTATTAACACTTAAAAAGAACATCTCTTTATAATAAGATGTTCTTTTTTATGTACACATAAAAAATGTTATTTAAATATAATATTTGTGTTGTTTGTTTTATGTAACAGGTTATTTATTTTTAAAATATTAGTTTTGTATATACTATTTTATAGACAAAGACAACTGTAAAACATTATAGCAATACAAAAGAGAAAGTACAAAATTTTGTACTTTCTCTTTTGTATTATTGTTTAAAAATAAACCTAATATTGAAGAAGCAAAAAAAGAAACTAATAAGACTGTTGATACCCCTACTAAAAATATTGTTACTAATAAATCTCAAGTTAAGAAACAATCAAATAAAACTGAGCCTTCAAAATTAAAAATTACTAATAAAGATTTTGTTCCTATAAGTCCTAATTAAATGGTAGAAACTTAAAAAGCTTTTTAGTGATTACTTAGGAGCAAATAACTTTAAAAAAATGAAAAAGACTAATCAAAAGAAAAGCTAGATGATTATTATGATGTATAAAACCCATTTATCAACTTCATTTAATATAGCAATATCTTCTTTAAATCTAAACAATGAGCTGTCACTATTAATATTAATGTGAGTAGGCTTAGTCAGCCTACTTCCTGCTATAGATACTTAATATAGTTTTATTGCTGCCAGGCTTAAAATAATTTCATATACTTTTACAATCAGACAAATATCTAATATAGTATTAAATCTTCAATTATCTACTTATGGACAATTGAGAATATTAGGTATTATATTTGTTAAAATAATTTAAATATATAAATATAAGCATATAACTAGGTTTAATATACTATTTAAGTATATTTAAGGTTAATTTAATAATATTCTGGTATATTATGAATAAAAAAAACTAAAGGAGAGTTTATTATGAAATCTAAAAATTTAATTTTAACATCAATTTTAGTAGAACATTAACTAGTAGTTTCACCATATTTAACTCAACTAATATAAAAGCGGCGACTATATTTCCAGAAAAAATTATAGAAGAAAAAGGTTCAAAAGCAGAAGTTTTTACAGCATCTGATGCTTCTTCTGTAGGTGCAATGAAATTATCTGTGTCAGTATCATTTATAAATTACACTAATAATAGTAATGCTACAGCTTTAATAAAGGTTAAAGGGTTTATTCCTTCTTCACTTGTTCAAAATGGAAGCTACTATAGAGCATCAATGTTTTGGCCAAGCAAATATAAAATTAGTGTTAAAACATCTGATATAAATTATAATGTCAAAATTATAAATACTATTCCAAGTAATTCAATAGATAGTATTAGAGTAAAAGAATCTTTAGGATATTCTATTGGTAGAAATGTATCCGTAAGTAAAGAATCATCATGTTTGGGATTAAATAGCGGTATTAACGTTGAAAAAAGCATAGAATATGATTAACCAGATTTTAAAGCATTTCAAAAAAAAGATAATACACGTGAAGCATCATGGGATATAGTTTTTAATGAAACTAAAAATCAATATAACAGAGACTCATATCATGAATTATATGGAAATCAAATATTTATGAAATCAAGACTACATAATACTGGAGATAAGAATCTTACTGATGAAAAAGATTTATCTTCTTTAATAACAGGAGGATTTACTCCAAATATAACAGTTACTCTTAATGCTCCTAAAAATACTAAAAAATCACTTTTTACAGTAAATTTCAATAGAGAAATGGATTTATACAACTTGCAATAGAATACAACTCAATGGTTTGGAGAAAATAAAAAGAACATAACTAGCGATTGGTCAACACATACATATGAACTGAATTGGGAAGAGAATACAATTAAATTTTTATATTAGAATTAATAATATTAAATGAAGGGACTTAATATAGGTAATAGATAAATTAGTATCAATTATTTACTTAGTTAATTTAGTTTCAAACTATATTTCTAGTAATATACCAAAAGAATACCCCCTTTATTTAATAGTTATTCTTTTTCTTTTCTTCTTCATAAATATGTTATAATAAAAATGAAACTTTTAAATAAATATAAGTTAGTAAGAAAGGAGTATTTTTTTGTACAAGGATCACGTAAATAATATTAATATAAGTTCAAAACCCAAACTTATTTTTTTTCCAATAATCAGCGTTTTTTTAGGGATTATTCTATTTCCAGCAATATTGGGATTAATATTAAGTTTATTATTTAACTCATCAATAAATGATTTAACATCTCCTGCATATACAATTGGAATGGGGATATCTCTTTTTTTAAGTGCATCCATTTTGTGTAAGATGTCAAAAATAACTTTTTCTGATTTAGGATTGAATAGAAAAGGACTATTAAAAGATGTTTCTATAGGTGCAGTTATTGGAGTTACTATGATTATTTCTTTGGTAATTATAATTTTATTATTGGGTGGAATTAAGTTAAATTACATTTTTTCATCACAAAACATATTTAGTATAATATCTGCATTTATATATTTTATGTTCCAAGGAACATTAGAAGAATTAATTTATAGAGGATACATGATGCCTCATTATGAAAAAGTAATTGGTGAAAAATGGGCTATAATTGTATCAAGTATTATCTTTACAATAGTACATGGATTTAATCCTAATTTACATATTTTATCAACTATTAACATTTTTATATTTGGAATAGTTTTTTCAGCAATTTATATTAAAACAGGAAGTTTGTGGGTTGTAGGAATTGTTCATGGAGTATGGAACTTTTTACAAGGATATTTTTTTGGATCACAAATATCTGGTAATTCTGTAACAACTTCTATTTTTTATTCTATACCACAACCTGGGAAAAATCTTATTTCTGGTGGAAATTTTGGATATGAAGGAAGTATTATAACAACCATTATTGGAATACTAGTAATTATATTATTTCTAAAATTAGTTAAAATAAATAAATAGAATACTATTATTTCAAAAATAGTTGATATAATTAACAAATTATAAAAAATATTTAAAGTTAAGTTTTTTGTTTTACTTAACTTTAAATATTTAATAATTTTAGAACTAAAAAAACTTAAGTTTATAAGATTAATAATATTTTTTTAAATTATCATAAATGAAAATAAATTTTATTTATAAATTTGCACATATTAATATTTAATCTAAAAAAATTATTATATATAAAATTCTAATATAATCTTTTATTAAATTATGTATAATAATCATTTCTAATTTTATAAATCTTCAACAATCACCGCTGTTCCATATGCTACTAGTTCAGCTGCACCTTCTATTATAGAAGATGACATTAATCTTACTCCTATAATTGCATTTGCACCTTTTTCTTCTGCTGATTTTTTCATACGTTCAATAGCTATTTCGCGTGCTTGAACTAACATGTCATTATAAGAAGCTACTTCACCACCAACAATATTTTTAAAATAAGCTCCTATATCCTTACCAATATTTTTAGCTTGAACAGTACTACCTTCTACTAATCCTATAGTTTCTACAATAGTCCTTCCTTGTATATTTTCTACTGTTAAAATCAACATAATAACTCCTCCTGATTTTTATAATATATAGAATATTCTTTATTATAATTATAATTTATTTTTATAATTAAATAAAATCTATACTATAAAAATTTAAACATTTTATGATAGTAATTTATACATTTTTGATTTATCTAAAAAAATTATATTTATATGAAAAAAATAGTTATGTACTATAAATTAAAACATTAAAAGCAAAACATAAATTTACTAAAAAGAAATATATAATTTGTAAATTTAATCTTTCTTATATGGGATTTTTATAAATAAATTAATACAAACTTAATAGTTTAATATCAATTTATTAAATTTAATTTTAAAACAACAATTTATAATTTACATTTTATTGAATAAAAGCAAAATTAAAGTTGATTAAATATTCAGAATATTATAAAATTATATAAACAAAGTAGTTTAATATTCTTTTTAGGGTGATAAACTATGAAAAATTCAAAATTAAAACAAATCTTAATAACATTTCTTACAATTACATTAACTTCAAGCTATCTTGTAACATCATCAAATCCTATAGAAACAAAAGCTAAAGAAAAATTTAAAACAACAAAAATTAAAAATTCATCTGAACTTAATAGAAAGCTAGTCGGATATTTTCCAGAATGGGCATATTCTAGTGAAGCACAAGGATATTTTAATGTAACAGATTTACAATGGGATTCATTAACACATATACAATATTCCTTTGCTATGGTAGATCCATCTACAAATAAAATTACTTTAAGTAATAAACATGCTGCAATTGAAGAAGATTTTTCGGAATTTGATTTAAACTACAACGGGAAGAAAATAGAATTAGATCCTTCTTTACCTTATAAAGGACACTTCAACGTTTTACAAACTATGAAAAAAAATTATCCAGATGTATCATTATTAATTTCTGTTGGAGGTTGGACAGGAACAAGATGTTTCTACACTATGATTGACACTGATAATAGAATAAATACATTTGCAGATTCATGTGTTGATTTTATCAGAAAATATGGATTTGATGGAGTAGACATTGATTTTGAATATCCTTCATCCACAAGCCAATCAGGGAATCCAGACGATTTTGATCTTTCAGAACCAAGAAGGACAAAACTTAACGAAAGATATAATATTTTAATAAAAACTTTAAGAGAAAAAATAGATATGGCATCTAAAGAAGATGGAAAAGAATATTTATTAACAGCTGCTGTTACTGCTTCTCCTTGGGTTTTAGGCGGAATATCGGATAATACTTATGCAAAGTACTTAGATTTCTTAAGCATAATGTCATATGACTACCACGGTGGTTGGAATGAATATGTAGAACACTTAGCTGGTATTTATCCTAATAAGGAAGATAGAGAAACAGTAACTCAAATAATGCCAACTTTATGTATGGATTGGGCCTACAGATATTACAGAGGTGTTTTGCCTGCTGAAAAAATATTAATGGGTATCCCTTATTACACAAGAGGGTGGGAAAATGTTCAAGGTGGAATTAATGGACTTCATGGATCAAGTAAAACTCCAGCATCAGGCAAATATAATATTTTGGGAGACGATTTAAATAATGATGGAGTTTTAGAACCGGATGGTGCAAATCCTTTATGGCATGTATTAAATCTTATGGAACAAGATCCAAATTTAAAAGTATATTGGGATGAAATTTCTAAAGTACCATATGTTTGGCAAAACGATAAAAAAGTATTCGTATCATTTGAAAATGAAAAATCTATAGATGCAAGATTAGAATATATACAAAATAAAAATCTTGGTGGCGCTTTAATTTGGGTAATGAACGGAGATTACGGATTAAATCCGAATTATGTAGAAGGTTCAAATAAGATAAATGAAGGTAAATATACTTTTGGAGATACATTAACGAAAAGATTAAGCCAAGGTTTAAAAAAGATGGGAGTTTGCAATAAAACACCAGATGACTTAAATATATCTTTAGAGCCTATTAATGTAGATGTTAAATTTAATGGAAAGTATGATCATCCCAATTACACATATTCAATTGATATAACAAATTATACAGACAAGGAAATTAAAGGTGGATGGAATGTTTCATTTGATTTACCAAAGTCTGCTGTATTTAAATCATCATGGGGAGGCACATATAGTGTTACAGACAATGGTGACTTTAATACAATAACATTAACTTCAGGAGCTTGGCAAAATATAGCGCCTAACTCAACAATAACAGTTCAAGGTATGATTGGATTATGCTTCTCTGGAATAAGAAATGTCACTTTCAATGGAATGAATCCAATTGGTAATGATAAATAAAATTTAATTATAGAGGAGGAATAACACGATAAAAAAGAATTTAAAAACATTTGTTGCACTTAGTGCTATTACTACTTTATTATTTGTGAATACAATCTCTGTTAAGGCTATGAGTAAATCTTCTGATACAACTGAAATTACTTCTCAATCTACTACTAAGTTACGAAATGTAATGTATTATGGTGATTGGTCTATTTGGGGTGGACAAGGTAACTTTTATCCTAAAGATATTCCAGCAGATAAATTAACGCACTTAAATTTTGCATTCATGGATTTCAACTCATCTGGTGAATTAATTTATTGCGATAAAGATGCTGCAATAGGACATCCATTAGGAAATTTGGGAGTAACCTATGGAGATGTTAATGGTGGAATATTAAATGCTTTTCAAGTTTTAAAATCTGAAAATCCTAATTTAAAGATAGGAGTATCTTTAGGTGGATGGTCAAAGTCTGGCGATTTTTCAACAATAGCCGCAACTCCTTCAATAAGAGCTAAATTTGTAGAAAACGTTATGAAATTCATTAAATATACCAATATGGACTTTGTTGATATTGATTGGGAATATCCTGGAGATTACAGAGAACCTGATAAAACTGACAATATAAATGATGAAGGAACACCAAATGCAAGTGCAGGAGATAAAGAAAATTATATCTTATTATTACAAGATTTAAAGGAGGCTTTAAATAAACAAGGAAAAGAATTAGGAAAAGTTTATGAGCTATCCGTGGCATTGCCAGCTGGCGTATCAAAAATAGAAAAAGGAATAGACGTTGACAAGTTATTTAATATAGTAGATTTTGCTAATATAATGACATATGATATGGCTGGAGCTTGGAGTACAACAAGTGGACATCAAACTGCCTTATACACTAACCCTAATGCTCCTGAAGAATATAAGGGACTTTCTGTAGATGAAAGTGTTAAATATTATATTTCACAAGGTGCAGAAAGAGAAAAAATAGTTGTAGGAGCAGCATATTATACCCGTGGATGGGAACAAGTTTCAGATAAAGGTACAGATCCAAATAATCCAGGATTATTTGGAGAAGCAGCTGTAGTTAATAAAGATGCAGACCTTTCTCCAACGCCAGGAGCACTTAATGAGGCTCCAATGAAAAATGGTGAAGGAGGAAGAGCTGGTGGTGTATGGGGATATAATGCTTTAGATAAATTAAAATCTAAATATACTGGTCTAAAAGAGTATTGGGATGATAGTGCTAAAGCTCCATATTTATATAATTCTGAAACAGGTGCATTTTTTACTTATGATAATATAAGATCAATCCAAGAAAAAGCTAAATATGTTAAAGAAAATAATCTTGGTGGTATAATCGGATGGATGGCTTCACAAGATGCAACTACAAACTCAACTAAAAGAGATGAATTAACAACTGCAACTAAGGAATCTTTATTTGGTAAAGAAGATTTACCTAAATATGAAATAAAATATACTGAAAATGATATAACTTGTACAGTAACTCCAGTAAAGCAATCATGGGGAAGTGGAGGAGTACTAAAGATGTCAATAACAAACAATGAGAAATTAGATGAATCTGGTGAAGTATTATCAACAGTTGAAACATCCGCAAAAACAGTTAAAAATATGAAAGTATATATTAAGACTGATGGAATAGCAATTACTGGTTCACAATATCCAGCAGGACCTGTTACAAAAGAAGGAGATTACTATGTTATAGATTTTGGTAAGATATCAGATGGTAAGCTAATGAAAGCAGGAATAACCTTTACTTTTGATTTAAATCTTGATAAAGCAATTGAAGATACTAATAATATTATAAGCATTGAAGTATCTCAAAGAATGTATCAAACATCTCCTGAATTCAATAGACAAACAATTTGGGAAAATACAAATTCATAGTTAATATAAATTAAATTTATTTCTTAAAGTAAATAAAATCCAAAATGACTTTTGAAATTACAAAAGTCGTTTTGAGTACAGACTTAAGAGAGCTTTATAGCTCTCTTTTTTATTTAGTTATTTTGTAAAAAATAACTTGCTAATTATTTCTCATTCAACTTTATTTTTATAATTGATGTTATATATCAATACTAATGTAATAAAAATCTAATGTAATTTTAGAATTAATGATTTAAGCATCAATAAGACAATTATTTTTACTTGAATCATTAGTATTAAAACATGATACTTCAGCAGGCATGGAGCTATTTAATGATACATGAGGCCTAATTAAATAAATAGAAGCATTCATGTTTTTTATAGTTTAAAGAATAGAAACTAAGGAACTAGTGCTATTAATAGTGTAGATAGGCCTTCAAATTTAGCTCTTGACTATAAGATTGTGATATATTATCCGGATCATAGTATATTTAAAGCTTGTATAACAACTTATCATGAAATAAAGGGCTTTAATAAACATAAAGACTATGTAACATATATACCTTTTCTTAAGAAAGCTGAATTGTTTCTAAAAAATAGATTTTAAAAGCTTAATTATAAAATTTTTGTGATTATGAGAGGAGAATAAGTATGGAAAATATAATTTTTAAAAATCTTGAAGAATTAAATCTAGAGGAAAAACTATTACTTATTAGAAAATATCATCAAATAAATTTATATACAGTAGATAAATTTTAGTGTCTACAATTATTTCCTTTAGAATTTACCTAAAATGATGAAGTAGATTGTATATTGGAACCAAGTTCTGAATATTTAAATAAACTTCTTAATGAAACTTTGGAATATCTAAATGAAAATGAGTATTGTACAATCTATGATATATAATTAAAATTTTTAATTATATATTAATGTAAGTATAGTATCATATATGTAGATACTATACTTAATTCTAAATAAGGATTGATAAAAATGGTATATAGAACATTATTAAACCCACAAATAGATTTCGTGTTTAAAAAGATATTTGGTACTGAGAAAAATAAACCTATATTAATTAACTTTTTAAATGCAGTAATAAAACCAACAACTCCCATAAAAGATGTAGAAATCAAAAATAAGGATATAGATAAAGATTTTATAGAAGATAAATTTAGTAGATTAGATGTAAAGGCTACAACTAGTAATAAAGAACATATAAATATTGAAATCCAGGTAAAGAATGAATATAACATGATACAAAGGACCTTATATTATTGGAGTAAAATGTATTCAGAGCAAATACAAAATAGAAATAACTACAGTAAGTTAGAAAGAACTGTATGTATAAATATCTTAAATTTCAAATATTTAAAGAATGATAAATATCATAATGCATATAGACTAAAAGAAATAAATTCAAATAAAGAGCTGACAGATCTTCAAGAAATACATTTCATTGAGTTACCTAAGTTTAATGAAATTGGTAATAAAGAGTATGTTGAAAATGTTTAGGAAATGGATGCTTTAGAAAAATGGTTAGAGTTTTTAGTTGAACCAAAAAGTAATACTGTAAGGCAGTTAGAACTAAGCAATGAAGAAATTAAACTAGCAAAATCTGAACTTTATAGGCTTAGTATGGATAGTAATGAAAGAGAACAGTATAACATGAGAGAAAAGGCTATTTATGATAGAATATCTGCTTTAGAAAATGCTGAAGCTAAAGGAAAAAGAGAAGGTAGACTAGAAGTTGTAAAAGAATCATTAAGCCAAGGATTAGAAATATCATTAATTTCAAAAATAACTGGATTAAGTGAAGCAGAAATATTAAAAATAAAAAAAGATATTTAATAAAGGAGGAAATAGTATGAATATAACTATAATATGTGCTATTATAGTTGGATTAATGGGATACTTTTATATAAATAGAAATCTTGATAAAAAAAGTAAATAACTAGTAATATTTTTTTAGTTTTAATTAATATATTTAAATAAATAAGATTTTAATACATAGCTTGTACACCCATAATATATCGTGTAGATGGTTTACCCAATCCATTTAATACACTTGCTTTTTGCAGTTGACTTTGCATAGTTTTTTCTTTCAATTTCTATCATTTGTCAAAGAATATTGCTCTAGCAAGCCCATTCATTACTTCGCCTTTATTTAAACCCTTTTGAATTTTTCTTCACAATTATTCACTTGAAATATAGTCTAAATTTTATCTATTTCTCTTAATGCAGCAGCTAAACTATTTTGTCTAGAGTAAGAAGCTAATTTACTAATTATTAAAGATAATGTAACTGTACATTCCTTTATTAAATTAGCTAATATTAATACTTTCTCATAATTATCTTTAATTATTTTCTCATTAATTTTTCCTTTTAAAATACCATTTAAATTTAAAAACTTCTCACACTTGTTTAAAGTAATTAGCTTAACATCATACAGCTCTCTAATTCTTGGTGCAAATATAAATCTAAGTAAATATATCAAAGTAAATACTTGATATGTATATCTGACTATGACTGTATAATGTTCTTCTATATTTAAATTAGTATCATTATTTAATAATCCATCTAAACCATGAGTGGCATCTTTAGAATTAGTATTTATAATCTTTGAGTGATAAGAAGAAATTTGATCACTAATGAATCTATATAGTGTGATTCTTTTTTCAGTCCCATAATGTGGATTAGAGTCTACATTTAGTGAAGATATACTAAGTTGAAGTCTCCTAGCATCAGAAGAGTTATTTAGTTTCTTTAGGAGTAATATTCTCTAATCTAGGTATTGAAATTTTACATTTACCAATAGAAATAGTAATAATGTTCTATATAACTATACTAACTTTTGAAATTACTAAATCCAATAATAAAGTTAAATAATTTTAATTTGAAGTTTTATATTTAAATAATTTGTTAATTTTAGAGACTGGGATATTAATTGTTAAATAAAAATACCACCAGATAAACTGGTGGTATTTTCTTATCGCTACTTGTATTGAGTATTAAGACGCTTAAATTAGTTCATAAGTTACATACTTTTAATTGCTATTATTAAAATTGACAATATATTTTTTAATATCATAAAATTATATATAAACTATATTTGCTACAATCTATACAGAGTTTTTAATTGAAATTATTTTAATTATTAACTTAATTGATATTATCTAACTAATTTAAACATTTGATTTTTTCCACCATGTTTTCTATTAATTTGAATATTACTAGCATTCTTAGTATCAGATTTATATAAATCTAATGCCATATTGAGATCACGACAATTCTTAAAAATATAGTATCCATCTCCTATATACTCTAATATCCAGTATTGGTTACTAGTGTCTCCTACTCCTAAAGCATGAACATTATTGCCAGCTGGTGAATTCCATGCTAAACTTCCATTATTATAAGAGCTTTTTATCCTAAAAGCATTTCTACTAGTATCATATTCAAATTTCCACTTTTGCTGAACAACATTAGCATCATCCCATATAGTTACATTTCGAGGGTCACTTCCACCAATATGGACATTTAAAACTTTTTTATTATTTAATTTCGATACTATTTTCCATTCACCATCTGTTATAGATACTTTTTCATTAGGTTTAACAATATTAAATTCTTGCTTAAAATTATTACTATTTCTTGCAATACTAATATTACTATTATCATCATCTAGATTTAATCTCTTTACAACATCACTTGCATTAATTAATCTATACTTACCATATTGTACATTTTCTATATACCAAAATTGATGATTAGCTTCAATATCATTAAAAAATTTAACATCTTCACCAACTAAAGAAAGTACTCCATTATTTCCTTTTATTTTATAAGCTTGTCGTTTATTATCATATTCAAATATAAATTTTTGATTATTTAACCCTACATAGTCTTGAGTTCTTACCATCCCCCTATCAGTTGCTACTACTCTATTTATATTCTCAGCAGTTTCAATAATATATTCTCCATCTGGTATTTTAACTTGGTTCTTATACTGAGCATATAAACCATCTTTTTCTATTCTAAATTGATATAATTCTCGTGTTCCCGAGAAACGTAAATCATCATTAAAATCACGATTACCAAGATTTGAATGAACAGTCCCCTCAATTTTAGCACCAATTATTCCTTCATTATGACCAAAACGAACATTCATTGGTGTTGGTGGTAGAAGAAGTTCGTGTGTTATTATTTGAAAATTATCGACACCATAAGTAAAAGTTAAATTTTCTAGTATTTCTGCAACATTATACATATATTGCCCTCTTTTAAATTTACATCCACCATCATATCCATAAATATTACCTAATCTTAAATATGTATCATAATACAAAGTAAGATTAGGATTTATATCACTTGGATTTAAAATTTTCCCATCTGAATAATATTTAAGTTTTGCTGTTCCATTCCCTTGAGGAACAAATTTAAACTCTATCTATTGTGTTTTAAAATCCCACGGATAGTTATATGCAAGAAATTTTATAGAATTATTGGATATTCCATCCCTTATTTCATCAGCATTTACATTATTTTTAGGTAGTATTACTGTAATAGAAACTATTAAAGATAATAAAATAAACTTTAGTATTCCTCTCATTTTTTATCCCTCTATATACTATTGATTGGTTAAGTTAAATGTAAAAAAAGTAATCATATTCCTATACTGATTATATATGGTAATATAAATAAAAACTTAATATAATTGGTTACATTTCACTATATTTTAATTATAAATAACTAACTGGCTTTACTTTTTATGAATTGTCCAATTTTAATATTAATGATTATTCTAATAAAAACAATTTATTTATTGATATCTTTGATTAACTTGTAAGAAATCAAATCATATTGTAAATTAATCAAACTTATAAAAATAAAATATTAAATTACAGATAATATTCTATTTTATGATCTTGCCAATTTATTTTAAACATAAATTCGTTATATTCACTTGTTGACGAAAGTTTGTTTGTTCCTCGCCATTGAGTAGTTTCCCAATTTAAAATATAGTCATTATCAAATCTTTGATATTCAACTATTATTACAGATTCTTTAGCATTTTTAGGTGCTGTTAATGCTAAAGCCATATTGGGTGAAAATCCACCAGAAATTAATGTTGATAAATCTCTATCATCTGTGAAATTTTTATCACCATTATTATACAATCTTGATTTCATGAATAATTGATTTCCATAAATAGCATGATAAGAATCTATATTATAACCGTCCTTAGTCTCAACAAATTTTATATCCCATGATGCTAAATTTGCATCATCTTTTCTTTGAATTGTTCTAAAATCAGGTTGTTCATAGCTTATAGTATTTTGGACATTATATGAAGCATTTATTCCAGTACCAGCAGTTTTTCCTTCAACAGATATATTACCGCCTATAGAATAACCAATTGAATTAGATACATCTTTTTTATCTATAGTATTTTTAGGAATAGAATTTGCTATTTTTATATTATTATTTACATCAGCACTTTTTACATTAATTCTATAAGTTTCAGGCCATTTCATTTTTCCGTAATATTTAGAACCAAAAATCTGTTTATCAGAAGGTATAAATCCTTCTAAATTTAATAAAGCAGTTTTCTTATCAGAATGAGGATCTTCAATAAATGTTCCACTTAAAGTTGCCTTCCAACCTTTATGTGAAGCGGTATCACTAGAAGTATATTTAATAGCTTCCTTTCCATTTTCTTTTATTATTTCTCCACTTAGATTTTTCAACTCAATTTTGTTTATGTCATTTAATTCACTTGCAAAAACTTGAGTTTGAGTTGAAAAAAGGCTTGTACTAATTACACTTGTAAGAACTAGTGTAATTGAAATAATTTTTAATCTTTTCAAAATAATTCCTCCTTTATAATATTATTATAGTTATTATCACTTGTTTATTTGATATTTTCAATAACTTTGGTAAAACTGGTCAAAATTTATACATAACTGGTTTTTTGTTTAGTATTCTTAATTTATAAAAAATTATAAAAATCTATTTTAAATTCTATTTTTGCATAAATTTTATTAAAATTTATGCAAAAATAAGTAATAATCAAGTTAAACTTGTAAAATGATTTATGATAAAAATGGAAAAGTTATTAAAGAAATAAAAAAGATATATTATAAAAATGTGCTTAATTTAAATGGTACGCCTATGGACATGTCTAAAAGAAAATACTTATATGATAGAAATAAATAATTATATTATTAACGAAAAAATTGATACGTTATTATTAGAATATACTTCTAATGGTGAAATATCAAAATCAATTCAAAATTTAAATTGGAATACAAGGATTATAACAATAGATAATGAAACAATATAATAATAATGTATAGTGTTTCATTATGTATATCAGATAAAAAAATGAATGTAGATATGAATTTCTTTTCATTATACTATAATAAAAAATCTTAATCAAAAGATTTTCAGATAGTAAAGCTCAAAAAGCAAAATTGATAAAATAAAATCCAGTAAATTTTCATATAGAAATCCTACTGAATTTTATTTCATCAATTCTTATCTAGATTTTTTTAACACTTAATAATATAAATATTGATAATTTAATTATTATTATCTTTTAAATCTAACTGTTCCACTATAAAAAATACTATGAATATCATTATCAATATCTTGTTTAAATTCAAAAGAAAGTTTGCTTTTAGGGGATATATTGGTCCATTTAATAGAATTATCAATAAATGTACCATTTTCAGAAATATTATCTATTTTTATATCTAAATTATCATTAGGTAATTTAATTTCAAATGAATTATTATCTGAAACCTTCCAGTCTTTAATTGTTATAGTTTGATTATTTATAGAACAAACTATAATTTCTTTTTTACTTAAAGATGATATATCAGAAATTCTATTACCATCTAATATCAACTTTTCAAAAAAGTCATTACAAGTCTCTAATGGACTTATATCTTCAATTTTATTATTTTTTAAATTAATATTTGAAAGTTTATGCAGATTAGATAAAGATTTTATAGATTTTATATTATTTTCTTCTAATGATAAATCATATAAATTTTTCAAATTTGATAAAACACTTATATCTTTTATTTTATTAAATCCTAAAGATAAATTTTGTAATTTAGTATTTTCTTTTAGTGAACTTATATCTTCAATTTTATTATTGTATAAAGCCAAATGAGTTAAATTTTTCAAATTACTTATAGTTGAAATATCTGTTATTTCGTTATACGATAATGTTAATGTTGTTAAACTTTCTAATTTATTAAGTGGACTTATGTTAGAAATATTATTACCACTTAATCTAAGACTTTCTAAATTTGTAAGATTTTCTAAAGGTGATAAATCACTAATTTTATTATTTCTTAAATCTAAAACCACTAAATTTTTCAAATATTTTAAAGGGCTTAAATCAGTAATTGTATTAAAATTTTCTTTTTTAGAGTTATCGTTATTTTGTAAACTTAAAATTTTTAAATTTTTACAGTATTCTAATCCTTCAATATTTGATATATTTTCAGCAATACCATATAAATATTCAATTGATTCCAAATCTTTTACTGTTAAATCAGAATTTTCACTTTTATTTAATGATTTATTTAATACTTTTTTTAAATTATTATCAGGAATGTTTACAATTTTAATTTCTTTAGTTTCAGACATAATTTCAAGAAAATTATTTTCATTAGCATAAACTAAAGTTGATGTAAATATATTTGCTGATAAAATTGAACCTACTATTAACGTTGAAACAAAAATTTTTTTCATAAAAAATCACTCCTTTTATATTTTTAAAAACATTATCACTTTTTTATTAATTATTTTCAATATAATTAGTATAACTGGTCAAAAATTATACATAATTGGACTGCAGCACTTATCTTATATTTAATACCAAGTTTATCTTCTTCTATTATATTAAAAATATTTTCTATATAATTATATTTATTATTTACTTAAGTATTTAGTAAATGAATTACTATACTTCTCTTCATGATTAAGCTTTATTTAAATTTTTATATATATTAATTAACTAAATTTAATACTTTATTTTACTAAAAAAATTATATTTGTATTTAAATAAAAAACTACTATTTTTTTAGTAAAATAAAGTATTTATAAAAATATTAATATACATTTAGTTTATTTTTGATATATCAAAAACTTTTTTATTTTTAAAAAAAGTTGATAATTTAATATAGTTGAATTTTGCTATAATATACTAAAGTTTAAATAAGGAGTTGATAAACATGAAATTTAAAGTTTTAGAAAAAAACTTTTTAACTATGTGTGAGCCAAATTTTTGTTGTTCACCAGTAACAAATTTATAAAATATTATACTAAAAAAACTAACTCTGATTTCATCAGGGTTAGTTTTCTATATGGAGGTTTTAAAATGAAAAAATCAATGTATAATATTTATATACAAGGAAAAAAAGAAACCGCAATTTTCAACCTATTAACAAGAAATATAATTGTTATTTCAAACAATGAATATCTAAATTTTGATAAATTAATAAATGATGAAGAATGTAAAGAACAACTAAAATCTATGGGTTTTTCTTTAGAAAATAATATTAATGAAATTGAATTAATGAAATATACTTTAAATAAAGGTAAATTTTCCGAAAAATCAATGACATTATTTTTATCACTCACAAGACAATGTAATTTAAATTGCATTTATTGCTATCAAGATAGACGAAAAACATTTGATGAAGGAAATAATTTTTTAAATAAAACTGCTTGGTTAAAAATTTTTGAATTTTTAAAGAAAAAATCTATTAATTTAAATGAATTACATATAACTTTATTTGGTGGAGAACCTTTACTAAATAAATCAATTATTTTACAAATTATTGATGATTTAAATTCTTTAAAAAATCAAACTCTAAAAATATATATAAATTTAATAACTAATGGAGTTCTTTTAGATAAAAATTTTTGCGAAAAAATATATAAATCTATAAATTATATTCAAATTACAATAGATGGTAATAAATCAACTCATAATCAATTAAGAGTTTTTCCAGATGGTTCTGGAAGCTTTGATATTATTTATAATAATTTAAAGGAAGTAATTAATCTATTTGAAAATAAAATAGAATTAAGAATTAATGTAAATAAAGAAATAATATTAAATTGCTTTTCTTTATTTAAAAAATTAAAGGAAGATTCTTTAAATAAAAGTATAGCCATAAATTTACATCCAATTTTTGAAAATCAAAGCTCTTTCGAATATGGCTGTAAAAAGAATACAGACAAAGACCTTATATTACAAATTAATGATTTATATAATTATTTATCTAAACATAATTTTAAATTTAGAAAAAACTTCATAGAGGGTCCATGTATAGCTAAACATATAAATAGTTTTGCTATAGATGAAAATCTAAATATTTATAAATGTCCAGGCTTTTTATATTCTAAGTCTAATGGATTTATAAATGATATTGGAGAAATAAACTTTTTAGACTCTGATTTCTTTAAAGAAGTAAATTCTGAACAAAAATGTATTAATTCTTGTATATATGCTCCTATTTGTTATGGTGGATGTACTTGGCAAAATAAATGTAATAAAGAGATTTTAGATTTAACTTTAGAATCACAATTAAAATCTTATTTAATATCTAGATATAATTTTGAAATATAATATTAATATTAAAAGTAGCAATTATAATTGCTACTTTTTATTTATAAATAAGTATATATATTCCCAGTTATGCTTAAAATTTAACCATTTATGCAAAATATATTGATATATATTTTCTTTTTTTTTATTATTATATTAATTTGTCAAACTAAAAGGAGTAATTATGTTTAGAGAGGATTTGTTGGAAAAACATGAAAAGCTTCAATTTAATATATTAAAAAAAATTTTTATAACAAATGGTAATGTAACAAAAGAATATTTATGCAAATTTTTTAATATCTCCCTACCAACTTTAAGATCAAATCTTAATAAACTGTCATATTTATTGGAAATCGTTTACTATGAAGATGTTAAATTAATTATTTCTAGAGAAAAAATTATATTAAAATATAATAAACAAGTAAACTTAGATAGTATATTATTTTATCTAATAAATAATTCTTTAAAGTTAAAATTATTAAAATATATTTATTTTAATAATTTTAATGATATTAATGGGATAAAATTATGTAAAGAATTTAGTATAAGTTTATCTACTTTAAATAGGAAAATAGTAGAATGTAACTATATTTTGAAAGAATTTAATATATCAATAAAAAATTATAAATTGAATGGATGTATTATGCAGATAACTTATTTTTATTATTCTCTATTTACTAATTTAAATATTAATTTATATTTTAAAAGTCAAATACTATGTAAATTAAGTTTGTACTTAGAAAAGTATTTTAATATTTCATTAGATAAAATTTCAGAATATAAGCTTCAAAATTTGTTAATAATATTGGATAATATTGTTAACAAAAAACATAACTATTTAACTGCTTTTCATAAAAATAATATTAAATTAATTAAAAAAAATGATTTTTTTTATAATTTAGTATGCTTTTTTAATAAAAATAATTTTAGCCTCAAGAAAAGTGAGCTTTTTAGTTATTCTATTCTAACTTTTATTTATAGTTATGAAATATTAAATTATAAAACAATAAAAAAAATTAACTGTACTATTCATATTCCAAATAATAATTATAAAGTTATACTTAAAAACATTAAATCAATATATACTTGTTCCACTATTTTTTTAAATGATAAAATTAAGCTTAATTTATTAAATTTATGTCATAAACAATATTTTTTTAAAGGTGTATTTTATTCTAATGATAAAATTATAATTAATTATTATATAGAAAAGTTTTCAAGTTATTTTAGAGTAAATTTTATTGAAATGCTATTAAAAACAATTTATTCTAAAAATAATTCAAAATTTTTACTTGATGAAGACTATTTTAGAATATGTATTTTATTAATCCTAGTTAATATAAAAAAAACAAAATTTCAAATTTATATTGGATTAGCATATAATAATGATTTTTTTAATTTATTACCGAACATGAAAAATACATTAAATTTTTTATATGAAAAATTCGATGTGTTTTTAGAAGAATATAATTATAACTCTCAATATGATTTAGTTATAACTAATTTGAATTATAATTTTTTATCAAAAAATTATAATTACATATATTTAATTACTAATTTAGGAATAGAACATGATATTTATAACTTATCTACTTTATTAAATAAAATTGAAAGAAATAAAATAAAAGAAACTATATATGATTTCAATATAACTAAATATTTTAAGTTAAATTAATTGTAATTCTTAAAAAACAAAATATTACACAGAATAATTTGTAAAAATATATCAAAAGACTTACTAAAATAAAATATTAAATTGATTGCTATATAAAAATGAAATATAAAGAAATTTTACATAGCTATAGAATAAATAATCATGTAAAATTTATCTCTTTCAATATAAAAAATTACATTGGGATATAACTTAAATTAAAGTATCAATCTATTTTATTAAAATAAATGTCAGTTAATAAAATATTTATATATTACTAAAAAGCAGACCTTTATAAACTATACTTAAAATAATAATTAGATATGGAGTGATAAAATTACGTTATAAACTAACATATATATATATTGACGCAGAAGAAAGTTTCACTAAAACATTTAAAAATAAATTTACTATGAAAAATTATATTAAAACTAGTAAAGGAAAAGATTTACGTTGATTGATGAAGAAAGTAGTAATCTCTATATTTATGCAATTGTAAAATCTAAAAAGAAAGAGTAAAAATTAAGCAAAGACAAGCTGAAGGTATCACTAATGAAAAGGCTAAAGTAAAACATTTGGATAAAACAAGAATAGAATATACCAGTAATTTCAAAGAAGTATATGATAAATGGAAAGCTAAATAAATAACAGCTGTAAATACTATGTAATTGATGAATTTAAATATTATAAAAGTTTTTATCATACATTTTTATTTTTTATAGTTGACAAGTTTTAAATTTTACAATATTATAATCGTACAAGATTAATCGTATAAAATTAAAAATATGAAGTAATAAATATGAAAATATTCGCATTAGAATTTTATAAAAATGGGTTTATAACAGAAGCTTTTGCTTTCGGAGGATCAATTGAAAAGGAAAATATAGATGAATCTAAAAAATACAAGTCTAGTTTACAAAACTACTTAATAGACACAGGAAAAGAAGTTATATTAGTAGATACAGGAGTACCAGTTGAAACCCCTGATATAGAGCCAAAGCCTGAACAAATGTTATACACTGGGGAAAAAGTTAATAACTTTGTAGATGCATTAAAAAAAGTAGGATATGAGCCTAAAGATATAGATAAAGTAATAGTTACACATAAACATACAGATCATACAGGAGAGCTTAGATTATTTAATCATTCTAAAATATACATATCAGAAATAGAAGCAAATTCAATGAATTTAAACGGTAAAAATATAGTTAAAGTTAAATTTGAAAGTGGAGAATATAAAAATTTTAAACAAAGTGAAAGAATATCAGAAAATATAGTTATGTTACCTGCATATGGACATACAAAAGGAAACTCTATAGTAGTGCTTGAATTAGATGGTTTAAATTATATGTTCCATGGTGATTTAACTTATATAGATGAAGCACTTAAAAGAAATTTACTTTCAGTAGTATTTGAAGATAAAGATTTAGCTAAAGAGACTTTAGAAAATGTTAGAGAATTTATTCAAAAAAATGATACTATATATTTATCAACACACACACCTGAAGCATTAGTATCTTTAAAAGAAAAGAAAATCATGAAACTTTAAGAATATAAAATAAATGAAATTGAATTAAATATTACAGTAAATTGAAAAATATTACAAAAAAACAATTCGAATTTAAAATAAAATATATATAAGTACGTAAAAGAAAGGAAAATTTTTAATTTTATATAGAATTATATGAACAATAAATTAAAATTAGAAGATCAACTATGCTTTAAAATATACTCTATTTCAAAAAGTATTATTAGAATTTATGGTCCCTTATTAAAAAATATAGGATTAACATATCCTCAATATCTAATTATGATGGTTTTATGGCAAGATAATAAAATAGAATTTAAGAATATGAGCTTTAAATTAAAAATGAAAACTGGAACACTAACTCCAATTATAACTAAATTAGAAAATAAAGGATATCTAAATAGAGTAAAAAATAGTACAGATGATAGGAAAATTTATATTGAAATAACTGAAAAAGGAATTGACCTTGAAGAAAAATCCAAAAATATTCCTAAAGAATTAGGTTGCAAAATAAAGTTAAATCCAAAAGAATACTTTAGATATTTAAAAGATTTTAATGAGTTAATTGAAAAATTAGATTATATAGAAAAATATATAACGTAAAATATTACTATTTAAATAAAATTTTAATTTTTATTTCTGTTTAATAAGATTTGAATAGTTTTATTTCTATTTGTTATAATAATTTATTTCAACTTAATCCATTTTCATCAACTAGACTACTAGATTAAGAAAATGGATTAAGATGATAGACTAAAAAAACTAAATGAAGAAATAGAAAGTTTGAAATTTAGAGTAGATGAACTTCATCAAGAAATAATGTTAATATAATAAAATCCAATGCCTTTTGAATTAATAAATAAATCAATGAATATGTTTATACAAGTGTTCAAGATGAGTAATACAATATAATAAAGCTCATATTAAAATATTTTTCCCTTATATGATTTTAACCTTCTTTTAGCCTTGATATACTTTCCCATATTATTCAATTTTTCTTTTTTACCTAAAACTTCTTATATATTAAGAGTTATTAAATTTTTATGCTCTAATTCTACTGAATATATATTTCAACTATTTAATCCTTAAATGCCAATAGTAATAAATAAAACTTAACATATTTTTAAAATTACATCCTTAAATATTTATAATATAAAAGTTTTTACTATTATGTATAATTTTTCTTTATATTATTTTTTATCTTAATTACAAAATAAAAAATCCAATTAATATTACTATATATATAGTCTATTAAAATTATATTGTTAATATATATTTTTCGATAAAATTTAACTTTTTAATTTTTGAATTATAATGTGAGTAAAAATATTGAGATGTGTGTTAAGTATGAATTTAGTTAAAACAAGAGATGATTTAGAAAGAGAAGCTCCTAGACTAAAAAAAGAGTGGATACAAAAAATTGCTAGTATAGATAATGCAAATAGAAAATATGTATTAGTCTTTGAGGACCTAATATTCGAGGCAGACAATGAACAGGTTATTACTTCAAGACTAATAAGGGATTATATAGAAACTGATGATAGAAATATGCAGCTTTTATTTAGAATTGATTTTGCAAGAGCTTTAAGCATGTATAGTATAATGAATGGGATTAATGTTGAAGTTTATAATAACGGACAGAAAGTAGGAGATAACTATGCTGTATCTGAAGATGATCCGGATTATGAAAAGGACTATGAAATTCCTGATGTAATCCTTGATGTATTTGATGAATTTACTCTTTTTAAGGGCCTTAATGAGCTTAAGTATGTTAAAATACACTATAAGTCTGATGATGGAAAATACAAGCTATTTTAATATAAATTAAAAAAAGAAGTGCTTTAAGTAATAAAAAGATACTTCTTTTTTTAAGGTTAACATATGAAAAAAAGAGAAAAAATATATACATTTTTAATAAATTTTATAAAAGAAAAAGGATATCAACCTACGGTTAGAGAAATTGCTCATGCAGTAAATTTAAAGTCATCGTCTTCTGTTTATAGACATTTAGAAATGTTAGAAAAATATGGACTAATAATACTTGGAAAAAGTGAGCAGAGAAGTAGAAAAAGATAGTATAGGATTATTATTATTTGAAAATCGTACCTTATAAAAAAATATTTTCAGATTATGAAAAGGTATATGATACTGATCATATAGTTTTAAGGAAGATTATTGGTATTTATAGAGATTTTTTATGATATTACTTGAAAAAACATAAAAGAAACGTTAAAATAAGTTAACAATATTAAAATTTACTATAATAATGTATTAGAAACTTTCGAGTTTACCAGTTAATATTTAAACCAGTATTAACTATTAATTTAATCTGTATATCTATTAGCACAAAAAAGATTATCTCTTTAATTTAGAGATAATCTTTTTGTGTTTAGAATTAGCAAGAATATTATACAATTTAATTATATCCTATACTCATAGTAGTTATAAATTGAGGTGAGAAAATTTATGAGATTATCAGAAGAAGATAAGTAATGTATCAAAATTCTTTATAGAAATGACTTAAATGTAAAAGAATTTGAAAAATTATTAAATAATGACTTCTCTAAAAATGTTATTCAAAAACATATATATAGACATTTAAATGAATTTAGGAATGAACATATTATAAATAGAGTCTTAAATAAAAATAAATTAAAGAAAGAATTAAAAAAATTATTAAGAATAATTTTTAATAAAGGACTTTCCATAATTTTTAAGAATATTATTTATATATTCTTAAATTAGGGGGAGTTAGGGTATGAAAACGGCTCAAGAAGTTGCAAATGAATTAGATTTAACCAGGACTGAAGTTTATAATTTACTTAGAAAAAAAGATTTTCTCCATTAGTTAAAAAGAATGATGGTCAAGTAGCAATAAGCAATGAACTTTTCAAATTATTAGAAGAAGAAATTAAAAGTAAAAGAAATAATATTAAACAACAAGAGAATAAAAATATAGATATAAAACAAGAAGATAAATTATTAGAAGAAAAAAATACTATATCTGATATAAAAGCTGAAGAAAGTACTGATTTTAATACTATAGAAGTTCTACAAAATCAAATAAAATTAAAAGACACTCAAATAACTATTTTAAATAATGTTATAACTAATAACTTAAAAAGGATAAAAGATCTTGAAGAAAAAAATTATAAATTTAAAGAGCTGCATGAAGAAGTCAATAATTTAAGACTTGTTATTGATTCAATACAAACTAAAAAAAGAGAAAAAGACTTTTAGGAGTATTTTAAAAGAGAAGGTTAATTATAACCTTCTCTTTTAAGCAAACTCATTATTAATATCATCATCAAATTCATCTTCTGAAATATCATTTTTATCATTTTCAGAATTAGCAAAATTTTTATCTGAATTCTTAGTAATAGTTATTTCGTTACCAATAATCAAATTATAAATTAAAAACTTTATATAGGTTCCTTTTTTATTCTTCTTATCTTTTACTAAATCCCATATAGCTGCATCTCTAGGATCATCTAAATTTAATCTTAAGTTAACACGTTCTATATTTGCCATGACTATTTACCCCATTTAGCTTCAGCTATCAATTTATTACCTTTCACATTACTAAATAAAGGATCTGGAACAAAATTTATATTTCCTAAGTTTTCTCTTAATGCATCTTGTAAATCTAAGCTACCGCCGCCAGCTCCCCAGATTTTATAAGTAGAAAAATTAGGAACTTTAAGTCTAACCTTATTTAATTTATCTTTAACAAATCTCTCTTTTGCTTTACTTGTATCAATAGTATCATTCTTAATTAGCCTTATTATTTCTTCAACATCAGCATTATTACCTAGTTTATTATAGTCTTCTTGTATTTCAGAATATAAATCTATCATACCACCAGGAACAGTAAATTTCATAATACATTTACCACCAGAAGATACACATATATTCCATGTCCTACCACCTATATCCAATATCACTAAATCTTTTGCCCTTTCTTCTTTAGGTAAAGTATAAAATGAGCTTAGCCCTTCTGCAACTGTAGCAACTTTATTTATTTTTATATTTTTAGTAACCTCAAATAAATTAAAATTAAAAGACTTATTAAGAAGCTTTTCTTTTAATTCTTCACTTATTCCTAAATTAGAAGCTGGTACTCCTAATACTAAATCAGTCTCTATATTATCTACATCACATGATTTTGAAATTGCATAAAGTAAATTAGGTATAAAGTTTTTCTTAGCTTTATTAAACTCATTCTCGAAATCACCCGATTCCATTCTATAAAATTTATTTTCTAATTCTAAAAGATCTGTATCAAAATCTTCTTTTTCTACTTTTTGATATCTACTTTCAAATATAATTCCTTCACATGTTTTGATATTATAATTTCCTAAATCAACTGCTATTATCAATTTTAAAACCTCCATTTTTTCAAAAAAATCATAAGTTACTTAAAAGTAACTTTAAAGTGTTTAAAAAGTTATTTTTAAGTAACTTATATCATTATAATATCAAAAAGTTACCTAAAAGTCAACTTTTAATTACTTTAAAGTTACTTTTAAGTAACTTTAAAAAAATATAATAAAAAAGAGAGTAAAATTTTCTATAATTTTACTCTCTTGAAAAATTATTTTTAACATGGTATTATTAACTCAATTAAATTAAATAGTACGGAAAAGGAAAAATCCATTAAGTTTCCACAGACGGCAATCGAAGTAAACTTAATGGATGAACCTAAATCCTAAATAGAACAAAGTTCTATTTGAAATATTCACTTTTCATAGCTTTATAATATCAAAGCTATTGAAAAAAGTCAATGATATCTATTGACTTTTTAATAGAAATGTAATATTAGCAAATTTTAACTTCTTTCTATTTAGGATTTAGTGTACTTTCCTAAATGAAAGGAGTTATTTTTATGGCACACATACACTTATTAACTAAAGAACAGTTAGAACAAGAAAAAAGGTTTAATCTAGAAGAAAGAGATTTTCATGTCTTAAATAAAATCGAATATAAAGAGTCTAGAAGAAAAGCTCAAAGTATCTTAAGATTTATCAGAAAAGGTATTTTATTAAATAATGGATCCTGGAGCATCTCATTTTCTAAAATTCATAAAGATTATAATGATTGGGTAAATAAAAAGAAAAAGAAAAGACCAGAACTAAAAAATATAAGCTTAAAACAAATAAAAAATATAGTAAATAAATTAAAAGATTTAGGTTTACTTATTATTGAAAATGTAAAGAAAAGAAACTGTTATTTTCTTCCATTACCCAATAAATTACCCAATAATGAAAACATTACAATACCTGATACAACAAGCATAGAAGGTAATCAAACTACTCCTAGGTATATTAGGAATAATAATATAAATATAGATTCTAATAGTAACTCAAAAGAATTTAATGCAGACATGTATGAAAAATGTACAAGTCTTGTTGATGTTAGAAGTAAAGTTAAAGAGTTACTTAAAGCTGCAAGGGTTAAGAGCTCTTGGATTAAGAATAAAGTTTTAACAAAATTAAGTGAAAACTATAGAAATATAACTGTTAAATTTTTAGAGAGTTATATTAATACAGTTATTGAGAACACTAGAAATACATATTATTCAAATTATAGAAAATATATCAAGAACAATGCGAACAACAGAGTCCTACCAAATTTTACAGAAAGAAATTATTCAAAGGATTACTGGAAATACCTAGAAGAAAATCTATGTTTTAATTAATAATTTAACAATTAATAGAATTTATTGTTAAAAAATAGATTATAAATAAACTGAAAAATTTCCAGTTTATTAAAAATTGGGAATTACAATATTTTTTTATAGATAATTTGATACAATGAGAACAGAAGTTTGTATGTATATGAGAACAATCGTTTGTTTTGGTTATTGTCAATAAAATAAAATGTTTTTATATAGAGCAATGATATTTATTGCTCTATATAAAATATAAATCCTTGAGTATATAACTTAATATTAAATTTTATGATTTAAATAGTATTTAATTTTTCTTCCAGATATTCAATATCGATATTTTCTAAGTCAAGAATATCAGTTAAAGATCCTAAAACTACTCCGATTATATTAATATCACTATTTTTATCATAATATTGTATTTCATATGGAAGTGTACTACATGGGTGTAGTTCTAATTTATCTTTTTTCTTATGTATTTTTTTACAAGTAGCTTCATTGTTTTCACTTAAATAAGCTATTACTATATCGCCATCAATAGGAGTTTTATTTCTACAGCAAATAATTAATTCATTGTCCTTGAATAATTTATTCATACTGTTCCCTTTTACTCTTAAGGCGAAACAATCCTTGTAATTACTAGGTAAAGCAATTGATTTACTAATTTCATTAAATGCATATGATGGGGTTCCGCAAGAAACTTCACCAACTACGTCTATTGGAATGAAATTCAAATTACTTATTAAGTCTTTAAGATTACTTGAAAGAAAATCTTCTTTTTCAGTAGTTGAAAAATTATAATTTATATCTTGATACTCAAGAGCATCAGATAAATTAATTTCATGTTCTTTATCTAAAGTATTAGTAAATTCTTTAGATAATTCCTGAAATAGTTTAATATCATTTTCAGCTCTATTACGAGTTCTTTTTAGCTCATTAAACATTCTTTCAGTACGTAATTTAGAAGATTCTAGTTCTTTGAAACTTTGATTATTTTTTTCTATTAGTTTATTTAGTATAAAGATTTTTTTTGAAAGATCTGAATTATTTAAATCATTTGTATTTTCAGTTGAATGATTTAGTCCTAATAGAGAATCAATAGAACGGTTCATTAACTTAGATAATTGTATTAATGTATATATGTTTGGTTCTACTTCAGCTCTTTCATAATAACCAATAGTAGTTCTTGCTACACCTAATTTTTCAGCAAGTTCAGCTTGAGAAAGTTTATTTTTTTTACGAAATTCTTTTATGTTTAAAGCTAAGTTGTGTAGTTCAATTTCAATCATGTATAAACCTCCTTTCAATATAGTTTTAGCAATTTTAGAAGTAATAATCTAATAAAACCTCGCTTAGAAATGCAAAAGAATCTTTTTGTAAATACGAATTGATATCTATATTGACATTGATGAGTGAGCGTGATAATATATAGGTAAATTAAATGAAAATATGGATAAAGGTGATAAATATGGAAAACAAGTTAAGCTTTCTAAGAAAGAATAAAGTGCTTTCTCAACGAGAAGTTGCTAGCTTAATTGGTAAAGAAGCACGTTTTATTCACAGATTAGAAAATGGGAAAGTAAAAAATCCTACTGCAAGTGAAGTCTATAAATTATCTAGAATATACGATACAAGTATGGAAGAAATTTATAGAGCAATAGTATTAAACAACTAAATAAATTAAATTTAAGTTTTGTCCAGTAGGAGAAAAGGAGAGCGAACTACGCCCTTTTTTAATACTCTTTTAGGACAAACTTTAGGAGTTGATGCTGTGAGAGGTAAAGGAGAACTTAATAAAAATAAAGTTGGAAGTCTTTATTTAGATGGTTTTTCGGGGAAAGAAATAGCAAAAATATTAGGGGCTAAGGAAGATACTATTTATAAGTGTCTTAACCGAAATTTTAGTCATTTGAAAGAACATAATAAAGCTAAAAGGGAATTGAAAAAACTACAAGATGAAGAAATAAGAAAAATTACTCATAGAGAATGTAAAAAGTATATGAGTGATAGAAACTTTGTTAAGACTAATAGTTCCATTTACAAACATAATGGACATGGAAATTTTAGTGTTAAAAAAGAAGAAGAAATTGGATGTGTAGTTCCTTTCGACGTTCCTAAACATTTTAGTTTTAAGAAAAAGTTTTAGACAGCTTGGTACATATGCGAGATATATTTAAAAAATATTATTTCAAGGGAGAGAATTAAAATGAATAAGAGAATTAAGGCCATAATAGAATTTGTGAAAGTACATAAAAAAGAAACTATAGGAGTTGCAGTTGCTTTAGGAATAGTAGGTGTTAGTGTGGGCGGATATGCAATAAGTAAGCATTATGTAAATAATGATACTAACAATATAGCTTTAGCTGAGAAAAAAGAAGATCCTAAGGCAAATGAAGATAAAAAGCTAGAAGAAAATAAAGCTACAGACAATGAAGAAGTAACTGTAGAAGAGCAAGAAGATGGATCATTAATTGTTAAAGATAAAGATGGTAATATCATCGCAGACAGTTCTAAAGGAGACGATGTTTCTAAGATAGTTGAAGAAAAGAAAGAAGCTGGAAGTGATGTTAGTATAAAAAATAAAAAAGGTGAAGTTGAAAAAGTAGAGAGTGTTGATAATGGAAGTATAAAAGTAACCAGTGGTGAAACTATAGGTTCTAAAACAGAAAATAAAGTTCAAGCTTCACAACAACCAAGTGGTGAGAAGGTTGAGAAAGTGGAGGATATAAAAGGCACTACTGCAAGTAGTGAAGGAAGTATTACAATTGTAAAGCCTAGTAAGGAAGAAAGCTCTAGTAAGCCTGAAAGTAACAAACAAGAGCAACCTGAAGAGTCAAAGCCTGAAGAAGCTCCACAACCTTCTCAAAAACCAGAAGAAAAGCCACAAGAAACAAAACCAGTTGAACCTGCAAAACCTCAAAAACCTCAGAGAACTTGGGAATATCAAAGTGGTATGAGCCAAGAGCTTTGGAATGATTTTAATGCTTATAGACAGTCTCAAGGGTTAAATGCTTTAAACTGGAGTGGTAAATATGCTGGATGGACAAAGAGTCACTGTGAAGAAATGGCACAAAAGCAAAGTGGCTTCCATAAGAGTTATCCAGAAGGTGGTCAAATAGTTTATGATGGAACTGCATATACTTCAGCTAGTTCTATTTTAAATGGATTTAAAAATTCTCCAGCTCATAATAAGAATATGTTAGATCCGGATTTAACAGAAGGAGCTTGTGCAGTATATAAAGACAGTAATGGAAGATATTATACAGTTATAGGTTTTGACTATTAATTTATATATAAAGATCTAGAGTTTTACTCTAGGTCTTTTTTGATACTGTTTTTTAGGGGGAGAACATATGGGAAGAGTGAGGAAAGATTTTTATAAAGGAGAAGTCTATAGGGGTGATATTTTCTATGCAGACTTAGGAGACATAAAGAGTAAGGTTGGTTCAGTACAAGGTGGAATTAGGCCAGTTATTGTAATTCAAAATGATATTGGGAATAGGTATGGAGAAACTTTTGTAGTGACTTCTGTAACATCTCAACCTAAGAAAGAAATGCCCGTACATACTAAAATAATAAAAGAATGTTTAGAAAAGCCATCTACTATTTTATTAGAGCAAATAACAACTATTTCTAGGTATCAGATGAGAGAGAAAATAGGAAAGCTAAATGGATATGAAATAAAAGAACTAAATAGAGCATTAGGAATAAGTATTGGTTTAAGTTAGAAAGTTTAAGAGTGTTGCAATTAAGCAGCACTCTTTTTAAATACAAATTTTTAGGAAGGAGAAAAGAAAATGAAGTATTTTGATACATCTTAAATTAATTTATCAAAATAAAAAATGAATAATATGGAGGAGAGAAATTTGAGGAAAAGAAAAAGATTTAGACTAATTACAACGATAACTTTAATTTTTACATTCTTATTGACTAACATCAAAGTATTTGCATTAGAAATAAATTCTACAGACGCAGAGAGTTATCTAAATTACAATTCTCCAACTTGGGGAAAGGTTCTTCCTATAGGTAATCATAGATACTATGCTCCAGATCTAAGGACCTGTTATTGTCTAAATACAGGTGCACTGAATCCAACTGGACAAGATTACACAGAAGAAATACCAGTTGATGGAGGAATAGAAACTATTATTTATTGGGGGTACCCTGCTAAAGATGGCTCAGAATGGGGGATATCAGCTGATGAATATAGATATTGTACTCAACTTGCTATTTGGGCTTATCAAAAAGAAGCTGGTTTAAGTAGGGGAATTGATAGAACAAGACTTCAAAATGGAACAGTATCTTTAAGTAGATTAAAACCAGTAATAGACTTTTTAGTAGAAAAAGGATTAAACAAAGAGTTACCAACATTCTTTGAAGTTACTCCTAGTAATATAGTTGCTCATCAAGAAGGTGATTATTTCGTTTCTGAGCCTATAAAAATAAAATCTGACTATGAGTTTAAAGATGCTAAGGTTACTATAAAAAGTTCAAGTAATCCAGGATTAAAAGATGTAGTTAAGATAAAAGATATGGACGGAGATGAAAGAAATACCTATAATTCTAACGAAAGTTTCAAAGTTTATATTCCTATAGACGCAGAAACAGGAGATATTAAGGTTGATGTTAAAGCAACTGTAGAATTACCAGCTTCTTTAGCTTATGTAACTCCAGTAGCAGGTAAACAAGACATGGCACTTGTTGATCTAAGATACCAAAATATGAATAAGGATAATGTTACTGTATCATGGACTGGTTTAAATGGAGCTATAGAGATTGTTAAAAAAGGAGACGATGGTTCTCTTTTAACTGGTGCTAAATTTGTTTTGAAAAACAAAGAAGGTAATCAAATAGCTGAAGCTACATCTGAAAATGGTAGAGTAGTATTCAATGACATTAAGCCAGGAGAATACATCATCGAAGAAGTCGAAGCTCCACAAGGATATTTAATTACTAATCCGTTTAATATTACTGTAAAACCTAATAAAGTAACTACTGCTGAAATGGTTGATACTCAAATAAAAGGAAGAGTAGAAATAACAAAAATTGATGAAGAAACTGGCGAACCAATTTCAGGTGCTGAATTTGAGATGGTTAAGGCTGATAATAACGAAGTAGTTGAGAAAATGACTACAGGGGAAAATGGAAAGGTATTAAGTGGGTTACATCCTTTTGGAAACTACATTGTAAGAGAAACAAAAGCCCCAAGTAAATATGTGCTTAATGGTAAAGAATATCCAGTTACTATTAATGAACATATGAAAACAATAGAAATTACTCATGCTAATAGAAAAATTAAGGGTAGAGTTTCAATACACAAAATCGATGAAGAAATGCCAGAACTGAGCTTAAAAGGTGCTGTACTTGGTATTTATGATGATGCAGGTAATGAAGTTGATAGATTAACAACTGATGAGAAGGGAGCTGCAACAAGTAAGTATCTAGATTATGGTCACTATATTGGTAAAGAGCTACAAGCTCCAGAAGGATATAAATTAAGCGATAAAACTATAGACATAAACATAACTGAAGATGATAAAGTTTATTCTTATGACTTTACTAACAAAGTTATGAAAGGTCGCATTCAAATAGTTAAAGTTGATAGTGAAAACGAAGAAAAACCAGTTGCTAACGCAGGTTTTAAAGTTGTTGCAGTTAATGTTAATGGTATAGAACCAGGAACTATTGTAGATAAAGTTAAAACTGATGAAAATGGATTTGCATTTACTAAGGATCTTAGATATGGAGTGTACAAATTCATTGAAGATGAAACTCCAGAAGGATATTGGGCTAGTGATAAGGAATACACAATTAACATAAATGAAGATAATAAAGTTTATGTTAAATACGTTAAAAATGCTCCTATCCAAGCTAAGTTAAGAGTTGTTAAAGTTGACTCTAAAGACAATAAACCACTAGAAGGAGTTAAATTCCAAGTTAGAAATACTGATACTAATAAGCTTGTAGAGTTTACAAACTTTGTAGGAATAATTCCTAATAAAACAACTACTTTAACAACTGATAAGAATGGAGAAATAATAACTCCACAACACTTAGCATACGGAAATTATCAATTGGAGGAGGCAAAACCTAAGGATGGTTATATAAGCATAAAGCCAATACCTTTTAAAATAGACGAAAATGCCGCTCTAGAAGATATTAAGGACTTAGGTACTGTTTATACTATTAAGGTATCTAACGACCGTATAACAGGCGATATGGAGCTTTTAAAGGTAGACAGTGAAACTAAAGAACCATTAGCTGATATTGAATTTAAAGTTACAGCTTTAGATGGCCTAATGAAAGGACAAACTTGGGACTTAAAGAGTAATGACAAAGGAATAGTTAGTTTAAAAGGTTTAGAATATGGTCATTACAAAATAGAAGAAGTTAAAACACTTTGGAATTACGTTATTAACAAAGAGCCTATTTTCTTTGATGTTAAAGAAAATGGTCAAGTAATTAAACTTGAAATGGAAAATAAAAAGATAAGAGCTAATGCAGAATTAATCAAAATAGATTCAGAAACTAAAAGACCACTTGAAGGGGCTGAGTTTGAACTTTGGAATGGTGAAAAGCTTGTAGGAAATTACACAACTAACAAAGATGGAAAAATAGTAGTTGAAAACTTAGAAGCAGGTAACTATTATTTCAACGAAATTAAAGCTCCAGATCATTACGAAATAAATCAAGATCAAGATTTAAGTTTTGTAATAGATAAAGACGGTGAAACTAAGACTGTAACTGCAGAAAACAAAGTTAAAACTGGAGAAGTAGACTTTACTAAAACTGATGTTACAAATGGACAAAATATTGAAGGTGCTAAAATAGAGATAGTAGGAATAGAAGAACAAAACAAACATGTTAAATTTGAATTTACTTCAAGTTTAGCTGGCAATAAATTCACTTTACCAGAAGGTAAATATGAGTTTAGAGAAACTCAACAACCGGAAGGATACGAGCTTTCTACTGAAGTTGGAACTTTTGAAATTAAAGGTGGAGAAATTATAAAGGCCAACTTAAAAAATGAAAGAACTACAGGAAAACTTATCTTTACTAAGACAGATGTTGCTACAGGAGAAGTTCTTGAAGGAGCTAAAATAAAAATTGAATGTCTTTCTGGCTTAGATAAAGGAAAGGTTATTGAGTTTATTTCTTCAAAGAATGGAAATGAGTTTGAATTAGCAGCTGGAGAGTATAAAATCTCAGAAACTCAAGCTCCAAAAGGATATGAGCTTACAACTGAAACTGGAACCTTTAAAATAGGTGAACATGGTGAAGTAGTTAAGTGTAACTTAACTAACAAGAAATTTGAAATTGTTAAAACAGGTTCAAGCCTAGATGTTAATGCATTAATTCCATTTGGAATTATCTTAGTAACAGGAGGCTTAGGAGCATTAATACTTTCAAAGAAAAGAAAATTATCATAATTTTTTTAATTAAGAGAGTGCCATAAGGTACTCTCTTAAGTTTACATAAGAAAATAAGGAGATGAGATGTATGGTTATAACTATTATTTTAGGATTGATTATTATAAATACTTTTATGTATATGAGTTTATTTAAAGTGTCTAAAAAAGCCGATGAAGAACTTGAAATATTATTTAAAAAACATAATTTTCAACAATAAAAGGGAGTGAGAAAAATGAGTGAAACCTTATTATGTGAAATAGAAAAATTAGATTTAGAATTTAGTTCTTTATCAAATAGAAAATTAAATAAAAAGGATCTAGAATACAGAAAATATTTAATTTCAAAACTACAAAGATTATCGAAAGAGTATCTAAGATCTTGTGGAATAAGAAATAAATATAAACTTGAGAAGATCCTAAGAAAGTATTACTTTGAATATCATATAAAAACATATTTTAAGTTTTTTAATTTCAGTAACATAGCTGTTTAAAAATGATTTTTATTAATTTTTTTACTTTCATAGGAATTCTTTTAAGTATTTTAGGACTTTTTTTTCTTATATTAGGTTTGGATAATTATATTCCGATTGTGGCAAGGATGATGTTTTTAGGGATATTTATATTGGGAATTTTTATTATAGGCCTTTCTTCTCCTTTGGTATTAATGAGTATAAAGATACTGATATTAGAAAGTATAGGCTTATTTATATTAAATATATTTTTAATATTCATATTTTCTAGGTATGAAGTTAAAAAGAAGTTTATAAAAGTATTTTTGATAGCTTTAAGAGTTTTATTAGGTCTGTTAAATATATATTTAATTTTTTTTAGCTTAATAAATTTAATTAAAGCTTATTTTACAGTGATAGGGTGTGTTTAAAATGATGAAAAAAGCCTTTATAACCTTAATCATAATTGGAATATTGTTAATAGGAGCAGCTTTATTTATTGATTTTAAATCAAAGTCAATCCAGGATGATTTAGTTCAAAAATACGAAGAAAAAATGTATAGTAATTCTTCCGTAAAGTATAGTATTCCTGAAACACCTGAAAATACAGAGAAAAAAGAAGATATAAAAGATACTTTTACTCAACCTAATAACAATAAGAAAAATGAAAAAAATGATGTGATTGGAATATTAGAAATAGATAGTATAGGGGTTAAAGCTCCTATAGTTTTAGGAGAAGAAAATCTAGATTATGTAGTGGCTAAGTACAGGTCAAGTTCTGATTTTGGAGAATTAGGAAATGTAATATTAGCTGCACACAATAATATGCGTGGATCTATATTTAGAAACCTTCATAAGCTTAAAATAGGATCTACAGTAAAAATAATATCTGATAATAAGGAACTTGAATATAAAATAACAAACCGATATATCGTAGAGCCTAATGACACAAGCAAAATAAATTTTTCTAATGACAAGAAAGAAATAACTTTAATAACTTGT
>NZ_CP046517.1:0-69833 GCF_023921145.1 Clostridium sp. 16K-1-R1
ATAGCCCATTTTCTTTAAATGATTTACACAGTCATCAACCACACTAGGAACATGGTTTGATTTTTTATTATCATAAAAATTTTCATACACATCACTAACTAAAATCCTGGAACTTATCTTATTACTAGGACAGAAATTGTCAGTTAGAGAACATTGTTTATAAATTAAAAAATATGTTCTAACAACCATTTCTGTGAACATACCAGTAGGATTTTTTCTTTGGCTTAAAAAATATTCCTTTTTATCATTAATCTTTTCTTTTGACCATTTCATATAATCACTCTCCTAAAATATTATACTTATTATAGTAAAAAGAAAGTATCTAAAAATAGATACTTTCTTAGTTATAAGTTGAAATGTGAAAAGCTATAATTATGATATAAAAACTCTTAAAAGATACACCTTAATTATAACTTTAAACTTAATAAATAAACAATATATTACTCTTTATTTTTCTTGAAATTTAAGTTAAAATATTTAAAAGACTTTATGTATAAGTGCCTAAGTTAAACAAAGAAAGTCCTACTTATTTTTAAGTAGGACTTTCTTTGTTTTCTTAAATTACGTAAGGAAAAATGGCTATTTACATAGTAAAAGCTTAAAATTATTATACTATAAATTTAGGCTATTATGTTAAGAAATTTTTAAAATAAGAAAACGTTTAATTTTTTTCTTTATTTATAATTATAAATTTTTTATAATTATAATATATTCATTTTGTATCACAATAAAAGTCATTGAAAGAGCTCTACTTAGTAAATCTAAGCAGAGCTCTTTCGTTGTTTTAGTTTAATAAAAAGAGAAATGATTATTTATTGTAATACTTGTAAATATTATAATATTATTTTCTATAAAAGTATATTATCTCCATTCATTTTTCTTAAAAACATTTAATATTGCATTTTTATCTTTTCTGCGTGGAAATGCTAAGTCTAAAAACTCCATCATTTTCTTTTTAGTTTGGGTTCCACCTAACCTTGAAGTATTCTTTAGAATATTTCCTCTCTTTTTGAAAATTTCATCTTCAGTATCTCTAAATCTTGCTTTTTCTGCAGCATTTATTATACCTGCAGCCATTTTTATATTAGCCTGGATTTGCTTCTCGTTTAATGAACCGTTAAAATGCCTAAATTCAACTGTAGGAGCTCTATCTCTTGCTATATTAGTTAAGTTAATACCATAATATCTATTTCCTTTTGAAATTTCTGCTGCCATTCTTCTTACATCTTCATCATTATCCATATTAAATCTTATATATTTACTTTCATCGGCCCTAGGACTAAATGGAGTGGCATAATGCCTAGCATTACTTCTTACTCTTCCTAAATCTCCACCTGCAGCTCTATAAATACAATCCTCATATACTTCTATAGTCTTAAAAAATCTTCTCCATCTTTGTCTTGCAGTATCTAGTTTTTCCATGTTTATATGAACATGGCCACCACACCTTTGATCTACTCTAGCCCCATGTCTTTTAGCAACATCACATATTACTTTTATTTGTTCCCAGGTCTCTGGAGTATCTTTAAGAATAGGAGAAACTATTTCTCCACCGGTATCTCCATCGGATACGGAACCATCTCTCTCAAGCTTCCATTTGCCTGGCTCACTTCTTGAGTGATAGCCTAATCTTCTAGGAGAACTAACTATACCTAAATCATAGAGTTCTCGTGCTATAGCATTAGCATCACCACCAACAAATTCAAGTTCAACTCCAAATGTACTCTTATTTCCGTTTAGTACGTTTTCGTACTCATACTCTATAGAATCGTCATTAATTTCTGCAAAATCGTTATCGAAATCAACTTCATTGTCTGTATAAAAGTGATTATCATCTTGTTCTTCCCCACGAATATTTCTATTTATTTCATCTCTTATATCCCTAGCTCTTCTAGTAGCTTCTACATTGTTTATAGTATCTACTTCTGCAACTTCGCCTAAAGCTTCTCTGACCGCTATTAAGTGTCTGCAGCATTCATTTCTATAAACATATTGGCCACATTCACAGCTATTTTCATTCATATCAACAATGTAAGTTCCTCCTTCAGTTGAACTTACTTCATATCGATTATTACCTAAGGAAACTATATTTATATCTTCAATTCTGTTTCTGGTCCTAGATAATCCTTGTACAGTTACAATATTATCTAATCTACCATTAACAGCATTAACTAAATCTTCTATTATTCCTTCAGAAAGATTAGATCCTGAGCCACCAATTAATCCTTCCGTTGAATTTGCAATAGTATTGCTTCTTCTTTTCGGCATAAAAATCACCTCTTTCATAAAATAAAAAGAAGTACAGCTATTGCTATACTTCTTATATGTGCAAGAACTGCACTAATTGAAAACTTTTCATAAATTAGGCTATTTATTATACTTCTCATATAATTTATTGTACTCATTAGTATAAAATTCTAGATTATTTTTGAAAATATCATCTTTAGAAATAGATTTATCTAGTTGTTTTTTATCTTTTACAGATACTCCATTTCTACTATTAACCCAAGCAGCTTGATGCATAAAAGATATTTTTCTACTTTTACTTATTTTAAGGATTTCCTCAATTCTTTGGACTGAAGAAATACCTGCAACCACTATTTCTACATCTAAAGGTATTTTAAAATTTAAAATTTTAAATCCTAGCAAGTAGTGTTTCCATGAGTTACTTGCTTTAAGCTTAGTATCTACATTCATGAAACTAAAAGCTATAGTTTTTATATTATTGGCCTTAATTTCTCTTATCCAAAAGTTTAAATCTTCTTTTGAGTACCAAGATATATCCGGAATAGCCGGAAGGCCTTCAGTTATCATTTCATTATAAACAGTTTTAGAACGTTGAATATTATATATATGTTCCAGGCGTGGAGCATCTTCATAAACAGAAAAATTAGGAGCTATTATTCCTAAAAAGTCCTGGCGTTTTAAGTCTTTATAAATAGATTTTCGATTATCCCAAAAGCCTTCTAAGGTCCTATCCTTTATATAAAATTCTAATATTCCGGATAGATCTTCTTTTAAATTTAATGCAGCTCTGAATCCAGGATTATATGCTCCCGTTATTTTGCTTCCAGCAGCATTTAAAAAGAACTCTCCATGAACAGCAATTATATTTTTATTGGCCTTAAAATTGAAATTTTCTTTGATTTTATCAGGCATTATAGGAATATAAATAGGTAAATCTAAAGATTTATTCCCCATTAATGGTTCCTTTACTATAGTATTTTTTACTAAAGTAAAAGAACCGAATTTATTAGGACAAACAACCATACAACGCTTTCTTTTTTCACCACATTTACAAAAAGAAACATCACACATGGAACATCCATTACACATCTTTTCTTTTTTCATAACACAGCTATTACAATCTCTGCCACATAAACTAATCATAAATTAATTTCTGAACCTAACTTACTTAAAGATTTAGATGTGTTTAATATAATTTTATTCAACATTTCTTTATCTGAAGAAGATAAACTATTCTTATCTTCTATTAATAATTTAGCTTGTCTATTTATAATACGAGTTTCTTTTAGAAATTCTAATAATATTTCACCCATATTTTCACCTCGTTTAATTAATATAATATTCCTTTTAAGCTTTCAATTATACTTTCTGCTACCTGGATTACAATACTATTCCCAGCCATTTTATACATTTGCGTATCAGTACAATCTTTCCCGTTATAAAATTGTTCTTCAAGAGCTTTTCTAACTAGCCAGTAATCTTCAGACGAAAATCCCACAAGTCTCCAGCACTCTAAAGGAGTAAGTTTTCTAACCTTGCATTGAATAATCTTAGGAATACTATCAGATCCAGTTACAAGGGTTGGGCTAGCTCCTAGCTCTGAGAAAACTCTTCTATTCATTTGTAACATATGTGGATTTTTAATTGTTCCAACTCTCATTAATCCGAATTTACTAGGCTCTTTATCCTTGCAAATTCTTTTATTAATCTTATTTAAAAAGTTTTTTAAATAAGAATTATCTTTACAATAGTATTTTTCATCTACAAAATTTTCTGTAATGCTCTCTAGTGTAACTAGATTATCGTTTCCTTCTTTAAACTTAAAGCTCCCTTTGTCTATATCTTTCCTGATGCTGACTATGAATACTCTTTCTCTAGAATGGGCCGAATTATAGTTAATTCCACTTAGTATTTTCCAGTAGGAGTTATATCCTAACCTATCTAATTCATTAATTAAATTATGAAAATCAGAAATAAACATTTTACTTACTAAATTTCTAACATTTTCGGCTATGGCAACCTTAGGTCTAGCTTCTTCTATAATCCTTAGTGCTTCAAATAGCAGCCCGGATTTTGTTTCACCTTTAATTATTCCCTTACAGCTTCCAGCTAGGCTTATATCGGTGCATGGGAAGCCATAGGTTACAAGATCTATATCTTTAAAATGTGTTCCATCAACCCAATTAACATCCCATAAATTCTTAGCTTCAGATAACCTAAAAAGTTTACTATAGGCATAACTTGCATACCTATCCTTTTCACAATAATTAACTATCTCATGCTCAATATTTTTATTCTCAATAGCTCTTTCAAAAGCTCCTATTCCACTAAATAAACTTAATACCTTCATAAACTCTTCCTCCTTTATAATTCTTCTGAAAAGTATTTACAATTAACCTTTCTAAAATAAGTCCCTCGCTTATTAAGGCGTAGACAATAATAAAATCTTTTATCAAAAACAACTTTATTCTTCTTAACTTGAATTACCTTTGGATTACGTACGTAATATATACAATCCTTACAAGGCTTTCTACTTTCTTTTCTCTTTGGAATAAAGTTAGTACATTTTGTTGCTACTTCAGGATCTTCTATCTTTATCTTAAAATACATACAATTAAATTCTTTATATTTATCAAAATTCTTACATAAGGTACACTTTCTCTTATTCATCTTACTTCACCATCACTTTATTTCTAATATCTAAATAAATTCAAATTTACATTTAATTTATATATTGACTTTTTAAGTTTTTAATGATTAGATCCCGAGTACCCTCAAAATGTACATAGTTATCCTGTCCGATTTAATTAAAAAAAGAACAGGATAACTATGTCACTGAATTAAGATCCCTATGCAGAGCCTCGCCACATTAACCTATGGTCCCGGTAACAACACATTAGTGATTAGTATTTCACCTAATCCGTACATCAAAACAGGAATTGTACCCCTACCTGTACAGTATTTCTACTGTTCTGTACGTTCCTTTCGTTGCAGCTTATTTTTTTAGCTGCAGGTACTCCACGTAACCGCTGAATTTTGTCATATAGCTCTTATAGAGCTACTTAGACTAAACATCTTCATCAGAGTTTCAATAAGACTTACGTTATACTCTCATATATGTGTAATATGAGAATAGCCGGATCAACTTTCTTCCTTGGCTCAATCAAACCCTTGTTAGCTTTCGCTAAGATTAGTTTATAGTGTATCTGCTCACTCCGGTAAATATTTACGTTATCACAACGGCTTTACCATGCTCCTATTTAAGTTATAGGCAACTGTATAGATTTGTAGTCTATACTCTAAAAAATCATATAAAAAAGCCCAAACTCAAATTCCTTGAGCTTGGACTTTAGAACTCGCTTAAATTGCACAATAAATAAACATAGTAAAAATCAAAATTTTTAAACTATGAAAAATTTATATATGTAATTTAAACGAGTATATAACTTATTATTAATTTCTTATAGTATTTTTATCTTTTTCCTTGAGTAAATTAATTATACAATATTTCCTAAAATTAGACAATATATTACCAAAAATTTTTATAAAAATAACGATGATAATATAATTTTATCATCGTTATTTTATAATCTACAATTAAAAAGTTAATTTTCTGCACTCCATAAAACTTTATAATTATTATCAGGATATACCTGTTTTAATATTTCATCTAATGATTTTGAATAATCTATACTAAATTCATTTTTTGATATAGGGCCTAACATTAATGATGAATAATCTAAATTATTATTATTAGATTTAAAACCTAATCTATCAAATATAGCAAAATATTTCTTTTTATTTGCAGTAGTTTTACATGAAAAAATAAACTCCACACTAATACCATCTGAGTCATCTTTTTTATTGAATACTAAGACTTTTTCTAATTTTAAATCAGAATATTTATTATCTTTAGCATTACTCTCTGCCTTTTTATTAACTTCAGTATATAATTTTTCCCATTGTTCTTTAGAAACCTGATTTATATCTTTTAATTTATCTGGTAGACCTTCTATAGTTACTTCCGTTGGTTCAAATTTAAATTCTACATTAAAGTCTCTTTTATACAACTCTTTATTATATTCTAAGTGTAATTTAACTTTATCTCCATTCTTTAAATCTGTTTTATCTCCTACTAAAGTTATTTTATAGTCTCCTTTTAGCATATCAGGAGTAAGTCCCTTTAACTTAGGAATGTCTTGTAGCTTTCCTAAATCTAAACTACTTTCATAGATTTTAGCTGAACCATTAAATTCTCCATAGCGTACATCTATGCAGTTACTTATATCTAGTTTTTCAGTTCCGCAACCTACGAAAGCAAATAAACTTAAACATATTAGACCTAAAAATACTAATTTCTTCTTCATATTACCTCCTATATTGAAAATAAGTTTATTAAATGAAATTTTTGTATTTCTAGCATTAATATTACAATGCTTATTCCTAGTATAACATATTCTTTTAGGCCACCGGTTTTATATCTTATAATACCTAAGGGCATTTTAATATCTTTATTATAAAAAGGTAAAAACCACTTTATGCCGCTTTCTGAGAAGGTATCTCCTACTAAATGTAGTAAATATCCTAAAGCAATAGATTTTATAAATAGTGATTTTAAAAATATGCCTAAAATAAATATTAATATTACAGGAGCTATTGAATGAAGAAATCCCCTATGTTTAAATATTGTACTTAAAGGATAAGAAATTATCTTTAATCTTCTTCCAATAAAACTATTTGGAGTATCTAGATCTGGAAGTAGGCTCCCCAAGCCTACTCCCGTTAATGTTAAAATTGATAGCTCATTGCTTAGATATAAAGCTGGTATTGCAACATTTAGTGATGTTGATAAATGTGTTTTATATAGCATGATTAGCTCCCCTTCCTCTTAAAGTTTTTGCTATTTCCTTTCTTAATGTATTCTAATTTATTTTCTAAATGCTTTTCTTTAGATTTTATATCCTTATTACTTACTCCCATAAATGATTTTACTCTCTCAACCCTTTCTTTAGTTGATACTTCTTTAATTTGTTTTTTATCTGGAGATTTTTCTTTTGGTTGTCTATTATTTTTGATATTTTCAACTTTCTTAGTAGATTTTTTCTTAATTTCTGTAACTTCTGGTGATGAAGCTACTTCTATATTTTCTTTTGCTTCTGGATTGATTTCAGTATTCTTAGAATTTATATTATTATTTATTTTTTCTTTATTTGCTTTAACATCATTTTTGGCTTTATTTATAGCTTCAACAGATTTTTCTTCCACTAAATCTTCAGGAACTTCAGTAACACTTGTATTACTAATATTACTATCATTATTTTTCTTATCTGCAGATGTATTTTCATTTTTTAGTTCATTTAGATTTTCTTTATTTATAGTCTTTTCAGGAGTTTTTATTTCTTCTAGTTTTGTAGTTATTTCCTCATCTTCAGGAATAGTTTTATTTTCTTTACTTCTTGGACTTTTATCCTGGATAGTTCCAGTATCATTTCCGTTATTTTTAATGTTTTCATCTATAGTCTTAGGAGATATCTCCTTATTTTCTATAGGATCTTTTATATCATTTTTAGTAACTGCTTCTTCATCAATATTAGGTTTATTTTCGCCATTAATATTCTTGTTAGGAATATTTTCAGAAGTTATATTACTAGGTTTAGTGGCCTTAACTCCATTTAAATCAAATTTTTCTACAGGTTTTTTATTGATATTTTCATTTGAGTTAACTTTATTTTTTGTATCTTTAATTCCATCTATATTCTCTTTTGGATTATTAGAATTCTCTATATCCTCAGGCTTATTATTTTTTAAATTATCGTATTTAGAACCTAAGAAATCTATAGTTTGAGCTACTTTTCTGTTTTTGTAAAGACTTAAATTTCCCTTTGTATATTCTTTAGCATATTGAGCTTTAGTTATTAAATTATCTCCTATGTCATAAGCTCTATCCATAGCCGGATTTACTGCATATTCTTTTGCAATGTCAGCTCCTTTATCTAGTGGTTTAGCTCCAAACTTAAATGCTCCTGCTGTTCCTGGAGCAATTCTATTTTGAAGACTTATTAACCCGTTCATTAACTGTTTTCTAAAGGCAATAACCATGATCCAACAAATACATTGCATTAAAAGAGCTATTATTAAATTAGCTCCCCATGATTGAAACATTGTAAGTGTAACAGTGTCTACAAGGACCAGTAATGCTAATACAAAGCTACTAACAATTATACCGAGCTGAGTTCCTAAATACTTTCTTGCTATTCCTTTTATAATATTTGTACCACCAAAGAAAGGAACTATGGCAATAAGCATAATAAATGGTAGTAGTAATATTAAAAGAATCGACATAAGTTGAAATCCTATTTGTATCATTCCTACAGCTATTAAAATAATCATTTTTATTAGAGTTATTACAAATAATACACATACAGATACTAACTTAGTATTTATGCCATTCTTTGAAAATAACTCCTTATTAAATTTTTCATTTATTGACTCTAAAGATTTTTCTCTTTCATCACTACCATAAGGCTCTGATAATATTTCCTTAGAATAATCTAATGCGTCTTTATTTTCTTCATTACTTGAATCACTTTTATTGATTAATGGTACTTTCCCATCGAATTCTAGCATTACCCAAGGTTGTTGAACGAAATTTCCCCATAAGGTTCCTACAACAGTTTTAGAATAATCTTCTAAGGAACCCTCATTGTTATTATCTTTACCATTTATAGCAACTATGGCACTAGTTCCTATAGTTTTAGAGAACTCCGTTGTTTTAGATAAGAAACCAACTGCTCCATTGCTTAGGAAAGCTGTTGTTGCATATATTATGGCTACTGCTAGTATTTGTGATCCTATGGCACTAAAGTTCTTTTTATATAGATTATAAACTATCGAAAATAATGAAATCATAAATACTATCATAAAGAAATTATTGAAAATTCCATTATTTAGAGAGCCTAACACACTATTTAATTGATTTGCAAAGCCTGCAGCTATATCATTTGTGAAGCAAAATCTAAATATATTTACTCCAAACCAACTAATCATTACTATTCCGCTAAATACTATATTAGTTAGTCCATTTATAGCTTTATCTATAAGTTCCCATCCATGCATATCTATAACATCTAATGCATAGTTGTTTCTATACTTTTCAGCAATAAACTGCCCCCAACCTTCCTGGATATTTTTATAAGGATCATCACTATTACCATAGCTTAAAAATCCATCTGCATAAGCAACTTTAGTTAAACAGTTGTAAGCTATAACAATAGTTGCAATTATAACTATGGCTTTTAATATATTTTTATAAGTTAATTTATTTTTTAAATACAGAAATTTACTATATATATTAATCTTCACATTCTCCATTTCACACCTCCGATTAATGTTCGTAAATTTATAAAAAAGTACCTGGATGTTTTTAAAAATATTGATAATTATCCAGGTACTTTTCTTATTAAAACCGAATTTTTATTCTACAACTCTTCTTACATTTCCGTTAAAATATCTGCTCCAATAAGCACTATTTAAGTCTCCAATACTTACTCCTTGGGTAGAACTGTCATTTAGGAATTTTCCATTTCCAAGATAGTAGGGTAAGAACCCAGCGCCTTTCTAAATTACTTTAGTAGGTTTCCAAGAACTCCCCCCCGAACCGTACGTACACCTCTCGATGTATACGGCTCTCCACTTAAATTTAGTCTAATTTTCCATTGTGAAGTTTCCAATGACATTCATGACATAATGCCAATGTTTTTCTTTTTCTACCAATCATCTCTTTTTCCCACTCTTTTTTCCCTTTTAGGTCTTTTAATTTCCTTACATGGTGTATTTCTATATCTTTATTTTCACTTTCACACCATTCGCATTTTCTAGCTTTTAATCTATCTATAAGACTTGTTTCTCCTCTATTCTTCTGTTCATTTGGAAGATTATCTAAATCTTTTGTAACATTAACTTTAGGATTTATCTTAAATCCATCATTATAAAACTTCCTTGATTTAGAGCCTTTCTTAGTTTCATATTCTATTTGGAATACACCATTTTTGCAAAATCTATTTGTTATTTTGTTAATTGTAGATTTATATTTATTAGCATAAGTTTTATACATACTATATTTCATATGATAATAAAATTTATTAAGTACACTGACATTATTAGCAAGTCTGTAGTAGTTATATAATCCTCTAATTTGTGAATTATAAATATTTAAAATTTCTAAATCATCCATATTAATTAAATTTGCTCTATGATTTTGTTTCCAAATTCCATCTTTGGTTATTTTTAATATTTTTAGGTCTTTTAACTTTTTAACCCATACATCATTTGGAACATAAAGCTTACAAGTGTATGAATGTGTTCTTTTTACAATTCCATCATCACATTTTTTAATATCCTGACTTCTTGACACTCTTACATCATATCCTAAGAACCTTGCCTGTTTCTCCGTGTTTGTTATTAGAGTTTTTTCATCAGATAGATTTAATTTAAGTTCTTCAGCTAAGAAATTTCTTAAATCATTTTTAATATTTATAGCATCTTGTTTACTACCTATTATTCCTATCAGAAAGTCATCAGCATATCTTGTATAGAACATTCTTTTATATGTTTCATCATTTGCAATTATTGATGGAATTTCATTTCGTTTTTTCCTTAATTCTGAAATTTCAGCTTTAAGTCTATTTATATCATCATTAGATGCACTTGCTAATTTTTTTCTTCTTCTGATTATTTTTCTTGTAATATTTTTATATTCAGGATTTAATTTTCTTTTTATCCCTTTATTAAACTTTTCTGTGTATTTTTCAATAAATTTATCTAGCTTGTCTAAATAAATATTAGCTAGTAATGGACTTAGTATTCCGCCTTGCGGAGTTCCGCTATAGGTTTTATGATATACCCATTGCTCTAAATAACCCGCTCTGAGAAACTTCCATATAAGTCTTATAAATTTTTCATCTTTTATTTTTTCTTTTAGAATTTCAATCAACTTATGGTGGTCAATGTTATCAAAGAAACTTTCTATATCTCCTTCAACAAACCATCTTGCTCCATCATAATGACCTTTAATTTGCTTCAGTGCTGTATGACAACTTCTATTTTCTCTAAAACCATGAGAGTTAGTTGAAAAGCTATTTTCATAGATTTCATTTAGTATCATTCTTACTACTTCTTGAACTAACTTATCGTCTATTGATGGTATTCCTAAAGGTCTTTTCTTACCATTTTTTTTCGGAATATATGTCCTTTTTACTGGATTAGGAACATATTTCTCATCTTTTAATTTTTCTATTAACTTTTCAATTCTTTTAATACTCATTCCATCTATGGTTTTACTATCTATACCTTCTGTCATGTTTCCTTCCTTTGCATATATATTTCCATATGCTTTTAAAAAGAAATTTACATTGTATAGATTTCTATAAAGTCTGTCATATTTATAATTGGTATCTTCACTTTTATTTTTTAGACTTTTTAATACATATTCTGGATTTCTCATAAGCCTCTCGCTCCTTCCTTCTATCGTATTAAATATTTAAGCTACCTTCCTTCGCCATGTAATAGGCTTTCCCTATCTCCGACTACTACGAAGGTTCCGTTACCATATTGAATATTCATATTCCTTGAGAATAATAGCCTTAAATAAGGCATTTCAACTTAGGTAATCCCCATTTAGTATGTTGTAAATAGCATATTGTAATATCGGATATGACTTTCGTTCTTTATCTTTCACTAAGATTACGTGATATCTGAGACACTAAAGAATATACGGAATTTATTTATATTCTTCTTGATATCATATGTCGTTTTATAGCTATCTTCCGACATAAGCCATATTATACTCGTTCGAACTATCATTCAAGCAGTCTAGCTTTTATCCTTATTTACAATCTTTCATCTCACCATTCAGTCGTATCTTGATAACTAGATAACTCATGGTTTTTCCAACATGCTACACTCCCCCTTTGGTTTCCCTCTAGGATAAGTTGGCTGATGATAGGTTTAATTGTGTCTTTTACCTAATATTTTGCTAAAATATGATTTACAACACCCTTATGGGCGCACGATTCCGATATGGCCGTTCCTTCCAGCAGTATCGAAGAATATTAAGTCTCCACGCTTCATTTCACTTGCAGGTACAGGTTTACCCATGTTTATTAAGGACCATGTGGTTACACTTTCTCTTGGACCTAACTGTATTCCTGCAGATGCATAACAATAATGCACTAGAGAGCTACAATCAAATCGTCCTGCATCAACGTCAGCTTGGTTACGACCTCCGCCCCAAACATATGGAGATTTACCAACCCACTTCATTCCAGCTTCTATTGCTTTTTCTATAACATCATTCCCTACAACATCTCCGTTCGTGTCGTAAAGATTTAGTCCAAAATCATTTATTACCTGGATTAATTGGTTTGCATAGTTTGGATCTGTTGCATAACCCGCTTTTTGTATGCACTGAGCTTGCTCTACATAATTTTTTGCATCCAGGACTCCATTTTCTTTATACCTAGAATTTTCTACAAAAAATTTACCATGATCTATTACTGATTCATTCCAGCTTTCGTAAACTCTCCACCTTGCTATAATAGTTATTATTCCACCATTAACATGCTCCTGAGTTGGCATTTCTAAGACTTTCCCCTTCCATCCGGAGTCAGCTTTTATACCAAATAAATTATTAGCTTTTATGGCCAACCCAGATTTTCCCCAACCACTTTCTAAGATAGCTTGTGCCAGGGTTATTGATGGAAATATTCCTGTTTCTTCATAGGATTGCTTCGCTCCGGAAACAATCTGACTTATAAAATTAAGCTGCTCTTCCGTTAAATTAGGATTAGGATTTACTGGAGTTGGCTGTTCACCACTTCCCCCTATAATTAAGAAAAAAAATAGAAGTGGAAATATCAAAGATATTATTCCACTCCATATAAAAAGCTTTTTCATTAAGAAACATCCTCATAGTTTAAGGTATCTTCTGGTGTTGTGCTAAAACACTCTATAAACTGTTCAAAAACAGCGTCAAATTCTATTACTCCAACCCTTCCATCTAAGTCCTGGAAAACAGCTTGCCTATTTTCTAATTCCATAAGCATTTTAATATTTTCTTCAGTAATGCTTTTATTCATAAATTCAAGCATTCTCTTTGCTTCATCTCTATTATTTGTTTTGAAACATAACTTATATGTTATAGTATTTTTAATTTCTTCAGTTGGTATGTCAAGAACTGAATGCCCGTTAAATATACATCCAACATTTAAGGATCTTCCCTGTCTTGCTAAAAAGTCATATAATTTTCTACCTGCAGCAGAATTTTTCAAAAACCAACTTTCATCAAAGAGTATTAAGTCGAAGGTATTTCTTTTTTTCATAGCAAATTTCTTCGTAAAACTTCCCATAAGCATCATTAAACAAGAACTTAATTTCTCTTCTTCAGAGTATTCTTCTTTCTTTGTACCTTGATCTGGAATTGTTAGATTATCTATCTGAAGAATATTTAATCTATTGTCTAGATTAATAGCTTTTTCAGTACCATCTCCAAAAATAAGTTTAGATAAACCTACATCCTTTGATGCATTTAGTTTTCTTACCAAACGCTCTGCTTCTTTTTTATAAGCATCACTATCTGATACATCGTTAATCATTTCAATTAATCGCTTCATTGAAGGTCTTTTTTCATCCTTCATTTTATTTAAAGTTTCTTTTAAAATTATCTTTTCTTCTTCATTTGTATTAGCAATCTCAACTATTATATTAAAAGCTAAGTCACAAGCTTCGTCTATATTATCGTTATAAAGATTAAATGGATCTAGTTTACCCTTATCTTCATCGTTAGGTGTTAATCTAACTATACTTATTAAATCTCCCATGAAATCTAGTTTAGCAGCCCAATGTGACCTTTCACTTTTAGGGTCGAAAATTAGTGCTGAGCTACCGAAAAGAACATGTAAAACTACAATTAGATTAGCATTAAAAGATTTTCCTCCACCTAAGTTACCGTATATCCCCATAGCAGGTGATTTATTTAACTTTGTAGCTCTTCCCATGTATAAATAAACCTTTCTATTACCATTTACTGTGTAGCCTATATAGGCTCCTACGCTATCTCCTAAATGGTCACTAGCTCCAAATACTCCACCCGCTAATGTTTCCATTGGAACTAGCTGTATGAAGTCTCTATTATAATTAGAGTTCGCAGGTATAAAATCTAAGAAAATTCTATACTGATCTGTATATGGATTTATAAGCTCAAATTTTAAGGATTTATTGAAATATTCCATAAGAACTTTAGTATTATTTCTAACTATTTTCTCCTTTGTGGAAGCTAAACAAATACTTATACTTGTTTCTATTATATGTTTATTTCTCTTTACTTCCTTTTCTAACGACTCTGCGGCCGCCTTCGCTTCGTATTCTTCATCAGATGGTATATGTCCCCCTTGAAGTGCTTCATTTACCTGTGCATTTATCTTAGCAGCTTTATTTTTTATCTTACTTTTGCTTTCTTCCGCAGAAAACTTCTTTATGTGAATGCATATCTCTGCACCAATATTCATATCCTGGATTAACTTTATATACTCAACGCCTGGAAACTCCATGCTTGGAATATTGTTTATGGCCAAGAAAGTCTGATAACTTGTAAATCCATCATTTTGTATTTTTAATATTTTATCACCTTGCTCTATAAGGCCAGTAACTCTATTTTTATAGGCATTTCTTAAAGGAATAATAACTTTTTCTTCATCTTGCTCTACTTCTAAGAAATTATCACTCCACTTAACAAGCTCATCCGCTGATTGATGACCACGTTTAGTAACCCTGGCACTCAAACTATCTATTTCACTTTTTCTTAAAGGACGTATATCAAATCTCATAGATTGTATTTCTAAAAATTCTGTAGACTTTTTCTTATAAATTCTAAAATCTCTTTCAGATATGGTTTTCTGAGATATGCCTAAAAACTCATTTAAAGCCTTTTTAGGTTTTTTTATCATATACTCGAATATTTCCCCTCCTTTAGAAATAAAATCCTTGTCGTCGCCTTTTAGAAGGGAAATAAATATATATGTGTCATATTCTAATGTTTTATCTCCAGCAATGAATTCATTTTCTTCAGTAACAGGATTAAATATATATCTATCCTCAGCTCTTTCTTCTAAAATTTCTATAGTTTTCTCTGCTAAAATTGTTGAAACTTCTTTCAAAGGATCATCTTCCTGGATTTTATTTATCATAGGTCTTATGGATCTCTCACAATCCACTGCTCTTGGAATTAATAAAATCTGAGCTTCACTAGGTATTTCTTTTATAAGTTCGGTTAAACTATCTAATATCCTAATTTTTTCACTATTATTACAAGAACTATATTCAAATCCATTAAGTTTAAATCCTGCATAGCAGGCTTTATTATTAAAAATCAAATTTTCCTTAACAAAGTTTATAGGAAAATCAAATTTATTATTTTTCTTCATAAGAATACTCCTTTCCAACTTGGAATAAAATAAAGAGAGTTAGTTTAAACTAACTCTCTAAAATCTTTCTATAAATCTAAAACTTTCTAAATTCTCTCGAATCTCAAATCTTTCTATTTTAGACTTCTTGATATTTTGAAACTGTATAAGTCTTAGTAAATACTTATGCAGTGGCTTTCCATCTATTTTTTTATTTTTGGCTATATAGGCTATACCTAAAGGTAAAGCAACGTACTTATATATAAAATTTATGTGTATCCCAATTGTAGCATCTATAATAGCAATTATTATTAATGCCACAACAAAATAAACTGTAGTTGTTATAGGAACTGGAAATGGTATTGTAGTATTTCCTAATCTATAAATTTTAATTTCAAAGTTTTTAAGCTTATTATAGCTTCTTAAAATCTTTCTATCTTCCTCCATAAAAATCACTCCTATAAACCTAATATGGTTTTTACAAAGTTACCAAAGGACTTCATCAAGTCTGGTTGAGCTATCATTATAATTACGAATCCACCTACAATTAGAACAACTAATATACCTGCAACACTCTTTTTAGCAAGCTCTTTTATTAATAAGAATCCAACTACTACGAAAGATATAGGTAATAAAATATTATTTATAAGATTACTCTTTATACTCTCACCATTTATATCTGCATAAGCATAAGTGCTATAAGTTGTCATAAATGATAATAATGCTACAAAAAAACCTTGTATTCTCAACTTGTTTAATTTTACTTTCTCTGCTACTTTCTCTTTTAAATTCTTAAAATTTTTCATAATAAATCCTCCTAATTATTGCTCTTATTATTTAAATCTATGTTTGAAGTTCTTGGCTCTAAAGTTTTAACTAAGAACTTGTCTCCTTCTTGAACTACAGTAAGGTTAAATCCTTGTTTTATTGCATTTCCAAAAGAATCTACATTTAAGTCTACAATTGCCAAGAATTCTTTATCACTAAGCTTATAAATATTTATTCTATCGATTTTATTGAAAGAGAACTTTTGACCTGCTCCCTTAATATCTGCTCCATCAACTAAGAAATAATCTATTTGTGTTTGATTTTGCTCGTAATATGCCTTAAAGAATTGAGATACACTATCTGTAATCTTTTTAGTTTTATCAGCATCATTTTCGCTAGTTCCGGAGAACTCTTTATTTTTGAAATAAGCTTTCTCTGGTGGAGCTGTCATTACTGGTAATGCATCCACGGCCATATTCATATCTTTATCGAAAACTATAGGAACTTCTAAATAGTAATCAACTAAATTAGTATCATACTGAAGTTGGTCCTGTGGAGTTTGCTCTTGGCCAGCTTTAGGTATATAAACTCTTACTCTAGCTTTAACACTTACGTTAACTTGATTTTCAGAATATTTTTCAAAATAAAAAGCACTAGTATAAATGACATCTGAATAAGTTCCATTATTCATCTCATTTGCTAGTTGCTCTGTAGTATACTTCGTTATTCTTCTTACAAAATCTTGAGTATCACTTGGATATCTCGAAAAATAATCCCAAGCAAATTCTTCTGCAAAAGAAAAAGCTTGAGTTTCAAGTGAACTTTGCTTCTCCATATTATTTAATATCTTTTCATTTTCTTTCTTCAAAGCTTCAGATTGATTACCTTTAAAGACTGAAACTCCCCCCCTAAAACAAAGAATACCTATAAGAACCCATATAAAAGCTCTTGCTATTCTAAAAGGCATTACACTTACTAATTTTTTCTCCTTAACACCATTAACCTGCTTATCTAAATTAGCAACTGAATCCTCAAGATCCATGTTAAGTTTATCTTTTTTCTTAAAGAAAGACTTTTTTTCTTTCTTCTCTTTTTTAGGCTTAGTATTTTCTTTATTCTTTCTAAACACAATCCTCACTCCTATCTTTTAATACAAAGTTTTTACCATCTCCCAAAGTTCCTGGAAGGATAGTATTTATATCAGTTTCAAAGTCAATTTTAAAAATTGGTTCTTTGCCTTCTACTTTAATTGACTCTAAAATCTTTAACTGCTTTTCTTCATTAAAACGATAAGCTTCAAAAAATTCAATTTCATTATTTATTTTCATAAAAAAACTTGCTATACAATCTAACTTTCTAGCTCTATCATCGCCTAGCATTAATTTAGAGTTACGCTCATTATGTCTACCACAAATTTTAACTTGAATTTTATTTATTAACTCAATATTTAATTTGCTTATCTCATTGTCAGTAATTATTAAATTAATACCTGTATCTTTAGTTGAACTTATTAATTTAATTAAACTCTTCTCTATTATCTCTACCTGTATTTGCTCTATTGAGCTAATATTAGCTTTCTCTAAAAGATTATAATAATTATCAATAACAACAACTTTTCTTTTTAACTTCTTAGAATCAAACCTATTTTCATTGAAAGCTCCAAAACTTTTAAATTCATCTTCTTCTAAAATCAAAGTTCTTCTTTCCTGTTCATCTAGTAGCTCTTTTAATAAATTTTCTAAACTATTAAGATCATTTATTACTTGTCCCATCATACTGTACCTTGAATCAAACTCATCGTGACCTGATAACTCAATCATATAAACATCTGACTCTTGATTTACAAGTTGCCAAATAATATTTTTTGTAAGTAAAGTTTTACCTACTCCCATTTCACCAACGATTAATACATTTTGAGCTTTATTTAAATCTAACTTAATAACAGAATCATTTAATCCTGTTCCTAAGTTTATAACTCCATTTTTTTCATCTAAATAATTATTGCTCCAAGGTAAAATTTTAGGAGCATTAATTAATACCCCTAAAGCTTTATCTCCTTCTTTTTTAGCATAAGTTATATTACTCTTATTTCTTTTAAAAAACATATTGCTACCTCCTATTATTCATAATCATCATTTATAGTTGATTTTAGATTTTCAGTTTTATTTTGTTCTTCAAAATTTTCAAATTTACTATCATCTTCATTTTCAATATTTGAATCCATAGATTTAACTTCTTTAATTTCAAATTTTTCGTTTACACTATTCATTAAATCATTATCAATTAACTTTTCTTTATTTAAATCTAGACCAACTTTCTTATCTTCAATTTCATCTTTTCTTAGTTTTAAAATTTTATTAGGTATAAAATGTTTATCATCATCAAAATAAAATGCTTGAAACTGTACTGTATCAGCTCCTAGCTTAAATAAAAATCTTCCCTTAACTTCTGGTAAGTCTTTTGCCTTAGTATTACTTAAAACAATTTCAGAAGCTTTAGAGTCTGCAAATCTACCACAAATTCTTACTGGTACATTATTTTTAATTTGTCCTGTAATTACCTTTGCATCTGGTCTTTGAACTCCAATACATAGATTAATTCCAGTTGCTCTAGATAAACGAGCCAATGTAGATGTATAGCCTTCTATTCTTACTAACTTAGCTCTAGTTTCATCATCAACACCCGTCTTATCCATTAACTCTGCTAATTCATCTATAACAACAATAATTCTTTTAAGTTCTTCTCCTTCAAACTTTTTATTGTACTCCCCTATATTCTTAGAACCACTTTCTCTTAAAAGCTTTAATCTCTTTGCATTTTCATCTACTAAATACTTAAATAACTTTTCTGCAGCATCAACTTCGGTTATTACTTGCCCTACTTTTTCATACTCTAAACCGAATTCAACGCCTCCCTTAAAATCGACCATATAGGCTATTGCACCCTGTTTTAATAGTTGCCAAAGTATGCATCTTAAAATTACAGATTTACCTGATCCAGTTTCCCCTGCTGATAAAATGTGAGGGCTTTTATTTAAATCAATTTTTATATTTCCACTAAAAGTTTGTCCAACAACAACTACCCCTTCTTGCTCTTCTATATACTTATCATCCCAAGGAAGGTACTTAGGTATCTTAGCATCTCCAGCCATAGATTTTATAATTACAATTCTTTTACTAGCTCCTTGCTCTATTGAAATTATAGAAATATTTAATGATGTTTGAAGTTGTGGAATATAACTTTTCCAAGTTTCAATAGGTATCATTGACTCAAAGGTTATTTCATCAATTCTAGTACCCTTATCTTCAATGAAAGACTTTAAAATTGGTGTTTTAGAATCTGCACCAACAAAGTTTAATTGTTCAAAAGCAAGTCTATATTCTGCATTCCTTTTATCTTCCTTATTCTTAACAAAAGATACTATAACCATATAAAATAAAGGAGCTATAAAGGTTAAAAAATATATTATTTTAAAATAAAATTTAGTGTCTACAAGAAAGTAATCACTTTTAATTCTTGCAGCTATAGGAATTAAAAAACTTAAAAAGAAACCAATAAAAAGCTTTTTATTCTTCCAAGATTTTTTAAAACCTAATCCAACTCTAAAAAAGAAAATTTTTAGAACATTGGCAATCTCATTTATAATTGCGTTTAATCCATTTTCTACTTCCTGATTAACTTTTTTCTCCCAATCACTACTCAAAAAAACACTCCTTTCTAAAAAAATAAGAGCACTTATTAAAAGTGCCCTTTATGAAATATTTTTTTCATTAATTAAAGTTTCTATTTTATCTATTATAACTTTTAAATTCATTTCTAATTCGCTATATTCCATTAAAGTTTTTATGTCTACTTTAGTTATGCATTCCTTTTTTTTAATAGATTTAATATTTGATTTATTGGCATCTAAGATTTTTTTTAAAACCATAAATATAAATTCCAAATCATTTAATGTAAAGTTATTCAAATATTCCACTCCATTCCTTAAACTTTAATTTTACATCTTAAATAAATTTCAGTAGTATCACTTCTAGTATGACGTAACTTTATTCTAGTTTTATCTAAAGCTTCGCTTTTAGAAACATCATTTTTTAATTCTTCTTTATAAGTTCTTTTAGCAAACCCCCTTCGCAGATCATGACATTGTATTCCCATTTTAGTAGCTTGTTCTTGTAAGTATCTCATGTGAGGAAATACTCTTTCATATTCACTTTTAGTTTCAATAAGCTCACCAATATTTTTAGATAAATATTTATTTTCAAGTTCAATAGAACAAAGTTTATTTCCTTTAGCTTCTCTAAGATTAATAGTTATTAGGTTTTTATCAAAAGAAAAATCATCTTTCTTTAGAGCTGCAACTTCGTGAACACGAAGTCCCGACTCTAACATTAACTTATAAGCTAGTCTATAATTTTTCTTTCTAACTCTATTAACTTTTCTTTCAATATCAATTAAATTTTTCTCTGCAGTAGGTTTACGATTATTCTTCTTTTTATTTTTAATAATCTCTTTTAGTTCATCTTCAGAAGGAAAATCAATATCAAGATTATGTTCTTTTAAAAATCTAATAGCATTAACACCTGCAGATAATTTAGTTTTAAATTTAATTGAATTTAAGTTATCTAAAATTTTATCTTTAGTAATAACAGAAACATCATCAAGGTTATTAAAATTTTCAAATATTTTATTAAGAGCTGAGTTTCTATCTCTAATAGAATTTTTACTTAAAGAAGAATCAGAATAAATAATATTTTTCATTTCTTTTTTAAGATTATATATATTCATAAATGAAAATACTCCTATCTAAAATAATATAATAAGTAATAAATTACTTATTATATTATACAGTAAATAACTATACGTTATTTACTGTATAGACTATAGATATACATCTATAGCCTAAGAGTATAAAATTATCTATACAACATATACATATAAAAATGTTAGTCGCAAATTAAAACACAATTTACTCCTAATACATTATATGTATATATTATATATATAATATATACTCTATAATACGATAAGGAACTAATAATGATATATCTCTTTAAAATACTAATATTAATACAGGGAACTTCTATATCAATTTAAATTTTTAAAGTTCCCTGTAAAGTTCCTTGCAAAGTTCCCCCTAAAGTTCCCTATAAAATTAACATTTTAAAGTTCATATTTTACTCTAAATAGAGCCTTTTTAAAATACTATATGAACTATATTTTATAACTACTGCATACATATTTTCTCCATCTATTTTTATACGTTTATTGAACCTATCTTCTGCACACTCAATCCATTCTAACTCTCTCCAAAGATACAATTTCCCATCAACAGTATCATAATTTCTTTTCTCTAACATACTCTTTATTGTTTCTGTATTTACATAAATAAACTTATTGTTTCTACTAAAAACTAATTGATTTTTTTTCATTAAATAGTTAACTACATCAACTAATTCTTTTGCATATAAATTTAAATCTTTCACCTAATAAATTAACTCCTTCCGTTCACTTTCTACTTCATCCTCATTGTAATTTTCATCTTCAAAACTTTCAAGATTTTCATTACTTTCTTGATTAATTTCTTCTATAATTTCATCTTTTTTATTTGAGTTTTTTATTTCATTTTTAACACAATTTCTTATAATCTTTGTATTCTTAGTTATTACTTCTTGGTGCTTTTTATTTAACCAATCTATATATTCTACTCCTTGTAATTTTAATAAATCTTGTGCTAATTCCTTTAAATTTTTATCTAACTTTGCAGCCATAATTTTATCTCCTTCCATATACTTTTTAATAGTTTGTAATTATCAACTCTTTGTTTCTTTTTCTTCCTTCTGATTGCCTTGAAACTGAATAATGTACTTCAACTTCTTTGATATTAAAATCTTTGTACCAGCTTCTAGTTTCTTCACAATCATTGATTGTTAGAATGAACTTTCCTTTGATATTTTTAAGAATATCTCTAAGTTTTAATTGCTCTTTTATTCCAAACTCTGCTTCATATCCGGCTGTACCATAGTACGGCGGATCTAAGAAAAATAATGTATATTCCCTATCATATTTTTCAATTATTTTTTGAAAATCTAAGTTTTCTATATAAGTGTTTTTTAATCTTTCTTGTAGTTCATCTAAGTTACAATCAAAAATTTTTTGTGATGGTAATGTATTAGTTCCATAACCATAATGATTACCTTGACCGCCGAAACTTTGAGTTATAAGATACATAAATCTTATAGCTCTTTGTATATCGGTTAAATGCTCTAAAGTAGCATTTTTATATTCATTGAATATACTTCTTCCGGATATTTCATAGGACAGAAGCCTTTTCATTTCCGGAGCATGATACTTTATAATTTTAAATAGGTTTGGTATTTCATTTTCAATGTCATTTATAACTTCGATTTTTGATTTAGACTTGCCAAAATAGACCCACCCCGCTCCAAAGAACGGTTCTACATAACACACATGGTCTGGCATCATACTTATTATCTCTTTTCTCAATTTGCTCTTGCCACCTAACCTTGTAATTGGTGGTTTTAACATTGATTTTTGCATAAAAAAATTCCCCCTTGAACATTATTTAAGTTCTTGGAGAACAACTCGTTTTATATGATTATTTTATTTGTTTAGATTGTTTAAAAAACTAAATATTTTCTTAAAACTAATATGTTTAGTAAATCGTAAAATACCTTTACCACCATAGAAGTTTACTCCATTTTTATTTACAGAAACTCTTGCTCCTTTTTTACCTGTACTAAATCCCACACCCCCTCCAGTTGATAAATTAACTTTAGAATTTTTACCAACTTTAAAAGATTTTCTTAAACTAAATCCCATATCTTATTTCTCCTTTCTTTTTAACTTTTCAAATATATTTTCTATATTATCTGCTTCAAATTCTATAATTGCAGCTAATAATTTATTTCTAGATTGTATGCCATACTGTTCTTTAAGAACCTTTGCATTATCATACATAAAGTCAATTATTTTATCATTGGCATCTTGAGTTATTATTACATTAATTCTCTCCTTTGACTCCTTTGTTTTAGCAGTAAAAAGAGCATCCTTTTCTAATTCTTCTCTTATAGCTTCAACTTTTTTTCTAACTTCGCCTATCTTTCTAGTGTTCTTATTCATACACATTCATTTTCCTCCTAATTTACTTTAATTCTCCAGTTAAAATTAATCTTTGTTTAGCATGGTTAATGCAAGTTATTAAAGTTATTTCTTTTTTATCATTTGAAAAATTTATTTTGCTTGTATCATTAGGTTCTACGATATATCGATTAGTAATTTTATATTCAAACTCCTTATTATCAGATATTATTTTTACTGTAGATCCTATTTTAAGATTATGAAGGTTTCTAAATATAGATCCACGCATATTATTGTGCGCAGCTAATATTACATTTCCTAATTCTCCAAAATCATAACTTGATCTGTACTTAGCCACTACATAATCTAGATTTTCTTCTCCTAAAACTATAGGAGCTTTAACACCTATACTATCTATTTCTAATATCCCAATTACATCATTTTTTTCAGCTTTATTTTTATTATTAGGTTGAGTAAAAGTATCTTTTATAGCTTCTTTTTTCTCTATATTTTCAGTTGTTTCAGGATTATAACTATAATTTACTGAAGAATTACTGTACATTTTTTCTTCGTATTTTTGAACTAAATCTTCCTGGATTGACTTTGATTTAAAATCAATAAATAAAGCTACTCCTATTAACAATATTCCAATCATAATTAAGGTTATAAAGGCTTTTTTCATCATTTTAAACACACCCTATCACTGTAAAATAAGCTTTAATTAAATTTATTAAGCTTAAAATAATTAAATATATATTTAACAGCCCTAATAAAACTCTTAAAGATATCAAAAATACTTTTATAAACTTCTTTTTAACTTCATACCTAGAAAATATAAATATTAAAAATATATTTAATATAAATAAGCCTATACTTTCTAATATCAATATCTTTACACTCATTAATACCCAAGTAGAAGAAAGACCTATAATAAAAATTCCCAATATAAATATCCCTAAAAACATCATCCTTGCCACAATCGGAATATAATTATCAAAACCTAATATAAGTAAAAAAAGTCCTAAAATAGTTAAAAGAATTCCTATGAAAGTAAAAAAATTAACATAAACCATTTTTAAATACTCTAAACTGCTATGTTACTGAAATTAAAAAACTTAAAATATGTTTTTATGTGGTATTCAAAATAATACTTTCTTAGGATCTTCTCAAGTTTATATTTATTTCTTATTCCACAAGATCTTAGATACTCTTTCGATAATCTTTGTAGTTTTGAAATTAAATATTTTCTGTATTCTAGGTCCTTTTTATTTAATTTTCTATTTGATAAAGAACTAAATTCTAAATCTAACTTTTCTATTTCACATAATAAGTTTTCACTCATTTTTCTCACTCCCTTTTATTGTTGAAAATTATGTTTTTTAAATAATAATTTAAGTTCTTCATCAGCTTTTTTAGCTACTTTAAACAAACTCATATAAATAAAAATATTTATAATAATCAATCCTAAAATAATAGTTATAACCATACATCCCATCTCCTTATTTTCTTATGTAAACTTAAGAGAGTACCTTATGGCACTCTCTTAATTAAAAAAATTATAATAATTTTCTTTTCTTTGAAAGTATTAATGCTCCTAAGCCTCCTGCTACTAATATAATTCCAAATGGAATTAATGCATTAACATCGAAGCTTGAACCTGTTTTAACAATTTCAAACTTAGTATTGTCTAAAGTACAATTAACAACTTCTCCTTGTTTATTTACTGTAAACTTCTTTATTTCCTTTGTTAACTCATATCCTTCTGGAGCTTTTAATTCTGAAATTTCATACTCTCCAGCTAGTAAATCAAGTTCATTTCCTTCTTTCTTAGAAGTGAAAGTTATTTCTTTACCTTTATCTAAACCTTCAGTACAAACTAATTTTATTTCTGCTCCATCTAAGCCTTCACCAGTTTTAGAATCTACTTTCTTAAATACTAGCTTACCAGTAGTTTTAGAATCTTTAACATCACATTTAACAATTTGACCTTCTTTTGTTATTTCAAATTTCCCTACTTCTTTGTTAAGCTCATATCCCTTTGGTGCTTGTGTTTCCACAAATTCGTATTGTCCAGCTTTTAAAGTAAATTCTTGCTCTTTATCTATTGATACAAACTCGAATGATTTTCCTTTGTCTAATCCTTCTATACAAGTTATTTTTATCTTAGCTCCTGGCACTTCTTTACCTGTTGTTACATCAACTTTTTTGATTAGTAATTTACCAGTTGTTGCTTTATCTTTAACATCACACTTAACAACTTGACCTTCTTTTGTTATTTCAAATTTCCCTACTTCTTTGTTAAGCTCATATCCCTTTGGTGCTTGTGTTTCCACAAATTCGTATTGTCCAGCTTTTAAAGTAAATTCTTGCTCTTTATCTATTGATACAAACTCGAATGATTTTCCTTTGTCTAATCCTTCTATACAAGTTATTTTTATCTTAGCTCCTGGCACTTCTTTACCTGTTGTTACATCAACTTTTTTGATTAGTAATTTACCAGTTGTTGCTTTATCTTTAACATCACACTTAACAACTTGACCTTCTTTTGTTATTTCAAATTTCCCTACTTCTTTGTTAAGCTCATATCCCTTTGGTGCTTGTGTTTCCACAAATTCGTATTGTCCAGCTTTTAAAGTAAATTCTTCTTCCTTATCTGTTGATACGAACTCGAATGATTTTCCTTTGTCTAAACCTTCAGTACAAGTTACTTTTATCTTTGCTCCTGGTACTTCTTTACCTGTTGCTACATCAACCTTTTTGATTAATAACTTACCAGTTGTTGCTTTATCCTTAACAGAACACTTAACAACTTGACCTTCTTTTGTTATTTCAAATTTCCCTACTTCTTTGTTAAGCTCATATCCCTTTGGTGCTTGTATTTCCACATACTCGTATTGTCCAGCTTTTAAAGTAAATTCTTCTTCCTTATCTGTTGATACAAACTCGAATGATTTTCCTTTGTCTAAACCTTCAGTACAAGTTACTTTTATCTTAGCTCCTGGTACTTCTTTGCTTGTTGCTACGTCAACCTTTTTAATTAATAACTTACCTGTTGTTGCTTTATCCTTAACAGAACACTTAACAACTTGGCCTTCTTTTGTTATTTCAAATTTCCCTACTTCTTTGTTAAGCTCATATCCCTTTGGTGCTTGTGTTTCCACATACTCGTATTGTCCAGCTTTTAAAGTAAATTCTTGCTCCTTATCTGTTGATACAAACTCGAATGATTTTCCTTTGTCTAAACCTTCAGTACAAGTTACTTTTATCTTAGCTCCTGGTACTTCTTTGCCTGTTGCTACGTCAACCTTTTTAATTAATAACTTACCTGTTGTTGCTTTATCAGTTAAATCTAATTTAATTACTTCATCAGCCTTAACTTCTACATTTACTGGATTTACAATGTTGTATCCCTTAGGAGCATTAACTTCTTTAAGAACATAATTTCCTTCTTTAAGATCACTAAATACAACTTTTCCATCTTTATTAGATTTTTGAGCTGCTATAACTTTTCCATTAGTATCTTCTAGGTTAAATTCTGCTCCTTCTAATAACTTTCCATCATCACCTTTTTTAACAATTTCTATAGAACCATTTTTCTTAGTATTAGCAACTGTTAACTTAACTGTTTCCATATGTTTAGTTATTGATACTGGGTATTCTTTTCCGTCTAAAGTATATTTGTCCGGAGCTTTAATTTCTTTGATAACATAATTTGCAAAAGGTAATACTCCAGTTTCAGCTATACCATCATCACCACTTATTATTGTTTTTACTCTTTCTCCATTAGCATTTTTAACTTCAAACTCTGCACCTTTTAATGGTTTTTGAGTTTCTCCATCTATTTTTAAAATTTGAATTTCCCCTTTAATTTGAGTATCAACCATTTCAACTGTAGATACTTTATTAGGTTTTACAGTAACATTAACAGGATTAGTTATTAAATAGCCCGTAGGAGCCTCAGTTTCCTCTAGAATGTAATCTGCAGGTTTAATATCATTAAAGACTGCTTTCCCATTCTCAGAAGCCGTTTCAGCGATTTTAGAGCCATCTGTGCTTTTTAATACAAATTTAGCCCCAGTTAAAAGCTTACCATCATCTCCCTTTTTAATAACTTGTACTGCTCCATTTAAGCCAGTCCAAGATACAGTAATATTGTCTCTATCCATAGCATTAGTACTGCTATCTACTAATCCCATATCTTGCTTACCTTCAACTGGAGTTGCATATGCTAATAATGCTGGAATATCTACAGTTGCTTTAACATTTACTTTAATATCACCAGTTTCAGTATCTATAGGAATATAAACTCTAAAACTTTCGTTAGAACTATAGGTATCTCTTTCGTCTCCATCCATGTCTTTTATCTTTATTAAATCCATTAAATTAGAATTGCTTGAACTTTTTATGGTAACCTTAGCATCTTTAAACTCATAGTCAGATTTTATTTTTATAGGCTCAGAAACGAAATAATCACCTTCTTGATTAGCAATTATGTCATTTGGTGATACCTCAAAAAAAGTAGGCATTTCTTTATTTAACCCTTTTTCTACTAAAAAGTCTATTACTGGTTTTAACCTACTTAAAGATACTGTTCCATCTTGAAGTCTTGTTCTATCAAGTCCCCTACTTAAACCTGCTTCTTTTTGATAAGCCCAAATAGCAAGTTGAGTACAATATCTATATTCATCAGCTGATATTCCCCATTCTGAACCATCTTTTGCAGGATATCCCCAATAAACAATTGTTTCTATTCCTGAATCAACTGGTATTTCTTCTGTATAATCTTGGCCAGTAGGATTCAGCGCACCTGTATTTAGACAATAACATGTCCTTAGATCTGGAGCATAGTATCTATGATTACCTATAGGAAGAATCTTTCCCCAAGTTGGAGAATTGTAATTTAGATAACTCTCTGCATCTGTAGAATTTATTTCTACAGCAAATACTTTGATGTTAGTCAATAAAAATGTAAAAATTAAAGTTATCGTTGTAATTAGTTTAAATCTTTTTGTTTTACTCACTTTCTTTCTCCTCCATATTATTAATTTTTTTATTTTGATAAATTAATTTAAGATGTATCAAAATACTTCATTTTCTTTTCTCCTTTCTAAAAATTTATATTGAAAAAGAGTGCTGCTTAATTGCAACACTCTTGAACTTTCTAACTTAAACCGATGCTTATTCCTAAGGCTCTATTTAGTTCTTTTATTTCATATCCATTTAGCTTTCCTATTTTCTCTCTCATCTGATACCTAGAAATAGTTGTTATTTGCTCTAATAAAATAGTAGATGGCTTTTCTAAACATTCTTTTATTATTTTAGTATGTACTGGCATTTTTCTTTTAGGCTTAGATGTTACAGAAGTAACTATAAAAGTTTCACCTTCTCTATTTCCAATATCATTTTGAATTACAATAACTGGTCTAATTCCACCTTGTACTGAACCAAACTTACTCTTTATGTCTCCTAAGTCTGCATAGAAAATATCTCCCCTATATACTTCTCCTTTATAAAAATCTTTCCTCACTCTTCCCATATGTTCTCCCCCCCTAAAAAACAGTATCAAAAAAGACCTAGAGTAAAACTCTAGATCTTTATATATAAATTAATAGTCAAATCCTATTGTAAAGTAATAATCTCCATCAGAACTTTTATAAACTGCACATGCACCTTCAGTTAAATCTGCTTCTGTTATATTTTGATTATGCTTAGGAGAATTTTTAAATTGTTGTAATATTTTACTAGCATTTAAATTTTTTGATGAATTATTGCCAACTACTTGACCGCCCTCTGGATAGCTCTTATGATAACTACCAGTATTTTTTTTAGCCATCTCTTCTGCATGCTTCCTTGTCCATTCAGCATATTTCCCACTCCACTTTAATGGATTAAGCCCTAAAGATTGTCTATATGAGTTATATTCACTCCAAAGTTGTTGTGTCATTGAATCCATATACTGAACCTCCTTTGGCTTTTCAACTGGCTTTGTTTGTTGTTGATTTTCTGCAGGTTTTTCTTGTTTATTCTCTTCTGGTTTTTGAGAAGGCTGTGGAGCTTCTTCAGGCTTTGACTCTTCAGGTTGCTCTTGTTTGTTACTTTCAGGCTTACTAGAGCTTTCTTCCTTACTAGGTTTTACAATTGTAATACTTCCTTCACTACTTGCAGTAGTGCCTTTTACATCTTCCACTTTTTCAACCTTCTCACCACTTGACTGTGAAGCTTGAACTTTATTTTCTGTTTTAGAACTTATAGTTTCACCATTTGCTACTTTTATAGTTCCATTATCAACACTTTCTACTTTTTCAACTTCACCCTTTTTATTTTTTATATTAACATCGCTTCCAGCTTCTTTCTTTTCTTCAACTATCTTAGAAACATCGTCTCCTTTAGAACTGTCTGCGATGATATTACCATCTTTATCTTTAACAATTAATGATCCATCTTCTTGCTCTTCTACAGTTACTTCTTCATTGTCTGCAGCTTTATTTTCTTCTAACTTTTTATCTTCATCTGCTTTAGGATCTTCTTTTTTCTCAGCTAAAGTTATATTGTTAGTATCAGTAGTATAATGCTTACTTATTGCATATCCACCTACACCAACGACTGCTATTCCTAAAGCAACTGCAACTCCTATAGTTTCTTTTTTATGTACTTTCACAAATTCTATTATGGCCTTAATTCTCTTATTCATTTTAACTCTCTCCCTTTGAAATAATATTTTTTAAATATATCTCGCATATGTACCAAGTTGTCTAAAACTTTTTCTTAAAACTAAAATGTTTGGGAACGTCGAAAGGAACTACACATCCAATTTCTTCTTCTTTTTTAACACTAAAATTTCCATGTCCATTATGTTTGTAAATGGAACTATTAGTCTTAACAAAGTTTCTATCACTCATATATTTTTTACATTCCCTATGAGTAATTTTCCTTATTTCTTCATCTTGTAGTTTTTTCAATTCCCTTTTAGCTTTATTATGTTCTTTCAAATGACTAAAATTTCGGCTAAGACACTTATAAATAGTATCTTCCTTAGCCCCTAATATTTTTGCTATTTCTTTCCCCGAAAAACCATCTAAATAAAGACTTCCAACTTTATTTTTATTAAGTTCTCCTTTACCTCTCACAGCGTCAACTCCTAAAGTTTGTCCTAAAAGTGTATTAAAAAAGGGCGTAGTTCGCTCTCCTTTTCTCCTACTGGACAAAACTTAAATTTAATTTATTTAGTTGTTTAATACTATTGCTCTATAAATTTCTTCCATACTTGTATCGTATATTCTAGATAATTTATAGACTTCACTTGCAGTAGGATTTTTTACTTTCCCATTTTCTAATTTGTGAATAAAACGTGCTTCTTTACCAATTAAGCTAGCAACTTCCCTTTGAGAAAGCACTTTATTCTTTCTTAGAAAGCTTAACTTGTTTTCCATATTTATCACCTTTATCCATATTTTCATTTAATTTACCTATATATTATCACGCTCGCTCACTAATGTCAATATATAAACATTTTAGTCAATATAATAACATTTATGATTTTTAATATTTTTTCTTGGTAAACTAAACCTATTGAAATGAGGTGATAAAAATAGATAATTTATCTTTTTTTCCCAATAATCTAAAAACTCTTAGAAAATTAAATTTATTAAGTCAATCAGAATTATCTAAATTACTGGGTATATCTAGATCTTCTCTCTCATTTTATGAATCTGGAGAAAGCGAACCAACTTTAAATGTTTTAATTAAGATTTCTAAATTTTTTAATGTATCTTTAGACTATCTAATATTTAAAAAAATTGATTCTAAATTCTTAGCTAATTTAATTTCATATGATTCATTAAAAAAACAAAATCTAGATACACTTGAAAAACTTGATTTATTAGATATTTTAAAAAATAAAAAAAATTACTATATTTCTAAAGAACAAGAAATACATAAAACTATAAAAGATTTAAACTCCATAATAAAATTTTTGGAAAGTTAAAATATACATTTTTTAAAATATCAAAGATTTATAAATCTTTGATATTTTATTTATAAACTCTAAACTCAAAAAAATAAATTATATCAAACTGTTGTTCTCATCATTATGCGAACTCTTGTTCTCATTGTATCAAATTATCTATAAAAAAAATATGGTAATTCCCAATTTTTAATAAACTGGAAATTTTTCAGTTTATTTATAATCTATTTTTTAACAATAAATTCTATTAATTGTTAAATTATTAATTAAAACATAGATTTTCTTCTAGGTATTTCCAGTAATCCTTTGAATAATTTCTTTCTGTAAAGTTTGGTAGAACTCGGTTGTTCGCATTGTTATTGATATATTTTCTATAATTTGAATAATATGTATTTCTAGTGTTCTCAATGACTGTATTAATATAACTATCTAAAAATTTAACAGTTATATTTCTATAGTTTTCACTTAATTTTGTTAAAACCTTATTCTTAATCCAAGAGCTCTTAACTCTTGCAGCTTTAAGTAACTCTTTAACTTTATTTCTAACATCAACAAGACTTGTACATTTTTCATACATGTCTGCATTAAATTCTTTTGAGTTACTATTAGAATCTATATCTATATTATTATTCCTAATATACCTAGGAGTAGCTTGATTACCTTCTATGCTTGTTGTATCAGGGGTTGTAATGTTTTCATTATTGGGTAATTTATTGGGTAATGGTAGAAAATAACAGTTTTTTTTCTTTACATTTTCAATAATAAGTAAACCTAAATCTTTTAATTTATTTACTATATTTTTTATTTGTTTTAAGCTTATATTTTTTAGTTCTGGTCTTTTCTTTTTCTTTTTATTTACCCAATCATTATAATCTTTATGAATTTTAGAAAATGAGATGCTCCAAGATCCATTATTTAATAAAATACCTTTTCTGATAAATCTTAAGATACTTTGAGCTTTTCTTCTAGACTCTTTATATTCGATTTGATTTAAGACATGAAAATCTCTTTCTTCGAGATTAAACCTTTTCTCTTGTTCTAACTGTTCTTTAGTTAATAAGTGTATGTGTGCCATAAAAATAACTCCTTTCATCTAGGAAATTACACTAAATCCTAAATAGAAAGAAGTTAAAATTTGCTAATATTACATTTCTATTAAAAAGTCAATAGATATCATTGACTTTTTTCAATAGCTTTGATATCATAAAGCTATGAAAAGTGAATATTTCAAATAGAACTTTGTTCTATTTCGGATTTAAGTTCATCCATTAAGTTTTCCCAACTCGCCAAAGTAAGTAAACTTAATGGATTTTTCCTTTTCCGTACTATTTAATTTAATTGAGTTAATAATACCATGTTAAAAATAATTTTTCAAGAGAGTAAAATTATAGAAAATTTTACTCTCTTTTTTTATTAATTTCAATATATGTATATACTGAATATATACATATATTGAAATTAATAAAAAGCAATTATATATACTGAGTATATATAATTATATTTTGTATATATTCAGTATATACAAAAGTGAGAAAATTAAAGAGAATAATAGTATTCTGAAGAAAAATCAGTATAAACTCAGTATATACATGGTTGAAAAGTTGTTTTTAGTATATATCTAGTATATACTAAATTTATAAAAGATAATTAATTTTGAAAGGAGCATTAAAATGCTAAAATTGGGAATAGATTTAGGTAATGGGTATACAAAATTTAAAGGAAGTAAATTTGCTAGTAAAACTAAAGTAGGAAGATTAGCAAGTTTAGCTGGACTAGGGGAAAAGCCAAAAGATATACATGAAGTAGGATATAAAGGTACTACATATATTGTAGGAGATGGGGAAGTATTCACTTCACCAGATAGATACTTTGGATTAGATTACGAGATATGTTTATTGACAGCTATTGGGCTTAGTAGCAAAGATATAGTTATAGATGCTAATATTTGTGTAGGATTACCTATAATATATTTTATGAGTGAGACTAAAGTTTTACTAGAAAAAAAATTAAATGAACTTACTGAAAAAGATAGCATAAAAATAACTATAAATGGACAAGATAAAATTATTAAAATAAATAATGCACGTGTTTTTGCAGAAGGAGCATATGTATTAGACTGTATGGATACAGATAATATAATAACTATAGATTTAGGAGCAGGTACAGTAAACATAACTCAATGGGATAATTTAATACCAATATCCTATGATACTATAACAAAGAGTTTTAATAAGTTATATAGGGATATAGCAAATCATATTAAAAACACTAGTAGGGGAGTAGTTACACCAGCTTATATTGAGGCTAACTTTGGAGAAGATACTATAACAATAGATGGTAAAGTTGTTGATATAACAGATACAAAACAGATGATATCTAAATATGTTTCAGCGATAGTATCAAATGTTTATGATATTTGTGATGTTCCACAAGCAAATAAAATACAAATATTTGGTGGGGGTGCTATTGCAACAGAAGAATATTGGAAAGATGCTTTTGGAAAAGACAGGGATGGAGTATCAGTTTTACCTAATAGTCAATATACTAACTCAAAAATTTATCAGAAAGCAGCAGAAATATTAAAATAATGGCTAGAGAATTAAAACCAATATCATTTAATCCAGATACTAAATCAGATAAGGAGATTTTAGATTATATTGATGAACTTGGTGTATCATTTGGTTCATATGTAAAATTACTTATAAGAAAAGATATGAGATCAGGTTCATCATTAAAAGAATTAAATGATAATAGTGAAATAGCTGAACAATTAAAAGAGTTAGTAAGTGTCCTTAAAAATAATAATATAACTATTAATACTGATACTAAAAAAATGATATATGAAACAGATGAAATTAAAGAAAGTGAAAAAGAAAAAAAGCAAAGGTTAGCAATGGAAAATTTCATGAATATGGGGGGCAAATAGCCCCTTATTTTTATTTTAATAACTATATTTAAATATTCAAAATAATCCTAAAATCTTTCTTTTGTTTTTTATCTTACTTAAATCATCTAAAGTAACTTTCAATATTTTAATTTCTTCAGATAAATTTTTATAATCTTGTTGTTTTTCTTCAAGATCCTTTATTCTATTTAAATTATTAGTTATAACACTATTTAGAATAGTTATTTGATTATCTTTTAATTTTATTTGATTTTGTAGAACTTCTATAGTATTAAAATCAGGACTTTCTTCAGTTTTTATATCAGATATAGTATTTTTTTCTTCTAATAATTTATCTTCTTGTTTTATATCTATATTTTTATTATCTTCTTGTTTAATATTATTTCTTTTACTTTTAATTTCTTCTTCTAATAATTTGAAAAGTTCATTGCTTATAGCTACTTGACCACCGTTCTTTTTAACTAATGGAGAAAATCTTTTTTTTCTAAGCAAATTATAAACTTCAGTCCTGGTTAAATCTAATTCATTGGCTACTTCTTGAGCTGTTTTCATATCTTAACTCCCCCTAATTTAAGAATATATAAATAATATTCTTGAAAATTATGGAAAATCCTTTATTAAAAATTATTCTTAATAATATTTTTAAATTCTTTCTTTAATTTATTTTTATTTAAGGCTCTATTTATAATATGTTCATTCCTAAATTCATTTAAATGTCTATATATATGTTTTTGAATAGCATCTTTAGAAAAGTCATTATTTAATAATTTTTCAATTTCTTTTACATTTAAGCCATTTCTATAAAGAATTTTGATACATTTCTTATCTTCTTCTGATAATCTCATAAATTTTCTCACCCCAATTTATAATTACTATGAGTATAGGATATAATTAAATTGTATAATATTCTTGGTTAATTCTAAACACAAAAAAGATTATCTCTAAAATTAAAGAGATAATCTTTTTTGTGTTAATAGATATACAGATCAAATTAAGTTTGCAATTAATTTAATAGTTAATACTGGTTTAACTAGTGACTGATAAACTCGAAAGTTTCTAATACATTATTACAGTAAATTTTAATATTGTTAACCTATTTTAACGTTTCTTTTATGTTTTTTCAAGTAATATCAGAAAAAATCTCTATAAACACCAATAATCTTCCCTAAAACTACAGGATCAGTATCATATACCTTTTCATAATCTGAAAATATTTTTTTTATAAAGGTATGATTTTCAAATAATAATAATCCTATACTATCCTTTTCTAGAGAATTTACTTTCTCAACAATAATAATGTCATCAGGAAATATATTATCTACAGTTACTATATAATCATTAGTAACTTTCTTGGGAAATACATCATTATTAGTATTAACTTGTTTTTTTGAAAATTTAATTAAATTTTTAATAGTTTCTTCTGATACATTTTTTTTAATCTTTTTGTTTAAATCAATAATATGAATACTTCTTTTTCTACCTCTCTGCTCACTTTTTCCGAGTATTATGAGCCCATCTTTTTCTAACATTTCTAAATGTCTATAAACAGAAGACGATGACTTTAAATTTACTGCATGAGCAATTTCTCTAACCGTAGGTTGATATCCTTTTTCTTTTATAAAATCTATTAAAAATGTATATATTTGTTCTCTTTTTTTCATATGTTCACCTTATAAAAAAGAAGCAGCTTTTTATTACTTAAAGCTACTTCTTTATTTTAATTTATATTAAAATAGCTTGTACTTTCCATCATCAGACTTATAGTATATTTTAGCATACTTAAGTTCATTAAGGCCCTTAAAAAGAGTAAATTCATCAAATACATCCAGGATTACATCAGGAATTTCATAGTCCTTTTCATAATCCGGATCATCTTCAGATACAGCATAGTTATCTCTTACTTTTTTACCGTTATTATAAACTTCAACATTAATTCCATTCATTATGCTATACATACTTAAAGCTCTTGCAAAGTCAATTCTAAATAGAAGCTGCATATTTCTATCATCAGTTTCTATATAATCTCTTATTAGTCTTGAAGTAATATCCTGTTCATGGTCTGCCTCGAATACTAGATCCTCAAAAACTAATACATATTTTCTATTTGCATCATCTATACTATCAATTTTTTGTATCCACTCTTTTTTTAGTCTAGGAGCTTCTCTTTCTAAATCATCTCTTGTTTTAACTAAATTCATACTTAATACACCTCTCAATATTTTTACTCACATTATAACTCAGAAATAAAAAAGTTAAAGCTTTTTGCTTTAACTTTTTTATATAAATTATAATACTTTAAGTATTTTCTGAAATTAATTAAAAAATATAATATATTTTTTAATTAATACCTTGTAAAGCAATGTATGTTTTCGTAAAATTAAATTATAGAACACTAAATTAACTTAAAGGGAGTTGATTTTTTGGATAGAGAGATATTAAAAGGTTCATTAGAAATAATTTTACTATCTTTATTAAAGAATAAAGATATGTATGGATATGAGATATCTAAAGAAATTAAAAACATAACTGATAATGTTTTAATATTAGGGGAAGGAACTTTATATCCAGCACTTAAAAGATTAAAAGAAAAAAATTTAATACAAGATTATTTCATTGAAACTAATAGTTCAAAGAAAAAAAGAAAATATTATAAAATTACTGAAGCTGGTTTAATTGAATTAAATTTAAAACTTAAAGACTTTTATCTTATATCTAATTTAATAGAAAATATTAAGGAGGAATAAAATATGACATTGAAAAGACTTTTAAATAAAAAATTAAGGAAATTAGATATTTCATCTAGAGAATTATCAGAATTAAAATTAGAGTTACTTGATACCGCAGAAGAAATGAAAAAGGATTTTTTAAATGAAGGTTTTTCTGAAAAAGAAGCTAATGAGAAAGTAATTAACACTCTTCAGATAGATGAACTTATAAATTCTACTAAAGAGTCTTATCTTAAAGCAAATCTAATAAATACTAGGATTTTATCATCTTTATTTCTAGGAATATATACTATATTTATTTTAATTTGTATTTCCAATACTACTAATGGTGGTGGCTATTTATCAAAAGGTGCATATTTACCTTTTAAATTTTTATATAATTTATTTAATAGTAATAAACCGTTATTAGATAATGTATTTGTATTAGATCAATTATTTATTCTATTATTATTTATACCTTTTGGTATTTTAATACCTATTGTTATAAATAAATATAATTCTCTAAAACCAAGTTTAATTATTTTTTTATTATTTAATGTTATTATTTCATTGTTACATTTTTATTCTTTTAATTTTGATTTAACAATTTTTAGAATAATATCATCCATTCTAGGTTTTTATATTATTAAAATATTAAAAATCAAAAGAAAAAATGAGGCGTAGCCTCATTTTTTTAATAACAATAACCCTCACCAAATACTTTAATCGATGCTGGAGTATAATTTTCTACTTTAATTCTATAATTTTTGAAAGTTTCTCCTGAACCTAGATATAATTTTATCTGTCTAGCATAATCCGGATTTTCACCATATACCCATTGAGAAGCTCTAATGTCATCCCCCCACATCCAATGGTCTACTACACTGTATTTTACCTTTAAGGATCTTGATCCAGAAGTTGCATATTGTCTAAAGTTTAATGTAATCGTATTAGAACTATATTGAAATTTACTAGAACGTGTAAAACTAACAGCGTCTCCAATATATTGACTTAATTCGTCATCCCATGTACAAACTTGAGTTCTGAAACTTGGTGTAGGAATACATTTACCTTCATTTACTATTGATATTCTATTCATATTACTTACCATTAATTTATTATCAATATATGATACTGTAAATTCCATATTGTATATAGCACCATTTAAAAACTCTGTTTTCACAGAAAAAATTTCACCATTATCAATTTTTCTTGAACCTGTTATTTCATATGATTTAAGTTTTTGGTTAGGATCATATTTAAATTCCATTAACATGTTTTTATATTCTTCTTTAGTAACAGTTCTACTATCTTTAGAAATATCTACTATCGTATCAATATCATAATTTTTAAAAGCTTCTAAATACTGTACCATTACAGATTGGTATTTATTCACTTCATTTGCTTTAACTGTATTAGGTAACTGTATTCCTAAACATAATAAGCAAGAAAATAAAAGCATCATTGTACTTTTTACTATTAATTTTTTCATTTGGTTTCCCCCCTGAATTTTTTTTACAATTCTATTTTATCAAATTTTTAACATTTTTTAAATAAAGATACTTTTTAAGAATTATTATCTAGAATTATGTTAATTTATCAAAAGGAAGATTATAATATTAGAAAGATTGATTTTTAGATTAATTAAATTAATAATAAATTTAATTTTAAGTAGGTGATTATTTGAAACTATTTCTTAGATATTTGATATATTCAATAATAATTTGGGTTATAGGATTTATTATGTTAATAATGATTCCTAAATTTTTATGGATTCCTTTACTTATAATATTAGTTATTATAAGTAATATTAATTGGGTTTTATATTCTGCAAGAAAAAATAAGGTTAATAAAAAATATTAACCTTATTTTTTCTTGCAGAATTAAAGACTAAAATATCTCCTTTCTTTATATTTGAAGTATTATAAACTTTCGTAACAAATAGTTGATTTCCAACTTTTAATGTTGGGGACATTAATTGGCTAGGAACTACTATTTTGTATAAAATAATTTATTGATAATTACAGCAAGTAAAATTGCTAAAATTATTGGAATTAACCAATTACTAAATAAGTTTCTAAGCTTTTTATTTGAAAACATATAAAATTACCTTAATTTTCTTATTTTTCAATTTCATATTTTTTTATTAAGTTATAAAAAGAATTTTTCTTTAAATTCATTAGTTCCATAGCTTTTACACCAGTGATTTTTTTAGCTTTCCATTTGTCATATACTTCTTTAAAATTACCTGGATATTCTACTCTTGGCCTACCTAAATGTTTTCCCTTAGCCTTTGCATTAGCAATACCTTCTGCTTGTCTTTGCTTAATCTTTACTCTTTCTTTTTCAGCCATATAGCTTAATAATTCAAATACTATATTTGATATTAAGGTTTTTTCTAAATTACTTTTACCTTCAGTATTTAGTATAGGTGTATCAATAACAACTATATTTATCTCTTTTGCCTGCAGATCATTCCATTCTTCTTTAATTTGTGCCATATTTCTACCTAGTCTATCTAGCTCTTTTATAACTAAAACATCACCACTTCTTAATAGCTGCTCTTTAAGTGTTTTATATCCTTCTCTATTAAAGTCTTTTCCACTTTGCTTATCAGTTATTATGTCTCTTTCATTTACACCATACTCCTTTAAGGCTTCTATTTGTCTATCTAAATTTTGCTCTTTAGAGCTTACCCTTGCATAGCCATAGAGTTTACTACTTTCTATATTAATTACCCGTAAATCTTTATCCTTACCTGTTTCAATATAACTTTCCATAAGAACTTTACTGCTAAAGGTTTGAGTAAATTTTTGATCTGAGTCACCATATACATAAGTCAACTTATAACGCATTTTTATCACTCCATATTTAAATTATTACTTTAAGTATAGAAAAAACGTTTATTAAAATCAATAGATTTTAATAAACGTTTAAAAATAAAATTATATACATTTAAAAACGAAAAATAAATAAATTAAATAAAGTTTATAAAGGTGAACTTTTATAAACTATCAAAAATATGGATATTTCCATTTAGTTTACCTATGTATACTTAAAAGTAATTATATTCATTAAAGTTATTAGGTAATATTAAAGGATATATTATATTTAGCATCTTTTATTAAGTAATTATAATTATTCTAAAACTTCATATTTTTTTAAATATTCAATACCTTGATTTAGTAAACCTTCTATTTCATTTTTTGAATAATCTTTAAAAACTTCAGAAATTATAGCTATAATTTCTGAATAAGATTTATTTTTATCTATATTACTTATTATTAAATATGAAAAATAATTAGATTTAATTATTTTTTGTTTAATAATATCAAAAATATAAAGAGTTCCATTATTTATTTCACTTTCAAACCTATAATATATATTTTTTGAAACAACCATAAATCACCTCAAATAAAAATTTTAATTATGTTCGCAACGTGGATCAAATTCAATATCACTTAATTGTGCTGCAGCTAAACACCCACTTTTACATTTTTGGTAACTATCACAATTAATACATTTGGAGTTATCTGACCAAAAATTTTTTCTTAATAACGTCCATCTATTATTTGTCCAAATTTCTTTTAAACTTGAATTTTTTAAATTTCCCATGTTAAATTTGTTATCATACATATATGGACATGGGTAAATTGTTCCATCATGATTAATCTCCAATGCCGTTTTGCCAGCAGGACATACAAATTCACTTTCTTTAACTAAATTTTTAAGAATAGGATTTCCCCAAGGAACAGCTATAGGATCTTGTATTATTTTAACTTTTCCTTCACTAGAAAAGTATTTTTCAAGTATAGCATCAAATTTTTTTAAGATAGCCATATCACTAGGTAAATAGACCACCTTAACTTTTTTACAGTCTAATAATGGAGAAAATGATATAGTTTCTACATCTAATTTAATGGCTAAATCATAAATTCTTTCTAAAAAATTTAAATTTTTATTTGTTACAACAGTATTAATTCTAACTTTTATATTATTATTTATTAAATTTTTTATTCCTCTAATAACATCATCAAATTTATCACAATTTCGAGTTGATTTAAAAGTTTCTTTATTATATCCATCTAAACTAACTTGTACATAATCATTTTTATCTAAAATATTAGATAGTTTCTTGGCAAGATCATTAGTAATTAATGATGCATTAGAATGTATAGAAAATATTTTGCAATATGGCTTTAATTTTTGAATAATATTAAAAATATTTTTATTTAAAAAAGGTTCGCCTCCTGTAAGATATATCTTATACGGATGATTTTCTTTTAAAAAATTATTTATTATATTATCAACTAAATTTGATGAAATTTCATTAAAATTAGAATTATTACTAAAACAATGCTTACATGAAAAATTACACTTATCAGTAATTTTTATCCCTATTAATATAGGATAATCGAGTTTTTCTATATTATTTTTTTTCATTTCATTAAAAATATATGACTCAAAATCAATTTCCTTTTTTCTACTTAATAAATTAAAACCTTTATAATATTTTTCTAAATTCTCAATATTCATAATGTTTCCCCTTTTTATTGTTGATTAAAAGTACACTTAGGATCAGCCATATTAAAACTTTTATATTCTTTATAAGTTCTACCAGAATCTCCCCCCTTGCAAATTAATGCATTACTACAATGAGAGCATTTAACATTACTAAGATTTCTTTCTAAAAGTTTAGTGCTTAAATTTTCTAATTTTAAATATATATCATTTAAAGAATTAGAATATATATTTCCTATGAAAAAATCGTCTAATTCTAATGTTACATCAGGATATATATCCCCATTAGAATTAATAAACCAATTTAAAAAAATATTTTTATCTTTAATTTTAAGTTCTTTTTTTTCTACCTTAGTTGCAGTAAGTGAAAAAAATTCAACTGGGATAAATAATTTTAAATCAGTTATAAATTCTGAAGCGTTTATAATACATAAATTAATTTCTTCTAAATATTCTTTGAAATTTACTTTATCATATAGAGATTTACCTTTGTTAAGGTCATATACGTGACTTATACTAAAAGTATCTACATTCAAAATATTACAAAGTTTAAATGTATTGAATATCTCAGATTGATTTAAATTTGTAGCAGTAAAATTTACTCTTACTGTAAAACCAAATTTTTTTAATAATTTTATTGAGTTTATTACTTTTTCAAAACAATCTTTTTTTCTTTGCATTAAATAATACTCTTTATTTGAACCATCTAAACTTATTTGAATAGTATCTACATTCTTATCTAATATTTTATTTAACTTTTTACATATGTCCTCATTAATTAAAGAGCCATTTGTAAATATTTCTAAACACATTCTTTTTTCTTTAGCATAAGAGAAAATTTCTTCCCAATCATTTCTAATAAATGGCTCACCACCACTTAATGTTAAATGTAATATTTGAATTTCACTAAGCTTATCTAATGCTTTTTTTATATTATCTAAAGAATATTCTTTACCTTTAAGATCAGCCCAGCAATGTTCACATTTCATATTGCATATAGGTGTTATTTTAAAACCTACCCATAAAGGTCTTATTTTATTTTCAGGAACTTTATTTAATATTTTTGCTTTATAAGTATCAATAAAAATTTTTTCTATACTTCTATCTTTAAATTTATGTTTATTTTCTATATAACTAAATATATTGTTTTGAATATCTTCACAAATTTTCATAATCTTAACCATTCTCCTTTATTTCATTTAATTTAAAATAACTTATTATTAAAGTTATAAACATTAATAAAGTAGAAATTTGAATTATATAATTAAAGTTAATATCCCATATATATCCGGAAATTTGTCTAGATATACTTCCTATAATTAATGTTAAAGAGCTTATGATACCAAAATATTTATCAGCAACATTGTTTTCAAATATTGAAAAAAAATAAACTTGAGAAATATTATCTAGTGCAACTGTTAAGCTATAAATAAACATTCCTAATAAAAATAAACCTTTATTATTTAATCCCAAACATATATAACTAACAAACAACATAAAAATGTATAAAAGATAAACTTTTTTCTTGTTATTTTTATCAATTATTTTTCCACCTAATATTGATAGTAAAGCTGATATTATTAATGAAGTAGACATTGTATTGTATATATTTTGTTCACTTATATTATATTCTTTAGCTATTAAAGGAATATATGTTAATCCAGTAGTTGCAATTGTCAATAATGAACAAACAATACAATAATAAATAAAATTTTTGTCATTTTTTATAAAACTTAAGTTCTTTTTTAACTTTTCTTTAATATTTAAATTTTGTTTACTTGAGTTATTTTCATTTAAAGATTTAGATTTTTCTTTATAGAAATTTAAATTTTCAAAATCTCTTTTTATTATAAAAATTAAAATAATTATAAAGATTAATAATATTAGATTAAATAAAAAAATATTTTGATAGTCACTAAATTTTTTTATTATACCAGTTATAAATAATCCTATTGCAGATCCTGAAAAAAGAAAAATATCTCTTATTCCAAAAGATATTCCATAATTATCTTTTGGAGAAATACTTGCTAAAATTGGATTTACAATTACATTTAATACACTTACTGAGCTTAAAAAAACAATAAATCCTAAAAATGTTAATATAAAATTTTCTACCAACATAAGTATTATCAATGTTAGTAGGTTAATTAACATTACAAAATTTAATATTTTAAACTTATTACTTATTTCTAAGTGACTTATAGGTATTGCTATAAGTCCCCTAATTATCAATGTTATTGCCATTATGGTTCCATAATAAGAAACACCAACATTTAAATTAGTTATATATAATGGTATTGTAACAGTCATACTATCATAACTCATAAAAAATAATAGAAATAGTATATTTATTTTAATAATTAAAGATATATTATAATTCTCATGCTTAAAAAATTTTATATATTTTTCAATATATTTATTCATAAAACTTCTCCTAATATAAAATAATAAGCTCATAATATGAGCTTATTATTTTTAAGTTAAAATTAATGACCATGTGATTTAGAAACAGTCACCATACATTCTTCTAATTCTTCATTTTCAACTTCTTCAAAAAAGATTTCAATACCTTTCATTTTAACACCCCATTTTATTACTTTTTTTCTATAAATATATATATTTATGAAGCTATTTTACAATATTTTAACTATTTGTTAAATATTTAAAAATAATTTAATAATATAAATAATGTAATATTAAAATTATTTCATATTTTAGTAAAAATTGTGAATGGTTTAATTGGAGCTAATTATTTAAATATTTTAATTAAAATCAAAAAAGACTCTAAATTATAGAGTCTTTTTTAGTTATAACAAAAATATTATTAATTATTTATTTTTTTCTCAAGCTTTTTATTCATATAGAAGTATCCCATTAATCCACCTATAATAGCACATATTATAATTATATTCATACTATTTCCTACTTTATTAAAAATCTTTTTTTATTTTTAATATTTCTTCTTCACTTAATCCAGTTATTTTTGAAATTAATGATATTTCTAATCCTTGGCTTAAGGATTCTCTTACAACTTCTAATTTACTTTCTAATTTTCCTTCTAATTTTCCTTCTAACTTTCCTTCTAGTCTACCTTCTCTTTTTCCTTTAGCTTCAGCATTTTCTAAGGCAGATATTCTATCATATATAGCCTTTTCTCTCATGTTATACTGTTCTCTTTCCTTACTATCCATACTAAGTCTATATAGTTCAGATTTTGCTAGTTTGATTTCTTCATTGCTTAGTTCTAATTGCCTTACAGTATTACTTTCTGGTTCAACTAAGAACTCTAACCATTTTTCTAGAGCATCCATTTTCTCAACATTTTCAACATACTCTTTATTACCTATTTCATTAAACTTAGGTAACTCAATGAAATGTATTTCTTGAAGATCTGTCAGCTCTTCATTTGAAGTTATTTCTTTTAGCCTATATGCATTATGATATTTATCATTTTTTAAGTATTTAAAATTTAAGATGTTTATACAAACAGTTCTTTCTAACTTACTATAGTTATCTCTATTTTGTATTTGTTCTGAATACATTTTACTCCAATAATATAAGGTCCTTTGTATCATGTTATATTCATTCTTTACCTGGATTTCAATATTTATATGTTCCTTATTGCTAGTTGTAGCTTTTACATCTAATCTACTAAATTTATCTTCTATAAAGTCTTTATCTATATCGTTATTTTTGATTTCTACATCTTTTATGGGAGTTGTTGGTTTTATTACTGCATTTAAAAAGTTAATTAATATAGGTTTATTTTTCTCAGTACCAAAAATCTTTTTAAATACAAAATCTATTTGTGGATTTAATAACGTTCTATACACCATTTTACTTGACTCCTTTCAATAATTTTATATAAAACAGCTATATCCTAATTATAGTATAGTTTTATATAAAAACTATATTTAAAATCTGTTTTTTAGAAATAATTCAGCAAAAATTTCTCCTATATTAGGATTTAAATTTAATACTGAAAAGGTCTCAAATCAAATTTCTGCTGTAAATACTGTTTTACAAGAATTTGAAAAATATTTATACACAGGTTCTGTAGATCCTATACGTGGATTAGATGATTTAAATAAAAAATTAGAATCATCCGGAATAGGTGAAATAAAAAAAGATGCAAGCTCAATTAAATACTTGGAAAAAGAATAATCAAAAATAAATATAACAAAAAATCCTTTTGCTAAATTTTAAACAAAAGAAGTTTTCTCTTAAGCTTTAAATATTAAGTTTATATATCATCTAAACATTAAGTTTTTTATAATATTTAAAAATATAATCACCACTAAATATAAATTTAGAATTATACCTATTAAATATTGTTCTATAATTTTTCAAAATATCAACAAAGCTATATTGTTACCCATAGAATATTGGTAATTGAGTTTCATTTATTTCAGGATTAACATAATTTAAAAACCGCCTTTTCATTTTTTGACGAAATTCTAAGCTAACTATTTTTTTAAACTTAGAAAACGTTTACAAAAATTCTTTATTTTTTGTGTAAATGTTTTATAATAGTATTGTACTCAATTTATATCATAAAATTAAGGAAACAAAAAAACTTTAATCATAAAAAATAATTAGAGCTTTTTTGTTTTTTATTTAGTATATTATTCTAATAATCAATCTGGATTTGCTAATTGTATAAAAATTCAAATAAGTTTTTATTATATATGTGATTTGAAAATTATATATATTTTTTTACTTATATTGATTGTTTTGCAAAATAATCCCTTTTGTTTCCAGTAAAAAAGTAATATAATGCTTTTTACATACTTTTTACTATAAAGAAAAAACTAATTATTAGGAGGGTTTAAAATGAAAAGATTAGATGGAAAAATTGCAATTGTTACTGCGGCTTCAAGGGGAATAGGATTTTCTTGTGCTCAAACTTTAGCAATGAATGGAGCTTTAGTTTATATTGCTGGAATTGAAGAAGAAGGATCAATTGAAAAAATCTTAAAAGATGGAGGACAAGCTAAATTTATTTACTTCAATGCAAAAGAAAGAGATTCTTATTTTAAAATGATTGATACTGTTTATGAAAATGAAGGTAAAATAGATATTCTAGTAAACAATTATGGTTCGACTAATGTTAAATTAGATAGAAACTTAGTAGATGGAGACACAGATGCATTTTTTGATATATTAAAAACAAATATTGAAAGTGTATATTTAACTAGTAAAAGAGTAGTACCTTATATGATCAAAAATGGTGGTGGAAGTATTATAAATATATCTAGTGTTGGTTCTGTTATACCAGACTTATCAAGAATGGCTTATTGCGTATCAAAGTCAGCAATAAACTCATTAACACAAAATATAGCTCTTCAATATGCTAAGCAAAATATTAGGTGTAATGCAGTATTACCTGGGCTAATAGCAACTAAAGCTGCACTTAATAATATGAGTGATGAATTTAGGGAATCTTTTGTAAAACATGTACCGCTTAATCGTGTTGGAGATCCTCAGGATATAGCAAACACTGTATTATATTATGCAAGTGATGAATCAAACTACGTAACTGGTATGATTCATGAAGTTGCTGGAGGATTTGCTCTTGGAACTCCTCAATATGCTGAATATATGTATTTAATGGGTAAATAATTTAAAAAATTAACATAAGATACACTAGGATTAAATTATATAGATAAACTTATAAGTCCTAAAGATTATGATAATATTGATTAAGTAGAAAAGAACATAGTACTCAAGCTCTTCAAATTGATGCAAAAGTAATGAGAAGTAGTAGAGTTGAAAATAGTAATATAGGTAATGATTTTAAACTGATTAATTAATATGCTTTAGATTGGATATCAAAGGTTAAAGAATCTTTTATAGTTAAAAATTGGGGTGAGATTTTTTTAGTATATTAATACTTAAAATGATTAACTGACAAAAAAATAAAGATAGTTAATAATTTTAAATTATTAACTATCTTTTTTATTTTATTTAATAATCTTTTTTAACTTTTATAATTTCTTCTTTGGTTAATCCAGTTGATGAAATTATAATATTTATATCCACATCAGCAAGTAAAAGTTTTTTTGCTACCTCTAATGTCCCTTCAAGTTTTCCTTTAGCTTCAGCATTTTCTAAGGCAGATATTCTATCATATATAGCCTTTTCTCTCATGTTATACTGTTCTCTTTCCTTACTATCCATACTAAGCCTGTATAGTTCAGATTTTGCTAGTTTAATTTCTTCATTGCTTAGTTCAAGTTGTCTTACAGTATTACTTTCTGGTTCAACTAAGAACTCTAACCATTTTTCTAGAGCATCCATTTTTTCAACATTTTCAACATACTCTTTATTGCCAATTTCATTAAATTTAGGTAACTCAATGAAATGTATTTCTTGAAGGTCTGTAAGCTCTTCATTTGAAGTTATTTCTTTTAGCCTATATGCATTATGATATTTATCATTTTTTAAGTATTTAAAATTCAATATGTTTATACAAACAGTTCTTTCTAACTTACTGTAGTTATCTCTACTTTGTATTTGTTCTGAATACATCTTACTCCAGTAATATAAGGTCCTTTGTATCATGTTATATTCATTCTTTACTTGGATTTCAATATTTATATGTTCCTTATTGCTAGTTGTAGCTTTTACATCTAATCTACTAAATTTATCTTCTATAAAGTCTTTATCTATATCGTTATTTTTGATTTCTACATCTTTTATGGGAGTTGTTGGTTTTATTACTGCATTTAAAAAGTTAATTAATATAGGTTTATTTTTCTCAGTACCAAATATCTTTTTAAATACAAAATCTATTTGTGGATTTAATAACGTTCTATACACCATTTTACTTGACTCCTTTCAATAATTTTATATAAAACAGCTATATCCTAATTATAGTATAGTTTTATATAAAAACTATATTTAAAATCTGTTTTTTAGAAATAATTCAGCTTTCTTCAGAAAAGGTATATAGGTTACATAGTCTCTATTTTTATTAAAGCCCTTCCTTTCATGATAAGTTGTTATACAAGCTTTGAATATACTATGATCTGGGTAATATATTACAAGCTTATAGTCAAGGTCTAGATTTAAAGGCTTTCTAATTTTTAATATTTCGTCAGCGCTATTAATAGCACTAGTTCCACCTTTTCTATTCTCTAGACTATCAAAAACATGAATACTTCTATTTAGTTTATCTATGTACACTTCAAAATAATTATATCCATTAAGGTTATTTGGTAATGCTAAAAGGTATGTATTATCTTTAGCATTTTTTATTAAATAACTTTCAGGATTTATTTAATTTAAAGATTTATCAATTATAATAATATTATTATTTCGTTCATAATTTATGATTGTAATATATTAAAGAAATTTTTTATAAACCCAATAATAATTATAATTCAAAAAATAACATTAATTTTTTCTTTTTAATAATGCTGCAATTATAGTTATTAAGATACAAATTAAAGTTAATATTATCACTATAAAAATCAATTTTTTATTAAAGGATAGCTTATTATGATTGATTGAATTCTCTATTTTATTTAAATTGTCATCTTTGGGGAATACTCTTTCTCCTCTAACTAATAATCTTTTAGTATTAACTCCATAAGGATAGCATGTTAAAAGAGTAACATAATCTTTATTAGGATAAATTCGGATTTTACTTGTGTCATTTGGCTTTACTATGTTGATATCATCAACCTCATAAGTTAGTCGCATATCAAATATATTTATATAAAACAAATCTCCTTTCTTTAATTGATCAATATCAGTAAATAATTTTTGTGTTGTAAATCCTGTATGAGCTGACAATACTGAATGAGTATTTTCACCTCCAATTGGTATAGAAGTTCCTTCTATAACTCCAACTCCCTTTTTCAATATCTCCTGACTAGTTCCCTCATAAATCGGTAATTTAACATTTATTTTTGGAATATCAATATAGCCAAGCATATAACCACTTTCAAATTTATCCTTAGGGGTTATACCTTTAGCTATATCTATATTATAAATACGTGATTTTTCAACTAACTCATTTAATCTATCTTCTGATGTATTTTTAATACTATTTTTATATTCTGAAATAGTATTAACTGCATATTTATTATTTATATAATTAGATACACTAGGATAAAGTAAAACTCCAATAGCTATTAGTGTTATTACTATTAATAAAATTAAATATATTCTTTTAAAAATTTTCATATTAATTAATTTTAGGTAATTATTATACCTTATTATTCTCCTTTACAATTATGTCAAAAAACTTCTTTTATAAGTATTTAAACAAATAAAAGAAGTTTTTATATTTAATCAGGCATATTATTGAGTTTGTTAATTTGTTACTTAAACTCTTTTTTTCTTATCTAATACAACGTATCCTGAACCTAGAACAACAACTAAACCTAATAGACATAATCCTATTTTAGTAAAACCAGCTGTTCCAAGTCCACCAGTACCTGGAAGTGAAATTCCTGCATAGTTTTTAATTTGTACATTAAATAATACATTTCCATCATTCATAGTAATATCATTTACTATACTACCAGCTTCATTACCATTTGTTACAGCTATAGTAGCTTGACCAGTATAATCTCCATTACTATCTTTTTGAGCTGTTATAGTAACTTTTACTGGCTCTTTTAAAAGTGAATATCCCTTAGGTGCTTTTTCTTCTGTTATGAAGTAATCACCTTCCTCTAATCCAGTAAATGTAACTACTCCATTTGCATCTGTTACTCCATTACCCTTTAATAGAATTACACTTCCATTTTCATCATAAGTATATTTTCCAACTATAGTTCCCTTTGCATCTTTTACTGAAAACTCAGCTCCTGCTAAATCTTTTGTTATATCTTCAGAATCAACTTTTTTAACACCAAATCCCCACGTATATGATGTTACTTTATCATTTATTGTTTTATTACTATTTTCAACATCTGGATTGTTAGTATATTCTAAAGTAATATCATTAGGGTTTCCAGCATTAGCTTTTGTATCAACTAAAGCATTTTCATTTAAAGTTGCTTGGTACTCTAAAGTTAACCCTACTGTTGAATAAGCTTTTATATTATCATAAACAAAATCTATTTCTATACTAGTAGTTCCATCTGAATTTTTGTTAGATTTTACAGTATAATCTGTATTTTCTACAAATGTTTTATCTCCAGAAGTTACTTTTATTCCAGCATTACTATCATAAGTAAGTCCTTTACTCATAGTATCTTTAATTTTATATACTATATTAGTTGCATTTTTTTCATATGTTGGAATTGTTGATGTTACTTTATATTTTATAGTATCACCAATATTAGCACTTGAAGTATCAACTAACTTATTATCTTCTATTATCTTTTTCTCTATAGTTGGTGTAGTATCTTTAGGATTAAGTGTAACATTATAATCCCACTTATCATTTTCTACTTGTGGTACTGAAACCAACATAGCTGTTGATACAACTGCATTTCCAGTTGATTGCTCCGAAGTTTCTAATACTAAGTAGTATCCTAAATCAACACTTACTTTTTCACCTGATTGAATTTCTATTCCGTTTGAAATCTTATTATCTATAACATATTTATGTAATTGAGCAGCAAACTCTTTAATAGAATCTGCAGTAGTTAAATCTTTTATTTGATTTTCTGTATAGTTTCCATATTGAGAATTATTAAAAAATCCTTTGAAAACATCTGTTGCAGTATATTCATATGCATCACCATTTTGTGTTGCTTTTAAAACTTGATATGCATTAAAGACTGCTCCATCTTTAGTTATACTTATACTTCCAGTAGTAGGTGCATTTTCTCCAATACTCGGAGTACTTGCAGCAAAAACCGTAATTGAAAATGCTAGCATCATAATTAATGATGACATTGCGATTGAAAATTTTTTTAATACATTCTTCATTAATTAATTCTCCTTTTCTTGTTTATTAAAAAATTTATCATAAGAATAAAACTTATTCCTAGTACCATAATTGCTATATTTCTTTGAGTTATAAATCCATTACCACCTGTTTCAGGTAATACAATTCCTTTTTCATTTTCAACATTAATATTATATAAATTTAAACTTTCATCTTTATTTAAATCAATTTTTTCCCCATCTGAACCAATTTTATAGTAACTATTAATTTTATCTAAATGAATATAAATATCTTTGCCTAATTTATACCCACTTGGAGCTTTTATTTCTTTTAAAATATAGTCCCCATATCCTAATTTATTAATTGTAAAAGAACTATCAACTCCATTAGCCATTAAAGTGCTTTCCCCAATGATATTTACTTCATATTGATCAGAAGAACCTGTAGTAATAAATTTTAACGGGTTACTTGTATCATTTTGTGAATAAATTTCAAATTCTGATCCATTTAAAGGATTTTTAGTATTACTATCAATTTTAGAAATTTTTAAATTAGTTGCTGCTAAAATATTAGTCTTTTCAACTTTAACAGCTTCTTTTTGACCTACAACTATAGTAAATTTAACTGGTGTTGCATCAAGTTCATAGCCTTCTGGAGCTTTTGTTTCTACAAATTGATAATCTCCAGGAGCTAAATCATTTAATATTATTTGTCCATTTTCATCGGATATAAGATTGGTTCTTATATCATTACCTTGTTGATCTTGTAAGTTAAACACAGCTCCTTCAAGTAGATTTCCATTTTTAGAATCTTTTTTGGTTAAAACTACTCCACCTAAGCTTGCAGTATTAACTTTCTCAATATTAACTGTTTCCGTTTGACCAACAACTATAGTAAATTTAACTGGTGTTGTATCAAGTTCATAGCCATTTGGAGCTTTTGTTTCTACAAATTGATAATCTCCAGGAGCTAAATCATTTAATATTATTTGTCCATTTTCATCGGATATAAGATTGGTTCTTATATCATTACCTTGTTGATCTTGTAAGTTAAACACAGCTCCTTCAAGTAGATTTCCATTTTTAGAATCTTTTTTGGTTAAAACTACTCCACCTAAGCTTGCAGTATTAACTTTCTCAATATTAACTGTTTCCGTTTGACCAACAACTATAGTAAATTTAACTGGTGTTGTATCAAGTTCATAGCCATTTGGAGCTTTTGTTTCTACAAATTGATAATCTCCAGGAGCTAAATCATTTAATATTATTTGTCCATTTTCATCGGTTATAAGATTAGTTCTTATATTATTACCTTGTTGATCTTGTAAGTTAAACACAGCTCCTTCAAGTAGATTTCCATTTTTAGAATCTTTTTTGGTTAAAACTACTTTACCTATATCTTGACTTGGTACAAAATTTCCATCTATAGATATTTCATAAGGTTTTTCAGTAAATTTATCTTCCAACTCAGCTCTTATTAAGCTTTGATATGGCAGATCTGGGTTTGTATTAAGTCCACCTCTAGAATATTTGTAAAAATAAAATTTTACTTCTTGATAATTATAACTAATCTTTAATTTTAAACTTGAATCTGGTTTAGCAGAAGATTCTATATAAAACTCTTGACCAACCTTTATAGGTTTATCATTTAAGATTTGATTAGTATTCCAATCTTTTACTGCCATATTTTCTGGTAAATTTGTTATTGTAAATGAACCACTATTCCCTGTAGTAGATAACTTATCTGTTAAATATATTCCATTTCTTTGTATAAATTTAAAATTTCCTATAAGATTTAAATTTCCTTGTTCGAATTTTTTTATTTTTGATAATTCAAGTAATTTATCATAATATCCATACATACCATATTTGTCTCCAAACGGAGCATCATTTCCATTAGTTATATCCCATACAAGTTGTTGTGTAATATATCTAGCTTGATCTTCATTTAAGCCATATTGTTCCATTAAATTTGATGAATTTAATGGATACCCATATACTAAAAGAGCGGCAATTCTTTCTTTAATCTCTTTACCATATTTATCCATAAGCTCGTCATCTGTATTTAAATAACTTTCTTCTCTAGTATAATAAGTTTTATTAATAGAATCTTCATTAGGACTTCCGGGCGGCTTATAATCGTGATTATAGCAGTATACTGTTTTTTCACCATCATCATTTACAAAAAAAGCCGTTCCTTCTGAAGTATACTTACTATATGCAAAATATTCCTTTGTGATAGCAAATACATTTATTAGAGAAAAATTAAAAATAATTAAAATAATAAAACTTAATTTTTTTAAAAATCTCTTCATATAAACTCCTTTCTAATATAAAAATATTGTAATTATAAAATTTAGATTTATCATTATATTTATTTTACTTATAAAGAAAAAAGATGCAATATTAATTTATAAGTAAAATAATTTATTTTAATATTTTGTTAATAATGATTTTAAAATAAATATTATTATTTAATGAAAGTTTTAGTTTTACTTTAAATATTTTTTTATCAATTGTAATTTATTTCTATCAAAAAATAAATTTTACATTTTTTTTGAGTATTATTATATTGTTAATTTTTTTGATTTAAATAGTATAATAATCAAATTTAAAAGGAGTTAGTTTTTAAAAAAGTGTTAATATTATTTGAATAAACTATATACTGAGTTTATTGAATTAACATAGTAAATTTATTATTATTATTATTCAATAAAGGAGGTATTAAAAATGATTATATTAACAATTGATAATATACCAGGAAAAGAAATAAAAGAAGTTAAAGGTTTAGTAAAAGGAAGTACTATAAGATGTAAACATATCGGTAAAGATATTGGATCTTCTTTAAAAAATCTTGTAGGTGGAGAAATGGTAGGATATAATGAAATGCTAATAGAAGCTAGAAAAATAGCTATAGAACGAATGATTATTGATGCTGAACAATTAGGCGCGAATGCAATTATAGGAATGAGATTAATGTCATCATCAGTATCAACAGGAGCAGCAGAAATGGTAGCGTATGGAACAGCTGTACTTATTTAATAGAACATCAATTTTTCAATTGAAGTTTTATTAACAGTTAACAATTCTCTAATGTATATACTACAACAATTAAGTTTTAACTATATTATCATAAACTAAGTAGTAATAATTAACTTAATTACTTAGTTTATGATAAATTAAATATTATAGAAAATATTTTACAATAATAAGATTACTTGTGTTTCTTTGTTTTTATTTAGTTTACTATTTGTTTTTTTAACTTAAAATATAATCAGTTATTAATATTTTCGCTTTAAGCATTTTATAATCTTATCTATTTAAGTCTTTTTAAATTTTTCGGAACAATTATTATATTTTTCTTTTACTTACTCTACAATATTTTAAATCTTTGATTTGTTTATCTAAATTTTGCTCTTTAGAACTTACTATTACATATCAATATAATCTAATAATATCTATATTAATTATTAGTAAACTTCTTTTTACCAGTTTCAAAATAATTTTATATATTAAATTTATTTTGAAATATTTTAGAGAACTTTTTTCATGAATTTCAATATAAATAGTTTAATTAATAAAAAACTTTTATTAATTCATATCTAATTGTTACTTTAAATATATATTTACAAGCTAAAAAATAAATAATCAATAAAGTATTTAAAAAAGTTCAAATTTTAGGAAGATATGAAGAACATACCAAAACAAAATTTTGATATGTTCTTCATAATAAATTTTAATATGTATAATATTGTTTACGTGCTTCTTTTGACTTTTTGACATAAGCATAAGCTAAAGAAGCTGTAGCAACTATTGCTACTAAAACAGGTATTATTTTTATAAATTTCTTGTAAATATTTTATTAAAATAGTAAAATTTGAATTAATAAAAAAGACGCGTATAGTATGAAAAATAAATTTAGAAAATCAATATTAATCTTTAGTGTATTTATTTTATTTTTTATACCCTTGAAAAATAATGTGATTTTGCTACTGAAGTTAATAGCTCAAGTATAAAAGATTTATTAACTAAATTTTTTGAGTTACAAATAAGTAAGGATCCTATAGATTGTTCTAATTTAATTAATAATACTAAATTTACTGAGCTATATAATTTAAAATTTAATTATAAAGGTTTAGAAAGTAAATCTGAAGCAAAAAACAATTATACTTGTGAAATTCAAAATATAGATAATAATCTATATATAAATAAATTAATGAATAATTCTAACTATTTAGAAAAGGAAATAACATCTATAAAAGAGTTCCAAGTTCAAGAAGATGAATTAATAGCAAAATTAAAAACTCAAAAACAAGATAAAAGTTATAAAAATGGTATAATGTTAAAATTTTATGACGGATATAATGCTAGTGCTTCAGTTAGCTATGCTTATAAATATTATGAAAATTATAATCCTGGATTTGTTGAATATAGTTCAGGCTGTTAAAACTTTGTTGTACAATGTGTGTATACAGTTGGAGTTCCTACGACTGACTATTGGCATAATTATACTTCTAAATTATATTAACAGGAAGGGATCAAGTAGATGTTATAGCTCTATATACAACTCACACCAATAATAGATATGCTTTTAAATTAGCTGATGGATTGAAAGAAGGAAAATTTTCTGATTGGAGATATATTAAGTTCTGGTATTAATATTAATAAGAAATGGAAGTGAACTTGTATGAAAAAAAATTTATTAATTATAATAATTTTCTTAGCAATTATTTTTTCATGTTTTTATTTACTTTATAATAAAAATTTAAAAAATAATCCTAAAATTGAACAACCTATACACACACTTTTAAATAATTTTTTTGAAATTGATTATGGCAATGAACCTTTAAATTATTCAGATGTAATAAATAATAAAGAGCTTACTGAGCTACTAACCTTAACATTTAATCGTTTTAAAGATAATGTTACAAAAAATAAAGTATTTAAAATTAAAGTAAATAATATTGACGAAGTAGAAACAAATAATTATTTAGTTGAATTTGAAGTTTTTCAAGGAGAAAAAATTGATATATATACAAAATATATTGCCTTAATCCAAAAAGAGAATGAAAGATACTATATTAATAGATTAATTAATGATATTTTATTTCAGGATCAAAATTCAAAAAAATTCATATTAGATAATAAATTATATAATCAATATATTGAAAACTCTAAAAAAAAATTTCTAAAATAAAAAGATAGTAGGATTAATCCTACTATCTTTTTATTTTAGAAATTTTTTAATCAGTTTTTACTAACATATTTATTTAATAGTATTCTTAATTTTTAATATTTCTTCTTCATTTAATCCCGTTATTTTTGAAATTAATGATATTTCTAATCCTTGACTTAATGATTCTTTTACAACTTTTTCAATACCTTCTTTTATTCCATTTTCTCTTGAATTCTCTAAGGCAGAAATTCTGTCATATATAGCCTTTTCTCTCATGTTGTACTGCTCTCTTTCCTTACTATCCATACTAAGCCTATATAGTTCAGATTTTGCTAGTTTAATTTCTTCATTACTTAGTTCTAATTGCCTTACAGTATTACTTTCTGGCTCAACTAAAAACTCTAACCATTTTTCTAGAGCATCCATTTCCTCAACATTTTCAACATATTCTTTATTGCCAATTTCATTAAACTTAGGTAATTCAATGAAATGTATTTCCTGAAGATCTGTCAGCTCTTCATTTGAAGTTATTTCTTTTAGTCTATATGCATTATGATATTTATCATTTTTTAAGTATTTAAAATTCAAGATATTTATACAGACAGTTCTTTCTAACTTACTATAGTTATCTCTATTTTGTATTTGTTCTGAATACATTTTACTCCAATAATATAAGGTCCTTTGTATCATATTATATTCATTCTTTACCTGGATTTCAATATTTATATGTTCCTTATTGCTAGTTGTAGCTTTTACATCTAATCTACTAAATTTATCTTCTATAAAATCCTTATCTATATCGTTATTTTTAATTTCTACATCTTTTATCGGAGTTGTTGGTTTTATTACTGCATTTAAAAAGTTAATTAGTATAGGTTTGTTTTTTTCTGTACCAAATATTTTTTTAAACACAAAGTCAATTTGTGGGTTTAATAATGTTCTATACACCATTTAAAATTACTCCTTTCAATAGTTATAATCTAATTATAATATAGTTTTCTCTAAAAGCTCTAATTTAAAATCTGTTTTTTAGAAATAATTCAGCTTTCTTCAGAAAGGGTATATAAGTTACATAGTCTCTATTTTTATTAAAGCCTTTTCTTTCATGATAAGTTGTTATACAAGCTTTAAATATGCTATGATCCGGATAATATATCACAAGCTTATAGTCAAGATCTAAATTTAAAGGCTTTCTAATTTTTAAGATTTCATCAGCACTATTAATAGCACTAGTTCCCCCTTTTCTATTCTCTAAACTATCAAAAACATGAATACTTCTATTTAGTTTATCTATGTATACTTCAAAATAATTATATCCATTAAGGTTATTTGGTAATGTTAAAAGATAAGTATTATCTTTAGCATTTTTTATTAAATAACTTTCAGAGTTTACTTCACCTAAAGATTTATCAATCACAATCATACTGCCATTTCCTCCCCACTTATCTTTATAATTTGATTATATCATAAATTAATTAATGAAAGAAGATATTTTCATTAATTAATTTATGATATAATATATTTAACATATTAAATATAAAGGATGATGGTATGAAGGATAATTTAAAAGAAATTTTTCTAAATGAATTGAAAAATAATAAGGATACTCCAAAACAAGAAGTAATAAAATTTGCTGAAGAATGCGGAATTGATTTTAAACCTAGAGAAGCTAAATCTAAAATTATAGATAAATTAGTTGCAGCTGGAGAATTTGATACTATTTTTAATAAGTTTGAAAAGTTTGGATACATTCCTACATGGACAATTGCTGATTTTTATAGTGTTAATACTGAAAGAATAGATCAGCTTCATAAAATTGGAGCAATAAAAGAAATACCCGTTAAAAGGGAATATTACAGCAGATCTAGTAAATCATATTATACAGTTAATACATATCCAGTTAGTGTTTTAGAATATTCAAGAGAAGAATTAGACGAAGCATATAATAAAACTTATGGTCAAGAAGGATTTAAATTTAGAATTGAAACTAACTCAAAAGATGAAGTTGAAATATTAATTAATGAATTAAGAAAGCTTTTTAAAATAGAAAAAATACCTACAACATATGAAAGAAGAAAAGAAGGCTATAATACTTATTTTACAGTTAAATTATTAAATAATAGTGAGTTCGAGCAGAATAAATTTTTATCAGAAATTGAGAGTTTAAAAAATAAAAATAAAGAAACTGAAGAATATTATCGTAATATATTATTAGGAATTTATAAGCAATTTAATGTAGATAGTAGAATGGATTTAGTGAAAATAAGTCGCGAATATTTAGAACTTAAAGAAAAATCTAAAAAGAATAGTCGTGGAGCTGGTAGAAAACCTAGATTTACTGAAGAAGAAAAAAATATAATAAAGAAACAAAGAAAAGAAGGAAAAACAATAAAAGAGCTTGCAACTTTAAATAATTGTAGCTTTGGAGTAATTCATAAAATTTTACATGAATAATAAATAAAAGTGGCTTGAGATATTATGGATTTTATTTTAGTATTAATAGTTTTATATATATTTAGTTTTTCAAATATAAAATTAATTGAACTTGGTAGATACGTAATCTTAGTATATTATTTTTATGTTGCTTACAATTATTATGTTATTGGAATTTATAGTAGTTTAATTTATTTAACAGAAATGTTTATGCTTTTATTTTTTCCGAAGATAATAAGATTTGTGTTTATTTTAAAGATAAACCATAGATATTATCAACAATAGAAAAAGATTAGTTCAAAATCGCGAAATTAAACTGATCTTTTAAAATATAATTCCAAAAATATTGACTATTTTGTTTTATTATAATTTTATTGTATAATATTTGTATCATCAACAAGCAATATTTATAGTTCTTAGAGTTAATTACAAAAAGACAGTTATTTATTAACTGTCTTTTTTAATTTGAAGTATAATATACTTACTATCTTAATTTTTTGCTTTTTACCTTTATATACACAAATACTAAAAATAAAGTTACTTGAATTTAAGTAACTTTATTTTTTTATTCAATAATCTACCATTAACAGCATTAACTAAATATTCTAGCTAAAAATAAGTCTAATTTAAAATTAACTTAATTGCTATAATTTTAGTTTGATGATATTTAAAATTTAGTAACTTTATTATCAATATTAAAAGAAAAATTGATATTAGTATAAAATTAGACCATCAGTTAATAGTAAAAATATACGAAGTCTAAATAAATGGAATGTAGAAAATTTATTTGGATTTGCTTTAATGGAAGTTATAAATGATTCTCTATTTTAGAGAATCATTTCTATTTATTTCTAGACATAAGTTATATATAGTATTAAAATTATTCTATAAAAACTTAACACACAAAGTATTTTACTATAGTTATATTAAAATTAAAGTAAAGGAAGAAAGAAGATTATCTTTATTCTAATTGTTTTATTTTTTTAGTTGTTTTCTATAACAGTATTTAAAATACTTATTTGATTATCTTTAATTTCAATATCATAATCTTTAGGACTTATAACATTACCTGTATCACTTAATTCTGATGCTATTTTTTGAGCATCTTAACACTCCTTTTATTTTTTATTAAAAAACATATTTATACTAAGCCAATTCTTAAAAAATTTTAATATTATTTAAATTATTTACCCATTAAATACATATATTCAGCATATTGAGGAGTTCCAAGAGCAAATCCTCCAGCAACTTCATGAATCATACCAGTTACGTAGTTTGATTCATCACTTGCATAATATAATACAGTATTGGCTATATCCTGAGGATCTCCAACACGATTAAGTGGTACATGTTTTACAAAAGATTCCCTAAATTCATCACTCATATTATTAAGTGCAGCTTTAGTTGCTATTAGTCCAGGTAATATTGCATTACATCTAATATTTTGCTTAGCATATTGAAGAGCTATATTTTGAGTTAATGAGTTTATCGCTGATTTTGATACGCAATAAGCCATTCTTGATAAATCTGGTACAATAGAACCAACACTAGATATATTTATAATACTTCCACCGCCATTTTTAATCATATAAGGGACTGTTCTTTTACTAGTTAAATAAACACTTTCAATATTTGATTTTAATATATCAAAAAATGCATCTGTATCTCCATCTACTAAGTTTCTATCTAATTTAACATTAGTAGCACCATAATTGTTTACTAGAATATCTATTTTACCTTCATTTTCATAAACAGTATCAATCATTTTAAAATAAGAATCTTTTTCTTTTGCATTGAAATAAATAAATTTAGCTTGTCCTCCATCTTCTAAGATTTTTTCAATTGCTCCTTCTTCTTCAATTCCAGCAATATAAACTAAAGCTCCATTCATTGCTAAGGTGTGGGCACAAGCAAATCCTATACCTCTTGAAGCTGCAGTAACAATTGCAATTTTTTCATCTAATCTTTTCATTTTAAACCCTCCTAATAGTTAGTTTTATCTTTATAGTAAAAAAGTATGTAAAAAGCATTATATTACTTTTTTACTTAAAATAAAAGAAACTATTTTACAATATAATCAATATAAGTAAAGAAATAATGTGATTTCTAATATATATATATGGAAGATAAATCAAAAATTATATTAATTCAAAAAGATATTGCTTTTTGTTTATAAAAAAACTATTATAATACAATCATCAATGCAGATATATCATATATATTCTCATAACAAGTTAATATTAAACTATATAATATCAATAAATTAATAATCATATGAGGAGATATCAATACAACGAAAATTTTCCTAATAGAATAACTAAGATAAACATATAAACAATAATTATATAGAACAGGAACTATCAAAATCAATATCTGGGATATAATTAAATGCTAACAAAAATCTATTTTCTAGTTCACGTTGAATACGCTAATTTACCTAATATAATATTGTAAAGTATATTTTTAATAATACAACTAAAAACTCCTTTTGTTTTCATTTTAACAAAAGGAGTTTTTATAAGTTAATTTAAACATACCAATTTTAAAATTAAATTTTCATTAAATCATAACTAATCATAAAATTAGTAGTTTCCTTCAAAAATATTTATTCTCTGACTAAACAATAAATGTGTTTATTGTTTTATATTTAATTCTGATTACTCTTTTTCCAAGTATCTAATTGAGATTGCATTTCTTTTCTTATTTCATCTATTCCAGATGATTTTAATTTTTTATTTAAATTTTCTAAGCCACTTATAGGATCTATAGAACCAGTGTATAATGATTTTTCAAATTCTTGTAAAACATTATTTACGGCAGAAATTTGATTGGAAACATTTTCGGTATTAAATTTAAATCCTAATATAGGAGAAATTTTAGCCGAATTATTGAATTCTTTAAATACATCCCATTTATTTTTAGGATCACCTTCTAATGTATAAGTATCTAATAAGTTTCCATATCTCCAACTAATAACTTCATAATTTTTACTAGGTAATTTTTCTATCTGATTTTCAGCAACTTTTTCATAGTGTTTTCCTTCTATACCAAACATTAGTAAATTCCTAAGATTGGTATCTGTATTGACTAAATTTAAAAGTTCCATTGCTTTTTTAGGATATTTACAAGTAGCTGAAATAGCAGTCATAGCACCAGTTGCAGAGTTATTAGTAACATATGGGGGTATTATTGAAGAAGTTACTACTTCTCTTCCTAAAGATTTACTCCATCCATTTTCAGCAAATGGTTGCCCATCAGCTTTCCATACAAATCTTTTGATTTCTGGTTTCATAACAGTAACTGCAGCATCTTGATTTATATATCCTTTTTCGCAATATTCTCTTAATTTTATTAATAAATCTTTCATTTCTTTTGATTCATATTTATTTTTTACAGTTAAAGATTCATCATTATAAAAAATACTTAATGGATTTATTATATCATCAAACTCTAATGGAATAGAATCTCCTTGAGTATAAAAAGGAATAAAGTCTGGTTCTTTTTCTTTTATTAATTTTAACCATGGTTCCAAGTCATTTATTGAATGAATTTTTTCATAAGGTATATTATATTTTTCAACAAGTTCCTTATCAAATACCCACATCGGTGCTGATGCTATAAAATATCATCAAGTACAAAGGACTAAGAGCTAAGGGAAAGAAACGTTGGAAGACTATCTAAAAAAATAATAAGACTGATATAAAGTGAAACAAACTGAATTATATTTTCTATTATTTGAAGATTCTTGAATCTATCTAAGAGCTAGTTAATAAATAACTGTCTTTATTAATTTTGATATTTAAAGTATAATATTATTAGCTATAAGTTTCTTGTTTTTTGCCTTTATATATATGAACATTGAAAATAAAGTTACTTACTTTCAAGTAACTTTATTTTTTATTCAAGTAAATTTCTATATAAAGTTTTATTAGGATTGCTATTTATCAATAATTTTAACTTATTATAAGTTTTATTATAAAATGCAACTTCTTTGGCATATTTTATTGTTTCATAAAAGCCTAACTCAAAAATATTCTCAACTATTGAGTGATAAAACTCTGAGTTTATCACTCCAAAAAAATATTTTATACTTTCTTCTAGTGATAATTTTGGAACATCTTCTAAATCACACCTTTCATCAGTATAATAGCCATTTTTATCATTACATTGTAGAAAATCTAGTATCTTTTTTCTTATTAAGTCATCCAAGGCTCATCACTCCTTATTTAAAAAATAAAAAAAGAAAGCATCTAAATAAATAGATACTTTCTTAGTTATAAGTTGAAACGTGAAAAGTTATAATTGTGATATAAAAACCTTTAAAAGCTACACCTTAATTATAAATTTAAACTTAACGAAGAAACAGTATATTACTTTTATTTTTATTGAAATTTAAGTTAAAATATTTAAAAGACTTTATGTATAAGTGCCTAAGTTAAAACAAGAAAGCCCTACTTGTTTTAAGTAGAGTTTTCTTTGTTTTCTTAAATTACGTAAGGAAAAAAATGACTATTTACATAGTAATAGCTTAAAATTATTATACTATAATTTTAGTCTATTATGTTAATAAAATTTTCAAAAAGAAAACATTTAAAAAATATCTTTATTTTTTATTGTAAAGGTTTTATAATGAAATTGTATTCATGCTATATCGAAAAAAATTAGGAAAACAAAAAAGCTCTACTTGTTAAATCTAAGTAGAACTTTTTTTGTTATTTTAATTTAAGAAAGAAATGATAATTAAGTGTAATGCTTGTGAATATTATATTTTTACAAAAAAATACACTATCTCCACTCATTTTTCTTAAAAACATTTAGTATTGCATTCTTATCTTTTCTACGTGGAAACGCTAAGTCTAAAAACTCCATCATTTTCTTTTTAGTTTGAGTTCCTCCTAGTCTTGAAGTATTTTTTAGAATATTTCCTCTCTTTTTGAAAATTTCATCCTTAGTATCTCTAAATCTTGTTTTTTTAATAATAAGTATTGGTTATTTGTTTTTACTAAAATAATTTTTTTCAAATCTTTTAACCATTTCATAAAAAACAGTTTTCTTTAACCCTAAAAGTTCCATGCTTCTTTTAGCAGTTAATTCTCCGTTTTTCCATCTATTATATATTTCTTCAAAATTAGATGGCACTTCTACTCTAGGTCTCCCTAATTTTTTACCTTTCTTTTTAGCAAGTTCTAATCCTTCTCTTTGACGTTCTTTTATTCTTTTTAATTCTTCTTCTGCACTAATTAATTCCCAATCAACTAAGAAGTTAATCATAAATTTACTCATTGTATCATTTAACTTATATAAATCTTCTAGCATAGGTCTATTTAAAACATAAACCTTTACTCCTTTAGCAATTAATTCTGTAAACTCTTTTCTTCCTTCTAAATAATTTCTTCCAAATCTATCTAAAGAAGAAACTATAATATTGTCACCTTCAGTAATTATCTTTTTTAATAATTGATAGTTTGGTCTTTCAAAAGTTTTTCCACTAATCTGATCTGCAAGTATTATAACTTCTTTTTCTCTGACTCCCATTCTTTTACAAAAAGAACCTAACTCAGGATTTTCCTCCTGTCTATCCAATTTTTGACTTTTACTTGAAACTCTTACGTAATAAAACCATCTATTCATACACTTCTCCTAATTTATAACAAAACATCTCCGTAAATATTATATCATATTTACGGAGGTGTTCGTTTAAATTTGTTAAGTTTTTAGGACTGATTTTCGATATTTTTATTTCTTTCCGTAAAAGTTCACATTTATAAACTAGATATGATAATAAATTCTATATTAAAATTTGAATACTGATATGGAATAATATTTTTTATTATTTAATACTTTAAAATATATTTTATTTCAATTCCATTATAATTTAGAATACTTTCATAAATTTGATTATCTTGATATTTATTAGAGTATTCATATGTATTTAATACGTTCCCTTTTAAATCCATTTCAGTTAACCTTTTTATAGGTTTATATGATAATGCAAAGAAATCCATATCTACTTTCCATTCTTTTACTGGATCTACATAATATACACTATATATATTATTAGTATCTGTTTCATAATCAATTTTTATAACTTTTGTATTTCCATTTAAATTTTGAGTTGCTTTTGATATCTCTCCATCAGAATTATATTCTAACAATAATGTATTAATAGATGAATTAATTTTTTCAGTAATTTTGCTTAGTTGATTCTGTGAATTGTATTCATAACGTATAAAATATTTATCTGAAAAGCTATCTTGAATTGGAACTGCTGATTTTTGGTATAATTTATCTCCGTCATATAAGTATTTTATTCTATACACATATATAGGAGTACCATCTAAATCATTTGCATTTTTATCATATATACTTTTTATTTCTTCAATAACTTTTCCATTTTCATCATACTTATATTCGGATATAAAGTTTTCTTTAATATGTTTAACATATGAATTACTTCCTGTTTTCATCAATCCTTTTACAAATTTAACTTGATTATTTTCATCATAATCATATTTAATTGTACAATCAGTATAGTCCCTTAAAATTGTTTGATTATTATCATTATACTGGTAAGTAGAAGCAGAAAACGTATTACCATTAACTACTTTATCTATTCCTTTTAATCTAACGTTATTTATTAATATTGATTCATTTTTTATACTATCTGCATATAAAGAATATCCTTCATATGCAAATACATTAGTTGATATCATTGTAAGCATAATTCCAGTGGTCAGTGCTATTATCTTCCTTTTTTTCATAGTATAATCACTCCTTTTATAATTTATGGAACTAATATGTTTTTACAAATAATTCAAGTAATTATTAAAATATTTAATTTGTTTCTCAAATTATTTTTCATACTAATTCCATAGATATAATATATCTTACACTTTTATTGTACTTAATTAAAAAACGTTTTCAACAATACTTTCATAACTGGTCAAATTTTGTGCTTAACTGGGATGAATTTTAAAAGTATACTAATTATTATATAGATTAAAGTAGATTTGATAGTAACTAATAATTTTAATTTCTATATTTATTTAAATATTTTAATTAAAATCAAAAAAGACTCTATAATTTAGAGTCTTTTTTAGTTATCATAAAAATATTACTAATTATTTGTTTTTTTCTCAAGCTTTTTCTTCATATAGAAGGAGCCCATTAATCCACCTATAATAGCACAGATTATAGTTATATTCATACTATTTCCTCCTTTATTAAACATCTTTTTTTATTTTTAATATTTCTTCTTCACTTAATCCCGTTATTTTTGAAATTAATGATATTTCTAATCCTTGGCTTAATGATTCTTTTACAACTTCTAATTTACTTTCTAATTTTCCTTCTAGTTTACCTTCTTTTTTTCCTTTAGCTTCAGCATTTTCTAAAGCTGATATTCTATCATATATAGCCTTTTCTCTCATGTTATACTGTTCTCTTTCCTTACTATCCATACTAAGCCTGTATAGTTCAGATTTTGCTAGTTTAATTTCTTCATTACTTAGTTCTAATTGCCTTACAGTATTACTTTCTGGTTCAACTAAGAACTCTAACCATTTTTCTAGAGCATCCATTTTTTCAACATTTTCAACATATTCTTTATTGCCAATTTCATTAAACTTAGGTAACTCAATGAAATGTATTTCTTGAAGATCTGTAAGCTCCTCATTTGAAGTTATTTCTTTTAGTCTATATGCATTATGATATTTATCATTTTTTAAATATTTAAAATTTAAGATATTTATACAAACAGTTCTTTCTAATTTACTGTAGTTATCTCTATTTTGTATTTGTTCTGAATACATCTTACTCCAGTAATATAAGGTCCTTTGTATCATGTTGTATTCATTCTTTACCTGGATTTCAATATTTATATGTTCCTTATTACTAGTTGTAGCCTTTACATCTAATCTACTAAATTTATCTTCTATAAAGTCTTTATCTATATCGTTATTTTTGATTTCTACATCTTTTATGGGAGTTGTTGGTTTTATTACTGCATTTAAAAAATTAATTAATATAGGTTTATTTTTCTCAGTACCAAATATCTTTTTAAATACAAAATCTATTTGTGGATTTAGTAATGTTCTATATACCATTTAATTTACTCCTTTCAATAGTTATACTCTAATTATAATATAGTTTTATCTAAAATCCCTAATTAAAATCTGTTTTTTAGAAATAATTCAGCTTTCTTAAGAAAAGGTATATAGGTTACATAGTCTCTATTTTTATTAAAGCCTTTTCTTTCATGATAAGTTGTTATGCAAGCTTTAAATATACTATGATCTGGATAATATATCACAAGCTTATAGTCAAGATCTAAATTTAAAGGCTTTCTAATTTTTAATATTCTATCTACACTATTAATAGCACTAGTTCCCCCTTTTCTACTCTCTAAACTATCAAAAACATGAATACTTCTATTTAGTTTATCTATGTACACTTCAAAATAATTATATCCATTAAGGTTATTAGGTAATGCTAAAAGATATGTATTATCTTTAGCATTTTTTATTAAATAACTTTTAGGATTTATTTCACCTAAAGATTTATCAATCACAATCATACTGCAATTTCCTCCCCACCTATCTTTATATTTCGATTATATCATAAATTAATTAATGAAAAAAGATGCTTTCATTAATTAATTTATGATATAATACATTTAACATATTAAATATAAAGGGTGATGATATGAAGGATAATTTAAAAGAAATTTTTCTAAATGAACTTAAGAATAATAAGGACACTCCAAAACAAGAAATAATAAAACTTGCTGAAGAATATGGAATAGATTTTAAACCTAGAGAAGCTAAATCTAAAATTATAGATAAATTAGTTGTAGCTGGAGAATTTGATACTATTTTTAATAAGTTTGAAAAGTTTGGATACATTCCTACATGGACAATTGCTGATTTTTATGGTGTTAATACTGAAAGAATAGATCAGCTTCATAAAATTGGAGCAATAAAAGAAATACCCGTTAAAAGGGAATATTACAGCAGATCTAGTAAATCATATTATACAGTTAATACATATCCAGTTAGTGTTTTAGAATATTCAAGAGAAGAATTAGAAGAAGCATATAATCAAACTTATGGCCAAGAAGGATTTAAATTTAGAATTGAAACTAACTCAAAAGATGAAGTTGAAATATTAATTAATGAATTAAGAAAGCTTTTTAAAATAGAAAAAACACCTCAAATATATGAAAGAAGAAATGAAGGTTATAATACTTATTTTACAGTTAAACTATTGAATAATAGTGAATTTGAACAGAATAAATTTTTATCAGAAATTGAGAGTTTAAAAAATAAAAATAAAGAAACTGAAGAATATTATCGTGATGTATTATCAGGAATTTATAAGAAATTTAATATAGATAGTAGAATGGATTTAATGAGAGTAAGTCGAGAATATTTAGAGCTTAAAGAAAAATCTAAAAAGAATAGTCGTGGAGCAGGTAGAAAACCTAGATTTACTGAAGAAGAAAAAAATATTATAAGAGCTCAAAGAAAAGAAGGAAAAACAATAAAAGAGCTTGCAACTTTAAATAATTGCAGCTTTGGAGTAATTCATAAAATTTTACATGAATAATAAATAAAAGGGGATTGAGATATTATGGATTTTATTTTAGTATTAATAGTTTTATGTATATTTAGTTTTTCAAATATGAAATTAATTAAGCTTGGTAGATATGTAATGTTAGTGTATTATTTTTATGCTGCTCACAATTATTATATTGTTGGGAATTATAGTGGAATAGCTTATTTAACAGGAATGTTTATGCTTTTATTTTTACCAAAGATATTAAGATTTATATTTGTTTTAAAAACAAATCGCAGATATTATTAATAGTAAAAAGAGCAGCTCAAAATCCCGAAAATTGAACTGCTCTTTAAAAATATAATTCAAAAAATGTTGACAATTTTATTTTATCAAAAATTAATATTTTTGATAATTATTAATTTTTATTGTAAAATAATTATATCTTCTACTATTTGAAGATTCTTGAATCTATCTAGGTAGCCAGTTATTTATTAACTGGCTTTATTAATTTTGATATTTAAATTATAATAATTATGGCTATTTAATTTTTCTTGTCTTTAAATACATAAACACTAAAAATAAAGTTACTTAAAAATAAGTAACTTTATTTTTTTATTCAAGTAAATTTTTATATAAATTTTCATTAGGATTATTATCTATCAATAATTTTAACTTTTTATAAGTTTGATTATAAAACTTATAATCTTTAGCATATTTTATTATTTCATAAAAGCTTAACTCAAAGATATTATCAGCTATTGAATAATAAAAATCTGAATTTATCACTCCAAAAAAATATTTTATACTTTCTTCTAATGATAATTTTTGAACTTCTTCCAAGTCACATCGTTCGTCAGTATAATAACCATTTTTATCATTCCATTGTAAAAAGGCTAGTATCTTTCTTCTTATTAAACCATCCAAGGATCATCACTTCCTATATGTTAAAAACAAAAAAGAAAGTATTATCAATAATACTTTCTTTTTTATAAATTTAAATTTTTAATTTATAGACATATTTTTATACTATTTTTTGAGTTATATTATATTTTTTGAAGTAAAAATCTTCTTCACCATCTAGAATAAAATCTAAATTTTTTTCAATTTTCACCATCCATTTTGGTGATGAATTAGTTTTAATAAATTTTAT
>NZ_CP046518.1:0-12363 GCF_023921145.1 Clostridium sp. 16K-1-R1
TTAATTTAGCGTTACCTTCCATAGTTTCTCTATTAACTTTTTCTATATTACTTTTAAAAGTAAAAACAATAATTCCATATAAAACTAATGGAACTATAGTTATTCCAAATAATAAAGGACTTTGATAGTAAAGTATAAATCCTCCTATTAAGACCATAAATACATCAATCATCATAGTAAGAGCAACACCAGAAATAGCTTGTCTTATTTTTGAAGCATCATTGAACCTAGATATAATTTCTCCAACCTCTCTAGTTCCAAAAAAGTTCATAGGAAGATTAACGACATGGTCATAGTATCCTAGCATTAGTGGTATATCTAATCTTTGTCCTAAATGTATAAGTAATTGCGTTCTAAATGCCTCTGTAATCACTTTAAACATAGCAAGTAATATAAAACCTATAGAAAAAACCGTTAAGGATTCTCTGAGGTTATTAGGTACTATATCATCTAAAAGAAACTTAAAATAAAATGAACCTAATATACCAAATATAGTTACAAGAACCGAAGCTAAAAATATATTAAAAAGTAATCCCTTTTGTGGCTTTAATAAATCAAAAAATCTAGTAAATACACCTTTGACTTCATTTCCTTTATTAAAACTAGACGTAGGTGTCATTATTAAAAGTACACCTGTCCAAATATTAAAGAAATCACTAGGTGTATATTTAACTATTCCTTTTCCAGGATCAGCTACTATAATTTCTTTTTCAGTAATTTTATGTATAACTACATAGTGTAGCATTGTTTTATCTATAACAACATGAGCTATTGCCGGTAATGGAATTTCACCAAATATATCTTCAGGTTTATTAGCCTTAACTCCTTTTGCTGAAAACCCAAGTTTTTCAGCTGCTTGTATTAATCCTAAAGCACTTGTACCAAATTTATCAGTTCCAGCTACTTCTCTAATTTTGGATATTGGATATTTTAATCCATACTGTCTACAAATCGTTGCTAAACATGCACAACCACAATCTTTATAATCATGTTGTTTAATGCAATAATACTTTCTAAACAAATTGTTCATATATTATATCCTTTCGAATTGTAATTTTAATACATAAATAACCTTTAAATTGTCATTTTTGTACTTTTTGTAAACTTTATGTATTTTTACCGTAGTAATTATAGCATTTTATTGAAAAAATTGTTATAATTAATCGAATTTATTTTCAATTTATTCAAAATATTCACAAACGAAAGGAGGTTCTTATAATGGAAAACATCAATTTAAATGAACTAGAAAACATTAACGCTGGTGGATGGAGAGAAGCAGGAAAAGCATTTGTTGGTACACTTGGAATAGCTGCTGGTGTTGGTATATCTATAGCTTCAACTGCGTGCCCACCTTTAATTGAAGTAGGAATAGGATGTATTGGAGCTGGTGCTGGTGCCATCGCATCAATATAATTGATAGTACTAATAATATACAAAGGAGTGAATAATAATGAATACATGTACTTTAGATGAATTAACTATTATTAATGGTGGTGGGGCATTTGATACTATTGCTGGAGTTTGTGAAGTTGTTGGTGGAACAATCGCTATAGTATCTGGTGCTGGAGCAATAGGAGCTGCTGAAGGCTCATTAATCGGTCCTGTTGGTACCGTTATTGGTGGAGTTGTTGGCGTAACTTGTGGTATAGCTAGCCTTTGTTAATTTAAACTAAAAATAAAAAGCTATATAAAAATATATAGCTTTTTATTTAGATAAAAGTTTAATATTTTATAATATTAAGGGATATCGTGAGAAAAAGACATATTTCTAACATTAATAGAAATTAAGATATTGTTTTCAAGATAAGTCTTATAGGCTCTATCTGAAACATTTTTTCCTGATATTATCCCATTAAAGGAGAATACAATGAAAAATTTAATTGATTCTAAAATTTTAAATCTAATTTTCATAACTTTAATGCTTATATGCTGTATATGTTTTGGTTTGCAAGGATTTATTTATACTAATATAGGTTCAAAGCTATTAAGTTTTTTGGCAAGCTTACTATTTTGCATTAGTGCAATAGTAAGATTAGTCCATATTAAAAAAAAATAATTTAATATATGCTTAGTTATATAATTAAGCATATATTAAATTATTTTTTTAAGTTCAATAAAAAATTTACATATAATAATACTTTCTATCAATTTGAACATATTTAAATTAAACCATTTAATCCTTTTAAAAAAAATGAACTCTTTAGGTAAATTAAATCGCTATAAAAAAATACTTTCTATTACTTTAATTTTAAATCTTTTAAAGTTCTATATACAGTTGATCTACTTAACCCAGTTTGCTTTACTATATCAACTATCTTATAACGCTCCCTATATAGCAACCCTACTGTATCAGCTTTATCATTTCTCTTAGAAGGTCTTCCTCCATTTCTCCCCCTAGCTTTTGCACTTCTTAACCCTTCTTTAGTCCTTTGGCTTATTAAGTCCCTTTCTAATTGACTTAATCCACTCATAACAGTTAGTAAAAAACTATTATATGGATTATCACTTGATGTATCTAACCAAGTATCTTTAATACTTTTTATACTGGCTCCTTTAGCTTTTATTTTATCTATAATATTAAGCAAATCCTTTGTACTTCTTGATATTCTAGTTAAGTCAGTTATTATAACTGTATCTCCTTCTTGAAGCTCTTCTATCATTTTATCTAACTGCTCTCTATAAGCCTTAGTACCACTTATCTTTTCTTGATATATATTTCTCTTATCAACTCCATACTCAACTAAAAGATCTATTTGCCTATCTAAACTTTGTTCTTCAGTACTAACCCTTGCATATCCAACTAACATAATTTTATCTCCATTTTTTCTAAATTTATTTCTTTTATTATATCAAAAAGGTATCATATTCTTAATAGATTATGATACCTTTTTAGACACATTTTTAAACTTATTAAATGGCTTGTTTACTTATTCAAAAAAATATATCAAAAACACTCCTTTTTGATACTAAAACTAAAAAAATTTTATGTAAGGTAATATAATTATAAATTATTTATATTAAACTTTATTTAATATTCTATTTCTATAAATTTAATTTTCATTATTCCTAAATCTAGAAGTATATTTGCTAATACTCTTTAAGTTTTAATGAGAAACTATTTACCTAGTTGAAATTTTTTATTATACTTATACACTTTAAATACGGTAAAATAACTAGCTATTCAATATTCATGGTTTCCATCTGTGATTTTGTTATACCATTTCTTTTACCATAATTAATCCAATAATTCGTAGAAGCTTTAAGATACATCGTTTTTGATATAGGCATGGTAACTCTTAAACTTTCAACAGTACTATTATAAATAGCTTTTGCTAATTTTTTTATTTTCCATTTTACAAAAATTTTAAAAGGTGTTCCTAAAATAGCTTCACCAGCACCAATTGATAATATTGAATTAAAATCAAATCCATTTTGTTTGCAAAATAATTTAACCATATCAATACAAACGTTATTTTGTTCAGGCTCTATAAACCCACAATTTATCATTACATTTACTCTTGGTTTATTTTGGAGTGGATTTTCTTCAAGAACTTTTAAAAAGTTAAGTACTGTAACTGGAAGTCCATCTGCATAAAGTGGAAAAATAAAAAGTATATCTGTATATTCTTCTATCTTGTTACAAATATCTTTATAATTATTCTTTGCAATATTAAAAATATCAGCTTGTCCTTTGTAATAGCTTCTAAAGATTTCTCCGTAACGTTTAGAGTTAGATTTTGGTGCTCTTGGACTACCATTTATAATAATTACTCTTCCCATTTTTTAACCTCCTTAGATACTACTTCCTCTAAATTCTCTTTATCTACAAAAATAACATCAAAACTTTTAAAATTCATATTATGAGAATTACGCTCTATTAATCTTTTAAATATTTCCTTTTCTTCATCTTCTATATTTCCATATGCAATAATAATAGCTTCCTTCATAGCAACATCACGCTGAACATGATGAGCTTCCCCATTTAAAAGACGAATAAATGCTTGTTGAATTGGAATAGCTCGTTCAAGCATGGTTTTCATAACTGTATCATAAGAACCATATTTAACTTTACTTACATAAATTACCTTATCGCTCTTTGCAATAATAGGATAAACATTTACTGCATCATCACGGATAATACATTTTCCAGGAGTTTTAGTCCAACACCCAAAACATCCTATACAATTTGAAATTCTAAGCTTAGACAAATCAATATATTTATTTTCATCATTTTCTAAAAAATTAATATTTAACTCTCTATCACTTAGTAATAGCCTCATTTTCTATTCCTCCTATAAAATTAATGTATGAAATCAAAATTATCATCATATTCCAACATATAATATGTACTCATTTTATCTTATAAACTTTAATTCTTAAATAACTTAGAATTAAGATGATCATAGTTTTCTTGAGTATAAGATTATTAAAATGTATAAAATAAAATAAAAAAAAGGTTATAGTTTAAACTATAACCTTTAACACACTAAAATTATCTTCTATTGTTTTGCTGTTTTTTAGACCTTCTGCAAGACATACATCTTGTTGGCTCATTTTCAAATCCTTTTTCTTTGTAGAACTCTTGCTCTCCAACTGAAAATATAAATTCACTTCCGCAATCTCTACATGCTATTATTTTATCTGTCATAAATACATTCCTCCTAAAATTAAAGATTCTAAATTGATAATAATCTCTAATTTTTTAATGAGAAACTATTTACCTAATCGAAACTTTTTATTAGTTTTAACACTATTTATTTATTATATCATTTTTTTATAATTATTGCAAATAATTAATTTAACTTAATTTAATTACTCCTCGTCCAAATTCTAATTCTAAATTTTTATCATTTTTCTTTACTACTGCTCCATATACAAAATGTTCTTTCCTTCCTCTATTTACTATTCTATCTATATTTTTATTAAAAATAGAAGATGAATTTGAATCTGCTCTTCCACTATCTCCTACGATTTTAAACATATCTGAATTTATTTCCAAATCCTCATCGGATAAATTTTCTAAAGTTATATCTACTTTAACTTTATCTTTATTTGATGAAATACTTTCTCTTAAAACATTAGTTACAGTAATTTCTATATCCCCTTGCTTTAAAGGTTCATTCATTGAACCATATACTATAGGCTGATCTTTAAGCTTAGCTTTTTCTACAGCACCTTTATAAGTTAATTTCTTTTCATGTTCATTTATTAAATTGCTTACACTATTAATTTTAAATAACCCATAAAGTGTTATTCCTACACATATAGTACTTATTATTAAAATAGGTTTTCTAAAATAGTTTCTTTTTTCTTCTATTTTATTTTTAAATTCTTCTAATTCTTTTTTATTTTTCTTATTCTCTTCTTCAATACACTCTTTTTCTTTTTCAAAAAAACTTAAATATTCTTTTTTTCTTTCCTCAAAAATATCATCTAAATTTTTTCTTATTTCTTCAGCATTATTAAATAATTCTATTTTTTCTAATTCAATACTCTTATTTTCTATATATTCTAATTTACATTTCAAACTCTCTTTCATTTTCTCTGCCTCGTCTAAGGCTTTCTTCAAATCTTCTATACTCTTCTTTTTCTCTTCTAATACGTTCTTCTTCAAGCTCTCTAAGTTCTCTTTCTCTTCGTGCTGCCAATTCTCTATCTTTTTTAAGTCTTTCAAAATATTTTTTTCCATTTGCTTTATATTTATCATCATCTCTTCTAATTCTGTCTGGAATCCTCCCTTCAGATATAGGTCTTCTCTTATGCTCTTCACTTCTTCCCTTAGTTTTTTCAACTCCTCTGTTTCCCTCTTCAATTCCTCTCTCTTCTTCTCTTCCTCTATTATCTCCCTTGCTGATTGACCTGTCTGTTTGTTTATTAAACTCATTTAAAATCCTCTCCTTTGTATAGTTTTCTCCTAATCTTTTTCCCCTTACTGATTTTTTTTGTTCTGGATGTCTGTAACTTATTGTACTTTTTGTTACTCTTGTTTCTACACCATATTTTTCTTTTAAATTATCTCTAAACTCTTCTAAACTTTTTGATTTTTTTAATTCTAATTCAATTACTTCTCTAAGTTCTCCTTTCCAAGTTTCTTGTCCTCTTTTTTCTATTCTGTATTCTTCATCTGTTCTTAAAACTTCATTTTTTTTATTTAAATTTATTTCTGTTAAATGTTCTCTTTTACAAATTTTATTACTTTCTTTTTTCATTTTCTCTAATTTTTTTGGACTTATCTGAAGCTTTTTTCCGTCCTCAAAACTAACCGAATTAATTATAAAATGATTATGAATATGTTCTTTATCTATGTGAGTTACTAAATAAATTTGATACCCTTTTATATTTTTTTCTATCCATTCCTTTCCGATTTCGTGAACTTTTTCTGGTGTAATTTTATCTTCTGGATTAAAAGATTGTGTATAATGATAATATTGTTTTCCTTCTTTTTTGTTGTAAAGTTCTTTAACTATATTAAATTCTTTTTCAACATTATCGCTTGTACAATTAATTCCTGTTTTTAATTCTTCTAAAGTTTTTCCCTCTTTTTCTAAATATTTTAATTGTCTTTTTAAACTTTTTTTGCCTGGCAAATATTTTATTACTGCCATTATTTATTACTCTCCTTTAAAATTTTTTCAATCAAATCCCATAAATTATTTAATTTATTTTTCATTTCTTTTATGTCTTTTTGTTCACCTTCATTTATTTTTTTTGCTATTTGATTTAAATTATTTCCCTCTCTTGATAGCTCTAAAAGTATTTCTTTTAATCCATCTATTACTATTATTTTTTTATTTAATGCACTCTTTATTAAATAATCTTGTTGCTTTAATTTTGATTTTTCTACCTTCTTTTTTATCTGCTCATACTCTTTTTCATTAACATAAAATTTTATTTGCTTATCTCTTTTTCTATTTTCATTCATTTTTTTTCCTCCTAAAAAATCTTTGATTTTTTTATTGGGTGTGGTCTTGGAGGGCTTTGCCCTAACCCAAGCAAGATAGTAAAACTTGTTTTACGGTCGTATTTGATATACCCTTTTTGGGTACTCAAATACTAATCTTGCAATGCTTACTTTAATTAAATTTTATCCCTTAAGAAAAGAGTTTTCAAGCATAAAATAAAGAAGCTTTTTTTTCATCAAAAAAATTAAATTAATCATTTTTTAATACTAATAATTAATTTTTATTTTCTTAATCCAGGGAAAAAAGCTTTAATTTATTTGCAAATTTTTTTTCGTTTTTTAATTTTCTTTTTTCTAAATTTAATTTAATTTCTTGAATTTTTTTTTCTGTAGCTACAGATCTTTCGCACATTTTTTTATAATTTTTTTCTTGTTCCTCGTAATTTTTTATCACATTTTTTGTAGCCACATTTAAAATTTCACTTATTGTAGTGTTCTTTTCTTCAGCAATCTTTTTCAATTTTTCTTTCTGCTCCTTGGTCACTCTAAACCTTATAACATCATCTTTTATCACCTTTGTAGCCACAAAAAAATCCTCACTTTACTTTAATACTTCTACTAATTTAATTCTGTAGCCACACAAATAAACCTCTATTTTCGATAATCTTTTTTTTACATTCTAACTCAAGCAAAAAAATAAAGGGGCACTATAATATAAGTTCCTTCGGAACTAGCTAAAATAAAAACTTAGCTCTAACCCTCTCCCATAAAAAAGGACAGGTACAAAGTACCCTATAATACAAGGGCTGAAAAAATTTTGCACCTATATAAATAAAATTTAAAGTTTGATTTATATAATAAATTATCTTATAATACAAAAGAACAAGGTTATATTAAACCTTGTTCTCGTAAGAAATTAACGTCATTTATACATGTACGTTTAGATATTTTCATTAACGTATAGATTTCTTTTTGCGTATGACCTTTGTCCAGTAGGTCTAAAATTTTTTCTCTACGTTGTGAAATTTTTTCTTTTTCACTCAATTTACCTTGAGATTTTAATTTCTCTTGGTAAATTTTTTTTGCCTTCTCACCATCATAACTATTTTTATTTCTTATTCTTTTTCTCCTCTTATATTCTTCTTTAGAAATTATTATTGTCATATATTTTTGCTCTTCTTCTGTAATTTCTAATAGCTCTATAAGAGTTTCATTCTTATACTTATATTGCTTATTTTTATCTAAATAACATCTTTCAGCACTCATAGTTGCTCTTATAACTTCTCTTTCACTTAAAGGTTGTCTAAACATACTATTAAGTTCTAAAATATCATTTAATGCCTTCTCAATGTCTTCTGTAAAACTACAAAGGTAATATCTATATAAAAATAATATAAGTTCTCTATGTCCTTTTAAATCATATTCTCTTAGTTCACAAAGTTTTATTATGTCTTGTATTCTTCCATAATATAAACTTCTTTCTCTATAAATATAATTTATTTTACTTGGTCTGCCTTTTTTCTTTTCATATGGCTTTAATTCAGGTAAAAATCCATTTTGTATTTCTCTTAAATCATAAATATATTCATACTCGTCTAATATATTTACTACTGTTTTAGATTTAGAATTTATACTTCCTGGTACTCTTAATATCCTGGTTGCATCTAAGGCTTGTCTATCTGCTCCAAAACACTTTAATTGCTTATATAAATATTCTTGTACTGCTTTCCATAATGGTAATGCTTGGCTAGGTACTGCATTTATTAGCCATATTAAATACATTCCTCTCCCACTATCTATTACATAGTTTGGTGTAGGAATACTTTGATTAAAATAATTCTTTTCTAAATCCATTAATACCTGATCTTTAGTTTTACCTGTTTTATAATAATCTAAGTCTATAAATAATGTATTTAATTCTTTTATGTTTTCTAGCCTTCTACACGGCTTATAGAACGTATTTAAAGTTATATAGATATTTTCACCACTCATATCTAAATCTTTTAATTCAGCGTATTTATAGTGCCATTGACTATATCCTTTTTTATCAATAACGCTCCTAGTTATCCATCCTTTACTATCACTATGAACATTATCTATATAACTTATATTATTTACTTGTAATGCCTTCCCCACTCATTCACCTCCCCTTTTGTAAAAACTAAGAAAATTATATCATATTTTCTGTAAATAAAAAAAAGCTTTTAAAAGCTCTTTTTTATTTCTTAGTTGAATGTTTTTACGTATATCTTATATCCATATTCTTTTAATGTATCTATAAATTTATTTACTTCTATCTCTTTATTTTTTCTTAAAATACTTAATCTATATTTTAATTTTTTATATACTTCATTTTTATACTTAAATACAACTTCTATATATTCAACATGTACATTTATTTCAATAAAATCTATATTTCTAGTATCTACTCCCCTAACCAATGTACCTATATAATCATTACTTACATAAATAATCGGTAAAGAAAGAAACATTATTGGCATATAGATAATTAAAAATATTAAAAAAAATTCACTTATAACTGTATATAATAAAATTAGAATATAATTAAAAAATAAATATGGAATTATTAATTTATCCATTATTTTATCATTACTGCTGCCTAAACTTATAACAGTATATGAATTCATTGATAAATTCTTTTTATTTTTTATCACTTTATATAGAAATAGTGTATTAACTATACACATAATTATTATTAAAGATATATCTGCATAATTCATTATTAAATAAACTCCATTCTAGCTATTCTTTAAGCCTATTTTTTCTAAAAGATAATATAACATTTTTTCTTTTCTTGTTATTATTTTAGCCTCACACATCATTCCTGCTTTTATAAAACTTTCTTCCCCTTTATTGCTATATAATATATTAGAATTTAAACTTCCTTCACCTTCAAAAAATGCTATTCCTTTTTCATTATCAATTTTAGAATCTGGACTTATACTTTCTACTTTACCATCTAAAAATCCATATTCTCTATATGGTAACGCTTCAAAACTATACTTTATCTCTTCATCATTTTTTATATTTGCTATATCCTTTGTTGGTATCATTAAATCAACTTTATATGTATTAGAATCAGGAATTACACTTGCTACCATTGCACCTGTTTGTAATATAACTCCTTGTTCTAAATTAATATTAACATTTAGTTTTCCATCTACTGGAGCTTTAACAATACATTTTTCTATACTTTGCTCTATCAATTTTTTATTTTCCTCTAATTCTTTTTTCTTTTGAGTATTTAAATTCACTTTTTCTTCAATTTGTGCTAATATTGTTGTTTTATTTTTATCCTTAGAAATATTTACTGTTTCATCTAAACTACTAATATTGCTATCTAGCTTGCTTATGTTTTGATTTATTTTTTCTATATTTCCCTTTATTTGAGCTATAGTATCACTTTTTAATTTTTCTAATTGCTCATTACTATTTATAATTTCTAAATCTATTTGATTTATTTGATTATTTAACTGTTTATTTTTTTCAATGATAACTGACTTTTTTTCTTCTAAGTTATCTATAGTATTATTTTCAGAGTTCAACTGTTCTATTTCTTTGTTATTTGTTTCAATCTCATTATTTAAACTATCTTTGCTATTTTTAAGCTGCTCTATTTTATTTAAAATCATTTCTCTTGAACTAATATAGCTATCATATTGTGCACTATATACTGAACCTTGCTCAGTATAGTTTTTATTTTCACTAATTGATTTATTAAGTGTCTCTAAATTAGCTTTTTCATTAAGGAGTTCCTTTTTAGAATCAGAAATATTATTTTTTTCTTCAAGAGAAACCTTATTTCCAGCTTCATAACTTTTAAATTTATAATAATATTCCTTTTCTTCATCATTGTTTTCAAAATAATTTGTATTTTCATTAATTGATTTATTTAGCTTCTCAAGATTTTTGTTATCCTTATCTAAATAATCTATTTGATCATTTATTTGATTTTTCTTATCTTGTAACTCTGAAGAATCTATTTCAAATAAAATATCTCCTTTTTTTATCTCTTCACCATTCTTCATTTTCACTGATTTTACTTCACCTTGTATTATATTTGATATACTCTGAATTTCATTATCCGGTCTAACTACACCTTGAACTTTAACTATTATTTCTTTTTCACTAAACCATGCCCAAATAAGAAAAGTTGCTATAATTGCTATTAATATATAAATAAATATCATAATAAATTTGTTAGGCTTAGATTCCATAACTTGCCTACTATCACTTAGATTTTCAATATTGTCTATCTTAAACTTCATATTCAACAACCTCCTTAATCTCATTTTTTTCTATATCAGGAAGTTGCTCTTTCCAAAGTTCATAATATCGCCCTTGTTTTTCTAATAATTCCTTATGACTACCTTGTTCCTTTATTTCACCTTTTTCTAAAATATAAATATTATCGCATCTCATAATTGTACTTAATCTATGAGCTATTATTATAGTTATCATTCCCTCACTAAATTCATGTATAGTCTTTTCTATAGCCTTTTCAGTTATAGAATCAAGATTGCTTGTAGCTTCGTCCATTATAAGTATTTCAGGCTTTCTAAGTATTGCTCTCGCAATAGATAATCTTTGTTTTTGCCCTCCTGAAAAATTCGAACCATTCTCTTCAACCAAAGTATTATATCTTAATGGTAAGGAGTTTATAAAATCATGTATCTGAGCCTTTTTACAAGCTTCTATAATCTCCTCATAGGTTAAATAAGGATTTCCAAGCATTAAGTTTTCTAATATAGTTCCATTAAATAAAAATGTTTCCTGTGATATATACGCAATTTTATCTCTAAGAGCTTCAACATTAATATCTAATAAATTATAATCATTTACTATAATTTCTCCTTTTTCACATTGATAAAAATTAAGTAAAAGCTTTGCTATAGTAGTTTTACCAGAACCACTTTCACCAACTAATGCAACTCTCTCGCCTTTATTTATAGTCATATTTATATTCTTTAAAATAAGTTGTCTTGTTCCATATCTAAAGTCAACATTTTTAAATTCTATTTTTCCATTTAATGAATTTGGATTAATTTTTTTATGTTCATCTTCAGCTTTTTCTAAAGATAAATCTAATATTTCACTTAATCTTTCTGCTGCTACAACTGCTGTTTGTAATGTTGGTTGCAAATTTATTATATTTTCTATTGGATTTAAAAAATAAACTAGTAAAGCATTAAAAGTTAACAGCTCACCTAAAGATATTTTCCCATTTAAAACTTGAATAGTTCCAATCCATAAAATAGCTATAGCAAATATACCCTTTACCAAACTTTTTAAAGACATTTGAATATTATTTATGTACTCATTTTTGAATATTGCTTTTATAAATTTTATAAATCTTTTTTCAGTTTCTAAATTAACTTCTCTTTCTGCATTAAATGCCTTTATAGTTTCTATTCCATTTAAAGATTCAACTAAATATGATG
>NZ_CP046519.1:0-3842 GCF_023921145.1 Clostridium sp. 16K-1-R1
AAAAATAATATTTTTATTTAAAAAATGAGTAGATTTATCTGCTCATTTTTTCTGAAAAAAGTGGAAGTTTTACGGACACTTTTTGCGAGATTTTTTGCTTAAAAAATCGAGAAATTTCATTCTTGATACTATCGGTAACTATTCGAATTTAACAAAAAACCCTAGAGTCGTTGAAAACTCTAGGGTTAAACGATAAAAACTTGCTATTTTCAGGAAAGTATTTTATAATTTTAAGTGACCAAGCAAAAAATTATAATAACTTCAGAAAGGAGCAAGTTCTTTTTCGTGTCTTATTAGGACATTTTTATTTAATTTTAAAATCCTTTTGTTGACACAAAAGAACTAATTCACTATGAATAATAATACTATAGTTTTGACAAAAAAACAAGAAGAAGAAATTAACAAATGTGAAATAATAGATAAATGTAAAGAAAAAAAGGTTAAAAATCCAAAGTTTAGTGACTATATAGAGCCTTTTGTATCTGTAAAAATGTCAGAAAGAATAAAAGATTGTGGGGGATTTTTGATGTTGTTAGCAGACTTAAAATTAGAACATAAAAAGCTACATCAAGGTAACTTCTGTAAAAATAGATTTTGTCCAATGTGCAGTTGGAGAATGGCTTTAAAAGATAGTTTAGAGATAAGTATTTTAATGGAGCATTTGATGCTAGAAGAAAATAAAGAGTTTATATTTTTAACTTTAACGACTCCAAATGTTACTGGAGAAGAACTTGAACAAGCTATAAAAGAATATAATAAAGCTTTTGAAAGATTGATGAAACTTAAAGAAGTTAAGTTAATAGTTAAAGGTTACATAAGAAAACTTGAAGTAACATATCAAGGAGAAAAATATATAACTAAAAAATTATGGAGAAAGAAAAAAGAGTATTATGAAAATAAAGGATTAAAAGTAGGAGATTTAGAACCTAACTATGATACTTATAATCCACATTTTCATGTAGTTATAGCAGTTAATAAAAGTTATTTTGGAAATAGAACTTATATTTCAAGAGAAAGATGGCTTGAATTATGGAAAAAGTCAATGAAAGATGAGAGGATCACTCAAGTTGATGTAAGAAAAGCAAAAATGAGTAATTACAAAGAAGTGTACGAGCTATCAAAATATTCAGCAAAAGATAGTGATTATTTAATAAATAGAAAAGTATTTTCAGAGTTTTATAAAGCACTTAAAGGAAAACAAGTATTAGTATTTGGAGGACTTTTTAAAGAGGCTCATAAGATGTATTTAGATGGAGAATTAGAAGTTTATAAAGAAAAAGATGAAATAGAATATGAGTATATGCTTTATTATAATTGGACTAAGAAAGAATATGAAAATACAAAATTAAGAGAATTAACTGAAGAAGAAAAAGAAAGTTTAAATCATAAATTAATTAATGAAATGGAAGATAGTTTTTGATAGATATAAAAAAAGATTAGTGCATATTTTATACACTAATCTTTTTTTTATTTAGCTCCAAGTAAAATATCCAGCATGATAATCTTTCCATACTCCGTTAAACCAATAATGATAAACTACTTTTCCGTTAGAACTATTGTGTTTGTCCTTATAAACAAATCCTGAATATTCCCATTTTTTAGATAAATATCCAAATACTGTTGGTAAGTCTTGTCCAGTCATAGCTGTATACATGTACTTAATGGCTTCATAAGCTGCTGGATAAGGAATTTGCATCAACCACATTGCTCCAGAAATTACTGCACTTACTCTTTTATAATCTGCTTCGACATTAGTTCTTGGCCATGAGCTAACTTGATACCAACTTCCAGCATCCCTTTTTACTCTTCTAGGTTTATTATTTTCTGTGTATGTATCTTTATTTTCTATAGTAATAATTTCATCAATATTATATTCTGCCAATTTTTTATCATCTTCTTTTACTAATACTTGTCCATTTTCTTTATTTATTGTCACTGTTTCTTCTCTTCCAGTTGAAAATATAGCTTTAGTTTTAAATTCAGTATCATTATCAGTAATTACCTCTATGTTCTTAAGAGTTTCATCTTGTGTAGTATTTAGTTCTGTTGCAAAAACATTTAGATTAGTAAGAAATGTTAATATAAGTAATAATGAAAAAAATTTAGGAAATCTTTTTTTGTTCATTGAATATCACTCCTTTGATTTTTTATATTGTTTTATAGTTATTAAATATAAAATGTTGACCCAAATAAATAAATAAGTCAATGTGATTATTACTCTTAAAAATATGTTTAAATTACTTATAAATATATTTAAAAAGTATTTGTTAAATAAGAATATTGAACTAATAAAAATTAATATAATTATAGTTCTAGTTTTAAAATTAAAATCTAAATCTATTTCTTCATTTAGAGGAGCTAATCCTAAAAAAAATAATAACTTTCTTGTTAAATTTATTTTTTTCATAACTTTATCACGTCCTTGAAAATTATAGTTTTATTTTACATTATATAAAAACGATTACAAGACTTATATGTTTTGGATATTTATGTTAAAATTATAATGTTATGTATTTTTAAAATAATGAACTTACAATAAAATCAAGGTGGAGATAAAAATAAATTGAGTAGGTCTGAATAGATCTGCTCAATTTATTTTTATACTACCTTGATTGGGAGAATAATCAAGACACTCGATAGAAAAGGACGACAGTCCTTCTGCCAAACGGCGAGTGCCGTCGGAGACGCTAAAAAAATTTTGATTAAACTTTTATAAAAGTTTATGGGTGAAACGAAGTGAGGGCAAAGCCCTAAGAAGTATGTTAAAATAATGGGAATATTGGTGGGGATATAAAAAGTTTTAATATTTAGATTATATCCCACGTTTAATTATTGATTTTTAAAAGATTTATTAGTATTTAATTCCCACTCGTATTATGTTTTTCTATATATTACTATAGTAATATATAGAACTAATTTTATTTAAAATAGATAGGGTGTGGTATTTTGTGATAGATAATTTAATAATTAAAAGTGAGATTTACAGAAAGAAGGAAAATGAATTAAAAGAGAAAGATAATGAGATTGAATATTTGAGTGGAGTTATAGAAGAACTTAAAAGAGCTGTAGATTTAAAAGATGATGAAATTAAAAATTTAAAATGCAACATTGAAAGCTTATCTAAAAAACTCAATAGATTTAATGAGTTTTTAAATCTCATTAGCATAATGGATGAAATTAAAAGATTTAAAGATAGTTTTTTAAGCCATTCTAAAATAACTAAAAATGAAATCATGTTCCATGATAAAGATAAGATTTATATAGACAAAAAATATTTAGCAAAGAATTTTTTCAATACTTATCAAAATATGCTTTTTAAAGATAAGCTGCATTTATTAAAATTATTAAATCTTATTGAGGTATCTGAAGAAAATAGATTTACAAAAAAGGTATTTGTAAATGGAAAATATAAAAGAACGATTGTTTTTGATAGACATATTTTAGATTTTTATTACAACCTATGTTCTTAACAACATCTAATATGTCTTTATATGGCGTTAAAATCAATTGTAAGAAGTTTTAGTCTATACATTAGTATATTTTCACTAAAACATTTTTTAATAGCCTTAAAATTGATTTTGAGCGATTTTAAGATTGCATAACTTTTACATACTAAAAATGGTATGCAAAAGTTATGCAAAAAGGTATGTAAAAGTTATGTAAGAACGTTTACATTGGGGGACAGAGAAAACCTAGGCACTGACTAGGCTCCAAATACTTTTGGAACCATTTTCTCTTTATGCTCTTATTTAAAATTGAGTTAGGATTTTTGAATAAAAATATCTAGCTTAATTTTAAATAATTCAATTTTAAAAAAATATAAAAATCTTAGAGAAAAATGA
>NZ_CP046520.1:0-3200 GCF_023921145.1 Clostridium sp. 16K-1-R1
TTATTAACTACTAAAACTACATGAAAATGTGGATTATAAGTATTATAATTAGGCTCTAAATCTCCTATTTTTAAACCTAATTTTATATAATAATCTTTTTTTATTCTCCACAATTTTTTAGTTATATATTTCTCTCCTTGATAAGTTACTTCAAGTTTTCTTATGTAACCTTTAACAATACTTTTAACTTCTTTAAGTTTAATTAATCTCTCAAAAGCTTTATTATATTCTTTTATTGCTTGCTCCAATTCTTCACCTTTTACATTTGGAGTTGTTAATGTTAAAAATATAAATTCTTTATTTTCTTCTTTTCTTAAATGTTCCATAAGAATACTTATTTCTAAACTATCTTTTAATGATAATCTCCAACTACACATTGGACAAAATCTATTTTCACAAAAATTTGCTTTATGTAATTTTCTATTTTCTAATTTCAAATCACTAAGTAACATAATAAAATCTCCACAGGTTGATACTCTTTCTTGTCCACTTTTACTTAAAAATTCACTTATGTAATTACTAAACTTTGGGTTCTTTTTCTTTTTTTCTGTACACTTTACAATAATTTCATCTTGTTTTTTTTCTTCTTTTTTGTTATTATTATTCATGTTATTAATAGTAAATTAAAGGGACGTAGTCCCATTAAAAAACTTGCTCCTTTCGTGGTAAATTTATTTTTTTGAATTGGACACTTAAAATTATAATTTTTTCCACCCTAAAATGCAAGTTTTTTTTTATTCAACCCGAGAGTTTTCAATGGCTCTCGGGTTTTTTATTAAATTCGAATAGTTCCGTATAGTATCAAGAAAAGAAGAAACTCGATTTTTTAATAAAAAAATCTCGTAAAAAAGTGTCCATAAAAGTCCACTTTTTTATAAAAAAAATGAGCAGATAAATCCACTCAATTTTTTTTATAAAATTAAAAAAAATTGATACAAAAAATATATATTTAAATTTAAAATATTGAAATATAAATATGAATTAAAAAAATTCACCAAAAAATAAAATTCATTTCAAAAAAATTTATCTCTTGAAAAAGAGAAAATAAAAAGAGCAATTAATATTAATTGCTCTTTTTATTTTTTAAGCTTACTAAAATGAAATTATAAAATCATTCAAAATCAATTTTAATGCTATTAAAAAACTATTTTAATGCAAATATACTATAACATAGGTTTAAACCTCTTAGAATTGATTCTGATGCCATATAAATGTATATTTAACATTAGCAAGAGCATAGATTATAATAAAAATCTAAAATATGTCTATCAAAAACAATCATTCTTTTATATTTTCCATTTACAAATACCTTTTTTGTAAATCTACTTTTTTCAGATACTTCAATAAGATTTAATAGTTTTAATAAATGCAGCTTATCTTTAAAAATCATATTTTGATAAGTTTTAAAAAAATTCTCCTCTAAGAACTTTTTATTTATATAAATTTTATCTTTATCATGGAACATGGTTTCATTCTTAGTTATTTTAGAATGACTTAAGAAACTATCTTTAAATTTTTTAATTTCATTCATTATCATAATAAGATTTAAAAATTCATTAAATTTATTGAGTTTTTTAGATAGGCTTTCAATACTACCTTTTAAAATTTTAATTTCGTCATCTTTCAAATCTACAGCTCTTTTAAATTCTTCTAAAGTACTACTTAAATATTCAATCTTATTATCTTTCTCTTTTAATTCATTTTCCTTTTTCCTGTAAATATCACTTTTGATTATTAAACTATCTATCATAAATTATCACACCCTATCTATTTTTAATAAAATTAATTCTATATATTACTATAGTAATATATAGAAAACATAATACGAGTGGGAATTAAATACTTAAAAATCCTTTTAAAATCAATAATTTATTATAGGATATGATATAAATATTAAAACTTTTTATATTCCCACTAATATTCCCACTATTTTAACATACTTTTTAGGGCTTTGCCCTCACTTCGTTTCACCCATAAACTTTTATAAAAGTTTAATCAAAATTTTCTTTGCGTCTCCGACGGCACTCGCCGTTTGGCAGAAGGACTATCGTCCTTTTTTATTCAGTGTCTTGTTTCTTCTCCCAATCAAGGTAGTATAAAAAATAATGGAGCAGATCTATTCAGATCTGCTCCATTATTTTTTATCTCCACCTTGATTTTATATTTATTTTGATTTGAATTATTTATCGTAATACAAACCTTTTAAAGTATATTCTTCTAAAATATGACCATTCATTTTTGAATAAAGTTCATTCATGTTAAATCCAGATTTTAAATTAAGCAAAGTATCTAAAGCAAAAACATGTAACTCATAAGTATGAGGTTTATCTGGAGGAGCCATTCCACCATAAAAACTAGAAAGCTCTTTACTTTGTTGACCGCCTTGAATACTGATCCAACTATTAAGACCTTGAACAAAATCTGTTGCAGTTTGACTTTCATTTTCAAATAATTCATTTCTAGTTATATTAGCGCAAGTCCAATGTATCCAAGAAAAACCACCACTTATAGGAAAGGCATCTTTATCCTCTAAAACAAGTGCAAATGATTTTGTATTACAAGGTGCATTTTCTATTTTAAAAGGCAATGAATATGTTGGAATTCCATTTTTATTAAAATGAGTACCATTTTTACCAAATTTTTTATCAATTACACCATTAACAATACCAGTACTAGTTACAATCATAAATTTACCTCCACTTTCAATATTATTTATGTATAATATTAAAAAAATTTTATGAAAATTACAATTTTTTTTATTTCTATGATTTTACAATATATAATCTAACGAATTTATCTTTTCTTTTTCCTCTTCAGTTAATTCTCTTAATTTTCGTTCTTCATATTGTTTTTTATGCCAATCATAATAAATCATATATACGTATTCAATTTCATCTTTTTTCTTATAAACATCTAATTCACCATTTAAATACATCTTATGAGCTTCTTTAAATAAACCACTAAATACTAATACTTGTTTTCCTTTTAATGCTTTATAAAACATTTTAAATACTGGTTTATTGATTAAATAATCTGTATCTTTAGCTGAATATTTTGATAGCTCGTACACTTCTTTATAATTATTTAACTTAGCTTTTCTTACATCAACTTGAGTTATTCTTTCATCTCTCATTGATTTTTTCCAAAGTTCAAGCCATCTTTCTTGCGTTATATAATAATTACTTTTTTTAAAATAAGAT